>NZ_SNXC01000012.1 GCF_004362145.1 Marinomonas balearica
ATTGACGTGTTCACTCATCAAAGACTTTAATTTTTTAGAAGTCTCCAGCGAGCGCCCACACAAATTATCTGATTATCTATTTTAAAGAGCGTACCAACTCGGTTACTTAGAAGCGTTCTTCTTAGTGTCTCACTCGTTGTTCTGAGTGGTTGTCCGTGTCAGTGGGTGCGTATATTACCTTCCAGATTTTTTTACGCAAGTACTTTTTTTATTTATTTTGTTTTTTCTTAAAAAGCTTAATTAGTTAAGCTCTGACAACAAAAAGCCCCCTTTTATTTAGTGGTAAATAAAAGGGGGCTTTTTCGTGAGCAATTCGCAATAGACTAGTAAAATCTATAACTGAACGATTCTCAGCTCTTTGGGCATAGAGAACGATACATTCTCCTCCTGCCCTTTCAGCTCTTTAGGCTCTTCGCCACCTTCAGACACTAGACGCTGTATTACATCCGAAACCAACACCTCGGGCGCTGATGCTCCGGCAGTAATCCCCACGGAATTCACTCCAACTAACCAATCGCACTGTATTTCGTTCGCATTATCAATCAAATAGGCTTTTGTTTGCATTCGCTCCGCAAGCTCACGCAAGCGATTTGAGTTAGAGCTGTTAACAGAGCCAACCACCAAAACCAAATCACACTCTGATGCCAACGTTTTCACTGCATCTTGACGGTTTTGAGTCGCATAACAAATATCATCTTTACGCGGGCCACGAATACTAGGGAAATGCTGACGTAGCGCATCAATTACGACAGAGGTGTCATCCATAGAAAGCGTCGTTTGAGTGACGAATGCCAATTGTTCTGGGTCTGATACTTTTAAGTTTGCGACATCATCGGCGTTTTCAACCAGATAAATCGCGCCGCCTTTAGAAGTATCATATTGCCCCATCGTACCTTCAACTTCAGGGTGCCCATCATGACCTATTAATACACACTCCATTCCGTCGCGAGCATAACGCACAACTTCTAAATGCACCTTAGTCACCAGCGGACATGTCGCATCAAATACTTTTAATCCACGACGATCTGCCTCAGCCTTAACAGCCTGAGATACGCCATGAGCACTAAAGATAACTATTTTATCATCAGGCACTTGATCCAACTCATCAACAAAGATGGCACCGCGCTCTTTTAACGACTCAACAACAAACTTATTGTGAACCACTTCATGACGGACATAGATAGGCGCCTCAAACAAATCCAAGCACCGGTTCACAATATCAATAGCACGGTCCACTCCCGCACAAAAACCTCTTGGGTTAGCTAATTGAATTGAAAAGCCCACTATATTTCCTCAACCGCAACAATTTCAACTCTATAAGTAAGAGTACGACCCGCCAAAGGATGATTAAAATCTACATCTACAGATTGCTCATCTATACTCGCAATTACACCCGGCAATTCATTTTTATTTGCATCCGCAAAAGAAACAACCATCCCAAGCTCTATATCCATCTCAAACTGATCACGAGAAATCGTCTGCACATTACTTGGATTATGTGCCCCAAATGCTTTTTCAGGAGACATGCTATAGGATCGGGAATCTTTCACTTTCAAACCAAGCAACACAGCTTCAAATTCAGGCAATAAACTCCCATCACCAAATTCAAAGGTCGCAGGCACTTTATCAAAATTAGAATCTACAATTTGACCATCTTCCAATGACAGTTCAAAAAACAACGTTACTTTACTGTTCTCGGTTATTACCGTCATTACTTATCACCTTGTTGGCGTTGGGGGAAAAAGCCATCAAACAGCATCACTATAACCCCTAATGTAATTGCTGAATCAGCAATATTAAAAGCGGGGAAGTACCACGCGCCTTGCCAATGCACCTGAATAAAATCAACCACATGACCATAAACCAGACGATCATATAAGTTACCGACCGCGCCACCCATAATAAGAGCAAGAGCCAACGATTCCATTACAAGCGTTTTACCAATCTTGATTAATCGCCAACTGATGCCAATGACAACAGCCGCCGCAATCAAAGAGAAAAACCAACGCTGCCACCCACCAGCACCAGCAAGAAAGCTAAATGCCGCACCAGTGTTATAACGAAGAGTCAGGTCAAAAAAAGGCAAAATAGCGATCTCTTGCCCATAATGTAAGCTTGCTTCAATCGCTTGTTTGGTTATCCAATCCAATACAAATACAATCAAAGCAACGGCCCACCATAGGCGAGCCTGTTGCCATGCTTTTTTCATCATTAGGCGTAGAGGCGTTGCTCTCCCTCTCCTTCAGGTAGGTTGCTTACGCAACGATCACACAACTCTGGGTGAGCTTCATGTTTGCCCACCTCTTCGCGATGATGCCAACAACGAACACATTTTTCACTAGAGCTAATAACAACTGCCACTTTCAAACCTTCCAACTCAGATTCAACTGCATTTTCAGTTGCTTCTGACAAAGGCTGAACTTTAACGTCAGACGCAATCAATACAAAACGCAGCTCTTCACCTAATTTATCAAGCAAAGATTTTAAGTTGTCGTCACAGAAGAGTGTAATCTCAGCACTCAAGCTTGCTTTGATCTTACCGTCATTACGAGCGGCTTCTAGTACTTTATTTGTAGCAACTTTCGCTTCAAGCACTTGCTTCCAGAATTCACGGCCAAACTCTTCCTCGCCAGTCAACTCAGTCAGCCCTTCATACCACGTTTCAAGGAAAACAGACTCGCCATGCTCTCCAGGAAGAGATTGCCAAATTTCATCAGCAGTAAAACTTAGAATCGGAGAAATCCAACGCGTGAAGGCTTCAACAATATGATACAAAGCAGTTTGAGCTGAACGACGTGCCAAGCTATCTGGCTGAGTTGTATATTGACGATCCTTAATAACATCCAGATAGAAACCGCCCAAATCCACAGAGCAGAAATTTTGAATTTTCTGGTTCACTGTGTGGAATTGATATTCGTCGTAAGCCTCACCAATTTCTTTTTGTAACTGCGCCGCACGATCAACAATCCAACGATCTAGCGCGATCATCTTATCGCTCTCAACCATATCTGTTGCAGGATTAAAGCCGTTCAAGTTCGCCAACATGAAACGAGCTGTATTTCGAATACGACGATAAGAGTCTGCGACTCGTTTCAATATTTCATCGGAAACCGTCATTTCACCGGTGTAATCTGTTGCAGAAACCCACAATCGAATAATGTCCGCACCAAGCGTACTCATTACTTTTTGAGGCGATACCACATTGCCTAAAGATTTAGACATCTTACGGCCATCGCCATCTACCGTGAAACCATGAGTTAACACACCTTTATACGGCGGCACACCACGGATGGCGATCGACGTTTTAAGTGACGACTGGAACCAACCACGATGCTGGTCAGACCCTTCAAGATATAAATCTGCTGGAAAACTTAGCTCTTCGCGCTGGTCAATGACAGAGTAATGCGTCACACCAGAATCAAACCACACATCCAAAGTGTCTGTCACTTTACTGTACTTCTCGGCATCGGCGCCAAGCAATTCAGCGGCATCCAGTTCAAACCATGCATCAATGCCTTCTTTCTCAATACGCTTCGCAACTTCTTCAATTAAACGAGGCGTTTCTGGATGTAACTCTTGAGTCTCTTTGTCAATGAAAAGAGCAATTGGAACCCCCCAAGTACGCTGACGAGATACACACCAGTCCGGGCTGTTATTCAACATCCCTTCCATACGGTTTTGTCCCCAGCTTGGCGTCCACTTCACACCTTTTACAGCGTCTTTTGCAGAATCCAACAACCCCTTCTCGTCCATACTGACAAACCATTGCGGAGTCGCACGGAAGATTAACGGCGTTTTAGTACGCCAACAATGCGGATAGCTGTGGAAAATTTTGGATTCAAAGACCAACGCTTGATTCGCGTTCAATGCGTCTAGTATCGCACCGTCAACTTTGTACACATGCATACCGGCAAACTCACCAGCTGCTTCGGAGTAGACTCCATTATCTTGTACTAAATTAATCGTACCAAGACCGTTTGCACGACCAACGTTAAAGTCATCCACACCATGATCTGGTGCAGTATGAACACAACCTGTACCTGCTTCAGTGGTAACGTGCTCACCCAAAATCATTGGGATATCACGCTTAACAAATGGATGATTCAAAACAGAACCATTCAAGTCTTTACCAAATGCACGACCAACTATTCGATAGCTCTCTTGCCCATAACGCTGCATGATGCCTTGCACCATGTCTTCTGCAAGCACCAAACGCTCTGTACCTTGCCCCATATCGACTTCGACTAAGGCGTAACTAAACTCTGGGTGAACAGAAACCGCCTGACTCGCTGGTAGAGTCCAAGGAGTGGTCGTCCAGATAACAACCGATACATCGCCTTCTCCCTCGACTTCAGAGAAGTTTGCTAAGAACGCAGCTTGGTCTTGAGGAGCATAACGCACATCTAATGACAGAGACGTTTTGTCTTGATATTCCACTTCAGCTTCCGCCAAAGCCGAACCACCAACCACACTCCAGTAAACAGGCTTAAAGCCTTTTACCAAATGACCGTTTTCAGCGATTTTGCCTAAAGCTCGAACAATGTTAGCTTCCGTTTCAAAATTCATAGTCAGGTAAGGATTTTCCCAATCACCCTGAATACCTAAACGGATAAAATCTTTTTTCTGCTCTTCAATCTGTGAGTAAGCGTATTCACGGCACTTTGCACGAAACTCTTTGAAAGACACCTTATCGCCGGCCTTACCAATCATCTGCTCCACTTTGTGCTCAATGGGCAAACCATGACAATCCCAACCAGGTATATAGGGGGCATCGTATCCACTTACAGTTTTAGACTTAACAATAATATCTTTGAGGATTTTGTTAACCGCGTGACCAATATGGATGCTGCCGTTGGCATATGGAGGACCATCATGAAGAATAAAAGGCTTACGGCCCGCACTGACTTCACGTACTTTGTTATATAGATCCATATCCTGCCAGCGTTTAAGCATTGCAGGCTCACGTTTTGCCAAATCACCGCGCATCGGAAAGCCCGTGTTCGGCAAATTCAACGTTGGTTTATAATCACTCATGGTTTGTTAACTTATCCTCAAAGATCATCGTTCACAGATTGCAGAAGAAGCGCTGAGCTTCCTCTTTATCACACTGAATTTGTTTTTCTAACTCATCTAACCCAGACATTTTTCGTTCTGGTCGAATAAAACAATTAAACTCAACAGAGACATACTTATTGTAAAGGTCTCCACTGAAATCAAATACATGTACTTCCAACAATGGGTGCTTACCATTTACCGTAGGACGAACACCCACGTTAGCGACACCTTGATGCTTAAGGCCATCGACGGTCATAGTCACCGCATAAACACCACGTAATGCGGGTTCACATCCTTTCAGATGCACATTCGCCGTTGGAAAACCTATCGTTCGGCCAAGCTGCTTGCCACCAATGACACGTCCGCCCATCACCATAGAATGCCCCATGGAACGAACGGCGGCATCAAATTGACCTGACTCAAGTTGTTGTCGAACCAAGGTACTGCTAATTCGCTCATTATTTTGCGATAGCACTGAAGATGTATTCTCAACCTCAAAATCGCTCAGTTCACCGAAGCGAGACAAGTAATTGAAATCCCCCTGTCGATCACAACCAAATCGAAAGTCATCACCTACAACCAAATGACGAATATGTAGGCCATCTTTTAATATGAGACGACAAAACTCCGACGCATCTAGATTACGCAACTTATTGTTAAACGGAAGGCATAATACATAGTCAATACCTTGTTCTTTCAACAGCTCAATTTTATCTCGCATACGAGTAATACGGCCAGGAGCAGACTCAGGCGCAAAAAACTCGCGCGGCTGAGGTTCAAAAACCATAACACCTGCAGGCGATTGATATTGCTTAGCAAGAGACTTTACACGAGACAGAATCGTTTGATGACCTAAATGCACGCCATCAAAGTTCCCGATCGTAAGTACGCCACGCTGATGTTTAGAGCGGATATTGTGAATACCCCTAATTAGCTCCATAAAACCTCTGATGCTGAATCAACCACTCGACAACAGACAAGCCAACCATTTTGACCTGCGTCGAAAAAATAACCGGAATTATATAGTACTCAGCTACTCAAAGGTAGATCACCCCGCAGCTACTTTTAGATCCTTAACTCTAAGACCGAATAGAATACAAGAACAACCATAGAGAGCCACTCCAACAACAACCAACACCGCCACATGACCAACACGCTGCATATCATGCAGCTGAAGCCAATCAACGCCTTGCCGCTGATAAAAATAAATCCACCCAGCTAACACACCACAAGCCATAACAAGCGCAACAATATGCTTCAACCAACGGCGATGCCACACGAAGTATGCGTCTTTTGCCAGCCCTCTCCACAATAGAAAAGCGTTCAGCCCTGCTGACAAACTAGTAGCAAGCGCAAGACCGACATGCCCAAATGGCCACACTAAAATTAAATTGAAGACCATGTTTGAAATCATAGCAATAATACCAATGCGCACCGGCGTCTTAGTATCCTGACGAGCGTAATAACCCGGCGCCAACACCTTGATTAGCATCATAAATACAAGCCCAACCGAATAAGCCTGCAAACTCAAAGCTGCCATCTGCACATCATTTGCCGTTAACTCTCCGCGATAGAAAATAGTAGCGATCAGCGGCTCTGCCAGAAAAAACAACGCAACTGACGAAGGCAACGCAATCACCAACAACACTCTAAGCCCCCAATCGAGCGTATTTACAAACTTACCGCTATTTTCGGCAGCAAAACTACGAGATAAAGAAGGTAAGATGACCGTACTGATTGCAATGGCAAACAAACCTAAAGGCAATTCGTACAGTCGATCAGACAAATACAGCCAAGTAATAGAACCCGTTTCTAAAAAAGACGCCAACACCGTATCTAACAACAAGTTAATTTGACCTACTGACACGCCAAACAACGCCGGCCCCATCAACAGCAAAATGCGCTTAACACCTGGATGACTAAACCCTATACGCGGACGCGCGATCAACTTCATTTTTGCCAAAAAAGGGATTTGAAAAAGTAGCTGAATAAGTCCTGCAAAAAAAACACCCCAAGCCACCGCAGTTTCAGCAACTGCCGCTTCTTTTGCAAAATACAATGTCGCAACCAACAGCGACACGTTCAAAAAAATCGGTGTAATAGCAGGTACGCCATACTCACCATGCGAATTTAATATACTTCCTGCTAACGCAGTTAAAGAGATAAACAATAAATAAGGAAACGTAATCGTTAACAAATCTGAGGCAATAGCTGATTGAGCGGGATTATCGATAAACCCCGGAGCAAAAACATACACCACCCACGGTGCTGCAACCATAAACACTGCTGTAATGGCCAACAAGACACAAGCCAGCGATCCCGTTACGGCACCTATCAGCTCTCGCACCTCCTCCTTTGTATGATTGACCCGATAATCACTGAGCACAGGGACAAACGCCTGAGCAAAGGCACCTTCTGCAAACAACCTACGAAAGAAGTTAGGAATTTTAAACGCCACATAAAAGGCATCAGCACTGCCACTGGCTCCGAGAACAGAGGCAAAAGCAGCATCACGAACCAACCCCAATATACGGGAAAGTAAAGTACATAGAGACACAAGAGCACTGGATCGCAAAAGAGATTTTTTCGGTATGACTGTCGTCTGGGACATAAATAAGTATGCTTAACTAATAGATAATTCAGGGATGCAATGATGAATTCGTGCGCTTTTCATTCAATAGTTTGCCCCGTCATCATGCTAACAGCGCACAATTGAAATCAAATAAGGCGATTTAGAATAGCATTCGCGCCACCACATTACAGCTCAAAAAATCACCATTTTGCCTATTATTTATATAATGGGGTTGCTGCAAGCGCAAAAACTGGTACAATCCGCCGCGAGATTTTCAAGTTAAACTTGACATCAATTTCACAATACACGACGTGTTGTATTGTTTCATTTTATAAAGATTTGAAGGAGCCAGACTGTGGCAAACTCCGCCGGTTCAAGAAAACGTGCGCGCCAGGCGATCAAGCGTCGCGCTCACAATGGTAGCCTGCGCTCTATGGTGCGCACATACTTGAAAAAAGTAGATGCAGCTATTGAAGCAGGCAACCAAGCTGAAGCTCAAGCAGCTTACGTTGCAGCAACGTCTAAACTAGACAAAGCAGCAAACAAAGGCCTATACCATAAAAACAAGGCAGCTCGTCATAAGAGCCGCTTGAGTGCTAAGATCAAAGCACTAGGCTAATAGTTATAAAAAAACCGGCGCTAGCCGGTTTTTTTATATGTAAAATTCTTAGATCCAAAACATTTGCTAAGCCTTTAGCTTCCAAAGAGCACTATCAGCCCCCAAACTACCGCAGCCTGAATAACAGCCAACATAACAGCTGCTGAACCTAAATCTTTTGCACGCCCAGAAAGCTCATGATGCTCATGACTAATTCGGTCAACAATCGCCTCAACGCTTGAGTTCAATGTCTCAACAATCAAAATAAGACTGATACTGAAAATCATTAACGCGATTTCCAACGCAGAATCCCCCAGCCACAAGGCAAGCGGGACCGCCAATAAAAACAAACCTACCTCCTGACGGAAGGCTGCCTCGTGATGCCATTGCGCCTTTAACCCCTGACAAGAATACTTCGACGCATCCATCACACGCTCAAATCCAGTTTTTCCAGGCTTAGCCATTGAATCCTCTGCTATTTATATGATCACCAAATCATCACGGTGAATTAATTCAGGCTCACCCTCATAGCCCAAAATATCACCCCGTTTAGACGATGGCTTCCCAAGAAGCTTCAGCGTCTCTGCAATACTGTAATTAACCAAACCACGCGCAACCAAGTCACCTTGCTCATCAACACAAAGCACCATATCACCTCGTGCAAACGATCCTTCAGCGTCTTTCACACCAACAGGCAAAAGGCTAGTACCCTGCTTACGCAGTGCTTTTACTGCACCATCATCCAGTATCAAAGCCCCACGACTCTTAAGGTGCCCAGCCAACCACTGCTTTCGCGCAGCAATAGGCGTGAAATCAGGCAACAACCAAGTCCCGAGTTTCTCACCTGAGACCGTGCGCACTATCACATCTTTTTCACGACCCGACGCAATCAGTGTATGCGCACCTGAACGAGCAGCAAGTTTCGCAGCTCGAACCTTGGTAAGCATACCTCCACTACCAAGCACTCCTGCACCACCACTTGCCATCGACTCTAGCGTGTCATCAGAAGCAGAAGCATGCGATATTAATGTTGCATCTTTATGATCTCTTGGGTTTTTATCATAAAGTCCATTTTGGTCCGTTAAAATAAGCAACAAATCCGCTTCAACCAAATTGGTAACAAGTGCCCCCAACGTGTCATTATCACCAAAACGAATTTCGTCTGTCACAACAGTATCGTTTTCGTTAACTATAGGCACCACACCAAGTCCTACCAGCGTTCTCAGTGAAGATCGCGCATTCAAATAACGCCGACGGTTAGACAAATCATCGTGCGTCAACAATATCTGAGCAGTATTCAACCCAAATCGTTCGAAATGGGATTCATACACACCCACAAGCTCCATCTGCCCCACAGCGGCAGCAGCTTGAAGCTCATTTACTTGTGTCGGTCGAGAGAGAAAGCCCAGTCGCTTCATGCCTGCAGCGATAGAACCAGAAGAGACCAGCACAACTTCTTTGCCCTGCTTTCTTAACATGGCAATTTGCTCAACCCAACTACCAATACTGTCTACATCTAGGCCTTGCCCATCGTTAGTCAGCAACGCACTGCCAATTTTTACAACGACACGTTGCGCCTTTGCAATTTCCTCTCTGATCACCATCTCTCTACTCTACTCTCCGACAACTTGAGCAGTACTCTGTTAACGCACGTACTCAACATCTACATCATAATCGTCTTCATCATAATCGTCATCGTCATCTTGCGAATTACGGCGACGACTTTCTCGTAACAGACGAATACGATCTCGCCCTTCTTCGTCGATCAAGGCACGAATATCATTCTCTTCTTGTTTCGCTGCATCATCTTCCAACAAGCGATCTTTCATCGCCTCTAGAGTCGTCATCAGATCCAGACAAAGCGGCTCTGTACCAGCACCTGAGATAGCAGAAATACGGTAAACTTTTCCTTCCCAGTTCAACGCATCAATGACGCTTTGACAACGCTCTTCAACTTCGTCTTCTGGCACCATGTCGATTTTATTCAAAATCAACCAACGATCTCGCTTCTCTGCCAATGTCGGAGAAAAGTTCTCCAGCTCATTCACCGCAATAACAGCTGCCTCAGCAGGTGTCACTTCATCCCAAGGAGCCATATCGACAATATGTAGAAGAATACGGTTACGAACCAAGTGCTTTAGAAAGCGAATCCCCAAACCAGCACCATTCGCCGCACCCTCAATGATTCCTGGAATATCGGCAATAACGAAACTCTGATGTTTCTTCACCTTTACAACACCAAGGTTAGGAACCAACGTCGTAAATGGGTAATCGGCAACTTTCGGCTTAGCAGAAGAGACAGAACGAATAAACGTTGATTTACCAGCATTTGGCAAACCTAACAGACCCACATCCGCAAGTACTTTCATTTCAAGCTTCAGGTTACGCTCTTCACCTGGAGTACCTTTAGTCGTTTGTCTTGGCGCACGGTTAGTACTGGATTTGAAGCGAGTATTACCAAGCCCACGGCGACCACCTTGAGCCACTTTGAGAGTCTGACCAACTTGAGTCAAATCCCCCAGCGTCTCGCCTGTATCTTCATCGATAATCGTTGTTCCGACTGGGACTTTAAGCACCAGATCTTCACCCTTCTTACCGGTCATATCACGACCTTGACCACCCTCGCCATTTTCCGACAGATACTTCTTAGTAAATCGATAATCGATTAGAGTATTCAATGACTCGTCAGCTTCTAATACTACACTGCCGCCATCACCACCATCACCGCCGTCAGGACCACCTTTGGCTACAAATTTTTCGCGCCAAAAACTCAAGCAGCCGTTTCCACCTTTACCTGCTCGAACATAAATGGTCGCTTCATCAACGAATTTCACAACATCACCTCTTGTGAGGGTTACCAGACAAACATTGCCTGATTATAGAATTTTTCCAAAAAAAAAGCCCCGCGCTGCGGAGCTCTTTTCATTCTTCTCGAAAAAGAAATTAAGCAGAAACGACAGAAACTGTGCGACGCTTGAATTTACCTTTAACTTCGAACTTAACCTGACCTTCAGAAACCGCGAACAAAGTGTGATCTTTACCGATACGAACACCTTCACCAGCGTGGAACTGAGTACCACGTTGACGTACCAGAATGTTACCTGGGATCACAACTTCTCCGCCGAAACGCTTAACACCTAATCGTTTCGACTGACTGTCGCGACCGTTCTTAGTACTACCACCAGCTTTTTTGTGAGCCATGATTTACTCCTAAAATATTAAAACTTTAACGCTTAGTTAATACCAGTGATTTTCACTTCTGTGAACCACTGACGATGACCCATGCGTTTCATAGAGTGCTTACGACGACGGAATTTCAAGATTTTAACTTTGTCGCCACGGCCGTGAGAAACAACTTCAGCTGTTACTTTAACGCCTTCTACAACAGGAGCGCCAACTTGTACGTCGTCGCCATTGCTAACAAGAAGAACGTCGTTGAACTCAACAGCACTACCAGCTTCAACAGCTAGTTTTTCGACTTTAAGAGTTTGACCTTCTTGCACACGGTATTGCTTACCGCCGGTTTTGATAACTGCAAACATTTTTTTCTCCAATAAGATTTACCCGGCTACTGGAATAAGTTTGACCTACTTCTAGTGGCAAGTTCGAATCTACTTCCCGCCAAAGGACAACCTAAGACGCTAAATAATTTCGAAATACCATATGATAGGGAGCAAAGTTTGGGTAAATCGGACGCAGTATTGTACAAAAGAGAACCACTCAAAACAAGAGCAACACAAGTTTTCTAGTTCTTTTTCGTGTTTTTAGTTGACCCTATCGCCCTGCTTACCTAGCATGTTGCGCAATTGCTAAATAGCATAAGATTACAGAGCTTCGGAAAACCCATGCAATCCACCAAGATTCACGATGTTGTGGCTGATGAATTCAGCCAGGTAAATGACCATATTCTCAGCCAATTAAAAAGTGAAATCCCACTTATTGAGCAGATCGGATATTATATTATCAGCAACGGCGGCAAGCGAATGCGCCCACTTATGGTGTTGTTAGCAGCTCGCGCAGCGCAATCCAGTCAGGGCCTTTCTGAGACTCAACTCAGCGGCGCTGTAAAAATGGCCGCCATTATTGAATTCATTCATACTGCAACATTGCTGCATGATGACGTCGTTGACGAATCCGATATGCGCCGAGGCAAAAAAACAGCAAATGAAGAATGGGGCAATGCTCCCAGCGTTCTCGTTGGAGACTTCCTCTATTCGCGAGCATTTCAAATGATGGTTAATGTTGGCAGCGTCCCTTGTATGGAAATATTGTCCAATACAACCAACATCATCTCCGAAGGCGAAGTTCAACAACTCATTAACTGTGGCGACCCAGATACTACCGAAGATGGCTACCTAAAAGTAATACAATACAAAACAGCCAAACTCTTTGAAGGCGCTGCGTTATGTGGCGCCGTAGTCGCCAATGCATCAACAGCACATCAAGCAGCACTTCAAGCCTACGGCATGTATGTCGGCACCGCATTCCAACTGATTGATGATGTCATGGACTACGTCAGTACAGCACAAGAAATGGGTAAAAGCGTCGGTGATGATCTTGCGGAAGGTAAACCAACGCTTCCTCTGATCTATACTATGAAACATGGCAACGCTGACGCTCAAGCACGTGTTAGACAAGCGATTTTAACAGGTGGCCTCGATCATCTTGAGCAAATACTTTCGGACGTTCGAGAGTGCGGCGCGATTGAATACACTGAAAATAAGGCGATGGAGCAAGCCAGCCTAGCAATCAATGCTATTAAAGAGTTGCCCGAGTCTGAATACAAATCGGCACTTATCGAACTGGCAAACGCAGCGGTTAAACGCCGCAACTAACCCATCATCACAAAGCGACCACCAACACTCTAAAGAATCGAGAGACCTTTTACTTCAAAAGGTCTCGGATCACTTCAACAGTGTCGCTTGGCCGCTCCTGCATAAAGCAATGCTCACCTTCAACCTCAATCAGCTTTATATTTGAATTGATCTTCGCGGCTAACCGATATGCTTCTTTAAAGTACTTATAGGTATTTTTCCCATAAACGATATGAGTTGGTACTGACAATTGTTTAATCGCCTTCCAAAGCCCCTTCGGATAACTTGAAAAAATAGCCGCCTCCATCCAAGTAGAACAACTTAAGTGATAATGCCCTTTGTCATCACAAGACAGGGAGTAGCGAATGTAGTCGTCTAAACAATCATCATCCCACCCTTTAAAGATGCCCCGCCCAGTAAAGTTGGCTTTAACTTGCGCGTAGGAATCCCACTGCGTTCTGCGCTTTCTCGTTCTTTTAGCCAATGGCACATAATGATCCAAGCCTGCCATTCGTACCCCACGAAGCAACCAAATGAGACGAGGAGGAAATAAAGCAGGGTCTAAAAGTACAAGCTGCTCAAATTGCTTAGGATCTTGAACACTCATTAACAAGGTCATACACCCCCCAAAACTGTGCCCGATACCATAGAGAGGACAACTTGAGTGCTCAATGTATTGAGTGAGCGATTCATTGAAACGGCTTGCCGTTTGGTTCCAACCAACGAACGATTTCCCTGCTGGCGAATTTCCATGCCCAGCAGCATCTTGGGCAATAACCGAATAGTCTCGTGCAAGCGGTGCAATGACCTTACTGTAACTGCCAACGGCGAATCCATTTCCATGCAAAAAGTGGAGCGCCTTACTCGCACCCTTAGCGTGATGCTTGTAACCAGATAACGCCCAATCTTCCTTCAAATTACAGAAGCTCAAAGGCTCAAAATTAGTCAAACTCATGAATTCTCAATCACCAAAAAAATAAACAAAACACATAACAACGAAGCAACAAAATAACAAAAAGACATTTCAAGAGAGATACAATATGACAACATTCCTCACTTCGCCACGCCTGTACCTTTATTTTTCTAACCTTTTTATCAGTATCGTTGGTTTTTTTAGCACCAAACATTCATATTAAGCCATCATATCGATATAATTGTCAGAATTTATTACTGCTAATTGGACCACTCAAGAAGCCTCCCTATGTTAGGGACATGCTGAAAGTGGAAATAGGACTATAATGACTACAGCTTCATCGTTTGAAAAAGACGAACTACTAAAATGCGGTTACGGCGAAATGTTTGGTGCGGGCAACGCTCAACTGCCCGTTGGCAATATGCTGATGATAGATCGCATCGCCCACATCTCCGCTGAAGGCGGCGAGTTTGATAAAGGTGAAATCATCGCCGAACTCGACATCAACCCAGACCTATGGTTCTTCGAGTGCCACTTCCCTGGCGACCCAGTCATGCCTGGTTGTTTAGGTCTTGATGCTATGTGGCAACTTGTTGGTTTTTTCCTAGGCTGGAAAGGCAACAAAGGACGTGGTCGTGCTTTGGGCGCTGGCGAAGTTAAATTCACAGGCCAAATCCTACCAACAGCAAAAAAAGTAACCTTCCACATTCAATTGAAGCGAGTCATTGAACGTAAGTTAGTAATGGGTATCGCAGATGGAAGCGTAAAAGTTGATGGTCGCGAAATTTACACTGCAAAAGATTTGCGTGTCGGCCTTTTCACTTCAACTGAAAACTTCTAATTATATTAAAGAGGCAGATTTATGCGTCGTGTAGTAGTAACTGGCCTAGGCGTTGTAAGTTGCTTAGGTAATGACAAAGAGAGTGTTTTAAACTCTCTAAAAGAAGGCAAATCTGGTATACAGTTTGCTGAAGATTATAAAGAACACGGTTTCCGCAGTCACATTTGCGGCCGTATCGACGTTGACGCTACGGTTATTGACCGTAAAGTACGTCGCTTCATGGGCGATGCGGCAACCTACGCGTACTTGTCTATGCAACAAGCGATTACTGATTCAGGGTTAGCGGAAGATCAAGTATCAAATGTTCGCACAGGTCTAATTGCAGGCTCTGGTGGTGCATCTGCACAAAACCTTGTTGATTCTGCCGACACACTTCGTGAAAAAGGCGTTAAGCGTGTTGGTCCATACCGCGTTACTCAAACCATGGGGAGCACGGTATCTGCATGTCTAGCAACACCTTTCAAAATCAAAGGTGTTAACTACTCGATCACATCCGCTTGTTCTACAAGTGCGCACTGTATCGGTAATGCTATGGAGCTAATCCAGTTAGGCAAACAAGACGTTGTATTTGCAGGCGGCGGCGAAGAAGAAAGCTGGACTCAAACATGTATGTTTGATGCTATGGGTGCGCTTTCTTCTAAACGTAACGACACACCAGAACAAGCATCACGTGCATACGATGCGACTCGTGATGGTTTCGTTATTGCTGGCGGCGGCGGTATGTTGGTTCTTGAAGAACTTGAACACGCGAAAGCTCGTGGCGCAAAAATCTACGCAGAAGTTGTAGGCTACGGAGCAACATCTGACGGCTACGACATGGTTGCACCATCAGGCGAAGGCGCTATGCGTTGTATGCAAATGGCAATGAGCACAATCGACGGTGACATTGACTACATCAACACACATGGCACAAGTACTCCTGCGGGCGACATGAAAGAGCTACAAGCCGTTAAAGAAACATTTGGTGACAAGATCCCTGCGATCAGCTCAACAAAATCTTTATCTGGTCACTCACTAGGTGCGGCAGGCGTTCACGAAGCGGTTTACAGCATTTTAATGATGGAAAACAACTTCATTGCAGCCTCTGCTAACGTTGAAGAGCTAGACTCAGCAGCAGATGGCATTCCAGTTGTAACGGAGCGTCAGGACAACGTAGATCTCACTTACGTTATGTCTAACAGCTTTGGATTTGGTGGCACAAACGCCAGCCTAGTATTCAAAAAATACGAAGGCTAATCAAACAATGTGATGTTTGATTAGATCAAAAAAAACCGCGACTTATTCGCGGTTTTTTTATTTTTAAGGATTTTGCCTCATTGCCGAACGCATCCAGGTTTCCATCTCTTCATGGATTTCACTGGTAGACTTCCCTTCGGATTCAATCACCTTTCCTATTGATACTTTAATTTCACCTGAGTAACGCTTCCAAGTGCGGCTCGGCCATACATGTCCAGCATTATGAACCATAGGCAGTATCGGTGCCTTAGCTGACGCAGCTAACATTGCCGCACCTTTATTAAACGGTTTTTCTTGGCCGGGTTTAGCGCGCGTTCCTTCAGGAAAAATTAGAACTGATCGACCTGACGCGATGCGCTCTTTGCCCTGCTTTAAGATCTGTTTCAACGCTCCTGCCTTCTTAGAACGATCAATTGCAATGGGCTGCACCATTCGAAGCCCCCATCCAAAGAACGGAATAGAAAGCAGCTCCTTTTTAAGCACTGTTGAAATAGGTGTCGTTAACACCTGAAGCAAGTAGGTTTCCCATTCACTTTGGTGATTCGACACCAAAACAACGGGTCTACCTTTAGGCAGGTTTTCTAGCCCCTCAATTTCCACACGAACGCCACATATCACCCTAAATAAATACAGTAATATGTGATTGTGTACATTAAGAACCGGCTGTTTCCAAGCGGTAGGCATCAAGACCGCAATCGCAGGAACAAACACACCAGTAAAGCCCGTCAACACGGAATAACACACTAAAAACAGGATGGAACCAATCCACGACCTAAATGACATCTTAGAACTCATAAAGATGTAAACTCCTATCGCTAAACCTACTAGAGCGCTACTGCACTCTACTTTGCTGCTGAATCAACGGATTCGCGTACATTTTCAGTACCGTTTCCCGTAAATCATCAGGGCACGTTTCCATGTATTCAGAGAATGCCTTATCTTTTGATACATCGCCGTTCAACATAGCCAATGCCGCCTGATTCGACGGATGCACCGCATAGTTGGCAATTATCTGGCGATCTATTTCTTCGACCATTTCCTCTGGTGTATCACAATTGTGATCAATCAAATCACCGAATGTTACAACGACTTTCCCTTTATAACCGACAATGCCGTTTTTAATGCTGTCGATGTCTTCAAATTCAGATTTTTCGTAACTGCCTGTTGTTGATTTCTGCAGTAACTCATTTGCCTTATCAAAAGCACACGGATCATATTCGTAAGAAATTGAAACTGGTACGATTTTTAAGCTTTTCATAGCGTCAGGAAAAGCGACTTTCTGCTTTTTCTGACTCATGTAAAACATCTTGATAATGGCAGGATCCGTCTGATCAATGCCATCTTTCGCACGCCCTTCTTTCTGAGCAATCCAGATATTACTATGATCTTCTGTCAAAGAGTGCGTGATATAAGATGATAACTGCCCAAAAGCAGCCATCATTTCACGTACGCCATTCGCAGAGCGTTTTACAATAAAACTCTTATTCAGTCGCATCAAATCAGACACAAACTCTCGACGTAACAAGTTATCGCCAATCGCAATGCGAACCGTATCGAGCCCAGCCAAATAGAGGCCATAGTTTACAAACGCAGGATCCATCGCAATATCGCGATGGTTAGAAAGGAAAAGGTAACCCTCTCCTTTCTTTAGCTTTTCAATACCACGATATTCAACATCCGTCGTGGTGGTCTTGATCATACGCTCCATGTAACCTGCAACTTTCATTTGAAAGTCATGTACACACTGAATTTTAGAAACTTCCCGTTTTAGTACGAACTTCACAAGTGAGCTCAGTACACCACGCGTCCATTGTGGCCATTTTGCAAATCGAAAACCAATGATGGTTTTTATAAAGTCTGGTGTTTCCACCAGACTTTCTAACACCCCGGCGACCTCATCGTCGTTGTAAGGGCGAATATCATGAAACTGATCCATTAATAATTCCGTTCTCTAGCGAACTGTCTGTTATAGGTTGTTAATCGTAAAGCCTTGTTCTTTAAGAACATCGGCATTTGCAGCGGAAGTAATCACCGCTGCACTCTCATTTTCTGGCGTAAGATACGCTTTCGCTACGCGCTGCAAATCTTCCACCGTAACCGCAAGAATCCGCTTACGCTGCTGCTCGCGATACGCCTGCTCACGCCCATGTAATTTCAGGAAGAAATCACCCTGCGCTTCGCCCGCTGGAGAACTCGGTTTATCCAAAGAACCAATAACCCCTAAAATCGCTTCTTCTAGCGCATCTTCGGTATGTTCGGTCTCTAACAACCAAGTAATCGATTGATCAAAATCTGCCAACGTCTCCAACATACGAGGATCACGGTAAGAATAGAAACGAAACGCTCCAGCCGTACCATCAAAACTCGCACCACCACCATAAGCACCGCCCTGTTCACGAACCGCTCGGTGAAGGTAACCATTGCGTAAGAATCCACCTAGAACCGTTAGAGGAGCGACATCAGGGTGGCTACCTGAAGGCGTTTTGAATGCTTTAGAGCAAAAACTGACTTGAGTTGCGGTCGTCCAGCCTTGTTTTACTGACGTTTCAACAAACGGCAAAGTAAAACGAGACATGTCGCCAGTAGGTTGACCAAGAGTCTGCCAAACAGGAGTAAGGCCCGAATCTAAATCGTCTAAGTGATGACCTTCCGCCACAAGTAACACTTGCTTCGGCATGCTCAACACCTTCGCATGAATGGATTGCAGCTTAGCAATAAGTGCATTCATCGCGTCATCGCCTTCTTTCAGCGAATCGTCCAGTGCAATTAAGCTTGCTAACCCCGTCATACCGCCCCATGCTTCTTCCTGAGCGGATAAACCAGAGATACCACTTGCAGCAGAGGTCATGGCCAAAGAATGACCTTGCCCCGTGATAGCTTGCTGGCGACGAGCACGTCGCTGTGCAATAAGCTCTTTTATGCGCCCCACTTCGTCGAAACGCACATTTTTCAGCGTGTCCGTCATCAATTCGGTCATTGCCAGTGCGTTTGGCACAAGCGCTTTAGAAGAGACAATAAAATATCCATTCAGCGCGTGCTTATCTTCAAGTGTGGCGCGAATAGAATTAGACGCTCCTAAACCACCACAAATTTCCGCCTGGTGTGATTGCATTGCGAGATAATCTTTATCACCTACCCCCACTTCAGTAAGTAGCATTGCAAAAGTCGGCAATACTGCCGTTTCATCAGCCGTAAGCTCTGGCAATTCAACCACCAGCTGTTGATAAACTAAGCCGTTTGTCCCCTGAGGATAAAACGTAACGGGAACCGCCTTTTCAAGAGGCAGGTTTTCGTAAACCGGGATCGAAGCAGGTACGTCTTCAAGACCTACCTTTGGAAGAATACTGATATCGTCAACTTGTTCCTGACGCTCTTTTAGCGCCTTAGAACGGTCAATAATATCTTGTTTTTCTGCCTCAGAAAGAGACGCCTTTATGTTCGCCAGACGCTCTTTCTCTGCGTCATTACGAAGACCTTCCAAAGACTCATCAGGAGACAAAGTGAGCGTTATGCGGTGTGCATTCGACAGAATCAAATTGCGAATCAAGTTCGGGATATACTCTTTGTCTTTGACTTTTTCACGCATATCCTCAATCACAGGATCAAGATCTAATTGAGCGATCACATCGCCAGAATGAACAGCCGTCGAAAGCCCTGCTAGGATAAGCTGCAAACCGTAAGGGTAACCGCCGCCGCCAATTTCACGTTGGCTTAACTCTAACTGATGCAGCATCGCATCAACCATGCTTTGATCAACACCGTTTTTAGCCACATCTTCCAATGTGTCTAAAACCAGCTTCTCAACCGCTTCTGAGTTTTCACGCTTCACACCTTCAAGACCACACATGAAGCTCATTTCTTTATTGCTGTCTTCAAGGCCGCACAACGGCGAAGGCGCTTGCCCTAATTCGGTATTTTCCAATACACGACGAAGCGGTGATGCAGAGTTATCTAACAACACACTAGAAAGCAACTGAGCCTCAAACTGCTGCCCAAGATCTGTGCTTTCACCAAGTAGCCAGCTTACCACGACGTGTGATCCGTCTTCTTTGACTTCTTCTGCTGCAAAGCCTTCTTCCACTCGAACAGGCGAGAAATAGCGCTTCACATTATCCACAGAAACTTTGGCATCCAACTGTTCAAAACGAGACAATACTTTCTCTTCAAACTGAGCTTGCAATGTCTCTGCTGGAATATCACCGAATGTCATAAAGACCGCATTAGAAGGATGATAATGCTTGCGATAGAACGCCATCAAATCATCATAAGACAAATCGGGAATGTCCGTTGGCTCACCGCCGGAATTAAAGTGATAGGTATTACTTGGGAACAGATACTTCGTCATTGTTTGCCACAATACAGACGTAGTCGAACTCATTGCCCCTTTCATCTCATTGAACACAACGCCTTTGAACGTCAGATCTGATTCCGGATTTTCAGGTTCTTCAAATTCAAGGCGATGGCCTTCTTGAGAGAAATCTAACGGATCAAGACGGGAGAAAAACACGGCGTCGAGATACACATCAAGCAGATTAAAATAATCTTTCTTGTTCTTACTTGCGAACGGATAGGCCGTCCAATCGGAAGAAGTAAAGGCGTTCATAAAGGTATTAAGAGAACGGCGAATCATCATGAAAAAAGGATCGCGCACTGGAAAACGTTCTGAACCACACAATACCGAATGCTCAAGAATATGAGCCACGCCACTGGAGTCCGTTGGCACCGTTTTCAATCCGACCAAAAAGACATTTTCATCATTATCAGAGGCAATATGGTAATGCTTTGCGCCCGTTGTAGTGTGTTCGAATTCTTGAACTGAAACATTCAGTGCATCTATGTATTCGCTGCGTACAAATGAAAACGCAGGATGGTGTGCAATGCTATTTGTCATTCCCTACCTCTTAAACGGTATTCTTAGGTGATCTCTGAAGAATTAGGTATTCACTCTGGTAAATTCAACAATCGAAAAGCAACCGACCAGAAAAGAGCGTAATTGTAGCAAATTACGCGCTTCGACAGAACAAATTGCGCGTCTGATTGAAAAATAGACACACGATTCTATCGTTTTTGATGTTTTTCCCAATTTTCCAGACGAGCTCTCTCACTTTTTCGGAATAAAACATAGACAGCACCAAGCCCACCGTGGTGGCGCTGCGCTGAATGAAAAGCCATTACATCATCTAAATCACGCAGCCATTTATTGATGTAACTCTTGATAGTGGCTTGATTGCTTGGGTCAGGCTCACGATCGCCTTTGCCATGAACAATAATCGCAACTCGGATATCGTGCTTTATACAATCTTCAACAAACTGAAAGACTTGCTGACGCGACTGCTCAACTGTGCGACGGTGTAAATCCAATCGTGCTTCAATACCGTATTTACCCTGTCGTAAGCGTTTAAAAACGCCGTCCTGAACGCCGTCTTTCTTATACTCCAACATGTCATTCGGATCGACTTTCAGCACATAATCATGAGAAAGATGATTACGATCTGCCTCTACAGCCACTTGCGCAGCCAGTTTTCTCGCATCGTAATCAACAGGCACACCTTTCTTAGCAAGATAAACTTCGTCTTTCTTTAACGGTGTTACCCCTTCTACTTCCTGAGCAAAAAGGGAAAAATCATCATCGTCGTCTGCCACTCAATACCCCAAACACAAGCGACGCATTAAGTTAACAATGCACCCTCATGAAGATAAATAAAACGTTAACAAGGGATTTTACGCGAAAAAGCGGATAACAGAAAATTTGATTTATGTTTCTCCTCATGAGCATGCTTAGGAAAACACTGCCCAAAATGAGTGAACTCACATATATGTTCATTCATAAAAAAGGGCCAATTAAGGCCCTTCCACTCTACCCACTTCCCGTATTTTTCTACTCGAAACGATTAATACTCAAAAACCGCTCTTTTAAGCTTAAAGTACGACAAAGAGTTCTTTTGAGATTCCGCTAATTCAGACAAATCTCGCGATGCTTGCAAGGTTTCATTTATTGATGTCATGTTTTCACTGACAGAATCAAACGTTTGAGTAGTAATTCGCCCGATATCTTCCGTAACGCTCAATTGCTGATGCGATGCCGCAGCCACTAACGTATTCACATCCGAGATAGATTGAACCGCTTGCGAAATGTCTTCAAACGAATCTTTTACTTGCGTCGCCAATGAAACCGAACTTTTGATCAGCTCAACATTATTACCCATATTGTTATTCGCGCGCTCAGATTGCGATTGCAGCTTTTCAATAATTTCCTGAATGTTCACAGTCGACTCTTGTGTTTTAGACGCAAGGTTACGCACTTCATCGGCAACAACAGCAAAACCTCGACCCTGCTCTCCAGCACGAGCCGCTTCAATGGCTGCATTCAGCGCCAGCAAGTTAGTCTGCTCAGAAATTCCGCTAATCACTTCCGTTACACTGCCGATTTCAAGCGCAAACTGGCGCAGCTCATCCACAATGTGTGCGGTTTCAGCAAACGAAGCATTAATACGGTTAGTTAAATCAATGTTTTTGTCTAGCGTCTGATTACCACTCGCGACATTCTCTTGTGCTCGCTTCGCGGCATCTTCTGCAACGACGGCTTTTTCACTCACTTCCTGAGAAGCGGAGTTTAGCTCTCGAAGGGAAGAGGTAATTTGCTCTATTTGCTCCAACTCTGACTTAGCATTCGCCTGTGTGTTTTCCATCACAGAGTTTAACTGTGTCGATGCGGTAGACACATTTTCAGAGATTCCATAAGACGTTTTGATCAAAGACGTTAACTGATGAGATAAATCGACAAAAGATTGATAAATACCCGTTTCATCACCTTTGCGAGTAATATTACGGCTAAGGTCGCCCTTTGCCATCTCCTCAAGCAATTCGGCGATTTCACTCGGCGTGCCGCCCACGGGTTCCAACACAAGCCTTTTAATCATTACATACAGAACGCCCATGGCAACAACAAGGCTGATAAAACCTAAAAGAAGAGAGAGAAGCAACTGCTGCTCAGCGGCGGCATAAATACTGTCGTCTTCTGTTAAAACAACAAACTGCCAATTTGTGATATCCAATTCCCCCCAGAACCCTGTAAGGTTCACTTCACGGTCGAGAACCGGAGAAAAAGTCGAATAAGAAAGTTCTCGGTTACTTTCATTCAATCCTTTGTAATACGGACGAAGTTCAAAAAGGTTTTTTTCTATATCCTTCGGGTTTGGTGCATGTAAAATAGTGCCATCTGAAGTATAAAGATACATGCCTTTCCGCTCAGAATGCTCTTCCAATACCGCACTTAATAATACAGTAGAAACGACAGCGAAATTTTCATTGATCTTGTACGACATCGCGATCACTTCATTACTGGTTAATTTAGACTTAAACGGTTTTGAAATGTAGGATTTATTCCCGCCTTGGAACAGCTCTGTATAAAAAGGGCGTTTTAGTTCTTTGGCATTAAAACCAAACTTTGCTCCGGTCGGCCCTCCAAAAAGCTCTCCCTTTTTATTAAGTATCGCAATGCCATCCGTAATACTTTTCTGAGACCGAATCAATGCATTCAGTTGATTCAAGCCACGCTCTGATAAACGATCATTGGCAATATCGCGATTCGTCACGTCAATCGAAGACAGCATTTTTAAATAACCGCTTACACGTGTCGTTAATTCTGCGGATATTTCAGCGTTCTGAGTTTGTAATATGGACTTATTAAGTGCCACTGATTCTCTTTTAAATGAGATGTAGTTCATCGTCGCAAACAAAACAACGATCATAAAAATGATAGCACTTAGAGTGCCAAAGAGTTGTACTCGAAATTTATTCATTTTAACCAATCCAATAATTTAAGAACGCTCCATGCAGAGCCACAACGAAGAGATTTGTTACACATTATTACAATACGCTCTGAAGCGCAGTTGGCGCGGCAACCAGAGCAATCCCCTAGTTTCTCATAGAACTTTAAACGGCGAAACGTAACGCAATGTAACTTTTCGGAGAAAAAGCGGAGTATCTAGTATTTATTAGGGATTATGAACAACACTCATAAATACCATTGAATATTAGATAAGAAAACGAATCCCCCGCACCACGGGCTATTAACAGGAATTAAGAGAGCATTAAGAAATTATAACTAAGAGTAATAATAACAAAGACGGCCTTATTTCATTTACAAAATATAAACGTTATTTCGCGACACTTATTATCAAAAATTTAGACTTAATAAAGCCTTTAAATTACACAAAGTTATTAAATAAAACTCATTATCAATTATAAAAACGATAAGACTTTCTCTTGCAGAGATTTTAAATAGTTCTAAACCCTTGGTTTCAACTATATTCACAGTTTCAACGATGGAGTATTCTGTTTTTTTAAATTGGCCAAAAGCACGGCAGCGTATGGACTTTAGTTAGGGAAGGTACGAATAAGCCTTATGAGCTTCAGTCTTATCAGAGAAACAGTCTTTGAAGGCGAAAGTGAGCAGGGATATTGATACCTTGCAATCACTCTTAACGAAGATAGGTTGCTTCTCTGAAAGACCCAAAGGACGTGGGCTAAGCTCTCTTTAATTCTTTGTTAACTTTCTTGTCAATATGCTCAATATTGGACAGCGAAACTTACCTCGAATAAAGAAGAGTTATCCACACACTAAAGCCAGTGGACTTATTCACCCCCTCCCTAGTACGATCAGAAAGTTATTCGAGCCTATACATTGTCGTTAACTTCGAAAAATGCCCATTAATCCGGATCGTTTATAAACTGAGATATACAGCTCGAAGTATATTCAGCACTTTGGTTGGCCCTGAATTCAAGTTCGAAGTGCGACACTTTTCATTTCAAGCCGCTAAGCTCATTTCTTTAAATACGACCGCTGGCTGCTTGAACCCTAAGGGCGATAATTGATTCTCGTCATCGCCCAGTGAATCATGTCCTCTTCAATCTCTCTTAAATCTGTTCCTTTACGCACATATTGCCTTATTCTCGTTCGCGCCACGCTCCCAAGAGCTATAAGGGTGGGCAAAATAGACTTTAGTATCCAGCGCTTCTGCAATCTTAGCGTGATGAGAAAATTCTCTACCGTTATCTACTGTAATCGTATGCACGTGATCTTTAAAGGGCATTAACAACTCTATTGTCGCTTGGGTGACATCTAGGGCAGACTTTGAATTCACTTTCTTTATCAAGTAAAAACGCGTCGTTCGCTCAAGTAGTGTGACAATCGAGCCTGTTCCACTTTTACCTAAAACCGTGTCTATCTCCCAATCCCCAAAACGTTTTCGCGTATCGACAATATCAGGACGTTCCTCTATGGATTCAGCGTTCTTTATAACTTCATCTTTTGTTCGTTTGCCTTTTCGATAGCGCTTATGACCCTGCCTTAAGTGTCGGTAAAGTGTTCCTTTGCGCCTTTTATCATCATGAATGTATTGATAAATCCACTCATAGCTGACTGGCACACCACATCGCTTCAATACGTTAGATACTTGCTCTGGACTCCAGTCAAACTCAATAAGAGCCCGTATATAATTGATTGTTTTTGTTGGTATTCGATACTCTTGTTAGGCAAAAAGAATGTGCTTCCTTAGAACAATAGTGTTTCGCTTGCCTGTTACGCTTTAATTCACGATAAACCGTGGCTTTATGGCACTTAATGGCATTAGCGATATAGGACACTGACATTTTTTGTTCTAAAAGAGCGGAAATCTGGTATCGTTTCCCTTCGGTCAATTGCTGATAATTCATGTTTGTACTGCTTATTTTTGTGGCGAAAAGAAGTGAACCAACTTCAGCAGTTGGCTTCTTCTACACCTGTTTTGCAGTGTCGCACTTATTATCTGAATTTAGGGCATACCAGCCAAAGTGCAGCTCAATATTGATGAGGTACGCCACGAAATTATGACATTGAGTCAGTCACCTCGTATTACCGTGCGTAGCTTTAGCCGCTCTGGCCGGCTGTTCTGCAACAACTCCTCACTTAAAAAGCTCTTTTTCAAGAGGAATGGCAGGAATCGAAGCCCGCGTACCCTATACAAATTACACAAACTACTTTGGTTACATTGATTCTTCAGTAAAACCAGATGGTAAGTATAAAAACAAAGATGCATATTACCTTTATGTTTGGGTGCCTGCCGCAGTTGATGAAATTGGTGTATCGATGATCTCACCTTCAACCTCTGCCCCAAGTGATTCAGACTTCGTTCATAACAACTTTAATGTCGGCATGAAAAATGATGCTGGCAAATTCTTCGATACTTACTTGGCCTTAGATCGCTTAAATATTGTAGACAGCGCTAAAATCAAAAATGATGGTGAAGTGCTACAGAACCTTGGCCGTGATGATTAATCCGAACTACCAGCCAACCCTAGCGAAGTGTTAGTGCGTGGCGTCTACCGAATCTCTTTTACCTCATTCCGCTCAAGCATCGAAGGTTCATTTGAAGCAACAGTGGGTACAAATGTCCCTGGCGTAAAAATCGCTCCGTCTTTAACAGAGCTACACAATCTAGTTAACGCAAACTAACTCAGATTTTAAATAAAGGCCCACACGGGCCTTTATTTTTTTGCCGCCCAGAAAACAATGCTCTAAACCCCAAAATAATAAACCAAGTGGCCTTAACTCACGCTCCGACACATCATCTTGCAACGTAAAATACTCGATATGGATAATACTCTTAGCATTAATGGCGTTATGAACTTCATCCAATCGGGCCGAGATCTGATTACTATGAAAAAATTCAGGCAAGTACAGTCGAGGTCCCAATAGGTACACCAGACACGCTAAAGTCTTGAATATCTCGATAAATAGATAATGCGTTCAGAGACTTCGAGCCTCTCAGCGAGCCATTTAGCCGTCGTTAGTCGGCGATTGAAAAATTTAAAAAAGACGATCTGCCCTACGCATAGCCACAACCTCAATAAATATCTACCTATCTTTTGTAGATACTAGAGCATTGAACGCAGCGCGACACGACTACCTTCTGAATCCAAAAAGTACGCGATGTACCCTATTTCCTTAATGCGTTTTAGCATCAGGACTTCACCAGCGGCAGACTCAACTCCCAATAAGATTTCTGAAAGATCATCACCGCCATTCAAATACAACGCGCGCCCCTCTTTCGAAGGCGTTTCTCACACCTCTAAAATAATCACCCCCGAACCGCCTACTTTTCATCATGTGGAAATAGCCCCTGCCTCAAACCAGCTAGTTCGATCGTAAGCGTACGGGCAACCACACCTTGTTTCTCTCTCAGAGCGTAATATTCCAAGGTAACAGGTCTTCTAGGCTGTCCCCTACATTGCGTTTCGGAAGCTCTTCAAACAACGCCACTAGGTAGTCATAGGGGATTCGTAATCATTCCCTTTTTAATGCAGTTCAAAACGGCCATTAGAGGTGGCTTACCTCCGTTGGCTGTATGTGGTCTTTCGTGATTGTAAAACCATAACCACTCTGTTGCATACTCCTGGACTTCTTCGAGCGTATCAAACAGGTGTTTACTGACCCAGCCGTATCTCGCTGCTCGATTGTAACGCTCAATATACGCATTTTGTTGAGGGTTACCCGGCTGAATATAGTTTATTCTGATGCCTTTCTCTTTAGCCCGCTTAACGAACTCCGAGCCGTTGTCGCAACGAAGGGCAATAGGCTTCTTTCGCCACTCCAATAGTTGATTCAGGACGCGAATCACTCTCTGTGATGGCAAGGAAAAGCCCGCTTCCATCACTAATCCCTCACGCTTAAAGTCGTCGATCACATTAAACAAGAGGCTCTTTCGCCCGTCTGCTAGCAGATCATGCATAAAGTCCATTGACCAGACTTGGTTCTGAGGTCTCACCACTAATTACCATTTAGTCCCAAAAGGCTGACAACCTTGGTGGATTGAGTGAGAGCTCGAAGACTATAGTCAACTAACTCTCTTATCGCTACCAAGTGTGTCGATTATTATTGAGGTCTAAGACTTACTTGTACTTTTCCAACAAAGTTTGATGATTCTGGGAGAAATCTCGCATCAACCCATGTTTTATAGCCTCAAAAGTTAACGCTAGATATTTGGATTTTTCTTCATAAAGTGTGGCGTTCTTTGTCCAAGACACCGCTTTAACTGCCATAACAAAAGGAAACAACCAACCAGAAGTAACTCTGTACAGTTCAATTCCATTTCGATAGGTATAGTAAGCTTTCCATAGAGGAGTATACTTTTTACGCTGACTTACAGTTTCACAATCATGAGTAAAGCGAATCGTAGGAACAAAATAATGCTTGTACCCTCGTTGCGCCATATTCAGAGTATAAAGTATGTCATCAGCGTAGATAAAAAGCTCAGTACGCGGAAGGTCAAGCTTATCTCGTATAGAGCTACAACGCACAAAACAACCAACAAACGACGATGCTTGAATACTCTGCGGCTCCTGTTTCTGATAGTAACTATCAGGTATATGAAAGCCTTTTCGACCAAAACATAGAGTCTTGGCCGACTGAATCAGTGATTTAAACGGGTGAAAGCTAGGCCTATTCATTTCCATGATACTTCCATCAGGCCCATATACTGCGGCAGCAACTCCTGCCAAAGTGGAGTCAATATTTTTCTCTGAAAAATGACGAAATTCAGCAATGGCACCATTCTGTGGAAAAGCATCATCGTCATAACACACTAACCAATCAACGTTCAACTCAAGTGCTTTAGCAAACCCCTTACTAAAGCCACCGGAACCACCAATATTCTGCTCCAAATGTAAACACACCAACCTTGAATCAGCCTGCTGACTTAGCCACTCCCCCGTTCCATCAGTAGATGCATTATCGACAATAATAATTTTATCCAGGGCTTCTCCTAAGCTACAAGCAACTGTATTCTTGAGTTTTTCTAATCGATTGTAGGTAACAATTACAGCGGCAATTTTCATGACTTGCTCAAAGGTTGTATAGTAAAAGACCGCATATTTTGACCTTTTTTCTCTAAAAATAGATCAGCAGTTTCGAGTGCCTCTTTGATAGTTACATCCATATCTAGATAACGGTATGTCGCCAAACGTCCGACAAATGTTACTCCTTGCTCTCGCTCTGCAAGATCAACATAATTGATCAGCTGCTCTGGGTCACCAGTTAAACGAATAGGGTAGTAGGGAGTGTCGCCAGGCTGAGCTAAACGACTGAACTCGCGATAACAAATTGACTGCTCGTGCTGTTCCCAAGGAGAAAAATGCTTATGTTCCGTAATACGAGTAAATGCCACTTTTTGGTCGCAATAATTAAGAACCGCAGTCCCCTGTACATCGCCTTCACGGCGGAAGGTTTCAAAATCCAATGTTCTATATGGTAAATGACCTTCGCAATAGTCAAACCAAGCATCCAAAGGTCCTGTATAAAATACATGTGCGTAATCAGAACATTGACTCTTATCAAAAGCAGTACTAAGCTTTATAGAAATATTTTCGTGTTCACAAATAGCCGCAACAATAGGGGTATAACCATCCTTAGGCATACCTTGGTACTTGTGATTAAAGTAATTATCATCATAGTTAAAGCGCAAAGGCAAGCGCTTCAAAATACTCGCAGGCAGTTCTTTCGGATCTAACCCCCACTGCTTAATGGTATAACCCTTGAAGAAGGCTTCATATAGTTCTTTACCAACAAATTTTAATGCCTGCTCTTCAAAGCTAATTGGCTCATCGATACTTTGATCCGCAACACTCTTTATAAACTCTCGCGCTTCATCTGGACTAAATGTCTTGTTAAAAAACTGATTAATCGTTAACAAGTTAATAGGAAGAGAGAATACACGTTCTTGGCTAAAAGCCTTAACTCGATTAGTATAATCTTTGAATTCACCAAAGCGATTCACATATTGCCATACTCTTTCATTATCAGTATGAAAAATATGTGGACCATATACATGAACCATAACGTTCGTCTCGGTATCCCGTTCAGTGAAACAGTTACCAGCTAATTGGTCTCGCTTCTCATAAACGTCAACATTATAGCCCGCTTCAGCAAGTTCACGAGCAATAACAGCGCCAGAAAAACCAGCACCTACGATAGCAATTTTATTTGTCATGGCTTGCGCCTTTTTTAGTAGATTGATCAGTATATACAGATTTCCAGAATTCATAATTAGTTAGTTCTGGAATCTCTTTCTGATATTGAACTTGAATTGTTTTAAAATTACGAAGTAAACCCAAAAATACAATAGTGAATGCCTTTAGCTCCTTAGCAAATTGTATTTTGTCGTGAGACGCTACATAACCTAGTTTTAAAGGCGTATAGTAGTAAAGCACCGATTCATAACGATAGAGCATACGAACCCACGCTTTAAACCCTTTTTCCTGAAACACTGTCCTCTTGCGAATAAAGCTCTTAGGCAAAAGAAAGCCGTTTAAAGAGATCACACGAAGCCACTTTTGGTACCTTTTTTCATAAACAGATCCGAACAATAAATCATAGTCACTTGGATCAAGCGGCTGCATTTTTTCTTGGCAAGGGTGATTTGATACCTCATTTCGGACTGAAGCCATATCCATATTTTCCCGCCAAAACATTGGACCTTTCATATAGTGCTTTATTGCCAAAGTAACAGAGTGTGCAGAAGCATAGTTATAAGAGAATAAAGCCCCTAGGAACAACCGAAGTATGAGTTTCAACTGAGGAATCATCGCTGTACCTAAACGAGCATTCTGAACCAAATTCTGACGTGTGTCCAAATAGCGTGGCATAGGCCCATCTTTGAGACTAAAGTCATCCCCCCAACAAGAAATACCGAGATACGTTTTTATATCGAAATGGTTCATCAAGCTAAACATAATATCATCGCCGCGCACAAAGAACGGAAAAGCAAAATGTTTGATTTTTTCAATTGGAAATGCAAAATACCACCACGCACCGTAGTCTGGCTTTTCAAACGTTTGATCGGCAACTAGCAGATCATGAACTGATCGCATATCAAGGCCAGATTTCAGAGGGTAACTACCGATATTAAATTTGGCACCCTTCTCAAATAATCTATACGGTTCCAACTCCCGCAACAAAGCACCGGAAATGGCCATGTTAGGATTAGTGGAGTATTCAAGTATATGAACAGTCCTAATAATAGACTCTACTTCACAGGAGGCGTCATCATCCATAAAGACACAATGTGTGTAACCCCCTAGATTAATTAACTCATAAAGCCCCCGCGTAAAGCCGCCGGATCCTCCCAGATTTGGATTCTTGACGACATTTGCTAAACTGGCTTCTTCATCCGTAAGATTTTGAGAGTTGTCGATAACAGTAAGAGTAACTTTGTTCCGATAACTGTTGTTTGCTAACAGCAGCTCCGATAACCTTTTAATAGCCGGTACTACATAGGACTTTCGATTGAAATGAGTAATTACGAGTCCAACTTTAACGCTCTGCAATTTACTAGTGCTTGTGCTATAAAATCCACCGTAATACTCCACTTCCTCCAGCCCTTCAATAGAGAAACTGAGTAGTCCATCAACTAAAGTATCCCAACATGAAATAGGAAGATCTACACCATCAGGTGTAAGGATAAGATCAACTTCATCCAGTATCTGATGTGATATACCAATCCGATGCAATTCGATACGAACGCACACTTTACCTTTACCTTTAAGAGTCAGGGTGAGATCGCTTAAATTAGCATTCTGCTTCCAACACTCAACTTGAAACACATTAAAGTAAGTATCAAAAAACAGTTTTCCATGTTTATCTATATTTGCCAAGTGCTCACTTAGCCGAACATTGGCAAACTCGTTTTTACGAATGTATAAAGCGGCTTCAGCAACCAAATCCAGCGAAGGCCAAATCACGTTCTGTATAACATTTTTCATATTTATTGATGTCCGTACAAAGTCAAAGCGCTCTCTGCAGAGCAATCTACTTGTATAGCTCCACTCTGAATCCAAATAGCCCGGTCACACAGTTTCATTACTTCATTCGAATCATGTGAAACAAATACAATAGTTACACCTTTGTTTTTAAAACTATGGATAGTTTCATAACACTTCTCGCGAAATTTAGCATCCCCAACAGCTAGCACCTCATCAATAATCAGCAACTCTGGTTCTAACTGCGTAATAACCGAAAAACCTAGTTTCGACATCATACCACTAGAATAAAACTTAATTGGCTGATCAATGAAGTTACCTAACTCAGAAAATTCAATTATGCGCTCTAAGTTATCGCGAATTTGCCTTTTCGGGATACCCATCAAAGTTGCATTAAGAAAAATATTTTCTCTACCAGTTAAATCCGGGTGAAAACCGCCGCCGAGCTCCAACATAGGAGACACTCTTCCTAATACCCTAGCACGACCAGAGCTTGGTTTAATCACACCAGCCATCAGAGAAAGCAACGTACTTTTACCCGCACCATTGCGACCAACAATCCCGACACTTTCGCCTTGTGTTATAGTGAAACTAATATCATCCAACGCCGTAAAAGTTTGTTTTTCCACTCCCCCCATCAATTTGCTAGGAAGACTAAGTAGAGTTTCCCGAAGCCCTAGTTGATGACTGCTGACTAAATTATAAGTTTTACTCACATTCTGAAATTCAATCACTATATTGCCCATCAACCTAACTCCGCAAATTTAGGGGAGATCACTCGATACACATACATCCCAAATATTACTGAGACCAAAGCAGAGAGTGACATACACTCTACATTCAGCAATGGCAACGTACCGTGTAGAAATATTTCGTGCCAAGACTCTATCAGATACAGCAACGGATTAAGGCTAAAATACAAAACGAACTCCGACGGGACTAAATCTAACGGGTATAGAATAGGCGTTAGATACATAAGCAGCATGACAACCAAAGTAGTCACCCGTTCTATATCACGGAATAACATATTGCAAGATGCAATAACAAGAGCTAAACCATAACAAATCAACATCTGCAAGAGGAACACGATCGGAATCTGGTATAGCCAAGACCAGTAAAAAGCAGGTAAATCGTGGATATATAGGAATAAACTAATAATAGGCACAGACAAAGCAAAATGAATACCGTCTATGAGAATTAGACTTAGAGGAATATAATACTTTGGGAACACCAGCTTTTTGATCAATGTCATATTGCCGAGGAACGCCCAGCATGAACCATTGAGGCCATTACTGACCCACTGCCATGCAAACAAACCACTAATCAGGAAAACGCTGTAATTTTCCATATTTATACGCATGACATGACGGAAGGCAACATCAAAAATAATCGCCATGATTAATGGAGTCCCTAGAGACCATATATAACCAAGTACAGTATTCTTGTACTTTATTTTGAAATCTTTTTTTATAAGTTGCTCTAGAACTTCAACATGCCATTTCACTAACGTCATAAGAGATTTTGCTTTTTAATCCTTAGTTGAGAGTTTTGAGACAACTGGTTTTAAATATATAGCTATGCTCTCAGCAAGAATAGAGTGCCCAAGTACTCTACCTAAGCAACAGTCGAAGATTGAGAACTACTAATACGAAGCCAATAAAGGCGACGAATAGTACCTGTGTTGTTTTAATCTTGCAATATTTTCAGTAGCATAAGATCTTATCATTGTCCTTAAGTTTCTTATCAATTCAATACGATCTAAAAAGTCCAGTCTTTAGAACATGAACATCTGTCGAGATGAAATATCAGCGAAAGTAGGGTATGAAAGCTAATGACGAATACACTCATGAGGTAATTCAATTAACAGCAATAAAGCCCTTATAAATAAGGGCTTTATTAAAATTCTTTACAGAATATGTCTCAGGTAAACTCTAGAACGGAAAACAAAGACAAATTCATAAAAAATAGGGTCAGTACAGTAAAATTTTTCTTATAAAACAGTACCTAGACCAATTGATCTCATTTCATTTTTTTACATTTATATTATTAAAAGTAAAAAATTAGCCATTTAGACTAAGACTTGAGCCCCTTCTAGAGTTATACAGTGACTTTAAAGCAGTACAGAGGTACCTAGTCAACTCTATAGAAAAGTGGCCCACATGCGCTTGATCAAGCATTACATTAGCCCCTATGCTCAATCAGAATGTTGGGTGATATAGAGCCACCTTGCTCTTCTCAAGAAACCATCAATCAGATCGAAAATATAGCCGCCGATTGTCAACTGTGGTAAATACTTCTAGTTACATGCATGCGCTGACATAGGCAGATTTTAAAGAGCCATGTGATCAACTTTATCTTTGATACTTGAAGGGAAGCAAAATGCCTAGAGAACTAATTAAAAACATAAGTGAGCTCTATGACTTTTTTGATGCGGAACAGGTAAGACAAATTGATGCCGAATTTTCGCACCAAACAAAACAAATCATTGATAGCTTGGGAGCCAAAAAGGCGCACCTCAATAAATGGTGGGTGATGACTCCTATGGACTGGAAGTGCCCTTCCTGCTGCCGGCCGAAGCCGGATATTGCAAAGCTAGACCATCATAACTATGCATCTTGTCATTTACATGAGCACCATGATCACATGCAGGATATAGTCAAAGACCTTTTCGCTCAAAGCTCAGCAAATCGAACTGATGTGATTGCCGATAACTTATCCGAACGCTTTGCGATTAGAACAGCTTTTGCAATTTCAGCTTATGACAACACAGTTATTTGCGCCGATTGCAATAAAGCCGATGGCGATGCGAAAAAGTTAGTCGGTGCCGACCGTAATTTTTCATTCTCTCCAGGTGAAATTTCAGAGTTCATAATTACTACCCCCAATCAAGAACATAAAATAGATAAAGACAAAGGAAGTGAGATCTGGCACCAAAATAAACACACATTTGAACAACGCATGGAGCTCGCAAAATCTATAGCAAATCTTGCAGCAAATGATACGCACTGGTATAAACCGTCGCATATGACAGCTAAGCAGGTCAAAAGGCAAGCTAAATTCTGGTTGAGTCATCTTGGCCTCGATGAACTTGATACATCCCAAGAGGCACATAAACTTTTATATGACACAACACCTTTCAAAGGTGAAGCTTCATCTTGGCGAACAAAGAACAAGCCTCAATCAAAAGCATCCCCTTCTGTCGGAGATGCTCTGCACTTATCGAAAGTAAGAGGCCATTTTTGGAATAAGTTTGACGAAGACTGGATTTGCCCTTGCTGCGGTCGGAACAAATTCAATTCTATTCAGAAATCAAAGAGTAAATCATGGGTTTTTGAAGTTAAAGAAATTTATTCCTTTAACGAGAGATCGGAAGAGTACTGCGACATAATTCAAGTCTGCAATGAATGCTATAAAACGTCTTATCACCTAGGAAAAGAAGCCTCAAGCTTTGTTCAGTCACTGGATGCTTCATTCGATTTTTCAAGAAGCTATAACCAAAGCTTAGTTTCTATAAGTGAGATAAAGAAGATCATTCAACCTCGTCCTCACTCTAGCCACTTGATCGATAACTCGATGGCTGATGAACTTGTCGATTTAGCTATTAATCGCATCACTGAGCAAACTTATTATCACTCCCCGCTGTACTTTGAAAGAAGAGAAAGAGAAAGAGAATCAGGATTTTCAAAAATCGAATTCTTCAACAACCTAATGAACAATCAATAGGAGCATGGAGCATTAATTCACGCCCCACCGCGATGTTAATTTTAGGAGCGACTACGATCTAACAAACTCAAGGAAGTCCACAGCGAGGCTGAAGTGAAAAATATAGTAAACGACTGCAAGATCTCTGATTTTAGAGATTTAGTAAACTCAAATTCAAAGTTTGTTTATCAAATCTACAAAGATAAAGGTGGAAAGAACCTTTTCCACCTTGTTTGCTCTTGCATGGATTGGATTAGTGTTTCAGTGCGGCATTTGGAAAATGTAGCAGAGTTCGATTCCAACATAGATGTCAAGTGTATGCAGGTCTATTCCCTCATATCATCTATTGACCTGATTTCTGAGTCTGTCACCCAACTCCACAGAGTCTTTGTGAATGAAAAAACCGTTCCATTTAAAAATGAGAAGAGCTGTTTCAGAAATCGCCTAATTGAAAACGAAGATGACAATACCTATTTTACGACTCTAAGAGCTTGCTTTGGTGCTCATTCAGTTTCATTGAACCAATCTGGCTCAAAACGCTTCGCTAGTTGGCCGTTCAAGAGCCGCTTAACTAGCGCAGATTTAACGGTTCACTTATACAGTCGAGAAGTGAATGAGCAAGATTTAACTTTGAACCTCTACATAAATGAGTTATTGGAATTTCTCGCAACTCGTTATGACTATCTCGATGTGATTACAACAAGAATACAAAGCCTGTTTGAAGAATACAGAATAGAGCTTTCCAAGCAGTTGATTGAGATAAAATCGGATCCATTAGAACAACTCTATGTATTAAGATCTGAGTCAGATAAGCGATTGGATAATGACTATTATAGAGGTGAAATTGATGATCTTATTATGATTTTCGAAGCAAAAGTGAATGATGCAGAGCTTACCGCTCTAGCCGAAGATTATAAAAATTCACTATTGCCAACAATTGAAGAGATTAAGAGTAACCTGCAATCAATGAGCATCATTGATTTGAAGACTGCCTCTGACTTGAGAAGTCGATCAGAGTTGAGCAGGGAGTTAAGTTATGAGCTGTCTAAGTTCTACAGTTGGATTTATTCGGGTAGATATGACCCTATGCTCGATTACTACTTCGAACGACTAAATGCTGTTACCGAAGGTAAGTTTAAGTTTAGTGAAAGCGATACAAGAAACCTGACTTTTCTTAAAGTGAAGCTAATGCTTACAGCTTAAAAAAGTCAGACTATATTAAGATCACCCTACTTGTCTGGATAGGTCAACCTTCTAAGGGCAAAAATGTTAAACAAGTAAAGGAATACAGATGCAGAAGCCAATATATGATTTCAATTTGAATACAGATCTTTTTGAAAGAGATAAAACCGCTCAAAAGATTTCCGACATTGTGACTACACAAGAAGAATGTAGCCCGTTGGCAATCGATGGAAACTGGGGGACAGGAAAAACAGACTTATGCCAGCGAATTACACAAAGAATAAATAACGATAGTAGCCATACCACTCAAGCTCTCTACATCAATACATTTGAACACGACCAATCTGAATCACCACTTCTCAGCTTACTCGCAGAGCTGACAAAGATTCTTCCTGAGTCAGAAGACCCTAATTTGTGGAACTCAATGCGAGAAGCTCTCAAGACTTCTTCTGGCATTATCGCAAAAGCAGCCCTTCACCATATTTTCCGTATAGATGCCGACGAAGCTCAATCTGACTTTGAAGAAAGCTTGGAGAAACAAGGCGAAGCCTATCTCAACAAACAAATAGATAAGCTATTAGAGGTAGAAGCCAAAAAAGCCAATAACCTAGCAATGTTAAAGGCTGCGCTCATAAAAGCAACAGCGAACCAAACCCTCATTTTTGTCATTGATGAACTAGACCGCTGCGCTCCATCCTATGCAATTAAACTACTCGAACAAACCAAGCATGTCTTTGATGTCCCTAATATCAGATTCATTTTATCTGCGAACATCACTCAACTGGAGAGCAATTTCATTAATCTATATGGGAACAGCTCCGGTGCTTCCTACACAGAAAAGTTCATCAATTTCACAATCCCTTTGAGAACAAAGTCATTTGTAACTAACCGTAGGCAATCTATTAACAACAACTCAAAGTACTTGCTAGAAATAGTTGGAGAAAATTATTCGAGTCCGGCGTTAGTTAACGTAATTGACTATCTAACAAAAACTGTACGAATAAACTTGAGGGATATTGAAAAACTAGGCCGCTCAATACGATATCTTGTTTCGAATAATAGTGAGTTTGATCTTGAGCGAGACAATTTCCCTTTCATAGCTCTTTCTGCATTTCTTGCAACAAGATACCCTGAGATAGCCACGGCACTGTTACATAAAGATGCAGATTACGAATCAAAGTATTTTAAGCGATTTAGCATTGATTGCCATGAAGAGGTTGGGCATTACGATAGTGATATTGAATATAATTACCTTGCGATTAAAGACTGGACACCATTTGCCTGTCTTACGTACATAGCTCTCGAAGGCTATAAAAACAAGGCCAAGCTGGGCCTCGATGACCCTGAGAGATGTACTACTGCCGAAGAGGCAATTATTAAGATTATAGGGAGAGGACACACCTTCAAAAATGCACATTACGCTTTCACTAAGGTGTGTGAGAAGTTAATTTTTTAAGTGTAAAGGCGCAGAGGGCTAGAAAAACGGGCTAAAGAATTTTCCTTTAGGAACAAAGTTGTCCAGGAATCAGGCTCACCATTAGCATCCGACAAACAGAAATAACTCTCTCCGTTTTAAAAAATGAGTTGTTCTCGATGAAGTTCCATACCACTACCATAAATCAAGTTTATTTTTTAAGCACAAAACAAAAAGCCCCGCAAATGCGAGGCTTCTATTGATCTAACTCTAAACTCGATATTCGTCAGAACGGGATATCATCATCAAAGTCATCAAAGTTTGGTGCTGGCTGTTGAGGCTTAGCTTGCTCAGGCGCCTTTTGCTGCGGTGCGCTTGGAGCTGGCGCACTCGGTGCAGGTTGTTGCGGTTGGTTATTACCCCAGCTACCGAATGATTGTGGCTGCTGAGGTGCCGCTTGCTGTGGCGCAGATTGTGGCTGGTTGAAACCACCGCCCTGTGGTTGGTTATTGAAGCCACCACCTTGAGGTTGGTTAAAGCCGCCTTGTGGCGCAGACTGTTGTGGCTGGTTGAAGCCACCCGCTTGTTGCGGAGCCTGTTGAGGTGCTTGCTGACTGCCAAAGCCGCCGCCCATGTTGTTGTCGTAACCGCCTTGTTGGCCGTCTGCACGACCGTCTAGCAATTGCATTTCGTTCGCTACGATTTCTGTGGTGTAACGTTTGATGCCGTCTTTTTCCCACTCACGCGTACGCAGTGAACCTTCAACGTAGACTTTAGAGCCTTTTTTGATGTATTCGCCAGCGATTTGACCTAAACGGTAGTTGCCGCGATCCATGAAGGCAACACGGTGCCATTCAGTACGCTCTTGCATTTGACCTGTTTGACGGTCTCTCCAGCTTTCAGACGTTGCTAAACTGACGTTTGCCACGGCTGCACCAGAAGGCATGTAACGCACTTCTGCATCACTGCCCGCATTACCAATTATGATTACTTTGTTAATTCCACGTGCCATGACGTTCGTTCTCCAGAAACTCTATTCTAAATTGACACTTGAGGCGCTACGCGTTTCAGTGTCTCTTTGTCTAACCGTTTTTTGTCTATCTTGAGATAAGCCGTTTGCTCATCCGTAAAAATCTGCATATCTTCCACTCCTTGAATACGCTCTAAATCCTTTTTAAGTGCGCTCAACTCTGTCTCCGTTAAGTCGGGCAGGCTGAATGCTAAACTGCTTAGCGATTTTGGGGCAGGCTGACGGCTGGCAATAATAAGCCAAGCTAACCAGATCAAACCAACCACTGTAAAGAGGCCTTGCATTCCATAGTGCTGCACTAGCCATCCACCGCCAACACCGCCTAGAAATGCCCCCATAAATTGGTGTGTTGAGAACACGCCCATGGCAGTACCACGGTAACCAACTGGAGCCATCTTACTGATCAAAGAAGGCAAGGTCGCTTCAAGTGTGTTAAACGCAATGAAAAACGCACACACCCAAATTGCAAACACCCATAATACTTTAGTCCAGCCCATAAGTAATGTGGAAATACCTATTGTGGCGATGACAACCAATAATATTAATTTCATTTTACCGCGCGCTTCCGCCATGATCACCAGCGGCAACATACCGATAAACGCCAGTCCCATCACGATCAAGTACAAGATGCTGTGCATACCCAATGCGAGATCAAAACGCTCTAATAAAATCGTCGGTATGGCGACAAATAAGGCGGTTAACGAAGCGTGCAACAATAAGACGCTGATGTTTAAAAAGCGCAACTGACCGTTTTTTAACACGCGAGCCAAGGCGACTTTACTCGGCGTGGTGTCTCGCTTAAAACTGTGTTGTGTCACGTTGGGTACAGCGAATAAGATTAAGCCAATTCCAATGATCGAGAATGCAAAGGATAAATAGAACAAACCGTTTAGCCCAACAAGGTCAAACAACCAAGGGCCTAACACCAACGCAATCATAAACGAAGCACCGATGCTGATGCCGACGGTCGCCATGGCTTTGGTTCGGTTTTGCTCCCGCGTCACATCACTTAGTAGCGCCATTAATGTGCTAGCAATGGCGCCAGCGCCCTGCACCGCTCGGCCGATGATAAGTTGGTAAATATCATTCGCGTTGGCGCAGATAAGGCTACCCAGAGCAAACAAGATCAAGCCTATAAAAATAATGCGTTTTCGGCCAAAGTGATCTGACATCATCCCCATTGGGATTTGTAAGCTCGCCTGACTGAAACCATAAATACCGATCGCAACACCGATTAAAGCTGTACTTGCACCGCCTAGATCATCTGCTGCGATGCTAATAACCGGCATAATGAGAAATAAGCCCAACATGCGAAACAGGTACACTAAAGCGAGCGCCAATACAGAGCGACGTTCAATAAGATCCATAATAAGCCTAATTTAGAGCATGAAAGGGGTTATACAGAGTGTGAGACATACCCAACATCCCAGCAAGTGATTGAAGATAATAGTAATTTCTTCAAAAATACGCCGTAACTTGTCGTATTCACGTATAAGCTTGGAAAGGGTGGCAACCTACTCTTTCCCGTTTAGCCCTAGGGTAAATTAAAAAAGATGAGTGATTTTACTAAAAATACCGTTGAAGCTCTATTTTAACTACTGTAAAAATAGACAGTTATTATACACAGATTACTATTTTCCTGTTTTACCCATATTTGGTAGGAGACTCATGGATACCATTACCGTGCGCGGTGCGCGCACTCATAATCTGAAGAATGTGGATTTAGACATTCCACGCGACAAGTTGGTTGTGATTACCGGACTCTCAGGCTCAGGTAAATCTTCGCTGGCGTTTGATACCTTGTATGCAGAAGGCCAACGCCGTTACGTTGAATCTCTATCCACTTACGCTCGGCAGTTCCTTTCCATGATGGAGAAGCCCGATATTGATCATATCGAGGGCTTGTCTCCTGCTATTTCTATTGAGCAAAAATCTACTTCGCATAACCCACGCTCCACTGTGGGGACAATTACAGAGATCTACGATTACTTACGACTTTTGTTCGCTCGCGCAGGCCAACCAAGATGTCCTGACCATGGAGAAGCATTAGAAGCACAGACGATCTCTCAGATGGTGGATAAGGTTTTGTCCCTACCTGAAGAAAGTAAAATGATGCTGCTCGCGCCGATTGTAAAAGACCGCAAAGGTGAGCACTTACACACTATTAGTGATTTGCTGTCTAAGGGCTTTATTCGTGCAAGAATCGATGGTTTAGTGGTCGATCTCGACGATGCACCTGCGCTAGAGAAGAACAAAAAGCACACCATCGAAGTAGTCATTGATCGCTTTAAAGTTCGACCGGATTTAAAACTCCGTCTCGCCGAATCGTTCGAAACCTGTTTAACACTTTCAGACGGCATTGCGAAAGTCATCAACATGGACGAGCCAACGGAAGAACATATTTTCTCCAGTAAGTTTGCTTGCCCAATTTGTGGATACAGCTTAACCGAATTGGAACCGAGGCTCTTTTCGTTTAATAATCCTAATGGCGCTTGCCAAACCTGTGACGGGTTAGGGACGCATCAGGTTTTCGATCCAGAAAGAGTCATTCAAGATGAATCTCTCACGCTTGCTGAAGGCGCCATTCGGGGCTGGGGACGACGGAGCATTTTCTACTTCCAGCAGCTCAATGCGTTGGCAAATTTTTATGACTTTGATATTGAGTCGAAGTACCAAGACATCCCGAAAAAATTCCAAGATAAGATTCTATTCGGCTCCGGAAAAGACAAAATCGATTTCGTATATATCAATGAGCGCGGCGATAAGATGACACGTTCGCACGTCTTTGAAGGTGTCATACCAAACCTACAACGACGCTACCGCGAAACCGAATCTGAAAGCGTACGTGATGATCTGTCTCAATACATCAGTATCCAGCCATGCAGCGATTGTGGCGGTTCACGTCTAAACCGTTCAGCGCGCAATGTGTTTATCAGTGAAGAAACATTGCCGGAAATTGTTAAATTACCAATTGCCGAGTGTTTAAAGTATTTCGATGAGCTAAAACTAGTAGGCGCAAAAGGTGAAATCGCGTCAAAAATCCTCAAAGAAATCAAAGATCGACTCACCTTTTTAGTTAACGTGGGACTTGAGTACCTGACACTAGATAGGCAGGCAGACACACTTTCAGGCGGTGAAGCGCAACGTATCCGACTTGCTAGCCAAATCGGCGCGGGGCTTGTGGGTGTCATGTACATCCTAGATGAGCCGTCCATCGGTCTTCATCAACGGGACAACGAACGTCTTATTCAAACATTGACCCGATTAAGAGATCTGGGCAATACCGTTATCGTCGTTGAGCATGATGAAGACGCAATAAGAGTCGCCGATCATGTGGTAGATATCGGTCCAGGGGCGGGTATTCACGGTGGTGAAGTCATCGTCAGCGGTACACCCGATGACATCATGTCTTGCAAAGAATCGATTACTGGGCAATTTCTTAATGGTGAGCGTAAGATCGAAATTCCAGCATTACGCCATCCTGCTAAAGAAGGCAAGCAACTGACACTGCACGGCGCAAAAGGTAATAACCTAAACGATGTAACGCTGAATATTCCTTATGGCGTTATGACCTGTGTGACGGGCGTATCAGGATCCGGTAAATCAACATTGATTAACGGGACACTTTTTCCGTTAGCCGCAACCGCTTTGAACGGCGCCACAACACTTAAAGCAGCACCGCATGATAAAATAGACGGCCTCGACCTATTCGATAAATGCGTCGATATAGACCAAAGCCCAATTGGACGTACTCCGCGCTCAAACCCTGCGACCTATACAGGCATCTTCACACCAATGCGTGAATTGTTCTCTGCCACTCAGGAAGCTCGCTCTCGAGGCTACAAGCCAGGACGATTTAGTTTTAACGTGAAAGGCGGACGATGTGAAGCCTGTCAGGGCGACGGTGTGATCAAGGTAGAAATGCACTTTTTACCTGACGTTTATGTGCCTTGTGATGTCTGTAAGGGCAAACGATACAACCGTGAAACATTGGAGATCCACTATAAGGGCAAAAACATTCACGAATGTTTGGAAATGACCATCGAAGACGCTCGTGAGTTCTTTGATCCGGTGCCCTCCATTGCGCGTAAGCTACAGACTCTCATTGACGTGGGTCTTGGGTATATCCGACTAGGTCAGGCTGCGACGACGCTCTCAGGCGGCGAAGCACAACGTGTGAAACTGGCAAAAGAACTATCTAAACGCGATACAGGCAAAACTTTATACATACTCGACGAACCAACAACAGGGCTGCACTTTGCCGATATTGAGCAACTGCTTAAGGTATTGCATCGTTTGCGTGATCACGGCAATACAATTGTCGTAATTGAACATAATCTCGATGTAATCAAAACTGCAGATTGGATTGTTGATTTAGGGCCTGAAGGCGGTAGCGGCGGTGGCTATATCATTGCTGAAGGAACGCCAGAAAAAGTGGCTGAACAAGAAGGGTCGCATACTGCACGATTCTTAAAACCAATGCTTTCCTAGCTTACTGAAATCGTTATCGGTAAACGTCGTTAGCTAGAATCACTGATAGGCGCGTCACTCTAACTTATCCACTGAATCTTTTTTATTTGATCAGTGGATAAGTTAGAGTGACGCGCCCATTTCTTTTATACCCCCATTAAAATCCAATTTGTTAAGAGCGGTACTGGTTCTATCCTCAAACCGTGCCTTCCCACGATCGATATTGGAATTGTGTGCATATTAATCAGGTTATATACAGGGTTTTCAACAATTCGTCTTTTTGACACTTCCCTTCTTGCTGTGGACAAATTTTAGAATTCAAATAAACAGAGGGTTACTAAATATAAGTACATCAAAAGAGCCGAAACTATTTCGCCGAATTATCTAATAAGATGTACAAGAGAAACCTATACAACGTTAAAGACACAACTATAGGCATTACGAAAAGATCGAGGCTATCAACTTCTTCGGGAGAAGTTAGAGTAGAAAGTAGAGCAGGTTTTTTAGATATAAAAAAACCGGACATAAGTCCGGTTTTTTGCTATTTCGAGAGCTGATTACTCAGCGTCTGCAGCTTCTGTAGCTGGTCGATCAACCAATTCTACGTAAGCCATTGGCGCATTGTCTCCAGCGCGGAAACCGCACTTAAGGATACGTACGTAACCGCCTGGACGGTTTTGGTAACGTGGACCTAGTTCTGAGAACAATTTACCAACTGCATCTTTGCTACGAGTACGAGCAAATGCAAGGCGACGATTCGCAACGGAATCTTCTTTCGCCAATGTGATTAGTGGCTCAGCAACGCGACGAAGTTCTTTGGCTTTCGGCAACGTAGTCTTAATAACTTCGTGCTCGAATAAAGAAGCAGCCATATTTTTGAACATCGCTTTACGATGAGAGCTAGTACGGTTTAAGTGACGTCCACTCTTACGATGACGCATTTTTAATTCCTTACCAAACTACGGTGGTCAGGGAACAATGATCTAGCGAGCTAGTACCTTGCTATCGTCTTTTAGACTAGCCGGTGGCCAGTTTTCTAGACGCATTCCCAAAGACAAACCACGCTGTGCTAAAACATCTTTAATTTCGGTTAACGACTTCTTACCCAAGTTAGGCGTCTTAAGAAGCTCAACTTCAGTACGTTGGATTAGGTCACCGATATAGTAAATATTTTCTGCCTTCAGACAGTTAGCACTGCGAACAGTTAACTCAAGATCATCAACCGGGCGTAGCAAAATCGGATCAATTTCATCCTCTTCTTCTTCAACAACTGCTTCGCTTTCGCTTTCAAGCGCTACGAAGACAGCAATTTGCTGTTGAAGAATAGTCGCTGCACGACGAATTGCTTCTTCAGGGTCGATAGTACCATTAGACTCGATGTCTAGGACAAGCTTATCCAAATCAGTACGCTGCTCAACACGAGCATTATCAACACTGTAAGCCACACGGCGAACAGGACTGAAAGAGGCATCCAGTTGCAAACGACCAATTGGACGAGTCTCATCGTCGCTGGCAACACGAGCGTCAGCAGGCTCATAACCACGACCACGAGCGACTTTGATCTGCATGTTTAATTCTGCAGTGTCATCTAAGTGCGCTATAACATGATCTGGGTTAGAAATTTCAGAGTCCGTTACCAACTGAATATCACCAGCGGTTACGACACCTGGGCCTTTTTTACTCAAAGTCAGAGTTGCTTCATCTTGCCCGTGTAGAGCGATCGCAACTCCTTTAAGGTTAAGAAGAATTTCAATTACGTCTTCTTTTACCCCTTCAATCGCACTGTATTCATGCAATACGCTGTCGATTTCAACTTCGACAATTGCACAACCAGGCATTGAAGACAGCAGTATACGGCGTAACGCGTTACCTAAAGTATGACCAAAACCACGTTCTAATGGTTGTAGAGTCACTTTAGCGCGAGTACTGCTAATTTCCTGTACTTCAATGTTGCGTGGGGTTAACAATTCGCTCACTGAACGCTGCATAGATCCACCTATTTCATTATCCTAATCGTCAATTAACTATTACTTAGAGTAAAGTTCGACGATTAGGTTCTCATTAATTTCAGCTGACAAATCGGCACGCTCTGGAGCAGCTTTAAAAGTTGCTTCCAATTTAGTAGCGTCTACTTCAATCCAATGGATAGAAGTACGATTTTTAGATAGCTCTAGTGCGTTTTGAATACGCAACTGCTTCTTAGCTTTTTCACGGATAGACACAACATCACCAGCTTTAACTTGGTAAGATGCAACGTTAACCGTTTCGCCGTTTACTAGAATGCCTTTGTGGCCAACTAGTTGACGAGCTTCCGCACGTGTAGAACCAAAACCTGCACGGTATACAACGTTATCTAGACGAGATTCTAGAAGTTGTAGAAGGTTCTCACCTGTCGCACCTTTAATGCGAGCAGCGTGCTTGTAGTAATTACGGAATTGCTTTTCCAATACGCCGTATGTACGACGAACTTTTTGCTTCTCACGAAGTTGAAGGCCGTAATCAGATAGACGACCGCGACGTGCACCGTGCACACCAGGAACCGTTTCTGCTTTACATTTTGATTCAAGAGCGCGAGCGCCACTCTTAAGAAGCAAATCTGTGCCTTCACGACGAGACAGCTTACAAGTTGGACCTAAATAACGAGCCATGTGTCTGTCTCCTCTTAAACGCGACGTTTCTTAGGCGGACGGCAACCATTGTGTGGAATTGGCGTCACGTCTGTGATGTTGTTAATGCGCAGACCTAATGCATTTAATGCACGTACTGCGGACTCACGACCAGGACCAGGGCCCTTGATCAGTACGTCTACGTTTTTAAGACCGAACTCTTGAGCAACTGCTCCAGCTCGTTCTGCCGCAACCTGAGCTGCGAATGGTGTACTCTTACGAGAACCACGGAAGCCTGATCCACCTGCAGTAGCCCATGATAGAGCGTTACCTTGGCGGTCAGTAATAGTCACGATCGTGTTGTTAAACGACGCGTGTACATGAGCAACACCGTCGACAACCGTCTTTTTGACTTTCTTCTTGGTGCTGCGCGCTGCTGGCTTAGCCATATTGCACTTTCCTATCTAATGCTCAGCTCTAACCCTATCTCTAGTTAGAGCGAAACGCGTTAATATTACTTACGAATTGGCTTACGAGGGCCTTTTCGTGTACGAGCGTTCGTTTTGGTACGTTGACCACGAACTGGTAAGCTGCGGCGGTGACGGATACCACGGTTACAGCCTAGATCCATCAAACGTTTGATAGACATACTGACTTCGCGGCGTAGATCACCTTCTACCGTGTACTTAGCAACTTCGCCACGTAGCTGGTCAAGAACTTCATCACTCAAAGAACCGATTTTCGCAGTCTCAGCAACGCCAGTTGCTGCACAAATCGAGCGAGAACGAGTGCGACCAATTCCGAAGATGTAAGTCAGAGAAATGACCGCATGTTTATTGTCAGGAATATTGACACCGGCTATACGAGCCATTCACTTTACTCCGTTGTTATGGATGACTAAATCATCACTTTGCTTTTACAAGGGCGGCAGATTATGCCGAATTCTCGGACAAAAATCAACCACCCGATCCCATCATCGAGTAATTACTCAATTAACCTTGACGCTGTTTGTGACGAGGCTCGGCTTTACAAATTACTCGAACTGAACCGTTACGACGAACGACTTTACAGTTACGACAGATTTTTTTTACAGATGCACGTACTTTCATGTTCAACTCCAACCTATGCTTAACGCATTAGGCCATTTGGACCATAACCAGTCAGATTAGACTTTTTCATTAATGACTCGTACTGATGACTCATTAAGTGACTTTGTACTTGGGACATAAAGTCCATTACAACAACTACGACGATCAACATTGAAGTACCGCCGAAGTAGAATGGTACATTCCACAAAACTACAAAGAACTGAGGCATAAGCGACACTAGGGTGATGTATAACGCACCAAACAGTGTCAATCGTGTCATTACACCATCGATATATCGAGCTGTATGATCGCCTGGACGAATTCCCGGCAAAAACGCTCCGGATTTCTTTAAGTTATCTGCCACATCTTTAGGGTTGAACACCAGCGCTGTGTAAAAGAAGCAAAAGAATACAATTGCTATCGCAAACAACAGCACATATAGCGGTTGCCCAGGAGCTAGAGCCAACGATACATTTTGCAGCCATTCCATGCCCTCTCCTTGACCAAACCATTGGCCAATAGACGCAGGGAACAACAAAATACTAGAAGCAAAGATAGGGGGAATTACACCCGCCATGTTTACTTTTAGCGGTAAATGACTCTTTTGTGCGGCAAAAACCTTTTTGCCTTGCTGACGTTTCGCGTAATTAACAGTAATACGACGTTGACCGCGCTCGATGAAGACCACGAATGCAACTGTCGCTATTGCTAAAATACCGATCAATAGCAAAGCTAGAATATTTATATCGCCTTGACGAGCCGATTCAAATGACTGCCCTAGAGCAGAAGGAAGGCCTGCAACGATACCGGCGAAGATCAGAATAGAGATACCGTTACCGATACCTTTCTCCGTGACTTGTTCACCTAACCACATCAAGAACACCGTACCTGCTACCAAAGTCACTACCGCAACTGCGTAGAACTCGATACCAGAGCTGAACGAGATACCCTGACTTGCTAGACCCACTGCCATTGAAGCAGATTGGACTAACGCGAGAAGTACCGTTCCGTAACGTGTATATTGAGTGATTTTACGGCGTCCTGCCTCACCTTCTTTCTTAAGTTGCTCTAGCTGCGGACTCACTACTGTAAGTAACTGCATAATGATCGAGGCAGAAATATACGGCAGTATACCTAGAGCAAAAATACTCATTCTCTCTAGTGCGCCACCTGAGAATACGTTAAACAAACTCAGAATTGTGCCTTCATTTTGATCAAACAATGCAGACAGCCTGTCAGGGTTAATACCTGGAACAGGGATATGTGCACCGATACGATATACAATAATCGCTAAAAACACGAAACGGATGCGAGACCAAAGTTCGCTTAATCCGCTTTGCATTCCAGCTGGTAGTGAGCCACGCTTTGCCATTTATTCCTCGACTTTTCCGCCAGCTGCTTCGATAGCAGCGCGTGCACCTTTAGTCACTTTAAGACCACGAACAGTTACCGCTTTGTCAATTGAACCTGACAAAATAACGCGTGCTGTTTTGATCTGATGACCAATGATGTCTGCGCCTTTAAGAGCAGCCAAATCTACAACTTCAGCATTTACTGCTGCTAGCTCATTCAAACGAACTTCAGCAACATACTTAGCCTGACGTGATGTGAAACCGAATTTTGGCAGACGACGCTGCAAAGGCATTTGACCACCTTCAAAACCAGGTTTAACTGAGCCACCAGAGCGAGATTTAAGACCTTTATGGCCTCGTCCGCCTGTTTTGCCCAAGCCGCTACCGATACCGCGACCAACACGTTTAGGAGCATGCTTGCTACCTTCGCCAGGACGAATGGTATTTAGGAACATGTTATTCTCCTACTACTTTAACCATGTAATAAACTTTATTAACCATACCACGCACTGCTGGAGTATCCTCTAGCTCGCGGCATTGGCCAACTTTCTTAAGACCCAAGCCTTTAACTGTTTCACGGTGCTTTGGAAGACGACCGATCGGGCTGCGGGTCAATTGTACTGTGATGGTATTATTAGCCATGCCAGATTACCCCAAAATTTGATCGACAGACTTGCCGCGCTTAGCCGCAACCTGCTCAGGTGCTTTCATATCCTGCAAACCTTTGATCGTTGCGCGAACAACGTTTACTGGGTTTGTAGAACCGTAACATTTTGCCAATACGTTGTGTACGCCAGCGATTTCAAGAACCGCACGCATAGCACCACCGGCAATTACACCAGTACCTTGAGAAGCAGGCTGCATGTAAACTTTTGAAGCGCCATGTGCTGCTTTTACTGGGTATTGTAAAGTATCACCGTCAAGTTTAACGGAAACCATGTTACGACGAGCTTGTTCCATTGCTTTTTGAATAGCTTGAGGAACTTCGCGAGCCTTACCACGACCGAAACCGACTTTACCGTTGCCGTCACCAACTACTGTCAATGCAGTGAAAGAGAAGATACGACCACCCTTCACAACTTTAGCAACACGGTTTACCTGAACTAGCTTCTCTTGTAGATCGCTAGTTTGTTGTTCATTAACTGCCATTTGCTTCCCCTTAGAACTCTAGACCAGCCTCACGAGCAGCGTCAGCTAGAGCTTGAACGCGACCGTGGTATTTGAAGCCTGAACGATCGAAAGCGACCGCAGTAACACCTGCTTCTTTAGCACGCTGAGCAATCAAAGCACCTACTTTAGTAGCAGCATCTTTGTTACCGGTAGCGCCAGAACGTAGGCTTTCGTCCAAAGTAGAAGCGCTTGCTAGCACTTGGCTACCACATGGCGAAATTACCTGTGCATACATGTGACGAGGAGTACGGTGTACAGTAAGACGATTCGCACCTAGGTCACGAATATGCAAACGTGCTTTACGAGCACGACGAATTCGAGATTGTTTCTTAGTGATCATGAATGCTTACCTACTTTTTCTTAGCTTCTTTACGACGAACATGTTCGTCAGCATAGCGTACACCCTTGCCTTTATATGGCTCTGGTGGACGGAAACCGCGAACTTCTGCTGCAACCTGGCCAACGGCTTGTTTATCAATGCCTTTGATCACGATTTCAGTTTGAGAAGTACACTCCGCAGTGATGCCTTCTGGTAGTTCGTAGTCAACTGGGTGAGAGAAACCAAGAGATAGGTTAAGCACTTTGCCTTTAACAGCAGCACGGTAACCAACACCTTGTAGTAATAGTTTCTTCTCAAAACCTTGGCTCACACCAACAACCATGTTGTTTATTAGTGCACGTGTTGTACCAGCTAGAGCACGGCTCTGCTTAGCACCATCACGTGCAGCAAAAGTAAGAACACTCTCTTCTTTTTTAACTTCAACGCTTGCGTGTACGTCTAGCTCCAAAGAACCTTTAGCGCCTTTTACGACGACATTTTGGCCTTTTAAAGCAGCTTCTACACCACTAGGAAGCGTCACGGGACTATTAGCAACTCGAGACATACTAACTCCTAGAATACTGTGCAGATTACTTCGCCGCCAATCCCTGCAGCGCGAGCTGCACGGTCAGTCATCAAACCTTTAGAGGTAGAGATGATTGCAACACCTAAACCTGCTTCTACTTTTGGTAGATTGTTAGATGCTTTGTACTGACGCAAACTTGGGCGAGAAACGCGTTTAATTTCTTCGATAACCGGCTTACCTTCGTAGTATTTCAACTCGATAGTAAGGGTCGGTTTAACACCATCTTCTACAGAGTAGTCTGTGACATACCCTTCTTCTTGTAGAACATTGGCTAATGACACCTTCATTTTTGATGAAGGCATGCTAACAGATGTCTTAGCTGCCATCTGAGCATTACGAATACGAGTGAACATATCCGCAAGTGTATCTTGCATACTCATTTAAGAGCTCCTAAATAAAAAACCATTGTGCAGCAAATAGAGCTCGCGCATAGTACACAGCAGCGAGCGGAATGTCCAGAGTTTTCCGGACACCCCCTCACTGCAATGTATTATGATCGCGCTCTACTTGCTTACCAACTAGCTTTCTTCAAGCCTGGTACGTCGCCACGCATTGCCGCTTCACGAAGCTTGATGCGTGATAGACCGAAGCGACGGTATACACCGTGCGGACGACCTGTTACTTGACAACGATTACGTTGGCGTGAAGAAGATGAGTCACGTGGAAGCGCCTGCAACTTAAGAGTTGCTTCCCATTTCTCATCGTCCGATGCATTAACGTCGCTAATGATCGCTTTTAGAGCAGCACGCTTTTCAGCGTGTTTTGCTACTAACTTGGTACGCTTAGCTTCGCGCTGAACCATTGATACTTTTGCCATGATTCCTACCTCTTATTTCTTGAAAGGGAAACTAAAGGCGGCTAGCAAAGCGCGACCTTCTTCGTCGGTACGAGCTGTTGTTGTGATTGTGATATCAAGACCACGCACACGATCAACTTTATCGTAATCGATTTCTGGGAAGATGATCTGCTCTTTAACACCCATGCTGTAGTTGCCGCGACCGTCGAATGATTTTGGATTCAAACCACGGAAGTCACGGATACGTGGAATCGCAACGTCAACTAGACGATCGAAGAAATCCCACATACGCTCACCACGTAGAGTAACTTTACAACCGATCGGGTAACCGTCACGGATTTTAAAGCCTGCTACTGATTTACGAGCCTTAGTAACTACTACTTTCTGGCCGCTAAGGGCTTGAAGATCATTTACCGCATGTTCAAGAAGTTTCTTGTCTGCGATAGCTTCACCAACACCCATGTTTAACGTAATTTTAGTGATTTTTGGCACTTCCATTACGTTTTTGTAGTCAAACTGTTCAGTCAGTTTAGCTACAACTTGATCTGTATAAACTTGCTTAAGTCTCGCCATGGCTATAATTCTCGCTCTTAGGCGTCGATCGCTTCACTGTTAGATTTGAAAACACGTACTTTAGTACCGTCTTCATTCACTTTAAAGCCGACGCGATCCGCTTTACCAGTAGCAGTATTAAAAATTGCTACGTTAGAAATTTGGATAGGTGCTTCTTTTTCAACGATACCGCCAGTTGTTCCCTTCATAGGGTTTGGCTTCTCATGTTTCTTGATCATGTTGATACCAGAAACAAGAACACGAGTCTCGTCTACTACCTTAACAACTTTGCCGCGCTTGCCTTTATCTTTACCAGCAATTACAACAACTTCGTCGTCACGTTTGATTTTACGCATTATGTCCCCCTCCTCTTACAGCACTTCAGGCGCAAGAGAAACAATTTTCATGAATTGCTCTGTACGCAACTCACGTGTAACAGGGCCAAAGATACGAGTACCAAGAGGCTGCCCTGAAGCGTTCAATAGAACCGCAGAGTTTACATCAAAGCGGATAATAGAACCATCTGGACGACGAACACCTTTCTTAGTTCTAACGACAACTGCGTTTAAAACCTGCCCTTTCTTAACACGACCACGTGGGATCGCTTCTTTTACTGTGACCTTGATGATGTCACCGATAGCAGCATAACGACGATGAGAGCCACCCAGTACTTTAATACACTGAACGCGCTTTGCGCCGCTGTTATCTGCTACATCAAGCATCGATTCCGTTTGAATCATTGCTGCTCTCCAATCAAATTAGATAACGAGTCTCACGAAGTAACAGCTTAAATAGCTGCTACTTTATTAACTACCTGAACCAGTTTCCAAGTCTTAGACTTAGAGTAAGGGCGACATTCAACCACCGTTACTGTATCACCGATTTGGCACTCATTGTTCTCATCGTGAGCATGTAGCTTAGTAGAACGACGAATAAACTTACCGTATAAAGGGTGTTTTTCTGTACGTTCAACTAGTACTGTGATGGACTTCTCCATCTTATTGCTTACCACTTTACCAGTAGCAATGCGCGCTTTAGTTTCTGCACTCATTATTAGTTACCTGCCTTATCGTTAAGCACGGTTTTAACACGTGCGATATTGCGGCGAACTTCTGAGAGCAAATGACTTTGCGCTAACTGACCCGTGGCCTTCTGCATACGCAGAGTGAATTGCTCACGTAACAGTTCGATCAACGTCTCTTGTAGCTCAGCTACAGACTTTTCTTGCAGTTCTTTTGCTTTCATCTACATCACCGTACGCGTTACGAAAGTTGTGGACAAAGGAAGCTTAGCTGCGGCTAGTGCGAATGCCTCGCGTGCTAGCTGCTCTGAAACACCCTCAACTTCATAAAGCATTTTACCAGGTTGAATCTGAGCAACCCAGTATTCTACGCTACCCTTACCTTTACCTTGACGAACCTCTAGAGGCTTCTGAGTAATCGGCTTATCAGGGAATACACGAATCCAGATTTTACCACCACGTTTAATGTGACGAGTCATCGCACGACGTGCCGCCTCAATTTGGCGAGCTGTGATACGACCGCGAGCAGTCGATTTCAATCCGTATTCACCAAAGCTAACTTGGTTACCGCGCAATGCCAAACCACGGTTGCGGCCTTTTTGCATTTTGCGGAACTTAGTACGTTTAGGTTGTAACATGACTTACTACCCCTTACTTAGACTTCTTCTTTTGTGCGCCTTTATCAGCACGCACTTGTTCAATACCGCCCAAGATTTCGCCTTTGAAGATCCACACTTTAACACCGATAATACCGTATGTAGTGCTTGCTTCATAAGTAGCGTAGTCAATGTCAGCGCGTAGAGTGTGTAGAGGCACACGACCTTCGCGGTACCATTCTGCACGTGCGATTTCTGCACCGCCCAGACGACCACTTACCTGAACCTTGATACCTTTCGCGCCAGCACGCATTGCATTTTGTACCGCACGCTTCATAGCGCGACGGAACATAACACGACGTTCAAGCTGACCAGCGATATTCTGAGCAACAAGCTTAGAATCAAGTTCTGGTTTACGAATTTCTTCGATGTTGATGTGAACAGGCACGCCCATCATCTTGGAAACTGCATTACGTAGTTTCTCAACATCTTCACCCTTCTTACCAATCACAATACCCGGACGAGCAGTGTGAATAGTAATACGAGCAGTTTGTGCAGGACGCTGGATCTCGATGCGAGAAACAGATGCCTGAACTAATTTCTCTTCTAGGTACTCACGAACCTGAAGATCGTTTAGTAGTAGCTTAGAGTAGTTTTGATTGTTCGCATACCAAGTAGAAGTATGGTCTTTAACTATCCCTAGGCGAATTCCAGTTGGATGAACCTTCTGACCCATTGGGTTTCTCCTAATTAGTCAGCGACTTTAACTGTAATGTGGCAACCGCGTTTCAAAATACGATCAGCACGGCCTTTAGCACGTGGCTTAATACGTTTCAAAGTCATAGCTTCGTCAACGTAAACCGTAGATACACGCAAGTCATCGATATCTGCGCCTTCGTTATGCTCAGCATTAGCTACAGCAGACTCTAGCACTTTCTTAACAATCGCTGCCGCTTTCTTAGGACTGAACGCCAAAATGTTCAGTGCATCGCTTACAGACTTGCCGCGAATTTGATCTGCAACCAAACGGGCCTTCTGTGCTGAGAGGCGAGCACCTTTCAATGAAGCACTTACTTCACTCATGATTATACCCCTTATTTACCGTTTGGCCTTCTTGTCCGCAGCATGACCCTTGTACGTACGGGTCGGAGCGAACTCACCCAATTTATGACCGACCATGTCTTCAGTTACTAGAACTGGGACATGCTGGCGACCATTATGGACAGCGATAGTCAACCCAACAAATTCTGGGAAGATAGTAGAACGACGAGACCAAGTTTTGATTGGTCGACGGTCGCTTTTCTCTACCGCAGCCTCTACCTTTTTCAACAAATGAAGGTCGATAAAAGGACCTTTTTTTAGTGAACGTGGCACAGTCGTTTCCTCTTATTACTTAGTACGACGACGTACAATAAGTTTATCAGTACGCTTGTTCTTGCGTGTTTTGTACCCTTTAGTAGGCACACCCCATGGTGTTACTGGATGACGGCCACCAGATGAACGGCCTTCACCACCACCGTGTGGGTGGTCAACCGGGTTCATTGCTGCACCGCGTACAGTTGGACGAACACCACGCCAGCGCTTAGCACCAGCCTTACCAAGAACACGTAAACTGTGCTCAGAGTTAGACACTTCACCAAGAGTTGCACGACATTCAGTCAACACTTTACGCATTTCGCCAGAGCGAAGACGTAGAGTTACGTAACGACCTTCACGAGCAACTAGTTGAGCTGAAGCACCAGCAGAACGTGCAATTTGTGCACCTTTGCCTGGTTTCAATTCAACACAGTGAACCACACTACCTACAGGAATATTTTGCAATGGCAAAGTATTACCTGGCTTGATAGGGGCATCTGAACCACTAGAAACAACAGTACCAGCCGCCATACCTTTGGAAGCGATAATGTAACGACGCTCACCATCAGCATATTTAACTAGTGCAATATTTGCAGAACGGTTTGGATCATATTCCAAACGCTCAACTACCGCTGTGATTCCATCTTTGTTACGACGGAAATCGATCATACGGTAATGCTGCTTATGACCACCACCTACGTGACGAGTAGTGATGCGTCCGTTGTTGTTACGACCACCTGATTTGCTTTTTTTGTCTAGCAAAGGAGCGTAAGGTGCGCCTTTGTGCAAATCGTTGTTTACAACTTTAACAACGTGACGACGGCCTGCAGATGTTGGCTTACTTTTTACAACAGCCATTGACCTATCTCCCCTTATTCAGCGCCCATGAAGTCGATTTCTTGACCTTCAGCCAAACGAACGTATGCTTTTTTCACATCGTTACGCTTACCTAGGCCACGAACCGTACGCTTAGTTTTACCTTTTTGGTTCAACGTGCGAACAGATTCTACTTTCACTTCAAACAACGCTTCGATTGCTTGTTTAATTTCAGGTTTTGTAGCATCACCAGTAACTCGAAAAACGTACTGACCGTTACCTTCGGCAACGATTGTCGCTTTTTCAGAGATGTGTGGACCTAACAAAACTTTATAAATGCGTTCGCCGATCATGCTAGTGCCTCCTCAACTTGTTTCAGAGCACCAACTGTCACCAACACTTTGTCGTATGCAATCAAGCTAACAGGATCGATAGACGCAGCGTCGCACACGCCTACATTCGGAATGTTACGCGCAGCTAAAAACAGGTTGTCATCTAAATCATGAGAAACAAACAACGCGTTTTCTACATTCAACTCTGCCATTTTTGCTTTGAAAAGCTTAGTTTTCGGAGCTTCAATTTTAAGCTCTTCAACTACAACAAGACGGTCTTTACGAACAAGTTCAGACCAGATGGTGCGCAATGCTGCACGATACATCTTCTTGTTTACTTTCTGAGTGTGGTCTTGTGGTTTAGCAGCGAATGTTACGCCACCAGAACGCCATAGAGGACTACGAATAGTACCTGCACGAGCGCGACCAGAACCTTTTTGTTTCCAAGGTTTACGACCACCGCCAGCTACTTCAGAGCGAGTTTTTTGAGCTCGTGTACCCTGACGAGCACCAGCCAAGTATGCTGTAACAACTTGGTGTACCAATGCTTCGTTGTATTCACGAGCGAAGGTTACATCAGAAACTTCAACCGTTCCCTCTGCACCTGTCAAATTCAAGTTCATTGTCTACCTCTCTTAGCGTGCTTTAACAGCTGGTTGAAGAACAACATCACCGTTAGTAGCGCCAGGAACCGCACCTTTTACAAGGATAAGGTTACGCTCTGCATCTACACGAACAACTTCTAGAGATTGTGTAGTTACTTGAGCTGCGCCCATGTGACCTGCCATTCTTTTGCCTTTCCAAACACGACCAGGTGTTTGACATTGGCCAATAGAACCAGGAGCACGGTGAGACAATGAGTTACCGTGTGTCGCATCTTGCGTACGGAAATTGTGACGTTTAACGGCACCTTGGAAGCCTTTACCTTTAGATTGACCAATTACGTCAACTACGGCTACAGACTCGAAATCAGCAACTGTTAGTTCATCACCAACATTGATTTCTTTTTCGCCACCTGACAGGCGGAACTCCCATAAACCACGACCCGCTTCAACATTCGCTTTTGCAAAGTGACCTGCAGCTGCTTTGTTTACACGATTTGCACGGCGCTCACCAACAGTTACTTGAACAGCGCTATAGCCGTCAGTGTCTGTAGTTTTAACCTGCGTTACGCGGTTCGGTTCAACCTCGATGACGGTTACTGGCACGGATACACCATCTTCATTGAAGATACGTGTCATTCCGGCTTTGCGTCCGACTAATTGAATAGCCATTTTTTACCTCGTTTGCCAGTTGTGTACGGGGCTATCACCCGCTACGGCTGACCATTCCAGGCCATTCCACTAATGTGCTTAGGCCAACTGATTACCAGCTGGTTATCGCACCCCTAAATCTTTGAGAATTAACCCAAAGAAATTTGTACTTCCACGCCTGCCGCAAGATCTAGCTTCATTAGAGCGTCAACAGTTTTTTCTGTTGGCTCAACGATATCTAGAACACGTTTGTGTGTGCGGATTTCGTATTGATCACGTGCATCTTTGTTTACGTGAGGAGAAATCAACACTGTATAACGTTCTTTGCGAGTAGGAAGCGGAATAGGACCACGTACCTGAGCGCCAGTGCGCTTAGCAGTGTCCACAATCTCTTGCGTTGAAGCATCAATCAGACGGTGATCAAATGCTTTCAAACGAATACGGATTTTTTGGCTTTGCATTTCCAACTCCAAATACAATGTTTTGAGCGACTCAAACTGTATACTTTTTGAGCCACCATCCTTTTTTAAGGACGGCGAATTCTAGCCACTATGAAATTGGTTGTCAAGTAACCAACTTTACAAAGCTAAAAATTAGGTCAAAAAACAAAAAGGGCTGCTCGATATATCGAGCAGCCCTTTTTAGCTAGTTAAATAAAAGATTCTAAGAATCGATTACTTAAGTACTTTAGCTACAACACCAGCACCTACAGTACGGCCACCTTCACGGATCGCAAAACGAAGACCTTCGTCCATTGCGATTGGGTGAATTAGAGTAACAGTCATCTGGATGTTATCACCAGGCATAACCATTTCAACGCCTTCAGGAAGCTCACAAGCACCTGTTACGTCTGTAGTACGGAAGTAGAACTGTGGACGGTAACCTTTGAAGAATGGAGTGTGACGACCACCTTCATCTTTACCTAGCACGTATACTTCTGCTTCGAACTCAGTGTGAGGATTGATAGAACCTGGAGCAGACAATACTTGACCACGTTGAACTTCATCACGCTTAGTACCACGTAGAAGTGCACCAATGTTCTCACCAGCACGACCTTCGTCAAGAAGCTTACGGAACATCTCAACACCAGTACAAGTAGATTTAGTAGTATCTTTGATACCTACGATTTCTACTTCGTCACCAGTATTGATGATACCGCGCTCAACACGACCAGTAACAACAGTACCACGACCCTGGATAGAGAATACGTCCTCGATAGGCATGATGAATGCACCATCGATAGCACGCTCTGGCTCAGGGATGTAAGAGTCTAGAGTTTCAACTAGAGTCTTAACAGCAGTTGTACCCATTTCGTTGTCATCTTCGCCATTCAACGCCATTAGAGCAGAACCTGGGATGATTGGAGTGTCATCACCTGGGAAGTCATACTCAGATAGAAGATCACGCAATTCCATTTCTACCAACTCAAGCATTTCTGCGTATTCTTCAGAGTCAGCACCGCCACAGTCTTCAGCAAGAAGGTCTGCTTTGTTTAGGAATACTACGATGTATGGTACACCTACTTGACGAGAAAGAAGGATGTGCTCACGAGTCTGAGGCATAGGGCCGTCAGTCGCACCACATACTAGGATCGCGCCGTCCATTTGAGCAGCACCAGTGATCATGTTTTTAACATAGTCAGCGTGCCCAGGGCAGTCTACGTGTGCGTAGTGACGTTCTGTAGAATCATACTCAACGTGAGACGTTGCGATTGTGATACCACGCTCACGCTCTTCAGGAGCGTTATCGATACCGTCAAATGCAACAGCTTCGCCACCGAATACTTCTGCACATACGCGAGTTAGAGCTGCGGTTAGAGTAGTTTTACCGTGGTCAACGTGACCGATTGTACCAACGTTAACGTGTGGTTTACTACGTTCGAACTTTTCTTTTGCCATGATACAAACACCTTAAATATTAGTAAGTATGATGATTAATTTTCATATTTGATGATCGCGTCTGCCACACTAGCTGGCGCTTCAGCGTACTTTAGGAATTCCATTGCATAACTTGCACGACCTTGCGACAAGCTACGCACATCAGTTGCATATCCGAACATTTCACCTAATGGCACTTCTGCTCGAATAATTTTCCCTGATGAGGAATCGTCCATTCCCTGAACAAGACCACGACGACGATTCAGGTCTCCCATTACGTCCCCCATGTACTCTTCAGGAGTTACAACTTCTACCTTCATTACTGGTTCAAGTACACAAGGGTTGGCATCCGCCGCACCCTTCTTCAAACCTTGAGAAGCTGCAATTTTAAAGGCCATTTCGTTAGAGTCAACATCATGGTAGGAACCATCAAACAGTATCACCTTAAGACCCAATAAAGGGTATCCTGCGACAACACCGTTTTTCATTTGCTCTGCGATGCCTTTCTCTACTGCTGGTATATATTCCTTAGGAATAACACCACCAACAATCTCGTTAACAAACTCAAGACCTTCATCATCTGAAGGAATCAGTTTCATAACAACGTGGCCATATTGTCCACGACCACCAGATTGACGCACAAATTTGTGGTTAACTTCCACTTCTTTGCGAATTTTTTCCCGGTAAGAAACTTGAGGATTACCAATGTTAGCCTCAACTTTAAACTCACGACGCATACGATCAACAATAATGTCGAGATGCAATTCGCCCATACCGGATATAATTGTTTGACCTGTCTCTTCATGCGTTTCCACCCTGAAAGACGGATCTTCTTGCGCCAGTTTACCCAGCGCAATACCCATTTTTTCTTGATCCGCTTGAGAACGAGGCTCAACCGCAACAGAAATAACAGGCTCTGGAAACTCCATGCGCTCTAACACAACAACATTTTTCTGATCACAAAGCGTGTCACCGGTCGTCACATCTTTCATGCCGATCAACGCAGCAATATCTCCTGCGCGGACTTCTTTGATCTCTTGTCTATCGTTAGAGTGCATTTGCACCATACGACCTACTCGTTCACGCTTCTGTTTCACGGAATTGTAGACCGCATCTCCGGAGCTCAATACGCCGGAGTATACTCGTACGAAAGTCAAAGACCCAACAAAAGGATCTGTTGCAATCTTAAAGGCTAAGGAAGCAAATGGAGCTTCGTCGTCAGCTTCTCGGCTAACAACAGTTTCACTATCTTCCTCAGTACCCTCAATCGCTTTCACTTCCAGTGGTGAAGGCATGTACTCAACAACAGCATCAAGCACAGCTTGAACGCCTTTGTTTTTGAATGCAGAACCACAAGTTACGAGCACCAATTCATTTGCCAAAGTACGCTGACGCAAGCCAGCTTTGATTTCCTCTACAGATAAATCACCTTCTTCAAGGTACTTATCCATGAGTTCTTCATTCGCTTCAGCCGCAGCCTCGAGCATTTGCTCGCGCCACGTTTGAGCCTCTTCAACCAATTCCGCTGGAATTTCTTCCAACTCATAGGTCATGCCCTGATCCGACTCATTCCACATAATTGCTTTCATGAGTACAAGATCAACAACACCTTTAAAACCTTCTTCGGTACCAATGTTGATTTGAATTGGAACAGCATTCGCATTTAAGCGATCTTTCATCTGCTCCACAACACTGAAGAAGTCGGCTCCAGTACGGTCCATTTTGTTAACAAACACCATACGAGGAACCTCGTACTTGTTTGCTTGACGCCATACTGTTTCAGTTTGAGGCTGAACACCCGAAGAGCCACAAAGAACCACGACGGCACCGTCCAACACACGTAATGAACGCTCCACTTCGATAGTGAAGTCTACGTGTCCTGGCGTATCAATAATATTGATTCGGTGCTGATCAAACTGCTGACTCATACCACTCCAGAAGCAAGTCGTTGCCGCTGAAGTGATAGTGATACCGCGCTCCTGTTCCTGCTCCATCCAATCCATAGTAGCTGCACCATCGTGCACCTCACCAATTTTATGAGATAGACCAGTATAAAAAAGAACGCGCTCAGTTGTAGTCGTTTTTCCAGCATCAACGTGTGCACAAATACCGATATTACGATAGCGGTTGATGGGAGTTTTACGTGCCACTTTGTTTGTCTCTCCGGACGATTAGAATCGGTAGTGCGAGAATGCTTTGTTAGCTTCTGCCATGCGATGAACGTCTTCACGTTTCTTAACAGCAGAACCTTTGTTCTCAGCAGCATCTAGAATTTCGCCAGCAAGACGTAAAGCCATGGATTTTTCACCACGCTTACGAGAAGCGTCTACCAACCAACGCATAGAAAGAGCTGCGCGGCGAGCTGGACGAACCTCTACAGGTACTTGATAAGTCGCACCACCCACACGGCGAGACTTAACCTCTACCATTGGCTGGATTGATTCTAGGGCTTTTTCGAAGACCGACATTGGATCTTCAGTTTTTGAGCGTGTTGCAACAGTGTCTAGCGCTTTGTAAACAATGCTTTCTGCTACAGATTTCTTGCCACTAACCATTACATGGTTGATGAATTTAGCAAGAAGTTGACTTCCGTGCTTAGGATCTGGAAGTACTTCACGCTTCGCGACGACGCGTCTTCTAGGCATGTCTATGTCCTCTTCAGGTTAGCCCGAGACAAACTATATAATCTGCTCGGCCTTACTTTAATAAAATTATGTTTCTAAACGATGAAATAAATTTAAGTTAAGAACTTAAACTTACTTAGGACGTTTAGTACCGTACTTAGAACGGCCCTGTTTACGATTTTGTACGCCTGAAGTATCCAAGCTACCACGAACTGTGTGATAACGAACACCTGGAAGGTCTTTTACACGACCGCCACGAATCAGCACTACGCTGTGTTCTTGCAGGTTGTGACCTTCACCACCGATGTAGGAAGTTACTTCAAAGCCGTTCGTCAAGCGAACACGACATACTTTACGCAAAGCCGAGTTAGGCTTTTTAGGCGTAGTAGTGTATACACGTGTGCAGACGCCGCGGCGTTGCGGACAAGCTTGTAACGCAGGTACGTCACTTTTTGCCACTTTACGTTTACGTGGTTTACGAACCAACTGGTTAACGGTTGCCATTATACAAGCTCCACAAATCCAATACTTATGGCGGATATCGCCAAAATTAAGGAGGCGCAAGTGTAATTTGCGCCTATAAAACAGTCAATAGGGAGGCGACTAAAAAATCACCTCCCTTTGCCTAAATCAGCAAATTTAGTCTTTTAGAGCGGCACTTAGTGCTTCTTCGACATCAGAAGCACTAACAGTAGCACTTCCTTCTTTCGCTGCTTGCGCAAGTTCTTTCTTATTCTTGCGCTCGCTGTGGTATGCCAAACCTGTACCCGCTGGGATTAGGCGACCTACTACAACGTTTTCTTTCAGACCACGTAAGTGGTCTTTCTTACCGGTTACCGCACCCTCGGTCAATACACGAGTCGTCTCTTGGAACGACGCTGCAGAGATGAAGGATTCGGTTGCCAAAGAAGCTTTCGTGATACCAAGTAGCACACGCTCAAATTTCGATGGGAACTTACCTTCTGCTTCTGCAGCTTCGTTCGCATCCAACAATTGAGTGTATTCAATTTGGTCACCTTGGATAAGATCGGTATCACCGGCCTCACCCACATCCACTTTACGCAGCATCTGACGAACGATAACTTCAATGTGCTTATCGTTAATCACAACACCTTGTAGGCGGTAAACTTCTTGAATCTCCATAGTGATGTAGTCAGCTAGAGGCTCTACACCTTTAAGACGTAAAATATCATGTGGATTTAAAGGACCATCCGCAATAATTTCACCCTTAGCTACTTCCTCACCATCAAAGATGTTGATTTGACGCCATTTTGGAATCAGAGTTTCAATTGGGTCGCTGCCGTCTTGAGGATTGATAACCAAACGAATCTTACCTTTCGTTTCCTTACCAAAACTAACAACACCCGTTGCTTCCGCCATAATAGCTGGATCTTTCGGACGACGAGCTTCAAACAAGTCAGCCACTCGTGGCAGACCACCCGTGATATCCTTGTTACCCTGCGATTCTTGAGGAATACGCGCTAAGACTTCACCAGACTTGATAGTTGCACCATGATCCAAGCTTAACAAAGCTTTCTCTGGCAACATGTATTGAACTGGAGAATCGGTTCCCGGAATCATTACCGGATTACCGGCTTCATCTACAACCGCAATGATAGGTCGTAAATCTTTGCCCGCTGAAGGACGATCCCTCATTTCCAATACTTCAATCGTAGTTAAGCCCGTCATTTCGTCAGATTGGCGACGAATAGTAACGTTCTCTTCCATACCAGAGAACTCAAGGCGACCTTGTGTCTCAGATACGATTGGGTGTGTATGAGGATCCCAGTTAGCTACGACTTGACCCGCAGTCACTGAATCACCTTCAACCACACTTAGTACAGCACCATAAGGAAGCTTATAACGCTCTTTCTCACGACCCGCCTCATCAGCAATTGCCAATTCAGAAGAACGAGAAGCCACAACCAATTGGCCGTTTTCACGTTCAATACTCTTCATTTTATGGAAACGAACAGTACCAGCACTCTTCACTTGAACACTGTCTACAGCAGACGCTCGAGATGCCGCACCACCGATGTGGAACGTACGCATTGTCAGCTGTGTACCAGGCTCACCGATTGACTGTGCAGCCACAACACCAATCGCTTCACCAATATTAACCAAATGTCCACGCGCCAAATCACGACCGTAACACTTGCCACACACACCGTGTTTAGTATCACATGTGATAACAGAGCGAACGATCATTTCGTCGACACCCGCAGACTCGATTGTGCGAATATGATGCTCATCAATCAAAGTACCTGCAGCAAGAACAAGCTCACCTTTGGTATCCATTACATCTTGAGCAACGACACGACCCAATACACGCTGACCTAGAGGAACAACTACATCGCCCCCTTCAATCATGGCATTTACGGTAATACCGTCTGTAGAACCACAATCAACTTCTGTTATTACCAAATCTTGTGCCACGTCAACTAGACGACGCGTTAGGTAACCAGAGTTTGCTGTTTTCAGTGCCGTATCGGCAAGACCCTTACGAGCACCGTGAGTCGAGGTAAAGTACTGAAGTACCGATAGACCTTCACGGAAGTTCGCAGTGATCGGTGTCTCGATGATCGATCCATCCGGTTTCGCCATCAAACCACGCATACCGCCTAGCTGACGCATCTGAGCGACACTACCACGGGCACCGGAGTCTGCCATCATGTAAACCGAGTTAAAAGATTGTTGTTCAACCTCTTCACCCTCTTTGTTTACAACAGTCTCTTTTGCCAAGTTTTTCATCATGGCATCGGTTACGGTTTCGTTTGTACGAGACCAAAGGTCGATCACTTTGTTGTATTTCTCGCCTTGTGTTACAAGACCATCAGCAAATTGATACTCAACCTCTTTAACTTCTTCTTCCGCACGAGAAATTATTTCTGCTTTCTCTGGTGGAATAACGAAATCATCTACACCTACTGACGAACCAGAAGCAGTAGCGTATTGGAAGCCTGTGTACATCAATTGATCAGCAAAGATACATGTTTCTTTTAAGCCAACTTTGCGGTAACACTCGTTGATCAGATTCGAAATTGCTTTCTTCTTCATCGGTTGGTTAACAACTGAGAATGGAAGGCCATCAGGAACAACATCAAACAACAAAGCACGTCCAACGGTTGTATCTGCAATAAAAGTAGAAGGGATTTTCTCACCCTCTAGCGTTGTATCTACTTCGCTTACGCGAACTTTTACTTTAGCGTGCAATTCAACTTGTTTTGCACCATACGCACGGTGAACTTCTTTAATATCAGCGAAGGCCATGCCTTCACCTTTTGCATTGATTTTGTCTCGAGTCATGTAGTAAAGACCCAATACAACGTCTTGAGAAGGAACGATGATTGGCTCACCATTCGCTGGAGACAAGATGTTGTTTGTAGACATCATCAATGCACGTGCTTCTAACTGAGCTTCAATTGTTAGAGGAACGTGTACGGCCATTTGGTCACCGTCAAAGTCAGCGTTATAAGCCGCACACACTAATGGGTGCAACTGAATCGCTTTACCTTCGATAAGCATGGGTTCAAATGCCTGAATACCCAAACGGTGCAATGTAGGTGCACGGTTAAGCATAACTGGGTGTTCGCGGATAACTTCATCCAGGATATCCCAAACTTCCGACGTCTCACGCTCAACCATTTTCTTCGCAGCTTTAATGGTTGTTGCCATACCGCGTAGCTCTAACTTAGAGAAAATGAATGGCTTAAACAATTCAAGCGCCATTTTCTTAGGAAGACCACACTGGTGAAGACGTAAAGATGGACCTACTGTAATTACAGAACGACCAGAGTAGTCTACACGCTTACCAAGCAAGTTCTGACGGAAACGACCTTGCTTACCTTTGATCATGTCAGCCAAAGATTTCAGAGGGCGCTTGTTAGAACCAGTAATCGCACGTCCACGACGACCATTATCAAGCAACGCATCAACAGACTCTTGCAACATACGCTTTTCGTTACGTACGATGATGTCTGGTGCCGCAAGCTCTAGAAGACGCTTCAAACGGTTGTTACGGTTAATAACTCGACGGTACAAATCGTTCAAGTCAGACGTAGCGAAACGTCCACCCTCTAGCGGTACAAGAGGACGAAGATCTGGTGGAAGAACTGGAAGAACTTCAAGCACCATCCACTCTGGATTATTGCCAGAGTTGTGGAACGCTTCGATCAACTTCAAACGCTTAGAAAGCTTCTTAATACGAGTTTCAGAATTGGTAGCATTCAACTCTTCACGCATAGTATTAATTTCTTCAGCCATATCCATGTCGCGTAGCAACATTTGGATCGCTTCAGCACCCATGCGAGCGTCAAATTCATCACCGAATTCTTCTAGTGCTTCAAAGTACTGCTCATCGTTTAACAGCTGACCTTTATCAAGCGTTGTCATGCCTGGGTCAATTACGATGAAAGATTCAAAGTAAAGCACTCGTTCAATATCACGTAACGTCATATCAAGGATAAGACCGATACGAGACGGTAGAGATTTTAGGAACCAAATATGAGCAACTGGAGACGCTAGTTCAATATGTCCCATACGCTCACGGCGCACTTTAGACAGAGCAACTTCAACGCCACACTTCTCACAAATGACACCACGGTGTTTCAAACGTTTGTATTTACCACACAAACATTCATAGTCCTTAATAGGACCAAAGATTTTTGCACAGAACAATCCGTCACGTTCTGGTTTGAACGTACGGTAGTTGATCGTCTCAGGCTTTTTAACTTCGCCGTAAGACCACGAACGAATCATATCTGGAGAAGCCAGACCGATACGAATCGAATCAAACTCGTCAGATTGTCCCTGTGATTTTAGAAGACCTAATAAGTCTTTCATGTATATTCGCCCCACTCGTAAGGCTGGGGAGCCGCGCTCCCCAGCAGGTCAAATGTGATTCGTGCTTAATCGTTTTCCAACTCGATATCGATACCAAGAGAGCGGATCTCTTTAACCAATACGTTGAAGGATTCTGGCATGCCTGGTTCCATACGATGATCGCCATCTACGATGTTTTTATACATCTTAGTTCGACCATTTACGTCATCAGACTTAACTGTCAACATTTCTTGTAGAGTGTAAGCCGCACCGTATGCTTCAAGTGCCCATACCTCCATCTCACCGAAACGCTGACCACCGAATTGAGCTTTACCACCCAACGGCTGCTGTGTTACCAGACTGTAAGATCCCGTAGAACGAGCGTGCATTTTGTCGTCTACCAAGTGGTTCAATTTCAGCATGTACATGTAACCTACAGTTACTGGACGCTCAAATGCATCACCTGTACGACCGTTGAACAACTTGATTTGACCGCTTTCGTTCAAGCCAGCCAAACGTAGCATACGCTTGATCTCTGCTTCTTTCGCACCATCAAATGCACCAGATGCCATTGGAACACCACCTTTAAGGTTCGATGCCAATGTCATGATTTCTTCATCTGTGAAGCTGTCTAGATCTTCAGAACGCGCTGGACGCAATCCATCCTCGTGTCCGTTATACACTTCACCAAGGAAAGAACGCAGTTCCTGAACGGTTTCTGCTTTCTCACGCTCAACCTGAATCATCTCGTTGATCTTGCGACCAAGGCCTTTAGCAGCTGCACCTAAGTGAGTCTCAAGAACCTGACCAACGTTCATTCGAGACGGAACACCTAGCGGGTTAAGAACGATGTCTACTGGATCGCCGTTTTCGTCATAAGGCATATCTTCAACTGGCATAATTTTAGAAATTACACCCTTGTTACCGTGACGGCCGGCCATTTTATCACCCGGCTGAATACGACGCTTAATAGCAACGTAAACTTTAACAATCTTAAGTACACCCGGAGCCAAATCATCGCCAGTCTGAAGCTTACGCTTCTTATCTTCGAACTTAGCATCCAGCTCTTTACGGCGCTCTATCAACGCTGCTTGAGCTTTCTCAAGTTGCTCGGTAGCTTCTTCGTTTGATACACGAATCTTAAACCACTCAGGGTGATCTAAATTAGCAAGATAGTCTTCAGTAATGATCGCATTGCGAGCAAGACCAGGACCGCCTTCAGCCTGTTGACCAACTAAGGTTTCAGCTAAACGCTCAAACGTTGCTTTCTCGACGATACGGAACTCTTCATTAAGATCCTTACGTACTTGATCCAACTGAGATTTCTCAATTGCCTTAGCACGGTCGTCTTTTTCAATGCCGTCACGAGTGAAGACTTGAACGTCAATAACTGTACCGCGAGTACCGGTTTTAACGCGCTGAGATGTATCTTTAACATCAGACGCTTTTTCACCGAAGATAGCGCGCAATAGCTTCTCTTCTGGAGTCAGTTGAGTTTCACCTTTAGGTGTTACTTTACCAACCAGAATATCGCCAGGCTCTACTTCTGCACCGATGTAAACAACACCAGAAGAATCAAGTTTAGACAGCGCACCTTCACCAACGTTTGGAATATCCGCAGTAATTTCTTCAGGCCCAAGCTTAGTATCACGCGCAACACATGTAAGCTCTTGAATGTGAATAGAAGTAAATCGATCTTCTTCTACAACACGTTCAGAAACAAGGATGGAATCCTCGAAGTTGAAACCATTCCAAGGCATGAAGGCAATACGCATGTTTTGGCCCAACGCCAAATCACCCATATCAACAGAAGGACCATCAGCCATGATATCGCCAGATGCAACTCTCTCACCTTTCAGTACAAGAGTACGCTGGTTAATACATGTATTTTGGTTAGAGCGAACGTATTTAGTCAGGTTGTAAATATCTACACCTGCTTCACCCGCAAGCGTCTCTTCAGAGTTAACGCGAACGACGATACGACTTGCATCAACAGACTCGATTACACCGCCGCGACGAGCAACGATACATACACCAGAGTCTTTCGCTACGTTGCGTTCCATACCAGTACCAACAACTGGCTTATCAGCCTTTAATGTTGGAACAGCCTGACGTTGCATGTTCGATCCCATCAACGCTCGGTTAGCATCATCGTGCTCAAGGAACGGAATCAAAGACGCAGCAACAGAAACGACCTGACGAGGAGATACGTCCATCAGGTTTACTTTTTCTTTTGGCAACAAGGTAGTTTCGTGCATATGACGCACCTGAACTAGCTCATCAACCAATCGGCCTTCTTTATCAACATTGACAGATGCTTGTGCGATTACGTACTTCGCCTCATCAATAGCGGAAACGTAAACCGTCTCATCTGTCATTTTGCCGTCTACAACTTTACGGTACGGAGTTTCAAGGAAACCGTAACTGTTCGTACGAGCATAAGTAGACAAAGAGTTGATCAAACCGATGTTTGGTCCCTCAGGAGTCTCGATAGGACAAACACGACCGTAGTGCGTTGCATGTACGTCACGTACTTCAAAGCCAGCACGTTCACGTGTCAAACCACCGGGGCCAAGCGCAGAAACACGACGCTTATGAGTAACCTCAGAAAGCGGGTTGTTTTGATCCATAAACTGAGACAATTGGCTGGAACCAAAGAATTCTTTGATTGCTGCTGCAACTGGCTTAGCATTTAGCAGATCCTGAGGCATAAGGCCATCAGCTTCCGCCATAGACAAACGCTCTTTGACAGCACGCTCAACACGAACAAGACCAACGCGGAACTGGTTTTCAGCCATTTCACCGACAGAACGTACGCGACGGTTACCCAAGTGGTCGATATCATCAACCATTCCGTTACCGTTACGGATATCCAACAAAGTCTTCAGCACGTCGATGATGTCTTCATTGTCCAGAATGCCTGGACCTTTATCTTCATCACGTCCTAAACGACGGTTGAATTTCATACGACCTACACCAGATAGATCGTAACGCTCTTCTGCGAAGAACAAACCTTGGAACAAACCTTCAGCTGATTCTTTAGTTGGCGGCTCGCCAGGACGCATCATACGGTAGATTTCTACCAATGCTTCCAACTGGTTGTTCGTTGGGTCGATGCGCAAAGTGTCAGAAATGAATGGACCGTGATCCAAATCATTAGTGTACAAGACATCAATTTCTGTGATTCCTGCACCTACTAAAGCTTCTAACAAATCAACAGACATCTCTGTGTTTGCTTCTGCAATTAGTTCACCCGTCGCAGGGTGTACTAGGTTTTTAGCGGACACTTTACCCAGGATATATTCTAGCGGAATAGAAAGGCGCTCTAGACCTGCTTTATCCATTGCACGGATATGTTTAGCAGTGATACGACGACCTTCTTCTACAATTACTTCGCCGTTGTTATCTACAATATCAAACAGCGCAGTTTCACCACGTAGACGACTTGCAACAAGATCCATTTCGAAACCATCTTTATTAAGATAGAAACGAACGGTATCGAAGAAAGTACCTAGAATTTCTTCAGTGTTGTAACCCAATGCACGTAGCAAAATAGAAACAGGTAATTTACGACGGCGGTCGATACGAACGAATACGCAGTCTTTTGGATCAAACTCGAAGTCCAACCATGAACCACGGTAAGGAATAACACGAGCAGAGTGTAGAAGCTTACCTGATGAGTGAGTCTTACCACGATCGTGGTCGAAGAACACACCAGGTGAACGGTGCAACTGAGAAACAATTACACGTTCTGTACCATTGATAACAAAGGTACCGTTTTCAGTCATGAGTGGAATTTCACCCATGTACACTTCTTGCTCACGGATGTCTTTAATTGCCTTGTTCGAAGATTCTTTATCATAAATGATAAGTCTTACACGAACGCGTAAAGGAGCTGCATAGGTCACGCCACGCAGTTGACACTCTTTTACATCAAAAACAGGTTTGCCTAATCGGTAATCGACATACTCTAGAGCCGCATTGCCGGAAAAGCTGACCATTGGAAAGACAGATTTAAAGGCCCCATGTAGACCTAATTCCTCACGCCCTGCAAGATCTTTACCTTCTTGCAGAAATTTACGGTAGGATTCAAGCTGAATTGCCAGCAAGTATGGCACATCCAAAACGGGCGGCAGTTTACCGAAATCCTTACGGATACGTTTTTTCTCAGTGTATGAGTAAGCCATCAGCATTCCCCAGCTTGTGCACATTGACGCAAAAGGCCTAGATAAGGCCTTACCAAATAATGGGAGAGTTTTCTCCCAATAAAAAATTCTTTCGTTTTATTTGGGCTTAGAAACCCAAAAAGGCCGGTGGCAAAATGCCACCAGCCAATTCGACTAAAGGCCGAATTCTGGAACAGTTTCTGTCATTATTTAACTTCGACAGATGCACCAGCTTCTTCAAGAGCAGCTTTAAGCTCATCTGCTTCTTCTTTAGATACGCCTTCTTTAACTGTAGCAGGAGCGCCGTCAACCATGCCTTTAGCTTCTTTCAAGCCAAGACCAGTTGCTGCACGTACAGCTTTGATTACGTTAACTTTCTTGTCGCCAACAGCAGTTAGAACAACGTCGAATTCAGTTTGAGCTTCAGCAGCAGCGCCAGCTTCAGCAGCAGGGCCAGCTACAACTGCAGCAGCTGCAGTTACACCGAATTTTTCTTCCATTGCTTCAATAAGTTCAACAACGTCCATTACAGACATTTCTGCTACTGCATTGATGATATCTTCTTTAGTTAGAGCCATGACTCAGATTTCCTAGCATTCTTTAATAATTGCCCGAGGGCAATAAAACAAAATAAGTGTATCAAGAGCGCGTATAAATTTACGCAGCTTCTTGCTCTTTCTGCTCGCGTACAGCCGCAAGAGTACGAACCAGTTTGCTTGTAGCACCCTGTAGTACGCTCATCAACTTCGCGATAGCTTCGTCGTATGTTGGCAGTGTTGCCAAACGATCAATGTCGCCTGCTGCGATCAACTCACCGTTGAACGCCAATGCTTTAACTTCAAATGCATCGTTGCCTTTCGCAAATTCTTTCAACAAACGAGCAGCCGCACCTGGGTGTTCGTTAGAGAAAGCAATTAACGTAGGACCTACGAAGCTATCTTTTAAGCATTCGAAGTCAGTGCCATCAACAGCGCGGCGAGCTAGAGTGTTACGTACAACACGTACGTATACGCCAGCTTCACGTGCTTGTTTGCGAAGTGCAGTCATATCACCCACGGTAACACCGCGAGAATCAGCTACAACCGCAGACAATGCGCCTTGGGCAGCTTCGCTAACTTCGGCGACAATGGCTTTTTTGTCTTCTAGACCTAATGCCACTGGTTTTCTCCTGGATTAGCAGGGACAAGTCCCTAGTTTTACCAACTCTCCGATTACTCGGAGTACTTTACTGGTGAGTTGGATCCAGTTAAATCTGAATCGGGCCACACCATCTGCGCAGGAAAAACATTTCTCAACGTTTAATTAAACTTTCGTTCCTACGGTCTTTGACGGCCTATATGACAAATGCCATACAGACCCTCAAGCTCGACTTAGAAGCTCAATGCACCTAAATCAATTACTAGACCTGGTCCCATTGTAGAGGACAAAGTCACTTTCTTCATAAAGATACCTTTAGAAGAAGCTGGCTTAGCACGACGTAGGTCGCTAAGAAGCGCTTCCAAGTTACCTTTGATAGCGTCCGCAGTGAAGCCGATAGAGCCAACACCTGCGTGAACAATACCATTTTTGTCAGTACGGTAACGAGCCTGACCTGCTTTTGCATTCTTAACTGCAGTAGCAACGTCAGGAGTAACTGTACCAACTTTAGGGTTAGGCATAAGACCACGAGGACCCAACACCTGACCTAATTGACCAACAACGCGCATTGCATCTGGAGAAGCAATAACCACGTCAAAATCTAGGTTACCCGCTTTTACTTGTTCAGCTAGGTCATCAAAACCTACGATGTCAGCACCTGCTTCTTTAGCAGCTTCTGCGTTCGCGCCTTGAGCAAATACAGCAACACGTACATCTTTACCAGTACCGTGTGGCAAAACAGTAGAACCACGTACAACCTGATCAGATTTACGAGGATCAACACCTAGATTAACAGCAACATCAACAGACTCTTTGAACTTCACAGTAGAAAGTTCATCTAGAAGAGCAACCGCTTCTTCTACAGAGTACAATTTAGTCGCTTCAACTTTTTCTGCGATCAAGCGAGCGCGCTTAGTTAGCTTAGCCATTATTCAACACCCTCAACATCTAGACCCATAGAGCGCGCACTACCTGCGATAGTACGTACAGCAGCATCCATATCAGAAGCAGTCAAATCTTCCTGCTTAGCATTAACAATCTCTTCAAGTTGTGCACGAGTTACCGTACCTACTTTCTGAGTGTTAGGACGTGGAGAACCGCTTTTCAGACCTGCTGCTTTCTTAAGAAGAACAGATGCTGGAGTCGATTTAGTTTCGAATGTAAAACTACGGTCAGCGTATACAGTAATGATTACTGGTGTAGGAAGACCTGGTTCAACACCTTGTGTTTTAGCGTTGAATGCTTTACAGAATTCCATGATATTCACACCATGTTGACCAAGAGCTGGACCTACTGGTGGACTTGGGTTCGCTTGACCCGCTTTAACTTGTAGCTTGATGTAAGCTTGGACTTTTTTAGCCATTATTTACTCCAGATGGGTCACCGCCTAAATAAATCAGGCTACCCGTTTACAAAATCAGGCTTTCTCAACCTGACTGAATTCCAAATCAACAGGGGTAGATCGACCAAAGATCAATACTGCCACTTTAATTCGGCTCTTATCGTAATCAACCTCTTCAACCACACCATTAAAGTCTGCGAACGGCCCTTCGTTAACACGAACGACCTCACCCACTTCAAACAATGTCTTAGGACGAGGCTTATCAACACCCTCGTTAACACGTTGCAATATTGCATCCGCTTCACGTTGAGTGATAGGAGAAGGTTTATCTGCCGTGCCGCCAATAAAGCCAAGCACGCGCGATGTACCCTTAACCAAATGCCAAGAGTCGTCATTCATATCCATTTGCACTAACACGTAGCCCGGATAGAACTTACGTTCGCTCTTGCGCTTTTTACCGTCACGAATCTCAACCACTTCTTCAGTAGGCACTAAGATATCGCCGAATAAATCTTCCATCGACATAAGTTGCACACGCTCTGTAAGCGCGCGCATCACATGCTTTTCATATCCCGAGTACGCTTGTACCACATACCATCGCTTAGTCACGACCAACTCCTAACCTATTACTGCAGAAACGATCCAACCAAGGAGAGAATCAACCCCCCACAGCACGAGAGACATAAATATAACAACTGCCAAGACGATCAACGTAGTCTGAACCGTCTCTTGACGAGTTGGCCATACTACACGCCTAATTTCTGCTTTAGCTTCTTTAGCCAAAGTAAAAAACGCCTTCCCTTTGACAGTTTGCAATGCAACAAAAACCGCCGCAATCGCTAATACCAATACCGCAATTAAGCGATACAGCAACGATTCAGCAGAAAAATAATTATTACCAACTACGCCTGCTGCAACCAGCAGAACAACAATCGCCCACTTAAATAGGTCTCCGCGAGACTCTTGAGCTTCTGTATTCGAACTCATACTTTAGGTGATCCCTAGCTTAGATATAGGATACGAAATTTGGCAGGCCAGGAGGGACTCGAACCCCCAACAGCCGGTTTTGGAAACCGGTGCTCTACCAATTGAACTACTGGCCTACAATCGTATGGGCGGAGGATGATACCGGTTTGCGTTTAGCTTTGCAAGGGTATTCGCCCAAAAAACAGACAATAAAAAAGGCGGTCAATACCACCTATTTACATGCATTTAGAAATGCTGGAGCTCATGAGCAGATTTGAACTGCCGACCTCACCCTTACCAAGGGTGTGCTCTACCAACTGAGCTACATGAGCACAATCGTGGAGTTTGGAGCGGGTAGCGGGAATCGAACCCGCCTCTTCAGCTTGGAAGGCTGAGGTAATAGCCACTATACCATACCCGCATTAATGGTGGAGGGAGGTGGATTCGAACCACCGAAACTTTCGTGGCAGATTTACAATCTGCTCCCTTTGGCCACTCGGGAACCCCTCCACAAATACAGACAACTCGCACTGTCTCTCGTAGCTTTCGCTACTGCCCCAAAAGGTGGAAGCAATTATATGAATCGTTTATCTAAATGCAAGCTCTAACAAGACTTTTTTTCAATTTTTATTAAAGAAGGCTCCGTTTCTAGAATTTCTAGCCATTTTTTGAACAACTGATCCGTTATCAAAGTCTTAATATCAACAACATAGAGGCTTACTTTACGTTTATGCTCAAATAACTCTACGTCGTAATTTGTTCTCAATTTGATAGAAGCCGCTGCTTGTTTTGCCCTCTTTATTGAAGAGTACAACCCCAACGAAATTCTATTTTTCATTTCACCGCGATTTATTATAAAGCTATCAACACTTTTAGCTTTAAGGTCTTTCACTACTTTGTTCGCTTCCGCTCGTGTCTCTGGCGCTGGGATATATAGCCAATATTTGTCGCGTTCGCCGATCGTCTGCGTCTCAGAGTAAGACCACCCTTGAACATCTAACGACGCTAAGATTACTTTATGATCTTTCTCTCTCTCGGTCTCTATCATCCGACACGATGCATCTCCTGATTCCGTCAACGACTGTGGGCTAGACCTCGTAGCGGCCTCGTTTGATATCGCCACATTCAGACCTCCTGACTCCGCATCTTCGACAGCCTCTTGCAACCGACTCTCTAAGCGACTCAGAGCCTCTCGGCGCTGAGCTATTTCTATCTGAGCTGGTTTCTCAGGCTTCTCTTCTAAGGGCTCTGACATGAGCGCAATTTTGGTTCCAACAGGTGGCGCATATACTTTCTCTTCTCCACCTTGTCGCTGGTCTTGAGAAAAACTATGCCAACTAAAAAATCCCGCGTTAATCAGAACGACTAATAAAAACAACCATCTCATGTTTTTCGATTCTCAATTAATTCATCACCCACCAACTTCGCACCCTTTGCCACCAAGTGCTCATCACAGATACACTTTGCACCTGCGGCAACAATTAAAGCCTCACCTTCGCCACCCGTTGCAAACCAAGTATAATCGGAATGCTGACGAATAAGCCTCTCCACAAAACCAATTGCCATTTCCTTGCATCCAAGCTCGACAGCACCCGCGGTATTATTGGGTATCTGCCTCTCATCGGACACTTCACTTTTATCATAGCGAATTCGCGCAGTATTCTTAACCAACACATCTTTCATAATCTTCAATCCGGGGACAATGTACCCACCGAGATGCACTCCTTCAGCGCTCACAAAGTCGGCTTTTATCGCTGTACCTGCATCAATAATTAGACAGGCCGTCCCCGCTTCATGATAAGCAGCGATGGATGACAACCAACGGTCAACACCAAGCCGTTGCGGTTCTTCGTATGAGTTTTTTACATTACGCGCCTGAGAGGTGGCCACAATTGGAAGCCACTCAACATCAGGATAAGCAGCTTGAATATCGGCATGTAGCATGGCATTTTGTTCATTGGAACGTACACTAGCGAAATATATGACTTCGGGATAGAAATCCTCGAAACTATGAGGCTCGCTGTCGTATACCTTTCCAATGACGGTATCACCGTCGAACGCCGTCCACTTCAGACGAGTGTTCCCAGCGTCCACAACCAATACTTTGGTAGCCCGTTTGTTAGCTTTGTTTTCGTACACTCACTTCACCCCCATAAAGGGATTCCACTTTACCATCACGCTCAAGCAAGAGCGCACCATGAACATCTATCCCGCGCGCAACGCCTTTAACTTGATTCCCTACACTTGTAACAGTCACTCGTTGATTGAGCATCACGTCGTGCTTTTGCCACAAGTTCTGATAATGCGCGATTCCTTTCCCCTTTGAAAAGTTATCACACACAGTCATCAATTCATTGGTTAATCGAGCAAGTAATAAATTGCGATCAGGCGTCTCCGATAGCTTTGAGGCAAGGTCTGTCCAAGGCTGATCTATCGTCGCCATTTCGCTATCCAGCATCTCTACGTTCAAGCCAATACCGATAATGACCTGACACGCATCCTGATCAGCAACCATTTCAAGCAAAATGCCGGCAATTTTCTTACCATCGACTTGTACATCATTTGGCCATTTCAAGCCTACGCCGGAAACACCAAGCCCTTCAAGTACATTTGCTACCGCAACACCTACAGCTAAACTCAACCCTTCAACAACATTTGCGCCGCCATCAAATTCATACGCAAATGACATGATAACATTACGCGCGACGCCACTTTCCCAGCTACGCCCTCGCCTACCCTTACCTTGCAACTGTCTTTCACATACGAATAACGCAGGTAACGCGCCATTCTTATTTATATGCTGCTTTAAGTCACCGTTGGTTGATCCTGTCTCAAATTGGATATCAACAAAGACGTTAGAATCCAACCCTTGATCGCGTAGCAACACCTCTTCTAACAAGGTCAGTTTTTTGGGAATGCGGTATCCGCGCCCCTTAACAGAATGCACCCGCACCCCAATTCCTTCCAGCTTTTTAAGCTTTTTCCAAATCGCAGCTCTTGATACGCCGATCTCTTTACCTAGTTCTTCTCCGGAATGAAATTGGCTGTCGCTCAGTAAGGCAAGAATCTCTCGCATGTCTGTTTTTCTCTTCTTTTAATTATTTTGTCTAAATCTTGGAAAGGAACGATTCTGACGTAATAGCCAGTTACTTTCTGGGTACTCACACTCGCCATCAACAGCATGTAACGCATAAGCATGCCTCGATCTTTTCGAGCGGTTTGCATAACTTAAATGAGGAAACTCTCCATTTAGGATCACTAACGAGCCTTTTGGCACTTCTAACGAGAGAAGCGCCTCTTTATCCCACGCCACATCCGCCAGTTTCGTCATTTGCATTTTCGTACTGCCTTCTGAAACCCGTTCAAAGCGTTTCTCAAGCCCTTGCTTGTGCCCTCCAGGAACACCCCAGAGACAACCATTTTCCAATGTGGCATCTTCTATCGCGAACCACAAACCAATTACACTCATTGGCTTAGTAAACAAAAAGGTACTGTCTTGATGACAATTCACCTCTCCGCCGATATTTGGCTGTTTAAATATATACATGGATTGCGCCGCCAAGGGCTGTTTCATTCCAAGCTGGTGAAGAATACTCCCCCATGATGGATGCAAAGAAAAATCCGAAAACAAAACGTCTTTATCATGTAACGCATGGCCAATTTTATTGATAGACAAACTTTTGTCTTGCTTCAACTCACCGTCGTCGTCAAATGCTTCTTCTTCAAAAAAGTACGATATATTCTCAGCGGATTCTAAAAAATAATTGTCCGTTTGGCGACTTTGTTCTTTCGTCGTAAAGATAGATCGGATGCTATCCGGGTCAAATACATCCAACATTTCACTGATTCTGGATTTTAATTGGTCACAAGTATTAGCGGAAACAGCTCCTTCCACAACCAAATAGCCTTGCTCATGGTATAAAGAAACCTGCTCAGGCGTTAACGCTCTTAGCAACACTTCCACTTTTCTACTCATTATCCTCTCCAATTAATTAACGCGAGCGTTTATGTCACCCAATTACTCTATTCAACCGAATGAGCTCGGATGAAGGAACCGATATAGTTCATCAGGTTTTTGAATTGAGGGTTCCACGAAATGCGACCTGCCACATCACTTTTCGATAACAGCTCATCACTTCGCTCCCCATACCAATTCTCTTTGGCACTTTGACACTTTTTATAACGCGCCTCATCCGAGCGATGCCAATCACAAATTCGGTAACTGCCTTTTTCACCATAATAAGGGTTACTAGGGTTTCCTATGACTCCCATATGGGAAAGACCTATAATTTTTTGCTCTGGCCAGTACGTATTCACTACAGCCTTTCTGTTGGTTTGAGCTGCTTTTTGCGTCCTACTGTACAATAACATTTGACTCGATTCCCCGATCATCGACTGATCAAACAACTTCAATGTTACCGATGAATCTACCGTTGCATCTTCTTCAGACATCGCAATGAAAACAGGAATGTCTTTCGGATTATCACGCACAAGCGCACGCACCTCTTTCGCAATGCGATAAGCTTCTACAATCGCAGGTGTCGGAATCGATGCATATTTAGCATAATCATCGGTCTTATTTCTATCCAGCCAATCCGTAAATACCGAAACAAAAGGGCTTAGCCAATCAATACTGGTGTTGATCTTAAACAAAGGCGACAGAAGAATGACGCCGCTCACTTTCTCTGGATTTTTCCAAGCAAACTCAGTGACCAAAGCACCCCCTGTAGAGAACCCTGCAACAAACACATGATCAACCTCGTTACTGAAATGCGCAAAAGAAGCGGCAACCGTTTGTCGCCAGTCCTCCCGTGATACATTCAATAAATCTTCTTGTTTTGTTCCATGACCCGGGAGCAGCATAACCCTCACACGTAGACATTGTGCAGCCAATGCCATTGCCGTATCTCGCACAGAAAATGGCGAGTCCGATAAGCCATGAAACATCAGAACACCGTGCTTACCTATATCCGCTGAATTACAGCTTGCATCCGGCTCCCATTGTTGAGGCAATACCGCGTTCGTTTCGATTTCTTTATTTGTTGGGTTAACCCACTCTTTATTTTCCTGAAGATAGTGTTTCACTCGCGCCTGATAGGAGGAAAACGCTTCACCCTTTTCGATAATATATGGGTCTGAAGCCCACACCTTTGAAACGCATAATGAGAGTATGATTAAGATATAGAATCGACTGAACACACCTTTTCTCCATAGTGATATTAGCAATCTTTTGACTATGATATCCTATCTAAGTTAAATCACTAACTTCGGCAAGACACGTGACTTCTAAGTATACACCGATCAAAGTGCTACCTCTTTGGTTCCCTCTCGTTAAAAAGTTTTATCAAGCTCACTACCCAAGTGGAAAGCCCAATAAATCCGAACCTATTTGGGTCATAAAAGACGGCGCACATATATTAGCCGCTCTAAGGCTCAAACCCATTAGTGATGACACTCAACTGCTCACTGCAATGGTAACGCACCCAGATAAAAGACAACGAGGGCTTGGCAAAAACCTCTTGGAAGGCGTTCAAGAAGCATTGGCAAGCAAATCAACATATTGCTTTGCGCTCGCAAACGTCGTGCCGTTTTATCTTAAGAATCATTTTGTAGAAGTAGCACCCGAAACCTTACCATCAGAACTAAAATCTCGTTTTTTAAAATATTTAAACAGCAATCCAGGATTAACGCCCATGCTGTATGTTGGCTAACAGCACAGAATATTTCCTCACAAATAAACGGCCTCGAAAACTTACTTAGGGCGATCTTAATAAAAGCTTAATTTCCTAGATTTATCTAAAGCCAATGCATTGTCATTGACCAAATCCGTTTATCTACATACCTTTCAGCAAACAATAACGTTTCAGCCAGAGAGGTGTCCTATGAGCATTACATTGCCAGACAATTCCATCATGTTAAAACCAAATTTCACATTTGGTGTTGCCACCGCGTCATTTCAAATAGAAGGCGCAAACACTGAAGATGGGCGTCTGCCTTGTATTTGGGATACCTTTTGCGCCACTCCAGGAAAAGTACTAAACGGTGACGATGGCTCCGTTGCTTGCGATCACTATCACCTTTGGAAAGAAGATGTACAACTGATTAAAAGTTTGGGGGTAGATGCATATCGTCTTTCAATAGCTTGGCCACGAGTGATGGACGAGCAAGGCAAGCCGAATGAAAAAGGGCTTAATTTTTACCGAAATCTAATGGAAGAACTTAAGGCAAATGGCCTTAAGGTCTACGCGACGCTCTACCATTGGGATCTGCCACAGCATTTAGAAGACAAAGGTGGTTGGCTAAATAGAGAAACAGCTTACCGATTTGTTGAGTATGCAGACCTTGTCACAAAAGAGTTAGGAAGTTGGGTTGATTCTTGGGCGACGTTTAACGAACCATTTTGCGCCGCTCTCTTAGGTTATGAGGTGGGTGTTCACGCACCCGGTCTTGCCAAACCGGAATACGGCCGTCAAGCCGCTCATCACATTTTGCTCGCTCACGGAATGGCCGTGCCCGTGATTCGCAAGAATTGCCCCAACAGCGATGTAGGCATTGTATTAAACATGAACAGGACCTACGCTGCCAGCGACAAAGCCGAGGATCAATTCGCGGCGCTTGTGCGAGAAACACTTGATAATCAGTTCTTTATCGAGCCAATCTTAAACGCTCAATACCCTAAGCTTTTAGAAAAAGTGTTGCCTCATTATCTGCCGAATGTTCTACCCGGTGACATGGACATCATTTCTCAACCCATCGATTTTATGGGAATGAACTTCTACACCTGTAATCATAATGAGTATGACGAACAAAACCTTTATCGTGATATCAAAAAAGAAGGCGTTGAATATACCGACATCGGATGGGAAGTTGCACCTCACGCTTTCAGTGAACTGCTCATTAACCTAAACAAGCAATATAACCTGCCTCCTATGTTCATTACTGAAAATGGTGCTGCGTGTGCTGACGAGCTAAAAGCAGGCGAGGTGGATGACGATCAGCGAGTGCGTTATTTACACGGACACATAAATGCCGTGAACGACGCGATTGAAGCAGGTGTGGACATTCGTGGCTACTTTGCATGGAGCCTAATGGACAATTTTGAATGGGCAGAAGGCTACAGCAAACGCTTTGGTCTAACGTATGTTGATTACGAAACACAACAACGTACGGTTAAGCGAAGCGGTTACGCTTATCGCGATCTGCTGTTAAGCAGAGCCAAATAAGCAAAACTCAGAGATCTAAACGAAAAAAGCCGAATATTTCATAAAAATATTCGGCTTTTTTACACATCACGCATGAGAAAATTTACGCGATTTTAGTTAACCAATTGTGAGTATCTGGTGCTTTACCCCACTGGATATCATTCAGTGCTTGGCGTAATTTTTGCGCTGTTGGGCCCATTTCACCCGATCCCACTTTGTGCTCTTTACCATTGTGGATCAAGGTACCGACTGAAGTAAGCACGGCTGCCGTTCCAGAAAGCATCGCTTCCACGCCCGGTTTAGCGGCACGTTCAAGTAACTCAGTTACCGTGAAATCTCGCTCGGTTACGGTCATACCCAAATCTTCAGCAAGAGACAAAATGCTCGAACGCGTCACACCATGTAGGAACGATGCATCAAGCGCTTTGGTGATAATTTCATTGCCATCAACCAATAAGAAGTTTGCTGCACCCGTTTCAGTAACATCGCCATTCGGACAGAAAAGAACCTGATCGGCCTCTACTTCCGCTTTCGCTTGCATCGTAGGTTGCAATGCACTGGCATAGTTACCACCGCTTTTGATCATGCCCATGTGCGGCGCACAACGCATTCCAGTTTCATCCAATAGAAGACGCAGAGCACGTGAGCCTCCAGCAAAGTAATCACCGACTGGAGATAACAAAATGTACAACATAGACGTTAAAGAAGGCGCTGCGGCTTTACCTACTGCAGCTTCTGTTCCGAAGTGCGTCGGGCGAATGTACATTGAGCCTGGAGGCGCTGGAACTTCTTCTGCAAACTCGGTAACGACATCCTTGATCATTTGAGCAACCTGCTCTTCATTGATTTCAGGCAACTCTAACAAACGGCTGCTTTGCGCCAATCGTTTAATATTTTGATCCATACGGAAAACATGAACACTGCCATCCTCGTGACGAAACGCCTTTAGACCCTCAAAACATGTACTAGAATAATGTAATACATGCGCACCTGGGTGCATTTGAATACTGTCTGAAGATACGATGTCTGCATCAGTCCATTGGTTGTTTTCAAAAGTTGCCAATGCCATCTTGGGCATGAACACGCTACCAAACGCTGCCATTCTATTTTCCTATCGAATCAAAACTGTGGAAATTCGACTTATCGCGACTCTAATAAAAGCGCGTAAGCTAAATAAAGAGATACTAAAACAGAAAACTGAATGAAGGAAGCCGCTGAGTACAAATGTTCCATATTCGTGAAGAATTGGGGATAAATACCAAGAATAAGAGCCTCTGTAAAATATAGGCTCCTCTTAAGAAGAACCTATAGACATTATCTAACAGACAACATCAATTACAATCTGCACCCCAAATGCTTTCTATCCATTGAGGATTATCAATAAATGGGTTTCGGTTGCCTTGCCATTCCTGCACACGATCATTCCGTCTTTGCTCAAATGAATCAACGGGATCTTCGTCGTTCCATGAATACAATGCACAGAGTACACCGATATTAGGATCACCAGACGAGACACTGGTGCTGTTCACTATTTCCAAATCCGGCATATTTCCATCACTGCCATCGTAACGAGCTTCCATATAAAAGATCATACGAGCAACATCTCCTTTGACTTCATCTCTAGGCTCCCACGAATCACTGTCCGCAAAGGTGTTTGCGGCTTCACCCTGCGCACTTCCGCCATCATCGAAGCTTTTATTTCCACGCGAGCTGTTTACTGTTTTATCCGCAGGGCGTAAGTGATGTATGTCGGTATAACCATACTGCCCGGTACTTGGAAAGCCTAACGACTTCGCCCAAATATGTTCTCGGTTCCAGCTGTCATTATCAGAGCCCGTGGTGCCATCGCGATCGTCTTTATCAGCGCTGCGCCCTGAATAAATTAAGATCACATTATCTGTGTTGTTAGGGTCTTCATCTGTGTACTGCAAGGCCGTCCAGACTTCTTTGTAAGTCAGCTTGGTATGGTTCGCACTGATGATACCTTGCAACGCAGTTTTTAAAGCGCTCCCCGATAACCCGATTGCATCCGCGTAATAATCAGCTTCATTAATTTGCGAATTAGAGCCTGAGTTAGATGATCCGGAACCTCCCGCACAATCTTGCGTTAATGTTCCTGTTCCCGGCGAATCGGATCCACTTACACTCCAATCCGAGACAGAATCCGTATCTGAACTGCTGGTTCGATAAATGGACACATAACGCGCACTGATATCCCAACCAGACACTTTATTTTCCCATGCGACTAAGTCCACAACACCGGAACTGTTGCTCAACTCAACCCAATCCCCGCTGTTCCCAAGTGACAATGACATTCCAGAGATATCCGGAGTATCACTGTAAAGAGCATTAAAACCGCTTGAGCTGCGAGCGATCGTGATATAACCACCCGCTTCGATGGATCCAGAAAGTGCGAAGCTAGAGCCATTATCTTCCAAGCTGTAGTTACTCAAACTTACAGCGTCACAACCCGGATTATAAAGCTCTATCCACTCTTCACTGCTGTCTGTTCCCGGTGTGTCATACAGCACCTCGGAAATTAAAATATCAGAGTAAGACAGCGAGGAATAAAGCATCGCGGCTGACAAATAGAGTACCGATCTTTTCATGGTTCTTTTCCTTTAGGTCAATTAAACAAGTTTGGATCCCTCCTATTCGTGCGTCCTATTTGCACACTTCATCCTATTATTTGTATGTGAAAGGGGTATTACGGCACTGGGTCATCCTTTCAAATACCGAAATAAGAGACTCCAAACCTGACCGATGAGTCAATTTTCAGACCAGGTCGACGAAAAAGAAATAATTGTTCTATATTTCAGATGGTTATATTTTCAATGACGTGTAAAGTTGAACAATTTATATAAAGAAATTGCATTGGAATGCGTTAAAACGAACCAAAGGTCGAGAACGTACGAACACCTTTGGTGCAATTGAGAAGTGTTAAAATTTAGAATTGCGTTTGATATGTCATTCAGAGAAATGAGTCATAAAGATCTGCGCTACTGCAAAGCACTGGACGTTGTCGCGTCGCATTGAACATTAAAGCGAATAAGGCACAGAAAGTGCCCCTGTTTATCGTTACTTATAGCGGGATAGGAGCGCCTGATTTAACCGTCCGAATGGCAAAGTTGCTTTGAATATCTTTGATATAGGGCAATTGCTGAATTTGTTTGAGTACGACCTCATACCCTTTTAAATCTTGCACTACGATTTCTAAACGATAATCGGATACGCCTGACACCTCGTGGCAATGGATAACATTTTCCAAAACAACAACTGAAGCCTCGAACTCAGCCGAAGCAAACTCTTTATGACTTTCTAAAGAGACATCAACAAAAACAGTCATCCCATAGCCGACCTTTTCTCGATCTATCACTGCGCTATAGCCCGTTATCACGCCTTCTGACTCCAAGTTTTTAACTCGCCGTAAACAAGGAGAAGGGGAAAGGTTAATGCCTTCAGCAAGCTCAACATTTGAAAGACGACCATCCTGTTGCAATCGCTTTAATATTTCCGCATCCGTCTTATTAATCATCAAATTGGTCTCTTTACTATAAAAACTCTCTATTTTTAGCATGACATGCCATTTCAAAACAATTTTAGGGCAAAAATAGCAAGGACATGCGCCCTCACTTTACCTAATAATTTAGAGCAATACGGGGTTCCAAACTATTAGGTAAAGCTCCGTCAAATTCATCGAACTTAGGGAGTCTAAAATGACCACAACCGCTTCAGTACAAACGCCAGCGCATTTTACATTTGCAAGTGGTTGGGAATTTAAATTGGGTATTGCGGCGTCTGTCTTTACGACGTTGATTTGGAGTGGCTTTTTTATTGCTATGCGTGCAGGTGCAACATCAGCACTGACCTCCTTCGATCTGGCTTTGTTACGTTATGGCCCCGCTGCGGTATTGCTCTTTCCCTTTTTTCTAAAAGAATGGCGAAGAATCATGGCCACTCCCAAAATACTGCTGTTGGGCATACTTGTGGGCGCAGGCGTTCCTTTCTTTTATTTATGCAGTTGGGGGGCAGCTTACTCTCCAGCATCGCATGCTGGGCTTATCATTACCGGTATGACACCGCTGTTTATTGCTTTGATTGCCATCGTCATTTTCAAAGAAAAATTCAGTAAGCAAAAAACGGTTGGCGTCGCCTGTATTGGCCTTGGGATTACCGCGTTACTCACATTAGCCTTTATCGGAGGGAATACAGAATACTGGAAAGGCGACCTTATTTTTCTAATCGCTGCCGTATTTTGGACGGTATTTTCAGTTTGCTTTCGAATGATAGGATTACCGCCGCTGGCCATTGCTGGTTTTTTAAGTCTGGTTTCAACTGTCGTTTTGCTCATGCTGTATGCATTAGGTATCGTGCAAAGTGGCTTTGCCGATACACCTGTTACCTTCATAGTAAGCCAAGCATTGATACAATCCGTTTGTGCAGGGCTTTTAGCTGGGTTCTCTTACGGTTACGCAATCAACAAAATTGGAGCGGAACGCAGCTCAGCCATTGGGTCTTTAGCGCCTGTCTTCGTGGGGCTGGCAGCCGCTCCACTTTTAGGAGAGCAACTGACTCAGGCCTCTTTACTTGGCATGATCTTAGTGTGCTTTGGAGTGTTGCTCGCGAGTGGTATAAAAATACCCATGAAAACAACACGCAAACAGTAACTTAGCTGGGAAAGTTGTTACTCAGAAACAATCGCCTGCCAGGCGTTATCTGCCTGTGCTTTATATTGATGCCAATCACCGTTTAACCAACGCTGGCGACCGCGTTCTGCATAAAAAAGATAAAGGGTATCGTCGAAAAATTCCCATACAGAACCATCGGTGCGGATTTTACCTTCACCAAGACTCAATGCGTTGGCACAAAAACCATTGTAACTGGGCACATATAAAGAAGGGTTCATGGCAAATTTATCGGCCGATGCTTGTGAGGCGAAATGCCAATCTGCTCCATTCCATTGCACGCTAAAATGCTTGTTTCCTTCCACCAAGCGGGCCGGACGCTCTAATTCGGATTGATAATAAGCGGTCGTATCGTGGCCACCAATCGCAGTGTTGCTCCAATAGCTCGTACTGACTGGCGCTTGAGCAAAGATTGAAAATGGCATTAACAAAACTAGAGATAAAGCTAAACTGCGCATCTCAGCAGCTCCTTTCATTTAATGAATAGGCATTTGTCGTTTAATACGGCTAATTTCTTACATTCGTTACAGAGATTTAATATGAATGGCGATCGCTCGACCTCGTTGCCAATTGATGGCAACCGATTGTTCATTCTTAAGCGACACAAACGCCCCTGCTGGCACACACGTTTTTCTGTGCGATTCAGAATCTAGAAACTCACCTGCATCCAAAGCATAAATTCCCTTAAATACTGAAGACTGCGATACTTCAAAAGCAACATCACATGAGCCACTAATGGGTTGAACATCGGCATTAAGCGAGTGCTTTCGAACCATGATGTTTAGATCCTCAATCGCACCGTTATGAAGTGTTGCATTGGTTTCGTCTCCGCCATAGAAGCAAGCGATATCTAGCGGAGCTTGTAGCACATCCTCACCGTTAAATTCGCCCGAATAGGAAAGCATCATGCCTTTGCCTGACAACAAGACCAAAGTGCGCTGCAAGCCCGAGAAATCGGAAAACAAACCGTCTTCTACAACCGATGCCTGACTGATACGAAACAGAACGCCTTGTTCATCTTCCACTCGAATAATTTCCAGAGTTTCACCTAAACCGTTTTTCCACGGCATCCGCTTGAACGAACTTGATGGGGTAATTTGATGTGTTTTAGTCACTAAGCAGCCTCCTATTAAGAAGGCTGGTATAGTAACCTAAAATCAAGTTGTATATACAAGCCAACTTTCAGACACACCAAATTCGAATATAAAAAAACCGCATAGTTTAAGCTACGCGGTTCTAATATTTTCGACATGACTCAAGTATCGCAAACAAAAAGCTCTACTGAGGTATCAAAAGGCGCTTTAGTGCGCCTCATCCCAGTTGTCACCTAACCCTGCTTCCACCAGCAAAGGCACGTCGATTTCAGTGGTATTTTGCATGATGTCGATGATTTTAGCCTGTGCCGCTTCAAGGTCTTTTTCAGCAACTTCGAAGATTAATTCATCGTGTACTTGCATGATCATTTTGACGTCTAGGTCGGTTTCAGCCAGCCAATCGTGCATTTTGATCATGGCGCGTTTGATGATATCGGCTGCGGAGCCTTGCATCGGTGCGTTGATCGCGGTGCGCTCTGCCGCTTGTCGCATCATGGCGTTACGCGCTTTGATTTCAGGCAGGTACAAACGACGGCCAAAGATGGTTTCTACGTAGCCTTTCTCTTTGGCGTTTTCGCGCGTTGTTTCCATGTAGGTGCGAACGCCGGGGTAACGCTCGAAATAACGTTGTACGTATTTTTGCGCTTCGGGGCGGCTAATGCCGAGCTGCTTCGCCAAACCAAATGCCGACATGCCGTAAATCAGACCAAAGTTAATGGCCTTAGCTCGGCGTCGCTGTTCAGTGCTCACGTCCTCTACGGCAACTTCGAAGACTTCCGCTGCGGTTGCTTTATGAACGTCTTCATCATGAGCAAAGGCATCGAGTAACCCTTTATCTTGTGATAAATGTGCCATGATGCGAAGCTCGATCTGAGAGTAATCGGCCGCTAGGAGTTTATGCCCTTCTGGCGCAACAAATGCCTGACGAATACGACGGCCTTCTTGAGTACGAATTGGAATATTCTGTAGGTTTGGATCAGTGGAAGACAAACGCCCTGTCGCGGTTACTGCTTGATGGTATGAGGTATGAATGCGGCCCGTATGTTGAATCATTTCTGGCAATTTATCAGTATAAGTCGATTTCAGTTTTGCCAGACTGCGGTGTTCCATAATAAGGCGAGGCAGTTCATAGTTCTCAGCCAATTCTTGCAGAATCGGTTCCGCAGTAGAAGGCTGACCTTTTGGCGTCTTCTTAATGATTGGCAATCCCTGTTTTTCGAACAAGATTTCTTGAAGCTGTTTGGGTGAGCTTAGGTTAAATGCTTGCCCTGCTTCTTCGTGCGCTTTGATTTCCACTTCTTGTAGGCGTGATGCAATTTCAGCACTTTGAGTATGAAGACGATCAGGATCAATTAATGCGCCTGTTTGCTCCATTTTTGCCAGAACAGGCACAAGAGGCAGCTCAATATCAGTGAACACGCTAACAAGCTCTGGTGTTTTCTCAAGCTTAGGCAGAATAGCTTGATGCAAACGTAGTGTGATGTCTGCATCTTCCGCCGCGTAAAATGCCGCTTGTTCAAGGTCGATTTGATTGAAGGTCTTCTGTTTAGCGCCTTTTCCTGCGATGTCTTCAAATTTAACCGTAGAATGCCCAAGGAACTTAGACGATAAACTGTCCATGTCATGACGAGTGCCTGTTGAATTGAAGACATACGATTCAAGCATGGTATCGAATTTGATGCCACGCAGTGTGATGTCATAGTTATTCAGTACGTTTGCATCGTATTTAAGGTGCTGACCTACTTTCGCCTTGCCGTTATCTTCAAGCCAAGGTTTTAGTTGCTCAAGAACCCAGTCTCGGTCTAACTGCTCTGGTGCGTCTTCGTAATCGTGTGCCACTGGAATGTACGCGGCTTTACCCGCTTCAATGGCAATGGAAACGCCGACTAACTCGGCTTCCATATAGTTAAGAGACGTCGTTTCAGTATCAAATGCAACAAGGTCGGCTTGATTGAGTTGTTCCAACCACTGATTAAAACGTTCTTTGTCGAATACCGTTTCGTATTGAATTTCCACGTCGTTGGCGGCCGGAACATCCTCTGCTTCATCGGAATCGCTCGCGCTTGCTGCGCCACCAGCGGTCGGCGCTTTGTCTATATCACGTAGCCAGGTTTTGAATTCCAGCTTCTGAAACCACTCACGTAGTACTTCTTTGTTGATCGGCTCGTTTTTCAACGCATGCATGTCAAAGGGTAATTCTACATCGCACTTTATCGTCGCCAATGTGTATGAAAGCTCCGCCATGTCTCGGTTGTCTTCCATCTTCTTAGCCATGGTTTTTGAACCACGAAAACCCAATGCTGCAATATCATCTAAACGTTCGTAGATCTCTTTAATACTGCCAATACCTTGCAGTAACGCAAGGGCGGTTTTTTCGCCCACTCCCGGTACACCAGGAATGTTGTCGACTTTATCGCCCATCAACGCAAGGTAATCGATAATAAGTTCAGGGGGGATTCCGAACTTATCTTTAACGCCAGGTATGTCCATTACCGTATCTGTCATGGTATTCACAAGGGTTACTTTATCTGTAACCAACTGAGCCATGTCTTTATCGCCTGTTGAGACGATCACCTCTCGGCCAGCCTCACCCACTTGCTTGGCAATCGTACCAATAACATCATCAGCTTCCACGCCTTCGATAATGACCAGCGGCAAGCCCATGGCTTCGATCATTCGATGGATCGGTTCAATTTGAAGACGAAGATCATCTGGCATCGGTGGACGCTGTGCCTTGTATTCACTGTAGATTTCATCACGGAAGGTTTTGCCTTTGGCATCGAATATCACCACTATTGGCGATTCAGGGTATTTGCCGATTAGGCTGCGGATCATGCTAATAACACCACGAGCCGCATTGGTTGGTTGTCCCTCACTGGTGGTTAAAGGTGGGATAGCGTGAAAAGCTCGATATAAATAAGAAGAGCCATCAACCAATACCATTGGCGCTGTATTTGTCTGATCCGACATGGAAAATCCTCGCAAATAACCCAAAGACACTTCAACAAAAGTGACTCAAAAACAGGTTACAAAATTAGTCATTAGAAATTGGCTATAGATTAACATAAGCCCACTCACGACCCATAGCAGGCAGCGCAATATTCATGTGGTCAAAAGAGGGCATTACGACCGTTAGAAGATATCAGAAAGTCACCTCCGCTTTGTAATCACAGAGAAATCGCTAAGATAATGTTGGACAATCAATGCTTGATTGGCATTCAAAATGAAAACACACTTGATCAATGCCGTTCTTTTTCGAACAACGAAGCGCCCAGTCTGCTTGCTTTTGCAGTTGGTCAAATTCTGTCAGGTTTCCCATATCTGAGACTCCGATGTTGACTAAAATGCTCTCTCTGTCGATACCTTTATAACCTGTCGCTCCGAGCCAAGAATGAAAATCATCGGCGATATTCTCTATTTCATCCGCCTCTGGGTTCACTAATACCGCTAGAAACTCTTCGCCTCGCCATCGAGCCAGTCCGTGACTGCCTTGATAAACGATGCGCAGTCGTGAAGCAAATTCGATCAAGATACGATCTGCCACCGCATACCCGAAAGTGGCCTTTAAATGAGCGAAGTTTTCCACGCCCAATTTTAATACAACGATATTCGCACTAGAGGTGACCCTTTTTCTCCATTCTTTCAAACCTCTTTGATTGCGTAGATCTGTTAAATAATCTCGATCTGCTTCATTTTGAGTTCGCTGCAAAACAGCCAACATCCGATGATATTTGTTCGCATAAGACAGTTGATAAGGTACGACAAGAATGAAAAATAAACTTGTCGGACCAAATGCAAACAATAACTCAAGACCTCTTGGCGTATTCAATTCTGACGGATGAAATATCAAATAAGTAAGCATGGGAACCGCGATTAAAAACCAATTAGCAATAATATAATAAGGCAGCCTCCCTACGTTCATTAGCAACAACAGCAACGCTGATGTCACAATAATAAATGGCATAATAGGTGGAAAATGCTCTACTAAACTCAGATGTTGGTTCCAAGCTTTTATAACGAATTGCCAGGATATGGGGATAAACGATGTTAAAAACGTAAACTGTAACCAAATGATCGCCCATTTCATTTTCGACCGAGGACAAAACCGCAACACCCCCCACAGAACTACGAGCGTAGAGAACGCATAAAGTGCCCCAATCCAATGCGACTCCAATTCTGGCGGAAATAAGGAGTAGAACAGCAACATGAATGAGGTACATCCAAGTCCTGCAGCAACCATCCTTTTAAACGCTTTTTCAAAACCAAGCGGGGTATCTTTCATTGAGTGCTCTTGTAAAAGTTGAGGTAGCTTACTCAGAAGAATAAGTCGATTTTTCGTCCATTTGAGAATAAAAGGAGGTTCGATTTCTTCCATTTCGTATTGAGAAACGCATCGCCTCTTCCGCTTCTTTGAGCACGAGAGAAAAATCCGACAAGCCGCTAATTCGGGAGACCCCCAAGCTCAAGGTGACATGATGACCAAGCTCTTCTTTATAGGGTATTGAATCTAACGCGCGTCGGAATGTGTCCGCTTCATTTTTAATACGCTCTTGATCGGGGTTAATTAAAACAATTAGAAACGTTTCACCCGCCCACCGAGCTAACCGAAATGGGCCGTCGTAAACGACTCGAAGCCGCGACGCTATTTCTACCAACGCTCGATCCCCTGCTTCATAGCCTTTCACTTCATTCAGATGCTGAAAATGATCAACATCAGCCAAAATCACTGCGACTGAAGTCTCTAGAGGCATTGCATTTATCCAGCGTTCAACGCCTCGACGATTCAATAGGTCGGTTAGGCTGTCTCGGTCTGCATCCCTCATAGCGCGGCTGATGTTTGTTGATAACTGTTGGTACTTGAAATACAGCTCTTTTTGATGAGGTATAATCACAAAGATAAAGAAGCTTGTTGGTCCAAATGCGACTAATAGCTCTATTCCACGAGGGCTTAAAAGTTCATCAAGGTGAAAGACTAAATAGGAAAGGACTGGAAACGCCTGCACCAACCAACTAACGCCAACTCCCAAAATCGCAGTTTTGGTATGCAGCAATGTCAGCACAACGATGCTGGTAACAATAATAAACGCGGTGATCGGAGGAAAACTGTCTACTAGCCGCCATTCCCCCATCCATGCCCCAATCACAAAGTACCAAGTCAATGGAATAAACGTTGTCAGGAAAACAAATTTTAGAGCAGATGCAATCCATAATGTGCGGTTTTTTGGGGCAAAATACGCATACACACGCAAGCCTCCCAAAACGGTAAGGGCATAATAACCGCTTACAGCGTAGGCTTTGTATTGGGGTGGGTAAAGCGCATAATACGCAATCACAAACACGCTACACGCGATGCCACCTGCCAATATTCTATACGTAGCATTAACAAGAGATTCATACTGAATACTTGAGTATTCCATTTATCAAACACCCTTTGCCCCTATTTCATTTTTTATACTAGCTCATATTGTGAAAAATCCTCTACGAAATGCCATTTTCTCGCTGTAACGAATTGACCTTTGGATTTCAATTGTGGAGCATTAGCAACCTTATAAGCGTCATTCTCACACAACACTCGATTTAGGTATTACAACTTGGCCGTTTACACTTCCCTCACGGACTCAGACATGCGCGACTTAGTCGCTGACTACTACCTTGGTGAATTAGTCTCTTTTCAAGGTATTTCTGGCGGCGTTGAAAACACGAATTACTTTCTAACCACCACAACAGGCCGATACGTTCTGACCCTTTTTGAAGAGTTTGAATATGAGGAAGTGCCCTATTTCTTAGACGTTGTCGCACACTTGAAACATAAAGGTTTTAACGTACCCGCAGCGTTAATCGATTGTCACGGCGAACGACTGCGAATTGTAAAAGATCGCCCAGCAATCATCGTTGACTGTTTCCCCGGTGGATTACTGGACGGCACAACCATAGAATCATGCGAAATCATGGGAACGGCACTGGCGAAACTGCATATCGCAGGAATGGATTTTTCTGATCATAGAGAGAGCCATCGAGGTATTCAGTGGTGGCAAGAGACTTCTAAAAAACTGGCACCTGAACTTGAATCGCATCAAGCTCATCTGTTGCTTGAACAAGTCGCGGAGTTTGATGCCTTTATTGAGCAGCATGACCATGAAATACCAAAAGGTACAGTTCATGGTGACTTGTTTTATAACAATACGTTATTTGAAGGTGAGCAATTATCCGCTATTATCGACTTCTATAACGCATGTTACAGCTGGCTAATGTACGACTTAGCCATTGTTGTAAACGATTGGTGCTCTGATATAGAAACGGGTGAGCTGGACATGGAAAAATACCATGCTTTGGTAAACGCGTATATTCACGAACGCCAACCAAACGCGGCTGAAATCAACGCTTGGCCGTACATGCAAAAAGTCGCAGCGATGCGTTTTTGGCTATCTCGCTTGGAAGCATGGCATGGCGCCAAACACGACCCTGTGCGATTAGCTCAACAACATGATCCAATAGAACTGCAACGAATCTTGGAAGCAAGAATTCGTTACACACCAAATTTAGTGGAGTAAACAATGTCTGTCCGTCATATTATCGCCAGTACGCTGCTTTTGGCCGGCTTCAGCACTGCACAGGCGCATCCCCATATTTGGGTAGATTCAGACTACTCATTAAATATTGACACACCTTCAATTGACGCCGTGTCAGCGCACTGGGAATTTGACCTCTTTACAAGCGCCAGCTTAATCGCTGAATTCGACGTAGATGGTGATGGCAGCCTAGACGGACAGGAAAAATTCAATACGGCGGAAGCCCTGACAAATCTGGAGAAATCCAACTACTTTGTACGGATACAAGTAGACGGCGAAGAGATCACACCTGCGTCTTATACTGTAACAGACGTAGAAGTAAATGATCAGCTGCTCAAGATGTCGTTAGGCATCTCCTTACCGGATCAGGTAGACCTTCAAAGCCATACTTTAAGTCTCGCGTTTGGTGATGAATCTAACTATTTCGCAATGGTGATTCCCGAAACTGGCTTACTCAATTTGTCCGGTCGATTGGCAGAAACCTGCACGCCAACAGTACGCGATGCAGAAGCCTACCAGATCGAAGCTTGGGTCGATTTACGGTGTGATCCTTAAGCCGACCTTTTCCACTTTCATATTTCATTCTTGGTCTTTTCATTAGACTCATTTTCCGTACAATCCCTTTTCTTAATTGAGGGGTGGCCACAAGCCTTCCTCTCCAGCAGCTCATTTATCAATGAGCTGCATTCTTGAAAACACAGCACACACCGTGCTTAACCGGAAACTTCAAATCATGAGCCTGTTAATCTCCATTTGGATTAAGTTCTTTTTCCTATTTGCCCCCTTCTTCGTTTTATCCATGTTTCTTGCGCTAACCCGCGGTGAAAGTATCGCGTCACGGAAAAAAGTAGCAAATAAAGCCATTATCGCCGCGGCAGCCATCGCTATTGTATTGCTGTTCTTTGGCAGCGCTTTATTTGAAGTATTAGGCATTACCTTAGACTCTTTCCGAATTGGTTCAGGGATCCTTTTGTTCATGTCTGCATTAAGCCTCGTAAAAGACGGCACCCGCAACCATGTTACCGCAGGGATGCCATCCGAAGAACGAGATGATATCTCGGTGGTTCCGCTCGCGGTTCCTACTATCATTGGCCCTGCGACCATTGGTACGGTTCTCGTTTACGGTGCTGATTTTCAAGGCTGGGATTTTGTCATTGGACTCGCGGGTCTGCTGCTCGCGTTAGCAACCTTGTTGGTGATTCTCTATTCAGGCTCATTGATTGAAAAGTTGTTAGGTCGCACAGGATTAAATATCCTCTCGAAAATAACAGGATTGATACTGGCCGCTATGGCAGCACAAATTTTCATGAGCGGCGTTATGGGCTTTCTAACACCGCTCATAGACGCTTAAAAGCACTCGTTTGAATCGGTCGAACAATACAACAACGGTTGCAATTCTTGTCATTTTGAACAAGAATGTTATTTTGTAACATTCTTGTTCAAAGCCTTGGAACTTTTACGCGACGAATGACTCTTTATAGAGATTGTGACAGTAGGAGCAATACTGCAAACGCAGTAGGATAAGATTAAACAAAATACAGCATAAAGGCTTAGGGTATTAATGTGACAACTTGGAAATGGCTAGTTGGAATGGGGCTAGCGTTGGCTTCAGGTAGCGTGTGGGCGTTCGACCTTTCAGGATATCAAGATTTCACCCAGTGGATAATGACCTATCAACGAGAGTTCCATCGCAGTTTAGTGGGGGCGGTTCGAGGCCTTTCAAAAGGCGAAAACATGGCACTGTTATGGTCGTTAGTATCAGTAAGCTTCGGCTATGGTGTTTTTCACGCAGCAGGCCCGGGCCACGGTAAAGCGGTTATCGCTTCTTATATGTTGGCAAGTAAAGCTCCGTTAAGAAAAGGCGTTTCCATTGCTTTTTTAAGCGCAATGGCACAAGGGCTAATGGCAATCACTGTTGTATTGATCATGGCTCAACTCTTTTCAGTTGCAGGGAAAGCGGTACAAATAAGTCGCTTTTTTGAACTGGTGAGCTTCGCAGCGGTTGGTTTTATTGGTGTTTGGATGTTGTCACGTCTCATACGTGGTAAATCGAGTTGTGGGCACGATCACAGCCATGATCATTTACACCACCATGAACATAGCCATGACGGCCATATTTGTTCACATGATCATTCGTCAAGCCACACATGCAGCCATCATGAACATGAACAAAGTTTAGAATCACAATCAGAAACAAAAACAGCACAACGAAGCCTTTGGGCAATGGTCGCGGCCATCGGAATACGACCCTGTTCTGGCGCGGTACTCGTTCTATTGTTTTCACTGAGTGCAAACATCTTACAATGGGGCATTCTATCAACACTTGCGATGTCGTTAGGAACCGCTATAACAGTCTCGATACTTGCGATTACAAGCGTTATGATACGCGGTGCTGGCACACATTGGAGCCACGGTATTTGGCGACAACGTTTGCAAAAAGGCTTTGGCTACTTTGCCTCATGTGCGCTAATCGTTATTAGCGCCTCAATGATTTGGAGCGACCTTACTACCAGTCGTGCATTATTTTAATATGACAGAACACTCTAACGACCACACTTCGCAGTCAGAACACAATCACAGTCATTGCATTGAGCAAGCACTGGAAACCGCTGAATCTCTGTGCGCGGAGCACGGACAACGGTTAACAAAAGTTCGTCGCCGCGCGCTTGAGTTGATATGGCAAAGCCATCGCCCACTTGGTGCGTATCAGCTGCTTGCGAAATTGGCCGAAGAAGGCTTCAATTCAGCGCCGCCTACCGTATATCGGGCGTTGGAGTTTTTGTTAAGTGCAGGGCTCATTCATAAAGTTGAATCCATGAACGCTTACTTAGGGTGCGCTCATGCAGACAAACCGCATAAAGGTTATTTCCTGATTTGCGACGAGTGTCAGAATGTTATGGAGTTCGACTATCAAGATATTCACAAAATCCTCATAGACAAAGCGGCCACGCAAGGGTTTCAACTGCGCTCTGAGACGATTGAGTTAACTGGGCTGTGTTCAAGCTGCCAAAATGGTGACGACGAAGGTGGATGCAAGTGAGCACTTGTTTAGCAGAACTGTCGAATATCGGCATTACTTTTGGTCAAAGAAAACTGCTGTCGAACATTGATATACGGTTGCACCAAGGCGAAATTGTAACCTTAATTGGTCCAAATGGTAGCGGTAAAAGCACGCTTATCAGGACGTTACTCGGTCTGCAAAAACCTTCAGAAGGGCAAATAAAACGGCATGAACACCTACGTATTGGATATATGCCTCAGAAACTGCATATAGATCCGACGCTGCCGTTAACCGTAAAACATTTTTTAGGCCTCGTCCGAAATGTTGATAAAAAGGACATACTCCCAACGTTAAAAAAACTTGGCATTGAAGCACTCATTAACTCTCAAGTTCATGTACTGTCAGGTGGAGAAACTCAAAGAGTCTTATTAGCAAGAGCGCTTCTAAATAAACCCAACTTGCTTGTGTTAGACGAACCCGTTCAGGGTGTCGACGTCAATGGACAAATCGAGCTCTACAAGCTCATTGTGCGTATTCGGGACGAGTTAAACTGCGGTGTTCTAATGATTTCTCATGACCTTCATCTTGTCATGGCGCAAACAGACACCGTCGTGTGTATCAATCAGCATGTATGCTGCTCAGGCACACCTCAACACGTAAAAGGCCACCCAGCATACCAAGCTCTATTTGGCATACCGGGCGCAGAGTCATTAGCAATCTACTCACATCACCATGATCATGTACACGACGAACACGGTGATATCAAAACCGGACAACAAGACACAAATGCCCATCAACATACCCATAATTGTTCTCACTAACCTAATTCGTCTTACAACCAATTTTTCGGAGACTCATTCATGATTGAGCTAATGTTTAGAGCATTAGTAGGAGGATTAGGCGTTGCTGCCATAGCAGGGCCTCTTGGTGCTTTTGTTGTTTGGCGCCGTATGGCCTACTTTGGCGATACACTGGCACACTCAGCACTGCTTGGCGTTGCGCTAGGATTTTTGTTTGATGTTAATTTGAACCTGGCCATCATTGTCTTGTGTGTTGGTCTGGCTGCGGCTCTTGTCACATTACAAAAGAAAAACATCATCGCAACAGACACTCTTTTAGGCATACTCGCACACTCCTCTCTATCGTTAGGTATGGTGGCTGTGAGTTTTTTAGATGATGTTCGTATAGACCTGATGAGCTACCTGTTTGGCGACTTGTTAGCAGTCAGTCAAAACGATCTATATTGGATCTATGGTGGCGGAATTGCAGTATTGCTCCTTCTCATTACTTTTTGGAAGCCGCTTCTCGCAATGACAGTCAACGAAGAGTTAGCAAAGGTGGAAGGGTATCCCGTTGAAGCGACTCGCTTACTATTAATGTTACTCGTCGCTTTGGTGATCGCGGTAGCCATGAAAATTGTTGGGGTGCTACTCATTACCTCTTTAATGATTATTCCAGCGGCGACCGCTCGCAAATTATCTAATACCCCCGTTCAAATGGCATCAATGGCCAGTATCATCGGCTGCCTGTCTGTCTGTGCAGGATTATGGGTATCGTTTCAATGGGACACGCCCACTGGGCCAAGCGTCGTAGTGTGTGCGGCGGTGTTGTTCTTGATCACTTATTCAATTCCGGCAAAAAACAGAAAAGTGCCCTAAAGAAACTCGCGACTGTTATAAATCACGCCTATCCTTCGTCTAATAGAATATTAAACGAAAGGAGTACACCATCGTCATGTTTACGAGCATAAAGAGCCGACTTAGAGCCAGCTACATTCTGTTGCTGGTGTTGTTAGTTGTCATTTCAGGACTTTCTATCTCTCGCCTACAATCCCTTAATACTCATTTGGAAGACATTGTAGAAGAAAAAGCTGCCTTGGTAGAACTCAGCAGTGAACTGAACATTCAAGCAGAGAGCCTCGCCAGTCGCTTATTGCTTTTATTTGTTCTAGAGGAACGTAATCAGCGCATCGATATATACAAAGAGATTGATCAGAGAAATGCTCGTATGGATGCCATTCTGAACGAGATGAATGATTTGGTCACCTCTGAGGAAGACCAAACACTCGTGGCCGCGCTATCGGCCCAAAAGACCGCGTACCAAGCAGAGCTGCAATCAACGGTAGAAGCCATTGAATTTGGCGAACAATCCGATGCCAAAATGCAGATGGCTGGCCCAACTCGCCAAGCACTTCGAACGTTCTTAGACCAAGCAAATCGTTTGTCTGAACGTCAGAGTTCAATGATGTCAGAACGTCAACAAGCGGCGCTTTATGAAACGGACAGTGCCATCATCATTGCTGTTGTGACCAGTCTCATTGCAATATTGGCAGGCATAATCATGTCGATCTTGATCACTCACAGCATTGTTACTCCTCTTAATCAAGTCATCACGCTTCTAGCCAATGTGGCAAAAGGCGACTTAAGCCAAAAAGCGAATATCAAGGCCAAGGGTGAATTCGCAGCTCTGGTTTCAAGCGTAGAGTCTATGCGTATTGGCCTTGTTGAGGTGATTAAACGCATTGAGACTAGTGCTCAAACGGTCGTATCTTCAACTGAAAACATGGGTGAGACCGTAAATCAGGTTCATGCAAGCTCTCATACCCAAGACAGTATGGCAAATGAGATAGAAGGCTCTGTGAACGGCCTCACGGAAGACATTCGCAGCATGGCATCACACGTCTCGATTTCTCGTAATCAAGCTCAAACCGCGCATGAGCTTGCGCAGAAAGGTTCTTCCATTATCTCTGCTACATCCAAAGACATCATCTCTGTTGCCAGTTACATTGATGAAACCTCTCATGCAGTAGAAAAACTCAATGAAGACGCAGCCGAAGTGGCGGAGTTCGTCACAAACATTCGCAATATTGCAGAACAGACGAACTTACTCGCTTTGAACGCTTCCATCGAAGCCGCCCGAGCAGGGGAAAGCGGCAGAGGTTTTGCTGTCGTCGCAGATGAGGTGCGTAACCTTGCGAATAATACAGCAAATGTGACTGAGTCGATCGACAAGATAATTACATCCATCAGTGCACAAGCATTGAAAGTATCACAAGAAATGGAGCACGGTCAGGAAAAAATGCGTCAAGGCGTTGAGCAAATTGACAGCGTTGTTGAGCCTTTAAGCCAACTAGAGCACGACTCGGCAGAGTCCTTAGAAAGTCTCGATAACCTTAACCAGCTGGCTCAACATCAAGCCGAAGAAGCAGAACAAATCGCCAATCGAGTCCGTGATATTGTGACCACAACTCAAGAAAATAATATCGCCGCAAAAACCTTGGCAACACTCTCTGATGATCTCACTGGTGCGGCAAACGCAACTCAAAGCGCAACATCAACGTTCCGTTTACCTTAACCGTTTCGCTAATAGCGGAACTATTCCGTTACTTGCACAAAAAACGCCCTTCATATAGAAGGGCGTTTTTATTTCTTCGCCTTGTGTCTCATGCATTACTGTTTTTTAAACGCAAAATAATCAGCCGAAAATTTACCCGCACCTCGTAACATTAGAAAAAGGCAAATGGTCAACCAAGTACCATGAGTTGGATAAGCATCTGGGTAAACAAAGGTTTGAATCACGAGCGTCATACCGGCTAATCCAAGCGCCGCAAAACGCGTAAGGAACCCGAACAGAATAAAAATAGGCAATACATGCTCTGCAATGGTTGCCAACACCGCTGCGATCATTGGAGGGATCAGGGGAAGTCCGTATTCGTATTCGAAAAGGAACACGGTCGACTCCGCCAATTTGGGCAAGCCAAACTGAAAGTTAAAGCTTATAAAATCCAAGGCAAAGCCTTCGACTTTGGTTTGTCCTGATTTCCAAAAGACCGCAGCCAAAGAAAATCGAGCCACGAACAACACTATAGATTCTGGAATCTTTTCAAACAACGCTATCGATTGACTGTTTAGCTTATCGAGCATTTAAAAATCCTTACGGTATATTTATGGATATGGGTTAAGGAAAGTACGACGTTAGCTTTCATGAATCACTTCAAATATTTGCCACTCCATGAACTTAGCTAATGATGCGCCTAAATCAAATTTTTCACTGTCTGGGATCGACTCTTCAAATCGCTTTCCACTCATCAACGCATTGAGGAAAAAAGCTTCGTCTTCACTCAATACAAAACATTGGCCGTACAAATGAGCTTTAACGAATAACACATTCTCAGGCATTTCTATTTCGGTTGATGCCAATTGAAATAAAGACTTTGGTTGATGAGCCCACCATATCGAACCGACTGCAAAATTATACCGACAAATATGAGCTGTTTTGGGAAGAGCGAGCGTTAGTCGCGCAGGGTCTTGAATACAACTCAGCCGCTCACGAGCTTGATCAAGTGAAAGCGTTGGATATTCTGGACAGTGGGTCAGAGAAAGAAGGTTTCGTTCTAAATTCGCTAACTCTGATAGGTACGGGACATTCTTGGCAGGAACAAACGTTGAAATAAACTCGGGGAAAGCGTCACCATACCGATTTAATATAGGCGATTGAGGCGGATTATCAGCAATATACACGCGTGCCATTGCCCGAAAAAAATCATCGCCAACCAATTGTCTGGAGACACTAAAAATATCTGCCAAAGCATCGATAAGAGAAGAAAACACATTATTGCGATAAACGTTGAACCGCGCTTGGTTCTCCTCAGGATCACCGGCTAATTCATTTACAACCGTTTCTTGGTTGTTTAACAAAGACTCCACGAAGCTCGGTTGATTCATACTGCCTCCTTCTTAATCAATTTACGCAAAGCATCTGCGTGTTCCGCTTCTTGAAGCAACGTCGCTAGCGAGGGCAAATTTCCATCGCGCTCGATCAACGTAGGCATATCACCAACCAACCCAAGTGTATGCTGATACAACGACCACACGCCTTGATCAATCGGAGCATCGTGGCTGTCAATTTTAAAAGATCGGATTGGGTTTTCGTCCAGCGTGTGGCCCGCCAAATGTATTTGCCCCACTTCATGGTGAGGGAAGTCATTTAGGTATTCTAGAGGGTTCGTATCGTGATTAAAGCAGCTCACTTCCACGTTGTTTACATCTAACAACAAACCACATCCGGTGCGTGCGGCCATTTCGGAAATGAACTCAATTTCTGTCATATCACTTGCTTTAAATGCGACATAGGTTGACGGGTTTTCGATCAAAATTCGTCGTTTTAAATGATCTTGAAGTTGATCTATATGGTCACAGACTCGATTCAGCGTCCGTTTGTTATACGCAACGGGCAAAAGGTCATTAAGGTATGAAGGCCCATGAGAAGACCATGCCAGATGTTCGGAAAAAACTTCGGGTTCAAATCGGTCAACGAGAGATTTCACACGAATAAGGTGTTCTTGGTCAAGGGGCGTTTCCGACCCAATAGACATGCCAACACCGTGAATGGTGATAGGGTACAGCGAGCGAATTTTTTCGAGGTAAAAAGGTCCAGGGCCGCCTTCACTTAAATAATTTTCAGCATGTATCTCAAAGAAGCCCACCGGAGGACGGTGCGCTAAAATATCATGATAGTAAGCAGGCTTCAGGCTAACACCTGATTGAACATTAGAGGGTGCTAGTGGAAAGCCTGAAGCGGAAGTTCGACTTCCGCTCGGCTTAAAACGACTAAACATCAATAGTCACCCGTTTTAAAATGCTTTTAACTGACCAAAACCAGTAGCAGACGTTTCAGATTTCATTTCGGTACAGGTACCAGCAGGAACCAGTTTCCAAGCATTTTCCTGATAATCCATCTTAGAGGTACCAGCACAAGAAGTGCCTGGACCAGCAGCACAATCATTATCACCCGCCAATGCTACACCGTAGCATTTTTCTTTACTTGCAGCCTGAGCAGGAACCGCCACCGCTGAAATTGCTACTGCAGTACCAAGAGCAAGAGCCAAAGACGCTTTAGATTTATTCATAACCATTTCCTCACTTGTAGACAATTAACAAAGGATTGTTTCTTTTTTACATTCCTTTGTCGTATCAAGTTAGGCGGTTATTACACAATTTTCGAATTTTTTCTTTCTACAATAGATTAGAGTTCAATGCATAGTGTGCAGCTTCTTCTGGTGTCCCTTGAGAATACTTCTGCCAAACCAGCTCTGTCACATTACGCAAATTAATAGAATTGGTATCAATCTCTATTCCATTTCGTTCAAGCTGAATGTAAAAAGATTCCACCCAATGTGGCTTATGCAAAATAGCTGCAGTTCGCGCAATGTCTACCAATTCACACTCTCCTTTATATTGAAGAAGGTGAATGATCGTATTGTGGATATGATCGATTTCGTCTTTAGTGTAAGAAATAAAAGGCAGGTTGTTTAACATTGATCGCCACTCCATTTGCTAGAAAACTACCCCAGTAGAAGACTAAATTTGAACGCAGTCAAAGTTTTTTTGATGCCATTTCTCAATTTATTTTTTGCAATTAAACAACCAACAAAATTTATAATTTTCTTATTATATTTCATATAGTTAGATTGGCAGTTTCATTTATGAAATCCAGTTTTTAAAACGATTTCGTTTATACAATGCAATATCTTTCCGCTTTGGAATCATCCCCCGACGTTAGATCATCGTCTCCGCAATATTGCAAATTATTCGGAGATCAAAAAATGATAATCAAAGGCAACTGTCAAATAGCAGGTATAGGTATTTACCTTCCAGAGCAAATTGTCACTTCTAAAGAGCTGATGCGAGAAATCAAGTCAGAAGCAAACTATGGAATTTCTGAAAGCTGGTTGGACGACGTCGTAGGTATAAGTAACCGGCGAGTCGCTCGACGAGATGAGAAACCAAGTCACCTAGCAATAAAAGCCGCAGAAGAAGCTCTAAAAAACAGCGGTATCACCGCCAGTGAAATAGACGTCGTTATTTTTTGCGGTATCAGTAGAGAATGGATAGAACCTGCTGTTGCACATAAAGTACAACATGAATTGGGCTGTACCAACGCAATTTGTTTCGACGTATCAAATGCATGCCATGGCTTTATGAATAGTATCCTAATTGCCAATAATTTAATGCAAGCAAGTGATGCTAAGTACGTTTTAGTTGTTACAGGAGAAGTGTCAACAGACATTACTTTTCACTATGTGGATAAACTAAAGGTAAAAGATGCGAGTCTAAAGAAAGAAATTGGAGCCCTCACATTAGGCGATGCTGGAGCAGCAATGGTGCTCCAACCAAGAGAAGGAGAGAGCGGTTTTCAGTTATTCAATTTTGCTACCAACGCTAAACACACAAACCTATGCAAAATCAGCGTCGCTGGAACTGGGGGTTATGAAGGGCAAATGTTAATGAGCCAAATAAGCTCAGAAATTGTCCAAATTCATTCCAACTTAATTCAGAGCACTTATTCGGCACTGGATTGGAAGCCGGAAGATATTGAATTGTTTGTTTGTCACCAAGTTGGGGAAAAACCTCATCTAAGAATGAGCAAAATGGCTGGAGTACCCGCTAGTATTGCACCAATTTCATATAAAGATTATGGTAACATTACTACAGCGACAATTCCGTTTAACCTTTATCAAGCCAACCCTAAAAAAGGACAGAAAGCGCTAATAGGTGGGACAGGAAGTGGGCTGACGATTAGCCAAAGCGGAATAATTTTTTAAGGATATAAAATGATCTGGATGCTGCCATCAGCCATCGCTCTATCGATAAAGTGCTTTTTATTCTTCTACTCTAATGTAGTCAAACAAAAGTACTTTTTCTATTTTTTGGTGGCAGCATTCTCTTTAAACTTGTCGGAATTATTAGGCTTTTTCCGATTCGGCTACGACTTGATTTTTCTAAAGCTTTACTACTGTTCTGCAGTCTCAACGCTACTGTTTATATCTCTTACCTGCTCAGAAATATCAGAAAGTAGGCGTATCATACCTCCAATCATTTCAATGATTACAGCATGTATGCTTGCGTCGGCAATATTATTTAGTAATCAGATCATTTCTGACTACGTCATTTTAGACAACAATACCGCTACTAGAGTCGCTGGAGAATACTATTTTCTTTTTCAGCTATACGCAGTGGGTGCTATATCACTATCGATATTCCTTCTAGTTAAAAATAGTATCCGTCGTCGAGGAGACCTAACTGGGAAAAGATGCTTTATCGCCCTTATTGCGATGCTACCGCTATTTCTAATAGTCCCATTGGTTATTACTCTGATGCAGCTTGGCTATAAAATCAATGCTGCAGGCTTCTTTTCCCTGTCAACGTGTTTCATGTTGTTCGTGTTTATATCTCTAAACGACAAACACAAACTCTTCACTATGATGAGATTTATCCCCTACTCTAGAGAAAGAAAATTCCACTTAGAACTTAAGGCTCTGTTGATGAAATTCTCTCTCCCAGCATCCGGTACGAGTGTTGATATGAAAAAGCTCATAAAAGAGATAGAAGAGCTCGTCGTGAAGCACACTAGCCAATATTTCAACACTCAAAAAGAGGTCGCCAAAATCCTAAATATTTCAGAAAGTAGCCTTAGCCGTAAACTCCCAAAGAAAGAGTAAGCTTCACTTCATCAATGTTCAGCACGCTATGGTAGTTCTTATTCGATCAAAGCAACAAATAAAAACTATCTTTCTATTTTCGTTAGCGTCAATCTAAGCTCATTCGGACAGCATTAAAAGGAGTTAGCAATGCTCTGGATCATTCCCTCATTGACAGTACTACTCATAAAAATCTTTTTATTTTTTCAACCTGTCGTAAGGAAACAAAAATACCTTTTGTTTTTTTTGATCTCTACATTTTTTCTTAGTATTTTCGAACTTATCGGTTTTTTCAGACTTGGCTATGATTTACTAGTTTTAAAACTATACTATTGCACTGCCATTTTCACGGTCTTGCACCTTGCATTAATCAGTGCAGAAATTGCCAGAACTGCTCGTTTCCTAAGAGCGAAAGTACTACTATTTTTGGCGTTTTCTTTAACCGCGATAATCCTTTTTTCCAATAGAATAGTTGCAGATTACACCATCATGCCGAACTCCTCTATTACACGCGTAACAGGAGATTTATACTATATATTCCAAATATATGCGTTGACTCTATTAATTGTATCTTTGGCAATTTTAATAAAAAGTACCGTTGAGCAGAGAGAAACCATTGCAAGAAAAAGATGTATCATCGTACTAATTGCACTTTGTCCGGCAATCGTAGCTGCTGTTGTCGTGATGTGCCTGATGGAAATGGGCTTTCAAATAAACATGGCAGTCATTTTATCCGTTACAATTTGCTTTATGCTTTTGATATTTCGAGGAAACTACGACGAACACGATGTATTTAGAACAATGAAATACATCCCCTTTTCCAGTGAACGTGCGTTTTACTTAAAGCTTAAATCACTGTCTAAAAAACTGTCTCTTCCTGCTACAGGCGAAAGTGTCAATATAAAAGAAGCGCTAAAAGAAGTAGAAGAGTTGGTTGTGAAGAATGCCAATCAGTACTTTGATACACAGAAGGAAGTCGCAAAAGCCCTCAATATTTCTGAAAGCAGTCTCAGCCGGAAATTACCAAAAAAGTAGAGATAACTCTCTACAGCCTCCGGCTGAGCACTTGAACTGGTTATTCTTTGGTTTCGACGTTATTCAGGTCTTTATAGACTTTGGTTATTTCGCGCAGCTCCTTCATCTGATCGCCAAATTGACGACAAGGAGAACACATTGCCGTATGCATACCTAACGACAGCTTTTCCTTAGTGGAGAGTTTACGGTCAAGGCGCTCGGATAGCATCTGAGTGGCTTCTGTACACTTCATCATCATTGTTTTGCCTCCGACTGATACCAGCAATCTTCAAGACATTCGCGTAGTCGCAAACGCGCTCGATATAACGTCACATTAAGGTGGCTAACAGTCACTTCTTCATTTGCGCAAATTTCTGGCGTTTCCATTTCAAGAAATTCTCGCATCATAAATAAGCGGCTGTATCGCTCTGGTAGTTCGTTTAGGCAAGCGTCGAACACGCGCCAAAAATGGTTGTTTTCCACACCATGGTCAGGGTCATCCCACTTTTGAGGGCGTTCGCTTTTATTCCAATGTCCATTTTTTGCAAACAGCACATCCATTAACGCATCGCCGTTTAGGTTTTCGCCTTCTTCAAGCTGGCTCGCTGCAGTATGTCGTTTTTCTTTTCTTAGCAGATCAATGAGTTTGTTTTTCAATATTGAGAAAACCCATGTTTTGAACGCCGCTTTTCCCGTAAAACGATCGATGTGTTGGTAGGCCGCAAGCATAGCTTCTTGCACTGCGTCTTCAGCTAGTCCTTCGTCCCTCACTTGCAGGCGCGCAAACTTAATCATCTGATTGCGCAGTTCCTGCATATAAATAGGGTCACTAAAAGTACCAACAGAGGAAAATTCCCCTTCATTTTTGGATAACGCTGATTCCATAGTAAATCTCGGCCTGTCGTTTTATTCAAAGATTAGACGAAGCATTTGAGAAGTTATTACAAAATAATAATTTTTTATGTAATAACACCTATCAATTACCTATTTAGAGCGCGCTAGATCAAATTGGTTCCGTCGCTTTTAGTCCGATGACGCGGCTTCGGCAAGGTATTCATCTTTTAATTTGACGTAGTTAAGGCCACTGTATCTAAAGTATTCTATTTCTTTTTCAGTTAAAGCGCGGGCTTGCTTTGCTGGCGATCCTAAATATAAGTACCCTGATTCAAGACGCTTGCCTGGGGGAACTAAAGAGCCCGCCCCGACTATGACCTCGTCTTCAATTACGGCGCCGTCTAATATAGTAGAACCCATACCCACCAATACTTTGTTGCCAATCGTACAACCATGAAGCATGGCCATATGACCCACAGTGACATCATCTCCGATCTCTAAAGGGAAACCATCAGGGTTGTACGTGCTGCCATGAGTTATGTGTAAACAAGAGTTGTCCTGAATACTGGTACGCTTGCCGATACGGATGCGATGCATATCGCCTCGTATCGCAACCAAAGGCCACACTGAGCTGTCTTCGCCAATTTCCACATCGCCTATAACTACGGCACTGTCATCAACCCATACACGCGCTCCTAGAGTAGGTGTATGACCTCGGAATGCTTTCATTACCATCTTCAACTCCTGCTTTTTTATTAGATCAATTACATTTCAGACATTGAAATTACCACAAGACCACATATGTTATTAAACATAACCTGTGATACATATGATCATTGATTGTTATCTGTGTTATTCAGCCGATGTATATTTGGCCAACAACGACAGTACGCCACTTTCAGTTTTCTAATATGATCAACGCCAACCTACACAGATCTGCGCTGACGATGCGCCTGTCGAACTATTTAAAAAGGATACCATGTTATGTCTGAGTCCGTCTGGAGCGCGACTACCCTGCCTCAGTTTACAAAAGTCGATCCCTCTAAAATCGAATCGCAACTTGATGCTATTTTAGAAAAGAATCGATCAGCTCTCGCCGAGTGTCTAGAAAACATAGACAAACCGAGTTGGGATAACTTGATCATGGTATTGGATGAACAGGATGATGAACTCAGTCAGTTCTGGTCTCCTGTCAGCCACCTTAATTCAGTGCAGAATACGCCTGAAATTCGAGAGGCTTACAATGCATGCATTCCTAAACTCACTCAATACTATACGGAAATTGGTCAAAACCGTGCCTTGTACGATGCTTATAAAGCCCTTGAAGTGAGCGACTCAGCAGCGACCCATTCTCAGGCTCAAAAAGAATCATTAAAACAAGCCATCCGAGGGCTTGAGCTATCAGGTGTCGGTTTAGATGGCGAGAAAAAAGAACGTTACGGAGACATCTGCCAGCGCCTATCTGAACTTACAACCAAGTTTGGAGAGAACGTATTGGATGCGACTCAAGCTTGGACGAAATTGATCACCGATGAGGGCAAACTCGCTGGGCTTCCGGACTCCGCTCTGGCGCAAGCGAAACAAATGGCCGAAGCAAAAGGTCATGACGAAGGGTGGCTGTTCACTTTGGATTTCCCATCTTATATGCCCGTGTTAAGTTACTCTGATAATGCCGCACTTCGAGAAGAAATGTATACGGCTTACGCGACACGAGCGTCTAAATTGAGCAATGAGGGTAAATTCGATAACAGCCCTTTAATTGACGAAATCCTTTCTCTACGTCATGAAAAAGCCCATATTCTTGGATTCGAGAACTACGGCGAACTATCTGTAGCCACAAAGATGGCCGACAGTGGTGACCAAGTCATAGCATTTCTTAATGACCTCGCTGAAAAATCAAAGCCATCCGCTCAACTCGACCTTGATCAACTCAAGACCTACGCAAAAGAAGAACACGGTTTAGAGGACTTAAACGCTTGGGATTTGGGATATTACTCAGAAAAATTACGTCAGCATAAATACTCTATCTCTCAAGAAGCATTACGTCCCTACTTCCCAATCAACAAAGTACTAGGTGGTTTGTTCCACGTCGCTGAGACTTTGTTTGATATCGAAATTCGTGAAGAGTCAGGCTTTGATACTTATCATAAAGACGTTCAGATGTTTACCATTGCAAAGAACGGTCAAGATGTCGCTCGTTTCTATTTAGATCCATTCGCTCGTGAAGGAAAACGTGGCGGTGCATGGATGGACGAATGTCGTGTCCGTCGCCGCTTAAGCGACAACCAGTTGCAACTCCCAGTGGCTTACTTAGTCTGTAACTTTACGCCACCAATTGGGGATAAACCTGCATTGCTGACACACAATGAGGTCACCACGTTATTCCACGAATTCGGCCACGGTATCCATCATATGTTAACTCAGGTAGAGGTGCCGTCTGTTTCGGGTATAAACGGTGTAGCATGGGATGCGGTCGAGTTACCCAGCCAATTTATGGAAAACTGGTGCTGGGAGCCTGAAGCGCTCGCTTACATTGCATCGCATCACGAAACGGGTGAGCCTTTACCACAAGATTTGTTAGACAAAATGTTAGCGGCGAAAAACTTTCAATCTGCCATGCAAATGGTGCGACAACTTGAGTTCTCATTGTTCGATTTCCAAATTCATAAAGAGTATGAGACAGGCCTCGACGTTCAAGCAGTGATTAACGAGGTAAGAGCGACTGTTTCGGTAACAACACCGCCCGCGTTTAACCGTTTTCAAAATAGTTTCTCTCATATTTTTGCTGGAGGTTATGCCGCGGGATATTACAGTTACAAGTGGGCAGAAGTTTTGTCGGCGGATGCCTTTTCGAAGTTTGAAGAAGACGGTATTTTTAATACTGAAACAGGCGCTCACTTCCGTGATACCATATTGGCAAATGGCGGTTCTCAACCTGCGGCAGACCTTTTCAAAGCTTTCCGCGGCCGTGAGCCAAGCGTCGACGCTCTTCTAAGACACAGTGGCATCGCCGCATAAATCATCAGGCCTCTCTGAAAAGCACTTTTTCAGAGAGGCGTACGAGGTACACAATGACGACTAAACGCTTTATTGCAGGCGCTGTTTGCCCACGCTGCAGTGAAATGGATAAAATTCGCGCATGGAGAGATGACGAAGAAGAAAAGCAATACCGAGAGTGTGTTGCATGCGGTTATCAGGATGAGCAATCGACAAAAGTACAAGCTCAATCAATAGAGATCCCTACTCGAGTCAATCAGCCACACTCTGCTCAACCCGAAGCGGAAGCCACCGTGATCAATTTTATTCCGAATCCGAGCACAACCAAACACTAGTAATCTATCACGAGAAATAAACAAAGCCACTTCGGATTGCTCGAAATGGCTTTGTTTAGATCTGCACTCACAGCGTCAATGAAGCCGTTATTTTTTGGGCTGCCTTGCATGATAAACAGCGAAACCTCTATCACGCTCTAATCGCGTGTGACCACCCAACGCAGCGTCTAACATAGGCGAATACCGTAAGAAATCATTAGCGACAACAAAAAGCTCACCGTTTAACGTTAAGTGCTGCTTCACGCCAATAAAGAAACGCTCGGCAACACTGTAATCTGTACTGATTCCTGTATGGAATGGAGGGTTTGTAATCACATAATTAAAGCGTCCTTTCACTTCTTTAAGGCCATTAGAAGCAAGCGCGGTCAAAGCCTCTGTTGCGCCATTCGCCTCAAACGTGAGCTGCGTCGCTTTCAGCGCTAACGCACTGTCATCCAACGAGGTTACATTCGCTCCAGTATGCTTATGAAGCCACATTGAAATAACCCCATCCCCACAGCCGAAATCTAAGATACGCGCCTGATTCACGCCAGACATAAAGCGGTGTTTAGACAATTGGTCCAGTAACAGCTCAGTGCCTTTGTCTAACTTCCCATGCCCAAAGACGCCAGGAATGCTGCACAAAGTAAAAGAACAGCCAGCGACGTCTTGTTCCCAACGCGTTATCCAATCCTCAAAGGCAAAGGCCTTTGCATCCTCTGTTTTTTGCGCTTGATACAGTAAGCAGTGCTTTGCACCATCATGCTTGCCAACGGCAGAAAGAGGCGCCGATAGCTTTTTCACAGACGACTTCACACCGCTCTTATTGTCGCCTACCAACCAAACAAAACCACCGATTTTGAGTGTAGGCAATACACAAGCTAACAAATAGGTTAAAAGCTCTTTTGCCTTTGGCTGATAAATAATAATGTGGTCAAACTGATCTGATTCATTCTGTTGAACCCAGTGCGCCGTAAATTGCAGTTTCGCGTCGTTCATTCCTAGGTGACTAAGACCATCAAACACAGTGCGAGACTGGCACCATGCAAAAACATCACTTTGTTGAGACAGCAATACAGGAAAGTCATCTTCGGGGTTCGCAACCAAAACCTTCCCGTTTAGTTGATCTAAGGAACGTTCAAGTAATTGGCTTGGCGGATTAAGATTCATAGGTAACAGATAACTCTTCAGAGGTTAGTTTGGTAATTCGATTTAAATATGGTGTAAGCAAAGTCGTATCGAGTTGTGTTTGAACGCGGGGGTAACGGGGAGACTGTCGGTCATTGACCACAACGCCACTCCACCCTTTTGTATAGGATAAAAGATCTTCAAGAAAGGCATCATCGAATTCAAAGCAGCCAGTGAGTATCACATCAACATAGCTCAATGCGATGGGGCATTGTTGAGAAGGAAGTACGACGCAATCCGTGACGTATATCCAGTAAATGCCATCTGGCAGCTCTGTATCACCGTAAGCTTCAAGACGTTCTGGTGTAATTTGAACGCGTTGGTAGCCTTTTTCTCGTTCATCAAACAACTCAAATTGGTCTTCTGGCACTTCCACTAATACGCCATTACAGCAGCTTCCCTCTGCATTTATGACTGCGACAGAGCTCATGCCAAACTCGGGAGACATCACGGACCAATGTCGCTCATAACCAGTCAGTTTTACAGGCCAAACTTTCCCTGATTCACCCGTTTGAGCACGGCTTATAGAATTTATCAGGCTGCCATAGCCTACAATGAAATGACGACAAACCACGCTCGTTTTCTACCCTAGCTGTTAAGCGAGACCTTTGCTCGTGACTTCGTGTAAAGGTCTCTATATTAGCAGGCTCACATTACTATCTCGACACAGATCGATGTTCAGCAGCCCGACAGAAATTCGTCTCGTTAGCGAAATCACGATTTCGCTAACGAGACGAATTATACCTTACAAACAGGTTTCAATCCTTATTTCGATGAACAGGATTCAGAATGAATTGAAGAAATCGCGCGACGAAGGAACCACATTAGAAAAGGCTGAGTGATCGAAAGATATTGCTTTCCTAGCCTTGTTTTAGCACGGCCGGAAATAAGAAAGAGTGTATCCGAGGCGCCTTGAGCCTGCCTCGTCTCATCTTGAGTTTGAGAGTGCTTCTTAACCAGACTGACCCGTAAACTAAAATGGCGCTCATCTTGCTCAAGTACTATCTCTTTTGTAGAAGTCAGTATGATTCTAAAACGACCCACTCTGTCTCCTTCAATATAATCCAAAGCGGACTTCTTAAGATTAATATCGGCACTGCATGTCAATTTATGACAACCAAACAACCGCATAAAAAGATTCCATCCTCTAAGAATGCTCTGAAGCCATAACGGAGATTTAAGATACACAGCAAGAAATAATGCGGTCAGATCACGTTCAGAACTAAGCGTTGCTGGAGAGCTAAAACTGAATACAGGGCGAGGGTAATACGAGTAATACTGCAAAATGACACTTTCCTATTTTGTACTATTATCAATCAGCCGTGTTTCAATTCACGCCTATCAATTGACAATTTCTTTCCGTAGAAATTATTTGGTTGCGTAGTATACATAAGTAAACTGTATAAATAACCCTATATATCTTAATTTACCCTTAAAAAACAAGGCAACAATAAGCACCAGTGTGCGATTTATTGTTGCCTAAAAACATCTCAGAAAAGTACTAATAAGCCTTAATGATGTTTGTGTTCGTTCGAACCGTTCATTTTCATATGGTCTTTATGCATGTCCATATCATGCTTTGGTTTTTTAATGTCTTCTGGTGCAACGATAGGAGCCTGAACATTTACTTTCTCACCGTTTTTCAAAACCATAGTAAAATTCACCGTATCCCCCGCTTTTAGCGCATGATGTAACCCCATGATCATGATGTGATTTCCTCCAGGTTGAAACATGACGCTTTCACCTGCGGGCACAATCACTTCATCCACTTGGCGCATACTCATCACACCGTCTTTCATTTCATGTGTGTGAATCTCGATAGATTTTGCAATATCACTTTCGACTGCGACTAAAGCCTGCTCATGATGAGATGAGTTTTCTACCATCATATAGCCACCACTGTTCGTCGCCCCCGGCGGCGTCGCACGCACTTGCAGATGTTCAAAATTTAAAGACGCTGCCATAGCAATTGAAGAGAACACAGACGCAACAAGTACAACTGCACGAGAAATCATTCGAAACATTTTCGATACCCTTAATGAGATTAATATATTTGCTATGAGACCTTTGCACGAAGTCACGAGCAAAGGTCTCGCTGAATTACGAAACAATCAACGGAGGGGCACGACCAAACAAATACGACCTAAAAGACTGATGAGCATCAGCAATAGAACGATCATCAAGAAAAATATCGGAAACGTTAGCATCGTTAAATGCAGCCAGCGCAGTCAAAACCAAAAGATGATCTACGTTTAAACCGCACTTACAATTTGCATGGATCTTATCGAGATGGTTCTGTGGTACCGTTTTCTGGATATCGCCAGTAAGCAGGCTGTCGCCTGCATTCTCGCTAACAGGAGAGGACTCAATCGGCAGTTTTACATACTGCACACCACTTAAAAGACTGCACACTCTCACAAGTAGGTAGTTATCTTGCACTACAGGTGTGCTGGGAATAACAAGCGGCGCCATCAAAACAAATACCCACACAAACAACACTCTGCTTGCGTGTTTTAAAGTGGTATTTGTATAACAAGGCTTATACATCATGCGGCCAACTAATCATCGTGACGTCATTCTATCGCCTTGTCCCTTAGAATCAAGTGAAGTAAAAACAATTCAAATATACGTAAATTAGCGCTATAACTGATTATCACCCATCACTGAATCAATACACCTAAATTCAAACTCACCGCGACTTATACGAGTTTAAAGTTACGAATGAGGAATAGATGTACAGAACGGCGAAAAAGGGAGTAGAAAATAAAATGACACAGCCAATTTTACTTATAACCGGATCCAGCCGTGGAATCGGCACGGCCACCGCGTTCAAAGCGGCACAAAAAGGATGGCATGTAGTCATCAACTACAAAAGCAACGAAACGGCCGCACTGACTCTACAGCAGCGTATAGAAGAGTTTGGCGGAAAAGCGGATTGCATCCAAGCCGATATCAGTGATCCCGAAGCCATAACCACCCTATTTGAGAAGATAAAAACTAAATTTGGCCTCCTTTCCGGGCTGGTCAATAACGCTGGTATTCTCGAACAACAGATGCCCTTTACCGAGTCTGATCTTGATCGCTGGCACCGTGTGTTTAATACCAACGTAATCGGCACCATGTTGTGCTCAAAAGAAGCCTATAAACACATGTCTCCAAAACATGGAGGCAACGGCGGTGCCATTGTGAACGTATCGTCCCTTGCATCTATAACAGGCTCACCATTTGAATACGTAGACTATGCAACCAGTAAGGGAGCAGTCGATACCTTTACCAAAGGGTTTGCCAAAGAGGTCGCCAGTGAAAACATCAGAGTGAATGCCGTCCGCCCTGGTTTCATCGAAACAGACATGCATGCCACCGGTGGAGAACCTGAAAGGGTGAAACGACTGGCTCCTTCCATTCCAATGCAACGAGGAGGAACCGCCGACGAAGTTGCAAATGCGATTATATGGTTACTGTCAGAAGAAGCCAGCTACACATCCGGTACATTTATTGATGTTGCTGGCGGGCGATAACATTTTTTATCACTCTCTTACTCGGCGTTCTTTAAATGCTTACCCATGCTGATTCGTTCTTCTACTTCAAACCCAACGGATTGGTAAAAGGCGACAACACCTGCATTTGCAGTGCGGATTTGCAGATTCAATTTGCCACACCCAAGCGACGCGAGCGTCTCAAAGGCACTTTTAATCAATGCGGTTCCCACGCCTTTGCGACGATGGTCAGGATGCACTGCTACTTCATACAGCCAACCACGGTGCCCATCGTATCCAAGCATACACGCTCCGATGAGTTTTCCTTCTTCCCAAGAGACCAATATTAAATCATCGACTTCCAATTTTGCTGGCAAAACCAAATGAGGTGCATTGTGTGGCGGATCATTTGGGAATACGATTTCCCAAAGTTCGATCAGCTGCTCTAAATCGATAGGTTGTACTCGCCTTATTGCCATAATTATCGCTCCAAATCGTTCCCCTAGTTTTACAACAAAAATGAGGGGAGCGCCATTTATCCTCGTTATGTTCAAATTTGATTGAAATAAGATCAATCAATATAAATTTTTGATCGAACTATTCACTCCACACGCAGTCTTTAAGAAGGTAAAATATCGCTACAGCGTTCATTAGGCTACCTATGAAAATCAATAAATTCGAACTTATGTTCTACGCGGGTGCATTTGTCTCCATTTTTGGAGTGGCTGCCCTTGTGCGCGCCATTCATTCCGATGATCCTCTCCCTGACGATGTTGGACCCTGTATTTTGGAATCGGGGTTATGCACCGTCAATTCTCAGGACTTTAATGGGATCACCACCGTTCAGTTCGAAGATGGAATTCGCTTAAACCGTCGTATTCATACCGAATTACAATTGCCGAAAGAAGCGGAAAATGCTCAGTCGATCACGTTAGTATTAGAAGGGCGAGAAATGTATTTGGGGGTATATGAATACCCAATGTTTGAAAAAGAGAATAACCGCTGGATTAGTAAAGTCGTGATCCCCTTGTGTACGGACAACCGTATGCAATGGAAACTTCAAGTACGTGCAATAGATGCCGACGGCGACGAAAAAGAGTGGGCTTATACGTTTGATATAGAGAACCCCAACGAGGCTGTATAATGCCTCATTAGGGTGATCAAGCCTTGATATACCGTTACAACACAGCGCCAATAAACTGACGCAGTTCTTCGGTTTCTGGCTCCGAGAGCAGCTTCTTAGAATTGCCTTCTTCCCATACTTTGCCTTCATGCATAAAAACCACTCTGTCGCCGACATCCCGCGCAAAGTTCATTTCATGCGTAACCAGTATCAGCGTCATCCCTTCTGCGGCAAGTTGCTCTAGCACTTTTAAAACGTCACCCACCAGCTCAGGATCCAACGCGGACGTAATTTCGTCGCACAGTAAGACCTTAGGCGACATCGCCAATGCCCGCGCAATGGCCACTCGCTGCTGCTGGCCACCCGACAGTTTTTCAGGGTAACGATCAAATTTGTCCCCCAACCCTACTTTTTCGAGCATCTCCTCTGCGATGGTTTTTGCTTCCGCTTTAGTTTTGTTTAACACAATCGTAGGCGCTAACATGATGTTCTCACCCACTGTCAGATGTGGAAAGAGGTTGAAGCTTTGGAAAATCATGCCCACGCTTAACGCAAGACGACGTACTTGGATGTCTTCAGATGTCACTTCTTTTCCATCCAAGGTAATGCCACCTTTTTGATATTCTTCCAACCCATTAACACAGCGAAGTAAGGTGCTTTTTCCCGATCCACTTTTTCCAATAATGGAAACCACCTCCCCTGCTTTTACATCGAGATCGATGCCTTTAAGCACATGGAAGTCACCGTAATATTTGTGAACCTGATGTAGATTAACGAGAGACATTAAATTTTTTCTCCAGAATTTTGCTACTTAAAGACAACGGGTAACAAAGTAGGAAGTAGATAACCGCCACCATAGCAAACACTTTGAAGGGTTCAAAAGTGGCGTTGTTTAGCATGGTGCCCGCCTTGGTCAATTCCACAAAGCCAATCACTGACGCCAATGCCGTTCCTTTGACCACTTGCACTGAAAACCCTACCGTAGGTGCAATCGCAACCCGCAAGGCTTGAGGCAAAATGATATGGCGCAATATCTGTAGAAAGCTCATACCCAAACATCGGCTGGCTTCCCACTGCCCTTTGGGCAATGTATCGATACAGCCTCGCCAGATTTCCACCAAAAATGCACTGGTAAAAAGAGTGAGTGCCAATATCGCCGCACTCCAAGCGGAGATTTCATAACCCAGCAGTGAAACACCAAAGAAACAAAGGAACATTTGCATCAATAAAGGCGTTCCTTGAAACAGTTCGATGTACACCGCAACTAGCTTTTGCAATATCGAATTACGAGTCAAGCGAAGTGCCGTTAACGCGAGGGCAACAAGAGTTCCACCGATAAACGCCACCAGAGAAAGAAGTACCGTCCACTGAGCAGCAAAAATTAGATTCCGTATAATGTCGTAGTTCGAAAATTCGATCATGATGACTCCCTGAATGAAAACAACCGTTTACCAATCAGTTTGAATACATATCGCATCATCATCGCCAAACCAAGATACAGGAGTGCTGTTACAAGGTAGCTTTCAAATGCGCGGAAATTACGAGACTGAACGAGGTTTGCAGCATAAGTCAGTTCCTCCACAGAAATTTGAGAAATCACCGCAGAACCCAACATGACAATGATGCATTGACTGGTCAATGCTGGGTAAATTTTCTCAAATGCAGGCACAAAAATAACGCGTGTTAGAGTTTGCCTAAACGTCATACCCAACACCTTCGCCGCTTCGACTTGCCCTTTTGGAATACTACCAAGTCCGGCTCGAATAATTTCGGTACTGTACGCACCTAAGTTAATCGTCAAGGCAATCACGCTGGCCTGCCACGGCGTCAGCATGACACCGATTGCAGGCAACCCAAAGAAGATAAAGAAGAGTTGAACAATAAAGGGCGTGTTTCGAATTAACTCAACGTAGCTTGCAACAATACGACGAGGCGTAGCGCCACCATATTGGCGCAATACCGCACATAATGTGCCCAGCGCGATACCTAAAAAGGTGGTCAGTACAGTGAGTTCAACGGTGGTTATCAGACCACCGAAAAACACATCGCTGTACGGCAAGAGATCGCCAAAGTACAACATATTAGTCAGCCTTAAGCGCCAAAGCCTTTAGGCAGTGGCGCTTTCAACCACTTCATAGAAATATCGTTTAACGTGCCGTTTTCCAACGCAGTAGAAATAATGCCGTTGATTTTCGATTGTAATGCAGCTTCTCCTTCAGCCAAGCCGATGTAGCAAGGAGAATCTTTTAGCAAAAACTTCGTCTCTGGCGCGCGTTGTGGCTGACGCTTCGCAATTTCTGTCGCCACTAAGTTACCTGTTGCAATCAGCTTAACTTGACCGGTTAAATACGCAGTTAATGTCGTGTTGTTGTCTTCAAAACGGCGCACATTGAGTGATTTTGGCGCGTATTTTTCAAGCTCTAAATCTTCAACAGAGCCGCGTGTTACACCTACAGTTTTCCCTGCTAAGTCTGTCATCTTCGTGACATCGACACTGTTTTCACCAAACACGCCTAAGAAGAAAGGTGCATAAGGTGTTGTGAAATCGATGGCTTTTTCACGCTCGGGATTTTTACCTAGACTTGAGATCACCAGATCCACTTTTTTAGTTTGTAAATATGGGATGCGGTTGGCACTGGTTACAGGAACAATTTTGAGATCAACATCCAGTTGATCAGCAATATAGTTCGCCATGTCAACGTCGATGCCTTGAGGTTTAAGGTCGGGGCCAACAGAGCCGAATGGCGGAAAGTCCTGCGGTACAGCAATACGAATTTCCTTACGATCTTGAATATCCTGTAATACATCCGCCCCTGCCGTCATTGTTGTCATCGCCGCGGCGACACTTGAAGCAACGATAAGGGTCTTACTTAAAAGTTGAGTCAATCTTTTCATAGTGAGGGTTCCTACTTCCTTTGTTGATTAATCATTTTAATTGTTGCCAATGAGGTGAAACAACTTTTGCAACCTATATGCCAAAATGAAACAAAGGTTTCCTAACTGATCTAACATAAAACAAAAAGATCTTTGTGCGTCTATCTTCTACACTCAACGTCGTACGTTCTTGAGCCTTTCTAAAGCCAGCGCGAAGCATGACGAACACAACAAGAAAAAGTGAAAACCACAACTAACTTAGAGCGGGAGCGCTCTAAATCGCACCGATCGGGTGCAAGAAAGTGATAAAACACGTATTTACTAACATGGTTGGCACGAAGAGCCGTTTCCATTACCGTATGCAATCTATTTATTAAATTGAGGTTTATCAGTGAGTACTAAGCAGGACGTTCTTGCCTTAATCGAGCAAAATTACCCTAACCTGTCGCCTTCAGCTCGTTCTATTGCAAACTATTTGCAGCAACACCCTCTGGCTATCGTAAGCCAAACATCCGCTGATATCGCTGAACAAACGAACACCTCAAAAGCAACCGTCAGTCGATTTTTCCGACAACTGGGGTTTGAATCTCATCAAGATGCGAAGCAAGCGCAACTGGCTTTGCGTGAAAGCGGCGTTCCGGTGGCGATTCAATCAGTTGGTAACTTCGATCAAACCGCTCAAGAATTTAAAAATCTCTCGTTAACGTTTGAAGGCTTGCGCCCTGAACTGCTGGACGACGTTTCCAAAAAACTGGCAACGGCCAGTCGCGTTACGCTCATTGGGTTCCGCAATGCTTATCCTTTGGCTTTGCATTTTCGCCAACAGCTTCAGCAAATACGCTCGTCAGTACGCCTACTTCCGATGCCCGGCCAAACATTGGGAGAAGACCTCTATGATATTTCTGAAGATGAAGTGGTCGTTTTATTTGGGTTTCGCCGTCGCACACACTTGTTTAAAAAGATCGTCTCGGCGTTAGAAGGAAAGACCACTCTTTTGATTACTGACCCGACAGGTCAGGTCTACAATCAGCAGGTATCTCATGTGTTGGTATGCCATATTGGAGGTGAAACCCCGTTTGACAGCTACGCCGCCCCCATGAGTTTAATCTCGATGCTGAGCAATCAAGTGTATTCCCATATCGGTGAACAAGCACACAAGCGCACTCAAGCAATCTCTAATCTGTATGACGAACTTGGAGAGCTTGAGCCTTAATAGAGATTCGTACAATGGTACTTCATACGTTTTAGGTGTCTATTCCCTCTACTCAGTTACTCGCTCTAGCTCTGCCTTTAGTATCTGTCTCCGATGTCAGTCTCTCGCATCTCGATGGCTGACCCCCAGCTTCCCTCACAAACAACGCCATACGTTTCAGTTGACAAACATATGAAACGATTGTTTCATTGAAGGTGGAATTATTGCCTGAATCTTGCAAGTAACTCTTCGAGAATACTTCGATAACTCGTCGAAGAGCGCCTTAAAAGAGAAAAAGTACACGTTGGCTGGGAGACATTGCTGATGGATCACTCAATAACACAAAATCCGTTTATGCCGCTAAGTGATCAAGAGCTAAAACAGACTGAACGTATGACATGCATGCAGGATTCAAAAGGCTTACCGCTTACAGGCATGCGCCTCGCTGTGAAAGATCTATTTCACATAGCGGGCCTTCCTACTTCAGCTGGCAACCCTACTTGGTTAGCAACACACGAGACACCGTCACAAACCGCCTCGTCTGTTCAAACACTGTTTGATCACGGTGCCTGCTTTTGCGGAAAAACAATTACAGATGAATTGGCCTATAGCTTAAATGGTCAAAACATTCATTATGGAACACCGTGCAACCCGACGAATCCGGACCGACTCCCAGGCGGTTCGACGTCGGGTTCTGCGGTGGCAGTTGCATCGGATTTTGCAGACATTGGCTTAGGCACAGATACTGGCGGCTCAATTCGAGTTCCGGCCAGCTACAATGGGCTTTTTGGATTACGTCCTACACACGGCGTCATTGCTGTTGATGGCCTTGTTCCACTCGCCCCTTCGTTTGATACCGTAGGCTGGCTCGCTCAGGATTTGGATCATTTGGAAGCGACGGCAAATGCACTCCTTGCCTCCAAGCATTCAGAAACGATTCAAAAAATCTTGATTGCAGACAATTTAATTCAGTCGGTCGAGCATGCTGACCAAATACAAACGCAGCTGGATACATGGCTCAATAACAGTGAAAAAACGGAATCGCTCGAAATTGACCTCGACGCTTGGAAGGCAAGTGAAACGTTTCGCACGCTTCAAGGCGCTGAGATCCTAGAACAACACGGTGAATGGTTAGCTGAACACAACCCCATTATTGCACCCGATATACGCATGCGCTTTGATTGGTGCAAGAGCATTGCAAGAGATGACCAAAAGCGTGCAGCGACACAAAGAGATGCGTTTACTCGCTGGATAGATTCTGAGTTAAAAGATGCTATTTTAATCATACCAACAACACCTGGCAGGTCTCCTCTACTGTCGACACCCGATGACGAGTTGGCCGATTACCGGATCCACCTGATGAATCTCACTGCGATTGCAGGTCTAGCAGGATTACCCCAGCTGCATTTACCAGTTTGTAACATTGATGGAGCACCGTGTGGTCTATCACTCATCGGCCCAAGAAACAGCGATTTACAACTCATTCAACAAGCTAAAGTCTGGCTCACAAAAACAACAATAGAAGGGTAACAACGTGACGAACTCCCGCAGCATGACCGAACACAGCCCAACCTCCATCGCGTTTACTGCGCCGCATTCTGCTGCGACAGAAGCAGGTACCAAAATACTGCAACAAGGTGGAACGGCAATCGAAGCAATGGTCGCTGCCGCAGCCACCATTGCGGTTGTGTATCCTCACATGAACGGTTTAGGTGGCGATGGATTCTGGCTCATCAGTGAACCGGGTAAAAAGCCAATCGCTATTGATGCTTCAGGTGTCGCTGCTACCGGAGCGACAACCGAATTTTATCAAGGGCACGAGGCTATCCCTTCCCGAGGAGGCAAGGCGGCACTCACTATGGCGGGTGCCGTAGCGGGGTGGGAAAAAGCGCTTGAAATCAGTCATAAGTGGAGCAATCTGTTGCCGTCAGATAACTTGTCGATGGCCGGCTTGCCATTAGAAACACTGCTTAACGATGCAATCGTGCGCGCAACTCAGGGCATTGATGTAACACAAAGCCTCGAAGATGCCAGCGTCAAAACCCATGCTGATTTGTCTCAATTCGACGGTTTCGATACGTTTCTCCATCAAGGGGAGACGCTAAAAAAAGACTCTAAGCTGAATTTATCTCAATTGGGGAACACGCTAAAAGCGCTGTCTCAACGCGGCCTGCAAGACTTTTATACAGGGGAAATCGCTCAATCACTCGCGGCCGACTTAGAGCAAGCAGGCTCTCCTCTGAGGTTAACGGACTTTGAGCAATACCGAGCGCAAATCGTAACGCCATTAGAAGTCACGACAAACGCGGGGACACTCTACAATCTCCCTGCGCCCACGCAAGGCATCGCATCGCTTATCATTCTTGCGCTGTACGACAGACTCCATACTCAAGCAGAAAACGAAGCTGACATGGCTCACTTGCTGATTGAAGCCACCAAACAAGCCTTTATTGCTCGTAACCAATACGTGACCGATCACTCACGCTTAGACATTGATTTGTCATCTTTATTGTCTGAACAAAGTATTGAAAACATGGTCGCTCGTATTTCAAAAGAGACCGCATTACCGTGGCCGCACGAAGCCAAACACGGCGATACAATTTGGATGGGCGCATGTGACGATCAGGGTCGTATGGTGAGCTACATTCAGAGTTTGTATTGGGAGTTTGGCAGCGGCATCGTCAGCCCGTCTACGGGTATCGTCTGGAACAACAGAGGGTCTTCTTTTACTTTAGAAGAAGGCTCTCTGCAACAGCTTGCGCCCGGGTTAAAACCTTTTCATACGCTCAACCCAGCTTTTGCAGAGCTCACTGATGGCAGACGTATCAGTTACGGCACCATGGGAGGAGAAGGTCAACCACAAACTCAAGCCGCTCTGTTTAGCCGATACATTTACCACAATCGCTCTTTGTCTGAATCCATCAGCGACGGTCGCTGGTTACTCGGCAGGACTTGGGGAGATCAAAGCCACAATCTTAAAATAGAATCCGACCTTGCCGACACATTGGCAGACACGCTCAAAGCACGCGGTCACGACTTAGTGACGGTTGCGTCTCGCAATGAGCTCATGGGGCATGCAGGCGCGGTGGTTTGCCATATTGATGGTGCCACTGAGGCGGCTACCGATCCACGCAGTGACGGCAGCGCCTTTTGGGACAGTAATCCACGCTAATACAAGTGTTGTAGAAGCGTACAAATACACAATGTTTATTCAAAATTTCAACTCAGGAGAAGAAGTTACATGTCATTTTTAATGGAAAATATTTCCATGTTAATCGCTATGATGGGCACAGGAGTCGTCGCTGGGCTGTTGGCGGGGTTATTAGGTGTCGGCGGTGGTATTGTTATCGTTCCCGTTCTATTTTTCCTTTTTCAGGGTCTTGGCGTCAGTCCAGAATCTGCAATCGTCGTTGCCACAGCGACATCTCTGGCCACTATTATTCCAACTTCAATTAGCTCAATTCGCTCACACAAGGCGAAAGGCAATGTCGATTTTGATTTGCTAAAACAGCTCGGTTTCTTTGTTTTTATCGGTGTACTGGTCGGCAGTTACCTTGTTACTCAAGTCGACGGAGAACTGCTTACACTAATGTTCGGCATTATCGCGACGCTTTCTGCCATCAACATGTTGGTTGGGCGCAAAGAAGCGCTATTTTCATCGCTGCCGGGTAAGTTTGGCCGTGGTGTCATTGGCTATTTCATCGGTTTTTTCAGCAGTATGGTTGGCATCGGAGGCGGCACTCTGACCGTCCCGACGCTGACATTTTGCAACTATCCCGCACATAAAGCGGTCGGGACAGCTGCGGCGGTCGGTTTGATCATTTCACTTCCGGCCGCGATCACCATGTTGTTGTTTGGACAAAGTCCTGCTGACGCTCCGTTTGCTACCTTCGGTTTGGTTAACTTGATCGGCTTTATCTTTATTGTTCCGTTAACCGTATTTTTCGCTCCAATAGGCGCAGGAATCGCAAGTAAATTAGACGCCGCAAAGCTCAAAAAAGTGTTTGCCGTCGTATTAATTATCACAGGCTTACGCATGTTGTATCAGGCTTTGTTCTAAACCAAAACCTACATTGCGAGTCGCACAGCGAGCTTTTTCAGAACTTTTCAGGAGTGTACACATGCAACCTTTATCATTACCGCCTAGATTACTGATGGGGCCAGGCCCAATAAATTGCTACCCACGCGTGCTCTCAGCAATGTCCACTCAATTGGTCGGTCAGTACGATCCTACCATGACCGACTATATGAACGATGTCATGGCGCTTTATCGTCAAGTTTTTAACACCCAGAACGAACAGACATTTTTGATCGACGGGACGTCTAGAGCGGGAATTGAAGCTGCGATTGTTTCCATTCTTGAACCCGGAGACAAAGTGCTTGTTCCGATTTTTGGGCGCTTTGGGCATCTGCTCGCCGAAATCGCTGAACGAGCCGATGCTGAGGTTCATACTATCGAGATCCCTTGGGGAGACGTGTTTAAACCTGAGCAAATCGAAGATGCGATCAAAAAAGTTCAACCTAAATTACTTGCGATCGTCCAAGGCGATACATCGACAACCATGTTACAACCGCTTGAGGAGCTGGGCGCGATATGTCGTGCTCACGATGTTCTGTTTTACACAGATGCAACCGCATCGATCGCGGGAAACCCTTTCGAAACAGACAAGTGGCAAATTGATGCTGTGAGTGTGGGTTTACAGAAATGTCTCGGTGGCCCTTCTGGCAGTGCGCCCATCTCATTGAGTGAGCGCTTTGTTCACAGTGTCAGACAACGACACCATGTGGAAGCTGGCATACGCGATGCTCATCATAAAGACGCTAATGGCCAACGTATTAGATCTAATTACTTCGACCTTTCAATGATAATGGACTACTGGGGAGAGGAACGACTCAATCACCACACTGAAGCGGCAACCATGCTATTTGGGGCAAGAGAATGCGCGGTTGCTCTCTTAACTGAAGGACAAGATGCGGTTCTTAAACGACACCAACTTGCAGGGGATGCAATGCTGGCAGGCATTCAAGCAATGGGGCTAACTCCGTTTGGCGATCTTGATCACAAGATGGCAAACGTCGTTGGCGTCAATATTCCTGATTCAGTGGACGGCGAAGCCATTCGAAAGGAGCTGTTAACCACGTTTAACATTGAAATAGGGACAAGCTTTGGACCACTAAAAGGAAAAGTCTGGCGTATTGGTACAATGGGCTACAACGCTCGTCAAGATGCCGTCCTGCATACATTACAGTCTTTAGAAACTGTGTTACGACGCGGAGGTTGTAAACTGCCTCTGGGTGAAGCGGTGGATACAGCCATGTCGATCTATCGCAATGGGGACTAATATGGCGACATTTAGCGAGATCAACTATGCAGGCTTAGCGCGACAGGTTATGGAGCGTTGCGAAGAGCTTGGAAACATTAGCCAATCCGACGCTTATCTGGATCGTCGCTATCTTACTGCCGAACACAAGAAAGCGAATCAGAACGTAGAAAGCTGGCTTAAAAGTGCAGGTATGAAAACGTGGCAAGATGAAGCAGGTAACCTGTGGGGGCGCTACGAAAATCGTAATCCAAATGCCGAACGTTTTATTCTCGGAAGCCATTTAGATACCGTACCGAATGGCGGAAAATACGACGGTATGCTCGGCGTCATTGCGCCGCTCACTTTGATCGAGATGTATAACCAATGCGGTGTCGAATTCCCTTTTCATCTTGATATTGTCGGCTTTGGCGACGAAGAAGGCACTCGCTTTAGCTCAACCTTATTAGGCAGTCGAGCACTGACAGGACAGTGGCAGGATGAATGGGCGAACGTTGAAGACGACAACGGTACAAACCTAAGACAAGCGCTGCAAGATTTCGGGTTGGATTTTGACCTCGTTTCAAATGCCGAAATTGATACCGACGGGCTTATGGGTTATCTCGAATTGCATATAGAACAAGGCCCTGTTCTAGAAGACCACGATTTGCCAATCGGCATTGTCAGTGCAATTGCAGGCGCGAAACGTTTCGATTTCACGGTTAAAGGCATGGCAGGACATGCGGGAACCGTGCCTATGCCACTAAGGCAAGACGCACTTAGTGCAACCAGTGAGATGATTCTCGCCATTGAAAGAATTGCAACAGAACACGACATTGTCGCAACCGTAGGAAGAATTTCCAATAAGCCAAATGGCGTCAATGTCATCTCTGGTCTTACAGAGTTTTCTTTGGACATTCGAAGTGCTTCTGATGAACAGCGTGATATCGCTTTATCTGACATTTTTCTCTCATTGGGAACAATCGCGTCTCAACGAAACGTAGCATTGTCATCCCGCCAAACACACAGTGCCAGCGCGGTTCATTGTGATGAAAAACTTCAAGCTATCTTAAAACACGCGATTGAAGACGCGGACTACACACCATTTACACTGCTCTCAGGTGCCGGCCACGATGCTATGGCCATCGCTGATATTTGCCCTGTTGCCATGCTGTTTATGCGTTGTGACAAAGGCATTAGCCATCACCCAGCGGAAGCGATTATGGAGTCCGATGTAGAAGTGACGCTCGAAGTGCTTGATAGAGCACTGCGCAAGATTGGAAAGTAAGTCATTAATAATCGATGCTGAAGAAAATACTGAAAATATTCTTAGAGCACCGTTATCACAATGAGAAGAGAGCAACTGAGAAACGCTATGAAAATCACACGGATCTACAATGATGCTAACGGCAACAGCCATTTTGGTGAGTTAAACATTGCTTTGAAAGACGGCGGAGCGATTGGCTTTTTGTCTGAAAAATTCCCTGTAGGCAATCTCATATTTCGAGAAACACCCGCAGACTACGATTTTAAATGGCACCCCGCTCCGACTCGACAATTTTTGTTCATTTTAAAAGGTCGATGCGAATTTACCGTGTCTTCCGGAGAAGCACGTCAATTTGGCGGTGGAGATTTAATCCTATTGGAAGACACCGAGGGCCAAGGACATTGTAGCAAGGCTTTATTTAACGAAGTCCGACATTCAATCTTTGTGACTGTGCCAGAAGGTGTTACGTTCTGACATTGTATTACGGTTAAGTGATGCAGAGAATTCTTATAAGTCTGGAATAAATCCATTTAAAGCAACGATCAGCAGTGATACAAACAATGGTTACTTTAAATGGATTGACGTTCAAGCTCAGTAAGTTGCCTTGAAAAAACGCCTTTCAGGCTCTTTACGTAACAGTTTACGCCTTAAGCGTAAACGCCTCTGCAAGCGTTTTCTTCAGCTCTGCATCCAAGTCTTCATCTTTGATCTTGCCCGCTTCTAAGTCGAATACGTCGTAGAATTTAGGCACCGATAAGCTGCCTTTTACATCCGCTGCGAAGTACGGTGCTGAGCCTACAGCCGATGCAAGAACATTTGCAGCCCCAGCACCACCAGGAGAAGACGCAAGCAATACCATTGGAGTGTTCTGATACACTTTCATATCAATGCGTGAAACCCAGTCGAATATATTTTTAAATGCGGCGGAATACGAACCGTTGTATTCTGCAAATGAGATAATAATGCCATCCGCTTCACCGATTTTATTAAAAAATTTCGTTGCTAGTTCCGGTATGCCTTCTTCATTGCGCTCAGGGCTGTAAATAGGCATTTCGTAATCATTGATGTCTAAAATCTCGACCTCTGTCGCTTCGACCAATGAAGCTGCATAGGTGGCAAGTTGTTTGTTTATCGACTTTTTGCTGTTGCTGGCAGCGAAGGCTAGTAGTTTCATGCTTTTTCTTTCTCCATCTGATTAATGCGTCAGTGTTGACGTATTTTTATGCTATTCACTATAAATGAAATATAAGACCGGAATAAGACCCTTACTATGAACGGTTTGTTTCCATTAGGTCACTAATCTCAGTATTCACATCGATTACATTGAAGGCGGATGGTTTTCCATCCAATGTTTGGCGATATCGCTGCGCTTTGTAATCCAAACGCCCTCGTGAGATTGCACGTAATCGAGAAAGCGTTTTAGCCCCATAAAACGACTCGGTTTACCAATCGTGCGACAATGTAATCCAATTGACATCATTTTTGGTGCCGTTGCACCTTCTTCGTACAGGCAATCAAAGCTGTCTCGGAGGTAATCAAAAAATTCCGTACCGTGACTGAACCCATACGGAGAAGCAAAACGCATGTCGTTACAGTCTAATGTATAGGGAATCACAAGATGTGGTTTCGTTTTCATAGCGTCTTCGTGATGGGGAACTTCCATCCAAAAGGGTAGATCATCGCCATAATAATCCGAATCGTACTGCAACTGCGGCTGCTCCGAGACCAACTTACGCGTATTTGGGGAATCACGTCCGGTATACCAACCAATGGGCTTAACTCCGGTAACGTCCTCGATCAGAGCTAATGCTTCACGCATGTGTTCTCGCTCCTGTTCGATGGGCATGTCTTGGTAGTGAATCCATTTTAAACCATGACAAACGACTTCGTGACCTGCCTCAACAATGGCTTTCGCAACATCCGGGTTGCGCTGTAAGGCCGTCGCAATGGCAAAAATTGAAAGCGGTATTCCGCGTTTCTCAAACTCATTGAGAATCCGCCATACGCCTGTACGAGAACCGTACTCGTACAACGACTCCATGCTCATGTGACGATCTTTAAAAGGTTGTGCACCAAAAATATCCGATAGAAAAGTCTCCGCGTGTTCATCTCCATGAAGCACACAGTTTTCTCCGCCCTCTTCAAAATTCAGAACAAATTGAAGCGCTATGCGTGCTCCATTAGGCCACTCGACATTAGGCACGTCATCGCGGCCGTAACCCTTATAATCCCGCTCTAAGTAATTTTTCATATCGTCACTCACCCTGTTTCAATACAAAAAATACAAGCAAAAAACAAACCAAATGGTCAGTTTTTGGACAAAAAAATACCCGCAATACGTTGAGCAAAGCGGGCATCTTCTGTTTCTGAATCGAGGCTTAGATTAGTGAGTTAACATCACTAAATAATCTGGAGCCACGACTCTAAAATCGATAGACATAGTAATGCTTAAAGCCGTTACTGTAATGATGGAAAAGAAGAACACTTGACGCGCCCATCCATTCACATCGATATCTTTACGATATCCACGCAGCGCCATTGCCAACCACCATAAGCTGGTTGCAGCAGCCACGACCATAAACCCAACGCCTACATAGCCAGTTAGAGGTAACAAAGCGGTTACCAATCCAAATACGGCAATGTACAACACAATGTGGTGCTTGGCTTTTTGGATTCCTTCGGCAACAGGTAATACCGGAATACCTGCCGCGGCATAATCCTTATATCGGAAGATAGCGATGGCATAAGAATGAGGCATTTGCCACAAACTGAACATCACTAATAAGATCGCTGCAGCAGCATCAAACTGGCCTGTCACAGCACAGTATCCCACAACAGGAGGAACCGCTCCGGACAAACTGCCTACTAATGTGCCGTAGACGGAATGACGCTTAAAGTACAAGCTATAAAGTCCGACGTAGACGAAGTAGCCGAAAGCAGAAAAGAACACAGCAACCATATTGGTAAAATAAGCCAGCATAGCAAAGCCGATAATTCCCAATACAATCCCATGTGCAAGCGCTGCTCTCAGCGACATTTCACCGGTCACAGTGACTCGGTTTCGCGTACGTTGCATCTTCGCATCAATATCTCGGTCGATACAGTTGTTCACTGCACAGCCCGACGCTACTACCAAAGACAAACCAATGACAGTAACCAACATCAAAAACCAATCGATATCGCCACGAGCGGCTAGAAAAAAGCCGCCCGCAACCGAAATCAAATTGCCCATAATAATGCCGGGCTTGGTGACCTTAAGATAACGATCAAAAATAGAATGACCGTTATCTTTTTGCGAGGATAAAGTTCGCTTAGTCATCAATAATGCCTAGTACATCATCATCAATACAGATTCGTAGATAATCCAAATAGACAATGCTACGACCATAACGATAATAATGGCGGTAAATATAAAGGACAAAGTATCCAGCTTACCTTCTTTCGTGAAGTTCAAGTGCAAGAAGTACTTCAAATGTACGAAGATCTGAACAACGGCTGTCACAACAATAACAGCGAATAAAGTTGCGCGATCGAAAGCACTTGTCATAACGGCCCAGAAAGGAATGACGGTCAAAACAACCGACAATACAAAGCCAACGACATATGAACTTACGCTACCGTGAGCGTCATGTGAATCGTGATCATGCTGACTCATTTACATAGCTCCCATTAAGTAGACGAAAGAGAATACACAAATCCAGATAACGTCTAGGAAATGCCAGAACAAGCTTAAGCAGCTTAAGCGAGTCACTGTGCGGTTTTCTAGCCCGCTCTTAGATACTTCGCAGAACATCACGATGATCCAAATCATACCAGCGGTAACGTGGAATCCGTGAAGGCCAACTAATGAGAAGAAGGCTGTTAGGAATGCACTCTTATCAGGACCGTGACCAGCGTGGATCAAGTGATGGAATTCATAGACTTCCAAGCCTAGGAAGACTGCACCAAAGACAAAAGTGACCGCTAACCAAAATAGCGTGCCGCCTTTATTCTTTTTGTAAGCGCTAATCATCGCAAAGCCGAACGTAATCGAACTAAACAACAGTGCAGCAGTACCGCCACCAACCAATGTTAAGTCGAAAATATCCTTACCTGATACTCCGCCCGCAGTGTTCATGAAGAGCACTGCATATGTAGCGAAGAAACATGAGAACAGAATGCAGTCTGTCATCAGGTAGATCCAGAAACCGAACGTGGTATTACGACCGGTATCGTGGTGCTCTTCGTGGTGCGCATCAGCATGCGCAGACATGTTAGTACTCATGATTACCCCTTAGCCACGTTGTCCAGGTGAGCGTTCTCGATACGAGCCACTTCATCTGGTTGTACGTAGTAGTCAGTATCTTTCGCGTAAGCACGCATGATAAAGGCTACGATTAGACCGATGAAACTTGCACCCGCTAACCACCAAATGTGCCAGATCATAGCGAAACCAAATGCCGTTGCGATTGCACCCATAATTGGGCCAGCATTTGTGTTGCTTGGCATATGTATAGGCTCATAACTTTCTTCGCGCTTGTATGCGGTGCCTTTTTCTTTCATGTCAGTAAACGTATCGATGTCGTCAACATGAGGAATTTTAGCGAAATTATAGAACTGTGGCGGAGAAGACAAAGACCATTCCAACGTGTGGCCATTCCATGGATCGCCCGTTTTGTCCAAGTTCTTGTCTTTTTGAATAAAACCAAGAATAAGTTGAACAAACTGAGCAGCAATACCCAATGCAATGATGAACGCACCGCCGGCAGCAATGTATAGCCAGATGTTCCAGTCAGGGTTATCCGTGTGGTTTAGACGACGAGTCATACCTAGGAAACCAAGTACATACAAAGGCATGAAAGCGACGAAGAAACCAATGAACCAACACCAGAAAGAGAACTTACCGATCTTAGGATTCAAGTGGAAGCCCATTGCTTTAGGGAACCAGAATGCGAAGCCAGCTAGGTAACCAAATACCGCACCACCAATAATCGTGTTATGGAAGTGGGCAATTAGGAACAAGCTGTTATGCAATACATAGTCAGCGCCAGGAATCGCTAATAGAACGCCCGTCATACCACCAACAGAGAAGGTGATGATGAAACCGATTGTCCAAAGCATTGGCGGTTCCATACGAACACGACCTTTGTACATGGTAAACAACCAGTTGAACAGCTTCACACCTGTTGGTACGGCAATGATCATGGTCATAATACCGAAGAAGGCGTTAACGCTCGCGCTGGATCCCATCGTGAAGAAGTGATGCAACCATACGATGAATCCAAGGATGGAAATCGCACCACTGGCGTATACCATCGACTTGTAGCCGAACAATCGCTTACCGGTGTAAGTCGAAACAATTTCCGAGAAGATACCAAACGCTGGCAATACCAGAATGTATACTTCTGGGTGACCCCAAGCCCAAAACAGGTTGATGTACATCATTGAGTTTCCACCTAAATCATTCGTGAAGAAGTGGAAATCAAGATAACGATCAAGCGTTAGCATCGCTAGCGCTGCTGTTAAGATAGGGAACGAAGCAACGATCAGTACGTTGGCCCAAGTACAGGTCCAAGTAAAGATCGGCATTTGCATTAGTTTCATGCCTGGTGCACGCATCTTGATAACAGTTACCAAGAAGTTAACACCCGTTAGCGTTGTACCGATACCAGATATCTGGAGAGCCCAGATATAGTAGTCGACCCCGACACCGGGACTGAATTCAAGACCAGACAATGGCGGATAAGCCACCCAACCAGTCATTGCAAATTCACCAAGCCCCAAAGAGATGTTTACTAGAACAGCACCTGAAACGGCTAGCCAGAATGACAAGTTGTTCAGGAACGGGAATGCCACATCTCGTGCGCCAATTTGCAACGGTACAACAATGTTCATCAAACCGATCATAAATGGCATCGCCATAAAGATGATCATGATAACACCGTGTGCGGTGAAAATTTGGTCATAGTGATGAGGAGGCAGATAACCCTCGCTACCATTCGTCGCCACAGCAAGCTGTGTACGCATCATGATGGCGTCAGCAAAACCACGGATCAGCATCACGAACGCAAGAATGATGTACATGATACCTAGACGTTTATGGTCAACAGACGTTAACCATTCGCGCCATAGCCATCCCCACTTTTGCAATTTAGTGATAAGGCCAAACAAGGCCGCACCACCGATCGCAATCACGATCAACGTACCGATAACGATAGGATCGTGTGGGATTGAATCCCAGGATAGTTTACCTAACAAGTTCATTAGTGAGACGCCTCTTCAGTTTTAGGGGCTATACGCTCAGGCAGCACAACACCTTCCGGTTTTGTTGCGCCGTATTCAGGCTTACCGTAGAAATCGATACGACCCATATCGCCCATGTATTCCCAGATGATGTCGAAGAACAAACCATCTTTCACAGTACCGAAATACTCAACAGGGTGATATTCAGTCGGTTCAACAAGTTTCTCGTAGCGCTCAGTTGAAAGCGCTTCGCCACTTGTTTTTACCTTCTCAACCCAAGCGTTGAAGTCTTCTTTCGTTGGCGTTGCAATTGCTTTGAACTTCATGCCAGTGAAACCATGGCCTGAATAGTTCGAAGAAATACCGTCGAACGTACCCGCTTCATTAGCGATCAGGTGCAATTTAGTTTCCATTCCTGCCATTGAGTAGATTTGGCTACCCAGTTGCGGAATGAAGAAAGAGTTCATCGTACCCGCTGACGTTATTTTGAATTCAACAGGCACATCTTTAGGGAATGCCAGTTCATTCACAGTCGCAATTCCTAGATCTGGGTAAATGAATAACCATTTCCAGTTCAAAGAAACGACTTCAACCGTCATGTGGTCTTCGTCTGATTCAATAGGCTTGTATGGGTTCAACGCATGCGTTGATTTATAAGTGATAACCGCCAAAATGATAATAATGACGATTGGAATGCCCCATACAACGGCTTCGATTTTAGTAGAGTGGTCCCACTTTGGTTCGTAAGCCTCACCACTGCCTTCGCGGTATTTCCATGCGAAGTAAAGCGTCATAAGGATTACTGGGATAACTACAAGCAGCATCAGGATAGTCGCTGTAATGATCAGCTCTTTCTCCTGAGCACCGATTGAGCCTTTCGGGTCCAGCACTCCACCTTGACAGCCTGCTAGCAATGCTACCAATGCCGCCAACGCGATTTTACTTAAGTTACGAGTTAACAAGAGATTCATCCTCTAACCCTATTATTTACAAAGGCTGCAAACCTAAAGGATTGCAGGCGTTCGGTCCGACCGGTAGCCGGAAACTTCCAAACCCAACGTAACACCTCATTTCATTCATCCTATATAAAAACGCCATAAAGGATGATCCAGATCACATAGGGAATGATTATTCCTTATACGAACTGAATAGAAATTTGGTACACGTTAAGCGGAAAAAGGTGGCGCTCGGGTGGAATGTAGCCTTCGATGAAATGAGGGTTTTACCTCTTCATTTAGCACTACATATCCCACACTTTCAAATGGTTGAAAGAGCGCAATTTGCTCGCTGTTCATGACGAACCAGCAAACAAACATAAATAGGCTGATGACACCCCAGAAAATGTACAGGGCGTATATAGGAATGTCCTTAAGGACACTATGGAAGAAATCACTGGGGTCATAAAAGCCGCAATGAGGAAATATGATCAAGTTGGCCGTAACAACAGCATATACAAATGCATACAGGCGAGCACCCCACTTCGCATTGCGAAGGGGCTGAATCCACTCGTTTGTGCTGTTCTGCATGAATGTATTCGCCATAATAGCTCTCACGACCTACTCTAAACTCTGTCTGCGACAAATTTCCGTTAATTATTGGAGTAATTCGATTTACGGAATTTATTTCGAGGAAGTGTACACATTTGTCGCCATTTGCTCCAGTCCCGATTTAAATATTGGGGTATTTTCGAACGTTTTTATTCGTAAACAGGTCGAATTACATCGTTTACACTGCGTATTAATAAAAAACACGTGGAATGCTCCAATAATTTTGTTTTTTGAGTAATACGGATCAAGATGTTATGATATAACATTATAATATTCATAGAACTGTTCATTTTGATACAGTCTTATACACTTTAGATACGGACAATCACCCATAAAGGTTCATTAACAATGTCTTTTAAAAAGATGCATGCGGCATTCGCTAGCTTAATCATTTTCTTTGCATCCAATATGTATGCAGACACGCCAACTTCCAGTAACACAATTAAGGTCAATGCTGCCTTTGAGTTTAACAGCATAGACCCTTCTGTAAGCGGTTATTTATATACGCGTATGCAGGTTTTAGAAACATTAGTTGATGTTAACGCCGATGGTAATCTAACCGCTGGACTGGCGACATCATGGACAACTTCAGACGACGGTCTAACTTGGAGCATCAATCTGCGCCCTGATGTTGTCTTCCATAATGGTCAGAAAATGACCGTTAAAGACGTTATAAGCAGCTTGAAAGTTGCTAAGAGAAAACAGGGACCTCTTAAATCTGCGCCAATAGACAGTATCCTTGCGGGTGATCAGGGTGAGCTGGTTATCTCGCTAACAAAACCATATAAAGTGCTTCCTGCCGCTCTAGCGCACTACTCTACTTCAATTCTTCCTGCAAAAAGCTATAGCTTCGATGATAAGTTGACTGAGCTCGTGGGCACAGGGCCGTACAAAATGTATGAGTTCAAACCACCTCATAAGCTGGTAGTGGAGAAATTTGATCAATATTGGGGACAAGTCGCTTCTGTTCCATTCGCAAGTTATTTGACAGGCCACCGAGCAGAAGCACGCGTTCTGCAAGCTCGCAGTGGGCAAGCCGATATTGTATTTGGGCTAGACCCAGCAGCGGCACCAATGCTAGCTCGTTCTAATCGAGTCGAAATCATTCAGTCTAAGTTGCCTCGCACTCTGGTTCTTAAAGTCAATGCGGCGCACCCATTTTTGAAGGAAGTCCAAGCTCGGCAGGCGCTTAGTTTAGCCATTGAGCGTAAGGGCATTTCCATGGCGGTTCTGAGAACTCCAGATTCAGCCACAACGCAGCTACTGCCATCCTCTATGTCGAACTGGTTTATTCCTAACGCACCAAAAGTAGACAAAGACCTTGATCAAGCCCGTGCTCTTCTAAAAGAAATTGGTTGGGAAGAAAACAGTGACGGTATATTGCAGCGTGACGGCCAACCGTTTGCTCTTCACCTCATTACCTATGCGGATCGCCCTGAATTAACCACCGTAGCGACCGCTTTACAGGCGCAATGGAAAAAACTGGGAGTGGATCTAAAAGTAGACATTACGAACTCCAGTGCGATTCCTGCAGGACATCAAGATGGGACGCTAAACCTAGCGCTTATTGCCCGTAATTACGGATTTATTGTTGATCCTCTTTTAACACTGATTAAAGACTTCGGACAAGAATCAGGTGGTGATTGGGGGTCAATGAACTGGCACAATCCGCAAATTCAAGTCGCTCTTAAGGGGCTGGTAAACGAAAATAACCCTGATCGCTACCGAGCAACAGCTCAAGCCTTTGCTGAAGCCGTCGCGACAGAATTACCTGTCATTCCGATTGCCTCTTACACTCAACAGACGTCCGTTAATAAACGCATTGAAGGCTTTCGTTTTGATCCATTCGAACGTAACTTCTATCTGAACAAGATAACCATTAAGTAACCTATGAAAGACCTGTTATTTAAACGTTTTATACAGCTCATTATGGTTGCTTGGGGGGTCGGGACGCTGACCTTTATTCTGATGCGTTCGCTTCCGGGTGACATGGCGTATCGATTGGCTGCCAGTCGATACGGTCAGGATAATTTCGACTCATCAACTGCCGAGCTCATTCGCCACGAGCTCAAATTAGATCAAAGTGCATGGAGTGCTTACTTCTCATGGTTAGGCGATTTACTTCAGCTAAACCTTGGTAATTCAATGGTCAGTGACTTACCCGTTATGGACACACTTTCTCACATGCTAGGGCATTCATTGCTTTTAGCCGGAGTCGGCATGATCATAGCCATACTGTTGGCGTTTCCATTGGGCCTTTGGGCTGCAAAATACGGAGGCTGGGCGGACAGACTCACTCTGCTTTTTTCCACGTCTGTCAGAGCGTTACCTGTGTTTGTCATAGGCGTATTGCTTATATTGGTCTTTTCACTGGAACTTGAATTGCTGCCCGTTGCAGGCTTTGGTACACCCGCTCATTTGATTCTCCCTTCGCTGGCGCTGGCTATCTCATTGGCTGCAGTTTCAAGTCGAATCATACGCAACGAAGCCAAACGTGTTTTCAATTCATCATTCTTTGAGTTCGCTCAGATCAAAGGCTTGTCTACACGAAAAGCTTTTCAAAGACACGGATGGAGGAACCTACTTGTCCCCGTTATTGCCTTTTTTGCTATTCAGTTGATTACTGTTGTGGAAGGCGTTGTGATGATCGAATCATTGTTCTCTTGGCCGGGGATCGGACATGGGCTTGCACATGCTATTTTCGCCAGAGACATTCCTATTATTCAGGGTGCTGCCTTGCTTATGGGCATTATGTTTGTCGTGCTTAACACGCTCGTAGACATAATCAGCTATTACTTGGATCCTCGAATTAAGCAAGAGTTTTCAGAATGATGTATACAGAAGCTAATTCACCTCCGACACCGACGTTCCGACCTACTAATAGAGTGAAAAAAGCGTTCCGTTCAGCGACGTCCCAACAGTGGTTTGGTTTCGCGATCCTCGCGACCTTACTGATATTTTCGTTCTTAGCCCCGCACTTTGTCTCCGTTGACGGTGCCGAACAAGATTTGGGCGCCATTTTAACCTCACCTAACGCAGAGCACTGGCTCGGTACCGACCATTTTGGTCGCAGTATGTGGGTTCGCCTTGCAGATGCCATCGCACTGTCGTTTGGTCTTGCCGCATTGTGTGTCCTTACTGCTTCGACAGCAGGTATCGCACTGGGCGTACTGTCCGCATGGTTCCCAACCCGCTTTGGAAAGGTTGTCGAATTACTCACAACCATTTTGCTCGCCTTACCAGGCCTAGTACTGGTTTTGATTTTTGCCGCGATCGTACCCGGCTCCTTCTGGATGCTTTACTTTGCGATCGCACTGATCCAATGGGTGGAATACTACCGAGTCGTACGAGCAATCTGCCAACCTCTTATTCATTCGCCCGAAATGGAAGCATCGCAGCTGATGGGATTCGGTCGTTGGTATTGCTTTAAACGCCATTTACTGCCCGCGATCTTACCTCAAGTTCTAACCATTGCTGCATTTGGTGCTGCAAATGCCATCTTGATGATGGCGTCGTTGGGGTTTGTCTACGTCGGTATTCAACCGCCGCTAGCAGAGCTGGGCTTGATGACCGTTGAGCTTTTCCCATACTACAGCGACGCGCCTTGGTTACTCGCAGAACCCTTAGTCAGCCTTGCGGCTATGGTTCTTGGTTGTCAGCTGCTAGGGAGACGCAACGCATGAGCCTTTTAAACATCTCAAATGTGTCGGTTTATGTCGGTGACACTCAATTACTTGCTCCCGTGACACTTACGCTGCAAGAAGGCGAACGCCTTACTATTTTAGGGCAGACAGGTTCCGGAAAAAGTCTTTTAGCCCAAGCAATCATGGGGAATCTGCCTAAAGCACTCACACGACGTGGCCAAATCGACCTTTTCGGAAAAACCAATCTTTCGCTTAAGGAACAAAAGGCAATGTGGGGCAAACAAATCAGTATGCTTCCGCAAGAACCTTGGAACTCGTTAGACCCGTTGATGAGCGCCGAACGCCAGTTAACCGACACAGAATACTATGTGGCCGGAAAGACATGGTCGACCGCGTTATCCGATTCGCTCGCAAAGCTGAAAAAGCTGGGGTTAGGTCACATCGGTCAAAAACGAGTTGATCAACTGTCAGGCGGTATGGCTCAACGTGTTGCTATTGCCTGCGCAACTGCTGGCGGCGCAAAGCTTGTCATAGCAGATGAGCCAACAAAAGGCTTAGATGTATCTCGTCGTGATCAAGTTGTTGCTTCGTTAAAAGAACAAACAGAGGGTGGCGCACTACTGACGATCACCCATGACGTTGCCGTTGCAAGACAATTACCCGGTAAGCTTATGGTGGTAAAAAATGGGCGCGTTGTTGAGCAAGGAGAATCAAACGACATTCTGTCCAACCCCGCTCACGATTTTACCAAAGCGCTGATTGAAGCCGACCCTTTGCAATGGCCTAACAGCGAGAACTTAGCGTCTAGCCAAGAAAAACTTATTTCTGCGGACGCTATTTCCGTCAAACGAGGCAAACAAACACTCTTTAATGGACTCTCTCTCGATATTCATAAAAACGAGGTTGTTGGCATTGTAGGCGACAGTGGTTGTGGCAAGAGCACGTTAGGAGATGCGCTCCTTGGACTATTGCCCGTTGAAAGCGGCTGCGTTGTAAAGCATGAGGAGACTCAACCACAGCGCTGGCAAAAGCTCTATCAAGACCCGACGGCCTCGGTCACGCATTCTGTTTCATTGCAAACCTTGCTAGAGGATCTCATTAAGTTACATAAGTTGGATGCAAGCAAAGCCACGCCGCTTATGAAACGCTTAGGGCTAACCCATGAGCTGATGCAACGTACAGCATCGGAAGTGTCTGGAGGGGAGCTACAGCGCTTTTGTTTGCTGCGCGCCTTGATGCTAGAGCCCGTGTTTTTATTTGCAGATGAGCCGACTTCGCGGCTTGATCCATTAACTCAAAAAGACGTCAGTGAACTACTGGTTCAAGTGGCAAAAGAGCAAGGCTGTAGTGTTGTTCTCGTCAGCCACGACCCAAATATGATCGAAAAACGCTGTGACCGAGTGATCCGACTCTAAACACGTTCATCGAAACCTTGCAGAGGGTGTTTTTCACCTTCTTTTCGCGGGCAATTTTTGCCCGCTTTTTTATGCTTGTCACAAATGCAGAGTGATTCAGTGTCCACCGGTTTTAGAAAATAAGTTGATCACCACGACTCCGCCGAGAATCATCGCTATGCCAATAAACGCCGGTGCATCAAGCTTCTGCTCAAATAAGACCCAACCTAAAAGAGCCGTGAGTACAATGCCAAGCCCCGCCCAGATAGCATAAGCAATGCCCACTGACATCGACTTCAGTACCACCGATAAGAAATAAAATGCCACCGCATAACCAATCACAACGATCACACTCGGCACCAAGCGGCTAAAGCCATCACTGGCCTTTAAAGCGGTCGTCGCCATAACCTCAGCACCAATGGCAATAATAAGAAATAACCACGTTTTCATATCGCCCACCTCTTTAATATTTATTATCTGAATTTAAATACTTATTGTCTGAATTAAGGAGTAACCTCACTCTATCACGGCGAGGCGAAAAGCTTAGCATTGGTCGCGACATAAAAATTTGCGTATCAATCGGGATCTATCAACAGTACGATTCGAGGAACTTTTCTTTCCATTGCTGTCAGATTGAAGTACGAACGCCGTTTTAAACCCACTCTTGGAAATCAGTGTTGATATGAAAGCATTCGCCCAACGTGTTTCTCTTATGGCTCTATGCACTATCGCTGTCACTGCGTGCAGCGTTCCAGAAGATATTCGTCAGAATCAGGAAAAAACAGATCAAGTATTAGAAACGCCCGATTTGGTAAAAACGGCTTATGTTGACGCGCAGAATTCATTTGGGCCATACCGTTTGCACTACATGAGTAATGACCTACGCAAAAAATTCCGAAACACCGTTGTTTTCGTACACGGGACACCTGGGAGTTGGTCGAGTTTTTCCAAATACTATTTAGAAAAAGATTTAGAACATGAGTTCCGACTTATCTCCGTAGATCGACCCGGTTGGGGCGCATCAGGTTACGCGGGAGATTCTTTTCCTATCTCGTTGCAATCTCAGGCCACACTGATAAAACCGATGCTTAAAGCAATTTGGAGCCTGAATGACGAGCAAAAATTCACCTTAGTCGGGCATTCTCTAGGCGGATCACTTGTTCCCTTATTGGCGGCGGAATATCCTGAATATGTCAAAAACGTCATCATTCTCGCGGGTGATATTGACCCAGAGCTCGCTGCTGCTAGATGGTATAATCACGTTTTAGACTGGGTACCATCGGCGTTAATTCCAGACATGTGGAAGCATTCAAACGACGAAGTCCTCGCCCTTTCGGACAGTCTTGAGAACAGCCAAAGTAAATTCAAAACACTCACACAACCCGTTTTGGTCTTGCAAGGCACAGACGACGAGTTAGTCCGGCCAGGAAATGCACCTCTGGCACCTAAGCTGTTTGAAAATGCACCTGTCGAGGTGAAATGGCTAAAAGGCGCAAGCCACATCATAAACCTAACGCACGTGGATGATGTGAAAAACGCCATACGCGAACTGGCGCAAAAGGAGACAGACACTCAACCTAATATTTAAGCGCGTCTCAGCGAACTAATATTAATCTTTTTTACCACCGCTTTTAGAAAAAGCACGGCCAGAATCGCAGCACAGATCACTGAAAGCCCGTTTGCCATATCCGAGTGATCATGGCTATATGCCGGAACAATCGTAATAGATAGCTGTTCAAGCATATAATCTAACAAGAGGCCGAAAGACAATGCGCCTCCTATCACTCCGCCAAGATAACCGAACAAAGCACGTTTTCCGAGTTGGTGGGTTATCACCCCTAATGTGGCGATGTTTGTTGCTGGACCTGCCATCATAAAAACCAAAACTGCGCCGGGAGAAACGCCAGCAAGCATCAAGCCTGCCGCTATGGGAGTAGACGCCGTTGCACAAATATACATAGGCACAGAAATCAGGATCATTACAAGCATGGTCACAAAGCTATCCCCCCATTGAATCAGAAAATCCTTGGGTAAATACGTCTGAATCAATGCTGCGAAACCTAATCCAATCACCAGCCAAACCACCGTGTTTTCAATTAAATCCCCTGTCGCATAGGCAAAAGCGGATTTGGCTCGCTGGTAAATGCCGGATGAAGAAGGCGATTTTTCTGCGGTTGAGGTTTTCGAAGCGCAACAGTGAGATGAGCTCTCGCTATTGGCTTTAGGCTCTTCTAATTTCTTTTCTAGTCTCTTTTCTAATTTCTCTGGCGCGTGCTTTTGCGAGCAACAAGACGCTGCTGTCGATGAAGAAGAGTGCGACAAATTCGCCTCTTGATCACCTTTCTCCGATGACTCTGCTTGGTTTTTTCCAACTAAAAGTCCCGCAAGAATGGCACTAGACACCGCCGCAATTGGCCGCACAATGGCCATAATGGGCCCCATTAACGCGTAGGAAAGTGAGATAGAATCAACCCCTGTTTCGGGAGTCGACACAAGAAAGGACGTCGTTGCAGCTTTTGATGCACCGGCCTTGCGAAGTCCGATGGCCGCAGGGATCACGCCACAACTGCAAAGAGGCAATGGCGCGCCAAACAAAGCGGCTTTTATCACGGATTTAAGATCGTCTTGTCCGAGCTGGTCTTTCATCCAATTCATAGGAATAAACGCATTCATTAAGCCTGCCGCAATAAAGCCCAACAACAGCCATGGAGCCGAGATAAGAAACATATTCACAAGCTCATTTAGAAATGCCATACAGACCTCCATCATCTTCAAGTGTTTGCAAAATTGAACAGTTCAAAGCGCTTTCATCTCCACCGCAACAGGCATCCGACAGTACTTTAAGGGATCGCTCAAATGCTTGTAATTCAGAGATTTTGGTCTGAATTTGTGCGCGTTTCAGATCAACCAGCTCTTTAACATCGCCGCAGGCAAAGTCCACCTTATTTTGATCAAGCGAAATCAACTCCTTGATCTCAGCAAGACTGAACCCCACGCTTTTTGCTCTTAATATAAAAGAAAGGGTTTGCTGATCTTTATCCGAATACAAACGATAGCCAGATTCGCTTCGCTTAGACGGTGCCAGCAAACCGTTTTTTTCATAAAAACGCAATGTATCTGCGCTTACTCCAAGACGCTTCGCTAATGCTCCAATTTGATAATCCATTTACCACCTCACACAGTGTTCAATGCAACTAATGCTCAATATGTGAAAGTATAAACCTTAGAGTTATATCCAAGGTCAATGACTGACTATCAATTTGTTCAACACGCATTTTTTACACTTCTAGATTTCAATTAAACAGAATGTAAAGCCCGCGAAGTCGGGTTGTCACTCTCCTCGTTTGAATCGTTGAGCTTCACTTTGCGACGATCGATAATGCCGACTTAATGAGCGATCACGCGCTCGTTTCTCAGCAAGCGTCGCGCCGTTTCTTTCTTGCTCTCTTAAAAGTTTCAAATAGTTGGCTAAGCGTCGTTCATCAAGACTTCCCTGAGCCAAGGCATTCTGTACAGCACACCCTTTTTCAGATTGATGAGAACAATCACTAAAACGACATTGTCCTGCTAAAGAGTGAACATCGGCAAAAGCCTCATTTACACCCGATTCACAATCGCTAAGTTGCAGCTCACGCATTCCAGGCGTATCCAACAATACACCACCGTTAGGGATCATATGCAGGGTTCGTGACACCGTTGTATGTCGGCCTTTATCATCATCGTCTCGGATAGACGCCGTATTCTGTACGGATTCACCCAATAGTCCATTGATCAAAGTCGATTTTCCAACGCCCGATGATCCCATAACGGCAACGGTATTTCCCGCGGAGCATCCACGTTTTAGAAAAGCGAGGCTGCCTACATCAAGCGCATTAACCGCTTCCACAATCAGCAAAGGGTCTAATGATTGAACCTGCGAAACATAAGCATCCACATCCGCACACAAATCCGCTTTAGTGAGCACAACTGTAGGCTGTGCTCCCGCGTCTTTCACCATCGCTAAATACCGCTCAATGCGATTTAAAGAGAAATCGTTATTTAGCGAAGTCGTGATAAAAACCGTATCAACATTAGCGCAAATGTATTGTTCAGAAACCTTTTCTCCCGCCGCTCGACGTGAAAACAAAGACACTCTTTCCAACACTCGATCGATCCTACCGTCTCGCAACAGAACCCAATCACCAACCGTTAAACTGGGTATATCAGATGAATGTAAAGATGAGGTAAGCACACGCTGTTTGCCCTGATCGGAATAAAAATCTAAATGGCCACGATGCTGACCCGCAAGCCGTGCAGGAATACAGTAAGACAATTCTTCAAGGGAAAGTTGTTGTTGGAAAAAAGGAGTCCAACCTAATTGAGGTAGAGAGTAAATTTTAGTCATAACAAAGCCCTGATACAGGAAAAACCTGCATCCAAAGTGAATCCAAATTAAGACAGAAAGTCTTAAGTTAAGGAAGCCGGGCTATAAAAACGCTAAATTGGCTTAGCGAGCTGCCCGGAAGGTCTTTATTACAATCATGAACACCCTCCAGATAAAAATAATCAGTTGAGCCTTCAATGTAGAGAAGAGTAAGGCGTTAGTCAATCACGAAAGGCTGGTTACGTTGGGATACGTCACATTAATAGGCTAGAGAATATTCAAACGTTCCAAGCCCTAACCCTCCAATAGCATCACTGAGGACTTTTGGAACGCCTTATTAGCAAATTTAAAAAACAGCGAATAAAAGACAATCAACTCGGTGCTACCGAAACAACACTAGACGTTACCAACACCGCCATCGACCAGCAGCTCAGAGCCAAGCATATAACTGGATTCATCCGACGCCAGAAAAACCGCCGCTTTAGCTAGCTCTTCGGTTCGCCCCATGCGACCCAAAGGCACAAGTTGACGAACCTGTTCCTTTAGCGCTTCTTTTTCCTTTTGAGGTAAACCGAACTTGTCGAAAGCGTCCGTCTCCGTCGGGCCAGGGCTTAGCGAGTTCACACGAATACCAAGATGTTTTAGTTCTCCCGAAAGCGTACGACTTAACGACAGTAAACCGGCTTTACTCGCTGCATACACGCTACTTTGTGGTAAGCCTATGTGAGCCGATACACTGCCGCACAATATAATAGACGCAGAATCTGACAGAAGCGCTTGCAGTGATTGAATCAAAAAGAATGGACCTTTCAGATTGGTTGATATCACTCGATCAAAGGCCGCTTCATCCCAGTCTGCTACTGGAAGGTGTGTTACGTCTCCAGCATTAACAAAAACAATATCAAGCCTCGGAAAAGTGTCTGCAATGTAGCACGAAAGAGCTTGTTGACTGGCAATATCACCTGCGTCATTCTGGAATATATGAGCATTATCACCTAATAGTGCTTTCGCCTTTTCGAGCCCTTCGACATGACGTCCAGTAATCAAGACCTCTGCTCCTGCTGCGATAAACTGCCTCGCAGTCTCAAAGCCTATTCCCGCGCTTCCTCCTGTAATCAACGCGTATTTTTGGGCTAACCGTCCCATAAGAATTCTCCTTGAAAAAGTAATTTGGAGAAGCCAGTATGTTTACTAAAGTACCCTATTGATAGTAGGTACTAATTGGATACTAAAGGAACTTATAGCAATGACCACATTACTTCCACATTCTGACGAAGCGGATCGTATCCCCCCTTGCCCAATGGTTGATTTCGTTAACATCGTGTCAGGAAAATGGGCTATTCCAATACTGTATCGACTGATTGTAACCACCGACGCAGTTCGATTTGGAACCTTGCAACGTGCAGTCGCGCCTATCACTCAAAAAGAGTTGACCAAACAGCTTCGCGCTTTTGAAGACATCGGATTAGTGAAGCGCACCGCCTACCCAGAAATGCCGCCACGGGTCGAATATCAAATTACTGAGTTGGGGAGGACTTTAAAGCCAACACTCGATTCGCTGGCGAAGTGGATGACGGAACATAAATCAGACTTGTTAGAAAAGCAGTCGCAGCCGTGAGTCGATCGCTAAGCAAATCAGACTAACCGATTGGCCTTCTCACGAGACGCTTTAATGATCATCTCCGAATTTAGACCGTCGTTTGTCATCACTCGTTGCCATGCTTGTGGAGCAGTTAAGCCGGTTTTAATATGACGCTCTGCAACGCGCTGGTTACTCACAGAAATTGGTACATCCAAAAACCAAGTTTCATCAAAGACTTCTGCCTTTAAGCGATTCCAAGGTTCTTCATTGAGCAGCAGATAATTCCCTTCCACCAATACAATCTGATCAGTTGATTTCAGCTCAATGTCATTTTCAATTGGGTCGCCGTTGTGATGGTCAAAACTAGGAAAAACACCTGAGCCTTTGTGTTTAGCGCCGACCAGCTCTGAAACCAGCCTGACAGCATCAAACGTAAACGGCGCACCTCGGCGAATATAAGCCTCTTCTCGGTTTGGCATCTGATCAAGTTGATGGCGATACAAGTGATAGCCATCCATTGGGATGACCATCAACCTATCGCCAAGCGCATCTTTAAGCTGCGCTGCAAAGGTGCTTTTTCCGCTACCCGGAGCGCCGACTAAACCGATCCAATATTGTTCACCTTGGTCAAGCGTTGAGGCGAGTCGCTGAAGATATGGAATTTGGTTTGAGGACGGCATTTTTGGTACTAACTCATTGATTAATTAGGATTTGGCTAAGACTCTCAATGCAACGCCTGCCGCCGCAGTGCGGTTTTCGACCCCCAACTTCGGAAAAATTTGTTCAAGGTGCTTGTTAACCGTTCTAGGGCTCATTTCGAGGATTTCGGCGATCTCTCGATTCGTTTTGCCGTTTGCGATCCAGCGCAATACTTCGGATTCTCTATCAGTTAAGTTCAACTCAGATTTTAGTAGTTCTACTTCCGTCGGCTTTACGCCATCTTCTAGCTTGAGTAGCGCTTCTTTCTGTTCTGTATAACCCATCATTTTGATGGATAACGGATACTCTAACCCTTCCAACTTTAAAGTATTCCCCGTTTCGGGGGAATGAAACAACCAGCTTCTAATTTGCTGAGCAAATTCTGTTGTCTGCCAAACTTGGCTGGCACGGGCTTTGGCTAACAAAGCATAGGTTTGCGGCGTCGCCCAAGCGATGGAGCCTTGCTCCGTTGCTGTCATGAGGTATTGCCCCATACTGTCTAACGCCGATTGCGCATTGTTTGCCTGACGCGCATTGTTCAGATGTACACGCATTCGTGCAATCAGTTCGTTGGGTTGAATGGGTTTGGTGAGGTAATCGACGCCACCCGCTTCTAGGCCTCGAACGATGTCGTCGGTGTCGCTTAGCCCTGTCATAAAAATCACTGGAATACTCGAAAGATTGGGGTCGGCCTTTAACGCTTTGCACGCTTCAAAGCCATCCATGGTCGGCATAATGGCGTCCAGCAATATAATATCGGGGCGAATTCTCTTAGCGATAGTAAGTGCCTGCTTACCTTCTAAAGCCACAAGCACATCCATATTGGCAGCTTCCAACGTGTCGTGAATCAGGCTTAGAGCGTCGGGCGAATCATCCGCTACCAGTACAACTTCACTTCTCACGAGATCACTTGTGGTGTTCATCTTTATCCATTCTCAATTCAAATTACGATGATGGTTGCTGTAGATGTTGTTCTAGATATTGCGCAATACTTTCAAATTGAAAGCTCTTATACAGCGCTTCCAGATGATTCATGTGTAACTCCGACATCCATTTCATTTGATCAAGGCTATCGAGTGTACTACGAATGCCTTTTTTGTACCCCATTTCTGAAAACGCAATCAATTCTCTAATCAGGTCATGGTCTTGAATATATGCATTTTCATCCACCGGATCAGAGCGTTTTTCATCTTCTTTAGGGTCGAACTCAGAAACGAGATGCGCTTCAGAGTCGGTATTGGATGATTGATAAACCCACTCAATAGCAAGCCAGCTCTTTACCACTTCAAGCAACGTACCGTTGTTAATTGGTTTCACTAAATACTGATTAAATGCTGCCTGTTCGTCTGGCTTACGCTGACTTTCTTGTGCATCGGCAGACAACATAACAATGGGCGATGTGAACCCTTGATCACGAAGGTGCTTCGCTAGGCTTAAACCGTCCATTCCCGGCATCGATACATCGAGTATAAAGAGATCCGGTGAGACAGAGTCCAATTGCTCCAAACACGCTTTAGCATCGGACGCTTCCAACACATTAAACCCAATGGGCGACAATATATCCGATAACAACCCGCGCACAACGGGATCATCATCGACGACCATAATAGACCTTTGATACCCTTCATAACTTACTATGCGCTGATGTAAACTCGTTTGGGCATCTGGATGGTTTACCCACGGTAGCAATAAGCTAACGGTAAATTCACTGCCTGTACCCACTTTAGAGTTCGCTTTAAGGTCTCCTCCCATTATTTCTGTCAGCAGTTTAACAATCGTTAAACCTAACCCCGTTCCCGGTAGATTTGCGGAGTATTTGTCTCGCACACGTTCAAACGGGTCAAAAATACGCTGTAAGTATTCTGGTTTAATACCGACACCCGTGTCTAAAATATGAAATTCCGCAACCTGATTACGGTAGTTAATTTCGAATGTCACTTTCCCTTTTTGCGTATACTTCACGGCGTTCGATAATAAATTAATCAGTATTTGTCGCAGCCGTTTTTCATCGGTCACAACAAAACGCGGTAAAGGAGCACGAATATTAAGCTCGAACTCGATGCCTTTTCCTTTTGCCTGCATTTCAAACATGCTTTCGAGTTGCTCTATTAAGTTCGGTAAATCCACCGTATTACGGTATAGATCAAATCGCCCTGCCTCAATTTTGGAAATGTCCAACAACCCTTCAATCAAATCGGCCAAATACAAACCACTGCGCTGAATAATATCTAAGCCGTTTTGGTGCTGCGTAGGCACATCTTTCTTATCGGAAAGCAATTGCGCGTAACCAATAATGGATTGCAGCGGCGTACGTAGTTCATGACTAATTCCGGTCAAATAGCGACTTTTCGCTTCATTTGCTCGCTCAGCCAACTCTTTTGCATCTTGTAATGCACGATCGGTTTCTTGGTGAGCATCAATCTCTTTTACTAATTTTCGCGTTTGACGGTTAGATTCTTTCTGCGCTACCACTCGACTCTCATGGGCTAACAAAAAGAGCCAAGACAATACCCCTGAAACAATCAACAATGTAAAAAACAGCGCCCACATCGTGTCTTGCAATAACACCGCTTCACTGGCGGTTTCTGGTGACATTTGTCGGTAAATCAGCAGCATCAACGCCGCATTAATTAAATTAATGAAAAACAGTAATAAGGTAAAACGTCCAAATCGAGAGCTGATGGCTTTCACCGCCCGCTTAGGCAAAAACAATCGCAGAAAATAGCCACTTTGGGCGCTGATGTTCGCTCTCGGTTTGCAGCTCTCTAAACAACGAACGTCTAACGAACAGCACAACGAACAAATCGGCTGAATATAGGCAGGACAAAAGCTCATGTCTTCTGTCTCAAATTTATTTTGGCAAATACCGCAGGTTAACGTCACGAGATTGGCATGAGGGTGTCGTACTCGCTCTGCATCAATCAAAGGAACAAGCTCTGGACTCTGCCTAGCTAAATAGTATTTCCCTTTCGTAAACCAAGCGATTGCGGGGACGCAGACAAAACAGGTTGCTAGAGAGATAAAATGACTCAAACTTTTGGCCACTTCACCAAATGCCCCTAGATAACTGACCAACCCAATGACCGTCGCAATCAACATAGATCCCGTTCCGACAGGGTTAATGTCGTATAAATGCGCTCGTTTAAACTCAATGTAATTTGGGCTTAAGCCCAAGGGTTTGTTGATTAATAAATCGGCTGCCAAGCTGCCTAACCAACTCACGGCACTGATGGCAAACACACTTAAAATAGCCCCCAGAGCCTGATAAATACCCAGCTCCATCAACAACAACGCAATGGTAACGTTAAACACCAACCAGACGACTCGTCCGGGGTGGCTATGGGTCAGCCGAGAGAAAAAGTTCGACCAAGCAATTGAGCCAGCATATGCATTGGTTAAATTGATTTTCATCTGACAAATGAATACGAACACTGCCGCTAATATCAGAGCGGTAGTAGGAGAGGTCGTCAAAAAGAGAAAGATACGCTGATATAGAAAAGTCGGATCGGTTGCCTGAATGGCTGAAGCGCCATCCGAGATTGCTAAGTACGCTAAGAACGATCCAAGCAGCATCTTTATCGCACCGATAAACACCCAACCCGGCCCAGCTAGCACCAACCAAAACCACCAGCGTTTTGCATTTTCATTGGTTTTTTTAGGGAAAAAGCGTAAGTAATCCACTTGCTCGCCAATTTGCGCCATTAACGCAAACAGTACCGATGCCGCAGCACCAAACAAAACCCAATCAAAGTGCGCTCCTTCTGGAAGCTGAGGCGGAGTGTAATTAGACCAATCATCAATGTGCCGATACTCTGTAGTCAGTACCACTGCAATGGCCGCAAACTGCAGCACCAGCCAAATCCACTGAGTACCATTTTGAAAACGGCTAATGGCTCGAATACCGTGTGTAACAATCGGGATAACCAATAATGCAGACAAGGCATAACCAATGGAAAGCGGTATACCTAAAAGCACTTCTAAGGCAGACGCTAAAATAGCCGCTTCAATGGCAAAAAAGATAAAGGTGAAAGTCGCGTAAATCAGCGATGTGATGGTTGATCCGAGGTACCCAAAACCTGCACCTCGAGTCAGTAAATCAATGTCTAAACCGTGCTTAGCAGAATAGTAAGCAATCGGAAAACCGGTCACGAAAAAAACGGCCAACACCGTCAAAATAGCGGCAACAGCATTGGTAAAGCCGTAACTTAGAGTGATAACGGCGGCTAAACCTTCTAATGCGAGAAAGGCTGCTGCACCCAGTGCAGTATGACCCACGCGCTCGATCGACATGGTATGACCTTGCTTTGACGTATAACGCAAGGCGTAGTCTTCCATGGTTTGGTCTGCTACCCATTTATTGTAATGGCGCCTAACTTTAAAGATCTTTTGAGCAGCAGACATTTAAGCGCACCTTTAAAGCAAATCGAAGATCTTACCCCTCCCGCTCCTCTTAAAAAGAAGAAGGAGGATCGGAGGGGTAAGTTGTTATTTACGCTACCGCAAGAACAACACCAGCAAGAGCAATAACAGAACCAGAAATACGCGTCACAACAGGCGTACCAAAACGTGTTGCTAGTTGACCAAGACCCACTCCCACTAGGTGCAATGCCGTTGTCGCAAGAGCAAAACCAATTGCGTATTGAATGCCATTTGCTGTCATTGGCATTTCAGCTCCGTGCGCCGCACCGTGGAACATTGCAAATGCGCCAGCAATGGCTGCACATGCAACAACTGGAAGGCGCTTAGCACCCAATACCAATGTTCCTAGAACGACCACTGACAATAGAATACCTTGCTCAACGAACGGTAGGTTCAAACCTGAAACAGCCATCGAGCCACCCAACACCATTGCGATTACAAACGCGGCTGGCACAGCCCAAAGTGCGCGTCCACCCATTGCCGCCGCCCAAAGACCAACTGCAACCATCGCAAGAAGATGATCTAATCCGCCCATAGGGTGCATTAAACCCGACATAAAGCTAGACACATGCTCGTGACCAGCATGGGCCAACGCTGTGCCAGAAGTAGCTGCAAGAGCAGAAGCAGCTAACACTTTAGCTGACATTCCTTTAGAAAAAGATAAACGCATGAAGAAATCTCCTAAATAGATAAATTAAACGACCGCTTTTGCCGGTGGTATTTGTTTCGCTTCCAGCATCCCTTCAGACACAATAAATTGAATAATGTCATCTAAGCCTTCTGCTTTTTTCAAGTTGGAAAACACAAAAGGACGCGCGCCGCGCTGTGCTTTTGCGTCTTGATCCATCACATCCAGTGACGCACCAACCAACGGAGCCAAGTCCGTTTTATTAATAATCAACAGATCAGACTTAGTAATGCCCGGTCCACCTTTACGTGGGATTTTATCGCCCGCTGAAACGTCAATAACGTAGATCGTTAAATCAGACAATTCAGGGCTGAAAGTCGCCGATAGATTATCACCTCCTGATTCAACAAACACCACATCCAATTCACCATGACGTGCTAATAATTCATCTATTGCTGACAAGTTCATAGACGCGTCTTCACGTATCGCGGTATGTGGGCAACCGCCCGTCTCTACGCCTACAATTCGATCGGCTTCCAGCGCTTCATGACGCGTCAAGAATTTCGCGTCTTCCTGCGTGTAGATGTCGTTCGTAACAACGGCGATGTTGTAATACTCACGCATTGCAGAACACAATGAACGAAGTAATGCCGTTTTACCGGACCCTACTGGACCGCCAATCCCTATACGCAGCGTTTGCTTTGGTTTTGTCATTGCTATTACCTATCTTTTAAAATTCTAATCTTGTTGGCTGATGCCTATGACCCCTCCCTAATCCACCCCTTTTAAGGGGAGGAAAAAGAAAATCCGATCTACTCCCCCTTTTTTAAGGCGGAGGTTGGGAGAGGGTCTATCTATGATCTAAATAACCGTGAATATTGCGTCTCATGCAAACAACTCGCAATCGCCACAGCGGGAAGTCCCGCGCCCACATCGTCTTCATCAAGCGTTTTTGATAACTGGATCGCTTCGGTGAGTACAGGCTGGAGTGTACCAAACAAAACCTGAGCTTGAGTTTGGCCTAACGGAACCAACTTCGTCGCCGCAGCGATTTGGTTCTCTAACCACGACCATGTAAAACCCAGCGCCGCTGTATCAAATTCTATGTTCCAATCACTTGCGGCAATCGCAAATAAAATGGTGAAGCTCACTTCTTCTGCTTTTGAGAATGGTGTATCTATCTCCAAACTTCGAAGCAGACGTGCCAAGGCTTCTCCCATCGCAGAATCGTTCAGTCTCAGCTCTTTGGTTTCACGACAAGCCAAGGCCAAATCGTTCAATTCCACCATGCGAGCATGATCCCGAGTCGCCCAAGCCGTCATCGCCAATCTCAATATCGGCAAGTCCACCCGTGCAAACGATTGCATCAGCTGAAGTGATGTCCAATCTTCTACCTGAGCCTGATTTTTAATCCAACCCTGATCGATCGCGTATTCTAGCCCTTGTGAAAATGCATATCCGCCAACGGGCAAACTCACACTGCTCAGCTGAAGTAACCGCAACAATGCCCGATCAGTGGTGTTGATGTCCATGACTATAGGCTCCAGATTCCGGTTTGAAAATGGCTTCTTCATGAGTCACGACCAAGCCTAAAAGGTGAAGCATTTCCTCTAGCACATGGTCAGGCTTAATGCGTAACCAACGCGCACCGACTTCAACTTTGGTATGTCGATTTCCAAGGTGGTAGCAGGCTTTAGCAAACACTTCCCAATCATCGCAGCTCGCATGCGAGACAGGTTCAACTGCGCCCACCACTTGCACCACTTTATTACACTCGGAGCGCAAATACTCGCCAACCAATAAAGGCTTACCGCGCTCTAAAAATACACGCACCTCTTCACCATTTTCCGCTGTGAGTTTCAAACGACCGCGCTCTCGCTGATCGGAATCCAACATAACGGTTGTAAACACATCTTCGTGGCAATGTGTGCCCAATCGAGTATAAATATCCAAACTATTCCTCCTAAGACCCTTCCGTTCTCCTGCTTGAGAAAAACGGACACCGTATGCTGACAACCTCCACTACGAACTGGAGGTTGTAGGGTCTACATCACTAAAACAAATTATATAACTGCGCCAAAGGCAATTCTTTGGCAGGTTCACACGTTAACAATTCACCGTCCGCACGCACTTCGTACGTTTGCGGATCGACGGTAATGTCTGGCATCCAATCGTTGTGAACCATGTCTTTTTTGCTGACTGTACGGGTGTTTTTACACGCCACCAGTGAACGATCTAAACCAAGGCGGTCTTTAATACCATTTTTTAAAGCTGCATCGGACACAAAGGTCACCGACGTTGCCGCACTGGCCTTACCAAACGAACCAAACATCGGACGATAATGAACCGGTTGTGGGGTTGGGATAGACGCATTTGGGTCGCCCATCGGCGCACTTGCGATCATTCCGCCTTTAATGATCATCGACGGTTTAACCGCAAAAAAGGCAGGCTTCCACAACACCAAATCGGCCAATTTACCCGGCTCAATGGAACCCACTTCATGGCTCATGCCATGCGCAATTGCAGGGTTGATTGTATATTTTGCAATATAACGCTTAGCACGAAAGTTATCTGCACCCAGTTCTTGATCTTCCGGTAGCAGACCGAACTGTTGCTTCATCTTATGCGCGGTTTGCCATGTACGAGTAACCACTTCTCCCACTCGGCCCATTGCCTGAGAGTCAGAAGAGATCATCGAGAACGCACCACGATCATGAAACACATCCTCTGCCGCAATGGTTTCCTTACGAATACGAGAATCGGCAAACGCAACATCTTCTGGAATGTTGCTGTCCAAGTGGTGGCACACCATCAACATATCAAGGTGTTCATCAACGGTATTGTGAGTATATGGACGCGTAGGGTTGGTTGAAGACGGCAACACATTTGGCTGACCTGCTGCACGAATGATATCCGGCGCATGACCACCACCCGCACCTTCCGTGTGATAGGTATGAATAACACGGTCTTTGAACGCACCTAAAGTGCTGTCCACAAAGCCCGACTCATTAAGCGTATCGGTATGAATCGCCACTTGAACATCATACTTTTCAGCGACAGACAAACAACAATCAATCGAAGCAGGTGTTGTACCCCAATCTTCGTGAAGCTTAAGACCACACGCGCCGGCTTCCAGTTGTTCTTCTAACGCCTCCGGTAAGCTGGCGTTACCTTTACCAAGAAAGCCAAGGTTCATCGGCATACTGTCTGTTGCTTGAAGCATCTTTCCGATATACCAAGGTCCCGGTGTACAAGTCGTAGCATTGGTGCCAGTTGCAGGCCCAGTTCCGCCGCCAATCATGGTTGTTACACCAGATGTCAGCGCTTCTTCAATTTGTTGTGGGCAGATAAAGTGTATGTGTGAGTCAATGCCACCCGCCGTTAAGATTGAACCTTCTCCGGCAATGACTTCCGTACCCGGCCCAACGACAATATCAACATTATCTTGGACATCTGGATTACCCGCTTTACCCACTTTGAAAATACGGCCTTCTTTAACGCCGACATCGCCTTTAACAATGCCCCAGTGATCAATCACTAAAGCATTGGTAATCACAAGATCAACCGCAACATCGTTGGTTAACTGGCTTTGCCCCATACCATCACGAATAACCTTACCACCGCCAAATTTCACTTCATCGCCGTAAGTTGTAAAGTCTTTCTCTACTTGAACCCAAAGGTCCGTGTCGCCCAAGCGCACTTTATCGCCGGTTGTTGGACCAAACATTTGAGCGTAGCTGGCACGGTCCATCGTTTTTTTGGATGTACTCATGATTTACTCTCCTCAGATGAGTCGGAGGTCAGTGTTCCCATTACATCGCCTCTAAAGCCGTAAATGGTTTTGCTGCCTGCGTATTCTACCAGCTCGACCTCTCGGCCTTGACCCGGCTCAAAACGCACGGCTGTACCCGACGCGATATTAAGTCGAAAGCCTTTCGCTTTTTCTCGTTCGAAAACTAGGGCTGGATTCACTTCATAAAAATGGTAATGCGAGCCAATTTGAACAGGGCGATCTCCAGTATTTTCAACACGCAGAGTCAGAGTTTCACGCCCTTCATTTAGGATAATCGCCCCATCGGCGACTTGAATTTCACCAGGAATCATTACAGTCCCTCCAAGAAACAGTACAAAAGCAGATAACCGCTTCACCTTGATGCTGAGCATCAGGGCAAAATAGTACGCTGCATTTTCTAATTAATAGGGTTATGAACCGTGACTAATTTAGTCCCGTCCGGAAACGTTGCTTCGACTTGAACTTCATGAATCAAATCGGCAACCCCGTCCATAACCTGATCGGCGCTCAACAATGTTTTGCCAAACGCCATCAATTCAGCCACCGTTTTTCCATCACGAGCGCCTTCAATAATTTCCATGGTGATGTAAGCCATGGCCTCTGGATAATTCAGCTTGAGACCGCGATTTAAGCGACGCTCAGCCAACAAAGCGGCAGTAAATACCAGCAGCTTGTCTTTTTCTCTTGGTAGTAATTCCATTGTCGTCTCTTGATTTAGTAAATTTTAATTATCCTATAGGGCATTGCCCTGTGGGCCGTCGCTCTATAGGACATAATGACCCCATGTACAAACGGGGGTCGTTGTTAAGTCGCCCATATCCTTGGCTCACATGCCGCCCTTCCCAGTAATTCAGGGCGTACTAATTGCCAACATGTTGTAAACAATCGTTTCATTCTTTCGCTGTCATTGTTTAGACTTCGAATGACAATAAATTCATCTACAAGCGTAGCACCGGATACTCCGTCTGCCTCGCGGCACGCGTCTTTTAATGATTCCAGAAGTGCGGCGTTTTCGTGCTTAAATGGCCCAGCGATTAAAACACCGTTGACCGGATTCGCCTGAAGCCCTGCCGCCCTTGTCATCAAATCGCGACTTTGTGCATCGATAAGCAAACGCTCTCTTAATCGAATACGACCATCCACACGGATTTGAATGCATTGATCCGCCTGACCCTCGCTGAAGTCCAACTGATTAGCGGGTAAACCAAAACAAGTCACTTCCCAGCCAATAAAACGCGCAGATCCATGAAGTTCGACTTTATTAATCAGCTTGGTATTCGCATTGGGATACAAAATCGTTTCTTGAGGCAACCATTCCATTACGGCGTCTTTGGCGACATGAAGGTGAGTTGTTTGACGCTGTAGCGTTTTATCGGGTCTGGCTTTATATACTCGTCCAGCTCCGGGGGTGGTGATCAATACATGTGTATCAGGCGTTTGTTTAGATTCAATAACCAATTCATCGCCCGAAACCAAACCACCGGGGGGATGTAAAAGATAAACGTGAGCGGTGTCTTTTCCTTCTGGATAAAACGGTTTCTGAACGTATAACGGGCCTTTATGGTCGCACGTTTTCAAAACAGTACCACGCGCCGTTTGATCAAATCCCAGTTTCAAATAAGCCTGCCACTGGCTAACAGGAGCGACAAAATGTTCAGTACTTACTACGGGCTCTGCCAATAGGCTCATAACACCTCTACTACTTATTCATATGTCTGTGCTTATGCACCAAGATGGGCACAAACAAATCTATTCCCCATGCGAAATTCGTGCCCAGTTTTTTTCACTGTGTCACAAACAGCCTAGCCTCCGTCTTATAAAAAGAAGGAGGCTAGGCATAATAGCTCAATTTATACTGCCAAATACTGCTTTATTAACTCATCATTTAGGTTTTCCATCTTATCTGCTGCAACAATGCGGCCTTTTTCCATCAGACGAAACTCTTTACCCACCCGACGAGCAAAGCCCAATTTTTGTTCCACTAAGATCACAGTAAGCCCTTCTTCCTCATTCAATTTAAGAATGACGTCACCAATTTGCTTCACTATGTTCGGCTGAATGCCCTCATTTGGTTCATCCAATATAAGAACTTTGGGCTCCAGCACCAAAGCACGGCCAATGGCCAACTGTTGTTGTTGCCCTCCCGATAAGTCGCCACCTCGTCGATGCAGCATTTCCTTTAATACGGGAAAAAGCTCAAAGATCTTTTCCGGAATCTCCTTACTTTTGCGAACAGGCAACCCAATACGAAGGTTTTCCTCAACCGTAAGCATAGGAAAAATATCACGACCTTGAGGCACATAACCGATTCCTGCAAATGCTCGTCGCTCCGCGCTTTGTTTATGTAACTCCTCGTCGCCCATCGTGATTTCGCCACTTTGAATCGGTAATAGTCCCATTATGGCCTTGAGCAAGGTCGTTTTGCCAACGCCGTTACGCCCCATAATACAAGTGATGGATTTAGGGACGATGTCGAGATCCAGATCCCAAAGAATTTGAGTGCCACCATACAGTTGGTTCACCTTATTAATGGAAATCATGCCATCACTCCTGCTAGGTTGCCTTCATCATCCTGTTCTTCACCCAGATAAACTTCGATCACATCCTTATTGTTTTGAATCTGATCCATCGTGCCTTCTGCGAGAACCGACCCTTGATGGAGAACAGTGACAGTGCGAGCAATACTGCGAACAAACTCCATATCATGCTCAACGACAATAACCGTGCGCTCCCCCGCCAATGACGTCAATAATTCCGCTGTTCGTTCTGTTTCCTGAGCTGTCATCCCCGCGACCGGTTCATCAATCAGCAAGAGCCTCGGATCAGAAACCAACAACATTCCAATTTCTAACCATTGTTTCTGTCCGTGCGACAATGCGCCTGCTTTCATAAAGCGCTGTTTACGCAACCCGATAATCGCTAGAACCTCATCAATACGATCAATTTCTGAGGGAGACAACCGAGAAAATAACGTGGGAAGAACCCGTTTATCGGTTTTTAAAGAAAGCTCAAGATTATCGAAAACAGTTTGTTCTTCAAAAACCGTCGGCTTTTGGAATTTCCTACCGATGCCAAGCTGGGCAATGTCCGCTTCATCTTTCGTTAAAAGATTATGATTTTGACCAAAATATACGGTGCCAGAATCGCACTGAGTTTTACCGGTAATGACATCCATAAGAGTCGTTTTTCCAGCACCATTCGCGCCAATTAAACACCGTAATTCACCGTCACCCACATACAGGTTAAGGTTATTCAGTGCTTTAAAACCATCGAAGCTTAAATTAAGACCTTCGACGTACAGAATCATTTGATTCCCAACGTCGACCTGAGCTTGTTCCGGCGCTAAAAATGGCCACACCTGATCACGACGAAAAGTGTCTCGAAGGCCTTGTAAGGATTGATCCAAGGTACTCATGATGCCGCCTCCTGTTCACCCTTGGTTAGACGTTTTGACGTCAATTGCCCATACAAACCCATTAAACCTTTCGGTAGATAGAGGGTCACTAATACAAACAATGCGCCTAACGCAAACAGCCAGCCATCAGGCATAATGGCGGTGAATCGCGTTTTTGCGTAGTTCACTAACAACGCGCCAATAATGGCACCTATTAAGGTTCCTCGACCGCCGACCGCCACCCAAATGACAATCTCGATTGAGTTTATCGGTGAAAACTCACCCGGATTAATGATCCCAACTTGCGGAACGTACAATGCCCCAGCAACACCAGCAATCACCGCAGAATACACAAACAACCACACTTTATAGCACTCAGTTCGATAACCGATAAAGCGCGTACGGGCTTCGGAATCTCGCACTGCAAGCGTTACCTTTCCAAGGCGTGATGACAGGATGCGTTGGCTTAGCATCAATATGACGGCCAACAAAATCGCCGTAATCAAAAAAAGCGATACGCGCGTTGTATCGGCTTGAAGATCAAACCCTAGAATCTCTTTAAAGTCCGTCAAACCGTTATTGCCACCGAAGCCCATTTCGTTGCGGAAAAAAGCCAACAGTAAAGCGTAAGTCAGAGCTTGTGTCATGATGGACAAATACACGCCCGTGACACGAGAACGAAACGCCAACCAGCCAAACACAAACGCTAATAAACCAGGAACAAGAACCGCCATCACCATGGCGAACCAAAATTGATCCATACCTAACCAAAACCAAGGCAGTTCTTTCCAATCCAAAAACACCATAAAATCGGGCAATAGCGGATTGCCATACACGCCTCTATCACCAATTTGACGCATCAAATACATGCCCATGGCATAGCCGCCCAACGCAAAGAACGCACCGTGTCCCAAACTCAATATCCCACAATAACCCCAGATAATATCCACAGCCAACGCCAACATAGCATAACACAGGTACTTGCCCAGCAACGTAATACTGTATGTGCTGACATAAAGTGCAGAATCTTGCGGTAGCAACAGGTTCGCCGCTGATGCCAATACCGTGATGCTCAACAAGATCACCACAAAAGGTAAGGTGTATTTGCCAGAAGTACGCCCAGCTGAAAACCAATTTAAGAGTTTTATCATTCTGCCGCTCTCCCTTTTTGAGGGAACAGTCCTTTAGGACGTTTTTGGATAAAGAGTATGATGAAGACCAACACGAGAATGGCCGCGAGCACTGCACCCGTTGTCGGTTCTAAGAACTTATTTGCAATCCCTAGAGTGAAAGCCGCCACCAGCGTTCCCATGAGATTTCCAACCCCTCCAAAGACCACCACCATAAACGAATCAATAATGTAGGATTGACCGAGATTTGGCCCCACGTTCGTAAGCTGAGAAAGCGCAACACCCGCAATTCCAGCAATGCCTGAACCCAAGCCAAACGTCATCGCATCGACCCATTCCGTTTTCACACCCATTGCTTTCGCCATATTTCGGTTTTGGGAAACCGCACGCACATTGAGCCCTAATGAACTTTTCTTAAGCAGTAAAACCAGTGCCATAAATACCAAGAGCGCAAACGCCAAGATGTACAATCGGTTTAACGTCAACGACAACACTGGGTTAATTTCTAACGAGCCACTCATCCAAGTTGGTGTTGATACCTGACGGTTAAGGGGAGAAAAAATCGTTCGAACTAATTGCTGAAGAATCAAGCTGATACCGAACGTTGCCAACAAGGTTTCTAACGGTCGCCCATGCAACCGACAAATCACCAAACGCTCAATGAGAACCCCCATTAGCCCTGAAACCAAAAACGCCGCAGGAATTGCAACCCAGATGGAATAATCAATGTGGTTCGGCATCATAAGCTGAACAACGTAAGTCGTGTAAGCGCCCAGCATGATCATCTCGCCGTGTGCCATGTTAATCACACCCATCACACCAAACGTAATCGCAAGGCCGATTGATGCCAGCAACAACACAGAACCAAGGCTTAAACCAAAGAAGAGTTGATCGACCAAGGCGTAACGCTCGACGCGTTGGTTAATACTGACTAAAGCTTCGTCGGCCGCCGCTGCGACAGCCTTGTTTGAATCGTTCGTAAGTTTCGTTAAACCATTACGAACATCGTTTTCTAAACTGTCCGACAAATCTTCAATAGCAGACAGGCGAACACTTTGACTGTTCGATTTATCCGATGCGGCATACAAAGAAAGCGCCGTTGCTATCATGGCTTTTACATCGAGATTTTGTTCTTTGACATGCAACCCTTCGAGTATACCGATCACATTTTTATCGAGCTTCGCTAACAACTCACGTACCGCCGCTTCCCGCACGCTTGAGTCTTCTGACGTCAACTGAATACGGGCAATTACACTGCGCAACTTGCCGCGTAACTTATTATTTACTTTAACTTTTTTGACCTGCTTCTTTTTAAGGTCGGGCATTGGATCGCCGGAAAACATTGCCTGAAAGGTAACCTGCTTCCCTGATCCCATTTTTTCAACAAGAGAACGGTTCGATTTTACATAATAAAGATTGCCCGCAAGCCACGTGCGAAAAAGAGGAAGGTAGGCATCGCCGCCTTCCGCTTCTAGCTTTTCAACCACGGCAGGCATCTTAGACAGTTTGGTTTTGGTCAGTTCAAGCAACATAGGGCTGCCCGACTGAACCGTAGCCTCACCTGTCGCCGCATGAGCGACACTAAAAGGCAGCAACGCACCTATTAATAAGCAAAGCGTCAGAATAGCGTTCAAATTTCTGCTCCAAAATAGATTGGAAGATGATCTAAAAAAACTCCCAGCCAGCGTAACGCCAGCTGAGAGGTTTACCCCTGGGAGAGTAAAGTTCGGACAGTGATTGCGTTTTTACAGAAGAGCCTTAGACCCCTCCCTAACCCTCCCCTTTACCAAGGGAGGAAATATCAACACTTCGGTCTGACTCCTCCCCCTTGCCAAGGGGGAGATTGGGAGGGGGTCTCAGTAAAAAACGACAACTAAACTAATAGTTCTGACCAGAACACGCCTTAGTCTCAGTGTTGTAGTTGCCACACTTAACTGGGTCAGTCCAATCCGCAATCAGGTCTTTAGAACCCGGAAGGAAATCAGACCATGCATCACCAGCAACAACGCCGTCTGTTTCCCAAACCGTTTCAAATTGACCATCGTCTTGGATCTCACCAATAAGCACTGGCTTGCTCAAGTGATGGTTTTTATTCATAACAGCAACACCACCTGTAAGGTTCGGCGTTTCTTGACCAATCATGGCTTGCTCTACAGCATCAACGTCCGTCGTACCTGCGTCTTTCACAGCATTCGCCCACATGTTAAAGCCGATGAACGTCGCTTCCATTGGATCATTTGTTACGCGATCAGGGTTCTTAGTGAACGCTTTCCATTGAGTAATAAACTCTTCGTTCTCTTCTGTTTCAACACTTTGGAAGTAGTTCCAAGCCGCTAGATGCCCAACCAAAGGCGTCGTATCCAAACCAGATAACTCTTCTTCACCTACAGAGAACGCCACAACGGGGATGTCTTCGGAAGAAATACCTTGGTTACCTAACTCTTTGTAGAACGGTACGTTTGCATCCCCATTGATGGTCGAAACAACGGCCGTTTTCTTACCCGCACTACCAAATTTATTAATGTCAGAAACAATCGACTGCCAATCAGAGTGGCCAAATGGCGTGTAGTTGATCATGATGTCTTCTTCCGCTACACCCATGTCTTTTAGGTAAGCTTCTAGAATTTTGTTCGTGGTACGTGGGTAAACGTAATCCGTACCGGCAAGAACCCAACGCTCAACCCCTAGCTCATCTTTTAGGTAATTAACCGCAGGAATCGCCTGTTGGTTCGGCGCAGCGCCTGTGTAGAACACGTTTTTAGACGACTCTTCGCCTTCATACTGAACAGGGTAGAACATCAAACCGTTTAGCTCTTCGATAACCGGCAAAACAGATTTACGAGACACGGACGTCCAACAACCGAAAATCACATCCACTTCTTCCTCTGTCAGAAGCTCACGCGTTTTCTCTGCAAACAGTGGCCAGTTTGAAGCAGGGTCAACAACAACCGCTTCTAACTTTTTGCCCAGCAAACCACCTTTCTTGTTTTGCTCTTCTACCATCATTAAGACAGTGTCTTTCAGCGTGGTTTCAGAAATCGCCATCGTGCCAGACAAAGAGTGCAACACACCGACCTTGATGGTATCCGCTGCCATAGAAGGCAACGCAATAAGCGTCGCGCCAGAAAGCGCAATTGCAGAAGCAAGCGTTTTGATTTTCATGTTGAGGTTGTCCTATGTGATTTTGAATAAGTAATAGAAGTGGAACGGCGTGGCTTTTTAAGCTCTTTTTCCATTCAACTCGCTAAACACAGTATTCAGAATCACAGCGACAAAGGGTATGCGCGAAATGCACTAGGGGCATACGTCATTTGACGTAGTTGTGGCTAGAGAAACACTCTCTTAAACGTCTGTAATGAACGCCCAGAGGCTTCCTTTAGATATAAAATGAACGGCTCCAGACGTTAGGAACGAAAGCTCACTAAAGCTGTTTTTCACTTTAACTATGAGCTTACGCTGGCTTCTCTCCGCACCTTCCCTAACTTTTATTACTACTTAAGACGGCTATTCCCATTAAGACAAGGACGCTAGACGTGATTTTGGAAACATATGAATTGAATTTCTTTTCGGAAAAGTACTTTTTTATATGATGGATACCAATTGAGTAACCTATATGAACAACCGTTACGATCAAACATATCGTGAGAAACATAATCAAAAACTGCTCATTCGCGGAATGGTTAACATCGATAAACTGAGGCAAAAATGCGGATAGGAAGATAACGGTTTTCGGGTTGCTAGCCGATACTAAAAACGCCTCAAGAAAAATAGAAAAAGTAGTATTTTTCTTCACAGAAGCGCCATTGTTATCTATATGAAATGACGAGTTTTTCTTAGAGAGTAAGCTTTTTAATCCAATATAAATAAGATAGCTTCCGCCAATCACTTTCGCATATAGAAACCAAGTAGGAGATGATTGGAGTAACACACCAAAACCAAGTGCGACCATACAAACAATCAAAAATTGGCAAAGCAAATTACCAAAAATGGTTATAAATGAGTATTTCCAGCCGAACTTTATGCTGTTTTTTAACACTAAAAAAACGTTCGGGCCTGGTGCAAGCGTTGTTACGAAGTAGGCTAAAAAAAACATTAGCCAAACATGTATATCCATCTAAAAGCTCCTTCTATAAATTACCCTGACGATTCCTAAAAACACGATGAGAAAGAGTAACATCGTGGAGACGTATCTCCCTCTTCCTATAAGTCAAAACGTTTTTCTCCCTAAATATAGTCGCGAATCCGACTCCGAAGTGCAACACCCTAAATCAATAAGTTCAATCAGTAACTAACGGACGCCCCAAATTGCTTCTCCCGTACCAAGGCTTAGCAACCTCTTTTTTAATAGCACCCTGATGCGTCAGTCAACACCGACTAACGTATATAGTACCGTTCCATATCTAATCGATATCAGAGTGGTCTAAATTCCACGAAATTACAGTGATTCCTCTCTTTCATACTTCGTCAAAACCAACGGAGCTATCACCAGCACCAAATACACCGTATTGAACACTAGGTTGGAAACCACACCCGATGCAACGGAACCAATGCCATCAATCACGTACCAGACAAGAATGGCGTAAAGCGTGCTTCGCATGATGGCCTTGTTTCCAGCTTCAATCGCGGGAGCAACGACCCGCCAAAAAAGAACAGCAATAGCGCCTAAAAGACCCGCGGCGATAGAGACAATCCACATGGTGTTACGATCCAAAGGTTGATTGAGTCGGTCTAATGGCCAATCCGAAATATCCAATATCAGCCTTGCGGGTAAATTGATGCCAGCAAAGGGTGCCGTTGCCCAAAGTAACGCGTAGGCCGCAAATAGACTGGCGACGATTCGCATAAAAAGTGCACTTGTAGACGGTTTCATTTGGTATCCTCTTAGCAATGTAAATCCAAGTTGAGCTTACAATTCTCAACGACGACGAAACAATTACCTCAGAGGTAATGAAAAGTGGGTAACAAGGAAAGCCATGAACGACAGCTACGGTGTGATTTTAAAAAACTGGCGTAAGCAAAGGCGCTACAGCCAGCTGCAATTATCCGTTGAATCTGGCATATCCAGTCGGCACCTTAGTTTTCTAGAAACGGGTCGCTCGATGCCCAGTAAAGATACAGTGATTAAACTGGGTAACTTTCTCAAAATTCCAAAACGAGAGATTAACCGGATGTTGAGCGTATCAGGTTACGCTCCTGTTTTTCAGGATAGCGAGCACCCAAGCAACACGGTAGACATGAGCCCTGTTCTTTTTGCGATGGACACGCTCTTGGCAAACCATATGCCATTACCCGCACTGGTATTAAACCGTGATTGGGATGTTGTGAAAGCAAACCCAGCGGCCATCAATATCATGACTAAACTAGGGTTCGCCAACACGCCGAATCTAATAGAAAGCTTCATACTCGATGATCCTAACCGCTCTAGCGTTATTAATTGGGGCGAAACAGCTTCTGTTCTACTCAGTCGCATCACCTATGAGATCGATCTAGCAGGCGGCTCCGAACGCTTAATTCAGCTTAAAAACGCGCTTTCGGAAAAACTTCAAAGAGACAACCTCTCTCAAGAGATTGACTACAATCAAGCCGCATTGAGTACGACGTTTCAACTCGACAACCATCGACTGACATATTTCTCGCTTGTGACACAAATGGGAGCGGTTCTGGACACTACAACCAGCGAGTACAAAGTCGAGCTGATGTTTCCATCTAATGAAGAAACAAAACACTTTCATTACGAAGGCCACTGATATACGACCGATGATTATTAAAGCGAAAGAGAGTTTGATGCTTGCAGCACATTCCGAGTATTTTTAGATAAAAGCACATCAGTAAGACGTTCCAATAACTCCCCACCCTCGCGCCAGTAATGCCAATAGAGCGGTATTTCAATGGCAGCTTGGTCGGGAAATACATCAACAAGTTCACTCGTGCTTTCTGCTGCTTGGTATGTGGGTAATGCGCCGTAGGCGCTGCCAGAAGCCACTTGTTTCACCATCCCTATACTGGATGGACAGAGGTAACGAGGGGATGAAAATTCTAAGCCCATTTGCGTAAAGGCATCTTCGTGAATCTTGTCTTTCACGCCGTAAAGCACAGCCGGAGCCTGATTGAGACTCTGTTGATCAATAGCACTAGAGAAGTATGATTGGTGAAATTCAGGAGAGCAATAAAAGCGATACGTCATGCTACCAATATAATGGCTGCGTGTGCCGCTTAATGTCTTTTCGGTACTACAAATACACGCCACCACAGAACCCTCTTGAAGATGAGCAAGCCCTTGGCTTTGATCTTCAGTTATGATCTCAATGGCAACGTTATGTTGCTTTAAAAAGGGAGCCGTTGCGTCATGCCACCAAGTTGAAAGTGAGTCGGCATTCATGACAATTTTCAAGGTTGGGATAGAAGAGTCTGGGTTATAAACATTGATGAGTTCATTTTCCAGCAGCTTTACTTTACTAACGTGCTTTGCGATCTCCAAGCCAACGTCGGTCAGTGCAACTGGGCGGTCTCTTTTAACCAGAAGTATCCCTACTCTTTGTTCTAATGTGCTGATTCTTTGAGAAATTGCAGATTGAGTAATACCAAGCGCATTGGCTGCTCGCTCAAAGCTGCCTAATGTTCCGACTTTTTCCAACGCTTCTAACAATCGATAATCCAACATTAGTATTACTTATTTTGCATTAGTTAATTTAACTTTACCTTAATTCAAAAGAAGATCAATCTTAGCGTCAATCTCACACAACGGACATTCACACCCCATGTTATCTATGATGCTGAAAGGCGTATTTTTATCCGGTAGCCTAATTGTAGCGATCGGCAGCCAGAATGCTTTTTTACTTAAGTCCGGTCTGAAAAAACAGCATGTTTTCACCGTCGCTACGCTGTGTTTTTTGGGCGATGCTCTGCTAATGACATTGGGTATTTTTGGTATTGGAGCAATCATTCAGGACTATGACATTGCTCAGATCGTGTTGGGTATTTTAGGGACAGCTTTTTTAAGCTGGTATGGAACGCTTTCTTTGAAATCTGCTTTGCACAGCAAACATGCTCTGAATGTATCGTCTGATGATACGCAAAAGCGGGGAAAAACCTCGATTGTCTTAGCCACCGTAGCGATTACCTTTTTAAACCCGCATGTTTATTTAGATACGGTTGTCGTCATTGGCGGCGTTGCCTCTTCCTTTACATTGGATGAAAAACTGTGGTTTCTAATCGGGTCTGTCTCAGCGTCTTTTCTATGGTTTTATGGCCTTGGGTACGCTGCTACGAAGTTGGTGCCTGTGTTTTCTCGCCCAAGTACTTGGAAAATACTCGACAGCATCGTGGCTATTATTATGTTTTATATCGCGTTTGAACTTGCGAAATGGACGTACGGCATGATGGTTTAGAGGCTGTATAATAAGCATAAAAAAGCCCCGAATCTCTTCGAGGCTTTTTCCAACAAAATATTCTGTTCGTTTTATCTTAGGCTTTCTTAACGAACTGAGATTTCAACATCATATCGCCAGCGCCGTCGACTTTACAGTCTAAGTCGTGATCGCCATCAACTAAACGTTTGATTGTCGCTTTGGTACCGATTTTAAGCACTTGAGACGAACCTTTTACCTTCAGGTCTTTTGCTAACGTTACCTTGTCGCCGTCTTGTAGTTGCGTGCCATTTGCGTCTTTAATGAAAAGCGCGTCTTCGTCCACCTCGACTTCATTTGGATTCCAGTCGTGACCACACTCAGGGCAAATCAATAACTCTTGATCCTGATATACGTACTCTGAGTTACATTTAGGACAATTTGGAAGACTCATGCTTATCACTACCTCGTAAAAAACCGGAATAAAAGTGCGGGCATTATACGCTTATTTTTTAGGAACGGGGGAAGTATTAGATACTCGTGAAGCATGAAATGAGCTTTTGCACATTAGATGCAGCTTATGATGAGCTTAATTGATTTACGCATTGGAGAACCCATCAAGGAAGATAAACTGGGCAAGCTAAAATGCGGTATTGCCCAGTTATCTGCGTTTATAAGCGATGAGAACTTATAAACAATGTAAGCTTATTAGAAAGTAAACTTACAGGTATGAACAGCAGTAGTCAGTTACGGCGCGGATTTTAAGCTTAAACGACGCGTTAGCAGGTACGTTGAATTCTTCACCGCCTTTAATCGTTTGCCACTCTGTTTCACCAGGAAGCAAAACATCTAGATCACCCGCTGTGATTTCCATTAGCTCAGCCGCTTCTGTTCCAAACTCATATTCGCCCGGCATCATGATACCCAACGTTTTCTTCGTGCCATCGGCAAACATTACAACACGACTTGTTACTTTACCGTCAAAATAAACATTCGCTGCTTTTAGTACAGAAACATTATCAAACTGAGACACTTTCTACTCCTAATCAATCATTGAATTTTGGCAGTGAGTGTATGATGAATCGATGGAATGCTCTATAGAAAAATAGATAAGTTTTCTAAAATTTTTCGCTAAATTGGATACGAAATTTATGCATAAAAAAAGCCCACTGAATTTTCAGTGGGCTTTTAATAACAAACTCGTTTTACAAAGACACCCAACTAACGTGTCGATAGGACTTAGTAGTCGTATTTACCTGCGCTGTATAAACGTTGAGCCTGTTCCCATACGTCGCCCACTTTTCCGTCTCCAACCGGGGTTCCATCCAACTCAACGACAGGGGCAATCTCTTTACTTGAGCTGGTTAACCAGATTTCATCCGCATTACGAACTTCATCCATGGTAACAGCTCGCTCTTCAACCTTAATCGAGCCGTCTTTACGTAAGATGTCCAACAACATCAAACGCGTGATTCCTGGAAGAATTTGATGATCTAATGGCGGAGTAATAACGGTACCGTCTTTTACGATATAAGCATTACAGGCACTGCCTTCTGTCATTTCGTCGTTGGCGTTATAGAGAATAATTTCGTTATTCCCTGCCTCATAACCTTGTTGAAAATGCATCACGTTACCCAACAAAGCAGTTGATTTGATGTTGCAACGCTTCCAGCGCAAATCCTGTGTTGAGGATACTTTATACTGCTTCACTGTGCCTTTTTCAGGTTTAGGTGCGGGTGCAATTTCAAACGAGAAAGCGTATACGGTGGGAGCAATATTGTCTGGGTAGGCGTGGAAACGCTTAGAATCTGTACCCCGAGAGACATGCAGATAAATCCCTTGGTTTCCACCGCCGTTTTTTTCGATCAGCGTTTCACAAATATCGCGCCATGTGTCGATACTGTAATCGAGTTCAATGTCGATAAAGCTTAGACCTTGATCCATACGTTCAATATGGGGAGCAAAGCCCACTAACTTGCCATCGTAGGAAGGAATTACTTCATAAATTCCATCACCAAAAAGAAAGCCACGATCCATTGGCGAAATTTTCGCTTCTGACATGGGCATGTATTCGCCGTTTAGATATACAATACTCATCATTCTCTCCCAACTATTAGGTAACATTTATCGCGAATAACTCGATTAAGTCGCCACCCGTTAACATTCAGTTATTTGTTAATAAAACCCGTTAATTTACGCAGATCCAGCAACATTTTATTGCCTTCTTCCAGCGGTAAACTGTCTTCCGTTAGTGTATTTTCTCGCGTTACGCCGTCCACACTGCCGTGTTCCGACAAGTAGGTCAGTACTGCCTTGTTATCAAAACTTTCCAGTAAATCTTTCCCTGATAACCAACCCAACAAGGCAACCAAAGCATGACCGCCCCAGTTAGAAACATCGGCTATGACCAATTCACTGCAACGAGTCACCGCTGGAGTAATGTCCAGACGACGAAGAGCGGGTCTCACATTGCCCATTCCAATTTCATTACCGCCGTCGCCAATTGCGATGGTCGGACACCCCGCCTCTAGAATAATTTCATCGAAGCTTGCGGAGTTTGGAGCAATGGATTCACCGCGCATGTTGTAATAGCCGGCGTCTTCTGTTCGCCCTGGACGCTCTATGGAAAGCACAAGTTGAGGCTGATATTTTTCTAGGATTTCAGTGGCTTTAGCAGATCGTTCTTCGGCAGAGGTCTCTCCGACTGACAGTTTCTCAACCGTAAAATCTGAACCAATGGCCGACGCTAATGGGTCACCACACACCATGACAGGCTTAGCTCCGATCATTTCAAAAGCGCGATACAATGAAATAGCACCCACGGGGCCATCGGTTTCAAATGTGCCCGCAACAGGAAAGCCAGTGCCAATCAAGACATATCCGTCACATTGATGCATCATCATGGCTGCACGTAAGCAGTATCCCTTAAGCATGGAAGCCTGAACCGATTTCATTCCACGCGGATTACGAGACACCAATAGATCTTCAATCTCGGCGCTGAGTTGAATCGCTTCTAACACATTTTCAGGAGTGGTTTTCTGAGCTGTCATGTATCCATTCTCTCGTTAAACTGGAACTAAGTTGGCAGACTCTTCACGATGCTTCGCCAACATATGAAGGTTATGTGCGTCGTCTATTGTGATGGTTTCAAAACGCACTTTGGCTCCGGGAGACAGCTGCGCAAGCTTGCCGGTATCAAGTGACAGTACAGAACCTATTTTTGGATACCCGCCAATCGTTTGTCGGTCATTCAACAGGACAATCGGCTGCCCGTCGGCAGGCACCTGAATCGCACCATGGCAAATGCCTTCCGACAATATTCCGTTAATAGACGGTTTAATCTGCGGGCCTTCTAAGCGGAACCCCATTCGATCACTGCGATCTGTCGTGGTGTATTCACTGGAGACAAAAGTAGCAATCTGAAGATCCGAAAATGCTTCTTTTTGATACCCAAGAATGACCCGTAACTTAACGTCTTTCGAATAGTCCGGACGATGCTGTTCAGGAAGACAACGGAGTTCGATACCCGTGCTGCTTTGACACGTCAGCACATCACCTTTTGCCAACTTCGCGCCCTGTTTTTCGCCCGCTAATCCGCCAATTCCCTCTCGAACGACGGTTGCAGCGCTGCCAAATGTATGAGGAACACACAGACCACCGGCAACCGCAAAGTACGCCCTACTTCCTGATGTTGCGAAGCCCAGTTTAATTTTATCCCCGGCTTTTACAGGTAAGGTTTGCCACATCGGCTGTGCTTCACCATTAATCGTCAAAGGTATATCTGCGCCTGTCAGAGCAATGACCGTTTCTACTTGAGCTTCAAGCACCAAACCACCAAAACTCACTTCCAATGCAGTAGCGCCCACATCGTTAGAGCATAAGCGGTTTGCCCAACGAAATGCTTCTGCGTCCAAAGGGCCGCCCACTGTCAATCCAATACCGTGTTGACCATAGCGTCCGGCATCTTGAATCAGTGTCATCAAACCGGGCTGTTGAACCAGAAATCCTTGCTGTTGATCCATAGAACCCTGCTGGAAAATAGTATTTTGCGCTGCGTTAGTCATCCAACGATCCTCCCAACGACAGATAGTCGTCTCGCGTGATAGATTCAAAACGCACTTTATCCCCCACCTGAACGGGCATACTAGGATCTAAATCCGGATTAAACATACGTTGAGGACATCGTCCAATCAGGTTCCAACCTCCCGGAGACACCGCCGGATAAACAGCCGTCTGACGATCCGCAATTGCAACAGCGCCACGAGGAACACGTTGCCTAGGTGTAGACAATCGTGGCGCGGCGATACGCTCATCCACATCTCCAAGGTACGCAAAACCCGGAGCAAAGCCGATGGCGTACACTCGATAATCTGTCGCCTGATGCAAGTGAATGACTTCGTCTGTCGTTAATCCGGCATTACGAGCTAGGTCTTCTAAATCCGCCCCTACTTCCGCTGCATAATAAACAGGTAACGTCACGATACGGCCATTTTCACTGGCTTCGTTTGTCAGTTGGGGTTCAATATTACGAATCGCCTGACGTACTTTAAGATGATCACAGCGAAATAAATCGAAGATGATCAATACGCTGGCATAAGACGGAACTAAATCGATCAACAAATCACCCATCGATTCTTTGAGAAGTCGTGTTACTTGCTCAACTCGATGAGCAACACCTTGTTCACCATGCGTACCAACATAAAGAATCAGAGCATTTTCCCCTGCGACTTCAATTCTCATGCGTTGATTACCTTACGAATCTCTTCAATGGCTTTCACGCCTTCTTCATTGTCGCCATGAACACACAGTGTATCCGCATCAATTTTTAGAGTGTGTCCGCTGACGGTGGTCAACGTGCCTTCTTCATTAAGCTGTTTAACCTGTTCAAGCATTTTTTCGCGGGTATGAACGGCACCGCTTTTGGTACGCGAAAGCAATTTTCCATCATCGTCATAGCAACGGTCCGCAAAAGCTTCAAACAACACGTCTATGCCCGCTTCTTTTGCTTCTGCTCTGTGAACATCACTTTGCGGTGTCGCTTGCAGCATGAGCTTAATGGGACGGTGATACGATGCTATGGCGGTCATAATCGCAGCGCGCACGTCATCTTTTGCCATCATGTCGTTGTATAAGGCACCATGCGGTTTCACATACTGGATTTCGATCCGTTGAGATAAAGCCATTCCATCCATTGCGGCTATTTGATAATGCATAAAAGCGACGATTTCAGCCGCGCTGCAATTCATAGATCGACGACCAAAACCGACTAAATCAGGGTACGCTGGGTGCGCGCCCACTTCGACAGAGTATTGCTTCGCCAAGGACAGCGTGCGCGACATAATGACAGGGTCGCCGGCATGAAAACCACAGGCAATGTTTGCTTGGTCTATGTGAGGCATCACCATTTCGTCCATGCCCATTTTCCAAGAACCGAAGCTTTCACCCAGATCACAGTTAAGTTTCATAATCCAAGCTCCAAACTAAAGAACCGCAAGACGGCTGTTAGGCAAATCAGAGATCAACATATGCCCTGGACTGTGCGTTATACAGAACGACGGTTTTGCCTGCTCTAATACAACTTGAGGAGTCACACCACACGCCCAAAAAACCGGCACTTCGCCTTCGTTTATTGTGACGGCATCGCCAAAATCCGGAGAGTGAATATCCTCAATACCAATCGCAGCTGGATCGCCGAAATGAATCGGTGCGCCGTGTACAGAAGGAAAGCGACTGCAAATTTGTATCGCTCGAATGGCATCCGCAGGCTTCATCGGGCGCATTGACACCACATTCGTCCCACTGAATCGACCAGCAGGTTTGCACTCTATATTTGTGCGATACATGGGAACGTTCACACCTTCGGAGATATTTCGTACATCTAGACCATCTGCAAGCAAAGCTTCTTCAAATGAGAACGAGCAACCCAGTGCAAAAATCACCAGATCATCACGCCAATGCTGCGTCACATCTTGTACCTCTTCGACAAACTCACCGTCTTTAAAAATACGATATTTAGGCACATCAGAACGAATATCTAAATCTTCACCTAATTCGGCAATCGCGATGTCACCCGGTTGCGCTGAAATCCCCACCAGCGGACAAGGTTTAGGGTTTAACTGGCAAAATTTTAAAAAGTCGTTTGCCCAGTCCGCGGGAAGAATCGCAAGGTTACATTGTACAAAACCCTGAGCCAGACCCGACGTGTTACCCTTTAACTCGCCAGCGCGGATCGCGCGTCTTAACTCTACTGGGGATAAAATTTGTAAGTTCATTTGTTCTCAACCTTTTACTTATATCGCCACATGTCCGAAGCGATCATTGCGCTCTGACACTACTTTTCCGCCTCGCATGTAACGGCGCGGCACTCGATCAGAGATTGAACACACAATCTCATAGTTAATGGTTTGCAAGTCTTTTGCTGCCATTTCTATCGTACACTGATCATCTAACAGGTCTACGCGATCCCCTGTTTTAACCGTTTCGTCTATTAAAATCATAGACTGATCCATACAAACACGGCCAATAATGGGGTACTTTTTACCGTTAATACTGACAGGGCGGTTCTGGTGATAGCGCAACCAGCCATCGGCATAACCAATGGGAATAACGGCAACTTTTAAGGACTCGTTGGCTTCGTAGGTCGCGCCATACCCAACTTTATCACCCGCTTGAATGCGTTTAATTTGAGTAATTCGGCTATGCAAAGACAGCGCCTGCTTTAGCTCAATGGGCGAAGAGACAGAATCGTTTGGCTCAAGCCCATACATTGCAATGCCCAATCGAGCACTGTTCGTATTTGGCTGAGCATCGTGATAAAGCAACGCTGCGCTGTTGGACTGGTGCACATACTTAAACGCCGCCAAATCAATGCCCGCAGTTATTTCGGCCACATTCTTCAATTGTTTGGCGTAATAGTCTTTACTACCATCTGCCGTTGCAAAGTGGGTAAAAAGACCCACTAAATTTATACATTTATGATCACTGAGAAGGGAATTTGCGGTTTCTAATGCGTGGGCATTCGTCAGGCCAATACGGTGCATACCTGAATCAATTTTTAGATGCACATTAGCAACCGGGCCACGGTACTGTGCAAGTTGAGTGATCCAATCAATATCGTGTGCGGTAATATCAATATTTTGCTCTGCGGCGAGCGCTACGTCAGACAGACGAACCGGCCCCATGACTAGAATGGGGACATGCTTGATCGCTGCGCGTAAACGCAATGCTTCATCAAGAAAAGCAACCGCAAGATGAGTCGCACCCGCCTCTAATGCCGTGCTCGCCACTTCAACGTCGCCATGGCCATAAGCATTCGCCTTTACGACAGCAAATAAATGCTCGTAGCCAGAATGCTCTTTTATGTGACGAACATTGTGCGCAATTCGATCCAAATCGATTTGTGCCCACGTGTCGCGATAAAACATGCATCAACCTCTTCAATCAGTATCTTTCACTAGAACCAACAACAGATTAAAAATTATACGCCATAACGCAAAGCTTTAAAGAAATATTAAACCTTATATAATCTATTTTTAAGTTTATATTTCTTTTATTTTACAGAGATATAGAAGAAAACGCTGTGAATACAGATTAAGACCAAACATCAAACTTTTGATATTCAATTATGCGAGCAAAAATATTTTATAAATAGAGCAAGTTAAAACGAACGAACTTCTGAACTTTTTTAGCCGTCAAAATAGCAGCCAAGACACTGAGAAATAACATTTACCCAACATTCCATATCGTTTTCCGAGGTATTAGAAAAACCCAGAACAATCCCTTTGGTCGCTAACATAGGATCTACGTAGTGATCTTCCAACAAACTGAGCTGTAACCCTTGAGTCATGGCGTAAGACTTTAAAAATCCGCTTATTTCAGGATCGTCCGCATACGGCGTTTTTAAGCGCAATAGAATGTGCATCCCAGCGGTTGGCTTTTCCCACTCAAACCATTGGGATAAATGTGCATTTAGCAGGCTCTCTAAATAATCTCGTTTCATACGATAATGCCGACGCATTTTGTTGAGATGTCGATAAAACGCGCCAGACGCCATAAAGTCCGAGAGCGCGGGCTGCATGGGTAACGAGGCGGATTGCCCTAACTGCTTCTGACTTTCAAGCACAGGTTTTACAAATGCTTTTGGGACAACAACGTAACTTAACCTTAAGCCTCGAAACAGGGTTTTTGAGAAGCTTCCCACATAGAACACTCGCTCTTCTGCACTCACTCGATGTTTTGCCGCTTGAAACAAGGTAGTTACTGGTCTTCCATGAAAAATGAATTCATTGTCGTAATCATCTTCAATCACAAAGCCCTGTTTTTCGCTCAGTGTCTGTAACCATTTTTCGCGACATTGGGAGCTGTAACTGATTCCTAACGGATACTGACGACAGGGTGTAATGACAGCCGCCCACGGTGATGTGTTTTCTGGGGGAAGAGCACCTCCCAATTGCACATCAAGATGCTCAAGCTGACCGGTTAAGGACGCATTAATCGGCGGGTACGTTGGGTTTTCCGTATACCATTGGTTAACGTGCTTCTTGAGCATATGCTGCAATAATTGCAATGCATCCCGATTTCCTGCCGTTATAATGATTTGTTCCGCCCCACATTCCAGACCTCGTAACGAATAAAGGAATTTAGCCAGTTGCTCCTTTAATTGTGGGAATCCCAAACGATAGTTACCCATTAAGATCTTTGGATCTGGATTCAGCCACGCTCGACGCATACTCGCTGCCCACGCTTTATGAGGGAACACGCTGTGGTCTGCACTGGAGTCGAAATAACCTACGGTTTTTTCAGGCTCTGCGCTTTTAGCCTCAGGCAATGATTCAAGTGGCATTGTAATAAGAGACGTGTTTGCTATAAAAATACCGCGTTTCGGCTTGCTGACTAGCACGCCTTCCGCAACAAGTTGATCGTACGTCTGCGTGACCACACTCCTAGAGACCCCTAACATGTTCGCTAAGCTGCGACTGGAAGGCAGCTTATCTTCTGGACTCACCCTTTTTTCTCGAATGGCCGCAAGAATTTGCTCTCGTAATTGAAGGTAATAAGGCGTTGCATTGTCGCTGATACTTAACGTTAAACTCGCAATTGGGCTCATCATCTGGACTGGCTAAACAGTTTAAAAGTGGATATTTATAACAATACCAGAATTATCTAACCTTGATGCATTCGTTAAGCGACACGATACGCCATAGTTTCGCTATTTATTTGCAGTAAAGGAGTTCCCTATGAAGCAATCCACACCACAACTAAACCAATCGATGAAAACGGACTTATCCACGGTGAAAAGAGGTCCAAACCGCGCTCTTTATGACACCGAAACAGTTTACAAAATTCTCGATGAAACACTCATAGGTCATATTGCGCAAACTAAAGATGAGCAAGTCTTCGTGACACCAACGTGTCATTGGCGAGATGGCGAATACCTTTACTGGCACGCACACAGCAAAGCTCGAAATGTTCGAGACAGCGTTAAAGAAGAAAAGAAAGTGTGTATTAACATCTGTGCATTAGACGGTTTGGTACTGGCTCGATCAGCGTTTCACCACTCAGTAAACTACCGATCTGTGAGTTTGTTCGGCATTCCGGAACAGATTGATAATTACGATGAAAAAGTACGTCAGTTTAAAAACATGCTTGATAAAGTCAGTCCAAATCGCTGGGATTCATTGAGGCCAATCACAGAAACAGAAGTCAAAGCCACAGGGCTCGCGCGCATAAAAATTGAAGAAGCGTCTGTAAAAATGCGAGATGAAGGCGTTAATGATGATGCTGAAGACATGGATTGGCCGGTTTGGGCCGGTGTTCTTCCATTGAAACGTACTTGGGACGCGCCGCTACAGGATTCAGACAGCAGACAAAAACTCGACTTAACCCAACCAACACCTCCGCTTGCTTTCTAACTGCGTCAGTCTTTTCCCAAACCTTATCAGAGAGCCGATCACTTTCATGTGATCGGCTCTTTTTTATTTACACCACAACGGCCAACACCATTTTTCTAACAAGAATGTTAGAAAAAGAAAAACGGAACTCGTTACAACGTATCCGCTATTTTTTTCGATAACTTCTGAATAATGGGGCCCAATATAAACGCGACAATAAAAGCAGCAGGCCAAGCTAATATCCAAGCATTAATCCAAATGCCAAAGAAATTTGATTGTGCGCCCATGTTCAAAAAGGTAATCCAACCCGACATAACCAACGATAAGCTAAAGGACATTAGCATGGCGAAAATAATACGAAGCTTCATTGTTTGATCCGTTATTGTTTAGAAGTAGTGCTGCCGGATATTCCTCTTATTAGGAAGCAGCGCGGCACTTAGATGCCCTTTTTCTGCGTTCTAATGACGAGTTAAAAAAGGTAGAATGCGATCTGATTAATGTAATGGGTATCTAGGCAAGATGGAAGGGCTGTTTTGGTGGCAATATGCGTTAATTGGCGCCATTTTTATATGGAGTGGGTTTGTTCGAAGTGGGCTAGGGTTCGGCGGTGCAGTGCTGGCACTTCCATTTCTACTGCTGGTCAAAAATGATCCCGTTGTATTCCTTCCGATTATATCCATCCATTTATTAATTTTCTCAAGTTGGATTGCCTTTCGTGGCGCTCAGCAAACCAGAAAAGAGGCCAAATCAAACGGCGAAGCGGGCGAAAGTAACATCGCCTGGGGTTATCTAAAGACCGCTCTGGGCATTATGATCGTTCCTAAGCTCATTGGTGTATTTGGTTTACTCACACTTCCCAGCGATATTGTAACAGGCGTAATCTTCGTCATTGTTTCCGTGTTTGCCGTGTCTTATATCATCAACAAACCGTTTAAGAGCAACAACAAATACCTCGATGCATTTTTCCTCATGCTCGGAGGATATGTCAGCGGAACATCACTGATAGGCGCACCTTTAATTGTTGCTGTTTTCGCGACGAAGGTTGCCCGCCATCAACTCAGAGACACTCTATTCGTACTTTGGTTTATTCTGGTCTCAATTAAAATGGTGTCTTTCTTAATTGTCGGAGCCGATCTGCAACTTATCCATCAGCTGTGGTTGTTCCCATGCGCCTTTATTGGCCACCTACTTGGTCAGCGTTTGCATGACAGCCTGCACAAAGCAGAAACGCCCCGGTTCTTTCAGTGTGTTGGAGCCGCCTTGCTGATCGTATGTGGCATTGGGCTTTATACGACGTTAGTGGGTATGTAAGTGGCCATTAAAAGTTCGCAAGTACACCAAACTTCGCCCAACCAACAAATAAGTCAAGCGAATCACGACTTAACTCTTGGTGATAAAACTCTGCGTAATCCGACACGTTTTTAAACCCTACTTGAAACTCCATTGAAAGATTCTTAAAGTTGTAACCAAGTCCTACAGGTACTTGAAAGCCAGTGAAACGCTCACTTCCACCAGTATATTCCCACTCCTCCTGAAACACCCCAACGCCGGTAAAACCATACCAACCACGTCGATACAGAGACAACCCAACAAGAAAGTTAGCGTTCACTTCTGTTGCAGAAAACCCTTCAATATCGTAGGTGCTGGTTGAACTCGATCCACCCACTTCATTTCGCGTTTCTTTCTGGCCACTGGGCGCCCAATGAAAGTTGGCATCCAGCGCGACATTGTCGTTGAAGACGTATCGACTGTTTGCATAGACACCAGAAGTATAAACCGTCTGCTCCCTCGCACTGCCTTGTCCCTGTGTCTCAGTACGACCAGCCCACGCAGATTGTCCAAAAAACCCAACACCAAACTGAAATTTTGAATCATCCGCGTACACAGTGATTGGAAGTAAAAAGAAAGAAGCAGCCAGACAAAGACGTTTCATTGCAGAATCCTCTAATGAAGCAAAAGAGGCATACTAAACAAGCGCTTAACACCCGTAAATAACACTTACAAGTTTGTAAAAACCTTTACACTTTCATGAGAAAAGCCACTCGTCGTCAAAACCACACATTCTGTTTGATGTTTTTGCGATAACTGATCAGCAACGTCACTGCTCTTGCGACGAATAAGCTCGCTTGTGCAAGCCACAACCCATGGTTGCCCATTCCTTGAGTGATAAACCAAACCGGAAAGAACACACCAAGTACACAAAGAATCATAGTGTCCTGCATTTGTTTGACACTGGTCGTGCCTATAAAAATGCCATCAAGCATAAACGACCAAATCCCTAGCAGTGGTAAAGCGATCAACCAAGGCAAATACTCTTTAGCGACGAGCTGAACAGATTCCACATTCGTTAATAACTCAATGATCGCTTCACCAAATAGCCAGAATATCGCGCTCAGGCCAATCGCAGCGATCAACGCCCATAAACTTGAATAAGCAATGACTCGTTTAAATAACGTCTTATTTTTACTACCATAATACTCCCCACAGAGCGCTTCCAATGCAAAAGCAAAGCCGTCCAATGAGTTGGAGATAATGGTAAGAAATATCAGAAGCACGGCGTTTGCTGCAAGCACATCATCGCCAAGGCGCGCGCCTTGCGCAGTAAAAAACAGCATCACGATCAGCAATAGTACGGTACGCACAAACAAGTAGCGGTTCACCTTGATCAGCGATGCATAGCGTTGCCAATCCAATACGGGCTTCAATTTAACAACTAAATTCAATTCAACAAGTTTTCGATAGGCTAGAACAAGAGCAAACAAAGTGCCTATGTAATGAGCTATGACAGTTGCCCATGCGACACCTTCACTCGCCATATCAAACTGATACACTGCAACGTAGTCCAACACCATGTTAATCAGGTTGATAACAAGCAGCATCCACAGTGGCCCTTTGGAATATTGCACACCAAAAAACCATCCAATAAGCGCGTAACCTGCCAACACAGCAGGCGCACTCAATATTCTTGCTTCACAATATAAGCGTGCCCAAGGTTCAACCTCCGCACTTGGAGACATCAACAGTATCGCCAAATCGACAATCGGTGCTCGAAAGACGATCAACACTAAGCCAATAAACGCGCCCATCAACACAGACTGAATCAGCAGTGCCTGAACTTTTTCATTGTCTTTTTGGCCTAGCGCTTGCGCGGTCAGACCTGTTGATCCCATGCGCAGAAAGCCAAACGCCCAAAACAAGAAGCTAAAAATTGAGGCTCCGATCGCAACAGCACCCAAGTGGGTTGCAGTACCTAGATGACCAACAACAGCCGTATCCACCAGCCCCAACAATGGCGTGGTAATATTGGAAAGCATAGGAGGCCACGCAAGATACCAAATCTTGCGATTCAAAGCCGAATTTGTCATTCAACGTCCTTTTTAAAAAAATAGAGCAAAAACCAAAACAAGATCAGATCAGTGGATAACACGCCTTTTGCACTGTTTCACATTCACTGTGGAAAAGCATACAGGTTATACACATTATTTATATGATATAGCGGTGAATCCGTACTTTTTTTAAATAACGCTTGTGGATTAACCCTTTAAACGGGGATATAAACGACTTTTGCCCACAATTTCGCCGAAAATTACTTGTTTAAGGGGTGTTCACACAGCATTTCAGATTCCTTTTTCCACAAGAGGTTATTATACTGGCGCTTTTACCCTTAGACAGTGCCAATTTTACACTGGAGTCACTATGAAAAAATCACTCAAACCTATTCTTGAAGGCTTAGCCGTTGGCTGTGTGTTCATCAGTATCACTATGTTGTTTTCAATTCCTATGTATATGAGCCTAATTATCGGCGCATTGGCTGCACTAGGGGGTTACCGTAACGCCATCAAGATGGACAAAGAAAAAGCGGAAAAGAATAAGATCCCTGACGAGCACAACGAATAAATGGCATACGGCGACGGCGACAGTACTTATCAAGCCTTGGGTAAATTAGAAGGTATTCGCACTTTAGTAGAAGCCTTTTATCGAATTATGGAATCGACTCCCGATTACCGACCGTTGTTTGATATGCATCCCAGCAATACCCACGTATCCATAGACAAACTCGTTGCCTTTCTATCGGGTTGGACGGGCGGAGAACGCCTCTTTGCAAAGACCTATGGCCAAATCAGCTTACCGCAAGCGCATGCACACTTGATCGTTACCGAAAAAGAAAAACAGATGTGGCTCGGCTGTATGAGCGATGCGCTAGACACTCTCGATTATCCGGATGATTTAAAAGCGTATCTTATTGAGAAACTAAACTTTCCAGCAACACGCATACATCAAGTAAGCCAAGCGCGTCATGGGCACGATGATTAGCTAAAAATCAGTTGGGAACGACACTTTTATGAACCGTAATCCCTAGCCTTTTTCCAAGCCGTACCAAATTAGCGCGATCCATGGATAACTCGCGTGCGGCCTGCGCCCAATTCCCCTCTTTTCGACGCAAAGCATCAAGAATGATGCCTTTTTGATAACGCTCCGTTGCCTCTTTTAAATTCACTACTGGGTGAACATCAGTGTTGGAAAACTCATCTTTGGAACTGAATTGACGGGCATCTTCACTGCTAAGCTGAGGTTCAGGTTGAGAGAACGCTGTATATTTCCCTTCCTGAATACCGGTTAAATGACTTGGTCCAATAACCGTTAACTCTGATTGTTGATCAGATCGTGCAAGCAACGCCGCTCTGGAAATAACGTGCTCTAGCTCTCTCACATTGCCCGGCCATTGATAGCCTCTAAGAACCTCACCGGCGGACTCCGAGATAATAAGCTGCCGTAAACCAAGCTTTCTACGGTACTGTTCAGCAAAATGTCCCGCTAACAGGAGAGTATCACCCTGCCGCTCTCTCAGGGGCGGCACATGGACAGGAAAAACACTTAGCCGATGGAACAAATCCGCACGAAACCGTTTGTTCTCAACTTCATCACTGAGGACGCGGTTCGTCGCTGCGATAATGCGCACATCGACGTTCTTCGTTTTATCTCGACCGACAGCCTGTATTTCTTGATTCTGAATCGCTCGCAATAATGTGCCTTGTACTTCTAACGGCAACTCCCCTATTTCATCCAGAAATAACGTACCGCCATCAGCAAGCAAAAATTTACCATCTCTATCTCTATCTGCGCCGGTAAATGCCCCTTTTACATGACCAAACAGCTCGCTTTCAATTAGGTGTTGCGGAATGGCAGCACAATTAACGTACACCATTGGCGCACTGGAACGTTGTGACAAGCTGTGAAGTTTTCGGGCGACCAGCTCCTTACCCACGCCTGTTTCACCCTCTATCAACACAGCAAAATCCGACGGTGCGACCAGTTCAATAGATTGCATCAGTTTAGACATCACCTCACTCTGACCCAATATTGATGAACCTTCTTTTAAATGCTCATCCTCAGTAAGCGCTTGAACTAAAGACTGAGCACGATGCGATTTCCGTTCGAGCTTCGACATTAACATCGAAGTATTCAAAGCCATTGCCGCCATCGCTGCAATGATGTCCAAAGCACGACTGTCGATTTCATCAAATTCATTCGGCGCGATGCTGTCTAATGTGACCGCTCCGATCAAGCTGCCTTCCAAATACAACGGGATTCCCATACAGGAATGCACCGAAAGATCATCATGGCCAACAACCATGCCATCGTAAGGGTCGGGTAACGGAGAATCGGCAGCGAATCGCACCGGATATCGGTCTTCGCAGATGGCAGCTAACCTTGGATGCTCATCAATTACAAAGTGACGCCCTAAAACATCATCCAATAACCCTCGTTGAGCAAGCGGTACTAATACGTTTTCTCGACATTCCAATAACACAACCGCATCGCAATTTATCGCGCCACGTACCGCGCTAATAAGCAATTCAAAACGATTAGATTGAGCGGTCACACTGGCAAGATCCATCGCAAGGTTTAATAACGAACTTTGAGTCACTTTATTCACAGAGGTCGGCCTAATTTGAGTCATTTTGACTCTTTTATAATAAATAGACCGACTATTAATCAAGTCATTTTGACTCTTACATTCTGTCAAAAATTCATAACCTATTGATAATATTGTTTTTTTATTTCTGGCATGAGTTTCGCTATTTACTGCTTAGTATTCTGTAACACTCATTGCTCATAAGGAAAAACCATGCTGACTCAGACACATATTGATACCGTCAAAGCCACTATCCCGTTACTTGCCTCTGCAGGCACGGCCATCACAACACACTTTTACAACCGCATGTTCACGCATAATCCCGAGCTGAAGCATGTTTTTAATATGAGTAACCAACACACAACACGTCAGCCCACGGCTCTGTTTAATGCCATTGCAGCGTACGCAACATACATCGATAACCTTGATGTTCTAACAGACGCGGTACAACGTATTGCACATAAACATACCAGCTTCAATATTCAGCCAGAGCAATATGAAATCGTCGGGCATCATCTTATTGAAACGTTACGAGAGCTTGCTCCTGACGCGTTCACTAAAGACGTTGAAGAAGCCTGGGTTGCCGCGTACATGCAGCTCGCCGATATCTTTATTCAGGTAGAAGGTGACTTATACCGAACCAGAGCAGCGCAAGAAGGCGGCTGGGAAGGGTTTCGTTCCTTCAAAGTAATCTCAAAAACACCTGAATCAGAGTTAGTCACCAGTTTCGTTTTAGAACCTGTCGATCAAAACGCAGTAATCCACTATAAACCCGGCCAGTATCTTGGGATTAAAATACATCCAACCGGACATGAATTCGATGAGATACGTCAATACTCTCTCTCGACATCGGCAAATAATCGCACTTATCGAATCAGTGTGAAGAGAGAAACCTCTGGAGAGTGCGAGGGCATCGTCTCAAATTATTTACACGATCACGTTCAAGAAGGTGACATCATTGAAGCCATGCCTCCGGCAGGTGATTTCTCTTTAAAAGAAACCGATCAACCCGTTGTTTTGATCTCAGCGGGCGTCGGCTTGACCCCAATGCAAGCCATGTTGGATACATTAGCGGATAAGAAAAGCACTCAACCTGTTTTCTATTTACATGCTTGTAAAAATACAGCGTTACTTTCATTCAAAGAGCACGTTGAAGCGCAAAAAGCCGTATTGAACCTAACCACACAGTATTGGTTCGAACAGGCGAATGTTGTCGACGAGACGATGCAAGAAGGTCTAATGAAGCTTGAGCCAATGAAAGACATTTTGCCGCTTGAACAAGGGGAATTTTATCTGTGTGGACCAGTTGGCTTTATGACCTTTATAAAGCAACAACTGCTAGAGTTAGGCGTGGATGCGAGCCGAATACACTATGAACTGTTTGGCCCTCATTTGGATATTTAACTCAACAATATCTAAGAAGCCTTAAACAGTTACGTCTGCTTAAACGGCAGCAATGTGTGGGTGTCTTGATGATACTCACGCACTGCTGTGGTTTCTTCATCACAAAAGCGCTCTATGGCATCACGAAAGCCAGAGTGCTCGATGTAATGAATACTGTGGCTAAAAACGGGTTCAAAACCACGTGCAATCTTATGCTCGCCCTGAGTACCGGGATCGAAATGTTGCAGCCCGCGCTCAATGCAAAATTCGATACCTTGATAGTAACACGCTTCGAAATGCAGACAGTCGAACTCTTCAATACAGCCCCAATAACGCCCATAAAGGCTGTGATCATCAAAGAAACACCACGATGCAGCCACCTTTCGCTCTCCTTGATAGGCTAATACCAGAAGAATGTTATCGCCAATACTGTCCACAAGGCGCTCGAAAAAGGCCTGTGTTAAATAGCCTTCTTGGCCACGTTTGGCGTACGTTGCTTGGTAACATTGGTAGAAAAATTCGATGTCTTCTGTACTAAGCTCAGTGCCTAGTTTTCGAGCAAGATGAATGCCTTGAGCGTTCACTTTATCACGCTCTTTGCGGGCGGATTTACGTTTACGGCTAGCGAATGTCGCAAAGTAATCTGTCATGTCTCGGTAGTTACGATTAAACCAATGAAACTGGCAAGAAACTCGATGCAACAGCTCAGGCTTTTGGACAAGCAAGTCAGCATGATGCTGTTTCGTGAACAATAAATGCCAGCTCGAAAAGTCCCGCTCTTTATTTGCTTCCGTGATTAAGTCCGCCAATGTGGCGTATAAATGCCCGAACTCTTCACTTTCTCCTGTTGGATCAAGCTGAGAAAACACGCGTGGCCCCGAGACGGGAGAGAAAGGCACAGCCCAAATACGTTTTGGAAAATACGCCATGCCATGTCGTTGATACGCATCCGCCCAAGACCAATCAAAGACAAATTCACCTTGAGAATGTGTCTTAAGATACGTCGGAACAATGGCTATGGGGTCATCATCGTCTTCTGTTACCAACAAATACTCAGGATACCAGCCTGTACCTTCTCCGATACTGTGGCTTTGCTCCAAAGCAAGATGGAAATCAAATTGTGCAAACGGATATGCGGTTTCACCAATCGCGGTGTTCCAGCGATTTCGTCCTATTTTTTCAGCAGAACCGAACCATTGTGCTTTCACGCGATTCTCCTAGTTGGATGTCTATTGAGCAAAATCACATCTCACGGCGTAATTGCTCAATAACAGGAGCTTGTTCCGGTCGGACATGACGCCATACAAAGAAGGCTTCTGCGGCTTGTCCAACAAGCATACCCAAGCCATCAGCGCCCTTCGCACCGAGCGTCTGGGCCCATTTCAAAAAGACGGTTGGCTCCTTGCCGTACATCATGTCATAGCACCATGTATGCGCACCCACCAGTTCGTCTTTCAGAGGCGGTAACTGCCCAGAAAGGCTGGCTGAAGATCCGTTAATAATCACGTCAAACGTGCCTTCTAACGCTTCGAATGAGGAAGCCTGACAACCAAATGCTTCTGCCAACGTTTCCGCCTTGGATACCGTGCGATTCGCGACGGTCACGGACAAAGGATTTTGAGCCAATACAGGATCAAGCACTCCGCGCACAGCGCCTCCTGCGCCCACAATCAGTATACGTTTACCTTCTAGCGATTGACCCAGAACATGAACGATATCACGCACCATGCCTGCACCGTCTGTGTTGTCACCGTACACTTTGCCATTTTTCCCCAACATTAGGGTATTAACGGCACCCGCAAGTTTTGCACGTGGACTTAATACATCACACAGAGCGTATGCTCGCTCTTTAAAAGGAACGGTTACGTTCATTCCTTTTCCGCCTTCGGAAAAAAAACAACGTACTTGGTTTTCAAACTGAGCGTCTTCACCGAGCAGGGTGCTGTAGTTCATATCCTGACCGGTCTGTTTTGCAAACGTAGCATGAATGGCGGGCGATTTACTGTGGGCAATGGGGTTACCCACAACAACGTATTGATCCAATGTACACCTCAAATATCTGTAAAAATGATTAACGTCCCAGCCAATTTCGGGCTTGTAAGTAGTAATCCGTTAATTTTGCTTCTTCGCTGTCAGGCTTAACATCATAGCCATAACTCCATCGAACTTCTGGCGGCAACGACATCAAGATGGACTCCGTTCGTCCGGCGCCACTTTGCAAACCAAAGTGTGTTCCTCGGTCAAAGACCAAGTTAAATTCCACATAACGTCCGCGACGATGAAGCTGGAAGTCTCGTTGCTGCTCCGTATAGGGCATTGCCTGTCGTTTCTTCAAAATAGGCTCGTAAGCCTTAATATAAGCATCACCTACCGAGCGCATTAACGCGAAGCTATCATTAAACGGCAGTTCATTAAAATCATCAAAAAACAAACCACCTACGCCTCTCGGTTCCCCGCGATGCTTTAAGTAGAAATATTCATCACACCAGATTTTAAAACGGTCGTAGTACTCTTCCCCAAACGGCGTCAATGCGTCTAACGCGGTCTGATGCCAAGCAATGCAGTCTTCATCAAATCCATAGTAAGGGGTTAGGTCAAATCCACCACCGAACCACCATACTGGGTCCATGCCGTCTTTATGAACAACAAACAAACGGACGTTTGCGTGAGACGTCGGTGCCATCGGATTTTTAGGATGAATAACTAAAGAAACGCCCATGGCTTCAAACCGGCCACCGGCTAATTCAGGACGCTCCGCCGTTGCAGAAGGCGGCAGCGTATCTCCCATAACATGCGAAAAGTTTACGCCGCCTTTTTCGATCACCTCACCGCCCGCGATAACACGAGTTCGGCCACCTCCGCCGTTGGGTCGGTTCCAAGCGTCTTCATGGAACCTTAATTGTGGCTCAAATCCTTCGAGGCCACGGCAAATATGATCTTGTAGCGACATTAGGTACTCTTTTACCGCTGCAATATCCTTTGAGGAAAGGCTGTGGGACACACGTATCTCCGTCTCTTTAAATAAAGGGGGTTATGATAGTAATAATCCGGTATTTAAGGAAGTAACCACCTCAATCATTAAGCAAGCATTGCAGCATTAGATCAGCTATCTAAGTGCTTAATAAGATCGCGCCAATGCACCGTTGCTTGATTAAACATATCTGGATTTCCCGTTGCTTTTACCAAAACCGACGCGCCGTGCAAACTCGCCAAAATACGGCTTGCGTAATTGTGGACTTCTTCGGTTGTCATCCAGTCTTTTCGCATATAGGAGACGACCGTACCTAACCAATCGAGTTTTAACTGATAGAATTCATTCAACTCTTCTATAGTGGCAGGCTCCAGCAAATTTTTTTCTGCAGACAACACCGTACAAAGACTTAAATTATCTTGATCTACAACCGTCTCTTTAAAGCCATCAATAAATTTATTTAACGCCTTTTGCGCCGCACTTTTTTTCTTTTTCGGTAAAATTAAACGCTTAGCAAACTCTTCTTTGTAGCGCTGCATTACCGCGGTGACAAGATTCGCTTTTGTTGGGAAATGATAGTGAACACTTGCACTCTTAATGCCGACTTCCGCAGCTAAATCACGAAAGCTCATTGCCTTGTAGCCGTTTTTCAATATCGCTTTTTCGGCTGCGTCCATAATGGCAACTTTAGTAGGGTTTACCGCAGTCGTTGCGGATTCGATAGTGGCCTGCATATCCATACTCGTTCCTCTTATTTTTCTATCATATGGTAGACATTCTATTGACTAAGAAAAAAAATGCGAGCAAAATTCAATCAAAAGTTATGTATCAACTGATAGGTAAACAATAAGTCGCCTACTTCACAGATCCACTCAAACGCTTGAAAGGAAAAAACAATGCTTGAACGGAACGAGACAATATATGACCTAGTTGTATTAGGAAGTGGTCCAGGAGGATACGCCGCAGCATTTAGAGCGGCCGATTTGGGGCTAAACGTTGCCCTGATTGAACGCTACGAAACTTTAGGAGGAGTCTGTCTAAATGTTGGCTGTATCCCATCAAAGGCACTTTTACACATAGCTGGCGATATTAGAACGGCGCAAGAGGCAAAACATGGCGTCACTTTCTTGAAGCCAAAAATAGATCTTGATGCAGTGCGAAAGCACAAAGAATCCACGGTAAATAAACTCACAGGAAACCTTGCTCTGATGGCCAAGCAACGAAACGTTGCCCTCTACATTGGAGAAGGGCGCTTTAGCAGCCAACACGCCATCGAAATACACTCAAATGACGCCAAAAAAGGCGCTTCTACTGACACGCTGACATTTAAACACACGATTATCGCCATCGGCTCGGCGGCTGTCCATTTGCCTTTTATTCCAGAAGACGACCGTATTTGGGACTCATCACGTGCGCTTGAATTGCCTTACGTTCCTAATCATTTAGTCGTTTTAGGTGGCGGTATTATTGGACTAGAAATGGCCACTGTATACGAAGCACTCGGAGCAAAAGTAACCATTGTTGAGCAAGGAAAACAGCTAATGCCCGGCGCGGATGCGGATCAGGTACGCGTGTTCCAAAAAGCAAACACTTCCAGAATGACATTTAAAACTCGCACAAAAATGACCAAGGTCGATCATTCAGGGCAGATGCTGAACCTTACACTAACCACGGATGCTGGTGATGAAACCTTAGAAGCCGATGCATTATTGGTGGCGGTTGGAAGAAAGCCCAACGGATTCAATGCAGGCATCCCAGAAATCAATATAAATGTAGATGACCGAGGGTTTATCATCACCGATGATATGTGCAGAACATCGATCGATCATATTTTCGCAATCGGAGACGTTACTCATGGCCCCATGTTAGCTCATAAAGCAAGCCACGAAGGGCACGTTGCGGCAGAAGTCGCTGCGGGGCATATTGCTCATTTTTCATCGTTAGGCATTCCTTCTATCGCATACACTTATCCCGAAGTCGCATGGGTTGGGTTGACAGAAACTCAAGCGAAAGCACAGGGTATTAACTATAAAGTCGCGACATTTCCGTGGTCCGCATCAGGCCGAGCAATCGCGTCGGGGCAAACAAATGGTGCAACAAAGTTAATCTACGAACCTGAGTACCATCGTTTGCTTGGAGCAGGTGTGGTCGGTGCTCACGCCGGAGAATTACTGGGAGAGCTGACGCTTGCATTGGAATACGGTGCAACATTAGAAGACATTGCCTTGACCATTCATGCTCACCCGAGCCTACATGAAAGCATTGGGCTCGCCGCCGAGCTTGGGGCAGGAACCATTACCGATTACCCTAACCCTTCTTCTGTAAAGCGCAGAGAGTAATGCATCGTAAGCAGTGTTCTACAAAGCACAGATTGATGCTTTTACCTCTGTATCGAACACTAAAATGGAGCCTTAGAATAAAAAAAGGCCGACAGAGACATCCAAGCCCTGTCGACCAAAATGGTAGATGTCAGCGTCTACCAGTAAAGTCTTTGTGGATTCTCAACGAAGATTTGCTGACGTGTACGCTCATCTCCCATCCATTCCATCATTTTGTCCAACAGAATCGCGTCGTTAGGCGCGTTCTCTATTGGCCCAGATACGTGCGGCCAGTTGCTTCCCCATAACACTCTCTCTGGAAAGCGCTCAATAATAGGTTTCGCCATGGCTTCAATATCGGCATAATTTGGCGCGCCTACTTGTGAACTTTCATACACTCCAGCCATTTTGTAGTAAGCATTGCCGCGCTCCATCAGGCTAAGCAGCGCTTTGTATTCCACTGAGTCAGTCTTGACGGGCGGAATAAATTTACAAAAATGGTCAATAGAGTAATCGCCTTGTATTTTTTCTAATACAGGCAGGTGCTCCATGATTTCGTGGCCATAAAATTGAACAATACACGTCCAGCCTAAAGAGCGAATTTTTGCGTTTACTTCTAAAAGCTTATCAATGCCAGCCGCGCCTTGAGGAAGCTGCATGATACGCGCCCCTCTTGCCCCTCTTGCATGCCATGCTTCCAGCTCTTCTTCTGTTGTGTCAGGCGTCACAACAACAACGCCTCGTCCACGATCCCCAAGCACATCCAACGCTTCAAGCATAACGGTGTTGTCAGTTTGATATGCATTGGGTTGAGTAATCACAACGCGCTTTAATCCAAGCCATTGTTGTACTTTTTGATAATCTTCTAAACTTGCGGCATCCGCCGGCAAATCCGGGCCTCCAGGTTGAGAAGGATGCTGAGCAGAATAGACGTGCATGTGACTGTCTATCGCATTGTCAGGTAACGCTATCTTTGGAGGTTGTCCAAAAAGAATTCGTTTCGCAGTCATGTCATCACTCCTCATCTATTTGGAAACTGGCGCATAGCGTGCCAATTCATCACGGTTAATGGTGATCCCTAATCCTGGTTTTGAAGGCACTGCCAGTTTGCCATTTTTCACAACGATGTCTTCTTCAACAATGCTGGTTCTGAACGGATTATGAGTTTGGTCAAACTCAAATCTTGGAGAGTCCGTACCAAATGAAGGAGGATTCGGTGGAATAATCGCATGGAAATGCAATCCTGCTGCGATTGCTACAGCCGTTCCCCAAACGTGAGGAACACAGCGTACGCCGTATACGTCCACCAACGTCAAAATCTTACGCGCTTCACTAAGACCGCCGACACCACAAACATCAGGTTGAATAATATCGACCGTATGTTGTTTAAGTGCTTCATGGTAACCCCAGCGAGAATGCCAAGTTTCACCACCGGCAATTGGAATTGGAGAAGACTGTCGCAATTCCTTGTATTGAGTGAACGCTTCCGGCACTACAGGTTCTTCAAACCAGCGGATGTCCAGATCTTTTACTGCATCAATAATGCGTTTGGCATCAATTAAGTCGTATCCGTGATTGGCATCAATCATCAACTCAATGTCAGGGCCCAGCTCGGCACGAGTCTGTTTAATACACTCAATGTCTATCTCTAATCCAAAGCCAATTTTGATTTTAACCGCTTCAAACCCTTTAGCTTTGTAGTCACGAACTTCTTCCATCAAGCTGCTTAGGCGGTCAAAGCCTACTTTTCGGAATCCACCTGTTGCATATACAGGGATCTCAGAACGGAATTGGCCGCCCAATAATTCAGACACGGGTTTATCGTGAAACTTACCAACGACATCCCATAGCGCGATGTCAATTCCGCTGATTGCGTTGATCACGGCACCACGTTGTCCTTGATCACGGAAGGTGTTGTACAGATTTAGCCAAATAGGTTCGATATCAAAAGCAGATTTTCCAATCAGGAGAGGAGTCATCACTTCAAGGTACGCGGCGTTGACCACTCGGTTACCCAAGCATTCACCCCAACCTACAAGTCCATTATCGCAAACAATCTCAACGAGCAAATGCTCTCTCGATTTAAAAGACATGGAAGCGGATTCAAACGCATGTTCCAGCGGATAAGTTAGAGGATGTAGTCGTACTTCAGTGATCTTCATGTAATAACCCTGATTGTTATTTTTATTGGATCATAGCATGTATTTTCAAGTTATCAAGAAATTCATACTATGACTTGGATTTTTGTATGGCCCTCGCAAGATCACGATAACGGTTGCACCCATTTGTTAGGTGTGCGCGCATCGCATCTCGAGCACGATCAATATCACGGTCAAGGAAAGCGTCCAATATAGCCTTATGCTCTTGATTTAATATTTGCTCTAAGTTGGGATCTCTGGGTAAGCCAGCGTCTTCGCGAAGGCGTGTTCTTGGTATCGTTTTTTTGCCCAATACATTGAGGAATTTAACGAACCTTTCGTTGTTTGTTGCACGGGCAATAGCTAGATGAAATTCATAGTCTTCTTGCTCCGCAGACTCACCCAAAGCAACTTTTCGTTCAAAGGCATCAAAACTGCTGCAAATGTCAGCTTCCTGTACCGCTGAACGCCGTGATACAGCGAGTGCAACGCCTTCTACTTCAACTGCTGTACGCAATTCAAGAGATTCAATTGCATCGCTAATGGTAAGCGTATCTGATGTAGAGAACTCGTTAAAACTACTGGGTTTTGGCTCTGAAATAAAAACACCAACGCCTTGCTTTGGAGAAACCCAACCTTCAGCTTTCAGGGTCATCATCGCCTCTCTGAGGACCGTGCGACTTACCCCTAGCTCGGTCATTAGGTTAGGCTCAGTTGGCAGTTTATCTCCAACAGACATATTACTAGTGCGAATTTTTTCTCTAATTCTCTCAGCTGCTAACTCAGGCAGGCTCGTTTTTGAGCGTTTTATCGACTTCTTCCGTTCGTTACTCATTGTTATATACCTCTAATTACGCAACTTCTTTTCGGCACGGGCGCTAATTGGCGTATGTTTTAAAATGCACTATATTGTAGATAACAATAGCTGTCATTGACATTTTTGTAAAAATTCATAGTATGACTATTGCGAATTAATATTATCAGTGCTAATAATTTAAAAAGACCAAACGATGAAGTCAGCAAAATTTGCTAAACCGCTTCTCTGTTTGTCAACTAAGTATGGGGATATCCCCATCTAACTTAAGAGTATTGGAGCTATAACAATGATAAAAAAAACCGTTATACAAAAAGTTAGTGGAGCTGTACTTGTTGCAGCCGCTGCCGCTGCCGTTTCAACTTCTGCTAATGCTGAGTGGAAAGGCTGGAACATCCATAACCCAGGTTACCCTGTAACCACAGCACTTGAGTCATTCATTGCTGATGTCGATGCTAAAACAGACGGACGTGTTGCTGGTCGGGTTTATAACGGTGCGGTTCTTGGCAGCCAAGCAGACAGCATCCAAATGTTGCAAATTGGAGCAATCCAATTCGCTGAATTTAACTTAGGGCCAATCGGTACAATCGTACCTGAAGCAAACGTTGTTTCTTTGCCTTTCATTTTCAAAAGCGTCGATCACATGCATCGTGTAATGGATGGGCCAGTGGGTGATGAACTAAGTGCCGCGATGGAAAAACACGGCATCAAATCGTTAGCTTGGTATGATTCGGGTGCACGTTCTTTCTACAACACCGAAAAACCAATCGAGACTCCAGCGGATCTTGATGGTATGAAATTCCGTGTTATGAACAACGAACTTTACGTGGGTATGGTTGAAGCACTAGGTGGCAACGCGACACCAATGGCTTACTCTGAAATCTACCAGTCTCTTAAAACTGGCGTAGTGGATGGTGCGGAAAATAACTGGCCATCATACGAGTCTAGTAACCACTTTGAAGTCGCTGGTTATTATTCTTTGACTGAACATTTGATCTTACCTGAGTGTGTTTGCGTAAGCGTAAGTGCATGGAACCAGCTTGCTGCAGGCGATCAAAAGATTGTTAAAGATGCCGCTCGTGCAAGTGCGGTTTTACAACGTAAACTTTGGGCGGAACGTGACAAGTCAAGCCGTGAAAAAGTATTGGCTTCTGGCGTAGCATTTAACGAAATATCTAATAAAGCTCCTTTCCAAAACGCGATGAAAGTCGTTTATGAAAAAGCCTTCCAAGATAATCCTACTTTGAAACCTCTAGTTCAAAAAATCCAAAGCGTCGACTAATTAAGTTTTAAGTCGGTATACCCAGAGTTCACTGAAGACGTTCTTCGGTGAACTCTCTTTTAAGTTTGTTTATTAAGCGAGTAGCCTTATGAAGTCTACCTCTAAAAAAGTGCCTCTGATTGAGCGCGTATTAGACGCCTTAGCCTTTGCAGCAACCAATTTAGCCGGTGCCATGATCGTTGTCCTTGTAATGTCATTTGGGTGGCTTGTATTTGGGCGCTATGTGCTAAATGATACGCCAACTTGGGTCGAGCAAATGGCTATGCTCCTCATTGTTGGTATTACTTTTCTTGCCGCAGCTGTCGGCATATATGAACGCACGCACTTGAGCGTAGAAATGATCACATTGGTGATCTCTAAGAAAGCAGCGTTGTTCCTAGATGTAATTATTAATTTAATGCTCGCTACGTTTGGATTTGCGTTAGCGTGGTATACAAATGACCTTATGTCTTTTACCCAATTTCAAAAAATTCCCCTACTGGGCATTAGTGAAAGTTATCGCTATTTACCCGTTGTTATTTCAGGGGGGTTAATATGTATTTTTGCTTTATATCGTGCGTATCAGGGTCTAACAGGACTGTTTAATCCCGCCTCTATAAATCAAGTAAGCGGAGAGTAGTATGGGTTTAGCAATTTTATTAGGATTCTTCGCGCTATTAACGGTTATCGGTGCGCCCGTTGCCTTTGCGCTAGGTATGGCGGCTCTTGCCGCATTCTTTTACGAAGGTTTACCACTAATGATCGGGTTCCAACGTATCGTTTCTGGTGTTTCGACCTTTTCACTGTTAGCAATTCCATTCTTCATCTTTGCTGGCGAATTAATGTTGCATGGCGGAATCGCCGCTCGATTGATTCGACTTGCTTCTGCAAGTGTTGGCTGGATGCGAGGCGGACTGGGACAAGTTAACGTTTTCTCAAGTATGCTATTTGGTGGTATTTCAGGTTCCGCTGTAGCAGATACGTCTGCATTGGGCTCTCTGCTTATTCCTGTAATGAAGGAAAAAGGCTACGACGACGACTACGCGGTCAATGTCACTGTTACCTCGTCTATCGCGGGCATCATGATTCCCCCTAGCCACAATATGATTCTATACGTTGTTGCAGCGGGCGGCGGCATGTCGGTAGCGAGCTTGTTTGTTGCAGGCATCGTACCTGGCATCTTAATGTGTTTATTGTTGGCGTTCGCGGCTCGTACTATTGCGATCCGTAAGAACTTCCCAACAGAGCCATTTGCAGGTTTAAAAGCGATCTTCATCTCGTTTATTGCTTCTATCCCTGGATTAATTACCGCAATTATTGTGGTAGGTGGCGCACTGTCTGGTGTATTTACGGTAACTGAATCCGGAGCCATCGGCGCAATTTATGCGATCGTCATTACTGCGGTGGTTTACCGCACATTAAGCCTAAAAGATTTTTGGGTAGCGGTAGTTCGCTCAGTTAGAACAACAGGCCTTGTTATGGTGCTTGTTGGTTGTGCGTCTGCTTTTGGTTACATGCTGGCGTTGTACGAAGTGCCTAAGCTACTTGCTCACGCACTGACGTCTTTGTCTGACAACCCAATCGTTATCCTGTTGCTTATGAATCTGATCTTGCTTGTTTTGGGCATGATCATGGACATGGCGGCATTGATTTTAATTTGTACACCTATCTTTTTGCCTGTCGCTGTTGGCCTTGGCATGGATCCAATTCAATTTGGCATCATGCTAATGATGAACTTGGGTCTTGGGTTATGTACTCCTCCAGTAGGTGGGTGTTTGTTCGTCGGTTGTGCAATTGGTAACGTGCCAATTGAGAAGGCAGTGAAATCGATTTGGCCTTTCTATTTAGCCATCCTAGCGGCACTTATGTTAGTTACATTTGTTCCAGCTATTTCACTAACACTACCAAACTGGATTAATCCATAACATGGTGAAAGGGGGAATAGACATATTCCCTCTGCAATTTAAGGTACAGATATGAAACGTATATTATTAACAGGTGCAGCTGGAAACTTAGGTAAGGCATTACGTAAGCAGCTTGCTGGATGGGTGGACGAATTACGCTTATCCGATATTGTACCGATCGAAGATCTTCAAGAAGGCGAAAGCTTTGCTCACTGTGATCTAAGTGACCTAGCATCCGTCATTGAACTGGCTAAAGATTGCGATGGCATTATCCATGCTGGCGGCCAGTCTATTGAAGGTACTTGGGATAATATTCTAGATAGAAATATTAAGGGCACCTACAACGTCTACGAAGCTGCAAGACAGCAAGGCGTTAAACGTGTTTTCTTTACCAGTTCCAATCACTTAGTCGGTTTTCACGACCGAGAAACCTTGCTCGATGAAGACAGCCAAATGCGCCCTGATAGCTTATACGGTGTATCTAAAGGCTTTGGCGAAGTCCTTGCTCGCTACTACTACGATAAGTTCGGTATCGAATCGACTTTGGCGCGTATTGGTTCCTGTTTCCCAGAAATTGCAAATCGCCGCATGCTAAGCACATGGCTGAGTGAGCGAGATCTGGCGGACCTTATCAAAGCAACCTTTGATGCCGATCGCCTTGGCTGCACTATGGTCTATGCAGTTTCTAACAACAAAGCGAAATGGTGTGATAACAAGCACGCTAGCTTTATTGGGTGGCAACCGCAGGATTCTTCTGAACCTTTTGCAAATCAGCCCCACCTGATCGAAGAAGGTAAAACCAACGATCCAAATGATCCGGCTATTCGGTATCAAGGAGGCGCCTTTGTGACCGCAGGTCACTTTGACGACAAGCAAAAGTAGCCGAACCCGCTTATCTAATGATTAAGTCTCTGACTTAATCAATGAAACAAACACAAAGAATATAAGTACCCGAATTTACGGGTATGGGATTCTTTGCGTCGAAAATAAGAAATTAATTGTTTTTTGAGGTGATTTTATGAGTTTTTCAACTGAACAAATGAGAACAGCACTAAGTGATGGTCTTCTATCTTTTCCTGTTACGGATCTAGATGAAAATGGCCAATTCAATGCCGAAACATTCAAGTCTCGCGTTGAGTGGTTTGTTGAAAAAGGCGTTTCTACAGTATTCGTTGCTGGCGGAACAGGTGAATTTTTCTCTCTTAGCTATGAAGAGTTCAAAGAAGTTGTAGAAGTTGCTGTTGAAGCAGTAGGTGGACGTGTTCCAGTTATCGCTGCCGCAGGTAAAAGCGTTCCAGAAGCACGCAAATTTGTTGCCGCAGCAGAAGAAGCAGGCGCAGATGGCATTCTACTTATGCCTCCATTCCTAACAGAATGTCCTGAAGACGGTGTTGTTGATTACGCGACACAAGTAATGACTGGCAGCCCACTGCACTTCATCTACTACAACCGTGGTAACGGAATTTTGAGCGCAGAAAGCGTTAAAGACCTTGCTGCTCGCAACCCGAACCTTGTCGCTCTTAAAGACGGTACAGGTAACATTGCTGCACTAAACGATACAATCAAAACTGTTGAAGACCGTTTGGTTTACATCGGTGGCGTTCCAACAGCAGAAATTTTTGCTGAAGCGTACCTATCAATTGGCGTAAACACTTACTCATCTGCAGTATTCAACTTTATGCCTGATATGGCGATGGATTTTTACAAATCCCTACGTGCAGGTGAATCTGAAAAAGTAACGAAGATCATTCAAGATTTCTTCATTCCTTTCTGTCGTCTACGTGACACAAAGAAAGGCTATGCTGTTGGCCTTATCAAAGCGGGTGTAGAAATCATTGGTCGCTCTGCTGGTGATGTACGTGCACCGCTTACTCGTCCTACAGACGCAGAATTCGCAGCACTTAAAGAAATTATGGATCGCCAATAGGCCCCAGAACATAAACGTAAGATTTTTAAGGAGGCTCATATGACCGCCCCAATCGAATTAACCGGAAACCTAATTATCGCTGGTAATGAGGTTAAAGGAACACAAAAGCCTGTATCCGCAGTTAATCCGGCTACAAACCAGTCTATGGAACCTCTTTATGCAGGTGGGACTGAAACTCACGTTGAACAAGCGGCAAATGCTGCTTGGGCCGTGTTTGATCAATTCAAAGCAACTGACCCAGAAACACGTGCACTGCTGCTTGAAACGATTGCCGATGAGATCTTAGCGCTAGGCGACGTATTGGTAAAAAGAGCAATGCAGGAAACTGGATTGCCACAAGCTCGTATTGAAGGCGAACGTGGCCGCACAATGGGCCAATTGAGAATGTTTGCAAGCGTTGCCCGCGCAGGTAAATACCTTGATGTTCGCGTTGATCCAGCCATGCCAGAGCGTGCTCCACTGCCTCGCGCTGATTTACGCCTACAATTCGTACCTGTAGGCCCTGTCGCTGTTTTCGGTGCAAGTAACTTCCCACTGGCGTTTTCTGTTGCAGGTGGTGATACAGCATCCGCTCTTGCTGCGGGCTGTCCAGTAATTGTTAAAGCTCACTCTGCACACCCAGGTACTTCTGAGTTAGTCGGTAAAGCGATTACATCTGCGTTAAGCAAGATGAAATTGCCAGCAGGCATATTCTCTCTTCTATACGGATCTGGTCGCGATGTTGGCGCAACATTGGTTGCTCACCCTCATATTAAAGCCGTTGGCTTTACTGGGTCTCGTGCTGGCGGTACAGCGCTTATGAACATTGCAGCGGCTCGTAAAGAACCGATTCCTGTTTACGCAGAAATGAGCAGCATCAACCCTGTATTCATGATGCCTAATAAACTTGCAAGTGAAGCGCGCTCTCTTGCTCAAGGTTTTATCGGCTCATTGACAATGGGTGCAGGTCAATTCTGTACTAACCCAGGTCTTGTGATCTTAAAAGACGGTGAAGGCGCTGAAGCGTTTATCGACGAAGCAGCTCAAGCTATTTTTGCTAGCGGCACACAAACGATGCTAACACCTGGAATCTATGGCGCTTACTGCCAAAGTGTACAATTGTTAGTCGATAATCCGAATGCACAGCTAGTCGCAAAAGGTAAAATGTCTGACGCTGAAACAAACCAGTGTCAAGCGCACCTTTTCTCTACAACAGCTGAAGCCTTTTTGAAAGATGATTCACTAGAAGGTGAAGTGTTTGGTTCTACATCACTGATCATCAAATGTGGAAGCGAAGAAGAGTTCAAACTGGTTGCTGAGAAGCTGGAAGGACAACTGACAGCGACTCTTCAATTAGAAGAAGCGGATTACGAAGAAGCACGTGCATTGTTGCCGATTCTAGAACGCAAAGCGGGACGTATTCTATGCAACGCTTACCCTACAGGTGTTGAAGTTTCTCACGCGATGGTTCACGGCGGACCTTTCCCTGCAACGTCTGACACTCGAACGACATCAGTAGGCAGTGCAGCGATTCAGCGTTTTGTACGTCCAGTTTGTTATCAGGATTTGCCGGAGGCGCTACAAGCTCCAGCAATCAAAGATGCAAACCCTTGGAAAGTGCCTCAGTTAGTTGATGGTAAATAGGCTAAAACGCCCCTAGTAACGGACTTGTTCGGTTCCATTTAAGTTTAAAAAGCCGTTTCAAAAAGCCTTTTCGATGTATGTCGAAAAGGCTTTTTTACTTCTACAACATTCCTCACGCCTTTAAACTCTTACCAACGCATTTTATTACCACAACGTTAGCAATTGTAGATTTTTCACTCAACCAGCCCACCATCCCAAAAACGGTACTATAGTCTTAGTACGCGCAAAGTGGTTACTGCTGAAAGATGTTCGCGACTGAAAGACATTAATTCGATAAAAATTAAAGGCTCAAGGATGATCGAACGAAAAACCCATTCAGGCATTCCGCTCCAAGTCATTGTCAGTTCTGCCATCATCATTAGCATGCTTATCCTCGCTGCTGGCCTTACAGGGGTTTCGTATTATCTCAATCGCACAACGCTAATTTCCGAAGTGAAACAAAACGCAGTCCAAGTCTCAAACCATTTAAACCATCAAATTCAGCAAGTGACCAAATCGGTTGATGCTACGGTAAAGTTACTAGAATTCGACGTTATTACCTCGATGGAATCGTTGGAAACACGCAGACAAAGACTACCAACACTGGCTCGGATTATGCGCTTGAACCATGTTCTCAGTGCAGTATACGTAGGCTATGAAGACGGTGATTTTGTGCTTCTTAGATCGCTCAAAAACACGCATGCCAAAACAACGCTCTCTGCGCCAGAAGAAGCGGAGTTTATGCTCCAAAGCATAGAACGCGACGCTAACGGCAAGGTCACACGCACTTGGTGGGAGTATTTCGATGATGAACTCAACTCAATCTCTATAAGAAATCCGTCCAACTATCTCTTTGATCCAAGAAAACGTCCTTGGTTTAAAAACGCGAGTAACCAATCGACCGTCTCTCTTACTGCACCCTATGTATTTTTCAGCACCTTAGAAATCGGCACCACTTTTGCGCTTCAAAATAAGAAGACAGGTGCGGTGGTCGGTGTCGATGCATCCATCCAAGATATCTCTGGATTTATGAAGGACTTACGCCCTGATCTGAATACCGAGATAGCACTGGTCGATCAAGATGGCTTAGTCATCGGCTCGTCATCCGACCATTCTTTGATTCGATACAACATTGATACACCGCGCTTAATCACAGTAGATGAGCTGGAAACACCGATTCTCGAACAGCTGATGAATCTGGAGCCGCCGTCAAATTCGCTCGCTAAGCTGACGGTTGCAGGTGACCATTGGTATGGTTTTCATCAGCCCGTTATTAATGAATCAGGCCAAAACTGGAGAATTTTATACAGTGTGCCTGAAACGGAGCTACTGAAAGACGTTAATGAATACCTTATCCACCAGCTTACCCTCTCAGTCGGAATAATCGCGATATTAATGCTGTTTGGGTGGTTTATTGGTCGCTCAGTATCACGTCCTTTACTGCTTTTATCAGAAGAAGTTGGCGCTCTGGCATCGTTTGATTTTAATCGGAAAATTCATGTTCCCTCATCTGTCAAAGAGGTCAATTTACTTTCAAATCTCACTGGTCACATGGCCTTAGCCATAAAAAACTTTCAGTCCATCACACAAGAGCTGTCGCGAGACCCAGATTTAGAAAAGATGCTCGATCAGGTGTCCCAGCACTTGGTTACGATCACCTCTTCCGAGTCTGGCGCTGTTTATTTATGCAGTGAAACAGAGGGGGAAATGATTCTCGCAACCAACACCAATATGGAAGCGCCCAAATCCATTTTATGTGGCGCACACGATTGGCCCAAAATGAAGATTTCCTTGCACAAGGTGTTAGACGACGCCAACAAACGTGTGTTTCTCGCACCCCTTGTAGACCGAGATGAAAGCATGTTGGGCGCGCTTGTCCTACGCTTGCCGAAAGAATCGTTAGCCACTGACGCCGCATTCCAGCGTTTTATTGAAGAGGTTTCAGGCGCGGCCGCTACGGCAATTTCCACCCGAAAGCAGTTCGAATCCCAACAAACATTGATGGAAGCAATCATACGCCTGCTCGCAGACGCAATCGACGCAAAATCCCCTTACACAAGTGGCCATTGCGAGCGCGTCCCAATCTTAGCGGAATTGCTCGTTGAAGCCGCCATAAACTCTAACGATAGTGAATACAAAGATTTTTCCATGACCGAAGCCGAGAAACGAGAGTTTCGCATAGCGGCGTGGTTACACGACTGCGGCAAAATCACCAGCTCCGAACACATTGTTGATAAAGCAACAAAATTGGAAACAATCCACAATCGTATCCACGAAATACGTACACGATTTGAGGTACTTTGGCGCGATGCAGAAATCACTTACTTAAACGGATTAATCGCAGGCGAAAGCGCGATAGAGCTGGAAAAGTCCAAAATACGAACCCAGCGAAAACTGTTGGATGATTTTGCCTTTATTGCACGCTCCAATATTGGCTCAGAGCGCATGGACGACGAAGACATCGAACGCATAGCAGCAATAGGAAAACAAACTTGGCAACGTCACTTCAGCAGCCACATCGGTTTGTCTCGTGAAGAAATCGCTCATTTACCGAGCACACCTGAAGTGTTACCGGTTACAGAGCAATTGATCGCAGACAAAACTGAGCACATCATACCTTGGGGGATTCGACGCCCAACAGTAGAAAAGAACAATCCAAAAAACATTTGGGGCTTTGATATGACGGTTCCCAAACAGGCTTTAAACAAAGGTGAATTCTACAATTTAAGCATTAAACGCGGCACGCTTACCCATGAAGAACGGTTTTCCATCAATGAACACATCGTTCAAACCATCAAGATGCTCACCGCATTACCCTTTCCAGATGAACTTAAGAATGTCCCCAACATTGCCGGGAATCATCATGAGAAGATAGACGGCACTGGCTATCCAAGAAAGTTAACAAAAGAGCAACTTTCAATTCCTGAACGCATCATGGCAATTGCCGATGTCTTTGAAGCGCTCACCGCAGCCGATCGTCCTTACAAGGCCGCAAAGACACTATCAGAATCAATGCGTATTTTGGCATTTATGGCAAAAGAGCAACACCTAGACAAAGACCTCTTTAAACTGTTTGTGACCTCCAACGCCTATCTTTCCTACGCTGAACAATTTCTTAAAGCTGAACAGATCGATACAGTATCGCAAAGCCGGCTGTTTCAATGGGCGGGAATCGAAAACCAACACGACGAGCACACCATAAAGTAGCCCTCACCTCCGCGGCATGCTGCGTAAATCACCGCATCACAACTCCGTTTTACACCTTATCTGCAATATAAGGTATTCGTTTTGATTATTTCTTACATATGCGCAACATAATCAAACAAGACCTTCCTGTATGCTAAAGCGATACTCGTCGGTATAAATTTTCTGTTATGTGATTAGACACAAAAAAAGAATAAGAATGGGCTGAATTGAAACGTTCAACCTAATCACAATATTATTGCAAAAAGGAGCAAAAGTGGTTAGTAAGAAACGTTATAGAGACCTTCCAGTTAACGTAATAATGAGTTTGGCTATTATCATTAGTATGTTAACACTGGCTGCTGGGCTAACCAGTATTTCTTATTTTTCAAATAGAAACACTCTTGTTACAGAGGTTGAGAAGGCCTCGGTAAAATTCACTACCAATTTAAATACCCAAATCCACCAGCTAACAGAATCCGTACAGTCTACGGTGAAAATTCTCGAATTTGACAGCCTAACGTCAATGGGGGATTTAAAAAGCAGAAAAAGCAGATTACCCACTCTCGCCCGTATTATGCGGCTCAATCATGTCCTGAGCGCCGTGTATGTTGGTTACAGCAACGGAGACTTCTTTCTTCTTCGTACGTTGAAAAATGACCACGCCAAAGAGGTTCTAGATGCTCCAGAGAACGCTGCATTTATGCTTCAAAGCATCGAATACGATGTTAACAAGAACAAAACTGTCTCTTGGGAATTCTACGACAGCAACTTAGCACTGGTTAAAACAAGCGTTCCTAACGAGTATTCTTATGATCCTCGTCGCCGGCCTTGGTTTGCTAAGGCAAAAAGCCAAGACGATGTTGTACTAACGTCTCCGTATGTCTTTTTCTCTACGTTAGAAGTAGGCACAACGTTTGCCGTCCAAAATAAAGGCAATGGAACAGTAGTGGGTGTCGATGCTTCGATAACAGACATTTCAGACTTTATCCATAACCTACGTTCCAGTAGCTATACCAACATTGCATTAGTTGACCAAGAAGGTTTTGTCGTTGGCTCACCAAGTGACACTCCCCTCGTAAAATACGATGCCGAAAAACCAAGGTTAATCCGTGTAGATGAATTGAACGTGCCTGCTTTAGAGCGTTTAAGTGCACTAAAGAATACCGACAACCCACTTTTCAAAATGAACGTAGGGGGTGAAAACTGGTATGGTTCAACGCAGTCCATCGCGACCGATTCTGATCAACAATGGCGGATTTTGTATACGGTACCGCAACACGAGCTTCTTGCTGAAATTAATGATCACTTAGTCAGTGAGCTATTATTGTCCGGCCTCATCATCCTTCTTTTAGTGGGCGTCGGTGCGATCGTGGGACACTCTGTATCGAAGCCATTAAGGTTATTATCCAGTGAGGTTGGAGCCTTAACGTCCTTTGATTTTAGTCGCAAGATCAGTGTTAAGTCCTTCGTTAGAGAGGTCAATCAGCTGTCTACCTTGACCAATCACATGGTTCTAGCGATAAAAAATTTCCAATCTATTTCGAATGAGCTCTCCAGAGACCCAGATCTGGAAAAGATGCTGGATCACGTCTGTCAGAACTTAGTGACCATTACAGCGTCAGAATCTGGTGCTGTTTTTCTCTGTGACGAATCACAAAAGCAATTGCTATTAGCCTCGTCAGCCAAACTGGATGCCCCAACATTAGTGAGTTGCGAGCATTTCGATTGGGATACTGTGAAGAGTAATCTTGAAAAAGCGCTCAAGTTTGACGACCAGCGTACCTTTCTAGCACCGCTCATTGAACGAAATAACACAATGCTTGGGGTATTGGTTCTTCGTTTGCCAGCGAACTCTCCCGTCAATGTGGATACCGCTTTTCAACGCTTTATTGAAGAAGTGTCTGGTGTCGCAGCCGCAGCCATTTCTGCCCGAAAGCAGTTTGAAGCGCAACAAGAACTCATGGACGCCATTATGAAGCTGTTGGCAGATACAATCGATGCGAAATCGTCATACACCAGTGGACATTGCGACCGCGTTCCAGAACTTGCAGAACTGCTCGCTCAAGCCGCTATTGACGCCTCAGAAGGCGAATTTTCTGATTTCAACATGACAGCAATGCAAAGGCGCGAGTTCCGTATCGCCGCATGGCTTCATGATTGTGGGAAAATCACCAGTGACGAACACATCATAGACAAAGCCACAAAACTCGAAACCATTCACAATAGAATTCACGAAATTCGCACACGATTTGAAGTGCTTTGGCGCGATGCAGATGTCGAGTATTACAAAGGCCTTGCAGAGGGAAAAGACCCTGCGCAGCTTGAACGCGCGAGAACGAAAACCCAAACAGACTTACAAGACAATTTCAGCTTCATCGCGAACGCAAACATGGGTGCAGAAAGGATGGCTGCTGAAGATATTCAGCGAGTACGAGAGATCGGCACGCAAACATGGGAGCGCCATTTCAACCGATTCGAAGGTTTGTCACACGAAGAACTTGCATTGGCTTCAAATACCTCAGAATCGTTGCCCGTCACAGAGCAATTACTATCAGATAAGGTTGAACACCTTGTTTCATGGGGCAAGAACCTCCCACCTGTTCAGAAAGACGATCCTAAAAACATTTGGGGGTTTGATATGGAGCTTCCAAAATATGCATTGAACAAAGGCGAGCTGTATAACCTTTGTGTTGAACGCGGCACTTTAACAAACGAAGAACGTTTCGCGATCAACGATCATATGGTCCAAACGATCAAGATGCTCTCGGCTTTGCCCTTCCCTGATGAACTCAAAAATGTTCCGAACATCGCAGGGAACCATCATGAAAAAATGGATGGTACAGGCTACCCAAGAAGACTATCTCAAGAGCAACTTTCGATTCCTGAGCGAATTATGGCCATTGCCGATGTTTTTGAAGCACTCACAGCAGCCGACCGCCCTTATAAAACGGCCAAAACATTATCGGAATCGATGCGTATATTAGCGTTTATGGTGAAAGATCACCATTTAGACAAAGACCTCTTTAAACTGTTTATTACTTCGAAAGCCTACCTTTCGTATGCTGAGAAACACCTAAAACCTGAACAGATCGATGCGGTATCGCAAACCCAACTGTTTACATGGGCAGGAATTGAAGAGCCACAAATGCAAATTAGCTAGATAAGGTGTGAACAAGTCCACTGGCTTCAGTATGTGGATAACTCTTCTTTATTCGAGGTAAGTTCCATCGTATACCGTTGCATACTCTGAAAACCGCTACCCGACTTCCTTACCGGGTATCGACGACCCTCTTACTGTGAAACAAATGTATACCGGCGCATTTGTACTGCATTGCCATATTCTCGACCATGAAGATCAGGGAATGATGCAAAAAGTAGTACTCAAAGAATAAACAGACAGATACGCAATACAAAAAAGCGAGCCAAAAGGCTCGCTTTTTTGTATTGATAAACAGAGATTTTCCTAGGTAGAAATTCCATTCGGCTCTGTGCTTGAGAGCCGCTTACACTCGTTGAACATCGACTGACACGCTCAGTGTCTGGCTGTCTCCGCCTTCAAAGATCACGCCTTGAAGCGGAGTAACGTCTGCGTAATCCCGTCCAAATGCGGTCACTATATGTTGATCCGTGGGCATGATGTCATTCGTTGGATCGAACTCGACCCAACCAAAGTCTGGAACAAACACCGCGAACCACGCATGGGAAGCATCTGCACCCGTTAACTTCTCTTGACCTGGCGGAGGCAGTGTTTCTAAGTAGCCACTCATATAGCGAGTCGGAATGCCTAGCGAACGTAAACACCCCAATGAAAGGTGCGCAAAATCCTGACACACTCCGCTCTTTTGTTCCAATACTTGTTCTAGCGGTGTGGCCACGGTCGTGCTGGTAGGGTCAAAATTGAATTCTGTAAACACCTTATGCATAAAGGCCTTCACACCCTGTATCATTGGTATTTCATCAGAGAAGCAATCTCGCGCATACTCAGCCAGTTGTTCCGAGCAACGAACTTGCGGGGAGTTTAAAATAAACTCTTTTGCCATTCGAAGCTCTGATGTGTGCGGCTTTTCTAATAAAGCTTTGAGCTCTCCTAAAGTAAGTGGATGCGCTTCCGCTTGGGCAATAAAATCGGTTGTCTGAATTTCAAAGTAACTTATAACATCGATACTCAGCTTTTGATGAGGCTCTTCGATTGAGAAGTAACAGGTTTGATTGCCGTAATAATCCTGACCTTCGTGCTGATAAACCGGCTTCGGCCAGACCTTAATTCGGCGACTCAAACAACGCTGATTGTTTGTGTCTCTAGGAAGTAAGTGCGCCATGTTGTAACACAAGGCAACGGGGGCGCTGTACTCATATTCCGTTAAATGGCGAACTTTGTACTTCATTTTCAATATTCCCCATGACCCGGCACAAGCTGCTGAGGCCCCGCAGCGTGGTCAAAATATTTGTCACTAATATGAGATGTAAAGCGTTCTAACTGTTCGGTTAACTGCGTCATAAAATCAGATAACGCACTACGTTCACCGTCGATTTCATCGACATGGGCGAGCATTTCAAGATCCGCGAGCTGAATGTCATTAAGCGATTTAATAATCATCCGTTTTTCTGGACTTAAGCCAAGCTCACTCGACTCGTTTCGAGGTAGCTCTTCTAAATATTTACGCAACTGCTCCGTCTGATAAATCAATGACCGCGGGTTGGTTCGATCTGCCATAAGTAAATCAAGGCCGTACGCCACACGATTTCGATTTCGATAACGACGGCGAAACGAAATCAACGCCTCAACACTCAGTAAGACAGATTCCAATACTAAGCTTTGTTGCATTGAAGCGAGAGGCTCCGTCAATGTTGATTTCAGCAATTTTGCCGTTTGCAACGCCCTTTCAGTACGACGACCGAGTTCCTGAAACATCCAATCTGGGCCACGCAACATGCTCTCATGATTCAAGCCCGATAATGCCAAAATCGACGTTACCAGATTGTCTAAAGACTCTTCCGGCAGTTCAGGCAAACCATTTGCGTAAGCGCGATCCACTTGATGAATGTGGGCACGCAAATCATTTAGAATGATGCGCGTATCGGCCGACAGCATCTCCTTCACCTGCTCGCCGCATGCGAGCATGGCATTTAGGTTAGACTTAATGGTTCCGGGTCGAGCACCGTCACAAATCAACGACGCAAGCTCGTCGTTAGGCTCTTCAAACATACTGGAATCGCCCTGAACAAAGCCCGGTAAACAGCCCGTTTGCAGTGAAATGGCTTTTAGTAAAATGTCTCGACTTTCTTTTGGTAGCGGTTCGACACCGTTCATTTGCTTAAAGAAAGTCCGCATTAAACGCAACGAGACTTCCGCTCGTTCCATGTAACGACCAAACCAAAATAGATTTTCAATAACACGACTGGGAAGGTTCGATTGCAATGCAATGTCTTGTACGCTTGATGAGTCCATTCCCGCAGGCAGTGTGCTTTCAAAATCAGTCGCCAATACCCAAGTATCTTTACTCAGTGTATCTGAAATATTATTTCCAACGATCCGTTCGTTACCTTGGCTGCCTACCCGACTTAAACCGCCCGGCATTACACTAAAACCGTCTTTATCCGCTACGGTGAACATACGCATGATACTTGGGCGCTTTTTCAAGCCTTGATCAGCCCATACAGGCAATTGCGCACCGCTCACGTATTCCTGTGCCACCCAGCGATGCGGCGCCAGACGGATTTTATCTAACAGAGCCTGTTTAGCTTCTTGATCTAACGTGTGACCATAATAACTGTCGCCTCCATTAACGCGCATTGCAGGCTTGATAATCAGCTGACTTAGGTTCGCTTCAACATGCAATCGGTTCTCTTCGGTTCCACACCAATAGGTTTTCACCGTCGCAATGGAAAGCTCTTCACCTAATAGAAATTGGCTAATCTGTGGCAAAAATGCCATCAGTGCTGGCGTTTCCAGCAAACCAGAGCCAATAGGGTTGGCAATAACAACTTTGCCACTTCGGGCGACTTCCAAAAGGCCAGGAACCCCAAGCAGCGAATTCGGTTTAAGCTCGGCCTGATCACAAGCATCGTCGTTTATACGACGCATAATCACATCGACCGGCGATAAGCCGTTTAAAGACTTCATCCAGACCTGTCCATTACGAACAGTTAGGTCTCCTCCTTGCACCAACGGGAAACCAAGATAGTTCGCAAGATAGGCCTGTTCAAAATAGGTTTTACTGTTCGCACCTTCAGATAGCAGCACAATGCGCGGTTTATCTGAAATCTGTTTACCGATGCGCATTAACGTATCACGCAGCGTCTGAAAAAAGTGCGACAGCCTTTTTATTCGGCTGGTTCGAAACAGCCTCGGCATTACTCGGGATAAAACGACACGGTTTTCATGCGCATAGCCCGCGCCACTAGGCGCCTGTGTGCGGTCACCTACAATGAGATATTGGCCACGTTCATCTCGAACTAAGTCCGAAGCATGCAACAAAATATCCTGTGCGTGCGGAACGGAAATGCCATGACAAGCTCGTAAAAAGCCAGGATGATCAAAAATAATCTCACTGGGAATCACACCTTCTTTTAATAAGGTTTGTTCGCCGTAGAGATCTTTCATGATCAAATCGAACAGCTTAGAACGCTGAACCATACCTTGCTCAAGCGCTTTCCAGCTGTCGTTTTCGATCAAATAAGGAACAATGTCTAAACCCCAGACATTTGGGGAGAGCGGGTCGGATGTCAGGTTATAGGTTGCCCCATCGTCACTGAGAATACGACGTGCTCGTTGTTGACGGTCTGCCACTCCTTCGGCACCAAGTGCATTAAAGCTCTCGATAATAGTTTGCCAGTGATCCCTTGGAAAACCATTCATATCAAAAGCCTCATCATAATGTTTCGATGAAGCTGGGTCGAAGTCCAATGACGCCTGTTCGGGCGTCATTGGTGCAAGCGCATCTGTATGCATAAACAAGGATTCTAAACATCTAGTGAAATTTTAGAGCCTAGTATACTGCTTTCTAAGATCCAATGTATGAGGATATTCGTCACTGGGCTCTTCTGGCGGAGGAGCCATGGCTTTCGGCCCTTCCGAATGCTCATAAAATCCACGCATCGCGCTAAACTCAGGCGGCGGTGTCAATGTGCCTTGGGTAAAACCATGATCCCAGAAACGATTCACTCGTCGTGCTTCGGCTTCATAGCTATTCACAGGGTTCGTGTCATAACTGCGGCCTCCAGGGTGACTGACATGATAGGTACAGCCACCAATCGAAACGCCATTCCAAGTGTCAATAATATCAAACACCAACGGGGTATCTGTGTTCAAAGTCGGATGCAATGCCGATGGCGGAGCCCAAGCTTTATAACGCACTGCCCCTACAAATTCGCCTTTGCGTCCGCTGTTTTTAAGCGGTACACGTCGTCCATTACAGGACAAAACATAACGCCCTTCTGTCAGCCCCGTCAGTTTCACCTGTAGACGTTCAACGGATGAATCCACGTAGCGCGCAGTACCAGATTGCGATACTTCTTCACCCAGTACATGCCAAGGTTCAATCGCCCAACGCAGCTCCAATTCAATATCGTCGATTTGTTGGCGACCATAATGAGGGAAACGGAACTCTTCAAACGGTGCCAACCATTCGATTTTGAACGGATAGCCGTGCGCCTGAAGGTCATCCACCACTTCTTTAATATCTTGCCATACGAAGTGAGGCAACATGAACTTGTCATGCAGGCTGGTTCCCCAACGAACTAAAGGCTGTTTGTACGGCTCTTTCCAAAAGCGGGCAACAAGACAACGAAGCAACAACATTTGTACAAGCGACATACGAGCATGGGGAGGCATTTCGAATCCACGGAATTCCAACAGTCCAAGACGTCCGCTTGCGCTGCCCGCAGCATAAAGTTTATCAATACAAAACTCTGAACGGTGAGTATTGCCCGTAATATCCACCAGCAGGTTGCGCATTAAGCGATCAACAAGCCAAGGCTCATCTACGAAGCCTTCTGGCATGTTCTGAAAGGCAATTTCCATCTCATACAGCATTTCATCGCGCCCTTCATCAGGGCGAGGCGCTTGACTGGTTGGGCCAATAAACATCCCCGAGAACAAGTAAGACAAGCCCGGATGATGCTGCCAGAACGTAACAAAGCTGCGCAGAATGTCCGGACGACGCAGCATTGGGCTGTCTGCTGGCGTTTGTCCACCCAAAGTAATGTGGTTACCGCCGCCCGTTCCGGTATGACGGCCATCGAGCATAAATTTCTCGGTTCCTAGACGACACTGATGGGCTTGTTCATACAAGGTCTCAGTATTGTGCATCAGCTCCTTCCAGCTTTTGGACGGGTGAATATTGACTTCGATGACACCCGGATCCGGTGTGATCAAGAATTTCTGTATTCGTGGATCACTAGGCGGTTCATACCCTTCAATTACGACGGGCATCTTTAGTTTAGCTGCACTGGTTTCGATCGCATTGAGCAAAGCAACGTAATGTTCAAGCTTCACCAGCGGCGGAAGGAACAAATGCAATCGCCCATTTCGAGGTTCAATACAAAGAGAGGTTCGAATTACAGGGACACTATTGCTCTGTTTTTGTGATGCTTTTTTATCGTCTGGCTTCTTCTGTTTCTGAATCTGTACACTTTGAGGGGCTTGAGATTGTGCTTGATGAACAAATTCAGTAGGTAAAGGCTGCAAGGGTTCGAAAGGATCGCGTTCAGGTTGAACCTCGTCTTCCGCAATAGGAGGCAAGGAGTTCAATGGCAATCGATATCCCATTGGGCTATCGCCCGGAATCAGCGTAATCACATTGCGGCGCATTGGCCATTTAGAACTGTTCCAAAAACCTTTGCTGTTCTCAAGAGGAAGAATGAAGCCCGTCGGCGTGTTCAGTCCTTTTGTCAGAAGCTTAGCCAATCGACGACGCTCAAGGTCATCGCTCAAATCGGCCTTAGTTGGGTCAATTTCTTCCGGTAATGACTGTTCCTGCAACAAGTAATGCAGTGTGTCTTCATAACAGGTTTGGAGGTATTCACTTTGCAACCCAAGAGTGTCGCACAGCATTCGGCCGAAATCTTCAGCCTCTTTGATGGAATATTTGTAGTCCTTATCGACTCGCGCTAAAAGCGCTTCATCTTCCCATAACGCTTCTCCGTCTTTACGCCAAAAACAACCGAGCGCCCAACGTGGAATTTCTTCTCCGGGATACCATTTCCCTTGTCCGTAGTGCAGAAGACCATTGCTACCAAACTCTTGCTTCATCTTCAGCAATAAGTTCTTAGCTAAGCTCAGTTTATCGTCCCCCAGTGCCGCGGTATTCCATTGCTCCGATTCCATATCGTCAATTGAAACAAAGGTTGGCTCTCCGCCCATTGTCAGGCGAACGTCTTCTTCTTCCAGCTTTTCGTCGACAGCCGCGCCCAGCGCCTTGATGTTTTCCCACTCTTCATCACTGTATGGCTTAGTAACACGCGGATCTTCATGAATACGAATGACTTGGTTGGTATAGGAAAACTCACATTCACATTCATCGGTAAAACCAGAAATTGGAGCCGCTGACTCCGGCTCAGGCGTACACGAAAGCGGTATATGGCCTTCGCCGGCAAATAAGCCGGATGTCGGATCAAGCCCCACCCATCCAGCGCCCGGGATATACACTTCACACCATGCGTGCAAATCAGTGAAATCTTCTTCTGGCCCTGACGGCCCATCCAGAGATTTGACGTCAGCCGTGAGCTGAACCAAGTAGCCGGATGCAAAACGTGCAGCTAAGCCTAGGTGCCTTAATATTTGAACAAGCAACCACGACGTATCACGACAGGAGCCTTTATTAAGAGTGAGTGTTTCCTTACATGTTTGAACACCGGGCTGTAAACGAATACCGTAATCAATTTCACTGGCCAAACGACTGTTTAGCGCAACAAGAAAATCGACGATTCGTGTACTTTTTCGATCCACTGCCGATAGCCATTTGTCCAGCTCAGGACAGCTTTCACTGATCTTCAAATAAGGCGCAAGCTCTTCTTTTAATGCGCTTTCATAGGCAAATGGAAACTCTTCGGCGTATTCTTCAATAAAGAAATCAAATGGATTAATGACCGTCATATCTGCGATCACTTCCACTTCAAAGCTCAATTTAGTGGTTTTCTCAGGGAAGACTAACCTTGCTTGATAGTTGCCAAATGGGTCTTGCTGCCAATTAACGAAATGCTCTTCTGGCCCAATTTTCAACGAGTAACCGTGGATGTATGTTCGCGAATGAGGAGCAGGACGCAGACGCAAAAGATGAGGAGATACGTTAACAGGTCGATCAAACTCATAATGCGTTTTATGTTGTATGGCGACACGAATGGTCATGCAGCGTCTCCTTGACGAAAGTAAAACCAGTTTTCCGTAATTTGATGATTCAATTCGATAATAGCCAATTGAATATCATTTAAATGTTCACGATAGTCGTGGTTGAGCGCTTCTGACGATTCAACCGATTTGGTTTCCTCAAGCAATTTGTCTATGTTCGCAGCTATCAGCCCTGATCGCGGCAACGTTGAAGCGGCCTCTCGAATCTGAGTCATGCAATATTTTTGGCTACGTGGAAAATAATTGTCTGTCATTAAGAAGGTTGCCGCTTTTGCACCGTTTACCGTTGAACGAACAGTACGTCGGTAATTCAAGATCGCACTCTGAGATTTAAGCACTTTTGTCCAAATAACCTGACCCAGTTTAATGACTTCGTCTTCTTCTGATTGCAACATCTGCGACACCGCCGCATCAAGAATTCGGGTATTCATATCGGCACGTTCAATATAACGCCCCATTATCATGAAGTTCCAACCTGCATCACGACACATGGTCGCCGCCAGCAGCCCTACGACTTTCTGACACCCTTCAATAATGGTGTTTAGAAACGTGTGACGTTCTGATCGATTAATACCCTGCTTGATATTTTGACGTGCGTATAAGTCCAGCTCATTGACCAACTCCCACATTTCCTGTGGCAACACATCACGCGTGGTACGTATGTTTTCTCGCACCATCTTCAGCGAGCTAAGCATAGAGCCGGAGTTACTGTCATCGGATAACAAAAACTTGACGACATTACGCTCATCTTTGTTTTTGTAACGTTGATCAAACGCTTGTGTGCCACTGTTTATGGTAATCAAGTTATACCAAGAGATTTCGACTTCTCTTGGCAGATCAAACAATAATTCATCATAGACACTGACTAAGCGAGCCGTATTTTCGACTCGTTCGAGGTAGCGAGCACTCCAGTACAGTCTTTCTGCCACTCTTGATAACATACTACTCTCCTTTCGCCTCAGTCACTTTTGTATCGACGATCCAGGTATCTTTACTACCACCCCCTTGTGACGAATTGACGACAAGAGACCCTTTTTTCATTGCTACGCGTGTCAGTCCACCGGTGGTTACATAAGTATCTTTACTTTGTAATATAAATGGACGCAGATCCAAATGTCGCGGATCAATGTCGCCTTTATCCGTTAAAATAGGTGCAGTAGACAATTTTAAAGTGGGTTGGGCTATGTAATTTCTGGGGTTCTCTTTAATTAACTTCGCAAACGTTTGCTGCTCTTTTTTCGTAGAGTGTGGACCCACCAACATACCGTACCCTCCCGATTCATTGGCCGGTTTCACAACCAATTGATCTAGGTGAGCAAGAACAAACTCTCTATCTTCATCGTTTTCACACAAATACGTTTCAACGTTCTTGAGAATAGGCTCTTCGTCCAAGTAATAACGGATTAATGCAGGCACGTATGCGTATACAACCTTATCATCGGCAACACCTGCACCCGGTGCATTTGCTAGTGCCACATTGCCTGCGCGCCACGCACGCATCAATCCCGGTACGCCCAAAACGGATTCGGGTTCAAATGTCTCTGGGTCAATAAACAGATCGTCAATTCGACGATAAATCACATCAACACGTTCTGGGCCGTAAATCGTCTTCATGTAAACGCAGTCGTCTTCGTCTACAAATAAGTCGCTTCCTTCAACCAGTTCTGCCCCCATTTGTTGTGCTAGGAATGCGTGTTCGAAGTACGCAGAATTATAAATACCGGGCGTCAGCACCACTATTTCCGGTTGCGGAACTTTGCGAGGAGACAAGGCGGCAAGCGTTTCAAACAATTGGCCGGGATAAGAATCGAGAGGTAAGATTCGATCATTTTCAAAGAGCTCTGGCAGAACCCGTTTTGTCAGTGCGCGGTTTTCCAACATATAGGAAACACCAGACGGAACACGTAGGTTATCTTCTAGAACGTAAAACTCACCGTCTGCATCACGCACCAAATCAGTGCCGCAAATGTGTGCCCATACGCCAAATGCGGGCGACACGCCCACACACTCGGGTAGGAAGTTTTTCGAATCTTTAATAATGTGTTCGGGGATAATGCCGTCTTTGATGCAGTTTTGATCGTGGTAGAGGTCATCGATGAATTTGTTGAGGGCGGTGAGTCGTTGTTTGAGGCCTGCTTCGGCTATTTTCCAATCTTGTGCATCTATTGTCCGTGGAATGATGTCGAAAGGCCAAGCTCTGTCGATGTTTCCTTCATCGGTATAAACCGTAAAACTGATGCCCATTTCTTGAATCGTAGCTTCTGCGGTTTGCCTTCGTTTTTCGAGTTCTTCAGGAGGGAGAGATTCTAAATAGTGTAGGAGTTGTTTCGCAGGAGGCCTTGGTGAACCCTTGTGATCTATGAGTTCATCAAAAAAAGGAGCAGACCGATAGTCTTGACTAAGTTTTTCCATATAAGTTTTCCTCACAAAAGGTCTAGGAGGTCGCGGCACATTATCATTTTTTTAATAACCATTGTGTGCGTTAGGTAAAGCTTCCGAGCCATAATTTCAGAACGCACTCAGTCCCTATGTACCTAAAGTGCATCATTCGTGACCTTTTGTACAGTATTGATTGCTGACATTAACAACAGGTTACACAATCCAAATTAAGAGGCAGATCAAGCAAGTCTATTGCTATTCACTAGAGTGTGTTTGCAAAGGTTAGGCCAATAGTGAATGATAGGTTTCGAAGGAAAAGTAAATTTTGACAATTGTTCATTTTAGGAATGATTATGCTCAAAATCGTGCTTTTAACAAATTGTTAATTTTTTATAAAATGGATACAGATAAAAATGAAACGACCTATATATGAGGTAATCTCAGGCGTTGGTTGTGCGCTGCTTAGCTCTCTTTCTTTCGCAAATAGCACTTTGGACGACTTTAGAATGCATGCGCCAGCCGATACTCCACTGTATTTTGAGGGTAACCTTACCGAAAACACGGCAAGTTTCTCTAGCATGAACTCGTCCGATGACGATATAAAACAAGCTTTCCATACGTTTTTTTCAGACCCGAGTGCATCAGACTTTATTGGTATGCTACTGTCTGATATGACTCAGTTTAGCCAAGGGAACGCCACTTTATTACACGAATACGGCTTCACTCTTAACGACACTTCCGCATTTTACTTTGAGGGAGGGCTGCCTGTTTTCCAAGCGACATCAGCTCAGCCACAAACCTTTGTTAATAAAGTAATATCTGTTGCAGAGTCCCAGCTTTTCGACGCTAAGCGAGAATCTTGGAAAGGGCAAGAAGTCTTCACTTGGCCACTTACAATAGAAGAGTTTAAAGGAGAATCACCTCAATTAGCCGTTGCCCAAAACGGTAATTTGATCTCACTCGGTTTATTCTTTAAAAGCGACTCGTTAGAAACAAAACTCTCTCGATTAGGGTTTATACCGGAAACACTGTCTCTCAAAGAAACGGGCAAATTAAACACCTTAGTATCTAAATTTGACCTCAGCGATGAAGGCAAAGGGTTTATCGATTTAGAACAACTGGCTTTAATGGTTACCGCTTCCAAAAATCACTCAGGCAGCAAAGACCTACAGAAACTGGGTTTAAAGCCCACACCAGACGCCTGCAACGCTGACATTCAAATGTTTGCCCAAAGTGCTCCCCTTATTGTCAGTAGTTTTAACTCAGAAACATTCGCAAACGACACCTATAACGTACACTACAAAACTATATGGGAAATCAAAAACGACGAGGTTAGGTCTGGGTTACAACGATTAAATGGGCACCTTTCAGCAACCACTCTGAATAACAGTGGTGCTCTCGCCAGTGTTGGGCTTGGGGTCGACGTAAATACACTCATTCCTGTACTGACCAATTTTTGGATGCAGTTTCAAAGTTTAGAACTGACTTGCCCGCCATTAAAAGAGCTTCAAACCGAGCTAAAAGCAAAGCATCCATCGCAATTAGCTATGTTTGCAGGCCTTGCACACGGAGTAACAGGCTTATCTTTAGATCTATTTGATTTTGAATTTTCTCAAACTCAAGGGCTAAAAAGTCTTGATGCGATTCTTTCAGTGTTTGCAGAAAACCCAACCAATCTCGCCGCCATCTTATCAAATGTAGCGCCTATAAAAGGCTTACCTTTAGCACAAGACGGCAGCCCTTCTAACCTTGAAATTCCAGACGTTCCGCCGACCATACAGACAAAAGGCCGTGTAAAAGGAAATGCCCTTATGGTGTATAGCGGACCAAAAGCCTCTGCACTGTCCGAAGAAAAAAGCCAAGAAAAGCTAAATAACAAAGGGTTATTAGGCGCAGCGATCGATTACACGGCAACCTTGAGTTCATTTGATAACATGCTTGGTATGTTAGGAGGTCAGGAACAAAGGGCAGTCAGTAACTGTATTCCCGTTCATTCCGAATTACAAAAGTTCAGTAATCTAAACGTAAAATCGACGACACAGATATCCTTCAATGATTACGGCATTGAAACAGATGTGATTGCGTCAGCCAATCCAGCACCTAACGACATCGCTCTACCAGGTACTTATCAAGTAGAAACAATGGGAGACGATTGCCAGTGGAGTGTTTACGGTTTCGAAACGATAAAAAGCGATGGCACAGGATCTTATAGCGTAATTGACGATTTGAATCCAAGCTGCGAACTTTTCAATGTTGAATACAAATGGGAACAGGTCAACGGTCAACTTACTATTCAAGAACAGAAGGTATTAGGTCGAGACAGCTGTGATGTTGTACTTCAGGCACAAGAACCCAGCAATTATCAATGTGAGCTATTGCCGACAGGCAGTAGAGGTTTTGAATGCCTGTTAGATGAAGAAAGTCTGTATCGTTACACTCCAAACTAACGGCAGCTATATTAAGCCAAGTCCAAAGGCAGTGAAGAATGTAACGAGTGATGTTATCACTCGTTACATTCTTCACTAAATAGCACGCAATTTAAAAGACGTTTCCGCCCTCTTATTCCGAGAAAAATACAAAGGTCAACGCCTTGTGCGACTAATAACGAACATTTCATAACCTACTGCAAAACGCTTTACAGCATTTTCAACGTGTCGCGGACGCTTTTCCGGTGCTTTTGAGCTGATTTCATAGCGAAGTACCACTCAATAAACCAATAAATAATAAAGTTTGAGCGCCATCAAACAAAGCGTTGATAGCTTCCCATTTTCCTTAGTTACACCTTCTCATACTATCGAAAATCACAAGTAGGTCTGCGTCGACCTATTATCATGAATATTGCTGTCTGGAGTGCCCTATGCAAGTGACCTTATCGCAGCCAAATTTGTTAAAAAGCCAGTCTTACATCGACGGAAAGTGGATTTCTGCTGATTCTGGCAACACTTACGCCATTACAAATCCATCCAATGGCGAACACATTATTGATGTTGCAGACCTTGGCGCAGACGAAACAACGCGCGCTGTAGAAGCGGCAAACAAAGCGCTTAAAGGTTGGCAAGCACTCACAGCAAAAGAGCGCTCCGCTGCATTGCGTCGTTGGAATCAACTCATATTAGATAACCAAGAAGACCTTGGAAAACTAATGACTCTAGAGCAAGGCAAGCCGCTAGCAGAAGCAAAAGGCGAAGTGGCATACGGCGCGTCTTTTATTGACTGGTTCGCTGACGAAGCTCGTCGCTTAAATGGCGATGTTATTCCAACTTTTGCCAAAGACAAACGAGTTTTAACGATTAAACAGGCCGTGGGTGTTGTTGCAGCTATTACGCCATGGAACTTCCCTATTGCAATGATTACTCGTAAAGCCGGCCCAGCTCTGGCTGCGGGTTGTACGATTGTCATCAAGCCATCAGACGAAACGCCTCTAAGTGCGCTAGCGCTTGCTGAGCTAGCACATCAAGCAGGTATTCCTGCTGGTGTATTGAACGTTGTAGTCGGTAAAAATGCCAAGGACATCGGCGGTGTTTTAACAAGTAACCCGATTGTTCGCAAACTCAGCTTCACAGGATCAACCCCTGTCGGAAAACTGCTGCTTTCTCAATGTGCTCAAACGGTAAAACGTACCTCTATGGAGCTCGGTGGAAACGCGCCGTTTATTGTTTTTAACGATGCAGATCTGGACGCTGCGGTTGAAGGTGCAATTGCTTCTAAGTTCCGTAATGCAGGCCAAACTTGTGTGTGTGCGAACCGTCTATTGATTCAAGAAGGCGTATACGACGCATTTGCAGAAAAACTGGCTAAGCGCGTTGCAGAGTTTAAAACAGGCGACGGTTTTGAAAACGGTGTAACGATCGGGCCGTTGATCAACAATGCTGCAGTTGAAAAAGTAGAAAGCCTCGTTTCAGATGCCGTTGAGAAAGGTGCAAAAGCGCTAGTAGGCGGCGAGAAACTGACCTCTAAAGGCTCTCAGTTCTTTGCTCCAACCATTCTAACGGACGTAACAGACACTATGAGCATCTTCTCTAGTGAAATCTTTGGTCCAGTGGCGCCTTTGTTCAAATTCAGCACAGAAGAAGAAGCGGTTGCCATGGCAAATGACACGCCATTTGGTCTAGCAGCGTATTTCTACTCTCAAGATATTAGCCGTATTTGGCGCGTCTCTGAGAATTTGGAATACGGCATGGTCGGCATCAACGAAGGCATCATTTCCAGCGAAGTTGCGCCTTTTGGTGGTGTTAAAGAGTCTGGCAGCGGTCGCGAAGGCTCCATTTATGGCATCGACGAATACGTTGAAGTCAAATACCTATGTATGGGTAACTTGAAGTAATTATAAAAACAGCACACTGCATCTGTGTTGAAATAGAGACGATATGCGGCGCAATACGATTCGAGCCGCATACTATTAGAGAGAGATACAATGACAACGAACGCTAGTTTACAAGAACGCAAAGTCGCTGCGATCGCCCGTGGCCAAGGCAATATGGCTCCTGTTTACGTCGAACGCGCACTGAACGCAGAAGTTTGGGACGTGGAAGGAAATCGTCACATCGATTTTGGTTCTGGCATCGCAGTATGTAATACAGGACACAGCCACCCTAAAGTGGTTGCCGCAGTGAAAGAACAAGTTGAGCGTTTTTCTCACACTTGTGTCATGGTTAGCCCTTATGACTCAGCGGTTGAGCTTGCAGAAAAGCTAAACGAAGCCGCACCAGGTGACACTCCGAAAAAATCTATTTTTGTTACTACTGGCGCAGAAGCCGTAGAGAACTGTGTCAAAATTGCGCGTGCCTACACTGGCCGTTCAGGCATTATTGCGTTCAATGGCGGATTTCACGGCCGAACGAATATGACAATGGGCTTAACGGGTAAAGTAGCACCATACAAAGCTGGATTTGGTCCGTTCCCAAATGAGATCTACCATGTTGCGTTCCCAAATGAATATCACGGCATTACCATCGAGCAGTCTCTTGAAGAACTGAAAATGCGTTTTACGTGTGACATTGAACCTTCCCGAGTGGCAGCGATCATTATCGAGCCAGTACAAGGTGAAGGCGGTTTCTACCAAGCTCCATCAGAATTCCTTCAAGCACTGCGCGCATTATGTGATGAGCACGGCATCCTGTTGATTCTTGATGAAATTCAATCCGGTTTTGGCCGCACAGGAAAAATGTTCGCACACGAATACGCTGGTATTGAAGCTGACCTAATGACGGCCGCTAAAGGCATTGCAGGCGGTTTTCCTCTGGCTGCCGTTGTAGGTAAAGCGGATATTATGGATGCACCTCTTCCGGGTGGCCTTGGTGGTACTTACGGCGGTTCTCCTGTCGGCTGTGCTGCTGCGCTTGCTGTATTTGATGTCATAGAAGAAGAAAAGCTGATTGATCGCGCCGTTGCGGTCGGTGAGCGCTTCATGACTCACTTAAAAGACATTCAGGCAGAATATCCACAACTAGTTGGTAATATTCGTAACACTGGCGCAATGATCGCAATGGAGTTTGTGCAAGATGGCGATACAAATACTCCGAATCCAGCATTAACAAAAGCGTTATCTGCTAAAGCCGCTGAAAAAGGATTAATCCTGTTGTCATGCGGTATTCGCGCCAACGTCATACGTTTCTTACCCGCTTTGACAATTGACATGGAAACTATCGACGAAGGTATGGATATCTTCAAGAGCTGCCTAAAAGAATTGGTATAACGACGCATATTTACGAAAAGACGGCTTCATAGTCGGTGTAAATAACCGTAGTACAACTTCCGTTTGCAAGAGGCAACTCTTGCTGCTTAGCCACTATTCCCCGAATAGTGGCTTTTTTTTCTTTACTTGTCCTTTGTTTACCCTTTGTTTATTGTCTAACTAATTGTTCTAATTATCTAAAGCAGTATAAAACATAGCCGATAACCTAAATGCAGTTACATTAAATAAAGAAGGATATTTAAAATGATTAATGATTTTAGACTTGCGAAAGCTCTTGCAGTAGGCGCCTTAGCCGTATCTTCATCCATCGCGATGGGGGCTGAAACAGCAACAGGTAATGCATCTGTAACGGTTCAAAATGCGTTCAACCTATCAGAAACAACTGCTCTGTCTTTTGGGACAATTAGAGCGACTGGCGATACTGCAGGTACTCAAACCGCAGAATTACAAATTAGTTCAGACGGAACCAGCAATAACCCAGAGACCACGGACTCTACTGCTGCGGCAATCAGTGTCATTGAAGCCGGTGAACCAGCGGTATTCACCATCGACAGCGCAGCACCAAGCTCCAACTTAACGATTACATTACCGTCAGCCGCAATTGAGCTAACAAGCACATTGAACGATGGCCTGTTCTCGATTGATGACTTTGAAGCGACCATTACCAGCGGCCCTCGTGATGGCACAGCGTATGCTTCTGGAAATCTACTAACGGATGATACAGGAGGCGTTACTTTCGCTGTAGGCGCAACGCTAACCACTGGAACAGGTGCAACCGATGCTGCTTATACCGATGGCACCTATACCGGTACCTACGAAATCACTGTAGACTACTAAGACGTTTTTTTAAAATGCACAATCAAAAGCGAACGGGCATATCTGTAGCCTTAATTGCTTTGAGCATAAGTACTCCTTTGAGTACTTATGCAGAAGTAACCGAATCGTCCAGTTTGGATTTCGGAACAATTGTTGTCGCATCAAACAGTAGCGTTCAACGCCTGTCTCTCAGTTATAATGGGAATGTTTCGTACTCGAGTGGAATCTATCCCATAACAGAGCCAACACGAGCCGAATTTATTTTAACGGGTTACCCCAACGACCAACGCGTTTTTTTATCGAGCAGTGTTTCTACCCCTAACAGCTCTAGCACGGGATATACCGTCGAGCAATTTACTTTAACAGATCTCAGTGTGCCTGCTGTTATAACGACAGATTCCTCAGGAAGCGCTTCCTTCTACGTAGGAGGCACGCTCACGACATCAGGGAACTCAGGTTATTATGGAGATACGGCTTATTCGATTACGTACCGGGTTTCTATCAACTATTAGCTTGAACTCAACTATTAACGTCACATAGCCCTTATTTTTATTATGCTTAAGCTCTTTATTTCAATACTGACCCTTTCGTTCTGCAGCAGCCTATTTGCAGACCTTATGATTTCACCAACGCGAGTGGTTTTAGGTGATCGTGACCGCTCAGCCAAAGTGACGTTAATCAATTCGAGTGCTGTCACCCGAAGCTATCGTATCGAATGGACACAAAAGGTCGCATTGCCAAATGGGAGTTACAGAGAATTAACAGAAAAAGAGAAACAAAAGTATTCGGGTTTAGAAAGAATAGTCAGAATAAGCCCAAAACAAGTCACTATTCCAGCAGGTCAAAGCCAATCTATAAAATTACTCCTGCGTAAAAAAGGTAAGCTAAGCGACGGCGAGTACCGTTCACATCTAAAATTTGTAGCATTGCCCGTTAAAAAAGCCCCGACCGCCCAAGGAAAAATGAGCTTAAACATTAACCTGCTTATGAGCTACTCCATTCCCGTTATGTACCGTAATGGCGCGGTATCCGTTCAACCCGATATCCAAAATATTTCCATCACAACGAAAAAAGAAACGGGGCAAACTTTTGTAAAAGTGAGACTCGCACACAAAGACAAATACAGTGCGACAGGCCGCCTAGTTGCCTACTGGACCTCTAAGAACGGCACCCGTCGAAAAGTTGCTTTGTTGAACGGATTTAACTTTTACCCAGAAATTCCCGTTACAAACGCCGAGTTGTACTGGAAGGACTTCACGTTGGAGCCCGGTATTCTTGAAGTACGCTACGAAGGACAACAAGAGTTTTCAGGAAGACTGTTAGCCAGTCGAAGCATTGAGATCACGGATTCAATCGTTCGCAACGCCCAACGATAACTTTTTTGAAAGTCAGTCTAATGAGAATATGGATCATCTTATGCCTAACATGTGTTGGACTCATTTCGACGCCGATTCATGCAAATAATGATGTCTTTGAACGATTAAAAAATCGTTATCAGGCAATCGAATCGGGTGAAGAAACGCTTCCCACTTTAAGAGAAAGTGTCGAAAAAATACAAGACAAAGTAAGCATCCCTGTAGGGGAAGAACTCATTTTAGAACTTCAACTTGGCCAGTATATACTGGGTGATGTGATTGGTATCAAGTCATCGAAAGGCACGATGATGTCCTTGAATGATGTTTCAAGCGTATTGGATTTTCCAATAACAGTAAATGAGAACGCACTCTTTAACCCTGACACGGACGAAACTGAAAACACACCTCAGACTCTGGCGACTGGGTGGGTGAGGGCACCTGATAACCACTTCGAACTGACTCAAAAAGAAGACAAATACATCGTTACAGTAGACGAGATATTGTACATCATCCCGTTAGAAGACGTACAAATCAATGACGATGTATACATAGAAAGCGCTCAACTCGCCCGTTTGTTTTCCCTTGAATTCAACATAAACTACCAAAAACTTAACGCGACCATATCGTCCGAAATTCCAATTCCATTAGAAGAAAGACTAGCACGAGAAGCGCGTTTAGAAGGGTTAAGTAGCCATCAAGATAGATCCATTTTTCCTCTACAGGCATTCGAGTACTCGTCTGTTACACAACCTTTATTAGACCTTAGGCTTGGTGCATCTGCTGCACATAACCAAGATTCAAAATATTCAGTCTCGATGCAAGGCGCAAACGACCTCGCGTATTTCAGTACCAACTACTTTTTAGCCGTTAACCAAGACAAAGAGATAACAACCTCTCGATTTAATGCCAATAGGCAGGATAAAAACGCATCCTTGTTAGGGCCGTTATCAGCAACCGAAATTCAAATTGGCGACCTATCCACTACAGATATAAGCCCTTTAGAAAGCGCACAGTCTGGCGTCGGAATAAGAATAAACAACAGCCCGTTGTACCACTCTCAAAGTGACAACAGCATTAACTTAGAAGGTGATACCCAACCTAATTGGGACATTGAGGTTTACCGTAATAAACTGCTGGTCGCCAGCCAGCTTTCATCTTCCGATGGTCACTACACATTTTCAAATGTGCCACTGGAATTCGGTGATAACCAAATTGAATTGATTTTTTACGGACCGCAAGGGCAAATCAAACGTGAAGAAAAGTTCTACCATGTCAGTGCTGCTGGGCACGGAGCAGGAAAATTTAACTATGACATTACCATTGCAGAGGAAAACCAACGACTGTTTGAACACTATTCTTCACAAAACAGTGGAGAGTCAGCGCTCGCTATCAATGCACTCGCGAAGTTATCCGTAACAGATTGGTGGAACATTGAAGCGGGCACAAAGCGCTATCAGGAGACAACGGAACAAGCCGATAAAAAAGCCTATAACTCAACGCTTGCGCTATTCGGAAAAGCCCTACTTACTTTGGATTATCTAGAAGGCGACGAGGGCGCTTATAAACAAAAAGCTCAGCTCTCCAGTAAGATATCAAATCAATCTGTTAACATCATACACACCTCCGAAAAGACACTAACAGATGAGTCAGCCGAGTCAAAAACAACGACTCAAGAAGCCTCTATTTCCGGTGCGTTTTCTGACTTAAACTTGTCTTACTCCCAAAGCATTGCCCGAATAACATCAAGCACCTCCGACGACTATGTCCTGCAAAATCGCATTGGTACGCGACTGCTCAATGTACCTATTACCAACCAGATATCTTGGGGCTTTGGTGACAACCATTATGCGTCTGGATCACTTCAAGCACGAGATTTTTACGATAAATACACAATAATGGGAGGTATAGACTATAACATCGACCCCAGCATGAAAGTCAGTACCGTCAATACAGCGATCAGCCGGGCCTTTGGTAAAGATATTCAAGCTCAATTTGCGTATAAGCGAAACATCAGCACCAAAAACAACGAATCAAGCCTCAATGTTAAATGGAAGCCCAATGAGTTTTCTATCAGCTCCAACTTATCCTACAGTGACCAAACAAAGTGGTCAGCGCGCCTTATCGCCCAGTTTAGTTTAGGCGTAGCGGATAAAGCCGCATTTACAACCAGTCAATCGCTCACCCGTGCTGGCTCTGTTGCGGCGCGCGTATTTCACGACCTGAATCATAATGGCGTATACGACCTCAATGAGCCTCTATTAAAAGGCGTCACAGTAGAGAGCAAGCAGAGTGTTCGCAAAGCCAAAACCAATGACCAAGGAACCGCTATTCTCGCTGCACTACCGGTTCACCGAAAAACCGATATTGATGTCGATACAACAACCTTGCCTAACCCTTATATGATAAGAAGTGGCGCAGGCGTTTCCGTATCGCCAAGAAAAGGAACATTACAATCCGTTGATCTTCCTATCGTCGTTGCGCGAGAAGTAGAGGGGTTTGTCAAAGAATATAAAGAGAATGGTTCTGAGGGCTTCCTCGCATACGTCCCTTTAGAGGTGGTAGACGAGGAGGGCGTTGTTATAAGAACCGCAATCAGTGAATTTGATGGTTATTATTCTATCGCGGAATTACCGCCACAAACCTTTACCGTGAGAGTCGCACGAGAGTTTATAAACACCAACCAATACCTTCTAACCAAAGGTGACTCAATAGAGGTCTCTCCTCAGATGGGGGAAGAGTTTATTGAAGGTGCCGACTTGGTTCTTAGAAAAGCGTATAACAAAACAGGCTTCAGTGCGCATTTAGGTCAGTTTAACAGCCTCCTATCTTTACGGAGCTACTGGCCCGTTCTGCGAAACGCCTACCCCAAACTCAAAAGCTATTCGTATTTTTATCTAGAAAGTGGCGGAGTATTTAATCTATACGTTGCCTTCGATAAAACTAAGACTAAAGCCGAAGCGGTATGCGCTATCATTCGCGACAAACACTCATGCAGTGTGCGTGATATTGTTCGCCAATAACACGCTGTATGAGTTCACAATTTAAATTAGATGAGCAGTGTCGTCATTCACGACACTAAATCATCGTCCCTTGAAATCGCGTTACAAGACAATCTTGATTGTTCTTTTTAAATTTAAAGCATAACGCTTTCCCGTTCGCTTTCTTGGCGATGGGGCCAACGATCAAACGATAATAGTCCCGACCTTTAATCACAGAATGCGCAATCATAGGGCTCAGATCTTTAACAAGATGTGCATGTTGTTTTTGCAATTTTGGCCATGCATTTTGAGCCTGTGAAAATGAAAAATACGCAGCAAGTTGTACACCAAATGGATACATGCGCTCTATACGATCACTTTCACTTGGCGTGTTATAAAACTGAACTAAAACAGGCTTACTTCGACTTGAATCTTGACCGTATTCCGTCGCTATATGATTCGTCTTTGAACTTTCACTGTTATCCGCACTCTGATCCACGATATCGGAGGTCACATTATCATGCGCTGCGCCATTTTCTGCACTTTCAATCTCAATCAATGCAGAGCTTGGCAAGATAGGTACATTTTGAAGAGATTCCTGAACATCGCTTGAAGTAACGGTCTGTTGAGTAAGCGCTTCAGACGACTCTGGAACAGTATCCAGCGTCTCAACCAACAATTTGAGATCCGATTCGAGCGCCAGAATACGTTGAAGCTGAGGCTTCATCTCATTCCATTCTTTTTGCTGCTTTAAAAGCATTGTTTCCAGTTGTTCGTTCGTCATCACATCGGCAACATCTGCCGGTTTTTGAGTTGCGCAGGCGCAGATCGCACTTGCTAAGAAAACAACAGGGAATATCTTCAACATCATATTATTCCTCTCCCTTAACTGGCTTAATCATACGCTAATCTAAGGATCGTTGTCCTTAAGCTGGTCAATTCGGCCTGAATAAAATCACACAATTTACACCAACTCTGATTACATACTGACCAGCTTTGGAGGTTTCTAATGAACACCGAAGTATTTAAAAGATACGGACATCAAAAATCTCGGCTATTTCTTCCAACGTATGCGTGGTAAGCGTTGCACTTCGATCGTTTTGAGCGGTTTTCTACTAGAAGGGGAGATGCCCATATCACGCTTTAGATAATCTGGAAGCGAATCCGCTGCCTGCTGCGCTTCAACAATACGCCGCTTCTCAACTTTACGCTTATGAGCTTCTAAATACCGATTGTAAAAATGCACTGCTTTTTGATCTAGCCACAATAATAAAGAGAACATAATAAAACTCCTTCCAAGATGAGACTTTATTTTGGTGCTAGGAAGGTGTAAAAACGAACGTTATAAACTTAACTTATTCATTAGATAATCTTATGGCTACACGTCTCGCACATTTGAAAGCAGCGCACTACTTTGTCGTTGCCAGTGAAACACTGAGTTACACCGCCGCTGCGAACAAATTGTCTGTCAGCCAAGCTGCCGTCAGTCAGCAAATTCGCTTATTAGAAGAGTATCTTGGCGTATCGTTGTTTTATAGAGCGGGACGAAAGATGTTGCTTACCAGTCAAGGAAAAACACTGGCTGAACATTTAAGTGTAGGGTTTGAAAAAATAGAATATGGGCTAAACAGCGTTAAACTTGAGCCACTTGCAGGAAATTTAACCGTCTACGGTTTGCAAAGCATTACTTCGCTTTGGCTAATGCCTAAACTGTGGCGTTTTTCCGACATGCACAGCGACATTAACGTTCGGCTTTTTTCTGCTGAGGAGCTTCCAGATTTACAATCTGGCGATATAGATGTATCCATCTACAACGTCCCAATATTAAGAGAGGATACAGAAAATAAAATTCTCCTCACGTCTCCTATTGTACCTATTTGCTCTCGTGAACTCTTTCAGAGAATTGGCTTTAACAGCATCGAAGATTTTTTATGCTGTTGGTTAATTCAAACCAATATACCGGAATACAGTTGGTCACAATGGGGAAAGGAATACGGTTTAACCTTAGCGGGAAAAGAGCGCTTATGGGCTGAAGTCAGCTCATGGTATATGGGCATTAGTGCGGTCAAAGCCGGACACGGCATCTTTTTATGTCCTGAGTTTATGGTTCAAGAAGAATTAGAAAGAGGCGAGTTAGTAAAGCCGTTTGATTTACCACTGTCAGAGCCATTGAGCTTTTATCTCGCTCACTCCAAACAATCACCAAGACTTGAACGCATCAACGCGTTTGTTAAATGGATAAAGCAAGAAAGCGAAGAGAATATTGTAACCCCTTACAGCCCAACAAAAATTTTGTCAGGTTCTGACCCTTCTCAATAGAGTACAGGTCTTAGTAGGGCGCAGAGTCTAACTCTTCTTGATTAAACACGTGTCTAATCGTTTTTAGGAACAACTCTCTCGGCTTGCTAGGTTGCGCCGTTTTCTTCGTCGCGACGGCCATACCCAGATCATAAAATCGATCTTGTACTGCTACCGGTTGAATATCACCCGACTCAACAAAAGGCGCAGAATACAATTCAGGTAAAAAACCAATGTACTGCCCAGATAAAATCAAGGCGAGTCGCGTGTCATAAAAATAACTAATGGCGGACAAGTTCATCTTAGTAAGATGCTCACTAACACCTTGATGCGGCTTCAAGCCCCCATGAGTTGCGGGGAACGTATCAACGTGCGCTATTTGTTCCTCCGATGATAAATGAGTCAACGGATGGCCTTTGGCGGCGTACAAGTAGCAAGTGTCGCTGTACAGGTGAATGTAATCTAGACCGTCCAACTTACGATGATAGGGGATAAAGCCCACATCCACTTCGTCATTGAGAATCATGCGTTCAATGTTATTCATCGAAGCAACATTCGTAGTGATAGAGACTTCCGGCGCTTCAGTAGAAAAGTGATGTATCAATTTTGGAAAACGACTGCGAGGATCCAAACTCACTTTATCAGACAAGGCAATGCGCAGTGAGCCCGTAAGACTGGAATTCAAGTTATTAACGGTTGAGCGAAAAGCGTCCAATGTACTCAAAAGCTTTTCGGTCATCTCGTAGATAATCTCACCTTCTTCCGTGAGGGAAAAGCCACCGCGACCGCGTTTACACAGCACTAGGTTTAACCGAGATTCAAGATTAGATATGTGCAAACTGATGGTTGATCGTCCGATATTGAGAGAGGTTTCTGCTGCCGAAAACCCCCCACAATCCACAACGGTCTTAAAAACTTTCAGTTGTTTTATCTCGTAATCGCCTACCTGGCCAAGTGAATAACTTTTAGCGCTCATCAACTTACCTTAACAAACTTACCAAAAAATAGGTGTCTTACCGAAACAGTGTCTTTACCTCTCAGGCTATTAGAATACCTCTAATAAAATATGATACCTATTAAAAATTGAATATTAGTTCGATTCGGACACAACTTTAAGTTGAATAGATTGGCTTTCATCAACTATAAACCTTCTTTACCGTGTATAACGTCGACTTACATGATGTTCATATGTATTCCCATCGACATCACTTCTTTAGATCAACGTGCATTGTTCTCTGGAAGTCTTTCAGCAAACTTTTGATTTTTTCCCGCTGACAATTTTGTCAGCGGGCTTTTTTTAAATAACCCACTTAGATCGCTTTGAACCTACAACCACAAACGATTTTGCCCCATCTTGGATCACGAAAAAACACCTCAGTGCTTCCATTTTATCGTACGACCTTGAACACACACGTCTTAAGGTCATAAATGACTCATACAACGCAAATATACCGTTAACCAACGTTCAGTTTTTCATCCGAAAAAGTGCTTCAACTGCCGCACCAATCTGGTTCGAATTGGTTGTGAATTAGACTCTCATTGGTGCTTTATTTTAATAAAATTGAAAGGTCATTTTTCCAAAAAACGATTGTTTGATGACGATAAAACTTTAAGTAGATTTCATACGCTTTAACAGATTTCTTGTTTTTGAAAGGATCAAATTAAGGAAACCGCTTCGAGGATGAAGTGATCCTTAGTAAATAAAATTATCACGAGGTAACACATGCTCAATACAGTAAAAAAACTAAAGAAGCACTTAGTTACGAGCTCTCTTGCCGTAGCTTTAGGTTTTAGTGCAGTTGCTTCAACTGCAGTTCAAGCCGCAGAACACAACTGGCGTTTCGCAAACCTTTACGGGCGTGGTACTGCGTTCGGCGAAGTTTACGAAAACCTAGCAAAAAACATCGACACAATGTCGAATGGCCGAATTAAAGTACAAGTTCTTTATTCAGGTGAAGGTGTTGGTACATCTGGTATTCTAGGCGCAACAAAAACAGGCCTTGTCACCATGGGTGCTCCATTCCAATCTATGCACGCTGGTGAACTTCCAGCTGGTGTCGTTGAGATCGGTCTTCCAGGCGGTACAGACGATGTTGCTGAGCTTTCTACACTTTTCCATGAGAAAGGGTGGAACAAAGTTCTTACCGAAGCATACGGTTCTCAAGGTTTAGTATGGCTTGACCCATACATTCAGCCGCCAGTTTACATCATCACTAAGAAACCAATCACGTCTATTGAAGACTTCAAAGGTCTGAAAATTCGTGCGCCAGGTGCCTACGGTAAATTCCTACGTAACCTAGGTGCATCACCTGTTTCTTTGGCATGGTCTGAAATCTACACGTCTCTTTCTACTGGTGTTATCGACGGTTCTATCGGTTCTAACATGATCGACCACCGCGACGGTAACCACGTTGAAGTGGCTAAGTACATGTACAAACTGCCACTAGCTGGCGCTCAAGTACTGCCAATCATCGTTAACCGTAACGCATGGAACAGATTGACTCCGGACCTACAAGCGATTGTAAAAGCAGCAACAACGATACATGCTCAAGAGCAAATGACGAAGTCTAAGCTTTGGGAATCACAAGCCGTTGCAGAAATGGAAGCGAAAGGTCTTCAGTGGAGCCCAGAGCCAAGTGCAGCTGACCGTGACGCTTGGGCAGCAGCAGGTGCTGGCCTATGGGACGAGTACGCATCAGAAGATAAGTACAGCAAACAACTGATCGACATTCTGCGTAAAGAGCAGTAATCGATATTGTAATTACCTCTCAGCCTTTGGCTTGAGAGGTTCAATGCACGATCCAGAGAGGGTATCGAAAAAGGAAGCGCAAAGGTAAGACGATTTTATAGCCGTATTATCTCGCTAAGTACTTTAGCGACACCCTCCAAGGTGAGTTTACAAGGCCAAATACCTTGCATCAACTCACCTTTTTTTATTTATCCTCCGAGGTAATTTCCATGATAACAGCAGCGATACGCAGCTATTGCCTAGTTGTCCACAAACTGGTGGAATTCACTGGTAAATCAGTATCTTATGTAATGCCTATGTTGGCATTTGTCGTGGCCTTTGAAGTATTTTCGCGCTATTTTTTAAATAAGCCGACCATTTGGGCTTACGACCTTTCTCTGTTCATGTTCGGCTACATCGCCGCATTGGGCGGTGCCTACGCACAACAACAACGCGCGCACATCAATGTCGATATCTTATACAACCACGTTTCTCCACGTGTTCGTAGCATGTTCAATCTCTTTTCGTTTGCTTTGGCGATCTTCTTCATGGCCATTGTTCTTAAAATGAGCATAGGTAAATTCGAGGAAGCAATAGAATACAACTACCGTCGCCAAAGCGAATGGGCGCCTCACATGCACCACTACTGGGTCATGATGGCCGTTGCCAGTGTCTTACTGATACTTCAATTCTCAAGTGACTGGTTACGAGGTGCATACCACGTATGTACAGGAACCATACTCTTGCCAGAATTCGACACAATCGAAGAGGAAAACTAAATCATGATGAGTATTGAAGTGTTAACAGGCGTATTACTCGTTTGTATTTTAGTGACCTTCGCTTTAGGAGCTCAAGTAGGCTTCGCATTGGGTGGGATAGCCATGGTAATTGGCTATATTACTTGGGGTGATGCCTTATTTAACGTTATTCCAACGACGCTTGAAGGCACCCATTTTAGCTTTATCCTGTTGGCCATTCCTTTGTACATCTACATGGGTCAGTTGCTTACCCGCTCAGGCATTGGTGATGCCATGTTTAACGCCAGCCAAATGCTTATTGGTCGCGTACGCGGTTCTCTTGCCATCAGTGTAGTTATCGTTTGTTCAATGATTGGCGCGATGGTCGGCATCATTGGCGCAGGTATTATGACCTCTGGCAGTATTGCTTTACGTCCAATGTTAGAGCGTGGTTATGATAAGCGTCTGGCATTAGGTGTGATCATGGCGGGCGGTGGCTTGGGGATACTGATTCCACCCAGCATCCCTATGATCATGTTCGCTTCTGCCACTCAAAACTCAGTTGGACGCATGTTCATTGCAGCGTTGGTGCCAGCTTTAATCACCATCGTATTGCTGATCACTTACATCATTATCTCCTGCAAGCTGAATCCGAAAAAAGCACCGCTGGATGAAATACCAGAAACGCCTGTAACCACCAAAGAAAAAATAATGACAGCGCGTGATGGCCTTCTGTCTTTGGTGCTCATTGTTGCAGTATTGGGCAGTATCATCATGGGTATTGCGACACCTACGGAGTCCGGAGCAATCGGTGTAGTCGGTGCAATCTTATTAGCGATACTGTTCAAACGCTTTAAGCCTCGTATGGTACAAAAAGCAGGTTTTCAGGCGGCGTTGTTGGTCAGCGTTGCTATGTGGATCATCTTTGGCGCAACGGTATTCAGTAACTTCCATCTATTGATGGGCGTTCAAAATATGGTGGCGGGCTTTACTCAGGACCTTGGGCTTCCGCCCATTATGGTGATCATCATGTTCCAGATCATCATGCTGCTGCTTGGTTTTATCATTGACGAGTTCATCATTGTATTGATGTGTGCGCCAATTTTTACGCCTATTGCAGTGTCGCTAGGATTCGACCCGATCTGGTTTGGTATCTTGATGATTCTTAATATCGAGATCGCAGTACAGACGCCACCGTACGGCTTTGCTTTGTTCTACCTGAAAGGTATTGCACCTCCAGGTGTCACCATGCTCGATATCTACCGCTCAGTAACACCTTTCGTATTAATCAAACTGCTGGTTTTGATTATCTGCATGTGTTTCCCAGAGCTTGTTATGTGGTTACCAAATAAAGTCATGGGGTGACGACTCTAAGTCACCTTTTTTACGGCGCGATTTCCCTAAATCGCGCCGCTTTTTTATCTCCTCGCTACCTTCCTTTTTCGAAAAATAACACCTTACTGCTTCCACTATTTGCCTTCCAAGGCTTATCTCTCCATCGCTTTTTTTTCACTACCTTGTACATCTCAATTAGTGGGCATCTCGATTAGAATGAAAGGCTACTAAACTTCATAATGTGAAAAAGGACTATCATAATTTTCTGGTAGCCCTAGTTGTTTTCGAGTAATGCGGCACTCAGGAGGAATCGGAGTTTCCCATATATCTTTACAAAGATGGTTGTTATAACCATCGATAATCGCGCGCAGACATTTCGGATAGGGACGAGATTTGTCCATAAAACAGCAAATCATGTTCCATTGTTCTTGAAAGTCCTGCTGACTGTAGCCGGATATCGGCAACATAACATCCCTAGCGAACCGCTTTCCTTTCGGTTTTAACGTCGAACACAGTATAGCACTCCAACTATGAACACCAAGGCTCGCATAGTTTACGTGGTATACCCCCAATTCGACTGCCTCAAACGGTACAGTGAGCTTTTTAAATCCAGGAGATTCAGCAAAGGTCACGGTTCCATAATCTCGGTGGAATACCAAATTCTCAATACCCTCACTTTTGGCCTTATAGCGACAAAACAAACCCAAGAACAAAAGAGGAAGCGTAATCCCCCAGTAGACCATACTAGACTCTAAAGCGTCAGGGTGATCTGACCAAGGGTTAAGTAAGTACAATTCCCCCGCTAGAAAATCCAGAAAAGCCCCCCCCCCTCCTATAACTGCAGCCATATAAAGAAACGCGGTATCAAAACCCGAATATCCGCGAGTCCCTAGTTCATAAGAGAGTACTCTTCCATCACACGCCATACTAATATTACCAATTGGAACCGGGCCATGCGGTGTTTTCGGCGCTTTATGTTTTGCAAAGCGCCACGGTCGTTTTGCAGGTACAAGATCAGGCGCAATCGCTCTACAATCTTCGTCAGTAGAAAAATAACATCTTACTTTTTTCATTATTTACCTAATTTATTCATGTGATGACTTTCCTTGTACGATTGCTCATTTTGCAAACGTTTTTGCTCATCCTTTAAATTCGCTCACGTAAAAAGCGAAAGGGCTCGATCACCCGATATGTATTCCGGTATCTGAGAAATAGGCCGTGGCGCTCGGACGCTTATCGTAGTCGACTCAAACTTATGCGTGACAATTTTAAACGGCGGCTTTTCCGCTCGATCAGGCATGGGTAATTCCAACGGCTCATTGATCCCCTGACCCAATGGCGTCGTTTTACCATTAGGGTAAACACGCAACTCGAATTTCAATTCAATTTGTTGGTAATGTTGTAAAATTGGCTGTAACGCTTTGTAGGGTATGATCAATAAATGACCTGAACTATCGTCATACGGCTCGATTATAGTGTCGAGCCAGTTAATATGCGGTAAATTCGAAGCTTCATTGTCTAACGACAACCGAACCCACGTACCTTGTCGCGAAGAGTTTACCTCTACCGGACGCCAATATAACGCATGAGCCGTTTCGCACGCTGAGGACTGCGGCATGCCTTTGATACTAAGCTTGATTTTAGCGTTCCAGAAATCACGATTGGTTAAGAGAACACCTGTATGTTCAAAAAAGCGAATTCTGGGCGACATTAGGGCGTCGCGAAATTTTTCGATCGTTAGTGCTGGACAGTGCTGCTGGACAACGTCTTCTTTCTGTTTTTGGTTCTTGCGCTCTAAACCAAATGGAGAGTTCTTAATTAGGGTTTCGAGAGGCGTATCCGCAAGCCATATATAGAGCGCTAACCCCGCCACTCCTAACAAGAAAGTAGGCCAGAAAATCGCTGCGCCGAACATTTGTGCGAAAGCAAGCGGCATTAATCGAAGTGACGCCATAAAGCTGAACGTAGAAGACGAAAAGACCAGTGCTTCAGAAACAAAAAATGCCACATTTGCAGCTACTCCCCACTCGTTATTCGCCTGCCAATCTTTGTAACCATCTAACCCACTCGATACCATAGACAGTCCACTAACCACTCCTGCACCACCATGAAGAAAACGAAAGGAATTTACACGACTCTTTGCGAGTTTATTTCTTTCAATAGAAGCAAGTTTCGCTTTTTGTGACGTGTATGATGAGGTCGACTCCACTTTTCCTTTAACAATATCAATATCGTCCTCTGTAACGGCTCCCAAGCGAAACTCAGTCCGTAAGTTGAGCACATAGCCAGCTAGGGACGCTATTGTGGCAACGCTACTAGCAATATCTAACCTTCTCCTTCCTGCTCCCTTACTGTCATCCTTCCAAACTCGGTACAAGTTCACAAACTCCAAGCCCGCTAATAGCGTCGTAAGCATATGGTAGCGGTAATACATTTTTTTCACGTCACCATTGCGATCAGTAATGGCATGGCTGATCGATTGTTTCTTAATAGGATCAAGATCTAGCTCTGCTATGTCTTTTAAGTGGTTGAGTTTGGTGGTTAAAAGGTCAGCCTGTATAGCACGGGTTGATAATGGTACGCGCCCATCTCGAAACATTGCCAATTGCTTGAAAGGAATACGATGCACATTTTGTAGCCGTGTAAGACGGTCATTTAGATACTTGTGTTGATTTTGCGCTCCTTTAGGAAGAGGTTCGGGCTCTATATCCTTTTTTGAAAGCACAATAGATACAGACTCATCTCGCTTGAGCCCCAATATTTTTATTTTGATTTCTTTTTTGACGCCGTGGTGAGGGGTTATTGAAGCCTTATTTGCCGCTTCGTCCGCTAACCCTTGCATCACATGCGCCAGCGGCGTTTGTTTAAATATGCTGCTTAACGGAGCCGAATAGGGCGCTTTGTTGCCATTTGGTGTCGCTATGTTTGCCCCTTGTTCGTTAAATGAATTTTTTAATTGTGTGTACTGATTCGCCGCAAGTTGCTTACGCAACTTAATATCAAACGGGATAACATGATCAGGGAAATAGCCACGCGCATATTCAGTCACAGTAGTTTCAAATTCAACGAAAAGACCGCTAATAGATTGCATGGAGCGTTTCAAATTAATCAGTGCATCTTCTTGTGCTCCTAATCTCGCTAATTGACCAATAAATTTTTGATTGGTATTTGCGCTGGGTAAGCTTGCCAGCTGGTTGTACATACCGACCAAAAGCGTTAACGCTTTTTTCGTTTGATCAAAGCCTACATTTTGATGAAAAGATCCACTTTCTAGATCATTTAACTGCCATTTTGACGAATCAAAAAAGGGAGCCTGCCTATCCTGCCAGTCATCGATTCCATCTCCTGTGCTCTCAGGTGTAATAAGCTGACCGACTTTATGCTGTTCTTCATTCGGATGAGTGCCGAGTAGGCGCAAGAGCAAATCTTCGCCAGGATCATTCTCTGCTAACCCATCCATAAACTCATTGTCGGGCAAAAGTTTAACAAAAGCCTGAGCTGGGTGGCCTTTTAGTACCAGCATGAAGATGGTTAATGTTTTAGGTAACAGATAAAGAGTTTCAGAGGGTAGGTAACCTAAATCAATACAACATTCCGTAAACGAGGCTGGAGTGTCTTCATCAAACAAGGCAACTAAGTCTTGTTTACTTTGCAATATCACTCTCGCCTTTTGCTTGAGCGTATCCAATTGCAAATACTGAGCTAAATAGGCCTTGTCTAAGTGGTCGTCAGAATACGACTGAAGCCTTTCCAAGCTATCCTGCTCTTGCTCGCTTAATGTTACATTTGGCGCATTTAGCGCCTGTGGAGTCCGATTTAATAGCTCGTTTAATTCTACCGCCAATTTGTATTTATCTGCTCGATGGGGGCGCATATTGGCCGGAATAAGCGCACTGTGTTCATACGCAGCCACCGTGTCGCCGTTTGTTAGACCTGTTATAAGTTCAGCAATGTCATTATGTGTTTCCATAATCACGCTAACATGCTCTTTGGCAATGCTCACCGCATCGTAAAGGCACAGTTCGTAGTTTGCGCTTTCAAGCTGATCAAAATCTATCGCGGCGCCCGTTCGCTGAGCACGCAAATCATCCGCATTGTCACCCGCTATATCCGGTTCACGTATCTGTAACCGTTGCTCTGGCTGAATATAATCTGGGTTCGCAAGGTTGTTAAGGTCTGCTAGCGCTTGAGTATTTCTTTCTAGTACAGGGTAGCGCAATGCAATCTGGCTAAGCGTATCGTCCTGCTGGACGTAGTAGCATAAACGCGGATCTTCTGGGTTCATTCCGCCCAACGAGGTAATACGCTCCCAGCTCCATTGGTTATCCGAGTAAGCAATCTGTACCTCGCACGGTTCACCATTGAGAATCTTAGGTACTTCTAACCCTTCCTGACTAATACCAGAGCTCACACGCTGAATGTGCTTACGATTTAAATCATCTAATGATTGCAACCCGCCGCCATCCACTCCTTGCCAAGTTGCAAGATCAACGTCGCGTAGCTCCCCGATGGACGTCACCTCAAGCTCCCGCCAAAGGTGGCCATTTAAAAACACATACACCCAGCCAGCCTCAAGCGGGGTAACGTGTTCGGGGTCTTGGGTTTCATCAAGGTAACGCTTCAATGTCAGCTGTACAAGGCTAGTAACGGGCTCAGCCGTCTCCTCATTACGAGGCTGGTTTTGATGCTGTACCAAAGGAAGTATCAGGTCGTGCGCCCCTTTTCCCTTTTTATGAACCCAAGGTTTTGCTTCTTTGACACAAAGGGCAATGTCGCTGATCTCAGTATGTAGATTATCAAACAGTAAGTACTCGCCTTCATCCGTCGGTTGCGCGACGGTTTGTCTTAACCCTGTCTGTGTACCTATATCGATCACTAAATGTGAGCTGTGCCACGCACCGTTTTCACCAAAGATGCCGACCGCAGTTTTGTAAGGCGCAACCAGTGGGTTAAGTTCTGTCGGATCGGTCAAAGTTGCAGATAAAGCGATTGTTCCTCCGCCTTGCATCAGAGGTGCAGGTGGAGTATTTTCTTGGTTTGAAACCATAAGATCCATTGAGCGTACCGCCGCCGTGCCTTCAAACTGTACATTTGGGCTGCCCATTAAGAAGCTGGCTTCACCTTGTGTTCCTCCTGAGCGAATACCACCATGGCTGCCTGCTTCGTCACCTTTACTTTGCGTGAAGACAGAATCCACCGTACAAACCGGATTACCTGCTACTTTTACGCTGCTGACGGTTTTATCTGCATCCTTACTTTCAGAGACGTTTGGGTAGGGTATAGGGACAATCGGTGGCCCACATTGTGTTTTACAAATATCAATGGTAATCAGTTTGCCGCCCGATCCCGCATGAACAGCACCAAGTCCATTAATGCATATGTTATACGCCATTCTTCGTTTCCTTACTTGAATGAGGTGTATGAGTTAGCCTTGCGACATAATAGTGGTCAGCATTTCTTACCAGTACGATGGCTTCGTCCTTGGAGTACTCGTTATGCTCGGAATGCACGTCGGAAGTGAGAGAATCTGGCCAGGGCGCTGGTTCATTGGAATTGTCGTTTGAGCGTTGTTCGGACACTGTTTGCTCATAATGCAACAGCGACTTCGCTAAAATCATAACCAACGGCAAGTTCGCCATACCGCAATCGCCTAACGTAAGATACGGGCTAATAAACGGAAAACCCGAAATCGGGCTAATCGGCTTATTGCCAGTCAGATCATTTGCATCTTGGCGCGCGCCCATCTCACTTAATATTAAATTTGGCCACCATGTCTTCCGCATGTGGTAATTTGTCGAATATGTATCTTTAGATAAATCACCATTCGAAACAATGTATACAGGTGTATCTGATGTTTTACTATCAAGTACAGTAAAGCGTGCAAGCTGTTCTGGTTTAGTGCTTGCTGACCATTTCTCTAACCCTTTAAAGAAACAACTTGCAGTTTCGGGTATATCTACACCGTTTTGGTGTTGATCGGGACAATACTTCCACTCACTCAAGACAATCGCTTCACCTGCAATCAAACCATCCGTTTGAACTTGCGATGAGTACATCCGGCTGCGGTTTTCGTTCAGCCAATCCTTCGTACACAGGCTGTCGAGGCATAACCAATACCATTTTGTAATCCCTGTGTCGGTAAGTGACTGCTCCCAACGCTCGAACGTGCTCTCCAATGAAGTCGCTTGTATTACGTGTTGTACATGGCTTAACGACAATGCATCCAATGCGGTATCGGGGAATTCAAATTGACAACTGATCACCAAGCCTGCGTCAGCATCAATGGATAAATCCAATGAAAACAACTTGTTAAGGAGCGCATCAAACTGCCACTCCGTGATATGAAAACAATGTTCAGGGTCGAAACAGGCCGCTTCTCCAATAACTGGAATGCCATTTAGAAGTACGGCAAGTGAATCAATACGTTGGGTATTAATTTGCCCTCGCCGAACATTATCAAACAGTGTTTGTTCGCTCGTCAGGCCGTTATCGTCACCGCACACAGTGATCATTTGGGAGCCCTGCAATGACATACAGGATAATTGTGGAAAGTCCTTTACCATGTCGTATGTATCCTTACTCGACATTTTCGGTTCATAAATAGAGAATCGCTTTCTACCGTTATTGCACGCTCAACGAATGTTGACGACAGGTTAATTAAAAGCAATGGATGGACAGTACACACGATAGTACTGCGTAAAATCCTGCTTTAATTCTGTACCCTCTATTGAAACGGCACCTTTATCACTGATAGACAACACTCCGTTATTTGTTTGCAACAACAGGCTTTTTCCTGCGTGTAAGGTCAACCGCCCTTGAGCATCGTATTGCAATGGCAAGAACTCTTCCTGTTCTCTTTGAAAACGAAATTCGATCACATAGGTATCGGATTGAAAACGCGCGCTGACTCTATCACCAACGCGAATGTCGTGAATCGCAGCATTACAATGGGATTTAAGAACTTGAATCGTTTGGCTTGTAAGACCTTCTTGGTCGGACAAGTCCGTAATACAGATATGGCGATCTTCAATCGACACCACTTCAGCATTAAAACAATAAAGGTGTTGTGAAGAAGAACGGAACGCAGTATTCGCGTATTGACGTGACATATATACAACTCCATGTAATTCAGCGTAGGGCAAATCTCGTTAATCATTAACGGTCTACGCGGATCGATCGTACTTGATCAATAAATAGCTTCTTAAGATGGCGCAAGAGTCTAAATAAAAAACACCGAGCCGTAAATAAATTCGTTTAAAAACTGCTCGGTTAACCATCATTTTCTTTTAGATTTTTTTCAAAATTAGGGCAGCGTTTACGCCTCCGAACCCAAATCCAAATTTTTCATACCTTCTTCTGGTTCTTCTAAATTTAAAGTAGGCGGAAGGGTTTGTGTTCGTAGCGCCTGTGCACTGAAAATGGCTTCGACACCACCTGCCGCGCCCAACAAATGCCCAATAGACGATTTCGTAGAAGAGATTGAGACTTGATTGATATGCTCTCCAAACAACTCTCTCAAGGCATTAATTTCCCCTTTATCACCTACCGGTGTTGAGGTTGCGTGAGCATTCACATAGCCAATGTCCGTTACCTGAATGCCAGCCATTTTAACGGCCGCTTTCATGGCGCGCGCTGCACCTTCTCCGCTTTCAGAGCCTGCCGTTAAATGATATGCATCGGCACTGGTTCCATAACCTGCAATTTCTGCAAGCGGTGTGGCGCGGTATTTAGGAAAGACGCATGTCAGTTTGGAAGAAAGCTTAAGCCCGATGACGTTTCTTGTTACGGACGCCTCTCACAAAGAAGAGAAAGTTCGTCAGGCATACGAGACGTGCTATTTTGATCTCGTTGATAATCTGACGGCCATCATGGAACGAAAGGGCGTTAGAAACGCAAAAGCACTGGCTGAAGACACCATTGTCAGTCTAGTCGGTACTGTGACCGCGGCGAGGTCTATTGTCAGCATAGAAAAACAAAAGGCCTTTTTAGAAAGAGCGCAGCAACGCGTCTTCCAGAAATTGGAACGCGCTCCAACTCAATAGCGATTATAACTAAGTAACTTTCAGAACCACAAAACTATCAGTTAAACATAAGTAAGTACTTGCTTACTTATGTTACTTGTAAAAGAGAGGGATTTAAGATCACTTGTCTTGTTGGCTATACCAATTCACCACTCGAGCAGCGATCTGTGGATTCGCTATGATGAAGTGGCCATTTAATAGCGTGTCGCGCTGATTGTAACGGAACGGATCGCCCTTCGGTGTAATCAATACACCGCCCGCACCTTCAACAACAGCTTGTTGAGCAGCAGTATCCCATTCGCAAGTAGGACCGCGACGAAGGTGCAAATCAGCAATACCTTCAGCAATACGACATCCTTTAATAGAGCTTCCTTTTGGCAGCTCTCTGACATGCTCGTATTCTTCAATCAACATTTGTTTAAAGTCTTCCGGTAACGCAGGGCCATGGCTTCGGCTCGTCATAGCGACAAAAGGGCTGTTTGGTTCTCTAACCTTTATCACTTCCACATCGTCATCGCGCCACTTCATTGCGCCCGTTGGAAGGTCGTTCCAGAGATCGTGTTTCCTTAGCGATTCCGTCGCACCAAAATACCCTTCAGATGTTGTTGGCAAATAGACAATGCCCAACACGGATTCACCGTCAATCACCAACGCGATGTTGATACTGAACTCTCCGTTGCGCTTAATGAACTCTTTCGTTCCATCTAACGGATCTACAACCCAAAGTCGACGCCATTTAGATCTTTCTTCAAACGGTTTAACATCTTCTTCTGATAGAATTGGAATATCCGGTGTTAATTTTTTTAAGCCTTCAGAAATCACTTTATGTGCAGCTAAGTCTGCTTCCGTTACAGGACTGTCATCAGACTTTTGTTGAATACCCAAATCCTCTTGCTGATAAATTTCCATGATAGCATCAGCAGCATTGTGTATTATTTCTTGTAGAGCTTTAAAAACTGGGTGGCGACCAACATCCTGCATAACAGCCTCAGTACAAACAATTTAGGATTAACGCGATAACATATGAGTAAAGCAGAAAAGCAAGCCTCACCACAAGCGGTAAGATTAGATAAATGGCTTTGGGCCGCACGTTTTTATAAAACCCGCACACTTTGTAAGGAAGCAATCGACGGAGGAAAGGTAATTTATAACGGATCTAAGGGCAAAGCTGCCAAAAATGTTGAGGTCGGCTCAGAGATCCGTTTACGTCTCGGTTGGGATGAAAGGACCATCAAGGTACTCGCTTTAAGTGAACAACGCCGAGGTGCGCCAGAAGCGCGCTTATTGTACGAAGAGACCGCAGAGTCCATTGAGAAGCGAGAACGTCGTGCGCTGGAAAATAAATCCTATGGCGGACGCATCATGTCAGACCATAAGCCGAACAAAAAAGAGCGTCGAGATATTCGCCAGCTTAAAAACGACGTTTTCAATTCCTTTGATTAAACACGTTTTGGGTAATTGTTAGCACCTAAAGTACATGCCTTGTTGATTGGCGATTAGGCTGTTTAATTCGAGCTCCATCAATGTCTGCATCAAATTCGGTGCAGGCCAACTCGTCAACCGGATCAATTCGTCAAAATCCAAACCCACTCGTTCTTGCTGTAAGATTTCAAAAAGAGTTTTTGCATCAACCGATAAAAAATCCGGTAAGCAAGTTTGCTTCGACAGCTTTGTTTGGGCCTGCTTATCTAACTTAACGCTCGAACAGGTGTTGTACTGAGTCTGCTTCTCTTCTTGATAAATCTTTTTGTTCGTATCGGAAATAGGATACGACCTCAGCGGTAATTCGATATCTTCCAACACATCTTCTGCCGACCGAACTAAAGTAGCTCCGTGTCGTATTAAAGCATTGGGGCCCGATGCCAAGACATCGTTAATGTGCCCGGGCACTGCGTACACATTGCGATTTTGTTCTAGTGCATACTGCGCACTGATTAACGAACCACTTCGCTCGGATGCTTCAACAACTAATACGCCGGAACTGATGCCACTGATGATTCGGTTTCTAGGAGGAAATAGATGAGCTCGCACTTCCGTCGTTAGCGGGTATTCACTTATAAGTGCTCCGTCATTCTCAACGATGTTTTTATACAAGGTAGCGTTTTGCTTAGGATAAAGATTAAGTAACCCCGTTCCCATCACTGACAGCGTTTTACCTTGTACGTCCAATGCGCCTTGATGCGCGTAGGTGTCGATTCCCATTGCTCCGCCACTGACAATACATACGTCATGCGATGCAAGTTTAGCACTCCAATCTTTTGATGCCTTACGGCCAAAAGTTGATGCCCGACGCGCGCCGACAACCCCCAAACACTTTTTATGCTGTAACAGTGTTTCATTTCCTTGAACATACAAAAACGTAGGCGCAACGGCAATTTCATGTAGAAGTGAAGGGAACGCCTTATTTTCTCTAAATACGATATGATGACTGCGGCTTGCATGGAGCCAGTTCTGTGTCACATCACGTTTTTTCTTTGCTTCATCAGAAAGGACATTTGAATTCAAAAGTGCAATGGCTTGAATCGCAGTTTGCTTTGGCCATTTAAGTCGGTTTAGCGTACCCACGTCGAGGCTCGTATCAGCCTGATCCATTTCCAATGTTTTTAAGTAAGTATAAAGGCGCGCTAAACGAGTAGGGCCTACACCTTCAATAAAGCTAAGACAAAGCCACTTTTCTAATGAAAAGCCTAAGTAGGTTTGATCCATATACCATCCTTGTATTGATCATTGTTGAATTACACCATTCTCAATTAGTATTTGAACACTTACGAAATTAATAAGGGTGTAAGTGACAACTAATCATAGCGAGGTGATCTAGAACACGCTCCGACACTTCCCGTTGTCATTAAGCTTTTCTATCAGGGCTATTCAATCATATTGCACAAAATTCGGCCATAGATACTCGGCGTAGCCTGTCAGTTTGAGTTACAATAAAGAGAATTGAATAAGGCTTTTTTTGGAAGAACCAAAACAAGGTCAGTACAGAACTATTTGGAATACCGCTATGGCTGTTTTAACCGTACTTGAATACCCCGATCCTAGATTACGCACAGTAGCAACGGAAGTCGAAGAAGTCACACCTGAAATTCAGGCCATGGTCGACGACATGCTGGACACCATGTATGACCAAAGTGGCGTTGGTCTTGCTGCAACTCAAGTTGATATTCATAAACGCATTGTCGTTATGGACCATTCAGAAGAGCGTAATGAGCCTCTTGTGTTCATCAATCCTGAATTTGTTGTTTTAGATGATGAGCCAAATGAGTTCCAAGAAGGTTGTTTATCCGTTCCTGGATACTACGAACTCATTTACCGCGCCGCAAAAGTAAAGGTAAAAGCACTCGATCGAGAAGGCAATCCTTTTGAAATGGACACGGACGAATTAATGGCCGTGTGCGTTCAACATGAAATTGATCACTTAGATGGCAAACTATTTGTGGATTATATTTCGCCACTTAAGCGTAATCGTATAAAATCCAAACTACAGAAACTTCAGAAGAAGCGCGCCTAAGCAAGCTTTAGAAATAATAAGTGCTTTAATAATTGGATTAGTTTGCATCACGACCTGCCAGCGAAACTGAGCAAAGTGTCAATACGATGCTAACAATCAACTAAAGATCAGGCTTCGGCCTGATTTTTTTGTTATCGACTCAGGATAATATTCATGCCACATAACTCTATCAATTCTAATGAAACGCCTCTAAGAATCGTATTTGCGGGTACACCAGATTTTGCTGCGTCCAGTTTGCAGGCAATACTCGACAATGCTGAAACAAACCAATATGAAATTGTTGCGGTTTACACGCAACCAGACAGGCCCGCTGGGCGAGGACAAAAGCTCGTAGCAAGCCCTGTGAAACAACTTGCACAGCAACACAACATTGCGGTTTATCAGCCTCTTAACTTTAAGCAAGACGATGGCAAACAAACGTTGGCGGACCTGAATGCCGATATTATGATCGTTGCAGCTTATGGGATCATTCTTCCCAAAGTCGTTTTGGATACGCCACGCTTAGGCTGCATCAACGTACATGCGTCATTGCTACCAAGATGGCGAGGCGCTGCACCGATTCATCGAGCTCTTCTAGCAGGGGATACCAAAACAGGCATCACTATTATGCAAATGGATGTTGGCTTGGACACAGGCGACATGCTGCTAAAAGCAGAGTGCGACATTCTTGAAGACGACACATCTGGTGTACTGCACGATAGGCTTGCTCCATTAGGAGGAAAAGCCCTTATAGACGCGCTTGAGAAAATCAAAGTCGGCGATATCTCTCCTGAAAAGCAAGACGAATCACTCACTTGCTACGCAGGTAAATTAACGAAAACCGAAGGTCAGATAGATTGGAATCAATCTGCCAAGATGATTGCTCGCCAAGTGCGGGGTCTACATCCTTGGCCTATCGCCTATACCCAAACAGATGCAGGCGTTATGAAAGTACATGCGGCACAGGTCAAGAGTTCAGAAACCTCCGAAAGTGCTCCTGTCGCTAACATCCTATCTTCAGGGAAAGAAGGTGTTGTTGTTCAAACAGGGCAAGGTCATCTGATTTTAGAAAACATACAGTTTCCCGGTGGAAAGCGCATGTCTGTTCAAGATGCGCTAAATGGAAAACACAAAGCAGCTCTCAGTGTCGGCACTTCGGTTGTTAAAACTGACGCATAAAAATCTCACCTCACGAAAGTGAGGTGCCCCGTTAATTTAGAGATACAGCCAATGTCAGATTTCCACAATGATCAGCCTTCAATGGGGTCACGAGTCGCCGCCGTTGAAGTCATTACACAAATATTGCTTCAACAAGGTTCCTTGTCGACACAGTTGTCGAGGATACAAGCAAAAGTAGATTTTGATGATCAAGCGTTACTAAAAGAGTACTGTTTTGGCGTGTGTCGTCATTTCCCATCGCTCAATTCAATCGCGTTAAGCTTACTTGCAAAACCATTCGAAGAGCGAGATTTTGATCTTTATGCCACATTATTATTAGGTCTTTACCAGCTACAACATATGAGCACTCCCGATCACGCAGCCATCAATGAATCAGTTGAACTGTGTCGAACTCTGAAAAAAGACTGGGCGACCAAAATTATTAATGCCGTATTGAGACGTTATCAGAGGGATCAAGACGACATCATTGCGGCCATTTCGTCACAACCTTCTGTCGAATTCAATCTACCAAAATGGATCATCAAGAGAATCAAAAAGAACTGGCCGGACCAGTTCGAGTCCATTGTCGAAGCGACTAATGCTCGCCCACCCATGTGCATTCGCGTAAACCTAGATAAGGTTTCACGTGAAATATATAAGAACATGCTGGACGAGGAAGGTATTGTTTCACGTGAAACATCATTTTCAGAGTCAGGTTTGTATCTCGAAACCGCAGTACCAATTTTTGTATTGCCAAAATTTACTGAAGGATTTGTAAGCGTACAAGACGAGGCTGCACAGCTGTCTGCTCAAATATTACATCCGAAAAATAATGAGCGTTTACTTGATGCTTGTGCCGCCCCGGGTGGAAAAACGGGACACCTTTTGGAAACGGCTCCGGATGTGCAACTTACTGCGGTTGAGTTAGAACCGTGGCGCTTAGAAAGAATTGAAGAGAACCTTGAACGTTTAGGGTATCAAGTGGAGCTGATTGTTAGTGATGCTGGAGATTTAAAAAACTGGTGGGATGAAACTCCGTACGACAAAGTTTTATTAGATGCGCCTTGCTCAGCAACCGGCGTAATTCGACGCAATCCTGACATTAAGATTAATAGAAAACCAGCTGATATCGAGGCGCTTGTAGAAATCCAATCGACCTTGTTGGACAACGTTTGGCAAGTCGTTGGAGAGGGCGGTTATTTACTTTACGCTACCTGTTCAATCATGCCGGAAGAAAACAGTCTTCAAATCGAGCGTTTCTTAGCGAGAACAGCAACCGCAGTTGAGGTTCCGTTGAATTCAATTAGTAGTCATTCAATTAATAGTGATTCTACAATTAGCAAGGTCGCTACGAATACCTCAAACAACAAGACTGACCATGGCCACCAGCTCCTTCCTAAGGTCGACGGTCATGATGGCTTCTACTATTGCTTATTACAAAAAAGAGACGCCTAACCTAGACGACAATCTAAATTAAAATTCTAAAAAGGAGTGTTTCACGTGAAACACTCCTTTTTTTGTTTTCAGGTTAGTCATGTTTTCATTACAAATGATGTTCGCTGAGCCGACATAAGGGCAAATTGAGATTCACCAAAATTCCATACCGACAATAGATCAATTCATCATTTAATCTCCTTTAGAAAAAAATCATCAATAAATTCAAAATAGACGTTAAAACTATCGGAGAACGAGTTTAGAATTAACTACTTGCGACACGCTAACGCAATTAACACGACAGTAAATCAGAACCTAAGTGAGAGGCGTCTCCTCTAAGGCAGTTTATGAAAATAATCATTATCGGTGCAGGTCAGGTTGGAGCCACTCTGGCAGAGAACCTTGCAAATGAAGATAACGACATTACCGTTATTGACAGTAACCAACATCGACTGAGAGAACTGCAAGATCGGCTCGATATCCAAACAGTAGAGGGGAGTGGATCGCATCCCGACGTACTTGATCAAGCAGGTTGTAATGATGCAGACATGTTGATCGCGGTAAGCAACCAAGATGAAATAAACATGGTGGCGTGCCAAATCGCTCATACGCTATTCAAAACACCCACCAAAATTGGTCGAGTACGCTCCAGCGCCTACGCGAAATATCCAAAACTTTTCTCTGATACAGCGCTCCCAATCGACGTACGTATTAGCCCAGAGAAAGAAGTGACGAAGCACTTAAGTCGCCTGATTCGATATCCGGGCGCATTACAGGTGATGGAGTTCGCTGAGGGGAAAGTTCAGCTGGTCGTGGTTAAAGCGGAGACAGGCGGCCCTCTCATTGATCAGCCCATTAGCTACTTAAAAGAACACATGCCATCGATTCAAACTCGAATCGCAGCAATTTATCGTGAAGGCAAAGCCATCAAGCCAGACGGTAATACTCATATTCGAGCCAATGACGAAGTATTCTTCCTTACGGCTCAGAGAGACGTGCTCGATGTGATGAGTGAGATGCGTCCATTGGATACGCCATATCGCCGTATCATCATTGCGGGCGGCGGTAACATAGGTGAACGTTTAGCGCAGAGCCTAGAAAAAGAATACCGAGTTAAAATCATTGAACGTAGCCCTGAACGCTGTCGCTATTTATCAGAAACGCTAAACAACACCATCGTACTCAATGGCGATGCGTCAAAACAGGAATTGCTGCTGGAAGAAAATATCGAGTCGACTGATGTTTTCTGTGCACTGACAAACAACGACGAAGCGAACATCATGTCTTCGATGTTGGCCAAAGTACTTGGCGTGAGAACGGTCATGACGATCATCAACAACCCTGCGTACGTCGATATCGTACAGAAAGGCATGATAGACATCGCGATTTCGCCGCAACAAACCACCATCAGTAGTTTGCTGTCCTACATCCGTCGTGGTGATGTGGTAAATGTTCACTCGCTGCGTAAAGGTGCTGCGGAAGCATTAGAAGCCGTCGCACACGGAGATTACAACTCGTCTAAAGTTGTGGGGCGAAAAATCTCAAACATTAACCTTCCCGAAGGTGCAACGATTGGTGCGATTGTTCGAGGCGATGATATTATTCTTGGCTCAGGAGACGTGAAAATCGAAGCTGAGGATCACGTCATTCTATTTGTCTCTAACAAAAAGCAGATACCTGCGGTAGAGCAACTGTTCCAAGTAGGGCTGACTTTCTTCTAATCCAAATACTTAAATCAGCGAGCAAACGTCGAATGAGCCCAAGCTCATTCGCAAGTAATCGAAAGCAAGATCAAACAAAAATAAGCGCGCTGAGTGATTCAGCGACAACAAGTAAATTGGAAAAGACATATGCGCATTCAGGTTATTCTACGAGTTATTGGCATATTAGTGATGGTGTTCAGCCTGTCTCTGATCCCGCCTATTATTGTTTCTCTTATATATCAGGATGGCGCACTGAACGCTTTTATCTCTGCACTTGGCATTAACTTAATCAGCGGTTTGCTACTTTGGTTGCCGGTTCGAAACCAAAGAGCCGATTTAAAAATTCGGGATGGGGTCGTAGTGACTGTTCTGTTCTGGTTTGTATTGGGTCTATCGGGATCGGTTCCGTTTCTAATCTCCACCGACCCAGTGCTCACGTTTACTGATGCACTTTTTGAGTCTATCTCTGCTCTTACCACGACGGGTGCAACCATCCTAACTCACATTGATAATTTACCGCCGTCAATCCTCTTCTATCGCCAACAACTTCAATGGTTAGGGGGAATGGGGATTATCGTACTGGCGGTGGCCATTATGCCGATGCTCGGCATCGGTGGTATGCAGCTATATCGTGCTGAAACGCCAGGTCCTGTAAAAGATTCAAAGCTAACGCCACGAATTGCAGAAACAGCAAAAGCGCTTTGGTATATATACGCTTCTTTAACGACCGTTTGCGCGATCGGATATTGGTTAGCGGGGATGAGTTTATTTGATGCTATCTGTCACAGTTTCTCTACCGTAGCAATTGGTGGTTTCTCCACGCATGACGCAAGCATCGGCTATTTCGACAGCGTCGCGATAGAAATCGTTTGCTCACTCTTTATGTTTATTTCCGCCATCAACTTTGGGCTGCACTTTTTTGCTTGGAGAAACCAAAGTGTACTGCATTACTTCCAAGATCCTGAAGCTCGCTTCTTTATCTTTATTCTCTTTTGTACGATCACCCTAGCAACATTAGGACTCACTCTTACATCAACCTACGACTGGGATGTATCTATCCGTTATGCGGTCTTTGAGAGCATCTCAATTGCGACCACAGCAGGGTTTGGTACATCCGACTTCTCAACTTGGCCTCACTTCCTTCCGTTCTTATTGATCGTTACATCGTTTGCGGGTGGCTGTGCCAGTTCTACTGGCGGCGGTATGAAAGTCATGCGGATACTGTTGATCCTAAAGCAAGGTGTTCGGGAGATCCAAAGGCTGGTGCATCCAAGTGCCGTAATCCCAATCAAAGTAGGGGGTAAGGCAATTCCTGAACGCGTTGTTTCAGCAGTGTGGGGATTCTTCTCTGCCTATCTGATTGTTTATGTCATCCTTATGATTGGCTTGATGGCAACAGGCATCGATCAAGTTACGGCTTGGTCAGCCGTCGCTGCAACGCTTAATAACTTGGGGCCTGGCCTAGGAGAAGTTTCTGCCAATTTTGCCAGTGTAAACGACCCAGCGAAATGGATGCTGTGCTTTGCTATGCTCCTTGGGCGTTTAGAGGTCTTTACTTTACTGGTACTGTTTACGCCTATGTTTTGGCAACGATAACTCGAATTGACGAGACACACGTAAGAAGGAATTAACATGACACCGGCCATCAACCAACTGAAAAAAGCAAAAAAGGGGTTTTCAATTCATGAATACGAGCATGATCCCAGCTGCAAAAATTTTGGTAACGAAGCCGTTGAAAAGTTAGGCCTGCAGGCAAAAGAAGTATTCAAAACCTTACTTGTGTCTGATGATAAACAGTTTTTTGTTTGCATCGTACCAGTCAACTGCACGCTCAATTTAAAGCGTGCAGCCTCAGCACTGAAGGTGAAAAAGCTTCGAATGGCAGATCCAAAAGAAGCTGAGCGATTAACCGGGTATTTAGTCGGAGGCATTAGTCCTCTCGGGCAGAAAAAAGCACTGATAACCCTCATAGATAAGAGTGCCGAATGTCTCGACAAAATCTATGTCAGTGGGGGCAAGCGAGGGTTAGACATTGGCCTGTCACCCCTTGATTTAGCAACGCAGTGTCGACAGGCGCAATTTGCAGATATTAGAGACGTCGCTTAATTTGAATGCAATAAAGCGAATACTGAACAATCGAAGGCAAATGCTAACCTGAAATCACATATCAGATGAACGCGGATACAAGGAAGAGCCGTCAGCTTGTTTTTTAAATCGCTTATATTCCCATTGATATTGCTCAGGGTGGCGCATTATCAATGATTCTAGATCTTTATTTAACGCTGCTGTGGAAGTTGGTAAGTCCTCACTGTAGAACGCCTGATCTAAGGGAAACACTTCAAATTTTAATGCTGTTTTCGTTTGAAAGGCGGCACAAATATACGCCTTTGCTCCAGACTTAGACGTTAACTGACTCGCCAGTGTCATGGTATACGCAGGCTGGCCAAAAAATGGAACATACTCGCCACTGCCTTCAGCTGGGACTTGATCAGGAAGAATTCCAACCACGCCACCAGACTTTAACGCCTTCATTAACTGCATAACACCGCGACGATCCGTAGGGGCCAACTCCGTACCCGCTCTTTTGCGAGACTCCAAAATAAATGCGTCCATTGCTTTGTCTTTTTGCGGACGGTACATAGTGGTCATCGTACGCATCTGCGACACAAAAGAAGGAATAAACTCCCAACTTCCTAAATGAGGCGCCATGAGTAAAACACCTTGGTCGCTTTCCAGCGCCTGTTTAAACTCTTCAACACCTTCTCCAAACTCCAATAGCTTAATCAGCTCATCAGGAGTCCGAGTCCAAGCATGCAACATCTCCATACTCGTTTGGCCCATATGAATGAGTCGCTGATTACGAAGTGACTTTCGTTGAGCCAGAGGCATATCGGGAAAACAAAGTAACAAGTTCTGATCAATCCCTTCAACCGTGCGTTTGTCTAAGCGAATAAGACAGCGACCCATTAAACGCCCCAATGTTCGTTTAACCGAAAACGGCAAAGCACCGATAAGTTTTAAACTCGCAACAAGCACAGACTTAGGTTGATCTGAAGACATAGGCCACCATTTACCACAAAACAGAATAATGAAAGTGTGTATTGTACTCTATTTCTCAGAATCCTATTTATCAGAATCACAGCTTATCAATAAAAGTCGCATTGGAAGAACAAACGCAGTAAGTTATACGCATGCTCTTATTTGCTTTGTTGTCTTTGTTGTCTTTGTTAGAAAACAACTCGACCTGCAAATGCAGCAATGATACAAACAATCTCCTTTTTGAACTTAATTAGAAGTGACAGAAACTGAAAATGCCGCAAATTACAGATCAAAATAACATCAAAACTAAACCTATTATTTTGTTAGATCGTGATGGTGTCATCAATTATGACTCAGACGCATACATTAAATCTGTCGATGAATGGCAACCTCTTCCGGGGAGTATTAAAGCTATTGCCGCACTTTCAAAAGCAGGGTTTAGAGTGTTTGTTGTAACCAATCAATCAGGCATTGCTCGTGGTTATTACGATGAAGCTGAGCTGCTCGCAATGCACCAAAAAATGATGGCATTGGTTGAAGCGGAAGGCGGTACTATCGAAGGGATCGAATACTGTCCTCATGGGCCTGACGACGGATGCAGCTGCAGAAAGCCTTTACCGGGTATGATCGAATCCATTGAAAGTAAAATCAACGCAGATTTTACTCAAACACAGGCAATCATGGTTGGCGATAGCAAACGAGATCTAGAAGCCGGTCACGCACGGGGCTGTCACCCTGCATTGGTACTAACAGGTAAAGGCAGAGACTCTCAATACAAAGAGTTCAATTTCTACTTTGATGTGTACGCTGATCTAGCGGCATTTGCGTTGGCAACCCTTCATAAATTTGCCTGAGCGTCCTATGACGATTATCTCACTGTGAGAGTCGGATAATCGTCATGAAGCTCGTACGCTATTAGATCACTCATATCGTTTTGCTAGCCTTAGAACATAGGTCCAGCTCGAAACAAAAAAAGCCAACAGAACCAACAATAATATTGGAAACGAATCAACGCCAAGCACTTCGATCAAAGGACCTGTTAAAGAAGGGGCGACCAACGCACCGAGACCACAGCAGAAGAAGATGATGCCGGTTCGTTTACCTGTTAAGGTTAAAATACGATTAGCAAAGGAGAAAATCATAGGGAAAAGTGCAGAGCACCCGAAGCCTAGACCGAAAACGATCAATTCCAACATATGACCTTTTTCAGAGCCTACACTCATCGCTAAAATAGAAACGCCGCATACCAGCATCAAGATATAAACACACGGCACAACCGCTAAAAAACGCAATAAGGGAACAAAGATCAAGCGCCCCAATGACATGGCCATAAAAAACCATGTTGCCAACACAGCTGCATTATCAGTAGTAAGACCTTTTAGAGTTCCATACGTTGAAATCCAGCCTGCAACCGTGACTTCCATTCCTACATACAAAAAAATCACGACTAAGAACGAAACGAACAACTTAGTTTGATTTTTCGGAACCTCTGTTTGAGTATCAGAAGGCGTATCTAATACCGGGGTGGGTTGCTTAAACAACAGAATAGGGAACAGAATAGAATACAGCCCGATGAGCCAAATCCCCCAACCGTAGCTCCCTCCTAACCAATTCATCGCAACAAAAATAAGAGGCGCCACCATGGCTCCCAAACTGTAACTTAAATGCAATGCCGTTACATAAGATTCGACTTTTTCGCGGTGTAACCAAAGCATCATCAAGTTACCGCCTGTATTAATGGAGACTTCACTTGCCCCAAGCAAGACAAACAAACCTATCAACATCCACAAGCTGGTAGAAAAGGGCACCAGCAACGTCGCGACAATCATGATTCCTAACATCGCAATCAAATAGTGGTGGCCTGTAAATCGGTCATACATTCTGGCAGCAACCAATGCTCCCAAAATATTGCCAATACCTCTGGCAGTAAACAGCACGGAAATTCCAGTGACCGTTGAATTAGAAAGATGTGCCAAATAAATCAAGCATGGCCCTAACATACCACTGACGGCACCACAGGCGATAAACATCAAACAATAAGTTGATGTGCGTTTCCATTCAAATATACGCATTTTTTAGATCTCAAAGGCAATGACAAGCACACGTATGCGGGCAAAAAGAAGAGACGAATGCTCCTCTGAACAAAATGCATTTAATCATGGAGGTTAAATTAAAAAAAGTAACTTACTTCAAAAAGAAGCGCTTAATTTTCTTAAATATTAATCTGCAAAAACGTGACCATAAATAAGCGTATAGTAGGCCAAATCAACTGCCCAATTTCTGCTTCATAATGTTCATCGTATTACCTTCAATCCAGCACACTAATTCCAGTACTTTTTGACAAGCTTCTTGCCCTAAATCCGTTAATTTATACTCAACATGCGGCGGAACAACGGGGTAGACGGTACGTTCAACAAGGCCATCCCCTTCAAGCTGTTTTAGTGTTTGTGCCAGCATCTTTTCACTTACGCCTTCAAGTCGGCGGCGCAAGTAACTAAAACGGCGATTTTCACCATCCCGTAGCGCAACAAACACCATGATTCCCCAGCGACTTGTTATGTGTTTCATAATCTCTCGTGAAGGACAGTTACTCGATAACACATCACCGCGATCGTATTCTGAAAACATCTTCTCAACGTCAATACCTAACGGCTTGCTCTCTAATTGCACTACTTTTTTCATACTTACCTTTTTGTACGTACTTACTTTTAGTTAGTTTCTAGTCTAAATTAGTTTTATCAAATTAACCAACGGCTTTTTCATTCAAAGCAATTTTTAGAAAAGAAGATTACGTAGGAGTTTCAGTTATGATTTTAGTAACAGGCGCAACAGGAAAATTGGGAAAACTGGTCATAGAGAGTCTAATTTCACGCGGCACACCAGCAAACAGCATCATTGCGGGCGTTCGCTCTCCAGAAAAAGCGGCAGACCTTGCAGGTCAAGGAATAGCAGTTCGTAAAGCAGATTATTCTGATCCAGCGACACTCGTCCCAGCATTCGAAGGCGTAAAACGCTTAGTTTTGGTTTCCTCAAGTGAAGTTGGCCAGCGTCTTTCACAACACCAAAATGTCATCAACGCCGCTAAAGAAGCAGGCGTGGAACTTATCGTCTATACCAGCCTTCTTAAAGCAACAGATTCTCCGTTGATCTTAGCTCAAGAGCACATCGGTACAGAACAAGCACTGGCTGAATCTGGTGTTCCACATGCAATATTACGCAACAGCTGGTACTCTGAAAATTATACGGAAAACCTAGGAATGGCACTGGAACACGGCGCAGTACTGGGCAGTGCAAAAGAAGGCAAATTTGCCACAGCGACACGAGCAGATTACGCCGAAGCCGCAGCGGTTGCCGTTTCAACGGAAGGTCACGCCGGTAAAATATACGAGCTAGCAGGCAGCACGGCGTTTACATTAACCGAATACGCTCAATACGTGAGTGAGCTGTCTGAAAAAGCCGTTATATACCAAGACCTTCCAGCAGAAGAGTTCACAAAAATACTCATAGAAGTCGGTCTTCCTGAAGGGTTCGCTGCAGTTCTAGCAGACTCAGACGTGGGTGCCTCCAATGGCGCACTATACAGCGACAGCAAGGATCTAGAAACGCTTATTGGTCGTCCATCTACACCTATCCAAGACAGCATTAAAGCGGTGCTTTAAGCAACGACATAGCGTCAAAACTTGCGGCTCATCGTTTCTACTGCATTGAGCTACTAGAAATATAAAAAAGCCCGATTTAGAAAACTAAATCGGGCTTTTTTTAACGCTTAACTAAATTAACGATTAAACGTCCAAATTCGCTACAGACAATGCGTTGTCTTGAATGAAGTTACGGCGAGGTTCAACTTCGTCACCCATCAGTGTGGTAAACATCTGATCGGCTGCAACCGCGTCATCAATGGTCACGCGTAGCATACGGCGAGAATCAGGATCCATAGTGGTATCCCAAAGTTGATCAGGGTTCATCTCTCCCAATCCTTTGTATCGCTGTACGTCCATGCCGCGTTTGGCTTCTTTCATCAACCAAGTTTTCATTATGTCAATGTCAGCAACAATTTGCGTACGTTCACCACGTTGAATGTAAGATTCTTCGCTAAACAGTGCTTTAATAGTTTCGGACATTTCAACAATACGAGCATACTCAGGTGATGCAAAGAATGTCGCTTCAAAACGGTAACGGTTACTGACGCCGTGTGACATGATATCAACAACAGGTAGGTACACATTACGTTCTTCATCTTTTTCGACGAAGAAGTCAAACTGGAAGCCCGTGCGAGTGTCTGTCGGCATTTGTTGACGAAGCAATTCAACCCATTCTAATACCGCATTTTCATCCGTCAGAGCCTCAGATTGAAGCGGTGCAACATACAGAAGCTTGCCCATGACATCTTGTGGGTACACGCGAGCCATGCGTTCAATATCGTCTTCAATACGAATGTAATCTCGAATGAGCTTAGCCAATGCTTCGCCTTGTATTCCTGGTGCATCTTCATTTACATGAAGGGCTGCGCCGTCCAAAGCCACTTCGATAAGGTGTTGCTCAAGCGCATGTTCATCTTTGATATAAAGCTCATTCTTACGACGTGTCACTTTATATAGAGGTGGTTGAGCGATAAAGATATGTCCGCGTTCAATAATTTCTGGCATTTGACGGAAGAAGAACGTCAGTAGCAAGGTACGAATGTGCGATCCATCAACGTCGGCATCGGTCATGATTACAATGCTGTGATAACGCAACTTATCTGGATTAAACTCATCACGGCCAATACCACAACCCAATGCGGTAATCAGTGTACCGACTTCCGCCGATGACAACATTTTATCAAAGCGCGCTTTCTCAACGTTCAGGATCTTACCTTTCAGCGGCAAGATGGCCTGAGTACGACGGTCACGACCTTGTTTTGCAGAACCACCTGCAGAGTCACCCTCCACTAGGTAGATTTCTGAAAGCGCTGGATCTTTTTCCTGACAGTCTGCCAGCTTACCCGGCAAACCTGCGATGTCTAATGCACCTTTACGACGAGTCATATCACGAGCACGACGTGCTGCTTCACGCGCACGCGCAGCGTCGATCATTTTATTTACTATGATTTTCGCTTCGCTTGGGCTTTCCAATAAGAATTCCGAGAAGCGCTTAGACATTTCTTGTTCTACAGCGGTTTTTACTTCCGACGAAACCAACTTGTCTTTAGTCTGAGAAGAGAACTTAGGATCCGGTACTTTTACCGATACAATCGCTGTTAAGCCTTCACGGCAGTCATCGCCTGTTGTAGCGACTTTTTGTTTCTTAGCAAGACCTTCTGACTCTATAAAGTTATTGAGTGTACGCGTTAGCGCACCACGAAACCCTGCCAAATGAGTACCGCCATCACGTTGAGGAATGTTATTGGTGTAACAATAAATGTTCTCTTGGAAACCGTCATTCCACTGAAGCGCCACTTCAACCGCGATGCCATCTTCTAAATCATCACGCTGACAAATGAAGTGAAAAATATCATTAATCGGAGTTTTGTTTGTATTCAAATGCTCAACAAAAGAGCTCAATCCGCCATCGTAGTTGAAGAAGTCTTCTTGTCCGGAGCGCTCATCTTTCAGGCGAATCGCCACACCAGAGTTAAGGAAAGACAACTCACGTAAACGCTTCGCAAGAATATCGTAGATAAATAGAATATTACTAAAAGTGTCTGCAGAAGGCTTAAAGTGAACCGTTGTGCCAGCTCCATCCGTGTCACCTATAATGGCTAACGGTGCTTGCGGAACCCCATGAACATAATTCTGCTCATAGATTTTGCCGTTCTTGCGAATTGTCAGAGTTAGGCTTTCGGACAATGCGTTAACAACAGACACACCCACTCCGTGAAGACCACCCGATACCTTGTAAGAGTTGTCATCAAATTTACCGCCGGCGTGCAGTACCGTCATGATAACTTCTGCGGCAGAAACACCTTCTTCTTCGTGCATGTCTACCGGAATACCACGTCCATTATCCGATACAGACACTGACTCGTCTGGATGAATAGTGACTGTGACGGTATCACAATGGCCCGCAAGAGCTTCGTCAATCGAGTTATCGACGACTTCAAACACCATGTGGTGCAGACCTGTACCGTCGTCCGTATCACCAATATACATACCTGGACGTTTACGGACAGCATCGAGCCCTTTGAGCACCTTTATACTGGACGAATCGTAATTGTTTTCACTCATTTAAGTCTCCTGCAACCCTCTGCAACTCGCCATTACGCATAGCAAAGTGACGAACATCTGTCGCATCAGACCAGACAAAATCCAAACTGTCTGACCCAACACTGGTTATAAATATTTGGCTGTTAAGCGATTCTAACAATCGACACAGTTTTTGACGGTGGTTCGCATCCAGCTCAGCAGGTAAATCGTCGACTAAGAACACTAAAGATCGACCCATACCTGTCAGTACTTGACCCTGTGCTATTTTAAGCGCAGACACCACCAGCTTTTGTTGACCACGGGAAAGCGTATCTAACGCATCACCCGTCTTGGTTTTTACTCGTAAATCCGCGCGTTGTGGCCCCGAATGCGTATAACCAAGCTCAATATCACGACCCATTCCGGACGCCAGCGATTCAGTAAGCGTTTTTTGCGAATCCCACCCTTGCGTAAAATTAAGAGTGACATCAAGCTCATCCGACAGCGCATTCAACACGGTTTGAAAATACGGAATTAAGTGCTCTACATAGGCTTGACGAACGCCATTAACGATTTCGCCGAGCCTGATCAACTCCTGATCAAAAGCAGCCAGTAAATTAGGTGAAATTTTACCACGTTTAAGCAAGCTATTCCGCTGTTTTAATGCTTTTTGCCAATCTCTCCATGCAGACATAAATTGCGCATCAAAGTGAAACGCTCCCCAGTCGATAAACTGGCGACGAACCTTAGGAGATCCTTCTAATAATCGAAAAGCATCTGGATTGATCAGCTGTACTGGCAAGCGCTCTGCTAGCTCAACAATCGAATGGATCTTCTCTCCTTGAATTCGCACTTCGATTGCGCCATCACGAGCCCGCCTCAAACCGATTGGCAATACACGTGAATTGGCTTCAAGCTGAGCAAAGACGATGCACTCGTCTTGCTCATGCTGAATATAGGTTTTGTGTTTGTGACTTCGAAAAGAACGGCCATATGAAAGCAGATGAATGGCTTCAAGAACGGAGGTTTTACCGCTGCCATTTTCTCCAATAATCACATTAACCTGATTCGAAGGCTCAAACTGAATTTTGGTAAGGTTTCGCAGCTTTGCGATATCGAGACGCGCCAGAGGCATATTTGGAAGGCTTTATAAAAGGTGTGATCGAACTCGAACACACCTTTGTATTATTGAAGTGTTACAGACGCATCGGCATAACGACGTATTGCGCTGCATGGCTTTGTGCTTCTTCAATCAAAGCACTGCTGTTTGAATCGTTCATTGCGATGCGAACTTCTTGCGCGTCAACCACGCCAAGTACATCAAGTAGATAGCCAACATTGAAGCCAACTTCCATTCCATCGCCCTGATATTGAACTAAGACAGACTCTTCGGCTTCTTCTTGTTCAGGGTTGTTAGCAAATACTTGAAGCATGCCGTTGGATAAGATCAAACGCACACCGCGGTATTTTTCATTCGAAAGGATCGATGCTCGTAAAAATACTTGGCGCAATTCCTGACGATCAGCGATCACCATTTTTTCGTTATTTCTTGGAATAACTCGATGATAATCTGGGAACTTACCGTCCACCAGCTTCGATGTGAAAGTATAATCTGCAACCGTTGCACGAACGTGGTTTGAGCCGATTTTTAGCTCAACCAGCTCATCCGTATCACTCAACAAACGATTCAATTCTAACACCCCTTTACGAGGCACAATCACTTGAGTCAAATCGCCGCTCACTTGAGCGTCTTCTATAGCCGTCGCTAAACGGTGTCCATCGGTTGCGACAACACGCAACTGACCGTCTGCAACTTCAAACAGCATACCGTTCAAATAGTAACGAACGTCTTGGTTCGCCATTGCAAATCCGGTACGGTCAATGAGGCGACGCACGCTCGATTGTGCAATATTGACGGTCAAATCACCTTGCATATCCTGAATGTTTGGAAACTCATCAGCAGGTAATGTCGACAAACTAAAACGAGAGCGACCTGAACGGATAGTGGCTTTTTGTTCGTCTAAAGAGAACTCAATCACAGCGCTATCAGGAAGGCTTTTACAGATGTCTACCAACTTACGCGCAGGAACCGTGACTCGGCCTTCTTGGCATTCATCAAGTGGCACCTGACCAACCAATTCAACTTCTAAATCGGAGCCTGTTAGCGTCAATACCTGGTCTTTAACCTCAACCAGTACGTTTGCTAATACTGGCATAGTTTGTTTACGTTCAACGACACCGGCAACTAATTGTAATGGCTTTAGAAGCGTCTCGCGGACGACTGAAAATTTCATATTTTCCTCATTAACTTTAAGTCTTAGACCGATCAGGTGGTCAAAATTCGCATCAATTGTTTGTAGTCTTCTCGGATATCAGAATCCGTGTCTTGTAACTCTTTTATTTTACGAATCGCATGTAACGCCGTTGTATGGTCTCGGCCACCAAAAGCATCTCCGATTTCCGGCAAGCTATGATTCGTAAGTTCTTTTGCCAATGACATCGCCACTTGACGCGGCCTTGCGACAGAGCGACTGCGGCGTTTCGACAAAAGATCACTGATCTTTATTTTATAATATTCCGCAACAATTCGCTGAATATTATCAATGTTTACTAGCTTGTCTTGCAAGGCCAGCAAGTCTTTTAACGATTCTCTTACAAAGTCCGGCGTAATCGCACGCCCTGTAAAATGTGAGTTTGCAATAACACGTTTTAACGCGCCTTCAAGTTCACGAACGTTGGAGCGAATCTTTTGCGCAATAAAGAACGCGGAATCATACGATAATTTCACGCCACTTTCTTCTGCTTTACGCATGAGAATTGCCACGCGGGTTTCAAGCTCAGGCGGTTCAACGGCTACGGTCAGTCCCCAACCAAAGCGAGATTTCAACCGATCTTCTAACCCTTGAATCTCTTTAGGATAACGATCACAGGTCAGAATCATTTGCTGACCCCCTTCTAATAAGGCGTTGAAGGTATGAAAGAACTCTTCTTGTGTACGATCTTTACCAGCGAAAAATTGAATATCATCGATCAACAGAGCATCAACCGAACGATAATAACGTTTGAAGTCATTTATGGCGTTAAGCTGTAACGCTTTTACCATATCAGCAACAAATCGTTCTGAATGCAGATACACGACTTTAGCATTTGGGTTGTGGCGCATTAACTCTGTACCGACCGCTTGCATTAAGTGAGTTTTACCTAAACCAACCCCACCGTATATAAAGAGAGGGTTATAAGCCCCTCCGGGGTTTTCAGCGACTTGACGCGCTGCTGCGTGGGCCAGTTGGTTTGATTTACCTTCAACAAAATTATCAAAAGTAAAAGAATTGTTTAGGTTTGCACCGTGATTAATTCCGCCTTCAACTTCGACTTTACGATTCGGTTGAGTCAACGGCAGCTGGCCTTGTTCATAGGGTTCAAGGTCGCCATTTAAAAAAGCTTCCGTGTCCGACAAGGTTAAAGGCGCTTCAAACTCAAGACCCGACACCGGCTCCTCACTCGATTCATCCATTATTTGGCCTGGACGATAGCCGGAATCGTTTTCAACTTTCACCACAGGCGGTGTTTTCGTTTCAACGACAGGAGGCGGAGAAGGAGGGGGGGTATTCGCAGAAAATGCATGTTGTTTTACCGCCAACGTCAAATTGGGAGCAGGGCTTTCACCCGAAAACTCAGCAAGCAGTTCTTTGATACGAGCCTGATACTTATTATTAACCCAATCGAGCACAAAACGGTTAGGGGCAAAAAGGCACAATTCTCCCGACGCAGACTCTTCAGCCTGTAACGGACGAATCCATGTATTGAACTGTGATGCGGAAACTTCATCTTGTAGTTTGTCAAGACAACGTTCCCAAAACTCCAAAGACACTGAACAGCACTCCCAGAAACATTGGCGAAACAGAAGCGAAATAGTAACCTGCCGCCGTCAACTTATCCACAAAAAATACGAAAAAACACACATGCTAACAGGCTAGCATTGTAATGTTAGTAACTAGACAAGTTATGCACAGCAGTGCAAAACCAATTCTTTTTGTGCATAGAATGGCAGGTTATCAACATATTAACAGGGGTACGAAAAACATTTTATTAACAGGTAAGGTTTTTACATAACACTATGTTAATAAAAACAAAAATAGGCATCACAACTTATAAATGTGGAAAACTTTTTAATCGCTGATTTTCTTTATTCACACTATATTGATAAGGCTGTGGGTATTTTATTAACGAAATGTGTGTATATTTTTTATCAAATTAAACTCGTTTTTCATTGAATTTCAGAAGTAAACCTTCTAGAATTCGCGCCCTGATTTACCGATCAAATACGATCAAATCGTTATGGAGGCTTGGCTAAGGCTAACCCTCAAACTCTGAAACACTGATTCAGTGAGAGAATAGAAATGAAAAGAACTTTCCAACCTAGCGTATTAAAACGTAAGCGTAACCACGGTTTCCGTGCACGTATGGCTACTAAAGGCGGACGTCAAGTTATCGCTCGTCGCCGTGCTCGTGGTCGCAAGGCTCTAAGCGCTTAATTCGCATATGGCCGAATATTGTTTTCCCCGGCATAACAGACTCCTGAATGCCGGGGATTATCAATCCGTCTTCAATAACACTTCTTTCAAAGTCTTCGCAGGCGAATTTCTTATTTTAGCACATAAACAGTCAGGCACTCATGCCAGACTCGGTCTTATCGTAGCTAAAAAAAATGAAAAACGAGCCGTTGGTCGAAATCGCATTAAGAGGGTGGTGAGGGAATCATTTCGTCATCACAAAATGGGGCTCAATGACTTAGATATCGTCTTTCTTGCTCGAAAAGGCATTAAAGAGATCGATAACCAAGAATTGCATAAACGCTTAGAAAAAGCGTGGGCTCAACTTGCGAAAAAAGCCGTCAAGGCGAAAAAATCATCAAAAGCAGTATTATCACCAGAGAAATAAGCTGAAAAAGCGACCAAAGGCTGGTTTAATAGCGCTTGATTTTGAAAAAGGCTCTGGTAAGCGATTTAAATTGCTAAAAATATCAGAGTCTGTTGTCCAACCAATCAAATTTAGTTGAGTACCATGGATTTCAGACGTTACTTTTTATGGGGTGCCCTATTCGTAAGCGGCTATCTTCTGTTTTTACAGTGGAACCAAGATTACGGACCTCAATCTCAAGCAGCTCAACCCGTTGCGCAAAACCAAAATGCAATCAGCAACGAAACGAGCACAGACAGTGATTTACCTAACGCAGCCAGCAATACTACATTGCCAGCAAGCGAAACAGATGTACCTGGTAATGCAAAAGCTCTCGCATCAGGCCAGCTCATCGATGTCAAAACCGATACTCTGGATATTTCGATCGATCCTGTTGGTGGTGACTTAGTAGGTGCCTCTTTACTGCAATATAAGAAAACACTGGATGCAATCGATCCATTTGTGATTCTAGAAAAGAATTCGACTCGTACATATGTGTCACAAAGTGGTTTGATCGGACGTGACGGTACGGATAACTCAAAAGGCCGCCCAACTTACCATACAGACAAGACTCAATACACTTTAGCTGACGGTGAAAATACACTGGACGTCAATCTGTACTTTACAGATGAAAAAGGCATCGAGTATATAAAAACCTATCGCTTTACACGTGGCCTATACAGTGTTGAGCAAAGTATCACGATCAACAACACTTCAACGAGTGATTGGCGTGGTAAGCAGTTCGCACAAATTAAGCGTGACAGCACGGAAGACCCAAGCACAGCAACAAGCCTTGGCCTTCAACCTTACTTAGGTGGTGCAATATCCACAGACGAAGTTAGGTACGAAAAAGTATCTTTCTCTGATATGGAAGAAAAGCCCGCTAAAATCAGCACGAATTCAGGTTGGGTTTCGCTTTTACAGCATTACTTTGTGTCTGCATGGATTCCAAAACAAGGCGAGACAGTAACACTTCAAACTCGCTCTAAAAACGGCATCAACTTTATTGGTTTTACTGGACCAGAAGTAGAAATTCCAGCGGGGCAAAAAGGCACGTTAAGCGCGACATTCTATGTTGGGCCGAAGCTTCAAGATCAATTAGCAGCGACTGCGACAAACCTTGATAAAACAGTCGACTACGGCATGCTGTGGTGGCTTGCGGAACCATTATTCTGGTTACTAACCGCTATCCAGTCTGTTGTTATCAACTGGGGTGTTGCAATTATCCTGATCGTTGTTTGTGTGAAAGCAGTATTCTTCAAACTTTCTGCAGCAAGTTATCGTTCTATGGCGAAAATGCGTAAGTTCGGTCCAGAACTAACGCGTCTGCGTGAGCAACATGGAGACGATAGGCAGAAGATGTCGCAAGCGATGATGGCACTCTATAAGAAAGAGAAAATTAACCCACTAGGGGGTTGTCTTCCGATTCTTGTACAAATGCCAGTATTCCTATCCTTGTATTGGGTACTAATGGAATCCGTAGAGCTACGCCATGCTCCCTTTATGCTGTGGATTAACGACTTGTCGTATATGGACCCATACTATGTACTGCCAATTTTGATGGGGCTTAGCATGTTAGGTCAGCAAATGCTGAACCCAACACCTCCAGATCCAATGCAAGCACGTATTATGAAGATTATGCCAATCGCATTTACCTTCTTCTTCTTGTGGTTCCCAAGTGGATTGGTTCTATACTGGGTAGTCAACAATACCTTGTCGATTGTTCAACAATACGTTATTACCAAGCGTATTGAGGCAGACAAATAACCAGCCTCTAAAAAGCGGGTAAGACATTAATTGATTGAAAAGGCTTCCAACAGGAAGCCTTTTTAGTATCTAATATTTAAATACATATCCAATACAACACTGAACCATGACCGATCATATTCCTATCTAAAGCTATTTTTAACCTCTGGTGCAACCAACACCAAACATCACTTTAGATAAGCAAGCACTTAATTACAGACAAATAATTTATCAAAAGAGCCTTACATGACTGACTTTCAGCAGCTAATGGATCAAGACACGATTGCCGCTCAAGCAACAGCACCGGGTCGCGGTGGCGTCGGAATCATCCGTTTATCAGGTCCAAAAAGCTTAGAGATAGCAAAAGCCATTATTGGATTCGAACCTAAGCCTCGTTACGCGCATTATGTACCTTTTAAAGATTCAAATGACGAGCAAATAGATCAGGGAATCGCTTTGTACTTTCCTGGACCGAACTCGTTTACAGGTGAAGATGTATTTGAGCTTCAAGGGCACGGTGGCCCAGTCATACTCGATATGCTAATGAGTCAATGCACTTCATTAGGCGCACGGCTAGCAAGGCCAGGGGAATTCTCTGAGCGCGCATTTTTAAATGATAAGATGGACTTAACACAAGCAGAAGCCATCGCAGACCTTATCGATTCATCATCAGAACAAGCGGCGAAATGTGCATTGCGTTCTCTGCAAGGCGCGTTTTCAAAACGAGTCACAGAACTCGTAGAAGCCTTAATCCATTTGCGAATTTACGTAGAAGCGGCCATTGATTTTCCTGAAGAAGAAATCGACTTTATTGGCGATGGGAAAGTCGCAGCCGACCTCAAAGGTATTCAAATAAAACTTGGTGAGGTTCTAAAAGAAGCAAACCAAGGTGCTTTATTAAGAGAAGGGATGAATGTTGTCATAGCAGGGAGGCCGAATGCAGGTAAATCAAGCCTTCTCAATGCTTTATCAGGAAAAGACTCCGCCATAGTGACAAACATTGAAGGGACCACCCGAGATGTCCTACGCGAGCACATACATTTAGACGGCATGCCGCTTCATATCATTGATACAGCAGGCTTACGTGACAGCCCAGACGAAGTTGAACGAATTGGAATACAAAGAGCGTGGGAAGAAATTCATAAGGCAGACCGAATTCTATTGATGGTAGATAGCCAGACCGTCAATTCAAAAAATCCAGATGAAATTTGGCCGGAATTTGTCGCTCAGCTTCCTTCTCGTGAAAAACTAACCCTCGTGAGAAATAAGGTAGACCTAACCACCGAGTCAACAGGGTTAGAGACTATTCAGGGTCTTCCAATCATCTCGTTATCTGCTAAAACAGAACAAGGCATCGATGCTTTGTCTCAGCATCTAAAATCGGTCATGGGGTTTGAAAGCACCACTGAGGGTGGCTTTATTGCACGTAGAAGACATATTGAAGCGTTAAATAAAGCAAGTGGCTTCTTACGTTCTGGACATGACCAATTACATGGTTTTGGAGCTGGAGAACTTTTGGCAGAAGATCTAAAAGAAGCGCAACAGGCACTGAGTGAAATTACAGGTGAGTTCACCAGCGACGATCTGCTAGGTCGAATATTTGGTTCATTTTGTATCGGCAAATAGACCTCTTCTTCATCAAGCTCAAAGACGTTTAAAAAAGGGCTTCAGGCTCTTTTTTAAACGTCACCTTTCTCACTTCATTTCGCTCTAAAGCCTTTCTCAATACTGACCCACCTCTTCTTTATCAACAATCGCGCTCTAAATTCCATTTTCTGTATGCTTTTCACCTTATCCACACTATTTGCGTATTCATTTATCGATTTTTTACCCACAATAATGAGGTAGGATATCTGTCAAGAAATTTTATTAACATTTTTTTTGACTAAAAAAAGCCGATATGCAAAAAAATATAACTATTTTCATTGTGGATTAAAAATATAAAAAACCGCTGTATATATCCCCAAAAAATATAAAAAACCTAATAATTTCATAAAGTTATAAACAAAAATGAGATCGCCTTAGCCTGTGGAAAATATTGGTGATAGCTTTATAGGAAGTTTTGCACAGTTTTGAACAAATCCACAGGCAATATTTCAGCTTGTATAACTAACAAGGTTATACACAAGAATACTTACCCACATCCCAAGCATCTAAAGTGTTATTTAACAAGGTTAAAAATTTTTAATTTTATGTTTTATATGGTTTTTTTTAAGTTATAAACAGAAAAACGCCTCCTATTAAATAACAATAAACATAAGATTTAAGATATATATACTTATATTTTTATTTATGATGACCGGGAGATGTCAGTTGTCGCTCTTTCTTTTTAAAAAATGTCCGATATACTAAGCGCCCTCATCTGAGTTGTTCGTTTTTTAGTCATATTTTAGTTACCGAGGTATTGAGTGGATTTCCCAAGTCGTTTTGACGTTATCATAGTGGGTGGTGGACATGCAGGAACCGAAGCCGCACTTGCAGCAGCTCGTACTGGAGCAAAAACACTTCTGTTAAGTCATAACATAGAAACGTTAGGCCAGATGTCTTGTAATCCAGCCATTGGTGGAATAGGAAAATCTCACCTCGTTAAAGAAATTGATGCTTTGGATGGCGCTATGGCACTGGCGACTGACCGAGGTGGTATTCAATTTCGGACTTTGAATTCTCGTAAAGGACCTGCAGTCCGTGCTACTCGAGCTCAAGCGGACAGGATTCTTTACAAAGCTGCAATTCGTCATCAACTTGAAAATCAAGAGAACCTTTGGCTATTTCAACAATCTTGTGAAGATTTAATTGTTGAAAACGGAGCGGCTCGTGGTGTTGTAACTCAAACTGGAATTCGTTTTTTAAGTAAAACAGTGGTATTGACCGCGGGAACATTTCTGGGTGGCATAATACACGTAGGGCTTCAAAATCATTCTGGAGGCCGAGCAGGGGATCCACCATCAATTGGTCTTGCCGAGAAACTTCGAGCACTGCCTTTCAGAGTTGATCGCCTAAAAACGGGGACACCACCGCGAATTGACGCACGATCCGTTGATTTTAGTGTTATGCAAGCTCAACCGGGTGATGATGTTACACCTGTGATGTCCTACATGGGAGCATCAAATATGCACCCACAACAAATCAACTGTTACATCACTCATACTAACGAACATACTCATGACATTATTCGTTCAGGTATGGACAGATCCCCTATGTATACAGGGGTAATTGAAGGCGTAGGCCCACGCTATTGCCCATCCATTGAAGATAAAATCGTCCGATTTGCTGATAAGAACTCGCATCAAATCTTTATCGAACCTGAAGGTTTAACAACACACGAGTTGTATCCGAATGGCATTTCGACGTCATTACCTTTCGATGTACAGCTTGATCTTGTTCGCTCTATGAAAGGTATGGAAAATGCTCATATTACGCGTCCTGGTTACGCTATTGAGTACGATTACTTTAATCCTCAAGATCTTAAGTATTCGTTAGAAACCAAACATATGCCTGGATTGTTCTTTGCTGGCCAAATTAACGGTACAACAGGGTACGAAGAAGCGGGAGCACAAGGTTTATTAGCGGGTCTAAACGCAGCATTACAATCTCAAGATAAAGACGCTTGGACTCCAAGACGGGATGAAGCTTATCTTGGCGTGCTGGTGGATGACCTAATAACAATGGGCACAAAAGAGCCTTACCGCATGTTTACCAGTCGTGCTGAATATCGATTGGTTTTGCGTGAAGATAACGCTGACATGCGTTTGACCGAAAAAGGGTATGAATTGGGTGTGGTGTCTGATGAGCGATGGGCTGCGTTTTGTAAAAAGCGTGAATCCATTGAGCGAGAAACTCAGCGCATGAAATCAAGCTGGATAGTGCCTAACTCGCCAGAATCAGCAGCGATCAATCCTAAACTAGAAACGCCAATGTCGCGTGAGTACAGTTTGTTGGATTTGCTTAAGCGTCCGGGAATTGAATATGCGGATGTTGCGAATCTAAAAAATGCGCCAGAAGAAGAAATTGACAGTCAGGTCGCAGAGCAGGTTCAAATATCGGTTAAGTATGAGGGATACATCACACGTCAAGCGGATGACATTGAGCGACTGCGCCGCCAAGAAAATACCGTATTACCGGAAGATCTTGATTACTCTGTGATCGATGGTTTATCTAATGAAGTTAAACAAAAATTGATGGATTCTAAGCCTCAGACTCTGGCAGCAGCCTCACGTATTCAAGGGATTACGCCTGCAGCGGTTTCTTTACTGCTGGTTCATTTGAAAAAGCGTGCGATTGCACGCAAAAGTGCCTAGAATCTCCGCCATACTTTTGGTGAATTCTGGAAACGGTTGTGACTCACATTGAAATGATTCGAAAAGGCGCTCTGGATTTAGGGCTTTCTTTAACTGAAAACACACTGCAACAACTTGAGCGTTATCTTGAGTTGCTGCAAAAGTGGAATAAAGCGTATAACCTCACGGCAATCAGAAACGCCGATCAAATGGTGTCCCTCCATTTGATCGATAGTTTGTCGACTATTCCTTTTATCAAAGGGGATAATATAATCGATGTGGGAACCGGACCTGGGTTGCCGGGCATGGTACTTGCAATCTGTTTGCCGGACAAATCGTTTACTTTGCTCGATAGCAATGGCAAAAAAACACGCTTCCTAACACAGGTTAAAATGGATTTGGGCTTGTCGAATGTGACGGTTGCCAATGAGCGAGTGGAAAAACATGTAAATCAAGGGCACTATGATCATGTTATTTCTCGAGCATTTGCTTCATTGGAAGACATGATTAACTGGTGTCTGCCTCTGCCTCACAAAGACGGTAATTTTTTGGCTATGAAAGGGGTTTACCCTGAAAATGAGATCAATCAATTACCCGATGGTGTTATCGTACAAGACGTTTTTCCTTTAATGGTTCCAACGATAGATGCAGAACGACATATGGTCGTAATGACACGTAAAGGATAGATGAATGGCCAAAATCATAGCAGTAACAAATCAAAAAGGCGGGGTCGGTAAGACCACGACTTGTGTGAATCTCGCAGCATCCCTTGCTGCTATGAAAAGACGTGTCCTGTTGATAGATTTAGACCCTCAGGGTAATGCGACAACAGGCAGCGGTTTGGCGAAAGAGGAATTGGATACCAGTGTATTTGACGTACTCATCGGCACTCATGGTGTAAGAGAGGTCATGAAACCGTGTGAATCTTCTGGTTATCAAGTCCTGCCAGCGAACGGCGATTTAACAGGGGCTGAAGTCGTCTTATTAGATTTGCCCAGCAAAGAAACACGCTTACGTGCCAGCTTGTATGAAGTCGAAAGTGAATTCGATTATGTTCTATTGGACTGTCCTCCTTCGTTAAATATGCTCACAGTGAATGCCTTAGCTGCGGCTCAGGGTGTCCTGATCCCCGTGCAATGTGAATACTATGCGCTTGAAGGTTTGACGGCTTTGTTGCAAACCATAGAGACCATATCTACAGCATTAAATCCAGCTCTAAGCATCGAAGGGATTATTCGTACAATGTACGATCCTCGTCCAAGCTTAACGCACGATGTCTCTTCTCAGCTCGTTGAGTACTTTGGTGAAAAAGTGTTTGATACTGTCATTCCTCGGAATATTCGTTTGGCGGAAGCGCCAAGTTATGGACTTCCTGTTTTACAATATGAAAAGCAATCACGAGGCGCCATTGCATACCTTGCATTAGCGGGTGAGTTTGTCCGTAAACGCGCTGCTGTCGCCTAGTTTTTTAGTCAGTAAAGAGTTGTTTTTTAGTGGGTGGTTATAGGCGAACCTACTTTTATATTTTATGTTATCGGCGCGCACTTGAAGAAAGGTTTTAAAAGATGACGGTTAAAAAACGTGGTTTAGGCCGAGGTCTGGATGCATTATTAGCTCCAAAAACGCCAACTGTTGAAGAAGAAGTCGGGAGCTCTGAACAAACAGAGCAAATTAAGGGATTGACTTATTTACCTTTGGATTGGCTTTCAAAAGGTAAATTTCAGCCTCGTCGAGATATGAACCCTGCGCACTTGGATGAGCTGGCGAACTCCATTCGCCAACAGGGGATTATGCAGCCTATCGTTGTGCGTCCGATTGAAGAGCAAAAGTACGAAATTATTGCCGGTGAACGCCGTTGGCGTGCAGCAAGGATCGCTGAGCTTGAGCAAGTTCCAGTTATCATTCGACATGTTGAAGATTCAGATGCGGTTGTTCTTGCTTTAATTGAAAATATTCAGCGAGAAGACCTTAATCCAATAGAAGAGGCGCTTGCGCTTCATCGTCTCATAGAAGAATTTCATTTAACTCAGCAAGAAGTGGCTGACACTGTGGGCAAATCACGTTCTGCGGTAACAAATTTATTGCGACTTTTAGGCTTAAGCGCAGAAGTTCGTCGTTTGTTAGAGCACGGTGATATTGAAATGGGCCATGCCCGTGCACTTTTGCCGTTGGAGCATAATGAGCAAATTCAGGCCGCTTCTCAGGTGGTCACAAAGTCTTTATCGGTAAGAGAAACAGAGAAACTCGTCAAAAGTTTACAATCTGGAATTGAAAATGAGAAAGAAAAAGTTGAACTTCCAGACTACTCTGAACAAGCAGAAAAGATCAGTCAAAAAATAAATGCACAGGTGAAAATCCAACAAACACCAAAAGGTAAAGGAAAGGTGGTGATTGAGTTCCGTAACCCAGAACACCTTGAATTGTTACTTGGCGAGTTGTTTGAGGCTAAATAACGCAATTTTGGCGCATCTTGATATGGCTCTATAGACAAGATGCGAATAAAGTGCTCAGAAATTCGACTTTAAGTTGAACCTCTTGGATTTAACTCATATAATGCGTCGGATTTTGCATTTATGACACTAATTGTGCAAGGCCTGCACTTTGTTAGTGCGAGGCGCGAGGAAATAGAAATGTCAGTACCTAGCCCTCTGTCAGCTACACAATTATTAGTAGCGAAAAAACGAGCGGTGTTTCGATTTTTAGGGGTGCAGATTGCTATTTCTGTCGTTATATCATTAGTGTTTTTGATATTATCAGGCGTTATTGCAAGTTACTCCTTTGTATTGGGAGCAACAGCCTGTATATTGCCAAATATTTATATGGCATGGCGAGTATTTGGCCATGTTGGGACACGACCCGCTAAAGATGTGGTTCGGTCTTTTTACCGAGGGGAAGCTGGTAAATTAGTTATGACAGCAGTAATTCTGTCGCTGGTTTTCCTTTTGGCGAAACCGTTGGCGCATGGGGCGCTTTTTACAGGTTTCGGATTAGCTATTTTGAGCCATTGGCTCAGCCCACTAATGCTTAAGCAATAAAATAATAAGCGTTAGATTGGGTTTCAGGTTTAATCATTGAAAAAGTGTGGATGTAAATATGGCAAGTGAAAATCTCACAGCGTCTAGCTACATTCAGCATCACCTTCAGAATTTGACTTTCGGTCAACATCCTGACGGTTCATGGGGCATTGCTCATGGTGCTGAAGAAGCGGCTGCAATGGGGTTCTGGGCGATTCACCTGGACACTATGTTGTTCTCTATCGGCCTGGGTATCCTATTCCTATGGTTATTCCGTAAAGCGGCGTTGAAAGTGTCTACAGACACTCCTTCAGGTATGCAGAACTTTGTTGAAATGATGGTTGAGTTTGTTGACACCAGTGTCAAAGAAACTTTCCATGGCAAAAACAAAGTGATTGCACCACTGGCTTTGACCATCTTCGTCTGGGTATTCCTGATGAACTTGATGGACTTAGTGCCAGTAGACTTCCTGCCGCATATCGCGTCTATGTTGGGAGTTCCTTACTTCCGTGTTGTACCTACAACAGACCTTAATGCGACTCTTGGTATGTCTCTTTCTGTCTTTATTTTAATTGTTTACTACAGCATTAAAGTAAAAGGCATAAGTGGTTTTGTTGGTGAGCTGACACTGCAACCTTTTGGTAAGTGGATGATTCCATTTAACTTTTTGTTGGAAGGTGTGGGTCTGATTGCTAAACCCGTTTCTCTGGCGCTACGTTTATTTGGTAACTTGTACGCTGGTGAATTGATCTTCATCTTGATCGCGATCTTGCCGTGGGGCATCCAATGGGCGCTTTCTGTGCCATGGGCGATTTTCCATATCTTGGTTATCGTATTGCAAGCATTCATCTTCATGATGCTAACAATCGTGTACCTAAGTATGGCTCACGAAGATCACTAAGATCGCTAGATCAAATTTAAAGTAAAACGATTTATTAAAACCTTGAAATCTAAAAACTGTGAAAATTAGGAGTTAAAATGGAAACTGTAGTTGGTCTTACTGCTATCGCTGTAGCCCTTCTTATCGGTCTAGGTGCCCTAGGTACTGCGATTGGTTTTGGTCTGCTAGGTGGTAAATTCTTGGAAGGTGCTGCTCGTCAGCCTGAAATGGTTCCAATGCTACAAGTGAAAATGTTCATCGTTGCAGGTCTTTTGGACGCAGTAACAATGATCGGTGTTGGTATCGCTTTGTTCTTCACTTTCGCGAACCCATTTGTTGCTCAGGTCGCTGGCTAAGCTTTCGCGTTGATTGCGAAAACGATTATTAACGACTAGAGCGAGGATATAGCGTGAATATTAATCTCACACTTATAGGCCAAGCGATCTCGTTTGCAGTTTTTGTGTGGTTCTGCATGAAGTATGTATGGCCACCAGTGATTGCCGCGCTCGATGAGCGTAGTAAGAAGATTGCAGACGGTTTGGAAGCAGCTAACCGTGCTTCACGTGATTTAGAGCTAGCTCAAGAAAAAGCTACTCAAACATTACGTGAAAGCAAGGAACAAGCGGCCGAGATTATTGAACAAGCCAACAAACGTGCAAACCAAATTGTTGACGAAGCAAAAGAGCAAGCGATCGCCGAAGGGCAACGTTTGCGTGATGCGGCTCAAGCAGAAATTGAACAAGATGTTATGCGTGCTAAAGAAGCATTGCGTGCTCAAGTTTCTGCTCTTGCCCTGACTGGCGCTGAGAAAATTTTGGGTGCGAGTGTTGACGAAAAAGCTCATAGCGAGATAGTTGAACAACTCGCCAAAGAGCTTTAAGCGAGGGTCTAATGGCTGAATTAAAAACAGTCGCGCGACCATACGCCAAAGCAGCTTTTGAAGTGGCTCGTGAAACCGGCCTAGTTGCAGAATGGGCCAATATGCTTAGCGTATTGGCTACTGCAACCGCAGAGTCGAAATTAGCGACAGCACTTCAGAATCCCGCTTTTAGTGCGCAAGAAAAAGCGACTGCTCTTGCGGAAGTGTGTAATGAAGTTATTACTGATCAAGGTAAAGCGTATTTGCTTAGCCTTGCTGAGAATAAGCGTTTATCTCTTATTCCGGTAATTTCTGAATTGTTCGAAGAGTTCAAACTGAACTACGAGAAAGCCGTTGATGTAACTGTTACATCTGCTTTTGAGTTATCAGCAGAACAAGAACAAGCACTTTCATCATCACTGAGCGTCAAACTTGATCGTAAGGTTAATTTGGCAAGTGATGTAGACGCAGCGCTTATTGGTGGCGTGGTTATCCGTACCGGTGATTTAATCATCGACGGTTCAGTACGCGGAAAATTGGCGAAACTGGCCGAGGCGATAAACTCCTAGGATTGCGAAACTAGGGTTGAGGAATTTAGCATGCAGCAACTGAATCCATCTGAGATCAGCGAGATCATTAAGAAGCGCATCGAAACTCTTGATGTGACTTCCGATGCCCAGAATGAGGGCACTATTGTCAGCGTTGCAGACGGTATCGTATTGATTCACGGTCTGGCTGACGTAATGTACGGGGAAATGATTGAATTCCCTGGTGGCGTCTACGGTATGGCATTGAACCTTGAGCGTGACTCAGTCGGTGCCGTAGTACTAGGTGACTACCAAGACCTTGTAGAAGGTCAAAAAGCAAAATGTACTGGTCGTATTCTTGAAGTACCAGTAGGTCCTGAGTTGTTGGGTCGTGTTGTTGATGCACTAGGTAACCCAATCGACGGTAAAGGTCCGGTTAACGCTCAAATGACAGACGCAGTAGAAAAGGTTGCACCTGGTGTAATCGCTCGTCAGGGTGTTGATCAACCAGTACAAACTGGCTACAAAGCAATTGACTCCATGGTGCCAATTGGCCGTGGTCAGCGTGAGTTGATCATCGGTGACCGTCAAATCGGTAAAACCGCATTGGCTATCGACACTATTATTGCTCAGAAAAGCTCTGGCATTAAATGTGTGTACGTTGCGATTGGTCAGAAGCAATCTACTATTGCTAACGTAGTACGTAAGCTTGAAGAAAACGGCGCAATGGAATACACCACTGTTGTTGTTGCTGGTGCCGCTGATCCTGCTTCTATGCAGTTCTTAGCACCATATTCTGGCTGTACTATCGGTGAATACTTCCGTGATCGCGGTGAAGACGCATTGATCGTATACGATGATTTGACTAAACAAGCTTGGGCTTACCGTCAAATTTCATTGTTGCTTCGTCGTCCACCTGGTCGTGAAGCTTACCCTGGTGATGTTTTCTACTTACACTCTCGTCTTCTAGAGCGTGCTTCTCGTGTAAACGTAGAATACGTAGAAAAGTTCACTAACGGTGAAGTTAAAGGTCAAACAGGTTCTTTGACTGCTCTACCTATCATCGAAACTCAAGGCGGTGACGTATCTGCATTCGTACCAACGAACGTAATCTCGATTACTGACGGTCAGATCTTCCTTGAAACGAGCTCTTTCAACGCGGGTATTCGTCCTGCGATGAACGCTGGTATTTCGGTATCTCGTGTAGGTGGTGCAGCACAAACAAAAATCATCAAGAAACTAGGTGGTGGTATTCGTCTAGCATTGGCGCAATACCGTGAATTGGCAGCATTTGCCCAGTTCGCATCTGACCTTGATGAAGCGACTCGTAAGCAACTTGAGCACGGTAAACAAGTCACTGAATTGATGAAACAAGCGCAATTCAGCCCAATGTCCGTAGGTGACATGGGTGTGATTCTTTACGCTGCCAACGAAGGCTACCTTGCGGATGTTGAAACAAGCAAAATTGCTAGCTTTGAAAGTGCTTTCCTAAGCTACATCAACAGCGAACACGCTGAGATGATGGAAGACATTAACAAAACTGGTAAATTTAACGACGAAATTGCAGGCACATTTAAAGCTGCAATTGAGAAGTTTAAAGCGACGCAAACTTGGTAATGATTGGGTGGCTGGCTTGCTAGCCACCTATCATCTCTGCAGTTTGTGAATTAACATTCTCACAGGGGCAGTTCTATTATGGCAGTCGGAAAAGAGATACGCGCTCAGATTGGGAGCATTAACAATACGCGAAAAATCACGCGCGCTATGGAAAAAGTAGCGGCGAGTAAAACGCGTAAAGCTCAGGATCGTATGGCCTCTTCTCGTCCGTATGCGGAACGAATTCGCCAAGTTATTGGCCATTTGGCTAATGCGAATCCAGAGTATAAACACCGTTACCTTACCGAACGTGAGGCGAAGCGTGTTGGTTATATCGTAGTATCTTCTGATCGTGGTTTGTGTGGCGGCTTGAACGTAAACTTGTTCAAAGCGGCACTAAAAGACATAAAGCAGTATGCAGATGCAGGCGTTAGCGTAGATATTTGCGCAATCGGCAGCAAAGCAGTGTCTTTCTTCAAAAACTACGGCGGTAATGTAACAGCAGCAGTTACTGGCTTAGGGGATGCTCCAGAAGCATCGCGTTTGGTTGGTAGTGTGAAAGTTATGTTGGATGCCTTCGACGCAGGTAAGATTGACCGATTGGTTGTCGTGTCTAACAAATTTGTTAACACAATGACTCAAAAACCTGTTGTTGAGCAACTTTTGCCGCTACAAGCAGAAGAAAACGCAGAGTTATCACACCACTGGGATTACTTGTACGAACCCGACGCAGTCGAGATCCTAAACGATCTTTTGGTTCGTTTCATTGAATCTCAGGTATACCAAGCTGTTGTTGAAAATATTGCGTGTGAACAAGCCGCTCGAATGTTGGCTATGAAAAACGCAACCGATAACGCCGGTGATATCATTGGTGAATTGCAGTTGGTGTACAACAAGGCTCGTCAGGCAGCGATTACTCAGGAAATTTCTGAGATAGTCGGCGGCGCGGCAGCGGTTTAAGGTATTTGGTATTTTAAGAGGATCCGAACATGAGTAGCGGACAAATCGTACAGATTATCGGTGCTGTTATCGACGTGGAATTCCCACGTGATAATGTGCCAAAAGTATATGATGCCCTCACAATTGAGGGTAAAGAGTTGGTGTTGGAAGTTCAACAGCAACTTGGTGATGGTATTGTACGTACTATCGCCATGGGTTCTACCGAAGGTATGCGTCGTGGTCTAGCCGTTGATAATACAAATAAAGCTGTTTCTGTACCTGTTGGTACTAAAACGCTTGGTCGTATCATGGACGTTTTAGGTAACCCTATCGATGAGAAAGGCCCAATCGGCGAAGAAGAGCGTTGGTCTATTCACCGTTCTGCTCCTTCTTACGCAGATCAGTCTTCTAGTAACGAACTATTAGAAACGGGTATCAAGGTAATCGACCTTGTTTGTCCTTTCGCGAAAGGTGGTAAAGTTGGTCTGTTCGGTGGTGCCGGTGTAGGTAAAACTGTAAACATGATGGAGCTTATCCGTAACATCGCGATCGAGCACAGCGGTTACTCTGTATTCGCTGGTGTTGGTGAGCGTACTCGTGAGGGTAACGACTTCTACCATGAGATGACTGAATCGAACGTAATCGATAAAGTATCTCTAGTATACGGTCAAATGAACGAGCCACCAGGTAACCGTCTACGTGTTGCTTTGACTGGTTTGACAATGGCTGAGAAGTTCCGTGACGAAGGTCGTGATGTACTTTTCTTCGTAGATAACATCTACCGTTACACGCTTGCGGGAACGGAAGTATCTGCATTGCTAGGTCGTATGCCATCTGCGGTAGGTTACCAGCCAACTCTTGCAGAAGAGATGGGTGTACTACAAGAACGTATTACGTCAACTAAGACGGGTTCTATCACGTCTGTCCAAGCGGTATACGTACCTGCCGATGACTTGACTGACCCATCTCCAGCAACGACGTTCTCTCACTTGGATGCAACGGTTGTATTGTCTCGTGATATCGCTTCTTTGGGTATTTACCCAGCGATTGACCCTCTAGACTCTACATCTCGTCAGCTTGACCCACTTGTAATCGGTCAAGAGCATTACGATGTTGCACGTGGCGTTCAGATAGTTCTTCAGCGTTACAAAGAATTAAAAGACATCATCGCTATTTTGGGTATGGACGAGCTTTCTGAAGAAGATAAGCAAACCGTTAACCGTGCTCGTAAAATTCAGCGTTTCTTGTCTCAGCCTTTCTTCGTAGCAGAAGTATTCACAGGCGCACCTGGTAAGTATGTTTCTTTGAAAGACACAATCCGTGGCTTCCAAGGCATCCTAAACGGTGAGTTTGACGAACTTCCAGAACAAGCGTTCTACATGATTGGTAGCATCGACGAAGCAGTCGAGAAAGCTAAAAACCTTTAATAACACGCGAAACGGGTGAGCCAGTCTCACCTGTTTAGCCTGACTAAGAGAGGCATCTTATGGCTTTCACAGTTCACTGCGATATCGTAAGTGCGGAACAAGAGATTTTCTCTGGCTCTGTAGAGTCTCTTGTCGCTGCAGGTAGCTTTGGTGATTTGGGTATTATGCCTGGTCACGCACCATTGCTAACGTCTTTGCAGCCTGGTCCTGTTCGTGTCGTTAAAGAAAATGGTGAAGAAGAGTTAATCTTCGTATCGGGTGGCTTCCTAGAAGTTCAACCACGTAAGATCACCGTATTGGCTGACACTGCAGTTCGTGCACACGATCTGGATGAAGCTGAAGCGCTTGAAGCGAAAAAGCACGCACAAGATCTGTTAGAACAGCAACACGCAGACATCGACTACGGTCGTGCTACTGCGGAGCTTGCAGAAGCGGTTGCTCGTTTACGTACGATCGATCAGTTACGTTCTAAATAAGACTCTAAACAGTCTTTTAGATTGCTATCTGAATATAAAAAAGCAGCGTTTACGCTGCTTTTTTTGTGCCTGTTTTTTGTTCATATCGCATTTTTATACTCTCACGTCTGATTTTTAACATGACAAAAGTCGTACTTCTAACGTATTGGACTGTACATTGAATACCGGCTAGAGCAACAATAATGACGGTGCTGTGTTCAACAGTGAGTTGCTTTAAAAAGGATGTGATATGACCAATATAATTCAGTGCAGTATTGTGAGCCTTCATGAGACGTTATTTTCGGGGCTTGTACGTTATATCGTTTTAACAGGTGAGTATGGCGAATTAGGAGTGCATGCTGGACACGCTCCTCTTCTTACGACACTTCCGCCAGGCCCTGCAAGGCTTATGAAAGAAAGCGGCGAAGAAGAAGTATTGTTCTTGTCAGGCGGGTTTTTAGAGGTTCAACCTGACCAAGTGATTGTTCTAGCGGATGTTGCTGTAAGAGCGAGCCAGCTGGACGAAGAAGCGGCACTGGAAGCGAAGTTACATGCTGAAAAGGTGTTGGGTGATACCGCTTCAGATATCGATCATAGCAAAGCTATGAAAGAGCTAAACGACGCATTGGCGCGACTGAAAGCCATTCAAGCACTAAAGGTCATTCATCGAACGTAGTGGCCAGTAAACCTCCATAGCGACAACTACAATAACTTCCAAAGTGTATCGAAAATCAGCTTTTGTGCTTTGGCTATATCTTCCGATTCCATTACGACGGCAGATGGGAAGTTGTCGCTCGCCAATGAAATAAAGGCACACTTAGGTGGGTAGATGGCAATATAGCTTGCCTCTATTTTACCGTCGGTCTTGATCCATTTTCGTTCAGACAGCTCTGCGTCTTCACCGCCGTCTCCCAAGGCGATTACTTTCACGTTAATCCCTAATTTCACGCGTTGTTTCGTGTAATTTGGAAACGGCCGATACAGGTATGGGCGAATGGGCTTCGAAGAAAAGACACAATATTCTTTTTCGTCTTGCTTGGATACAACGTTTAAAATATCTCGTAATACCCATTCAATACCGTCGTCGCCTTCATAGTAGCGAACATCGGTGTGATAAAAATGAGGTTGTTGTTGAATCAGCTCGGGAATGATCGTGCTCTTCAAGGAGTCGATGGTTTTGTCGAGCCTTTGGCGCTTTTCTTCAGCTAAACTCAATAAGATGTCAGGACTCTCGGCGGTAAAAAATCGACGCTTTCCTTTCGGGAAGTAACTAACGACCCCTTTTGCCTGAAGCTGCTTCAGTGTTTCATAAGTCGTACCGCGATTGATGCCAGCATGTTCCGCAATGTCTCGAATAGACGCTGGACCAAGTTTAAGAAGGCTTTGATACAGTTTTGTTTCACGAGCAGTCAGGCCAAGTTGTTCTAAAGCGTGTTCAAGCATAAGTTTTATGAACTCATCGTCGTATTATTGTTAAAATGCATCGTCAAAGTGATTCAAAAGCCAAGCGGCTATTCTAACGAAAAAAGTTCAAATCGAGGAGTCTTAATCGCGTGAGTATCGATCCACGTTTCGGCGGTATCAGCCGTCTTTATGGTCAATCCGCCTATGAGTATTTTCAAACTGCCCACGTATGTGTGATTGGTATTGGTGGTGTGGGGTCTTGGGCCGCTGAAGCGCTTGCTCGTTCTGGTATTGGCAAGATTACTTTAATTGATATGGACGATGTGTGTGTCACCAACACGAATCGCCAGATTCATGCGTTGGACGGTAACGTAGGTAAGGCAAAAGTGGATGCCATGAAAGAGCGCATTCAATTAATTAACCCTGTTTGCCAAGTCACTGTTATTGAAGATTTTATAACGCCAGATAACCTGTCTGAGCTTTTGTCTGAGCCGTTTGATTATATTATTGATGCGATAGATAGCATCAAGCCGAAAGCCGCTCTTGTGGCTTGGTGTAGGCGCAAAAAACGTAAAATCATTACCGTAGGAGGAGCTGGTGGTCAGATTGACCCAACGCAAATTCAAGTGGGTGACCTTGCGCGGACAGAACGAGACCCACTCGCAGCGAAGCTAAGAAACTTCCTTCGTCGTCATTACAACTTTTCTCGCAATACCAAAAGACGGTTTGATATTGAGTGTGTTTACTCATTAGAGCAGCTTAAATACCCTCAAACTGACGGTACAGTATGTGAAGCACGTCAAAAAGGGGATACAGAAACTAAGATGAACTGTGATACAGGCTTTGGTGCCAGCACAGCTGTAACTGCTACCTTTGGTTTTGTCGCGACGAGTAGAGTATTAGAGAAGCTGGCTCAAAAAGCGAATTCTTAAAGCTGTCTATATTCACTGCTTTCTTACGCGCTCAGTCATTGCTTATATCCAACTGTGCGCGTGCCAAACCACTGCTCCAATAATCACGAAATCCTCAGGCGGTTGCTTACTGTTGATGATTAAATCGTTATAGGCTTTATTCCGACTAACTAGAACCAAGCTACCATCACCTTGTCTTTGTATTCCTTTGACGAATAAATCCCCGTCTAGGCGTATGGCAAACGGCATGGCTTCTGTTGGCTTTATTCTGCTCGTGTCGATCATGACCATGTCTTTGTCTTTTAGCAAAGGTTCCATCGAGTCTCCCATAACCCGCAATAGCTTAAGGTTATGAGCTTGCAGTCCCTTTTTGATAAGCCAATTAGATGAAAAAGGTAGTGAAGCAATGGCTAAAGGGTGATCGGCAGGATATGCGCCTGTTCCTGCTGATAATTCAATATCAAACTGAGGAATATACACGAGATCTTCATGGTTCTTTGAGGGGGCATAAAGCGAGCTGGAATCGGGTAACGACGGCGCGTTATTGTGTTGCCCAGTAATAAGATAGCCCACATCAATATTGCATTTCTCTGAAACTAGAATTAGGAAATCTTCATTAATTCGCTGCTTCCCGGTTTCGATATCTTGAACTTTAGAGGGTTTAACACCCAAAAAATCCGCCATTTCTCGTCGGGTTAGCCCCTGGTCTTCTCTGAATTTTTTTAACCTATCTTTTGCGCTCATAATTTTTAGGAAATATTCGTTGATGAAAAATGATGTTGTCATTAATATGATAGAGGTATTTGCGGGAAAGTATACGATTAATGCCCTAAGAATACGAGTTGATTGGGATAAAATCCTCAAATTGTCGGGCGAATTCGTCGTATTTGGTGGTTATATTCCTATTTTTAAATCATTTTTATCTGAGGAACTGTCAAATGGAAGAACAAAACGTAATTCACAGAGCAACCGAATTGGTCGCAGAGCATGAAGGGCTGGCTCTAAAGCCGTATCTCTGCCCTGAAGGAAAGCTCACCATTGGCTATGGGCGTAATATTGAAGACAACGGAGTCAGTGCAAAAGAAGCGGCAATTTTGCTGTCATCAGACATAGAAAGTACGCTAGAGCAGCTCGGCTGTTTGGCGTGTTTCCGTTCATTAAATCTAGCCCGTAAGGTCGTGTTAGTGGATATGTGTTTTAACCTGGGTTATCCGCGTTTTACCTTGTTTAAACGCATGATTGCGGCGTTAAATCAACAAAACTACGAGTTGGCCGCGCTGGAAATGATGGACAGCAAATGGGCGCAACAGGTAGGAAAACGAGCGCAACGTTTATCTAAAATTATGAAAACAGGACAATTTTGCTGAGATTTAAGCATTAGCGAGATGGCTAATGAATAATATGATCTTCATGGAAAAGATAAGGAAAGATGTATGTGGTGTCCAAACTGTGAAAGCGAAAAGACACGAGTAGTGGGGACGAATAAATCCTATGTCGTAGAGCGCTATCGAAAATGTAGTGATTGTGGTTACACATTCAGTACTCTGGAATCTCATCGATTTGATCCAAAGTGGTCAAAAAACAGTGAGTTTTCCCAACAAGAAGCGGATCGTATGTCTCAACGACGTATTCGCTAAAAAACACAATAATGAAGCGTTGAGTAGAAAAAAGTAGTGTTGATGTTCATTTTTTAATGGCCGTTAAAAAGTGTACTAACCGCTTTTAAAAAGTAATAAAAAGCGCAATGTAGCGCATTAGATCAAGGTATTGGTAAACTAAAAAACCAGTACCTTAATAAGAACAGGCTCAGTGCCCATACTTTTACGGTTTGAAGTACTGCTAAATAGAGAAGTACAGAAAGAAGTGAAAGTCATAACGTCACACCGAATATCCCATCCCATGTCTTTTTAGTGTGACGCTGTTTCTCTTTTACATAAATACCTACCCAGTGTGTTATTTACCATACTGCCATTCCAAACGATTAATACGTTCATCTTGCTGGCGCACTTTCAACCCCAGATTTTTCAGTGTTTCTTCGCGCTTTATGCGCTCTTTAGTGGTGTTTTGATAGCGCTCCTCCATAACCGCTATCTGTTTACTCAGCTCGGCAACACTGGTGTTTAAGCCGTAAATTGCCGTTACTAACCCCACTGTGGCGGTGGTAAATAGCGCAGTGATGACTTTATTAATGTCCATATTCATCCTTCTTTTTTGTCATCAAATTGGCGTTGTAGATTGTTTGTTTTTTGAAAGTAGCTTTTCAGCATCCCGCGCATGCCATAGATAACAACAACCATACCTATCACAATACTGGTATACCAAGCTGGCATCTTTTCAATGGCGTCAAAACCCTTATGAACATAAGCGTCCATTCCTGGAATAAACGCCAGTACAATGGGTGTCAAAAAGAGCACTAATACCAGCTCGTCTTTCCACGAGGTTTGCATATTCTGCATGGCGATCTTATCTAGGTCGTAACTTTGTTGTTGTCCCTTTCGTGCCATTTCTAATACTGCATTGGCTTTTGCTATGTTGGTCTCGTGAACTAATTTATCCAGTTCAAACGCCTGTTCTAACTTCATTGTCTTTCGTGTTTGCCACTGCTTTAAAGGGTCTCCTACTAAGTTGTTCGCCAATTGGCCTATCCAATTCCACATCATTTATTACCTCTCTTTATTAGTTGCAACGAGCGGACTGATTCAGGTGCTCCTGTCGTCGATTTTCGTTGTTTTTTTATTATTTCAAAAAAAAATTTTACCTCACTCCAGATACCGCTATCTGGACTGAACCCAGTCTGAAAGCGCTCTAAACTGTGTCCAACTTGATGAGTAACGGGAGTGCAAACAATGAAATACGAACAAGCATTGATAGAGTGCGGCACTGTGATTGAAGCCAAAGAAGACCAAGCTTTGGTCAAGGCACATATCTTAGGTAGGGAGACGGATTGGTTGCCGATATTGCAGCAAGCCAATGAGTTTAAACGTCACTACACACCGCCTCGCATTGGTCAGCAAGTCGTGATTCTGATGGGACGCTACGTACTAGGTTCCATATTTAATAAAACGTGCCGTGAGCCTGTAGCCAATACAACAGAAGACGTGACGGTATACGAAGACGGTACAGAAATTCGCTATGACAGCAAAACTCATACGCTGACTTTGAAAGCGTTGGACGCGCTTAAGATTGAAACCAATCAAAGCGTCAGTATTACCACACAAAACGCCACGGTAAATGCATCAGCAGTCAAGGTTGAGGCAAGTGAAATAGAGCTAAAAGGGGGAAGCGGAGATGTTGTCGTCAATGGCATCAGCCTAGTGAACCATACACATCCTCAAAATGCAGGTAACCACTATGGTGGTGGTGCCAGTACGGGAGCAGCCCAATGAGTGAGCGTATTAGTATTTTACTCAACGGATACGTACCGGAAGACGGCTATGCCGTCAGCATTAACGAGAGTATTCAGCGCATTTTAACCACCCGCTTGGGTGAGCGAGTGATGCGTCCAACTTTCGGATCAGAGCTGTACAAGTTGCGCGATCGAGACATGGACAGCGAATGGCGCTTACTTGCAACGCGCTATATCTATGAAGCCATTACCAAATGGGAGCCGAGAGTTCGTTTTAAGCGTCTGCAATTTAATGCTGATGCGGAAAATGGAAAACACACTTTTTATTTGGAGTTAGACCCAGCATGAGCCACATATTTGAAAACCTAGCTGCTCCAACGGTATTTGAAGTCACAGATTTTGAAAGCATTTTTAATGAGTTACTGAATGAAGTGTATAAGGCCGTACCGAATTATAAGCCCGTCGAGTCTGATCCGTACCATCTGATACTAGAAGCGTTCGCCTATCGTGAACTGTATCTGAAAAATGATTTTAATCAGCGTTTAAAAGGGCTTTTACTGCCGTATGCGAGCGATACGAACTTAGACAATATCGCAACTCACTATGGGGTTGAGCGACTGACAGGAGAAGACGACGATGCGTTTCGAATTCGTATTGTGAGAAGCCTTGATAGTCATCCGACCGCTGGGTCGCGGGAAAGCTATGAATATCACGCGTACTCGGTTCACTCCTCGATTGATGATGTGCACGCCTATAGTCCTGCTATAGGAGAAATCACCGTTGTCATCGCAAGCTATGAGGAAGGCGGACTTGCAGACGATATTAAAGCGCAAGTAGAGAGCGTGTTATCGGATGAAAAGGTCAGACCGATTACCGACAAGGTAACGGTACGAGAAGTGAAAGAAAAGCCTATTAGCATCCACGTAAAAGTCTCATGTCCTCTGCAATATCGGTCTCAAGTTGAAGCCGAAATCAGAGCCAAGATGAACAAGAACCAGACTATAGGAAAAACACTGTCGATTTTTCAGCTGGTTCGCCTGTTTTCAGTAGATGAAGTGACCAATGTGTCATTAAAGGCTCCAACTACCGAGACCGTATGTGCCCCAGATGAACGTATTGTGATTACTGATATACAGATCGATTGGGAGGATGCATGACGCAGAGCTTATTGCCGCCGAATTCATTAGAGCTTGAGCATCGTTTGGATCAACTGGCCGCACAGCGGTTGAGCTTTGATTTATCTCTGGCTGATATCAATCCACTTACGTGTGTCGCCGACTTGCTACCGATTTTAGCCGCCAGCTGGAAAGTGGATGTACGCGGGCTAAACGAGCGCGAGAGTCGGGAGTTGATTGCAAATGCTTGGGAGATCCATCGATACAAAGGCACCGCTCACGCAGTGAAAAAAGCCTTAAGCAGTGTGTTTAGCAAGGTGCAAATACAGGAGTTCAAAACGCCCTATGTGTTTGATGCCGAAGTAACGTTAGGCGGTGATCCGAATCAGGTATTTGATGATGAAAAGTTTGCGACAGCAAAACGTCTGGCGAACGATGCGAAAAACCTTCGTAGTCGCTTTGGAGAGTTTGTTATCGCACTGCCTGAGGCGCGTGCCTCAGTGATAAAAACCGATGCGGCCTCGACAAACGGTATGAGCTTGTCTTCGTCGTTATCTCTTAACGCAAATTGCACAGTGAAATGCAAAGGAGTCATTCAATGGACACTATAACCGCCATCGCGACGGAGCATGGGCTTGGTGTGCTGAAAAGCACGCTGAAAAGCCAGGCTAATCGCTATCAACTTGTGGGAGCGAGCACGCACAGCGCCAGCTCAACTAGCGTTTTCCACGAATCTCAGATAGACAACAGCTACTACGACACCAGTGGTGTATTGACCTTTATCGTCAATTTACCCAGTGACAAAGACTTTCAAATGTATTTGTACGAAGTGCGAATTGTCGACGCCAGCGGCTCGACCATTGTCTCCGCGAAAACGCCGAAAATAGCCTTGTCCACAGGGATCGGCGGCATGCTGACGATCAAAGCCGCCGTTTCGGGTGAACCGGGTGAGATCGTCTTTAAAGCGACTGATTACATCACAGGGTCAGAACTTACCGACCTTTGGATGAACCCTATTTATGCCAATGCGACCGCGACGATTCAAAACGCAACGCGGCAAATACAACTGCATAACCGAATATTAACAACAGAAGGAAAAGCACTATGAGTGTGAACAACGAAATAGCGCGGCTAACTCAAGCCGTTCAGGACCATACCAATGAAACGCAAAGCTTTTTGGATAAAGCGGATGGTCGAGTGACAGAGAAAGAAAATCAAGTAGAACAGTTTTTAGCGAGTGCGACACCTGAGAAGCGTTTTGTTCAAAAAATAACGGTCGGAGGGTCAAGCGAGTATCTGTATCCAGTTTTTTGGAGGTTTCCAAGTAATGATTTTGGAATAGGTCGGCTTGAAATTAGCCGTCATTATTCATGGAATAGGGGAACATTACACGATAGTCACGTTGCTTCATTGCTGTTGAGTATTGAGGGAAATGCCTACCCTTGGAGCGGAGATACGAATTATATGCGGGTCAAAAAAGCCCATTATCGTTACAACGAGACTGCGTCCCATCTTCAGTTCGGCGGGTATGCCAGTCGTGTTTCAACAGATGGTAATGCACCTACGTACGGTTCTGATGGAACCAATTATTTATTCTCCGGTGTGTATCTAAGAGGCGGTGGGTTGGATTATGTATTGTCGTCAAACTGGGAGTTTACCCCGCTCCGTTTGGATGATGAATCCGATGTAAACAGTACAAGAGTGCTTCATACATATCAAAACGTTGCATTTACTGTAAGCCCGATACCTATGGCGGAGATTAAAGCGCCAGTTGAGACTGAATAAGGAAAAAAACAATGACTGAAATGATTATGACACATGAAGAAGCGGTTGAGTTTGCTATTGCTCAAGAAGCAAATCATACCCGCTTTAAAACGCGTGGAACGATTAAAACTCGAGTGGGCGACACTAATAGTGTTCTCGGCACCACCACAGACGGAATGCAGCTGCTTCTGCACGCCTTCTCACAACTTAACACTGCTTTAAGCGCAGCGTCTTCTTTGGCGGAAGTGCGTGCAGCGGCAGAACCATTCAATGAACTTGCGACGGGTTTCTTAGCCAAGGTGGAAGCGGGTGAGGTATCTCTTCCCTTTCAAGTAAAAGGCGTGGAAAACGTGGTGAGCGATATTGAAAACAGAGCAACACAAGTTGCTGAAATCTTAAAAAGCAATCAAGCATAAAAGGAGAGTTTTATGAACTTAAACTTTGGTATTAATGGCAGTATCAGTGCCGCCGCCGCGCGTCCTGTTACAGTAAGTTCAACAACCGCCATTGGTGTAATCGGTGTGGCCAGCACGGCGGAATTTTTGAAATTTAACAATGCATCGGAGGCGATCGAACACTTTAAAAGCGATAGCGAAGCGGGAACGGTCGTGAATGCGCTTAAAGGCATTAATCTGCAAGGTGTTAACTGCCCGATTATTGTCAATGTGTGTTCATCCGATGCGATATTGGAATCCATTGATCTATTCAAAAAATCAGAGGGATTAACCGGTGTCAGCTTATTTGGCGGCATTTTGATTGCGCCTGTTTTGTCTGCGACTAAGGACGTAGGCGTGAAATTGGTAGCGACGGCCAGTGCGATCACCGCCACAGCATTTGTCGATAACTTTGGGGTAAACGAAGCGGATGTATTGGCTTATGCCGCGAATTATGGCTCCCAGTCTTGTCTAGTGACGCACGGTATGTACACGGCTGACGGTGTGAAGGTTTCCGCTTCAGCGCTCTATGCTGGTGTTACGGCGTTTCGTGATGCTAATACCTCATTTGGTTGGGCGAAGTCACACTCAAACCGTGTTGTTCAAGGTGTTAGTTCAACGGATCGAGTCATTGAATACCTCGATGGTGCAGAGTGCGAAGCGCGTCGTATGCGTCAGGCTGGCGTCGCCACTATTTTGCAAGACATTGGTTGGCGTACTTATGGATTTGAAACCACAGATATTGATCCGATTTGGCAATCGTTAGATCGAGTTCGTACCTTTCAGCGCTTGCTACAAGCCATCCTCGTTTCTTCTAAATGGGCGCGAGATCGTGAAGCCAGTGAGCTACTTTGGGTTCGTCAAACCGTTGTTGAGTTTATGAATGAGCTTAAAGGGAACGATGTCATCGTGGGTTTTGATGCCTATTTTGATTCTGAAAAAAATACCAAAGCCACGGCTACGGCTGGCAAGTTCTATCTAACCGTTAAGTTGGGTGATATGCCAAGTGTGCGTGAGCTAAATGTTGAGCTTGTCTACTCTGACGACTGGAACGACGTACTAATTAACTACATTAATGGAGAAGGTTAACCATGACACAAGTACCACAATATTTATCAGCAATGACGGTCTTTATTGACGGCGTCGGCCTGCTTGGCACAGCCAAACAAGTCACCTTGCCTAAGGTGGAGATTACCCGTGAAACGGTGACGGCTGGCGGTTTTGAACGCGCCATGTCTACCGGAGTATTTAAAGCCATGGAGGCCGAAATTACGCTCAATGAGTATCACGATTCTGTTTTCAAAGCGGCTAACAAGTTAGCAGTGCCACCGCTGTTTGTGATCAAAGGCAATTTGAGTCAAGACGGTCAGGATTACCCGATTGAAGCAACCATTAAAGGCAGCCTTGATATCGACGACGGTAACTGGGAAACCGGCAAAGAAGCAGAACGCAAACTGAAAGTGTACGTTGATTTTTACGCGTTAAAAGTGAATGGCACTGAACAATGTATGTTAGATGCGAAGAATATGATCGCCAAAATTAACGATGTGGACCTATTGGAGAAAGCTCGCACTCACGTACTTTCTTAAGCAAAGCCCCGTCAATAATGGCGATGTGGTTACTGTTTTGTGGTGGGGACCGCGACAGTAACACAGTAAATACAGTCAAAAAGTAAGCAGCGTCTCAGTGATATCAACGGCCATTGATGGTTGAGACGTTATTTTACTTTAGACACTAATGTACAAAATTAATCGTTTTCGATCTATAGGATCACTCAATTTATTTAAAAAGGTTAAGAAACATGTCTAAAGAACTATTAAAAGAAAAAGAAGTGGCTTTGTCCGATGGACGTATTGTCAAAGTACGCAAACCTAAACTGCGGGATATCCGCATCCACTTTAGTGAGCCAAATCTAGAAGAGCGTCAAATCGCCATCGTTGGAACACTGGCGCAAATGACCGTCGATGAATTGGATGCATTGGATTACGACGATTTTATTCTGCTAAAGGATACCGCAGAGAGTTTTTTGTCGTCGACTGGAGCGGTTGCTTAAACGCAATCGCGATGGTGTCTGCAAAGCTTCATCTTGGTTTTTGTGATTGTTTGGAAATGACATTAGACGAATTTGAAACCTTTGCAGAGACCGCGAAACGTTTGTGTGAAGTCGAAAGATAGGCGGAGAGATAAATATGTCACTAGGAAGTGTCTCTATCAGTTTTGATACAACGGGCAACATTACAGACTTGGCTAACGATGTAACAAGCGTCATGCAAAAGCACCTTAGTGGTTACTTTGAGAAGCTGAGCACATTCGAAGAGAGTGGCCTCTTAGGAGGACTATTTGATAGCTTGCCATCTGCTGCTAATGAAAAATCAGGAGCAACAAAAAAGACAGCGGAGCAAAGTACAGATAATGAAAAATCAGGAGCAACAAAAAAGATAGCGGAGCAAAGTACAGATTCTAAAAAATCGGCTGGCGCTGAGGCCCAAATGACTGGGTTCGCGGAAGTGGGCACAGCGATGGCGACAATGACGAGCAGTTTTGAAACCGGAGTGTCCTCTTTAAGTAAAGACCTTAATAGTCTGGTCGGGTCTGTCTCGAAAATGACGGGCACCTTGTCGAGTAAGTTGAATAAGATGCAAAAAAGCCTTTCCGGTTTTGGGCTTAAAAAGAATCAATCACAGAGTAATAAAAAGAAACCTAGCGCTAAAAAGCGTCAAAAAAAGACCAAAAACAAAAAAGGTCACGATGCGAATGCTGAACAAGGATCGAACGACAATGCGGACTTAGGAACGTTAAAGGGGGTACAGAATGCCGCGTCTACGCTCATAACAGACGCGGTAACATTTAAACAATCTTTTACCGATTTATCGAGTGGGCTACAGAACTTTGAACTGTCGAAAAAAGGGGTTGTGGGTTTACTGGATTCAGGTTCAAAACTTGCGGGTAATTTTTCAACGCTGAAACAGTCTTTTGCTGGGTTGAAAACGTCCTTTACGAGCCTCAATTCAAATGAATCTTCAGAGACAGAGGCGTCTTCATCTAAAGAGAACGACAAATCGAGTAAGAAAAAAAGCGACGACGCGAGCGGAAAATCACAAGGAATGAAAGGTGCGGTACAGTCCGGTGAGAAGCTCGTAAGCACCTTCTCAAACTTCAAAAAGTCGCTTACGGGATTGTATGATGGCGTGCAAACGTTTGATTTTTCAAAGCAAGGCGTAACGGGTTTAACGGACTTGAGTTTGAAGTTAGTAAATACTTACGACTCAGGGTCGAAGCTTGTCAGCTCTTTTTCCTCGTTTAATCAATCTCTTGCTGGCGTTAGTGGCGGATTAAAAAATGCAGGGGCAGGGCTAATGAGAGCGAAATCCACAGTCTTTGGTTTTGCTACAGCCTTACGCTCCGGAGCGATGATGCAGTGGGGCTTGAATGCTGCGATGCTCGCAAACCCAATAGGCATAATAGTAGGCGCTTTCGTGGCAGCCGGTGTCTTGATCTATAAATATTGGCAACCCCTAAAAGCCTTTTTTGGTGGGGTATTTGATGGTCTATATGCCTCAATACAGCCAGTCTTTACCGCCTTTCAGCCGTTATTGAATTTGCTAGCGCCTGTCGGTGATGCCTTTGCTTGGATCGCGAGCAAGGTGTCTGAGGTGATCAATTGGTTCGGTGCGTTGTTCACGCCTATTCAAAGTAGCCAAGCGGAGCTTGCAGGCTTTGCAGCCAGTGGTATGAAGTTTGGTGAAGTGATCGGTTCTGTATTTAAAGCGGCCTTAGCGCCAATCATGCTGGTGGCTAAGGGAATCGGTTGGGTTGGTAAGCAGTTAGGGTTATTTGGCGATGAGGGTGAGGCTTCGAGCGAGGCTGCGACCTCCAGTGAAAAAGGGCGTTCTAGTGGGTCTGTTACGCCATTAACGACACAAAAGAAAGCCACATCGAATAGCAAACTGGCCGCCATCGGCGCAGGCATGTTGGTGACGACGAGTGCGGCTGCGATGAACCCATCGTCAGATGAAGCAAAAGCACTTTCTCCAGCACCGACCGGAAGTATGGTTCAAAGTTATGAGCTTTCGCCAATCAACAATGGGCAATCGCCGACGAAAGAAGTCGTTCAGCATATTAATGTTCAGGTTACCGTGAATAACCCAACGAGCAATATTGATATAGAGCGAGCCATTGAAAACGTTATGCGTGGTCAGGCGTCGACATCCAGCCCATCACTGAAAGATGAGGATATCTAATGTTGTGTCAATTAGGTCACGTTAAGTTTGAAAGTAGCGGCGTCAATATTGCCAATATTTCACGTCAATCAAGTTATCACTTTGCCAACAAGAGCATCATTAATGGCTTTGATGACTGGCAAAAAGTAGGTCGCCACAGTCAAAAATTGACATTGAGCGGTGTATTGATTGAACAAAGTATGGGAGCGTTGAACAGCTTGTATGCGTTGGCGGAAAAGAAGGAACCGGTCACGCTTGCGCTTTCCTTTGGTCAAGCCTTGACGGTGTTGATTATGGAAATCAGCGCGGATCAGTCCAACTTTTTGAAAGGAGGGGAGTTTTATAAACAGAGCTTTGAAGTACAGCTGGTGGTGATACATGGCAACTTATGAAATAACGAAAACGACAATGAGGCTGGATGAAGTCGTGATGTTGTATTACGGCTCATTGGAGCAGTTTTCAGCCGTAAACGAAGCGAACCCAAGCTTAGGGCTGTTTCTTTCAAAGGGAGATGTTGTGGAATTACCTGAGAAATCCGCCGTCGTGACGGAGGAGGTCTTATGGTAATGACACCCACCTATCGATTGTTTGTGAATGATAAGGACGTGACTGAGCGAGTATCGCCCTATCTTATTAGCTTACGTGTCACGGACAATGAAAAGGACAACAGCGATGAACTGAGTTTGGTTTTCAGCGCTAAGTTTAAGCGGCCTGAATATGGGGATCAGATAAAGGTCTTTCTAGGAGGGGAAGAGCAGCAGCACTTTGCTGGCGCTTTTTATGTTCAAAAGACCAGTATACGTAATAACAGCGAGCTTTCGGTAAACGCGACGGGTATGGATTTTAGCTCCAATATCAAAGAGCTTCGTCACCATCGTTATGAACAAATAACCTTGGCGGAGTTGGTGGTCGACATCGCTACGCGTCACGGACTGGGGTATAAATCGGATCTCACTGAAGAATTGCACGATATTGATCAGGTAAATGAGTCTGACATTAATTTATTGAACAGAATCGCAAAAGATCATTCTGTGATTTTTAATATAAAAAACTCAATTCTGTACCTAATGAAGCAAGAAGAGGCTCCGCCAGAAGTGATGTTGGACATAGACCACTGTATCGATAGCCAAATCAGTCATTCTAATACGACCTTCTATCGGCGTTGTTCCGTTAAATATCAGGATACTATACGGAACAAAATGGTCACGGTGAGTGTTGGGAAAGGAGAACCTACCTTGATAAAACAAGGCCACTTTACCAGTGAATATAAGGCGAAGCAGGAGGCGATCAATGCGTTGAAACGAGCAAATCAAGGTACCGCTCAAGGGAATGCGTCAGTGCCCGGTCAGATCATGTATGCAGGAAGTCGCCTAACATTAGACGACGAACAATACACGATAACGCGTGTGGAACATTCAATCAGTAACAGCGGTTGGGTGACCTCATTAGACTTCAAGAGTAACAATCAAACCGCGCTTTGAAGAGGGAATAGTGGGGATGGGCCGTGATGCGAATCTATAGATCTTAAGAAGACAGTTTCTTAAGAATCCCCAACACCCCATTTGTACGAGAGCTGGTTAGGTAACTGCCTAAGTTAAACTGGGTCAGCTCTTGTACTAAATCCATTGCTTGGATATCTGCTTTGCTTTTGCCTTGCACTAGGCTGAGCACGGCAACCAATACGCCGCGCATGAGTTTAGCGTCGCTGTCGGCTTTAAAGTGGCACATTCCATCAATGTGTTCCTCGATCAGCCAAACGGCACTTTCGCAGCCTTTCACTTTGTGTTCTTCAGATTTATCTTCGTCGGTCAGGCGTTCGAGCTGATTACTGAGGGCGACAAGTTCTTTAAAAGTAGCCTCTTTGCTGGTGCAGGCTTGAAGACGAGATTGGATGGTTTGGCTATCAAGTAAGTGAGTCATGTCTGTTTGCAAATATGTGATGTATTGATGTGTCTAGTCTGCGAGTAAATCAATGGCTTCTAGTAAGACTTCGCAAAACCGTTCGGCTTCTTCTTTGGTATTATAGCAAGCGAATGAAGCGCGTAAGGTGCTTCCAACACCCAATTGCTCCATTAAAGGGTGAGCGCAATGGCTGCCAGCTCGTACGCCAATACCCTTGCTGTCTAAGTAGCTATTGAGATCAAGCGTGTGAACGTCGGGTACAGATAAAGACACCAAAGTCGTATTGCTAGACGGAGAATAGATTTCAATTCTGGGATCGAGATACAGTTCATCATAAACCGTTTTGGCCAGATTTTGTTCCCATTTGAGCAACTCTGGGCGGTCTTGCTTCGTTAAATAGTCGCACGCGGCAGCAAGCCCAATTGCGCCTTCTATGTGTGGAGTGCCTGCTTCTAAACGATACGGCAAAACGTTAAATTCTGTCGCCTGATAGGCCACATGGCGTACCATTTCTCCGCCCGTCTGGTATGGAAGCAGTATTTCTAGCGCGGCAGATTTGCCGTATAAAACACCAATGCCTGTTGGCCCGTACATTTTGTGACCTGAGAAAACGTAAAAATCGCAATCGAGCGTTTCTACATCCACTTCATAATGCGCCACAGCTTGTGCGCCGTCGATCAGTGTATAGGCTCCGACTTTTTTCGCCTCGTTAAGCATGTCAGCAAGCGGTGTTGCGACACCAATCGCATTAGAAATGTGAGTCGAGGCGAAGATCTTGGTTTTATCGGTAAAGTAGCTCGCATATTCAGGCTCCCACTCTCCCGTAGAAGTGAGGGGTAATACTCTAAGGCGAGCGCCCGTTCGAAACGCCAATTGCTGCCAAGGAACGAGGTTGGCGTGGTGCTCAAGGCTGGTAATGAGAATTTCATCGTCTGTTTCGATAAGGTGCTCAAGACCGTAAGCCACTAAGTTAATGCTTTCTGTCGTGCCTTTTGTCCATATTACATGGCTGTTTTGGCCTGCATTTAGAAAATTAGCGACGGTATCGCGGGCGTTTTCGAAGGCCGACGTGGCTCGGTCACTTAAGAAGTGCGCGCCTCGATGGACGTTTGCATTGCTGTAAAGGTAATAGTCCTGAATGCTCTGTAAAACGGCCAAAGGTTTTTGAGTGGTTGCGGCATTGTCTAAGTAGACGATAGGGTGATCATCTGTCGTGACTTTCAAAATGGGAAAGTCTGATCGTATGTTGTTGGAAGAAAACGCCATATAGCCCCTATTTTTGCCTTCACCAAATGATAGAAAGAGTCATTCTAAAAAGTGATTGTATCCTGTTCGTTGTTTTTTATGAATAAATTGCGAGCACTATAAATAGACCAAACGATTCCAAGTGCCAGAACAGGCCTATAAGCCGTGAAATTGAGCGTGGATTACCGCATAAATACAGCAACACGCTTGCGTTTTAAATGCCGACGGTCAATGATTGATAACAGATAAAAAAATTGAAAATCGAAAGGTACACAGCGTGGCAGACTTTTTATATAAAGGGGTAGTGGATTGGTTTCTTCAACAGGTGGCTGAAGGGGTTCTGACCCCTGGGAATAAAATGCCCTCTCTGCGGTCTTTGTCGAAGCAACTTAAGCTTAGCCTAAATACTGTCATTCATGGATACGATATTTTGACAGAAGAGGGATGGATTGAATCTCGTCCCAAGTCCGGCTATTTCGTTTGTCACCGTTCGACCTCTAAAAACGCCCATGTATTGGCGGGCGATCACGTACGAAGACTGTCTGAAGAAAACGCCAAGTTAATTTGGTCTGCTTTGTCTCATCGCGCAGCATTAGTGGATCAAAGTGATGCCTTCTTATTGCCCGGTCCACGGACGTCAGAAGCCGAATTACCTGTTCCCGGAAAAGGGCATTTAGCGGTTCGAGAAGCCGTGTCTGATCATTTAAAGCATTTAGGTATCAAGACCCGATCAGGCAACATTTGGTTAGCCCGATCTGCCGTCAGCATATTTAACCAAGTTGTTCAAAGCCTTACAAAAACGGGAGATCAAATCTTAGTCGTTACGCCGTGTGATCCGAGATTATTAGGTGGATTACAAAGCTTGCACCGCGAAGTGCTGTGTCTTCAAGCCGGAGACCGTGGCGTGGATCTGGACGAAGCCATTCGTTGCATTAAAGAAAACGATATTCGTCTGATTGTATTCCCTAGCCAATTTGCGTTCCCAGCCGGACAAGAGATATCAAACTTAAGCTTGCGACGTTGGCTTGCCATCATTAATGAAATTAACATTCCAGCCGTGGAGTGGGATTTGGCCTCTCACCTTGGCTATAAATCATCACCATTGATGAGCTATAAATCGTTGGATACCGAAGACCGAGTGATTTATATCGGTGGGGTTGAGTCCAAAGGATCGGACCGAAATGCGGCATGGTGTATTCCTAGCCGATATACCATTTTGGAAGGGGCTTTTCTGAGTGCTGATTTCGCACTAAACGATTCGCAGCAACAAGCATTGAGTGATGCTTTATTAAGCACTCAAAAACACTCATTGAATAAACGCAGCCGTCAGATTTGGTCTTTGTCTGAAAAAGCCAAAGCGACATTAGAAGCGAAGCTGGGCGACAACATTCGCTTTGCTTATTCTAAGGGTGGAATGGCACTTTGGATGCAAATGGGCAAGAAGCCAAATGAATCCGATATGGCGATTCTAGCCGCCAAACATCGCCACGCAATTGTTCCCGGCAACTTGATGGCATTTGAGCCGGATTCTTCTGATTGGATGGCGATCAACGTTACCTATCCGCATATGGAGGAGTTAGCCTCGATGCTGGCGGCCTTTATCAAGGCAAACGAAGCCTCAGCTGTGATCGAACCTGAAGCCGCATCCGTAGAAGCTTCTGAAGAGACATTTGAAGAGACGCTTGAAGAAGCTCACGATGAGAACTCAAATGAAGAACATGTTGTTGAAGAAAGCCTAAGCGAAGAAGACCTAGTTGAAGAAAGCACAATTGACGACACCGATGAGGGCTTTGGCTCAGCACCTGATACAACCTCTGATACCGTCTTCGAAGAACCGGAAGCTTCAGAAAGCACACAAGACAACTCGCAAGATAACGCCTCGAATGATGCTGTGGAAGAAATAGGCGAAGAAGCAGAAGTCGAAGAAGTAGACGATGAAACGATTGAATCCGATCTCAACAGCGAAGAAAACGAACAGAGTGAGCAAACGACCGAAAACTCGGTTGCAGGCGCCGCTGACGAACCAAATGAAGCCGTAACAGAAGAATCCATCAGTGATACCGAAAAAGGTCGCGATGCAGCAAAGGAGCCTTTATATAACCCAATGCTGGATCTTATTAATCATGATTTTGGCTAACAAAAGAGAGATAGATGATGACCCAACTGGATTTAGCGTTTGTACGATCTCAGTTTCCGGCTTTTAGTGAGCCGAGTTTGCAAGGTCAGGCATTTTTTGAAAATGCAGGCGGTTCATATGCCTGTCAGCCAGTAATTGAACGCCTGACCGCATACTACAGAGAAACCAAACTTCAGCCTTATCATGTGCACCCTGCGTCACAAAAAGCAGGGAATGCCATGGATGCGTCCTATAAACGTTTTGCTCAATACCTCAACGTAGACGAAGCTGACATCCATTTTGGGCCATCAACATCGCAAAACACGTACGTATTGGCGCAAGCATTTGCCAATATTCTGCAATCGGGCGATGAAATCATAGTGACGAATCAGGATCACGAAGCAAACAGCGGAGTGTGGCGTCGGCTCGCCGATTCTGGCATTGTTGTCAAAGAGTGGCAGGTTGACCCGCAAACTGGTTTGCTATCGCCAAGCGATTTGGATCTGCTTATAACCCCTAAGACGAAACTGTTGGCTTTCCCGCACTGCTCCAACATTGTTGCTCATATTAATCCCGTCAAAAAAATCTGTGAGAAAGCCCGTTCGCAAGGCATTGTAACCGTCGTCGATGGTGTCTCGTATGCGGGACATGGCATCCCAGATATTGGTGAATTGGGTACAGATATCTATCTTTTATCCTTGTACAAAGTGTATGGCCCACACCTAGGCGTCATGGTTATACGCAATGCTGTTGCCGAAAAGTTGGGTAATCAATCGCATTACTTTAATACCGCGTATCGCAATAAATGGTTTGTTCCTGCTGGTCCGGATCACGCTCAAATAGCCGCGGCACAAGGTGTATTGGATTATTTTGAACAACTTCATGATCATCATTTTGAACCGTCAGAATCGGTACTGGAGCGTGCTCAAAGAGTGCGGACCCTATTACATGACGCAGAGATCGCATTGCTGCAACCCTTGTTGGATTTTGTCGATCAACACCCCAAACTGCGTTTACTGGGGCCAGTTGATGCATCACAAAGAGCGGCGACCGTTTCCCTTATGCACACTGATATGGATTCAGAAGTGCTTGCTAAGCGTCTAGTAGAAAAAGGAATTATATGTGGCGCAGCGAACTTCTACGCCGTTCGATTACTCGAAGCGATGGGAATAGATGCCGATAAAGGCGTGCTCAGATTATCCTTCGTGCATTACACCACGCCAGATGAAATGACGCAGTTAATTGATGCCTTGAGTGAGGTTTGTTGAGGGGAGCTACAATGTAACGAATGGCTTTTCATACCTAGAAAGCGATTTGACTTTAAGCCTCGCGCTAAGACAACAGAGCCATAAATCGAAGTCAGCGACAACCTCAGCTTGCACTACCAAAGGAAACATATCAGGAACTCACTTTACTTCAGTCGCGCACTGTCCCGCGTTGGTTGGCTCATCTTGTTAGCAGGTCGATTATTTATGCCAATTGATATCAATTTTTTTATGTGTAGCGACACAATCTCGTAGATACAAATTAATGAGGCTCTGGTAAGGAATTCCCGATTCCTCAGCCATACTTTTGAAGTATGAAATTACATCTTCTTCTAGTCGTATAGTGACTGATTTTTTAAGCTTATTTGCATAAGGGTTCTTACGTGATTTCATTGTAGAAAAATCATATTCATCTTTCATAATTAATCTTCTCTCTGGTAATGCTTACTCTCATTTTTCGTTGCCTTTCTGGCTGAAATTATTCTAATAGTATTTCCATTATTGTGTTCACAGTGACACACAATAAGCAACTTGGTTTCATTACTCATACCAAGCATCAGAAATCGATCTTCAGCTTCTGAGTGTTCGTGATCAAAAAACTGCAAAGCACAATCGTCAAAAAACACAGATTTAGCTTCTTCAAAAGAAACTCCGTGTTTTCTAATATTTGTAGCGGCTTTTACGACATTCCATTCGAATTTAATCATATGTACATTGTATGTACGATGTTTGAGGTTGTCAAAGTAGCTCTAGACATAATGGCCCCTTGCTTCATTTTTGATATGGATTCTGATGAGTGTCTGATGGAGGGAAAAGGGAATCATATGCGGCGCGGCGAACTTCTACGCCGTTCGATTACTCCAAGCGATGGGAATAGATGCCGATAAAGGCGTGCTCAGATTATCCTTTGTGCATTACACCACGCCAGATGAAATGACGCAGTTGGTTGATGCCTTGAGTGAGGTTTGTTAAAAGCCTTTTATTCCATACACATAGACTTTGTCCTGTAACGAAAATATCTTCGGTTGTATGACATATCCATCCAAACGATTTGGTATCCGTACATGAAAGTCCAGACTTAAAGTTACTAATGTCAAGCGCTGATAAACTCCCTGAAAATACGAAAATAGTAATAAAAATTATTAACCGCATTCTTTCTCCTAGTAGGTATAACGCCTGCCATAAACTGCGAGCGTGTTTTGCGAGTCCGGTTCCCGGAGGGGGCGATGTTTGATGGCCTTGTTATATTCTTGCAAACAAGCTGTCCATGTAATCGCGGTCATAATCTAGTAGTAAGCTGTTTTGTTCATGATAGATAGACTCTAAAGGTTGCTTGTTATCTGCAGCTAAATCCAGCCCGCGATCATCATAGATGTGGAATACTAAACCTTTAGTGCAATTTATAAGGAAGAGTTGCCCAAGGAGAGAAGGTCCTCTATAACCAAAATCACTATTGATTAATGTAAAGATAATTTCGTCTTCGTCGAGATCATGAGTATAGGTATCTGATATTGTTACTCTTTTAATGCAATAGCGTTTATATTCTAGGTCATCACGGTAAATGTCTCGATGTTCGCTAAACACCATAGGCTTTCCGGATAACTTGCTAAACAATTTGAAAAAGTAGTCGCTCTTCCTGATTTTCTGCCGCCCATCCGAGAAAATTTGATAGCAGACATTAATCTCGTCATTTTGAGAGAATGCTGACCTGAAAATACTCGCTGCGCGATTAGAAGCTACCCGAAAGTATTCTTCGTTTATGTTTTCTCGCTTACTGTCTGCCCATAAGCTTATATCGGTAGGGCCAAGCTCGAATCTTAATGCAAATTTGTTCTTATAAAACAGAGGTTTTTCTAACTTCGTAGAAAGCATGGTTTGCGACATCTCATGAAAAGAATCTAACATTTTATTAGTAGACATGCGCCTATGTATGTCTCGTTATGGCACACTATTTCGGCACTCATTTACTATACATCTGATACTAATACACTTTTAAAAAGCGTAGTAGAAATGGCGAGAAGGTGAATGTTGTTCACCTGAAAATAGTTTGCCATTATAGGGGGAGGGAAAAACACGACATGATTTTGAGTTTGGTTTGAAGCGTTCGTTAGCCGTTTTTTAAACGAGACATTTTTTCATATACGCCCTATCAAATCCGTCTTCCGTTATCGTGTGGGAGATAACATATCCAAGGAATTGATACAGAGAGTAATGGCATCCAGATCGGATTGATTTGCTTTTCGAATCTTCAAACCTCAGTCCCTATGATGCGGCTAACAATGTATCAGTAGGCACGCACAACTACACAGATATCACTAAGTTATGGTTAGGTTGCCTCATCCTTGAGTTTGTTATTTGAAACTAACGAGTTATTGATTGCAAAGAATAGAGAATGGGTAATATACGTCTTAGCTTAGGCTACCATTCGCTTTCAGGTACGTGTACAACTAACCCATCATGCGTCGCATCTAAGAAAATCTGGCAGGATAAACGGCTGTTTTTCTGAGCATCTTCAATTGCATTGCTAAGTAAATCGCTTTCCGTTGCATCAGGTGGGGTAAGTTTGTCTTGCCAGTTGTCGGCAACAATACAATGACAGGTTGCACATGAACAACAGCCACCACAGTCTGCGGCAATTTGCTCAATGCCATTGTCTACAGCAGTTTGCATTAAGCTGTCACCTTCATTTGCCGCGACGGTAACGCTTGTCTCATCGGGTAAAATAAAAGTTATGTCAAGCATGGTTAGGCTCCTGTTACAGGGTTAAAAACGTGGTTAATATTTACATTTGTGTCAGCCAGTAGCTGTTTATCTACTTCCACTAAGCGTGTTAAGTGCTTACGAGTCGCCATAAATGTTTTTGGCTGATTCATTGTGTCTACCGCAATTAGCTGCTTCGCTTTGAAATAGAATACGGCGAAGCTGTTTTCTGATTCTTCGCGGATCACAGTATCGTCGTAGCCATCAGATAATCCCGCAATTTGTAGTTTAGCGTCAAACTGATCTGACCAAAACCAAGGTGTTGCGTTATAAGGTGTTGGTTGGTTGCATATGGCACTGGCCGCCGTTTTTGACTGATCGGTGGCATTTTGAACTGATTCAATGCGTACTTGTTTTTTATAAAGTGGGTGATAAAAGCTTACGCAGTCACCAATCGCATAAATATCTTCGTTTGATGTGCGCATAAACTCATTTACACATACTCCATTTTCAACCGTTAACCCCGCGTTTTCTGCTAAGGATTGTTCTGGAGTGACACCAATACCCACAATAACAGCATCAGCAGCTAAAGCGTCATCATCAGACGTGTTGACGATGACGCCCTGTGCTGCTTTTTCTATACTTTTCGCTTGGGTATTCAGCTTAATATCTATGCCATGTGACTTGTGTAATTTGGTGAAAAAATCACTGACTATTGTACAAGTGCTCTTAGCTAACGGCCGCTCACTATTAATAAGTAAGGTTACTTTTTTACCAAGCTTAGCCATGGACGCTGCGGCTTCTAAACCAATGTACCCACCACCAATAACCACTACTTTTTCAATATTGTTTATCTGCTCTTTTATACCCACTGTATCTTTATGATCTCTCAAATAATGTATTTGAGGCAATTCCGAGCCAGGTATAGTTAAGCGGCGAATACTGGCGCCTGTGGCTATTATTAACTTGCAGTAATTTAAGCTGTTACCGTTCTCAAGGCTAATTGAGTTGTCTGTGGCGTTAATTGACACAACACGAGTGGATAACATCAATGTTATGTCTTTTTGTTGGTAAAACGCTTCTGGGCGTAACCACAACCTTTGTTCAGGTAAGGCATCTTGTAAAAAAGCCTTAGACAGTGGCGGGCGCTGATAGGGCATAACGCTTTCGGCATTGATAAGTGTAATGCTATCTTTATAGCCTTGCGCCCTTAAGTTAACAGCCGCTTGAACACCTGCATGGCTTGCGCCAATAATAATACAACTCATAATTAACCTTGCATTTTCTTAAGCCACATTTGCTGGAATGACATGTTTATTTGATCCCATGCTGGCACCAAGTGACCTTGGTTGGCAATTTCATTGGTACGGGTAATTTGTAATTTATCTAACAATTCAATGTCTTGCTCGTTTACTTCGTTTAAGACTTCATTCAAACGTTCTCTTTCCAGTTTGAACTCATCGCTAGCCGCTTCGTCATTTACAACATAAATACTCAATGATTCATCGGTTGTTGTTGCACCCATAGGTTTTACCACAATAGTTTGTACCCAGCACGGGTCTACAAAAAATAAGGTGTTAGGAAAAATACCAAACCATTGCTGTGCTCCTTTTTTTGCCTCAGGCAAATTATCAAAATGAGGCAGTTGCTTCGCTGTTTTTGCGGGCTTGGCGCTGGCACCATTGACTAATCTAAGCCCAACTATATTGTCAGAAACAAATAGGTCTTCTTGATCAAGTATTGCATCTAATGAACAAGCCTGTGAATGTACAAAAGGAACATGATAGCCATCTAAAAAGTTATCGACAGCCAGCTTCCAATTCACTTCTCCTGAGTAATCAGTAGTGCTGATTTTTTTGATGTTATCGGGATTATGATCCGTTAATAATTCATCTAGCGGTGCGATAAATTCGTCAAAAGGTTGTGCGTTACCGTCAATATTTACAAAAATAATGTCCCACCAAACAGCAAAGCGAACTTTAATAAGCCCTTTATCTGCTTTGTCTTCTTCTGACATTGGTTTGTTGTCGTTACCAAAGTAGCGCGGCGCACTGAGTAAACTACCGTCAATTTTAAATGACCATTTATGGTACGGGCATACCATGCTTCTTTTGTTGCAAGGCTCGTCAACTAAAGGCGCAGCTTTATGACGGCAAACATTATGAAATACGCCAATTTCACCTTCTCGATTTTTAACAATAATCAACGATTGCCCTGCAATACGAACAGGTAAGATGTCGCCCGGTTTTTCTAGTTGTTGCGCGCAGCCTATGCTAGCCCAGCCTGCAGCAAATACTTTGTCGCTTTCTTGCTCATAAAGACCACTGTCTTTAAAAACATGAGCAGGAAGGCCATGTTTAGTGACGTGTTCACTCGTAATTTGGGTAATGTTATTCATGTTTCGCTCCTGTAATTTAGGTTAGATTTAATCGATGAGATAAAAAGCCTCGATTAAATCGTTTCAAAATGTCGTTAATTATAATTATGGTTTTATATTGCTTATCTAATCACAAATAGACGGAAATGAGTTGAGGTCTAGGTGCCGTGCTTGGGTGATTTCGTGCTCTAGTATTTTTTTTGTTTTACGAGCGACAAGACATGCTCGGCACGCGGGGTAGGTTGAGTGGCGAGATTTTGCTTCACACCAGAAGTCAAAATTAAACTCTGTGCCAAGAGAGCGTGTACAGACCCTCAAAGGAATTGTCCACTCAGCCCTCGTACCTATTTCATTAACATCTTTAGAAAATGGAAAATATCGATGCTAAAAAGCTCTAACACTATGATGTAAATAGAGTTTTAGATTTTCTCGGTATGCCACACTATCTTGGCGACCATTCACTATGCACTGGATATTAATATACTTTTAAAACGCGTAGTAGACACAGCGAGACGGATAATGTCATACAACTCAGAAAAAGTGTGGCATTTTTGAGATGGATCAAGAATAGATAGAATATACACCTTGTTTTTATTCAGAAACGTTGTGAACCGCTTTGATGTGTGCGCAAGTGATTGACTTATGTCCAGTTTACGCCTCTTTCTCAACCTTTCCCGCAATTTAAAGGGAGGAGTTAGACCGACGTATTGAGGGTTCCCGTCGGTTATTTAGAAGGCGCCAAAAGAAGGGAAAATTGCTTTCTTTTTCGTTGTAAAAGTCAGTCTGTTTCAACAGGTAGTGCGGCTTTTATTGCCTGACGCATGGTTTCGTGGTTTTCATAATCAATCGGGATTTCGGTGAGGTGGTCCCCGACGATGACGGCTAACGACGGAAATGAATTGAGCCCTAGGTGCCGTGCTTGGGTGATTTCATGTTCTAGTATTTGCTCTTCTTTCACGAGCGACATGGATTTTTGAAATCCGCTTTCTTTCAATCCTATGTGTTTGGCACAGCGTGTTAGTGTGTCTAGGTCGGATGGGTTTTGTGCGTTTAGGTAGTAGGCTTTTTGAATTTCAGTGGCCATTTCGCTTTCAAGGCCGACATCTCGCGCAACCAGACAGGCTCGGCAAGCGGGGTAGGTTGAGCGGCGAGGCTTTGCTTCACGCCAGAAATCAAAATTAAACTCTGTGTCTAGAGTTTCAGAAATGCGATGCCAAGTTGCTTCGAGCTTTTCTTGCATGGCTAACGGCATTGGATCGTCGGAATCTTGCGCCAATCCACCCAGCATGGGTTGTATGATCAACTTTTGTTTGTCGATCAAAGGTTGCAGTGCTTTTTCGAGGTTGTTCCAAACGGGTTTAAAGCCCCAACACCAGCTACACATGGGGTCATAGCAGTAAATCAGAGTGGCAGTCATTCAAAGTGCTCCATAGAGTCTTAGTCAGAACCAGATTAACAAAACTAACAGGTAAAACAAAAAGAGCCAACAGTTTGTTGGCTCTTTGGTCAAGTTTTGTATGGCGCTTGGTCGTGTTGCCTACCGAGTGTTTCTGCCTTTCTTCTCTTGCGAGAATGGTCTATTTAGACAAGACAGCAGCAATGGCTTCGCACAGCTGTTCCATGTTGTTCTTGGTCATGCCTGCAACATTGAGACGTCCAGAACCGACGATATAAATCGCATGATCTTCTTTTAGGCTGGCCACTTGGTCTGGAGTCAAGCCAGAGAAAGAAAACATACCTTGCTGTTTAGATATGAATGAAAAATCTTGCTCAACGCCTTTAGCACGCAATGTGTTAACAAAGAGCGTGCGCATTTCTTGAATACGCTGACGCATGCTGGCTAGCTCCATTTCCCAAAGGCTACGCAGTTGGTCGTCGGTCAAAATTTCAGTTACGACCGCAGCGCCGTGAGAAGGCGGGTTAGAGTAGTTGGTACGAGCACAGCGTTTAATTTGAGTGAAAGCTGCGCTTGCTTGCTCTGCTGTTTCCGCAACGATGGTTAATGCACCTACTCGTTCATTGTACAAACCGAAGTTCTTAGAGAAGGAGTTGGCGATGAGCATTTCAGGCGTTTCTTCCAAAAATGTGCGTAAGCCAATTGCGTCTTCTTCAAGACCGTTTCCAAACCCTTGATAAGCAAAATCAAACAAAGGTAAGAAACCTTGTTTGCTGGCAAGTTTAGCGAGTTGTTGCCATTGCGCAGGAGTCGGGTCTATGCCCGTTGGGTTGTGGCAGCAACCGTGAAACAGTACGACGTCACCTTCTGGCACTTGAGACAAGCTTGCCAGCATGGATTCGAAATCCAGTGTTTTGGCGTTGGCGTCGTAATAAGCGTAGCTGCCAACTTCTAAACCAACCGACTGAAAGACAGCTTGATGGTTTGCCCAAGTTGGGTTGCTTACCCAAATGGTCGCTTCAGGCAGGTGTTTTTTGATAAATTCCGCAGCAACGCGCAGCGCTCCTGTGCCACCGGGAGTATGGGCGGTATGGGCGCGATTTTTAGCGATAATGTCGTGATCTTTGCCAAACAGCAGTGCTTTAACGGCTGAACGGTAGGCTTTTTCGCCTTCGATGCTTAAGTAACTTTTCGTGTTTTCATCGTCAACAAGGCGTTCTTCTGCCTGTTTAACCGATTTTAAGATGGGCGTAGCGCCTTGCTCATCTTTATAGACACCCACACCTAAATTGATTTTGTTAGGGTTGGTGTCTTGGCGAAACGCGTCACTTAAACCAAGAATTGGGTCAGCTGGAGCAGCTTGGATGTGTTCAAACATGGTGACTCCCCGGTAGGGTAATATTTATTTTTTTTATCGTGGATTAATGATCAAAAAAAACTCAGACGTAATGGTACTTGAAACACAATTAGGCTTCTAGAGAGTAGATCAATTAGTCGATTATCTTTTTGTAATTACGCACAGAAAAAACGCGTATTGGAACGTATTTTGTTACAAAATTTGAGGGGTAGCAGATCCTAAGCCGGTGTCCAATCAAAGGGAGACCAGTGGAATGCAGCCATATTGATCCTAGGCTGGATAATATTATTCAGTGAGACGTTGGGTGTTAATCGTCCCAACCATCGGAAATCGCTTGATTTAGACGCTGTTCCTCTCGATAGTTTTCGATAGCGCGGCGTGCTTTGAGCATTCTCACGCTGTCTTCTTTTTGGTTTCGTTCGTTCTCTTCTTTTTTTAAACTGATGGATGCGTGGAGCAATTCAGTTTTAATTTCAGCTACTTCTATAGATGTCATGAGTAATACCTCTAGACTCTTTTGATGACAGATATGACGAATCACTGTCATCAGCCGTTGAAAAAAGTCAAAATAGATAGAAAGCAAGACTACCTGTATATAAAAACCGCAAAATTGATCAAAAATCAACCATTTTGTGGCTTAATTTTAAAAATGGCGGAGCTCAATGGACGTTTCTTTTATTCTCGATGCCCTTAACGATAAACAACGCGAGGCTGTTGCCGCGCCACTCCAAAATAGTTTGGTGTTGGCGGGTGCAGGCTCCGGTAAAACACGTGTACTTGTCCATCGAATCGCTTGGCTAATGCATGCCTATGAGCTGTCGCCGTACAGCTTAATGGCCGTTACCTTTACCAACAAAGCCGCTCGTGAGATGCAAGCACGTATCGAACAGCTGGTTGGGCTGCCTCCTCAGGGTATGTGGGTGGGAACGTTCCACGGTCTAGCACACCGCCTGCTTAGAGCGCATTGGCGTGATGCTGGATTGAAAGAAAACTTCCAAATCATGGACAGCGATGATCAGCTTCGTCTTGTTAAACGTATCATGCGTGAATTCAATATCGACGATACACGCTGGCCACCTAAACAAGTGACTTGGTTTATCAATGCCCAAAAAGACGAAGGCCGACGCGCTGCTCATGTACCCGACTCGCATGACCCATTCTCTCAGGGAATGCGCGAGCTTTATTACCATTATGAAGAAGCGTGTGAGCGCAACGGTTTATTGGATTTTGGCGAACTATTGTTACGAGCGCATGAATTGATGCTCACCAATCCTGCCTTGCTAAAGCACTATCAACAGCGGTTCGTACATGTGCTTGTGGATGAGTTTCAGGATACTAATACCATTCAATACGCTTGGTTGCGTGTCATGGTGGGCGATACGGGCACAATTACGGCGGTGGGTGATGACGACCAATCTATCTACGGTTGGCGCGGCGCTAAAATTGAGAACATTCAGAACTTCCCTAAGCATTTTAATGACGTTAAAACGATTCGCCTTGAGCAAAATTATCGTTCAACCGGACAGATACTCAAAGCGGCCAATGGATTGATCCAAAACAATGACGATCGCTTAGGTAAAGAGCTTTGGACGGACAGTGGCGATGGCGAACCTATTTCTCTTTACGCCGGATTCAATGAACAAGATGAAGCACGCTTTATTTTGGAAATTGTCAAAAAGTGGCGTGATGACGGAACGGCACTAAAAGACATGGCGATTCTGTATCGCTCAAATGCGCAATCGCGCGTGATCGAGGAATGTCTTGTTAGGGAACAGTTGCCTTATCGAATTTACGGTGGGCACAGATTCTATGATCGGCTAGAGATCAAAAACGCACTGGCGTATGCAAGGTTGGCGGTCGATCCAAATGACGACGGTGCGATGGAGCGAGTGATCAACGTGCCACCGCGCGGCATTGGTGAACGCAGTATTGGTACGTTGCGTGAAATCGCCCGAGATCAAGGATGCTCTATGTGGCAAGCGGCTGAGCACATTGTGCAACATGGTGTGATGCCTGCTCGTGCTTCCAATGCGATAAAGAATTTTTTGTTACTGATTGATGGCATGGGCAATACCTTGATCCAGCCTGATCTTGGCTTGGGTGATGTGTTTGAACACATTATTCAGGAAGCGGGTTTGATTCCTCATCATGAGAAAGAGAAGGGCGAAAAAGGCGAAGCTCGCATTGAGAACTTAAAAGAATTGGTCAGCGCGGCCAGTGGCTTTAGCTGGTCGGAAGACGACGAGGAATTCAGTTCTCCGATGATGGCCTTTTTGGATAAGGCTGTGTTGGATGCGGGTGAAGCTCAGGCCGATGAGTATCAAGACTCTGTCCAGTTGATGACATTGCATTCCGCCAAAGGGTTGGAGTTCCCATTGGTCTTCCTAACGGGCGTAGAAGAAAACCTGTTTCCTTCAAAAATGTCGTTCGAGGAGCCGGGGCGTCTCGAAGAGGAGCGACGTCTTTGCTATGTTGGCATTACGCGGGCTATGGAGAAGCTCTATATCACTTATGCGGAATCTCGCCGTCTGCACGGCAGCGAATCTTTCAATAGCCCTTCGCGCTTTATTCGTGAAATTCCTCCAGAGTGTATTGAAGAGGTGCGTTTGCGCTCGCAAGTCGCAAGGCCAATCTCTATGCAGCGTCCAAACTATCAAGGTACGTTGCAAAAGCAAAATCAAAGCGTGTTACAAGGCTATCAAGTGCCAGATACCAACGTTTCAATGGGCGACCGAGTGAAGCATCCGGTTTTTGGTGAGGGTTTAGTTATTAACTACGAAGGGCAAGGGCCACAGGCCAGAGTTCAAGTGAACTTCGATACCGAAGGCACTAAGTGGCTGGTGTTGTCTTTTGCTAAGTTAGAAGTGCTGTAACGTTTTAACCTCGATTATTGGCGGCCTTTTCTCCAATGATCGAGTGTTTTTCTTTGACTGATAGATGGCTTTATTGGGTGTTTGTTCTGTGCGGTATTAGGAGCGGAATCAAGAACTGAATAAGGTAAGGAGTAAGTTCAATGATCAACGTAGGATTAATTGGTTTTGGCCTCTCTGGTCGCGTATTTCATGCGCCTTTTATAGTCGCTGATGAAGGCATGGCGCTTTCTCTGGTTTTCAGCTCTCGAACGCAGGAAGTGCTTTCTGCCTATCCACAAGTAAAACTTGCCCGACATATCGACGATGTCCTCTTGTCCAAGGATTTGGATTTGATCGTGATTACCAGTCCAAATGCGTTGCACTTTTCTCAAGCGAAAGCCGCATTAGAGGCGGGTAAACACGTATTATTGGAAAAGCCATCTGTCACAAAGCAAGAACAGATAGAAGGGTTAACTGCATTAGCAGAACAGAATAATTTGGTCTTTTGCGTGTATCAAAATCGTCGGTTCGACGGTGATTTTCTACGATTGAAAGCGTTGTTGCAGTCCAAACAGCTGGGTGAGCTTAAACAGCTCGAATCTCGATTTGACCGATTCCGCCCGAACGCTCGCATGCGCTGGCGCGAGCTGCCGGGGGAAGGCACAGGGATATTTTGGGATCTGGGGCCGCATTTGTTGGATCAAGCGCTGCATCTATTGGGAACACCAGATTGGATAAACGCCAGTATTGACAGATTGCGTGATGACAGCCAAACCCACGACAGTTTTGAATTAGAGCTGGGATATAAAGGACATCGCGTAAAGTTGGGTTCATCCCCGTTTGAGGCTGGGCGGGTTATGCGTTTCAACGCTCGATTTACGGGAGGGAGCTGGCAGTGTCATGGATTAGACCCACAAGAAGAAGCGCTTAGAAAAGGGCAATTGCCTAATGATTCTGAATACGCAAAGGCGGGAGTGGCACAGCACTTTGCTTTATTTCAGGCAACCCAGCATGATGTAGATCAGATAACAGAAACAAAAGAGCGTCCTAATTTTGGTGACTACGGTGCGTTCTATAAGGCTCTTCGTCTCTCAATTCAAGGAGAAGGAGCAACACCTGTATCACACACAGAAGCGTGCGAACTGGTCTATGCGTTGAATTTGGCGTTGGAATCCGATCGACTAGGGCAGCGTTTAGTTTGGTCGTATTAACGTCCTATTAGCTCACGTCTCAATCTGATGTGGCTGTTCAATAGTTGAATTTTTGCTCAACCCTCTCTACTATGCCTACCCCGTTTTTCTGTTTGCAAAAACAGCTCGTACATCATGACTTAATCGAAAATAAAAACGTCAAAGCACTAAGTGAATGAAGAATACGAATAGGGTGTAATGAAAAGCGTTTGTTTTTGTTTACACCAATTTCGCGAAAACGAGTAATGCGGAAATTGAGTAACATTCGATTAAATCTAAGGTATAACATGAAGAAAGTAATACAGTTAAGTAAGCTTGCTGCGGCGAGTTTGTTAGCCGTTGCGTTGACCGCGTGTGGTGGGTCTGGCGATAAAGAAGCAACAAAAGAAGCTGCAAAAACGGCTCAGGTAGAGAAAAAACCTGAGGTGATTAAATGGAAGATGGTTACAACGTGGCCGAAGAACTTCCCTGCTTTGGGTACTGGAGCGGAATATCTTGTTAAGAATATTAATGAGATGTCTGGTGGACGTTTGCAAGTCAAAGTATATGCTGCAGGCGAGCTTGTGCCACCATTAGAAGTGTTTGATGCAGTATCCCGTGGCACGGCAGAAATGGGTCACGCAGCGTCTTATTACTGGAAAGGTAAAGTGCCTGCATCTCAGTTCTTTGCTTCTATCCCATTTGGTTTGACGGCTCAGGAATTGAACTCTTGGATTTATCACGGCGGCGGTCTTGAGCTGTGGGAAGAGATTTACCAACCTTTTAATATCATCCCGATGGCAGGCGGTAATACCGGTGTGCAAATGGGCGGTTGGTTTAACAAAGAAATCAACTCTGTGGCAGACCTTAAAGGCTTGAAAATGCGTATTCCTGGCTTAGGCGGTGAAGTGCTTAAGAAGGCGGGCGGTGTTCCTGTAAACTTGCCTGGCGGTGAGATTTTCACGTCATTACAAACAGGGGCTATCGATGCGACGGAATTTGTCGGTCCATACAATGATCTAGCGTTTGGTTTGTATAAGGCGGCAAAATACTATTACTACCCTGGCTGGCACGAGCCGGGTTCTGCAGTGGAAATCACGGTAAACAAAGACGCGTTTAATGCATTGCCTAAAGATTTGCAGGCCATTGTTCGCGCTGCTGCACGTCAAGCGAATGCAGACATGCTTGACGAGTTTACGGCTAAAAATAACGAAGCATTGCAGACTTTGATCAACGAGCATGGCGTTCAGCTGCGTGAATACCCTGCGGATGCGCTGGCGGAACTTCGTGATGCGTCTGAAGTGGTAATGGAAGAATTAGCCGCAACGGATCCTGCAAGCCGCAAAGTTTACGATTCATTGAAAGCATTTAAAGACAAAGTATCGGCGTGGCACAATGTGTCGGAACGCGCTTATATCAATGCACGAGATGCGCAATAAGTCCTATCTTATCGTTCATTAAATGAATGCTCTAAAAGCCTCAGAAAGAGAATTTCTGGGGCTTTTTTGTTTCTTCTGCTTGGGTGGTGTTTTGGTTTGTACTCTCAGATTGCAAGCCAGAGTTAAGAGAGCGTCTATTACGAAAACAACGGCTAGAAAACAGTTGTTGTTTTCGTGTTCTGTTTTTACACTGTTTGCGGTAACGAATTAATCGTTCTGTAAATAATAAAAACAAACCTCCCAAGGAGTAATAATGCTAAAAATAAATAAATGGGGTAAGTGGGCACTGGCGGGTGTCACTGCGGCGATGCTGTCTGCATGTGGCGGATCTGATAAGCCGCAAGAAGCGGTCAAAGCAGAACCAAAGCCAGAGAAGATAGAATGGAAAATGGTCACGACTTGGCCAAAGAACTTTCCTGGTTTAGGCACGGGCGCTGAATATATGGCCAAAAACATCACTGAGATGTCGGGCGGTAGGCTGACAGTGAAGGTGTATGCGGCGGGTGAGTTGGTTCCACCTCTAGAGATTTTTGATGCGGTATCGCGCGGTACGGCAGAGCTTGGGCACGGTGCGTCATATTACTGGAAAGGCAAAGTCCCAGCGGCACAATTTTTCACTGCCGTACCTTTTGGTATGACCGCTCAGGAGATCAATTCATGGATCTACCACGGTGGCGGCATGGCGCTGTGGGAAGAAATTTATGAGCCTTTCAATCTGATTCCTTTGACCTCTGGTAACAGTGGGGTACAGATGGGAGGATGGTTTAATAAAGAGATCAAATCCTTGGAAGACTTTCAGGGGTTGAAAATGCGCATTCCGGGTTTGGGTGGCGAAGTGTTGTCTAAAGTGGGCGGAACGCCGATTAACCTACCGGGTGGTGAGATCTTTACAGCATTGCAAACTGGCACAATTGACGCAACTGAGTTTGTTGGGCCATACAATGACTTAGCATTTGGTTTGTACAAAGCTGCGAAATACTACTATTACCCAGGTTGGCATGAGCCAGGCTCTGAAATGGAATTGCTGGTAAACAAACAAGCATTTGAAGCGTTGCCAAAGGACTTGCAAGCCATTGTGAGAGCGGCTTCGCGTCAGGCAACGCAAGACATGCTTGATGAATTTACGGCTAAAAATAATGACGCCTTGCAAACATTGATTAATGAGCACAATGTCGATCTTCGCCCATTCCCTAAAGATGTGTTAAAAGCACTGAAAAAAGCGTCTGAGGAAACATTGGATGAAGTGGCGGCAGGCGATGAAATGAGCAAAAAAGTTTATGAATCCTTCAAAAACTTTATGAGCAAAGTGTCGGCGTGGCATTCGGTGTCGGAACGAGCGTATATTAATGCACGGGATACCGAGTAAAAACAAATCGTTTTATCCTGCGATATAACGGGATATAACCACAAAAAAATAGCGCTAGGAAGGTGACTCCTGAGCGCTATTTTTTTGGTACTTTGAGTGCTCTAATGAGCGCTCATTTTATTTTTTAGGGTTGATAATCGCGTCCGCGGTTTGCATACCTGACAATGTTGCAGATTCTACACAGCCCATGTTAAAGCCATTCTGAATCCAATCACCCGTTAATAGCAGGTTATCAAAGCCACTTTCATCGGTTTTTAGACGGTATTGAGTCGTGCCTGTGATGGCTTGTACATAACGCTCTGATGGGTCGATGTTTGAACGCCAGTATTGGCTATCGAACCTGCTTTCTCCTGTTGATTCACTGGTATCGGATAACCAGTTCCATTCAAACTCGCCAGGTTTTGGGTTGGCATTGTTCATAAATGGATGAAATCTCTCTGTCATCATGGTTTTAGTGAGCTGTTTAACGGAGGCTTTTTGATCAATTGGGTATTGAGGGTTTGGCGCGTCCGGTGCTGGAGTGGTTGGCGTAAACGTCCCACAGAAATAGCTGATGTTTTTGGGTGTTGCGTCTACCGGCCAGTCTTCAACCTTGGTCAAATAGCTTACCGATGCCCAGTTATCTACTTGTTGTGTAGCGTACCCTAGCCACTCAGGCTCAAGGCTGCCTTTTTTGTAAGCAGGCCAGCCAAGCTCTTTTACATCTTTGTTGAACCAAAGTTGGAACGCTTGAGTGCATACCGCTTCCACTTTTTCGGTCATTTGAGCCATTTTAGGACTCTTTTCAAGCAAAGAGGGCGCAACATAAGGAATCGATGCGACCGACATACCCAATACAACACGATCAAAGTCGACACCTGCGACCAGCTCGATCTGAGGCTGATTGTAAATTTCAGGCCAGTTTGTCCACATCGATTCAAGATCAATGTTATGAGCAATGAGTTTTTCTGCGATGTCGTCTTCAATCTGCTCATAGCGCGGAGTAGACGGCCAACATGGTAAGCCTTTTACATCGACGAGAGGGTCATATCCTTTGCTTTCGTCTTTAAGCTCGACCTGCTTAGCAATTTTGATCTTTTCAACAATTGGATTGCCGCTGGCATCGGTACCTGCTACCAATTCCTGAACGTTATGGAAAAACTTAAATTTCACGCCTATTTGGTTTAGTACTTGGTAGTAAGGCCCAAACACCACGTCGCCCATTCCGGCGTGCATTCGATAAACGAAGGTGCCATTGCCATGAGTCGCGCCGTATATCACTGCATTTAAGAAGGTACCGGTTTCCAGATTAGGTTGATTAACGTCGCCGTCTTTATAAGCAAAGAAACCACAATAGACTGTTTTTAAAAATGGACCATTAAGTGTGTCTTCACTAGCGCCGTGATTCTTCATCCAGTCTGCGAATTCAATGTTGTTAAGGTGATCGTAGTGGTCATGTTCTCCGCCATCCTTAAACATACCGATGGCAAGTGTCAGTCCGAAATCCGCCATTAGCCACAAACGGGTAACGCACAGCTCAGCTTCTGATACATCATGTTTGGTAATATCAATGCCAAGCCGTTTACTTAACATGAGTCGCAATACGGGATTTTTTAGCAGTGGTAGTAAGTTTTCTGCTTTTTCACAGACTTCTTCAAGGGTCTTTCTTAAGTCTATTAGTATGTCTACCAGCCCAGTGTCAGTGGTATTGTCAACGTTATCCTCAAAACGTTCGAATTGCGTTTCTGCTTGTTCAATTACGCTTATTAGGCTGTCAAACTTAGGGTGGCTGTCCAGAGTATTTTTAAGCGGAGAAAAAAATTGTTGGATGATTTGTACAATCTTTTCAGCAAATGATGTGTCATCGTTCACTTGTGACGAATTGTCAAAAAAGGCTTCGAGGTCTAATACCCACGGAATCCATTCATCTTTGTAGTATTGTGCCATTGCGGTCGAATTATGGGGAACAAATGCTTCGTCAAACGTTTGCATAGGCCCACTATTTCGATTGAGTTCTTCATAGCATTCGCGCATAAACTTTATGGAATTTTGGTAAAAGCCAAACCAAACGTGAATGCCATGCTCTTCAATGCGCGCATGCTCTTCCATGTTGCGACCGCTGGCACCTTTGCCGCCATTTCTCCAACCGAGTTGGTAAATCGTTATATCGTACTTCTCCTGCCAATTGTCTTCCCTTGTTAAGCGAAACGCAGTGGTTATGGCAGAAACGCCACCGCCTAAAATTGCGATTTTTTCGGGTGTATTTTGATTTAGCGAATGCATATTACCTTCCTTATAGTCGTGTTATCGGTGCGTACTTTCTTTGTTACTCGTTGTCACCGAGCATAAAAGTGCAACCACTTTTCATGTAATATGGTTTTAATATGTTAAATTTATTGAAACGTCTTGCACTTCTTTTACAATTTACCATAGGGTTATGACGGTACAAGTAGGGTATTGCAACAGGTTATTACATTGCTTCACATACTCTCTCTCTTTTAGAATGTTCTCTGACGTTAGGGAAATAGGAAATGATCGAAATTCCGGGTTATCAAGTCCAATCATTGCTTTCTGAGGGGAAAAACTCTCTGGTATTCAAAGCGATTAGGCAGGTGGATTCGCTGCCTGTTGCTATGAAGCTATTACGTGATGAGTTTCCCACAATAGATCAGATTAACGCTTTTAAACGGGAATATTCGATTTGCAGTAAGTTGGAGCATGTAACCGGCGTTGTTAACGTAATGGCATTAGAACGCTATGAAAGTTCGGTATGCATTGTGTATGAGTACGTTAGTGGGTCAAGCTTAAGTACTTATTTAACGCAACATTCAGTTTCATTACGTGAAGCACTCTCTATTGCTCTGAGAATCGCTACGTCATTATCTGAAATACACGGTGAACAGGTCATACACGGCGATTTAACGCCACGTAACATTTTATGGGACAGTCGCCAAGATACCTTGAAGTTGCTCGACTTTGGTATCGCGTGTGAATTTGGTGTACGTGAACCTAGGTCTCATAGTCAGAACTTTTTAGGGTCGCTTCATTATACTTCTCCAGAACAAACTGGACGAGTTAATCGCGCATTGGATTATCGTGCAGATTATTATTCACTTGGAGCAACACTGTATCACCTGCTGTCAGCGCAGCCTCCTTTTGAAACCGAAGACCCTGTTCATCTTATTCATTGCCATCTTGCTGTTGAGCCGACTCCTCTCGTTTCCTTAATTTCGAGTGTTCCTAAAGCCGTTTCCGACGTGGTTCAAAAGCTGTTGGCGAAAACACCAGAAGGTCGATATCAAAGCGCATCTGGTTTAATTCATGATTTACGCCGCTGCATTGATGAGTTGGATTTACATAACAAAATCTCGGACTTTATGATTGGTCAAAGGGACCAGTCGTCCAGCTTTTCAATATCGAATAAGCTGTATGGACGAGAAAAGCAGATTGCTCAGCTGTCTAACGCCGTGGATTCGAGCTTTTCTGGCGACGCGGTATTTGGGTTGATCAGTGGTTATGCTGGCATCGGTAAGTCAGCGCTTATCAACGAGCTACGTCAGCCTATTGAAGCAAAAAATGGCTTCTTCATTCAGGGGAAGTTTGACCAATACAATCGTGACTTACCTTACTCGGCGATCAAAAGCGCTTGTCATGATCTAATTGGCCAAATTCTGTCAGAAGACGAAACGAAAATTGAAGTATGGCGAGAAAGCCTAGTCGATGTTCTGGGTGAGAACGGTCGCGTCATGACGGATTTTATTCCCGATTTGTCTTTGATTATAGGGGATCAGCCTAAACTGGCAGATGTATCTGCGATTGAATCTCAAAATCGATTCAATATTGTGTTTCCGCGTTTTATAGAGCTATTTAGCGATGAAAAGCATCCTTTAGTGATTTTTTGGGATGACTTACAGTGGGCTGACAGTGCCTCGTTGCAATTGATCGAAAATATCGCACGAAACAGCCAAATGCATCACCTCCTATTGCTTGGCGCTTATCGAGAAAATGAGATAACAGCTGCGGATAAGTTGCTCTTAGTGTTGAAAGAAATACGTCAACAAGCGCATTTTCGTGTGATTAATATTTCTTTAGAGGCGCTGTCTCTTGAGCATGTGGAATCCTTAATCGCAGATACGGTTAACCGAAATGATCCTGATCAGAAAGCATTAGCGAAGCGTTGCTTTAACAAAACATTGGGGAATCCATTTTTCTTAAACCAATTGTTGGAAGCATTGCATAAAGAGGCGTTACTGTATTTTGATCGACTAGACGGTCGATGGTCATGGAACATAGACCGCATTGATGCGTGGCAGGTGTCGGATAACGTCGTAGATTTGATGCAGAGTAAGATCCACCGATTGCCGCAGGAAAGTCAGACGCTATGTCAACTTGCAGCCTGTATAGGGAACGAGTTTGATTTGGTGACGCTTGCGAGTTTGGACAATCGTGAAATCAACGATGTTGAACAACATATTCACAATGCCGTATCGCAAGGTATTGTTATTTATAAAGGGCGTCTATCCTCCACGCGTTCAACTTCATCAATGCGATATCGTTTTCTGCATGATCAAGTACAGCAAGCTGCCTACTTTTTGGCGTCCGACGTTGAACGATCGGATGCACACTTTAAACTTGGTAAGTTGCTGATTGGACGTGATAAAGGTGAATTGGTTGCAGAAGATCTATTTAGCATCGTAAATCATCTTAATCGATCTATCAGTTTGATTGACTCAGAAGAATTTAAGTTAAAGCTGGTTCACTACAACCTCGCCGCTTGCCAACGAGCAAAACGCACAAACGCATACGATTTGGCATTAACCTACATCAACGTTGCTAACGAATTGTTAGGAGAGAGTGCTTGGGAAGCGAATAGCGACCTTAAGTTCGAATGTACGAAAGAAAGTGCTGAAGCGGAACAACTGTGCGGCGATATTGAGGCCGCTCATGCCCATTGCCATGCGTTATTAGAGCACGCTAGCAGCGACCTAGCCAAAGCCGACGTTTATGCTTTGCAAACAGAGTTGTATTCGAATCATGGGCGCTTTTCTGAAGCGCTTGAGTCTGGCTGCGCTGGCATTCGCTTGCTGGGAATACATTGGCCTGATGATTCTGAAGAGCTTGAGCAAGCAATGTTGAGTGAATCAGAGCGTATTAATGCGTATTTAGCAAATAATACTGTGTCGTCCCTGCTTGCTCTTCCAGAAATGTCGGACGCAACGCAAGTGACATTGAGCAAGCTATACGGTCTTATTTGGGGGCCGGCTATCAATGTTAATTTGCCGATGAGTACGTTAGCGGTTGTCAAAATGGTGGTGCAGTCTATCGAATATGGCAACGGAGATATCTCGCCATTTGGGTATGCAAACTACGGCTCGATGTTAAGTGCGTTCTTTGGCGACTATCAGTCGGGTTACGACTTTGGTGAATTGGCAGTAAACCTCGTCGAAAAAACGAACAATATCCCATATCGATGTAAGGTCTACACCATGTTCGGTGTAACCAACAGTGCATGGACTATTCCTGTAAGAGAGAGCATAAAACTACTGCGTGTTGCATTGACTGCGGGAATGGATGTTGGAGATCGTATCTGGATTAGTTACAGCGCTTTCCATATTTTAAAGCTGATGAAATTGGCGGGTTTCTCTATCGCTGAGCTTCAGGCAGAAACGAAAACGATCCGCCCGATAATTGAGAGTATGGGGGATCCCAATACAATCGAAGTATTGGAAATACTAGAAAGAAACAATCGCCTTCTTTCTGGTGAAAGCAGCAATTTGTATTCTTGGGATGAAGAAGGGTTTAGTGAAGACGAATTCGTTCAGGGGATGGAAGATCAAAAACATGCCTTGTGTCTGAATTATTATCACACGTCAAAAATGCTGGAATGCCTTCTATTTGGTCGTTTTGAGGAAGGTGTTGCCATGGCGAATCAAGCAGAAGCAACCTTGCCTGCGACGTTTGGTTGGTTAACGAATGCGGAATATTATTTTATACAAAGTCTGTTATTGACTTCACTTGAAGACGGTCACCCGTTTGTTGAGCGTCGCCAAAAACAGCTGCATAGTAATCTCAGCCGTTTAAAAGATTGGGCAAATCACAATGCGCATAATTTTATCCATAGAGAGCTTTTGTTAGAGGCAGAAATTGCTCGGCTCGAAGGAAACGACACCAGTGCCATTGATTTGTATGACAAAGCCATTGAGCTGGCTTTAGATAACGGATTCAAACAGCATGCCGCACTCGCAAATGAGCTGGCCGCGCGCTTTTGGCAGAATAAAAATAAGCGTAAGTTTGCTTACTATTATCTGCGAGAAGCGCATCACGGTTACATGAGCTGGGGCGCATACGCAAAAGCAAATCAACTCGAGAAAGATTATCCCGAATTAATTCGCAGCCGCGATACATATTCGGAACACTACACCTCCCAGAGTTTCTCTGAGACCACCATTAGCTCAGGTAATTTGGATCTAATGTCGGTCATGAGAGCCGTTCAAATTATTTCTGAAGAAATCGTACTTGAGCAGCTGCTTGAGAAAATGATGTCGACCATTTTGGCGGAGGCTGGCGCTCAAAAGGGCACGCTCGTTCTAAATATGGATGGGCAATGGCGAGTTCAGGCATCGGGAAATATTCAAGGTGATGAAATTGAGGTTATGCAAGATCGTGCGCTGTCAGATGACTTGAAGCATGAGCTACCGCTGTCCATTATTACCTATGTTAGACGTACTCATGTGCCTGTGATCATTGATGATGCGCGTCAAAATAACAATTATCGTAAAGATGTCTATGTGGCGAAAAACGGACCTCTGTCTGTTCTGTGTTACCCAATATTGAAGCGTGGGAAAATCATAGGATTGTTGTATTTGGAGAACAACTTAGTCTCTTCTGCGTTTACATCCGATCGTTTGCAGGCGCTCAATATTCTAGCGGGACAAGCCGCTATCTCCATAGAAAATGCCATGGTTTACGAAACGCTTGAAAAGCGTGTAAACAAACGGACAGAGCAATTGAACGACGCCAAGGTGCTTGCTGAGGAAGCGAACCGCGCTAAATCGTTGTTTCTTGCTACTATGAGCCATGAAATTCGAACGCCGATGAACGCCATTATTGGTCTAAGTCGCTTGATACTTAAGACGCCGCTTAACACAGATCAAAAAGACTTTATGGACAAAGTCCTTGAATCCGCAGAAGGGTTACTGGGCATTATCAACGATATTCTGGATTACTCGAAAATCGAAGCGCATAAAATGGTTCTGGAGCAAACGCGATTTGAGCTGCAAGATGTCCTTTCTAGAATCATTACTGTCTGCTCACTCAAGGCAAAAGAAAAAGGTTTGGAGTTGCACATCGATATTGCTCCCGATGTGCCGACCGTGCTGCTGGGCGACCCTCTTCGTTTACAGCAAGTGCTGACAAATTTGGTAATCAATGCCATCAAGTTCACTGAAATCGGCTTTATCGGCATTCGAGTGAGTTTGGAAGAGTCGAATGACGAACTGCCTCATGTTCGATTTGATGTGACCGATTCAGGCGTCGGGTTAACGCAAGATCATCAACGAGAATTGTTTAAACCCTTTACGCAGGCAGATGCTTCGATCACACGTAAATACGGTGGTACGGGCTTAGGGCTGGCAATCTGTAGGCAGTTAGTTGAGCTTATGAAGGGGAGCATATGGGTGCGTAGCCACTTTGGCAAAGGCTCAACATTCGGATTTAGAATCCCAGTTCATACTTATCAAGAAGAAGGGGACCTTGCTTACAAGAATTTGGACTTTTCTAAAGTCAAAGTATTGGTGGTGGATGACAGTAACGTTGCACGACGAGCACTCGTGTATATGCTCAAAGAAATAGGCGTTCAATGCGATAATGTTGGTGCGCCAATTGAAGCGTTAGAGTGCATTCGCGAAGGCAATAATGCCGCAACGAACTACGATATCCTTTTGATGGAACGTTATCTCGCAGGCGTGGATTGCCTTGATACAATACGCAAAATAAAGAAAGAATCATCCAACCCAAATTTGGCGGGCGTGATTGTGTCGTCGTTTTCAGAGGAAGAAAAACAATTATTATGTGACGATCATGTCGTAGATGATGTCTTAGATAAACCCGTCGACTTGAGCTCATTGCGCCAGATCTTAATTGAGCATTTCCCTGATAGACTCATGGAAATGGGATCCACTGCTGACCAGACCGAGGAAACCGCGGATTTAAAACATAAGCGGGTCTTACTAGTGGAAGACAATGAGCTGAATCGTCGCGTTGTTATGGGATATTTGGAAGAGTCTGAACTCATTATAGACACGGCGCATAATGGGCAGGAAGCATTAGATAAGGTGGGTAACGCCCACTATGATCTGGTATTAATGGATCTTCAAATGCCGGTAATGGATGGCTTAACCGCGACTCGAAAAATTCGTACATTTTTTGATAAGAATGCACTCCCAATTGTAGCCATGACCGCTCATGCCAGTGTAGAAGATAAACAACGATGTCTAGAAGCCGGCATGAACGATTATGTCACTAAACCGATTGATATTGACGAGTTGTACAGGGCTTTAAGACGACATGTGTCATCGTCCACAGAAACGCCTTTGCAAGAGCCGTTGTCTGGAGAGGAAGCAGATGTGAACTTTGTTCAGTCGTTGTATAACGAAGTAGGGTTGGATACTCATCGTGCACTGTCTCGCCTTAAGCAGCGTTTACCTCTTTATGTGAGCACAGTCATTGAGTTTAATGCTTTATATCGAAATGTGGTTGAGGAACTTCAAGCTTGTTTAAAAAGTGATGATCGTGAAGCGCTCTATATTAAAGTTCATTCACTTAAGTCGAACTTAGCCTACATTGGGGCAATGTCCGCGTTTGAATTGGTACAAGATCTTGAGACGTCACTCGCAAATAACAAACCTTCTAACATTGAATTTGAGCGAGTTTGTTCAATATTGAGCCCTTTATTGAAAAAAGTTGACCAATCGGTAACAAATTTCATAAATTGCTCGCAAACTGAGCAAGAATTTAGTATATCTTCACTCAATGATTTAGTTTCTGAAATACAAACTCGTCTCGAACAGTCCGATTTTTCAGTCGAAAAGTACCTTAACGAACTGAAAAATGTCACTAAAGAGACGCCATGGTATGAACATGTTTTAGTGATAGATAAGCTAGTGGATGACGTTGAGTTTGAAAAAGCCGCTACTGTAATTACTGAGCTAAAAAAGCAACTCGAGCTATAGTACTTTTATGATTAGCAAAGAACGGCCAACCGTACTCATCGTTGATGATGAAAAGAGTAATTTGCGTATTCTCAGCGATATATTACGAGAAGACGTTAGCGTGATTTTGGCGAAGGACGGTCGACAAGCCATCGCCAAAGCAAGGCAAATGAAACCAGATTTGATGTTGCTTGACGTTGTTATGCCGGGTATGGACGGTTTTTCTGTTATCTCGGAATTAAAAAGATTACCGGAAACCAGCTCAATCCCTGTTATTTTTGTCAGTGCGTTGAGTGACGTTGACAGCGAGGCAAATGGACTTAGGCTTGGCGCATGCGATTATATCCATAAACCGTTCCATGCAGATATTGTTAAAGCCAGAGTGCAATTGCATTTGAAGCTTCTTCAGCAGCGCTCCATGCTTGAGCGCCTTTCCAACATCGACCCTCTTACGTCTGTGGCAAATAGACGTAAGTTTGATGAAAGCCTTAAGGTAACGTGGGAGCAAAGCCAAGAGCAAAAGTTTCCGTTTGCCTTGGTCATGATTGATGTCGATTATTTTAAACAGTATAACGATACGTTTGGCCATGCTGCGGGTGATGCGGTACTAGAGAAGGTGGCCGCAGCCATTGAATCTTGTATCGACCCAGAAGACGATTTGGTTGCGCGATACGGCGGAGAAGAGTTCGTACTGGTGCTCACTAAAAAAGACGAAGAGTGTACACAACGCCTTACAAAAGCGTGTTGGAACGCAGTGAAAGAGCTGAACATTCCTCATTTACGAGAAGATTCTATAGAACATATAACGGTGAGTATGGGAGGCGTATATTGTTCGCCTGATTCTACTTCAGAGCCGTTGGAGGCACTCGGTGAGGCCGATCAATTGCTTTACAAAGCAAAGCAGAACGGTCGCAACTGTATCCTGTGGGGAGTGGGGCAAAACTCTTCTACGAACAACCCTCTTTGTGTCTAGTTATTAATGTGAGTTCTCAAATTTCTGGATTTGAGAACTCACACGTAAGTGCTATATCCGCGATAACCTCGTCCCATTTTATCTTAAATCTATGTCTGTTTGGACGTGTTCCTTTCTTACTGATCCTCGTGGCTGCCCAATGCGAGTAAGCTAGCATTTCCCCCAATGGCTGTGGTGTTCGTGCTTACCGTTTGTTCTGTTACAAAACGCAGTACGTAATGTGGTGCGGCAATGGTTGATAAGTTTTGCCAGTCAGTCTCTTCGCACAGCTGGGAAATGAGCCCCGACTTCATGGACAGTTTTTGGTTTAAATCTTGAGCTGTATTCTGATCACATATAGCCGCAACCCCCGCTAAATGATCGGCGGCGATAATCGAGTCTTGGGCTGAATCTGCGACATTTTGTACAATATGTTCTGGCAACACCGAGGCAAGTGAATCCATTAACTTCTGCCCTTCAACTCCGACCGTAATCACAGTGTTGCCAGCAATTAAAGCAGCATATACTTGACCAACAAGGCCTACTTTTACTTGCTCGCTGGTTGTATCGGTTGCAGTACACAGAAAGACGCCTCGACCGCGCGTGGAGAGCTCATTGCTTTCCCCTGTAGGCCCCGGCATTGTGTGTGGCTCACTTATTTGGCGCATCGCATTGTCAATTTGCCATGTTGCCATAGACGCTTGATTTTCACTCAGCAGCCGAGCTGAGCGTGTCAGTAGATTTGCACGTGCTTCAACGCCTAGACTGTCCCAATGTTCGAACACCTCTAACGCGACGTTAATTTGAATGGGTTGTACGATAGACATAATACGCTTCTCCTTTTTTAACGTCGTTTAAATGTATTGTTCAATAGCAAAACGTTGTAAATAGTGAGGGCCGCCTGCTTTAGGACCCGTGCCCGATAAGCCTTGTCCACCGAAGGGTTGAACCCCTACCACAGCGCCGACTTGATCGCGGTTGATGTAGAGATTGCCAACACGAGCGCGTTGAGCGATTCGAGCGCAGGTCGTCTCGTTACGGCTGTGAACGCCCATCGTCAGGCCGAACCCTGAGCGGTTGATCGTATCAATGATGTTATCTAGGTCGTGTGCTTGGTAACGAACAACATGCAAAATAGGGCCGAATTTTTCGTCGGTAAGCTGATCGATGGACTCTATTTCAAATGCGGTTGGTGCTACGAAGGTGCCGTTGTTTGCAACGTCTGGCAAGTCGGATTGAGCAATCAATTTACCGACAGATCTCATATGTTCAATGTGCTCTAGCAACATGTCTTGCGCTTTTTTATCGATAACGGGCCCTACGTCGGTGCTGTGTAGGTAAGGTAACCCTACAGATTGTTCCTTCATTGCGCCCTTGATCATAGGAATGACTCTATCAGCAATGTCTGCCTGAACAAACATCACACGCAGTGCGGAACAACGCTGGCCTGAAGACGCAAAAGCAGAACGGACAGCGTCGCGAACAACCTGTTCTGGCAATGAGGTTGAATCAATGATCATCGCGTTCTGACCACCTGTTTCTGCAATGACTGGGACGGGCGCGACACCACGAGCGGCTAATGTACGATTGATTAACTGCGCTGTACCCGTAGAGCCTGTAAAAGCCACACCTGCGATGCGTTTGTCTTGGGTGAGCGGCGCACCGACTGTCGCGCCATCTCCTGGCAGAAAATGCAGTACATCGCTCGGAATGCCCGCTTCGTGTAGCATTTGAACTGCTCGGTAAGCAATCAAAGACGTTTGCTCGGCAGGCTTACAAATCACCGTGTTTCCGGATACCAGTGCGGCAACAACTTGACCGGTAAAGATGGCCAATGGGAAGTTCCATGGACTGATACATGCGAAAATACCGCGCCCTTTTAGTCGGATTGTTTTTGATTCACCTTGATAGTTCTTAAACGTCGTTGGGTGCTCAAATTGGTTACGTGCTTCTTGAGCGTAATAACGGCAAAAATCAACGGCTTCGCGAACTTCATCGATGCTGTCTTGAATGGTTTTTCCTGCCTCACGATGACAAAGCGCCATTAACTCAGGGTAGTTTTCTTCCATTAGATCGGCCATTTTATCTAAACACATAGCGCGTTCTGAAGCGGGTTTTGTGTTCCACTCAGGAAAAGCGGCTTCTGCTTTATCAATAGCACACGTCACAACGTTTTTATTGGCCCAATCTATACGTCCCGTGTTTTGGCTGTGATCATATGGACTGTTGATGATATGAGTGTCGCTGGTTTCGCTGTTCAGTCCGCCTACGATTGGAAAAGCTCGCCATTGCGTGCGTTGCCCCATAAAAGCATCTATTTTTGCTTTGAATGGTATCCATTCGGACTCTATTTCGATGTTGGGGCCGCATGAATTTTTACGGTTTTCAAACAGGTCGATGGGTAATTTTATGTGGGGATTATGAAGCGTTTTACGGCCTTTAAGGGTCGTAACGGGGTGATCGACAAGATCGGCGACTGGGTAGGTCGCATCAACAAGGCGGTGAACAAATGAGCTGTTTGCGCCGTTTTCGAGTAGGCGGCGAACTAGGTAGGGCAGTAAGTCCTTATGGCTTCCAACGGGTGCATAGATTCGTACACAAACATCGTGTTCTTTCATTAAACTGTTGTAAAGCGCATCGCCCATGCCGTGCAAACGTTGAAACTCAAACTCGTCATTGTAGGCACCTAGCTGCTCCGCCAGACAATAGATCGTGGCGATGGTATGAGCATTGTGACTCGCAAATTGTGGGAAGATATGCTGACGAGTGTGTTCGCTTAGCAAGAAGTGAGCGCAGGCTAAATAAGACACATCCGTCGATTCTTTTCGGGTATAGACAGGGTAGCCACTCAAGCCTTTTTGTTGGCAAAGCTTGATCTCAGAATCCCAATAAGCGCCTTTAACTAGGCGAACAGGGATACGGTCTCCTTGTTCTTTCGAAAGGGCTGCAAGCCATGTAAGGACGGGTAAAGCCCGTTTCGAATACGCCTGTATGACAAGACCGAATAGCCCCCAGCCTTTTGCGGCATCGTCGCGATATAATTTTTCAAAGAGACGCAAAGACAGTTCCAAACGATCCGCCTCTTCGGCATCAATCGTGATGCCAACGTTTAAAGCGCGGGCTTTTTTGATCAAGCCTTTCACGCTTTCAAAAAGCTCCGTCATCACACGTGCTTCATTGCCTGCTTCATAACGTGGGTGAAGTGCAGAAAGCTTGATGGAGATCGTTGGACGATGGCCTTTGTTGTCGGTATCTTTGCCAACGGACTCAACGGCGTCTTCATAGGATTTTAAGTATTTTCTGGCATCGTCTGAAGTTAAAGCCGCTTCACCGAGCATGTCGAATGAGTAGGTGTACCCCTTGTCACGGTAACTTTGTCCTCGTGTTAGCGCTTCATGAATACTGCGACCTAATACAAATTGATGTCCCATGATTTTCATCGCTTGATTCATCGCCTTACGAATGACAGGCTCAGAAACACGGTTAACCATACGATTGACTAGGTTAGCAGGTCGGCCGTCCTCCTTTTCATTCATGGTAACGACTTTACCTGTTAACATCAGACCCCAAGTTGATGCGTTTACAAAGAAAGAGTCGGAATTTTTAGCATGAGACGCCCAATCGGCAACGCTTAATCGGTCTTTAATGAAGGCATCTGCGGTTTCTTTGTCGGGTACTCGCATGAGCGCTTCCGCGAGACACATGAGCAAGATCCCTTCTTTCGTATCTAAGCTGTATTCCAGTAACAATGCGTCTATCATCGAGGTGGATTCGTCGTCTTTACGAACATTTTCAATGAGGTGGGTTGCAGCCTCTGTACATGTTTTTAATTGAGTATCCGTCGGCTGCGCTAAAGGCAGTAGCTGTGAGAGCCACTGATCCTCGTTTACTGTGTAAAGTGGCGAAATACGTTGCCAAAGTTCGTTCAGCGGACGCTGTATGAAGTTAGGTTGTAACACCTCTAGCGCGTTAAACATGATTCGATTCTCCCACTACAAACGCTAAGCAAAAATGCTCAGTAGTCACTGTCATTTTTATAGAACATGGCGTGCTTTCTAACGTAGTGAAACGTTGGAAATAAACACCTAAATAATAAGTACACTGTAGTCGTCAGTACTGGGATTCGTCTTTCTAAATAGTCGGTTTTTTTTACAGGAAAATCGGGTTGGGTGTGCGAATACGTGTGTTTTCTTAGACAAAAGCCATTGTCAGTACGAAGAGTCGTTCAATCTAGATGAAAAGGTCTCAGTTTATTGATCTCTGTGCTTTTTTTGATACTTTAAGGGTGTAATCCCCAAGGTTTGAGAAAAGACATTTGTCATTGCGCTTTGGCTGGAAAATCCACACATTTCGGCAACTTGAATAGAAGGATAGCCACTTTTTAAAAGCTCTTGCGCTCGTTCCAGTCGCTTGTTTACGAGGTACTGATGCGGGGTTTTTCCTGTATGTTCTTTAAAGCGTTCGTGAAACTGACTGACACTCAAAAAACAAAAATTGGCTAGTTGGCTAATGTGCACTTTTTTGGATAAATTTAGCTCAATAAACTGATCTAACTTATCAATGTCTAAATGGTTGCCTCGAATGCGCGAATTTTTATTGTTTAGTTGATGTCGAATCGCGCTTAGCAAGGTATTGCCGCATGCACGAGCCAGAATCGAGTCATCGGGGTATTGTTCTAACTCCCCTGATAATGCCGAGGCCAGTATCTGTAATCTTGGGTTGAGTTCAAAATACGCCGCTTGATCGAACAGGCGTGAAACGACTTCGTATTCTTCGTCCGTGATGGCTTTTTGTGGAGGAATTGGTAAATTAACCACCATGATGCGGTTTTGACCCAGTCCGGCGAAGGCATGGCCTTCTGAAGATGGAACAATGCACCCTTCGCCGACGTGAAGTTGGCGACTGTTACCCGTTATATTAAAGTCGGTGTTGCCGTCCAATACGACCACAAGCTGGTGGTAATCATGATCATGTGTATTCGCTTCAGCTGGTAAGCTAAAGACGTCAGAGTCGAAATTGGACAACTAACAACCTATTCTCATCAAGTAAATTAGGGGCACTACTCGCCAGTTTTTAAAGTATAACGACGTTTACAAAGGTTGAGTAGCGCTAAGTTTTAGAAAGCGTCTCGTCTAGCGTGTTCTTCCAAATACAGAACCTTATAGGGTTCGACTAAGTACTCTTTCAGTTGTTTAAATGCGGGCGACTGGGCGGCTAAATTGGCGAAGTTTTGATGGTCTTCGATAGAATCCCATTTCTCAATTTCGACGATTCTATTGCGAGTGTCTGTGTCTTGAAGCAAAGAAACGGTCTGAGCTCCAGCATTGATCATGTTGGATTGATTCGATTCCAGTAGCTTCATGAAAGGTTGAAGTTTATTGGGTTTGACTTTGAAACTAACGACAGCGGTCACGCTCATAGTGTACTCCTGTTACAGGCTTTTCTATGAGTGTGGTAAGCGGATTCACTTCTTTCAAGGAGCTTTTAGCGAAATCGTGTGAAGTTTTTAAAGGGAAGTGTGTACATAGGCTAAAAGTTTTCCATCAGAAACGTCTAGGGAAGGTACGAACAAGTCCCTTCCCTAGACGTTTCTGATTGTACTGTTAATTTACGCGTTTATCGTGATGACTAAGTTGCCTAAAGCACCGGATTTAAGAACGTCTTCATGAGCGTTCGGTAGCTCCGCCAATAAGTATTCTTTTCTCACGATCGGCTTTAATATGCCGTTTTCAAACAGTGGTTTCATGGATTGAGCAATGCGTTTCAGCTCGTTTGGCTTAACATTTGCCAATGCAACACCAACCACGGCGGCGTCTCTTGCCATTAAATCTCTTGGGTTGATTTCAACGGTTCCTCGATTACCGATGACAGCAACGGTGCCACCAAAGGCCAGTGCTTTTAAATCGTTATCAAGGTTGTGGTTGGCTAACATTTCTATAATAACGTCGAAACCAGCGTCAAGTGATTGGTATGGCGCCAAATGGTTCTCACTGTCATGGCGGATGATTTCATGAGCGCCAAGCTGCTCTAATAGCTCGGCTCCAGCTTGAGAGCCTGCCGATGCGACAACATGCATACCTGAAGAGAGCGCAAGCTGAACCGTAGCAATGCCAACGGCGCCTGTTGCGCCGTGAACCAATACTTTGTTACCGGCTTGTGCATGAGCACGACCGAATAACGCTCTGTGCGCCGTGGTATAAGGAATGCCCAAGCATGCCCCTTCAACGAAGCTTAAATTGTCGGCAAGTGGAAAGGTGTGCGTCGTTGCACAGACAGCGTATTCAGCAGAGGAGCCGGAAAGGTTACGACTAAAATAGACGCGCTGACCCACCTTGAAGCCTTCGACGTCTTTACCGACTGCTTCGATAATGCCCGCGCCATCTGAACCCGGAGTATGAGGAAACGTTGCTTTGTAATTGTTTGCACCAGAGCGAATGTAAGTATCTACTGGGTTAACGCCAGCGGCTCCTACTTTCACCAAGAGTTGGTCTTCTGCAAACAGGGGTTGATCAACCTCTACGAGTTTTAGGTCACTCGCAGTGCCATAGTCTGTGATTTGCATTGCTTTCATATAGGCGCCTTTTATGTCGTGTCTTTTGTCAATTTTGAGCGTTATGCCGTTAACGAAAACGACTTCCTTGTCTCTGATTCATTTCTTGTCTCGCTAGTTGGCATAGACCTGCTCAGGAAGCCACGTTGCCAGCTCTGGCCATACCGCGAGCATGATTAATACAAATAACTGTATCAAGATAAATGGAATCACGCCTTTGTAGATGGACTGTGTTTTGACTTCTGGCGGTGCCACGCCACGTAAGTAGAACAGAGCAAAGCCAAATGGCGGTGTCAAAAAGGACGTTTGTAAGTTAATCGCCATCATGATGCCTAACCAAACTGGGTCAAGCCCCATTGCCAGTAACACGGGTGCAACGATGGGGACGACTACAAAGGTAATTTCAATAAAGTCGAGAATAAAGCCCAATACAAACATCACCAGCATGACGATGAGGACAGCGCTGATGACACCACCCGGTAATTGGTTAAAGAATTCGTGAATCAGCTCTTCGCCGCCAAAACCACGGAAAACAAGGGAAAACAGCGATGCGCCGATTAAGATCATAAAGACCATTGCCGTGACTTTCGTTGTACTGTTCACGGCCTCTTTTAACGTGGCTAAATCCAGTCTGCCGGACATCCATGCCAGAACGGCCGCTCCTAATGCTCCAACACCTGCTGCTTCGGTTGGTGTAGCGATGCCACCTAAAATAGAGCCCAGTACCGCTAGGATCAAAATAAGAGGAGGCACTAAGCCTTTTATCAGTTCTACAGCAAGTGATCCGCCATTCAGTGTCTTTTTCAGCTCGTCTTTTGGTACCGCAGGTGCTTTATGAGGTTGCAGCCAGGCAACGACGGCGACATAAACGATATACAGAGTAATCAGCAGCAAACCAGGAATGATCGCGCCGACAAATAAGTCTCCGACCGACACTGTCTTAGGTGAGAATATGCCCATTTCTAGTTGTGCTTTTTGGAATGCGTTTGACATAACATCGCCAAGTAACACCAACGCGATTGACGGCGGGATAATTTGCCCAAGTGTGCCTGTCGCACAAATAGTGCCTGTCGCCAGTGCAGGGTCGTATCCGCGACGCAACATGGTAGGCAATGAAATCATCCCCATTGTGACGACCGTTGCACCCACAATGCCTGTACTGGCCGCCATAAGCATACCAACAAGTATCACAGAGATGCCTAACCCGCCTCGCAGCGAACCGAACAGCATCGCCATGGAATCCAGTAGGCGTTCTGCCAGTTTGGATTTTTCCAGTAAGACACCCATTAGGACGAAAAGTGGAACGGCGATGAGAGTCTCGTTACCGACAATCCCGAACAGTCTGTTTGGTAAAGCCTGAAGGAATACAGGATCAAATGTACCGAATAAGATGCCTCCGCCGGCAAATAGCAGTGCAGTACCGCCTAATGAGAAGGCGACGGGGTAACCGAAGAGCAGGCATAGGCAAACGCCAGCAAAAAGCCATAAAGGTAAAAACTCTGTCATGATTTAGTGTCCTTCTACCGTGTTTTTGCCTGAAATCACAGCGAGATTTTTTAAGATATCAGCAAGACCCTGCACAATAAGTGTGACCATCATAATAGGGATCAGGGTTTTCAAAAGGTAAACGTACGCTAGACCTCCGGGTTGAGGAGACGTCTCAAATACCCGCCAAGATGCGCCGACGTAATCTAGGCTCATATAGAACGTGAAACAGCAGAATGGGAGAAGTAAAAACAGCCCGCCTGCAATGTTGACCAAGGCTTTCTTTTTAGCGCTGAAACCACGGTAAAAGACATCCACACGAACATGTTCATCGGCCTTAAAAGTATAGGCAGCGCCTAGCATAAAGACGATGGCATGGAGATAGAGTACGGATTCTTGCATGGCGATTGAACCATAGCCGAAACCGTATCTTAATAAAACGATCACACAGGTGAGTATCATCATTATGAGAGTTAGCCACGCGATGCATCGGCCAGTGATCGTAGACACTGACTCCGCTGCGCAGATAAGTTTGTTAAGCATGTTGTTTCCCACAGATTATCTTGAATCGAGCCAGTTGTGTAGAAGGTTGAATGAACATCCTATTTCAACAACGTGTGGCCTCTTTTTTGATCGGGTCAGTTTATGTGATATTAAAAGGAGAGTGAATAAGTGAGATCGGAAAGTAGCGTAAAATCACTTTATTTAAGCTGAATTACATTGGAATTCACCGAATGGGTTCCTATATGGCGCAATACTTTGAGAATAGGGAGAGGTTTTGCGTAATAGTAACCTTGTTGTAAAAAGCAGTTCATTTCCGCAAGTATCGACGCCTGCTCTTTATTTTCGACGCCTTCGGCAACAATGCGCAGCGAAAGCGCGCTTGCCATACTGACAATGGCACCGACGAATATTCTGTTTTTTGCATCATGATGAAGCTCCCGAATAAACTCGCGATCAATTTTTAAAATGTCGACAGGGAATTGTTTTAAGTACCCAAGGCTTGAGTAACCCGTGCCAAAATCATCGATCGCAATTTCGATACCCATCAGTTTTAGGTTATTTAACAATGAGACGTTGCGCTTCCAGTTTTGCATTAGAACCGTCTCGGTTATTTCAAATATAAAGCACGACGGCGTCACGTTCTCTTTATCAAACACCGCTTTTATCTCGGCTAAAAAATCAGGTGATTGGAGGTGAGTTGCGCTGATGTTGAAGGAAATTCGAATGTCACTTTCATCCAACTCTTTGATAAATGAACACGCCTGATGCAAGAGTTGAGTCGTTAACGAACCAATCAAACCCGCTTGCTCAGCAATCGGAATAAAGGTGTCAGGCATGATATTGGGTTGGTCGTCACTGTGCCAACGACACAAGGCCTCAAAATATGTGATGGTTTGGTTTGAGCAGTCAATAATAGGTTGGAAGTAGAGGACAAACTCCTTTCTGGGTAATCCATTGCGCATTTTTTCTTCGACTTCTGCTAACCAAATGGTTTCTTTATCAAATTCTGGGGTGTAGAAACGGTAGCCATTTTTATTTTTGCTTTTTACCTGATACATCGCAGCATCGGCGTGACTGAGCAGCGTATCGGCATCTTGGCCATTTTCGGGATAAAGCGATACACCAATACTGATTGAGGTTTGAACGTCGTTGCCATAGATATTCTGAGGGCGGCTAACGCTTTTGATCAGCTGGCGGCAATACAGCTCTAGAGTCACCTTATCTTTGAAGTTTGGAGAGATGAGTATGAACTCATCGCCACCAATACGTGCGAGAAAATCGTGTTCAGTCATGACTTTTTGTACGCTTTTTACCGTGCCAATTAGCAGCTCATCACCCGCTTTATGGCCATATTGATCGTTAACGGATTTTAAATTGTCTATGTCGATAAAGAGAACCGCAAAGTTGTCTTTTGGCTCGGTATTGTCGTGAGGGCACAGCTCCAGCAGTTTGCTGATCAATAGTGCGCGGTTCGGTAATTTTGTAAGCATGTCGTGGTGGGCAAGATACTCCATTTGTTTCGACAGGTTTCGCGTTTCAGTCACATCTTGGAAGACCATTACCGTGCCGACGACCTCACCACAGTCGTTTTTTATCGGGGATATGGAGTCTTGTATGCAGTACACTTGCCCTTTCCGGTTGCGTATTGCTGCATCAAATTGATCAATTCTTTGTGTTTTTTCTAAGGTAAGTACTCGTGAGATCAGGTCGTCGATCATGTTGCCTGTTCGTTGATCAAACAAATACACGGTTTTTTCAAATTCCGTTCCGATTGCGTCGGATTTTGATAATTGTAAAACCTGTTCAGCAACGGGATTTAGAAAGGTAATGCTGCCCTTTCTATCTGTAGCGATAACGCCATCTCCAATGGAATGTAGGGTTATTTCAAGCAGCTCTTTCTCTTCGGCCAATTCGGCTCTCAAATGAACTTCTTCTGTGGAATCTTTTAAGGCGGCGAGGGCATGTATTGCATGGTTAGTCTTAATTGGATCAACGACTGCGGAGATATCTAAATCAATAATGGAACCGTTTTTTCTAACGGCTTGAATTGCTACGTCAGTAATGCTGCCTTCTGAAAGCAGTTTCGGTAAATGCTCTTCTTTTGCTTTTTTTCTGCTTGAAGGCGTAAGGAAATCAATGGAATGTTTGCCTATCACTTCTTGGCGTTGAAAGCCAAGCATACTGAGCCATCTGTCGCTGACATAGGTTATAACACCTGCGTCATTGATTGTGTGCATGGGGATTGGTGCCTTTTCATACAAGCCTCTAAAATTTTCTTCAGATATTTCTAAATCAGCAAGCGTTTTCTTCATGCGAATAGTCAATACACAAAGCAAAGTAGGAGTCAGCAGTGTGAGCAATAAAGGGGCGTAGAAAAAGACTTCGCTGTGCTGATAGTCGTTACTAACAGGTGTATAGAGATTATAAGCGACAGAAAAGTAGGACATGACCCCAGTTAAAAAAATGGTAACGGCTAAAATTGCGAAATTACTTTTAAGCGCAAAAAACAGTAAAGCGGCGGAAAGATACGCATAAGGATAAGAGAGCGCTGAAAAGACCAAAGCAGTAATCAATACCGAACAGCCAATGGCTAGGAAGCCTTTTGGATTGACGATGTGCTTAAAGGCTTTCTTCGATGTGTTATTGATCAGGTAGATCCCAAGTGGAAAACATGAGATTCCGCCAACGAGCGAACTACTGAAATGGATGAGCCACGCATCTAGAAGGTGTTGTCCTGTACCGATGGCAAAGAGAACCGCAGCGACCACTGAGGCGGAAAACGCCGGTATGATTACACCAAGGCTTAAGGCTCGTAGGTAGTCAGGTAAGGAATTGAATGCTCGCTTAAAAGTGGATTTTTCGGTAAGAAGGTAGGCAATTAGCGTTATTTCCACCAAATTTGCTGGAAGAAACATGAGCGTGTTGTGCAGCGAAACCTCAAAGAAATAGTAAACGGAAGCGTGTGCTGCCGTCATGGTTGTTAGCAGCATTACCCACTCAGAGCGAGGTCTAAAGATGAGTAAAAATCCGCCTATGATGTTGGCATACCAGATCAGTGTGGGCGCGTTTTCGCCTTGAGCGAGACTCAACGATAAACCCGCAGAAAAGAAATAACATAAGAAGCAAAGGCCCGCGAAACGCAACGAATTCCATAAATGAGCGGTAGACGGTCGGGTCATACGTGTTACATCCCTGATACATTCTAAGTACGAGTGTGAGATTCATTCCTTTTACAGCTTAGAAGTAGGAACAATGGATTTATATTTCTACTCCTAAAAGCTAGTTAATACATGTCGTTTTCACTAATAGGGTTTTGTATCGATTGTGTAACGCAGTTATTCATCGCAAAAAGAATCTTCATGAACTCGCAAATATTTCAATTTTTAACATTTTTGTCACATAAGCACTCTATAGTTAGCAAACATCGAACGAGCTGATGGAATAATTCCATCTAAATTGACAATAACCATTGAGGTTTGTGTGATGAAAAAACTAGTTGCAGGTCTAGCGGTAGCAACCCTAGCAGGCGTATCTGTAAATGCGGTAGCGGACGTTGACGCTGGTCTTCACTCTTACAGCAAAGCAAGCGGCGTATCTGGTAATATTTCTAGTGTTGGTTCTGACACTCTAGCGAACTTGATGACACTATGGGCAGAAGATTTTAAGCGTCTTTACCCTAACGTGAACATCCAGATTCAAGCAGCAGGTTCTTCTACTGCGCCACCAGCGCTTACTGAAGGTACTTCTAACTTCGGTCCTATGTCTCGTACAATGAAAGACAAAGAAGTAGCAGCTTTCGAGAAAAAATACGGTTACAAGCCAACCGCTATCCCTGTTGCAATCGACGCACTAGCAGTATTCGTACACAAAGATAACCCAATCAAAGGTCTTTCTCTTCCTGAAGTAGATGCGATCTTCTCTTCTACTCGTAAAGGTGGACACAGCGAAGACATCACTAAATGGGGTGCTACTGGCCTTAAAGGTGCTTGGGCGAACCGTGATATCCAAATCTTCGGTCGTAACTCAGTATCAGGCACTTACGGTTACTTCAAGAAAAAAGCTCTTTTCAAAGGTGACTACAAAAACTCTGTAAACGAGCAACCTGGTTCTGCTTCTGTTGTTCAGTCTGTATCGACTTCTTTGAACGGTATTGGCTACTCAGGTATCGGTTACAAAACGTCTTCTGTTCGTGCTATCCCTCTAACTAAGAAAGAAGGTGGTAAGTTCATCGAAGCAACTCCAGCAAACGCTGCGACTGGTAAGTACCCATTGTCTCGCTTCCTTTACGTTTACGTAAACAAAGCACCTAACAAACCACTTGCTCCACTACAGCGTGAATTTGTTAAAATGGTTCTTTCTAAAATGGGACAAGAAGTTGTTGTAAAAGACGGCTACGTTCCACTACCAGAAAAAGTTGCTAACAAATACCTTAAAGATCTAGGTATTCAGTAACATAATCTGAGGTCACGGACGACACGAAAGATGCTTGTAAGCAGGAGAGGTTAATCGCTCTCCTGCTTTTCTTGTATTGAACGCTGTCACAAAATTGTCACATAGAGTTGAGATCGAATGAGTACTTCAACAGATCACAAAATGCCCGAATTAGACTTCGATACGCCCGCGTTAAAGCGTCATCGTAAAGTTCGTGCATTAAAAGACCGCAGTGCCACAATCGGTATTGCTATAGGGGGCTGTAGCGTCATTTTGGCGGTACTGCTAATTTGTTTCTACTTATTGTATGAAGTTGCGCCTTTATTTACAGGTGCGAGCATAGAGAAAGAATCCAGCTATGCACTTCCTGCTACAGAAGCAGGTCCAAGCTTGTATATCACCGCTGAAGAGCAATCAGAAGTGGGAATGCGAGTTGGCCAAAATGGCGACATTATTTTCTTTAATGTAGCGGATGGCGCTGTTATTGAGCAGGTCAAAAATCCTCGTTCAGAAGCAGTAACGGCATTGGCTGTTGAGTCTGATGTAAGCCACTTATTGGCATTCGGCTATGAAGATGGTCAAGTCTTGTTAGCGAGGCATGCTTATAAGATTACGTACCCAGACGGTGTTCGTAAGATTACCCCTCAAGTTGAATACCCTTACGGTGAAGAAGCAATAAACGTTGCTGATTTCCCTGTGTCTGAACTTTCTGTTCGTGATTCTGAAGAGCAATTGACGATTGCGGCGATGGCTAAAGACGGAAGAGCATCTGTTACAGTCTTTGAGAAAGAAGAAGATTTTCTTTCCGGTGAAGTGACGTTAAGTGAAACTTCTGCTCAACTTCCGAAGACGCAGGACGCGTTTAAGATGCTTATTTCAGGTGATCAGCGTTACTTATACCTTGCGACTCGCTCCGGCACGTTGTCCGAGTACGATCTTCGCAATATGAACGACGTTAAGTTTAAAGCTGAAATTCCGCTTCTAAAAGGCGATACACAACTGATCTCGATGAGTTACTTGGTGGGACAGTCTTCGATTATGGTCGCTGACTCTTCTGGCCGCGTCAGTCAGTGGTTTAACGTGCGCGGTGATGATAACGAAGAAGTGCTGACGTTTATTCGCGATGTTAAGCAACCTGTTGGTTTGACGGGCGTTGCTATGGAGCATCGACGCAAAGGCTTTGCAACGCTGGATCAAAACGGTGTGGTTGCGATATACAACGCAACAGCAAGCAGCCAAGTCATGGATGAACAGTTGAGTGACAGTTCCGCAAGACTGATTTCGTTTACACCTCGTGCAAACGGTCTGTTACTCGAAGACAAATCAGGCATTCAATTCTTCTACGTTGATAACGAACACCCTGAAGTGTCTTGGTCTTCTATCTGGGGCAAAGTGTGGTATGAAGGCTATCAAGAGCCGACTTACACTTGGCAGTCTTCTGCTGCCAACAACGACTTTGAACCTAAATACAGCTTAATGCCGTTGGCATTCGGTACAATTAAAGCGGCGTTTTACGCTATGTTGATGGCCGTTCCTTTGGCTATTTGTGGTGCAATCTACACGGCTTACTTCATGGCGCCAGCGCTGCGTCGTAAAATCAAGCCTATCATTGAATTGATGGAAGCACTGCCTACCGTAATTCTTGGTTTCTTGGCAGGGTTGTTCTTTGCACCTTTCCTTGAAGAGAATTTGGCTGCGGCATTTAGCGTGTTGATCGTATTGCCTGTTGGTGTGCTCTTGTTCTCCTTCATTTGGTCGCGCATGCCTCAGCAGATTCGTTGGTTAGTGCCTGATGGCTGGCAACCGCTCTTGTTGATCCCTGTTATCGTTTTCCTTGGCTGGATGTGTGTTGCTTTGAGCCCAGCAATTGAGTTGAACTTCTTTGACGGCAACATCCGTGGCTGGATCACCAATGATCTTGGCATTACCTTTGACCAACGTAATGCGTTAGTTGTTGGGTTTGCGATGGGATTTGCGGTTATTCCAACCATCTTCTCGATTACCGAAGATGCCATATTCTCCGTGCCTAAAGCGTTGACTCAAGGGTCTCTAGCGCTGGGTGCTACATATTGGCAAACTATGGTACGTGTTGTACTACCTACTGCGAGCCCAGGTATTTTCTCTGCCGTCATGATCGGTATGGGCCGTGCGGTGGGTGAAACCATGATCGTCTTGATGGCGACGGGTAACACGCCGATTATGGATTTCAATATCTTCGAGGGTATGCGTACTTTGGCAGCCAACCTAGCGGTAGAAGTGCCTGAGTCTGAAGTGGGAAGCTCTCACTACCGAATCCTATTCTTGGCAGCGTTTGTACTCTTTGTCTTCACTTTTGTTGTGAACACAATCGCTGAAACCGTGCGTCAGCACCTACGTAAGAAATACGGGTCTTTGTAATGAGTAATGAAATAAAAATGAAGAACAAGTCCGTAACTGAATGGGTCAAGTCTGGTGATCCATGGGTATGGCTTAACGCAGGCGCTGTGGCGATTTCGGTCATCATGGTAATTGGTCTTTTACTTCTTATTGCCGTTCGTGGCTTGGGACACTTCTGGCCTGCTGATATTGTTGAAGCAACCTACGAGTTACCGGGTGATTCTGCATACAACATTGTTGCAGAGCGCGTTGAAAGCGTAGAAGTGCCAGCCGCACAGCTTCGTGAAGCGGGTGTTAACGTTGGTGAGCATCATGACATTATGATGCGTACACTGATGAAAACAGGTAACCGCGATGTTTACGGATCGGATTTCCGTTGGGTCGTTGATGCCTACGTAACCGACACTAAACGTCCGGAAATGCTGTTTGCTGCTGAGCGTCATGAGTGGGGTAACTTATACGGTTATCTAAAAGCAGTTAAGGAAGACGGCAAGATCATCGCGCAAACAAAAGATCTAACGCCAACCGACTCTGCTCTTAATACTTGGGACGAGTTTGAGAAGCGTATTGATCGTGCAACAGCCATTCATGATGAAATCTACCAAGTAGAGAAGCATGACATTGGTAAGATCAACTACGCACTTGAACGCATACGCTTGGAACAGCGTGGTTATGAGCTTAATAACACGTTTACACCTGAACGCCGTGCGGATCTTGATGCAGAGCGTGCTCAATACGATGCAGAGTATAAAGGCTTGCAAAGTAAGCTTGTCGACCTTTATCAGCAAATCAACCGTGATTCATTCATCGTACAAGTCATGGACGGTTCTGAACATGAGATTCAAGTATCGAAGATCGTTCGTGCATTCCGTCCGAATGCAATGGGCATTGTGGCGAAGCTTGGTTTCTACGGAGCTAAGTTGGGTGAATTCTTAACGGCAGAACCGCGTGAAGCAAATACAGAAGGGGGTGTTTTCCCTGCCATCTTCGGTACGGTCATGATGGTTATGTTGATGACGGTATTGGTGACGCCTTTCGGTGTTGTCGCTGCGGTTTATCTTCGTGAATATGCGAAACAAGGTTTATTAACTCGTATCATTCGTATCGCGGTAAACAATTTGGCGGGTGTACCGTCTATTGTATACGGTGTATTTGGTTTAGGTTTCTTCATTTACTTCCTTGGATCAGGTATCGATCAGGCGTTCTTCCCTGAAGCGCTTCCTTCTCCGACGTTTGGTACAGGCGGCCTTATGTGGGCGTCGATCACGCTGGCACTGTTGACAGTTCCTGTGGTGATTGTTGCGACGGAAGAAGGTTTGTCACGTATTCCACGTAATGTTCGTGAAGGCAGCTTGGCATTAGGTGCAACAAAGGCTGAAACCTTGTTTCGAGTTGTTTTGCCAATGGCGAGCCCAGCTATTATGACGGGTGTTATCCTTGCGGTGGCGCGAGCGGCTGGCGAAGTGGCTCCGTTGATGCTGGTGGGTGTTGTAAAACTTGCGCCTTCTTTGCCATTAGACGGTAACTACCCTTTTATCCACTTGGATCAAAAATTCATGCACTTGGGTTTCCATATTTACGATGTTGGTTTCCAAAGTCCAAACGTAGAGGCAGCACGCCCTCTTGTATACGCAACGGCATTATTGCTGGTGATCGTTATTGCATTGCTTAACTTAGCGGCAGTTACGATTCGTAACCACTTACGTGAAAAATACAAATCGCTGGAAATGTAAAGCGGCGGAGAAGAGACGATTATGAGCGAAACTAAAACACACTCAATTGATATTTCTGCAATGCAGCGTACTCAACAACCGTTGCGCATTGAAGATGAAAAAATTTGTCTATCAGTAGAAGACCTTCACCTTTATTACGGTGAAAAAGAAGCACTGAAAGGCATCGATATGATCATTCCTGAAAAGAAGGTAACGGCGTTCATCGGTCCTTCTGGTTGTGGTAAATCTACGTTATTGCGTTGTTTCAATCGCATGAATGACTTGGTAGATAGCTGTCGCATTGACGGTAAAATCAGGCTTCATGAGCAAAATATTTATGAAAAAGGGACGGACGTCGCAGAGCTTCGTCGTAGAGTCGGTATGGTATTCCAAAAGCCAAACCCATTCCCGAAAAGCATCTATGAAAACGTTGCGTATGGCCTTCGTATTCAAGGTATTAATAAAAAGCGTGTTATCGACGAAACTGTTGAATGGGCGTTACGCTCAGCGGCGCTTTGGGATGAAGTAAAAGACCGTTTGCATGAAAGTGCGTTGGGTATGTCCGGTGGTCAGCAACAGCGTTTGGTTATTGCTCGTACGGTAGCTGTTAAGCCTGAAGTTTTGCTGTTGGACGAACCTGCGTCAGCACTTGATCCCATCTCTACATTGAAAATTGAAGAGTTGATTCACGAGTTGAAAGAAGAATTCACGATTGCCATCGTAACGCACAATATGCAACAGGCAGCTCGTGTTTCTGACTATACTGCTTTCATGTACATGGGTGACATGGTTGAATTTGGCGACACTAATTCGCTGTTCACAAACCCAACTAAGCAGCAAACTGAAGACTACATCACTGGCCGTTACGGTTAGGTCGAGGAGAGGGAACATGACAGAATTCACATCAGATCATATTTCTCAGCAGTTCAACGCTGAACTAGAGACATTACGCCAGCATTTTCTAACAATGGGTGGTGTAGTTGAAAATCAAGTCGCAGATGCGATTCAGTCTATGTTGGACAGCGACGGCGCTCTTGCAGAAGACGTGAAAGACAAAGACGCGACGGTGAATCAGCTAGACGGCATCATTGACGAAGAATGTACTCGCATTCTTGCCAAGCGACAGCCGGCAGCAACCGATTTGCGTATGATTTTGTCCATCGGTAAAGCCGTGGGTGAACTTGAGCGCATTGGTGATGAAGCGAAGAAAATTGCACGTTTGACCATTACATTGGTTGAAGAAGGCGAATCGCCACGCGGTTACGTTGAAATCAATCGTATCGGTCAAATGGTATCGCGTATGGTGCACGACGCGTTGGACGCTTACGCGCGTTTGGATGTTGATGCCGCTATTCGCGTAGCGAAGCAAGATCGCAACGTCGACATGGAGTTCAAGACCGCGATGCGTTCTTTAGTGACTTACATGATGGAAGATCCTCGTTCGATCACACGTGTGATCAACGTTATCTGGGTACTTCGCTCACTTGAACGTATTGGCGATCATGCTCAGCATATCTGCCAGCATTTAATTTACTTGGTTAAAGGACAGGATGTACGCCATGTTCCTGTCAGCCAGTTGTCTGAAGAAGTTTCTGACAAGAAGTAAATTACGGCGCTAAAAACTCGTAACCCCCGTCGCTCGTTCGAATGTCGCTGGCGGGGGTTATGTTTTACAATATGACTTTCTCTATTGTTAATTTTCTCCATTATTAATTTTTCCCGCTTTCATTTCCTCACGTTTATTTCGCATTTGCTCTTTTAATCTCTCTTCTTTCTTTATGAGTCGTCTCGGCATATGATTTTCATATAACGATAAGAGTAAGGAGATGAAGTATGTTTACCATTGAGCTAAGCGATAACTTACCTAAAACAGAATCTTATAATACGTTAAACAAACAACTGTCCGCTCTGCTAAGTGGAGAGCGAGATTTAATTTGTAATGCAGCGCAATTTTCTGCGTTTGTTATGCAAGCCTTACCAAACGTGAATTGGGCTGGGTTTTACTTTGCTCGTGGTGAAGAGCTGGTATTAGGGCCTTATGTTGGCAAAGTCGCATGCACTCGTATCCCTTTTACACGAGGTGTTTGTGGTGCTGCCGCACGATCTTTAAAGACTCAGCGAATTGAAGATGTGCATATGTTTCCTGGCCATATCGCTTGTGATGGGAACAGTGCATCTGAAATCGTCATTCCCATCGTGGTCAACAGTCGATTTATCGGTGTTTTTGATATAGACAGTCCGGAAAAAGGCCGTTTTACTGAAGAAGACCAGTTTGGTTTAGAGAACTGGGTCAACTCTTTTATTGAAGCGACAGACTTTGATTGGCAGTTTTGAGGTGCGTTTTTTGTGATTGTTTCCAGTCAGGTTTTCCGCACACGCTTCTAAATAGAAGCGTCAAAAGCGTGCGCTTCAAATGCCATAAATACGTTATTAAGCTCCGTTAATGAAGCATTCTGTAAGGTTTGGACGGGTTGGATGAGCGCTAAAATAGACTCATGTTGTTCCTTCTCTCCAGCACTTTCTATTTCAGCATACAACTTGCTGAGCGGTACTAACCCCATATTGGCGCTTGCTGATTTCAGAGAATGGCTGAGTTGATGGATAGAATGAAAGTTGCCGCGCTCGGATTGCTGCAGCAACTCAGGGAACTTTTGCTGCACATCGGCAATGTATGTCTTTTTTATTGAGTCTAAGGCGTCCAATCCGATCACGAGTTTCAATTCGGATAAATGCTCTACATTGACGAGTTCTTCCGTTAACAGATTATCGTCGATCTTACTCATGTTCACTCCTTAGAAAGAGACTCTGATGTTGCATTGGATTCCATCTCTGTGAAAAGGCGAATCAGCTCTTGTTCCGTTTGATTGTGCGTATATGGAAATCTAATTTGAGTTTCAGACAGCAATGAAAGACAGCGTTCACCGATGTAGCGCTTATCTCCAACAATCGGAATACCGCTATTGTAGAGCTCAACAAGGTAATCAACGCCGTCGTTGTTGACCGCTAGATCTTGGGCTAAAAGCACCAAATCGAAATCTTCATCTGTCAGCAAACCGGCTGTTTCAGAATGGGTTACGTGCATTCCATATGACATGAGTAATATGGTAATGGTACGCGATAAATGCTTGTCTGGATCAACCAACAAGACGTGTTTGTCCTTAAGAAGCGGATTAAACAGCGCCTTCGTATTGTGTTTTATGTGGATTGGGACATCAACCCAAAACTCTGTCCCGTTTCTGGAGGAACTGGAAAAGTGAAGGTTGCCGCCCATTAAATAAATGAGCTTATGACACAGGGTGAGGCCTAACTTCATGTCTTTTGCCGCATGCTTCTCTGAATGAGAAGCCAACAGCGGGTTGTTTCTGAGGGCTTTTTGAATCGCGAGAGGCAGGCCAGTCCCTGTATCCCTTACCGCTATTTGCATCATTTGGGTAACGTGTTCGCTACTTTCGTCGGATAGGTTAACGGTATTCGGCTCATTCGCAGACATACGTAAAATGACGCTAACTGTACCTGAAGGCGTAAAAGTAATGGCATTCTGAATCAGGGCGAGCACAATTTCTCGTAATCGGGAGAAGTCTGCCACGATGGTTTCTGGAATAGACGGGTCTACAACAAACACTGACCGTAGCCCTTTGCGGTTGAGTTGAGGACCGCTGTTTAATAAACAGCTTTCGATATTAAGGCGAACGGACCCTGATTTTGGTGCAAGCTCCAATTGTTGTACATCGATCAGAGCTAAATCTTGCAACATCTCGATGCTGCCTAGCAGTTGTGTCCCGTATTCTTCCAGTCGACGCCCAAGATCCTTACTGCGTTCAGCGGAAGGCCCTTTACTTAAACTGCCTGAGACGCCTAACACGGCGTTAAGAGGGGCGCGGACTTCTTGAGAAATCATGGTCAGTGTGTCGGTTTTTTCTTCAAGAACGTCCTGTAATTTAGATTCTAATGCGTAGCACTTGTCATTGACCTGCTTTAAGTTTCGGATGGATCGATAACTTATAAGCAGCAATAAGATCAAACAAACGAGGAAAATGCCGCCCAGCAGCTGTATGTAACTTAGCCAAGATTTAAGTTCCTGTCGTTTGCTGTTTGCGTATTTGTTGGCATCTTGATGCGTTAGAACGACAAATTCGTTGATTTGAGGAGCGATGCGTTCGAGTCGGGTAAGCAACCTTTTTATCGCTGTTGCATCGTTGTTCTCAAGACGCTCGATGCCCAAACTGACTAGTTCGAACTCGCCATTGATGATGTTCAGTAACCGTATGGTTCGAGCGTCGGTGTAATTACGAAAAAGCGTGCCGACCTGATTATTACGTAATAAATCAATGCGGCTCATGACGATATCATATTGATCGTACGCAGCGCCTTGTAGTGGAAAATCGTCGTCTTGTACGTTGAGAAGGAATTGTTCGAATCGATAGCTTTGAAGTTGAAGTTGCAGCGCATTCCAACGATAGCTTTCGAAAATAGTGCGGTTATTGGCTCTTTGGCCGTCACTGACTGCCAGTATCAGCAAAAAGCACACGATGACCATCGTGAGCAACATGCCAATTAGCCCATAGCCTAAATACTGTCGTGAACCAAACAGCCATTGTGACCTAAGAAGTTTCGACATGTTGTGAGTACATTCCTTACTCTATAAATTCAATGGACTTGACTTGCCAGACCGATCTTCCAAAGTAGGTCTCTTTTCGTAACTCTCGGTGAGAGTCGAAGTCATAGATTACAAGCAGAGGGCCCAATTTACGTACACTGATACGTTTGCCGTCCATGTGAGTAGCAATTATAGCGCCTTTTTCTGTGAAGTCTTCAATGGGAATTTCGCTAATGTACTCGTTAAGTGCGGTTACTCGAACCGTCGAGGCGTGTGCGTTCACGACTTTCAGTAAATCTTGCAAGTAAAACCCTTCGTATTTATGGACGGTTTTCGTCCAAGGGGCATCGGTCAGAATGGTCGCAGTAGGAAGACTCGATAGCATGTCCAGATCGAATTTAGCGGCTTGGTTTGAGTTGGTATTGGTGATTTGCCCAGTGACGGTTAACACCACTCTGTTTTTCGGCATTTCCAAGGCTGAAACAGTCGTCGAAAATAGGCAAAGGAGTAGGAATAAATAGCCCATGAAACGACGTGTCTGAGAAGAATAACGGGAATTTTGCATTCAATTGCCTATTTTTTATGATTCTTAGAAATTCGACACTTTATAGCACTATGCTAAGTGGTAAACAATGTCTAAAATAGCAGCAATTAACAACAGTGAAATCCGGCTAAGTCCTTCCGTCTAAAAATAATAATTGTTTGGTAAACGACCTTCATTGATCGAGCTTTTGTCGCCCTGACACACAGTTCATCGTATGAATTGTATTTCACCTCCTAAAACTGTTTTCACTTAAAGTCGCTTTATAAGGGTGTATTTTGGATACTATGACAATTATTGGGTTGCTCGCAGCCTTTAGTACAACGCTTTCGTTCGTGCCTCAAGTATGGGCAATTATTAAGACACGCAATATCGACGGCATTTCGTTAAGTATGTATAGCGTCTTCACCAGCGGGGTCTTTCTGTGGTTGATATATGGCATTCTCGCGAAGGATCTCCCGATCATTATCGCCAATGCCGTTACTTTTTCTCTTGCTTTTACGGTGCTGTGTTTAACCATTCGTTTGAAGCGAAAAGCGGCGTTAGAGAATGAAATATCGGGAGCGAATCTCGCCCAGTAAAGTGAGTGGGGCGTTAGAATTGAAAAAGCCATGTTCGTTTTTGATACGAACATGGCTTTTTTTATGTGTTTTTTTCTATTTTCTGATTAAACGTTACTGAAGGAATTGTCTAAGCGATGTCTTCTAAGCGAATGCAGGCTGCCATGTGATTCGTTTCAATTGGCGATAAGACAGGTTTAGACTGCGCGCAATTTTCGTTAGCATGTGGACAACGTGTTCTAAAAACACACCCCGACGGCGGGTTGATAGGGGACGGCAAATCGCCCACAAGCAACTGAACTTTTTTCTTTCTTTCCAGATCCGGATCGGGAATGGGCACGGCGGAAAGTAAAGCACGCGTGTATGGATGAGTGGGTTTGGCATACAGGGATTCTTTATCGGCCAGCTCCACTGCATTACCTAGGTACATCACCAAAACGCGATCAGAAATGTGTTTTACAACACTCAAATCGTGGGCGATGAAGACCAAAGAGAGACCCATCTCTGCTTGCAATTCTTTAAGCAAATTAACGACTTGTGCCTGAATCGACACATCTAATGCCGAAACGGGTTCATCACATACGATGAGCTTGGGTTTTAAAATCAATGCGCGTGCGATACCAATACGCTGACATTGTCCTCCCGAAAACTCGTGCGGATAACGGTTAATGACATTCGGCAATAACCCAACGCGTGTCATAATGGATTTGACCTTATCACGTACTTCTTCTTTAGACAGAGAAGGGTGGAACGTCTTGAGTGGCTCTGCAATGATCTCGCCTACGGTCATACGAGGGTTTAACGATGCCAAGGGATCTTGGAAAATCATTTGCAGCTCTTGGCGCTTATCTCGCATTTGCTTTTTATCAAGCTGAGTTAAATCCTGCCCCAACCAGACAACATGACCTTCTGTAATCGGTAACAGTCGTAAAAGCGCTCGTGCTAAGGTTGATTTACCACACCCTGATTCGCCAACGATCCCCAGTGTTTCACCTTCGTAAATACTTAAACTGACGCCATCAACTGCTTTTAACGTTTGGCCTTTAGACCAAGGTAAAGCGTTGTCTTTTTTAATATTAAAGTGGACTTTAAGGTCTTTTACGTCCATTAAGAGCTTTTTATCAGACGTTTGATTGTTTTGGTCTAGGCTCATGATGCGACTCCGAAATCGATGGGCTTATGACAAGCACGTAATTTCCCTTGTTGATATTCCTCCAGATTCGGCGCTTCTTTGCGACAACGATCTTCAACGTGCACACAGCGCGCTTGAAAAGGACAGCCCGCTGGAAGGCTAAGAAGGTTTGGAGGGTTGCCGGGAATCGTTGCAAGTACATCGTCATTGGCGTCTAAGCGAGGTATGGCTTCCAATAACCCTTTTGTGTAAGGGTGAGTAGGGCGATAGAACACATCGCTCGTTTCACCGTATTCCATGGTTCTGCCTGCGTACATGACCAGTACTTTGTCGCACAACCCTGCGACGACACCGAGATCGTGGGTGATCATAATGATGGCAGTATTGAACTCATCTTTTAGTTCATTTAAAAGCGTGAGTATTTGCGCTTGTACGGTCACATCCAAAGCCGTTGTAGGTTCGTCTGCTATCAGCAGTTTAGGCTGGCACAATAGTGCCATGGCGATCATGACTCGTTGGCGCATACCGCCTGAAAATTCGTGAGGGTACATGTTCATGCGTTTGCGTGCTTCGGGCATTTTTACCGCATCCAACATCTTCACTGATGCTTCAAACGCGTCGGCCTTACTGTATCCTTTGTGCAACATTAGGACTTCCATCAGTTGCTTACCGACTTTCATGTAAGGGTTTAAAGACGTCATAGGATCTTGGAAAATCATCGCGATTTTTTCCGCACGCACGCGATTCATCGCTTTTTCGTTGTACCCAAGAATATTTTTACCTTCAAACAGAGCCTCACCTTCAACGAGACCGTTTTTAGCCAAAAGACCCATCAGCGCAAATGCTGTTTGGCTTTTGCCTGATCCTGACTCTCCTACAATGCCAAGGGTTTCTCCTTGAGCAAGAGAAAAATTCAAGTTATTTACGGCGGTAACGTAGCCATCCGGTGTGCCAAAGTTAACGCGTAGATTGTTTACATCAAGTAAGTTCATTATTTCCCCCTAGCGGTCTTTCGGATCCAGTGCGTCGCGTAGACCGTCACCGAGGAAGTTAAAACAAAAGAGTGTTACGACTAAGAAGCCAAGTGGCCATGCTAATTGCCATACGGCGATTTCCATGTTCACAGCTCCTTCTGAGATCAAAGCTCCCCAACTGGTCATAGGTTCTTGAACACCCAGCCCAAGGAAACTGATAAAGGATTCCAATAAAATCATATTGGGCACAAGCAATGTCGCGTACACCACAACGATACCCAGCACGTTCGGAACAATATGACGTAAGATAATATTCGTCGTTGAAACGCCACAAGCATGAGCGGCTTCAATGTACTCTTTATTTTTCAGGCTTAATGTTTGTCCACGGACGATTCTGGCCATGTCCAGCCAAGAGATTGCGCCAATCGCGACAAAAATCAAAACGATGTGTCGGCCAAATAGCGTCATCATGATGATGACGAAAAACATGAATGGAAATGAGTTCAGGATCTCAAGCACACGCATCATTAAGCTGTCGACACGGCCACCTAGGTAGCCAGATGTCGCACCGTATAACGTACCTATGACGATAGCGACTAAGCTGCCCATCAAACCAACCATCAAGGAGATTTGCCCTCCTTGTAAGGTGCGTACAAAAATATCGCGCCCTAAAGGATCGGTGCCAAAATAGTGCCCGTTTTCAATGTTCGGGCGGCCCAGAGTAGCAATGTCTGAAAGGGCTTCCCAATCAATATCGTCGTAGTTCCATTGACTTAGCCATGGGCCAAAAAGAGAAATAAGGGCGATTAATCCGAGAATAATTAAACTCAGAACCGCTGCATGGTTCGAGAAAAAACGTCGACGTGCATCTTGCCAAAGGCTTCGGCCTTCTACTTCGACAACCTGCTCTGCGAACGCTTCTACGACATCAACTTTGTCTTTGGTTGTAATCATTGCAAAGCTACCTAGTAACGAATTTTAGGATCGATCAACGCGTACAAAATATCGACGATCGCATTAAAAAGAATAGTGAGTGAGCCGATCAAAATCGTCACCGCCATAACCATAGGGTAATCGCGGTTGATGGCGCCATTCACAAAGTGTTGTCCGATGCCACCGGTGCTGAAATAGACGTCAACAATGACGGATCCAGTAATGATGCCGACAAAAGCAGGGCCAAGATACGATAAAACCGGCACGATAGCAGGGCGAAGGGCGTGTTGGAGGACTATTTTATAGCCGGGTAAACCCTTTGCACGAGCGGTACGAATAAAATTAGAGTGCATGGTTTCGATCATGCTGCCGCGTGTAATACGGGCGATTTGAGCGATGTAACTGGTGGACATGGCGATAACAGGCATGACCAGATAAGGCCAAGCGCCATCGTTCCAGCCTCCAGAAGGAAGCCATTGCAAATAGATAGAGAAGAATAGGATACAGAGTGGTGCTAACACAAAGTTTGGCAACACGATCCCTAGGTTTGCAAACGCCATAACGGAGTAATCAATCCATGAATTTTGGCGAAGCGCAGCAAAAATACCGCATCCGACACCAATTACCACGGCGACTATAAACGACCATACGCCGATTTCTGCTGAAACAGGAAAACTCTGAGCGACAAGATCATTGATTGTAAAATCTTTATGAACAAAAGACGCCCCTAGATCCCCTTGTAATATATTCCAAAGGTAGCGCAAATATTGCGATGTAACGGGTTCGTCCAGATGATACTTGGCGGCGATGTTAGCCATAATTTCCGGTGGTAGTCCACGCTCTGAGGTAAGCGGGCTGCCGGGAGCGAAATGCATCAAAAAGAAGGACACAGTGATCAACACCAGCAATGTCGGAATGGCTTCTAAAATGCGTTTTAAAATCAATGAGAGCATAAGTAATGTCCGAGGTAATACAACTGATTCTAACGTCAGGTTATTACCAGCGTTTGAAACGTAAAAGCAAATAGTAAAGAGTATGACTCAGCACAGCATGCTGAGTCATACAAACAACGGTCTTACTTAGTGAGCGATAATGTACTGATCGCGTGTGTAAGTGTTGTCTTCTGGGTTTGGCATGTAGCCGCCAACATAAGGCTTCACTAGACGTTTAGTGATGTAGGTATAGATTGGAGCAATACCCATATCTTGATTGATCAGAATATCTTCTGCTTTTGCGTAGTTCACAGAAGGGTCCTGCATAGAAGAGGCTTCATTCATTAGTCGGTCGTATTCAGCGTTGCTGTATTTACCGTCGTTGCTGCCCGCTGTCGTGGTTAGAATTTGCAAGAAGGTAGAGGCTTCGTTGTAGTCACCGATCCAGCCTGCACGCGCAACTGAGAAGTTCTGAGTGTTACGTGTATCAAGGTAGGTTTTCCATTCTTGGTTTTCAAGCGTTGCTGTTACACCAATATTTTTCTTCCACATAGAAGCGATCGCAACCGCCACTTTTTTATGTTGGTCGTTTGTATTGTACAGCAGTGGGAATTTCAATGGGTTGGAAGGGCCAAAACCTGCTTCTGCAAGTAGCTCTTTGGCTTTCTCATTTCGCTCTGCTTGAGTCCACGTTGCGTAATCTGGCTTGATAGGATTAAATCCGTTCACAATGTCTGGAGTAAAGCCGTAGGCTGGCAGTTCACCCGTTCCCTTAACGTATTTAACAATGATATCTCGGTCGATGGCGTAAGACAGCGCTTTACGAACACGAACGTCGTCAAACGGTGCTTTGGTTGTATTGAATAGGTAGTAATAAGTACCAAGCTGAGGCGTGATATGCACTTCATCAGGCGTGTCTTTCATTAATTGTTTGTAGCGGTTGGTCGGGATGCCTGTATAAGAGGTCAGATCCATTTCACCCGCTTGATAGCGTTTAAATTCAACAGATACATCTGGAATCGGCAAATAGGTTACTTTGTTGATGACGGTTTCTTTGTCGTTCCAGTACATAGGGTTACGTACTAGCACCATTTTTTCATTCACATTCCACTTATCCAAAACGTAAGCGCCGTTAAAGACAATATGGTCTTGTTTGGTCCAGTCATCACCCCATTTTTCGATGACTTTTTTAGGTGCAGGGAAAAGCGTGTTGTGGATCGTCATCTTCGGGAAGTAAGCGTTTGGCTTTTCTAGACGAACAACGAATGTATAGTCATCCGCCGCTTCTACGCCTAACTCTGTTGCAGGTTTTTTACCGTTAATGATGTCGGTCGCATTGATCATACCAGGAAGCTCAGCAAACCAAGCGTAATCAGCCGCTGTTTTAGGGTCAACTAAGCGTTGGAACGCGAAAACGAAGTCGTGTGCGGTTACGGAGTCGCCATTTGACCACTTTGCATCGTCGCGCAGGTGGAACGTATATACGGTGTTGTCTTCATTGGCGTCGTAGCTTGTTGCGACACCGGGAATTAGGTTGCCGTCGCCATCTTCGTTAAACAATCCTTCAAACAAATCACGACCACGAAGTGAGCCGGGCGTACCCTGCAGTTTTTGCTGGTCAAGTGTCGCAGGTTCGGATTCACCGCCTTTAACGATTTCTTGAACTGCGGCTAATTTCACGCCTTCTGGTACTTTAGCGGCTTGAACGTAGGATGCGCCTAACGCTGCTGCAAGCACAGCACTGGCAATCAGTGATTGTTTGAGTTTCATACAAAGGTTCCTTAACGTTTTTTATGGTGTTGCTGTTGTCTATAGGGTAGGGCTGGAATGGTTCTAGACTTACCGTGAGTATCCATAGTTCAACAATTCCTAAACAGTCACAATCGAAATAACGAATCAGGCTATGCGTTTCGTGAAAGCGTTTGTATGAAAAAATCTATGCTGTTTATTTCATGATTAGAAAAGCCTTTTAAAACAATATTTTAAAAGGCTTTTAGATGATTTAGTGGGATTTTATATACAAGTTACGAGTGTATACGACTGCTTGTGGGTTCGGGTTATAACCGCCAACATAAGGCTTAACCACTTTTACTGAGGTGTATTGATAGATGGGTGCAACGGCCATATCTTCTTCGATTGCGATTTTTTCAGCCGCTTGATACTGCTTAGATGGGTCTTTCATCGTGCGCGATTGATTCATTAAATTATCGTACGCTTGACGTTGGTAATGCCCATAGTTATTTCCGTGCTCAGACGTCAGTACATCCAACGTACTGGAAGCTTCGTTGTAGTCACTGATCCACGCATAGCGACCAACCTGAAAATTACCTGCGCTCATGGTGGAGAGCGCTGTTTTCCATTCTTGGTTTTCTAACGTGACTTTTACCCCTAGGGTCTTTTTCCACATAGCGGCAATGGCAATGGCCAGTTTTTTATGAAACTCATTAGTGTTGTAGAGTAAAGTGAAACTCAAAGGATTGGATTTGGAGTAGCCCGCGTCTTTAAGAAGCGCCATCGCTTTGTTATCACGCTCTTTTTGTGTCCACGTTGAGTAATCAAGTTTAGGCGGCGTATAGCCAGCGACGGCTTCTGGAGCAAAGCCGTAGGCAGGAAGCTGCCCAGTGCCTAATACGTATTTCGTGATCATTTCTCTATCAATACTATAAGACAGCGCTTTACGAACGCGTATATCGTTAAACGGCGCAACGTTTGTGTTGAAAATATAGTAGTAGATGCCCAGCATAGGATCGATGCGGACGTCATTTGGTAAGTCTTTTTTAATCTTTTTAAAGTGAGAGAGAGGGAATCCAGAAACGTCTAAGTCACCTGCTTGATAGCGTTTAAATTGAGCGCTTCCGTCGGTGATTGGCAAATAGGTCACCTTGTTAATGACGGTTTCGGCGTTATTCCAATACTGTGGATTTCGTACAAGCTCCATCTTTTCATTCACGTTCCACGTTTTCAAAGTATATGCGCCGTTTGAAACGATGTGTTCTGGTTTCGTCCACGATGCGCCCCATTTCTCTATGGCTTTCTTTGGTGCTGGAAACATAGTGGGGTAAGTGATCATCTTCATGAAATAAGGTACAGGACGTTCAAGTGTCACTTGGAAGGTATAGTCGTCCAACGCTTTTACGCCCAATTCAGACGGTTCGATGTCGCCATTGATAATATGATCCGCATTCACGATAGACGGAATTTGCATATACCAAGCGTATGGTGAGGCCGTTTTAGGGGCTACTGCGCGCTGAAAACCATAAACAAAGTCATGCGCTGTAACGGAGTCACCATTTGACCACTTTGCATCTTTGCGCAAATTAAAGGTGTAAACCGTATTGTCTTCGTTAACGGCGTAACTGCTTGCGACACCGGGCTCAAGGTTTCCTTCGGAATCTTGACTGTACAACCCTTCGAATAAGTCGAAAGCGCGTATCCAGCCTGCATCCTCCTGAATCAGCTGTGGGTCGATGGAGGTAGGTTCTTGACCACCGTTTCTAACAATATCTTGAACAGGCGATAGGGTAACGCCTTCTGGTATCACGGCAGCGTGGACAGATAAACAAGAAAGGGTGGCGGAAAAAAATGCGGCTAGGCGCAAACTCGATTTACTCTTCATGATAGTCCTTTCAATGATTTGGATGGCATTCGACAGCGGAACGTATGTGCATTAGGGCGTTCTGTTTTTATATATAACGCAATTTGCAGAGGTTTTATAGAGCCAAATATCAAGCCATGATATTCTTGGCTTATCTAATGGATTCTTATCGAAAGGTATAAATGTGATTATCCAACCTTTTCAAGTTGTTGGCGCTTTTTTTAAGTCATTGCCTATTATTTTGTCTCCCGGAATGCGTCTCTTTATTCTCGCTCCGCTGGTTGCCAACATCGCCCTGATGGCGCTACTGTATATGGTTGCGTTGTCTTATTTTGGTTCGGCTGTGGATTTCTTAATGGGCTTTTTGCCAGACTGGATGAGCTTCTTAAATTGGCTTTTCTTACTGGTATTTGGCGGAATTGTAGCGGTTCTGTTTTTTTACAGTTTTTCTGTGGGCGTTAATATTATAGCGGCGCCTTTTATGGCATTTCTTGCTGAAAAAGTAGAAGAAAAAGAAACCGGACATCAGTTCGAGTCGACACTGAGCTTGAGCGAAGTGGTTAAAATCGCGGGCAGATCAATCCAACGAGAGCTGCAAAAACTGTTCTACTTTTTACCCAGATTGATTGTATTGCTTCTCCTTTCTTTTGTTCCTGTGATAAACCTTGTATCTCCTATTTTATTATTACTTTTCTCAGCTTGGATGCTTGCGATCCAGTATATGGATTACTCTTTTGATAATCATAAGTTAAGTTTCCGTGAAATGAGAGAGGCTCTTCGCAGTAAGCCTTTGTTATGTTGGACCTTTGGTTTCATCGTAATGGTAGGGTTGACTGTTCCGTTTTTGAATTTGTTTGTAATGCCTATTGCTGTGGTTGCTGCGACATTGCTGTGGATTGACCAATTCAGTGACCGTTTTGAGCTTGCGAGTACACAAAACGCGTTTAGTAACGACTAAAAATTAACAATAGGCAATAAAAACAGGCGCTTGCATGTCTTTAAAAATTTTGGTTGTAGACGATGCATCGTTTACACGTGATCTTATAAAACGTTCTGTACGAAAATCCTTCCCCGGTATGACGGTTGAAGAAGCAGTAAACGGGCGAAAAGCTCAACAGCTGCTTCAGAAAATACAGTTTGATATGGTTCTGTGTGACTGGGAAATGCCGGAAATGACCGGCGTTGAGTTATTGAAATGGTGCCGTGAGCAGCCGCAGTACGCAAAGGAAACGCTGCCTTTTGTGATGATCACCAGCCGTGGCGATAAATCTCACGTTGTTGAGGCTGTTCAATCTGGTGTAACGGATTATCTCGGTAAACCTTTTTCTGCTGAGCAGCTTAACCAAAAGATCATATCTGCGGCAAAAAAACACGGCATAGACAAAAAACTTCGCTCGGGAAATACCCCAGCAAAAGCCGCTCCGAGTTCAGGTGGCGTTGCCACTGCTTCGTTGGATGTTTTGATGGGCGGTGCCAGTAAGGCGCCAAAAAATGCGTCACCAAAGATCGTTAATCCAACGACTGAAGTCTCTGTTAAAGACGTTAAAATTCCGACGTTGGTGCGCTTCGAAGGTAAACAGTTCCGTTGTATGGTGGTTAAGTTCGCGAAAACCGAAGCCACGGTTCTTATTAAAAGTGACGATGTAATCCCTCAGGTATTAGGGCAAGCGGTACTTGATTTGGAATTCGAGAAAAAAGTAAATCGCCTCAATTACTTTATTCAGTCGGTTGCAACAACGGATAAGAAGCATGATTCTGCGTTTCTTACCGTAGTGTTGGGCCTGATTGATCAAGATGAGGAAAAAGAAGCGTTTGTGAAAGCGCTTTTTGAAAGCCTTTAATACAAAGCAAACAAGCGGTTTAGCTTGTTTGCTGATTGTGTGTTTGGCTTGATAGGTTGTCGTTACCCTGTAGTACATCGTTTTTGATGCGCTCCATAGGGAAATGGCATGAGAATGTACTGCCGAACCTAGGCTGACTTCGAATTTGCAGTTTTGCAGAGTGATGCAGTAAAACGTGCTTAACGATCGCAAGCCCTAACCCTGTCCCTCCTGTCTTAGAGCTACGGCCTTTATCTACTCGGAAAAAACGTTCGGTTAATCGAGGGATATAGCGAGGGTCGATACCTAATCCTTCATCTTGTACTGAAAATAGACCGCTTACGTCGTCTGATTCCCACTTCACGCGAATTTCTCCGCCATTTGGAGAATATTTAATGGCATTAACGACGAGATTTGAAAACGCACTGTAGAGCTCGTTATAGGAGCCGTAGACTTGCGCCCCTTTGGCTTCACTAAAGACTAAAGTGTGTTCGGGGAGCAGAATGGGTTGCGCCATTTTTTCAATCGCTGAGAAGAGATCTGAAATGTGAAGCCAAGTATCATTTTCTCGTTTATCGTTGCTTTCGAGGCGAGAGAGAAGAAGCAGGTCTTCGATCAGGTTTTCCATGCGATCGGATTGATCCGACATATTGTCGATGCCGCGCTGCATACTCTGAGGGAGATTGTCTTTGAACATGCCCAGAGTTTCTAAATAGCCTTTGATCACCGTCAGAGGTGTTTTGAGTTCGTGTGAGGCATTCGCCACGAAGTCTTTACGCATTTGCTCTAGCAGTTGAAGGCGAGTCACATCACGGATGAAGATCAAATGGTCGTTTTGATCATACAATGTAGTTTGTATTTCCAGATATACGCCTTCTTTTGCCGGACTCTTGATAATAAGAGGCTCGCCAAATCGCTTTTGGGTAAAGTAACGATAAAAATCGGGATTGCGAACAATATTGGTGATAGCTTGGCTGCGGTCGACAGGACGGACTAATCCGAGAAAGTTCCCAGCAGAGTTGTTCCACCATTCCAAATTGCCCTGATTGTCCGCCATAATGACGCCTTCTTTTAAGGCGGCGGTTGAATTCTCTATTCGATTTAGGGCCTGACGCATTTTACGTTTCGATTTTCGCTGCTTTTTTTGCAGACGGTAAACGGCGTCAAATACCTCTCCCCAGATACCACTGGTTTCTGGAGGCGAGGCTTTGCCAGAACGGCGTAACCATGAATGAAACTGGTAAAGTTGATACATTTGCCACGCTAGACTCACTAATACATAAAGCAGCAGCGCAAGCGCAATGTTTCCCAATACAAAGCCGATTGCAAAAGTTGCGACAAAACCAACAACCCAATTTAGCAGAGCCTGTTTCCAGATTCGTTTCATGTTTCTTTTACAATCCGTTTTGCTGTTTAAACGTTTCTAAGCAGTTCGTTTAGCGGAAAATCGGTATCCTGTACCGCGAACTGTTTGAATCAAAGAATCGTGTGTGCTGCCAATCGCTTTGCGCAGGCGACGGATATGTACGTCAACGGTGCGTTCTTCGACATAAACATTTCCACCCCATACTTGATCCAATAATTGAGCACGAGAATACGCGCGTTCCTGATGTGTCATCAAGAATTTTAACAATCGGTACTCAGTCGGTCCCATTTCTAACGGCTTATTACCGATACTAACGCGTTGACTGATCGGGTCCAAAAGTAGGCCGTCTACTTCTATAGGCTCATCCACACCTTGAGGTGTCGCACGTCGCAGTACTGCTTTGAGGCGTGCAACTAACTCTCTGGGAGAAAAAGGTTTAGTGATGTAATCATCCGCCCCTGCTTCTAACCCCTGAATTTTATTGTCCTCTTCACTTTTTGCGGTCAACATGATCACGGGAATTTCGGCTGTCGTGCTGTCTTTTTTAAGACGGCGAGTAAGCTCAATACCGCTTCCACCTGGCATCATCCAGTCCACAAGAATCAAGTCAGGACGATGATCGACAATGATCTCATGTCCGTGTTGCGCATTTTCTGCTTCAAAATATTCGTAGCCAGCCATTTCAAGCGCTACGGCAATCATTTCTCTTATTGGTGCTTCGTCATCAATGATAAGTACTTTCTTACCGGTCACGGGATTTATCCTCATCTCAGGAACGGTGAATATTTAAGCGAGTAAATATGACAATTACATTAAAATGTCATAACTATGCCACAATTAAGACATGAATAGACGTAAAAAGTGTACGGTTTTAGATTATGTAGCTCAAAACTAAACCAATAAAGACCGTATAGCCAACTCTATTGTTATCTAGGAAAGAACGAAAACAAGCTTGGCGTTCCCTATCTTTTGCTTGTTGATACTGTTGAAAGAACCAGAAAACCGAAACAACTAAGCCGAAAAAGTACGGCCAAGAAAGGTCAGAGGTCACACCAATCCATGTTAATAAAGACAGCGTTAAACCTTGCAACACGATAATGATAAACAAGTCGTATTGGCCGAACAATATTGCGGTAGATTTAACGCCGATCTTCAAATCGTCTGGGCGGTCTGTCATTGCGTAGTAGGTGTCGTATGCAACGGTCCAGAATAGGTTAGCGACAAACAACATCCAAAGTTGAGTATCGAGTAGATTGCCGCCTTGAGCACTGTAAGCCATGGGAATGGCCCAAGAGAAGGCCAATCCAAGAAACACTTGAGGCAGATGAGTATAGCGTTTCATAAAGGGATACAGAGCCGCTAAAAATAAGCCTGCAAACGAAAGCGCTATTGTGCGTAAGTCTGTGAAGAGAACAAGAACAAAACTGAGAAGAACTAAACCCGCGAAGACAATTAGGGCTTCTTTTTCGGTAACTCGGCCGGATGGCAGAGGGCGGTTTTTTGTTCTGTCGACATGACCGTCTACTTTTCTGTCGGCGTAATCATTAATGACGCAGCCCGCAGAGCGCATACTGAATACTCCCAATACGAAGATCAGCACCAAGTGCCATTCTGGCCAACCGTCCGCCGCCAGCCAGAGCGCCCATAACGTCGGCCACATTAACAAAAGCGAGCCAATAGGGCGATTGAATCGGGTAAGGTCTGCGTAATCAGTGAGTTTACTCATTGTGGTTATACGTGTCCTAGTAAAAAGGGTTTAACTCAATGTTGTTTGCACTAAGGGGCGCTGTGCTGTGAGTGATGATGTACACCACAAAGTTCGGCGTGTTGTTAACGCTGTTCATAGTCGTCCCCACCTTAGCTGTCCTATAGTAGGGTAAAACGCTTCATTCACCAATATACCGGGTCCATAGCCATAGAAAACAGAACGTCGCGCCCATAAGCTCTCATCTGAATTCTGCATTAAGCCAGAAGGTAGCTGTGTGATTTCGATTGGGCTGCGAGTAAGTTTTTTACTTTTAAACAGGTAGCCGCCCAGAGGTTTGTCTCCAAGCTTAGACAAGCAGCGCCAATGACCTCGAATGGATCGAAGTGGAATGATGGATCGGCCATAGATCACGACATCTTGATTGCAATACAGTAAGACGGTACGTATACGAGCTTGCTCTCGTGAGCGCAAGCCAAGCCGAGTGCGCTCTCTTAATGTTGGTGAGCCTATGTAATCACTCACCACTTCTACTTTGAATGCGCCAGCGTGTCGCAATCGTGCGGTTAAAGAGTCGGATGTGCTGACCCACGGTAGAATTGCGTTTGGGATTTGCTGGCGATTTTCACGGCTTAATTGGTGCCACTCATAATTAAATTGTCGAGCTGCATTTTGATTCAGTAACGTCATGTCTCGCCGCGTATCAGATTTACCATGTCTCTCAAGTCTTGCGAGGAGTTTAAAACTCGCGAGCGACATTGTAACGCGATTTCTTCGCTTAATCCTAACGTCGTCAAAAGTTCGTCGTCGATATGTTGTTCATTGAGTAGGTTGTTTGCCACATGAAGCAGGTTAGCTAATAGCTGATGCTCTCCTTGGTAATTTTTGTCTTTGCAGTAGCGCACAGCACCATAAATACTGGATGGAATATTCCAGTGTTTGAGTAACCACGCCCCGAGCTGCTCCTTTGTAAAGTGCAATACTTGCATTTCAACAACGTCGCTGGGTAAATGGGCATTGGCTTCCAAATTACGCGATAAGATAGAAAAGTGCGGCGGTAAAATGACACTGATTGCCAAGTAACCGAAGTTATGAAGTAGTCCTGCTAAATAGGCGTGACCCAAACGGGGTTTTGGATGATCCGCCGAAATGGCTTTCACTAGGGCTTCCATTAAAACCGCATGCGACACCGCATTGAACCAAAAATCATCGTAATGTTTTGGTCCATTTTTAGGTAAATCGAACACGCCTCCCATGGATAACCCAAGAGCAAGGTTCATCACCATATCAAACCCAAGCACGCGAATGATGGCGTCTTCGATTGATTCCACTGGGTCCGTTACGCCATAGTACGGAGATGAAGCCCAACTAATGACTTGGGCGGATAAACTAGGATCCAAATTGACTATTTTACAAAGCTGCTCAGAGTTTGCGTTGGGGTCAGCGCAAAGCTGAATAATCTGAGAGCTGGAGCCTGACAGCGGTGGGATTTCCAGTGTTTCTTCAAGGCGCTGCTTTAATCGAATAGATTGAAATCGACCTAACGCGACACGCATTTGATCTTCATCATTGCCCATGTCGATAACGGGATATTGCATGTTTTCCGGAGTATGGGTGATGTTCTCAATGTAAGTAAGTTGACTGGCAAGCTTTTCACCTAGTTGACGGCCACTCATGGTGTTTCGAGCAAGATAGTCAGCGTCCGTGTTTTTGTCATGTTGCAGGGCAACACGTTCTTCATTGAGCAGTGACTTGTCGATGTAGGTCGGGGTCCTATTGGCATCAAGTAATACGTCGCCATTTATGGGAGAGACTGATCGCGGCAGCAAGCGTCGCTTGGTTAGGCGTGATAACGCCGTAAGGTCGAGGAAGCGGTTCTGGCTGAAGAGAGCCTGAACTTTGCCACTGCTATCTGAAAAATGAATTATGCGTACGAATGTTGGTGCGTGGTCCACTTCTGTTGGTCCCATAGTCAAATTAGCGCTGCCTTTATATCTTATATAAGCTTGCATGTATAACTATAGGTTAATAAAAAAGGCTCCAACAGGAGCCTTTTTCAAAGAAGTCTAATTTCTTTAGTTTTTACATCGTAATTAGTGGTTCAGGATTTGGCTTAAGAACAACTGAGTACGATCATGCTGTGGGTTCTCGAAGAACTCGTGTGGCGTATTTGCTTCCACAATTTCTCCCGCATCCATGAAGACAACACGGTCAGCAACGGTTTTAGCGAAGCCCATCTCGTGTGTTACACACACCATGGTCATGCCTTCGTCTGCTAGTTGAACCATTACATCCAATACTTCTTTGATCATTTCAGGATCAAGTGCAGATGTTGGCTCATCAAAAAGCATGATGCGAGGCTTCATACATAGGCCACGAGCGATCGCAACACGTTGTTGTTGTCCACCGGATAGCTGACCTGGATATTTACCTGCTTGGTTCGCGATTTTAACTCGCTCAAGGTAATGCATCGCCATCTCTTCAGCTTCTTTCTTAGGCATTTTACGTACCCAGATCGGAGCCAATGTCAGGTTTTCAAGAATCGTCAAATGTGGGAACAAGTTAAAGTGCTGAAACACCATGCCCACATCTTTACGGATTGCCTCGATGTTTTTCAGGTTATCGTTCATCTCAATACCGTCAACAAGGATCGAACCTTTTTGGTGTTCCTCTAGACGGTTGATGCAGCGAGTCATTGTTGATTTACCTGAACCTGACGGCCCACACACAACAATACGTTCGCCTTTACGGATACTAAAATTAATATTCTTTAGAACGTGGAAGTCACCGTACCACTTATTCACGTCGCTAAATTCAATAATTGCTTCTTCGCCCGGCTCAAGTTGGGCAAGTGCCATGTTGTTATCAGTCATCTTTTTAAAGCCTCAAAATCTATATTATTTCCGCTTGTGTCCGGTATCTAACTTACGCTCAACCGCCATACTGTAGCGGGACATACCGAAGCAGATAATCCAATAAACAAAGCCTGCGAAGGCATAACCTTCGATAGTTGTACCTAACCAGTTAGCATCGTGGTTTGCTGCTTGGATTCGACCCAGTAGATCGAACATACCAACGATGTAAACCAGAGTCGTATCTTTGAACAAACCGATAAAGGTATTCACGATACCTGGAATAACCAGTTTCAATGCTTGTGGCAAGATGACCAAACACATTGATTGCCAGTAGGTGAGTCCCATTGCATCTGCGGCTTCGTACTGACCTTTAGGTATCGCCTGAAGACCACCACGAATAACCTCTGCCATGTAAGCAGCAGAGAACAATGTAATACCAATGAGTACACGAAGTAGTTTGTTGAAGTTCAAGCCTTCTGGCAAGAACAATGGAATCATAACGGATGCCATAAACAAAATCGTGATCAATGGAACAGCACGAATGGTCTCGATGAATACAACACATACTGATTTAACAATCGGCATGTTAGAACGACGACCCAGTGCTAGAAGCACACCAAGAGGGAAAGATGCAACAATACCGACAACCCCAAGTAAGGTTGTTAGGAACAGTCCGCCCCAGTTTGATGTTTCAACTGTCTCAAGGCCGAACATGCCGCCAGAGAACAATATAAACGCAACAATTGGGTACACCACGATAATTGCAATTGACAAGAAAAGCTTGTTAACCGCTTTTATCGCAAACATACCAACAAGCACAATGAGTAAGATCAATGCGAGGTTGATGCGCCAGTACTCAGTTTCAGGGTACAGGCCGTACATAAATTGCTCAAAGTACGCCCCGATGAAAGCCCAACATGCGCCGCCTGCTGTACACGCTGCTTTGGAAGATCCTTCCCACGTTGCATCAAGAAGTCCCCACTGTAAAACAGGTGGAATCATCAAATACAGAACATATATGCTGAACAAAGTCAGAGCAATATTCAAAGGAGAAGAGAAAAAGTTTGCTCGAACCCAAGCTACCGGACCTACCGAATCAGACGGTGGTGGGAGGCTTGGAGATGGTTTAAATTCGATCGCCATGATAATAGCCTCCTTAACGTTCTACTAAAGACATACGTTTGTTGTACCAGTTCATAAAGAGCGAGATAGATAAGCTCAAAGAACCGTAAACAAGCATACATAAACCAATGGTTTCGATTGCTTGACCTGTTTGGTTCAAGGTCGTACCCATAACAACTGCAACCAGTTCAGGGTAGGCAATCGCTGCACCTAAAGAAGAGTTTTTCGCTAGGTTTAGGTATTGGCTAGTAAGAGGGGGGATGATAACGCGTAACGCTTGAGGTAATACGATAAGACGTTGAGTTTTACCGTCTGGTAAACCTAATGAGCGTGATGCCTCGGTTTGTCCCCAGTTAACAGATAAGATACCTGCACGTACGATCTCTGCAATAAAAGAACCCGTGTATGTAGACAGTGCAATAAGCACCGCAACAAATTCAGGTACTAATACCATACCACCCGTCACATTGAAGCGACTTTTAGAAGGTAGATCGAATTCAACAGGGAAACCGGTAACAACAAAAGCAAGTAAGGTAACACCTATAATGGTGCCAAAAGAGGCCCAATAGGCAGGGAACCAGTGCCCCGTCGCTTTTTGACGCTCTTTTGCCCAACGAACAATAAAAAATGCACCCACGATAGAAAGCAAGAAGGCTGCTAATACAAAGCCAGAACCGTCTTGGAATTGTGGGTTTGGTGAGTAGATGCCGCGTTTGTTGATAAAGAAATCACCGAACACAATACTATTGCGAGGGTGTGGCATGGCAGCCAAAACGGCAAAGTACCAGAAGAACATTTGCAGCAGTAATGGAATATTACGCAATGTCTCAATGTAAACAGTAGCAAGTCTTGCAACCAGCCAGTTGTTGGACAGGCGTGCGAGGCCCATTATGACGCCGATAATGGTCGCCAAAATAATACCGAGCAAAGAGATTACAAACGTATTGATAAGGGCTACAGCAAATGCTCGGCCGTATGAATCTGCTTCAGTATATTCAATTAGGTGGATCAGGACTGGGAAGCCCGCTGGTTCATTGAAGAATGAGAAACCAGTAGATATCCCGCGTGTTTCAAGGTTAGCCTGTAGATTGCTGAATAAGTAATATCCAACAAAGACGACTACAGCCAACAGAACGGCTTGAAAGATTAGGGCGCGATTGCCAGCGTCATTCAAGAAGCTCGTATTCGTATTAGTATTTTCGCTCATCTTGGTTCAGGCAGTGATATGCTCGTCAGATGTGTTTCAGAAACAAGACTGGCGCAGGGCACTTAAGAGGTAAATCCATGCTGGATATCTTACTAAAGTGACTGCGCCAGTATAGGTAGACTTATAAGGGTATTAGCGAACTGGTGGAGCGTACATTACGCCGCCTTCAGTCCATAGGTTGTTAATACCACGTGGTAGACCTACAGGAGTGTTTGGACCAACGTTGTTTTCAAATACTTCGCCGTAGTTACCTACTTCAGCGATAACGTCGTATGCCCAGCTAGAACCAAGACCTAAAGAATCACCCATGTTACCTTCAGCACCTAGAAGACGACGAATTGCTGGGTCTTTAGACTCTTCTTTGATTTTCGCAACATTTTTAGATGTAATGCCCATTTCTTCAGCGTTAACCTGAACGAACATTGCCCAAGTTACGATGTCTTTCCACTGGTTGTCGCCGTGACGAACAACAGGACCCAAAGGCTCTTTAGAAATAGTTTCAGGTAAGATTACGTGTGCATTTGGTTCTGCTAGCTTAGAACGGTGTGCTGCAAGACCTGATTTATCAGTTGTGAATACATCACAACGACCAGACGCGTAAGCTGCAAGCGCTTCGTCTGCTTTTTGAACGATTACTGGAACATAAGATAGACCGTGCTTACGGAAGAAGTCAGCCATGTTCAATTCAGTAGTTGTACCTTGTTCTGTACATACTGTTGCACCGTCTAGTTCCAATGCAGAAGTAACACCTAGGTCGTTACGAACCATGAAGCCCTGACCGTCATAGAAGTTTACAGCAGTGAAATCTAAACCTAGCGCTGTATCACGAGTGTACGTCCAAGTTGTGTTACGAGACAACATGTCGATCTCGCCAGATTGTAGTGCTGTGAAACGCTCTTTAGCTGACAGAGGAGTGAATTTAACTGCTTGAGCATCTCCAAATACTGCGGCAGCGGCTGCACGACAAGCATCAACATCTATACCAGACCAGTTACCTGCTTCGTCAGCGTTTGAGAAGCCAGGAACACCTTGACTCACGCCACACTGAATGAAACCTTTAGATTTAACATCGTCTAAAGTACCTGCACCAGCAGTTGCGCTTACTGTCGCAGCAATGGCTGCAGTAGTAAGGATTTTACCCATATTCGATTTCATTTAAGAGCCTCCCAGGCGTCACTTTTGTATATATTATCTTTTTTTAGCAAAACAGCTTTATCAAGCTTTAAGCTCTATAAGCAAAATCTTTGCCAAAATTAGAGTTGTTGTTTTTTTGTGGGTTTTTCAGTGGAATCTTCTATGAGACCCTCACTTCACTTTATAGAACGACTTTTTATAGGCTATAGTCAAGAGAAAAGTGTAAAAAACTAGCATCAGTCACAACTTTTTTGCACATTCCTCTTTTGTGACGCTATCAAAAAAAGTTTTTTTATAGTTTTTTTGTATATTTCGTTTGAAATTTTGTCATTGTTATATATTGGTGCGAGAAAATTTAGTTTAGTAGAGTTTTTTCCGGAAGATAGGTTTTTTTGCCTTTAAATGGTGCGCATATGTAATCGTGTTTATAAATGGTGCAAAACTATGCATGGTTGCTTGCTTCCGCCGAAATATTGGTTTTTTCTGTTTTCGGGTTGGCTCATGTTAGACTCGCTTATTCAAAAAATAAAAAGTAACCGTTCAAGGTCCGAATCTATAGAAACTAAACGTGATATAGATCCTAAATAAGGAGCCCCATGATTAATGGAAACTTCCGCGAAACCTTTAGATAGGTTAGATAAGAAGATTCTGCGAGAACTTCAAATTAATGGTCGTCTTTCTAATGTTGAACTTGCAAGCCGTGTTGGTCTAAGTGCGACACCTTGCCTAGAAAGGGTAAGGCGTTTAGAGCGCAATGGATATATCACAGGGTATTGTGCAATGGTTGACCCCAAAAAGGTCGATGCTGGATTATTGGTGTTTGTTGAGATTCGTCTCAAGACAACCTCTCCAGAAGGCTTTCTCGAATTCAAAGAGTCTGTCTTGCAAATCCCTGAAGTACTGGAATGTCATCTTATCGCAGGTGACTTCGAATATTTACTGAAGGCACGCGTCTCTAATATGGATACGTACCGAAAGCTGTTGGGTGAAACGTTGCTGACGTTGCCGCATGTGCGTGAATCACGTACCTATGTTGCAATGGAAGAAGTTAAGAGCACGACCGTTGTAAAAATCCCTTAACGTATCAATAGAATGATATTTAAAATGCGAGTGTGAGACTGAAAGGTACGAAAGCAGGAATGACCTTCGTGCCTTTCAAGATAATTCTTAGAGCGCTTTTTCTTTTAGTGCTTTTTTGATTCTTTCCAATAGCTTTGGCCCTACCCCTTTTATATCTAATAGCTCTTTCCACTTATTGTAAGGGCGATGTTGTACGATTTCTTTTGCGATTTTCTTGGAGATACCTTTTGTATCGAGAATGTCTTCCATCGAGCATTGATTGACGAATGTAAGTCCAGATTGATCCACTCGTTTTGTTTTGCTTTTCGAGGATTTTCGACTTTTAGTGGGCGTTTTTTCAGTAGACTCGTCAATCTCACCGAGTGTTTGAGGCGTTGCGAAGTCAGTTGTGTGCTTTTCTGTTGTGTTGAGCTTGCTCGTTGTTTTCTCAGCCGCAATTTTATCCGTCGTTTTTACAACCGGGCGCTCAACCCCTTTTTCCACAAGAGTAGGTTGAAAGTCGATTTGCATAGGAACAGGAAATGTAATCTGATCGCACAGAGAATAGTCTTGTTCGCTCCATTCGCGCAGTTCTAAGCAGATGCGCCACGTTCCAGGTGCTGGAGCGGTGTAAATCAGATCGTACAGGCAATTCTCCAAATAGTATTGGCCGTTAATCTGACCCACGGTCGTCGAGGCCAGCAGATAAGACTGATCGTCTTTAGGTTGATTTGCTCGATAAGCTCGCAACTGAATGGCCAGTGTGCCGCTTAAATTGCCCAGATCTCTATGATTGGATATCTTTTCAATGTTTATCAATGCTCTGCAAGTGCCTTCGTCTAACTGGTATCCGCATTGGCCTTCTAGCTGGAGCTTGATCTGTGTTTGGCTGTCATTATTGCGATCGTCGTTAAACGAAGTGGAAAGAGTATTCAATGTGTTTTCCTCAATAACATTGCTGTTGTTTACGTTGCACATGCAGAAGCTTTGGTTAAGTCTTCTAAACGTTAGGCTTGCTTACTGCTTCCTTGAAGTGCAATCCTTGTGTGCCTAAGCTTAATCCTAGTTTGAAAGCGTGACAATGTGATTAAAATTCAATCGGCTTTTATTTTGAAGTGTCAGAATCGATTCGAGCGATATACAGTCAGAGGTTTAAAGCCTGAGAGGGATAATAAGAAAGGTTACACATTTAAATATTGGCTTTGGTTTGGGAGCCAACGCTGCAATAGAGGGGATACATGCTCAGGGAATGACTGGTATAACATCATTGCAGCAGACTGAACATCATTTAGTAAGCTCTTATCACGTTGCAAATCGGCCACTTTAAATTCCAGTAAGCCTGTTTGTCTTGTTCCTAGAAGTTCTCCCGGTCCGCGTAATTCAAGGTCCTTTTCGGCTATTTTGAAACCGTCAGTGTGCTCGCGCATTGTGCTAAGACGCTCTTTTCCTTGTTGGCTAAGGGGCGCTTTATACAGTAATACACAATGGCTAGCAGTGGTTCCACGCCCCACTCGGCCTCTAAGCTGATGCAATTGAGCGAGACCTAAACGTTCAGGGTTTTCAATGACCATTAGGCTGGCATTGGGGACATCCACGCCAACTTCGATAACGGTCGTCGCCACGAGTAAATCGAGTGAACCTGATTTGAAGCTGGCCATTATGTCGGCTTTTTCTTGTGCTTTAAGCCGACCGTGAACTAAGCCTATTTTTAGATCGGTTAATTGTTCTTGAAGCAATACGGCGGTGTCTTCCGCGGCCTGACATTGTAGCGCCTCAGATTCTTCAATGAGGGTACATACCCAGTAAGCTTGTCGGCCTTCAGAGCAGGCACTGCGCACTCGATTGATGACTTCTGGGCGTCTTTGGTCTGAAACAACCACGGTATTTATGGGCGTTCGTCCCGGAGGTAACTCGTCAATAATAGAACAATCCAAATCCGCGTAGGCTGACATGGCTAATGTTCTGGGAATAGGCGTTGCCGTCATGATGAGTTGATGAGGCTGAAACCCTGCTTGTAATCCCTTTTCTCTGAGCGCCATTCTTTGATGAACACCAAAGCGGTGTTGTTCATCAATGACAGCGAGCGCTAAGTTCTTGAATGTCACAGTGTCCTGAAAAAGCGCGTGTGTTCCCACAACAATTTTTGCTTCACCTGAAGAGATTTTTAAAAGCTCCGCTTCGCGTTGTTTGCCTTTGAGTTTTCCTATCATCCAAGCGACGGGGACATCTAGGGGTTCAAACCAGCTTTTGAAATTCAGGTAGTGCTGCTCTGCTAGAATCTCAGTAGGCGCCATGATGGCGACCTGAAACCCTTTTTGAACAACGGCTGCGGCGGTCATGCCTGCTACCAGTGTTTTACCGGAGCCAACATCGCCTTGAACGAGTCTAAGCATAGGGTGGCCACTGCTCATGTCGTTTAGAATCTCTGAAAACACTCTATTTTGCGCGCCAGTCGGTGAAAAGGGTAAGCCGCCAAGTAATCGTTGTGTCAACTCGCCGGCTTCCGTCACTGCAATGGCTTTATCTTCTTTCGCTTTAATGCGCTTTCCAATAAGAGACAATTGATGGGCTAACAGTTCTTCGAATGAAAGCCGGTATTGTGCGGGATGTGCGCCGGATTTTAGCTGAGCAAGGTCGACACCTTTATCTGGGTGATGTAAAAACTGAATCGCATTGGCTAAGGGCGGTAGACTGAACTGATTCAATATCGCTTCAGGGAGCCATTCTTGCAAATTAAAAGGGGTTAAGCGTTCCAGTGCTTGCTCGCATAGCCCGCGAATCTTGTTCTGCGTTAAACCGTCTGTTAAAGGGTAAATGGGCGTTAATTGCTGCTGTCCACTCAGCGTATCATCTACTTTAATGGCACTGTATTCAGGATGATACATTTCAAAGCCCGTACTGCCACGACGAATTTCCCCAAAGCAACGAATCTTTTCACTGTTTTCTAGCTGTTTTTTTTGCGCGGCTGAAAAGTGAAAAAATCGCAAACTGAGGGTGCCACTCATGTCCTTAACACGGCAGATCAAGCTACGACGTTTTCCCATTTTGATTTCACAGCCAATGACCTTGCCCTCAATAACGGCTTCGTCACCAAATCGAAGGTGGCCAATTGGAACGACCGTCGTACGATCTTGGTAGCGAATAGGCAAATGGAACAGTAAGTCCTGAACTGTATGCAAGTGGAGCTTAGCGAGTTTCTCCGCCATGGCTCCACCGACGCCTTTAAGCTCTTTTATGTCTTGAGTGTCTAATCCAGTTAGCATCTTACTTATCGATGTTTAATGTCGGCATATCGCCGTATATGTTCGGCAACGAGTCGTTCAATCAAGCTCTAATTGATTGCAGGCTTCTCGAATCGACTGGCTAAGAGATTCGATTGCCTTCGGTCGTGGGAAGCTAGCACGCCATGCTAACGCTACGGTACGTTTAGGTGCTGGCTCGGCAAAAGGGCGTACTTCTAACGTCTCGTGATCAATGTTTGTTGCAGCCGACTTTGGCAAGACGGTAACGCCTAACCCTGACGACACCATGTAGCGTATGGTCTCCAGTGAGCTGCCGTTGACGATGGTTCGACCCTCGCCGAATTGATCTTCGTTGATCATCGGGCAGGCTTCGAGTACTTGATCGCTAAAGCAGTGGCCTTTGCCCAGCAAGAGTAAATTGTCTGTTGTTAACTGTGCCGTTTCAATCTCTTCCAGCTCCGTCCATGCGTGATTTTTAGGCATAAGGACAACAAACTCTTCTTCATAGATGGGTTGTGTGACCACATCGGGTTCTTTGAAGGGAAGAGCAATGATAATGGCGTCTAAGTCGCCATTACGCAGCTTTGGTCGTAGCTGTTCGGTTAAGTCTTCCTCAATCAGCAAAGGCATGCCTTCGGTGAGTCTATTGAGATGAGGAATCATATAGGGAAATAAATAAGGCGCAATGGTAAAGATTGCGCCGACTTTAAGAGGGCCTTTTAGCTGGTTTTGTCCTGACGATGCCAATTCTTTAATCATGTTGGCTTGTTCGAGCACTTTTTTCGCTTGCTCGATAATCTGTTCACCGAGTGGCGTTATGTAGACCGAGCTTTTGCTGCGTTCAAAAATGGCTGCTCCCAGCTCTTCTTCGAGCTTTTTTACCGCGACACTCAATGTCGGTTGTGAAACGTAGCAGCGATCAGCAGCACGGCCAAAGTGCTTCTCTTCTGCTAGCATTACAATGTATTTGAGTTCGGTCAACGTCATGGCAGCCACCTGTCTTATCGTCATTGTTAATAGCTATGATAATACATATTTTGATAAAGTGTGCGAGGGATATCTCTATTCAATTTTTGTTTAAAGAGTACAACTCATGATTCAACCTCGGGTTTTGATTGCTGGGTGTGGCGATATTGGCACCAGCATCGCGAAAAATTGGGTAAGTGCAGGTGCGCAAGTGAGTGCGATTAGACGATCAGGAACGCAGTTTCCTGATCAGGTATCGGGGATTACAGCCGATCTGACGACAATGCCTTCAGCACAGCTTCCAGATGTGGATCTGATTTATCTTATTATGACGCCTCAAAGTCGCACCGAAACAGCCTATCAAAGTGCGTATGTTGAAACCGCAAAGGCGTTGGTTTCTCGGTATGCCCGCCAAGATCGAATTAAGCAGCCCAAGGTAGTGTTTGTCTCCAGTACCAGTGTATACGGCGAAAACGAAGGCGAATGGATTGATGAATCGTCGGTAGCAAAAGCAAAAAAAGAAACCTCAAAATGCCTATTAAACGCTGAAAAAATCTTATCTGAGTCGATGCAGGCATGTTCAGCAAGGTGTTCTGGAATTTACGGTCTAGGGCGTTACCGATTAATCGATAAGATAAAAGGCGAGAGTGAATGGGGGGCCAATAGCTGGACGAACCGAATTCATCGAGATGACGTCGTGTCTGGGTTGATGATTCTAGGCCAACGCCTGCTGGATGAGGGATCGCGCGAAGCGCCAGTGCCATCGCATGTAATACTCACTGATCAGACACCTGTATCTATGTGGGAAGTAAAGCTTTGGATCGCATCTCGTATCGGTGCAAAGGTCACTTTGGGAGCCGTAAATGAGTTTATTCCACAAACGGGAAAACGGATCCGAGCGGATTTTTTGAGACAATGTGGTTGGGCACCAAAATTTCCGAGCTATGTTTCAGGGTACGAAGATTTATTGCGAGAAAAGGGCGAGACGCTTCAGTAATAACAAACGGGTGATGGCAGGAAGTCAGACTTTTTTGTGACTGTGTTGAATGTTGCTCTTCGTATATTTAAACGAAGAGCAACTAGACATAAGAGCGAGCGTTTAAAGGGTTAATCCTCTAAAACAACAACCCCTTCGATTTCAACCGCTACGTCTTTCGGTAGGGCGCGAACACCTAACGCTGCGCGAGCTGGGTAAGGTTGCTCGAAAAACTGCATCATCACATCATTCACTTTGGTGAAGTTACCCAAATCTGTCATGTAGATGTTTAGCTTAACGATGTCTTTTAAAGAACCGCCAGCTGCTTCACATACCGCTTGAATGTTTTTGAAAACTTGCGCTGTTTGTTCTTCAACGCCGCCTTCCACAATTTCCATTGTTTCTGGAACCAGTGGGATCTGGCCAGATAGGTAAATAGTGTTGCCTGCTTGAATTGCTTGAGAATAAGGGCCAATTGCAGCGGGAGCGTTTTCTGTATGAATTACTTTTTTAGCCATGATTATGAATCATCCTTCTAGCTTTTAAATAGGTTTATCGACTGACGACGGTTTCACGAGATACTTTATCTACGCATCGCACCGCTTTAACTCGGCGCATGACGTCCGCAAGGCCCACGCGACTTGAAATCGTGACATTCAAGCGAAGGCGCGAAATGCGTCCGCGCTCAATAATCTTCAAATCCGAGACTTGGAAATCAGTATCACTGATCGAAGCCGCAATGTCGGCCACCGCGCCGCGTTGATTGACGTAGGAGACGATCAAGCTTACGTTCAGCTCTTCTTCTATCTCTTTACCCCATGTCATACGGATAAAGCGTTCCGGATTTTGTAAATGGTCTTGAATGTTCGGGCACTGGTCATGATGAATAATAATGCCCTTATCCATTTGCACATAACCGACAATTGGGTCACCTGGAATCGGCGAACAGCACTTCGCGTACGAAATTAACATGCCTTCTGAGCCATTTACCTTAAAGGACTTGGGCGTTGCCAACTCTTCTTCATTGTAATTCGGGAACAGTTCACGAGTAACCACATACCCAACATGGCGGCCTTTGCCAATCGATTCTAGTAGATCGTCGAAGGTTTCTAATTCGTAGTGCTCAAGGACCAAATTAATCTGTGTTTCTGAAAGCTCTTCAATGGTGGTTTTGAAGGCATTTAGAGATCGGGTCAACAAACGATAACCAATGCTAATGGCGTTTTCTCGCTGCTTACCTTTTAAATAATGGCGGATGTTTGTGCGGGCTTTGCCAGTAATCGCAAAGCTCAACCAAGCAACGTTCGGCTGAGCCGTTTTTGCCGTAATAATCTCGACTGTTTGGCCGCTTTCTAGTTGGGTACTGAGCGGTGCAAGGCGTCGGTTAACTCGACAAGAAATACAAGAGTTGCCCACTTCGGTATGTACGCCGTATGCAAAGTCTACAGCGGTTGCACCAGAAGGTAATTCAATGATTTTCCCTTTTGGAGTAAAAACATACACTTCATCTGGGAATAAGTCGCTTTTCACATTATCGACAAATTCCATAGGGTTGCGGGCTTTTTCTTGAATTTCGATCAAGCTTTTAACCCACTTGGTCGCTCGGTCGTGATTGCCTGCGATGGATTGCCCAGATGCTTTGTAAGACCAATGCGCCGCAATACCATTGTTTGCTACGGTATCCATCTCGTTCGTTCTAATCTGAACTTCCATAGGCAAGCCATTGGTGCCCATTACCGTTGTATGGAGAGATTGATAACCGTTTGATTTTGGTACTGCGATGTAGTCTTTGAATCGACCTTCGATTGGTTTAAATAGGGTATGGATAACACCCAAAATTCGATAACAGGTATCGTGTTTGTCCGTGACGATGCGAACACCGACCACGTCCATAATTTCTTCAAGAGAGCGCCGTTTCTTTTCCATCTTTTTATAGATGCTGTAAAGGTGCTTTTCCCGAATACTGACTTCAACTTCAAAGTACTCTGATCGAAGCTCAGACTGAAGATACGTTTCCAGTTTCTCCATGGCCTTTTGACGTTGGCCATACTTCTTATTGATCGCCCTTTGAAGCATGTTCGCACGCATCGGATAGTAAGCCTGGAACGCAAGAGATTCTAACGCTAGGCGAACATTGTACATACCGAGTCGGTTGGCGATGGGTGCATAAATATCAAGGGTTTCTTTTGCGATGCGACGTTTCTTATGAGCCGGCATTGCATCCAGTGTGCGCATGTTATGCAGGCGATCTGCAAGCTTGACCATGATGACGCGAATGTCATCAGCCATAGCCATGGCCATTTTCTGGAAGTTGTGTGCTTGCTTCTCAAGTTGATCATTAAACTCAAGGTGTGTCAGCTTACTGACACCGTCTACGAGCAAAGCGACTTGTTCGCCAAATTGCTTAGACAGCGCTTCGCGTGGGATGCCTGTGTCTTCGATGACATCGTGCAGCAATGCGGCCGCTAAGCCATCACAATCCATTCGGATATTGGCTAAGATATCAGCAACCGCCAAAGGATGCGTAACATACGGCTCGCCACTTTTACGACGTTGGCCGTCGTGAGCTTGCTCTGCGTAGTAGTAAGCGCGTTTTACTTTAGCGATTTGATCGAGAGGTAGGTACTCACTCAGAGATTCTGCAAGACTTTCGATAGTTAACATCGCTCACCCCTTAACAACAACGGTACAACAAAACAGCTTTAGGAGGAGCGACGAATACCATATAGATTAAAACTCTGGAAGCGGTTCGACAGCAGGCTTATCGACATTACCTGCATTGACCAAATTTTCTGCAATTTCACGTAGCGCTACAACAGTCATTTTGTCGTCTTCCAATGCTACTTTTGCTTCTTCGCCGCCTGTCGCTAATTGACGAGCGCGTTTCGCTGCAACCATTACCAATTGAAAACGGTTGTCTACGTTTTCCAAACAATCTTCTACTGTAACTCGAGCCATTTTGACCTCTAATTGTGTTTAGCTAGTTTCCTAACTGTAATTCTACTGAACCGCCTCTTACAATGACAAGAGATCATTTATCAGATTTGTATGTTTTTCCTTCATTACGACTGATTTGGAGCGCATTGCTGTGAAAATACTGCACAGTTGCGCAAATGCCTCATCAAATTCATCGTTCACGATCACAAAATCGTATTCATCATAGTGACTGATTTCATCGACGGCCTTCGACATGCGGCGAGCAATGACCTCGTCACTGTCCGTTCCGCGACCTCGTAATCGGCTTTCAAGTGCCTCAATGGACGGCGGCAAAATGAAGATGCCAATGGCATCTGGGTATTGCTCTCTGATTTGTCGTGCGCCTTGCCAATCGATTTCTAAGATGACGTCTAAACCTTGCTCCAACATATCAAAGATCGCTTGCTTGGACGTGCCATAGTAGTTGTCAAACACCTGTGCATGTTCGAAAAAAGCTTCGTCAGCAATCATGTCTAGGAAATGATCGACGTTGGTAAAGAAATATTCGCGTCCATCCTGTTCGCCGTCACGGGGCGCTCTCGTCGTATGAGAGACGGAAATTCGAACATTACTGTCCTCTGCAAGCAGTGCTTTATAGAGGGACGATTTGCCAGCACCGGACGGTGCGGAAAGAATGAATAAATTGCCTAAATGCTTGTTCGCCATTGCTGTCACTTTAGTGAATTGCCAATATGATTGTGACCTCCAACTATAACAGAGGTTACCCTACAACGACTATGCTGGAATGTCAGAAATTGGGGCGCGAAACCTTCCAACCAATCATTGACCACATCACCGCGACCAACCCAAGAATCAACAGGAGTGGATGCCATGTGCCCACTTGATCATGAAGCGCGCCAAAAGTAACCGGACCAATCGCAGCAAGAGAATAACCTAATAGTTGCGCCATGCCCGATAACTCCGCTGCTTCAAGAATGTCTTTTGATTTAATGGCAACCAAGGACAACCCAAGAATAAACCCTAAACTGCTGGAAAAACCGAACGTGATTGCCCAAATTACGGCCAATTTCGGCAACAAAAACAAAGCAAAAATAGACAGAGTGCTTGTGCTGGTGGCGAGCAAACAAAGCAGAGGAAAAACACTCTTGCGATTGATAAACGGGGTTAATAATAGAGAGGGTAGAGCGCCTGCAAGTTGCATATAGCCTAGATTCAGCCCAGCGGTTGTTTGGGAGAAATGGGATTCGATCAAAATCGATGGAAACCAAGCCACCATCACATAATTAAGAAACGAGTTCAGTGCCAAGAAGCCTGAGACCTGCCAAGCGGTAGTCGAGCGCCAAATACTCGTTTTAGAAGGCGGAACAGGCTTGTTATCAGAATGATGAGGTGCGTCTGATTGAGTGTGTTTGGTTGGTTTGTTCTGCTTAATAAAAAAGTAAGCAAGCACAGGTAACAGAACGATACTGGCTTGGCAGAGTAATGCAAAGCGCCACCCTGACTCTGCGTAATTGGATTCAACATACCATAAAGAAAGAGGGACGGATGAGCTGGCAATCACAAATCCGCCGATGCTCATCATCAAAACGTACAGAGCAGTCAATGAAGGGATATGTAACGGGAAATGGCGCTTTAACACACTGGGAAGTAAGGTGTTACCAACCGCAATCCCAGCGCCAATGAGAGTCACCCCGACGACCAATGTGCTGTAACCGTTTGCCGCACGGCACAACATTCCTAATAGAATGAGCCCAGTGCCTACTAACAAAATACGATAAACATCAAAATGCCTCACCAGTTTGGAGGTAAGCAATGCGAATAGAGCAAAGCACACTAATGGAATCGTGGTAATGAGCCCTAACTGACTGCCGTTTAACGACAGATTTGCTGCAATCTCCGGAATGAGAGGCGAAAAACTGGTAACAGGGCCACGAAGGTTCAGTGCGAGCAATAGAATAAAGGCGAGTAATGCAAGGTTGTTGGCTGTAAAAATTCGCGTTTGTGCCGACATGCTTGTCAGTCCTTTATTGTTGTCAATTGAATGGGATGCAATGCTCAGATTTGTCTGTGTTTCGCAGCGGGCAAAGTAACAAACGGGTAACGCTTTGACTACATTTATTGTATGTAACCTAACGCACATTGATGAAACAATCAGATAGGCTCAAATAAGAGCGCAATAATGGTCAGGAATATTTGGTGTGTTAGAGAGACACTGGCTCGGCCACAACACGTCGTGAGGTGCGAGCTGAAAATAATAAAATAAGAGAGTGAAACAATGGGCAATGGCAGATATGGTGAGCGAGTAAACCAAGTATGCAAGTATATAGAAGACAATCTTGATTCAGAGCTAACGCTTGAAGAAATCAGCGAGAAAGCCTTCTATTCTAAGTACCATTTCTTAAGATTATTTTCTGCGCACATGGGTGTGAGCCTGTATCAATTTATTCAACAAGCAAGGTTAAAGCGAGCCGCTTATCAACTGGCGTTTCATCCTGACTTGTCGATCACAGAAATTGCGTATCAGGCAAAATTTGAACACTCTGAATCGTTTTCGAGAACGTTCAAAAAACGATTTCAAATGTCGCCGTCTCAGTTTAGAAAATCTCCCGATTGGTTGTTGTGGCATCGTTACTACCATCGAATAGAGAGCAGACTGGAGTTACATGTGAACGTAGATATTAAAGACATAGCGGATATGCCCATTGCTGTAGTTGAGCACCATGGCTCACCCCAAAAAGTGATGGAAAGCGTCGCTAAGATGATCGGCTGGCGTAAAAGCACCGGTTTATCACCTGTCACCGAATCCAAAAGTTTTGGCATTGTTTTCCATGATCCCAAAAGTGTTCCTGAAGAGGCGTTCCGCTTTGATATCGCGGCAGAAGTGAAAGAACCGATTCCTCCTAATGAATTTGGATTGGTTAATAAAACACTGACCGGAGGGCGTTATGCGGTTGCACGTCATTTGGGTTCCCACGATCAAATCAGTGATACAGTCTATGCTATGTATCGCCAGTGGTTGCCTGAAAGTGGAGAAGAACTGCGCGATGCACCAATGTTCTTCGAATACATTAATCGCTTTCCTGACGTTAATGAACATGAACTGATAACCGATGTGTATCTGCCTATTCAATCGTAAAAGCTAGGGAAAGCGTGAACAAGTCCACTGGCTTCACACTTGTATTCTGGTTCAGCTGCCTTAAACTGTTTTATGGATAAACAGTTTTGTTTTTCCATCAATGAAAAGCATTCGTTGAAATGTATGTTTTCGAACGCATTAGTTTGAATGCATTAGAATGTTTGGTGTTAAAGCCAGAGTAAAAAAATCGAGGAGCTCAAAATGAATTTGGCAGAAAAAGTTAAAAAAATAACAATTGGCCTTACTATGTTAGGCGCTTTTTCCGGAGCAGTGCAGGCAATGGAGCTGATTAAAGACGTTACATATGGTGAGCGTACGCGAAACCAATTGGATATCTATCTACCGGACACCATGAAAGCAGAAAAACCGCCTGTTGTTGTATTTATTCACGGTGGTCGCTGGTTCCGAAACGACAAAACACAATTTGAATTGTATAACCGTGTGCCTCAAGTAACTGATGCAGGTTACGCCGTGGTTGCAATTAATTATACCTACAGCAGCGAAGACATTTGGCCAACGCAACTGCACGATTTACGTGATGCGTTTGATTTCGTCAGAGCTAATGGCGATAAGTATGGTTATGATGCCGATCGCATGGCGGTTTGGGGGCAATCTTCGGGGGCACATTTAGCCTTGTGGGCGGCATTTGATCAGGCGCAAAACCCTGAAACTCAACTTGATGCTTTAGTCTCTTGGTATGCTCCTTCCGATTTGATCAGCATCATTCCTGACCGTGCAAACGATGACGTCCCTGACCGTGGAAATATGGCAAAAGAACCGACGCCAGAATCTTTGTTGGTTGGGAAACCCGTACCGGAAAACAAAGCGTTAGCAGATGCTGCGAGCCCTTATCGATTCCTTATGAAATTGCCGCTGAGCACGCCGCTTCCACCAAGCTTGCTGGTTCATGGTGCTAAAGATTTCGTTATTTCTCCGCTGCAAACAGAGCGTCTTTATAATGAAATGAAGAAACGCTCAGGCGTAGAATCGGTTGAGCTTCGTCGTGTTAAAGAAGGCAAACACGGTGGTGATGCGTTCAATGCAGAAGTTCCAGCCGTGATTGAATTCTTAAACAACACGTTTGAAATGTAATACCTGCTAAGGTATTGAATGATAACGGCTGCGTGCAGCGGTGTAGAATGCATCGCATCATCACGCAGCTGTTTTTTATCGACCTTGCTATCGCTTTTTCTAGCAATACAATTGTTTTATTCTGCTCAGTCTTCTAGGCTTATTAAGGTTTTCTTGTAAAAAGCGAAAGCCTCTGTAGCGCCCTTCACGGCTTCGCTCTCTTCTAGGCTTATTAAGGTTTTCTTGTAAAAAGCGAAAGCCTCTGTAGCGCCCTTCACGGCTTCGCTCTCTTGTTCTTCTGTCAGGTTCAACGCATCCAATTGTGCGACAAATTTACGCCAGTGCGGTGCTCGACCTTCCGGGTGTGCTGCTAAGTGTTTAGCACCATGTTCCGCATCAAAATTAAGCTTCTGCGTTTCCTTATACAAAAATGCCGCACCGATGTTGGAGCCTTCAGCGCAATACAACCAGCCAATTGCTTGGAAGAGATTTGACACAGTCGCGAGTTGATAAGATGAGACATTTGGCTCAAGCCCTAGATCTTTTAAATCAGATTCTACTGCGGATAGCCTTGGTAAATCGGCTAATCCAGGGAACCAATCCTGTAAAACATCATTTTGATAAAAAGGCGCGACGCTTAAGTGGAAGATGTGCTGTAGACGCAGAAATTTTGCGTAATTTATGTTGTTCAAAAAGGGTGCGGATTGCATTACAAGTTGATCAACGCTGTCGTGATTGGTTCTGGTTGAAAACTTCAGTTTTTTTGCAAAGGTAAGAGTTTCTGGCTTTTCTTGAATAGTTTCCATTGGGCACCTCGATAACATTTGAAATTCTTAAAATAATAAGAACTGACTGATCAAATAGCCATGAGATTTATATTAAGAAAAACTCATAGTTGTTTGTTTTTTTATACACGACTTGGTCGTGACCAAACCCAAATAAAACTAATGCTGATGCCAATGAGACCAAAACTAATCAGATAAATGTGGATGCCGCTATAAAATAAAAAAAAGACACATAGAATCATGCTGATCGATGAGAAAATTTTATTATTGAGTGATATAACTTTTCCATTTTTCCAGTCGTTTAAAACCGGGCCAGTGAAACGATTGGTGTGTAAAAGATGATAAATTTTCGGTGATCCCTTAGCAGAAGACCAAGCGCACAATAATACAAACTCCGTTGCCGGAAAACCTGGGGTAATGACACCAAATATCGCCAGCCCTAAACTAATTACGGCGATTACTTGATACATAAACTGTTTACTTTTTGTCAGCACCTTGTTTCTTCGTCCTTATTCTTCATATTCCACACCGACTTCCCCTGAAAGTCTCTTATCCAACACAACAGAATGATAAAGCAGGCGATTTATGGACGTCGATTCCATTTTTTTACTGCCCAACAAACCACTGTTTATTATCAAATCATCATTGTAACGGCATAACTGAATAACTAAAAAGGAGGCCGTATTGCTATCGGGGTCTTCTTCTGGCATTTGATCTGAATAGTACTTCCCAGAGCTCTTGTCAGCACAGACATCGCTTATCTCTCCCCGCCTAATGGGCGACCAATCCATTGATCTATCTATATTGACCTTGGATACAATCAATTCATACTCTTCACCCACTGAGTTATCAATGGTGTGTTCAATTAAATAGTCAAAACTGTCGGCATTCCACTCCTGCTGATTGGCCAAAATAGAAGCAAGATTATGAGATGCCTGCTCCATATCGCCCCTCATACGATTGATGTTGTATAAGTCAGTGCTTACTAACAGTATTCCAAACATTATGGGGAGCGACAAAGCAAATTCAATAACGGTTGCCCCGCTTTCGTTGGCTAAGAAGCGTCGACGCATTAGGCTTCGTCTCCTAATAGATCGCCTAAAACGTGTCGGTATTCATGCTGGAATGAATCACCTAGGCCAAAAAACTGAGGCAATGGCGTTATAAAATTCTCATTTAGATACACACTGAAGTTAAGAATTGGCAGAGAGTAGTACGTATTTTCAGACTCTTTGACATCTGCAAATTCATTTAGGTTTGAGAATCGCTGTAATTCAATTTGAATACTGTCTTCATGAATCATATTAAATGAGTGCGCAATGATATTTTCACTTGTCGTGGTTTTTATCTCTTCTTCAGTTAAGGTATTAAACAGAGCATCTTCTCTAAAACTCTGCACACTTTGCTCAATAGATACGTCGACTAAGGTAATAACAAGTGCGATTCTTGCCAGCTCAAAAAACATCATCAATATAAATAAAATCACGGGGAATATAAGAGCAACTTCGATTGAAACAACGGCATCTTTATTCCTTAAAAAATGCGCAATAGAGCCCATTAGTCCAGATCCTTTAATTTAATAGGCGTGTTGCTTAGCGCAAAAAGTTCAGTTTCGATGGCAACGCCATTTTCCACACGATGAAGAGAAGAGGAATATTGATCGAGTATTTGTTCCGTGTTCTCTTGAGGCAGTGCTTCTAGTAACACCTTCCTTGCCATGTCTTCTCTATGGTTAAAAACATACACCAAGGCCAAATTAAGGCGAGTCGAAATGGCCATGTTATTGTGTTTTGTTCTTAATAAACTAATGGCTTTTTGATGTTTTCCCAGAGCGAGCCACGTTAGAGATAAGTTATTGACCACCAATTTACTTGATGGGGATAAGTCGATGGCTTTTTGTAGATGTTTTAAGGCTTCAGGAAAGTTTCCCTGCTTATTTAAAACAACGCCCATCCCATTCAATGCGACTACACTGTTTGGGTTGGCCTGAAGAGCGCATTGAAAATTAGAGGAAGCCTGTTCGAGCTGTGATAGCGCCAGATGAGCACGGCCCGTGCCGACGCAAATTGCCTGCGTTTGTTCCGAAGTTATGTTGCCATCTAACGCCAATTCTGCGCGCTTAAACAAGGCAATGGCCTCCAGTGGAGGCAAAAAAGACGCAGATATGCTGGCATATTCCAATACAAAAGCGCCTTCTAATTGGCCTTTTTCATCCATATTTTCGTAGACTTCATAAGCGGCTTTATAGCGGCCATTGTCTCTTAATAAATGTGCCAATTTTAACGCTTCTTCTGCACTTTCTGCTTCGTAGGGCGCGTTCTCTATCACTGGTTCGCCGTCTTTTATCACTTGGCTGGAGCACCCAGCGAGCATTACTAACAAGAGTGCGGTTGCGGTTAGAGCGCCAAAACGGAATGAATTGTGAGTGTTTTTTATCAGTGACATTGTTAACTTCCTAGCATACGGATAATGCGAATCATGGCGGGCGTTCCCATCATGGCGATTACGGGAGGTAAAATGAAAACCATCAGCGGGACACTTAATTGAGCCGGTAACTTTCCCGCTTTCTCTTCCAACTCTAAAACCATGTTTTTTCTACTTTCTACCGAAATGGTACGTAGAGCCTGAGACAGGGGAGTGCCGTAACGTTCTGCTTGTATCAAGGTCGATACCATGGCTGCGACGTTATCGACACCACAGCGGTCGGCCAAATTCATTAACGCTTTTGATCGATCACTGAGAATTTGTAATTCAGCATGGGTATAACCGATCTCTTCGGCCAATTCCGGTGAGGAAAAAGCCAGTTCTTTAGAAACGGTTTTAAAAATACGCCCTAGGGGCAAACCTGCTTCCGCGCAAATGACCATCAAATCCAATGCATCCGGTAAACTGGATGACAATTTTCCTCCACGGCTGGCTGCGCGCATTTTTAACCAGATTTCTGCACTGAATGACGATAAAAAGAGAATGATCAAACTGCCTGCTAAAGCGCTTAAGCTGAGTCGGTCGCCTTTTTCTAATACAAAAAAGACAAACATTACCGACAAGAAAAGACCCACTGCCAACTTGCCGAAGGTATAAAGTCCTAAGGATTGAGAATGTCTTAACCCCGCCATCAACAATAACTTTCTCGTTGCAAAACGATCGCTTTCGGTTCCGGCCAATTCTTGGCCGATACGATCGATAGGAGCCAAGCATTTACGCCACCATGAGGAACTCATTTCGGCTTCAACCAAAAGCGACGCTTCGTGTGCTGTAGTAGAAGCATTATCTTGCTGTGACGCCAACCGCTCGGCCAACGTCTTAGGTTTGGTTCGCACATACAGAGCCAGTAAAACCATGCCCGCAGCGCACAGTAAAAAACCTATGAGTGCTGGGAGTATCATCTGTTCGTTCATCGAATCACCCGTTTGATCATAAAGTGCGTAATTGCCAATCCAGTCAGAACGCTGCCAAACGCATAGATCAAGACACTGTTTCCCGTGGGGTCGCTTAGCAAAAACTGAAAATCTTTGGGAGAATTGAAATACATATAGGCTAAGGATAAAGGCGCTAGCATTGCCACAATAACAGCAGACGCTCTCACTTCTGACGTTTTGGCGCGGATTTTCAGAGCCAATTCATGACGTTCGCGTAATGTTTCAGAAAGACGCTCTAACGTATCACTCAGTCGTCCCCCGGCTTCTTGGTTAATCACCAAAATGACCGCAAAAAATCGATATTCATTAAGAGGCACGCGGATGGCGGAATCTTGCATTGCTTGACGCAATGACAACCCTAGCGACAGCCATTTATCAATGAGGGCAAGTTCTTTTGCCAAGGGACCCGGTAAGTTGTTTGCAATGAGTCCAAATGCGTTGGTTGCAGGTACGCCCGCTTTTACGACACGTACAATGGAATCAATGGCCTGTGGTAAGTTTTGCTTAAATTCTTTTAAATGCTTCCCCATCGCATTGCGGTACAACAAAAAAATTAGGGCGAAAAAGAACCCTAAGGACAACAACACACTGGCTCCAATGGGGAATTGACTGCTTTTGCCCAAGGTAAAACCCAGCAGCAAACAAGGTGTGGCTAATAGTGTGGCTCTAGAGCGCCATTTTTCTTGCCAACCGAGCAAGGAAAAATCGAGCCAAATACGGTTGATCCAGCCACCGATAATAGGCAAATCAAACCAAAACGATTCTGCATTGTTTCGCTTAATGTTCATAGACTCTTCAACGGCAGCACGTTGGTTCATGGTTAATTGCTGCTTCAATGAAGTCAGAAAGGCTTCGCTCTGTTTCGCTTTCTTGCGACTTTGAACGCCTAAATAGACCAGTAAAAATGCACCGAGAATTAAGCTGAAAATTACAACGGGAAGCAGGTTAAATGCGCTCATTTACTCAACGTCCTGAAAATAATGAGAATGAGTGGCATAGAACGCGGGCCGTTGACCTGAGGATACAAATTCCCCGACAATTTTACCCAACGAATCAACGCTGTCAGTTCGAAAGCCGAATATTTCTTGAGTTTGAATGACATCGTCTTCCATACCACACACTTCTGTCACAGAAACAATTCGACGAGAGCCATCTCGCATTCTTTCAACTTGTACAACCAAATCGACCGCACTCGCGATTTGTCGTCGTATGGCTTCTTGCGGCAACTGCATTCCCGCCATCATCACCATATTTTCAAGCCGCATAATGGCGTCGCGTGGGGTGTTTGCATGTACCGTACAAAGCGAGCCGTCATGCCCGGTGTTCATGGCTTGTAGCATGTCAAAGCTTTCGCCACCTCGTACCTCACCCAAAATAATACGATCTGGTCGCATCCGTAACGCATTTCGCACTAAATCGCGTTGATCTACTTTCCCGGTTCCTTCCGCGCTGACAGGGCGCGTTTCTAAGCGCACCACGTGAATTTGTTGCAATTGAAGTTCGGCTGCATCTTCAATTGTGATGATTCGATCATCACCGCTGATCTCTTGAGATAAGGCGTTAAGAAGTGTCGTTTTACCTGCGCCCGTTCCGCCAGAAACAATGATGTTTAATTTACCCTGCATCGCTCTGCGCAGCACTGTCACCATACCAGTAGATAGGGCGTTTCCGCTTTCTAACACTTCTAATGACATGTTGCGGCGCATGAATTTCCGTATCGAAATTGACGTGCCATCAATCGCAAGAGGGTGCGTGATTATATTGACTCGACTGCCGTCCGCCAGACGTGCATCCACCATGGGTTGAGTTTCATCGATACGGCGGCCAACGGCTGCGGCAATCCGTTGCGCAATGTTCAATACATGCTCTTCGTCAATAAATCGGATGGTCGATAACTCAAGCTTTCCGTAGCGTTCAATGAACACTTGTCCAGCACCGTTTACCAAAATATCGTTCACGGAATCATCGGCCAATAAAGGTTCAATTGGACCTATTCCAATCATTTCATGAAACATTTCACGGCAAATGGTTTGCTCATCATCGAGTGATAACTGCAATCGGTTGTGGTCTGAAATGCCTCGAATGATCGATTCAATTTGTTGATTCAGTTGCTCGTGGCTTAGAGTGGCCGCTTTAACGGGGTCAATTTGCTCGTAGAGTTTCTGGCGAATCAAACGTTTATTCTTATAGTTTAAGTCGCTGGACTCATCTGCCATTTTAGACCGTGAAATTGGCTGATCATGCGGCTTGTCTGTGCTCCCCGATGGAGAGTGTTCGGGCGCTTTCTTTACCGTTTGCTTTTCTTTTAAAGCCGACTTAATGATCACAATCGTGCTCCTTTCAGGCGCAGCTTCTTGCTTGTGTTATTTGGTCGAAGTTTACTCAAAAAAGACGCCATAAAAGGGAGCGAAGAGGAGAGTTCTTGAGGTTCTTTCCCACATGCCAGATCCGTAAGGTGCAGCAAATGTCGTGTTAATTCAGGGAACGCGTCAAATGACAATTTACCTTGCAGTAGACTTTTACTTAAGCCTCCCCCAACAAAGGGCAGCTGCATGTCGATTTTTCGTCCCACAAATTCTTCAAAAGCGGTTTGAGTAATCACATCGACATTCTGTTGGCGACAGGTATTGCGTACTAATAAAATGCGCTGACCGTTTGACTCATCTCCGATTTCGTTGAGTAATCTCAGGGTATTTCTCGCATCGGCCACGGTCAGATCAACCAGAATAATTCGGGCCTGGCTGTGCTTTAAGACTTCCAATGATCCATAGGGTTGAGAAGAAGGTAAATCCCAAATCACTTGATTAAATATACGGCACAGCCCCGCCCCTAACAGCAACAGCTGATCGGTATCGTCGATGTCTTTTGCTTGATAGTTTGGTTGTTGTGCCAGTAGGCTCAAGCGACCGTCAATTTCTGTCATAGAGCGTTCTAGCAAACGAGAATCGATCTTGTCGGTCTGTAATACGCTGTCTAAGCCAGACTCGCCTTGCGCGCCTAGCATCAGATCAAGACAGCCATTTTTACGGTCAAAATCGACTAAAGCTGATTTAAAGTAGCGTTGATTTGAAAGCAGCCTCCCCAAAGCATAGGCAACGAGTGATGTGCCGATTCCACCTGAAGAGCCTGTGACAGAAATAGTGCGACCTGTGCCGAACGATTCACTTTCGTCGCCTCTGCGTGCCTTCTGGATCATTTTGGCCATCATGTCTAAAGGAGCGGGTTTCACCAAGTAATCAAACACCCCAATGGAGAGCAATGCGCGATATTGATCAATACTCTGATCTGACCCCACGACAATCAGTTTGCTGGTGGGACTTGTTCGCTCTATCAGTTCGGCCACGGCGAGCAAAGGCGTGTTCACTTTATCGATATCCGCAAAAATAAGATGAGGAATGGCGTTGTGCTTACACCACTCATTAGCCGCTGAAATACCACCAGAATGCACCACATCACTGGCGTACCCCAGCCTCACCAAACGATCACAGACGGCCGCTTTTTCTTCTTTTTGCGCAGTAAAATAGACGATTGAAGCCGCTTTCTCAGTTTGCATGTTTATATCACTCATCTTGCATCTCCAAGCTTAGTCTTCATTGAAATCGATATCTAAAAGCGGTGTCACGTCAGATTCGTGATAACGTGTCATCGCTTCAACAGCATGAACACCATCAGCGTCATCCAGTGTCCTGCCACGAATGAGATCACGAGGGTCGGAAACCATCTGCGCAATATTGGCTCGATTGGCACACCCCAGTGTTCCAATTGACTCATATGAATGTACTGACCAAGCTTGTGAATCCTCAATGCTGCAATCCTTTGTCACTACCACCATGGCTTCAGAGGTGAGCGACAGATCCCACTTGTCTTGTTTATCGTTTTCTAAATCAGGCTCGGTGGTCGTGGCTTGGTATTGAATGGGCAAAATCTTGAGCTTGCTTTCCTGAGCACCCAGCGACAACAACGAATCTTTTAAATGCGAAGCGAATACATTGCCTTTGTCCGTATAAGGCTGGAGCCTAATGACTTGGCTGGATAAACGCCCTTGGTTTCGTAACAAAGCATTCACACCGTCAAGAGCAGACTTTTTTAAACTCCCGTTTTCTTGTAACTGCAATGAAATAGACGAAACCGTTGGCTTTACGACAAACGCTGGAGTGCCTTTTTCCGCTTCAGAAGAACCATTTCGTAGACGATGAACGGTGTGATCACAGCCACTTAAAAAAAGTAAAAACACAATACTTATGGAAAAAATACGCATACTAGAACCCTCTTGATCAATATAAATAACCGGCCGATGCTAAAGGCGGTAAATGCGCGTCAATCGTGCTGATGCCTTGTGCCGGGGATTGAAGATTGTTGGCTGACGTAGGTTCGACAATATACGCCGTTGCAATAATGACCAGCTCCGTTTCTTCCTTTTGATTTAGTTCCGTTTCAAACATGCGTCCTAGTACGGGAATACTGCGTAAGCCAGGGACGCCGCTTACCGTTTGACTGACACTGCTTCGAAGCATCCCGGCCAGCGCAAAACTTTGACCACTGGCAAGCTCAACGGTGGTATTCGCCCGTCGAACTTTAAAGGCTGGAATTGTTGTGCCATTAAGTACAACGGATCCATCATCCGATAGGTCACTGACTTCAGGGGCAATGTGCAAACTGATTCGATTGGGCGATAGGAGTGTTGGCGTCATGCGCATAATGACCCCATATTGTTTATATTCAATGGTTACGCTGTTGTTGGTCTGAATCACGATAGGCACTTCTCCGCCCACCGCAAATCCCGCTGTTTCACCCGACATGGCGGTCAAGTTAGGCTCTGCTAAAATACTCGCCATTCCATCATTAGAAAGCGCTGAAAGTACGCCACCCACGTCGCCTATGGTGCCGCCCAACACCCCCAAGGAGAGACCACTTCCATCGAAGACACCTGTTGAGGCATCGAATAAGCTACTGCCGTTACGGATAAAACCTGTGTTGTTGTCAAACAATGTATCCCAACTAAACCCTAAGGCGTGAGTTAGGCTACGAGACACTTCAACGATTCGAACGCTGATGTTCACTTGCGAGGACAAGGCAACTTTAAGCTGATTAACAATTCGTAGGCTTTGGTTGCCCTGACCGCCCTGACCGCCCCGACCGTTTGCTGATGTGCTGGCCCCCAGATACGACTCCACACTGCTAATGACTTGTTTGGCTTGCTGCGGAGTTTGAACGGTTCCTCGAACAATTAATCCTTTATCTGTTGCTGGACCGACCTGAACTTCTGTTCCGGGAACCTCTTTTGCGACCTGACGGGTTAATCCCTCTAAGTCATAACCTGATGTTAACGTCACCGCAATAATCACATCGTTGTTTTCATCTAATGCATATAAGGTTGTGTCCCCCGGTGCTTTGGCAAACACGAAGACATTATCCGGTGAAGGCATTTGGAAGCTGGCCACTTCTGGATTGGCGATCAATACCTTTGACGCGGCTTTTGGCAAATTAAGCAATGTGCCTTGGTTGACGTGCAGCTTAACTTGACCACTGACAGCAACTTCTTCGAATCGAGACTCGGCGATACGACTATTGTTATCAGCGGGTTGTTCCACATCATAGGTGGCAAAAGCGAGCGTTGACTGAACGCTGCAAACGGCAAACAATGTTAAAAAATAGTATTTGGAAAACATCAAAAAAATTCCATTGTAAAATTAACTAGGCGGTTCATGAGCCGCACTTAATTCATGAATTCTGCGGTATCTTGCTCTTCTCCTCGGAACATCAACACAGAGGTCATATCGTCGTCTTCCATTGGTTTGAAGCTGTCATAAATGTCAGTCACTTGTCCTAACGTGGTGACTTCACTTTGAGATTCTTTTGAATCTTTTTCAGGGGAGGTAGACAAGGCAAGGTCTTGACCTTGAACGCTTCTTAGCGCTAATTGTAATATCCCGACTTCGCGCGCAACGGTGAGCCGCTCAACGTCTTTGGGAAGCACTTCTAACGTGACGGTTTCGTAGGATTTACGCTTGTTTGAATCGGTTTTCTTCTCTTTCTTTGATTCGACTTTCTGTACTTTTTCTCGAAAGGCGTCCAGTGTGCCGTTCAGTGATAAGACACGGACATTTCGCAACAAGGTTTGCGAGGCCAATTTTGGAAGCTTAATGGTCGCGAGTGGATTGTTATTAGCCCCTTGCTCATAATCTCGTTTTAAACTCAAAATCACATCGACACGATCGCCACCTGAGATTAACCCTGCATTACTCGTTACTACATCAGCTGGTATCGCCACCGCTCTCATTCCCGGCTTTAATACTGATGCAATGAATCCAGGCTCACCCGGAGATACCAGCAAGTCGCTTTCTAATTCTGTTCCGGCTGGAATCGGTTGCGTTACGGTCGCGCCGTACAGTTGACTTTTTTCATCCAACCCTTTTAGGAAAAAAGCATCTTCTGGATACTGTTTGTCTGCAGCTCGCCATTCGATGGACGTTGCGTTCATAAAGTCCCCCGGCCTTAACGTATTTGACGCCACTAGCACCGCGCGATAATTGGGCTTTTTCGGCACAACTTTAGTTACCGTTTTTGGCGGTGGCTCTGAGGTCAAAAGAGCGCTACCAAGAAGCGCACCGCCTAATGCGAAAATCAGCGCACCAGACACGAAAAAAACAGATGAAGCTTTCATTTAACAATCTCTCTTGTGTTAACGAAATAAGGGGCTTATGAGGACGTAAAAATAACCAACCGATATGGCCAGTCCATAGGGCAGTCCTTTCACTCCTTCACGTGAGAACGCGATAGGAGCCGGGATTTTGAAACTTGGATATCGTTCTGAAAGCTGCAATATGGCTTTCGCGCCAGCAAGCTCGATGAGCGAAATAAACGGCAAAAACAAGGCCAGCACGCCGCCCGCTAACGCCGTCACTACTAAAAACGTCAGCTGCTGCTCAACGCCTACCCATAAGCATAAAATTGACATCAACTTAACGTCTCCTGCACCCATTTGACCGACCAAGAACAAGCAGAACCCCACCAGTAAAACGCCGACAGCCCCCAAACTCGTATAACCAAAATCCGCTAATAGCGCAGATCTATTTTCGTCTGATGTGATCAAAGATAGGGCGGCAGAAACCAGCCAAAGCACCAACAGCATCAACACCAAACGATTGTGTATACGTCGGTAAAATAGATCCGTCACAATGACCCACAAAGAGGCAAACGTCAGGATGACTGGCATGGCGAAATCAAACATGAAGGGCGTCAATTGCCTATTCTGTGCCAGGGTTGTTGGTGTTTGTAATCTGATCGGCGATCGAAGAAAAACGATCTTTTAGTGCCGTTACAAATACGCCGTCTGAACCAAATATGACACCGATGGCCGCCGCCATCGCCGCAGCAAGAATGCCGTACTCAATCGCCGTTACGCCGCGCTCGTCAGACAAAAAACGTTTTATGCTTGATTTCATTTCTTCCTCTCAATATCACAATAGTGGTTGTTCCTGAATCGAGACATATTAAGATTGATTCTCATTAGCGATACAATAGGCAAAGCATTAAGAATGCTTAATGAATACAGACTGGCTCTTGTTGCGTGGCCGTTGGTAGGATGAACCCCTGAATGTCACATAGGACAAGCAGGCACCACATTGAACGTTTACTGCTTGAAATATGGATTCTTTTTGAACAGTTAAGATTAAGTAACGAATGTGAAAGTTAAGTTATGTAACGCTAGGTAAAGATAATGTAGTTGATAATGATTATCGTTGAGTCTAGAATCCGACAAACTGTTGTGTGAAAACCAAAGTTTCAAAACCCATAAATTCAACCCTTGCCGAGATTACTATTATGCGTATTCTGATTGTTGAAGATGATGCCTCTGTCAGTCATTGGATTAGCAGTAAACTGCATACCTCAGGGCACTCGTGTAAATTAGTCGATAATGGGGAAGATGCCCTTAAGCTCATCAAGGAAGAAGTGTTTGATGTCATCTTGCTTGATCGGGTCATTCCCAAGATTGATGGTATTCAACTGTTGGGTTTGCTGGCAAATGAATCTCATCCACCGGTTTTAATCTTATCCGCAAATGATCAAACTTCAGATCGGATTGAAGGCTTGAGAGCCGGAGCGGATGACTACCTAGGTAAGCCATTTGATTTTGCTGAGTTGCTGTTGCGTCTGGAAAGACTTTACTGCCGTACAAAACAAGTCGCATCGAGTAACTTCATAAAAATCAAAGACATGATCATTAATTTAGAGCGCCATGAAGTGACTCGCTCTGGACATCGAGTAGATCTCACCAACAAGGAATTCAAACTGCTTTATGTGTTGGCTGAGCACCCGGGGCAGACGGTAACGCGCAGTATGTTGCTTGAAAAAGCATGGGGCTACCACTTTGATCCACAGACCAATGTGCTGGATGTTCACTTGTCCAAACTTAGAAACAAGCTCGATGGTGGTTCTAAAAACCCAATTATCCGAACGATACGGTCCGTTGGGTATGCATTAGGGTAAACTGTGTTTATAAAGCCATTACTTCATAGCAGCAGTTTTCGGCAAGCTGCGACCATTGCGTTTATTTGTTTACTTATTTCTTCTGCCGCCATACCCATTTGCGATCATGTTCTCAGCAATATTATGAAAAGCCATGTTCGCGGGATGATTTTTGAAAACCTTGAAAATCAAAAACTTAAAGGACTTTTTAACAACAGTAGATGGCTCGCTAATCAGCTCTCCACCGATTACCAACTAGACACTCGTAAAGACCATTTTTCATTCATTCTGGATAGCCAAGATCAGCTGATATATGGCCAACAGGCGATACTTACGCAAGCTCAAATTCTGGTTTTGAGCGACAACCGGTCGAATGCCCCGAAAATTTTATCGTTAAAAAGCCAGCACAGTGAATTATTCGGGTTGTTGACACCTCTGGCTGACGGCGGCCTTTACTTTAATGCCTATAACGTTCAACCCATGCTGCAACAAACGCGCATTATTCCTTTGATGACAGGTGCAGGCTTGCTGGCCATCCAATTGTCGATCTTACTGATTAGTCTGCCTTTCAGTCTGCACAATCTCTTTCGCGTAAACCACATCATCGAAGTCTTAGAGCAGTATGCACAAGGCAAGCACGACGTTAGAGTCAATTATAAGAACAACGGTGATGAGTTTGGCCAATTGGGTAAAGAAATTAATTTGGTTCTCAGTCGCACTGAAACCTTAATGGGCGAAGTACGCACCATTACTAGTCATGTTGCCCATGAACTGAGAACGCCATTAACGCGTTTACAACATAAGCTTATTAACGTGTCTGAAAAAATAGATGAAAAAGAGCTTCAGGAGTTGGAAGACGCGATTAAAGAAACAGAACAAATCCAGAGGTTGTTTCGCTCAATTATGCGTTTGTCTGAGGTTGAAACCGGACAAGTCAGTCATCAAAAAAATAAAATAAATGCATACGACATACTCCATGAAGCGTATGAGTATTACCTACCTCTGGCAGAAAACCTCGATATTCAATTAAACATAGTGGCCAATAAAAAATACCATTTTTATGCGGATAAGATCTTAATTTTTCAGGCCATTGCTAACCTATTGGATAATGCTCTTAAGTATGCGCCTGACAGTAAAATCATCACTCTTAGCATAGAATCTTCATTAGGTAACACCCTTATCAAGGTGTCTGATCAAGGAAAAGGGATCGCCGAAGAAGATCAATCTGTTGTCACCAAGCGCTTCAAACGGCTCACCAGTAAACAAGATGTTTTTGGTCATGGTTTGGGACTCACTCTAGTTCAAGCCATCACCACTTTGCATAATGGCGAGTTAACGCTAATCAATAATCATCCGGGATTATCCGTCTGCATCGCACTTCACTCTAATGAAATAAACTAGAACGAAGATTCCCTAACAAGGACTGAGACCACTCTTTTCACAAGCTGACTCAATAGACTTTCTGCCTTGGCATCAATATAGACTTCACCCCGTATTACCCAATTTGGCGAAACCGCATTAGGTTCTGTTGGTGTTAGAAAAGCCCGATAGACCGCTTCCTCAGCGATAGGAATTGGGTCATTTTTAGCGTTGCTAGACGCCACTCTTCCGCCATAAACCGAAGCTAATTCCGGTGCAGAAGTTAACTTAGTCGAAGCAATATTTTCAACACCTTCTAAGAATAGAGACAACTTCGGATAAGAAAGGCTTTCGGGGATAAAATACGCGTCAGAATCGACCTTAATTCGATTGAGATCGCTTTCCTTTATATAAGCTTCGACGGTATTTGATCGAGTATTAACAAGCATTCCTAACCCTTCCCCTGCGGCCAGCCAATCGCCTTCCTGATGCAGATTGGATTGCGTCATCACGACACCCTCAAAGGGCGCGGTTAGGGTTAACTGTGCCAATTGTTGGTTGATTAGCGTTAAACGCTGGTTGGCTGTCACAAGCTCCTCGTTAATCACCTTTATACTGGCGGAAGCGTTCGGACTGAATGGATTCACATCGGCTTGTTTTTGCAATCGAGTAATACGCAACGTCAACCTGTCCGCTTCTCGGTTCAGCTCCGGTGAAACAAATTCAAATAGCTTTTGTCCTTTCTTTACGGCCTGATGAGGCTCAACAAATGAACGATGCAGCTGCGCGTTTGCAGGAACGTATAGGTTAAACTGTTGAGAAGATCGCATCACAGCAGGCGCTCCGACTTGGCTTTGCCATGGGTAGCACAATACAAATAACAGAATGGCCAACAGTGTCAGACTGCATACGGTGTTTTTATTCCAACTCATAATACTTCTCTTCTGCTGCCAAACTTTCAATTCTTTGAATACAGGCAATACAATAAACACCCACAATTCCACGATAAATAAAGCAATGCCCAATAACTTAAACGCAAAGTGGTACACCATAAGGGCGATGCCGACGTATAAAAACAATCGATACAACCAGGTGACAAGCGTATAACTCAACAATACTCTCTGCATTTGCACAGAGAAAATCTCGGGTGGCGATTGATTAAACGCAAAAATCCATTCTCTAATCTTCCACCGAGTGAAAGCAAAAGCTCTGGGTTGTAAGTTTGCTATTCCAAGAAAATCGGATAACAAAAAATACCCATCAAAACGCATAAAGGGGCTTAAATTAATCAGTAAGGATAAGATCCAAGTCGTCGTAGCCAACATAAAGGCGAGGCTCTTGCCCGTTCCTTCTGGCATGAAACTCCACAGCAACAGCCCCCAAGCGCCTACTAACAGCTCAACGATGACGCCAGCCGCACCAATCAACATCCTTTGTTTTTTACTTTTTAACCGCCAAGCACTTGAGGTGTCTGTGTATAAAACCGGCCACAGTACGAGTAAAGCAACGCCCATTGTTGCGACCTTTCCGCCGTAATGTTTGCAAGTATAGGCATGGCCTAACTCATGTAGCGACTTAGTAAAAAAGAGCGCTAGTACAAGGGCTAACATGCCTTCAAAAGAAAAAAAGTGCATATAAGTATGCGTAAACGCTTGCCATTGGCGGCTCACTAAAAAGAGCCCTAGAACAGCTGCAAGTACAGAGAGAAATATAAATAACCGACTGAAAAAGAACCGCGTTAAAGGCAAGGTAAGCGCTAAAAAAGCATCAGGGCGACATAGGGGAACGCGCATAAATAAATAATGGCGTAACAGCCATCGAATAGGGTTTATTGAACCCCATTTCGCTTCGTTCTCAGGCTTGGCGAGACGCGTATTTATCAATAAATGGCGACCCTGCAAAAAATTATAAAAGGCCTTCACATCCTCTACTGAGACAAGCAAAGTCAAGTGCTGGCAAATATCCTCAGCAATCGCTTGAGCACTGTTCAGAGACCAGCGTGCTAGCATCTCCATTTCATGCCAACCGAGACGATAAAATTGCCCACTGATTGGATCTTCTAGTGTCCAAGTCGGCGCACCGAATGCATCTTCTGGCGCTTCGAAGAGTTTCAGATCTTCTCTTAACGGAGCCCATTCTGTCGCCGTTGCATCAAGCATGATTGACTACCAACTTAACCAAATACGCAGCTTGGTGAGCGGTTTTCTAAACACATAGTAAAACAGAGAAGTTTGCTCCCCATATAACTTTGCTAAGCCCTTTTTTCCTAACCTGAGCGTCGCATTATCATTCACAAATACTGCTGTAAGGTGTAAAGCATATTGCCCATCTTGAGTAGGCCGGGCTTGGTAATCAATGCTCTGAACCTGCGCTTTAATTGGCGCACTAGGGTTGCTATCGAGAAAGTATTTCACACTAGAGCCTGCTGTGATACCAATCACATCTTCAAGGGGTAAGCGCACCTCAAGCTCAATCTCATCCGGATTGGCGATGGTCATGAGAGGTTCACCAAGCGTCATGGGCTTGCCCAGCCAGTCGCCCGCATCATCAAAAATAGCGACGCCACTGTGAGGTGCTCTAAATTCTGTGCGGCGCAGCTGATCCTGCAAGTAGTTCATATCTGATTTGGCTTGCAGAAGTTTGCCTTCTAGAATGGCCAGAGTCGCCTTCCTCTGCTCATCAATGAACGACTGCTGTTGGGCCATTCTCAACTCTGCACCGGTTATCACATAAGTCTGATGCGCGCTTTCTAATTCTTGTGTTAATGCTTGAGCATTCAACTTAGCGACCAGTTGACCTTGCTTAACCTGTTCATTGGGTTTAACCAATAGCTCGCTGATCACCCCTTCAATGGGGGCTCTTAACACACTTGGCTGCTGCGGTACGATATCCGCCGGAGCGATAACAGATTGTTGAACAGGGAGCGATAAAACCCCAATCGTCGCAAGCAGGCCCAGCAACCACCACAGTGCGGATTTTTTCCGCTGCCCTTTGGGCTTTTTAGCGCCAGTTAACCCAATCCAAGCGTGGCCGTAGGCTTCTAGCAGAAAGCCTAATAGTTTTTTGTCTCGTAGGTTTAGCGGGGTTGATCTTGATAATAATAAAGCCCCGATTAAATCCCCCTTGGCAGATTTAATCGGGAGCCAAATGAATCGTGTAGAAAAGTATTCCGAACCTTGTTTTGCATCTTCAGGACTTAAATCTGCCACTTCAATAGCATGGATTCTATCGGCTTTCTCTGTTTTCGCGATCCCAGATAACACACGATTTAACCAGCTGCAAAAGGGGGCATTGGAATCGACATCAACTAAGCCTGATGCGCCTTCTACTTTTTTAGAGCCAAACATCCACAACAAACTTTGCTGAAAAGGCACTAATAACTGCGTGTCATTCAGGCAGATAAATTGCCATTCTTGTAAATTTTCCGCGCCCCGTATTTTTTGCTCTAACTGCACTAACGTGAGCAGCGTTTCCTCTACCGTAACGGCCTTTTGATCCTTTAGGCTGATCGTCATCTCACGCTCTCAGTTGTTGATGTCCATTGAGACGGATCGAAATAAGCGTTGCCACTCATTCCGGGAATGAGGCGCACATTTGGCGTCTTTAGGATCTCCCCAAACACCGTAAAAGACTGACTAAGCGGGTCTATGACTGCGCCTAAACGCGTTACCTTGGCGTTATACATTTGCTGAGTTTCGTCCAATTTAACTTGGAAGGCGTGCCCAATTTTTATATCGCTAATCCAACGAGATGGGACTATTAAAGCGACCTCAAAGACTTTGCTGTTGTAGACTTCGAGAATCGGTTCGCCTTCCGATACGAACTCGCCTTGCTGTACTAAACGTTTAACCACACGACCATTAAAAGGGGCGTAAACACCACATCGGTTGACCATTATTTCACCAATACGACGCTCGGCTTGCGCCATCAAGGCATCGGATTCAGCTTGATTGACTTCCATCACACTGATTGACTGCAAATTGTCTAAGCGCTTAGCAACGGCTCGCTTTTGTTCGGCGGCTTGCGCCGCCGCTTTGGCATAATCCAGCTTGGCTTTATAAATGTCACAATCAAACTCAACGAGCGTTTGCCCCTTTTTAAAACTTTGGCCTTCTTTTAAGGTCAGTGTTTTAATCCGACCAGAGAGCTGGCTGGATAGCACCGCTCTGTCTTTGGCGTTCAACTGCACTCGAATAGTCGGCTGAGATACCCACTTCGCGCCAAGCGGTTCATTGTCTTTTAACAAGGTATTTGCATTTAAGACACCGCTTAACATCATGCCAAGAACAAACGTAACACACGATCTAGTACGACAATAAACACTCATGGCTGGACGTAATTCGTATAATCAATGATGGCCGTTTCTTGTAAAGAATCGCCAGTGGACAGCATCACCAGTTGTGGCTTCGGTATTTCTTCTTTTGGCTTAGTGTCGGTCTTTTCATATTGATCTGACAGGTTGCCTAATGCGCCGTTCAGAGCGACCTGTGATGCAAGTGCTTCGTCTGAAATGCGGCCTTGCTGAAGTAATGCATCTTGATGCGCAATTGACGCTGATAAGGTTTCAACACTGGTGTCTGCAATGGATTTCGGTAATGGATCAAGCCCAGCGGCTTTGTAAATCGCGCCATATGCACTTTGCATCATAGCGAAGCTTTGATCTCGGTTACGTTTCGCCAGCACGCTTTCTGTCGCGATACGGACACGTTCAACCAAAGATTGGGTGTTATTTTGATACGCTCCCGTACTTTGCACAAAAATGGCGTCTTGAATCCTCGACAGCTCAGCCGTACGTTGAAATTGATTATCGGCTTGTTTGTACTGTTGCCATGCGAGGTTAACCTGAGTTAGAACCGCCATTCTCAATGCTTGACGACGTAAATCTGCAATTTTTTCTTTTGCTTCACCAACGCTTTTTACATCGCTATAGGAAAACGCACTGAGTAGATTCCAACTAACTTGGACACCTGCATCGGCCCAATCATTGTTCAAGGAGTAACTGTTACTATTGTAGTGAGCACCGACAAACAAAGATGCGCCGGGCAACAAACGCATTAGTGAAGAGCGCGTCTCTAAGACCGTGTTTCTTGCACGATAAGCTTCTTCATTGATTTCTGGTCGATTGACCATAGAAAGTGTCTCAAGCTCTTCCAGCTGATAAGGCAGCGCTAACGGCTGAGTACTTTGAGAGGCTAGCTCATATTGCGTTGCGGGTGGAAGGTTCATTAAACCTGCTAAACGAGATTTGGACGCCGCTAGATCGCCTTCCAGCGTTTCCAAACGACTGATCATTTCGAGCAAGCTTTTCTGATATTTCAAGGATTCTAATGGCGAGATCAAACGCTCAGCGGCGGTTTGCTTGGAGGTTTCTAACGCACTGTAGGCGTCTTTTAACGTACGTTTTACCAGCGGCTGAAGCTCTTGAGCTTTCACTGCTTCCCAATACGCACCTCGTACATTTTGAATAATATCGGCGACCACACTGCGACGTCTTTCTTCTGCGGCAAGGACATTGTTCGCCTGTGCTTTCGAGCCAAAATACCCAATCCCAAAGTCCAGAACATTCCAAGAAACGCTTAAATCTGCCGATGACGATTGCTTATCTTGGCTAGTAGAAGACACCAAGGACTCAGTGCCTGTAGCAATCGATTTACTCGATGATGCGGCTTCGTTATTTCGTGCTGTCCATCCTGCACTGGCGGCCACTTTTGGCAACATATCAAAGCTTTGCAGACCCAAAATATTGTCTTGCGCCAATTTTTCCATCAAGGCGAGACGTTCTTTAAGGTTGTATTTAACGGCTCTCGCCATTGCTTCTTCAAGGCTGATTGGCTGTGTAATTGGCTCTTGATCCTGAAACATGGCTTTTCGGTCTGCGTCCACCAATGCTAATTTTTGCTCAAACGTAATGGGCGTTGGTGTGACAGAGCAGGCCGTCAGGCTGAATAAAATGGCACCTGCAACCGCCGTACGATGTAACGTTTTATACTCTAATACTTTGCTTTTTATAGTCACGTTATAAACCTTTTAATTCCATCATTTACAATTCTTAAGATGCCGCCGTCAGATCATTCAATAACAGCTTGTTAATGTTAAAAACACTCAGCGAACTCGCGTCATTCACCTGTTCTGAGAAAGGCGCGTTATTCACTTGGGCATGGCTGCCGGATTCCAATTTCACTTCTACGGGTATCACTGACGTCTCACCATTTTCATCAACTACAAGCACATGCAGCTCTATTTGTTGAGTGTCTCCAAGCACGTCCTTGTCTAGATTCAGCCGACCCGTCTCAAGGTCATATTCAACGCCTTCTGGCAACCCAATACCATCTGCCGACATCACCGCAAGAATGGCTTTTTCCTCTTCTGACATCACACTGTCTAGTAATGAAAGTTGAGCGTTACTTATGCCTTGCGACCATTCTATGGACGTTGATCTATAGGACTGCAATGACGTTGTAGACTCGGTTTGTGCGCTGTCTAATCGAGTATTTTCAGTAAACGAAAGTGACGTGCTAAATGAATCGGAACCAAGGGTCGATGTGATAAGGGCGGTATTTGCAGAAACATCCATGCTGCTTACTTGGTTGTCTAGTGAAGAAATATTTTGTGAATCGAACTGAGTAAAGTACTGCATTGCCGCTTCGCTTGGACTCACTGTCGTGCTACTTGGACTCACTGTCGCGCTACTTGGATTAGCGGTCGTTTCGCTCGCGTCTATTTGAGACGAACTGGGCGATGAGGGAACCACCATAGATTCCACCGTGAGCGTCACTTCAATTTGAGCGCTCTGACCTTTCGTATCGGTGGTTTGTATGACCACTAAAAATTCACCTGACTCGACCGCATTGCCAGAAATGACCAAGGTGTCTGAGTTAAAGCTTAAACCGTTTGGTAACCCAGTGACTTGCCACGTTAACGTGTCATTAGAGGCATCGGAGAACAATGTATCCGGTAGCTGGATACTTACGGATTCCGTTTCCGTGATATTGGAAAATTGATAACTGTCTGCAAGCTGTGGCGGTAGATTTTCTGCGACATTTAGCGCTATTTCGACAGAATTACTCGATGCGTCGCCGTCATTAATTGAGACGGTAAAAGACAAGGTGGCCGCTTGCGTGAGTGAGGCATTTTCAAAGGTTAGGCTTCTTGCTAGGGCGTTTACTTGATCTTGCGTTAGCGCGGATGAGATCGCGACTGAGAGAGTACCGTCATCATTTACAAAGCGGCCAACCACCTCGCCTTGATACAATAAATTTTCACCGTCCAGTGTAAACTCACTGTCGCTTGCCAAACCGAAGGTATCGGAGGCATTGATGGTCGAACCTGAAAGCGTAATGGTTAGGCCTGAGTAATTGTCAGAGGCTGACATTTCTTCATCAAAAATGGTCAGTTCAGGAGCCAATACAACTGCATCAAAACCGATTTCATACAAGGACTCTTCACGCCCCGTCGCATCATAAATTGCAACGACATCAGTACCTTGCAGGAACACATGGCCGGCGTCCGAAATAGAAAGATACGCTCCCTCAGACGACGCTCCTTGCATAATGCCCGCCTGCGTTAAGGATCCGTCTTCACCGATAATATAGCGGTATAAGCTGCCGTCAGAGGTCAATACGAACAACTTCTCATTATCCGCAGACACGACTAAATCCGATAGGTTTTCGACAAGAATGGCCTCGTCAGTAACCAGTAAAAAGGATTCGCTTTCAGCATCATACGAATAGGTATAAATACTCGTATCGTTCACCACATAGATGTATTCACCGTCGTCTGTTGCCGCCACATGTGTGGTTGAACTCAATATGGCACTATTGCCAGCCGAGTCTTCACTGCCATCACGAATGTAAGCTTTCCATTCAAGGCCGGATTCCTCTTGTTCAAATACAATTAGCGTTGAGGTACGAAAATTAGTGGTTACGAAGACATAATCTCCCGAAACAGTCAGGCTGCTAGGGTTCCACAGGTAGGGGGAGCTCCACGCATCGGCTATCTTTTGCACAAAGCTTAATTCACCGGTTTCGGCGTCACGAGTCATTTCACTTAACGCTGTACTGTTGATGTAATAAAAGTGCAGTCCATCTTCTGATAAGACAATGTCTTGAACGCCACTCACGGTGATTTCGTTGGTTTCATAGTCAGCAACAATTACTTGAGTATTCGACAACACAAGATCTTCTGATAACGAATACACGGCGATAACATCGCCCTCATTGCCAAGCAGATAAAGGTTTTGACCATCGGCCGTGGTAATTAATTTATCCACGGAATCAACACCATCAACGGAGGTTAGGGTGCTTTGATATTCCCATTCGCTGCTTTCATCGTTGAGGGTAAAGACCGCAATGTTGCCACTGCTGTCCGCCACATAAAGCACACCGCCGTCACTCGACACATTGGAAGCGCTAACATCCGTAAGCCCTTCGGCCGCACTTAACGTCTCAGTTAAAGACATTTCACCCGCCGCAATGGAAGCGTCTTGGGTAACCTCAGGCGTATCGTTGAGCGCTGTAATGTTAATTTGAGCCATCAGGATATTTGACGTGAGGCCAAATTGATCCGACAAGGTCACGGACACATTGACTGTCGACTCAGGCGTTTCGCTGCTGTTTTGGTATTGAATTTGGTTGAGAACATTTTGCACGTCTTCTGTGGTAGGGACAGTGCCGTTATCTTCCGTAAAGGTAATGGTTAAAACCCCACCCTCATTTGAAACAGTGGCAATCACCACACCGTCTTTTGTCAAAGAACTTCCTGTTAAAGCCAGCCCATTTGCCTCTTCAAATACCAGCTGATCGCTCGACGTTACGTCGGCTATAGACACAATTAATTCAGCACCGTGATAATTACCTGCCCCGTCGTTGTAGGCGTCCATTTGCGAATCTGTTAGAACAGCATCGGGGAACACTGACGTGGCGGCACCATTTTCTGTGTAAGCGATCTGATTGGTTGTGCTGGTTATGGTTGGAGCAACATTATCTTCATCTGCGGCGGCTAAGGTGATTGTGGTCGTACCATCGTACAAAGTGGTCGTTTCACCGATATCCGACTGGCTTGTGTACTCGATAATACTGAGGCTTACGGTTCGTTCTCCACTCGTGTCATCCCCCGTATATTTATAAGCAATACCGTCAATAACTGACGCCGCATTTTCGGAAGAGTCCATGATATAAAGCGTCACCGTCACGACACCATCTTTTTCTGTGATGGAGTACGATGTATTGTCCACCGTTTGGGATGTTCCTGAAAAAGCTTCTAAGGTGATCTTACCCTTGCCTACTTTTAGTAGGTCATCGGCGGTGGCTCCTGTAATGGCGATCTGAACTTTCCAGATGGTCTGGTCTGCTTCTATGGTTTCGATGCTGGTATCGCTAAACAAGAGAGTGTAATCATCGCCAGTCTGGTAGGTTATCTCGTTTGTGGTCGTGGAGATCTCCGCCGGATTATTCACCCCGATCAAATTCACTTGAACATTCACCGAGGTTTCATTACCGTCCCCGTCATTGACCGTGATTGAAAAACTAGGACTGGCGCCATTCGCTACCGGATCATTACTTGAGTTGGAATAGGTGATTTGACGCAACACTTGTTGTGCCGTGGCTTGAGACGTTGAAGCCGTAAAAGACACGGTTAACAAATTGTCTACCACCGTGAATGTCGCGATTTCACTTCCATCCTTGAGAATCTTTCCGTCTTCAAGTGTTAGGCCATTCGCCTCTTGAAAACCGAATTCGTCTTCTACTAACGCGCCAGATTCGCGGGTGATGGTGTAGCTGGCACCCTGATAGTCATCCAGTGCGTCCAGCTCCGAATCACTGATGATGCCAGTGGGCAGCAATAGCGTACCTTGTTCATTTTCGGTGTAAGACGCCGCAGGGACATCAAAACTAAACGATAAAATGCCATCACTGATCACCACAAACAGTTTTGAATGATCTGCGCTTAAATAGGCTTGAGTGATGCTAGAAAAGTTCGCACCGAGATCGTTGTCAGAGCCATCAATAGTTTGAACTGCCGTTAGGTCAGCAGTGTCATCTTGCAAGAAGACATCTATGTATGCGCCCATAACAAAAACGCCCGTACCGTCTTCCGACACTAAAATGGTTCTGGCTTCATCGGACACAGAATAAGTATCCGCCAAGGTCAATTCACCGGCATCGTCGTACGTCATGACCAATAAACTAGAGCCGTCGTTATCATTCAACGCATAGATGGTTTGACCGTCAGCAGAAATTTTTACCGAATTGATAAAATACTGATCGTCTTCTCCCGTTACGGAGCTGACGTAGGTAAGTGTGCCGTCGTCGTTTACATCAAAGAGTGTCACCGCATTCGAACCACCACTGGCTCCCACCACCAGACGAGTACCGTCTGCACTAATCGCAATACTGTTTGCGCCTGTTAGCCCAGAAACGCCTTCCGTATCATTGCTATATTGCGCAACAAGAGACAGCGACCCTTCATCATCTGACGATAAAACAAGGACTTGGTCGCCTCCCGTGACGTACAAATAATCGCCGGAGGTTTCTATATCGAAGACAAAACTGGATACGCCATCAATACCAAAGTCGGTTATTTCAGTACTGCTCAGGCGTGTTAACTCGCCCGTCTGCGTATCTCGACTAAACACAACCAAGCTGTTGTCGTCTTCACCAAACACATAGAGGTAGTTTTGATCAGACGACATACTGATCAAACTGGCACCCGCCAAGCCTTCGTTTTGTACCACTTGGTCGTTAGTATAAGTCTCTAAATTGAACACAGACGTGTAGTTGTAATAGCTTTGCACTAAGGTTAATGAGCCATCTTCCGCCACGCTAAACACACTTAAAACGGAGGAATCAGTGCTCCATGAACTTGAGTTACTGCTCACTGCATAGACAAAATTGCCGTCTTCAGAGACAGACACGTCTTCGGCCGCAGCCAATACATTAGAATACGTGCTTGAATCGTAATCGTTCGTCTCGTCGACATAATCAATGTTGGTTGACTCCACTTCCAAAGTGGCGGCCCCAGCAGCATCGAACATCATTCTCTGCTCAAGGGCAAAGACCCCTAATGAACGCGATGGTTTGGCAAACAACATAGCAATACTCCTGCTTAGTGAATCTTTTTCCTGACGTTTTTTACTTTATTAAGCGTACGTAATAATTCTGTCGAATCTCTTCTGCGATCTCTTCAAGTGAGTTGTCGATTTGGCTTTTTCCTTCGACAAAGCTAGATGCGTCAGCGAAATACAGGCCACCACCGCCCCCTGCACATTCTCGTAATCCTGGGCCTGCAATATCTGCAAATAACGTCCTGCTGAAATCTGCTGGGTCGCCCGGGCGAACACCGATGAAGAAAAACTTAATATTCTTATCTCTAAAACTCCGGCACACATCGTGGAAGCGCTGCGTCGCAAAGGCTTTAGCTGAGCCTGGCCCCGTTGAATCCAAAGCTTGATCACGGTTGAAGTTATAAGCATCCGTGTCGAACCACTCTCCGGCTGTATTTGCCAGCATCACAATCACCTTCACATTGCTCTTGCTTTTACTGAAGTCGAGCGGTAATTCGCTGTCCCCCCAGCCAGAGCTTCCGCGCATGTTTGGTGAGAGCGCATGGCCGGCCCAACCCATTGCAATGGCATAATTGACGTTGAATCGAGTCGACATTTCATCAAGGCGGCCATCAATCGCGTCTAAGTCATTTGTTAAGGGTAGGAGTGGGGCATTAGGGCAGCCTTTATCCGCAACAATCCAGCGAACATCCTCAGCCACCGAGCTTGGCCATAAGCTGGGGTTAGGGCCTACCCACGAAATGGGCGTCGCGCCGGGACTGCCGTTTTGAGGGAGGTCATGGCGGTAATACACCCCGAATTGACTGTCAGGTTGTTGATCCCAATTGAAATTCTCTCCAGCCCCCAACCCACGATACATACAAAGCAATTTCGCTACGCGATCTGGAAAACGGGGGTCCGCTAAACTGCGGACTTTTCCGGTCTTAAATAAGCTGCGCAATTCAGGTGGGTTCAAGGCTCCGGCGGCCGCCCATCTGGAGATTCGTTCCGGATCATCAGCATCATAGACATTCACGGTCTGACTAAATGGCACTAAAGACAGCCAGACTTTTTGTGCGCTATTAGATGCATCCGTATCTTCCCCAAGAAGGTTTCGAGCAAAATTCTTCCCCAGTTTTCGCAAAGCGACCAGCTCAGGTTCATCCTCTGTTAGGGTATTCGGCAATAACAAGGCGACTTCTGTGGGAGTAGACACCACTTCAACCTTTGAAGAAATAACCTGATCTTCCGTCTGCGCATTCAATAAATCAGATTGAGTTTTAAGTGTGACGGTAACGGTAAAAGTAGGGTGGCCATCGTTCGTACCCTGCGTGACAGAAATGGAAGTTGTATCAATTTGATCTATAAGGCCTGAATCCATACCAAGGTTATTCAGCACATAGCCTTGGGCAATGGAATCTAGATCGGTTTCATCATCGTTGTTGTTTCGCAGTTGTATCTGACCAATCGCAAGGGCGGCAGCGTCAGTAGCGCGTTTTAGCTGGCCAGCGGTATTCACCATTCGAACCGTATCAAACGCAAATGAAAGCCCCACGAGCGCGCCCACTAATATCAACACAATGAAAGGTAAAGCCGCGCCAGAATCGCTTCTTAAAAAAGTGTTTAATGCATTTCGTGTGCTCGAAACATGGGTATGCAGACAACGGGTTTTCATCAACAGCGAAACTCTTAAGAGTGATTAAAAATAATGTCGGGAGAGGTTAGTGCAGATGATTACTATTCGCAATAAAATAACGATTTGGCTTTATTAATAATCATTAATATTTGTTCGTCGAAAAGCAGCAGAACGCTTGAATGTACCGTTACAGCGGAGAGGGAAGAGGGTCTTTCTTTCACCCGCGCCCTTTAAGGGACGGGTGACATGATCTCAACCAAAAGGAAGGGAGAGACCAAATAAGCGTTAGAAGGAATAAAAGCGAGAAGAAGCAAAACTCGAAAAGCCGTTGCGGCTGATGCGAATAGCTTATCGAGAAGGCTTTCTTTTTCCAGCAGGCTTTGGAGCACTGCGCCCAGCAGGTGGTCTGCCTTTTGTTCCTGGTCCTGTTTTACCTTTTGGAGCGGGTTTGCCGCTGCCTTTGTGATGCGGTGGTTTTGAGCTGTTCGGCTTTGAACTGTTTGGTTTCGAGCTTCCAGGCTTACCTTTAGCAGGCGTGTTAGGTCGATTGCCGCTTTTCGGTTTTTCGTTTTGGCCCGTTCCGCGTCTTGCTCCACCAGTATTCTTACCGTTTGCACTGCGATTATCTGAGCGGTTCCCAGAATGTCGATTGCCTTGTGGCTTGGGTTTTCTCGGGTTCTTCGCAGGTGGGTTTGTTGTATCCGAATCGGCGGTCAGCTGAACGAGCGTTGTCAGCTCTTTTTTCGTCAGATCGCGCCAATCACCAAGTGCAAGCCCTTTGAGTGAGACATTCATGATACGCACACGTTCAAGGCGCGTAACTTCGAAACCAAAATGTTCCGCCATACGGCGAATCTGGCGGTTTAAGCCTTGAACAAGCGTAATGTTGAACACATAGGTCGATTCTTTAACCACTTTACACTTTTTCGTGACTTGTCCAAGAATCGGCACGCCGTTCGACATTCCATCAATAAATGCTTGAGTGATGGGCTTGTTCACCGTGACCAGATATTCTTTTTCATGATTGTTCGCGGCGCGGAGAATCTTATTCACCAGATCGCCATTATTGGTCAGAAAGATCAGACCTTGCGAATCTTTATCAAGACGGCCAATCGGGAAAATCCGAGCTCCGTGTTTCACAAAGCTGACAATATTGGACGGTTCGCTGGATTCGGTCGTACTGACAATGCCAACAGGCTTATTTAAAGCAATAAAGATCAGATCTTCGGCTTCTTGCGGCTCAATGGTTTGGCCGTTAACTTTGACTAAATCACCCGGTGATACCTGATCGCCTGTTCCAGCACGCTTACCATTGATGAAGACATTTCCCTGATCGATAAAACGGTCGGCTTCGCGCCTTGAGCACAAGCCGCTTTCGCTGATGTATTTATTGATACGGATCGAGGTTTTAAAGTTCATCTTATGGTGTGCCTTCGGGGTGAATTATCTGTATTTTCTTGTGTTCTAAGAGGACGGTCTGTTCGCCGTACTAACCTTTGAAACCTTTACCAACAAGATACACTTCGCGAGATCGAGCGCGAGACGAATCTGGCTTGCGTATTACAACGGTTTGAAAGTGCTTACGTACTTCTTTAACGAACTCGTCGTAGCCTTCACCGTGAAAGACTTTGACCGCAAAGCTGCCTTTGGGCTTCAGTACCTGAGTCGCCATATCCAACGCAAGTTCTACCAAATAGATAGAAGACGCCTGATCTGAAGAAGAGATACCGCTTAAATTTGGAGCCATATCTGAAACAACAACATCGACAGGGTCGCCGTTTACCGCCACCATGATCTCATCAAACACACTTTGTTCGGTAAAATCACCCTGAATAAATTCAACGCCAGCAAGCGAATCCATCGGTAATATATCCGACGCGATCACCTTGCCCTTGTTGCCAACGAGCTTCGATGCGATCTGTGACCAACCGCCCGGCGCTGACCCCAAATCCATCACCAAATTTCCGGGCTTGATCAGCTTATCCTTATCGTTTAATTCTAATAACTTGTAACTTGCTCGTGAACGGTAGCCATCGACCTGAGCTTGTTTAACGTAAGGGTCGTTGACATGTTCGTCTAGCCAACGGTTGCTGCTTTTGGATCTCGCCATGATATCGTCGTATTACTTTATTGCTGAGTGAAGCGCTCATTGTACCTTAAATAGAGTGAAATGTGGGTAGGGCGTTGGAGAGAGTCTCTCCTTGTTTTCCGGTTTTCTGCGCCGTGATAAGAGCACTGACTTACTGCCAACGGGCAGGTATAATGCAGCCTTCAAAACTACTGCTCTCTTATATCTTATGAAACTAGACAACATTAAAAAGCTACACCAAAAGAAGTATCGTCAAGAGCTGGGTCATTGTCTGGTGGAAGGAGAGCATCTGGTACTGGAGCTGGAAAAAGCGGCCAAAAATAACCCGGCCTTGAACGCATCAAAGCTCTACGTTACACCCGCTTATCAGGATTGGCCGACCCGTTTTGAGAAACACGACGTCACAGAACGTCAGATGGCGACCATCGCAGGGACAAAAACACCACAAGGTGTGCTTGCCGTTGTGCCAATGGAAGCGATTCAACCGGCACAAGACACATCGTTGGCCGCAATCTACCTGCATGAAATACAAGACCCCGGAAATCTGGGCACGATCCTTCGCACATTGGCTTGGTTTGGTGGCTTTCGTTGCTTATTAAGCCCCGGCAGTGTGGACCCGTTTAACCCCAAAGTGATTCGCTCTAGTATGGGCGCGGTGTTTCACGTGCCAATGGAACTGGATGTATCAATCGACACGTTACCAGAACGCTTCGCCAAAATCGGCTGCCTTGATATGGAAGGGGAAACCTTAAGCTCACCAGAGTTCAAAGCTTGTGATTGCTATATCTTTGGCAACGAAGCACGCGGCGTACCGCGAGAGAAACTGCAAGCGCTAAAAGCGCAACCGTTTACCATCTCTGGTGTTGGTTTAATCGAATCTCTAAACCTCGCCACCGCGGTGAACCTCAGCGTGTATGAACGTCAGCGATAGATCTTGTTAAGACTCTTTCTTCAGCACAAACATATGGTAGCCAAACTCACCCAAGTAACGTTCATAAATCGCAATTTCGCGCTCTAAATCGGCGATTGCGGCGGAATCAGGCATGCTGGCTTTAACATCGGCAACACGTGCTTTTAATGGTTGGTAATAGTCAAACCACGCTTGTTCACTGAGAGTGAAGTGATCGATCACGTCAAAGCCAGCTTGCTGCATTTGCGCTAAGCGTTTCGTTACCGATTGCATGTCAGCGTATTCACTCTTCCAGAACTTTATCGCATCGCTACTTGGGTTGTCAGTTAACCAGACTAAATCACTGATCACCATACAGCCGTTTTCTTTAAGTAACGGTCGCCACTGTGTTAACGCTTGTTCGACTCCCATAACGTAAGCAGAACCTTCCGACCAAACACAATCAAAGCTTGAAGGAGAAAACGGCAGCTCCGTCATACTGGCGCAGAAAAGAGAAACGCGTGCATCTAATGCTTGCTCAGCGAAGCGTTCACCAAGAGTATCGAGCGCGCTTGGCTCGTTATCCACAGCGATGATCTGCGCCTTTGTATGTTGTGCTAACAGGCGGGTAGAAAACCCTTTACCGCAGCCAATATCAATGATGTTTGCAGGCGTGATGGGCAGCATTGATAATGCTTTTAACGAGTCGGCATCGGTGCTTGGCCCCCAACGCTCTAACGTTTGGAACACCGTCATAAAGTCAGCCATGTATTCATCATGCTCATTCATATCGTTCTACAACCTTCTTAGATGTTGGGCTTGCTGTTTATTAAGACCTTTAAGTTATAATGTCAGGTAGCAAGAGTATAGCAGGGTGACAAACGACGACGTTATAGAGGGGTCAAAACTTTGATGAAGAACCGCTGTAAAAATCGATTGGCTTACGGCTGATTTAGAGAATAGATGCGGTAGATAAGGTCTACAGATTGTGACCTATAAAGTCACTTTGTGCAGAGCTCTTACCGCTGGTTTTTCCTGTTCAGTAAGACGCATGGACGAGTACTCAACTAGATTTAGAGAGGGATCAATTTGGCGAACATAGTCAGAGGCTAACCACTTCTCATCATAGCTAAAGCTGAAATGCTCTTTACCTCTAATTTCAGACGAGCGTAATGTACCGACCAATATTGGGTCAGTTAAGTCTGTCCAATCAGCATAAACGTAGATTTCCATAATGCGGCGCTCTTATTTTTTATTCAGCAATTGGATGTCTTGCAGCTTTCTTCCCAGCTCGTCATCAAATGCAACTTTGGTTAGGTCGTCCAATAGGCCGAGGGAAGCTAATACGTTGACATAGTGACCAAGTGAAACGGAAGGATCGCCCTTTAAAATTTTTCGTAGCGTCGGTTTAGAGATCCCTGTTCTGCTGTGCATCATTTCTTGTGTAATGCTACGTCGCTTCATCGCCAGCGTTAAATTTTCGCCCAAGATGTTTAACACTTTTTTGTGTTTTGGGAAAACGACAGCGGTACGCTTTGTTTTTGATTCGATAATATTCATAGTGAAACTATAATTTCTCTAATGGCTGTTTTGTGAAAGTATAGTTTCGCTATCTGCTTTAAGCAAATTGACAGTTTGATGTTATTAGGCGCACCGATGTGAAACTAAAATTACCTTTTTATATTTATTGTGAAGCTATAGTTTTCTTTTGGTTCGGTTTTAAGTTGTCACCCATCAAATGGCTAAAAGTGCGAAGTAGAGTGAGCTGAGATCTTAAGAGTTTAAGTCGATCCATTCTTCTTTTTTCGACATGGTTTATCAGGCTAAAGTTTATACATATGCAAAGTGACATGTATAAAAAAACCGTTTTTCTATACATGTTAATTTCTAACGAAATGTAACAGACCAGTGAGGACTGTTTTGAAAAAAGAACTGCATGAACCCAGCCATTCAGCGGGGTATGAGTTGAGGTAACAGTGTAAAGCTTGGCGGCTACTTTGGTTTTATTATCCTGAAATGAATGAACGCGTTACCCAAAAACTATAATTTGGAACTGCATTGGCTACTTCACTTTTTGAAAAAAATTTTCCCACAGGATTTGCTTAATCTAACAAGACGGCAACCGAAAAAGCGAGCTAAAGTTGGTATGAGCGCAGACACGCAGATAGAGCTACTTTTCAAATTGGAAGCTGTGTTTTATGGGGGGCTTGAATAAGTTTTTATACGCATAAAAGTGCTGTGGTGCTCTAGTCGAGTCTAAAACAGCCCCTCAATAGCTCTCTTTCTTCTTTACTGCTAACTCATAGGGCTATTCATCGTGCGCGAATACCAATACTGTCGATTCGTGCGTTTGGTTAGGGTAGAAGACAATATACTGGTTAGGCGGTTGAGTTCTTCGTCTTCTATATTGTGTGATTAGTTGATGCGGTTGTTACGTCTAAATTCAGTCGCTAGTCGAGAGTGCTTTGCTGTTGTTTTACTTCTTCTATAAAGTCTGATAATTCACTTAGTTTGTGTTCCACAACATGCTTGACTCTCTCTAGGTTGAGATTTTGGTAGTCGCTCACGGCGATGTCTCTAACACCAACCATTTTTTGTAGGTTGTCGGCCAATTGAGCTGAAAGTAGCCCTACTTTTTTGAGTTGTTCAAAACTGTCCACACCACTTTGTGGAACACCTGTTTTGTGGTGTTTGTTGAGAATGTTGGCGATGTCGATACTGGCTTCACAAGCCCGTTGGAGGTTGAAGATGACGGAGTCTTGGCGGGTTAAGTCGTTTTCGAAGTGAGAGGAAGCGAAATACACTTCTTCGATGCGTTTTACTGCATGTTCAATAGAAGCAAATTTATGGTGAATAGCATCACTAATCAAAACCATAAAATGCTCCTATTGAATTCTGGAAGGTAATTAAAACAGCCCGAATGACTTACTCAATATTCTGAATCTGTTCTCTCATCTGTTCAATCAATACCTTCAATTCCACCGCGCTCTGTGTCGTTTCGACCACGATAGACTTAGAAGAAAGCGTATTCGCTTCGCGGTTGAGTTCTTGCATTAGGAAGTCCAAACGGCGGCCGATAGGGCCTTTTTGTTTAAGTTGGCGGCGGACTTCTTTGGTATGAGTGATTAGGCGGTCAAGCTCTTCGGCGACGTCGGCTTTTTGTGCCAAAAGGACGATTTCCGCTTCGACGCGCATTGGGTCAAGTTCCGCTTTAGCATCGGCCAGTTTGTCGAGTAGGTTTTGTTTTTGCGCGGCGATGATGGTTGGTAGCTTTTCTTTTACATCAGCAACAATCGCGTCGATGCTTGTTAGGCGTTGTTCGATGATCTCGACCAGTTGTTCGCCTTCACGCAAACGCATTTGAATCATTTCGTCGACGGTCTTGTTGAACAGCTCAACAACGGCTTTTTTCATTGCTTCTGCATCGTCGCTGGTGTCGCTTAGGATGCCCGGCCATTGTAAAATTTGCAGTGGAGAAGGGGTTTTGATGCCATCGAACCAAGTACCCAGCTCTTGTACAGCGTTGGCCAGAGCTTGTGCGTTGTCTGGGTTAATGGTTAGGCTGGTGGCCGCTTTATCGACGGCTTGAAAACGAAGCTGGCATTCCACTTTGCCTCGATTTAGCTTTTTACGCAGTACATCACGGAAGCTGAACTCTAACTCACGAAAATTTTCAGGCAGGCGGAAATGCGGCTCAAGGTAGCGTTGGTTTACCGAGCGAACTTCCCAGCTGATTGTACCCCAATCGAATACAGCCTCTTGGCGTGAGAAAGCGGTCATGCTTGCGGTCATATGTATCACCTAATTGCAGTTTATTTAAAGGCGGATAGTGTACCGCAAATGATCTGGATAGGTCAGATGGTCAAGTATGAAATTTCGGGAAGTAAAATGACTTTTGGTTCGCTATAATGGCGCTTCCATTGAATTAAGTAGAGAGACAAGTATGCGTCCAAGTGGTAGAGCAGCAGATCAATTGCGCCCAATGAAGTTCACCCGTAATTTTACCAAACACGCGGAAGGTTCCGTGCTGGTTGAGTGTGGTGATACTAAGGTCATCTGTACCGCGACGGTTGTGCCGGGCGTTCCTCGTTTTTTGAAAGGTAAGGGACAAGGCTGGATTACTGCTGAATATGGCATGTTGCCGCGTTCGACACACAGCCGTATGGATCGTGAAGCTGCGCGTGGTAAGCAGGGCGGTCGTACTGTTGAGATTCAACGTTTGATTGGCCGTTCTTTACGTGCTGCCATCGATCTTAAAAAACTGGGTGAAAACACCATTACGATCGACTGTGATGTGATTCAGGCAGACGGCGGTACGCGTACCGCGTCTATTTCAGGTGGTTTTGTTGCACTTGCAGACGCCGTGAAAACCTTGGTAGAAAAGAAGAAGCTGAAAGAAAACCCGATTGTATCTCAGATCGCGGCGATCTCAGTCGGTGTATACAAAGGCACGCCAGTTTTAGATTTGGATTACCCAGAAGATTCCAATGCTGAGACAGACATGAACGTGATCATGAACGATAAAGGCGGCTTTATCGAGATTCAAGGCACGGCTGAAGGCGCAGCGTTTGGTGATGAAGAGATGCTGGGCATGTTGTCTGTTGCTCGTAAAGGCATTAACGAGATTATGGAAATGCAACGCCAAGTATTATTTAACGAGGCAGAATAAGAGCTTCAGACTCTCTTTAATCTCTGTTGACGAAAGGAGCCATTGGCTCCTTTTTTTTGGTTCATTTTTAGTAAGGTCGTTTTTTCGTTTTGTTTCGCTGTTTGTTATTTGAACATTCGTAGGATTAGATGGTAGAGAGATATTGATTCAATATGTCACCCAGTTTGATGTTTTTTGCGCCTAAATTTGAGACCGGTCTGTGTCAAACTTGTACCGTTTATCAATGAATACCAACAATAAAAACAAGAGGTGAAAAACCATGAAACGAGCGTGTTTTAGAAGGGTTATGGGCTCTGTTGTTTCTATCAGTGCTCTTGTAGCTATGAATACGTTGGCTGCCTCGCCGATTGAAGGGGTTTGGCAATTGAATCAAGAGGGTGATATTTCCAAACAGCTAGAGCGCTCAGTTGACGAAGTGGTGGCAGATATGAACTTCTTTGTTCGCTCATTTGCCCGCCCCATTCTGAAAAAAGAAACAAAAGTATGCGACACATGGCAGATACTGCTCGATAGCAAAACCGTTCTTTGGCAATGTGGCGACGAGTCAGCACAAGAGTTGCCTGCCAATGCTCTTCGCTATGAGACGAAGGCTGAAGATGATAAAGACAGAACGATTTACAATACTGTCCAGTTTGATGAAAAGAGCCTAACCATCGAGCTTGCTTCTGACCGAGGAACGCGCACCAATTATTGGCTGCTGACCGATCCCAATACATTGGAATATACTGCGACACTGGAGTCGGAAAAGTTGCCCAAACCGCTTACTTGGACGCTTACTTATAAACGCTGATTTAAAGACTTGCTTCTGTCTCCCTCTTAAGTAAGGGGGAAAAGCGGCACAGCAACTCTCGCAGGTGTGCGCCCTTATTATTCGCACAAATCGAAATCAAAAAGCAGAAATTGAAATAGCGAACAAAGCATTTTCATCCGACACTTGAGAGGTTTAAGATGGCGAATACGGGTTCGGTTGCAATGGACTCTCTGTACCTTGCTTTTGGGCCGTTTGTTTGAAAACAATAATAAGGATTTTGTATGAAATACGGTTTACCGCTTATCGCGCTTACGTTCAGCTTGAACGTCTTGGCTCACGATCACATCATTCCTGCGACACCTTCCAGTTTTGAAGACTTCCCGTTCAGCACAGTGTCCACTGACGGCATTGAAACGTTGAATGCTCAAAGAGACCGACGTTCTTTGCGTACATTTACGAAGGTGAAGTATGCGCACAAATCGGATATGGATTTGCACCTTACCATTATTCGACCAGAGCTTAGACGAGTGCTGGGTGAAACAGAGGAAAATAGCCAATTTCCAATGATCGTTTATGTTCCAGGCTCTGCTTGGTTTAAACAAGATATGGACAATGGATTAGCGCAACTTGCTCGTTTCGCTGAGCGTGGTTATGTGGTCGCGATGGTAGAGTACAGGCCGTCACCTCTTGCTCCGTTTCCAGCACAGGTAGAAGATACCAAAACCGCGATTCATTATATGAAGGCTCATGCTAAGCAATATTTGGGTGATCCTAATAATATGATTGTTTGGGGGGATTCATCCGGCGGCCATACGTCTGCGATGGTGGGTGCAACGCTTGATACGCGTGATTTTGACGACACGACAAAACCTGCGATTACCTTAAAGGCGGTTGTGGACTACTACGGACCAACAGCCATCGATAAGATGAACGAAGAGCCGTCCACTTACGATCATATTCAGCCGAATTCGCCAGAAGGTATGTTATTGGGTGGGGTAAATGTTTTGGAGAACAAAGATAAAGCCAAGCTTGCCAACCCTATGCACTATGTTTCCAGCACAGAAAATATGCCACCGTACTTGATTGTTCATGGTGACAAAGATCGATTAGTCCCTTTTGGACAAAGTGTGATGTTGTTTGAAACGTTAAAAAAGCACAAGCAACCTGCGCGCATGATTCGATTGCACAATGCAGATCACGGCAGAGCGCCGTATTGGCAAGATGATATGCTCGATATTGTGGATAATTTTATACAACGTAATATTGATTAGAGCGTTAACGCGTTTTGATCAAAGATAAGAAATAATAAAGAAGAATTAAAAAAGCCCTGACAAGATAACTTGTCAGGGCTTTTTAGCATTACGCAGAGTTAAAGAAGAGTCTTAACGCTTAACTGCGCCAGATGGAGCGAATGCTGCAACGTCTACTGGAGAGTTGTTTTGGAAGTATTCAACCAATACATCTGCATCAACATAGCCAGAGTTCACGTAGTTAGGGTGATCCGTTACTTTAGGGTAACCGTCGCCGCCTGTTGCTACGTAGCTGTTAATCGCGATGCGGTACGTTTTACCTTCTTCTAAAGGCGCACCGTTTACCTGAATCTCAGTTGCACGGCCGTCTTTAAGCGTTAGAGCAACACCTGCGAATTGAGCGAAAGCACCGCTTCCTTGTTGCTTCGCAGCAACAACAGATAGGTAATCTTTAAGCTCTTCAGCCGTTAGATCAACGTAAGAGATCGCGTTACCGAAAGGCTGTACTTTCAATACGCTTTTGTAGGTGATGTCGCCTGCTTCCATGTTGTCGCGAATACCACCAGAGTTCATGATGCCGATGTCTGCGCCAACTTTGTCCATCATTGCAGTAGCAATCAAGTTACCTAGGTTAGTCTCGTTGCTACGAACAACTTTACGCTCACCTACTAGGTCAGCCGTTGCGTAACCGATTTTAACATTAAGCTCTGCTTGGCCTTTTTCTTGGAAAGGTGTCAGCATTTCTAGCATTTCAGCGTTTTCAGGAATTTCTTTCTCGATGAATACGCGCTTCTTAGTGCCGTCAGCCTGTTTCACTTTCTTCTTCAAGTTAACTGGAATGAGTCGGTAATCTGGAGCTACGATTTCGCCGTTTTTGAACGTGAAGTCTAAACGACCCACGTATTTACCCCACTCGTATGCCTGAAGAATGAGTGTGCCATTTTGCACATCAGGTTCGAACAATGGGTTTTGAGAGTGACCACCAACAATGATGTCGATGCCGGGTACAGAGCGGGCTAGTGTTACGTCACCCGGTGCATTACCACCGTAGTTGCCGTTTGCGTAGTGCCCCATGTGAGTCGCAGCAATGACGATGTCCGCTTTTTTGCGAAGCTCAGGAATCAAGGTTTTCGCCACTTCGACAGGCGATTTGATTTCTAGGCCTTCAAGGTATTCAGGGTTACCGATACGGATTGTATCATCGGTAGTGAAACCGACTACTGCAACGCGAAGGTCTTCAACTTGGAAGATTTTGTACGCGTCGAACAGAGGCTTGCCTGTTTCTTTGTCTAGGATGTTTGCAGAAAGGAATGGGAAACCCGCCCACTCTTGCTGTTGTTTAAGTACAGAGATCGGGTTGTCGAATTCGTGGTTACCCAATGCCATTGCATCGTACTTAAGCATGTTCATGCCACGGAAATCTGGCTCTGCGTCTTGTAGGTCAGACTCTGGAACACCTGTGTTGATGTCACCACCTGAAAGCAACAACGAGTTACCGTTTTCTAATGCAACTTCTTCACGAATGTTGTCAATCAGCGTCTTACGAGCAGCCATGCCGTACTCGCCTTTGCCGTTTTTCCAGAAGCGACCATGGTGATCGTTCGTATGAAGTATAGTTAGGTTGTACTCTTTATCTTGTTCCCACATTGGGCCTTCAGACGTACCAGACATAACTGAACAGCCAGCTACTGCCAGAGCAACGCCTGACACAGCTAGATGCGTAAAATAGCGAGTTGCTTTCATTATTACTTACCTTGCAGAGTTGTTAGTGATCCGTTTAACACTCGTTTGAACCAAACTGATTATGCGGTTTTTGTTTTGGACAAAACGACGTCATATCACTCTATCTCATAATTGTTACAAGTTCGAGTGCAAATAGCACAATAATTAACCATTTGATCAGATTTAGTAAGACTGAGGCCAATTTAAGGAAGGAATAAGCATAAAAAAAGCCCTATACCGTTTGATAGATACAGGACTTAAGGGTGATTTTTTCAAAATTGAACGTGTTTTAACAGTAAGTTGTTAGAACGGATATCTAGGTGGAGTGCTTTCTGCCAGTGGCTTGAGTAGACATTATTCTACTAAGGGCTTTGCTTCAGAATCGTGCTCATCTGCTTGTTCTTCATTGTTATTATATTTTCGTTTTTTGAGTAAAAAATACAATCGAGAGGCGAAAAAAACCAGCCCGAAGGCTGGTCGAAAAGTACATACTTAAGAGTATGTTGGAGTATTATTTGTCTAAACGTTCTTCGGTTTCGCAATCAAAGACAACGGCCTTAGACGTGTCGAACATCATGGCGATGGTGTCGCCTGGTTGAGCGGAGTACGCGGGGTTTGAACGACAGTTTACTTCGGCGTTTTCAATGCGTGTGACAATCATGGTGTCTGCTCCCATCGGTTCTGTAACTTCCACTTCGATGTCGGCTTTTACGACAAACTCTAAACCTTCTTTATGGGGCTGAGGTTCGGTGATCATCTCAGGGCGCAAGCCAAGTAATACGGTTTGACCAAGGTGACCGGAAAGAGCGTCAGGTTTAGGGAAGGGCAATACCACATTGGATTGAGTTTTTAGTGACAAAGCACACACACCGTTTTGTTCAACAACTTGCGCGGGAATAAAGTTCATCGCCGGTGAGCCCATGAAGCCAGCCACAAATAAGTTGGCTGGATCATCGTAGATTTCTTGAGGTGTACCAAGTTGCTGTACTTCACCGTCTTTCATGACCGCGATACGGTCTGCTAATGTCATTGCTTCGATCTGATCGTGAGTTACGTAAACAATGGTGGTGCCCAGCTTTTGATGGAGCTTTTTAATCTCGGTGCGCATTTCAACACGCAGCTTAGCGTCAAGGTTGGACAGCGGCTCATCAAACAGATACATTTTTGGTCGACGTGCCAATGCGCGACCCATAGCTACACGTTGGCGTTGTCCGCCTGATAGTTGCGCGGGTTTACGTTTCAGTAAGTGTCCAATTTGCAGCATGTCTGCCACGCGAGAGACTTCCTTTTCGCGTTCTTCTTTAGGGACTTTACGCATTTCCAAACCAAAGGAAATGTTCTCTGCAACGGTCATGTTTGGGTACAGGGCATATGATTGAAAAACCATTGCGATGTCGCGGTCTTTCGGGCTTGCAAAGGTGACGTCTTGCCCATCGATCATAATGCGACCATCGCTTACTTCTTCTAGACCCGCAATCGAGTTCATAAGAGTCGATTTACCACAGCCAGACGGACCAACTAGAATTAGGAACTCACCCGTCTCGATGGAAATATTGATGCCTTTTAGGATCTCATTTTGACCGTAACGCTTTTTAACATTTTCAATGACTAAATTTGCCATGTTTTTACTCCAGAATACTGTAACGAGCGTGCCGTCTTGTTGGCTCAGCTCTCATGAAACTCACCTGAATCAGTCGGCGTGTGCTTCGAATAAAATGTGATTAACCTTTTACCGCACCAGCGGTTAAACCGCGGACAAAGTATTTACCTGCCAATACATAGACGAGTAATGTAGGTAATGCGGCGATGATGGCAGCAGCCATGTCGACGTTGTATTCCTTACCGCCAAAGCTGGTATTTACCAAGTTGTTCAGTGCGACCGTTACAGGTTGAGTATCAAACCCTGAGAAGGCGACACCAAATAGGAAGTCGTTCCAGATTTGTGTGAATTGCCAAATGATCGTTACGACAATGATCGGAGTCGAGATTGGCAAAATAATACGATAGAAAATGGTAAAAAAACCTGCTCCATCTAAACGCGCTGCTTTTACCAATTCAGCCGGAACCGCTTGATAAAAGTTACGGAAGAACAGCGTCGTGAAGGCAACACCGTAGACGACGTGAACAAACACCAGCCCTGATGTGGTGTTGGCGACGCCCAACCAGCCCAATGTCTTCGCCATCGGCAAAAGAATCACTTGAAATGGGATAAAGCAGCCCAGTAGTAAAGCGGCGAAGAAGAAGTTACTACCGCGAAACTTCCAGTGTGAAATAACATAGCCATTCAGCGCACCGACAATCGTAGAAATCAAAACGGCGGGAATAACGATCTGGAAAGAGTTAAGAAAGTAAGGCGCAATGCCTTCACATGTTCCGCCTGTACAGGCACCCGACCATGCTTTACCCCAAGCGTAGAAATCTAAGCTTGCTGGCAACGAGAGTAAGGTTCCTGTACGGATCTCTTCGACGTCTTTCAGTGACGTTAGCAGCATTACTATGAAGGGCGCTAGGTAAACGAATGCCATGGCAAGCAACGTTACATACAGTGCAACGCGCAGTACTTTATCGAGTGTAGAGGTTTGGCGTTTTGCAATATTACTCATGACGCTCACCTCGCAATTCTGAGTACAGGTATGGGATTAAGATGGCAAGAACACAACCCAGCATCACCATAGCGGAGGCGGAGCCGAGTCCCATCTGGCTGCGGTTAAAAGCGTGCGTGTACATGAAGTTAGCGGGAAGGTCTGATGAGTATCCCGGACCACCGTTTGTTAAAGACGCCACCAAATCAAAGCTCTTAATCGCAATGTGGGACAAAATCACTAAAGCACTGAAAAAGACGGGTTTCAGTGATGGCAAGATGATGCGACGATAGGTGGTGAAAATGCCTGCGCCATCAAGTTGCGCGGCTTTTATCATTTCGCCATCAACACCGCGAAGGCCTGCTAAAAAGAGCGCCATAACAAAGCCAGATGCCTGCCAAACGGCGGCAATAACAAGACAGTAAACCACCATGTCTGGGTCGCTTAACCAGTTGAATTTGAAATCTTCAAACCCAAACTCGATCATCATTTTCTCGATACCATTGGTTGGGTTGAGGAGCCATTTCCAAGCGGTACCCGTTACGATGAAAGAAATCGCCATTGGGTAAAGGTAAATGGTTCGAATGGCGCCTTCAGCTCGGATCTTCTGGTCTAGGAAAATGGCCAGCATAACCCCTAGAAACAGACAGATTAGGATGAACAATCCACCAAATACACCTAAATTCGACAGGGCAACCAACCAACGGTCGTTTTCAAAAAGGCGTTCATATTGAGCGGTACCGACAAATTTGTACGTTGGCAGCATACGCGAGTTGGTAAAAGACAGTACGGCAGTCCATATCATATAGCCGTAAATGCACACTATCGTCGTAATGACAGTCGGTGCCATAACCAGTTTGGGCATCCAGTCGGCCAAACTAAGGCGTGCAGGACGCCTTGACTGAGTCATTCCTGACCCAGAATTGGCGGATTTAGTAGTCATAATTGATGTTTCTTCGCTATGAAAGAGGTCATTTCAAAACGGTTAACTAAAAGCGTAACGATTTAAAATAATCTCTTTGAAAGAGTGAATTTAAATAAAACACAGAAGGGTTAAGATTCTCAACAGAGTTTGAAAAGCTCAATCCATCTGCGTTTTATTTAGAGTACAGTCTTCGAAAAGGCCTCCATCAAATGCTCAGATGAAAGCCTGATCAGAGAGTGAATTACATATTAGCGGCTTTCACTGCACGAGCTAACTTGTCGACCGCTTCTTCAGCGGTCATGGATTCGCTGTTGAAGAAGTTTGTTACAACGTCATTGATCGCACCTTGAACCATAGAGTTCACTGCCATGCCATGAGCATAACTCGGTACTAAATCACCCGTTGAAGCGCTGGCTAAAAATGCGTCCATAGATGCGTGTGCACAGGTATCAAACTTGTCACGAGGCATGTTTAAACGTGCAGGGATCGAACCTTTATTCAGGTTGAATGTTTCTTGGAATGTCGGTTCTAGGATAAGGCGAGCAAGGTCTTGTTGTGCCATTTGCGCGTCTTCGCTGTCCACTTCGAACATCGCTAATGAGTCGATGTTAAAGGTAAACTGACCGCTGGTGCCAGGTGCTGGGTAACAAACATAGTCTATACCGGCTTTTTTACCTGCTGCGGTGAACTCGCCTTTCGCCCAGTCACCCATGATTTGCATAGCTGCTTCGCCGTTGATGACCATAGACGTTGCGATGTTCCAGTCTCTACCTGAGAAACCTGGATCAACGAATTCACGCATGGCTTTGAACGTAGAAAATACATCGATCATGTCTTGGCTACGCAATGTCTCGTCAGACATAGATAGGAAAGCACTGTTGTAGAAATCAGATCCTTTCGCCAGAGCAATGGCTTCGAATAGTGTTGCGTCTTGCCAAGCTTGTCCGCCGTGCGCCAAAGGCGTGAACCCAGCGGCTTTGATTTTTTTCGCTTCTGTGATGAATTGATCCCATGTGGTCGGGATGCTCGCACCCGCTTTCTTGAAGACTTCAGGGTTTGCCCACATCCAGTTTACACGGTGAACGTTCACGGGCGCTGCAACATAGTGGCCATCGTACTTCATTACGCTGCTGACCACGCTTGGAAGTACTGTATCCCATTCGCCTTTTGCTGCGACATCGTCAAGATTTGTTAGGAAACCTAGATCACCCCATTCTTGGATAGTGGGGCCTTTGATCTGAGCACTGGCAGGAGGGTTGCCAGCAATTGCGCGAGATTTAAGAACCGTCATTGCGGATTCACCGCCGCCGCCAGCTACAGCGAAATCTTTCCAGGTATGACCGGCATCGGTCATTTCTTGTTTAAGAACGTTAATCGCTGCTGCTTCACCGCCTGATGTCCACCAGTGGAGAACTTCTACTTCGCCTGCCTGAGCTGTGGCAGCGGCAAGTGATAAAGCCACGGTAGATAAACCGAATGCAATTTTTTTCATGATAGTAACCCTTGTTATTGTTATCTGTCGTAATCACGTATTTTATGATTCTTAGTAAGCGTTCAGATTGGATTGTGTTCAGGCAAAAGCGCCTGATATATGAATCCGCTGCTAATAAATAGCTTAAATGAAGCTTACCCTGAAGATAGCAAAAGCCTTGTTGCTGTGGGAGTAAAGTAGAGCAACCTAGTGTAACAAAGTCTTGCAAGCTGTATTTGATTAATCTCTAATGGGTTTTAACGAAGAACAATGTTACGCGATGCAATTTATCAAAGTGTAACTGGGAAGTTACATATTGGAACTAAGGTTAAATTTTGTACAGTTTGTGGCCAGTACTCTGCAATTTTCAGAGGTGCACTATACTATCGGGACTCGCCGGATCTTTTATTATGGACGTCCTTATTACTAGGAAAGAGGGCGTAAGAGTCACGATAAGTGAGTAAAACTAACTCAAAATTAAGAGTGAATGTTAATGGAAAAACAACACTACACATTATTATTAGTTGAAGGTGAGCATCAACCTCCTAGCGTCGTTCGCCGTTATCTGGAGCAATGCCAGAAAACGGAATTCTCGGTCGATGTTGCAAATGGCTTTCACGAATCCATCGCACGATTGATGAGTGACCGTTTTGATCTGGTCTTGCTAGACATGTCGGTGGATGGCTTGATCGCAACGGACTTTTTAAAGCATGCCAATATTGTCGGCTTTGAGATGCCTGTTATTGTCTTGAATGACGATCGTGTGACGAAAGATGTCTCTGAACTTGAAGAAGCGTTGCTACATCTGGGGGCTTCGGACTTTATTCCTCAATCTGAATTGACTCGTGGCTTGCTCGAACGCAGTATCCGCCACGTTGTAGAACGAAAATACATAGAAACCCAAATTGCTCAATTATTGAAACGTGACCCGCTGACGGGGTTAGGTAATCGTCTGATTTTTGAAGAGCATGCTGAATTAGCGATTGCTAGAGCGAGACGAAATTCCTATCAAATTGCCGTTATTTTCATGGATTTGGATCGCTTTAAGCAAGTAAATGACTCGTTAGGTCATCATGTAGGGGATTTGTTGCTAACGCTTATTTCCCAACGTCTTGATCGTTCAATCCGTAAAAGCGATGTGGTTGCTCGTATTGGCGGGGATGAGTTCGTTTTGTTACTGGACAATATTGAGCGCCCTAATAATGCCAGTTTGATTGCTGGCAAAATTCTACATGCGGTTACTCGTCCCGCCATTATCGGTGAACATTCTATTGAGGTAAGTGCAAGTATGGGGGTCGCGATGTACCCTCAGCATGGAACAAATTGTACCGAACTCATGCAAAAAGCCGATATGGCCTTGTACGAATGTAAGCAGCAACTTGATCAGCAATTTTTGCTATTTAATGAGCGTATGCAGGAAAAACTTAAGCATATGCTGACATTAGAACGTGAATTGAATCATGCCATCGAGACAGAAGCGTTTGAGCTGTATTATCAACCTAAAATCGATTTGAAAAGCGAAACTGTTATTGGGGTTGAAGCTTTGATTCGTTGGCCCATGCCGGATGGCTCGATCCGAATGCCAGGAGACTTTATCCCTGAAGCGGTTCGAACCGGCGCGATCATTCCTATTGGCGAATGGGCACTTGAAGTGGCGTGTAAGCAAATTGCCCAATGGCGTGATTTAGGCGCTCGTATTCCCATTGCCGTCAACATATCGCCTAGACACCTTAAGCTTCCAGAATTCACTGGAAAGCTTCTGGAAAAGGTAAAGCGCTATGATATTGACCCAGGGCTTCTTGAGTTAGAATTGACGGAAGAAGCGTTAGTGGAAACTGGCGCGAGCAATATCTTTATTCTTCAAGAGATCCGGCAGGCGGGCGTCAGAATTGCCATTGATGACTTTGGTACCGGGTACTCTTCAATGCGGTATTTGAAAGTCTTGCCCATTGATTGTGTAAAGATAGATAAAACCTTTATTTCAGGTGGAGAGGGGGTGGAATTGTCCGATCCTACCATTACCCAAGCCATTATTTTCTTAGCGAAAGGCCTGTCTCTTGATGTGGTCGCTGAAGGTGTTGAGACGGAAGCGCAAAAACAAACATTGAAAGACATTGGTTGCGATAAAGTGCAGGGCTTTGTGTTCAGTCCACCGATTCCATCGCGTTTACTTAATCAAATATTATTCCCAGAAATTGGCTACAAAGCACAAGAAACCTACTAGAAAGTAGGCAAGGTACTTTTAATGCCTTGGTAGCCAAAGTCTCGCTTCAAGCCCTTGATTGGCTTGGTTACTGAGCGACACTTCTCCGCCGTGTGCTCGGGCAATGTTGCGAGCGATGCTTAAGCCTAGTCCCATTCCTGTAGGATGATGTCCAACGTGCTCAGGAACCAATCGCGTGTAGGGTTGAAAGACTTTATCCAGTTTATCAAGCGGAATCCCTGGCCCTTTGTCACGGATACGAATGCACAATGAATCTTCGGTGTCTTCAATGATGATGTCTGCGCTACTGCCGTAATAGAGCGCATTGTCTATTAGGTTGCCGATGCAGCGTTTTATCGCCAATGGTTTGCCGACGTAAGGGTGAAGCAATGTTCCTGACACCTGAACTTTGGTGCCTTGAATATTGGCTGAGCTTTGAATGTCTTTTAGTAAGCGCTCGATATTGAGTTCGACGCGATTTTCGTGAATGTCCGTCTCTTTTACACTCTGAAGCGCGCCTTTTACGAGCATGTCCAAATCTTCCAAATCTCGGATCATGGCTTCACGAGCCTCGTCTTCGTCGAGCATTTCAGCGCGCAAGCGTAGACGTGTAATGGGCGTTTTTAAATCGTGAGAAATGGAAGCAAACAAACGTTCTCTGTCATCAACATAGCGTTGAATGCGCTTTTGCATGTCATTAAATGCGTGGGCGGTTTTTCGGACTTCCAGTGCGCCGTCTTCTTTTAGAGGCTTCCAATCTCCTTTACCAAATTGCTCCGCAGCTCGGACAAGTAGCGCAAGTGGGCGTGTCACACGTCGAATAAAAAGAAGCGTCAGCAACAGTACGGTAATCACTGACGCCGTCAGCGAGAATAAACGGTCGGCCGTTAACAGAGAGGATTCATCAAGGAAGTACGGGGAGGGCATTATGCTCGCTAAGTACAACCAATCAGATTCATTGATTTGAATCTGGATGACGACAATAGGAGGGGTTAACGGCTTCATCATCAGGCTATGATGCCCCCAACGTTCGGGTAAATCCGACAGTTTGGTTTGATTATTGATGACATGTAAGTTGGTAGGGCTGGAGAACGAAATATCTGCGTTATGGATGCCCAGTTGACGTGAAAGCGTATCGTGAATTTCGTCCTTCACGATGTTTTTGAGTTTCGATTCGGGCAGAGCGTTTATATGAATGTGTGTTTTATTAAGCGTAACAAAAAATCGAGTTCCCCCCATATCTTGCAGCTGATCAATGACAATGTGGCGATAATTTTGCGGAAGAGAGCTGAAGTAGCTGACGGTTGCGGCAATACGAAAGGCCATATGAGTCGATACTTCTTGGACATTTTTCTCCGTATCTGTCTCGATCTGGCGCAACCAAATGGCCGAACTGATGAGCTGGGCGCTGGCTACACCAAGCGCCATTATAATGAGGATTTGCCCTGTTAAAGACTGAAACCAGCGCGAGAGGCGCTTACTCAGCAAGCTCATTACGTGTTTCTACGGTTGCGGTCATGATATAGCCTTCGCCCCTTACGGTTTTGATCAGTTGGGGGTGTCGAGCATCTTCTTTTAAGCGTTGTCTTAGTCGACTGACATGTACATCGATAAAGCGATCCAGCGGCGCGCTGTCTCTACCTCGGGTGTTTTCGGCAATATAATCTCGGCTTAATACTTCTCCAGGCCCTGCTAAGAACAGCATGAGTAAATTGAAATCTGCTCCTGTTAATGCCTCTTTGCTGTCTTCATACATCAGCTCTCGGGATAATGTATCCAGTGTAAATTGGGCAAATTGATAATAGCGGCAGGCTTTGCTTTTTTCGGGCTCTTCTTTTGTAATGTCGCTAGGTTCAATACGGCGGAGGATGGCTTTCATCCGTGCCAGTAGTTCGCGAGGGTTGAACGGTTTTGCTAAGTAATCGTCTGCCCCGATCTCAAGACCAATGATTCGATCCATCTCATCGGAATTGGCGGTAAGCATGATGACAGGCACTTCAGATACGGATCGAAGTGCACGGCAGACTGCAAAGCCATCTTGCCCAGGTAGCATGATATCTAGAATGACGAGTTCAACGCCGAGATCGGGATGAAAATTCTCTAGAAACGCTTCGCCAGACTCTGCAGTTAATACTTGGAATTGATGTCGTTCAAGATAAGATTTTAACAATGAGCGGATATCATTGTCGTCGTCGACTACATAAACATACCTTGATTTTGTCATAACAACATATCCTAGTCCCTAATTTATCAAATGATACTGTAAAACCTCACCTATGATATAGAGACGCAAAAAATAAGTTAAATTTATAAAAGTATGCGGATAGAAGGGCATTAAATAAATTTAGTTGATTTAATGCCCTTCTATCCGCATACTTTTTCATCAAACTTCCGGTATATGCCTTTGAACATTTGAGACAAACAGTTATGACAACAAAAATACTTTCTTTTGGTGAAGCGTTAATCGACTTTCTTTCCAATGGTGCGATTCAAACAGGTGAATTAGAAACGTTTACGAAATTCCCTGGTGGTGCGCCTGCGAATGTCGCGGTTGCTGCGGCATTGTTGGGTGGCGATAGCCACTTTGTTGGTCAAGTTGGTGATGATGCGTTCGGTCATTTCTTAAAAAGTGAGCTTGAAGGATACGGTGTAAAAACCGATGCCATGCTCATGACCAAGGAAGCAAAAACAGCATTGGCGTTTGTTAGCCTTGACGAGACCGGGGAGCGTAGCTTTGAATTCTATCGTAACCCTTCTGCTGATATGTTATTTGCAAGTGACGATTTTCAGTCGAGCTGGTTTGAGAGTGACCAAGGTGTTTTCCATACCTGCTCAAACACGCTTACTGACGACAATATTACTGCTGCAACGATGGCGGGAATGGCGTTGGCAAAAGAAGCAAATTGGGTCGTGAGCGTTGATGTCAATTTACGTGCAAACTTATGGCCGAACAATGAAGTGGATTCAGAGCGCGTTATTCAATGGATGCAAGCTGCGGATGTCGTGAAAGCGAGCCTTGAAGAGCTAAGCGTTTTAGCGTCAGACCCTTTTGAGTTGATTAAAGCGTCGCTTGAAAATGAAGTCGCAGTGTTCGTACTGACAGACGGTGGGAACCCTGTTCGTTATTATACTTTGGCAGGAGAAGGTGAGGTACAAACACCAACCGTTGCTGTGAAAGACACCACTGCAGCAGGTGATGCCTTTGTGGGTGGATTACTTTATCAGCTTGCGGAACAAGCGGGAGATCGTGCTTCCATTCAGTCGCTAACCGCTGACCAGCTTCATGCAATTATACGTTTTGCTGTCGCTTGCGGTGCTGATTCTGTTACGCGACTCGGCGCGTATCCATCGTTGCCTAACTTGGCACAGGTCGAAGCGCGTTTAGCTCAAATTTAACCTGTTATAACCTGCCCAAAAATTCATTCATTTTCGAAAATAGAAGGTGAATGAATTTCCAGGATCTTAAAACGATTAAGATTTTCTTAAGAGCCTTGTCTCTCACTTCCAAATTACAAATCAAAAGCAAACTCTGCGGGTTAACCGTGATATTATTGCTCCATAAAATTGTGTCAAATTTAATCTGATTGGTTTGTTTTATAAATTTTTTGTATGACTTATAACCAGTGTAGGTTGCTTTGTAAGCAATTGATCTAAATAGCTTGATGGTTTCTGTACTAATTTTCTACTGGTATGTTCTAAAATTAAGTTAAATTTAAGTCTGTATCTTGCTTGATGAACTTTGAACGATTGACAATAATTCTAGGTCATCTTAATGCATAAAGATGGTGTGTTAAGGTTATACATAAACTTATCCCCAACAGATAATAACAACAAGGTTTTATGCTCTAGCGCATGAAGCCGATTTGAGGAGTGAATATGAAAAAGCGTCTCTTGTCTGTAGCTGTTGCTGCAACTCTCAGTGCCTCGTTCTCTTACGCAGATGGTCATGATGGTTTAATTTTTGAACCTGGCCAAGATTCTCGTTTCCACTGGTCTAGCTATGAAGATCTGAAATCTGTCGATTTGACAGGTCAATCTTTGACTGTATTTGGCCCTTGGTTGGGTTCTGAGAAAGAACGTTTTGATAAAGTTATTGCGTATTTTGCAAATGCAACGGGTGCAAAAGTAAGTTATGCAGGCTCTGATTCGTTTGAGCAGCAAGTCGTTATTGATGCACAAGCTGGCAGTGCGCCAAACATTTCTATATTCCCACAGCCAGGTCTGGCGGCGGATTTAGCAGCAAAAGGTTTGCTAACGCCATTAGATGATGAAGATAAAGATGCGATTAAGAAAGATTATGCCGCAGGGCAATCTTGGGTTGATCTTGCTACCTTCAAAGACCAAGACGGAAATAAAGACTTGTACGGTGTTTTCTACCGTGCCGATCTGAAATCGTTGGTGTGGTACTCTCCTGATAACTTCTATGATGCAGGCTACGAAGTGCCTAAAACCATGGAAAGCCTAAAAGCGTTGACTGAGCAAATTGTTGCCGATGGCGGCACTCCTTGGTGTATCGGTCTGGGTTCAGGCGCTGCAACGGGTTGGCCAGCGACAGACTGGGTAGAAGATCTAATGCTTCGTACTCAACCTGCTGATGTGTATGACCAATGGGTAACAAACGACATTAAGTTTGATGATCCTCGTGTTGTTGGTGCTGTTGAAGAGTTCGGTTGGTTTGCTCATAACGATGCCTTTGTTGATGGCGGTACGAAAGCGGTCGCGGCGACTGATTTCCGTGATAGCCCTAAAGGATTGTTTGCATCACCACCAAAATGTTATTTGCATCGTCAAGCATCCTTCGTTCCTGCGTTCTTCCCAGAAGACGTTGAGCTAGGCCTTGATGCGGATTTCTTCTACTTCCCTTCATATGAGTCAAAAGATCTGGGTAGCCCAGTACTGGGTGCTGGTACCTTGGTCAGTATTACCAATGACTCTGAAGCGGCTCGTGAATTCATCGATTTCATTCGCTCACCGATTGCACACGAACTTTGGATGGCTCAAAAAGGCTTCTTAAGTGCTCATTTGGGTGCAAACCCTGAGTTGTATGCGACGGAGACGGCTAAAAAACAAGGTGAAATTCTACGTTACGCTACGACATTCCGCTTTGATGCATCTGATCTAATGCCAGGTAAAATTGGAGCAGGCGCATTCTGGACTGGCATGGTTAACTATGCTGACGGAGAAAGCGCAGAAAGCGTTACGAAAGAAATCCAAAAAACTTGGGATGCTCTTAAGTAAAACACTTTAAGAATAAATAGCCATAAAGCGTTAGGTTGATGAAACCTGACGCTTTATTTTTAACTGCTATTTAGAGAACGGACTCTCATCGAATACTCGCATTTTTGTGACTCCACGTAATCAAACATTGTAAAACGGAGACTCTATGGGACAGCTCGCTATTGCGTTTGTGACCATGACCCTTGGCGTCCTTGCCTGCGCAGGCTATTTTTATGGCTCTAACGCGCTCTTGGACTCTATCTTTCCATCAAAAAACCGCCCCGCAGAAGTCATCGCACGAAATTTGCGTATCGTTAATCAGGTTCGCCCTTGGTTGTTCTTAGGGCCTGCTTTGCTGCTATTGGTTTTTTATCTGTTTTATCCAGTAGTACAGTCCGCCATCTTGTCTTTTTATGGCCGTACTGGGGAAGAATTTGTGGGATTTGCCAACTACATTTGGCTGTTCCAGAGCGGTGAATTTTTAGAATCGTTCCGCAACAACATGCTGTGGTTGATTGTTGTGCCTACTTTATCGACCTTTTTCGGTTTAATCATTGCGACAATGACAGACCGTATCTGGTGGGGCAACATTGCCAAAAGTTTAATTTTCATGCCAATGGCGATTTCTTTCATTGGTGCTTCCATTATTTGGAAGTTTATTTACGAATACCGCAGTGGCGGCGATGAACAAATCGGCCTATTAAATGCGCTGGTTGTGTTCTTTGGTGGTGAGCCGCAGACGTGGATCCAAATACCATTCTGGAACAACTTCTTCCTAATGATCATATTGGTTTGGATTCAAACCGGTTTTGCTATGGTGATTTTGTCTGCTGCATTACGTGGTATTCCAGATGAAACCATTGAAGCAGCGGTACTGGATGGCGCGAGTGGCCTTCAGATATTTTTCCGCATCATGGTACCACAAATTTGGGGCACGATTGCTGTTGTCTGGACAACCATTACCATTCTGGTGTTGAAGGTTTTCGATATCGTATTGGCCATGACAAACGGGCAATGGGGAACACAAGTTCTCGCAAATCAGATGTTTAGTTGGCTGTTCCAAGGCGGCGGTGATTACGGTCGAAGCGCAGTAATTGCTTTGGTTATCATGGCTTTGGTGGTACCGATTATGGTCTGGAACATTAAAAACGCCAATGCTGAAATGGAGGGTCGTTAATCATGGTTACATCAAATAAAGGCTCTGCATTAAATCTGGTTGTTCATGCAACCGTGCTTTTTTTAGTTATTATGTGGACGATTCCAACGGCTGGACTGTTTATTTCGTCTATTCGTGATAAAGACCAGTTGTCAGTCTCTGGCTGGTGGACTGCCTTGTCTGCTTCTGAGCAGCAAAAAGTCTATCGTACTGCTGGCGCTGAATCCGAAATTCAGGAAAACGGCGTGTATGTGTTGCGTGGAAACCTGCTAGAAGGTGGAAGCGGTGAGGTGACTAAGTTCGGTATTAGCTCACTAAAACCAGAAGCATTTGCGCCCGGTCAAGAAGCCAAAAGCCGTCGCGATGTTAGGTTCAAGGTGATGGAAAATGGCGACTATGAAGTGATTTCAGAAAAATCCTTCCGTCGTGGTGTTCGTATTTTCTATACGGCCGAAATACCGCCTCGTTTTACGCTGGACAACTATCGCACCGTCATGAGTTCAGAAGGGTTAGGTCAGTCTTTTATTAACTCTTTAACCGTTACGATTCCGGCAACCGTTATTCCGATTTTGATTGCGGCGTTTGCTGCGTATGCATTGGCTTGGATGAAGTTTCCGGGACGCGCATTACTAATCGCGGGTGTGGTCGGACTGTTGGTTGTACCGCTGCAAATGTCGTTGATTCCTTTGCTTACGGTGTACAGCAAAATAGGCGCTTTCTTCGGTGTTGATGCTAAAGGGTATGTCGGGATATGGCTCGCACATACTGGGTTTGGTTTACCGCTTGCGATCTATCTATTGCGTAACTACATTTCCGGTCTACCCGGTGAAATTATTGAATCTGCACGCGTGGATGGCGCCTCTGATTTCGTGATTTTCCGCAAAATTATATTACCGTTGTCGTTCCCTGCACTGGCATCGTTTGCGATCTTCCAATTCCTATGGGTATGGAATGATCTGTTGATTGCCACGGTATTCTTGGGGAATACGGAAGAAAGTCTTGTATTGACTGGTCGTTTGCGTGAGCTTCTCGGATCTCGCGGCGGTAATTGGGAAATTCTGACAGCGTCCGCGTTTATTACGATTATTATCCCGCTGTGTGTTTTCTTCGGGCTGCAACGTTATTTAGTACGTGGCTTATTAGCGGGTTCTGTTAAATAGTAAACAGCAAAAATAACTGAATGCCTTCCTAGCAGCGATAAATTGCATAACAAGAAAGGAAGGCATTATGCTCACAAGAGCGACAACGGAGTAAGATTAAGATGGCAAATGTAAAATTAACCAACGTAAAGAAAGTCTACTCGAATAATGTCGAAGTAATGCGCGACATTAACTTAGATATTAAACAAGGCGAATTTATTGTATTCGTTGGTCCATCAGGTTGTGGTAAATCAACGCTTTTACGTATGATTTCTGGCTTGGAAGACATCTCTTCTGGCACGCTTGAAATAGACAATCAAGATGTAACTCAAGTCCCACCTTCACTACGTGGTGTGGCGATGGTGTTCCAAAGCTACGCGTTGTACCCGCATATGACGGTGTACGACAACATGGCGTTCAGCCTTCAAATCGCGAAAATTGATAAGAAAGAAGTGGATGCTCAAGTGCGTCGCGCTGCTGAGATGCTACAACTGACTCCTTATTTAGATCGCTTGCCAAAAGCGCTTTCAGGCGGTCAGCGTCAACGTGTCGCGATTGGCCGAGCGATTGTACGTCGCCCTAAAGTTTTCCTATTCGATGAGCCTTTGTCTAACCTAGATGCGGCTCTTCGTGTTGCGACACGAATGGAAATTGCGAATTTAAAAGAAAGCATGCCTGATTCGACCATGATCTATGTAACGCATGATCAGGTTGAAGCGATGACGCTTGCGGACCGTATTGTTTTGCTTTCTGCGGGTAATATTGAGCAAGTGGGTTCACCTCTGGATCTGTATGCAAACCCAGAAAATGTATTTGTCGCGAAGTTTATCGGCTCTCCTGCAATGAACGTAATGCCGTGCATCGTTGAGACTGCTGGAGAAAATACTCAAATTAAAGTAGCGAATACATTCTCAATCAATACGCCAATTGCATCACCAGCGGGTGACAGCGGTAAGCCAGGTTTCTTCGGTGTACGTCCTGAGGACCTCGCACTGGCACAAGACGGCGAACCTGCGTTATTGGAAGGTGAAGTGTCTTTTGTTGAATCTCTAGGTGAAGCAACTCTGTTGTATATTACCGTGCCTGGTTTGGAAGAGGCTGTTATTTCTAAGCAGCAAGGTACTCTTCAGATTCAGAAAGGCGATACAATACGCGTGACCGCAGTACCGGAAAAACTGCATCTATTTAATCAAGATGAGCAGTCTTACCGCTGCTTGTAATTGAGATAAAGAATTAAAATTTGGAGAAGGTTATGACATCCAATCTTAATTGGTGGAAAGGCGGGATTATTTACCAAATTTATCCACGCAGTTTTATGGACTCCAATGGTGATGGTGTCGGCGATCTAAAAGGGATTACAGGCAAACTAGACTATGTTGCTTCCTTAGGTGTCGATGCGATTTGGCTTTCTCCAATCTTTACCTCACCCATGAAGGACTTTGGGTACGATGTGTCTGATTATCGAGACATTGACCCTATGTTCGGTTCATTGGCCGATTTTAAAGAGATGACAGATCGTGCCCATGATTTGGGCCTTAAGGTTATGATTGATCAGGTTATCAGTCACTCTTCCGATCAGCATCCATGGTTTGAAGAGAGCCGCCAAAATAAATCCAATCCAAAAGCGGATTGGTATGTTTGGGCAGACCCTAAACCCGATGGATCGCCACCAAATAACTGGCTGTCTATTTTCGGTGGAAGCGCATGGAAGTGGGACAGTCGTCGTCTTCAGTATTATCTGCATAACTTTTTAGACACTCAGCCAGACTTGAACTTCCATAACCCTGAAGTACGTCAGGCGAACTTGGATAACATGCGCTTCTGGTTAGAGTTAGGTGTCGATGGATTCCGTTTGGATACGGTTAACTTTTACTTCCACAGCGAAGGCCTTGAAGATAACCCACCAGTTCCTGCCGGTGAGCCAAAAACCAAAGGCGCTCCAGAAGATAACCCGTACTCTTACCAGCGTCATGTATATGACTTAAGTCGTCCTGAAAACTTGGACTTCCTTAAAGACTTGCGCGAGATGATGGATGAGTATCCTGGTACAACAACGGTAGGGGAGATCGGAGATGATTTCCCTCTTGAGCGCATGGCTGAATACACCTCAGGTGGCGATAAGCTGCATATGGCGTATACATTTGATTTCTTAAATAAGCCTCATTCTCCAGAATATATTCGCGAAGTATTGGCGAATATGGATGAGATTGTTGGAGACGGTTGGCCTTGTTGGGCTCTGTCTAACCACGATGTGGTGCGTTCACGCACTCGCTGGGGTGCCGAGGAAGATCCACAAGCGTATCCTCTCGTTGCATTAGCATTGATTATGTCTTTGCGTGGCAGTGTGTGTATGTATCAAGGTGAAGAGCTGGGCCTACCGGAAGCTAACGTACCGTTTGAGCGCATACAAGACCCTTATGGCATTCCTTTGTGGCCTGTATTTAAAGGTCGTGATGGTTGTCGTACGCCAATGGTTTGGGAGAATACTCAGCAGGGTGGTTTTTCAAACGTTGAGCCATGGCTACCTGTCGACGCAAATCAGTTGCCTTTGAGTGTAGCGGAACAGGAAAAGGATACGAGTGCCTTACTTCACAAGGTACGCCAATTTATAAAATGGCGCCAACAACAGTCAGTACTTGTTAACGGTTCTTTGACTTTGGTTGAAGTAGGAAACGAGAAATTGGTGAGTTTTGTTCGTGAATTTGAAGGTGAGCGTTGGGTGGTTGTGTTGAATATGACCGCAGACACGCATACAGCTCAACTTGAAGGCACGCTAGAAACTTCGATTGAAGGGCATGGCTTCGATGTATCTATTTCTGGTAACACGGTTACATTGCCACCTTATCAAGTCGCTTATGTTAAACTTGTTTAATTAAATTGCGACAACTGAACTGTGATTAATGAGCCACATACAATGGATTGAGTGGTTCATATCGCTGGCTTATATTTGAGAATAGTATGAAAAATAATAGTAAAAAACTGACTCTCAAGGACGTGGCCGATCATCTTAATGTATCAACTGCCACCATCTCTAATGCGTTTAATCGACCTGATCAGCTTTCGGCCAATCTTCGTCAGAGCATTCTGAATGAATGTGAACAAATGGGCTATTTTGGTCCAAACGCGGCAGCTCGAAGCCTACGTACCGGCCGTACGGGGATTGTGGGGATCGTATTGTCAGACGATCTGAGTTACTCGCTTACCGATCCTGTAGCCAACCAATTCTTAAAAGGAATGGCAGAGGTATTGAGTGAAAACGATTACAACATGCTGCTTCTGTCTGCCTATGAATCGGAGCAGGATGCCAAGTCTAGAATGCAAGCCTCTATGGTGGATGGATTTGTGGTGTACGGCCATAAACCTCAGCAGTGTAAAAACGCACCTTGGCTTGTTTCGAATAAAAACGTTATTACGGTCGACAGCTTTATAAAGGGCATGACATCGGTCAACGTTGAAAACTCCGAGAGCGCTTATCAAATTGCTCGTCATGCGTTGTCTCATAAGCCATCCAGTGTCGCTATTATGGGGCTGGCGTTGTTGGATACGGATCGGGTATGTCGTATCCGTGAAGATGAGCTTTGGGATGCGGCGGCGTCAATCTCCATTCAGCGTTTAAAAGGCTATGAAAGAGCACTCAAAGAGACTGGAATGAGCCTACCGTCTGAGCGTGTCTGGCATATTCCAATCAACAGCCATAAGTTGGCTTACCAAGCTGCACGTGAAGCCTTGACCATGGCTGACAGACCGCAACTATTAATTTGTATGAGTGACCGGATTGCCATTGCGGCCGTTCAAGCTGCATTGCATATGGGCATTAAGGTACCTGAAGAGCTTCAGGTTGTCGGTTTTGATGGCATTCCAGAGAGTGGAAATTTTCACCCTTCAATAACGACCGTACACCAGCAAACGGTTGAAAAAGGGCGTGTCGCTGCGGAAGTATTTCTCGGCCTTCGCGAGGAGAAAGACGTCGTTCTGGAAACAGAATTGGTCATTCGCGAAAGTTGCCCACACACCTTGTCTTGATCTGAACATACAAGGAAGGCGGAACACGTTCTAACAGAGATTTGTGCCCTTCCTTATTGGATCACGGTGAGTTGCTTTTGGTTGTCTCTAGCGTAACGTTCGAACGTGTCTTCTGCCATGGGCGGTGAATAATAGTAGCCTTGTCCATATTGGCAGTGATGCATGACGATGAGCTGGTGATGTTCAATGTCTTCAACGCCTTCTGCAACCACTTCCATAGACAGAGATTGGGCAAGCTCAATGATTGTTTTAAGTATCTTCCCGCTCACATTTTCTTTTGTCGCCGTCGCAATAAAAGAGCGATCAATCTTGAGCGTGTCTACGGGCAAGCGTTGTAAGTAGCTTAATGACGAGTAACCTGTTCCAAAGTCATCCAGTGATAATTTCACCCCCAAACTTTTTATCTGATTCAAGATATCAATTGCACGTTCCATATTTTTGATGATGGAAGATTCGGTTATTTCAATTTCAAGTAGATCGGGTCTGATGCCGCTTTCTTGCAAGTTCTCTTTTAAATAATGAACGATATTTTCATCATAAAGTTGAACGGTAGATAAGTTTACGGAAATTGATAACTCACTGAGTTCGGTGTTTTTCCACGATAGAAGTTGAGCGATCGCTTGTTGGATAACCCACTCTCCTATCGGAATAATTTGTTTGGTTTCTTCCGCGATAGGAATAAATTTATCAGGTCTAATGAGAGATCCATCTTGCTTTATCCAGCGAATGAGCGCTTCAGCAGCGACGATTTTATCGTCGATTAAATCAATCTTAGGTTGGAAGTACAGCGTAAATTCCTGTTTTTCCAGTGCAGATTCTATGTCTCGGTACACGTCTAAATGATGGGTAAACTCGTCATTCAAAGCGTGAGAAAAGAATGAATACTGGCTCTTGCCAAGTCGTTTGGCATTGTACATGGCGATATCTGAATTTTTGATCAGGTTCTTTTTATCTGCAGCGTCTGTTGGAAAGGTCGACAGCCCCACGCTAATACTGACTTTGTAGCCTACTTCGTGAATGATAAACGGCTTATGAAAGGCTTTAATTAAGTTATTGGCAAGCGTTTCAAGACAATCGTCACTGATAATATCGTCTGCAATGATGGTGAATTCGTCGCCGCCCAATCGAGCTAAAAAGCAGCCTTCTTTTATGTTCTGCTGTAACCGCGTGCCTGCCTCGGTAATGACGATGTCGCCACTTTCATGACCTAGACCATCGTTAATGTGTTTGAAGTTATCTAGGTCGATAAAGATCAGGCCTACTTTTCTGTGTTTGGATTTTGCCTCTTGAATACGGTTTTCTATTTCCCGTTCAAAGAACTGGCGATTTGGTAAGCCAGTGAGAACATCGTAATAAGCCAACTTTCGCAGCTTTTCTCGTTGCTCTTTGTCCTCAGAAATGTCGTTGACGATAAACGCATATTCATCGCTTACATCACTTTTTTTACTGCTGATTTGGGTAACGATAAGCCAAACGGGAATTTTGTGGGTTTCCAGTAAACACTCGGATTCCCCTGTCCAACTTGCTTGGGAAGGGTTTTCATTAATGAGTTTTTTAATCTGTGAGAATGTCGTTAAGAGAAAGTCGTCGATGTGTTTGTTAGTGATGGCGTTGTTTGTTGTTTTTAAGAACGTGAGGAAGGCGGGATTTGAATCGTAAATATAACCATCACTGTTGGTGAAAACGACACCTTCACCCATGCTTTCAAAGGTTTTTCTTGCGACTTGAAGGCGACTGACAGGTTCGGCTAAGGCTTTCTTTATGGAAAAATACAAAATAAAAACGAAAAAGATTGAGACTATCCCGATCTGAAGAAGCTCGATCATTAAAGATCGAAACTGCGCTTCTTTGTGATCCTTTAAGTCGATGAACAGTTCGACTCTTCCAAAAGTCATTGTTTCGATTTTGATAGGGTAAGAACTCACTAAGTCGGATTCTGATAGTAATTTCTCTCTCATGGACGTTGAATACGGTGCAGTGGATTGATTTACTTTTACTCTTCCCATGTATCTTCGACCGAACTGGCTGTAAACAACGATGCCTTTTAGAAACTTATTTTGCAGTTCCGAGTCGAGTAGGCTGGAAGAAAATTCATCGGAGAATGAGCGTTTTACTGAACTGCTGAAAAGAGTCCATATAGCGGGCTTAACTGCTTCGCCAATCCTATTGGCCGACTGGGCTATTTGAAAATTAAGATCCTTATCAAATTCAATGCTAGAAAAGTGAAACCGAGCCGCTACAAAGACTGACATAATAAAGACAGTGCTGATTATTAGGGTCAAAAATATTCTAAAGTTGAACGTATATTTCATAAAAAAGTTACTTATATGGGCCAAATAGTTGATAGTAATCAACATACTTATCCTTGAATGCTTTCTTTTCCGTATATATTTCTGCAGAAAGCCCATCATTATTAGTATAGCGGCTGTAAACTTTTTCCGTGGCTTTTTTCCATCGTTTTAGGTCATTATCATTCCATGTGCGTAATGTCATACCGCCCCTACGGAGCGAAATGAGCGCATCGATGTCTTTTGCTTTTGACTTTAGTGTCGTGGTCAGTGTGTAGGCTTTTATGGCAGTTTCTAAGGTTGTTTTTATATCTACTGGTAATTGCTCGTAGGCCGTTTGGTTGATTAAGAAATCAGAAAGTACGGACGGTTGCCAAATGGCAGGAACCAGCGCATGAGGTGCAATTTCATCAAGGCCTAACTCAAGAATGCCGTCGGCGGTGGTCCACTCAGCGGCGTCGAGGTTACCATTTTCTAAAGACGCTTTTATTTCTTCCGGTACAAGAGGAATCGCAAGGCTACCAGACGCTTCCGTCAGAACTTCACTAGGTATGCCAGGTCCAATGCGGATTTTCTTGCCAGTTAGGTCGTCTAGGTTAGACAGTGGCGTGCTGGAGACTAATCCAAATTCCATACCTGTCCACCAAGCTGGACGCCAAATAATACCTTTTGGTTGGGATATTGTGTTTGCAAGCTCAATGCCATTTTCTTCAAAGAAAAATATCATTGAGGCATCTAGGTTCATTAAATCAAACGGTCCTGCGTTTAATAGCGACCAAGCAGGGTGTTGAGCTGACCACCAATTCGGCCATCCATTGCCCATTTCAATGCGGTTTTCGCTCACAGCATTAAAAATATCAGGGCCTCTAACAAGTTCACCTGCTGGGAAGGGCGTGATGATCAAGCGTCCATTGGTCATCACTTGAATATTCTGACAAAAAGTTTGTAGCTCTATAAAACTGACGCTTGAAGCGGGGGCTTGAGATTGCAGTCGCCATTTAAAAATATCGGCGTCTTTTTTAGAATGGCATCCTGAGAGCGTTAAAAGCAAAAAAACGATTACTAGGGTATTTTTGAAATGTAACATTTTAAATGCCTCGACAGTATACAGGACGCTATTTCGAATACAGATCAAATGAAGTAGTAACAACTCCCTTAAGTTTCAGTTCTATCAGATAAGAATCAATCTCCTTTCTTGAGACTAATTCTTATATTGGGTGAGATATTAGATGCTCACTTCAAAAAAGTATAATGTGGTTCATAATTTATGGCGAGTGATTTTATGGTTGTTTTGAGGCCTTTATGTTGGAAAAATCGCCAAAATAAGTAATTACTTACCAGATAAACAGACCTATGCCGACAAACAGTATGCAAGCAATGCGATTGACTTTTAAAGAGCCCAATTTCTTCATTATATGTTGTCCGGCAAAAACGACGGGTACATTGGCGGCCATCATGCCTATCGTTGTGCCTATCGTGACCAGTAAAACAGATTGATAATGAGCGCCGAGTATCATGCTTGCTACTTGAGTTTTGTCCCCTATTTCTGCAATAGAGAACAATAAAAATGTAGTGATAAAGGCGTTGCGCTTGGTTTTTGTGTTTTCATCGTTGTCGTCTTTGTCAGGTATTAGAAGCCAAAGGCCCACAGCGATAAAACTGATGGCAATGATATGGTTTATTTGGTCTGCGGGTATCCATTCGGAGAGCGTTATTCCAAACCAAACTGAAACGGCGTGGTTCAACAGTGTCGCGACAAGAATCCCTAAAACAATCTGGCGTTTAGAGGAGAAACGTGTAGCTAGAAAGAGTGCTAGAAGTTGCGTTTTGTCGCCGATTTCAGCGAGAGCAACGGTTAGAGTAGACGTTAGAAGTGATTCCATTTAATTATTATCTTGGTGGGCATAATGACGAAAAGACAAGTACCTGGGCCCACCTTACGAACCAAGTATTGTCTTAAGTCTCATCAATCTAGTAAACGGCTTTGAACGTTCATTAGACTCTCCTGCCACGAGCATTGAGGCTCGATTATGTTGACAGAAAACCTTCGAATTCCTCTAGTGAGGAAACAAAAGAGATTACTCCCCTAAGATTGGCGAGATAATAGCGTAACTGGTCGTTGAATTGCAATCGCCCCCGACTTCAGACTTAAAACATAAGTAGGGGCGATTGCTGCATATCAGATCTTCAGTTGATTCGGTAGAACGCTACTTTATCAAATGCATGTCTGAACGCAGGCCTTTCCATAGACTTGCACACATTAATAACATTAATAGTGTGAAAGGTAGGCCAATAGTAATGGCTGCGGCTTGGATCGCTGTGAGTGCTTCTGAACCACCACCGACTAGCAATGCGACTGCAATGACACCTTCTAACACTGCCCAGAATATGCGCTGAGTCATCGGAGCGTCTGTTTTACCGCCAGCGGTAATACCATCGATCACAAGTGAACCTGAGTCAGATGACGTCACGAAGAATACCAATACCAGTATAATTGCGACGAATGAAATGACTGAAGTAAGTGGAAGCTGCTCAAACATTTGGAACATTGCCAACGAAGCATCTGAAATACCGTTCGACAAAGCGCCAACGCCATTTTCAACTTGTTCAATTGCAGAGCCTCCAAAGATTGCCATCCATAGAACGGACACAAGCGTTGGAACAAGCAATACGGCAATGATGAATTCTCGAACTGTACGGCCACGAGATACGCGCGCGATGAACATGCCTACGAATGGTGACCAAGATATCCACCAAGCCCAATAGAATACTGTCCATCCGTGATAGAAGGTTGTGTCTTCTCGACCGACCCAATTACTGAGTGGAATGATGTTTTCGACATACCCAACGAACAAGGTGCCTATTGCGCCGAAAATAGCGCCAGTTTGGCCGACAATTAAAACAAAAGCAGCGAGCAATGCCGCAATGATCATGTTGACGTTAGAAAGGAGTTTAACACCGCCTTCCAAGCCACGCGCAACGGAAATGATCGCGACAGCCGTAACGACGGCGATGACAACAATTTGAGTGGCTAATGTATTTGGAATGCCAAACAAGAAGTTTAATCCACTGGTCGCCTGTTGAGCTCCGAATCCTAATGACGTTGCAAGACCAAAAATGGTCGCAATGACGGATAGAATATCAATAGCATGTCCTAAAACGCCCCAAACTTTATCGCCAAACAGTGGGTAGAATGCAGAGCGAATCGTCAGTGGCAAGCCTTTATTGTAAGCAACAAACGCTAAGGAAAGTGCTACGACACCGTAAATCGCCCATGGGTGAAGCCCCCAATGGAACATCGTTGCTCCCATCGCGAGAGATTTAGCATCGGGTGTTTTCGCTGCAACATCTAAAGGTGTTCCATACCAGCCAGTATAGTAAGCGACAGGTTCTGCTACGCTCCAGAACATTAGGCCGATGCCCATGCCTGCTGCGAACAGCATGCAAAACCAAGTCAGTGTTGAGTGCTCTGGTGTTGCGTTACTACCGCCTAGTCTTATTTTACCCATAGGTAGGGCAATTAAGGCGAGACAGAAAAGTACAAAGATATTGCCCGCAATCATGAAGAACCAATCAAAGTTATTAATTGACCAGCCTCGAGCGCTCAGCAGGATATCTTTTGCATCTCCTGGAAAAGCGATGGCTCCGACAATGAAAGCAAGCACAAGTAGGGCACTTATACTAAAGACGGGGTTGTGGACATCCAAGCCCATAAATTGAATATTATCTTGTCCTATTTCGTATTCTGTATCGTATTCTTCTCGGCCCGAGTTGGGCTTTGAATGATCCATACTCTTCTCCTTTCACGATGGAAGCTTAAGCTTCTTAGTTGGTAGCGAATATTAATTTAGCTGTATTTCGGGTGGATATTGAATCTTAATGTCGCGGTACTCATGGAGTACTTAAATCAAAGAGGGAAGACGGCGCTCCCCACCCTTTGATAATATTAAAGCTGAGTTCAATTAATTAACTCTCTGCGACAAATACTGTTCTATTTGAACGTTTTTTACACAAAGTGCGTTATTAAGAAAAAATACAGAAATCAGTGAATTAGCGATTTTTTTCGCTGTGCTGAAATGCACAGCGGGTAGGTAGTGTATAACAAATAATTTGATGTCTAATGAATTAAAATCCCTTTACTTATTTCTTGCGCATTTGGGTAAATCTTAAGGAAGAAAGAGTTCGAGTAACTCATTTAAAAAGAGCTTGCCTTTCTGGGTGGTTCGTACCTGATTCATGCTCCATGCTTCGTGACTAATAAGCCCCATTTTTAAGGCCTTTTCGCATCCTTCTAGTAGTTTTTTCGGTACTTTTTGATAGGTGAACCGAGAAAAATCATCAAGATCAAATATCTCGAATAAACGCAGTCGATTCATCATAAACTCTAAGGGCAAGTCTTCGGTCTCAATTGATTCTTTAATTACAAGCGCTTCTGGCAGATTAGATAAATAATGATTAGGGTGTCGAGTCTTTCGAGTTCTAAATATATCGCCATTTTCAAGGGTGATTTTCCCGTGAGCACCCGCGCCAATTCCGATGTAATCACCAAATCGCCAATAGTTTAAATTGTGTTGCGCCTGCTTTCCTGATCGTGCGTTGGCAGAGACCTCATATTGTTGATAACCTTTGGACTCTAATGCTGATAAGCCTTCATCTTGTATATTCCAAAGCGTGTTGTCTTCAGGGAGCTCTGGAGGGCGGCGGTAGAACTCTGTGTTGGGTTCAATGGTTAATTGATACCAGGATAAATGCTCAGGAGCCAGATCCATTGCGAGATACAGATCATTCAGAGCCATATCAATAGATTGATCAGGTAAACCGTGCATTAGGTCAAGATTAATGTTCTCAAACCCAGCCAGTCTCGACTTTTCCACAGCCTTGATGGCTTCTTCGCGGTTGTGGATTCTTCCTAGGGTTTTCAACAGGTCTGTGTGGAAACTTTGGATACCAATAGACAGTCGGTTTATCCCAGCTTTTCTAAAATGGGCGAATTTTTCTTGTTCAAAGGTGCCTGGGTTAGCTTCCATGGTGATCTCAGCATCGTCAGCCCAATTGAGTTTGCATTTCAGGGCTTCCATCAGGCGATAATAGAAATCGGCGCTCATTAAGCTGGGAGTTCCACCGCCAATAAACGCTGTTTGAATCGGTCTGTTGGCAACGTACGGAAGGTCTACTTCTAGATCGGCTAACAGTTGATTAAGGTATGCGTCTTCAGGGAGTTTGCCGTTTTGCTCGAATCGATCTGCTTGATGTGAGTTAAAATCACAATAAGGGCACTTACGTACACACCAAGGAAGATGAATATATAGACTCAGAGGAGGGAGAGCTAGATTAGAACTCATGCGAGGATATTTTTCTCTTTAAATGCGGACATGAGTAAATTTAGTGCTTTCGCCCGATGGCTCAACTGGTTTTTTACTTCTTTCGGTAGGCTTGCCGAACTGCAGCCTTTTTCTGGTACAAAAAAGATGGGATCGTAACCAAACCCTTCCACTCCAGCGCTCGATTCAAGGATGCGACCTTCCCAGCTACCTTGAACAACAAGAGGCGTCGGATCGTCCTTGTGGCGCATGTAGGCGAGAACACAATGAAAGCGAGCGGTGCGTTGTTCAGTAGGAACGCCTTCAAGTTTTTGAAGCAATAACGCGTTGTTGGCTTCATTGTCTCCATGCTCACCCGCAAAGCGAGCGGAGTAAATACCGGGGGCTCCGTCTAAATAATCGACTTCGATACCTGAATCATCAGCAATGGACGCCAGCCCTGTGTGTTCGCAGGCATTTCGAGCTTTAAGGATCGCATTTTCGATAAAGCTCAGGCCTGTTTCTTCTGCCTCGTCAACATTAAATTCACCTTGAGGTTTTACTTCAATTCCATATTGTGAGAACAGAGTATTGAACTCTTTAATTTTACCAGCGTTGTTGCTGGCCAGAACGATGGTTTTGCTCATAATCGTTTAGTCCAAAATGGCATTCTAACCATTGATTTAAATTAGTCGTTATCGGCTGACATGAAAGATAGCGGTTTCGCTAAATAGATTGGGCATCAAGCGTGTCCATAGATGCCCTTTTAAATCGCCATCGACGGCGGCCCAACGTTCGATTTTTATGCCCCTTTCATCGCAAAGTCGGCGAAAATCTTCAAATGTACAAAAGTGAATGTTAGGTGTGTCATACCAGTTGTAAGGCAAAAACTCAGATACCGGCATACGGCCTTTTAATCCAAGGTGAAGTCGGTTGCGCCAATGGCCGAAGTTTGGAAAGGTGATGATGCACTCTTTTCCGATGCGCAGCATTTCATCAAGTAACAAATCAGGGCGTCGAAATTGCTGAAGAGCATGCGTCATAACAACGATATCAAAACTCTGATTCCCAAAGTTCTGCAAGCCGTTATCAATGTTTTGTTCTAGAACTGGTACGCCTTTTTCGATACAGGTATTGATTTGATCTGCATCGATTTCTAAGCCATAGCCGTTAACGCTTTTGTTACCAATTAAATGGCTTAACAGTTCACCGTCACCGCACCCTAAATCAAGCACTCGGGAGTTCGGTTTTATCCAATCATTGATTATTACGAGATCCGAACGCATGTTAGTTCGCCTCCTCTTTAATTTGGTTACCAATTCGATTTAGTAAGCCCTTTAAAGCGGCCATATAGCGAGGAATAGGGAAAAGAAATGCGTCATGTCCTCCGTCTTCTTCTACTTTAGCGTACGATACTTTTTTACCTGCTTTTACGAGCGCGTCTACAATCTCTTCACTTCGAGCAGGAGAAAAGCGCCAATCAGTAGTGAAGGAAACCAGCAGGAATTCACACGTTGCTTTTTCAAGAGCCTTTGATAAATCACCGCCCGTTCGTGCGGCAGGGTCAAAGTAATCTAGAGCCTTGGTCATTAACAAGTAGGTGTTGGCGTCAAAACGATTGGTAAAAGCTTCGCCTTGATAACGAAGATAGCTTTCGATCTCAAATTCAATGTCATAATTGTATTGGAATGCGTCGTGTCGCATCTTGCGACCAAACTTAGAATCCATTGAATCGTCTGATAGGTAGGTAATGTGGGCAAGCATGCGGGCTAACCCCAATCCATTTTTCGGCAGGGTTTCTTCATTGAGGTAGTTTCCATGCCTGAAATCTGGATCACGGCTTATGGACTGGCGTGCTACTTCGTTAAAGGCAATATTCTGAGCCGACAGTTTAGGAGCCGAAGCGATCACAACGGCCGCTCTTAAACGATCGGGAAAACGAATGCTCCATTCAAGAACCTGCATCCCGCCTAAACTGCCACCAATAATAGCGGCAAAGGTTTTGATACCCAGTTTGTCTGCCAGCCTTGCTTGACTTTCGACCCAGTCTTCAACCGTAACAATGGGAAAATCCGCGCCCCAAATTTTGCCTGTCTCCGGATTGATACTGGTTGGCCCCGTGCTTCCGCAACAACCGCTTAGGTTGTTTAAGCTGACGACGAAGTGTGTGTTGGTATCTATGGCTTTTCCCGGGCCGATTGCAGAGTCCCACCAACCTGGTTTTTTATCATCCATCGAGTGATAGCCCGCCGCATGATGATCGCCGCTTAAAGCATGGCAGATCAAAATCGCATTAGAAGCATCTTGATTTAAGGTGCCATAAGTTTCATAGATAAGCTGATAACTTGTCAGTGATTTGCCACATGTAAGTGCCAAAGGCTCCGCGAATTGAGCGATTTTTGGAGTGACGATACCGACGGAATCAACAGGAATGACGTCTGGCATAGGTAGTGAATATCCTGATGAATATAAAGTGAATAAATGGGTCGAGTCACCATGAGCAAGTCAATTACAACATGATCGAGTGTTGAATCGTTTACTAGGGTTGAAGTAACTCGATAAATACAGTGTGGCACAGTCTATCCTGTGCCGTTTGTTGCATCAAGTAGCAGACTTACGAGCCCGTTTATTCATGAGAATATAAGCAGAGTTTCTTTCAATCACTCTGCTTATATTTTGCCTTATGCGACTGCTTTGGGAAGGGTAAATACTTGAGTTTTGCCTGCTAGATCGGACGAAATACCACTGATTTGTTCTGTTTTATTGACGATTATTTCAATCGAGCTGCTGTCATTTCGGAGTTGTTCTGCGATTTGATCCATGTCGTCGCTCATTTTCAATGCAGTGTTTGCAACGTTATGAATGGATTGCGCCATAGCATTTGAAGCATCTGAGCTGGTCATCGCGTTTTGCTCGATGATTTTCATGGCATCTTCCGCTTCGCTACCACTGCTTTCAATGCGCTTAAGGCTGTGTTGACCTTGTTTCATTGATTCGATTGCCGATTTGGTGGATTGCTGAATTGCGCCGACAGTCGATGTGATTCTTGAGGTCGCATCAACGGTTTTTTCAGCCAGTGAACGTACTTCGTCTGCAACGACGGAGAAGCCACGGCCAGCTTCGCCCGCGCGTGCCGCTTCAATGGCCGCGTTGAGCGCGAGTAAGTTGGTTTGATTGGCTAGGTCATTAATCATTTCAATAACATTGTCTATGTTGCTGGATAGGTGGCCCAATTCATCCAACTGCTGACTGGTTATGTTGGCTTGCATGACCACTTCATTCAAGTTGCCGAGAACGTCTTGAATCGTTTTCGCTCCCGCCTTAGCGGATTCGTAGGTTTCGTTCGAGTGCCCGCGAAGCTCTTCTGTTGTATCTGATAGTGAAGCGATGCGATTGGATATATCGTCCGTTGACGCAGCAATGTCGTTGGTACGTTCGGTAGTAGAGCGGTTGTTACCTGCAATATTATTGAGCGTGCTATTTAATTCGGACACCATTCCTGTCACTTCGGATGTTGAGTTCACTACATCAGATAAAACGCCTCCTAAACCGTTTGTCATTTCATTAAGGGATTGGCTTAGAGTGTCAAACTCGTCATTTCGTTTTTTGTTAACCTCGGCCACTGCCGTCATATCGCCTTGTTTTACTTTGGTTAAGTCGGTCACTATTTTTTGTAGAGTATTACGTGCGTTTTTACCGATAGAGAACATAAGAATGGCTGCAAATAAGGCAACCATTACGCTGATGACGATAAGGGCGGTAAGGGATTGTTGTGATTGATGGGTTGCTTGATCTTCCGCGCCTTTAACTGAATCTTTAATTAAATAAATGGCGGCTTGCTGATACTCATCATAGAGTGCTTTTTCCTGTTTAAACGTCGTGCTAAGGGTGACCAGTCGATCAAATTCAGTTCGATACGATTTAAGGTGGTTATAATATTCATCCGCTTGTTTACCAATGGTTTCAGAGAAACCAAAGTTATCTACGCGGATTTTAAACCGTTCAAAACTTTTTGTAATCGGTTGCATGTTCTCGTCAGTAGGCTGAATTAAATAGGTTGTTTCTGCTTTCTTTACGTTTACGAACTCGCGTTTAAGCAAGCTTAGTTTTGCTACTGAGGCGGTGATTTGATCACTTAGAGAGATGATGTTCCCTTGTAAACCGGTTTGTGTAGTAAAGCCAACGGTTCCTTTTTGGGCTACGTATTGCTTAAGCGCGGATTCATATCGGATTAAGTGTTTCTTTAAATCGGTAAGGGCGGTGGATATCTTTGGATCAGATACGTTGTCTATCGCTTTGCTGAGTAGAGCGCCATATTCATTGTAGCTGGTTGATAGATCCTCTTGGTATGCACTGTAATCAGCGTCGGTTAATGTCCACAATCTGTCTCCGAGTTCTAGCATTCCCATTGAAAGATGGTTTACAGAAGCCTGAGTGCTAAAGTACTGCCTGAGTGTGTTGCTGGCTTCTTGCTGTGAGGTCAAAGACATGACCGCGACACTGGCTAAAATGGCAAAACCTAAAATAGCACTGATAAGCAAGCTGGTCAGTTTGGTTCTGAACGAAAGATTATTGAACATCACGAGTACCTCCGTTGTAATCATAAACGCTAAAAAGTGTTGAGCGATTTTGAGAATGCAAGTTCCATACACATTCGTTGCATCCATGATGTTTAGTATTGAGTAGGATAATTTTCGATGCGAGATAGTGTGAGAGCAGAATGGTTCGCGTTGTTTTGGTGCGCAACAAATGTAGATTGCAGTGCACCTAAAACAAAATAGAGAGGGAAAAGAGGCTAGTTAGCCTGACGTTCGTAAAGAGCGTACGTAAGTTGACCTGCGGACTTTTCTTTTAGTAATCGCCAGTGGGAAGGAAAGTTCGGTGAATTCTCGCTTTCGCGTTCGATGTATATCAGTGCTTTTTGTGCGAGCCACTTTTTTTCTTCGAGCAATGGCAGGATTTGTTCAAGCCATCCTTTGCGAAAAGGAGGATCTAAAAAAACAATATCTAAGGGGCGGCTGTTTTCTTGATCCAGATAGGATAGCGCGTTGGTAAAATGAACTTCGCCATTGGTCGCGTTCAGTGTATTGAGGTTGTTTTTAAGTTGTTGTGATGCCGAGCGGTTTGCATCAACAAAAGTACAGCTTGCTGCCCCTCGTGATAGTGCTTCTAAGCCCAGAGCACCTGTACCACAAAACAAGTCTGCGCAATGCGCACCAGCAACATCGAAGTTTAGCCAATTGAAAACGGTTTCTCTTACTCGATCAGGTGTTGGCCGAAGCCCTTCAACTTCTGGGATCGGAAGTTGGCGTGAACGCCAATCTCCGCCAATAATACGAAGTTTTGCGTTCTTACTTGTTACGGCATTTTGTTTACGGGCGTTCTTTTTCATCGATTGACTTGGATTTCCTGATAGCTGTTGAGATCGATCAGCGTTTCTAAACGGTTTCTATAATCTTCTATAGTAAAGGAATTCAGGGCATCACTATAGTTTTCTATAAAGGTTTCGAGTGCCAGCGACGAATTTGGGTGTGTAATTTGAGTACTGATATAAGCCCACCAATCTGGCGTAAGCGTTCGCGATTTCAACTGAGTAAGCAGTTGTTCTTTTAGCAATTTGAAGTGCTGACCATCGGAGTAAGACTGCAAGTCTTGATAATCCATCCAGTGATCTGGCGTAGGAGCTGATTCTTTCTGAGTAGAGGCATATTGTTGGCTCCACCAAACATAGCTAGGCATGGTAGTTAAGCTTAGATGCCATTGCATAAAATTGATTTCTGCATGATTGTTGGCGCGGGCTACGGCATCTCTTGCCCAGATTAAATAGGTTGCCCAATCTTGTACACTGGCTGGCTGCAGGACAGCCAGCATGCTGTGGCTATCGTGCAGGTGTCCTTCTCCAAATTGCAGCTGTGAACTGGGTTGAATGTGCGGAATGATTGAAGACGTTGCTCTTGGCTTAAAATGACCAGACAGTGTATTCAAAAAACGCTTGAGCGTGGTCTGAGAGGTCTTGTCTAGGTGGCCTACGATACTGATGTGTGAGGTAGACTGTTGAATTACCGTGTAATACGCATTGATGGCATCTAATGAAATCTCGTCAGTCGGAGTGCCGTTACTGATAAGTAGCATATCCAGTAACTTCTGTTCGTCGCTTTTTATGTCTGAATGCCTTTTTTGCCAGCTGACTAGCGATCTAGGTTTAAACGTTGCATGTTGTAGCCAGTTTTCAATTACCGATAAGCTGGGTGTTAAATAATTTCCCTCAGAATTAAGTGTAAGTTGTAATGTTTGCTGCAACGGCGTGACATAGCTTGATGCTTTTGCTGAAAGGGGAGAAAGGCGCTGATTGATGGTGGATTGACTGATTGGAAGGCTGTTTCCCATTAGAAGGTCAAAAGTAGCTTCCGTGAGTCTGTTCTCAGTTTGCTCAGCTTCAAAGACAAACTTCACAATGATTTTGTTGCCGTTTCCCCAAGGATCCATGTTAATCCAGTTAACGGGGATGCCACTCTCTGTTTCCCATGAGGTGACGTCAGGCGAGGGCAGTTTCACATCAGAAGAGATGAGGTTGAGCAGCCAAATTCCAAGTGTGGCAAACACCATGATTGCAGCTAAGACAGGGCGACTAAACAGAGGTTTATTTCGATCAAACATAGTGCGCATTGAGTTCCATTATCATAGTGAGTGCATTTTTCCATGAATCTAGGGCTTTTTGCCAATCAGAATGATGATAAAATCATCATTCTATATGTGTCTAAAAGGTTTCTTTTCAGTTTATAGTTGGAAACCTTTATGCAACAACGGTATTAGCCAAGAGAAAATTTAATGGAAATAGTGAATCAGATCATTGCGTTCTTTACGCCATACTTGGGCGAGTACGCTCGTTTTGCCCCCATCGCCATTGGTGTTATTTTAGCGTTACTGGCCATTTTAGTGAAACGCCGTACTGTAAAAAGTATGGGTGCAGATATTAAAGCAGCCGAGAAAAAAGTAACAGAAGCTCAGGAAACAAAAGAACACGATGATCAAGGTTCGGATAGTACGCTGCCGGATCAAGCCTCTGAGACTCTAAGTGATGGGCAGAAGGTTGAAGTAGACAGCGCCAACGAAAATGCCGACACTGCAAAGGCAACAGAACCTGAGCAAGTCGAAAGTGCGGCCGTTGGGAATGACCAAGAAGCCGAGAAAATACCCCAAGAGCCTAGCCTATCTTGGCGAGAACGTATTCAGTCAGGCCTTTCCAGAACACGCAGCGGTTTAGGGAGCGGGCTATCTTCACTTGTATTAGGCAGTAAAAAACTCGACGATGATCTGCTTGAAGAGTTGGAAACCCAATTACTGACTGCGGATGTGGGAATCGATGCCACTCAGTCTCTTATTGCTGGATTGACTGAAAAGCTAAACCGAAAAGAGCTAAAAGACGCAGATGCATTGATGTCTTCTCTTAAAGCCGATATGAATGACATTCTGATCACTTCAGAGCAGCCATTATTACTTGAAAAGAAAGACGGTCCTTTTGTTATTTTGATGGTTGGCGTTAACGGCGTAGGAAAGACCACAACAATCGGTAAACTAGCGAAAAAATATCAGGCCGAAGGTAAGAGTGTTATGCTGGCAGCTGGTGATACGTTCCGAGCCGCCGCTGTTGAGCAACTGCAAGTGTGGGGCGAACGTAACCAAGTTCCTGTTGTCGCACAGCATACTGGCGCTGACTCTGCTTCCGTTATCTATGATGCGATCGAATCCGCTAAGGCAAAAGGCGTTGATGTTGTGATCGCGGATACGGCGGGACGTTTGCAAAACAAAGCAAACTTGATGAGCGAATTAGAAAAAGTAGTTCGTGTAATGAAAAAGCTTGATGTGTCTGCGCCACACGAAGTTATGTTGGTGCTGGATGCGGGAACCGGACAAAATGCATTGAGTCAGGCGAAGCTATTTATGGAAGCGGTTGGCGTTTCCGGTATCACATTAACCAAACTCGATGGAACGGCGAAAGGTGGCATCATCTTCGCAATTGCTAAACAGTTTAATTTGCCTATTCGCTATATTGGCGTAGGTGAACAAGCAGAAGACTTAAGACCTTTCGTTGCTCAAGAATTTGTTGACGCTTTATTTGAAAATGAGTAAGAGTGAAACAAACCATTCAATATTTAAACAGTAAGGACTTGCTCTGACGTGGAAATCGAATTTCAGCGGGTAGGTAAAAAGTACGACAGTGGTCAAGAGGCGTTGTCTCAGGTGAACTTTCACTTGAGGCAGGGCGAAATGGCGTTTCTTACTGGGCATTCTGGCGCGGGTAAGAGTACTTTAATGAAGCTGATAATGATGATTGAGCGTCAGAGTTATGGTCAGATTTTAGTCGACGGCGTTGATCTTCGAACGTTAGGGCCAAAATCCATTCCTGCTCATCGCCGTCGAGTGGGCGTTGTTTTTCAAAATCATCAACTGCTTTTTGACCGCAGCGTCTTTGATAATGTTGCGCTTCCGTTACAAGTTAGCGGTGCAGACCCTATGCAAATCGGCAAGCGAGTGCGGGCCGCGTTGGACAAAGTTGGATTGCTTGGAAAAGAAAAGTTTAATCCCATGGCTTTGTCTGGAGGGGAGCAGCAACGCATTGGCATTGCGCGAGCAGTGGTTAATAAACCTCAACTATTACTTGCAGATGAACCAACAGGTAACCTTGATCCTCGCCTTTCAGCAGAGATCATGAACTTGTTTCAAGAGTTTAATCGTGTGGGCGTGACGGTTATGGTTGCGAGCCATGATTTGGCCTTGATTGCGCGAATGCGACATAGGGTGTTAACCCTCAACCAAGGTCGTATTGTTAATGATGGGGGCTTTAACTAATGAGCCCTAAACAGAACCGTCGAGGCGCGACCCGACAAGCCGCACCGAGTGTCTCGACTCAGTCAAAATTGGCAAGCGCTAAAGGGTTCAGTTTCGCTCAATATTTTCGTTTGCATCAGCAAACGATGTTGGAAAGCCTAATCCGATTATTCGGGTATCCGCTTGCCAGCATTATGACCGTTGTCGTGATTTCCATCTCACTGTCTCTTCCCGGTGGTTTGTTTGTGATGCTCAAAAACGTTGAGCGTGTGACAGATCAATGGGAGCGTCAATCTGTTATTTCTTTGTATTTGTTTTCCAACCTTGACGATACAGAAGCGTTATCGCTCTCGCATCAGTTGTCGACACGTTCTGATATTCGTTCTGTTGAATACATTTCCAAAGAAGAAGGCTTGCGTTATTTCGAACAATCCAGTGGTTATGAAGAGATACTGTCTGCTTTGCCTGAAAACCCTCTTCCGATTGTGCTAAAAGTAATCCCGACGGCGCCAGTCTCATTGGCGACATTACAATCTTTGACCGACTTAAAAGAGGATTTAGCCGAGTTAGCGCAGGTAGAGTATGTAGAATTGGACGCGCAATGGTTACAGCGTTTAGCGACGATTCTTAATTTTGGGCAACGGTTTGTTTATGCGTTGTCCGCATTGCTTATTGCTGCTGTATTGTTGATTGTCGGTAATACCATTCGTATGGCGGTGGAAAGTCGGCGAGAAGAAGTCTTGGTGATGAAACTGGTTGGCGCTACCGATGCGTATATAAGACGACCGTTTTTATATATGGGCTTTTGGTTCGGTACGCTTGGCGGTTTGCTCGCCTGTATGATGATTTTGCTTTTAAGCTGGTGGGTCAGTACACCTGCTGTGCGGTTAATAGAGCTGTACCATAGTGGTTTTGAGTTGCAGACTTTTAATGCGAGCGAAGTCGTTTTATGCTTAACTATTAGCGCAATCGTTGGCACGAGTGGGGCATGGATAGCGGTAAGCCGCCATATTGCCGACATAGAATTGCAGTAATTTAAGGAATAGTTGTTCCGCGGAGATATTTATTGTTTCTCCATCTTTACAAGTGTGGCATTTTTATTCATATTTATGCCACAAATATTTGGAACAAACTTGTTAGTATTTGGTCATACTGTGTTGTATGAACAATTTAGAGGTGAATACAAAAATGGGTAAAGCTCTTCAGCCAATTGACATGATGATTCCTGGCCAACATTTGGAATCCTATGTTCAGGGCGTCAGCACAATTCCAATTCTTACAGCAGAAGAGGAAAAAAAGCTAGCAGAGCGCCTTTATTATGAAGGTGACCTAGAAGCGGCCCGCGCATTAGTTATGTCGCACCTAAGATTTGTTGTCCACATTGCAAAAAGCTACTCAGGATACGGATTGTCTCAAGGTGACTTAGTTCAAGAAGGTAATGTTGGTTTAATGAAAGCCGTGAAACGATTCAACCCTGAAGTTGGGGTTCGCTTGGTTTCGTTTGCTGTTCATTGGATCAAAGCCGAAATTCATGAGTTTATTCTCAAAAACTGGCGAATTGTGAAAGTTGCGACGACCAAAGCGCAACGCAAAATGTTCTTTAACCTACGCAGCGCCAAAAAGACGTTGTCTTGGTTAAACAACTCAGAAGTGGATGCGGTTGCAAACGATTTGGGCGTGTCTCCTGAAGTTGTTCGCCAGATGGAAGGACGTATGAGTTCTACTGACATGGCGTTTGATGCAACAACAGACGATGACGATGACAGTGTATTTCAGGCGCCTGCAAACTATTTGGAAGACGGCCGATATGACCCTGCGATGTTGCTCGAAAACGGTAACTGGGAAGCCGATTCTAATCGTCGACTAGAGCAAGCACTGTCTGATTTGGACGAGCGCAGCCGAAATATACTTGTGCAGCGTTGGTTATCTGAAAACAAATCCACACTGCATGATCTTGCGGATGAATACGGTGTTTCCGCTGAGCGTATTCGTCAACTTGAGAAAAACGCGATGAAGAAAATTCGCTTAGCAATGGGTGAAGAACAGTTTCAGTAGTCGTACGCGTACTGCTTAATAGATAAAAAATGCCCTCTTATATGAGGGCATTTTTGTTTTTACTGTTTATGCTTGTTAGCGGCTTTGAAGTTGATTGCCTGGAACAAATTTCCAAGTCCTTATGACTTCTAGTTTATCGACTTCTTTTTTCATCTCTATTGGAAAAGGGGCGAAGGGCTCTGATAGTCGGACGATTCTCATAGCAGCGTCGTCTAGTATGCGTAAGCCAGAAGATTGCAAAACATCGATTTTATCCACATAACCATTGGGCTGTAAAACTACCGCTAATCGTAACTGACCAAATAGCTTTTGACGTTTCGCTTCAGATGGATAGTGGATATTACCAATACGTTCAATCCGTTTTCGCCAGTTGTCTAAGTATTCTGCATCGAGCGCTGATTTTGCTGAAACGGATGTTAAGCGACGAATACGTGGCCTTTTTGCGTAGGCTTGGCGTTGTTGATCCAATAAAGCTTCAAGAGAGGCAATATCGCTAGAGAGTCGGCTGGGTATTTGAGTTTCACCTCGAAACTGTTCTTCAAGTGTTTTAAGCTCTTGCTCCATGTTGTCATTAATAATGAGTTTCGCTTCTTGATGTGCACTTACAATGACATCAGGCTGATCCACAGGCTGTTTAGACGCTAATTGAGGTTGGACGGGCGGGGTAATGTCCTGAATTTCGTCAGCAATGAACTGAGCGGTCTCTGTGCTCGTTAGTTTTTGTTTACGAATCTCTGTGCCACTGGCTAGCTGATTTGCTTGTGCGAGGAAGTCGGCTTCTTTTGGCGCTTTCGTTTTATGCTGGACGAGAGTGATCTCTAACGTAGGAGGGCGAGCGGGTGCACCGAGAGAGAAATCAAAGCTCACGAGCATCACGGCGACCACATGCAATGTGATCGCTATGAATAAAGCGATAGAAAAACGATCTGCAGCTCGCACGATTAATGTGTCGCCTACAGTGAACGCAAATATTTATGCATCATAAACAGTGATCACTTATATTAGTTTAGCTTCAATAGCGTCCATCAGTTGCTTAGCAATATTGAGGCCGTATTGGTTGTCCAATTCTCTGACACAGGTAGGACTGGTGACGTTGATTTCCGTTAAATAGTCGCCTATAACATCCAGACCTACAAACATTAGATCTTTTTCTTTCAAAGTTGGAATGACTTGATCACAAATCCATCGATCTCGATCTGATAGTGGTCGACCTTCACCACGGCCTCCAGCTGCTAAGTTTCCTCGGGTTTCACCGCTTGCGGGAATCCTGGCTAAAGCATAGGGAATGGGCTCACCGTTTACGATCAGAATGCGTTTGTCACCTTCTTTGATTTCAGGAATGAATTTTTGAGCCATAATTTGCTGGCTTCCCATTTCTGTTAACGACTCGATGATAACGCTGACGTTTGGATCGTCTTCTTTTAATCGAAATATCGACGTGCCACCCATTCCGTCTAGCGGTTTAAATATGACGTCTTTATGAGTGCTATGAAACGCTCGTAGTAGGTCTGGACGGCGTGTTACGAGTACTTCTGGGCAACACTGCGGGAACTGAGTGGCAAATAACTTCTCATTACAGTCTCGCAGGCTTGCTGGGTTGTTAACGACCATCGCGCCGTCTCTTTGTGCCTGCTCCAGTATCATTGTGCTGTACATAAACTCGCCGTCGAATGGCGGGTCTTTACGCATTAAGATAACGTCTAAATCTCCTAAAGCACATTGTTGCTCTGAGCCTAATTCGTAAAATTTTTCTTCATCTCTAAATACTTTTAAAGGGCGCACCATTGCATGGGCTTTGCCTTGCTTAAGAAACAGGTCAGATTGTTCCATGTAAATAAGCTCCCAGCCTTTGTCTGCTGCCGCCCATAACATCGCTAAAGAAGTGTCTTTTTTATAGGTAATGGATTGAATTGGGTCCATTACGATGCCGAGTTTAATGGTCATCTGTTTTGTTCCGTCCGCGCTAAAAGAAGATAGAGCTAAATGAGTGGATACAGAATTCAGCCGCTATCGAAATTAATGTAGTAGATGCTATAGAAATATAGGGGCTAAGAGAAGAAATAATAGGCTTACCTGGACGAAAGGTAAAAATTTAACGTCGGTCTACACTGTAAATCGTCCAGCGTTGTACATCTGCAACCTTACTTGCAAACACTTCTGCGACAACTCGGCGATTGGTTGCGCGGCCATCAATAGTATCATTGTCAGCAATGGGACGACTCTCACCATAACCGATGGCTCTGACCCTTTTTCGGTCAATTTTAAAGCTGTTGATCAATACATCCGCAATGGCATCTGCTCGGTTTTGAGACAAGTTTTCATTATACTCAGCCGCTCCGACATCGTCCGTGTGGCCTTCTATGACAACGCTGCTTCCCGAATTGCTTTTCATGAAATCAGCAAGGTTTTTGACTTCGCCATAGAAGCGAGGCTTGACTTGGAACTTCCCTGAATCAAACAGTATGTTTAGTTCCACAGAAAGCAAACGCTTGTTTACGTGCGGACAGCCGTGATTGTCAACTTCTGCTCCAGCAGGTGTATTGGAGCAACGATCACGAATGTTAATAACGCCGTCTTTGTCGTTGTCGGCAAGTCGGCTCTCCTGAACGTTGTCTCCGTAAACAGAGCCCGCTGTGGCTGGAGAATGGATCCATACTCCAACCAGCCCTAATAATAACAGGACTAACGGGCCACGTTTCATTACCAGTTGCCTCCCTCTTCACCAGTATCAAGGAATAACTCGTCTTCCGATGTCGTGTTATCGGTATCTGGTAATTCTGTTGATGGTGCAGGCGCAGCGGGGACTGTAGCGGGTGTTATTTGAGTTTCTGCGTCTTGCAACTCTTCGATTGCTGTTTGCCCAACAGGCGGTTTATCGTCGATAAATTCATCTTCGAAGCCTAAGACTGGTGGACGGTAGATGCGGAACGCGCGCATTAAATCGCCTTTTGCATTGAATAAGCGAAACTCTGAAAACAGTTCGTCGTAGTCGGTGTTGACGTAGTCTTGTCGAGCTTGGAATAGCTCATTTTCACTGTCTAAGACATCTAGTAAGGTTCTACGACCTAAACGGAATTGTTTTTCGTAGGCAATTTGCGATTCTTTAGTGGCAATAACGTATTCGCGAATGTGTTCTTTTTGTTCCAAAGTCGCTTCGTACGCTGCCCATGATTGTCGAACCGTCAACTCAGTTTCTCTTTGAGTTTCTCGTTGAATTTCTTTCGCTTGAGTATTCTGCTCTGTTGCGACTTGAGTTCGACGAGTAGTAAGGCCGCCACTGTATAAGTTATACGTTAAGCGGAACATAGCCGTTAGATCTTCAGAAGCGGATTCGCTGCCATCTAGATTGTTATTGAACGTTCGTTCAAGCTCAAAGTTAATGGTGGGTAGATTGTCCGCCTTTGTTGCTTTTATGAAACTGTCCGTAGCCATAACATCCCAATATGAACCTTCTATAGCAGGGTTCTTTTTCATGGCCTGATCTAATGCATCGTCAAGACTTTTGGGGAGCAGCTCTCTATCTGGGACAGGATAGGTCAGTTCTTCGGGTGGCAATTCGCCAACCACCTTCTTGTATTGGCTTTCTGCATTTCGCAAATTGTTGACGGCAGACAAACGATTGGATTTCGCTTTGGCTAATCGAGCCGTGATCTGACTAAAATCAGATTGACGACCTACACCCGCGTTACTTTTTAGTTTGATTTGTTTGTAAATGCGAGTATGAGTTTCAAGGTTTAAATCGGCTAAATCGACCAGCTCACGAAATCTAAGAATGTTGGCATACGCTTCGGCAACTTCCAGTGCAGTATTTTCTACCGAAGCCAGAGCTTGCCAGCGAGACGCTTCTGCTTCGTCAGAAAGACGTTTTGTTTCGTTTCTGGAAAGAGAACCGTCATAAATAGGCTGAGTTAGCGTCAGAGACAGTTCTCGACGAGTCAAGTCTACGTCTTCCCCCGATTGTTGGAAGTCATACGTTGTTTCATGACCGATACCTGCCGAAAGGTCGATCCGGGGGTATAAACCACCTCGATGAGTAATTTCAGTGTTGGTTAAACCTTCTCTGTACGCAGATATTGTCTGGCGTACTGTGGGGCTATTCTCTATCGCAATATAAGTAGCTTGTTCAAGCGAAATGGCACTAGCGCTAGCGCAAATCGATGCTAAAGTAACAGTGCATGCACTAGAGATAAGTCGTCTTTTAAACAGCATATTTCACCTGTATCCAAATTGAATCATTATTATGATCTTCCTAACCATAAAGTACTAAGTTATCCCCAATAGTATGACGCTAAATAGCATGAATTTAGCGTAAAAATTTGTTGCTAATCTTCGTCTAAATATCGCCCCACAGTAGGTTTAGTGTCGTCAATGCGACAATAGGAGCGGTTTCTGTTCTTAACACTCTGGGGCCAAGCGCGATAGCCTGAAAGCCAAATTGACAAGCTTTTGTTACTTCCGTCTCTGTTAACCCGCCTTCTGGGCCGATTAGCAGTGCAATATCATTTTCTTTTGGTGGTTCAAAATGTTGGATAGGCTGAGCGCAATGGTGGTGCAAAGTGAGCTTTAACAAATCGTTACATTTCTCTACCCAATCTAATAAATTGATAGGCGAAAGTATTTTAGGAACGATTCCTCGACCGCATTGTTCCGCTGCGCTGATTGAAACTTGCTGCCAATGTTTAAGACGCTTTTCGATCCTGTCATCTTGAAGCTTTACTTCACAGCGCTCACTGAAGAGTGGTTGTATTTGGAAAACACCTGACTCTACCGCTTTTTGAATTGCGTAATCCATGCGTTCGCCACGAGAGAGGGATTGGCCAATGGTTACTTTCAAAGGCGATTCGTTTTCCAGTATTCGATAGTTCTTTAAATGCGCATTGGCGGTTCGCTTTTGAACATCCGCCAGCGTAGCGTCGTATTCGCCTCCTGTACCGTTAAACAAGGTTAGCGACTGCCCCTCTTTTAATCTTAGCACTTTGCAGCAATGCTGGAAGGCTGAATCCGGCAAGGTAATCGTGGTGTTTTCAGCCAAATCAATTTCTACATATATTCGCGGTATTCGCATACAAAAAAGCCCTCTCACGTGAGAAGGCTTTTATAACGGAATTTGAGAGAATTATAAACCAGCAGCGGTACGTAATACGTCTGCTTTGTCTGTTTTTTCCCAAGTGAAGTTGTCACCAGTACGTCCGAAGTGGCCGTAAGCTGCAGTTGGTAGGTAAATTGGGCGTTTCAGATCCAACATTTGAATTAAACCAGCTGGGCGTAGATCAAAATGCTCACGAACGATTTCTACGATTTGTGCATCGCTAATTCTACCCGTCCCGAATGTATTTATGCTGATCGAGGTTGGTTCAGACACGCCGATTGCATAAGATACTTGAATTTCGCATTTATCGGCTAATCCAGCAGCAACGATATTTTTAGCGACGTAGCGGCCTGCGTAAGCCGCAGAACGGTCAACTTTTGATGGGTCTTTGCCCGAGAACGCACCACCGCCGTGACGAGCCATACCGCCGTAGGTATCAACGATAATTTTACGACCAGTTAGACCACAATCACCTACTGGGCCACCAATGACGAATTGGCCGGTAGGGTTAATGAAGTATTTAGTCTCGTTAGACAACCACTCTTCAGGAAGTACAGGCTTGATGATTTCTTCCAAAACCGCTTCACGAAGGTCTGCCTGCTTAACGGCTGCACTGTGTTGTGTTGACAATACAACAGCATCAATTGCACATGGTTTGCCGTTTTCATCATAACGGAAAGTGACCTGACTTTTCGCATCTGGGCGAAGGAAATCTAACGTGCCGTTTTTGCGTACTTCAGCTTGGCGTTCTACTAGGCGGTGAGCGTAAGTAATAGGAGCGGGCATAAGAACGTCGGTTTCATTCGTTGCGAAACCGAACATTAGACCTTGGTCTCCTGCTCCGAGTTCCTTCTCGTTTGCTTCGTCTACACCGACTGCAATGTCTGCGGATTGCTTGCCGATGGCATTCATAACAGCACAAGATTCCCAGTCAAACCCCATTTCTGAACTGTTATAGCCGATTTCTTTTATAACGCCACGAGCGATCTCTTCGATATCAACCCATGCGTTTGTGCGTATTTCGCCTGCGACTAAAACCATGCCGGTTTTTACAAGAGTTTCACATGCGACGCGTGCTTCGCTGTCTTCTGCAAGAATGGCGTCAAGGATGGCATCTGAAACTTGGTCGGCCACTTTGTCTGGGTGACCTTCTGAAACAGATTCGGAAGTAAATAAAGAATATTCTGACATGTTTAGTGCCTCTATCGAATAAGATAAAAAAGCGCCAAACAGGCATAAAAAAACCCGCTTAGCATAAATTTTGCTAAACAGGCACTCTGCTGCTTCTGTTTAGCTGATTTTATATAGCGTCCGCAAGCCGAAACAAATCGACGCTGTAGACACAATGTTGAACGATATCTAGACAAATTTCAAGTAACTTTTATAAGAATGATTGCTATTTTCTTGAAAATGACAGTGTTGATGCTCCGATGTAAAACAGGCTTAAAAGCGACAGAGCAATAATTATTGGAATGATGGCATTATAGAGGGGGATTTTAATGACTTTTTTGCTAACATGGTGGCTACAAAAAGTTATCTATAAAAGTTGGGGCTTGTAAGCCTTAATATTCTTCGTCAAGTAACTAGGAGTAGAATAAAAATGCCTTCTCGTAAAGAACTCGCTAATGCCATACGTGTTCTCAGCATGGATGCCGTGCAGAAAGCCAAATCTGGGCACCCTGGCGCGCCATTAGGTATGGCTGATATTGCTGAGGTTCTGTGGAATGACTTTCTAAAGCATAACCCAGGCAATGCAAAGTGGGCGGATCGTGACCGTTTTGTTCTATCAAATGGCCACGGCTCAATGCTAATTTATTCTCTTCTTCACTTGTCTGGCTACAATCTGCCAATGGAAGAGATTAAGCAATTCCGCCAATTGCATTCGAAAACTCCTGGTCACCCAGAGTACGGTTACACAGACGGTGTTGAAACAACGACTGGCCCGTTAGGTGCAGGCATTAGCAATGCGGTTGGTATGGCCATTGCTGAAAAAACACTAGCGGCGCAATTTAACCGTGAAGGTCATGACATCGTCGATCACTTTACATACTGCTTCATGGGTGACGGTTGTATGATGGAGGGGATTTCCCACGAGGCGTGTTCTCTTGCGGGCACGCTGGGCTTGGGTAAATTGGTAGCATTCTGGGATGACAATGGTATTTCCATTGACGGCCACGTTGAAGGTTGGTTCTCTGATGATACTCCAAAACGCTTCGAGGCGTATGGCTGGCATGTTATCTCTGATGTGGATGGTCATGATGCGGATGCTATTAAAGCCGCGATTGAGGCCGCACAAGCAGAATCTTCTAAGCCGACTCTAATTTGCTGTAAAACCGTTATTGGTTACGGATCTCCAAACAAGTCTGGTAGCCATGATTGTCACGGCGCTCCTCTTGGTGATGAAGAAATCGCTGCGGCTCGGGAGTTCCTTGGCTGGCCTCACGCTCCATTTGAAGTTCCTGCTGATGTTTACACCGGTTGGGATGCAAAAGAGAAGGGTGCGACAAAAGAAGACAAATGGAATGCTGCATTTGAAGCGTATAAAGCAGCGTACCCAGAACTGGCTTTGGAATTTGAACGTCGTGTTTTAAAAGGCGAGCTTCCAGCTGATTTTGAAGAAAAAGCACAAGCGTACATCAAAGAAACTCAAGAAAAAGCGGAAAACATCGCCAGTCGTAAAGCATCGCAAAATGCTATTGGCGCGTTTGGCTCTATTTTACCTGAGTTACTGGGTGGATCTGCTGACCTTGCGGGATCCAACTTAACGCTTTGGTCTGGTTCTAAAGGGATTCAAGACGAAGCGGACGGTAATTACATTTATTACGGTGTTCGCGAGTTCGGCATGAGCGGTATTATGAATGGAGCTTCGTTACACGGTGGTTTTATCAACTACGGTGCAACCTTCTTGATGTTCATGGAATATGCTCGTAATGCTGTTCGTATGTCTGCTCTTATGGGGATTCAAAACGTATTTGTTTATACGCATGACTCTATTGGTCAGGGCGAAGATGGCCCAACACACCAACCGATTGAGCAAATTGCCAACTTGCGTATGACTCCTAATATGGCGGTTTGGCGACCTGCTGATGGTGCTGAGACAGCTGTTGCTTGGAAAGCGGCGATTGAACGTCGCGATGGGCCTTCGTCTCTTATCTTTTCTCGTCAAGGTTTGCCAGCTCAAGCACGTGATGAAGAACAGTTGGCAAACGTGGCTAAAGGTGGCTATGTGCTAAGCGATTGCGCTGGTACTCCAGACGTTATTCTGATCGCGACGGGTTCTGAAGTGGCACTTGCGCAAGAGTCGGCTAAGGTCTTGACTGAAAATGGTCGTAAAGTCCGCGTCGTTTCTATGCCATCGACGAATGTGTTTGATGCACAAGAAGCGGATTATAAAGAGTCTGTATTGCCTAAAAATGTGACTAAGCGTATTGCTATCGAAGCGGCTCATGTTGATTTTTGGTTCAAATATGTTGGCTTTGAAGGCGACGTTGTTGGTATGACGACCTTTGGTGAATCTGCTCCTGGCGGCGCTCTTCTGAAGCACTTTGGCTTCACGGTAGAAAACGTTGTAGAAAAAGCGGAAGCTATTCTTAAGGCTTAATTGTCTTAGTGTTTCGCAAAGAAAAAAGAGGAGTCTGCTCCTCTTTTTTCTTTATCCTCAATGCGCCAAGGATTTCTAAATCTGTTTCGGCGAAAACATATCGCCTTTAAGAATGAAAGTAGTTGAAATATGTTGCGAATCGCAATAAATGGATATGGACGTATAGGCCGCTCATTACTCAGAGCGATATATGAAAATGGCTATCGACAGCAATTTCAGGTTGTCGCAATCAATGAACTCTCTGATATTGACACCATTAGCTATCTTACACGTTACGACACAACACATGGGCGTTTTCCCAAACCTGTTTCTGTGGATGAGAGTCGGCTCATTATTGGCGAAGATTCGATTCAATGTTTCTCTGAAAGAGACCCTGCAAACATTGACTGGAAATCACTAAACATTGACTTAGTGATGGAGTGTTCAGGAAGTTTCTCTAGCCGGCATGATGCTCAACGTTACCTTGATGCTGGAATTCCTAGATTGCTTTTGTCTCAGCCCGCGTCATCTGAAGTGGATGCGACAATTGTTCATGGTTTTAATGAACATGATCTTTCTAACCAGCAAACGATCGTCTCCGCCGCGTCTTGTACCACGAATTGTGTTATTCCAGTATTTGATGTCTTGCAAAAATTATGCGGACTTGAGCATGGCACAACGCAAACTATTCACTCTGCAATGAACGATCAGCCTGTAATTGATGCGTATCACACAAAAGACCTTCGCCTTACGCGCGCCGCAATAAGCTCTATTATCCCTGTTGATACTGGGCTAGCGAAAGGTATTGCTCGATTAATGCCGTCATTGAGTGGGAAGATAGAGTGTAATGCGATCCGAGTACCGACTCTAAACGTTTCAGTCGTCGATATGGTTGTTCGGACTAATAGTGACGTCACGGTTGAACAAGTAAATGATGCGTTACGCAATGCAGCGACAAGTAAGTACGCCGGTATTGTTGGTTTCACACAAGAGCCGCATGCTTCTGTAGACTTTAACCACGACCCGCGCTCTGTCATTATTGATGGCACACAAACAAAAGTAGTCGATTCAAGAATGGTTAAACTGCTTTGCTGGTTTGATAACGAGTGGGGTTATGCAAACCGGATGTTAGATGTGGCTGTACAATGGGCTATGGTCTTGAAATCTTAGTTCTCCCATACTAAGCAATAACGAAGAAATCTAAAGTTAATGATTTTCTAAATTCACAATGTAAGTGGTTGGATCAAATTGTTGCTTTAGCTCAGGTATACCAAACATTGGAATTTTAAAACGACGAGGAATCGTGCATGACCGTAATTAAAATGACTGACTTGGATTTAGAAAATAAACGAGTTCTGATACGTCAGGATCTAAATGTCCCCGTAAAAGATGGCAAAGTGACCAGCGATGCGCGCATCCGTGCAGCACTTCCGACGATTAAATTAGCGTTGGAAGCCAATGCGAAGGTTATCGTAATGTCTCACCTTGGTCGTCCGACTGAAGGTGAGTATGCTGAAGAGTTTTCAATGCAGCCAGTGGCGAATCACTTAAGTGAATCGCTAGGACAGGACGTTCCCTTAATTAAAGATTGGCTAGAGGGTGTTGATGTAGAAGCAGGTCAACTTGTTATCGTGGAAAACGTTCGCTTCAATAACGGTGAGAAAAAAGACGACGAAGCGCTGGCTCAAAAAATGGCGGCGCTTTGCGATGTTTTTGTAATGGATGCATTTGGTACTGCGCATCGTGCTCAGGCTTCAACACACGGTGTCGCGAAATTTGCTCCGGTAGCTTGCGCAGGACCGTTACTTGCTGCCGAGTTAGAGGCTCTTGAAAAAGCACTTGCGACTCCAGCTCGCCCAATGGCGGCCATCGTGGGAGGATCAAAAGTATCCACTAAGTTGACCGTATTAGAGTCCCTGTCTGATAAAGTTGACCAACTTATTGTTGGTGGTGGCATCGCGAATACATTTTTAGCGGCAGCAGGTTTCCCTGTCGGAAAATCGCTTTACGAAGAAGACTTACTTTCTCAGGCAAAAGCATTGATGGAAAAAACCAATATTCCATTGCCCGAAGACGTGGTGGTTGCGACGGAATTTTCTGCAACGGCAGAAGCGGTTGTGAAAGATGCAAAAGACGTTGGTCCTGATGATATGATTTTGGACATCGGTCCCAAAGCCGCAGCGGCCTTGTCTGCATTGCTTGAAGATGCGCAAACGATTATCTGGAATGGCCCAGTCGGTGTGTTTGAGTTTGATCAGTTTGGCGAAGGTACTAAGGCGCTATCATTGGCGATTGCTAATAGTGATGGATTTTCGATTGCAGGCGGTGGCGATACATTGGCCGCAGTAGATAAATATGACATAGCGGAACAAGTTTCCTATATTTCTACTGGCGGTGGCGCGTTCCTTGAATTTGTTGAAGGCAAAGTACTTCCCGCTGTGGCTATGTTAGAATCTCGCGCATAGCGTCAATTGCATGATATGCTAGTGACTGCAATGAGCAATAATAAAACATAAAAGGCGTAAAGCCGCGTCACACTTTTCAAGTATTGCGATCAAGATTTGAATTGATGAAAAATAAAAAGGGATCTGTTTAATACAAACAAGATTCCAAAGAGAGTGACCGAGTCTACGTAAAGATAGACATGACAATTATAAGGCGTAAGCCACATGTGACACACATGCACATGCATTAAAAACCAGAGAGTTGAAATTAACTCAGTTTCTGCTTAACCGGCAGAAGCACTTATTGTCAGAGGAAACCTTTATGCCTTTAATTAGTATGCGTCAGCTGCTAGATCATGCAGCGGAACACAGTTACGGACTACCTGCATTCAATGTGAATAACATGGAACAGGTTAAAGCCATCATGGAAGCCGCAGATGAGGTAAATTCACCTGTCATCATGCAAGCTTCTGCTGGTGCGCGTAAATATGCTGGGTCGCATTTTTTGCGTCATTTAATTGCAGCTGCGATTGAAGACTTTCCACACATTCCGGTAGTCATGCACCAGGATCACGGAACATCGCCTGCTATTTGCCAGCGCTCTATTCAATTAGGCTTTTCATCTGTCATGATGGACGGCTCACTTATGTCCGATGGTAAAACGCCAGCAAGTTATGAGTACAACATTGATGTGACTCGTCGCACAGTGGAATTTGCTCATGCATGTGGCGTTTCTGTTGAGGGCGAGCTAGGTTGTCTAGGTTCGCTTGAAACAGGTCAAGCGGGTGAAGAAGATGGAGTGGGCGCTGAAGGTATTCTTTCTCACGCTCAAATGTTAACAGACCCTGACGAAGCGAAAGAATTCGTCGAAGCGACTGGTGTTGACGCGTTGGCCGTGGCGATTGGTACGAGTCATGGTGTTTACAAGTTTACTCGTCCACCAACGGGTGACATCTTGGATATCGAGCGTATCAGTACGATCGTAGAGAAACTTCCGAATACTCATATCGTACTTCATGGCTCATCTTCTGTTCCTCAGGATTGGTTAGCGGTCATTAATGAATATGGCGGTGATATCCCAGAAACCTACGGTGTGCCAGTAGAAGAAATTGTTAAAGCGATACGTTATGGCGTTCGTAAAGTTAATATTGATACGGATTTACGTTTGGCCGCTACAGGTGCGATTCGCCGTAGTTTGGCGGAGCACAAAGGTAACTTTGATCCACGTAAATACTTGACTGAAAGCATCAAAGCGATGAAGGCTGTGTGTATTGATCGCTATGAAGCATTTGGTTGTGCGGGACAAGCGTCACGTATTAACCCAATTGACTTGGAAGAAATGGCAGTGCGCTACGAACACGGTCAATACAACCAAGGCCGTAAGTTTTAACGCTTGAGTTTTATTTGAATAGCGAGCTTTTTTCAAAAAAAAAACTGAAAAAAAGGTTGACCTGAAAATTGGTTCACCTATAATGCTCGCCATTCCAAGCGGGAGTGGTGGAATTGGTAGACACGCTGGATTTAGGTTCCAGTGCTTCACGGCGTGAGAGTTCGAGTCTCTCCTTCCGCACCATATTAAAAAAAGCTGACATTATGTCGGCTTTTTTTATGTCTTTTTTTTACGTCAGATTATCTTTCTATTGTGATAAGGTTAGAATGTACTTTTAGTGCGTTTAATGGACCTATCAATGCCTCAAACTTTTTACCTTGCTAAAGTGCTTTTCCTGTTTTGCATTGTATTGATTTCAAGTGTTGGGCAATGTGGAAGCCTCAAATCGTATCTCGTTACAACAGAAGACTTCTTTGATCTGTTCCCAGCGGAAAAAGTATTATCTGATCAGTTTTCAGCTCGTATTGGTTCCCCTTCGTCTTCTATCTCAATTAGTCAGTCTAGACCTGTCCGAATAGCATTAGTGCTTTCATTGCCTGTTGAAGACATGGCAAATGGTTTATTTATTTACAGTTTAAAAAGAAGGCTTCAAGAGCTGCGAATTGATTTTCATCTTGATCTTATTCCCACTGAGCGGTTAGCAGATTTTAAGTTGAATGGTAATGTTAATGGCATAGTGCCGGACTTTATTGTGTTTGATCAGTTATCTCCTGCTGTACTGCCTTTGATAGAAAGACTGTTAAAAAGGCGTTTTCCAAAGGTGATTTTTAGAAATCTAGTGATGCCTGTAAAAAGCTGGTTGAATCACTCTCCATTGCTTTATGCTGGAGTGGATGAAAATAAATCAATGGAGCGGCTAGCAAGCTATTTAGCACGACAAGTCCCTGACGGGGCAATGATTGATGCGTTAACAAGTTCAGAAGATGCATTTGCAAAACTTCGGTGCGATCGATTTTTTGATGAGCTTCACAAGCGCGGAATGAATGTTAGACATTCTCTACACATCGACAATACTGTGGCGGCTGCGAAAAACGCAGCAGACGAGTTAATCCGGCAATTATCGCCACCTTACTTTATATTTGGATGTACGGGGCAATTGTCGCAAGGTATTGTAGAAGCTATAAAGCATCACTCAGGAACGTTAGTAACCACAAACAGCTGGGGCAAGGGGCGAATTGAAATAAAGTGGTTAGAGCAAGGCTATACTTCGGTCATTGTTCTTCCTATGAATGATCATGTCGCTATTGCGGTAGCAGAGGCGATCAAAAATGAGTTAAGTTTTGACCCAGTACCGAAAATATACATCTCCCGAACCTCTCTTTTAACACAGGATATGGATTCAGAAAGTGCTCATTTAATGTTTCAACAGGCGTACCCGTATGCATCGTCATTGTGGTCAAAGGAGTAATGTTTACGTCATGATAGGAATCTTTCAATAGCGCTATGACAAGAATCAGTCTTAAAAAGCTCTTTTTCTCTCGCTTGCTTATGCTATGTATTGTATTTGCAATCATAACAACGGGGGGAATGTACCTTTATCAGCAAGAACAACTTAAGGTGTCGGCTCATGAGGCGCTTCAAGAACGTTTAGAGCGAGTGCAGCAACGTTTTGTGTCATACCTTGATCGTGCGGAATTCGAGATCAGCTATTTAAGTTTGCAAATGCAGCTTGGCAATCCAGATAAAGGTGAAGAGCTTGACCGCTTGTTTGCTCAGCACGATATACTTTTTTTTGGCGGATTAGATTTTTTTATTATTCAGCATTCGGATGGTAGGCTGTTGGCTGACCCTCGCTCGCGTCTGTATACGGGCGCGAAAGTTACGGAGTTGATTCGAGGCAGCCTTACTCATGCTTGGGCGGTAGTGAATACCCAAGATGGCGCAACATTTTTTGTGTATAAGAAACGGTTAGATAGAGCGAATGCCACCAGTCTCGGCTCTCTCTATGGTTTTGTCTCCCTGAATAATAATCTAACATTGGCCAGTGAATTGTTGGACTCCGCTGATGCCGATAATATCGTTATTAGGGATCAGAAAAAGAATATACTACTGGATGAGTCCACTCCTGAATTTATTCTCTACCCAGAACAAACTCATGTGAAAGCGAAGCTAAAAATTCCGGTGCGCGGAGTAGACTATCGCGTGGAGTTAACGGACACAAAAAAAGTCACGAAGAATGTAATATCGAATGTTGCCATTTTGTGTTGCGCTAGCTTTGCCTTCTTTTTCGTTGTCTATGTCATTTTTCGTGCTTTAGCCCAGCGTACTATTTTTAATCAGTTAGATCGCTTGCCCTACTATAATGGCGACCCCATGAGCACTTTTACCGAATTTCAGGCTATTATTTCGCGAATTAATGTCAGTCAGGCGGAGTATTCTGCATTGGATCGGCGTTTCCAACTTTTACTCGAGTCGACGCATTGTGCGATCATTTTTTGTGATGAACTTGCTGGCATCGAGAGTATGAATAAAGAGGCGAAGCAGATCTTTCCAGAGTATGAAAATTCAAAAACAATCTTTGATTTTACTCCGCTGGATTGTCATCAACCAATTCAAAAAGCTCTGAAAGGGGAGTTATGGGTTTGCTTTCCGATGGATATGCCTGCAATTGATACGATGTATGAATGGCAATTGATTCCATTCTTCAACGAAAGCTCGTATCGCGGAATTGTTATGATTGGCAAGGATGTCACACATGAGAAACGTTTGTCTTGGCAATTGGAGCAGCTTCAACCGGCCTTAGCGATAAATCGTCCTCAACTGGATGTCGACATTTTGCTTGATGAGCTTATGCATTTATCGTCACATTATGAATACGGCGAATATGATATCCGTTTTTGGCTGACTGCAATTTTAGGAACCTTCAACGACATTCGCTGGGAACCAGAAGATGTGGTGGAAAGCTTACCTTTTGGAGAGTTAATAGAGCAGGAGTGTTCTTATATAGAAAACCTGTTTACAGAGCCGAATGGACTGGATGTAGAAATCGATTGTCCGCTAGCGCACGCATGCACTGAAGGGTATTGGAATCGTGACATGTGCAATCTCATTCGATTGTTCATACTTATGGCCGCTGACAGTAAAAAAGACACTAAAAAGGTCTCTTTTCGCTTCAATGCGAATAGACTTCAAATCAGCTTAAACGACGGAGCGCTTGCTCGACCTCTTTATCAATGGATGACTCGTAAGTTGACGGAAGCAATGAGAGGAGACGTTAGAACCTCGCGTTATAAGACGCTTTCCGTGAGTGTTCCTGTCAATGCTAAAGATGTTGAATGCCAACCTTTACCAAAGGATTTAACACTCGCCGTCGTCAATCTAGGTACAGAGTCTGAACGTGTTATTCGCGAAATTACGTCTCGACTTAATATTAAACTAATTGATTTTGAGAGTGCGGAGTCCTTTGTTAAGTTACAACGACGCGTTGAAAGCGATATCCATGTTCTTTTTTTAGGTCATCATTCTGACGAGGAAGAGGGCAAAAGCCTGATCGAGGTATTGCAAGTTCAGCATGATCGTACTGATTTACCTGTCGTTACGATTGGTAAGCAGCCTTTGCAGTCATCTAAATCGTTAGTGTTGTATCCTCATCTGAAAGGAATGTTGTTCGACTATAATGTATTTAGAGTGATCGAGGCATCGTTATTTAAATCACCGATTAATCCACTTCATTTAGAGCATTCGCAAATAAGAGAAGAGGAATGGTATCTGGTGGGTGGTTCTAGGGTAGCGCAAGCCGTTTGGCAAACAGAGTTAGAAAAACAGAATGTTTTTTCGCATTGGGTAGCGACCATTGAGGATGTTGAAGCGTTACTCATGTACCGGGATAAAACGAGTATTATTCTGTTAGAAGAGGCAGATGTCGCAGTATTAAAAGGCCTGTGTAAAAAGTATGCGCAAAATAATTGGATGACGATTGTTCGTCAGCGCAATCTACCCAAGTCTGTTATGTTAAGTGAAATGCACAGTCCGTATACGGATGAAAAAATTGGTCGGCTCATCGCTAGGCTAAAGAAAATAAATGAATAGGAGATAGACTCAGTGAGTAAAGTTGGTTTAATTGGCGCAATGGATGAAGAAGTTGCTGTCATCAAAGCGTGGATGAAAGATGTAAAAGAAGAGTCTATCGCGGGTTGTGAATTCTTCATAGGTACATTAGACGGTGTTGAAGTTATTTTGCAGAAGTCGGGTATCGGTAAAGTTAATGCGGCTCTTTCAACAACATTGCTTCTTAACAACTACGCTCCAGAAAAAGTCATTAATATTGGTTCTGCTGGCGGCTTCGATCCAGACCTAGAAGTTGGTGATGTAGTGATTTCCAGCGAAGTGGTTCATCATGATGTGGACGTTACCGCGTTCGGCTATGATATCGGTCAAGTACCTAATTTACCTGCTACCTTTGAGGCCGATGCTCTTCTTACAGAGTGTGCACAAAAGGCAATCCAAACACTGGGTAAAGTAAAGGCTAAGTTAGGTTTAATTGGATCTGGCGACGTCTTTATGTGTGAAGCGGAGCGTGTTGCAAAAGCTCGTGCGGCTTTCCCATCGATGATTGCCGTTGAAATGGAAGCAGCAGCGGTTGCACAGGTATGTCATAAGTTTGGTACGCCTTTTGTTGTAGTTCGTTCTTTGTCTGATGTTGCTGATAAAGAATCTCCAGCAAGTTTTGAGGAATACCTTAAAGTGGCGGCTGAAAATTCTTCAGCTATGATTCGTGAAATGATTAAAGAGCTGTAATTACGTGAGAACATGCTTCAATCAAAAGGCCAGACTCTATGTCACCGTTTTGTGTGCCAGCCTGTTTGCGTGTACTACGTTTGCGGTTGAAGGTGCTGAAGACGTGCATGCGGAAGATGCGTTTTGGTTGAGTACTCACGAAAGCGTTTCCCAGACTATCGGTCAGTGGTCGAATGGTCTGGATGCGTTTTTTTCTGGGCATGAAAATCGAGCTCAAAATCAAAGCTACGTGAGTCTTCGATTTGGCCCGATTATTGGCGAAGAAAGCAGCACAGGCTTTTTTGACTTTCAGACACGCCTTCGACTCCCTAACACAAAAGATCGCCTGAAGCTGGTCATTGAGTCGGATGCTGATACTTTAACTCAAGCCAATCAAACCGGAGAATCTTCGCAAAACAGTTCGGTGACAGATTCGGCTGTTGATACACAGATTTCGGCGGCGATACGCTATGTAAAACGAGAATGGAATGCAGATATCGATGCGGGTGTGTTGGTAGACTTTCCGCTCGATCCTTTTGTTAGAATGCGGTTTCGTCAGTCAGGCCAGATAGGTCGCTTTGATTGGAGTCAAAACCAGTCAGTCTTTAGTTATTATTCGAAAGGAGAGGGTGCGTCCTATCGCTTTGGAATATCCACTCCGTTCATAGGAAGTACTCGAACGGGATTTGATCTTGGTGCATCTTGGCTGAGAAAAGACACAACGTATTTTCGTCAGGATATGTACGTAAATCAGTCGCTAAACGAAACAGCCAAAATGCGTTATCAGCTGAGCTTTTTACAATCGGGAGATCAGTCCCCGTCGCTAGATTCTTACCTATATTTCGTTGAGTATCAGACGCTTCTGTATGAAAACTGGTTAATAGGACGCGTTAAGCCTCAAATAACGCACTCTGAAAGCGATGATTTTAATGCGTCTGCGTCTCTTACTCTCTCTTTAGAAGTTCTTCTTGGAGAGGAGTACTTGTAACTCGGCAGGATATTCTTTATTCGCGAGCACAAGTATCTGATCGCAATCGCGGTATGAAATTCGTATAATGCCCAATTTTTACTTTAAGCAACCGTATATTTGAGTGAGACAATGAGACCTGATCAAATTCAGCCTGAGAGCTATGAGCAACAATTAGATGAAAAAGTACATGCTCTAAAAGAATTAATGGCGGAATTTCCGATGCCGGATCTTGATGTCTACAAAAGTGCGAAAACACATTACCGCATGCGTGCGGAATTTAGAGTGTGGCACGATGGCGATGATATGTATTACGCCATGTTTGACTCCAAAGACCCAAGAACTCCCATTCGTGTTGATCAATTTCCGGTCGCATCAAAACTTATAAATGATCTGATGCCTGCGTTACTTGATTGTATTCGGGATGTTCCGGTTCTACGCCATAAGTTGTTTCAGGTTGACTTTTTAACCACTCAGACCGGTGAATCCTTAATTAGCATGCTGTATCACAAGCCCATTGATGATGAATGGGAGCAGGCTGCAAAGGTGCTTAATACGTCTTTCCCCGCTAGCCACTTTATTGGTCGAAGTCGTAAAAAGAAAATTATTCTGACTCGTGACTTCGTAATGGAAACATTGACCGTTCATGGGCAGAAATATCATTATCAGCAAGTCGAAAATAGTTTTACGCAGCCTAATGCGGGTATAAGCGAAAAAATGTTGGAATGGGCGCTAGATGCAACGCAAGAGTGTTCCGGTGATTTGCTTGAAATGTACTGTGGAAATGGAAACTTTTCGATTCCTCTAGCTCGTCGCTTTGATCAAGTGATTGGTACTGAAATTGCCAAGGTATCGGTCAACTCTGCTGCGTTAAATATTGCTATGAATGGCATGAAAAACGTTCAAGTGATCAAAATGGCAAGTGAAGATGTGTCCGCGGCGTTGAATGGCGAAGGTGAGTTGCCAAAAGCACTGATGCAAGCCGGGATGGCTAATTTGTCACCTTCGGTTGTGTTAGTAGACCCTCCGCGTGCTGGCTTAGACGACGCAACGGTTGAACTAATCCGAAAAGTAGACAAAATTCTTTATATTTCCTGCAATCCTGAAACGTTAAAAAATAATCTGCAGGCGCTGAGCACCACACATGATGTAACACGCTTTGCGCTATTCGATCAGTTTCCGTATACGCATCATGTGGAAGCGGGCGTATTTTTAGAGAGACGTTAGCGTTCCAATGACTGCTGTCTAGGCACCTACACTAATAGTTTGGCCTAATGCTGCTTCAGGGCTGATATTGTATTGGGTTGCTAAACTAGTACCTTGATTTGAGTTCGCTGAAAATGAAGTTTGGTTGGCAATGTTAGCGGCCGCCAATGTTTGGGTATCGTCAGAATCGTCTAATTGCGACGTTTCAGTGTTTACGCTATTCGGTTGCTCTAAAGCAGGAGCTGCAATGATTTGTTCAGCAGTCTCTGCTTCCTCTTCTTCTACAATCGTTGGAGTGGCTTCTGCGGACGTTGTCGCAGAGCTAACTTCTCTTAATTCGGCTTGGTTTGCAGCCGCAAGATCGCGTTGTTCGTTTTGTGCTTGTGACGGGTCAGATGCACTTGATTCAAAAATTGTGGTGCGTTGTTGAGTTTCCAGCGCGAGTTGTCGGGCAGTATCCGATAAGGAAACTTGAACATCCGGTGTGTTTGGTATTGGGCTATCTGTGTCAATGGACGCATCTGTGCCTGTCGCTACAGATTTAGGGGACGCCACTTGAGAAATAACTTGATTTGAGATTGCATCAATCGCCACAATGCACCTCCGCTGGTTGAATAATGATCATTCTAGGCGCTTTTCTTCCATTCTGCCACCTGAATTGCGCAGAAAATATGCAAGTGTGTTTGCCTTGCGAAGAATTCATAGCATATATCTAAACATTCATATGTTGTAATCACGACAATTTCTCATGTTGTGATATCATATCGCGCATAATTTGTCCCTCCACCACCATAGAGAAGTCAGAGAAGCTATGAGCAATAACTCATTAGACAAAGCAAAAATTAAAATCTTGTTATTGGAAGGCGTGCATCAATCAGCACTGGATGCTTTAAATGCGGCTGGTTACCAAAATATCGAATACCATAAAACCGCGCTATCGGAAGAAGAGCTCATCGAAAAAATTTCGGAAGCGCACTTTATTGGTATTCGTTCGCGTACTCAGTTAACCGAAAAAGTACTTGCACATGCAAACAAACTTGCAGCAGTGGGTTGCTTCTGTATCGGTACAAACCAAGTCGATCTCGACGCTGCTTCTGCTAAAGGCATTGTTGTTTTCAATGCTCCGTATTCCAATACGCGAAGCGTTGCAGAACTTGTAATTGGTCAATTGATTTTGTTATTGCGTGGTGTGCCTGAGAAAAATGCGATTTGTCACCGTGGTGGATGGATGAAGTCTGCGGTGGGTTCGTATGAAACACGCGGTAAGCGTTTAGGTATTATCGGTTATGGTAGCATCGGTACTCAGTTATCTGTACTTGCTGAATCACTAGGCATGGAAGTGTGTTTTTATGACATTGTCACTAAGCTTCCACTGGGTAATGCTCGTCAGGTTAAATCTTTGAAAGAGCTGCTTTCTACGAGCGATGTTATTAGTTTGCATGTACCTGAAACAATGTCGACTAAAATGATGATCGATGAAAAAGAAGTGTCTCAAATGAAAGACGGCGCTATTTTCATTAACGCATCACGCGGAACGGTTGCAAACTTGGAAGCGGTTGCAGAAGCAATTAAAGCGGGTCAACTGCGTGGCGCTGCTGTGGATGTATTCCCAGTAGAGCCTAAAAGTAATACTGAAGAGTTTGTATCGCCTTTGCGTGGGTTAGATAACGTTATTCTGACGCCGCATGTTGGTGGTTCTACCATGGAAGCCCAAGAAAATATTGGTGTTGAAGTGGCAGAAAAGCTAATTCAGTTTTCCGATGTGGGTACTACGATTGCTGCAGTTAACTTCCCTGAAGTGGCTCTTCCTGCACAAGCGGACATGCACCGTATTTTACATGTTCATGAAAACCGTCCTGGGATATTGTCTAAAATTAACTCTGTCTTTTCAGATAATAACATCAACATTTCTGGCCAATACTTACGTACGACTGAGTCGTTAGGTTACATGGTGATGGATGTGAATGCTGAAATGGGTGAACTTGCTCTAGAGAAAGTTAAAGAAGTGGATGGCACTATTCGCGCTCGCGTGTTGTTCTAATCCTATTTCGAGACATAAAAAAACCAGTCATCGTGACTGGTTTTTTTATGTCTAATTAAACGTGCTTTCAGTAAGCGCATAATGACACGCTTAACTCTATATGCCCAAAGTGGACGTAATGTCACTGATTTTCCGTTTGATTTGATTTGTCATGGTGGATAAGAATTGTTCAGATTCTTCTGCTTGCAAACGGATTTTATCGACTGATTGGTTCAGAGAGTTCATTCCAAGTTTTTGGTCGGCAGCGTAGCCCGTCGCTTTTTGGGATAAATGTGATGATTGTTGGGACTTCTCAAGAACATCTTCCGCAGAGTGGCCTAGATTTGTTGTTAGGTTGCGTTGCTCACTGGTGGCGGACTCAATTAAGTTTAGATTTTTTCTCAGTAAATCCGTTGATGAGGTTAAGCTATCAAAAATGGCTGTGATTTCACCGAGAGATTGCTGAGTTCTACTTGAAAGGTTACGCACCTCTGTTGCTACCACGGCAAACCCTCTTCCATGCTCTCCCGCTCGCGCAGCTTCAATCGCCGCATTTAATGCCAGTAGGTTGGTTTGCTCAGATATATCACGTATCCCACTCACAATGGACGTTGCATTTGAAACAGACGATTCTAGATTCATCAATGCGTCTTTACTTGCATGCAGGCGTAATACGGTTGTGTTGTTTGCTTCAGCCAGCAATTGAGCTTGTTTTCGACTTTGTTCCATCGCTGTGCTGGTATCGACTGCGTAGTTTTCAACTTCTTTAGCTCGTACTTCAGCTTTACTCGCTAAAACATCTACTTGAGCGGTAAGTTCCATTGTTTCATCTAATGCTTGGCGTGTGGATAAGCTGCTTTCGTGAACTTTGCCAAATGCATTTAACATCTCATTTAAGGACTGCGAAATATTTTTTAGCTCAACTTCTCGCTTTAATTTTTGTTGCTCAATTTGCTCTAAATATTTGTTTAGATAGCGTGTAACGTCAGTAAGTTCATTACGTCGTTTAGGCTGTTCTAATGTGGTCGTGTTTTCATCTTCGGTTAAGGATTTTACGGCGTTGAACAGGTTTTTAGCACTGTTTACAACAACTTTGCTTTGGAATAAGTGGGTCGCTATGGTGGTCATAAGCATGATCATCAAGAAAATGCTAAACGCAATAATGGTGTGCTGTTGAGTTTGTTGTGCGGAAAGTTCTATCGCATCTACACCAGATGCTAAAGCGTCTTCCAACTTACGAATTTGGCTACGAATTAACGCTTGTGTTTCTGTTATCTGAGCAACGGTGTTTTGGCTGTTTTCGACGTCTTTTAAATAACGGTTTGACCATGTTAAGAGTTCATTCTTGGTCTCTTCCAAGGGATCTTCAATTGATTCTGAATCCGTATTTTCCTCTTCTCCCCACCCCATAAGAGCGGCAAGGTCATCGCCCGTATCTTCCTCATCTATGCTTTCAGTTGCCAGTACGGGTAATTCGTTAAGGCGATTTACAGCGTTAATTAGTTGATTATTTGCGTTAGTCAGGAGTTGTTTGTTGTCGTGACTGGGTGCGTTTAAGTAGGTTGTTTTTGCGATGCTCAAACTTGTCAGTGCTACATAAAGCTCGCCTTGAATCAGCAAGTAACTTTGGGTTTTCTCTGCAGGGTACTGTTCTATGAATTGATTGATTAAGGTGTGTAAGTAATCCATAGATAGGATGGTTTGACGTTCATTGTTTTCAATCAGTGCAAGCGGGTTTCCAGACAACTTTCCTGCTGCGCGAACATCTGTTTTTAGCGTTTCTAAGATAACGTCTAAGCGGGATTTTATCGGGCTTTGAATATTTTCAGGCAAAGATTTTAGTAAAGGATAAATGGTGTTAGTAATGTAGTGTTCAGACGCTTGTAGTTCTGATGCTTCACCGGTCGCAAGATAGCTCTCAATTTTTTGCTTCAATGTAATAGCGGAAGCTTCCCATACTTTAGTGTAGGCATTGTTTTGATCAAAGTTGCCTTGGAACTTTAATAAGCTCCAAAGTAAAAGTGCAACTAAAATCAGCGCGATTGCGACGTAGCTAAAGGTGGTTACTCGAGTTACATGTGCAATTTTCAAATTATCACTCTCTTAATTTTATATTCTTTGAGGAATATCGTTCAAGTTATTTACTAAGTGTTACAAAGCGTAAACAAATGTATTAAAAGATTGTGACGCTAATGTTTCAAATTCAGGATATGTGTAAGCCAAATTCTTAATATTACCTGTAGTTATTTCATTTGACTTTTCTTATAGCTAATTTGTCATTAAAGTGTCATGCTTTTTATATACTGTAATTGTAGTTCAAATTCAGTACTTAGAGTTTACGCCGAAAAAGTGATTACTTTCGGATGTTCATTCAATGAGTCAAATCGAAATAGGAGTGTTTAAGATGACTCTGTCTCGTCGTCAGTTTGTAAAAGGAGCATCCGTCGCGGGTGCGGTAGCTGCAACCCCTTTTTCTATAAATAAGGCCATCGCAGCTAATAAAGAACTGCGTATTTATGCGTGGGCTGGTTACATTACCGATGAAATGTTGGCGGACTTTAAAGCCAAAACAGGCATTAATACTACGTTTATTCCTCATGGCACAAATGATGAATTAATGAATTCATTGCGTGCAACGGATGGCACAGGTTTTGACATCATTATGCCAACGGTCGACCGTGTTCCGGGTTATTTGGATTTTGATTTGGTACAGCCGTTAGATACGAGTCGTATTAAATGGGACGGTTGCTTGGACAGCGCAATTGCAGGTTCCGAAGTTGGCGGTGTGATTGACGGAAAGCGTTATTTTGCACCTTCCGATTGGGGTACGGAGGCGATTGCCTACAATACTGAATATTCGGATGTTGACCCTAAAAAATTGAGTTATGGCGATCTTTGGAAACCAGAGCATGCTGGCGGTGTAACTGTTCGTGGGCATTCTGCACTTGTGGGTATCGGTTTGTGGCTAGAGAACATGGGGAAACTTCCATACCCACTTCTTGAGTCTTACAAAAATGAAAAAGCCATGCGTGCCAATTTTGATGTGATTTTAAAAGAAGCCGTCAAACATAAAGACATGATTGCTCAGTACTGGTCAACGGAGAACGAAGCACAAGGTGCGTTCCGTGCGAACGGGGCCATAATTGGTCAGACTTGGGATAGTACTGCATTTAAGTTGGGTCAAGAAGGAGAGCCTGTTGCTTATGGTGCGCCGAAAGAAGGTGCGCTGGCTTGGATGGAAGGCTTTGTTATTCCAAAAAATGCGAACAATGTGGATTCTGTTTACGAGTTCATCAATTGGTATTACACACCAGAAGCGGGCTCGATGTTCGTGAAAGCGACGGGCTTCAATTCTACCGCCAAAGGTGCTGCCGATCTTCTACCTGAAGCTACTAAGCAGTTCTTTAAGGATTCGTACAGTGAGCAAGACTTGGCCAATTTATGGTGGTGGCCAATTCAAGATCCATGGTACGTAGCACTGCGTAACGAATATCAAGATCGTTATTTATCTGCATAAACTTTTATAGTGAGTATTAAATGCCCGCTGAATTTATTCAGCGGGCATTTCGCGTTTCTACAGCAAGTCGGCACTTTCAGATTAGGCTCATTATTTTCAATATAAAAACATTTTCGAGAGGCAACATGGACAGTAGTGTTCACTTAGATAACGTTGTTATGCAGTTTGGAGATTTTACTGCTGTTCAACAAACGGATTTAAAAATTGAATCCGGCGAATTTTTTAGCTTTTTAGGGCCATCTGGTTGTGGAAAAACGACCATTCTCAATATGATTAGTGGTTTTCTTGATCCTACTCGCGGGTCTGTGTGCATCGGTGGTCAGGATATGCGTGGTGTGCCTGCAAATAAACGACCAACCTCGATGATTTTTCAGAACCTTGCGTTGTTTCCACTAATGACGGTGGCAGAAAATATCGAGTTCGGTTTGGAGGTTCGCGGTGTATCCAGAGTTGAACGAAAGAAAGCCTCTGATCGATTGCTTGAACTGGTGGCTCTAGAAGGCAGCGGTACAAAGAAAGTATCGGAGCTTTCAGGTGGGCAGAAACAGCGCATCGCGATTGCACGGGCATTGGCTGTTGAACCACAAGTGCTATTGTTGGATGAACCTTTGTCTGCATTGGATCTTAAGCTGCGCCAGCATATGAGGACTGAGCTTAAAGAGATCCAAAGAAAAACCGGCATTACCTTTATTTATATTACGCACGATCAGGGTGAGGCACTTACCATGTCTGATCGAGTTGCGGTTATGTCGGCGGGTAAGCTACAACAGGTTGCCGATCCTATAGCCTTGTATCGAGACCCTAAGACGGCGTTTGTTGCCTCATTTGTTGGTGAAAATAACGGTATTGCAGGCAGTGTAGTCAGTTCAGATGGAAATACCACGATGATCGATGCGGGAGAACTTGGTATTTTGTCTGGTCGTTGTCAGTCTGTGCTCAGTCAAGGAAGCCGGGCAACCCTGTTTGTTCGTCCGGAACAGTTGCATCTTGGTGGAGAGGGTAACAATCATTTAGCGGCTAAAGTCGAAGAGGTGAACTTTGAAGGTTCATACTTGACGTTAAATTCCACCTTGTCGAACCAACAGCCCATATCGGTTCAGATGGGAGCTAGCCAATATTCCGACCGTTTCGCTCATGGAAGTGATCTACAATTGTCTTTTCAAGGTGAAAGTGCCGTTGTTATATCCGGAGAAGCCGAGCATGTATAACCAACTCAAAGACCGTTTTGGCGGACCTTTGTCGGTTGGTATTGTTGCGCTTATCGCAATATGGCTAATTGGTATGGTGATCTTGCCGCAGCTTTTGATGGTGGACTATTCTTTCCGCCCTAACTTGTTGCCCGCTGAAATGGGTAGCGAGAAAGACGTCTACTCGTTAACGAACTATGAAACCTTGTTTAACAACGGCATTCATTTGACTATCTTTCTTAAAACGATTTGGTCGAGTGTTCTCGTGACGTTTCTCACGTTAGTCGTGAGTTACCCCTTGGCGTTTTATTTGGCAAAGGTAGCAACACCTAAGCAGGCTGCGTTTTGTTTGTTGCTATTGATTATTCCTTTTTGGATCAATGAAATTCTACGTACGTTTTCTTGGTACATTATTTTGGCCTATAAAGGTCCACTTAATGCATTGCTTCTTAGTCTAGGCATAATTCATCGCCCAATACGGTTTCTATCAGGAGATGGAGGGGTCATGATTGGTATGGTCTATGCCTATATCCTCTTTATGATCTTCCCTATTTATAATGCGATTGAGAGTCTAGATACCAACCAAGTAAAAGCTGCTCGTAATTTGGGAGCGGGTTGGATTCGTACTCATTATCGAGTCATTATTCCACACGCTAAGCCGGGTATTGCTACGGGTTGTATTATGACCTTTATGCTTGCCGCAGGCAGTTATGCCGTTCCTGCTTTATTGGGATCGCCGGGGAGTCGTTGGTTTACTCAAATTATTTATAACTGGTTTTTTGAGGGTGGAGATTGGAACCAAGGCGCAGCCTACGCGTTTTTGCTGTTGATAATCTGTATCGGTTTTATCGGGTTAGTGATGAAACTCTTTAAAGTTGGATTAGGGGACATTGCTCGATGAAATCAGAAACCCTATTAAAATATTCAATTCGCTTCTATATCGGTTTCTTCTTTTTATACCTATTTACACCTCTGATTGTTATGGGGCTTGCGACATTCAATGACAGTCGGTTTCCAACTGTTTCACCTTGGAGGGGGTTCACACTTAAATGGTTTGAAGCATTGGCTCAAGATGGTGGTATGTGGGCGGCGCTTTTGAATAGCATTATTGTTGCAGCTGGAGTGCTTATCGTTGCCGTGCCGATTGGTGTTGCTTGTGCGCTTTTCTTGTCGACAGTCCAAGGGAAAAGTAAAACCTTTATATACTCGTTAATGATGTCGCCGTTGTTGACCCCCGGAGTCATTGTAGGGATATCCACGCTGATATTTTGGAAGGGGTTGTCTGTAAGCGGAGGTATCGTATTGACTGTGATAGCACAGACAACCTTTATAGCGGCTTATGTGATGTTGATGGTACTTGCCCGATTACAGCGCTTTGATCGAACATTAGAAAATGCTGCGCTGAGTTTGGGGGCGAATCAGTGGCAAACCTTTAGACGAATACTTCTACCTTATCTAAAGCCCGCCATAATCTCAGCGGCGGCGATTGCATTCCTTCAATCATTTGAGAACTACAACACCACGTTATTTGTTAAAGGGTACGATACAACGCTAACGGTTTATATTGCATCAAAGGTGAGAACGGGATTAACGCCCGCCGTAAATGCGCTTGGACTCGTCATGATATTGCTAACGGTGGTTCTTGCGGTTGTCTATGAACTAAAACGTCGTCGAGAAAGCGAAGTGCAAAACACGTAATGTGTTAAGCGCGTCAGACTTTATCATCTGTTTGGTGTCTCTTTGATACTTACAACTAAATAAAAAACGCCTAATAAGGCGTTTTTTATTTGATATCGTACAAATATTGAACTAAAACTACCTTCCACAAGGTGTAATGTTACCAATGAATGACTTTTTTATTAAATATTGAAAAAATGCTTGCGTAAAAAAATCTGGAAGGTAATATACGCACCCACTGACACGGACAACCACTCAGAACAACGAGTGAGACACTAAGAAGAACACTTCTAAGTAACCGAATCGGTACGCTCTTTAAAATAGATAATCAGATAATTTGTGTGGGCGCTCGCTGGAGACTTCTAAAAAATTAAAGTCTTTGATGAGTGAACACGTCAAT
>NZ_SNXC01000013.1:0-83231 GCF_004362145.1 Marinomonas balearica
GCAAATAAACGCATAGAGGTTATCTCATACAGAGCATCTTCCATCGCGGGATCACTCATGTTGTACCAGTTTTGCATAAAGTGAATGCGTAACATAGTCGCAAGCGGGTAAGGACGTCGCCCGTTACCTGCTTTCGGGTAAAAGGGCTCTATTTGAGCTTCGAGTTTTTGCCATGGAATCAACTCATCCATTCGACCCAGAAAAAGTTCTTTACGGGTTTTACGGCGTTTGCTGGTAAATTCGGTATCTGCGAAGGAGAGTTGGTTCATGGTTGATTAGGAATCTTAGTCGGCTTAAGTTGGTGTGATTGTCTCATGTTGCCGACTTATTCGCAGGTTCCTTAGGGCAATAGTGTTTTGCTTGCCTGTTACGCTTTAATTCACGATAAACCGTGGCTTTATGACACTTAATGGCATTAGCGATATCTGACACTGACATTTGTTGTTCTAAAAGAGCGGAAATCTGGTATCGTTTCCCTTCGGTCAACTGCTGATACTTCATGTTTGTACTGCTTGTTTTTGTGGTGAAAAGAAGTGTACCAACTTCAGCAGTTGGCTTCTTCTACACCTGTCTTGCAGTGTCGCACTTATTATCTGAATTTAGGGTTAAGTTTATAAAATAGGGACCAGCTCGACGCGTTTCTCTCCTCTTAATTCTAACTTACGCTGTTCGTGTAACAAACTGTAATAGGCATTTAGCGCCCCGTATCATAGACTGTCCTCGTAGATTAGGATGTTTTATACCAGTGGTAGGTTTTTTAAGAATTTCATATTTCTCATCTTTATATTATGTATGCCTATGTGAATTGGTTTTCGCAGGTATTTATTCGCATGAAATATTGTATAAAACTGGAGTGTCGAAGAGATTTTTTCACACCCCTTATTATACGTATGAATTACTGTATTAATATAAGTCTATTCTTAAATAACCTGGTTGATTGTTTTTTTAATTTAAATAGTTTTCACAAATTAGGTTGGTTTTCGTCTTTCTTGTATCGTCACAAGGAAGAAAAAGCCATGCTTAATAAGTACAGTGTTTATAACTCAAAAAATACAGAGAGTAATCAATTTTGGGCGTTATGGTTCGAGCATCAACCTCGATTAAGAAGTTGTTGCTTAAGATGGCTAAACGGCAATCATGCTCTGGTGGATGACGCTTTATCTCAGGCTGTTGAGAAAACTCACAACTACTATCTCAAGCAGCATAGCGAGATACGCAGCCCTTTCTCGTGGTTCTGCAAGGTAACTCATAATATTTGTATCGATATACATAGGGAGCACAAAAAACAGAATAATTTATATACGCAAATAACAGAAGATCCTAATCAATATTACTTCTCCGAATACGAGTCGGAGGAATTAGAAGAACAAATAGAAAGGGAAAGCCAACTTGAGTGTTTATATAAAGCACTTGATGGAATGAAGACCGAATTTAAACTTGCAATTAAATACCGGTTTATCGATGAAATGGAGTATTCAGAAATAGCCAATATCTTAGAAACCACGCCCGAGAATATCAGAAAACGAGTACAGCTTGCCCGGAAAGAATTACGGCTAATGGCTGCATAAGTTTTCACAAATATATTTTTTCTACGTCTTAAGATTATATAAATTAAAAAATTGTGTGGGTCACACAGTGGAGCTATATCTAAGAGATTTCCTATGAATGAGTACAATTGGTATGTAATTTACACTAAACCTAATGCTGAGAAAAAAGTTGCCCAGCGTCTACTTGATCGGCAAAATGACGTTTTTTTGCCGCTCGCAACAGAGACTCGAATTTGGAGTGATCGAAAAAAAACCATTCAGGAGCCGCTGTTTAAGTCTTATGTGTTTGTTCGTTGCTCAATAGACGAACTTCACAAAATTAAAACGGTGTATGGTTTTTCTCACTTTGTGAGCTTTGGTGGATACCCTGCAGTTATCCCCGAAAAGCAAATCGGTATGATCAAGTCCATTATCGCATTCCACTCCGATGCCAAGTCGGTCGCGACTCGGTTTATCGTTGGAGAGCGGGTCGATATTATCGCTGGGCCGCTAGCAGGCATGCAAGGAACCTTGACCCAAATCAATGGTAAGAACCGTGTTGCCATTGAAGTGAACCATCTCAATCAGTCCATGCTGATTACCCTTCCCGAAGCCTACTTAATGAAACTGGAGCATACTGATGAGCTTGCTATCTGAAAACGCGAAACTCGAATTAAGCGAACAACTAATACGCCATGAAGGAATGAAAACCACGCCATATTTGTGTTCTGCAGGAAAATTGACCATTGGTGTGGGTCGAAACTTAATGGATAACGGAATCAATGTCGACGAGGCACTTTATCTGCTTAGTAACGACATTGACGAAGTGCAGAGCCAGCTAGAGAACCACTTGCCTTGGATATCAGACCTACCAGAAAATCGCAAAATGGTTCTGATCAATATGGCTTTTAACCTTGGTGTAGGAGGTTTGTTAACGTTTAAAAATATGTTAGCAGCATTAAAGAGGCACGACCTAGAGCTTGTCGAGCACGAAATGCTTGATTCATTATGGGCAGAGCAAGTGGGGCATCGCGCGGATGAGTTAGCCGCACAAATGAGGGAGTCATAGAATTATGTCCATGGAGATAGCTCAGATGGAAGCGGAGCAGGCGTTGGCCGCCGCCTGTTATCGATTAGGAGAGACCCTAAACGATGCGCAAGCGACTAAAACCGATGTACTGAGTGCCAGAGATACGCATTTCGATCGCTTAGATGCGTTAACCGATCAAACTAAATGGCAATTGTTGCAGGAAAGTTTTGCCTTATCGAATCATGCGGTGTCTTTATTGGCAATTGTGTATTTATTTCAACTTGAGCCCGATTTGCTCGCGGTTTATTCAAAGCTGAGTTGGTACGAGCAGGGAGGGGGAATCAGTGCGAAGCGAGCGCTCTATTTATCAGTCGATGAATACAGTGATGAAACGCCCTCCGATTTCCCTATGTTGGTTATGCCTTCCAGCGAACTAGTAAAAGCGCAGCTATTAATTTGTGCTAACCCAGTGACACCAATGGTGCAGTCGTTAATGGTCTCTGAACCACTGTTTGAATACATAACGACACAGCGAAACGTAGATCATTTTGCTAGAGAAAATGTAATAGATGGCTATTTAAATCGAGTTATTGATGCAGCTTCTCCGGCTACGGCAGCAATGTATGAAGGTGAATTCGTCGTGCCTTCTGCCTTGCTCAATATTGTAGAAATAGATCAACAAGAAGAGACACTAGCGTTCGTTCATAATCTAACCTTGAATCTAAAGCAACAAGGCTTGCAGCTGGGGGATTTATGGCTCGTACGTACCCCAATAACGAACCCTGACGCTGCGGCGCAGCTGCAAAAAGCGATTTTAAAGGCGCAGCTTGAAAACATGCCCGCTATCCAAGCGGTTTTTTGGCCTTCGTTGATTTCAGACTGTGTAACATCCTCGTCGTTACGAAGCTTGGCAGAATACCTGATTAAAACACTTCATATTATCGTATTTTGTAATCCTCTAGAGGAAAGTGAAAGCAGCGAACAGACTCTTTGGGTTAAAGAATGGGAATCGAAACACGCATACTATTATCGACCACTTCCAAACCAAGAGAGAAAAATGGCTGCATGGCGTGAGTTGTGTGTTGCAGAAGGTTGTCCGAATGCTCTGACCGAAAGCGAAATTTCACAATTAGTAGAACGTTATCCGCTTGTGAGCTATCAAATGCTGAGCGCTTTCGAAAAAGTACAAAAGGAAAGTACTGATGGAATAAGCTACAAAAGTCTTCAACAGACTTGTCTTTACAGCGTCGACTCTAAAACAAAAGGCTTAGCCCGTTTTTCACTTCCTAGAATAACCATGAAAGACATGGTTCTGAAAAAAGAGGTGACCGAACAGCTTGACGAAATAATGGCTAGGATGCGCTTTCGTAAAGAAATGACAAAAGAATCCGTCACGTTTCTTTCCGGTACTCAAGCACTGTTTTGGGGCCCTCCGGGGACAGGGAAAACCATGGCAGCGGAAGCAATAGCAGGAGAGCTTGGGTTACCCCTCTATAAAGTGAATCTATCAAACGTAGCCAGCAAATGGATTGGCGAGACAGAAAAGCATTTATCAAAACTTTTTGATCAAGCGGAGCGTCAACAAGCCGTGCTTCTATTTGATGAAGCCGACGCCATCTTCGCAAAGCGCAGTGAAGTCGAATCGAGTCAAGATAAAAACGCAAATATGGGCGTCAGTTACTTACTTCAAAGAATGGAAAGCTATCATGGTATTTTGCTACTCAGCACCAACTTCAAAGCCAATATAGACGACGCATTTTTAAGACGATTTACGACCGTTACGGAATTTTCACTCCCTGATAAGGCGACACGAAAAACCTTATGGAATAACGTGTGGCAAGGCTCATTGAAGCTCACTAACGCAATAGACTTGAATTCATTATCTGCGGACTTTGAGTTGTCCCCGTCGCAAATTCGAAACGTCGCCGAACGGGCTTGTTTACTGGCATTAATGGATCAAAAAACAGAGATTGATCAGGTCATTCTCGCAAAAGCACTACGTCGAGAGTTTGACAAACAAAGCGCCGGATTCTTGACCTCAAAACGTATATCAGACTGGTTGAAATAGCCACAGAATAAACGAAACTACGGGAGCATTTTATGGACGCGCTAGCGCTCAGCAACATTCAGCAGGACTTAAAAAACCTGCTTATTAATCACATATTACAAGCAGAAGAAGAGGACGACATCGGCGTAAGTTTCCTTGCGCCGGACAAAGATTTCATCGCATCACTTGGCGCCTCTCCTATGGTCAATTGCTACCTAATCGGCGTAGATGAGGATAAAAAACGTCGACAAAGTGAGCCACCTCGATCTCAGCTAAACAAAGAAAAAACGCAACGTATTCGTCAGTATGAGCCTCGATTTGTTGATATCAGCTACATGCTAACCGTATGGAGTCGGGACAAAACGAACGGCGCCGAGATTGAACACCTTATGTTAGGGTATTTACTAAGTGGGCTCGGAGCAAGTGACTTCTTCCCAGGTGTGGAGCTTGACAGTCCTCGCTATGAAGCAGCGCTTTACGGCGTGAGAATGACACTCTTTGGGAGCGAATATGCAGATAAGGTCAGCGGCCAAGTGTGGCAAGCAATGGGAGCAACGCCTAAGCCTTGTATCATGCTTTCTTTGTCCGTTCCCATTGATGTTCGTAACGAACGCACTTTACCGATTGTCACCGAAATTGAACGAGCGACCTCGAATACAGCGCCAAATCCCGAAGGCACCTGATCGTTTTCGTCAGAATAATGGGGACGTATTCCTAAAGAGACTCTTTAAGATGCCTTCCTGTTATCTAACTTCTAGTTATTTAACTCACAGTTAATCGACTCCCCTCAACGTTATACCCAACTCTCAACATGTTAGAAACCTATGGAGGATACTCCCATGGAAAAGAAAACTACCCCAAAGCGTCGTAGTACACGCACTTCAAACCTTAACAATGACATCCAAAAGCGCTCAATGGAAGCCGTCCCAAGATGGGCGTTAGCCGTGTGTGCAGTGATATTAGTGATGAGCTTCGCAATACGGCAAATTGGTCTAGACATCACCACCCCCATAAACCGGATTATGTCCGCTCATGCAGTTCGGATAGAAGCGGAATCCAGACAAATAGGTGGGGGGGGAGCGAGCTCAATTGAGGTGTCAGAGCTACAAGAGAAAGTTCATATACTCACTCATCAACATACGTCTTTTGAAACGCGTATAGAAAAACTAGAACATTGGTCTCATCCAGCTGCTAAGAAAAAATAAGCCTACTAAACTCAAGCCCCATACAAAGCCGAGACTCATACCGCTAAAGTACCGCGCTGTGTACCAAGCTGCCTTTCTTCACAAAGCGAATCGCATTTTTCTATCAAATTTCCCCATTGTTTTTTGTAACCACTTTTTCTTTCACAAACTAGACCTAGCTGCGTCTTCTAATTAAACCGTTTGTAAACAACATGTGACAGACCCGGCGAAGCCTGCCTGACCTTTATAAGGAGTAAATATGTTCAGACTACAGCCTATTTCAATTTTCTTTATTGCGATTTTTTCATTATGGGTCCTTACCAGCCCTGCTGAGGCCAAACCTCTAGCCACCGTATATAAGGCCACCCTGATTAGGGTGATTGATGGTGACACAATGAAACTCCGTCTTGAGATTTATCCTGGTCTGTTTAAAGAAGTCAATCTTCGTATTGAAGGCATAGATACTCCAGAATCACGACGTGGAAAAAAAGCGGGGAAAACAATTACCGACTGTGAAATTACGTTAGGCCAAAAAGCCAAGTCCCACGCGCAGAAGCTACTCAGTAACAGCCCATTGCTTAAAGTGACTGACTTAGACCCGGCAAAATCCAAATACGCAGGAAGAATAAACGGCAAACTTTGGTTTGTGCCACTCTACGAAAAACACGGCACGGCAGTGAATTATGGACTGTACATGATCCACCAAAAACTTGCCCAACCTTACGAAGGCGGTACTCGGGAACCTTGGCCCTGTAGCCCCTAAATATTGGCTAACTAACTATCCATTTCTTCACTTAACTTTTTAAAAGGTAGCAAAATGAGCTCAGATAACAGTATTAGAGATATCCTCTACAACAAATTTAAATTAGGCATGACACCAACCGCAAATGACTTTGAAGAACTGATTGATGCCGCTACTAATGCCAGTACCTTGGTGACAGGTATTCTAGATAATAATTTACTGGCTGACACCGTTGAAGCTAATCAATTCTCTGGCGAGTTTATAGGGGAAGGCGCCCAGTTAAATAAACTCAATGCCGATAATATCAGCGATGGCACCTTGGACAATGCTCGTCTTCCTAAGCTTATTGATTTAGATGCCATATTAGATGAAGACCAAGAAGTCCCAACGCAATCAAGTTTTAAAGTAACGCAAGCCACCCTGGTTACATTGGACGCTGAAACCCTTAATGCCACGGCAGATGTTAATGCTTCTCGCTTTATTGGCCAGAGCTCAACCTTAACTGGCCATTTAAAAGCGGCAACATTGGAAGGTGATGGTGAAAGCATCCATAACCTAGACCCAAAGGCTTTTAAAGAGGGTAAAATTTCAGTCAATAACTTACCTGATGGTACGGTGAATGCCAGAGGTATTTTACGCTTAGCAACAACGCAAGATGTTGTTGATGCACGCGATGACAGGGCTGTTACTGCTGAGTTGCTAAAACAAAGTGAAACTAACATTGATCAAGCTATTGCAGAACAAAAAGATCGTATCGATGCCATTTTAGATTCAAGTAGTGCCGATAAAGACTCCTTTGCAGAAATCGTTACCCTAATCAATGAAGTGGATACCGAATCTGATCAAGTCTTTGGTAGCTACGTCATTTCAAATAATGATAGAAGTACCCAGATTGAATCAGATTTAGCGACAGAAATAGCATCAAGAATCAGTGGTGATGACGCACGTTTTAGCAAGGTAGAGAGTGATGCCCGTTATCTACAAAGTAGTGGTGGATCAATTGGCGGGGCTTTGACCGTTGATGGCGCGACGCTTTTACAAAGTGGTCTACAAGTGACGGGTGCGATTACTGCTAGCGATGATATTACCGCGTTTTCTGACGAACGATTGAAGGAAAATATCCAACCCATAGATCAGGCTCTTGAGCGAACTTTACAACTAGAAGGTGTGACTTTTACCCGTAAAGACCTGAACACAGAGCAAAGATTCGCAGGGGTTATCGCTCAACAAGTACAGCAGGCTTTTCCTGAAGTCGTTTATCAAAATGATGATTATCTGTCCGTAGCATACGGCAATATGGTAGCTCTATTGATAGAGAGCATCAAAGCGCTCAATAACAAAGTGGAGCATCTGCAAGACCAGTTAGCAGAGCTTACGACGTCAACTGAAAAATAACAGGAGGCGAGTATGACATTGCCAACACAGGGTGCGATTTCACTTAAAGATATTGCTTTAGAATACAGTGGAACATCACCTTACTCACTCAGTGATTTCAGCGATAAATTAGACAAAGAAGTGGCAGAATCACTGTCAATCAGTGAGTTTTATGGTCTATCTGCCATGACAATTCTTCTTGAGGACAAAACCTTTGAGGTTTATAGCAAGCGCGAAACACTTATACCTATAGCAAACCTGTTAGCTGGTGGTATTGATGAATACAGTAATGGAACGCAGCCGCTAAAACTGATTACCGTGCAAAACCCTCAAAATGGAACCGTATTGATCGACGGCGTAAATATCTTATTCACCTCCACGGGGGAAGTGGGGGTTGCGACAGGGTTTGACATACTGGTCGAAAATAGCATCGGCTTTCAGGTAACGGCTTTTGTCACCATGAAGGTTGTTTCTGTGCCGGATGTTGTATGTAACCCTGATACTTTTAGTTTACAGCAAGGGGAGACCCTCTTATTAAGTGTGGATCAACTGATGCTCAATGATGAAGATGCGTCAAATACCGGACTTACCTTTTCTTCAGTCAGTAATTCAGTTGGTGGTAGTGTCAGTTATGATGCCGCTAATCAGTCTGTTTCTTTTATCTCAACAGGGCTAGCGAGCGAACCAGCTGAATTTAATTATCAAGTACAAAGCGGTGTAGGAAGCCAGCAAACAGGTGTTGTTTATATCAATATCACTCCTTTGCCTGAATTAGAAGCCTTTGTATACAGCACCCAAGCTGATGCAAACGCCGCAATGACGAGTTATAGCCCACCAACCATGCAGAATGTGTTTAATACCTGGGGTCGCTTTAACGGCAACGAATATTACGTGAACAAGCAAGATGCTATCAATCAGAGTAGTAGCAATGCGACAGCTTGGACATTTGATGAAAGCTTAAACAGTGTTGTTATGCCTCTTAATGTGTCGCCTTCAAATGGTTTTGTCTCCGAAGAGAAAGTTGAAAACTATACCTTTGAAGCAACTTTGACGTCTGACAATGGTGATAACGACACCATAGGTTTGGTGGCTGCATTTGTTCGAGAAGGCTCGACTAACCATGTCCTTACTTTAGTTTTGAATACAGGGGGAACAGCGCCACATAGCACTGGCTGCGGAGTGTACTTTGGATACATAGGAGTTGGTACTGGAGATAAGTTACTAGGCGAATTTGATATTGGAGTAGGGGATACGGTTGGTGTAGGAACTGGTTGGAATAATAGAAAAGTCAGAGCGAAAGTTCAGCGACAAGAAAATATAGTTACTTTTTATGTGAGTCATTGGAATCAAATAGACAGCTACTTACCTGCGAGTAAAATTCAAGTTGATTTGGATGCGGATCCAGATTTACATCGCTTTAAAGGCGCACAAGCGTACGGCTATATTACTAACTCTCAGCCTAACTCCACTTATTTAGATGTGTCTTTTAAGGGCGGCTTGGATACGAATAAAATTTACGATATAGAAAATAATGCGGTCTGGTCCTATCAAGATGATGCTTGGGCACTTACTTCTGGCTCGATTCAAAGCCATTTAGGCTATATCCGAAAAGTGCTTAACCCAGAAACGCAAGAGCGTTACCTGATCAGCGAGTCACAAACCTCTTGGCTTGGGCATTTAGTTGACTCAGTAAATTGGTCAAATGAAAAACTGCTTAATCAGAGCCAATATGTCTTGCAACAAGAGGATCTAGCACAAAATGGTGCGATTACAGGGACTACCTTATTGGCCTTGTATGCCTCTAATCAGGAGGAAAAAAACTACCTGAAAGACCTTGTTAGTGTTCAAACGACGTCATCTCATATCCATGATTCAATCACACTTGGCTCAAATAATATAGGCACTAAAAACTGGTTCTCAAATCAATCGATTGACTTATCGAGTATCGACTTTATCGGCGGAACGGTTGTTTTTGCAGATGGTACGGTAGGGCGAATTAGTGCCATTGGCAATGATAATGGCACCAGTGCCTTTATCCAATATCAGGTCGTTGCCTATCGCTTGTTTGATTTGACATTATAAGGAGGCTTTGATGAAAAATGCTATTGAAAACAGTTCTTTTCCGATAAAAGAAGTACCTCCTTCAACGATCGCTTCTTTAGCCACCGGCCCGATTGATACGCCATTAACGGATTTACAACGGCTTGAATCTGAGTTTGTGCCCTTTGAGCAAGCTCCATTTTGGCAAAATCCGAAACCAACACCACCAGCCATGATAAATGCCTGGGTGCAAAGCTATAGCGAATCTCTAATAAACTGGTTATTGCTTGGTTTAGAAGAAGAGCGTTTCGACCTGAATAGCCCGATTCATATACTGCAAATGATGCAAGACAAAGGGGCATTTGGTCTAAAATTGTTAGCGCAGTTACAGCAGGAATTAGGGCAAGAGGTGTTTGATGAAATGCCCCTGTGTTTGCTCATTGTCTGTGATAACCAAGATGACATAACCCTGATGCAGGCACACCCGAGTTATCAAGCGTATAAGGAATCAGGCAAAGTAAATTGGCTTTGCTTTGATGAGGTCAATGCCTTAATTGAACAAAACGAGTCTGACTTAGCCATTGACTTTACGGCTAACCCCGTTGCGCTTATTGCCCATCATGTCCTATCGAGTTTGCCCCAGCAGCTTGTTCATTGTCATTACAATCAACTGTACTTTGCTGAGGTTGCTAGCCTTAAACCTACTGAAGAAAGTGCACAACTGGGCTTGGCTCAAGGCTCATTAACAAGCCCCCACACAAACTTGCCGATCTCTTGGCAGGAGCGCGTACTAGAGCAGAAGTTAAAAGAGAAGGGAAGGGAAAAGCCAAAAGAAGAAATGCAAGAAAGTGAGCGAGGAAGTGCTGTAGCACAAGCGCAAATACCCTTAGCTTATCGTTGGCATCACATTAATCCTGATGAATTTGTTGAAAGCCAGTTAGCCTCAAATGCGTTACACGCCCCTTATCTTGATTATCTAAATTACCAATTGAGTCAGGGAATCAGCCAAGTACTGTATCTGCCTGTTCAAGCGAGCAACTTGCTGAATCAATTAGCGGATCGCTGCGATAAAGGGTTACTTTGCTTGATCACAGAGGAAGTAGTAGAGCAGCATGGGGTAAATGATGCTCAAGATACCGAGCTTTTAAAGCATGAGCCAAATGCTAATCTGGCAATGCCACTGGCTTTAGCGCCTATAATAGCCGCGTTGAAAAATACCCAAGTCGCCGTGCAAAAAACAGATCAGATAAACTCAGTATCATCCTGGGTCAGTATCTCAAACAGAGCACTAACAGAAGAGGGTGGCCTAAATGAAACGGATCAACAGCATTTTAACCTTATTGCTGCCCCGTTACTGGAGCAAACGAATCGTCAGCAAGAACGTATTATTAACAGTCTACAGGGTGCCACTAAGGTGCTTGATGACAGGCAGATTCTGGCCTATTTAAGTACGCATCAGTACGAACCCGCATTATGCGCACTCTTTTTACCGCGTTTGTTGGAAACGGGCGTGTTAGTCAACCTACGTCTGCCCTGGTGTGAAGCTCTATCAAAGGTTTGGATGCAACATACCCCATTAGGACGGGGTGATGAGTTCACTTTCAAATTAGGTATATTAGCAATCGACCTTGGCCATTGGCCATTAGCCAAAGCCTGTTTTATCGCGCTTATGAAAATAGATGGTCCCAACACCCCTTGTTTGCATAATTTAGCCTTAGCTGAGTTTGCTACAGGGCAAATCAAGATGGCTTTAACTTGTACTCAATTGGCCCTTGAACTCAGCTCAGAAGACGAACAAGCTAAAACCCTGAATGACGATATTTGTGCCTATCAAGCACGTTGTTCTTCGCTCACATGCTTTGATAACAGAGGTTTTGACAATAGAGATTTTGATAATAGAGGGTTTGATAACGACCAAGAGACACACTTGAACCAAGCAAATGATACCAAGCGATTAACCCTGCAACCTTTAGGGGAACATCATTTATCAGAATTCTATTTACAGTATCGCCGAACAGACATCGCCCAGCGTTTGCGAGGTATTACCTTCGATTCGTTAGCAGAACTCAGGGACCACATTTGGCCTAACTGGCAGCAAGAAGGTGGCTGTAAAGAAGAGGGAGGCAAAGAAGGCGACTGTAAAAAAGTAAACAAGCAGGCAAAAGCCCATTTTGCCCTAGTACACCCAGAGCTGGGTTTTGTTGGTGCTGTGGTGTTCGACTTTAGTCAGGATGATGCATCACAAAATGAGACCGATGACTTCCCAGAGCAAAGCGCCCACCTGTCTTTTTGGATTGGCTGTGATTATCAACAACAAGGTTTCGCAACCCACGCCGTAAAACTCGCCATCGAGTATCTACTGCAACGAGGAAAAACATACCTAATCACCTCCGCGTGGGTGCATAATACCCCATCGAGAAAAGTGCTTGAACGCAACGGCTTTATACAGACAAATGAAACAAAAGGCGAAGGCGTCGAACAGGAAATGTTTTATCGCTTCGCTTTGCCTCCTTCTTACAAAGAAGAGTCTGGGAGGCTCATATGACCTTACGGTAATCAAATAATATGCTTGAACTCATTGCATCTTCATCCGTACTCGACAAAGCCTACCAATGGCTTTGCCATCGTCGCCAGCATACACATGCTAACAACGACGTATGGCATTTACGTTTTCATTGGCAGCGCCTTAAGCCAGTCATTCAAAGTGCGCTACTCAACGGCGAGTACCAGTTTTCACCCTGCAAAGCATTCAGTGTTGCAGGGGAAAGTGTCGGCCAGTGGAACGCCCAAGATGCGATGGTCATAAAAGCCATCGCCCTTGTTTTAACGGAAAAGATTAGCCCAAAACTTAGCCCTCACTGCTACCACTTAGCAGGCAAAGGACAAAAGGCGTGTGTCAATCAGGTAAAAGACGACGTAAGCGACTATCAGTATGTCTGCCGCAGTGATGTGGACTCTTACTATGCAACCATTGACCACGGCGTATTGCTTAAGCAACTCAGAGAGTTAATCGCCGATTCACGAGTCATTGATTTAATTGAAACGCTGCTTAACCGCTTAGACGATGTGAATGGACACCTCTATACCGTAACCACAGGTATTAATAAAGGCAGCTCCCTGTCACCACTACTAGGCGCAATTTATCTGTTAGAGATGGATAAAACCCTTGGGGAATATACTCAACGTCATGGGCTGAAATATTACCGATACATGGATGACTGGTTGATTCTATGTAAAACCCGTAACCAACTGCGAACGACAGTGAAACTAATGAATCAATGCTTAACGCTGGCGAAGCAAACTAAGCATCCTTTTAAAACCTATATAGGAAGAATCAAAGATGATGGATTCGATTTTCTTGGATACCGGGTAATAAAACAGTCAGCAAATAATCAAAAAACAAAACTCACCCTATCTTGGAAGAGCTTAAGTAACCATCTTACAAAACTTCAGCAGCTTTATGAGCAAGGTACGCCTTCTGAGGGTATCGCGGAGTATATAAAACGTTGGTTGTCTTGGGCGAGAGGCGGGGTAGAAATCGATTTAATTAAGGTAATTCGAGAAGGGATTACCAGCGAAATGGCTAAGCGAATAAATGGCACTAAGTGGCTGGAGGAGATCTATGGCCTGGCGCTTGGGGAAATGCGGTTAATTTAACTCTGACCCCTATTATTCTAACAAGCGTTATAAAACGCAGGTTAGCTAGTCAGATAGGACAGGTGTTAACCCGAAAATATCGGGTGGATACGCTTTACTTTAGATAAAAGTAACTAACACGATCAACTTGATCCTGTAGTTATATCACCTTTGTTATCAACACATATATAAACACTAAATAACAATGGATTTTACGCATGAATGAAATAAACGGAAGCAAAGAACAGCCTCTCCACCAACAACAGGTCAATCTCGGAGTTCAACAACCTGGAAGAACACCCCTGCTTGCCGGAACGAAAAAACGAACAAATACAACAGTGATACGCGCGGACGCATTACCACCTCTTTCTTATTCAGCATTTTTACACGATGACCTGAAACCTACACCGAAACTAGCTAAAAAACTCGGTATTATTGACGCGGAATCTGAATGGGGCGACGGCGTATTAGCAGCCACCAGACGAATATGTGACGCTGAGGTTAAACCCAGAATAGTAAGTCAGTTAACAGAATATTCACTTAAATACAGGGAAGGCGACCACCCGCTAATATCATTGATTGCGAAGGAGGAACGCAGGCAGCCCAACACCTATCAATACGTATGGATGAAGCGTGAAGACACGAATGTGTTACGCGAGGAACACGCAAATTTAGGAGCTAATCCAATCTTCACATCTAGTGTCTTAACTAATTTGAAACTATGTAAGTTTACTACTCCAAATTTTGATGCAACCGTGTACAAGACAACTCAAATGGCGGATGCATATATCGAAACGACCACTACCGCTTACAGTACTAGCTCAGCGGGCGATCTACATCACTATGATGCAATAGAGCGAATAACAGACAAAATTCCTATAGAGGTGAAAATAGAACGACCCGACTTAGAAAAGAACGAAGTTGGAGTGGGGGCACAAGCGAACAGGAACGTTCGGCACATAGTGGGCCGTGCAGGGTTTGGAAATGAAACCGAGACGGTGGCTCAAATAACAATGTACCGAAACCTATATGAAATTGAAAAAAAACAGCAGATCAATTCGGTGAGTGCCCTAGCGGGGAAGCTAAGCAAATTATTTATAGACCAAATAGTGACATTCCAAGGGGCGTACGATATTGGCGGCCAAGCCCAAACGATTTGGCTAAGTAAAATGGGCCGGCTTGCCGCTAATGCGGGGGTGGCGCACCTGATGGCATGTTGGAAGGACCAACAAAATGATAAGGACTGGGATACAATTCTAAACAAGATTAATAAGCCAAAAGTAATGACCAACGAAAGAAAGTTGGAAAAAAGCCTATCATCGATAGAAGAAGCTTTGAGTAAACAAAGACGTTCAAGGATGATAATGGCCTCGCTCCATGGAACCTCTAGCGCAGTTGTTTTACTGGAAAGTATCTATAGTATCACCGACTCTAAGTATGTGGGATCGGACATAGAGGATGTGCTTAGCACAATGTGTAAGACGACATCCCAGGTAGGAAAACTAGCACGCGGACTGGAAGGCTTAATTCAAACGATTGGAATACTTACTCCGATCGGGGAGGGGAACGACAGCAGACTTACTAGACTTAGCAAAATATATGCGGCCTATAAGAGTACCAAAGCCGCAGCACAACATTTGAAGCAATTGGAAGGCGTAGGAAACCTGCTCGTAACCTTAACTGAAACCTATAAAATGATAGAACAATCGGATTTAGAAACAACAACTATCGACGAACTCCACACCACTGCAAGAACAATTACTACAAACTTAGCAGCGATGCAACGGACAATGGACCCTATGATTGCGTACATAAATAAACATATCGGGTGTAAATAAGAGGAGACGGAGATAACAACGGGACAAGGTTAGCACCGGAATGGGGGCCGCCTAGACCCTGGCGGGACTACCTAAGTTTTGCACCAGCCTTTTTCCGTCCCCGTTTGCCATTTCGTTGGCACAGACCACTGAGGGCATCGTATTGATCTATGACTCTGTCGTTTCCTAAAGGAAAGCCCTTGGTGGGGAGTAGGCGCACTTCAGCAAGCAGTGATCCGGAAACATGATGCTTAAAAAGACTTCCATAGTTCTCCTGACGTCGCTCTTTTGAACTGGCTAGGGCGGTCTAACACGGATGCGGCGTACGAAACCCAGTTTCGATACAAAATGAATTACAGCGGTAGCTCGACCAGGAGCAATCCGCAGGATCATTTACCATATCAGCCCTGACGATGTTGGGGTCTATATATCGATAAAGCTGAAACGGGTAACCTTCGTCCTGAACTAAGCAGGACATAAATCGCCCTTCCCATAGATTACCTGTACGTTGGTATCTGACAAAGAAGGAACATAAATATTGACGTCTTAGCGGCTGCATCATTTTTGAAATACTGTATTCTGAACTTCCAGCACATAATAGGTGTATATGATTGGTCATAAATACCGAAGCATAGATAGATACTTCAAATTTCACTGAGTATTCTTTGAGCCAATGAGCATAAGCTCGAAAGACTTCATCCCTGGCAAAAATCGGTTGGCGGTTATTGCCGCGCTGAATAATGTGTTCCGGCATTCCCGGAATAAAAATCCTAGGTCGACGTGGCATGGAGTATCCTTCTCTCATACGTTGTTTTGAGTGAAGCAGAATAACAGACACCTAATGCAACTGAAACCGCGCCCCGTCTTTAACCCTTCTTACGCTCCAGTGATTTAATAAAGACAGAGTCCAATGGTCTCATTGCGAACAACATGCCCGTCCGTTGTCGTTTAGACATAGGTAAAACCGAGTCTTCTTGGTTTAGAGCCGATGCTTTAAAGGCGACTTTTTCTAGCATTTGCCTGATAATTTCGATAGATGATTCTGAATAGCGACCACTTAAGTACAGTCGATAATCCCATTCTTCTCCTTTTTTCGCCTTCATAAAGCTCGATAGCACTTCGTGCTCAATAAAGGTTTCTAACGGCCCACCGGGTAACCAACGAAAATCGTGGGCTATGAGCGAGCGATAATGATTGTTGGGTAAAAATTCGATGACTTTGAGCTTGTCGAGTTTGGACATAAGCTGAATCCCTTCGTGTTCCGAGATGTCATAGAAGTCGATCATTTCTTGGAACGACCAGCTGTCTCTTATACAAATTGCTGCCACTAGAAGCTTCGGAGAAGCGAGAAGCTCGTTTTCTTGCTCTTGCGTAAGCTGACTGACTTTTTCAGTTTGCTTTTCAGAGAGAATAAATAGGTCTGAAAGCGTAATTTTAAGAAGGCCACAGATTTGTTCTAGACGGTCCAATGTGAAGCTTTGGATAGCTTGCATCATTCATGCTTACTGTTTGATGGTGAACCATTACTGTCTACTCATAGAAACCCCTAAAGCTAATTTAGGGCGGATCATGCGGTCTATTAATGGCGTGTATACCCAAAGGTACAACAAACTCAAGCACAGGGATGGGCCGCTATTTCGTGGTCGTTATAAGGCTATTTTGGTTGTAAAGAATGGGTATCTGCTTCAGCTAAGTCGCCATATCCAGTGTAATCCAATAGAAATGAACACCCTCTGGTGAATGATTTGGCTGATTATATTTGGTCTAGTTATCCTGCCTTTATCAATAACCGCGAATGGGATGCTGGGCTAGAAACTAATCATACTTACCAAATGCTGAACCATAGGCACAAATACCAGGAAGTATAAGTTGTTTGTGTTACAAGGACATACAAGTGAGTTGGTTGATTTTTATAACAAGGGGAATACCGCAGCGGTACTTGCCAGCATAGATTTTAAATTCAGGGTGTATGACACGTGCTTCAAAGTCTACCTTCCTCTGAAAATGGAAGGCTGCTACAACCGGAGTTGAGAATAAAAAGTGTGGTGCGTGGCGTGGCGGCATATTATGACTGTGAAGAGTCGGAAATAACACGTGTGATAAAGGGGCCAAAAAAGAGTTTAGTGGGCGTGAAAATGAAATGGGATTTTGACAGAAGTAGGTGGTAGGACAGGTGATTGAGATTGCTCGTTATTTTAACCTCAGTCATGGTGGGTCAGCGAGTGTTATTACACAACACTGGAGGGAAAGAATGGCAGAGGATAAAGCGATTTCACAAGACATGCAGGTCATTCTTAAGAATATTGCGAATTTAGCGAGTTGACCAATTCCTAAAACTCTTTTGTCTAGTAATTGCCTAAGTCATCATTCTAACTAGATAAAGTTGAACAACCTCAATTAAAAGGAAAGACAATGTCGGAACTGGCTGTAGAAGCAAATGTACAAATAATGGTGGAACTTGATAAGGGACAGCTGAATCCGCCTTTATTAGGTAAGCTGCCTGTGGCATCTAACAAACTTAAGTCTAAAAATGCTATCGCGTTTGAAAGTGATGTGAAGGAGTTCCTGGATAAGAAGTTGATAGGTGCGAAATATACGAATGGTACGTTTCTAAATGGGGCGATTATATCATATAGTATAGAGGCTCTCCCCCTTTCAAAAACCCTTAAAAAGGGAAATGAGTTTGCTGTGTTAGCAGGGAAAATAGTTTGTGAAGTGGACGTTATGCCGGCGATATACCCAAATGTGGGGGCTGACAAACACGTACCGGAGAGGGCTACCATAACCCTGACACCGACACAAACGAAACTCAAATCCTGACAGTGTCAACGATGGGGGGCGGATGTAGGGCTCTACCATATGGACACGACCGATCCGTATAAATTAAACAATCAACGTTATTTGTCTCATCACTTTTTGAGTTTACTACCTAAGAAAGGACTTAATCGATTCTTAATCCATTTAAAAGGAGAAATTAATGAGCGTGACTATCACGATAAACTCTGCCATTTATGGTGGCAATGATGAGCTCTGCTTAGCGCGAGACGTGACCCAATCGGTGCAAGCAAGAATTAAAAGTGGTGACACTCAAGTCACCTTTGATAATACGAGTTTTGGTGACCCTGCTAGGCGTTCAGGCAAGGGCTTTGCGGTCGTGGCGACGATTGATGAGGCGCAATACGTTTATGCGGGTAAAGAAGGGGATACCATCGATTTCTCAAAATTCCCAGTTAATCATGAGGGGCCGGGTAATCTTAGAGTGTCTGAGATGAAGGTAATATATGATAGTTCTAATTCCTTGTTCACAGAGTGTTCTATAGCTTTGGAAAATTTGGCTGCAGAGGATTATCCTAATAATACCTACCCTAGTAGTTGGGTCTGGTTAGATTTTTATTTGGTGGCTTCGAATACGCCGATACAACGTGCAACGGCTTTTACACGGGTGGGCGAGCTGCCAGTCTCGATTACTTTCCCTATAGGATATAAGGAAAATCAAAATTTTCATTTAACCGGTTATGAACATGATGACATGGTGAAGTTCTTAAGGCGAGTACCGCGCTTGGTGGAGCCGGGTGACTATTACCTTTATGCCCAAGTGCGTAATGAAAAGGGCACACTGAATACCTCAGTTGGCTGCTTTTCGGCATCGGCTTTCAGTTATTCGGCTTAGTTTTTGTCTTACTTTTTTCCCTTACTACTTACTTTTTATCTCTCACTCCTTACCTCCAATGAGATAGTTTAACGAAGTGATAGGAAAGATAATCACGTATTCTTTTCACAAAGTCTTAGGCTGCAACGTCTTAGTGGCATAAGCGATATTTAATCTGGTTGGTTCATGGGACTGACCTGGCGGAGCCGTTGTAGAAGGCGATGTCAATCGGTTTCAGGTGATCTAGCACCGTCTAATCCTTCTCATTTCACATCATATTTTATTCTTTAGCAGGACTGCCAACGGGCACATATCTTCATTTGAAGCCATGACATTCTGTCTGTTTAGAAACTAAAAACTGAACATTGAAATTTGAGCGGTTACACATTTCATTTTATTAACAATAGGTATTAAAAATGGCGCAATACAAAACCCCCAATGTTTATATGCGAGAAGAGTCAGTATTACCGACCTCGGCAGCCGAAGTGGCGACGTCTATTCCCGCGTTTATTGGTTACACCCAAATCACTACAGATAAAAAAGATGAAACAAAAAGCATTATTAATAAGCCTTACCGTATTACTACCTTAGCGGAATATGAGGAGATTTTTGGTGATCTGTATTATGAATCACTGCTAGTCGAGAACAAGGTTAGCACTGTTGTTGGTGAGCCTGATGAATACTTTATTAGTGATGCCAATAGTAATGCTTTGCCGAGCTTCTTTTTGTATCAGTCTATACAGCATTATTTCGCTAACGGTGGCGGTGCCTGCTGGGTCGTAAGTTGTGGTGGTTATGAAACATCTACTACCGCAACTGATGGCTCTGTTACTTTTACACCTACAGTCATCGAGAAAGGTGATTTAGAAGATGGTTTAGCAGCCATCGCTCAAATTGATGAAGTGACCTTATTTGTGATTCCAGAAGCGGTAACATTAACTGCGGTGGAGCATTATGGTATACACACGACCGCGTTACAGCAAGCGAGTGATTTGAAAGATCGTTTTGCCTTGATTGATGTGCAGCAAGGCAGTTTGTTGGAGCCAAACCAGGCGGGTGATGCGCTTGCTATGCGCAGTAACGTGGTCGGTGACCTCAAGTATGGTGCCTCATATTACCCTTATCTACGCACTGCTATTGCCCGCAGTTATGATGAATCAACGACTATGGTCAATGATGGTGCAGGTAACCTTGTTTCCTTAGCGAGTCTTAAAGCGTCGAATACAGCCACCTATAATAGCGTCAAAGGGGTATTGCGTAGCAACTATTTGATCCTACCTCCTTGTGCTGCGGTAGCGGGTTGTATTGCTTCTGTCGATGGTTCGCGGGGTGTATGGAAAGCCCCAGCGAATGTGGCATTAAAACAAGTGCTTGAACCTATGATCAAAATTGATGATAGCCAGCAAGAGCCGCTTAACGTTGATGCCACGGCGGGTAAGTCCATCAATGCAATTCGTGCTTTTACAGGTAAAGGTAACCTGATCTGGGGGGCGCGTACCTTAGCGGGTAACGACCTTGAATGGCGTTATATTAACGTGCGTCGCTTATTCAATATGGTTGAAGAAACCTTGATGAAGGCCACCGCCTTTGCTGTTTTTGAGCCAAATACGCCCATTACCTGGTTAAAGCTTAAATCCATGACAGAAAACTACCTGCGTAGTTTATGGCAGCAGGGTGCATTAACTGGCGCTTCTGAATCCGAGGCCTTCTTCGTCAATGTAGGTTTGGGCGAAAGTATGACCCAGCAAGATATTTTGGAAGGTTTGATGAAGATCAAAATTGGTATTTCGCCTTCACGTCCTGCCGAGTTCATTGAACTGACGTTCCAGCATAAATCTCAAGACGGTTAATTTTTAGATCCTACCCCATGCACCTCTATGAACAGGAGGTGCTCTTTAGTGACTTATTTTTTATATAATTTTGGAGTTTTTATATGGCTGATTCAGCTCAGACGATTGCAGATACGTATCCTATTCCGGTTTACCGATTTATTGTGGATTTTGGAGAAGAGAGTATTCCTTTTACAGAAGTCTCAGGTTTGGATGTCGGTGTTGAAACCATCACCTATAAAGATGGTAAAGGTAAGAAGCACATGCCTGGTCAACCAACCGATGTGAATATAACGATGAAGCGTGGCTTGGTGCGTAAAGGCAGTCAGTTTTATGACTGGATTGCTTCTATTAGCCTAAACATGGTGGATAAACGTGATTTAAGTGTCTCCCTTACCGATGAAACCGGTGATACCTTGTTGGTGACATGGAACATTATTAATGCGTTTCCGAAAAAGTTGACGGCACCGAGTATCAATGGTGGTTCGAATGAAGCCAGTGTTGAGTCTCTTGAGCTAATGGCTGACGATGTGAAAGTCGTTTTTCATTAATAAAAGGTAGACTAAGTTTTTAGACTACAAGCCGCTTTGATCTTATTCGAAGCGGCTATCTTAGAGTGTTATGTTTGAGGGATCACATGAGTACCAGTAATGATTACCCCATCGTGGGTTACCGCTTTATGGTAGTGATTTTTTCCACCGGTGTACCTAACCCTATTGATATTCGATTTAAAGAAGTCAGTGGCTTAAAAATGTCACGTACCATTAGCCGGGAAGGTCAAATGACCACATTAGCATCTGAGTTACCTCAGCAAACCTTAACCTTAAAACGAGGTGTGATGTTAAATGCGAGCCCGTTAGTCATTAGTCAACTTGTGCAAAGTGGCGTGTGGGGCACGCGTATGTTAAGTAAAGATTTGTTGGTTTCTGTGCTGGATGAGCAAGATACACCGATTAACAGCTGGATGATTAATAATGCTTATTTGAGTAGTTGGAGCTGGGACGGTGTGAATGGGGATGCGAAGGATGTCTTGATTGAAACCATGGAGTTTAGTTATAGCAGCCTCATTTATATGCCAGTTGACAAGCCTGCCTTTGTTGATGACCTGGCTGCCAAGGCATCAAAAGCGGTGAAAACGGTTAAAGAGACAGTCGTAAGTAAGGTCAAGGAGGGGGTTGAGGTCATAGAGGATGAAGTAGATGAGGTCATTGATGAAGTTAGTGATGTGATTGAGGAAGTTAGTGATGTGATTGAGGAAGAAATAGAGGGTGCGGTGGAAGGTGCATCGATTCCGCGGTAGAAGATACTAAAAAATAATTAAGTAAAAAAGCCTGTTACCGGACCTCTTTGCAACTAACCAAGGCTTTTAATTGAAGGAATGAGAAGGAGGTCACTGATGAGTGATGACGCTGAAACTCGTGTCGAAGTGAATGCAAAACTTACCACAAAGGATGAAGTGCAAGGTGATGAGCAGAATAAAAAGACAGAGAATTTGGATAGTGGAGCCAAGCTTGAAAGTGCTATGCAAAGAATTACTCAGTTAGAAAGTGAGTTGAAAAGTGTGAATACTGAGATGGATTGTAAAATTCACGGCGAATTTGATGCCATACGACGTTATGTAGATCGTGCCATTGAGCACGACCGCTTGAAAAAGAGGCCCTAACTATGTCCTTTGTGAATGACCCGACCCGATTATTATCCCCCCGAGTGAAGATCACATCCTACGATGACAAGGTCTGCACTCGCGCTCATGAAATAGGGAGCGTGGAAGTGCCTTATGATATGAAATCATTAAAAAGTACTTATTCACACTGCGTAAAACAACTAAAAACGTCAAATGGGAGTGGATCGATAGTAAAGTTCAATTATTCTGAGCCGTCCCAAATGAACATAAAACTGTTATTAGATGATACGACTTACTCTAATGAAGCTGCCTTTGCTTTGCCCGCTAATCTTATCCCCGATAGCGTGGATAGCATCATAAAAAAGCTGTTAGTCATGTTTGCTATCGATGGCGAGCTGCATAGCCCACGCTTCATTCGTGTTACCCCATTGCAAATGCCCATGGTCAAAGGTCCTCATACGGGGTTTAGTGGTTTTCTCTCTAGCATGGAAATTAGCAACGATATAGTTGACTCTCGAGGTAACCGTATTAAAGCAACGGTTGATTTGAAGTTCATGGAGTGCAAAAGCGCTTCACAATCTGATAAACAAATTAGCTACTCATCACCGGATTTAACCCATATTTATCAGACTTTTGGTGGCGACAAATTGGTGAATAAAGTCAATAAAACCTATGGTGAGCCGGATTATGTGCATTCGGTCGCCGAAGCGAACGGGCTAAATACGGTGCGTCATCTTAAAGTGGGTGGCTCAGTAGAATTCCCTCCTTTAGATAGGTAATCGCTGTTTAACCTGCATGAAACAAGGAGACCATAATGGCGAGATTGAAACTGAAGGTAGGGGAGAGGGAGACGCCTGAGCACGAAGCAAAGAGGGTGATCCTTGAGCACGAAGTGCATCACTTTGAATGCGCCTACCAGATAAATGAAATCCCTTATTTAACCATTGCCATTCGCGACGGTGACAGTGCAAAAGAAAGTTTTGCGATGTCCGATTCGGATGATTTTTCTCCCGGAGAAACGATCACTTTATATGCGGGTGTTGATGATACTAAAAATTTAATTTTTTCAGGTTTAGTGATAGAAACCCAAGTGGTCATTAATAAGGGTAATACCCTATTAATCGTTGTGGCTAAAGGAGAGGCGGTAAAATTACTTGAGCGGCCCGTAAATTTCATTAGTAGCACCGAAATAGACGATGGCAAGCTTATTAAAGACGTGGCAGACTTAGGTAGTCAATATGCTTTTAACGATATCGTCGACCTTAATAAAAATGAAATTACACACCCGCAATTTGCGGCATTTCAGCAAACCCCTTGGCAAATTATCTTTGCCAGAATGATAGAAAATGGTGCGGTTTTTTGCCCGACCCCAGAAGGAGACAGTCTGATCAACCTAGCCACTTTGAAATTTAATTCAGAGCCCGAGCCCGAGCCGTTCGCTCTGCGCGAAGTGATAGATTGCCAAATGCAATTTGATGCCCAGTCTAGAGTAGAACTGATTTCTAGTCATTTTTTAGATATGTCAAAGTCTATAGAGGCAGAAGATATAAAGGCAGAAGATAATGTCAAGGCAGAAGATAATGTCAAGGCAGAAGATAATGTCAAGGCAGAAGATAATGTCAAGGCAGTTTCGAATGCAAACCTAAAAGCTTGGGCAAAATCAGACTCGTTATACAGTCACAAGGCTCTTAGTCTTTCGATGGCAGCACCCCTTAGTAAGAAGCAGATAAAAGCCAGAGCCAACGCCGAAGCTAACTTTCGTTTGCTTGATCAAAGCCAAGGTTGGTTGACGTTATCTTCCGTACAAAGTATGAAGAAGGTGGCTGATTTAAAATTGTTGAGCTCACTCAAGGTGAAGGGCGTCGGGACAAAATTTGCTGATAAAAACCTTGTGACCGGGATACGGCATCGTTTTACCAGCTCGAATTGGTTTATTGATATCGAGTTTGGCTTGCCCCTAGCTAAGACCCTATACAATGACAATGCAAGCGTGCCAAAAATGCCTGCGACTATGGCAAAAGTCGCTAAATTAAAAAAGAACGAAAAGTTACCTCATACCTTGTCAGTGATTATCCCCGCTATTGATAGGAAAAATACATTGAATGCACGACTAGTAACGCCTTTTGCAGGAGAAAAGGAAGGATTCTTTTTCCCACCTGATAAAGGTGCAGAAGTCATGGTGACGTTTCTTGACGGTAACCCGTCTTACCCCATGATCATGGGAGCTTGTCATAATAAGGTTAATAAACCCCCTTTTGATTATGGAGAAACGAACCTTAAACGTGGTTTATTTGTCAAGGTGGATGACAAGCAAATGTCGCTGATTGCAGATACGACAAAGGGTGAAGAAAGCCTTCAATTGAAGGCGTTAGGTGAGACCTATTCGCTTAACGCATCTGCCAAGGGGATTATTGTAAAAAGTAAAGACAAAGACAAAGACAAAGACATGCTTACTCTTGCTGAAGGCAGTGTGTTGTTAGGAAAAGAAACCGTTTTGAAAGCGGAGGAAGACTTAGCGATTATAGCCAAAGACGGTAATGTCACTATCACAGCGAAGTTAACGGAGATTAAATAATGGCAGCAAAAGAAGTGGTGGGTCTAGGGTGGAAGTTCCCGCCCCAGTTTACAAATTTAAAACTCGGCCCAGAAATGACGGATGATACTGAGTTATTACAGCAAGCTGTGTATATCCTGCTTAATACTCTAGTGGGTGAGCGGGCGATGAACCCCACATTGGGCAGCGGTTTGGCTAGCTTTGTTTTTGGCGAGGCAACACCCTTAATGTTAACGGAATTAAAAGAGGAAATTGCCTCTTCTATTTTGGAATTCGAGCCGAGAATCAGACTTGATGATATTGAGTATGATCTAAGTGATTTATATGACGGCCTGATCAATATTTCATTGGTCTATACAGTAAAACAAACCAATGCCCGTAATAATATGGTGTACCCCTTCTATTTGGCTGAAAAGTCGATTTAAGACCTTTGTACAACTGCTGTGCCCGTCAATACAGTGTTTAAAATAGGCTCACAATACTCATTTATTACTTATAAACTCTGCTTTTTCGTCTATTTTTTCCTCGTCTTGGCTTTGCTCGCGACTTTGTAAAAAGGTCTCAATTTAACCGTCAAAAATTTAAAACAATGCTCTAAGCCTTTTTTAAAGAACTACGACTTTTCTTTACCCACTCCTTGAAAGTAAACGTTAAAAGCAGCGCCACCTCTTTACTCAATTATGCGACCTATTTGGTGATGCCTATCGATTGTGATGGGAGGGCAATCGGCCAGTTTAGCAATTCATTAACACCCTATCAAAGTAAGTGGCATCTATCAGGAACCTATTATGTCAGAGACTATTGCCAACATTTTTACCAAAAAAACGCTCTCAAGAGCCACTGCTGGCGTTACTCAATCAAAGCGTCAGTTAGATGCCATGGCGGCGTCCTACTATGCTATTGAGGAACGCAGCTTTAGTCAGTGGATGAGCTATCTACGAGAAGCCAGTAAGCAGGTGCAATATTATGATACACAAACACATCTCGTTACGGATCACTGGTCTAGTTCGCTTCCTACTGAAATAGAAGCGTTAGGACTAGAAGCCTTATTAAAGGGGGATAGGGTTACCGATGCGATTACTGAATTAGCCAGTCGTCCTGATATTGCGGTTTTATTAGCCTTTTTTACCTTGATGGCTTATCCAAAACAGCAGTTTACTGATTTTACCGAGTTGCACAAACAGCACTATTACCAGGATGTTTTAGGTTTTAAACCCAATGGTGCTTCATTAGATCAGGTGAATTTGGTACTGAGCTTAAGTGACAGCGTAAAGTCTATGACATTGCCGGCTGGAACTCGGTTTAATGGGGGCAGTGATGTTAATGATGAACCTCTTATATACCAAACACTTGCCAATGCCGTGATAAATCATGCCCAAGTTGCGCGCATGGATACTTTATCTGGCATTCAAAGTGATCAAAGAGTGTTGACTCGACATATTCATTTAGATGATGGCTTGGCGTTGTCAGAGGAGGGGGCTTTAACCTTTGGTGATAAACTAAAGGTTAACGAGGGGTTAACTGAACAGCAAAGCTTTAGTCAGGTGGGCTTTACCTTAGCGTCCCCTTGTTTGTATTTATCTGGTGGGAAAAGGGTGATCAAACTGGCTTTTGAACGATCTGAAAATGCTGAAGTTACCCCGTTGCTTTTGGATGAGTGGTTTGATATTGCTGTCTCTACTGGGACGAATATACAAGCTCTAGATAGCAGTCTTGAGACACCGGAAGCACCAGCTTGGTCTATGCAAGCAAATGTTGATGATCAGGGGAGACACTATGATTTAGTGCTTACTTTTAGTGATCAGTTTCCTGCTATTACGGGTTTAGAGGGGGATTTGGATTCGGGTGTTAGCCCTCTACCTCATTTGCGCTTTATGCTCAAAGCTCAAAAACACACCCAAGCAAATGTGTTATCCAAGCGTATCTTTAATCAGTTACATATAGATATTGAGGTTTCTGAATTGGAGGGCGTCATTGCTGATAATCATAATGGTGCTTTGGATACCACTGGGCCCATAGAGCCATTTGGCTTTCAGCCCTTGATTGGTAATCGTTTTACTTTTACTCATCCTGAGTTATTAGTTAAGCAAATTTCGAAGGCCTGTTTGACATTAAATTGGTTAGGGCGTCCTCAGCCTTTAGCTGATTATTATAAAGCTTATCAGGACTATCGGGTTAATCGGCTTGAGGATGAAAACTCTAACTGGGTGATGCCTTTGCTGCTACAAAGCCGTTCAGACAGTATTGATGCATTAGCGAGCGTGGCCATTTTTGAGACCGATAGTAACATAGTCAATAACCTTGATTCGCGTACCATGACCTTTATAAAGGATGATGCCGAGGCTTATGCAAATGGCGCCCTTTATGAGTGGGAAGATTTACCTTTTACCCAAGAAAAAGCCAGTTTATGGCCCAAATATTATGGTTTGACCCTGTCTGAAAATGATTTTGGTCACGGGGATTATAGTCAGGTCAGTCAATATATTGCCTATGAAAATGCCAAGATATTACAGGGTGATAGTGAGCAAAAAACAACTCAGATAATGCCGCCTTATACGCCTCAACTCGACAGTATTAAGGTGTCTTACCATAGTTCGACATCCATCAGTATGAGTGCATTATCAACCCATGAGCCACCGTTATTGCAACAAATACACCCCATTGGTCGCCCTGCGATACCTCAAGGTTCCTATGTTGCCTTTTTACCTACCATTGCAGAAAGCGCTTATCTTTATTTAGGACTGAAGAATGTATCTACCCCATCTCAGGTGAGGTTGTACTTTCAAATTGACCCGGTTGACGCAACCAACATCAGTGATGATTATTTTGCCGATTGGCGCTATTTAAGTACAAAGGGTTTTCAAGGTATTCCCAGTAGCGCTTTAGGCGCAAAATCTGGCGAAGCACGCATCCTTGAGGATTCGACTCAGCAATTATTAAATTCGGGAGTAGTGTCGATTGAGTTACCTGAATTAGAGCCGACTCTATCTGGCTTGGATGATGGTCTGCTTTGGTTACAGTTATCCATTTATAACGGTAATGATGAGCCCGTTTCCTATTCCAAAATCAGAGGGGTTTATTGCCAAGGGGTATTAGCAGAGCTGGTGGATGATGGTATTGATGCCTCACACTTCACTCAGCCTCTTCCTGCACTTTCTATTTCGGACTTAGTAACCGCTGATCCACAAATCAGTGAGGTGTTACAGCCTTGGCCAAGTTTTGGTGCTAGTGCTAAGGAGACGGATACGCAATTGTCAATACGGGCCAGCGAGCGCTTAAGGCATAAACAACGTGCATTGACCATATGGGACTATGAACACTTGGTGTTAAACCAATTTCCCGAAGTCTATTTGGCTAGGTGTTATGTACCTCAGGCTAGTGATAAAGGGGCTGCGGATATTGAATTAATGCTGGTGCCGGTTAATTACGATAGCAGCATTTTACAGCCGAAATTACCCTTGTATATGCATGATCGTATTCAAACTTTTATTGCTTCTGTGTGTCCCCCTGACTTAGACATCAAGGTTCGAGATCCGATTTATGAAGAAGTCACCTTTGATGTGGCGCTGAAAATATATTCGGGGTTTGATATTGATTCGGTTGTTTCTAGTCTGAGCCAAAAGTTGATTGACTATCTCACCCCTTGGCAAAACGTTGCGGGCAACAACCTTGTGCAATTTAGGCAAAGTATTCATCTAACCGCTCTGGCAGCTATGTTGGAGCAAGACGATGCAGTAGATGTGGTGCATTACCTCAAAGCAGCGGTTACTAAGGGAGATATAACAACCCGATACGATAGCGATAATAATGTGATAACACCCTCGAGCGAGAGTGCCATTCTAGTACCGTCTAGAACACAAAAAATCATTCTGGTAGATCAGGATGTCGCGATTATGACTGGTGTTGGTAAATGGCGCATTGAGCTTGATTTTACCGTGAACTAGGAGCTGCCTCCTTTGTTTCAAATGCTGATTTTATTTCACTCTCCCCTTGAAGAAGGGGCAGGGTGTCTTTAATGACTACGCCTTAACTCTCTTTATATAAGAAATTTTTTAACGGAAATCTTCAGAACCGAAAGTTAGGCCTTTGATTTTTAAACTTTTCCATCTCTTTCCTTTTTTATCTCCTTGGTGATATTGCCTTATGACAAACTCGACGACCTATATTTCCCGTTCGCCCAGAGAGCAGGATGGGCAAAACCTTTCTTTATTACAGGAACAAGCGCTCGCTGCCATTCAAGCTTATGCCCCAGAGACTTGGACGGATCATAATTCGACAGACCCAGGTATCACTTTGCTCGAGATACTGGCCTTTGTTATTTCTGATCTCAGTTATCGACTTGGGTTTCCCATACGGGATTTAATGTCATGGCCTGATGAGCAGCAAATTAAAAAGGCAACTCCTTTCTGGTTGGCGCCAGACATCTTACCGAGCAATGCGGTTACCCTAGCGGATTATCAACGCCTTATTCTGGATGTTGCTGGGGTTCGCTCAGCGTCGCTAAAACAAAACGATCAAGGACGATACAGTGTAACGATTGATACAGATGATAGTTATGACATATCAACAGATACTAAGCGCCTTGCTTTAGCGGCCAAAATACGACAGCGTTTTTTGCAAGAGCGTAATGTTAATGATGATATTGCTGAACTGAACTTTATCGAAAAACACCCGGTTACCCTTAAATTAGCTTTTGCATTCTCCCCCATAGAAGACCCTGTTGAAACGTTAGTCGACATTTTTCGCCGTTTGTCTGATGCCATCTCTCTCGGGGTTAATAGGCAATCTTTACAAGCACTAATGGATCAGGGATTAACTCCAGATGAGATTATGCAGGGCCCTTTAGTGCACCAAGGCTTTATCGCAAATCATGAACTGGATAATGCGGATTTTCCTGATACCTTGTTTACCTCAGATCTGATTGCTGCACTTGCAGATATAACGCCTCTTGAGGAAATTAAAACCTTAACATTTGTGCCTTCAGTTGAATCGAGTGAGGACGAAAACACTCAGGATAACGGTGTGCATTGGCTATATGTATTAGATGAAACTGAGTCTGCAAAGTCGTTTTCATTGGATTTAGTTTCCACACTTACCACTCTTGAAATTGAGATAGATGGGCAGGTTTATCCGCTTAATCAGGCTCAAATTGATGACATTCTTGATGGCCTAACGACCGCTGTAATCAGTGATGAAGCGGTTACTGCGTCTGAATTAAAGGATCTCACGCTTTATCAGCAAGGTAAGTATCGTGAGTTGAGTGCTTATGTGTCATTACAGCACGAATTTCCCAGCGTCTATAAATTGGTAGATGAACGACTTAATGGGAATATTGATACAGAGGAAATGGCAAAAATAATGCAGTTTAAGGGCTTTCTCAGTCTTTTTGATCAAATCTTAGCGGATCAATTTGCGCAACTAGAAGTTTTAAAAACCTTGTTAGCCCTGCCTACCCAAGGCCAATTTGAATCATTGGCCTGTATTTTTGACAAGATGCTAGCCAGTGAACCCCTGAAAGAGCAAGAGTTATCAGTTTTTTGGCAGGCTGTTACGCATCTACCTAATACCTATGTGAGTCAACCCGTTTCTGATATTAGTGGTATGGAAAACCTATTAGGTGATTATTGGCACAATTACTCTCAATCGGGTTTCCAACCGATTGCAGAAGGTGCATTTAGTCTGCCGTTATTGGAGCGTTTAAATCGTGGCATGGCGCATTTGCTAGCACGCTATGCCCAAACCTCTCTCGATGCCAACCTTCTCCAGTATGAAGATGTCTTGAGCTTTTACCTGACAAGGTTAAAAAACAGTGCTGAACAGCATGGCTTAGCAGTGCCAACATTGACTGATAAGGCTTTTTTGAAGCGTATGATTCAGTTAAAGAAAGTGGTTGATAAGGCCTCCTTGTTATTGGATTACCCAAGATTAAGCCGTTATAGAAGTGGTGGTTTTAATTACTTAAAAGCCAACCCTAAAGAAAACCATATGACCGCTTTAGGTCATCGAATTTTGCGCTTTTTAGGGGTGAATAAAACCAATGTATTACCCTTGTCTATTAATAATAAGGAGGGCATGTATGTACTAGAAGGGACACTTTTGTGGGCAGCTAACTTATTAGACAGCGATGTATCTGAGACGGATGTCAAACGCAGTGTCTTTTTTGTGCTTCCTGATTGGCCAACACGGTTTCGTAATTCGCACTTTCAAACCCTATTAGAAGGAGCCATTGCCCGAGAGACACCAGTTCATTGCACTGCTGAGGTAATTTACCTTGATCGGCAAACAATGAATTACTTTGAGCAACTTTATTATGCTTGGTTAAACGCCATGATGAAGTGCCCTTTTACGGTAAAAAATGGGGAGCAAGAAATCAGTGTTGATGACCTTTATTCGACACAATGGTTGGCCGCCTTATCAAATACATTACGTTGTTTTCTAGTCTCTCCTGCAGACACTGATATCACTCCCGACTCATATCTTGCACCGATTGGTGGTGCAGTGATTAATCCGACTAGCCCTGAAACCGAGCAATACAATTTTCGAGTGCATTACCAGCCACTGGACTTCCTAAAATCCAAATCAGTGATTGGCACTGCTGTCATTAAGCCGAATGACGGCTTGAGCACCTTTAATATCCAAATCCAAAGCCCTAACATCATTAAGGAATAAGCATGAATGATCAAAATCCAAAAAACAATAATGAAGCGCAATCTGAAATTGCGACCAGTGTCGCCACAGAAAACCAAACTTCAGCCAAGTTGAAAGTCAGTTTTGCTGATAATCAATCTCCTACCGGTAATGATTTTGCCAATCTGATTGATGCCTCATTTAATAAGATGGATGGTCCTATTCGTTATCCTGTTGATGAGGGTATTGAAGTTGCGACTAAGACGAATTTTACCGATCTTGTCTCAGCAGCAAATGTAAGTGTTGATGGCAATATCAGTGTTGGGGATTCTTATTTAACCGCAGAAGCCCTTAAAGTGGGCGATACACTTGATGTAGGTGCTGATCTGCTGACTCTTAGTAAGTCTACTCACATTGAAGGTAAAGCTACCCTAACGGGAGCTGCCAACATCACCAAAGACGCGACGAGCGAAGACGCAGCTTTGACGGTTGAAGGTGGGATAAAGGCCGATACTATGCATATTAATGCGGGGGTTGTGATTGGTGAAAGTGACGCTCAGTTATTGATTGAGTGTGCAGAAGGTGATGACGCTATTCGGGTTAAAAAGGACGATGTGACTCAGTTTGCCCTTGATGATAAGGGTCAACTCTCGTTGGGTCTATCTGGCGAGCAGTCTACGGCTAAGCTGCATATACGCCATCATAAAGGCGACAGTGACACTTTGCTTCGAGTGGATAACCGAGCTAACGATAACACCCCCATAGCGATTACATCGGATGGCAATATGGGGATAGGAACAGGGTCGCCATTTAACACCTTGGACGTGGACGGTTCGGTTAGCATCGGGCAGTCGGCACTGGTGTCTCCAGAAAACAGTCTATCGGTTGAGAATCGTGTCGGTGTGGGAACGGCAAGTCCAATGGCGCGTTTGGATATTCACACGTTGAGTGGAGAGACTGCGACGATTATTCGAGATGGCGATAGTAAGCTTCTGGACGTCAGTCGCAATGGTGTGAATACTGACGTTGATTTGAACGTAAATGGGGTGTCTACGCTTGAAAATACGAACGTCAATCAAGCTCTGCATGTAACAGGTGAATCGACTCTGTCAAACAAGGCCACCATGTTGGCGGGAGCGGAAGTATCCGGGCTTTTAAACTCGACGGATCACACTCAACTGAACACACTCAATACATCGGGTGTTGCAACGCTAGATCGAGTTCTGGTCGTTAAAGGCGACACCAAACATGGTGCCTCGGTTGGCATCGGCTTGGGGGTAGAAGACAACCATAACCCAAGTGCCAGCCTGCATATTCGTGAAAGTGATGCGCAACCTTCATTAAAACTAGAAACGAAACTCCAAGAACGTCAGCTGTTCGTTACGAATGACAAAGTCACAATAGGTGAGTACGAAAGAACCAATATTGACTTTAAAGTGCATGGCGATACGACTCTAAACGGCATGGTGACAGCCAAAGGTACGCTAGACGTTGATGCAAATACAAGCCTAAACGATGGCGCGAGTGTTGAGAAAAGCTTGCGTGTTCACCAATCCGGAGATGTAACAGACACCACTGCGCTTGATGTGACGACACAAGGCAATGGCAGCGCTTTACACGTTAAACATGACAATGAGAAAGACAGCCATACTTTGATTATTGCAACGTCAGAGCGGGTGGGTATTCATACAGATCAGCCTGAAGCGCCTTTACATGTCGCATCAGAAAGTATATTTGATGATCGTGCTCAATTTAACGAGAGTGTGTCAATCAGTGGTACGCTTTGCGTTGCTGACGATGCTGAGCTAGACGGAAATATCCGCATCAATATAGAGCCTGGCGATGAGCCTAAGGCTCAAGTTCACCTTGCTCATGATGCAGAGAAAGCTAGTTTGCGAGTAGATGGGCAAACTGCCGCGATGCCAGCACTGTTGGTAAAAGACGGCAAACTCGGTCTAGGGGTAGAGTCACCAGAATGCAGATTAGATGTAAAAGGGGACGCGAGTATCAGCGGTGCGCTGAGTGTTAATCAAGTATTCACGGCGACGGATACAAAGGTTTTAGTCTCGCAGCAATCGACGGACGCAGCGATTACGGTTTCAAAGGTGGACGAAGAAGGCCAGATAGTCCTTCACCACGACAAAATAGGGGTTAACGTTACAGAGCCGCAAGGTGCGCTCCATGTAGATGGTGATACAAAACTAGATGGCATCACCACTGCACAGCATGTCAAAGTGCGCGAATCTCTTACCGTCACAGGTACGTCGAACCTGACTGACAGTTCGGTTAACGGTAAAGTTAGCATTAATACGCCGGTAGAAAGTCAGACCACAGATGTCCATATCCGTCAAAGTGAACAAGGTCATACGGCCTTTAGGGTGGATCAGTCGGAAAAAGGCTTACCATCGCTTGTCGTTAAATCTGGTCAGATTGCGATTAATTCAGATACACCCACTGCGGCACTCGATGTGCATGGGGACGCAAAGGTTACGAAAACACTGGATGTGCAGGGTAGGCTTACCGCACATACGATGAGTGAGTTTGTTGATCATGCTCATTTCTCTCAAAGTGCTGCGTTTTCCGTTGCGGATCCTATGGCTCGTATTCATATCAGTGAGGACAAGCAAGATACAGTGGCATTTCAAGTGGATTATGTTGTTGGGGAAGACACCACTAGCTTAGTTGCGCGACAGGGAAAATTAGGTATTGGTACAGTCTCACCTAATGCGCCGTTGGATGTGAAAGGCGACACTGAGCTTAATGGCGACTTATATGTATTCGGAACGACAACACTCGACAATTATTTGAATGTCGCGCAGGACGCTGTGTTTGATTCCGACCTCGTTGTTAAAGAAAAAGCCAAACTAAAAGATCAAACGATTATTGGTCGTGCCAGTGACATTAATGCCGAACTAACGCCTAATGCACAGCTCTATATTGCAGACACAAATTACAAGGAAGCATTGCGCATTGATTCTGCGACCAGTCCAAGCTTAATTTTTACCGATGGTAAACTTGGGCTTGGCAACTCAACACCAAGAACGACATTGGATGTTGATGGCGAAGTAAAAATAAGTGGCAAAACCCAACTCAACAATGAATTGTATGTTGAAGGAAACTTAGTCGCCTACAATAACATCGACGGTCACGGTAAATTGGATGTTAGCCAGAAAGCGACCTTTGGTTCTGACGTTCTGATTCGTGGCGATTTACACATTGAAGACAAAACAGACATCGAAGAAGAGTTGACTGTTCTTGGTGCGACGAAATTGCAAAACAGCCTTGGTGTAACGGGCGACACTGCGCTCGCAGCAGCCCTTAATGTTACCGGACCATCGACACTAGAAAGTACACTGAGTGTGCAAGGTGATGCCGATATTCAGGGTGGTGTCGCGGTTAGCGGAACGCTCCAAACGGATAGTTCGCTTTTCATTGCAGGTTCTATTAGTTCTGGCGTAACCGTTGCTAAGGCTAAGCAGCACATTCAGGTTCCCGCTGACTTAGACGCGATGATTTTTGAGAAGTCGGGTCGAAATGGCGTTAGTCAACCTTTGCTGACGCTTGATCGAAACGGCAGCATGGCGCTAGGTAAGTCTTCCGCCGATGCGAAGCTCGATGTTTCAGGTGATGCGTTGATCAGCGGTAGCCTAATGGCTGGCAGTGACGTGAGAGCAACGGAATTGATGGCGAATGGAGCTATCTCGGGGAATGATCTGGTTATAAACAGCAGTATTCAACTTGCTAATGGACCAAAAATTACCGGGTTCTCTGATGATGAGCGCATGGGAGGTGATTATTCCGCCAATGTCCTCGTGCCGACTCAGGCTGCTGTTAAAGCGTATATTGATAATGTCGTTGTGCCGTTTGGCCAAGGCGGAAAAACGTATACGATAAGCTCGCAAGCGGACTTTGATGATGTTTTTAACCGTGGTGAAAATACCATTATTGATACCAATACGACCGTTTTGCTTTTGCCGTTAGGTAACCAAAACTTTAATACTGAGCCTTATGTTCTGAAAAACTCAGTGCGCGTTAGAAGTGGTGTGTCCATTGTCGGGTTTAATGAAGACTCGACAATCATTGCCAAACTCAATGCGAACTGTCGTTTTGAGTTGAAAGGCAACGCTAACACACCCGTTGAGAACGTTCACTTCGAGCGCTTCACCTTCGATGGTGGAAACATGGAAATGGGGCGTAATGGCGGTGCCATCTACCTAGAATACGCACAATTTTGTAAATTCTATTGTCGCTTAGAAAACCACCGTACTTGGGGTAAAGGCGGCGCTATTTATGCGGTTATGTCGGGCAGTAATTATACGGCAAGCCACATTGAAGCAACCAATATTCACCATTGCCAGGCGTTAGCCCAAAGTGGCGGAAGCGATTTTGATCGCAGTGAGGGCGGTGCGGTTTACGGTGTCGAACGCTCTACTATTCATGCATTCTATTGTAAGGCGGAACACGGCGGTGCCGTGGCCTACGTTAGAGGTTCTCAAGTGTTGGCGGAAGGCTGTAGTGCAAGCTTAAAAGGGGGAGCTGCTTACCGCTCACCTTTGCTTCGTATGACCGCTGTTGATTGCTCTGTGGACGACTACCAAGGTCAAGGCGGTGGTGCTTACTTCTGTGAAGACTTGATGTGCGAGGGGCAATGGTTGAATAACGTTGCTGCAGAGGGGCCGCATATTTATGCGTCTAATCACCTTACAGGCTCGCAACGAGAGTCATACTATTGGAAAGGCGATTATGTTGGCCGTCGGATCGACGATGGAAGCGCGGTGTGGCACAACAATAACGAGTAATGCATGGCATACCCGCAGCTATTTTGATGTAGCTTGATCTATTAGATCAATAAAAGCCCAATCAGTTTCAAACTGGTTGGGCTTTTTCGTTTTTTTTGTCACAAAAAAACGATTGGTACGTCTCGTATGAAATGAACATATAAACGGGATCTGGAATAAAGGATGACAAGGTCAATTGATACGCTCACTTTAAATTTGAATGTCGCGCCACTGCGTAACCAGCAACATGTTAATGAGGTTAAAAGCATTTTAGAACTTCTTCCTACACTGGTTCGAGAAGCGTTTCAACAGTTAGAAAACGAAGTGGGGGCAATGAGTGATCGTCCATTAAGTCCGGTACAGGTGAGAGCAATCTCGATGCCTGATATGGACGTGGATGAAGTGATACAAGAACCACGGCTTTTTGCGCAGAGTGTCGCAGTATCGCTGTTTAAATCTATGTATGAAGGACAGCTGCCCTCTAGTGTGTTAACAGCATTAAGTCTCCAAACCACTGGAGAAATGATGCGCCCGCTTTCTCAGAATCGACAAAGGAGTGACGATATGATTAGACGTAATGTAAAGAGGGTATCAACAGGCACAACACTACCAGAGCAGATCCTCGAGTATCTTGCTTCAGGTTTTTGGAACGGAACGCTTTATTCGGGACAGTTAGCGAATTCTATGATGACAGTTCTGCTTAATAATTTAATGCAGCGTAGGCCGTCTGAACGCCTACAAGAAAACAATCCTTGGCAAAAAAAATCTGAAAATTCAGTTACTACCCACGCGAGTATTGGCAACCATGCTAGAACGCCGAGTGGTGCATTAGCCCATGATTTTGTCGATGATACTGCTTTTAAGCGTCGACTGTTTTCTATACTTGATAATGCATTAGCGAGGCAGCGTTTCATTGCATTACTTACCAAAGCGTCAAATAAAGATAAAGTTGTTATGACATTATGGCGGCTGGTAACAAGTGAGCCTGTTGACGGGAGAGACCATGAATTAATTCGACAGGCGTTGCGCAGTGTGGACCGGATTAAATACGCGGTTCACTACACGATTTTGTTATATAGAGAAAACGTGACTAAAAAAGGCAAACGTCTTGCTGCGTTAATGACCGCCAAAAGTTGCAACGCGATAACGGCTGAGCAGAATTTGAAGCTTACTTATTTGTTTCTTAAAAGCCCGTCTGACACGATTGTAAGGGCTGCTCAAACCTGGTTGGCCTTGGCTCAAGTCCAGACGCCGCGTCAGAAAGAGGATCTAGTGCTCGAAAAAATCGTAAACGATACATATTCAAAGACAAATGCCATTGATCTTCAACATGATGGCACGGATATTAAACAGGAGCGACAGCGGTTATCTAACGAGCCTCAGCTCGAATTCTCCCTTGATCATAAGCAAAGTGTGCTTGCTCAAGTCACCTTTTGGAAAACACTCAGAGTCAACATGAATGCCTTGTTACAACAGGGTAATTCGTCTAACTGGTTAAAAGTTCTCTGCGCGATAGAAAAGCAACTTTTAACAAACGAGGATCGACTAAGCAGTGAACTGGATTCGTTTAAATATCAAGTTTCACTGCTTAGGTTGCATTGGCAAAGCAGCATATGGCCTTTGACACGATCAGAGTATTGCTATCGTTCATTTGTCATACTGTCTGCACTAAAGCTTGCTTTCACATCGAGTCGTTTTGATGGCGATCAAGGGCTTGTCGATCTAAAACAACAAGACAAACAGATGAGAGACGACACGCTAGACGAAGCACATCAGACATTTCAATCTGCCTGTCAGTCGATATTAGAGCAAGCGGAAGGGCGTAACACTGACTCCCTCCCGGAAGTATTAGAACGTCAAAAAGAAGGTCGTCGTTTACCTACAAACATGCTTGATAAATTCAAGGAAGCCCCTGACGCATTGTTGCTTCCATCCGTAATCGACGTACTGAAAAGCCGTTATGGAGAATTGGAGGTGCAGTGGAATTCGGTTCAAGAAGATGAATCCGCCCATGTTTTGGCAATATTCGATGAATTCGAAAAAGCATGTAAGCATATAGAGAGTGGCGTCGCGCCATTGCTTGGAAGTGTTGATTTAGGCCGTCACATTCTGTTTTTGTTGCCCGCCTTAAAAATTGAAGAACGCCTGGCTTTTTGTGATTCACTCAGAAGACTGTTAGACAGCTGCGAAACGACCAATCTAACCGAAAGTTTGATTTCCGTCCGTCGATCTATTGAAAGCGCTCGACGCCAGCGTAAAACAATTGTGAAAGCAAAAAAGAGCACTGATTTACAATTAGGTGGCTTAGAATTCGGTGACTTAGAGACAGCCAGTACAGATAAAGCCTTTACTGAAGAAGTGGATCTTAAAAAAGTCGACCAGGGCGAGATCAAGTGTATTACCGACACTGTAAACCTTTCCAACACCGCTGTTACGAGCGTATCAACTCACACCTCTACTGATCTCCTCGATTTAATGCAAAAAATAGACGAAGATGCGTACTTTTTTGATCTAATCGCCCAACAGTTAGAAAGAGGTGATGAACTGTACCATCCAATTGGAGAGATTTCCGGCGTTGAGTTTCAAAGAGAGGCTAGATTAGGCACAACGCGAGAGTCAAGCATGGACATACAAGCTGCCTCGGCGGCGCTATTGGAGATCGCGACGTATGCTGGCTTGGACGTACAATTTAATCGACTACTTTGCTTGCAACCTGAGTCGACAAAGGGCGTTTATTTACAAGCGCTTGTGATGAATTGGTGTCAGTTGGAGCAAGTTATGCGGGAAAAAATACAGCGCAGCGACAAGTCTGATGCACTGGTTGCTTTGTTGTCAGATTGGATTTCACACTATGGCCCCATTAACAACGTATTACCTGAACTCACATATAACTCTGCTACTTTGTCTGAACCCTCACGAAGTGTGTCCAATACTGCAGCAGATTCACTAGATTCAAATACAGCAACACAGATTGAAACATTAGATACAGGATTTGCATTTGACCCGGCCCAATTTGTTTTACCACTTCCGAAACCGACAGGGCAGAGGAGAGGGGAATCGAGCTGTGGAATGCAAGATGCTGAGTCGGCCAATGAAAAAAAACCAACGTCTATTCAGTACGACAAAAACGCCAGCAACAATGATGCGCTATTAAAAGTAAATACTAAGCAAATAAATGAAGTCATCAGCCACATAGATAAAAAGATCGAGACGTTATCGGCATCTATCATTGAGGAAGATCAGGTAAGTTATGATGCCGGATTACTGATTCTTTGGCCGTTTTTGTCCACGCTCTTTAAACGAATGGATTTACTTATGCCTAGTGCGGAGGAGACGAGTAAAAACACACTCCAATTTACCTCCGCAGAGGCTCAAGATAAAGCCTATGCGCTTCTTCGAGGGTTGCTAGGTGAACAAGAAGAATGTGAAGGTTACTCTGGTGTCGCCAACCTACTTGTCGGATACGAAATGGATACTGTAGTAGAAGCCCCCCTTACGTTAACAGAGGATGATGAGGCGCAATTGACGGGGCTACTGACAGCCGCTATTTCACAATGGGACGTTCTAAAAAACATGCCGATCGCGTCTTTTCAAAGCCTCTTTTTAAGGCGCGAGTGCATTGTAAGTACTTCTGAAACAGGAGCGCTAATTACGGTCGAAAAACACACTCTGGATGTGTTGATGCAAAAAATGCCTTGGGGCGTTGGGATGATTACGTTGCCTTGGCTGGATGATGGCTTCGTGATCTCGGTAGATTGGCCATACTAAAGCGTCACAAATCGCGAAGAGCAGCGTCTTTAAGTAAAATCATCAACCGTTAGGAATCGTTATGTTAGATATGATCATTGGGGTATTTTCTTCTTCTGGAATTGGCGCCATTGTTGGTTTAGTCGGCAGTTGGTTAACAAAAAAAGAAGAGCGACGCAATATGGAAATTTCGTTATCTCATGAAAAGGAAATGTATCATCTAAAAAGTACGCTGCAGCGACATGAATCCGAAATACAGCTAAAGTTGGCTGAACAAGGCTTGGAAATTCAGAGAGAAAAAAACGACACTGAGGTTGAACTAAAAGAATTAAGTGCATTTGAAACCAGTCAGCGACTGAATCAGCCATTAACTAATCGGTTCGCTGAGTTAATTCGTGGACTGATGCGGCCCGTGATCACATTGTATTTATTGACTATTGCTACCTACATTGCCTTGCACATCAGTGCTTATCTCGGCGACATAGCGATGTTTCTCCAAAAAGAAGACATGGTGTCTATGTATCGCGATATGTTAGATAAAGTCATGTTTTTAACCACGACAGCGGTAACATGGTGGTTTGGCTCTCGTCCTGGTAATGCGCACTTTAAAAAGGTGTAACCCTCCTAACGCTGACGACAGCTATAGAGCTGTCTCAGCGATAAGCTGTACAAAATGAGGCGATTAAACTAGGGATGTCTTTGGTATATGTCGCCGGACGCGTTGTTCGGGAGGATAAAAGAGGTTCAATTGATTTATCACTCTCGCCCATTTTACAAAGAGTAGGCATTTCTGACGAAAACTGGATGATGATTGCAACTCAGTTCGAATCAAACTCAAGCAGTAGCGTAGGAGCGGAAGCGAGCTTAAAGGAATATTCATATTCTAATCCTAAAGCCAGACCAAACCGCCGGTGCGCAAGGCTACTCGCGTAATTTAAGCTTCATCATCTCCTAAAAGGATCTAAGATCATGCAATGTGAGCGGTATGAGGTCATTCCTTGCGTGAAAATTGGGAATAGTCTCCGGCTCACCGTGAACTTCCAAGGAAGGCAGTTTTGCTTCTGGGTTTAAATCGATAGATTTGATTGTAGGGTTGGAAAGTGTTTCTTGATTTTATAAAGTGGGTGTCTGTTTCTATGTTGGTTTCTATGTTGAGAGCGGAGTTCTGAATGCCGGGCTTTTACCGACAAATAATCCATTCCTGAAAGTGGATGTTTCCCCCAAGGCTGATAACAAGATAACACCAATTCTAGAGCTTGCCCTTGAGCTTATTCTTGCTCGGACTAAAAAGGACTTTTACTGTTGGCGTTTTGTAATTAAATAGTGCTGGTTTGAGGGTGTGTGGGTCTCTATACTGCGCACGTTTTTCAATCATTCTTCTATTAAATAGGTAGTGCTTAAAATGTCGACGCAATTAGCCAACCCAGCCCCACTAGGATTAATGGGTTTTGGTATGACTACAGTCTTGCTTAATATCCATAATGCAGGTTTTTTTCCTTTAGACTCTATGATACTCGCCATGGGTATTTTCTATGGCGGGATCAGCCAAGTAATCGCGGGAATCATGTGTTTTAAGCGTGGTGATTCCTTTGGCACGACGGCATTTACTTCATATGGACTCTTCTGGTTAACACTAGTCGGCCTCATTGCATTGCCTAAAATGGGATTTGCTCCTAGCCCGGCATCGTTCATGGGGTGGTACCTTTTGCTTTGGGGTATTTTTACCGGGTTTATGTTCATCGGCTCGCTTCGCTATCCTTTTGCAAAACAAGTGGTATTTGGCTCTTTAACAGTATTGTTTGCTTTGCTTGCTATTCGAGATTTTACTGGCAACGAAACAATCGGTGTGATTGCTGGATTTGAAGGGATTTTCTGCGGGGCGAGTGCAATGTACTTTGCCATGGCTCAGATATTAAACGCTGAATACGGACGTGCTGTTTTGCCTATTGGGTCTCCACGAGTCTCAACATCTACCAACGCTGTTACGGCGTAATTCTTATATACAGCCCCTTCGCCCTTTATTTGAGGGGGCTGTAGTCTTAGACACCATTTTGAGCTAAGTTTAAGCTTATATCTCTCTTAAGCCTTCTTACTTTTACTTTCACGTTCACTCCCTATCGATCACTCCATATCGCACAGTGATTCGCTTTATCGTGTTATACGCAATAAATATAGGATTGCGTTAGCAATAATTCTCAGTTCGTGGAAGTACGCATATTCTTTAGCCAAATTTAAGTTATTGGTATATACCAAAAGGCTTGCGATCTTACCTAATATTACATAACTTATAGTCAGTTACATGAACGTAACATAGAGCTAATAGCATTAATTTAATGCAAAAAGTGCAATCTTCCTCACGAGTTAGGTTAAGGAGCAACGATGAGTTTTAAGAATTCTCTGTATTTTGGGTTTGGCATAGTCCTAGTTTTGTTGGTGATTGTTGGTGTTACATCATTCGTTACGATGGAAAAAGCGGAAGATGGGTTTAACGATTACAAACAGTTAGCGTCTACGACGTCCATTACAGGCCAGTTACAAGCCGATATCCTCATGATGCAGATGAAGATGAAAAACTTCATTATTCGCTCCAATGATGAAGACAAAGAAGCTTTTCAAACGTATCTCGACGAAACTAACTCCGTTCTGTCTCAAGCACAATCTGTTATGACGGATTCTGAACGTTTAGCCATTATTGATTCTTTAAATGCGCACATATCAGAGTACGAAACAGGGTTTGATCGTATCGCTCAATTAATTGAAGAACGTAACTCATTGTTAAATGGGGAAATCTCTAAAACAGGTTCTCATATTGAAGAAACACTTTCTTCTTTAATTCAAGAAACGGAAATCAATGGGAACTCCGAAGCGTCTGGATTGGCTTCCTTAGCGCTGAAAAGCTTCATGTCAGGGCGCTTAAACTTATCTAAGTTTTTAGAAACCAGCGTTCAAGACGACATCGAACGAGGAAAAAAAGACTTTGGTGACGTAAACGTTACTCTTTTTGATTTTTTAGATTACCTCTATAACGATAATCGTATCGAAGAAACCGTAAAACTACGAAAGGAGCTGGAGGTTTACCGAGAAAATGTTGGTCGATTAGAGCAGGTCATTATCGCTCGTAATAGCGTTGTGAAAGAAACACTTGAGCGTATTGACCCTCTCTTAGCGGATGCTATCGCGGCAATAAAAGCCTCGTTACGCAACGATCAAATCTCGATGGGCCCTGTGCTTGAACAGCAAAGCGCTATTGCAAAAATACTGATTAGTTCATTTGTCGTATCTGCTATCGTATTAGGTTTAGCGGTCGCGTTTGTTATTACTAGACGAACGCAGCGTCGATTGGGAGGCGACCCGACCGAAGTAACCGAGATAGTTCAAAAAGTCTCTCGAGGAGAATTAGACTTTGAATGGAGTGACTTAACTGAAGGAGACGACAGCCTGTATGCTTCCGTAAAAGATATGGTTGACGCATTAAAAGAAAAAGCGGCTTTTGCTCAGAAAATTGCGAACGGAGATTTATCCTCAAGCATAGTATTAGCGTCCGAGAACGATGTTCTGGGGAAAGCGCTGTCGGATATGAACATTCAACTAACGGGTATTTTGAGAAACGTTCAGCAAGCGGGAGATACCTTGGCTTTAGGGATCAACCAAGTGTCTGGTGCCAGTCAATCTCTGTCGAAAGGTGCTCATCATCAAAAGGACAGCGTTGAATCCATATCCATGCTTTTAGATAACGTATCACGACAAACAGCTTCGAATGCATCAGACGCTAAAGACGCAAACCGACTGGTGATCGACGCTGAAACAGCGATTTCTGAAGGTCAAAAGCACATGGCAGAAATGACAACTGCAATGCGAGATATTCGACAGTCCAGCGAAAGCATTGTTGAGTTCATCCGCAACATCGATGAAATTGCCGAGCAAACGAATTTATTAGCGCTTAACGCAGCAATCGAGGCCGCACGAGCAGGGGAGCAAGGTCGTGGTTTCGCTGTCGTCGCTGATGAGGTGCGCACGTTAGCCTCTAGAAGTACGCAAGCAGCAGAAGAAACGACAAGGCTAATTAACACCGCTCAGGCACATTCCGAAAATGGCGCAAGCATCGCTGAAAAGACCTCCGAGTCACTTCAATCTATTATTAAAAGCATTGAATCAACCTCATCGCTGGTTTCAAGGATTGCAGAATCAAGTGAGCAACAAGCATCAGGTGTCAATGACGCGTATCGTCAAGTGACAGAAATCGATCAAGTGGTTCAGCAGAATGTAGAAACCTCCATCTATACCGCAAAATCGGGTGAAGACCTTATTGATGAAGTAGAAAGCCTTAAAGAGATTATGAAAGGGTTTAAGTTCGAACGCGAAACCGCCTAAGCCCTTTACTGCTGGGCTGTACCGAACTAAAGAGCCATTCCGGTTTATACCCGAATGGCTCTTCTAACTGCAGGCACGACTTTGCAAAATCTCATAGTGAGTTTTCTGTTCAAAGAGGCGCACCCAAAGCAATCGGGCTTTGATTCTCTCGTCGCTCAAACCGCACAATTATCTCTAATTCAAGCTATTAGAACCTTTGCCGTAACTTACGAAAGTGATAGAGAAGGCTGGTTATAGGGCTTTTCTGATCCAAGGATAGCCAAAGCACTGACTTGTGTTCACCGGGACCCCGGCAATAAGTGGAGTATTGAAACACTGGGTAAAGCAACCGGTATGTCTTGATCTGTCTTCACGAAGCATTTTACTGAAGTGATGGGGAATCTTTGATGGATTATGTATGCAAATCCCAAAAGAGTACTCCAAAAGTAATCTCTACAATTTGCCATGAGAAAGTGACGCATTCATCAGCAGGTTTTTTGCTTTAGTCTTCTTCTTCGGCAAGGTTTCCTACTTCAACCGCAGCCGCACGCAATTCAGGGATAAAATGCATCAGCTCGTCGAGGTTTTTGCGTATAACGGGAGCGTGACAGAACAGACATGCAATCAAACGTCCTTGACTGTCCTTTACGGGAACGGAGATCGCCACCATGCCATCGATAAACTCTTCGTCATCGGTTCCTATGTCGGTTTTTTGAATATAGAGCAATTCGTTTTCTAGACGAGCGGGATCCGTTTTGGTATTTCGAGTGTACTGTTTCATGGGAATCGAACCAAGAATCCGCTGCCGACGCTCTTTACTGAGCGAGCTCAAATAAAGCTTACCGCTGGCAGTGCAGCAAATTGGCGTGTGAATACCAACGGGTAAGTGGATTTGTAACGGCCAGTTGGTTTGTGCGCGGTCGTAGTAAATCATATCGGTGCCGCTTGGAATCGCAAGGCCGCACGTTTCGCCAATTTTCTCAGCCAAATGTTGTAAAATAGCTTGCCGTTGAGCCTTAAAACGACTGGAATAGATAATCCCCAATGCAATGTCATGTAGGCGATCAGCAGGTACTAATAAACCTCGCATATTGGTTTGTAGAAAACCTTCGGATTCGAGCTGTTGCAACAGCCTGTGTACGCTTGGTTTAGGAATATTTAATAATACGGACAAATCCGCCGCGCTAAGAGGGTGTTCAGCCTTAGAAATGGCTTCAATGATCTCAAGTACACGAGCAATATTTGAACCTTTTTCCCGACGTTGCGTGCTCATAAATAAACCTTATATAACTGCATTTTATAAATTAAAAGAATAAATGCCGAATGAACATACAACAAGGGCGACTCCTGAGTTTTGTCTTAGAGTCGCCTTTTTGGTTAATACCTAATAAGCAATTTTAGGCAACCAAGTCACAATGCCTTCCCAATAAAAAACGATAGCGAGCCCAAGTAGCTGAATTAAAATAAACGGAATTACACCGCGGTAAATATGGCCAAGGCGAATTCCGATAGGAGCAACTCCTTTTAGATAAAAGAGCGCAAAGCCGACCGGAGGTGTTAAGAAAGAGGTTTGCAGACACACGGCAAACAATATCGTAAACCACACGAGATCAAACCCTAACCCTGACACGACTGGAGCAACTAATGGCAAGATTATTAAGGTAAGCTCGATCCAATCTAAGAAAAATCCAAGAATAAAGGTCACAAACAATATGGTGATCACGATACCTGTTGGGCCAAACGGCAAGCTGGTTAAAGCGCCTTCGATTATTTCATCCCCACCTAAGCCCCGAAATACCAACGAAAACGCGGTTGCACCGAGAAGTAGGGCAAATATAAAGGCCGTCGTCTTAGTAGTTTCACGTCCGACTTCACGAAGCACTTTTACATTTAGCCGTTTCTTGCTCAATGCTAAAAGCGTTGCACCAAATGCACCGACACCAGATGCTTCTGTAGGGGTAGCAATACCGAAGAAAATGGAACCAAGCACAGCAAGAATAAGACCAGCAGTAGGCAATACGGCTTTAAAAACGTTCCAAAGAATAGCGTATGTTACTCTTTCACTGTCTTTTGGCGCAGGCGCTGCATGTGGCTTCAGCCACGCATAGATCATGATATAAGCAACATACATTGCCGCCAGTAAAAGCCCCGGTAATAAGGCACCGAGGAACAAGTCGCCGACGGGAATGCCTACACGATCTCCCATCATTACCAACATAATGCTGGGTGGAATTAAAATCCCTAGAGTCCCCGTTGAACAAACGGTGCCACAGGCGAGTTCTTTACTGTAGCCTTCACGTAACATCATTGGAATGCCGAGCACCGCCAACAAAACGACAGATGCACCGATAATTCCGGTTGATGCTGCTAAAAGAAGACCAACAAAGGTTACGGTAACGGCAAGGCCGCCGCGCACTCTACCAAACAATCTCGCCAAATTGCCCATAAGATCTTCAGCAACACCGGATCGATCCAACATCAATCCCATGAAGACGAACATGGGTAACGCAACCAACACCCAGTTTGTCATCACGGCCCAAATGCGTTGAACCGTAATTGATACATAATTCCAATCCACACCGATAAAAGCGTCTAACCAATAATCGGCTGCCATAGAGATAACAGCGAACACGATCGCAATGCCGCCCAATACCCAAGCAACCGGAAAGCCGCTGAATAGACAAACAATAAAAGTCGCAAACATTGAGATAGCGAGAACTTCGTTGATTTCCATGATCTCTCCTAGGGATGGGTTGAAGTAGGTTGAATGTCAGATCGCTTACGATGAAAAAGCAAAGCAAGCACACGAGAGAGACGGGATATGGTCGCCAGTGCTAATAAAACGAAGCCCACTAAGAGACTCGATTTGATCACCCATCGGTAAGGCAAACCGCCGGGCGCGGAGGAAATTTCATGCATTTCCCATGAATAACTAATAAAGGGAACCGAATACCAAATCACCGTACAGGTAAACGGCAAGAGAAGAAGTAATATTCCGAACAGCTCAATCCACGATTTGGTTCGCAAACTTAAATGACCGTGTATCAAATCCACTCGAACGTGTTGATCATAAGCAAAACAATAGGACAGGCCAATAAGCCATCCAACTGCGTAGAAATGCCATTGAAGTTCCTCAAATTCAATACGGCCTTCACCCAAGGCATAACGCATAAACACATTGAGGATGATGATTCCCATAAGTAGGATCCAAATCCAAGAAGCGGCATTGCCGATGGCTTTCAATACGCCGTCTATTTGCTTGGAAAGGGCAGTTTCCGGCAATTGAGCGTTTGATGACAGAGAGCTAGAAGGCTGAGAGTCTGAATCATTATTAGAGCTGAGATTTTCAGCCTTGTCGTTAGGGGTGAGTTGCATAATATCCTCCTGAATTATTACGGCCAAATAACACTGATATTCCCTCGCCCATTTCCTGTGCAAAGTGACGAAAAGAGATCACTTCACTCGGCTAGGATAAGCATCAAGGGCGTTAGGCATGTTAGAAAACGCAGAAGTTAGGTCATTAGAGAAAGAAAAATCCCGCCTCTAATGACTACCCTTTAACTTATTCGTTGTTTACTAGCGGTTAACTAGGCCGTTTATGGAAATGGAACCAGTGATTTGAAAACTAAAGATCTAAAGGAAGGTACGCGAGTTTACGCCACGCTTTATATTCTGCTCTAAAGCTCTGTTGAGAATCGTAGATCTTTTTAAAATCTTCGTCTTGTGCAGAAAGCTCTGACATGACTTGATTCGTGATGTTCTTCAGACCGGTAAGCATTTCTGAGTTCAGTGTCTGAGTTTTAATTCCTTTTTCTTTTAACTCAGTGAGGACTTTACCTTGGATCGCTTCGCCGTGAGTCAGCGCGCGGAATGTACTTGCTGTGCAAGCCATATCAATGGTTGCTTTAGTGGAACTGGCAAGGTCATCCCAAACATCTTTGTTAATGACTAAATGGGAGGCTGTAAAGGTTTGATGCCAACCGGGGAAATAGTTGTTTTTCGCAACTTTATCGAAGCCCATGATCTTATCTATCGCAGGCATGGAAAATTCCGTTGCATCGATCGCGCCTTTTTCAAGTGCAGGAAAAATTTCGCCGCTTGGCAGAACGGTTACGGACGCACCTGCTTTTTGAAGGACTTTCCCCCCTAAACCCGCAAAGCGAATTTTAAGACCTTGAAGGTCTTCCATGGCATTGACTTCTTTTTTGAACCAGCCAGCAGTCTCGGGTCCAATAATGCTACACAATACGGGGTGTACATTGTGTTTGGCGTACAAGTTTTCGGCTAAATTTTTACCTTCACCCTCATACCACCATGCGGAATATTCCCAAGGTTCCATGCCAAACGGGACAGCGGATAACAGAGCAGAAGCAGGAATTCGACCTTGATCGTAACCTAGCCATGCATAACCCGCATCGAGTTGGTGGTTTCTGACAGCCTCGGTGATGCTAAAAGGAGGAACAATTTTTCCCGGCTCATAGACCTTAAATTGTATTTGGCCGTCGGTCGCGGCTTTGAGTTGTTTAGCAACATGTACGATGGGATCCCCTAATCCTGGGAGATGCGTTCCAAATACAGCTTGGACTTTCCAACGAATTTTATCTTCAGCAGCGAAAGTGGAGGTGGCAGTGGTAGCGAGAAGTGTTGACACGGCAGCGGCAACACAGGTTTGTTTAACCAACGTTTGAATGCGGAGCATGACTGGTTTCCTTGTAAGTGTCCGAGAATTTTCTCAGTATTATTTTTATTGTCCTACACAGATGTATCCTTTCGATACGATTGCTATCATTATGTACATCTTCACTACAGTCAACTTAGCCTTTAGTCTATAGTGAGATAAATATTATCGTTATTAAGCTAATTATTCCTAAATTCAGATAATAAGTGCGACACTGGTCTTCACCACAAGAACAAGCTTAGGTTTCTTTCAAGTTAATGCTTTTGTCTGCTTCATTAGGAAGGCAAAATAAGCTTGCGTAAGCCCCCTCAAGCTCGTCTTCTTCCATGGATAATAGATGTTCCATTTTGGGTATATGAATAATGAACTGTGAGACGACTAATAAAATAAGGCCAAAAGCAAAAAGGAGGCTTTGCAATGAATAGGATTCAATCCAATTTCCCATTAATAAGAAACCCAATGGAGTAGAAGACAGTATTGTCAGTATATGGATCGTTTGTAATCGACTACGGTATTGTTTAGGGATAGCAATTGAACGAACAGACTCGACACAAATATTACAGACAATAATAGAGAGTCCCAAAAATAATAATGCTCCGCCCCAAACAATATAGTTATCAAATAATGCAAGTAACAAAATGGATATTCCCATAAATGAGAATGAGCTTTTCACCAAAGTCATTTTTTTAACGCCAATATAAATTAATTTTTTTTGTACATATAAAGCCCCCAAGATTACGCCAAAAGAGATACAAACCTCATAGAAAACGACATATCCCCCGTCTTTCATAAGAATGTGAGAGACGAAAAACGGAATGGCAATACTGATAATAGGGGCGACAATGAAATTTGCTAAAGAAGCCGCGAGGTTCCAGTAAAATTCAGATTTATATTTATAGGTTAAAATAAAACTCTCTTTTATTTCTCTCATATATGTTAAAGATTCTGACCTAATTATGGGCTTTTCTTTGGCTACATTTAAAAATAACAATATCAATTGAGAGACGATGGACAAAGTGGTTGCTAAAACTACCGCTACGTATAAACCAAGCATATCTAATGAGATGATACCTACAGAAATACCAATTAGAGACCCTATAGATTGTAAAAAAAAAGTATATTGATATGCTAAATCCAAGTTCTTTTTTTCAACAATATCTGGAAGTATCGCATTTGCAAGTGGTGGGTAAATAGCATCGCAGCACCCTAAAAATATCACAATGGCATAGAACAATGGTACATAGATATTTTTTTGATTAATCATGTATACGGCTATAAAAAAACCGACTAAAGCCAGTGAGTTGGCATAAAAAATCAACTTTCTTTTTTCAAATCGGTCGCCTAACGGAGACAATATTGTACCGAATACTATCTTAGATAAGAAATATGTAGCATAGATAGATGAAGCTTCATCAGGAGAAGAAACGTAACTTATAGAAAACCATATAAAAATGCTAATAAGCATTTTATTAGCCGTAGTGGATAATGTTTCGCTTATCCTTAAGATCCAAAATCCGTTTTTCATAATAAAAACTCTTTTTTAAGTGATGTTACGCACTTGTTTGGCACATTGATTAAAAAGAAATTCTCCATAGTGGGTAAATACTGCATTTTTTTTCATTATATTATGAGTTTGATAAAACTTATCAATAGTAGATTGCAGCCTATTTTCTCGTTCTTCTTCAAAATCAAGTGAAAAATTTGCTTTACCTAGTTTTGAAAGAATGCTTATAATTCTACACATCACAAAATAAGCATGATACAGACCATCCATAGGTCTGAGATCGGCACGATATGGGGCTTTATATTTCTCTTCAGCAGGGTTTAGAGTTAGCTCATCATAAGATTGTGCAGTATATAAAACAACATGAGAAAGTTCATGAATAATATGTTCAATATAGAAGAGGATTGAGTTTTTTCTATTCGCATTAATCAAGATAAGACCAAATAAATTAAAACTTGCAGCTGATCTGATATAGTTCCCCTCACTATGACCTGTTAATATTATTTCATCTATATAGCTTTCTAATTCAAAGCGGAGCTTAGGTGATATTTCTTCAATTATCATTAAAGCTCTCGAGAGCTTTTTTCTTTCTTCTTTTTGATTTTCACGAACCGTCCCTACTTCTATACTTTTATCTTTATGCAAAAACAGTTCGTTTTCAATTAACTCAATTTTATTTTTTGACGAAATGTCAAAATTCAATTCGCTTATGGATAGACTTTTAAATTCTTTGTAATTTTCTAATGAATCTACCAAGAATTTCTTTCCTAATTTTATATCATTTAGTTCTAATGAATATATGCATTTGTTATAGTAACCATACGACAACCAGCTTGGTTTTTTTGATGTATCAACTTTTTTATCAAGACCTGTTTCAGAAATTAAATAGTCGAGAGATCGGTTTAATAAAGCATGATGGCTGGCTACTCTTTCCGCTATATTATAATTTTCTGAACTAAGATCTATCATATTTACCCCCAAATTAATAGAGGTAGCTTTATTCAAGCCACCTCTATTTTTATTTATAATTGATCATTTACTGTGACCGCTGTCATAGAAATGCTTTTTGTTCTAAGTAGCTTTGAATAATCTAATTTCATAGTGTGCTCCTTGTTTTAATGAAAACGTCTCAATCTAGGTGACAACTCAATTTAGAGTCGACTATTTCATTATCTTACTACTAAAAACTATTGAAATAATAAAAAGTATCCTTTTTCTATATAATTTATAAACTTTATCGAGTTGACATTTGTTTTGTTTTGAGGTGAGGGGTGTGAGGGCCAAATTTAAAATTTCTATTGTCAGGCACTTCTTATAGGCTGTAGTATTAATAGCGTATAGACATGGGATGGAGACCTCAGGAATCGTTATGGCGAAAAAGAATAGTAGTCAAGGAGCACACTTCGACTTCCGTCCAATTATCCTTGATTTTCCAACGATGGAAGTTGATGAAAAAAAGAACTTTGCGAGTAATTTAAGGTCTTGTCGTCAATCATTAAGATTAACAAGAGAAAAAATGGCATCTGAACTAGGTGTCTCTATACATCAATATCGAAAATACGAAGAAGGAAAAGATTGGATGAGAATGCATGCAGCTATGCGACTCACTCTTATTTATGGAATTCCTTTTACTGCATTATTTACCGGAGGATGTTATAGTGATCTTTGCCCACCTGCTAACACTTTAAGAAAATGGCTAGATATTCAAATATATTCTTCTCGAAGCCAAAGCGCAGAGTTTGCAATGTTTATTTCTTTGCTAAATCAAAAATATTCCGATAATCCTATAGAATACGAAGAAATAGATAGTTGGCCGACAGATAGCCAAATTTGGCAAGAACTTCCTTACTATTATTCTATTGTAGGACAGGGGTTGAAACACTTTCGCTCCGAAAATAAGATTTCACAACAAGAACTTTCAGAGCTATTAGGAGTGGAATATCGAACTATAGGTCGTTATGAAAATGACAAGCAGAGCAATTTTAGTGTAATAATGGCGCTTCGGTTTTTGGCCGGGTGTGGCGTCTCTCCATTGCAGTTAATACAGAATTCGAAGCTATATCAAAGAAGAGTTTTACAATCTGAACGAATAAATAGGCTACAGATTTGGATGAAAACTCTTTCAGATAATAAGCAATATAACGTTTCTAGAATTGCAAAAATTTTATCCAATATTTAGAGGTCATAAATTATTATAAATATATTGGCTGAGTTAACTCATTAGATATTATTTTAAGCTGCTTATACGCAGACATTTTCTTACTCTGGGGAAAACCTTGAGAGACAAGAAGGAAACTGAGGTTGAACTAAAAGAGTTTGCTTTTCTTCCATAAAATAATTCACGTCGTAAAGTAATCCAACACGAACACGAACACGAACACGAGCTACTTTAGAGAGTGCATACAAATTATTTAAAATCGGCTGAGTGCATTATTTCGCTCATCATTCCCTAACTGCTGCTGAATGCCGGCATTGATGTCTTTCGCTAATATCACAGTGCGATCATCACAGACTGCCTTTAACGACGTATAGCGAATCACATTCATAATAGCGGCAGCAGAAAGTTCATGAGCCTTAGCGATATGCGATAAGTCTATGGAGCTTTCTAGCGATGATTTATCCGAAAAGCCGGATTTCCAAAGGGATAAACGCTGTGCTGCATCGGGCAGTTTAAAATAAACAACCGCTTCAAACCGCCGAAAAAAGGCTTCATCGAGGTTGTTCTTATAATTAGAAGCCAAGATGACCACACCATTAAAAGCTTCTATTCGTTGCAACAAGTAGGCAACGTTTTGGTTTGCAAATTGGTCATTTGCGCTGTTGCTTTCAGTTCGCTTACCAAACAAAGCATCGGCTTCATCAAAAAATAAAATCCATGATTTGTCCTCAGCCATTGAGAATACTTTTTCAAGGTTTTTCTCGGTTTCACCAATGTACTTAGAGGTGATTAAGGATAAATCGACTTGGTAAACATCAGACCCTGTAGATTCCCCTAACAAGCACGCCGCCATGGTTTTTCCCGTTCCAGGCTGACCGTGAAACAAAGCTCGATAGCCGGGACGAATTTTATTGCCAAACCCCCAATCTTGTTTCAATTTATGACCGTGTTTAATCCAACCTCTAATATCTTCCAATTGCTCCATGGTTGCGTCGGGCAAGTTAAGATCTTGCCATCGTTTACCTGATACAACCCGTTTCGCAGGAAAGTCTTGCGATAAATCAGGGCGATAAGGCTCTGAAATGGTAAATAGATGCAAATATTCATCTTTTACCTGAAAAGGTATTTTCATCAATGAGACATCGTCAGATTCGCCTTTTAGTTGCAACAGTTTAAAAGCGGCCGATTGAGCTTGCTGATACAATTGCTTTTGAATATTGAAGCGATCTTCTAACGCATCGCAACCAATCAAAAATGCCAATGTTTCACCGGTCGCATAAATACAGCCACCTAACTCCTGACAGCCAAACTCAGTATATGGGCGTTCTGTTGCCTCATTTTTATATAAAAATACATCCAACACACTGGGTTTTACAGCGGGCAATAAAGCCAACACAAGAGCAAGACGCTCAACAAAGGTTAGGTTGGCTTGTTGCAAATAAAGCCCATAAGGGGAGTTGTATGACGCAACGTTCGGGGCGATTACTTCTGAAACACCGCTGTAGGAGGTTTCTTGATTAAAATAGAGGTTTAAACGCACGTTAATAATCTGTTCACACCAAGCGATGTCTGTCGTTAGATCTTTCGCATTCCATTGCAAATCGCTTAACGCGACAGACGGCTTTTTGATAGGTGTTACATTAAAATTGACCATGCGTACTCCAATACTGATATGTTTTGTTCATGCTATCGATTGCTAACCAAAGTAGCGCGTCATTCCCTGTTGTAAGGTCGGGTATTCAATGCTTACGTCGACGCGGCAAAACCAACGGCTGCGCAACTCACTTGAGTTTCCTTTAAACTCAAAAACAATCTGATAGATTTGTTGTTGGCCTTGCAGTTTATATGGCTCATAGAAAACGTCTTCAATCGTAAAACCTAGTGGGTCGTGGCTATCATGATCAAACCCACCGTTAAGCATTTTATAGGCGACGGCGTAAATGTCAGGGTAATTCCAACATGCGTAATTTAGTGCTCGTTCTGCATCATTAATTCCCAAATTATGGGTATGGGATAAAATGGGCTCTACTACGTTATGGGTTAATAAACTGGGTTCAAACGGATCATTAGGCGCATATTTTTTAAGAGCTTCATTGATACCAGACATTAAGAACTTACGCGGTTTATACATAATATGTTCGCAGAGTAATTTAGGCTGCTTTTGAAACCCGACAAGCTCTTCACTTAATTTCCCTACAGCGATGTGTAAATCTAATGGATCTGATTTTGGCGATAGGCTCGAAATCAATTCATTTAAACAAGCTTCGGATGCAGGCACGAGCTGGTACGTATCTGCGCCATCTATGTCCAAAAACCATTCAATTTCGCGTGCTAAATGACGATTCTCACTTAAACACAGTAATGGGTAGAGGTTTTCTGCTGTAAGTTCCAGAGGCTCATTTAAATTTTTACTTAAGTGAGTACTTTTTCCCCCTTGGATTAACTGCCTAAACGCATGTGCAATGCTGTCACTCTCGACTTTAGGGTTTATAAGACCCGCGACATAACAATACACTGGCTCGCTGCTCATCCTCTGCGCTACAGCTTGATTATGCTCATTACTGGGCGCACTTTGAGCCGTTAATTGCAGTGTATTATTTGGTGAAGTTGGCATACTTTTTTGAGAGATCGTGTTTTGTAAATTCGACATAATATGATTCCTGCTTAACGTTGCTAATTTTGAGGCTCACCAAAAATTAATTCAGAACAGCTAAAAGGGTAGAGTTCCGTCACATCAATATTGATGTGCTGCTTTTCGACACGTTTACTATCAGGATTTAGGTAAGAAAAAATCAACGTCATAACCTGTCGTTCGCCGCTACTCACATCACTGATCGCCTCGATTTGTTCAAACTCAATGCCTTCTTTGTTGTGCGCTAACATTGGGGCAGTAAACACCTTGTATAAACTGGTGCATTTTAAGCTTAAGTAATTGAGTGCTCTCTGCGCAGGCAAATTGCCTTCGTTCCGACAAAACTTCAACATACTGTTAAAAAGTGGTTTTATTTTGCTCAATTCAACATCAGTTTGCTGGCTCAAGACCTGACAATAATCGTCTACTGTCGAGCTTTGAATTTGATGTACATAGGCCATTCTCATGATGCGGCCGCCACATAAATGGTCGGAAGCATAACCGCCTAACTGAGCGATAACATACTCAAATTGTTGTGTAGAATTCGGCTGCAAGGCTTTAATAAATGCGTTTAATAATGCTGGCGTTTTTGCATGCAATACATAGCAATCTGTACCGTCAATGTTCAGCACCCAACACATTTTTTTGGCTAGAAAAAGATGCTCTGGCATGCTCAATACTTCAAATAGACTTTTCGACTCAGCATGAGGACCAAACTGTTGGAAAGCCACTTCCTTATAAAGCTTTTCCACACTGGAAGAAGGGAACTGTGCTTGAATACGACCCAAAGCGTAAAGGTAAGAGGGCGTATCGATGGCCTCTGTTTCGGGCTCAGCTTCGAGGGCTTCTTCAGTATGTTGCTCTGTCGTCTTTTCTGTGGAAATTGGTAGATCTGACTGGTTGTCGGTGTCACCATCTTGCACTTTCTGCACGGTATTGTTTGTTGCGGTAGAGCTTTCAGATTGAGCGACATGCACAATCTCACTGGGCTCTACAGTTATATCGCTGGGGTTTGTTTGATCCTGAATCATAATTATTCCTGTTGAAGCATTATTAAATAACAAGCGACTCGAACGAGTGTCTTTTTAGACTAATAATTAGCAGCGAGCTGTTTAAGGACTAGGGCAATAGTGTTCCAAAGGCCGCGTTAAGTAGGGATACTCATGGCTCACATCAATTTGACAGGCTCGTAATATCGTTTGATCAGAACCACGCATCTTGTATTTGTAAATAACATCCACTAATTGCTTTTGACCTTGTAATTTCGCAGGTACGACAAAGGCATCAATAAAGTTATAACTTTTACTGCTGTCACTGCCGTGCTCGGCTAACTGGCCAGCAAACTGATACACGCTCATGCAATTAAGCATGCTGTAATTAAGCGCGATATCGGTTAATTCCCGTCCGGGGTTATTGCTTAAGATCAGCAGTTTTTCAAACATATCCGTCGCTAATGTCTCTTCAATGCCTGTTTCTTGAACTATCCGATTAATGAACTCTTTAAAGGTAAATGCCATTAAAAAATCACAGCGCAATGTCGGCAGTGTTTGACCATTTGTAAGGCTTACATCAGAACCTATTACCCCCGTTACAACATGGTAGGCAATTTCTCCCGGCGTCATCACCAAGCTTTGTATCATTTGCTTAAGTTCCATATCGCTGCGCGCTTGCACTAAATATGAATCTTTTCCATCTACGGTTAATATCCAATCCAGATCATGAGCAAGATCAAAATTCACGTCATCTGACAGTAATTGCTTTGCGCTCGCAGCATCTAACGCTTTTTCACCAGGCAATCTGGCAATACGGTTAAATTCTCGTTGTACGGATTCGGTTGGAAACTGCACCCGCAAACGACCAAAAACATAACCATTTTGAGTTTCTGCAACCGCCGTTTGGTCTATCGCCATCCGTTGGCAAGGCTGTGCTGAATTGTTGGCGATTTGATCCGCAGCCGAAGTACGAGGAACAAAATCTCCGTATCGATACAAGGGCCGTGAAAAGGTATCCAGTGTATTCATTCTCTGTTTTCCTTTTATCAGTGGTTTTTTGATGGGTTCGTTACTTTTATGACTCAACGTCGATAGCGCTTTCTTACACCGGGTCGACTGCGCACTTTGTTTGTTTTATTTTTTGAAACGTAAGGTTCACTTTTCTCAGTAGGGCTGTTTTTATTGCAAATATCATCACAAAGTGGATCCTCATCACTTGTGTCCTCACAAACAAGAGCCTGGTTGTCTGTGGCAACGCTGTTTTTACGATCTAGATTTATGTTATCTACGCTTGCCTCACCCGCCTCATGTTCTTCCTGCTCAGTCAGCTCTGAAACACTGGCACCTTGAATATTTTTCTGACGCAACGGGCTTTGCGGTTCCACAAGGAAATACTTAGGTAAAGCGCTAAGCTGATCATTATGTTCACAACTAAACTGCCTATCTAACACTGAGACTAAGTTTTTGTTACTTCCACTATGGTTATTGACCATTGCATCGCTCGCTGTTTTTTATTCGTCATTGGCGTAATTAATATCGTGCAGTATACGGAGGAGGGGGTAATCATTTCTCATCAAAAAAAACGAAAGACACGGGGGAATAAACGAAGAGATAAAAGGCAGTTCGACTGTAAGTAATAGAGTGAAAAATGAAGCAAAAAGTGGAATGAAAAACGGATTAACGATCTGATAAAAATTAGCGTGATTAGCGGTGTTTTTACTACAAATAACTGAGTTTCTATCTATAAACGCAATTACAGTTCAATGCATGATCATTAGTACAAATTGAGAACACTTAAAAATACAAGTTCATAGGAATAAGGAATCAAGATGAAGGTAATGCCGCAAAAAAGAGAACTGCATGAATATGTCTTGCATAATAATGCCCACCCTAAGTTTGAAAGTCATCATTCTGAGAATCACGGCGTCCCTTTGCCTTACTGCTTACGCATTGGTATGGAGCGATTAAGCGGCTTACCTCTGTCTACTGTTCGGGTATTTTATAACGCTTCAGAGCCTGCAAGTGTGCAAGCCCACGCCTATGCACAGGGCGAGAATATTTATTTAGCCCCCAATCAAGAGCACCACTTGCCCCATGAGTTAGGGCATATCGTGCAGCAAATGAAAGGCATGGTAAAACCAACTAAAACCGTTAATGGTGTGGCGATTAATGACGACCCTTTTTTAGAAAACCATGCGACTGAGTTAGGAGAGCGGGCATTACTATTGGGAAAGTGTTGAGGGACTGCCGCACTTTTTTATGAGATATAGTTTTGAGTTTGACCTTAGTAGAAACTACTAAATTATTCATCGATTAAGTGAGTTGATCAACTATTGCTTAGCGCGTTGTAACGACTTAATAAAATCCGACTCCCACGGTCTCATCGCGAACAACATGCCAGTTCGTTGTCTTTTAGACATAGGCAAAACCGAGTCTTCTTGATTTAGAGCCGACGCTTTGTAAGCGACTTTTTCTAACATTTGTCTGATGATTTCGATAGACGATTCTGAATAACGTCCACTCAGATACAAACGATAATCCCACTTTTCTCCTTTTTTTGCTTTCATGAAGCTCGACAGTATCTCTTGCTCGATAAACGCTTCCAGCGGACCACCCGGTAACCAACGAAAATCATGCGCTATGAGCGAGCGATAATGGTTGTTGGGGAGAAATTCAATGACTTTCAGCTTGTCCAGTTTAGACATGAGCTGAATCCCTTCGTGTTCCGATATGTCGTAAAAATCGATCATTTCCTGAAAAGACCAACTGTCTCTCACACAAATTGCAGCCACGAGTAATTTAGGGGAGGCAAGTAGTTCATTCTCTTGTTCTTGAGTAAGTTGACTGACTTTCTCAGTTTGCTTTTCTGACAAGATAAAGAGATCTGAAAGGGTGATTTTAAGAATGCTGCAAATCTGTTCTAAGCGATCTAACGTGAAACTTTGTGTAGAAAAAATACGCTTTATACTGGCTTCACTCATCTCCAATTGATCGGCAATGTTCTTATAGGTAATTTGCTTTTGTTTAAGCAACAACTTCAAAGTGTGATTGATTTGATGTATCTGGCTCATTTTCACTTCCTGCTGGCAAAGTATCGATAAATAATACCTTTAGTCTTAAATTTATCAACTTTTCATGTTTGAGTTTACCATCGCACAACTGTGCTCTAGATTTTATCTCACCAAACACAAAAACGGAGTTTCAATCATGAAGTTAATTAAACGTTCTACAATTGTCGCTTTATTTACCGCGGTAGTCTGTTCGACATCGTATGCATCTAGCGATCACAGTACTCAAGCAAGCAAACACCTTTCGCTTGGTGCAAGCCATGGTGTTGCATCCGTCGCGCAGCCAGTTAGCGCGGTGGTGGCATCACCAATACTCGTATCTGGAGCCGTAGCAGGTTCGGTAGGTGCGGCTAGCACCCGTGTTGGTGCAACAACTCTAAATGCACATAATAAAATCCCCAGCGCTTTTAATATTACCGAGAAAACCATAACTGCTGGGCCTTCGCCAGATCAAGCCATTCAAGAGTAACATTGATACAACATCGTCGATACAACACCAAGGAATAGCGCCTGACATCTTTAGGTCTACTCCAGTTCAATAATTAACCTAGGGAATGGAATATGAAATTTGTCATTGCTGTTATTACATCGCTCATGATGTCTACTTTTATGCCGGTTACGGTATGGGCCGGAAGCCAATCAAATCAAAACGCTCAGATTTCCGCTGATAGAGTTGTAACCTTTGCAAAAAATGTCGAAAAATATGCTGCCTCACAGCAAGCAAGAGCTTTTATTATTGCAAGAGTAGGTCGCCCAGAAAAAGATCTGCCAAAGGGGATTAATTACACTCATACGGCGGTAGCAATTTATTCGGATATAAAATTGAACGATGGTGAAACGGTTCAGGGATATGCCATTCATAACTTATACCAACTGGATAACGCTAGAGATAAAAGTCAGCTCGTTATGGATTATCCTGTCGACTTTTTTTGGGGGGCAGATACGCTAAAAGCTGGCATCATTATCCCTAATGAAACAGTTCAAACACGGCTGATCGAGCTGTATGCCAACGGCGACGACAAAAAGCTGCATAACAAAAATTATTCAGTCATTGCTAATCCATTTGATTCAGAATTACAAAACTGTACTGAATACACGCTGGATCTCCTTAACGCCGCCATTTATCAAACAACGAACCGAAATCAACTTAAGGCAAACGCGAAGGCCTATTTTGATCCTCAACCTTTAGATGTAAGTCCATTAAAACTGGCGCTTGGCTCTATGTTTGTTAAAGACGTAGCGACAAGAGACCACGATGAAAAAGTTCAGACGACGACCTTTACAACAATTTACCGCTACCTAGACAAGTTTCAATTGGTAAATAAAGGCGTGAGTTTCTACGAAGACCAGCATGTAGTTACGCTTTAGGCCATCCACGTATTTTTTAGAATCGATCCCCATAATGCTCTTTGTAGGTTATTGCGGCGAATGCCAATAAAAACGTCTGTTCGCCGCAATGCTTTCATACTATTGTTCGTAAATTAATTCTGTTTGGTAACCGCGATTCCCGTTTGGTTTGTTGATGTACAAGCGCCAAGCGCCGTGGCGTTTGATTCCAAAAATGCGTGCTTTGTCTCCGTAATCTTTTACGCTTATTTGTGCGCCGCGTGTGATAGATGGCATTTGATCGACAATGTCCAATGCGACTTTATGGAGTGTCTGGACTCGTACTAGATTGGAGTGATCTCTGTTTCTTTGTTGTTTAGCGGAATCGGATTCAAATATTTTTTGAAATGCATTCTGTGGAATAGGGTCAACTTGTATATTTTGATGAACAACAATTAATTTTTCGCCAGCGGAAAAGATAAGAATGCCACACCCAGTCAATTCGGCGGTAAAGAAAAGCTGCGCTTCAGCACCTAATTCAATGGCGTAAGCGTTGTTCGAACCCCATTCGAGGTAATAGGCACGATCTTTACGATAATCACCGATACCGTTGGGTGGCGTTCGGCTGACCCAAATGGCAGAGGTTTGAGGGATGCCGGTATCATCGTATTTAATCGTTACAGGAGTGACACGGCTTTTAGAGTATTTGTAGCGTATTCGATAGGTGCCGCCTTGATCGATAACACGCATGACGGCGTTTTTTACATTCGACAAAGTACCGTTAAAACGCAATTGTGAAACATTTCCACGGCTTAGTAGGCGTACAGGGTCGTTTAGAAATTGCTGATATTGGCGTAAGTCCATTCGTTTTCCTTATTAATTGCCAAAATTCGAGTTTAGTCCGTTCAATCCAGTCCAAGGATTTGATTCTCAAGCATATGTCCGTAGCCGCTAAGGATCAACAAAAAGGAGGGAGGCTGGACGATACGCTCGTACGAAGAACAACATTGGTTTTCGTAAGGGCGGCTTCGTTGTACTTTGTCTGTCTTGTTTGTTGGCCTGAGCAAACATCAAAAGTATTTTAGAAAAAATTTAATGGATGTGACTTAGCGGGTTTGAGTAAGCACTGGATTTGAGTGAATTGAAAAATGTCGGTTCCACTAAATGTGGTACGAACTTCTTATCCCTAAGTTATTGATCTTAATCGATTGATCCTAATTTTGTACCAAATTAGGTGGATACAATAATTTCACTAAATGTGGTACAACACATTAAGAATTACACTAAATGTGGTACAACACATTAAGAATTACACTAAATGTGGTACAACACATTAAGAATTACACTAAATGTGGTACCTAGCGACGTTTGCCCACTAAAAATGGTACGAAGTTGCGTTTTTAGTAGACAAGACAATATTCGTGAACTAATTGAAAGTTAGATATTCGCCCCCTGTACTTTTCGTCAATCAGTTTCAGTCTTTAAGAGATTCTCCAAATCTGCCTATATTGTCACTTATTTGATAGCGTAGGGATTGTCAAATTCTGATCTCCCACACTCAAACTTAATTTATCTATTTTGCGTTTGCTTCGTCATTTCATCAAGGTCAATCGTTTGTTTAAAGAACTTGGTTGTCTACAAGCGAAATTAACTAAGAACTCCTTAGTATCCATATCGCTTCTTTGCTAAGAGAATCTTAGTTCTCGATGTTATTAGAAGAGGGCTAAGGAAATTAGCGTTTTCACTAAAAGGCTTAAAGAAGCGCGAAACAAAATTGGATTGTCCCAAAAACAGCTTGGCATAGAGGCTGGCTTAGATCCCTCTGTAGCCAGTCCTCGGATGAATCAATACGAAAAGGGAACTCATTTGCCCGATGGCAATACCGCGAAAAAAATTTGTGATGCGTTAGGTGTGCCTGTCGCGTTCCTATATTGTGAAGATGATGACCTAGCAAGGGTAGTTGAATCCTTCCACAATCTCTCTGACGAACAAAGGAAACGCATACTTACAGTAGTTGATTTGTGAGTTAGTTCGCTTGAATTAATGCTATTACGCCAAAAATAATCAATTAGAAGAAGGATTTTTATGGAGTTCTACGAATTATTAAGTTCGCTATCTCGATCATCTGCATCTGCGGTTATAACGTTGTCAAAAGCGCCGTCCAACATTGAAAGGTTTAAAGATTACCTTCATATTGAAACAGAAATAGAGCAAAAGTTTCGAGACGCCTTGGAGGAAGGAAAAGAACGACGAGGAATAGTTTTTCTTTGTGGTTCGAGCGGAGATGGAAAATCCGAGTTGTTACGTCGATATTACGATCAATATTCAAAGGTCTATCAATTTCACCTTGATGCAACTCATAGTTTCAAACCGGATCAAAATGCTGTCGAAGCATTAAATGAGCTCTTCGACAGTCATGCGGTATCAGATAAGCCATTAGTAATAGGTATAAACATTGGTATGATGTTTAATTACCTTAACTCTGGGGCAGGGCGGCATAACCTTGTAAAAGATGCGATAAAGAAATTTATCAATGGTGAGCGAAAAGTAAATCACCTCTCATTTGTTAGCTTTGAAGACTATCCGAAATTTAGCTTAGCTGCAGGTGAAGTTGGCTCTTCCTTTATCAGTCAGCTATTAGAAAGAGTTACATCGTCTACAGCTGAAAACCCACTTTACCAGGCTTATGTAAACGATTCTAAAAAGCACTCAAAGATCGAATATCAGAATTACCGAGTTCTCCAAGAACGTACTGTGCAAGAGCTAATTGTTAAGCTCTTACTTCAAGCACGATTAAAGTATGATCAGTTCTTCTCCTCGCGTTCACTGCTTGATTTTATTTATCACTTAATCGCAGGTGGTCAGTCGATCTTTGATAACCTCTTTAATGCTTATTCTGGTGGGTTAGTTGGCTCCTTGTCTTCGTTTGACCCTTGCTTAATCCGATCAAAGAGGATTGATGAATTTGTAGTGCAACAATCTTTGTCGGTAAAAGAGGAAGCATTTGAAAGCTTTAAGGCATCACTTGTTGGTCAGTACCAGATCGAGATTGATAAATACACGCCTTCGACTTGGATCCGAGCATTCTTTCTATTGAGAAAAGTTGATATCGGAAATGGTTACCATCGCTTGTTTGAAAGTGATTTTGAGCAGCCTCTTTTTGATGAGTATGTGCGTATCTGGCAAATGCATCATGCTGAAAAGCCAGATCTGAAAATGCTACGTAAATTTTATAAAGACAGTCTAATCGAGAGCTTGCGTAAGTTTGCAAATCGACTGGTATCAAAGGTAGTCAAAGATGGTATCTACATTGCAGAGCGCAATGGTGTGGTTATCTCATCTAAAGTTGACCTGAAGATGGATCCAAAACGAATAAGTGGTGATCAATCAAACAAAATCAACTTTTTTAATGCATATCTTTGCATTGATGATGAAGAAATCCAGGCTTTTCCTGTCACCATTTCATTCCTTGAGCTTTCGGAGCGAGTTCTGGGGGGATACCGTCCAAATCGCCATGACAAAAACTCGGTGGTGATATTAGAAGAAGTAATCGAGGACATCACGGCCATTGCAGGGCAATCGAGTTCACTTAATTTTCATAAGGCAGATAACAGTACCCATTGGTCTCTTAGCCTAGAGTACGATGAGTTTGTAGTAGAGGATTTACACTAATGGGAATTCAGGAAAATCTTAGTGCGCTGGCAAGCCAGAAAATAAAAGAAAAAAATTTCGTAAATCATTACTTAACGTTTCGGCAGCAAAGAAGTAATCGACTGTCTGATGTTGATGCTTTGTGTATCGCTGGGCATTTAATTTCAATCATCACAGCTAAGAGAGTTGATAGCAAAGCGACGATTGATAAATTTATAAATGCTTCTAAGCAAAGACTTAGTGACAAGATTGGAGATTCTGATTTTGAGGCCTTGCTTCATGAAATGTATTTTGAAAATGATGTAAAAGGCTTGTATCAGGTTTCTCCAGAGTTCCTGCTTCTAAAAAAAGAGGGGGTAGGCTCAGTCAACACTAAACACGTTAGTTCTGTTCTTGGTGGAATGGCCAATGCTCGTCAGACTCAAACTAGCATCAAATCTAAAGGTAATAACTTTTTAGAAGCTGAGCTAGTTGAAGAGTTTTCTTCGTTTGTCATTGATCAACAGCCATCGAATGAGGTCTTCAACTATTTACCATTCCTTGCAGAAGTATTCTCAGACGATCTTACATTCTTATGTAATCACCCAAATTATCTGATGCAAAATGTGTCGAGCTTTATAAACCTCTACAACTTTCTATACAGTGCTCAATTGGCTCTTAATATTAAAAGTTGGCGAGTCCAGCCCTCTAGCAAGCCGCTATTTTTTATTTTGGATACTGAAAGGGCAAGTACTGAGCGTACCCATGTGCGTGATGCCTTACCCGCTTTAGTTGATAGGGTTGCGGATTTATTTCCTTATCTCTCTGCTCTTGAATACTTCAATCAGCCTGACGCGAAGGATAGTGATGAAACAATGTGCTATCCACTATGGATGTATTACGAGTATTTGAACTCTTGTGATGATGAGTTAAAAACCGAGCATCTAGCTGGCTTCTCTAGCTTTTTAAACGCGTATAGGGATGCAAGAAAAAGAGAGCCTCTAAACTTAGATCAAGCAGATATCGAAGATGTTATCTCTAGTATTCTAAAGACAGCAGATGAGATTTTTACTCAACCGCGCTCAAGCCAGCTGACCGTTAACCGTAAGGTTGTCCTAGCTTTTGAAAATGAAGTGGCTAGGCATTTTATACAAAACCGTCGTCGTGGTGGGCGGGTTCTAATAATAAATCAGGATTACTTGCTGCTTTTGACGAATCTGGCTATTGGCAATTTAGAGAAGCTGCAGTTTCAGAAATTAATTGAAGAATTTAAAAAGCGTGGTGTTTGGTTCGATCAGCAATCACAACAAGCCCTAATTGAGTTTTACGAGCGAGTAGGAAACCTCGATCGCATGAGTGACAGCGGAGATGCAGTCTATGTCAGAAAAACAATTTGAGATCTTTTTAGTTGAGAGCCTGAAGGCATGGCTGGATGGAAAGGTTGTATCAGGGGAGCGGTTTCAATTTCGTTCTATGGATCCAGAAAATACTAAAAAGCTTTTGAAGGCTCTTAATGATGTTTCTGATGACCAAATAGCAGATGACAACCAACTACTGCCTTACCTTGAAGTAAACGGTGTCAAAGTTATCATAGCTGGTCACGCTGAATCAGGCAGTGTTGAAGAGGGCTGTTACTCCGAAAACTACTTAGCAAAGTTAAGAGATAGTGTTGTTGAAGACTCATATGCTTTAATCATGATTCACAACAGTGCACTTGATACGATCACAAACAGCACCTACGACTTAGCACAGCCAGGTGCTATTTGGTCGACGGAGTCGATCAAAAATCAGCTATCGACTTTAATTGATGACAAAGTTGGCAATCAAGTTACTTCAAAGTGCTTGTTAGATATACAGTCTAAAATGATCGCAGCGGATAACGCCAGTATCTTTGGTTATCGAAGCTTATATGAGTCTATGACGGATGGCGATCTGCGTTTTGATGAACTTGGTTTGTTCAATGACCCGGTGCTGACGAACGATTGGCAAGGGAACAGCAGCTCTTCAAATGCTCGACAAATTGAACGACGTATTGAAGAGAATAAAAAGCTCAGGTCTGAGATCGAATTCGAAATTGAACATCACTCAGCCGAACTGGATGATCGATTAACTCAATTTGGCAGTAGTTTTATCAAGAAGAATTTTATTGATTCAGAAGCTTGGAAAGAGCTGACCTTTGATGAATATAACAAAGAAATTGAAAAGCAAAAAAAACAAAATTTAGAGTTTGATCGCTTTAAAGCGAAAGGCTGCTACTTAGAGAGTCGTTCAAAAAAAGATAGTGGTGCTGGTCTTCGAGATTTACATCTATTGATTCGTACACCTGCGGATCAACCCCATTACGAATTTGATATCTGCTTTCAAGGGGATACAACTCAAAAACAAGAGTTTGATATTCTTCCTAAGAAGTTGAATGAATCCCTGGTTCTGACTCATAAGCCAAAAGGTAAGAAAACAACGCTTACCATTACTGGTGAATGTTCTGATCACCCACAGTTTTTTACAGTTAGTCTTAAGCGTCAACTGAGTGGCGAGAGTTATAAGTTTCACTGTGTGGTTCTGCCTGAGGCTGCGTTCTACTTAGACGAACTGCTTAGTGTGTTTTTGGTGAATCGCTCAAAGCAAGCATTAACTATTCAGGCGGAACAGCAAACGTTAGTTACTAACCCTGAGCTGTCCAGTACGCATGTTTTAAAAGACAGCGGTGAACTAATTGATATCTCCGACGTAGGGGATATTGACTTTCAGCAGCTCTATGATGAGTCGGATGAAGTTCAGTTTACTCTTAAGAGTGGTGCAACGCAGCTTCAAGTGATTGTCGAAGGTGAGTCTGCTAAAGAGTCTTTAATTCTGCCTTTACTTATGGATGTAAGTCGTACACGCAATCTATTCAAGGATGAGTACTTTGGTACATTCAAACCAACAAAAGACTCAGTGATTCTTGATAACCAAGAGACGAAACAGCTCTTTTTACGTCAGCAGCTTTTAAGAACTGAATGGTCAATTATTGAAGAAGAAACCATTGATTGGAATGCTGACAGCAAAGAGGGAGCTTCTGTAGCGGAGTTAGCTGAGTTTAGTGAGCTTTCTGAGATTTATTTGAGCTATGTGGATTTTCTGAAGAACTTCAAAGAGGGCAAACGAAAGACTCTACCATCCTTAGACAGTTGGGGGCCAAAAACGTTACAGCTTGGTAAAGCTTTTATATTGGCTTACAAACAGTATTTAGGCTCCCTTGAGTTTGATAAGAGCCTAAACGAAGCAACTAAGCTTTTAATGCGCTTAGGGACAGCTAGCATTCGTGACAGTCAAGGAAGCCGAGTTAAGAAATATCTCACGCCGTTCCATCCGCTTGTTTTGTCTTACACATTACACCTTGTTGAAAGCATTCTAAAAGATGGGGAAGAGTTGAGTTTTAAGGGCTTGCCTCAAGTAACCTTGAAGCGACTTAATGCCCGTGGCCTAGCGCCACACCTTTACGATAAGCACCAAGGTTATAGTTACACTCAGGTAGTCGATGAAAACCCATTGTGGCTTGAGATAGTACCTCGCGAAGACAGCAGTTTTGATTACATCAATAAGCTGGTCAAAACCAAAATTGAAGAGTTTACGTGTACCTTCAAACAGCTATTTGAAAGCGTCCCAACGGCTCCTATATTAATTAACTCTGTTAATAATGCAGATAACAAAGAGCTCTTTAAAGGCGTTCTTACGTACTACATGGAGTACTTGGAGGATGGGCGTTACATTCAGGTCAATCTCTATGACGATGAAGAGCAAGAAACTGAATTCGATATCTTTGCAGAGATGGGCAGTTATGATGACATCAAGGAAAGGTATGCCTTAGAAAAAGGGGCGGCGAAACGTAATACAGATACGATCGTTGATGTACTGCGAACTCGTTTATCTTTTAGTAAGTATCAGCATAAAAATGTGTCTGAACAGCATTACGCTCACCTTACATTCTTTAAGAATAACCAGGTAGTGGATGTGCGGGATAATAACATTGATAAGCATGTAAGCAGTATCGCATCTGACGGCTTATTAAATGGTGAGTCTTCTCGCTCTGATGAAGGAGCTTACTTTACTGCTTTTGGTTTAGAGGGCGTTGATTATGTCGGTAAATCCCACTTAGAAATTGCGCGCTATTTTGGGCTGTTGTGGCAACCTACTCATAAAAGTAATGATAGCTACCGTAATAGTTCTGCAATTAGCCTCGCGGTAAGTGATAGTGTCAAGACACAGCTTGAGCGCTCTTATGATAGTTCTGTTTGGACAACGATTATTGATCCAAAAGTTACTCTTGAGTTCTTTCAGGCGAGCCAGGATGTCATCCTTATTCACTATTCAGATCAATATACGAGTTCATCCGGTTACGATGCGATCACCGTAACAAAGCAGTCTCAGCTTTATAAAAACGTCTTGGGTGCCGCGGGTGAGAGCCTAATCCGCGAATTCAATGCATTTAATGGTGAGTGGTTATTGCAAATGGTCAATGATCGCGAAACGGAAAAGCTGGGTAAAAAAGGTGTCATTGCTTCCTACAAAGTCATTAGCGTTATGTTATCTCAGTCTGAGATCTGCTGGGTTCCATTGTCAGTCGCTGAAATGATTCGAGTAGCGGGTAACATTGGTTTAGCTATGTCGGATTCTGACTTTGCGCGTCATAACTTTGGCCTGAAAAAAGGCGCCATTTCAGATGATATCTTGTTTGCAGGTTTCAAAGACGGGGCTCTCTATCTACTTCCTGTTGAAGCTAAAGCAGGTAGCCGTCCTGATTATTCTAAAGCAAGAAACCAAGCAACAGAACTTAAGCGCTATATGGAAGAAATGCTTGGGCAGCAGAACTTTGCGGGTAAGCTATATCGAGGTCTCTTTATTCGCCAAGTGCTGTTACAAGTTGAAAAATACAAGCTTTATGAGGTCTTTGAAGAAAACTATTTTGATTCCTTCGAAGGTGATCGTGTCAGATGGCTTCAAGGTGAGTATGAAATCGGCCAACTTGCAGGTTACCCAGCCGGTTTAGTAGTTGCCCACCTGAATACAGATAGCTGTTTCTCTGAACGATACGAAGTCATTGATAACATCTTAGAAATCGACATCCCTATGTCGATGATGGATGGACTTGTACATAAGCCTTACAGTGAGCTTGCAACTCAGATCGCGACTAAAGGAACTCTATGTATCCCTGATGAGTATCTGCTCAAGCCAGATATGATCTCATCAGGATACGAGACGGAGATTGAAGCAGATAGTCCTGTTCAAAATAGCCCATTAGAAAGTACTTCAGATGAGTCTAGCCATAGCTCAAAAGATGAAAGCGATATCGACCAAAGTGAAGAGTCTGAGCAAAATAGCGGACCATTACAAGTGATCTTTGGCACTGATGTCACGACCAAGCAAGAGGTCATTTGGGAGCCAACTGATACCTCAAAACTGTTTAATACCAACACTGGTATCATCGGTACGATGGGAACAGGTAAAACCCAATTCACCAAGTCTTTGATTACACAATTAGTTCGGAATCAACATAAGAACGTAGGCGGTAAACCATTTGGGATTCTTATTTTTGATTACAAAGCGGACTATGTGAAAGATGACTTTGTCGAAGCGACCGGAGCAAAGGTATACGATCTATTCCATCTGCCTTTTAACCCGTTTGCGATTGTGGGCGAGAGCCCTATGCAACCGATGCATACAGCTAACTTGTTCCGAGCAACCATATCTAAAGCCTTTAATTTAGGGCCAAAGCAGCAAAACAAAGCGCGTTCACTTGTCAATGAAGCGTATGAAGCTGCAGGAATCATTGCGCGGGACAAAAGCACTTGGAATAAGCTGGCACCTACGTTAGCGGACGTTTGGTCAATATTTCAAAGCCAAGAAAAAGTAGAGCAGGATTCTCTTTACGCAGCGCTTGATGACCTGGTTAGCTTCGAAATCTTCGAGTCAGATAGCAGCAAAACAAAGTCTTTATACGATCTAGTTGACGGCGTGACAGTCATCAACTTATCGGGTTACGATGAGAAAATTCAAAACCTAATCGTGGCGCTCACGTTAGACTTGTTCTACACGCAGATGCATCAGCGGGGGAGCTCTATTCTCGATGGTCAGTATCGCCAAATTTCAAAAATGATCTTGGTTGATGAGGCAGACAACTTTATGTCTCAAGACTTCGACAGTCTTAAGAAAATCCTTAAAGAAGGCCGTGAGTTTGGTGTAGGCACTATTTTATCTACGCAAGAGCTGACGCATTTCAAGACGGGTGACAATGACTATTCAACCCTGATCTTATCTTGGGTGATACATAATGTAGCTAAGATAAAAGGACAAGAAATTAAAGCGATCTTCAATACTCAACATAAGAATGATGAAGACAGAATAATGTCCGAGGTCCAGAAGCTGGAGAAGCACTATAGCTTGTGCGTTGATGGTAAAAAGAAAGTTTCAAAAATAAAAGATTTAGCGTTTTGGGAAATATTAAATGAAAGAAGCTAATTTTTATAAAGAGTTTATTAAAAAACACAAAAAATATTCTTCTTTTTTTAAAACTCACTTAGATGTTATTGTAAATTTATTTATAAGTTTGTTTTTTGCATTTCTTCCACTGATAATCTCTTCCGCTGTGTCAGCATATGCGAATAAAAAAGGTTTTTTTGACGAGTTTTCGAACCTTGTTTTCTCTGAGGTTATGTTTTTATATTGCTCTTCGTTTATTGCTCCTTTTTTTATGATGAGTTTCAAAAAATCTAGGTCGAAAAAACCTGAAGGGAATTTTTTTGATTTTTTATCTTTGTTACTTGTCTTTTATATTTTGGTAGCTGGTGCACTTATGTATTCTGGGGTTTTAGGTAGAAACCTGTTTGCTCTTGATTTGCATGAAAGCTCAATTAATTATCCGACAACAGCAGACATAAGTATTATCTGCGCTACTTTTTTTGTATGGTATTACTGCATTTTTACGGATAGCTATATTCCAAATGACTCTATGGATAATTACAAGAGAAATGAATTTGAAGCCTATAGAGAGTTTGATGAGGAGTTAGATAGATGATTTTATCAATAGATGCTTTTAAAGTTAGTCAGCCTATAGGTGATTTTTATATAGGTAAAATTGATGCGAAAAAATTATACGAAATTTCTAAAGCTGATGTTAGAAGGATGGAAGTGGATGAGAATGGAATAGAGTCATACCTAGGTATACAGAGAAAAATTAAAGATTCTCGTGTTGAGGAAATAAAAGATTATATTTCTACAGTCGATGCAACCTTTCCTAACTCAATAATAGTTTCTATTAATGATGAAGAGCTAGATGAAGAGCTAGATAAAGAGCTAGATAAAGAGCTAGATAAAGAGCTAGATAAAGAGCTAGATAATAAAGATAAAGTCACTGTAACTTGGTCAAATAATAAATTAGAAATTGAATATCCTGAAGATAAAAAGCCCTATATTGCTAACATATTAGATGGTCAGCATAGGATGGCCGGATTTGATGATGATAATTTTAATTATGAAAACTACAAAGGTGAAGTAAAGCCTTTTGAATTAGTTGTAACTATATTTGTTAACTCCGACATGTCTTTACAAGCTAAAGTCTTTGCAATGGTTAATCAGAATCAGACAAAGGTTAACAAAAGTCTTGTTTATGATTTGGAATCCCTTTCAAAATCAAGAAGCCCATGGCGCTCTAGTCATTTGATTGCCGTTTATTTAAATTTAAGAGATAATAGTCCATTTTATCATAGAGTCAAAAGACTTGGTGTTAAAACAAGAAGAAATGAAAGTGAGCCCCTTACTCAGGCTGCATTCGTAGATAATTTAGTGAAATTAATATCTCCTATTCCTCAAAATGATCGGAATTATCTTATGAGTAAGGAAAGGAGTATGTTTAATTTCAAGAAAAATGAGCCAGATAGATTTGATGAGAAAGACCTTGTTAATTTTCCGTTTAGAAAACTTTTCTTTGATGGTCAAGATAAGGATATAATGAGAATTGTGTTTTGCTTCTTTACTGCTGTTAATAATGTATGGCCGAAGGCTTGGGGCAAGGAAAACTCTGTATCTGTTTTGAATAAAACAGTAGGCCTTATTGCTATGATGAGACTTTTGAAAAAAATATTATCAAATGAATTGAGGGTAGGAGGTGATATATTGTCTTTTGATACTCAGAGATTTATATCCATTCTAAGTAGTATAGAGTTTAATGATGATTATTTTGAAAGTGCTGAGGCAACTACTAAGACAGGTGTGAAAATATATAAAGATATAGCTGTTAAGATTTGGGGTGATGAAAGTTAATTTTTAAGGTTTTATAGTTCATTCATTTACCAAACTGCTATAATTAAGCTTGAAAAGCATATAGTGCGTAATATATGCTTTTCAAGGATGCTTTTTAAAAAAATGAAAAAATATTCGTTTTATTCTCAATCGTGATGGCTCCATCATCAATATGACTCGCCCAAGCCTTGTAGTAGTCTTTCTCTTCAAGGTTTGGGTATTTTTGTTTTAGTAGCATTTCAATAAGATTTACATGCTCACCAAGCCACGTGTACTTATCAAGTTCACGCTGTTTTACGTCGATCTCTTCACCTTGCCAGGTATAGCCACGTTCAATAGAGGAGAAGAAGGCCAAGCGAGCGCCAATATTCACTGTTAGCCCTGTGTTGTTTTGTAGGCGACTAAGTGATCGAAAGGCTTTATCAGAGATTTTCATTTTCTGCGGTAACATGACTTGGTTTCCGTTTTATCTAGTGTAATGCTTAATTGGCTAAGTGGATTTACTTTTGGCACTTATGAGCGCCAAAAGTAGCCTTCGTTATATGAAGAACAACCTGCTTCAGGATCGTATGTAACTTCAAAAGCGTGTGAAATATCCGGTGCTAGCTCTTGATAGAAATCTTCGTCTACTTCAGTATCCGTCGAAAGTATTAATACTTGATGGCTGGCAGTAGGGAAGTAGTTTCTTACTAAGTTCTTACGGTGCTTAGAGTCTAATCGTCCAAGTGGTGTATCAATAATGATAGGTAGGGCTTTACCCGATGTGCGGCCAAGGGCTTCTAGCATTGCGATGGCGAAAATCTGCTTTTCACCTGCAGACAGCTTTTGCTTCTCAACGGCATTGCCATTATTGTCCAGTAGCGTAACTGAGTAGGTCTCTGAGTTGATTCTAGCTTTAATTAGTAAATCATCTTTGCGGGCAAGCTTGCTAAATGACTTTAGGAACTCTTTTTCTAATGTTGCGATTCGACGTTTACGTGTTTGCGCTGCAAATTGAGATAGTAGGCCTCTTGTATTTTCTGCCAGTGATATACCTTTAGTAACGGAAGAGCTTACATTGTATTGCTTCTCATGATCTCGAAGTTTGCGAAGAGCGTCCATTGCGAGCTTAAGAGCATTTTTTGCTTCTTTCTTATGCTGTTCTAATTCTGTTTCAATTGCGCCAATCTGCTTATTTGTTTCGCTAAGCTCTGCAACGTAGCTTTCGATACGTTTCTCATCCGGAGCACGTGAAATATTGATACCGATCGCTTCTAGCTCACCTTCGATTTTTTCTAAGCGAGAGCTCAATGTTTTTAGCTCTTCCTGCTGCTTTGGTACCACATTATCAATGATATGCTGCAGGCGATTAAACTCCGAATCAGAAATATCATGGATAATCTCTACAGCAGAAGAGGGTTGAATTTTTTGAGCTGTAAATGAGCTTTCGATCTCTTCTTTGTAGTCATTACCAAGGCTGCTCAAAAGAGATTTTTTGATTGCTTCAATTCGAGAGTTAAGCTCGTCTTCAACTAGGCGCTCCTTCTTAGCCTGCTGCTCAGCTTTTAACTGTTGCATCAGAGCTTGGATTTGTACCTTAGCAAGACTAAGAGGGGACGCATCAGCTAACAACGCTTTAATTTGGTTTATTAGGTTGATCTTCTCTTCTCTTAGCTTAATTTCTTTAGCTTCCTCTGACTGACGGGAGCTTGCCCAAGCGCCACCCAGCTCGTTCACTGTTTGAAGTTGGCGTTCTTTTTTCGCCATTAAATCAGTATGAACAATCTTTTTGGTCTCAAGATTTGAAAGTGCTTCTTGATACAAGCCGTACTGCTTTTTATAGATGGCTTCAAAGACATTGATTTGAGTTTGAACATCTTCAGGCATCTTATCTTTTTTCTGGTTACGAAGGTAAACAGAAAGGTCGGCTTTAAGTCTGTTAATGATATCAATGCCAAGAAGACGGTCGATCGCGTCAGCCAGCACAGCGTTGTTATCGTCTTCAGCAAGCTCGGCAATTTTTTCACCATCGAAGAAGAACAGATCCGCTACGCCAATCGGAATAAGCTCATTTAGAAAGCTTTGTTTCTGCTCGTCAGTTAGGCCTTTTATCAGTTCACCATTTTGGTAAATCTCTAACAACTCTATAATGTTATTGCCATTTTTAGACCAGCTACGTTTTATAGTATAATCTATAACTTCTCCGCGGCGTCCAAAGTCAAAGTCCAGCTGTACTGCGGCTGTATTAGGAGCTAGAAGTTGATTGCGTGATTTGTGAACAGAATCCGCTAGGAAATCATGATAGCGAGTTGTGGTAATCGCTTTACCAAGACTTTGACGGCCATAAAGCGCTAAACGTACAGCTGTTAGTGTTGTTGTCTTACCTGCGCCATTAAGACCGCCAAATAATATGATTGGGCGAAGAGAACCGTCTTTCTCTCGTGGTTGTAAGTCAATTGTATTGCGCTCAAAACCACCGCCGAACACTCCAAAGTCTTGTAGATATAACTTCTTAAAAATCACTGGAGTGCCTCTAATTCTTTAGTGAGCTGATCTAATTGATCATCGTAGCTTGTTCCATTTGCAATGGAAGTTGATGGTTTTGCTTGTTCTTTATGAGCTAGTATTTCTTCTAGAGTGCCCCAGTCATTTTTCAAGATACTTTCAATTTTATTGAAAAGGCCTTTACGACGACCTAAGCCATCCATAGACATTTCAAGCTCAAGTAGTTTCATGACTAATTCAGCTGGCGTTCTATACTGTTTACTTAGGCTTTGGAGTAGCTCTGCATCATCTTGAGTGAATGATCCTCCGTCAGTATCAGGCCAGTTTAGGTCCTTACCGTATACTCTTCGGTAAATCGCGGGGAGCTCATCTGACCAATCAGGCTCATTGGGATCGAACATCCATTCCCTACGAATGGCAAACAATTCTTCTGGGCGGATAAGTTCGATTTTGTGGCCTTCATCGTTAAGGTTTTTCTCAATCGTGAGAAGCTCCTCAATCCATTCTTTACGAACACTTAACCAATAAGGACCAGGGATAGTTTTCAGTTCCGTTATGTTCTCGTTGTCGATTGATCCACGAGCGTACTGAACTTTACCTGTTCGACGTTTGTAATTTCGATACTGGTCTTTAACAGCAGGATTGGTTGTAACATATAGTTTATTGCGGAAATCTTTGAGCTTCTGTAGCCAAGTTTCACCAGATTCAATTAGACCCTCAATGGCACGGTCTTTGGTTACCACTGTACAAGTCCAACAGCCAAATCGAGAGTTACCACATGACGGTGTATTAGTATCGATAACGAGAGGGCATTCGCCAGCACTAGAGTCTTTGTATAAATCAAACAGCTCATAATGATCACCTCCCCATGCTGCTGGAGCACTAAGCAAGTACATCCACACTTCGTCAAACGTCCAGTTTTCGATTGGCATATAGGTAAAAGCGCCGGGCAAAGAACTATGACGAGATAGGGAAGACCCATCAATTTTATGCTTAGCAATAACCTGGGCACGAGAAGCACTTTCCTGACTACGAGCACCCAGTACTACGATGACTTCACCATATTTAGCAATCTTGTCAGTGATGAAATCACTAACAGGATCGATCTTCATTCGCTCAGTACACCAACGGAAATTTTGTGTTGGGGCTGGGTAGCCTTTACCTAAAAGATTCACCCAGAAGGTTTCTCCCCAATCTGGATATACAACATGTCCAGTAAAAGGTAGGTCGAGTGCTTTAGCATTGTCATTAATAGCTTGTATAGAAGAATTGACCATGTCAACCACAAGCGGCGTCTCGACCAAGGTGTCAGAAGAAATTACGTAGATATGTTTAGTACGTAAGGACTTTTCTAACCTGCTTACTGCAACATACACTAAAGAAAGTACGGTCGTACTGTCTTTGCCACCACTGTATCCGATGACCCATGGTTTATCATTTTCAAGATACAGTTCTTGGGTTTCTCTGATAAGGTCTAGAGCTGGTCTACCCGCAAATTCAGAGGACTCCAGCATTTCATCAATAGTGGAGAATATGGTAGATCGCTGTTGTGTCATGAGTTGAATTGATCTTCTATCAGTTGATCGTCAGCGTTTAAGGAAATTCCTAACGCATGTCGAATAATGTTGGCTGTCAAAACGGTATTGTTTTTTGTTTTGCTTATTACTCCGCGAGTGTCCATTGCGCGGCCTTTCCAAATAGCGGTATTTGAGCGGCTCCAATCTATATGTTTAAGAGCTTCCAATTTCTCTTCCCAGTTGTCAGGATATTGCCGTAAAAGGTCAGCTCCGGCCGCCCCAATTGAAGCGAGACCAAGACCGTGAGCATGGATATATTGCTCACGCAGTTCGCATGTGGTGACGGACTTTTTGAGGGCGCTTTTCCAGTCGGGCATGTTAACGCATACGGCCTCCCAATATCTAGCCGCTAACACCATTTCATCCGCTGTTATCTTGTCTTTTGACCTTTTTTTAAGGAGTGTCTTCGATGCAATTTTAATAGCGCTAAGCGTAAATAATTTACTGCTTCGTTTTGAGAGGCTGTTCTGCTCTAGGTCAGTTAATGCTTTGAAACATGGAACGTGGTCATAAATGTAGCGTGCTAAAGTTGAGGCCGCTTCTCGATGGTCGTAAAGCGTGCTCAAGGAGTCAGATGGCCTTACAGCGTGTTTGTTTAAATCTGCAAACATTTGTTGGCTACGTTTGAGACCATCATCGATAAAGAACAAAACAGGGATATTATCGTAGCCAAGTTCATGAGCTTCTTTAACAGCCACTTCAATGGCCGCTCTTCGATGCTGTCCATCATTGACTAAAATTTGAGCATTCATATCGATAGATAATAATCCAAGATTTATTGCTGGTCCTGTATCTGCCATAGGCTCGAACAGCGTATCACCATTCACTGAAGCGGTAATAGCTGATAAAGTATAATTATCTGAATTATCAATAAGATAGTTTGCAATATCAGGGACTCGGGCGTCGTTCAATCTTCTCTGTGCTCGTAGCTCTGGTGGGACAACATCCTCATCAAAGAGAAACAGTTTTGGAATTAACCTCATAGGGCACATTGCAATATAGCAGGGTCTCCCAGATTGCATCCCTCTAACAGCTGGGAATTTATGAGTATATTCATTTTCAAAACTCATTAGCACTATCCTTGTATGTGGATATCAACAAACTTTGTTCGTAATTATACGCATACAATTTAGGTGTGCAATTTAAAGTTTTAATATTCTTAACGAAAATTGTCTAGTGATAATGTTGCGAACCTTTAAGTTAGTGAACTTAGAATCATCAGATGATTATTAGCCTTAACGCCCTAATTGGTTAAATTTTAAGTGGTGACAACAGTCCTGCCAGAGGAGGGCATAGCAGCAATTCACAAGTGGATTGTTGGATAAGAAGCTGGTGTGGTTCAGTGATGCGCTACATGCAAAGCGACTTTTATAAAGCCCGCTTATTTTGGATAAGTCTATTGTTTACGAAGATATGGATGAAATTCATCCTTGGGCTCCAAAGGAGCTGACTTTCCAATCGATTATGTATTTGGAGCGGTTTTCCTACCAGGTATTGTCGATACGCTGGGCAGTCTTTGATGAAATTTCTCTTGATAATGCTCCACCACACTTATCTATAATTGTGGTGGAGAACTTAATTCAAAACCTAAACTATGCGTTTAACGACGGTCCTTCAGGCACTCCTGAAATTAGAGGAGTGGTAGAACGCTTTTTCGGAGTGTTGGAAGAAACGGGGATGTACAGACTTCGTGGTACTACGGGGAGTAATCAAAACGACAAGCGCTGTGAAAAAATCAAAGGCGATTGTATCGATAGATGAGTTAGAAGATTTGATTGAAATGTGACCGTTTGGTATCCACATTTAGTAGACTCGACAACTGGATTGAGTGAATTGAAAAAGATGGATAGAACGCCTAAAGGAAGGCCACGTAATTCCATACACTATTTCCGATAAATGTGATTATCGGAAATAGTGTAATAAGCAATATATAGGATGATCTTCTTCGTTTCTCACTAACTTATTGATATCTAGTCGTCTTTTATGTGCTGACGTCTGCTTAGGCAAATGTTAACAACGTCACGATGCCTACTTGAGTTTATTGCTCTGTGTGCGTGCTAGAGTCTGTCGTTTGTTGCGTCTAGATTAGCGTGCAGATGATTTGGCTGATGCTCTCTTCCTTTAACTTAACGTCTGGCGTCGTCTTACCTTTTTTCATTCACTTGCTTTGCTATCAAGCCGATCATCACAAGCTCATTCTAAATCCGCATATGTCATCACGCTATAAACGCGTCAAAAGTATCTATACGTTAAACGCTTTGACCTGTACGGCCTTCAATTAGCCCTTGAATGAAATGTGAGCATCTGCGTGATACCTGTCACTCTGAACTTGTTTCAGAGTCTATATGTCTATCAACTCAGCATACTGTTAGTCCATAGAGGCATTTATCACTTATGTTAAGACAGCCCCGACGCTACTTATAGCAGGGATTGTTTAAAATACGCTCTTATTTTCGATAATTTTTGTTGTTGTGAGAGCTATTGTTTTCTATGAGGCTAAACTCACGTCTTATTCGCTTCTTTTATGCGTCGCTCTAATAGTTGAATCGTTTTATCGACCTGTAAATCAGCTTGCCGTTCAGTCACTAGATCGCTAAGCCATGCCGTTACATTCGCACAACTTGTCTGAATAAGTTTCAATTCTTCCAGCTCACTAACAGACTCTTTGCCAGACGATAACGCTTCCAATTGCATAATAAGTTCGTTGGTTTCGTCGAATTCATTTTTCCAATGCTTGGCTAATGTTAACCTTTCTTTTAGTGTGTCGATTTTTGCATCCGATAAAATCACTGGTATGACTTTACTGATAAATTCATTTTGCTGTCGCTGACACTGATGATACATATGAGCAAGTTCTTTCATACAGTGTGAGGAATACAATGATTTATGGCTAACCAAAAGCACAATAAAATCAGCTCTAGCGATATAACGTTCAAACGCATCAATACTGTCGCCTTGGTTCATTGAGTTTTTGTCTCTATGAACGTCTAATGCAGGATCACTGTCTATCTTTTGGTAAATCTCGTCGCAAATATCCTGATGCTCTTCGCCTGCTGAGCCCCAAGCGTATGAAAAGTAAACGCTTGGTTTGGTTTTTGGCGGTTCAGCCGCCAAACCTATCTGGCTAAAGGGTTCTTCGTTTGAGTTCGCCCTCAACTTGAAGTCGGTATCAGAGCGTTCCTCAGATATATGTCCTTTCACCCACTTTACCTCCGGTTTATTGCCAAAATGGTGGCTTTCTATAATTGATTCTGTAAGGTGTTTCAAATATTTTTGAGCGTGCTCACCAGTAATGGATATTTTCACAAGTCCAGGGCGTCGAAAATTATCTATGTCTTCTTGTGTGTAGCCCGATTCTGGCACTTCGTGGCATTCAAGAGCGACTTTTACTTTGTGTTCACTGTCGTAGTAACAGCAACCATAGCGCCAGTAGCAAGCGCCCTTTTTCGCGTTACTGCCTATATTACTTAATATACTGCGTTGTGTGGCGTCATGAAGAAAGTCGTAGCGTATTTCTAATTCGATTTCTGACTCTGCATCTTGCCAAATTGCATTAATCTGATTGGTTATATCGCTTTTATTTGGTAAAGCATCGGGGGCAATATAACGGTCTTCATCGATTTCGAAACACACGTCACACTGTTGCATCATGTCTAAAAACAATGAGTGATCTTGTTTGGCTTGGTTATCTTTCCAAAGTAACCGTTCCAATGTTGAAGCCGAAAATTCTCCATTTCTATCTTTTAGATCGGGTAATGCCTCTTTACGATCCAGTAAAAGATACACGCCTTGCAACGCCCATTCTTGATCGAGAATAATTCCATTATTGAAGTGACCCTGTTTAAAGAATACGGAGCCAGACTGGTGTAAATAATTGGCGAGTGAGAGTGGCACAGAAATCTTGTCATCTTTACACAGAGTTTCAAATTCAGAAAAGGCTATCTGCTTTGTGCCTCCCTCTCTTAGATCTGATAATTTATCTATAACGGCAATCCAGCCGTTCGGTAGCCAAACGTCACCATTTTGTTGTATTTGGTAATCGAGCCGGCGTTTAAATAATGGCAAGAAGGTTTCTAGCCCCTCGTCAGTCTTTGCGCTAGTGGGCGTACTTTGCAAACGAGTAAAAGGGTTAGGAAATGGAATCGGCGCTTGGCAGTCAAGATCGGGGGTGTCGCATTGTGCTTGGCAAAGTAAAATATTGGCATCTTTACCGACTAAGGATCTCAGGTAAGCAAGCCAATAACTCAGCGGCTTATTGCGTATTAAAATCTGCTCGCACGTCACTTGCTCGGTATTTTCTGTGTCTGGGTGCCATAACAATAGATAAACGGCTCGTTTATCTATAAATAGGTTGTGTGTACTTAGGTACACATCTTGCCCACCAAAGTCCCATGTTTGAATAGACAGTTCTGGGCGATCTAATAAGCTAGTACAGTCGATAGTATGCAGTTGAATACCCTGCGTGCTGGGAACCTTTTCGTCAAATTGCTCGTTTCTTAACCTTCTTGCTAACTGTGTTTTCCCTATTCGCCCGTTACCGAGCAACATGACTTTCAAAGACTTTACTGCGGAATGGCCTTGAGTAGCAATGTCGTGATACCAATTCTCAACGGCATACTGATCGAAAGACTGAGTTAACTCTTTTGTTATTTGTTCTACAGGTAAATTACCGTGAATGGATAGGCGTGGTGATTCCAGAAGAAAATCTTTTGTATTTTTTGGGCTAAGACTTTGTAACGAGTCGCACCCGCTTAAACCCAAATACGTTAAGGCGGTGATGAGATGGACGCTCCTCATTACGGCGTCAATGCGCCAAACTGTATGTGCTAACAACAGTTAATACTAAGGAGCGTCCAGATGAACAAGTTTAATACCATTGCCATTGATCTAGCAAAAAATGTTTTTCAGGTGTGCATTTTATCTCCTGATCGAACCGTTATTCAGAACAAGCAAGTCTCACGCGCCAAGTTATCAAGTCTATTAGCCAATCAACAAGCATCAGTTGTGGCTATGGAAGCCTGTTATTCTAGCCATTACTGGGCACGTGTTTTTTCTGACATGGGGCATAATGTCCACCTCATTCCGGCTCAACACGTAAAACCTTTTGTACGAGGTAATAAAAATGATCGTAATGATGCATTAGCGATTGCTGAAGCCTCGGGGCGTCCTAATCTAAAATACGTTCCTCTAAAAACGGTCGAACAACAAGATATTCAAGCCTTACATCGCATTCGAGATAAGTTGATTGCTCGTCGTACGAGTGTTGTTAATCAGATACGCGGCTTATTAAGCGAATACGGCGTCATTATTCCGATGGGATTAGCGGGATTTAAGCAGCATGCTTCCCAGTTACTTGACCCCGCTGAACCACGATTAACGTCTCGTATGAAATTACAGTTAGCGGAAGCTAAAGAGGAGTTTGATAGTCTGAGTCGACGAAGTTTATCCATTGAAAAAGAACTAAAAAACTACGCACAAGATCATCCTTTGTGCCAACGATTAATGACGCTACCTGGTATTGGTGTTCTCAATGCGACAGCCTTGTTTGCCGCCATAGGCAACGCGTGCCAGTTCAGCACTCCAAGAGAGTTGTCTGTTTGGCTTGGTATCACACCCAAGCAATATGCAAGTGGAGAAAAATCTAAGACTGGAGGTATTACGAAACGAGGGAACCGGTATTTGCGAAAACAACTGATTCACGGTGCTCGTACCTTGTTGCACCGAACAAAAGGTAAAACCGATAAACTGTCTGTATGGATTCAACAGATTGTTGAGCGTCGAGGAAAAAACAAAGCCGTCGTGGCGATTGCTAATCGTCTTGCTCGATTAGCATGGATACTGCTTCAGAGAAATGAAGATTATCGAGTGATCCCAGCTTAACACTGATAAGAAAATAGAAGTTAATAAACTGAAAATGATATTACCTATGTCGATGAAAACATGATGTAAAAGCGGGTTTTCCGCACTTAGCAATAGTCTGGTCAGGACAAGGTTTTTAAAGCCGAGTGGGTGTTTAAGACAGCTAAGTACGGATCTCATTAGGGCTAGAAAACAAACCAAAAGATGTTTTCATAATAGGCCGGATATATGTCAGTACGACCCTTTATTCATGATGATTGGCTAAAAAAAATCAAGATCGGTTAATAAGAGAGTAAAAAATCACCCTGAAAAGAGTGATTCGGTTAAGTGCGGCCTTGACCTAGCCGGAGCGTCCATATAAGTCCTGATAAGCCCTCGAGGCTTCGTAGCGAGCGGCACTCGCTTAAACCCAAAGACGCTAGATTGCTAAGCTGTGATAAGCCCTCGAGGCTTTGTAGCCAGTCGCACCCGCGTAAATTCAAAGACGCTAGATTG
>NZ_SNXC01000013.1:83326-356396 GCF_004362145.1 Marinomonas balearica
GCACTCGCTTAAACCCAAAGACGCTAGATTGCTAAGCTGTGATAAGCCCTCGAGGCTTTGTAGCCAGTCGCACCCGCGTAAATTCAAAGACGCTAGATTGCTAAGCTGTGATAAGCCCTCGAGGCTTTGTAGCGAGTTGCACTTGCTTAAATTCAAAGACACTAGATTGCTAAGCTGTGATAAGCCCTCGAGGCTTTTTAGCGAGTCGCACCAGTATAAATCCAAAGACGCTAGATTGCTAAGCTGTGATAAGCCCTCGAGGCTTTGTAGCGAGTCGCACCCGCTTAAATTCAAAGACGCTAGATTGTAAAGCTGTGATAAGCCCTCGAGGCTTTGTAGCGAGCGGCACCAGCCTAAATCCAAAAACGTTAAGGCGGTAAGTCCTGATAACCCCTCGAGGCTTTGTAGCGATTTACACTCGCGTAAATTCAAAGACGCTAGATTGCTAAGCTGTGATAAGCCCTCGAGGCTTTGTAGCGATTTACACTCGCTTAAACCCAAAGACGCTAGATTGCTAAGCTGTGATAAGCCCTCGAGGCTTTGTAGCCAGTCGCACCCGCGTAAATTCAAAGACGCTAGATTGCTAAGCTGTGATAAGCCCTCGAGGCTTTGTAGCGAGTCGCACTTGCTTAAATTCAAAGACGTTAAGTCGGTAAGTCCAGATAAGCCCTCGAGGCTTTGTAAGCGATTGCACAAACGCAAGTTTAGCTGTTCAAGCTTTTGTAAAGTTTGAATACCCGTTAGATGCGACAAACATTTGCACCCGCTTAAATCTAACGAAATGAGCTGTTCTGAAAGTTCGCAAATCTCTGGAGGAAGTTGTCTTAGCCTTAATTTGCTTAAATCAAGATGCGTATCGCCGTTGTTCAGGGTGTGTTGTATGCGTGTTTTAGCTTCTCGCAGTGCGCCGGGGTGTTCAAAGCGGGACATTGGTGTTCCTTTACCTCGTTGATTTTATGAATGTATCGGCTTTGATTAAATCAATCAAGCGTCCTCTTTCTCGCTTCATGTTATTCTCGCTAGGCAGGGTCCTATTATATGTTTGGAGGTTTGATCAGTGACAAACAAATCGACTAAGGTGCAGCGTTCCATTGATGTCTTGTATAGAGAGGAATCACCCAAGATGCTGGCATCTTTACTGCGCATTTTTGGTCACCACAATATTGATCTTGTCGAAGACATGTTGCAGGAGGCATTTCATACAGCATTGATAACATGGTCAACTTCGGATATTCCCAATAATCCGAGCGCTTGGTTGATTCAAACCGCTCGCAATCGAGCTATTGATGTGATTCGTACTCAAAAAAACCGTTTAAGATTGTCGGAGCAATACGCTGAGTTACTTGAAAGTGAATGGACTGCGGCGCTGTCGGTAGATGAAGCCTTCCATGAGCCATATTTTCAGGACGAACAATTGCGCATGGTTTTCTTGTGCTGTGCGACGGATATGAAGCTGCAAAATCTGCTTCCTTTTATTTTAAAGTCACTTTGTGGTTTAAGCGTTCACGCGATCGCAAAAGCGTTATTTTTACCAGAAGAGACTGTTAAAAAACGTTTAACGCGAACAAAGGAGCAATTTAAACAGTTACCATGGTCATTGCCGGACAATGATGTCTATGAAAGTGTTATTGAGCGCGTTCATTTGGTCTTATACTTATTGTTTAATGAAGGCTTTCACAGTACGGACGATCAAACCCCCATTCGTAAAGCGTTCTGCCAAGAGGCGATCGCCCTCCTCAAGTTGCTAGTTGAACACCCAAAATTGGGCAACAAAGAGACAGTTTCTTTGTATGCGTTGATGCATTTTCACATCGCGCGAATAGATACGCGCTTAGATGAGAGCAATCAGTTAATCCCGCTTAATCTCCAAGATCGAAACCTATGGAATAAAGGCTATATCAATGCCGGTGAGTTTTTGCTGAATACTGCTTCTAACGGAGCGGATCTGAAATTAAGTCGTTTTTATTTAGAAGCTTTGATTGCCTCTGAACACTGTAGAGCAGAAACATTTAAAGAGACGGATTGGCAAAAAATTGTCCATTGGTATCGAGAATTAGTGGATCTTACCGGCTCTGAAGTGGCCAAAATTAACCTAGCGGTGTCACTTGGTTACGCTGGTTTTTCTGAGCAAGCGATTCAAACTGTGGCAGCACTTGAAAGCTCGCCATTATTGTCTAAATCCCATATGTTGGATGCGACTCTCGCGCATTTATACGCCTTAAACGGTGATAAAGAAAAAGCCTTTGCACATGCAAAGGCTTCTTGTGATAAAGGGGGAACAAGAGCTGAGCAAGCATTAATGTTGCATCAGATTGAAGACCTTTTGTCGCAATCCTCGTAAGTAATTTAGAAGTCCACTTCCATTATTTCTCTTATTTCGACAGTACACCCAGGGTGCGAAAAAATGGGGCAGGTTTTGGTAATGTCTACCGCTTCGTCGTAGTTTTTTGCTTTAACTATAGAATAACCTGACACAAGTTCTTTAAATTCAGAGGCGGCAATGTCTGTTACAACGCCTTCTTCGTTCACTCGTTTCCCACCATAGTTGAGCGGATCGCCACCTGAGACTAATTGATCTTTTGCCGCTAAGGCTTCTATCCATTTGGTCCAATCTTGCATCGTAGCAGCCATTTCTTCGGGTGTTGTTTTTGCAGCCCATTCTGGATCGCCACCTAAATAGATCAACATATAGTTACTCATAATACATTCCTCATTAAACGTTTTTAAACACTCAGCTAACTGGCTAAGCTGTCTATTAGACGAGTGAGTATTTTGATAAGGGACACTTTGCCTTATCAAATTTACGTTTTTTTAAAGCTATTCCATAGCTCTGTCGCAACAGGGCCTAATAATTTGTCATTTCGTTTTATGAGCTTGTAGTCAAACTCGATGCGACTTGCGTAATCATTTAGTTCTATCTCAACGAGTTCGCCTGATTTCAATAAGTCCTTTACGAAATGCTCAGGAAGTCGCCCCCAACCCATGCCAGATTGAATCAATGAAAGCTTAGTTGCAAAGTTGTTTACATACCAATAGCGTTGCGCGCTTTGTACTCCGACATTGACGCCTGTTGTCATAGAGCCAGAATCCTGTACTACAACTTGGTAGGTGTCTATAAGCTGTTTTACACTCGTTAACGATTCGAACTTGTTGACCAATTTGGAAGCTGCCACATTGATTAAGGCACCTTTGCTCACGTGTAGGAATTCCAACTCACCATTTTTTTTAAATTCTGCTTGAATCGGGGTAATCGCCAGATCCACTTCACCTTTATGGATTTGTTCTACAGGGCCTGAGAGGTACTCTTGCTTTATGACGATTTGAGTGGATTTATGACGTTGTTGCAGCGGCTCTAATTTTGACAAGATGGTATCGAGCTCAAATGACGCTTCAATTGCGAGAGAGATCCGCTCCTCATTGCCTTCAGAATAGCTTTTCGCCGTTTGAATTAACTCTTGATGTGATTCGATTACTTTTTTGGCTTTTTGATAAAGGATGTTACCTTGATTGGTTAAGCTTAAGCGATAACCTTCTCGGTCAAATAGCTGTACGCTCAATACCGACTCCAGTTGCTTAACTGCAGTGGTTAATGCAGGCTGTGTTTTCGACACTTTTTCTGCTGCTTGGCTTAAAGAACGACTTTCCGCAATTGCTATGAGAATTTTAAGTTGATCTATCGTAGCCACTTCATAACCTCTGTTAATGCAGTTTATAAAAATATATCAATATTATTAATTGTATTTGAAGGAGATAATTTATCAAATAAATATTAATTCTATGAGAAACAGTTTATGAGTATTGTAAATAAAATCAAAAATTGGTTACCGGTTATTTTATTAGCGTTGCCTATCATAGGAGCTGGCGGTGCTAAGTTAGCGGGCATCCCGGAGCTTCATCAAAGTTTTGAAACAATGGGATTACCGAGCTGGTTCGGTTACTTTATCGGTGCGGCAGAGGTAACAGCGGGTATTGGTTTGTTGGTGCCACGTTGGAGCGCGCTTGCAGCAACAGGTCTTCTTCCTATTTTGCTAGGTGCGATTTACTTCCACCTTACTTACGGAGTTCCTTCTCCGGCACCTGCTGCAGTATTCCTTGTGCTTGCTGTGTTGGTCATTTTCATGCGTCGCAAGCAGGCTATCTGGTTTCCAGGTGTTGCCAACGCATAGATAACGTGAAGAACCCAATCTTTTGCTTTGCTTCAAACATTTGAACGTAAGAGATTGGGTTTATTGCTAAGCGCTATAAGCGCATTTCCGAAAGGTCTGAAAATCTAGCTCTGGTTCATGGGTACGTGCTTCTTCGTAAGTGTTGTTGAGTTGCATTTTTTGCCTGATTAACTGAATCACTTGTCGGCGAGCATGCTCAGTTTCAAATCCTAAGCCATCTTGTTCCAATCTGAACAACGTTTGCTCATACGCTGCTTGAAAAATTTCTCCCACGCCTGTTCCATGGCACATGGATTCATTGTGCACTCTGTATTCATGCAGTGCATCAGTATGAAAGGTTGCCCATCCTGCTTTTTCTATCGCTCTCATATTAAATAGAGTGTCACCGCCGCGAGATACGTTTTCCCAATTGTGGGTGGCCATGCTTTCATGAAATAGCATTAAGAGTGGCGTGTCGGTATGACAAAAATCAGAGAGTGTAATCCTGTCGTATGAAAGCGTGTTTATATAGGAAGCATCGAATGCAGTGTCGATAAGTTGCTCGTTCTCATCGTTGATGACATTAACGTTGTCAAGAGCCACACCTGTTTGAGCTGCGGCTTTCAGAAGTGTTTCTAATCGATTTGGGTAGTAAAGATCGTCGGCATCTAAAGGTGCAATCCAGTTTCCGATCGCATGTTCTTTTGCTTTATTTCGCGCTCTATTGGGGCCACTCTTTGGCTTATCCGTATACACAATGCTTAGTCGCTCGTCTTTTATACCTTGAGATGCGAGCCAACTTAAATAATTCACACCATCATCAGAAGCGATAATACACTCCCAATTGTCATGTGATTGATTTAGGAGTGATTGTACCGCTCGTTTTAAGGTTTTTTTACCTTGGTAAACTGGGGTTATAACGGAAACTAGATTCTGTTGCATGATTACGGCGTCCTTACTTTTTATAAGGTCTATTTTGCCACGATCTTTGGTCTTTTTCTGTTTCTTTGATCCACTCGCCTTCCCATCTATGAACAAACCTCTAGTGAAAGTTCCTCGATTTTATTGAAAGCGCTTCCCATAAGCTTGTTCTGTCAATCAAACGGCCGGCGATTACATGTACGACTTTTCCTTCTTTTTCCAAAACTCCATGAACTTCTAAAATGGTAGCGCCTAAAAAGGCTTTTTTCTGAGCGCTTGCGGTTGCCTGCCAAACCACAACATTGGTGTTTCCAAACTCGTCTTCTAATGTGATAAAGGTCACACCTGATGCTGTACCGGGCCTTTGTCTTCCTGTCACTAAACCAGACACTCTAATCAGTTGTTGATGAGCAGCATGCTCTATTTGATTGCTTGGCGTGCATTTATAGCATGCGCCTTTTTCTCTCAATAGCTGCATAGGGTGTTTCCTTAAGCTCACGCCCATGCTGGTTAAATCTTCTAATATAGTGGCCTGTTCAGTCGGTGTAGAAAGCTCTACTTTTGTTTCGTTATTCAGATCAAGATCAAGTGGTGTTTCTTGTTGATGTCCAAGAATATCCCACCGAGCTTGAAAGCGATTACCCGATAACGTTGAAAGTGCGCCACTTGAAGCTAAAGCTTCTTTATCTCTCTTGTTTGGTTTTACACGATTAAGAAAATCGTCTAAGGAACTAAAAGCCCCATTCTCTCTCGCTTGAACAAGACGATCGCAGCCTTCGTGTGACATACCGCTCACAAGTCGTAACCCCAAACGAATGGCGTACAGCTTATCTTCGGTTAATTCCATTTCATTGGTCGCGGCTTCATCGCGGGGTTCTAACTGATGATCCCATTCGCTGTGTTGCACACATGCAGGTCTAATAAGGACTCCATTTCGTTGTGCATCCTGAATAAGTTGATACGGCGTATAAAACCCCATAGGCTGGCTGTTAAGCAGAGAGCAACAAAAAACGGTGGGATAATGTTGTTTTAACCATGATGAAAAATAAACCAAGATCGCAAAGCTCGCAGCATGTGATTCAGGAAAACCATATTGACCAAAACCTTGAATTTGTAAACACAGCTGATCAGCGAAGATTTCGTCATACCCTCGTTCTAACATGCCTTTTTTTAATTTGTCTTGAAAAGGTTTTAAACGCCCCGTTCGCTTCCAAGCGGCCATCGCTCTTCTTAATTGATCGGCTTCTCCTGCACTGAATCCTGCAGCCACCATGGCTAACTTTATTACTTGCTCTTGAAAAATAGGCACTCCTAAGGTTCTGTTTAATACGCTTTTCACCTCGTGACTTGGGAAATTGACGGCTTGTGTGCCTGCTCTACGTTGTAGATAAGGGTGCACCATTCCACCTTGAATGGGCCCCGGTCTGACAATAGCAACTTGAATAACCAGGTCATAAAAGCAGTTTGGCTTTAAGCGGGGCAACATGTTTATTTGTGCTCTTGATTCGACTTGAAAGACTCCAATACTTTCACCTTGTTGCAGCATGTTATAAACAGCCTGATCTTCTCTGGGAATACTTTGTAAGGTAAAAGGAGCATTTTTCATAATGCTGATCATGCTCAATGACTTCTTTATGGCGGTTAACATTCCCAGTGCCAATATATCGACTTTTAATAACCCCAGCGATTCAAGATCCTCTTTATCCCATTGAATAATAGTGCGTCCGTCCATGTTGGCATTTTCAATCGGAACCAAATAATCCACTCGCTCTGCCGCGATCACAAAACCTCCGACGTGTTGAGATAAATGACGTGGGAAACCGAGAACCTCCTCAACCAATTTTAAAAACAGTTGGAAGCGATAAGATGGTGGTTGCGTGCCAAACTCTGAAAGCTGTGTTAGCCAAGGAGTTGTTTGATCGCGCCTATCCAATTGTTTGATAAGCTTGCCAAGGTAGTGCTCTTCATATCCTAATGCTTTGCCTATGTCTCTTATTGCACTTTTCGCTCTGTACGTTATTACTGTTGCTGTTAATGCCGCTCGTTCTCGACCGTAACGCTGATATAGATATTGTATGACCTCTTCTCGTCGAGCGTGTTCAAAATCTACATCAATATCCGGCGGTTCATGCCTTTCTTTTGAGATAAAGCGTTCAAACAATAAATCTGTATTAGCGGGGTTTACTTCGGTAATCTCAAGGCAATAGCAAACAGCAGAATTGGCGGCAGATCCTCTGCCTTGGCAAAGTATGTCTCGACCCCGAGCAAATTTGACGATATCCCACACTGTGAGAAAGTAATGCTCGAAGTTGAGTTCTTTAATAATTCCAAGCTCTTTTTCGATCAGTTTTTGAATCTTTATGGGGATGCCTTCAGGGTAGCGCCGATGAGCGCCTTCAAATGTCAGCGTTTTCAAGTAATCTGACGGTGATGTTTGATCGGGCACTAGGTCTTTTGGGTATTCGTATTTCAGCTCATCTAATGAGAAGTGACACCGTTTCAGAATAGTGAGGCTTTCTTCAAGCTCTTTCTCAGAGTAGATTCTATTCAATTTTTTGGGAGAACGTAGATGAGTTTCCGCATTGGAAGCTTGCCTACCATCTAACTCATCGACAGAGGTATGCAACCGTACGGCAGTCATTACATCACGCAGTGGCTGACGATGAGGTTCATGCATGTCGACACTACCAATTGCCGTAACGGGCAATCGTAATACGCTAGATAGTCGATAAACCAATTGTTTTTTATGATTGTCAGTAGGCTTCAAAAATTGTTGTAGGCCAAGCCATAGCCTGTTTTGAAAGCGACGACTGAATTCCTTAATTGCAGTAAGCTGTACGGTAAAGTCTTGTGTAAGAGACTGATCCGTAATCACGATAATGATTAAACATTCCTGAAGCCCTGATAGATAATCTTCAAGCTGAAGGTTATAAAAGCCCTTGCTTGCGTTCCTCCTTCCTTTTGTTATGAGCGCGCTCAATACTCGATACGCTTGGATAGAAGGTGCCAACGCAATCAATGAAAAGGCATCTAACTGAAATTCACTGCCGATTACCAATGGGATGTTACATTCTTTGGCTGCGTTATGCGCTTTAACGACTCCTGCTAATGAGCATTCATCGGTTATGGCGATTCCTGAATACTGAAGTTTTTGAGCGCGCTCAACCAACTCGTATGGATGTGAAGCGCCTTTTTGAAAAGTGAAATTGGATCGGATATGCAGTTCTGCATAGCGAAATTTTGTCATTACCCAAACCACCCATGCAAATACCATGTTCCTAAATCATTTCGAAATACCCATGCTTTGCGTCCATCGAACCAACGGGCAATATAGTAATCTCTTCTCGATGAATGAACCGCATTATTATTGAGCCACCATGCACTGCTAATTCTTTCGGGCCCTTCTAATATTTGAAATTGATTAGGAGTAATTTGTTCAGGCTTTTTAGTTTGCCAAGCTGGTCGGTGAGCAAGATCATTATTGCGACTGAGTTTTCTCAACGAACTGCCGCCCTTTGCTTTTTGCTCAATGAGTGAAACCGATAAAAACCGCATCGCTTGTTCAGGTAAATGTTCATTTGTAAGCTTGGGAGTTTGTATAGACTGTTCACCTAAACGTGCTTGGAGTCGACTAATAAAAAGGTTTTGATCCCGTGTTTGTTGTTGGAAGTTATTAAATAAATCACCCGATTCTTCCTCAGATTGTTCCATTTTCACAATATCAACACGCATTGAGCGCACGGGTGCTGTAAGTGTTAAGCGGGTCAATTTTAGTTCTGTAAGCTCTAGCCATAGTGGAGCGCTGTCGCTGCCGAGGTCATGCTGAATACGAATCACTGGGCTGGTTTCTGCTTTATTAGTAGACCATGCCAATGTCAATGTGATTTCAAACGCATACATCCATTGTCTACGGCGCTGAAGAAATAAACACATAGACTGAATAATGGATTTTAAGGGAAATAACAAAGCTAGAGTAGATTCTACCTCGTACTCAAAAAGCCTTTCTCTCTTAAACGTCTCTGGTGCATGGTAAGGTGTGAGAGGTTCTTTAATAAGCCCTAATGCTTGACCAAATTGTGTATACAGCCCGACTCCAAGGTGTCGCCGGAGCAATGATGTTGGTAAGCGATACAAGCTGTTTAACGTATTAAAACCCATACCTTGCAATCTTTGTATATGCTTAGAAGACCAATCGAGATGCTTTATTAAAATATCTTGAATCCAGACCTCTTCATCAAGGTTCTGCCATTGTTTATCAGGTAAAAGAGGCTTCTTAGAAAGTGCTCGCCAAAGGGCTAATTTTCCTGTCTTGGCGAAACCTATGATGTAATTTTCAGACCATGTGTTCAGTGCCTGACGCGCTTTATTTTCGATTTCGCTGACACTGCCGAAATACTGCAACATGGTGGCAACTTCAATCAATATCGCTCTGGGTGGACTGATACACACCGTGGCGGAAAACTGATTTAAGCAAAGAGCCAATATTTCCAATTGCTCCCATTCTGCTCGTGCATCCTTTTCTCGTAATTGCAAATCTGGATTAAGAGTATAAGCAAGAGACAGTGACATGCCTTCCTTTAATCCTGTTGCCCTTGCTTGTTGATTACACAAAATTAGTTTTGATTTCTGTCGGTTGATCAGAGCGGTAGCATTGCCGCAGCCATTAGTGTCCAGCGCTTCAAGTGACAGTTGAGGAAAATAAAAAGCCATCCACATATAGATTACCTTATAGCGCTGAAAGCGTCGGCTGATGCTCCGCTAAGCGTCTAAATTGGCTTTTATTCGGTTGCGTGGAAATAGCAATGGGACGAGTTTCCCACCCACCTCTTCTTTTCAAAAAGCGAACTTCTATTTCGTCTTTATTTGATTTTAGATGCATTCTATATGGAAAAAGCGTTGACTGATTTGCCGCTTTTTCCGAGCGATAAGCAATCCCTAATGTGTTGCTGTTCTTTGCTGCAAGCTGTAATTTTCTGGTGTTGGCCATGTCTGCCTTGACTGGATGCCACATAAATACAGCACAACATAATCCAGATTTTAAACACTGATATTGTGCCCACAATGCATCTTTTTCACTGGATGTGTTGATCAGCCATAACTGCTGAGATTCAATGCCTTGTAGCTCTAAAAGTGTGGCATTAGGTATAAAAGGCGGGTTAATAAAGGCCACTTTCTTATCCTGACTTGCGCGTTTGAGCCATGGAGTAAATAAGCTAAGCTCTCCAATTCCGGGTTGTGAAATGAGCACTTCTATAACATCACCAGACGGCCACCCATTGGAATTGAGTAACGCGTCAATTTTATCAAATCCTGTACTTAGCTTTTCCTCTTTTTGTTCAACAGGTATGGGTGAAGTGTTACCGCGCCAAATAAGCCCTTTATTAGAAAGTGAGTTCAAAGAAGGAGAATGCATGTCAGAATCCAAAATACTGTATATACATACAGTATTGTAAATTACATGGCAGAGTTCAAGTTCTTTTCTGCGAACAAAAAGAATGCGAGTGAAATGTTGTATTCAATTTTGCGTAAGATACGCTTAAAAAATGGATGGATACAGAGGGGGTTAAAGAGAAAGGTAGTGCTTTTTGAAAAAGAGAAAAGCGCGATTAGCGCCCTTTTTCTCTTTGTTGTTCAAGAATATAAGCAACTAGCGGAACGCCTACTTCCTTCGGCAATTCGTTAAATTTGATGCCATAGACATATAAATACTCAACTCCCATTCGAGAAAGGAACTCATTGTCTGTTAAGGTCGATTGCAGCTTATCAATGTGTTCTATTTCTTGAGATCGAATCTCAGAAATAATCTTCAAATAGAAATCGTACTCAGATATTTTTAACCGTAAAGAAAGATTCATCTTTTGGTTAACAGAACCGAAATCTTCTTTAGAAAGAAGCTTTGCCCCACCAGTACTTAGATCTACCAAGATTCCATTAGCTGCTGAGAAAATACTCTCTGGGTTGTTCGCAATAGGTTCAAGACTACAAATAGCACGAGTTTCAATACGCACGGCCTTACGTACAATTGAGGTTTCTACATAGTCTGGATAAGCGATGTGCAAATGCGCTGAAGGATCGAGATAGCTCTTCGCAACTTGGCTTGAAAAAGCACAGACAGAAGTGTCGAGCATTAAGCGAACGTTCACCACTTGGCTTTCGCGAACCAAGATGTTTTTACCGTTTACTTTAGGTGATGACAGGATAAGAGATCGCCCGGGAAGTCTTCCCACGACTTGTACAGTGTGGCGTCCAGGAGGCGAAATAAACTCTAGCTGCACAGATGTTCCCATCGGCACGTCTATTTCGCTAAAATTGGTCTGGACTACATCAGCCATCTAGGCATCACCTCACCTTATTATTCTTTTAAATTAATTACGTTTAAAACCGATTGCGTTTAGCTCTCTTTGATAAGATGCCTGAGTCGCGATGCATGTGTTAAATTCATCTCTTTCTACATAGTGCTTACGGAGCCAATCAAACGTTTCATAAGACGGTGCATTTCTATATTTCCGTCTTAGTCGCGTGTCGTCTCTCGAAATATCATAAACAGCAAGAATCGCTCTTGCGAGCACGTCATGTAGACAGGCGTCCTCATTTAATAACATATTTGTAATACTACCTCGACTCACTGCTTTGGAGTAGTCTAAATTAGGTTTAATATTCAAAAACTTACAAAGAGAAAGGTATACCATCCAAGTTCCTTTTTCCCTTCCTTGTTTGCTGTACCCTGCAATATGAGGCGTTGCCAGATCCACTTTATCCAGAAGCGTGGTATTGATATGAGGTTCATTTTTCCATACGTCCCACACCAAATTCAGTCTTCCTTCTAATTCTTCGAGTCGAGCGATTAAGCTGTCTTCACAGATAACACCGCCTCGCCCTGCTGAAATTATGGTTGTATCTGGTTTGAGTTTTTTCAGCTGCTCCTTTCCTAACATGTTATAAGTCGGATGAGACCCTGTCTTTGTCAGCGGTGCATGTAAGCAAATAATATCGCAATCCATTACATCATCGAGCGTTGTCAGCTTTGTTGAATTGTTTTGTACGAACGGATCGTAGGCAATTACATTACAACCCAGAGTTTCAAAGCGTTGATAGACCGTTTTACCAACGTTTCCATGTCCGATAATACCAATGCGTTTGTTTAACCAAGTCAGTTTTTTATTTAAATAAAGATGAGACAAAGCACTGAACACATAATCTGCAACGGCATCGGCATTACAACCGGGTGCGCTGCTGAAGCAAATATTGTTATTTTGAAGATGCTCAAGATCAATATGATCCGTTCCAATTGTAGCGCTACCAACAAATTTTATGTTGCTGTCTTTTAGAAGCGCAGGAGTTACCTTAGTGACCGAACGCACGAGAAGAATGTCTGCGTTTTTTACCTCCTCATTAGACAACGATCGACCAGGCATAAGAGAAACGTCTCCAATAGATGAAAACAGATTTAAAACATTAGGCATATTCTCATCGGCGATGATTTTCATAACACTCCTGCAAATGTTGCTTAAAAGTTAATGTGGTATTAGGGAAACGTAGATCATAAAGCGCCAATGCAAAACGTTGAACGCGCTCAGGTATATTTGACATAAGCGTGTAGACTTTGTCTAAAACGCGATGTTGAAAAGGTGTGCTGTCGTAGTCAGGAAGGGCCAAATTATCACTACTGACTCTAAATTCTCTTCCAAGAGCCCATTGGAAAAAACACTCATAAGATTGCGGTAGAACCTCAACGTCTTCAAAAACTTTTTGTAAAGCTAAGCTACGCGAATCTGGCTCATACCAATAACCAAAGTCATCTTGCATTCTCCTTTGTGTGCCAGCAACGCACCAATGAGCTGTTTCATGTAACGCACTGGAGATGTAATCGTATCGGTATTCAATACGTGCAGGCTCACCATTTACGGAAGCTCGATAAAATGGCTCTTCGGCTTCTCCAACTAAAAGGGTATTAAACTCATTAAAGAAACATTCATGAAAAACGGATTCTACATCGCGAGAGACAAGCACCAATAACCTACAACTGTTTTCTGGGAGGATTAAACGAAAGATGGAATTATTACACAGATAAGAACAAGCAACCATATTAAGGATGCTCGCTTCGTGCTCTAGTAAAGTCTTCTAGCCTCCATGAATAGATGGAGGCTAGAGCTTAAAACTCAATGTTACCCACGATAAAAACGAGCAGGAACAAACGGCATTTTGGTTTGCGTTAATGGCAATTGCTTCCCTCGAACCAAAGCAAACAAAGGCGATTCTAACGCTTGCGTTTCAATATAAGCCATGACGATAGGCTGACCCAGTGAAGGTGAAAAACCACCACTGGTGACTTTCCCTACTGTCTCATTGGCTTCATTTACGATTTCAACACCTTCACGAACAGGGGCTTTGCTCTCCACTAAGAAGCCAACACGTTTACGCGATAATGTTTGACCAAATTGAGGAAGAATAACATCGCTGCCTACAAACCCACCTTCACGCTCACCATCGATACGGCGAACCTTTTGAATAGCCCAATTAAGAGAAGCTTCAACCGGCGTTGTATTGGTATCTATGTCGTGACCATATAAGCAAAGACCCGCTTCTAAACGTAATGAATCACGAGCACCAAGACCAATCCATTCAACTTCTTCCATCGACGTCAAAGCAGACGCGAGTAATACTGCCTGATTCGCTGGAACAGAGATTTCATAACCGTCTTCACCGGTATAACCTGAACAGCTCACCCAAAGTTCAATACCTTGCCACTCTACTTTGATGGACTGCATAAACACCATATTAGACAGTTCAGGAATCAAAGCCTGAGCAGCTTGACGAGCTTTAGGGCCTTGAAGAGCAAGTAATGCACGATTTTCAATTTCTACGACAGAGCTTGTGACCAATTGCTCTTTTAAATAAGCGATGTCTTGACCTTTACACGCGGCATTAACCACCATAAAAATTTGATCACCCCAGTTTGCAAACATAAGATCGTCTGAGATACCGCCTTCTTTAGTAGTAAAAAAGCCGTAACGTTGAGTGTTTAACGCCAAACCCAAAACATCTACAGGCAATACCGCTTCTAATTCTTTTTTAGCATTTTCGCCGCTGATAATTACTTGTCCCATATGAGAAACGTCAAATAGACCAGCGTTTTCACGTACCCACAAATGCTCTTTTTTTACCCCTAACGGATACTGTACGGGCATTTCATAGCCTGCAAATTCAACCATGCGCGCTTGCGCATCTATGTGTGCGTCGTATAAAGGAGTACGTTTCATAAAGAACCTCTTATGGAAGATCTGGGTTATTGTTTCCGATTGGAAACAGGATAAAGCTTAACTGAACTAAGTTTCAAGGATTTACTGCTATATTTTCCAATATATTGCGCTTTTCGAGGCTAAAAAAACGCCTAGAAACATAACCAAGTGGTTCAATTACGATTTATTTTTCCGAAAAATAAAAAAAAGCGACACTTTCGTTTCCAATTGGAAACTTTTTAATTATGATGTGCTTCAATTAGCTCGGAAGCACATAAAAGAAACTCTTATTAAGTTGACCATTTTTCATTCCTTTGAACGTATGAAGTGTTAACATATATAAGAATTTTTGTGTCATTTGCAAAAATGTTAATTTAAGAGGAAATTCCATCATGGCCAACACTGAAGTATTCTTCAGCCAAGCGCTTTCTGAGCGCGACCCAGAATTGTTTGCAACTCTTACAGAAGAGCAAGAACGCCAAGAAAACGGTATTGAGCTAATCGCCTCAGAAAATATTGTTTCAAAAGCAGTATTAGAAGCGCAAGGTTCTGTTCTTACTAACAAGTATGCTGAGGGTTATCCTACTCGTCGTTACTACGGTGGCTGTGAAGCTGTTGATGTAACTGAGCAATTGGCGATCGATCGTGCGAAGAAATTATTTGGCTGTGAATTTGTAAATGTGCAACCTCACTCTGGAGCACAAGCTAACGGCGCTGTGATGCTGGCACTTCTTCAGCCAGGCGACACTATCATGGGTATGTCACTGTCTTCAGGCGGACACTTAACTCACGGTGCGCCACCGGCTCAATCTGGTAAATGGTTCAATGCTGTTCAATACGACGTAAGCCCTGAAACACTGCTTATCGATTACGATGCTATCGAAGCTCAGGCTATTGAAACCAAACCAAAAATGATTATCGCGGGTGGATCTGCAATCCCACGTGAAATCGATTTCAAACGTTTCCGTGAAATCGCTGACAAAGTTGGCGCTTACTTAATGGTAGATATGGCACACATTGCAGGTTTAGTTGCAACAGGTGTACACCCATCTCCACTACCACATGCGCATGTTGTTACAACAACAACACACAAAACACTACGCGGCCCTCGTGGCGGCATGATCCTATCGAATGATTTGGATCTAGGTAAGAAAATCAACTCTGCAGTATTCCCAGGCTACCAAGGTGGCCCATTAATGCACGTTATCGCAGGTAAAGCAGTTGCATTCGGTGAAGCACTTAAACCTGAATTCACAGATTACATCAAGCAAGTTGTAGCAAATGCTAAAGCACTTGCTGAAGTTATGGTTGAACGTGGTTGCGACATCGTTACAGGTGGTACTGATACTCACCTAATGTTGGTTGATCTTCGTCCTAAAGGACTTAAAGGTAATGTTGCTGACCAAGCCTTGGAACGCGCTGGCATTACTTGTAACAAAAACGGCATTCCATTCGATACAGAAAAACCTATGGTGACTTCTGGTGTTCGTTTAGGTACGCCAGCAATCACATCACGTGGTTTCGGTGAAGAGGAGGCTCGTAAAGTGGGCCACCTTATCAGCGATGTACTTGATGGTTTAGTTGAAAAACCTGAAGGTAATCCTGAAGTAGAAGAGCGTGTTCGCAACGAAGTTCTTGAGCTTTGTAAGCAATTCCCTCTTTATCGTTAATATTAAATACCCGAGGCACTCCACCTCGGGTTATTTTTACTAATGGGACTAAAAAAATGAGCAATATTCCAAACAACCTAAAGTATGCAGATTCACACGAGTGGGTTCTTGACAACGGAGATGGCACTGTAACAGTAGGTATCACAGATCACGCACAAGATCTGCTTGGCGATGTTGTTTATGTTGAGCTACCTGAAGTAGATTCAGAAGTTACAGCAACAGAACAATTCTCTCTTGTTGAGTCAGTAAAAGCAGCTTCTGACATTTACGCGCCAGTGACTGGGGTGATTGTAGAAGTAAACGAAGCTCTTGACGACGCTCCAGAGCTAATCAATGAATCGCCATACGCTGACGCGTGGATTGCAAAAATAAAGCTAGCTGAAGACGCAGATCTCAGCAAACTTCTTGATGATGCAGGCTATACAGCGTCAATCGAAGAATAGATTTTTCCGTTTAGGATAAAGTCGAAAAAGCGCCCTTTCCTTCTTAGGAAATACCGAAATAGAATCTGCATTGCTGCATTTTCAAAGGGCGCTCTCAACCCTCACACAAAACATCATTTATTGTACAGGTGATATCATCATGACTTCGTGCATCCGCGATTTATTAGGCAAAGATGAGTTTCTAGCTCGCCACATTGGCCCAGATTCCTCAGAAAAGCAAAAAATGCTGGATACTATAGGCGCTCCTTCTCTTGACACATTGATTGAGCAAACCGTTCCAAGCGCAATCCATCTAACAAACATCGATCTGAGCGAACAGCCACTAAGTGAAAACGAAGCGTTAACAGAGCTAAAATCAATTGCCAATAAAAACACCGTTGCACGCAGTTTCATTGGTATGGGGTATCACGATACATTTGTTCCTACGCCCATTTTACGCAATCTATTAGAAAATCCAGGCTGGTATACTGCTTACACGCCGTACCAACCAGAAATATCTCAAGGTCGCCTTGAAGCACTATTGAACTTCCAGCAAGTGGTTATCGACCTTACAGGGATGGAAATATCCAACGCCTCTTTACTAGATGAAGCAACCGCAGCAGCTGAAGCGATGACGCTAATGCAGCGCTCTAACAAGAAAAAGAGCAATGTACTTTTCGTTGCAGATAACTGCCTTCCTCAAACGATTGACGTTATAAAGACTCGAGCAGAGCTTTTGGGTATAGAAGTGATCTGTGCTAATGTCGACACTTTGTCCGACCATGATGTATTTGGTGTGGTATTACAATATCCAGGCATCGATGGAAACGTGACAGATCTACGTTCGGTGGTTGAGGCTGCGCACGCACAAAAAGCGTTAGTTACAACCGTTGTCGACCTATTATCTCTTGTTCTATTAAAATCTCCTGGCGAACTTGGTACAGACATCGTAGTTGGCAGCGCTCAGCGATTTGGCGTTCCTATGGGATTTGGCGGCCCACATGCCGCTTTCCTTGCAACAAAAGACAAATTCAAACGTTCGATGCCAGGCCGCGTCATTGGTGTGTCAAAAGACAGTCACGACAAACCAGCATTACGTATGGCCATGCAAACTCGCGAACAACATATTCGACGCGAGAAAGCGACATCAAACATTTGTACTGCACAAGCCTTATTGGCGATGATGGCAGGATTCTACGCGGTATATCACGGCCCAGATGGATTGAAGAAAATTGCTTCACGAGTTGCAGGATTTACCAATATTCTGGCGCAATCTCTTAAAGAAAAATACCGTTTAAACGACACTTATTTTGATACATTGGTTATTGAAACAGGAGATCGTACAGACGCAATACTGTCCGCAGCACACGCTCAAAACATCAACCTATACAAAGCGAGCGATGCATCGATCTCTTTATCCATAAGCGAAACAACCTCGTTTAACGATCTCATAGATCTTGCAGACATTTTTAGCGTTACAATTGACGACTCCGCTTTAGACAGCACGATTGACTTTGGATTTGACCCTGAGCTAGTACGTACTGACGCAATTCTTGCACACCCTGTTTTCAACACACACCACAGTGAAACAGAGTTAATGCGCTATATGCGTCAACTTGAAGTTAAAGACATCGCATTAAATCAAAGTATGATTCCGCTTGGCTCATGCACAATGAAACTTAATGCAGCATCAGAAATGATCCCTGTTACATGGGCAGAATTTGGACGCATCCACCCATTCGCGCCAGAAGCTCAAGTAGAAGGTTATCATCAGTTGCTCGACGAATTGATTCAAATGCTATCAAAAGCAACTGGGTACGATACCATTTCACTTCAGCCAAACTCTGGCGCACAAGGTGAATATGCAGGTCTGGTCGCTATTGATAAATACCACAAGTCTCGTGGTGACGCGCACCGAAATATTTGTTTAATTCCGAGCTCCGCGCACGGGACGAACCCTGCTTCTGCAGCATTAGCTGGTATGAAAGTCGTTATCGTAAAATGCGATGAAAATGGCAATATCGACCTTATCGATTTAACTGAGAAAGCGGAACTGCATGCGGATAACTTAAGCTGCATTATGGCAACCTACCCATCTACGCACGGCGTGTTTGAAGAACACATCCGTGAAGTGTGCGACGTGGTTCATAAGTTCGGCGGTCAAGTTTACATCGACGGCGCAAACCTCAATGCGCTATTAGGTGTTGCCCCTCCAGGATCGTTTGGCGGCGACGTTTCTCACCTTAATTTGCATAAAACATTCTGCATTCCGCATGGCGGCGGTGGCCCAGGCATGGGACCGATTGGTGTTAAATCCCATCTATCCCCCTTCTTGCCAGGCCATGCAGTGAGCCCCGTCGTACAGCAGAATGAGCAACACGGCGCCATATCTGCAGCACCTTACGGCAGTGCAAGCATCCTGGTTATTACTTGGATGTACATAAAGATGATGGGAGATAAAGGCCTTAGAGATGCAACGCATCATGCAATTCTGAACGCAAATTACATTGCTAAGCGCCTTGGAGATCATTATCCAGTGCTTTACACGGGCAAAAATGGCACAGTGGCACACGAGTGTATTATAGATATTCGCCCAATTAAGGCGGAATCTGGTATCAGTGAAGAAGACATCGCCAAGCGATTGATGGACTTTGGATTCCACGCCCCAACCATGTCGTTCCCTGTTGCTGGTACACTAATGATCGAACCTACAGAGTCAGAAAGCAAAGAAGAGCTTGATCGCTTCTGTGACGCTATGATTCAAATTCGTAATGAGATTCGCAAAGTACAAGGCGGCGAGTGGTCAATTGAAGACAACCCTCTAGTCAATGCTCCTCATACCGCAGCAAGCCTTCTAGAGGGAGAATGGAATCACCAGTACTCTAGAGAAGAAGCTGCTTACCCCTTAGCATGGATCAAATCACGCAAATATTGGCCTCCAGTAGGCCGAATTGACAACGTATATGGCGACCGAAATTTATTCTGCGAGTGCCCACCAATCGAGCACTACACTGATTAATTAGTCGCTTTTCCACTTTTTCAAAAGCTGCCAAATAGGCGGCTTTTTTTTGCGCTATTTCTACTGAAACCATAAACTTAAATAAAAATCTACTCAAAACAAATTGACTAATCAATAAGCCTATACGATTTTTAATATGTACAAAAATCACACACATAAGTTTCATAATTTAACGTTATGTTCATAATAATCGCTGGTTATTTTATTTCTGAGGTTATTTTGCTCTAGCAGGCATATAGATTTATACGAGTAGAGGGAGAAAATATGAGGTCCTTTTTGAGTCAGCTGAAAGTGTCTCAAGCTATAGCGCTTGTTGGTTTCATTCAGTTTTTGTTAGCTGCCACCGTCACTGCCGTTTTAATCTACCTTTTAATGGAAGAAATAAGAGAAGGAAAGATTGCTGAGGACATGGTCGTCATGTCTGAAGTTTTGGATGCCATTGCACACAATCATGCAGTCGAACGAGGCTTAACCGCCGGCTATCTTGGGTCTAAAGGCAAAAATGGAAAAGAAAAACTGGCTCAACAACGTATAAAAGCCGATCAAACCGAACAGGCACTTCGCTCACTAAGCGCACAAGACTTCAATCGAATTGATGACGAGTATATCGATAAAATTCGCGCCCCTCTACTAAAGCGCTTTGCCAAAAAGGACCAAATAAGACGTTCTGTCGATGCCCTTTCTCCTAATAGCGGTGCGTTTGCGTATTATTCTGATTTGAATGCCCACGCTTTGATTGAAATTCGGCATCTAGGCTCAAATATTACTGATCGCAATGTTACGCTAGCACTTGAAGCGCGCTTAAGCCTGCTTTGGATGAAAGAGCGTATAGGGCAATACAGAGGAGCATTAAACGGCGTATTCGCATCTGGAAAAAGCACCGCCGTTCAAAAAAGTAAGATCTCAACATTCCTACAAGAAGAGCAGAATTGGCAAGAAAACTACGAAGAGATTGCATCGCGAGAGAGGCTTGCATTATTCGAGAAAATCAAAACGTCTGATGATTGGAAGAACGTAGCGGAAGTAACACGCAACTTCAATTCGTTAACAGATTTAAACAGTGTTCCCTCTGTTCCCAACTGGTTTGCAATGGCAACAGCAAAAATAAAACTCACTAAAAACGTTGCTGATCAAATAGGCTCACAAATTAAAATAGAGGCAGACGAATTAATTGAGCAAGGTTACCAAAATGTAACCTATTTAATTGTGGCGTTTATTGTTGCTGCCATACCCACTATCTGGATCATGCTGGCTATAATTAAATCCGTTTCAGGACGCGTTCAGCTTATCCAAAATGCCCTTAATCGTATTTCAGATCAAAAAGATTTAGCCCACACTATCCCTAACTCAAGCAAAGATGAGATAGGCACCATCATTGATGCTTTCAACCTACACCTTGAACACCTATCCGACACTTTCAATGAATTACAACAAAAATCCAGTCAAGCGAAATCAAGTATGGAATACTTGTCTACCAAATCAAAATCTGCGCTTGAGGAAAACCAAGAGCAATTAAACAGAACAGCTCAGATAGCCACTGCGGTAGATGAAATGTCTTCGACAAGCACCGTCATTTCACAAGACATGCGTTTAGCGTCAGAAGAAACCCTTAACATGCAAAAACAAAGTAGTCTTGGCCGAGATCGCATGCAGGCAATCCTAACTTCGATCGACACGCTCAGTAAAGAAGTTGCAGGAGGATTTAAGTCAGTCGAAGTGGTGACCGGCCAAACAGATGAGATTGGTTCCATTCTTCAAACCATTGAATCCATTGCAGAGCAAACCAATTTACTCGCGTTGAACGCAGCAATTGAAGCAGCCCGAGCCGGTGAGCAAGGCCGTGGTTTTGCAGTCGTCGCGGATGAGGTTCGCAGTCTGGCTCAACGAACTCAAGGCTCAACAGATGAAATCCGGAAAATGATTGAATCTCTTGTCAAAAGTAGCAGTAGCGCACTTAAGTCAATGAATACTTGCTCCACTATGTCGACTGAAACCGCAAGTACCGTCTCTGAAAATGTCGTCATGATTCAAGAGCTATTCAACTCAATCGATTCCGTCAATCAGGCAATTGAGCGTGTAAGCTCCGCCTCAGAAACTCAATCTAAAGCCTCGGACGAGATCAATAAAAACGTTCAAAACGTTAATGAACGATCTGAATATATTCTTGAGGCAGTATCTGAAGTGGAAAACACAACAAGCTCTGCAAGCGGCCATATATCTGATGTCATTACAGAAATTGAATCCTATAAATTAAGATCTTAACATTTTACAAACAACGGTAGAGAAAAGTGTAATAAATTCGATTTATTAGAATCAATTAACAATAACTAATTGCTAATAAGAAATAGATAGCGCTAGACTGGAGGTATTCAAAACAAACAAGAGGTAGTTCAATGAGTCGAACTGTCGCAATTTACATGCTACTTATCCCACTGCTGCTTACTATTTGCAGCAGTGTGAAAGCATTTGAAAGCGAGTTTGACTCAGGAATCGCCAGTGCATCCGCAGCCGCATTTGCGGTGGATTTAAATAAAGACTCACCACAACCAGATATCGATCTAATCTCTGTTATTGCCACCGTCGCCCCTCGCGATATTGCGATACATGCAGGTTTAAGTGGTATAGATTTCGCATTCGACTCATCTTATTATTACGCATTTTCTGTAAGAGCCCCTCCTCAAGCATAAGTTAATTAGTTACCCATTATTTATCTAATTTGAACGTTCTGAGGAATACAAAATGAAAACACTTACTTATGTTTCAACTAAAGAAATCAACGATCTTGTTTGGCCTGATGTCGCGGAAAGTACAGGACTATATTCACCTGCAACCAGTGTGTTGACTGACTTCCATACTAGAATTCCTCGTATTATAGAACCAACTGTGCGTGCCGACATACTTGTAGATGTGATGAAAAAAGAGCACGTGAGAATGAAGCTCGTAGTTGACGCTAATAATAAATTCTTGGGTGTTGTGAGTCTTGAAGATTTGAGTGATGAAATATTCGTTAAGCAAGCCGCGCAGGGTTATAGTCGAGACGAATTGCTTGCAATTGATGTTATCAGAGCAAAAGAGGACTTGTTCGCTGTCTCTTATGCTTCACTGAAAGGCGCGGATGTGGAATCTCTTTTGTTTAGCCAACGAGAAAACCAATATCAACACCTTTTAGTTGTTGATGAAGAGTCTCAAGCTATTCGCGGTTTGGTTTCTGCTCACGACATTATTAGACAACTAAAAATCAACATAGACTTGTCTCGTCCGACCAGCTTTGCTCGCCTTTACGAAGTGATCACTAAGGACTATGCAAACAGCAGAAGACTGCGAGTCGCATAACTGCGATCGATGGAGACGCAGGGCGCAAGCCCTGCACTTATTTTTTCTCTAACCAATATAAAAACAAATCCCCTTCCTGAACCTGCTTTCTTAATGGGTGCCCTAGAAAATTACAAAATTTTGGAATATCTCTCTGAGTGGAAGGATCCGTTGCAACTACTTTTAATATTTGCCCGGAAGAAAGTTTTCTCATTTCGGCGTGTAACATCATTACTGGTTCTGGGCAGTATAAGCCTTGAGCATCCAGTAATGTGTCTTCGTTTATCTCAGCATCAAGCATGTATGTGTTCCTAATCCTAAAGGCTGTATTGGGCCATCCAAGTATTCGCAGTATGAGTCATTTCGCAAATAAGTTGATTTATACTCATATTGTATTTTTTTGCTCGCTTAAAATCATGATTTGCTCCATCAATCCACTCAATATCAACTAAGCTAGAAAGCACTTGTTGATCAACCCAATCAAAATTCCCAAGCGAATCTTTTGTACCTTGAAAAATAAGGCAAGGCTTAGTGACAGCTGCTAAATAACTCAGCCTGTTTTTCTCTGGCTTCTTTGTGGGGTAAAATGGAAAGCCAAAACAAACGACCCCTTTAACATTGTGACTTTCTGTTAGTTGCGTCGCAATTCGAGCTCCCATAGATTTTCCAACGATAAAACAAGGTTGATTTTCTGGAATAACGCTCTTTACCTCTTCTACGAGCTTTTCGAATTTTGGAGGGGGTCGTCTTGAGGATGTTTCCTCCATTACCTTCATATAGTCCAACGTAATGGGTATTACCTCTAGTCCGGTAGTTAGAGAAAGCTGACTCTTAAGCTCCACCAAAAAATCACTTTGGTGCCCAGCACCGGCCCCATGTAACAAGTAGATTGTTGCGTCATTCATTTTATTAAAAGCTTGGATTAAAAACGAGAAGAGTAAATGTAAACCGACACAATTTCCAGACAAAAATCCTAACCGAAAGGAAATGCTGACAACATTAAACAATAAGATAAATTGATAAATAATTTTACGTTAATTATTTATCAATTTATCTTTCTTTGCCATTCTCCCGCTCTCTGCCTGACCAGTCCACTTCTCTTTTTCCCTTCTTTCGACATTAGCGCTTTTTCCATTTCGGCATTCATAGACATAAAAATACGACTCCTTAGAACCTTTGCAGCAAAGTCAGTTTATTGATTCAGATCAGAAAACGACTTTTTGGAAGGAGTAAACTAAGTATTAGAAAATTTAATAGGATAGACACATGCTTTGGGATTCAAACCTAATTCAAAAATACAACATTTCCGGCCCACGCTACACCTCCTACCCTACTGCCCCTCAATTTTCGGGCGACGTGAGCAAACTGGAAATTATCGGCAGTATGATGGAAGAATCCGACCTACCCATTAGCTTGTATTTCCATATCCCATTTTGCGCACACCTTTGTTATTACTGCGCTTGCAACAAAGTCGTTACTAAAAATTATGACAAGGGTGCCGAATACGTTGAACTACTTGCCGAAGAAATGCGCCTGCGCTCATTAATGCTAAACAATGAAAGGAAAGTTACTCAGCTACATCTAGGCGGAGGAACCCCTACCTTTTTATCTGTCGAACATATGAAGACTCTGTTTAAGCATATTGAAGCAAACTTCAACCTTGTAAGGGATGGCAAACAAGACTTTAGTATTGAGATTGACCCAAGAGAAATTAAATCCGATCAGCTCACACTTTTAAGAGAGTTTGGCTTTAATCGCGTTAGTCTGGGCATACAGGACTTTGATCCAGCCGTCCAAAAAGCCATTCACCGAGAGCAAAGCTTTGAGCTTGTTAGCAAGGTCGTCGATGAAGTTAGAGCCGAAGGTTATGAGTCAATCAATTTTGACCTAATATACGGACTCCCAAATCAAACAGCCACCTCTTTTAAAAAGACGCTTGATTACGTCATTCAACTCGATCCTGATCGAATTTCCCTATTCAATTATGCTCACCTTCCAAATCGATTTGCACCCCAGAGGAGAATCAACGACAGCGACCTGCCTTTGGCAGATGAAAAACTGTCTATACTAAGAGAATCAATCAACACGCTAATAGACAAGAAATATCGCTATATCGGCATGGATCATTTCGCTAAAAGTAATGACCCTTTAGCCATTGCTCAAGATGAACAAAAGCTACAACGTAACTTTCAAGGCTACACTACGAACGCCAATACCGATTTAATCGCTTTTGGTGTTTCAGCAATTAGCAAAATAAATGGAACTTACGTACAAAACCACTCTGACCTTGCTCTGTACCAAAATAGTGTTGAGAATGGTCAGCTCGCGATCATGAAAGGCTATATAAGCAACCAAGACGACGCCATTCGCCATGACGTGATTATGAAACTAATGTGTGATTTTAAATTAGACTCTAAAGATATAGACTCAAAGTACCAGCTTAATTTTATGCAATATTTCGAACCCGAGCTCGAAAGACTTGCAGAGTTAGAAACAGATAATATTGTTAAAATACATCGAGATACGAACCATATAAAAATAATGGTAACAGATGTTGGACGATTACTAGTGCGATGTGTATGCATGGTTTTCGATCGACACCTAAACAAACAAACAACTTTTTCAAAAATTATTTGAGATCAGGGAGCGTTTCATGGCTTACACACAAGCTCAAGCAAACCGATTTAACAGTAAACTCACCTCTCAGTGTCAAAACTGCAGCCTCGCCGCTCTTTGCTTACCTATTGCACTGGTTGATGAGGATGTAAATCGGTTAGACCAAATTATTGAACGCAAACGCCCACTGAAAAAAGGTGAGCTTCTATTCCGTCAAGGTGAAAAATTTGATTCAGTATTTGCTGTAAGAACAGGCACACTGAAAACCTTTAACCTTACTGGAAACGGCGAAGAACAAATCACAGGCTTTTACTGCCCTAGTGAATTGCTCGGTTTAAGCGGTATTGATAACGACATCTACCCAGTTTCCGCAAAAGCGCTAGAAACAACGACAGTGTGTGAAATCCCCTTTTCCCATCTTGAAGCACTCTCTGAACAGATCCCGTCGCTTAAGCGTCAACTGTTTAAGATCATGAGCCGTAAGATTTGCAACGATCAAGATATGATGGTTCTTCTAGGCAAGAAAAGCGCAGATGAAAAAGTGGCGTCTTTTTTGATCAACCTATCTGATCGATTTAAACGTCGCGGCTACTCTGCGACAGCATTTAGACTTTCTATGTCTCGCGGTGAAATAGGCAATTATTTGGGGCTGGCCGTCGAAACAGTCAGCAGAGTCATGACGCGTTTCCAGAAAAATGAACTAATTCAGGTAGAAGGTAAAGAAATCACACTTATCAACATAGAAGACATGCAAAAACTTGTCGGTAAGAACGAAGAGTGTGATAGTATCTTGAAGTTTGAATAAAAGTAAAATGTTAAGGCACCTATATCTATGCTTTACGATGATTTCTATGTTAAATCTCTAATTCGTACCGTTGAAGACTGGCCAAAGCCAGGCATTAGTTTTCGTGACATCACTCCCATTTTTAGCGACCCGAAAGGGATGCGTATGGTTGTAGATGCATATGTTCACAGATATATCGACAGCGATATCTCTCACATTGCATGCATTGACGCTCGCGGCTTTTTAATTGCCTCCGTTCTAGCTTATGAACTTCGCAAACCACTTATTCTCGTGCGCAAAAAAGGCAAGCTGCCTGGAAAAACCATTTCTCAAGCTTACGCTCTAGAATACGGTGAAGCCGAACTTGAAATACAAGAAGGTAGCGTTCATGAAGGCGCTCAAGTATTGCTATTTGATGACTTAATTGCGACTGGCGGCACTTTATTTGCGGCAATGTCACTGTTAAAACAACAAGGCGCAAACATCAAAGAAGTTGCAGCGATTATCGATTTACCGGATCTTGGCGGCAGCCAAAAACTCCAATCTTCTGATACGCCTGTGTTTGCACTTTGTGCATACGAAGGAGAATAATAAACTCCGAAGCTTCTTTAGAGTTTATTAATAAAAAAGGTGGCCTAGGCCACCTTTTTTGTTTTATTACAGTTCATTCACACATGAAACTCGTTGCAAGTTAGATATTAGAAATCAGCAACAACACCTAAACCCACACCTTGGTTCATATCAACGGTGTCATGAAGGTTATCAAATTCGACACTTGTTTGACCGTAGCGAATAAATACACGTGCATTTCTTAGAGTTTTGTATTCCCCGCGAACTTCACCCTGCCAAAGGCTCTCGACGTTATTAAACGACAACACTTTTGGAGAGTAATACAAAGATCCGTAAACACTAAAGCGATTCGCTTTTGGGAAAGTGTAACGGTAGAAACCGCCCAACCCTACTGCAACACCTGTATCATCAGATCCTGCATCTGCATCAACTGCAATAAGACGAGCACCTAAACCAATTTGCAATGGGTAATCTTTGCTTGTCTCGATGTCTTCAATATGTGCACCAACGTAAGCGTAAGAGCCGTCGTCAGTATGATACATGCCACCCACATCCATAAAATAGGTTTGTTGGCTTAAGCTAACATCCACTTTAACAGACTCATTAGATAGACTACCTTCGAACGTGTTTGCATTTGCAGTAGCAGCAAAAAGTCCCGCTACTACAACAGCAGTAAATTTTGTACGCATATTTTCTGTCCTATAACGATACAATATTCAGTTTTTTTAACGCGTCTTCAGACTGCGTTAATCCTTTAAAATCAAACAACTCTGTATCTGCAAGATGTGATGGTACGATATTTTGTACAGCAGTAAACATAGTGTCTGTGCGGCCAGGATATTGTTTTTCCCAGCTTTGAAGCATTTCTTTGACAACTTGTCTTTGCAAATTCTCCTGAGAACCACAAAGATTACAAGGAATAATAGGGAAAGATTTATAAACCGAAAATTTCTCTATGTCTTCTTCCTTACAATAAGCCAGAGGCCGGATAACAACGTGCTTGCCGTCATCACTCAAAAGCTTAGGTGGCATACTTTTTAACTTACCACCGAAGAACATATTTAAGAACAGCGTCTCTAGAATGTCATCCCTATGATGACCTAAAGCAATTTTCGTTGCTCCAATTTCTTCTGCAAAACCATAGAGTGAGCCGCGACGAAGCCTCGAACAAAGCCCGCAAGTTGTTTTACCTTCAGGCACAACCTCTTTAACAATACTGTAAGTATCACGCTCCAGAATATGAAAATTCACCCCAATATCTTCTAAATACTTGGGAAGAATATGCTCTGGGAAGCCGGGTTGCTTTTGATCAAGATTGACAGCAACAATTTCAAAATGAATTGGGGCACTCGCCTGAAGGTTTAACAAAATCTCAAGCATAGTGTATGAGTCTTTGCCTCCTGAAAGGCAGACCATTATTTTGTCGCCGTCTTCAATCATATTGAAGTCAGCAATCGCTTGACCAGTTAGTCTTCTTAGGCGTTTTTGGAGCTTATTAAGCTCAACTTTATCTTTCGGGTTTTGAGACAAATCCATCACTACTAATCGCTATAAAATAAACGCCGCTATATTACTACATCCGCTTGACTGGCGCTATTTATCAAGAGCAGATTCACCATTCATAACTAATACCTATACCAATATCGACAACTCACGCAGGGTGGACCACCTTCATCACACGCTCATCGTCACTGTTTTCAACATACTTTAACGTTGTTTTGCATAGACGGCATATGTATTCCGTCCCTTTTCGCGCCCTACTGTGTCTGTGCGCTGTAAATTCATGGACGGAGCATGAACATTTGTATTTATAGCCGTTTTTTCTTGGTGGCAACTTAAAATTATGAGTTCGATTGGCCGGAACGCCAAAAAGGTGTTCCATGATTGCTTTCCACTCTTTGCCATGCGGTGACGCATCTAAACCATATATTTGAAATACAACAATGTGTGCGACTTCATGCGGAACAACATTGTTGAGAAATTCATCCGGAGATTGTTCATACATGTATGAATTAAGCCGAATTTCATTTTTTTGAAGATAGGCTGTTCCCGCCGCTCTTCCGCGCTGCTTGAAATTAAAACTCGGATTACTCAGTTTTACCCTGAAATATCGCGATGCGATATTCATACATTCGAAAATTTTTGATTCCACTCGGTCATGATCGACTAGAACGCCTAAGTTTGAAGCAGACAATGAATTAATGAACCTCCTCATACAGACCACATAGCGCATCTGCATTTATTTCCTTTAACTCTGGCATAGACAGCCCTGTTAACCTACTTAGTGCTGCAGCAGTGTTGGGTTTTAATTCCGCAATTTTTAACAAAAGATTTTGACTGATCATCCCTGATTGATTGTATTGGCTAGACCAACGGAATGTGTCACGTATAACAGAACTATCCAAACTTATATCGTACTTCGACGTATAATAGTAATCATCTGACATGATTAATTGCAATTCACTGCGTAATACTTGTCGCGCTTTTTGCGTTAAGCTAAACATTAAGGGACCATTCGAATGCACTCCCACAAACTTCATTGCAATAAGTTTGCGAGCCAGTGTTTTCCATTGCACCTCTGATAATTCTTTTCCATCTGCGAAAACACTGTAATCATTCAATTTATTGGTCAACACGGCCTTGTTTCTCTTGCCGACCAAAGCTTGGATTAACGCAGTGATAGGCACTACGCCCTTTGTATAATAAATATAGGAAAGCAATTTTTGCGCCGCAACCGTTACATTATGCTCAGACGATTGGCGCAAGCACCGATCGCAGTTGCCACAATCTTCGTGAGATTCACCATAGTGGGCTAACAGAGACTTTCGTCTACAGCCGCGCTGCTCCAATAATTCCACGAAAGACAAAAACGATGCTGTGTCTTCATTTTGATGCTCAAGCTGCTGAAGGCCGCGCATTATGTCTTGTAGACCGTATAATAAAAGTGCTTTCGCAGACATCCCTGATCGACCAGCCCGACCAATCTCCTGAAAATATGCATCAATACTGGGCGGTAAATCTGCGTGAGCAACAAAGTAAACATCCGATATGTCGATTCCCATACCGTATGCCGTCGTTGCTACAAGAACACTAATTTCACCCGATAAAAAACGCTGATGCCTTTCTGTTTTCTGCTGGTCCGTTAATGCTGCATGAAAGAACGATGCATCTATATGATTTGCATTCAGCCATTCAGCCATTTCTTCGGTCTTTTTCCGAGAACGACAATAGATAATGCCTTTTTGCCCGAGCGCTTCCTTTAAGATAAAGGCAAGCAACTGTTCTTTTGCTTTTCGCTTCTGAGATATTTGCAGTGTGATATTAGGACGATCAACGGATTCCATAAAACATTTAGGCGTTAAAAGGTTCAAGCCTGAAATGATTTTCGCAATACCCTGTTTATCCGATGTTGCAGTCAAAGCTACAACAGGCACTGCGGGAAAATGACTTTTTAGCGCGCCTAGCTGACCATATTCAGGGCGAAAAGCACTGCCCCATTGAAAAATGCAATGCGCTTCATCTACTGCAATACATGAAATATCAACGCAGTCTAAGAGAGCCAACACACTGGGCTGTAAAATTTTCTCCGGTGATAAATAAATAATATCAAGGTGCCCCGCTCGAATCTCCATTTCAAGGTCGTAACGTTCACCTTTGTTTAGGCTGGAATTCAAAAAACGTGCATTAATTCCTTTTGTCTTAAGTTCAGCAACCTGTTGTTGCATTAACGCGAGAAGAGGCGATACAACGACACCCACGCCATTTCTTAAGAGGCTAGCTGCTTGGTATATCAGTGACTTACCCGCTCCGGTAGGGAGATTGAGAATACAGTCGGTTCCTGAATCTAAGCATTCGATTGCAGATCTCTGCATCGGGCGCAATTCAGTAATGTTCAGCTTGTCTAAAATCGTATGCAGTGTATCCATGGGGTAGATTATCTAACAAACATCAAATGACTTCATCGATTTTTTGCGTAAGATTCGCTATGATCCATGAGTAATTACAATCTAGAATTAATTAGGAAAACATAGTTTTATGGCGCATCAACCTCTCGACGATCTTGAACTGGACGAATTAGAAAATTTTTTAGAGTCTCCGTCCGTCCATGAAGAATGTCAGACATTTGTTATGGCTCATGGCTTTTTGACTGCATTGGCTATTTGCCCTTTTTCACTACCGGTTGATAAGTGGCTTCCCATTGTATTTGAAGAAGAACCCGCCTTTAAAGATGCAAAAGAAAAAGACCGAATTGAAAAGCTTGTTAGCCGATTGTTCATTGATATACAAAAAGAACTTGAGTCAGAAGACGATTTTCTTGTCCCTTGCGAACTCGAAGTAACACATAATGAAGAAGAATTTTCAGAGCTTCAAGATTGGGCATGTGGCTTTATGGAAGGCGTATTCCTAACAGAAAGACACTGGTTTGAAACAGAAAAAGAAGAAGAAATCGCAGAGCTGTTAGTTCCATTTATGGTTGCATCAGGCCTATTTGATGACGAAGAAGTCACGCAAATTCGCTCTAACCCTAAATTAACACAGTCTTGCATTGATAAAATCCCAGATGTCGTAACCGATCTTTTCTTAGCACTGAGAACAGAGCCAGAGAAAAAACGTCAGCCTTTTCCTGTAAAAAAGGGGAATAAGAAACCGGGATCAAGCAAACACAGCGGACAAAAAAAGTCAGGCAAACATAAATAGAGATAAGGCGTCTCGACATTAAATCGAGACGCCAAGTGGGTCTAGCGGCGAACCATCACAAATGTCATATCGTCCTCTTGAGGTTGATCGCCGCGAAATTCTTCTATTCTGTCAATAAGTTTATTATCCAGTTTATCCAACTCTCGTTCAGGCAGTAATTCATGAGTTAACGACTGCATACCTTCGACGCTGAGTCTTTTACCAGAATCGCCAAGCTGTTCACTCACACCGTCTGTTGCCATCAACACGAGTTGATCATGATTCAAATTGAAATTCTGCAACTCTGAATCAAATTCTTTATCGGGCAACACACCTAATGGCATGTGTGAGGAATGAAGCTCAAGTACTTCTTCGTTCTCTGTGAAGATCGAGAGCGGAGGCATACCACCACTCCACAACGAAGCACTTCCATCGGTTTCTAATGCTAAGATTTGCGCAGCGCAGAACATATAGTCAGGAGTTACATCGTATAGAACGCGATTCAGACGGCGCGTTAGATCAGCAAGTGGAATACCAAGCTGAGCGGAATCTAAGAAAGATTGAGCAACGGGCAAAGCACCAACAGATGCCTGCAGCCCATGGCCGGTAAAATCCCCTAAAAAGATAAGTAATCGGCCTGATTTACACTCTTTTACCATGGCCAAATCGCCATTGAAATTATCGACGGCCTGTCGATTAACTCTTACTTTGCCTGTGTTCTCATCACTGTGAACTTGGATATGAGTCAGCACCTGACGCGCCATATCATGCTCACGTTCAGTTATACGATGGTAATAGGTTAGTTGAGCATTCTTTTCCGTTAGCTCATTAATGAGCGTAACCTGTTGGATATGATGGCGCAGGCGAGTGCGGAATAAAATCTCATGAAATGGCTTAGGAATGAAATCATCACCACCACACTGAAAACACTGATTCATTACAGCATCACTTGACTGTGAGGTTAGAAAAACACAAGGGACAAAACGCTCGCCCGCACGGTTTTTCAGGCGCTTTACCAACTCTAGCCCACTGCCACCCTTAATAACAACTTCAAGCGTAACGATATCAGGTTTCCAACTGTCGAATAACTCCAGCGCTTCGCTATAACTAGTCGCCGAGCGAATTTCAATTTCTTTTCGACTTAAACTCAATTCGATAATTTCGTGATAAATCTCTTCACTATCGACCGTTAATAGTTTCATTCAGCGCCTTACCTAATATTAAAACGTTTATCAAAGCGCGAGATCATGAGTATGTTTCTAATAAAATCATTTGGGTTAATAATTTCGATATTAACATCAGCACCTAAAGCATTACGCATGCTCAACAACATGCCGAGCGCCGCACTATCGAGATATTCAACCATTTGCATGTCTATCCTAAAATTTTCGTACTGACCCACATAGTCGGAGTAAGTCGAACGAAAATCATTGAATAAAGAGAAATCAAAACTACCAACTACCGTAATTTCCACTAAATTGTTCGTGTTATCAACGTTTACAGTAATACTCATATCTATATTATGCCGACTGTTTATCGGCTACCTCCATGGCAGTTGGGTGATAGTGGGGCCGCGTTTCCTCTCGCTTCCCACTCGTCGGGAGTGTAAAGATGCAGAGCTAAAGCATGAATTTTCTTCATTTGTTCCGACAACGCGGTATATACCATTTGGTGCCTTTGAACCAGACGCTTTTTTGAAAAATCATCACTTACCAAAGTAAGCTTAAAGTGGGATTCGCTGCCTTCAGGCACATTATGAGTATGACTTTCATTAAACAATTCAAGGTACGATGCTTTAAAAGCACTGCCTAAAACGCCGCGTATTTCTTGTTCTACGATCATAACGTTTCTAGCTCCTCATCATCTTCTTTAACATCTACACTCTCATCTGTGCCATTCAACAGTTTTTGACCCTTAGATTGAGGATACGCCACATCAATAGAAACCGCACCCCCCTCTCGCCAAACACTGATAATAGTATCCATGTTTGCCGCCATAACAGCACGTTTATCATCGGGCGCTGCAGCAATAACTTGTAACCCGATATCGCGCATGAATCCCATACAGGTGGCTGTCTTTGCCATATCGATTTTATTAAATGCTTCATCAAACATTGCAAGCGAGAAGCCACCTACAATATCGCCCTCCATGGTTTCATGTAGGCGATATGTTGTTGAAAGTGCCGCTGCAATAGCCAAATAGAATGGAATTTGATGCTCACCCCCTGAACCCGTTTGAATACGTTGGCTCAAAGTCGTTTTCATATTCCCTTCCATATCAAGTATATCTACTTCGAAATTATAGAACTTCCTATAATCCGCTAGATCTTTCTGCTTCTCTTCGTCAGAAATAAGCTCTTGTATAGAATTCAATGCGTTGGCATGATCTGGGTCCTTGGTAAACTCAGGGTCAAACAAGCCACCAACATTTGCTTGATCTTGGGCGCTAAAACGCTCGACAAGATCAAGGATGTCTTTCATATCACCGTTTGGATAATATTTAAACTGATAAACTTCTTGGTTAAACGGACGGCGCTTTAAACTGTGATTTAGCTCACGAATAATTTGCGCAACTTGATCTAACGAATCCTTTAGCTTGGAAACATAATCGCTTCTGAACGTTTCCTCTGCTTCCCGGCGTGCCAATTCAGCACGTTTAGCATACTTAGCCAGTTCCGTTTCACTCAGAACGTCGATTTGATAATTGACATAGTGTTCAAATTCTTCGAATTTGGATTCGAGGTAATCTAACTGGATATCATCATCAAGGCTGGATTGATGATAACGAGCATAATGATCCGCCACCTCTTTACGAACCTTTTGGTCGAAGCTTCTTGCTTTTTCAGACGCTTTTTCCGCTCTTGAAATCGCTTCTTTGTATATAGCAGCCCCGTTTACCATGCTGGATTCAAGCAACTCATAACGCTCACTTGCATATTCCGCATTGAACATTGAGTTCGCAGTCAGCTTAGTTCTATCTTCATCAAGAGAACTCAATGCCACACTTAATTGTGTTTTTTGAGTCGTTAACGCGCCGTATTGCTCAGCAATTTGTTGGCGCTCTCTGTCCAGTTTTTTCTGCTCAAGTTCGGTTGCAGCAATGCGCTCTTTAAGAGATTCAATTTTTTCCTGCAATTCAGTATCGTCATGCGCCTGTAATGCGAGGATTTGCTCATTGATATCGTCTAACTCGTGCTGAGAGGTCGTGTTCGCTTTGTTTGCGGCGGATAACCCTTCGACTTCAAACTGAGACGATGCCATAACACGCCCAAGAATAGAATCGGCCTGCTCTAGCCTCTGATCGGACTTCAAGTAATCTGTTAGCTCATGCGTCAGGTCACTCAACTGTTTTTCGCGGGACTGTCTCATCCCATCCGTATTGATGCCAACCATCATGTGCGGCACAAAGCGAATAGTAGAGATCGTACCCGACAGTTTCAACATCCCATCGAACGTCATCGCACTGTCTTCACGCAGCAGTTGACGTTCAGTTTCTACCGGCTTGATACCACCTAAACGCCTATTTAAATACGCCTGAGCATGATCATTACTACAACGTATAAATTGAAGAACCGACCCTCTGTCTCCGCGATTAAGCCATAAACGTGTCTGTGTCGTATCAATTACACGACACCCCATTAACTGTCGTCTGTGCGCACGGAAAATACGAATCGCTTCTTCAGCATCATCAGGGTCAACAATCAAGGCTTCACGTTGGTTGCCAAGGTAACCTTCTATGGCATCTTGCCACTTATGATCTGTTACTTCAGAAAGGTGACTCAAAGGCACGGCTTCTATTTGAGCCTGCTTCAAAAGACCTATCAAACGTTTGGTATTTTGTGATAAAGGGCTTGAGCCGCCTTTAAGAGAAGAAACGTCGGCCTCTAACTGCTTGCAATCATCTTTTAGGTTTAAAATGGTTCTGTTCAGTTGTGAGCGCTGTTGGAATACATGACTCTTTTCATCATCTAGCGTTTGATTTAAGCCCTCAAAAAACTTAATCAAGCCTTTTAAATCGCCTTGAACACAGCCTTTTTCATCAATAATATCCAATTGATCACTGGCTTGAGTGAGGATCTCTTTCATGCCGTCACTCAACACATCATTGAAAGGCACCATCCCGCCCAATAACATAACAGCTTGGCGCGCCTGCAAAAGCACTTTAACGTCATGCTGACCTTGCAACTCAACGAGTTTTTTACTTTGTTCAAGTTGCTGTAATTTCAGGCCAACATCAGAGTGCTCGTATTGCTGCTCTAAACGTACAAGCTGCCCTTGAAGTTGTTTTAATAATGTTGCACGAGTACCAAGTTCATCCTGAATTTCTTCTTCACGATCACGATGAATCTCATACTGATCTTGAATATCATCCTGCTTTGAACTTAACTCGTCAAAACGCGCTTCGGTTGCAACCCATTGATAATTAACCGCTGTTTGTTCTTGTTGACGCTTTTTATCGCATTCAACTTGGATGACTTTTAAATCATCAATACGCTTTGCAACTTCTTGTGTCTTAGATTCGAGCTGCTTATATTCCGTAAGCGATTTTTGATACGCGCCAACTTGTAAAGGCGCTTCCGTTAAAACGAAATCCTGAACAAAACGGGTAGGCGACGCAATTGGGACAAATTTCAACGCGTTTTTAAAGTTTTTAAGAAAACTGTCCAGCGTGATCACATGATCAGGGCTTGGGCTTAGTTCCTCAAGGTAGCGGTTAATATATTGGGTTGCAGAGGCACTGCCTGATTTAATGTAGGGATCCAAGCAAGACTTTTTCATTGCTTCACGCACTTCAAGCCAAGGTTTCGCCTTATAGCTTTTAGCCCCCATCAACTCAACAAAATCTTCTCTGCGAATACCATAGTTAGGCAAGATGAAACGACCTAAAATGTCTTCTTCTGGTGAAGCTAAAGAAGCACTTAATGACAGGCCAATTGTGCTTTCTTTTCCTGTATTTGAATCCTCAAATACCAGCCCTAAATAACAGATAGCATCCTGTCTGGGCTCAGTTCCAACAATCTTAGCGCTTCCTTGACCGGAATCGATCATACCCAAAATGTAGGAACGAATACTCCGCCCAGATGCTTTACCGTCATTGGCACTTGCGTTGTAATTTAGGTGGCGCTTACTGGCGCCTGTTAGCACGGTTTGAATAGCATCAAGTAGTGAAGATTTACCAGAACCCGTAGGCCCAATAATGGCAGTATTACCGCGGATATCGATCTCTTCAGCGCCGAGCAAATACCAATTGACCAAAACAATTCGATTTAACTTTTTCATAATAGACCTATTGGTTTTCGCCTTCTTCTGTTACTTCTTCTAAATCACCGGATGGTTGAGAAGGTTCTGTATCGGTAGTATTAACTGCTTGTTCCGAAGTAGAGCCTTCAACGCTCGACGCTTCTGTTTCAATATCATCGTCGTCAGGATCACTTCCGTTAAAAGACTCCAACTGGCGAAGGTAAGCCTCCGTAACAATCAAGCGTACCACTGGCGTAATATTGATCATCATATTTTTGCTGTCTTCATCGTATGTCTTGCCTCGAATGATGACACCGTGGCGACTGAAGAGCGTCAGTATTTCTTTAAACCTCGTTTCCGTCGGAATTTCACGCTTTACCAGCTGTACAAATCGCTCAAGAATAGTGTGAGTGTTCGTCGTAACAAAACCATTATCTACTTCGAAATTTTCGATTTTTTCTTCATAGATTTGTCGTAATACAAGTAAAAGAAGTGTTTCATCAGTTTTTAAACGCACAAACGCTTCCCTTTGCACAGGAAGAATCCCTGCAAGACGTTCGTTCTCGTTGATGTATAACTTCATACCAAGTGCATCAAACAGTTGTGAAAAGTAATCTTGGTACATTTCGACCAATAAGAAATGTTTACGCTGTCCATGCTTGTAGGCACTAACAAACTGGTTTGCGACTAAATAGTTCGCAGTTTGCTGAAACTCTTGTGGGTCTTTAGCAGACTCTTCAACGACTTTTTTTAATTCTCTAAGCATTAAGCTCTGCTCCTACGTACCACGTTAAACTCACGACATTCTATGAACTCGTGCACATCAACATATTGATCGGTGAAAATAACTTCGAATGATTTCTCAACTTTTTTAGCAGAAACGCCCAATGCTCCAACATAACGGATGTGGTCAAAACACACGAAATCCTCAACGGATTCAATGGTGAAATCCAAAATATGCATAGCGTCTTTTTCTACAAGCTGACGATCCAAATACCCTTCTAATTTCGCTACCGTGACCTGTCGCGCCTCATGGAAACGGCGTTGACGATCTCGGAACTCAAGGGCAGATTCAGAGACTTCTCTCGTGGTAATCACTCGTGGCGGTGGTGGATCTTTACGTTTGGCAGGTTGCGCTGCCGATTCGACACCGACAATCTTGCTTCCAACTACGTTTTTCAATACAGGCAACGTATCGTATTTAGCAATATCTGAAATAATACCTGATATTTTGTTTGCCATGCCGGGGCGCGAACTGTCCATATATCGCGCTGTGTCCGCAGCCCGTTTTTCTAATCGGTAACGATACTCATCAATACGCTCCAATCTTTGCTCAATACTTGAGAACGTTTGGATAATATCTCTACAATCTTTTTCAACAAGGCTCAGCGCCATTTCCATTGAAATCAATTGTTGATCCATATAACACTTCGCCACTTTTGATGTAAGCGATGTGTCTGCGAGAAAGCTGTTGGCAATTTCCAATATTTGGCGTCTGAAGCGAAATGGGTTGTTGCTTGTTTTGATGGTTTTATAATCGGCAATTAAAATGCCTTCAACAAACAATTCGAAAAAGCCCGCCACTATCTCTTTCGGGTTTCTGCGTGTGAATAGCTCTCGTTGAAGCGAGCGGATACCCAGCAAAATTTGGTTAAGATGAGCGGAAAATTCGCGCGCTGCTTCAGCGGTTTGACTTAACGTAACGCCTCGTTCTACAGGATGATTTACCACTGATTCGAGATTACTCAAGATGCTCAACACGGTTGCGCCGTAGTTTCGCTTACCATGTCGACTAATTTCAACGAGTGATCGCAATAACATAGAGACTTGAGGCGACATCAAAACGCTTACGCGATAAAGTTCCTGCTCCTCAATTAGCCACCCCGTATTGACGAGGCGGTGATAGATTCTCAGTGCGTAATCGTGAATCGTTTTTGGAGACTCAAACCCTTCTTTGTGATCATCATGCCACGCTAAGGTATCTAACTTGTGCAATGTATCTTCGATTGACTCAATGATCGCCGATTTTTCTTTGATCGGGTCTTCTGCATGGTCATAGAACACATCAGACAAATCAAACAATACTGCTTCAACCAGACTTTTATTTGAGCCTGACAGAGCTTGAAAGATTTCATCCGGTAAATGGGTAAAAAGCATTCAGTATAAATCCGTATGTAAAAAGTTCATCAATCACCAAGCCGATAGATAATCGATTGTTCGATCGCATTGCGTACGGCGTCATCATCTCCAATCGGAGGCAATAGTGTAATATCTAGTGCTTGAGCGTCGTTAATGCTTTTAATTTGGGCAGGCACATCGTGTCTCAAGTGGCGTCCAACCGCCAAGAAGAGCGGTAATACAGCAAGCTTTTTCTTTGATTGTGGCAACGACGCGATCACGTCTTCCAATGTTGGGGAAGTCAATTCCATAAAGGCAAGACTGACGCTGTCACGACCGACCTTTTCAACTATATTTGATGTAATAACTTCAAACGGTTCTTTCCATTTTGGATCTGGGCTGCCATGCGCCAGCAGTATAATATGGTCGAATGAATTGAGTTGCATTTGTACGCCTTAATTTCTTATTACTCCCATTCTAACGAGCCTTAAAAGGAAAAAGAAGCTTTTAACACCATAAGACATACATACATATCAAAATTGTATATAAATCAGGCATATAAGTGATCTAAGCAGTCTAAAGACACGTAAATAACAATTTAAGGGAAATAAGATGAACGTATTAATAACCGGTTGCACTGGGTTCGTTGGCGGCAAGCTTATCGACACTCTTATAAATTCCAGCACTTTTTCCGACTCAGTCACTTTATATGGATTAGTACGACGCGAACCTTCTAAATCACTGAACCATATAAAAACCGTCACAATGGATCAACTAAGTGATCTACAAATCGATACTCTAATTAACTTAGCAGGAGAACCTATCGCGGCCAAACGCTGGTCACCGAGCCGAAAAGCGGCTCTACGGTCGAGCAGGACAACGGTAACTGAAACCCTTTATAAATCACTAAAGCATCCTCCCAAAACCGTTATTTCAATGTCTGCGGTGGGATACTATGGCAATCATGAGAGCACTCAATTTAAAGAAGCAACGCCCTCTAATGGAGGATTCACCTATCAACTGTGCGATGAGTGGGAAAAAGCGGCATTAGCTTTCGAGTCTAAAGGGTCTCGTGTTTGCATTTTTAGACTTGGCGTGGTGCTCGGTAACGGCGGAGCACTGAAACAAATGCTCATTCCTTATACGTTAGGCTTGGGAGGGAAAATCGGAGCAGGCATGCAGGGTTTCCCTTGGATACACATTGATGACGTGTGCAATGCCGTCTTAAAAGCCATTGAAAGTGAACAATACACAGGAGCAATAAACTTGGTCGCACCAGAACAAGTAACTCAGCACCAGTTCGCTACAAACTTCGCCAGATCCTTGAATCGGCCTAGCGTACTCCCCACCCCTTCGATTCTTTTACAGATGTTATTAGGTGAGATGTCCGAGCTACTGACAAAAGGTCAATTCGTGGTTCCTGAGAAGCTCACTCAGCTTGGGTTTCAATACCAATACCCAAGAATTGAAGCCGCATTAAAAGCCTGCGCTGAAGAGTTATCTGTATTCACCAGCACACAATCAAAAGGGTGTTAACCCCTTATTGGCTACTTCGTGCTTTTTCTTAACTTGGGCAACCCGCGATCATCGTCTAGCGTATTTCGACATTCAGGGTACTTTATGCAACCCCAAAAGTGCCCTTTAGCGCCCTTTTTCCGAACGAGATAGTGACCACAAGCACGGCAAGGGTATTTCTTCGTTGTGGCTGGAACGCCATCTTCATCTTGAAGCGTAATTTTACATTTAGGATAGTCCGTACACCCCCAAAACCACTCTCCTTTATATTCCCTTCTCCTGAGTGGGTTCTGACACGATGGACATAGATAGCGTTTTTTACGTACTGGTCGTCCGTCTACGTTATCGGCAGTGTAATCGCATGAAGGGTATTCTGAACACCCCCAAAATTCGCCTTTTTTTCCTGTTTTTAATGTGAGCTCACTCTTACATTTAGGGCACAGGTAACGCGTCATTGGCGTGCCAATTTTACTTTCAGCCTGATCGAGAAATTCCTTTTCCCATTTATTAGTCAAACGATCACCTGCCAACGCTAATTCCTAGTTTTTCTCGCAACTGTTAAAAAAGCTGGTTTCACAATCTGCCTTTGATTCAGTACTTTCTGTCGCTTCGTCGCTCTCCGTCATATCCTTAACCTTTGAAGCGCCTTCTTCGACGTAACCCGCCGCGGCATGACTTGCTTCTTTAACACCATCCCAAATACTGGAGCCGACTTCTTTTGCTTTATCTGCGACGTCACTTCCTACTTCAGCCGCTTTATCACTGGCTTTACCTAATACTTCTTTTCCAGAATCCATCGCGCTAGAACCAAATTCAACGACCGATTCTTTTACGCTATCAACTGCGCCCTCTTCCGCTACTGCTGGAATAGTGACAAAGCCTGAGAACAACAATGAAGCCATTATTAACTTTTTCATCAATTACCTTTAAATTTGTACGTTTCTAAGAGTAGATCCATTGCGCGAGACATTCCCTTTGCCTCCAAAATATCATAATTCTGCAATGTTTTACTATCGACTTGCTCATGAACCCAAGTGGAGTGATATGGAACATGGATAGCATTTGAGCCGATGTCCAATACTGGCAGTATGTCTGACTTAAGAGAATTTCCGATCATTAAAAACTCAGTCTTTTGAATTTGATAACGATCAAGTAAATCAGAATAGGTTTTAGGGTTTTTATCACTGACAACTTCAATAAAATCAAAATATTTTGCCAATTTTGATCGAGCCACTTTGCCTTCTTGATCGAGTAAATCGCCTTTTGTAATAATCATCAACTGAACCTTCCCCTTAAGGCTGGCTAAAGCGTCGTGCACGCCATCCAGTATTTCAACCGGCGCTTTTAGCATCTCTTTGGCCAGCTGAATAATTTGATGGATTTCGTACCCATTAATCCGTCCTTCGGTCAAACCAATGGCCGTCTCGATCATGGATAAGGTAAAACCCTTGATACCGTAACCAAAATGGCTGATGTTATCGATTTGCACCTTTTCCAAATGGCTCTTTATATAGTCTTCATCATGATATGGAGTAAGTAAGTCAAAGAAACGTTGTTGAGCGTGCGTGAAAATTTCTTCGTTACGCCAAAGTGTATCGTCAGCATCAAAAGCGACGGTTGTAATGGTATTCATCACATTCTTCCATTTATTGGCTTGTGCTAGACAGAAGTTATCTCATTCTGCCAAGACACAGTGTTAGTCAGTATAATGTCTTTATATAACGCAACGTGATCCGCAGAGTCATTTAATGCGCTAATATAATCAAACGCTTCTCCGCCGGCGTTTTTAAACTCATCTCCAAGCTCTAGCGTGACCTCTTCCAGCGTCTCAATACAATCTATCGAAAATGCTGGGCTGATCACGTTAACACGCTTTATTCCTTGCTTTGGCATTGTGGCTAATGTTTTATCTGCATACGGCTGCAACCACTCCTCACGACCAAATCGAGATTGATAGACGTGCGTCCATTCGTCTTTATTCAATCCAAGCTTCTCGGCTAATAGCTCACTGGTTTTCTCACAACGTCTCGCATAAGGGTCTCCATTAGTAACGTAACGCTTTGGAATACCATGATAAGACAAAACCAAATGCCGCTTTTCACCTTGCTCCTTCCATTGTCGCGTTACACTGTTAGCCAGTGCATCGATATAGAGAGGATGATCCGCATAATCGTGGTACAAGTTTAAGGCAGGCCATTCTGGGCATTTTTTTAGAGAGTTCATTAGGCGGTCGAAAGCAGCAGCGGTTGTAGTACCTGAAAACTGTGGGTACATAGGAATTACAAAAATACGGGACACGCCAACTTTTCTAAACGTCTTTGCAGCATCCTCAACCGTTGGAGTGCCGTAAGTCATTGCTGTCGCGACGACAAAATCATCACTTTGTTCGTTGAGTGCGACCTGCACTGCGTCTCGCAGTCTGTTTCCCAATACAAAGAGAGGAGAACCTTCATCCATCCAAACCTGTTGATATACTTTCGCCACTTTTTTAGGTCGGATATTCAGAATAATGCCGTTTAAAATTGGCTTCCATAAGATAGGCGTTAAGTCGACAACTCTTCGGTCAGACAAAAACTCCTTTAGATACTTTCGAACAGCATCAGGCGTTGGTGCTTCTGGAGTTCCTAGATTCATCATCAAAACGCCAATTTTTTTACTTGCTTCCACAATAGCCTCTTAATACGTTCCATTAGTCTCGAATAACGGTCTTCGAATAACTTTTTTTGAATGAATGTTTAAAATAAGTGCATGACACAGTGAAGGTATACGATAAGAACGTCAAACAGAGCTCAACCCGAACGATCATTCATATAACTAATGTCTAAATAAACACTTTCAATACCATTGAAAAAACAAACAAGACCGCGGACAAATCCATTACAAAACGATCGGTCGCTGATTTCAGCTTCAGTTTAACCCAAGAGGAAAGCAATGCACCGCCGATCAAAGTTAGAACAGGAAAATAAAGCGTCAAATCAGAGCTGTAATCGGTACTTTGAGGGAGAATAACCAGCCCAACACAGATACCCAAGAACAAAAACAAACTTCTAAGATAATCCGCTTGATCGTATTTTTTTAATTGCGGACGAGCTATTAACGTTCTATCAGAAAGCATGATAGCAAACGCTGCATTGACAATAAGGCTGCCTAACAACGTTTTTTCAAAACGATCAAAAAATCCGCTTGAATCTGGTTTAATAAGCACAGTAGCTAGAAAAAACACACTTTGTAGGCTGGCTAATGCGCAAATAATGACAATGTCATAATTCAATAAGCCAATCACCTGCCCCGATATCACGCCAGCTAACGCACACCCTGCAAGCATTGCTCCGATCTTCTCAACATCCACTTTTTGTTGTTGAACTTGCTTAGCAAATAAGATGACATTACACACAAGTAGAAGGATGCATCCACTTAAAATCATCAAATATAGAGGTTGCTCGTCATTGGTTACTAAATCTATCGCAACCAATCCGCTCAATAGCACGGGCACAGAAAGCAACGACAAACGGTGGTATTGAAAGACGGTAAAGCCCAGTAGGAAATATAGAACGATAGACATATAACCAAATAAGGGGCGTTACGCCCCTTTTTCATGCAGATTAAAACAACTCGATACTAATCGCGACTTATAACGTCTCGAATACGATCTTGAACAATGGTTGCTAATTTGTCGGGCTGAAACTTCGACAGGAAGTCGTCACAACCTACTTTCTGAACCATCGCTTTGTTAAAGCTACCACTTAGCGATGTATGGAGTACGATGTATAAATCTTTTAATCGGGGATCTTCGCGAATTTCCCTTGTTAATCGATAACCGTCCATTTCCGGCATTTCTGCATCGGTAATCATCATCAGTAATTTATTTGGTACATCGTCGCCTTCAGAAGCCCAGCTTTTAAGCCTTTCAAGCCCTTTTTTACCGTCCATCTCAGTATGAACCGTTATACCAAGATAGTCCAAAGTTGACCTTGCCTGCGATAAGCCAACCATAGAGTCATCGACAACCAATACCTCTAACCCTTTTGCTAACGAAAGCAAATCCTTATCAATAACCTCGTCAGAAATGCGAGAATCGTAAGGTGAAATTTCTGCTAATACTTTTTCAACATCAATAATTTCAACCAAACGCTCGTTGACTCGAGTAATAGCGGTTAAATAATGCTGACGCCCTGTACCATCCGGCGGCGGTAAAATCTCATTCCAGTTCATGTTGATGATTCTATCAACTTCACCCACCATGAAACCTTGAACCGTATTGTTGTACTCGGTTACGATCAGGTTACAAGATTGGTCTTTATCTATCGGCTTCATACCAACCGCTTCAGATAAATCAATAACTGGGATCGTTCTGCCTCTAAAATGCGTGACACCACCCACAGAAGGATGTCTATGAGGCATTAAATTCAGTCTAGGGAGCTGAACAACTTCCTGGACCTTGAATACGTTGATAGCAAACATTTGCATTCCACCTAAGCGGAACATCAATAATTCGAGGCGGTTTTCACCAACTAACTGTGTCCTCTGATCGACGGCGTCTAACATGCCAGCCATAGCGTACTCCAAGTGCTTTTTACAAAGTGATACTACAATTATAACCATGATATTATAAATCGTAGCTTGTTAAAGTAACTTTTTGCATGAATAATGCAGTAAAGATTTACAAAATTATGAGAAACAACTTCCTTTTTTGCAGAGAGAATATTGTCGATTCGTTACTTAAGACAGAAGCTTATTATATAAAGCATTCTACTCATAGTGATTCCTTCGATTTTTCTACTCAAAGTTCAGAAAAAAGTACATTAATCAGTACTCTTTTCTTTAGTAGCCTCGTTATAGATGCGCTACCGAACCACCCGTTGTTCATACAAATCCCAACAAATGAACTGATCAGCCTTCCCCCGAGAAGCTCATTTAACGCAACAATTTTCATTCAAGAAAATGAATTAGGGAATACGGAAACCCTATCTCAAATCAAAAAGTTACGCATGGAAGGCTATGAATTCGGCATCATTAACCCAACCGAAGACACACCCGAAGATACGTTAAAAAACTTTACGAGTGTCTGCTTCGAGCTAAGTAAAATCGGCATTAGCAAAGTACTTCAATACGTCGACTTACCAACTATAGCTCCAAAAACGATTTGGGTAAGCGATGTACACATAAAAACCCAAATAGACAAACTGATCGACACTCAAAAAATTCGCTTTTTTAGTGGGCCTTTCATGACTCAAGTTGAGCATATTAAAGGCCAGACTTATCCTGTCTACAAAGCCATTTTGGCAGAATTAGTTGAACGGCTGAATAATAGTCGCTCAACGATCAGATCCTTGGCTGAAACTATTGAGCGAGACCCCAACCTAGCCTACAGAGTGATAAAGCTGACCAAGGCCGTCCCATATCATCGTCAATTCAATGTATCGAACGTTCAACGTGCGCTTGAAATCATTGGATTGAGAGATTTGCTTAAATGGGTTACGCTCGCCATGTTTTCAAGTGTTGATGGTAAACCAGACTGCCTCATAAGCATGGCACTCAGTCGAGCATATTTCTGCGAATTGCTTTCTAAAGAACTGTTTCCTGCTCAGCAAGGCGCATTTCTAACTGGGTTATTTTCTTACCTGCCAGCCGTTTTCGACGAAGATATGCCAACACTGCTCGAACAACTTCCTATAGACCCTCATATCAAGGACGCACTACTCAACAAGCGCGGTAATCTAGGTAGCGTCCTCAAAGTTGTATGTGACTATGAAGCCGGACGATGGGACAACTTACCGCTTAATCAACTTGAGCAACATGGTCTTAATACCGAAAGCCTCAGGACTATTTATCTAGAAAGCCTAAAACAGACAAAAGAACTTCAAATACTATGATAGACATTGGTGTAAATTTAAACCACCCGCAGTACATTGACGACCTCGACCAGTTTCAAACAGATCTAATAAGTCACAACATTCAAGGAGCAATCTGCATTGCATCCGATCTCAATGAGACAAAACTGATCTCGCAAGTCACTAATAGCCATTCTAATCTATGGATGACAGCGGGCTGCCACCCACATCAAGCAAAAACGTGGAACCAAGATTCAGAAAAAGAACTGGAACCTTACCTTTCCCGTGCCATTGCTATTGGTGAAACGGGGTTGGACTATAACCGTAACTTTTCGACTCCTGAGCAACAACGCGAAGCTTTTCAAGCGCAAATACATCTTGCCAATATACACAGCAAGCCTCTTTACTTGCATGAGCGTGATGCTCACGAAGATATGGTAACTATCCTAAGAGGCTTAAAGTCAACCACCACACAAGGTGTTTTGCACTGCTTCACAGGGAATATATCTGAGCTTAAAACCTATCTAGACCTTGGTCTTTATATTGGAGTAACGGGCTGGTTACTTGACGAAAGAAGGGGCGAAGATCTGAAAGATGCCGTTAAATACATTCCCGATGATCGGTTACTGATTGAAACGGATGCCCCCTATTTAGTGCCAAGAAACATACGTCCACGCCCCAAAAAAAATCACCCTAAGTATTTGCCCTATATCGCTCAAGAGCTGGCTAACATTCGTTCAGTTGATATCGGTTTAATAAGCAAACTTACAACAGACAATACCAAGAAGCTTTTTGGCATTAGCTAAAAACCGAAGATGCCAACAAGTTCGCTCAATAAGACTTACACAGAGGTACAATAACCCCCTCCTATTTACCGATTAGCGGATCGTAAAGGGGGTTATTGAATTGCTGTTCGATATGTTGCGTCAATCGTACTCGATGTTAAACATAACCAATGGTTGTTTGACGAGCGTAATTAAGAATCGAAACAGGCAATGGAGCCAGTGGCGTTACCGGGCAAATCTGATTACTGACAGTATCCAACTGATCCTCTGCGACTCCAACAGTCGATAGAATAAGTTTCGCGATAACAGCAATGTCTTTATCGTTTAACGTTAATCCATCTTCATAGGCTTTCTTAATAATTGGAAAAGCACCCTGCTCTAGAAAGGACGCTGCCAGCTTTACATTGTCCACTCTAAACACGTTGTCTTTGCTGCCTTCCAAGAGCATTGGGATAATCAAACTTTGCAAGCCGCCTTCTAATCTTTCATCAAACGCTGCACCTCTAAACAAATAATCAGCCCAAGAGGGTTTGCTCGATACAAGCGTTGCAAAGTATTTGAATAATATCGCAAGTTTTTCAATCGCGTTGGATTGGGTATTTACCAGAATCGAAATATCCTTAAAAAGCAATTCTGACAGACATTGCCTTACGTCTTTTAGCGCTTCATCCTTACTGTCGTAATAGTTGTAAAATGTTCCTATCGAAACATCTGCGTCTTTAGCGATGTCCTGCACTGTAACTTCTTGCCATTTGCTGCCTAATACCATTTTTTGGACTGCAGTGCGCAAACGGTTGTGCGTTAAAGTTCTTTTATTCGGTGATTTCATATTTCACTCAATAATAGATCCGTTATTATCGAAGGCGAAAGCCCATTCTATAAACTGCTCTTTTGACATTGGTCTTCCATAATAAAATCCCTGACAAATAGTGCACCCAATGGACTTAAGCTTGACTTCAATTAGTTTAGTTTCCACTCCTTCAGCAACGACGTCCATATTAAGTTCTTTCCCTAGGTTAACGGCTACTTTAACCAGACTAAGGCTTCGCTCATTATGTTCGAAGTCTGCCAAGAATGACTTATCGATTTTAATCTCTGAAAAAGATAGTTCATGAAGGTAAGAAAGAGAAGAATAACCTGTTCCAAAATCATCAAGTGCTACTTTCACGCCGAGCGCAGCAAGTTGAGCAAACGTGGTTTTACTTTGTGGAGAATCACCCAAAAAGGCGGTTTCAGTCACCTCTAGGGTAACGTTATGTTCTGGTACATTATATTCAACCAATATCCCTCCAATTCGGTGGGCTAGCCTTTCATCATCTAAATTTCTCGCTGACAAATTTATTGCGATCTGAATTTGTTTATTAAAGTTCTGACTGTACTCCTCAACAAACACACACGCCTTACGAGTCACATAATCGGTGAGCGCTCCTATCAAGCTACTTTGCTCTACAAATGGGATAATAAGTTCAGGGGAGACCCAACCATATTCGTCATCGTTCCACCTCAATAACGCCTCTGCGCCACGAATTGAACCATCGTCCGTGTTGATTTGAGGTTGAAACCAAACTTGCAATAAATCGTTCTCCAACGCTTTTTTGAACTTAATTAACAAGCGCCCGCTGTACTCGGGATCCAGCCCCATTTTATCGCTGTAGCGTAAGGAATTGATTCGTCGTTCTGAGGCTTCTTTTGATGCAACTTGTCCTCTTCTAATTAGGTTTTGAACGACATCTCCTGGTCGATGTCTGCATACTCCGATAGTTAAATCTACTTCTAAAGACAGACCATTCACCACAATGCTCTCGGAAAGTGTATGATGCATTTCCGTTATCAGCGTGTTTTCTATCATAGGATCTAGGGCAATTGATATTAGACATAAGTCGTGTGAGTCTAAAACAGCCACTTTTTTAAGTGTCCAATCCAAATCGATTGGAACAAAGTTGCGACGATCTTGAGCATACCTCATCGCTCTAAAATGCAAGTGCTTAACCATTTCATCGGCGATCTGGTGACCAAAAGCCAAGACTTGATCGTAGTAGCCGTCAAAATGCACAATCATGGCAACTAATGAAGATTGCTCAGGTACAGATTGAATTATCCTTGGCCAATTATTGAAAAGTATGTCCTTTTTGGGTAAATCGGACAAAGGGTCATGGGTCGCCTGAAACACCAAATTCCGTTCAACTTTTGCACGCTCTTCTGAAGCCTTCAAACTCTTAATGGTTAACGCGAACTTTTCTTTATGCTCTTGATTGTAACGCTCAAATAAGGCGGCCAATAAGAAAAACACCTCAAGCACAGAGCTCATTGCCGCTGCATTGTTTAGGACTGGGTAAGGCGGCAAAACACCCAGAGTACTGAGCGTTGAAGTGAAAAGGCCCACCAGCATCACTAACCATCCGCACAAAAAATATTTAAGCGATGTATCAACATTTCTCGAACGTCGCATACTGTTAAACGTCAATATAACTGACAATAAACATGCGACTAATAAAAAACCAATACCGAGACGACTTAAAAAAGAATACGAATCAGGCATTACAGTCAGCATTAAGGCAGCGAGTGAAAGCCACTTAACACCCTTGCTAATTTTATATAGAAGCCCCCTTGAACTGTTTAAATAAGACTCAACAAATGCCAGTTGAAAGAAAACACTTAGATAGATAAAAAACAGCGTTAAGAAGCCATTAATATTTGGATAATTCGGCCAGACCCATTGAAATAAAAAGCCAGACAGCTGAAGGTTTAATAGCGCAATGCAGGCCACGTATACACCGTAGAGAACAAAGCGTTTTTCCGTGGTAGTTACGCTAATAATAAGACTTGTAACTAACATTAGTAACATATAACCGATATAACACCCTATCAGCAAATTGGCGTATTGAGCCCGTTTAATTTCGCCAAGTTTATCGGTAATAAAAAGAGGGATTTTCAAAGCCCCTTCGGAACTCACTCCGACCAATAATTCAGATTGTCTGTCGTCAGGAGAAAGTGGAAATAAGAATTTTTCAGAGGGAAAGTAACGAGAGGAAAATTTGCTTTTATCGCCGGTCTCCCAGACTTCAGAATGACCGTCAGAAAAGGTTCGAACTACCTTTACATGATCCAGTAATGCGTAGTCTAACAACAAATACTGATCATTCTTCGCAATAGAGGGAAGTTCGAACTTCAACCATGCACTTCCACTTCGATAACCAAAGCTAAAACTATTATTATTGGACCGCTGCCAACTGGGTGTCGTAGGTTGATTAATATATTCAACAGATTCAGAATCAAAAGCGTATAGCGGATTTCCCGATACGTTTTCTACACTTTGAATTGAAGCATGTTGAAAGGAAGCGCTCCAACTCCAAATCAAAACAGCAAACAGCAACGTCGCCAAATAATATATAAGAGTCTTCGGTTTTAGCATGATTTATCCATGACAATTTTTTTAGACACGAAAACAATTACATGAATTTAGCCTTTATCTCATATTCAAAAATTAGAGAGTCCATCAAATAATTAGAAAAAGTTACTCAAATGCAGCTGTTTTCGCCCTACATATTCCATAACTCAAATGTATCCCGTATTTGAGCTGTTGAATTCAAAATAAATATCGCATTCCATTTTAGCTAAGGCATTGATATCTAGAAAAAAGTGAATGCGATTTTAGTTTTATAGCAATTCTATTTGCTTCGTCAATATTTTTGTTACAGATAAACCAAAAAAAGGCAGTACACTGTCTGCAATTGGGGTTATTTGCTTTTCAATATAGTGATCGTAGTCGACATTTGAAATGGCGTCTCCACTCTCAAATGGCGTCACACCGGAATGCTGATAATAGAAACTAACAAACTTCCGACCTTGGTTATATTCCAAAGGCTGGTTTAATTCCTCTCTTTTAGAGTCTATCATCATCGCCGCTCTAACATGCGGGGGAATCGTTTTCGAATATTGAGAAATCGGCCGACTCAGCTGTTTGGTGTAAATTATTTCAGCATCTAACTTACCCGTAGTTAGATCACTAACAAAGGTCTGTATATATTCACGCGGATCTTGATCGTGGAACACAAGCTCAAACAGCTCTTTTTGAAATCGTTTTGCCAGTGGTGTCCAATCACTCCTAGCGGCTTCAAGACCTTTAAACACCATCTCGCCGTTGGTAATACCTGCATACCGTTTTTTACTGCCTTCCTCTTGGCCCCGTATTGTTGGCATGTAGAAACGCGTGTACAAGGTCTCAAATTCAAGCTCCAGATACGATTCTAGGCCCGCAAACTCTTTGCACCAATCCTTTAAACCCTCGTTTATCAAACCGCAAAGCTCATTACCGCGCTCATGAACTTCCTCATCAGGACAAGAAAGCGTCACAAACAACGAATCTGTGTCGCCATATATAACCTTCGCCCCCTTTTCCTCCATCCATTTCTTGCTTCGGTTAAGCAGCTCATGCCCTCTCATCGTAATCGAGCTGGCCAATTCAGCATGATAAAAACGGCAGACATTTGAACCCAGCACGCCATAAAACGAATTCATAATGATTTTTATGGCATAACTTAAAATTTCATTTCCATCACGTTTTGCATTCTCCCTTGCTTGAGCAAGCTCTGAAACCAATGCGGGTAAAATAGCGACCGAACGATCATAGCTGGCTCCTAAATAACCCGGAACTGGACAATCATCGTCAACGTGATCTTCCACACCTTCCTGATCAACATCAGAATTAACGTTGGATAGGTCCTTTCCTGCTAAATGGCTAGCGACCGCTCGAGCCAAAGGATCAATGTAAAACGTTCGGATAATGCTGGGATACAGGCTTTTGAAGTCAAACACTAAGACATTTTTGTAAAGGCCGGGAACGGACGACATAACAAATCCGCCAGGGCTTGGTACAAAAGGCTCGTCTCGCCATGCAGGAGCAACCCAACCGGCTTTATGAAGTCGCGGCAGGTACAAGTTCTCAAACGCTGCGACAGAGCCTCCTGTTTGCTCTAGCGGGATACCGGTTAAGTCAATTCTCGTCTTCTGAAGTTCGATGAGATCAAGTTTCTCAAATATTCTTTTTACTAACTCACAGTCTTGTAAGTTATAGGCAACAAACTTATCCATCTCCTCAGAGTGAAGGCGCTCTATTTCTTGCCAGCGATCACCGCCATGAATGAGCTTTCCATCGTCTAAAAGTGACTTGGATACCGAATTCAAACTGTATGAATCAAAATGGAAACCGCCCACTTTCAGCAAGGTAATGCCGTCGAGCACAACGCGACCCGGTATGGTTGCAAAGTACTTTCCTTTTCCTTCGACCGAGCGAATGCTCCATGCTTCGCCCAATGCTCCGAACGCGGGTTTTATGCCAAGCAATTTACACCGTTTATCCAAGAACAGAAGATCAAACCCAATCACATTCCACCCAATGATAATATCTGGATTGTGGCGTTTGAAAAACTTAATCAATGCCAGAAGCAGACGCTGCTCATCAGGGAAGAAGTAAGTATTTGGGACATCTTGAACCGTATCGCTGACAACAAAAGCAATCTTGTTATTTTGCGAGACAATACCCACAGAAAGAAGCTCATTTCGGCTTACAGAGGTTTCGATGTCCAGCGACCACACTTTCCAATCGGGCGTAAAGTCACCGGAAATCAATTTTGCCTCGGTAAACGTATTTCCATCTCGTTTGCCAATAAAACGCACCGCTCCACGGATGTTACGTTCCATTAAATAGCGGTCATGAGGTTTAACGTCTTCCTCGTAAACGAGGTATTCCCCTTTTTGGATAAACGCAATCATTTGCTGCTGCAACAACAGGCTTCGACTACGGACCATCAGGGTGGCATCATTATTGAAATCTCGTAGTCCACATTCTAGTACTTCAACGTCTCTAATCTCGTTAGGAAAATAATCAAGAGGCGCATTAGTAAAGAAAGAGCTGGACTGACGCTCCGGTATTACCCTAACGGTTTCCGATTCTGTTTTGATATAAAAAGTTATCTCTAAGCCACCTTGAACATCTTTGGAGTGGCGGCTCATTATGTAACCCGTTTGTTCTTCGAACATGTCTTTCACTGTATTAAAACGCCCGCAGTAATTTTATCGGCGGCACTTTTAACACAGCACGCGACGCAAATACACCTATAATCGTAACAATTATCGTACCAACGACAGGACCTAACACCCAAATAAGCGGATGCAAGGTAACATCTTGTTTAAACAACACTATTTGCAACGCGATCAAACTGATTTCTGCGGTAAGAGAAGCGATACAACCGGCAAAAAAGCCAAGTGCACCAAACTCAACTAAAAGCGCTTGTCTGACGAGTTTTTTGTTCGCTCCCAATGTTCGTAAAATGGCACCTTCTTCTAGTCGTTCGTCAAGTGTGACCCGTATACTCGCGACTAAGACCAGTGCGCCAGCGCTCAGAATAAAAAATAGAACCAACTGCAATGCATTAGATAACTGATTCACAATAGCTTGAATTTGCTTTAGTAAATCCCCCACGTTTAGCATCGAAACAGTCGGATACTCAGCCATTCCTTTGTAAAAATTTGGCGCGGTCGCAGGTGTTAAGAAAACACTGCTTACAAAGTTTGCCGAAAACTGAGATAACGCGGCCTTAGGAAGTATTATGTAGAAATTGGGCTGCATACTACTCCAATCCACTTCTCGTATCGACGTAATCGGGTAAGTCTGCTGAATTCCACCAATATCAAGTGTCAATTCATCTCCCAAAGTCACGTTGACTTCTTTTGCAACTTGCGACTCGATAGAAATACCCTCTGAGCTAAAGACCCCTGAAAGGATGTGACTTCCAGCCCCTGTATCATCAGCCCATGTAAGGTTAATTTCTCTCTCGACTAAGTCTGGCTCATCTGCTCGACGCGGATAAATTTCCTTAACCCCAATACCCTTTATTTCAATAACTCGACCACGCACCATGGGATACCAATTCGAAATTGGAATATCGTACTTATTCGCTAAAGACGAAATCCCTTCCACCTGATCATCAAGAACGTTAAAGAGGTAATGGTTTGGCGTATTTTCCGGCAATTGCTTTTGCCAATCACTTATTAGATTCGCTTGAATACCGTAAAGAATCAGACCCAACATGAGAATCACGGTAAATACCAACAACTGAAAAAGGTTACTTAATAATCGACGATAGAGAGAAGCAAGACCGATTTGCCAACCTGTAGTTGCACCTTGTGTTCTTGCACGCCCAAATCGAAATAGCAAATATCCAAGTCCACTGATGACAACAGCAATTATTGCAATGCTTAAAAACATTATTGACGGTAATGCAAAACCGCCCGTATAAATAAACATAAGCAAATACATGCCAACTAGACCTGCGACGTAAATAAACAACGCATTTCCCTGAAAAGGAGCCGATGGATTAAGGACAGACAAAGGCGTAACTTGAATCAACCGAGCCATCAAAGGGACACAAAACGCAACTAAAGACACAAAGCCTGTCGCAACACCAAGCCACAGTTTCTGAATATCCGGCGATGGCAGCTCAACAGCCATGAGATCTTGCAGTAACAACCCAATCACAAATTGGATTAAAAAGCCCAACAGCAACCCAATAACCGCGCCGATCAAAAACAAAATTGTTAGCTGATACAAGGTCAAACGAGTTAACCTCTTCGGCGTAGCACCCATTGTTTTCATCACGGCGAACTGGATAAGGTGGCGTTTTACATACCGAGACGAAGCAAGCGCCATCGCCACTCCTGACAAAGCAACCGCGAGTGTTCCCGCTAACAATAGGAAAGACTCAGCTCGTGAAATGGTTTCCCCTACTCGCTCGCCTCTCTGCTTCGGCGTTCGTAATCTAATACCGTCTGTTAATTTAGGTGTAATCCATTCGTCATAATCCAATAGATTCTGTTGCTCACCAGATAAAAGAAGATGGTAACGAACCCTTGATCCTGGAATGATGACTTCCGTCTTAGCGAGATCATCCAAGTTTATGATTGCTCTAGGAGCAATGGAAAATACAGACCCAGTACTTCCAGGATCCCTAACGAGATATTGTGTTACCGTAAAGGTTGCTTCACCGACATCGACTTCAGCTCCCAGTGTGACATCAAGTAAACTTGCCAACCGTGAAGACAGCCAAATTTCTCCGGATTTTGGTCCAGCATTGGTCTTCACACCGGTCCCAAATAACTCAGTGTCTGCCAAATAGGAATCACGTAGTGGGTACGCCGCACTGACAGCGCTTATTTGTCCCAGCTGAAGGCCAGCGTCCGAAAAAAGCATCGATGAAAATGAAACTCGATTCGCTGTATTTAACTTTTGATCAAGCGCTTGCTCTTGCCAGAGTGGCACAATAGGTTCATCGCTACTGATCACCCTATCCGCAGCTAACAAATTTGCCGCGCCAATCTCAAAGGATTTTTGCAGCCGATCAACAAACAACCCAATGCCTGTCACAGTACCAACAGAGAGAACTAAAGCGATGACTAAGGTCATAACGTCACCACTTTTAAACTCTCGTTTTAACATTTTCCATGCAAGCATATTAAGATTCCTTAAGTTCGCCTGCTTCGATTTCTACAAATCGATCGCAACGTTCAGCAAGTTTTGCATCATGAGTAACCATAATCAGCGTTGTGCCGTTATCCTCGTTTAACGAAAACAGCAAATCAGAAATTAATACGCCATTTTTGCTATCAAGGTTTCCAGTAGGCTCATCTGCAAACAAAATTTTCGCATTGGACGCGAACGCTCGTGCAATTGCGACCCTTTGTTGCTCACCACCTGACAATTGTCTTGGATAATGATTCAGTCGGTGATCCAACCCAACTTTGGTGAGTAATTCAATCGCTGTTTCTCGTGCAGACGTGTCGCCCTTCAATTCAGCGGGAAGCATAACGTTCTCTAATGCAGACAAACTTGGTAATAAATGAAACGATTGAAAGACAAAGCCCACGTACTGCGCGCGTAGGTCCGCTCGACCTTCTTCGTCCAATGCGCTCAGAGCATGACCTTGTAAGTAAATTTCTCCATCCGTATGTTGATCCAGCCCTGCAATTAGCCCAAGCAAGGTTGATTTACCTGAACCGGACGCTCCCACTATTGCAACACTCTCTCCTTGCTTGATTTCAAGGTTGATTCCTTTCAATATGGTAAGTGGCCCTTCAGAGGTTTTTACTGTGTGGCCCAGATCTTTAGTTACTAGCGCTTCCGACTTCAACATTCGTCAAGCATCCTTAAATAGGTATCAAATGAATTACATACGTACATTACTTATAACGACCACAATACTACTGGCAAGTTTCCATCTCAATGTTCAAGCGGCTTCATACACGGCATTAGAAAAGGCAAGCGGCACATTACTTATCATGGGCGACAGTTTAAGCGCCGCTTACAACCTGTCAATTGAAAAGGGTTGGGTCTCGTTGATCGAACAAGAATTAGCTTCGGTCGCGCCTAAAATCACCGTCATAAATGCAAGCGTAAGCGGCGAGACGACACAAGGCGGACTGGCACGGTTCCCCTCTCTAATAGAAAAGCACCAGCCAAACTGGGTCGTACTAGAACTTGGCGCGAACGACGGCCTTAGGGGTTACCCATTAACCAAAGCGTCTGAAAATCTTCTTTCTATGATCAACATCACCCGACAATACAGTGCAAAGCCTCTATTGATAGGCAATCGACTTCCTAGCAACTACGGAAAACGTTACACCCAAGCTTTTTTCAATTTATACAAAGACTTAGCAAAGAAAGAAGATATTGCGTACATGCCCTTCATGCTGGAGAATGTAGCCCTAGATAAAACGTTAATGTTAGGAGATGGACTTCACCCCAATGAAAAGGGTCAAAAGATCGTATTAGAAAACATCAGACCGTATATTTTGAAGCTTATAAGTAAATAGGGAAAATCATGAAAGCAGTGTTTTTGGACAGAGGATCGTTCCCCGCTCACATTGAAATCGTCATGCCAAATGGTATTGAGCTTGTCAGTTTTCACAATTCGACTGAAGAAGAAGTAGCAAATCGCATAACAGACGCCGACATTGTCCTTTCAAACAAAGTACGACTTACGCGCAATAATATGAAAAATGCCAGCAAACTAAAACTTGTACAAGTAATGGCGACAGGCACAAATAACATAGACATTGAGTACTGCCAACAAACCGGTATTGCGGTTCAAAACGTCGAAGGCTATTCGACCATCAGTGTTCCCGAACATACTTTCTCCCTAATGCTTATGTTACGAAGAAACTTGGTTCGCTACCTTGAAGACGTTAAAAATGGAAAATGGCAAAGTGCCGAGTTTTTTTGTTTTACCGATTACCCTATTAGCGATCTATCTGGCACAAAACTCGCGATATATGGCAGTGGCGCACTTGGAACAAAGGTAGCCAGCATCGCCACAGCGTTTGGTATGGAGCCCGTATTTGTAGAACGAAAAAATGCTACCCACACACGACAAGGCTACATACCCTTTGAAGAGGCCATCTCGACTGCTGACATCCATACCTTACATTGTCCGCTTACACCCGAAACTGAGGGTTTAATCAGTGATGCGGAGTTTGATGCTATGAAACGCTCAGCATTGCTCATAAACACTGGCCGAGGTGGGCTAGTAAACGAAGAATCATTGATTAAAGCACTCGAAAAACATAAAATTGCCGGCGCAGCGTTTGACGTCGCAACTCAAGAACCAATGCCAGAAACTCATCCACTTAGAGCGCTGAAAGAATTCCCCAATTTCCTTTTAACACCTCACATAGCTTGGGCAAGTAACGAAGCCATGCAAAAGCTCATTTCGATTGGAGTTCAAAAAATTTCCGACTTTATAGATAATCAAAATATGGATCGATTCTGAGTGTTAGAAATATTATTTCAAGATAATTATCTTGTTGCCGTTAATAAGCCTAGCGGCTTGTTAGTTCATCGAACAGAACTCGCTCGAGGTGAAATGGAAGCTGCTGTACAGCTTCTTAGAGACCAGATCGGCCAGCGAGTCTATCCTGTCCATAGACTGGATAGAGGAACCAGCGGTGTTCTACTGATGGCTCTCGACAGTACGACGGCGTCTCAGTTAGGCGCGCAGTTTATGCAACGAGAAGTTAAAAAAGAATATTCAGCGCTAGTGCGAGGTCACGTCGATGAATCTGGATCGATTGACTACCCGCTTGCAAAATTGAATGAAGAAAAAGGACGCTCTCGTTTTAAAATAGAAGGCACAGAACAAGAATGCATGAGCCATTACCAGCAACTTAAACAATATGAGTTACCTCTGTCGGTTAGTAAATATCCGTCCACCAGACTTTCTCATGTTAAGGTAATGCCCGAACAAGGCCGTAAACACCAAATAAGACGGCACTTTAAGCACGTATTTCACCCGTTAATCGGCGACACCCGATACGGATGCAGACATTGCAACAAAACATTGCGAGAAGCATTTGATCCTGATCTTAGGTTAATGCTCCACTCTGAATCGCTAACGGTCAATCACCCCAATACGGGAAGAGAGTTAACCATTAAAAGCGATAATAGAGGAAAGTTTGACGAGTTGTTGACCTTCATCGAGCCATACAGACTGAATACATAGCACATGGTTTATACAAACCAGTTGCGCGCCGCGAGGCCGCTAGAAAAATGAATACGAATTGGAGTAAAAAATGGCTAAAAAACGCCTAGTTTTCAGCACAGACCAAGGCGAACTATGCCCAGATTGTCGTGAACCGATAGATGAATGCAACTGTAATGAAGGGCAATTGCTTGGAGACGGCAATATAAAAGTAATGCTCGAAACAAAAGGTCGTAAAGGCAAAGGGGTTACCCTCATATCTGGATTCGCTCTGACACTGGACGAAACTAAAGATATTGCAAAAAAGTTAAAAGCCTCTTGCGGATCAGGTGGATCTGTGAAGAATAAGGCTATAGAAATTCAAGGCGATCACAGAGATAAAGTCATGGAATTTCTAAAGAAAAATGATTTCAAAGCCAAACGAGTTGGCGGTTGACCCAAGTACATAGTTACTACATAACATACGTCAGACGACGGATCTCAATCAATATAACAGGGACGAAGCTTTAAGCATTTTTGAAAAGCGCAGTGATTTGTAAATCAGAACACTAAGGGTTTTAAGTACACCGCGATAACGAGGCAGTAATGCAAGACGAAGGTCTTAACGAAGCGAATGAAATATTGCGTAAGGCAGTCCCCCTTATGCAGCGACTTAATATTGCACCGACACCCTATAATTATGGCGTGTGCTATGAGTACTCCTCAAATCGCACCCCCAAGCTGAACAAACTGATGGATGCAACCATTAGAACGCTTGGTGGCGTACCCGATTACCTAACGAAAGAACTTTTCCATCAATTTGTTATTGACGATTCTCAGTTTAATAACGAGCATCAAAATAAAATCGAAGCACTTATCGAAGCCTCTCAAAAAAATTCAAAAGAGATGCAAGGGTCGCTGGACAGTCTTGATGGGGTATTGAAAAAAAGTAAACGCGTACTCGAACGCGCAGACCGACAAAAACACATCGAAAAAGTGCTCAACTATTTAGAAAAAGGCACTGAAAAAGCAATAGAAAGCACCGTTAAATTCAACGAAAACCTTAACGTTGTTCGTTATGAAATTGACGCGTTAAAAAGTGACTTGGAAGCACTTAAAAATAATATTGAACTCGATCCCTTGACCCAGCACTATAACCAAAAAGGGCTTGAGCGGTACATGTACACATGGAAAAAAGGTGCAGAAGACGATTTATCGCTCTTATTAATAGACATCGACAAACTTCAATCCATTAATAAGAAGCACGGACGTCGAGCCGGAACCTCGTTAATACGCTACGTAGGGAAACTCATCAAAGATTTTAATGTTGATAATAGTGTACTCGCTCGCATAGATGGCGGCACTTACGCCCTTCTAATTAATGAATTAGAACTTGCCAAAGCATCGGAGCTTGCAAACTCAATACGCAAAAAAATCTCACTTCAAAAAATTCGCTACAAAGATACAAAAAAAGAAATGACACAACTTACTGTCTCTGTCGGTGTGGCCACACTGATTGGTGACGAAAGCGTCTCCAGCCTGCTGGCACGCGCCAGAGTGTATCTGGAGAACGCAAAACACAGAGGTAGAAATCGCACATCTTCTAACTAGGGACAAAGATTACTGTTATGAATGACACCGAATCGAAAGGACACGCAATGCCTAATGAAGCACATACACTTGAAATACAAGTTAGAGATTATGAATGCGATATGCAGGGCATTGTAAACAATGCGGTATATCAAAATTATCTTGAGCATGCTCGACACGAGTTCATAAAAACCAAGGGATTGAATTTCGCTGAATTAACGTCACAAGGTATCCACCTTGTCGTCACAAGAGCAGAAGTAGACTATAAAGCTTCTTTGCGCAGCGGAATGATTGCAACAGTTTTAACAACCAGTAAACGCCTCACTCGCTTCAAAGCCGTCTTTGAGCAACGTATCACGGTACTTGATCCAGAGCATCCAGATCGGCCCAAAGTCTGTATCTCGGCACAAATTAATGTTGCCTCGATCACTGACCAAGGCAAACCTCTTCTTTGCAAAGAAATGGATCAACTCTTCGGCTAATTGATTTCATTTCTACACTAGCTAAACAAGACCGACCTCATTGAAATAGAACCGGACTCAAAACCTTCGTACGGAAAGCGAATGTCATCAGTGCTTGTTGATGCGCCCAATGCATACAACAATGGAGCATAGTGTTCAATCGTCGGGTGTGAAATATTCCACAATGGGTGTTTTGATCGGTCTTGTGCAAGCAGCTGACCCAAATCGCGCTGCAACAACGAGCTTTTAATCAGCTCATCAAACTCTACCGACCAATCGGTGTTATTAGCATTTGGAGCACGATTGAGCTTCCCTAAGTTATGTACGATGTTACCACTGCCAACAATCAACACCCCTTCATCTCTTAGACTTTGTAACGCCGCTCCTACCTCCATATGCTCAGAAAGCGTCAGCTGCGTACTCATCGCCAATTGAATAACCGGAATATCGGCATCAGGGTATAGATGATGAAGAACCGTCCAAGCGCCATGATCGAGTCCCCTATTTTTATCGATGTCTCCATCAAATTCATTCAAATGCGTTGCTAAACGTGTTGCAAGGCTTGGATCGCCATCACAAGGGTACGTCATTTGAAACAGCTCTTCAGGAAAACCACCAAAATCATAAATGGTCGATGGCTTCATTGTGGCGCTTAGTGTTGTTTTATTTGCAACCCAATGGGCTGACACTACGACAATTGCGCGAGGAGTGGGTAACGATTTCCCAAGGTGAGTCAGGTGTTGAGTAAATGCATTGTCCCGCAAAGCATTCATCGGTGACCCATGCCCCAAAAATAAAACTGGCATTCGCTCATTCGTGCCTGCCAGCGCGGTCGTGGAATTTAGAACACTGCTAGCCGCCGCAACGGCTAAAATAGATTTAACAAGATCTCTGCGATTCATAGCTCAAATTAGTAGTTAATTAGTAAGACTCTTAGATAGATCACGTTAATCGGTGGAAGTTCCTGATTTACAGGGAATTAATTGCATTATGCTATCGATACAAGATATTCCGTTCTAAAAGGTCGAGAATCATACTCCTTACGTCGATAGCACTTACGAACCTAATGTGCACAGCATCATGCGCAAATCCATTCCCCCGTTTGAAAGTGGGATAATCACAACAGCCATAATGCTTTAGTCAGCTAAATTCGCATTTAAACACTAAAACGAAAATACTAAAATTTGGGTATTAAAGAGGGCGACTTTGAACGCCAGTTAACCCTTTTTCGAGTGCAGCGATGCTTACAAAAGAACTAAGTGCAAGAAAATAAAAGTGCGGGAACGGCAAGCCAGTATACTGGTGAAAATTTCGGGATCAAAAAAAACCGCTTAAGATTCTATCCTAAGCGGTTTTTCAAGGTAATGGCGGTGAGCAAGAGATTCGAACTCTTGATGCCTTTCGACATACACACTTTCCAGGCGTGCTCCTTCGGCCACTCGGACAGCTCACCAAAACTTTTTGAACTGCTTGTCGCAATTCGTGCGGCGTATATTATTGGTGAAGCTATTGAATTGCAACTATTTTTTTCAGTTTATCTGCAATTATTAAAGATTATTCTGATACCCACTCCACGCAACCTTCTAGGTCGACATGTTTTGGAGTGATGGAAAGAGTATCTGGAGTACCGACGTAAATTAACCCTACGATTTGATCTGTTGTTTCCAGACCTAATAATGAGTTGGTTCGCTCAGTAAAACACGCAGGACCAGAACGCCACATTGCACCGAACCCTAACGCGTTAAGCCCTAACAATACTTGTTGCGCAGCAGCAGAAACAGCCATAACTTGTTCTACATTTGGAACTTTTGGATGCTCAACGATGTTTGCGTAGATTAGCAAGACCTGTGGCGCTCGAAAGGCTTTCTTAATAAAAGAGTCTTTTTTTTCTTCTGGTAAAGCGTCAACTTCTGATTTCGCGTGTTGCCAGTATATTTCACCAAGTTTTTTGCGCCCTTCTCCTTCATAGACTTTAAAGCGCCACGGTTTTAAGCCACCGTGATCAGCGGCACGGCTTGCAGCTTCGAGGATCTCGTCCCATTCCTCTTTTGTTGGCGCTGGCGCATTTAATTTTGGTTGAGATACGCGATTACGCATGAATGTTAAAAAATCTTTACTCATAGAATCGTTCTTTCCGTTAAGATTAATAATTAGAATTCGCAATGTGTTGAGACAATAGTACGTTTAGATATAAAAGACGGGGATGACTGAACTATCAGCTCAGATGGCAACTCCAGTCACGATGCTATAACAATGTTACTTAGTTTGTGTTTTATTGAGCTATTCAATAGTACGGCTAAACTAACACATAGCGCTCTAACACTTTACGGCGAATGATATTTTACGAAAGTGTATCTGACCCAGTAGACGATGTACATGTAACTGGTTTTCATTTACGCCGTTTCAGATGCAAGTTAAGGGGTAAGCATGATGGAAAAGTGGCAATTATGGATACTGCTCGAAAGTTCGACAGTATTCACCCTACTCACCGTATTTTTTATTTGGCGTACACGCCTGCTTAAAAAGACTCCAGAACCAGACGATGAAAATGAAAAAAACTCAGCCTCATCCACACCATCGAGTGACAACGTACATTCTAGTGCCGCTGAGCCTGATTTAAGCGCTTCTTACAGTCGTTTCAGTGAATTTATAGAGCGACAGATAACACATGCTATAAATTCTGTTAAAGCCAAATTACAAGAGAAAGACGAAGCCGCTACGACGAAATTTAAAATATGGGGAACATTACTCAAAGCCGAAAAAGCCATCATAATTAATGAAAATAGCCAAAACCCGCGCCCAATTTTAAACCGTTTTTTAGCCAGCATTCTGGCTGCATTAGAGTTTGAAAGCCGTAACACCAAAAAATCAGACCTTGAAAAAAGCCTAGAAGAGCTTGATCAAGAGTTCATGCAGGCAGGTGAAGTTTTACTTACAAAAGAAAACCTCATCGCAAATCAGAAACAGTTGCACGAAGACCTTCGTAGTAACATTGAGCGCACAAAAAAGCGTATTGCGCAGCTCGGTATTAAAGAGCGTGAATTAGCCCGTTTAAAAGCGGAGCAGAACAAGTTGCGTGAGCAAATCGAATCAATCAATCATCACTCAGCCTATGCTTTAGACGTAACTCCCGAAGCCCGAACCTCCTACACCAAACCGAAAGCACAAAAGCCTCAATCTTCGCGACATTTAGAGTCGTTAAAGCAGCTGTCAGCTCGCCAACAGACCGTTATAGAAAAACTTCAAGAAGCATTAGATAGCCAAAAAACAGGGAAATCAAACCAAACACACATCGAATCTCAGAAAGTCGCAATTGAACGCTTAGAAAGAATGAGCACTGAGTCATTGTCGCTTATCGAACAACTCAGCACAGAACTGAACACAACCAACCTTACCATTGAATCCCTAAAACAAGATATCTCGAGTAAAAACAAAGCTCTTGAAGAGATTGAGCAAAGACTAAAAGAAACAGACACAACTGTTATTACTGGGCTCTCAAACATTCAAGCGAACAAAAAAGAAGCGTTTGATTCAATTAAACTCGGCCTAACCGAAGCACAAGAGGATGAACAATCTCACAATGATTTCTTTATCAACGAGCATGCTAAAGAAGTCGAAAATTTGGAAAGATTACTCCAAGAGTCAGAAACATGTGTCGCTTTACTCGCACAAGAATTGCAGACATTAGATTCGGAAACAGCGGAAACAGAGGCAAAAATATTGGAAGCCGTTGCAGCACAAAACAACGGCGACTCAACATCAGATGAACTCAATATGCTTCGAGAGCAAAACAAGCTTTTAGCCAATCAAACCAGTGACATTAAAGCAGAATTAATGGAGCAAGCTACAAACACCGATGAGCGAACGCTTCGAACCGAATTTAATCGTAAGAATCTAGAGTTAGACCGGTTACAACTGGCTTACAGCGATCTAGAGCGTAAGTATCTTTCAACGCTAAATTAACGACGATCGACAAGGGCTCTTTTAAAGAAGCAGCCCTTCGAATTTCCAACGTTCTCTCACGTCTTTTAAAAAGTGCGCCTGCTCGTCGCTCGATAATAATTTCCCGATAATTATGGCGAAATACGATACACACTTCTTTTTCAGACGCGGTATGTCTGTCGATAAGTCAGATTAATAAGGGGGCATGTAAAAAAAGTGCTAATGATAAAAAGACGGCTCTCTTCATCATTAGCACGCGCACGTTTAGAACGTGAGTTAGGACATGTGCTTGCTATTAATCACCTGATATATCGGATAAAGAACGTCGGCTCCTAGAATTTTAGAACGTTCTGGAGACCAACCAACCTCCTCATCAGGTAGGTTTTCATTGTCTTTGAAGGGCATTTCAAGTGTTAACGACAAGCATCGATAAGTGTTACCCACCCATTTTGATGCGACAGATAAATTAGCCTCACCAAAGTAATCTTGCTCGTAGCCAATATCCGTCTGAAAATCAGGGCTCACAGCAAGTAATGTTTGTGAAAACAACGTTTCCATCGCTTCCATACGAGCATCAAAGTTTGGAACACCAATACACCCATCAACAAAGTTAACTGGCAGTGTTTCGTCTCCGTGAATATCCAAGAACATATCCACGCCAACTTCGGCCATTTTCTTTTGAACCGCCAATACTTCCGGGCTATTTTCTTGGGAAGATCGTTTCCACTCTCGGTTTAGATTAACGCCTTTACTGTTTACTCTAAGGTTCCCATGAACACCGCCGTCGGGATTCATGTTTGGAACAATGTAAAAACGACATTGCTTTAGCATAGCTCTAGCAACTGGATGAGATTCATCAAACAGTCGTTCTAGCAATCCTTCTACAAACCACTCTGCCATGGTTTCTCCAGGGTGCTGACGTGCTGTTATCCAGATATTTTTTGCCAACCCTTGAGTTTTTGTCACTTCAAGCAGAGTAATGTCTCGCCCTTCGGCAGTTTCACCTAAGTGGTGAGTGACACAATCCTCGTGCGAACTTGCCCACGAAAGCATATCAAGATGGCGCTCATAACTATAAGGGGCGAAGTAGGCATAATAAACGCTGTCTTGTTCTGGCTGATGCGCTACTGTAAGAATGCCATCTTCATACTGAGTCGGTACTCTAAACCAATGCTCTCGGTCATACGATGCAACCGCTTGATAGCCCTCCCAGCCTTCAGAATAAGCGGCGTCTTTTGCATTTTCAAAATGGATTATACATTCTTCGCCCATACCGCCTTGTAAACGAAAATAAAACCATTGAAAGAAATCTGACTCTGTATCTTTCGGAATACTTACTCTAATATTGTCAGGTTCCGCCGCGTCGATCACGGTTATGTTTCCGCCATCAAAAAAGCTACTAATCTTGATACGACTGGTCATTCAATATTCCTTACTAAACAGGCTGTTACTTTTAATATGGCAAGTTTACCTATATTCATCACCGCTGTCGCGAATTCTGCGGATGAGCCGTCATTTCCTTTGTTATTTACTTGGTCTACTCACGATGCTGAGATAAAAGAAGTACTTGTTATTCCTGACGATGATTGGCTACATTCAGCCACCGTTGAAAAAAATATACAAGATATTAACGAAACTCAGCTTTACGAGTTTGGCTATGAAGCGGGTGACATTCTCGCAGAATGGACAAGTGAGTTTGATACGGATGCCGTCTATGCCATTCAACCCGATGAGCTGTCATTGCTTGTCGAGGCAACCTTTGACTCCAAAGGGTTAGAGCCAACATTCGAAGTACTCAACATATTTGATTGGTTTGAAGAACGAGGACTGGATTTGCACAATGAGTGGGCATCACATGGCAACCCTACGCCATTAGAGTTATTGCCACCTGATGAACAAATTGCATCCCTGTTACAAATCGCCTCTGAGAACGGATTAATTGAAGCCCCTGAGAGAGAAGAAGATTATGACTGATCTAACGCCCGATTTATGTGATCACTATGCCGACAGCATTACGATCGCCGACTCTATCTTTCAAGATTTTGGCGGTAACGACTGCTTTTATGGTGAGGTCGTCACCGTTTCTTGTTATGAAGACAACAGTAAGGTTCGAGAATTAGCCTTCTCTCAAGGTGACGGCAAAGTGATCGTCGTAGATGGGAAGGCAAGCTGCCGACGAGCCTTGTTAGGTGATATGCTTGCTGAAAACGCAATGAAAAACGGCTGGAAAGGCATTGTTATCAATGGTGCGGTGCGAGACGTTTACACGATATCAACACTGAACTTTGGGGTTAAAGCTCTTTGTGCATTTCCCTTACCTACCGAGAAAAAAGGGCTAGGAGAAATCGGCGTTCCTCTAGAATTTGCGGGCGTTAAACTGGAATCAGGTGATTACATCTATTGTGATCGTAACGGCATCGTTGTTTCTAAAACAGAACTGAAGCTCGATTTCTAGCCGAGTGCAGTTTTTAGTACGATTTGTCTAAACTAATGCATCTAAACATCACCATATAGCCCGCATAACTTAATGGATGCTTGAAACTAAATATGAAATAAAAAAAGGAGAGCACTCGCTCTCCTTTTTTCGTAAACTCACCTAACAGCGAGCTCAATTACTACTGGTATACTAAGCCAGTTCGTTAGACATTGCTTCGATATGCTCTGGACCAATTCCACAACATCCACCTACCAATGTTGCACCGTCTTCAACCCAACGCTTAACCCAATCAAGATATTCTGTTGGGGAAAGATCCTCACGCAATTCATCCAAACCATCGTTAGCCGTTGCTTCTTTGGTTTGTGGAGGGAACGCATTAGCGTAAGCACCAATCTCTATTGCCTCTAAACCGGACTCAGCTAACATTTTGTGCGTCAGCTTAATTGCTTCACCGATAATTTCTGGTTGACTGCAATTAAATAAAACCGCTGAAATCCCCATTCCTGAAATTTTAGCAATCGCGTCACGTAACGTTTCGCCCGAGCGAAGCATAGGCTCTTCTGTTTGCTCTGAGTCTTCTAGGGTGAAGGACACCCAGAAAGGTTTTTTCCCAGAGTCGTATTTATCAACAAGCGCCTTTACCTGTGCAACTTCTTCAATGAGACACTGGGTTTCGTTTAACCACACATCGACATTTCCACTAAGCCCTTTAATAATAGGCGTAGCGACTTCTTCTGCACGTTCCGCATTGTACAAATCGGCGCGATACGATCCAAAAAGAGGTGGAAGTGACCCTGCAACAAGAACATTACGTTCGCTTTCGACAACCGCCTCTTTTGCGACATCGCCAGAAAGTTTGGCTAGATCATAGGCTTGCTCAGCAAACGCCTGCTCTCCAATATGAAAAGGAACAAGAGCATAGCTATTCGTCGTAATAACGTGTGCACCGCTCTTTATATAGTCCTTGTGAACCTCTTTCACAATTTCAGGTGTCTTCATCATTGCCAATGCGGACCATTCAGGCTGCTGGAAAGGTGCATTTCTTCGGTTTAGCTCTCGCCCCATCCCACCGTCTAGTATAGTGACATTAGATGAATTCATATCCAAAACCTCAATAAAATAAAAATAAGCGCGAATTCTAAAACGTTTTTTAAAGAATCTCTATCGAAAAAAGTTGAAGAACCATGGTATGAGCGCATTCTTTATGCACTCTATGTTGCTATCTCTTTTTTATATTGGTTAACACGCAAGTACTTACTGTTAAGTACATATAAAATTGGAAGGAATTTGAAGTAAAAAGGAGCCTGTTTAAGGCTCCTTTTGGGATTACCACGTCTTATGTGGTTTAGTTCTGCTTGCGAGCAGACTAAATTAAGCTTAGACCAATCGGGAAACTTTCGCCTACTAATTTCGTTAAACTGACTTCATCAATGGTGTCTGTTTCACTGAGACGTTCAAGCCACAAAGCAGGACATTTATCTTTTTTTAACTTATTCGCGATTTTCTTTCGCAAAGTAGACAAAGATTCAGCTTCCATTTCACAATGCTGTGTCATTAATATGGTTGCTAAGCCTGCTTGCTTACGTTTCTTCCAATCCTCTTTAAGCGCCAGCTCTATCTGAGTTACTGCTATGCGCTCCGAAAGACGGTAATCCTCTTCTTGAACCAATAGCTGGCGTGATGCTAATCGCCCAATAGTCCACCAGCCCGTATCACTTTCGGATGACTTTTTAAGGCGTTTGGTTAACCAATCTATCGCCTCTTTTTTTGTGTCAGGTGCTAAACGTTCAAGCGCACCGACCATTCTTATTAAATCGTCTCCCGATCGTGTTTGCAGCTGTTTTTGCTTGTCTCGCGATTTCTGACCAGAAGGCGAATAAAACTGGCTGAACTGTTTGTACAGAGACTCTTGCTGATCGGCTGCTAACCCTCCAGCCACTCGCCTGAATAACGTCCAATGTTGCGCCCAAACTGCAGATGCATCAAATTTAGGCCCGTTCTTTGTAAGATTGAACGCCTGCGTAACTCGCTGTTCATCTCCAGTATGCCCGTAACCAGGACGGAGGCAGAAGCCGAGCAACTGGAGCCATAGGCGTTCGTGTTGCGCGCTCTTCACCCGCCCAGATTTTAGCGATAAGAGCTTATCAGATATTCTTCGCGCCGTGGTTACGTTCCACTCTTCTCTATCACCAAGCTGCGCTTCCAGCTCTACTCGCAGAGTTTTCACAAGATTCGGTTCTGTTTTTTGGCCTGCATTTGAAAAACATCGAACAAGCAGTTCCTCGGCTTGTCCCATATTTCTATGCAACGTTTCAACCGTCTCTTCCGTTGAATTTGCTTCTGGCGCGTCCGTACTGAAGTTAAGATCCCACTCTTGACCATGTTCAGTGTCTTTCAACTTAACTTGAACTACGCCAATTTCAGACAGTTTTGCAGCGAGTTTTACTTTAGCGTTTACTTGCTCTCCACTTCCCTCTAACTCAGAGAGTAAGTTCGAAACAAAATGCATCTTACTATCATCTCGCAGTATACGGCCTACATCGCACTGGACATCATCATCTGACCGATATAACGGAAATTGAACCTGCTCACCTAACGTCAAGACGAACTCATGAGATAATTCTATGAGCTCTTCTTTCGGTGTTCCTTTAGGAATCAGCCCAACATAATCACCTTCAGATGTTTGGAGCCATAAACTATGCGACACACCACTTTCAATACGCGTAGAAACGCCGTCTAAAGCATTTAGATACTGTGCCGCTCCTTTTGCAACGGCGTTATTAGGCTCTCCTGAATTGCATACCGTGATGCGCCCTTCAGTCCAGAGATTGAGTTGTTCAACAAAGCGGTCTTTTACCATGTCACTGTTGAAAAGCCCGCCGTTGAACAATACGGCATCGGGCATTGTTTGACCTGTAAGAGCCACTATCTCTGCTTCGTGATCTGAAATGAATTGCGCTAAATGGCGTGTAAATGCGGCATCCGTTTCATATGGCAACCCCAAGGCATGTATCGCGTATTCAGATCGATTCACTTTTGTCGATTTATCAATAATCGGTAGAAAGCCTTCTTCTATTTGCGCTAGTAGACTTTGTTTTTCTACAACAAACTTCTGTGATCCACCTATTAGCTTACTGCCCGCACCCAATACAGTAAGCGTCACCGATTCAGGACCATCTTTTGATAGTAATACTTCTTTGGCTTTACGTGTCTGTTGAGTCAGAGCCGCTAAACGAGTTGCTGAAAGTGACGAAATTTGTCTCGGATCTAATTGATATGCAAGCGCCTGATCAAGGTTGTCTCCACCCAATAGCAGGTGCGACCCTACCGCGATTCGTTTCAGTGCCAATCGTTCTCGGTCAGTGGATTTGATGTGGACCAAACTAAAATCAGATGTGCCACCCCCAATATCAACCACCAGCAACATTTTGCATTCTTTAAGAGATGATAAAGACTCATTATCTCTTATAAAGTGATAACAAGCCGCCTGTGGTTCTTCTAGAAGATAAAGATCACGAATTCCAGCCCGTCGAGCTGCATCGAGTGTCAACGACCTTGCTTCTTCATCGAATGAAGCAGGTAACGTTAATGTGACTTGCTGATCTTCCAGCTTCGCGTCGGGAAAACGGTGATTCCACGCATCTTTTATATAACTAAGAAGTATTTCGGTCGCTTTGAGGGGGCTTACTTTACGCTTTGCTTCACTTCCCCACGGTAAAATGGCTTCTCTGCGATTAACCCCTTGATGGCTCAACCAACTTTTCGCGCTCTGAACAAGTTGCCCTACTCGCCTCTGGCCTAAATCCAGTGCGCCCTTGCCTATGATCAAATCTGTAGCGGTACTGCGCCAAGGAAGTACGGGCGCAATTTTGGCTAATTCATCATCCGCGAGCAGATAAATTGCGCTGGGTAAGTAAGTAAAACTCTGAACCGTTCCATCCCCCAGATTTTGGGGGATGTCTAACAATTCCGGTTCGCCATTAGAGGATTGGATGTCGAAGTAGGAAACGACACAATTGGTAGTACCTAAGTCGATTCCAACTCTATATGTATTGCTCATTACGAATCCCTGGTTTGAAACTCAATTTCCCAAACGTTGTTCGAATTAACATCGTGCGCTTGTAGCATAAGAAGCCCCAGTTCAGTAACGTGAGCAGACACGCAGACCCTAACCATCTCACCTTCTTTATAGTCTTTGGCATCTAAATACACCGATAAAGGCGGGAGCTCCTTAAGCGCCGGCACTGAGAACGAAGCTATAACTTTGCCTACTTGATCGGCATCGTTATGATTAGATTGAAAGAAGCGGAATGTGACTTGCTCGCCAACCACAAGCGAAAACTCGCTAGGTAACATTACTTCTTCTGAGCCTTCTTCCAGCCCAAAAGGCGCCACGCATACCGCGTCAACAGGTGCCGCCATGCCGGGTATAGCGGGCATTGGGCTTGCAACACCAATGTAGTAATTGGCTGCCAAACCGTTTTTAACTTTTACACCGCCCTCGTACTGAACCTGTTCATAATAAGCAGCGCCTTTCGCTACTGCATGATCAAGGTGGCTAGGAGATAGCATTTCAAGATTATTATCTGAACCGCATAAAGTTTGCAGTCGATTCGCAATCAAATCACGAATAACAGCGGCGTTGAATACTCCGCCGTTTAGCAATACTTTAGTCGGTAAAACTTGAGTATTCGCCAGAAATTCAGAAATGTGACGTGTAATCGCTGGATCACTTTCATAATCCAAATTGATCGCAGCGAAACCCGCTCTAGGTTGCGCTTGAGCACGTTCACCCATCTGAACATTGGGAAAAAAGCCATCTAAAATTAGCGTTTGTAAATCCTGTTGATTAAGCGTTGCTTTAATCGAATTATTAAACAAACTACGACCACGGCTAGGCACAACAACGGTTGCTTCTGGAATGTCTGGATTCGCTAATAAGCGCTCTTTAGCCTCTCGACAGCCTTGTGTAAGGCCAGATATCTGCCATGGTTCTAATTGAGTTCCCTGTTGCGCCAACTGACCAGCGACATGATAGGTGAGTGCCATATCCATGTTGTCACCGCCCAACAATATATGACGCCCGACCGAAACACGCTCCAGCGCCAAAGCACCGTCGTTGTCTGTGGCCTGAATCAAGGATAAATCGGTTGTTCCACCGCCGACATCAACAACCAGTATGTGGTCTCCAACGGTTAGACTTTCTGTCCAGTTTTCTTGTTCAGACAACCATGCATAAAATGCAGCAAGCGGTTCTTCAATGAGACGCGCTTTTAGCCCCAATTTTTGAGCTGCGGCTTCGGTTGTTGCTCGTGCTGCGGGGTCAAACGATGCTGGCACCGTAATAACGAGGTGCTGGTGTTCAATTGGGCTATCTGGATATGCATAATCCCATGCTTTAACCAAATGCTGAATTAACCACTCCGTGACCTGCGCTGGCGAGGTTTTATCAATTTCTTCTAATGCATCGACAGGTAGTACTTTTTCATCGACAGCAACACGAGAATGACAAAGCCAACTTTTCGCACTTTGTATCATTCTGCCTTGAGATTTTGCGCCCATCTCGCGTGCTAGCGAGCCGACAATATGGGTGCATTGACCCCAAGGTAATAGTCGATCACTCTCAAGCAGCTCTGTTTGATGAGGAAAATACACAAATGAAGGCAGCAGCGCCTTATCTTCAACGCGTCCTGGAGCGGTTAGCTGCGGTATTTGCAGCTGTTTTAACGCCGAGTCCGAGCCTTTTTCTGCATAAAATACAGCGGAATGGGTCGTGCCTAAATCGATACCAACAAAATACTCTGACATTTAGACCTCAACTTCCGCAGGAGCCAAAATAGATAAGCCTTCCGTATCACTGATTTGAGGCAACTTGATATCGGTCACCTTCCAACCAGGGTGAATGAGCGTACCACTGAAAGGCCCGTCGCCTTGAATTACACCTTCAAGTTTAGTGTGTTGTGGATTGTAGTCCGAAGCTACTTCAACACGAGCGTTTTCAGGAGCCTCGTTCACGGCACTCAGCGAAAAATACTGTTCAATCACTTTTGAACACCCAGCATGAATTTGTCGTGCTGCGCCGCCAACTTCTTCATCGCTATAAGTATCGATAGATTCTTGAGTAAAATCGATAAAACGAGCTTCTTTTTGAAGTAGCTGTAGTAGCTGCAAGGCTCCGTCAGAGTTCACAGTATCCAGTGCAGGAGCTTCGATCTGCACTTCTCGAATCACCTCCACTTCTTCTGTAATCACTTTGGGGTCAACTTCGAACTCGAACTTACTGCCATTGCTTACTTCACTACAACGCGCAGCATAGTTTCCGTTGCCCATATATTTAAAAAACTGACCGAAAGAGCCAAAAAATCTTGGCACAAATCCGACTGATTTAATTTCTTTACTCATGAATCTTATCCGTTTTGCATTTCTTCAAGTTCGAGCCAACGCTCCATAGCGGTCTCAAGCTCTTCTTCTTTCGCGGCCATTTTTGCCAAGGTATTTTGTACGCTTGCTTGCTCACCTGAATAGAAATCAGGAGCGCTGATGACCTCTTGTAAATCGCTTATGTCTGATTCAAGTGTCGCGATCAAATCAGGCATACCATCAAACTCGCGTTGCAGCTTGTAACTGAGTTTTGATTTTTTCTTGGCGGGTGCGGTATCAGTTTTTTGCTCTGACACTTCTGGCGTTGCCGTAGTTTTAGCCTGATCTTGCTCTTTTTCGACTTCTTTTTCAATTTTGTCCGTAGGGAATCGTCCGCCTTGGCGAATCCAATCTTGATACCCACCCACATATTCCTTCGCTACACCGTTGCCTTCAAACGCGATAACGCTGGTTACGACATTATCTAGAAACGCCCTATCGTGACTTACCAACAGCAGCGTTCCTTGGTATTCAGTCAATAACTCTTCCAGCAATTCAAGCGTCTCAACATCGAGATCATTGGTCGGCTCATCCATTACCAACAAGTTTGCAGGTTTGGTAAACAGTTTAGCGAGCAATACGCGATTTCGCTCTCCTCCAGATAAGGCTTTTACTGGAGTACGAGCACGTTCAGGTGGAAATAGAAAGTCTTGCAGATAGCCAATGATATGACGACTTCTTCCTTCCACTTCTATTGTGTCTTTGCCTTCACCGACATTGTCTGCGACGGTTTTCTCTGGATCGAGCTGTTCTCTAAGCTGATCAAAATACGCAATGTTGAGTTTTGTGCCTTGGCGTACGGTTCCGGATGATGGCTCTAACTGACCTAAGAGAATTCTAAGAAACGTACTTTTACCGCAACCGTTTGGCCCAATCAAGCCAACTCGATCACCGCGAGATACAACAAGGTCCAAAGGTTTTAAGATTGTTTTATCTTCAAACGCATGAGCTACTTGAGTAAATTCCGCAACCAATTTACCTGATTTTTCATTGGAACCGAGCTTCATTTTCGCATTCCCTTGGCGATCAATGCGTTCTTTTCGCTCGTCGCGCAATGCTTCTAATGCTCTAACTCGGCCTTCATTTCGCGTACGTCGTGCTTTTATTCCCTGACGAATCCAAACCTCTTCTTCCGCGAGCTTTTTATCAAAAAGTGCGTTCGCTCGCTCTTCTTCTTCAAGCTGCTTTTCCTTGAAAACAAGAAACTCTGATAGTCGGCCGCTAAAAGAAAGTAGATTACCTCTGTCCAACTCAACGATTCGGTTGGCTAAGTTTTCCAAGAAGCGTCTATCGTGGGTAATGAACAAGATTAAACCGCGGAACTGTTTTAATTGAGATTCCATCCATTCAATTGTAGGTACATCCAAATGGTTGGTCGGCTCGTCCAACAACAATATGTCTGGAGCGCTCAACAAAGCTTGCGCTAGAATCACTCGTCGTCTCCAGCCTCCGGACAACTCAGACATTAACTTATCAGCAGGCAAAGCTAAGCGTTGCATCATATGGTTGACGCGTTGCTCTAAATCCCAGCCTTGGCTTTCGTCTAATTTTGTTTGGATATTTGCAAGCTCATCAGAATGATCCGTAGACATGTCTTCTAACAAACTAAAATAACGGGTCAGCAATTCGTTGGTTTCGCCGGCGCCTTCGCTCACTACTTGACGAACTGTTTTGCCATCAGCAGCAGGTAGCTCTTGTGGAAGCTGTGCCACACGCATACCACCTTCTATTCGAACAACACCTTCATCAGGAATTTGCTCTCCGAATACCACTTTCAGAAAAGTGGATTTCCCAGCACCATTGCGACCGATAATGGCAACACGTTCTCCGCGCTCAGCAGAAAAACTAATATTAGAAAGAAGTGGATGGTGACCAAATGCAACACTTACTTGATCGAGTGATAATAAACTCATAGTTATCCGTAAAATATTTCACATTATAATTCACGCTATGTTATCACTGATACCGCGTCAGATTTAACCAATACCGTGTTTTTACTCATTTTTTTATCGTAACGATGGATCTTAAAATACGAAAAACCGAAAACAGTTTAAAAAATACCCGTTATTTCCATATATCCCCGTTCGTCTTATCTCTATAATGTTTTTCAACAAACGCATTAGTGTATGATTTTTGCAACGGAACATATGGTTTTGTTTAAATTTTATGATATGGAGCACTTAGAATGAGCCTAAAAAGCAAGTTAGGTCCTGTTAGCGCTATTGCTGTAGCGTCAGCCGCTGTACTTTGGATGTACGCTGAAGGAAACGGAATAACCCATGCTCAGGCCAGTGAAACTCATTCCAACACCGAAAGCAGTACAACCAGTAGCTCAACCACTGCATCGGTCGATTCGAATTTATTCTCAGTTAAAGTAAAAACACTTACCGCTCAGACTATTGAAAACACGCTTAAGCTAAGTGGTGAAACTGAGTCCAACAAAAGCCAAGTATTAGTCAACGCAATCTCTGGAAAAGTGTCCGCCCTTACAGTTAAAAAAGGCGACTTTGTGAAAGCTGGCCAAAAGCTGGTTACTTTCGACACTCGATCTCTTAAAGCAAATGTCTCTCAAGCAAAAGCTTTAGTTAAACAAAAGAAGATTGAGTTAGATGGCATAAAACGTCTGAAGAAAAACAATCTAACCTCTCAAGTAAAGCTTGCGCAATCAGAGACAGATTTAGCAAGTGCTCGTGCGACGTTAAAGTCATTGCAGGTCGAACTTGAAAATGCCGTTATTAGCGCCCCGTTTTCTGGCATTGTTAACAATATAAACATTGAAAAAGGTCAATACGTAAGTGTCGGTACACAGGTATTAGATTTAGTGTCCATTGACCCTGTGACCGTAAAAGTAAATCTTCCACAAGCCCATTTGTCGAAAGTAAACGTCGGGACGACTGCCGATGTGGCTTTGCCTAACGGTGTAAATGCAACTGGTCAAGTGCAATATATAAGCCGTGTAGCAAACACTTCGACCCGAACGCTTCCGGTTGAAATTGAAATCTCAAATAAAAACAACGACATCCCTTCAGGGATATCAGCAGACGTTAACTTTATTTTGAATGAACAAAAAGCTCACTCCTTTTCTCCAGCACTTATTAGCTTAAATGACGCTGGAAACACGTCAATTAAGACGATTACACCTAATAACATCGTGCAAATTGAACAGGTTGAAATTGTGCGAGAAGAAAGAGACAAAGTGTGGGTTATCGGTTTGCCAACCACAGTTAACATCATAACTGTAGGGCAAGGTTATGTATCCGTCGGTGATCAAGTAGACGTTCATTTTCAACACTAAGGAGATAAGCAATGCAGACGATCATCGAGGCCGCATTAGCCAGATCCCGCACCGTCATGATGTTTTTCGTGCTGATACTGATCTCAGGCACGGTATCCTATATTGAGATTGCAAAAGAAAGTAATCCGGACATCACGATTCCAATGGCTTATATATCAGTCTCATTGGAAGGTATTTCTCCTGAAGACGCAGACAGTCTCTTAGTGCACCCTCTGGAAACTGAGCTACGTGATTTGGAAGGGTTAAAGGAAATAAAATCCACTGCGTCGGAGGGTCACGCCTCTATTATTCTAGAGTTCGAAACAGGCACAGACATCGATCAAGCCCTAATTGACGCTCAGAACAAGGTCGACAGAGCAAAAAGCGAACTTCCCAGTGATGCAGATGAGCCAACTGTAAACGAAATCAATCTATCTACGTTTCCTGTAATACGCGTTAATCTATCTGGAAACACAGACTTTGCCACTTTAAGTCGAGTTGCAAACGATCTGAAAGATGAGATCGAGTCTGTTCAAGGCGTTCTGGAAGCTGAAATCAGCGGCGATCGAGATCAGAGAGCCGAAATTATAATTAATCAACAAAAATTGGACTCCTACAATTTAGTCCTGACGGATGTTGCGAATCTCGTCTCAAATAATAACCGCCTTGTAGCCGCAGGAACACTTGATACCGGCGCAGGTCGCTACCCTCTCAAGGTTCCAGGATTGTTGGAAACGAAAGCCGACATACTGTCACTTCCTATCAAGGTTAACGGCAATGATGTAGTACGCTTGGGAGATGTCGCTGAAGGTGAGCTCACATTTGAAGACGCAACAAGTTATGCCCGTGTAGATGGCCAGCGCGGTATTACGTTAGGTGTTTCCAAGCGTGTTGGTGCGAATATCATCAATACAATTGATGCCGTAAAGGAAGTCATCAAGCATGAAAGCGGCAATTGGCCTGAGGGCATTGAATACAGCCTTTCTCAAGACGAATCCGTCAATATAAAAACGTCTCTTAACGATCTGTTTAACAACGTTTTGGCGGCAACCTTATTGGTTATGGTCGTAATCCTTTGGGCTTTAGGTGTAAGATCCGCCATATTGGTTGGCTTAGCCATCCCCGGTGCATTCTTGTCAGGCATATTGCTACTCAACGCTCAAGGATACACCATCAACATGGTTGTGCTTTTTGCCTTGATTCTCAGTGTCGGCATGCTCGTTGACGGTGCGATTGTTGTGACGGAATACGCCGACCGGAAATTAGCAGAAGGTGCTTCGAAAAGACAAGCGTATGCGGAAGCCGCTAAACGAATGGCTTGGCCTATTACGGCTTCGACAGCAACAACTCTTGCTGTTTTTATGCCACTACTCTTTTGGCCAGACATTGTTGGCGAATTTATGCGTTATATGCCGATAACCGTGATTGCAACGTTGTCGTCTGCACTTATTATGGCTCTGATAGTTTTACCGACAATAGGCTCCATTATCGGTAAAAAAGGCGCTTATTCTGAAAAAACAATGGAAACACTTCGTCTTACGGAATCTGGAGACCTGTCTAAGTTACGCGGACTAACTGGAATATACAGTCGAATGCTTGCTCGGCTTGTTAATTATCCGATTGTTATTTTACTGTTTGCTATCGCTCTATTGATCGGCGTATTTATGAGCTATGGTAAATTCGGACACGGTGTTGAGTTTTTTCCAAACATCGAGCCTGAAGTAGCGAATTTGGAGATACGAGCGCGTGGCGATTTATCGCTCGATGAAAAGGACGCATTAGTAAAACAAGTCGAACGCCTAATTGTCGGACATCCAGACATTAAAAGCCTCGTCGCAACCACCTACTCCTCTCCTAAAACAGACGGAGCACCAGACAATATTGGTACACTCTCTATGGAGTTTATTGACTGGTATAAGCGCCGTCCTGCAAGCCTCATTCTAGAAGAAATTCGTGAAAAAACACGTTCGGTGCCGGGTATAGAGGTTCGATCAGAAGTTCAACAAGGTGGGCCTCAATCCGGTTCGGATATCGAGCTACAATTGTCTTCTGCCTACACTGGCGTTTTAAATGAAGCTGCCAAAGAAATATCCAAAAAGCTACGTGCACGTGATGAAATCATCAGCGTTAGCGATGATCGCTCCTTACCGGGTATTGAGTGGCGTATGGACGTTGATAGAGCAAAAGCGGCTGAATATGGCGTCAGCGTAAACACTCTCGGCAATGTAACTAAGCTGGTTACTACGGGGATTGTCCTGAGCGACTTCTTACCCGAAGGCGCAGACGATAAGATTGACATTGTATTGCGCTATCCCGTGGAACAAAGAAGCCTTGGACAGCTTGACGAACTTCATATCACATCAAATGAAGGACCTGTTCCAATCAGCAATTTCGTTACTCGCTACGCAGCTCCAAAACAAGGCATCGTTAATCGAGTTGGTGGTAAGAAATCCATCACCATCAAAGCCGATGTGAAAGATGGCTTAGTTGTTGACCAAGTGATTCAACACATTCGTGCAGAACTCGTAGCAACGGATCTACCTGACACATTACAGTTTGAGTTTAGGGGTAACACAGAAGATCAGCAAAAGAGCCAAACCTTCTTAATGAAAGCGTTTGGAATCGCTTTCTTTATTATGGCGATTATTCTGGTCACGCAATTTAATAACTTCTTCCAATGCCTGCTTATATTAAGTGCCGTTATTTTCTCCACCATGGGTGTATTAATAGGCTTGATGCTAAAAGGCGAACCGTTTGGCATTGTTATGAGCGGTGTAGGCGTTATTGCGCTTGCAGGCATTGTGGTGAACAACAACATTGTATTGATCGACACCTTCAATGGATTGCGCAAACAAGGCATGAAAGTTAGAGAAGCTGCAGTACGCACAGGTGTCCAAAGGCTACGACCGGTAATGTTAACAACGATTACCACAATACTAGGTTTGGTTCCGATGGTGTTTCAACTCAACATTGATTTGGTTCATCAAACTATTAGTGTCGGCGCACCGTCAGCGCAATGGTGGACACAACTGTCAACCGCGATCGCTGGTGGATTAACGTTTGCCACACCTCTAACACTTATCCTCACTCCCTGCTTGTTGGTGCTCGGCTATCGTCGAGCCGAACGAAAACAACTTAATGCACTCGGACAAGCTTAAACAATTCGCGCCCCTTTTTATAAAAATTGGGGCGTGCAATTGGCTGATATCAAAGAAATTTCAACTCTTCGACTTGTATCAACGACTATTGCTATACATAATGTCAGTATATTCCATTCAAAAGCAAACTAGGTGAATACTCAATGGATTTCGCATCATTCATAGGCATCATTTCCGGTATAGCCCTAATTATCTCTGCCATTTTTCTCGGCAGTAGCGACATATCAATCTTTGTTAATGTGCCGGGGATCATGATTGTTGTCGGAGGCACCATAGCTGCAACACTCGTTACTTTTCAATTCCGCGATACAATGTCAGCCTTGAGAGCGGCATTCATTGTCTTCGGTCAAGATAAACAGAACCCACAAGCGATGATCGCAACCATGCTTCAAATCACCAAGATCGCTCGAAGGGAAGGCTTAATCGCTTTAAGTCGAGTAGACGCTGAATCGCCTTTTCTAAAACGTGCGATGAACATGGCATCGGACGCATCAGATGAAGACTATATTCGCCACACCCTTCAAGCAGACATCAACTCATTGCGAATGCGCCATTACGTAGTGCAGGACGTATTCAAAAAAATGGGCGTATACGCTCCAGCATTTGGTATGCTCGGTACTCTTATTGGATTGATCCAAATGCTAGCACAAATGGATGACCCAGAGGCCATTGGCCCTTCTATGGCTGTTGCCCTACTAACAACCTTCTATGGCTCTCTCCTATCGACCGTTATTTTTAACCCGATTGCAGGAAAATTGAAAGCTCGGACTATACTAGAGATACAAACGTTAGAAATTATCAGAGACGGCACTGTGAGTCTTTTAGGAAGCAATAATTATTTAGCCGTATATGAACGTCTTTCTTCTTACGTGCCAGCCCATCAAAGAAAACCTGCCGGAATGGGAGATTAACTTTGCAAGACCCATTTGTAGAAGATGAAGAGGTAGCAGCATGGATAGTGACGTATGCAGATCTTATGTCGCTGCTGTTGGTATTTTTTATACTCTTATACAGTTTATCTAAACTCACTGAAGACACACTAGTTAGCGCCCTTTCGTCAATTCAAATTGCACTAAACAGTAACGGGGCCTTAACTCGCCTAGACCCTAACCTTTATTCGGGTGGGGGAACCGAAACAATAAAACCAGTAGACCCTCAATTAGCAACAGAAGCTGATTTAACGTATTCAAAAGAACCAATTGATGAAGTTGAACGAGAGCACGTCAATGAAATTGCAAATGATGCCGCCAATAAATTCGCAGGTCAAAACTTAGAATCCCAAGTGGCTGTCTTTGAAGACGGAGAAAGAATTACTATCCGCGTTGATGGTGCTTCTCTATTTGAGTCGGGAGAAGCGGATATCTTGTGGAGCGGAGAACCGATATTTGAGACACTCCTTCAAATATTTATAAGGTACCCTGAGTACAATATCAGCATAAAGGGTCACACCGACAACATTCCCATTAATACCGCTCGATTCCCAAGCAACTGGGAGCTCTCCGCAATACGCGCAACCACCACATTACGATACTTTTTATCAGAAGGTATACCGCCCGAAAGAATGACTGCGACAGGCTACGCCGATGTAATTCCACTTGTGCCGAACGATACACCAGAGCACCGCGCACTAAATAGGCGAGCTGAATTTGTATTAGAGCGAAATAAGGACAATACTGAATAAGAACGCCCAGTAAAAATTGGGAAGGAAACAGATATGGAAGACGCCTCAGCAATACATTATGAAAGCTCTGAACGACGTGAAGCAGTGCGAGTTATTCCGAACGGCTGCTCAGTTCAGTTTAGCAACAACGAAAACACATTCCGTTGCATGGACATCAGCGTAAGCGGCGTCGCTTTATCCTTAACGAGCGACTCCACCACCCCCTTACCACAGAATGGCTCTTTGACGGCATTCATTGTCGATAGAGATGAGATCATCATTGGGAAAGTAATTGCGAGAAAAATTTACCAACAGGAAGAGCGTTCTGGATGGGCTTTTATTCAAGCCGAGGAGCGTGTTCTAACTTTTGTAGAAGAACTCGTATTAGAAACTCAAAAAATAGCATTAAGACAAGCATCATTAGAACGAAAGAAACACGAAGAAGAAATGCTATTAGGGATAACAGAAAGCAACGAATTAGACGCTTAACTGAGCTTTGAATCACCATAGCCAACCAGACATACAGTCAACAGGATCTTTAATCGTCTGATATAACGATCGCATCATAAAGATGCAACCGCCACATTTCACTTTCTACCGCTAATATCCATAGAGAAGTAAAAGATATTAATATCAGCAGAAAATAACAAAAACACAATTAAATTCCATTAAGTGCTTGCTCAACGTCTTCGATAATATCTGAAATATCCTCAATACCCACTGAGATTCGAACCAACCCATCTGCTATTCCTGCCGCTTCTTTCTCATCTGGAGAAAGGCGCCCATGTGTCGTAGTGGCAGGGTGAGTAACCAACGTTTTTGTATCGCCCAAATTGCCGGTGATCGACATAAGCTGCACACGGTCTATAAAACCCCACGCAGCCTCTTTGCCACCTTCAAGTTCAAAAGACAACAAACCACCAAAATCCTTCTGCTGCTTTTTAGCTAGCTCGTGAGATTTATGCGATGGCAATCCACCGTAATTCACCTTTTTCACTTTGGCATGCTGCTCAAGATACTGAGCCAACTGAAGTGCATTTTTAGAGTGAGCCTTCATGCGCAATTCCAGCGTCTCCAGCCCATTAAGTAAAATCCATGCATTAAACGGACTCATCGTTGGACCAGCACTGCGCATAAACGCAACAAAGTGCTCAACAATTTCTTGAGATGAAATTAACGCGCCACCAAGACTCCGTCCTTGTCCATCAATAAACTTAGTCGCAGATTGCATCACAATATCCGCACCTTGTGTTAAGGGATTTTGCAATGCTGGCGTAGCCAGAACCGTATCAACGCAAAGCAACGCTCCTTTTGCGTGAGCCAAGGCAGAAACTCGCTCTACATCTACGACCTCGTACAATGGATTAGAAGGCGTTTCAAAGTAGCAGAGTCGAGTATTAGCGTTAATTGCATCTTCCCAAGCGTCGTAGTCAGTTGCATCAACATAAATAACTTCGACGCCAAACTTAACGGTATAGGCATTAAAGAACTTTATTGAGGAGCCAAATATGTTCCTTGAACAAACAACTCGATCACCTTGCTTAAGAAGACTATAGGCCATTGTCATCAGTGCAGCCATACCCGACGCAGTTGCTATCGCGGCCTCACCTTTTTCCATAACAGCTAATCTTTTTTCAAACATTTCTACGGTAGGATTTGTAAAACGAGAATAAATATTACCATCCTCATCTCCCCCAAACTTCGCAGCAGCTTCCGCAGCGGAGCCATAGGCAAAACTAGAAGTCGTGAAAATAGCCTCACTATTTTCCTGCTCTTGAGTCTGACGAACACCTGCATGAATTGCATTAGTCGCATTTTTATACTCAGACATCTTTCTATCTCCAAAATCTGCCAACAAGGCAGTCTACCGTAAAACAAAATAGCCAGACCTAAAGGCTGGCTATTTTTCTCCATATGATAAAGCTCATTTTACTTACGAGCGTCATTCTATTCTACATAGGATACAACATATCACTTGATACAATAGTCTCTAATTTATTTTTCTTGGCGTCATTTCTCGATGTCGCCAAGTTAGAGAGGTATTCGGCCGTAATATTTCCTGTAATGTAACTGCCATCAAAAACAGATGTATCAAACTCTCGCACATCAGAATGCTTCTCGTCGACACACGCGCTCTTTAGATCCTCCAAATCTTGGAAGATCAGGCCATCTGCTCCAATCAGTTCACATATCTCTTCGACGTTTCTCTCATGCGCTATTAACTCTTCCGCAGCAGGCATATCAATACCATATACGTTAGGGTAGCGAACTTCTGGTGCCGCAGATGCAATGAATACCTTCTTCGCACCCGCCTCTCGTGCCATTTCAATAATTTCACGACTTGTTGTACCGCGAACGATTGAGTCATCTACAAGCAAGACGTTTTTATCTTTGAATTCAAACGGAACAGGATTAAGCTTTTGACGAACGGACTTCTTACGAACCGTCTGACCAGGCATGATAAACGTACGGCCAATATAGCGATTTTTAACCAACCCTTCACGAAATGGAATACCCATCGTTTGGGCAATTTGAAGAGCTGCGGTTCGACTAGTGTCTGGAATTGGGATAACGACATCGATCTCAAGATCACCCCACTCGCGCTTTATCTTAGCCGCCAGCGCATCACCCATATTGATACGGGCTTTATAAACAGAAATATTGTCAATGACAGTGTCTGGGCGTGCAAAATAAACGTATTCAAACAAACAAGGGCGAGCGACCTTTTCAGGAGTGCATTGACGCACATGAACATTATGCTCAACATCAAAAAACATCGCTTCGCCTGGTCGAATATCACGTTCTATTTTGAACCCTGCGGCATCAAGCGCGACACTCTCAGAAGCAACCATGTACTCGATACCATTTTCGGTTTCACGAGACCCATAGATTAAAGGACGTATTCCATCAGGATCACGAAAAGCAAGAATACCGTACCCAGTAATCAACGCAACAACTGCGTATCCACCTTCAATTCGCTTATAAACGCGCTCAAGCGCATTAAATATATCATCAGGTGTCGGAACCAATTTACTTTCTTCGTGCAATTCATGCGCTAGCACATTTAAAAGCACTTCAGAGTCGGAAGTTGTATTTATGTGCCTTAAATCAGACTCAAACACTTCTCGTTTTAGCTTGTCTGTATTAGTAAGGTTTCCGTTGTGAGCTAGCGAAACACCATACGGAGAGTTTACGTAAAACGGTTGTGCTTCCGCAGAACTGGATGTGCCGGCTGTTGGGTAACGGGCATGACCAATACCAATATTGCCCAATAGTTTTTTCATATGGCGAGTGCGGAACACTTCGCTCACAGGACCATTATCCTTTCTCAAGCATAAACCGCCTTCATGGCTAGTCACCATCCCTGCAGCATCTTGCCCACGATGCTGAAGAAGAGTCAATGCATCAAAGATAGCCTGATTAACCATCGAAGTGCTAACAACACCAACGATACCACACATTAAAATCACCTCGTGTTGGGGAAGGGTTTTCACCCTTTTGTTTTCTATCGGCCTTTTTTAATAAAGGCTTAACTACTAAAAGTACGTTCAATAAGGGAGGAATCAATCATTTCACTCCCCTTGCCTAACATTTCACGTACCCAATCTTTCATAATAACTAACTGAGGAATGAGCTGCGACGACTGCCAAAAAGGTGTTTTTTCGATCGCTGGACTCAAGCTAAGCAACGATACGAACGCGACAACAATTAAGCTTCCGCGAGCAAAGCCAAAGACCATACCCAAAACTCGATCGGTGCTACTAAGCCCTGTAACCTGAATTAACGAGCCCAATAAAAAGCTAACTAGAGCACCAATCACTAAACTTGCAATAAACAGTGAGACAAACGAGACAATGTATCGAATCTGTTCGTTTTGAACTTGCTCAACTAATAGAGTTTGCAAATTACCGGAAAATTTCACTGACACAACAAAGGCAATCACCCATGTCACTAGGGAAAGCACTTCTTTTATAAATCCTCTCTTCAAGCTTAGCAATGAAGACAGTATAACGACTGCGATTATTAACCAATCTACGGTAGATATTGCGCCCAACTCGTTCATATTTTCCTCTAAATTTCAGCGAGGCAGTTTAACAGAAGCTCGCCTTTTTCCAAGCCTAATATCAAGTCTTTTAGTTAGGAGAAAACTTGACAACAATCCCCTTTAAAAGAAACTCCTTTTCAATATCATTGCGTGACTTTTCTGATGAATTTCTTTTTATTTCTGGCCCTACAAAGACTTTATGCAACGACTGAGTAGTCACTCTATAAGCTGGGTATCCGGCACTCTTCAGCTTATTCACCAGACGACTGGCATTCGCACTGTTTTTAAAAGTAGCAATTTGCACCGTCCAACGAGCAGCAGGCTTCAAGCTCTCAGCTTTTTTAATGGGGGCAGCTTTGATGGCAGGCGCTTTAGATTCTCCCCCCCCCCTAGCAACTTCATCTACATCTAATTTGGAGACTGTTGTTTTTTCGCTTGAAGACGTAGACTTTTCAGCAACATTCTTTAAGGCACCACTGTCAGGCTTGTTTTGAGCATTATTAGAAATGAGCTTAATATCACTTGCCGAGATATTTTCTTGGCTGTCTTTTAAGGCTTGCACAGGCTGTATAACTGGCACAACTAATGGAGGTGGCTCGGGTATATTAATTACGATGTCAAGTTCAGCTGGTTTTTCACCATCCAACACCATTGGCAGTACAATCGCCGCACATACAATCATAATGCCAGCCCCAACCAATCGATGTTTAGAAGTATTATCCAAAACCATTTTGCTTCCCTTTTCTACACGTTATGCAATTCAAGATATTGGGACACTGTCACAAAAGAGCCGAAAACAACTACCGAACACCCTTTATTTCGGGCCTCCGTTACTGCTTCGTTATAAGCATGTTCAAATGCATCAAAGCCAAATGCATTTGATTCAATACACTCTAGCAACTCCTCTTTAACCGCACCACGAGGCGCATTCAAGCTGCACACATACCACGATTCAAACACATTTTCTAAAGTAGCCAATACACTAGAAACATCCTTATCTTTCAACATACCAACAACAGCAATAGGCTTAGATGCTAGGTTTGATACACGGCTTTTGAGCTCTTTCGCAGCCTCTGGATTATGCGCTACATCAATATAGACATCTGGCTCGTGCTCCACTAACTCAAAGCGACCTCTTAAAGTCGTATTAGCAAACAGACTAACCAAGTGTTCTTGAGTAATAGGCTCGTCTAGCAGCGTCAATACCTGCATTACAGTTGCGGCATTTTCAATGGGAAGCGAAGGTAACGGCAGGTTTGAAAAGTGATGCTGTTTAGATTGCCAAGTCCAGCTCTGATCTGAGTCGATACGATAAGTAAAATCTTTGCCTTTCTGATATAACGGTGCGCCAATACGAGAAGCAACGTCCGATATAGAGTCGGGAGGCGTAACGACTCCGGAAACTATTGGTTTTTCTGGACGCGATATACCCGCTTTCTCTCTCGCTATGACTTCCAACGAATCACCAAGCCAATCAACATGGTCTAATGCAATTGACGTCACAACAGCCAAATCAGTGTCAACCATATTAACAGAATCTAAGCGGCCACCTAAACCAACTTCAAGTACCCAATAATCTAAGTTCGACTCTGAAAAAATAAGCAATGCAGCCAAAGTTGAGAATTCGAAATAAGTTAGTGGAATATCTTTTCGAACGGCTTCAATTCTTTCAAACGCACGAATTAGCAACTCATCAGAACAGTTTGCACCATTTAGTGCAACGCGTTCGTTAAAATAGAGAAAATGAGGTGAAGTATAGGTACCGACTGTGCGGCCGATTGATATCAAATACTGAGTAATAAGCTGACACGTTGAGCCTTTACCATTCGTACCTGCAACCGTGATCACCTTTTTATGGGGGCGGATCAGATTGAGATCTTGAAGTACTTTCAGGCCTCGATCTAAGCCTAGTTCGATTTCTGAGGTGTGTTGGCTCTCAATATATGAGAGCCAATCTGATAATGACTTACCGGTCATTAATTTACGCGACCTTATGGGTAAGAATTGACAAAACGTTATACAAACGATCACGCATTTCGTGTCGCTTAATAATCATATCTAACGCGCCCTTATCCAACAAAAACTCACTTCTCTGGAACCCTTCCGGCAAAGTTTCGCGAACTGTTTGCTCAATAACACGCGGCCCTGCAAAACCAATCAACGCATTTGGTTCAGCAACATTCAAGTCACCCAACATCGCAAGCGACGCAGATACACCACCAAATACTGGATCAGTCATTACTGAAATATACGGCAAGCCTTGTTGCTTCATTTTTTCCAATGCAGCGGACGTTTTCGCCATTTGCATTAAGGAGATCAAAGCTTCTTGCATACGAGCACCACCACTTGCAGAGAAACATACAAGAGGAACTCGTTTTTCTAAACAAACATTTACAGCCTGAATAAATCGCTCGCCTACAATCGCACCCATTGAACCGCCTAAGAAGCTAAACTCAAATGCAACCGCTACCACTGGAAGCCCATTGAGAGCACCTTCCATTGCAACTAGAGCATCTTTCTCTCCCGTTGCTTTTTGGGCAGCCACGATACGATCTTTGTAGCGTTTAGAATCTTTAAACTTCAGTTTATCTTCTGGCTCTAGGTGGGCTCCAATTTCGGTGCGCCCTTCTTTATCCAAAAACAAATCGAGACGTCGGCGCGCACTTACACGCATGTGATGCTCACATTTAGGACAAACATCTTGATTCTTTTCTAGTTCAGGGCGGTATAAAACGTTGTCACATTTAGGACATTTCTTCCATAAACCTTCTGGCACACCTGAATTTTGACCGCGCTTTGATTCGCTTCTTACGATTGACGGTACAAATTTATCTAACCAACTACTCATTTTATTCTCCAAAACTCATTCAAGCCTAGCTGTCCATTGCCTCTCGCATAGGACTCAGTACATTTGCCAAGGCTTGAGCAATAAATTCTTTGTCTTCATTCTTTGATTCAGCGATGGTATTCACCAAGACACTGCCTACGATAACACCATCTGCACATGCACTAACGGCAGACGCTGTTTCAGCATTTTTAATACCAAAACCAACGCCAATAGGCAGATTCGTCACGCTTCTAAGCTTTTCTACATGTTCACGCACACTTTCAACGTCCAACGTAGCAGATCCAGTTACACCTTTCACTGATACGTAGTACACATAACCACTCGCTAAATCACAGATTTTTTTAGCGCGCGCCATCGTTGTAGTAGGTGCGAGCAGATAAATCAGGTCAATATTCTGACTGCGGAAGTATTCTACTACATCTGTCGCCTCTTCTGGAGTCAGATCTACTAATAAAACACCATCAACACCGCTTGCGGCCGCATCTTTTGCAAAGCTTTCATAGCCATAGAACTCTATTGGGTTCAAGTACCCCATCAAAACAACTGGCGTATCCTGATCTGACTCTCGAAACGTTTTGACTGACGCCAATACAGAACGAACACTTGTGCCTGCTTCAAGCGCGCGTTCGCATGCTAGCTGGATCACTGGACCGTCCGCCATTGGATCAGAAAACGGCATTCCGAGCTCAATAATATCAGCTCCACCTTTAACTAGAGCTTGCATTATCGTAACAGTGTGATCAGGTGTAGGATCCCCTGCTGTGACATAAGGAATTAGCGCTTTACGCCCTTCCGCTTTAAGGTTGATCAAGCAATTATTAATTCGACTCATCTTAAACCTCTACACCATCAAGCGAAGCTACTGTATGTATATCTTTATCCCCCCGACCAGATAGATTAACGACCACAATCTGATCTTTAGGTAGGGTTTTAGCCAGTTTCATTCCGTAAGCAACTGCATGACTCGACTCTAGTGCTGGCATTATACCTTCAACCTTAGTGAGCGTTCGAAATCCGTCCATCGCCTCATTGTCATCAATAACAACATAATTTGCTCGTCCGCAGTCTTTCAACCACGCATGTTCAGGCCCTACACCAGGGTAATCAAGTCCTGCAGATATCGAGTGTGTACCTAGAATTTGACCGTCGTCATCAGCCATCACATAGGTGCGATTCCCGTGTAACACACCAGGTTTGCCAGCCGACAATGGCGCAGCATGCTGCCCTGTCTCCAAACCATAACCACCCGGTTCCACACCATACATTTGCACTTGCACATCATCAATAAACGGATAAAACATACCGATTGCATTTGACCCGCCACCAACACAAGCAACAAGCGCATCCGGAAGACGCCCTTCATGAGCAATACTTTGCTCTTTCGTTTCACGACCAATAATAGCTTGGAAATCACGCACCATCATAGGATATGGGTGCGGCCCTGCGGCCGTTCCAATAATATAAAACGTATCATCTACGTTACTTACCCAGTAACGCATCGCTTCATTCAATGCATCTTTCAATGTCTTGGTGCCGGAGCTTACTGGCACCACTTCCGCACCAAGCAACTTCATTCTATAAACATTTAGAGTTTGACGACGAATGTCCTCTTCGCCCATAAAGATCTTACAATTCAACCCCAATCGCGCTGCGACAGTAGCCGTAGCGACACCGTGCTGACCCGCACCGGTTTCAGCGATAATATTCGGTTTACCCATGTGTTTTGCTAGCAAAGCCTGACCGATCGCATTGTTTATTTTATGCGCGCCCGTATGATTCAGATCTTCTCGCTTAAAATAAATTTTAGCTCCGCCCACTTGATTCGTTAGGCGTTCCGCAAAATACAACGGCGAAGGACGGCCCACATAATGAGCAAGGTCGTTATCAAACGCAGCTTGGAACTCAGCGCTCTTCGACAATTCTTCATACATATGCGTCAAATCGTCTAACGCTGACATAAGCGTCTCAGAAACAAATACGCCACCAAATTGTCCAAAGTGTCCGTTTTCGTCCGGCAAGTTTGAGTTCATTTTATTACTCACTGTTTGCTCCAGCTTTTCGCTTTAAATATAAAATCTTTTACTTTGATGAAATCTTTTTTCCCTTTCGTTTCCTCGACACCGCCACTAACATCAACAGCATAGGGGGAGACCTGCATCACAGCTTGGGTAATATTTTCTGGCGTAAGGCCGCCAGCAAGAATAATAGGTTTATCAGATGTCCGAGGTATCCTTTCCCAATCAAAAGTTTCTCCTGTTCCACCAGGAACGCCTGCTTTATATGCATCTAGAAGGATCGCCACTGCACTAGAAAACCGCTCGAATTCTGTAGTGAGATTCAGATCCGGCTTCATTCTAAGAGCTTTAATATACGATACACCATAGGAGGCACACTCTTCCGGCTGCTCATTACCATGAAACTGTATAACCCACCGAGAGCTACCTGAAATAACATCATTTACCTGCTCATTGCTTGCATCCACGAACAGTGCAATGGGTGCTACAAATGGCGGTAATTTTGAGACAATATTGTTTGCTACTTGTGGAGTCACATATCTAGGACTTTTAGAGTAAAATACAAAGCCGAGTGCATCCGCCCCACACTCAATAGCAAACAATGCATCCTCTAAATTGGTAATACCACATATCTTGACTCTAGCCATCGAGCACCGCCTCGTCTCTAAACGGTAAAAAATGAGGACCTAAAGGCACCTGAGGAACACAAAATTCACTCGCATATTGAGCGTCAACAAAATATAAACCATGAGGTGGCGCAGTTACCCCGCCTTGCGTACGATCTCTTGCATCCAACACCTGCTTCGCCCACGAAACAGGCTTTTCACCTGCACCTATCGCCATCAATACGCCAGCAAAATTACGGATCATATGATGAAGAAACGCGTTCGCCCGTATATCAAGCACGATATATTGTCCCAGCTTCTCTACAGAGAAATTAAGTACCGTTCTGATGGGACTGTTAGCTTGACACCCGATAGCTCGATAAGAAGAGAAATCATGCTCTCCAACAAAACATTTCGCAGCTTCGCGCATTTTGTTTTCATCGAGGTGTTTGTAGGTCCAAGTCACTGCTTTAGCTAAAACAGCTGGACGAAATTCAGATTGATAGATTACATAACGATACCGGCGAGTTAACGCACTGAATCGAGCATGAAAATCGGGCGAAACATAGTTTGCCGCCACGACAGCAATGTCGGGAGGCAAATGAGTATTTACCCCTAAAGTCCATGCCCTTAAAGGGCGCTCGGAATGCGTTTCAAAATGAACAACTTGAGAGCTTGCGTGCACACCAGAGTCTGTGCGGCCTGCACAGACCACACCAACACTGTGATTAGCAATTTTGGATAAAGCGAATTCTAATTTTTCCTGAACTGTATCAACATCAAATTTTTGAGCTTGCCAGCCCTTATAACGCGAGCCGTCATATTCGACGACTAAGACAACTTTCTTTTTACTCACTTGGGAACATGCGCTCCATCATACTTTCAGCTTCGGCAATTTGTTGCTCATTACCCGTTTCAATTACATCTTCAAGTATAACACGGGCACCCTCTTCGTCACCCATATCCATGTAAGCTCTGGCCAAATCGAGTTTCGTTGCAGCCTCATCGCCGCTAGCATCAAAGAAATCAATATTTTCTTCATCATCGCTAACCTCTTCATCTGCCGCTGCTTCAGCCTCACCAAACTCTGGTATTTCAAGATCATCCTCAGACAACTCGCTCTGAGCCTCAGACAAAGATTCTTCTATTGATTGAGCAAGCGTTTCATTTGGCTCCTCATCAAACACTGCACTTTCATCAACATCATCTTGGTCTTCATCAGTCAATAGGTTATTGACGAAATCCTCTTCTTCGGAGGTATCTTCTTCCGTGGACAAAGCTTCATCAAAGCTATCACCAACATCTGGCAACTCCTCGAATGCATCGTCGTCCGATAGTTCCTCAAGATCAGAATCGGTATTTGAATCAAGTTCATCCAAATCAAGATCATCATCTAGCGAATCATCATCAGCAACTTCATCCATAGTTGGAATCTGCTCAACTTCTTCTGACTCTAGCTCTGGAAAAGCATCGTCCAAACCTTCTTCGAGCGGTTCATCGTCGGCTAGCTCATCCATTTCTGCTTCCAATGAAGCAAGTGGATCAAACTCATCATCAAGCGACGCTTCATTTGAAATATCATCGACAGAAGCAACATCTTGATCAACATCATCGAATTCATCAAATGCCGCTACTGAATCTTCTTGAGTATCAGAATCAAAATCGAATGCAAATGGGTCTTCTTCTTCCAACTCTTTCGCATCTTCAAAAGGATCATCTAATGGGTCTGGTGCAGATTCCACTGATTCAGAAGCGGCGACAGACGCTGCTGCCGCAACTGGCGCAACATCCGAGAGATCAAACTCATCCATTGAGTTATCTTCCTCAAGCTTCTTTTTACCCGAGCGTTTAACCAACATCCCCACCAAGAAGCCAAGCAGCAACATTACAACACCAGCAATAGAAAGCACTATAGGGTTGCCAAAGATCTTATTCGTCCAAGAATCAGCTTCAGCCTGAGCCTGCTCTCTACGAAGTTGGTCAGCCTCTAACAATTGATCAACGGTATTTTTTTGCTCTTGCAATGCTTGCTGAGCACTTGTGAATTGACGTTGTAATTCAGCCATTTGTTTATCTTTGAGGCTGATTAGTTTTTCAAGGGTTTCGAACTGTGAATTAAGCTCACTCAATTTACCTGACAACTCTTCTTTTTCTCGAAGTTCTTTATCTAAGTTTTCTTGAGTCGCAGACAGCTTATCTTCCATTTCCGCCAATTTGGCAGCTTGTGCAGGATTAGAGCTTGCTTCTTCCTCAGGAAGTTCACTTTGACCAGAAGCCAACGTAAGCTTCGCATCAGTATCTACAACGGGCGCTGGGGCTGTTTTAGATTTCGCCTGCGTATTTAATTGAGCCTGTTCAATGATAGATTTAATGCCGCCCGCTTGCTTGAGAGCGACCCATGCTTGATGCTGGCGTTCAAACTCTTCTTTTGAAGCAGTACGATTGAAGAGCTCGATCTGCTCCTCGGTAGGCAAACGCAAAACTGTACCTTCTTTTAAAAGGTTTATGTTGTTCGCTACGAAGGATTCGCGATTAAGAGCTTGAATGGCCATCATTGTTTGATAGATGGTTAGCTGATTGGTCGGTATATTACCTTTGGCAATCGACCAAAGCGTATTACCTTTCTGAACACTGCGTTGCCCACCTGATCCTAGGCGTTGCGCCGATCGACCTTCTTTCTCGAAAGGTACTGTTTCTTCTCGTACTGGGGCAGGAGCATTAGACTGCTTTGCAGATTGCACAACTTCTGGAGAAGCTTTGTCTACAAGCGCAGAAGCAGCAACAGGCGTTTGATACTCTCTAACAACCTGACCGTTAGGCCATTTTGCAGCTAAAACAAATTTTAATTCTTTTGTTTCTAAAGGGGCTTCTGACTGCACCAATACTACAAGCTCACCGTTTTCACGTGCGACTTGAAAAGATAAACGAGATAGTACACGTGTAGGAGTTAATCCAGCTTGTTTAAACTCGCTTTCAGATCCTAATCGAACAGTAATGTCCTGAGGAGATAAGCCTGGAGCATCACTTAATTTGATCTCCCCTCTATAGGGCTCATCCAACTTGGAGCGGGATGTTAACTCGCCCAACTCTAATGCATTACTACTAGAAACATATAGCACACCCGACACAGCAATACTAACGAGCGTTTTTTTAAGCATATATAGTTCCTTCTCTTCTCACAAAGTCTATATGGATGAGTTTTAAGTATCTTACACAGGTCGTCATTTATCAATAGCTTTAGAATCAATGGTTTGGACTATATCATAAAAAAAGGGGAACTCTATGGCTTAACGACCAAAAACCGCTCCCTAAAATAGAAGCCTTGAACAAAATCCACCCCCAAATATCTAGCAAATTCAAGATCTTCTCTACTCTCTACACCCTCTAAAATTATGTTTTTATTCGTTAACTTTGCGAACTCGATCATCTTTTTGACAAAGAGCATAAAATTCTTATCATGCTTCATGGTTACGACATATTTATCCAGCTTCACCCAATCAACAAGCTGCATAACTGCAATCGATATCATCGACCTAGGATTACACAGGTCATCTATCGCTGTTCCAATACCGAGCGAAGAGAAAGCCTCTATCATCGTGAGACTCATCAGAGCATCATTAACTTCCGAATTCTCAATCAACTCCACGACGACCTTGTCTCTGCCATAGCCTTTAACAAGCTGCATAAATGGGCAATCAAGCGCTTCAGTCCCTGCGGCAAAAAATGCATCCTGATCCAAGTTTACAAATAACGTTTTTGATTTATCCGCATTACCTAATTGAACTTTTTTTTGCGCGTACTCAACTTGGAACAAGGTAATTGGATTATCATGCAGTGCTGCATACACAACATCAGGGCGCACAAGGTCACCTTGCTTATCGTAAAACCTCGACAAGGCCTCATACCCAAAAGTCTCCCCTGTCTCCAATGAGACGATAGGCTGATACTCTGCTCCATAACGCTGAGCTTGAACGATGTCGATTAAGGTTGATTGCGACAACTCAGACATAGATAGATGATTCACCATAAGACTCCAAATAAAAACAAAGCCTTACGATTGTAAATGATTCTCATAAACTAAAGAATAAAAGAATCACCCCATAAACCCTGAATTAAGATTCATGCAAACAAAACAAACTAACACCCATAAAAAAGGCCATCAGAGATACCCTGATGGCCTTTTTTAAAAGATTGGCGTGGATTACATCATGCCGCCCATGCCGCCCATGCCGCCCATATCAGGCATAGCAGGAGCATCTTCTTTTGGAATTTCAGCAACCATTGCTTCAGTAGTGATCATCAAGCCAGCAACAGAAGCTGCTGCTTGTAGAGCAGAACGAGTTACTTTAGCTGGGTCAAGGATACCCATGTCGATCATGTCACCGTATTCGCCAGACGCTGCGTTGTAACCGAAGTTACCTTCGCCTTGCTTAACCTTATCTACTACAACAGACGCTTCGTCACCTGCGTTAGATACGATTTGGCGCATTGGAGATTCCATTGCACGAAGTGCTAGATCAATACCTACTTTTTGATCTTCGTTACTACCTTCTAGGGAAGCAACTTTAGACAGTGCACGTACTAGCGCAACACCACCACCTGCAACAACACCTTCTTCTACTGCTGCACGAGTAGCGTGAAGCGCATCGTCAACACGTGCTTTCTTCTCTTTCATTGCTACTTCTGTCGGTGCACCGATCTTAATAACTGCAACACCGCCTGCCAATTTAGCTACGCGCTCTTGTAGTTTTTCTTTGTCGTAATCAGAAGAAGAGTTAGCAATTTCTGCACGAATCTGCTCTACACGGCCTTGAATCGCAGCCGCATCACCTGCACCATCAACAACTGTTGTATTTTCTTTAGTAAGCGTTACGCGCTTCGCAGTACCAAGTTGCTCAGGAGTGGTTCCTTCAAGCGACAAGCCTACTTCTTCAGAGATAACAGTTGCACCCGTAAGGATTGCAATGTCTTCTAGCATTGCTTTACGACGATCACCAAAACCAGGGGCTTTAGTAGCAGCAACTTTAACGATTCCGCGCATGCTGTTAACAACCAAAGTTGCAAGCGCTTCACCTTCTACGTCTTCTGCGATGATTAGCAAAGGACGAGATGATTTAGCAACCGCTTCTAGCGTTGGCAACAAATCACGAATGTTTGAGATTTTCTTATCAACCAACAAGATGAATGGGTTTTCCAGTTCAGCACTCATTGTTTCTTGGTTGTTGATGAAGTAAGGAGATAAGTAACCGCGGTCGAACTGCATACCTTCTACTACGTCTAACTCATCTTCAAAGCCAGAACCTTCTTCAACGGTAATAACACCCTCTTTGCCCACACGCTCCATTGCTTCAGCAATAAGCTTACCAACAGTTTCGTCAGAGTTTGCAGAGATAGTACCTACTTGCTCAACCGCACGGTTGTCTAGGCAAGGCGTTGAAAGCGCAGCGATTTCAGCAACAACCGCTTTTGTTGCTTTGTCGATACCACGCTTAAGGTCCATTGGGTTACGACCCGCTGCAACCGCTTTAAGACCTTCAGTAACAAATGATTGCGCCAATACTGTCGCTGTCGTAGTACCGTCACCCGCAACATCGTTTGCTTGTGAAGATACTTCTTTAACCATTTGTGCACCCATGTTTTCGAATTTATCTTCTAATTCGATTTCTTTAGCAACAGACACACCGTCTTTGGTTACTAGAGGAGCACCAAACGACTTTTCAATTACTACGTTACGACCTTTAGGTCCCAACGTTACTTTTACAGCGTCAGCAAGAACGTTAACGCCTTGCAGCATTTTTTGACGAGCGCTATCTGAAAATTTTACTTCTTTAGCAGCCATTTTCTCTATCCTAATATCTGAATTTGGTTAGTATATAAAAACTCTAAAAGATTAGGCTTCAACGATGCCGTAAATCTCTTCTTCCTTCATGATCAACAGCTCTTCACCGTCGATTTTCACAGTTTGACCTGAGTATTGACCGAACAATACTGTATCACCTGCTTTCACTGCCAATTCGCGCACATCACCGTTTGATTGAATACGACCTGTGCCGACAGCTAGGACCTCACCTTGTGTAGGCTTTTCTGTAGCTGATCCAGGCAGAACGATACCAGATGCGGTTGTTGTCTCCTCTTCTTTACGGCGAACAACAACACGATCGTGCAAAGGACGAATATTCATTGATCTAAATCTCCAAAATTAATCAATACCAGGAACCCCCTGGCCGGTTTGTCCTACATTTTTCGGTAGGATTCTGTATCGACTTTTTTAATGTGGTCGGCAAAACACATTTCAACCCCTAAAACGTTACTTTTTTTCAATCGTATCGTTTTGTTCCTTACTATACTCGCCATCGATCGGAGCGCTATGAGCTGACGTAGAACCATTAAAACCAGTATTATCCCAAGCGGGTTTCATATTCATTCTTTTCTTCAAAAAGCTGAGAGCTACCCCCGATGCGACAACTTTACGCAAAGGAGAAATCAACATTAACGCACCAATAGAATCCGTTACAAAACCGGGAATCAACAAACATAATCCAGCGAACACCAACATAAAGCCTTCCGCAATTTCTACAGCAGGTATTTGTCCACGCTGCAGTTTCTCTTGCGCTTTGAACGCTGCATCAATTCCTTGCTTTCGTATAAGAGTGACACCAATCGCCGCCGTCAAAAATACAAGAAGCACGGTCGCCAATCCACCGATTTGACTGCCAACTTCAATCAATACAAAAAGCTCCACTACAGGAACCAGCATAAATAATAGTAACGCGTATCGCATGTTTACCTTCTTCGTTTTATCATGTTCTTACTGGGTATTTTGGGGCATAAAATGACGAATCAAGAACAACAAGACTTTAAATCACAAGTATTCTATCTTTTATCGACATCAAACAAGGGTGACACCTTCACTTATGGCGAACTTGCGAAGCATGCGGGCGCACCTAAACATGCAAGACTTGTCGGAAAAATATTAAAAGAACTGCCAAAAGACACGCGTTTGCCTTGGTATAGAGTGGTCAACTCGAAGCAAATGATCAGTTTCGCCGAAAACAGCGATGGTTATCTACGACAGCGAAAGCTGCTAGAAGACGAGGGATGGGTTATAACTGGACAAAAGCTGCTCACTCCTGAAAAGTGAGTGAACAGCATTTTTTAAAAACCTACACGCGATCAGTCACGAAAGTTATTAAACTGAACTGGCACTTCTAGATCCGCACCTTTTAGCAATTGCATAACCTGTTGCAGATCATCACGTTTCTTACCCGTGACTCGTAGTTGTTCACCTTGAACTTGAGTTTGCACTTTAATTTTGCTGTCTTTTATTAGCTTAACAATGATTTTAGCTGCGGCCTGCTCGATACCTTCTTTCATTGTAATAGATTGAGTAGCGCGTAAATTGCTCTCATTCATATCACCTTTATCAAGAGATTTAAGGTCGATCCCACGGTTAATCAGTTTTAGTCCTAAAATTTCATTCATTTGACGAAGCTGCATTTTGTTTTGAGCTTCTAAAACGACCATTTTTTTGTCTTTTATTTCGTACGTGGCATCCACGCCTTTAAAGTCGTATCGTGTCACGACTTCTCTATTTGCTTGATCAACTGCGTTGGTTACTTCGTGCCAGTTAAGTTCAGAAACAACGTCAAATGAGGGCATCTTTCGCTCCTAAGGTGCATGTATAAAAAGAGGATGTAAGCTGATTGGGAGTCCCACAAGCCAGATAAAATTTAAAAAAGTGTTCGAACTTTTTTAGAATGGGCGCGATAATAGCAAGGTTCGTAAAAAACCGCTAACTCTCAGACGTTCTTACCTATGACTCAACACACCTGTTTGATAATCGGTGCGGGTGCTATTGGCTTACTATGGGCCACCAAGCTTGCAAACCGAAACATTAACACCCATTTACTTTACCGGACCAGCAACCCTGGCAACCACATAAACCTCGATAGCGACTTGGAAGAAGACTTTAAGCCAACATCAGAGATCACCACGTTAAACATTGAGACAATCTCTCAAAAATACGACAACGTTTTAATCTGCACCAAGTCTTTTGATATGGTTAGTGCGTATCTATCCGTTAAGGAATTCACAAAGAAAAGCGCAAATATTTGGACTTTATGTAACGGTATGGGAATGCATGACGAACTTATTCCTCACCTTAAAAAAAATCAGTCTTTATGGTCTGGCGTCACCAGCGAAGGGGCTTACAAGCTTAATAAAAATACCGTTAAACAAACTGGAATGGGCGACACTTTCTTTGGATTATACTATTCACCGACTGCAGAGTCTCATGAAAACCCTGAAGAAAACACCCAAACAACACATTCTCTATTTCAGGATTTTCTAGTACCTAACATCACTCAACGAATGCTAGAAAAGCTTGCGGTAAACTGCATCATCAACCCAGTCAGCGCACTATTTGAAATACGCAATGGTGAAGTACTTGAAGAGCCTTATAAATCTCTTACGGAGCGCTGCGTGCATGAACTGGCAGAGTGCTATCAAGCAGAACCGCTTCAGCACATGATAAGTAACCCCGCCAATTTCTCTTTCTTCAATCTGGTAAATCGCGTCTACACGGTAGCGCAACTGACTCGTCTCAATCACTCATCAATGCATGAAGACCTAAAGTTTGAACGAAAGACAGAAATAGAGAATATATGTGGATACATTATTGAACATTCTAAAAAGACACCGCCATTAATCAGTCTTTTAAACCGAGCGATCTGCTGTCCGAACGAGCGAGAGCAACATAAAAAAGCCCTGCTGGAATCATGCTGACAGTTCAGCACACTCTCGCAGGGCTTCGCTAAAAAATAACAGTTTACAACTTAGAGCAACGTAACTTTGCCTTTTGATAAAAGAATTTTTTTGTCTTTATAAAGCGCTCCCAGCGCTTTTTTAAAGGTTGCTTTACTAACTTTGAATACTCGGTTTATCTCATCCGGCGAGCTTTTATCGGTTACTGTCATTTCACCGCCATTTTCAGTCAAATGATTGATAATGTCGTCCAATATGTTTTGAACTTTTTTATAGCCAACAGGCTGTAAACTCAAATCAATCTTTCCGTCTTCGCGTACACGCTTTATAAAGGCCTGAGCGCGCTCACCTTTACGCAACTGCCTAAATGCATCCTGGAAGAACAAAACACCCCAGAAGCGCTGATCGATGACACACTTAAAACCAATGTTTGTTTTGTCACCAACTATGATATCAACTTTATCGCCAGCACGATAAGGCGGCTCTTCACGGTTTAACAGTGCGTCGATTTTCGATGTAGCAACAATTCGGTTGGTGTGTTGATCCAGATAGACGAACACTAAATGAGTTTGCCCTTCTTCAATGACATTTTTTTGCTGGCTAAATGGCACAAGTAAATCTTTCGGCAACCCCCAATCAAAGAAAGCACCTACGCTATTAACGGCAATGGCTTTCAACCCCGCGAATTCACCCACTTGTACTTCTGGCACCAACGTTGTTGCGATTAGCTCATCTTCGGAATCCAGATAAACAAAAACATCCAATTCGTCGCCAATTTTCGCTTTTGCCGGGACATAACGCTTAGGCAATAAAATCTCACCTAAATTAAGTGCGTCAAGGTAAACCCCAAACTCTTTTTCTTTTACTATGCGTAAATTATTCACGCGTCCAATTTGGGTTGCCATACTCACTCCAGCAAATTAAAAGGGAGGAACTATACTCAGAAAATCACTATAATCAAGGAAGGTCTTTTAATTCCATACAAGTTTTCATCAACTGCTCCAACTCGCCCTCACCCATACTCTCCATAAGTTCGATATTTCTACCGGGTATTTTAGAGGTGTCACCATAGAACTCAATTGCTTTTTCTACGCTTTGTTCTCGCAGAATGTGCAGCATAGGATAAGGAGATCGATTCGTATAGTTTGAAACATCTTCTGATTCAGTACCAGAAAAACAATAATTTGGATGAAAAGTGGCCAATTGATAGACTCCCTCACAACCTTGTTGATACATCAACTCTTCTGCAAGCTCCACAAAATCCAAATATCGACTAAAGTCTGTAAAACACGTTGGAAATATAACTAATGTTGTTTCCGTGTCTGGGTTCTGATCCAGCCATGCGATTTCACCCATAAGTTCTTGCAGGGCGACCTCGTTCTTTTTTGTACGGACAACAACCGACCTGATCGATTGCTTTTCCAACTCTCTCTTTGCGAAAGGACAAACGGACAAGCCAACTATAAATTCCTTAACCCAATTATCCGTTTGAGAAATCACTACTTCATCTGTTAATTGCATAAAGCCACTCACGATATTTTTTTGAAGTGTAATCCATGCTTTGAAAGAGGTCTAATTTTTCATTTTCTATTTGCAACGTAAGTCCTCACGGAATGCGACTTAAAATTTAAATCGTGCTTAGACCGTAAAATCAAATTTACGCTGTCTAACATGTTATAATGGCCGTAATTTTTCATTACACCCGAGTACCCCAATGTCCTTTGCAGACTTAGATTTAGACTTAACCATCGAACATGCCATTTCTGATATGGGATTAACGTCTCCTACACCTATTCAAGTTCAAGCTATTCCCGCTGCGTTAGATGCTCAAGACATCCTTGCTAGCGCACCTACTGGGACAGGCAAAACAATCGCATTTGCAGCGCCGATTATCCAACATATCCTAGACCGAAACGAAGAATCCACATTGGCACCAAAAGCGCTGGTATTGGCGCCTAGCCGAGAGCTGGCAAGACAAACCTTCCAAGTCTTTGAAAAACTGCTTACTCATACTCGAATTCAACTGCAACTTATTGTGGGTGGTACTCCGTATGGCAACCAACAAAAGCAGCTTAGCGAACCATGCGACATCTTAGTTGCAACACCGGGTCGACTCATTGAATTGGATCAAAAAGGCTGGCTAGATCTGTCCGATGTATCGATGTTTATCATTGATGAGGCTGATAAGATGCTTGATATGGGGTTTATAGATCCCGTAACAAGCATCGCAAAAGAACTTCCAGAGCACCAAACACTGTTCTTCTCTGCCACCATAGAAGGTGAAAAAATGGGCAGATTTGCGTCTGCTCTTTTAAAAGAAGATGCTACGCAAATCCAACTTTCTGAATCCGTTCGCAGCGTTCCCGCACAAATTACCCAGCTTGCGCTTCGCGTTGACGACGAACCACACAAAGAAGCTCTCTTAAAACATATCTTAGGAAAAGAAGAAACTAATCAAGTTGCGGTATTTCTTTCCAATAAAGAACACGTCGATCTATGGGTTCAGAAAATAAGAAAATGGGGGTTCCGCTGCGATGGGCTTCACGGAGACATGAAACAAGGTGATCGAAACGATCATTTGAAACAAATGAAAAAAGGACGACTTCAAGTTTTAGTGGCGACGGATGTTGCCTCACGAGGACTCGACCTCCCTGAAATAAACACCGTCGTAAACGTCAGGCTACCACGCAAAGCCGACGCGTACGTTCACCGAGCAGGTAGAGCGTCCCGAGAAGGTAAGCCAGGAAAGTGCTACTCATTAATCGATATTAATGATCTGCCTATGATGGAAAAAATTCAGCGCTATATGCAGGTCGCTGTTAAGTTTACGAAGATCGAAGGGCTTGAACCTAAAATGAAAGTTCGTTCTCCGAGCAGCAAACCAAAGAAAAAGAAATCATCAGGCTCTAAAGCAAAAAAATAAATAATCCTTAAAAACAATAAATTAGACAAAATAAAAGCGCCAATTGGCGCTTTTATTTTGTCTAGCGTAGAGCAACAAGCTCGCTCACTTCAATATGAAGATATCAAACTCGCCATGCAATGTTGACTATTCGAAGCCGTCGCCGTCTAAATCTAACGTATGACTTTTTCGCTTAGCCTTGGTTTCGAGATACTGGCGATTGTGCTGATTTACATGCACTTTTGTCGGCAATAGATCGACAACATCAATACCATTATCTTTTAACTGTTGTGCTTTATCGGGGTTATTTGTAAGTAACCTCACTTTATTTACGCCAAGAGATTTAAGCATCTCGGCGGCAATACCAAAGTCTCTCCCATCATCTGGCAAATGAAGCATCTCATTCGCTTCATAAGTATCATAACCCTTGTCTTGAAGTGCGTACGCTTCAAGCTTGGCATACAAACCAATACCCCGCCCTTCTTGCCTAAGATAAAGGATATAACCCCCCTCTTCGTTAATTCTGTCGATCGCTTCGTCTAATTGCTCACCACAATCACATCGACCAGAACCAAAAACATCGCCCGTTAGACACTCTGAATGCAGACGAACCAGAGGAATATCATTCTTGTTTTCTGAGGTACCGGTAAAACCAATACCAATGTGCTCCTTGCCGGATACGTCGCCTTCAAAAGATATGAACTCCGCCATAACCTCTCCCGCTCGCATCGGGATGACTACGCGACGCTTGACCGTCAATTGATTCATCGTTTACTGCTCTCTAACAAACTTTTTAATGGATGCATTATTAGGGCTTTCTTACTTTTTTCAACCAATAATCACGTATTGCATGAACAAATAATAAGAAGAGCACTCTATTCCTTTATTATTACTAGATTAAATGATCTAACGGCAAAGACGTTCTATCGACGACCCGTCTTAATAAAAAGCTGGAATGCACGCCTGTAACGCCTTCAATTCGCGTAATTTTACCTAACAAAAATTTCTGAAATTCATCCATGTCTTCTACAACTACTTCTAATACGTAATCTGCACTTTGACCCGTTACTAGGCAGCAAGATTTCACCTCAGAATACGAATCCACCAGTCGCTCAAATACTTCGAAGCGGTCTGGCGTATGACGATCCATACTAATTTGAATAAATGCAGTGAGCTTAAGCCCCAGCTTTTTTTCATCCAGCAAAGTCACACTTTTACGAATGATTCCTGACTCTTCCAGTGATTTAACTCTTCGTAAACAAGGCGACGGAGACAATCCAACTTTGTCAGCCAACTCCTGATTGGTCAAGCTAGAATCTTGCTGGATTTGGTGCAATATCTGAATATCAATTCTATCTAATTTCATATTAAAAACAAATAATAGCCAACTTAAGGCAAAACATAGCAATAAAATGCCAAAAATACGAATATTTTTTAAAATTTCGCAATCATATACCATAAAAGTTGGGTTACTATATATTTGCTGAAACAAGCAACCAAATTTGATTACACCTTGGGCTACCCCCAAGAAACATGACAAGGACAATACAATGACGTCTTTTGACCATACTAAATACCGCCCTTTTCAACCAGTAGCGATTTCAGATCGCACCTGGCCTGATCAAGAAATCACGCAAGCACCAAAGTGGTGTAGTGTGGACCTTCGTGATGGCAACCAAGCTCTGGTTGAGCCAATGACAGTAGAACAAAAGAAACAATTTTTTGCCCTTCTTGTTGATGTAGGCTTTAAAGAAATTGAAGTTGGCTTCCCTGCTGCATCGCAATTGGATTTCGATTTCGTACGCTGGTTGATTGAAGAAAACCAAGTGCCAGATGACGTCTCTATCCAAGTACTAACCCAAGCTCGTCCAGAACTTATTGAGCGTACATACGAATCTTTAAAGGGCGCAAAAAAGGCCGTTGTCCACGTTTACAACTCCACATCTAAAACGCAGCGTGAACAAGTATTCCGTCTTGATAAAGATGGCATCAAAAACATCGCGGTAAACGGTGCAAAGTGTGTATTAGAGCACGCCAAGAAAAACCCAGAAACAGAATGGGTCTTCCAGTATTCACCTGAAAGTTTTACAGGTACAGAGACAGATTATGCTGTCGAGGTATGCAATGCGGTCATTGACGTATGGCAACCTACCCCAGAACACAAGTGCATTATTAACTTACCAGCCACTGTGGAAGTTACAACACCAAACCGTTTTGCAGACCAAATTGAGTACTTTTGCAGAAACGTTATTAAACGTGACTCCATCGAGGTAAGCCTTCACACTCATAATGATAGAGGTTGTGGTGTTGCAGCGGCCGAGCTAGGAATAATGGCAGGAGCAGACCGAATCGAAGGCACACTTTTAGGTAACGGCGAACGTACAGGGAATATGGATGTTGTGACCATGGCTATGAACATGTACAGCCAAGGTGTTGATCCAAAGTTAGCGCTAGGCGACATGGATCGCATCGTTAGTGTCGTACAAGCCTGTACTCAATTGCCGGTACACCCTCGCCACCCTTATGCTGGTGAACTTGTTTTCACCGCGTTTTCTGGGTCACACCAAGATGCCATCAAAAAATGCTTGGCATTCCAGAAAGAAGACCAACCTTGGGATGTTGCCTACCTTCCGATTGACCCTACCGACGTTGGCCGTTCGTATCAGGAAGTTATCCGCGTAAACAGCCAATCTGGAAAAGGCGGTATGGCTTATACGTTAGAACAAGAATACGGTTTGGCACTACCTCGCTGGTTGCAGGTAGAATTCAGCCCAATTGTACAAAAATTTGCCGAAGAAGACGGCGGCGTTATTGATGCCGAAGCAATGAAAAATTTGTTTGAGTCCAACTTCTTAACCGGTAAGTCTCCGTACGCATTGGGACGCTACGAATTAAGTAAAGCGGAAAACGACACTGTCCATGCTGAACTTTTGTCAAACAACGAAACGATTCAGGTAAGTGGCCAAGGCAATGGCGCATTATCTGCGTTTGGCGAGGCTTTAGGGAAATACTTCAATTTGAAAATTGATATTGTTCAATACCAAGAACACGCCCTAACTGTCGGCAGTGACGCTCAAGCAATCGCATATGTTCAAACAAATATCGATGGAGAGCGCTTCAATGGAGCTGCAATAGACAGCGACATTGTTTCAGCCTCTATTCAAGCTTTGCTAGCAACACTAAACCAAAAAGTGATTGCTGCAGAACAGGCAAACGTAGCATAACTACCTAGCCAGACTTTGAGAGGCGGCATAACTGCCTCTCTTTATAGCCGAGCACCACCCCGCTCGGCTTTTTTCGTTTTAGTCACCTTAATTTAACTAACAGGTTGGAAAGGCAGCTAACCATGCACGATTCGATCACGCCCTCCTTGCTTAGCTTGATAAAGCAAGTCATCCGCCGCTTTCATTAATTCGTGCTTGGTAACATAACGGTCATCCAATGAAACAAGCCCTGCACTGAATGTGATATTGAATTGATCACCGTTATACGACAGAGGCTGATTTGATAAAACCATTCTGTATCTTTCACACGCCTGTACCGCTTGCTCTAATGTAGTTGACGGCAAACATATCGCGAACTCTTCACCACCGATACGCGCTAAAATATCACCTTTTCTCGCACCACCCTGTAAACGAGACGCTACACTACTCAAGACTAAGTCTCCAGCATCATGCCCATAAGAATCGTTCACACGTTTAAAATGATCGATGTCTAAAATGGCAATACTCAAAGGAATTCCATAATGTTTCGCTTTTTCTATCTGCTCGTCTAAGGCGCTCTCAAAACAGCGACGGTTGGCTAATCCTGTAAGAAAATCCGTTGTCGCAAGCGCTTCAAGTCGTTTATTTGCCCTCAAAAGTTCAGCTCTCATCTCAGAGATTCTCGCCATAGCAAGCACTTTTGCGGCAAGAACCTTCGGTTTTACGGGTTTACTCAGGTAATCATCCGCCCCCGCCAATATACCTGACTCAATATCCTCATCTACTGTTGAGCCACTCAAGAAGATAATAGGGATCCAGGACAGATCGGAAGTCGCTTGGAATTCACGAATGTGTTTCACCGCATCAACACCGGACATATTTGGCATATTCAGATCTAGGATGATCAAATCAATGTCTTGATGATTTTCTTCATACGCCTGTATCATCTTTGAGCCGTCATCCGCTTCAATCACCGAATGATTCATCTTTTCCAAATACAGTTTTAGAATAAGCCTATCTGTTAGGGTGTCCTCAGCAATCAACACTTTCATTCAATCACTCCTTTTGCTTTGAAAGCCGTAATAGCCGCTTCGTACTCCCTTTTCAAATCAGATACAACAGGTTGAATATTTTCTATCGATCCGTCTCGCGATAACGCTTCATATTCTTTAGACTTTGCCTCTAAGTTTTTCGCTCCAACATTCGCACTAATCGATTTAAAACTATGGGCCGCTTTATAGAGGACATCGTTATCGTTACTGTGAATGACAGCCTCTGAGTCTAGCCCCTGAAAAATATTCTCTGCATCTGCTATAAATGCATCAATGAGAATACTCACATCACCACCTAATGCCTCTTTTAGCCCTTCTATTACCGTAAGATCAATCACTTCGTTGAGATCGCTTTCTCCATCACTACCAACTTTACTTTCAGATTGGGGAGATTCAACGCGCTCGATGAAACGTTCGTTTAATCCAAGCGATTGATCAATCACAACGACAAGATCTTTACGCTGAAATGGTTTAGATATTAAACCATTACCACCGGCTCTTTTGACATCCAATAGTCGCTTCGATTGCGCATCCGCAGTGAGTGCATAAATTGGAACACATTCGTTCGTTTGCAGCTCTTCATATCGAATCCTGCGCATCGCCTCAAAGCCATCCAATACTGGCATATGAAGATCCATTAAAATCAAACTTGGCTTATGCTCTTTCCATTGTTCTATTGCTTCTTGCCCATTCGAGGCCTCGATAACCTCGACCCCAAATGTCAATAACATGCCTCTTACAACGGCCATATTTGCAAGCATATCTTCCGCTACGAGCACTTTACCGGAATATTTCCTGCCTGTTTTATGGTCATTCTTTAACACTTGAGCTTTAATATCGTGATCTGTTATGAGCACTTGCTCATTTTCATAGGCTTTATTTAACCCTGCGATTAGATCAAATCCGCTCATGGGTTTAGAAATACATGCATTTACATTCGCATTGAGCAGCGCGTCTCTAGATATCTGACCAGCAGATGAAGCAATCAATATTATAGGCTGCTTATCCGCTGGTAATGTTGAACGGATGGCATTAGCCAACATTATTCCGTCGATAGAGGGCATAAGGTAATCAAGTACCAATATTTCGAAAGGTTGGGTAGATGCACTATCAATCACTCGGGTTAACGCGACGGAAGAGCTGGACTCCGTACAGACATCCAAATGGTTAAACAAAAGCTGCTTTTCCATTATTTTAAGATTGGTTTCGTTGTCATCGACCACCAGCACCTTTTTACCCTTCAAGGATTGAGTTGCGGTTTCTTTTTCCACGCTTTCAACCAATAGAGACTTTGGCAGCGCCATTGAAACTGAAAAGCGAGATCCTTTCCCCACCTCTGAATCTACTGAAATTTCTCCGTCCATAAGGTTGGTTAATTGTAGAGTGATGGCGAGGCCCAACCCTGTTCCACCATACTGACGCGTGGTTGAACTGTCTGCTTGCGTGAACGCTCGAAATAAACTTTCTTGACGCTTCTTTTCTATACCTATTCCGGTATCTTTCACACACAATGTAAGATCAACATCACCAGATGGCAGAGGTGTGCCTGAGACTTGTATAACGACCTCCCCTTGATGCGTAAATTTAATCGCATTACTTACCAAGTTAGTCACTATTTGCTTAATCCGGTGAACATCACCAATAAGCATTCGAGGGCAGCTTTGCTCAAACTCGACTAATAGTTCGATCCCTTTATCTTCTGCTTTTACGATAAGCAGGTGCGCAATATCAAAAATGGCTTTTTCTAAGTTGAAGTCGATGCTCTCTAACATCAAGTGCCCAGCCTCAATTTTAGAAAAATCTAGGATTTCATCTATCAGCTCCAGCAACCCTTCGCCAGAATCTCGAATCACATCCAGCTGAGTCTGTTGTTCCGGAGACAATTTAGAATGAGACATTAGTTCTGCCATACCCAACACACCATTCAACGGCGTACGTATCTCGTGACTCATAGTCGCAAGGAAATCACTTTTTGCATTGCTGGTAAGCTCTGCTTGTTCTTTGGCTTTTTGCAATACAAGCTCAGTTTCTTTTCGAGTTGTAATATCAAGATTAGCGCCAATAAGCTGAGAGAGTCTCCCTTGATCGTTATAAATCATTTTGGCATTAACTTTTATATAACGAACCTGACCATCAGGCCGGACTATGCGATAATCGCTGTCTAAAAGCTCACTTTGAGCCGCTGCCAACGTCTCTATTTCGCTAAGCAGATTTTCATAGTCTTCAGGAAATACAAAAGATTTCCATTTATCGAATGTTTCATCTACGTCTTTTTCTTCGAAGCCAAATATACGATACATCCAATCGTCTATTTCCAGTTGGTTTGTCGTTACATCCCAACTCCACGTGCCAATTCCAGCAGAATCTGCCGCCATACTTAGCCGTGATTGGCCTTTGAATATTTCTGCTTCTGCTCTTAACTTTTCTGTAACATCGCGCAAATGAAGAATAAAACCTACCGCATCCCCCTCTTTGTCTCGCAATATTGATCCCATACTGTCTAGCACAAGTTCCGAGCCATCAAACATTTGATACGTCGCTTGGCTCGACTGTAAAAGTGGCATGTCATCACTTAATTCGTCGGGGATTTCAAATAGCATGTTATCTGAATCTGCATACAGAGCCTGTAATGGCGTACCAATGAGATACTCTTCCGTTGCTCCGTACAGTTGGCAAAACGCGGGATTAACCATTTGTATAAGACAACGATTATCAGCGACCACTACGGCCTCAGGCGCGTCAACAAAAAGCGATTTAAAAAGTTGAATTTGGTCAAACAATTGTCGTTCAAATTGCACCTGATCAGAGCAGTCCTGAAAAGAAAACACCGCTCCCAAATAAGTGCCTAATTCATCTTTCATAACCGCCAAACTGAAACTGATCGCGATCGGTTTATCGTTTTTGGTTTTCAAATACACTCGACGATCTGATGTATTTCTCCGTTCCATTAAGGTCGTTGAAATAACACACGGATCAAACTCATTTCCTCTTTTATCGACTGAATAAAAATAACGCATGAACGGTTGACCCGTTAATTCATCCTGTGAGTATGAAACAAGCTTTTGTGCCGCATGATTCACAAAGGATATCTTTCCGTTCGTATCGATTCCTATAATCCCATCGTGAGCGGACTCAAAAATCGATCTTTGTTTCGCTTCAACTTCGCGCAACGTCTGGTGACTAAGCTCTCTTGTAATTTCATTGCCAACCCAAGTTCCGAAAAGCTGAATCAGTTCATACTCATCTTCTTGAAACGGTGTTGAACGTCTTTCAGGACCACTGAAATTAATCGTCCCCCATGACTGCCCGTTGACCACAACCTGAACACCTATATAGGACTCAAGCTGAAATGTTAAATAGCAAGGGTGTTCCTTTATCTCGCTCTCACCCACGTTATGGAAGGCAGTTGGACAACTGTTTTCTAAAGTGTGAATACAATACGAATCACCTAATGGGAATACGCTATCGTCCTCTAACTCACCATCTGGTGAGTAACAATGGCGAACAATATAATCTTGATCTTCTATTTGACTGATGATCCCGTAGGGTAAGCTGTATTGATCACACCCTAATTGAAGTATTTTTTGAAGCTTCTCTTTCAAAGATAAGCTGTAGTCAGATGTGATAAGGTGCAATTCTTTTAGTGAGTCCAACATTCGTCGTAACGATGTTTGGTCCTGCAAGCTAACAAAGTAACCCGTTAATTCACCTTGCTCTAACCGAGAGGCGTAATAGGCATGCACGAATTTTATCGAATCATCGGAAATGGGTTTTATTTTGAGCAACTCATCGACTGAACCTTCATGCTTTACTCTTTCCAATAGGGGCTGGACAGCATCAAAGTTGTGAGTAACAACATCTGGAACTCTTAAGCCCTCCCATTCATTCTTATTTAGCCCCATGGCCTTCTGATATGAATGGTTCATAAATTCATACTGTAGATTGGTATCGTAATACGCAACAGATAACGGGAGGCTATTCATCATCTGCGTCATATTATTTAATTTTTTTCTGTGTAACTTCGCTTCGTTCAACGCATGGTGATCTTCTAGAATTTTTGTACAAATAAGACAAACAGACTTCAGTTGATCAAGCCCCCCTTCTTCCCAGAACAAGGCGCCATATACAGTGGTATCTCGCTCTAATAGAATGGCATTATCGAGTTCTCGAAAAGATTCCATATGAACAGTATTAGCGTTTAGTCCGAACTTAATTTCGAATTCAGAAATCGTTTTTGCGCTGAAATACGCACCGTCATAACAAATCACGTGTAATTCTTGTGAACCAGATACGTCACAAGGCGGAACTAGGAGCGCTTGAAAGACCTCAAACCTTGGATCCGAATCATCCATTTCGAATAAAGTCACGCCTTTAAGGTTATTATTCTTAGAATCCAATGTAACTCCTTAGCACTAACAGACAAAAACACCACATATAAATCTAAGACTAATTGCTAATAACCCGTTGCTCAAATTTAATTTTCAGAACACATACAAAAAACCGCTGATCCACCGAAAGTGGCCAGCGGTTAACAGAATTAAAGCCTTTAAGTTCAAAAAATGCGCTCAATAGGAGTATATTTGCGCTGTCGCTTAGTCATTTTCTGAAATTAGAGCTCTAGAATGACAAGCGTATACACAAAACTTAATTACGTTTTAGGACGACCTAATTTCCCGACAAGGAAACCGCCTCCAAGCGCAGCTAGAATTGCGATTCCCCAGAGCCCATATTTTTCAAATAAATTGTTATTTTGGAGCTGAAGAGAGTTCTCACCTTTATAAACTGGACGCTTAATTATCTCATCTTGGTAGTTCATCTGTTGTGTAATGACTAAATTCACCGTCGCTTTTGGAATTTCAGCCAACCCACCTAGACGCCACCTAAATTTAACCACGCCTTCTTCCACTACAGACTCCGCTTCGCGTGCGCTAAGCATGTCAATAGCGCTGTCAACATACAGTTCGGCCAAATAAGTCTGACCTAATACTGGGTTTTCAATATCAGCTGAGACCAACACTTCAAATACATCATTTACAATCGCTTTTTCTGGGATGGTCCAAGAAACATCTGACACTTGCGATTTTAGTTGAGTCTGAAGAGAAAGAACGGCCCCTTCAAAAGGTATAAGGTTATTAACTTGAGCCTCTAAAGCCAATTTTTCTTGGGAATTCTGTTCTGCTACGACTTCTAACGCTTCCAAATCATCACGCAGTTTTTGCTTATCGGAACGCAAATCAGCCAATACATTCGACAACTGTTTCTGCTTTTCATCATTTTCTACAAGCATTCTTTCAAGCGCTCGAAGTTCAGCCGTTAAGAGTCGATTTTCCTGCTCAGCGGTTTTAATCTGCTTCTCAAGCGTTCGCCATTTTTGCTCTAACGATTCATAAGCTCCACCTTCTTGCTGCAACGTATTTTCAAGAGCAAAAACTTGGTTTTGATAATCCGATATTATTCGGTTTTGAGCCGTTAATTCAGACTCTAGTCTAACTATTTTCGCATTGAGCGCCGCCGAGTCACTCACGTTTCTAGCGTCATCAGTCGGTGCTTTTGCAACGGTTCCGTTGTTTATGATGTCGGTATTTTGAACTCGCGTACCGTCAACGTTTGCTTGTGCAACACTCTCACCTTCAGTACCGTCAACGTCTGATTTCTCAGACTTGGCAACTTGAGTTTCAGCACGTTGACCATCCGCTGTTTGCACTACCGGAGACGAAACATTGACGACCTTTACGCTCGATCGAGACAGCTGCGCATTCTCATCCTCTAAACTGGATATAACATCTCCCTGAACGCGAATTTTATCCCAGAGAATCTGATGTTGAGCGCGCGCTTCTGAAAGTGCACCTCCCAATCTCAAGTTCTCATTATTTAAGCGCTGAATGTTTTGACGGTCAGATTTATTTTGTTTTGCTAGAGCATCACGCTCACCTTTTAGGTCTGCGTATTGCAACTGGAGATCACGATAATCTTTGCTTAACATTAAATGAGCAGAATCCAGTGTTCTGAAACTGTCATTCAACGCCATAAATTCATTTTTAGAGACCGTTTCGACGTGGGGCCCGTTAGGAACCTCTTCAGCGACAGCAACCTCTGAGTTTTCTTGTTTCTGGACTTGCGCGATCTCTTCCTGAGACGGGGAAGCAATCGAAAGCACGTCTAATTCCTGTCTAGCGCTTGCGAGTTCTGACGACAATTGAGCATTTTCTTTGGATAAGTCTAAAAGCTCATTTCTCAGTTCGTCGTTTTCAATTTTCAAGCTCGCGTAGCTATTTTCAAGCTCATCACGTTGGGCACGCGTTCGCTTAAGCTCATCTAAGCTTTCCACTGAGTTGTCTGTAGACTGAGAAATAGCAAGAATCTGTCGATCTTTTTCATCAAGCTGAACATGCAACTGAGATATCGTTTCGTTATTTTGAACAATCTTCGATTCTAGTAGCGCTATTTTAGATTCTCTATTTTGCAGCTTACTCTCAAGATCAGCGATTCGTTGTTTAGCTTGATTAAGCTCGTCTTGATTCGAGGTTTCAGATACTACAGTTTGACGCGATTCTGGGTCACGCGTTGGTTCACTCGCAGCATCCTTACTACGGGTAGACAATTCCTGTTCAGAAGATAAAACTGGAACTGCATTTAAATCCGTTTGAGTCAATTGTGATTCGCCTTCCTTACTTGTGGTACTACAAGCAGACAAGAGCACGCCAAGTGCGACTGGCGCTAACGCTGCATAACGATTCTTCATAACAACTCCAAACAACCCTCGATTAGACAAGCATTTACTCACTTATGCCAGATTTCAAACATAAAAGCAAAAAAGCCGCTTCTTAGTTAGAAGCGGCTTTATATCTACTTACCCATTGAGGCTTTTAGTAATAACCTCATAGACATCTTTTGAGAGATCTTCTTTTTGAATTCTCTCTAACTCTAATTTCATTAAGTCACCCAACGACGATTTGTATTTCTTCCATCGTGTCAAGGGTGTACAAATACGAGAAGCAAGCTGCGGATTACGTTTATTAAGATAAATGATCTGATCCGCTAGGTAGCGATAACCACTACCGTCTTCCTTATGGAAGACTTGAACACTCCTTCCCATACCTCCTAAGACTGCCCGCACTTTATTTGGGTTTTTAATATCAAATGCAGGGTGGGACATAAGCTCTTCAACGCGTTTCAGACCGTCGACATTTTCTTGACTTGCAGAAAGCGTAAGCCATTTATTAACAACCAGAGATTCATGAAGCCACTGGTCATAAAAAGTAGCAAGCATAACGTCTGCTTTTTCGACCCCAGCCTCAACCGCGATAGAAAGCGCTGCGTATTGATCCGTCATATTGTCGGAGTTTGAAAACTGCTCATTCAAAGACTCTAATGCTGTGACATCATCACTTTCTACCCAATAGTGTAAGGCGATATTTTTTAAAGCACGCTTCGCGATCTGAATGGCATTGGGTTCGTAAACCGTCGACTCAACATTGTTCATATACGTCGCTGAGAACTCTTCTTTTAACGCGTTGGCAATCACTTTAGTCAAATGTGTCAAAGCGCTATGAATCGCGTGCGGATCTATTTCTTTTTCCAATTCAGAAAGATAGGCTTGACTAGGCAGTTCTAAAATCAGAGCGACCATTGCAGGGTCAAGCTCTTCATTTAACAGCAACGACTTGAACCCTTTAACAAGGTCAGATTGATCCGCAAGCGGCTCGCCATTTTTTATTTGATGAATGAGCGATTTAAGCTCGCGAACGGCGAGCTGCTGAGCTGCATTCCATCGATTAAACCCATCCGAATCGCTGGACATTAACAATAAGAGCTCTTCCGTTGAATAAGCATATTCATATTTCACCGGAGCAGAAAAGCCTCTTAGAATCGACGGAACAGGCTCGCTATCAACACCAGAGAATTCGAAAGTAGCCTCTTCCGATTTAAGATGTAATACGTGCTCCTGAGCCGTTTCGCCGCTATAAGTTGATTCAAGCTCATTGCCGTCTTTCGAGATAAGGCCGAGCTTAATTGGAATATGTAAAGGCAATTTAGATTCTTGCCCTGGCGTTGGCGGAGTCGTTTGTTTAACAACTAACTTAAGCGTTTTGTCCGTTACAGAATACTTTGACTCAAAAAGAAGCTCTGGCGTTCCGGCTTGCGAATACCAACGCTTAAATTGGGATAAATCCACACCGCTAGCATCTTCCATTGCCGCTACGAAATCATCGCACGTTACTGCTTGCCCGTCATGACGATCGAAATAAAGATCTGAGCCTTTTCTAAACGCCTGCTCTCCCAATAGCGTATAAATCATCCTTACAATTTCGGACCCTTTTTCATAAACCGTTAGAGTATAGAAGTTAGATATCTCGATAAAGGATTCTGGGCGAACAGGGTGTGCCATCGGTCCAGCATCTTCCGCGAACTGAGCCGTCCGAAGAAACGACACATCCTCAACGCGTTTCACGGTTTCTGAATGCATATCAGACGAAAACGTCTGGTCTCTAAAAACGGTGAAGCCTTCTTTTAGACTCAATTGAAACCAATCCCGGCAGGTTACGCGATTACCAGACCAATTATGGAAGTATTCGTGGGCAACAATCGCTTCAATTCGCAAATAAGCATCGTCAGTTGTCGTTTCAGGGCTGGCTAGCAAACACGATGAATTAAAGATATTTAAACCTTTATTCTCCATTGCTCCCATATTGAAATCATCAACTGCAACAACCATAAAAATATCAAGGTCGTATTCGCGACCATACACATCCTCGTCCCACTTCATAGAGCGCTTTAGTGCGCCCATAGCATAATCGACTTTTTCTAAGTTATGGTGTTCTGTAAAAATGCGAAGCGTCACAACACGCCCGCTTTTTGTTTTGAAAACGTCGTCCTGAACCGCTAGATTCCCCGCCACTAACGCAAACAAATACGCCGGTTTTTTAAAGGGGTCATGCCACGTCACCACCGTTTTACCGTCTTCGGTTTTACCACGCTCTACTTCATTGCCGTTTGAGAGCATAACTGGGTATTTCTCTTCATCACCTATAATCGTTGTGGTGAATACAGACATCACATCTGGACGATCTAAATAGTATGTAATGTGACGAAAGCCTTCCGCCTCACATTGCGTGCAGAACATCGAAGAAGAACGATATAAGCCTTCCAAGCGAGTATTATTCTGAGGCTCTACTAACGTTTCGCACGTAAGAACAAATTCATTCGGTGCAGAAAAAATTTCCAAGCTTTGATTTGTTATCTGATATTCGTCGGCGCTTAATGAAACATTATCAATCGCCACACCAATAAGCTTCATCTCATCGCCACCATCTAACACTAGCGACGCAACCTTGTCGCTAGAAAGCGCATTTCTTCTCATATGCAGTCGAGAAGTAACAAGGACATTGGCTTCTTCTAGTTCAAACGTCAATTCAGTCTTATCAATTAAAAAATCAGGAACTGTGTAGTCCTTGAGATAAATGGCGGATGGCGAACTGTCTTTCATTAAATCACTCCTGAATCGCTAACTTAGCTTCGTAGCCTGTGTACTTTCTAATATTTATTACGCCCGTATCCAATATCCAATACTGACCTTTTATGCCCATCAAAGTACCCTCTACTAAAGGAGTCTTCTCAGCGTTAATGCTAGTAATTTTTGTAGGATACTCAAGTACAGGGTAGTGAAACTCATGTGTCTCATTTTTATCTGAAAGGTCTTCTATTGCCTCAATACCGAACTCCGTCTGGAGAGAATCTAGCCCTTCATAGACCAGCTCAATCAAGCGCTCTTGCTCTCGGTACATGTCAAACTCAATGTCTAGCCCTTTTAGCATATTTCGCCAATTCGTTTTATCAGCGACCACCTCTTTAAATAAGGTTTCTACCAAACCTGACAGTCTACGATTAGCAACATGAAATATCGGACGTGCTTGAGTCGCTCCTTGATCCAACCAGCGTGTAGGCAGCTGGTCTCCTCTCGTGATTCCTACTTTTAGTGCAGACGAGTTTGCAAGGTACACGTAATGCCCTTGCATACAATGAACTTCAGCCCACTCGGGTTCTCGGCAAGTTCCTTTGTGGAAATGGCATTTCTCGGGACTCATGATGCAAGAATCACATGCCGCAAGTTTTTTAAAACACGGAAAACAAAAACCCTGACTGAAGGATTTTTTACTGGTTTTACCACAGTGAATACAATGAATAGCACCTGAGAACGAAAGAGATACTTTTTTTCCAATGTGGTCGTTTAACGGCACAAGGTTTTCGCCAATACGCATTTTATAAGCAACGTTTTTTACACCTTCAACCGTTGCTTGCATTTTTCGCAGATCACCACTAATCATTGCTTTCTGCGTTTCCTTTATGCTGATCTGTATTCGATACCCACTTGACCGTTTCGTGCGTTATCGTGTCTTTTTTACTTTCACATCCTTTGTGTACTTCTCTATCTATAAAGCCAACTCTTTGCTCTTCTGGCTTATTTGAATAGTCATAAGTAATAATTGCTTGAAGACAAAGCTCCTTTTGTTCATCCGTGAGCTTAATTCCATTAGGCCATTTACCCAGTTCAACAGCCTGCTTCAAACTTCCATAAACCTCTGGAGACATATTGTCGATCATGTCTTTAAAATTCATCACATATTACCGTTATTAAATGCATAGAAAATCGAGTAATTAGCTAAAAGTGCTGTCATCGCTCGCGCAAAACACCGCTTAGACGTTACTTAAACGTTTGCTAATCACCCCATAAAGAAAACCTAGAACCAAACCAAGCAACAACCCAACGATATGAGCCGTATTCGCAATTGCACCAAGCCCTACACTTTCAGTGAGCGGAGTAAACCCGATTCCAAGCCAAACCATGAAAAACACAAACAGCCTTTTACTCACTATTTGTGGCGTATTTTTTAAGATATAAGGCAGAAGCCATGCCACGCCGATCAGGCCATATACTAAGCCAGAAAGCCCACCAAAATAGACGGTGTTAGACAATAAGTATTGTAATACATTAGCGCCGATCGAAATTACTAAAGCACCTATCAGCCATGTTACGCTGCCAATGAGTCGCTCAAGCTTCCTGCCGATGTCCCAAACCCACAACCCATTAAACACCAGATGTAGGATACTAAAATGAAGAAAGGTTGGTGTGATCAAACGCCACACTTCGCCAGATTCAAGAACACGCAAGAGAGGTAAGCTAAACAGTTGACCTGATTGAGAGAAAATAGGCGATATTAAAAACCATTTTACGGCCTCTGAGTTATCTCCTAACTGCGTTAAGAAGCAGACTGCCAATGTACATAACAAAAATAAGCAAGAAACGGGCGTTTCAATGACAAGCGTTTTGATACTTTGCCGACTGTTTGTGGGACGATTTACCGTAACTTGCGTTAATGCTAATGCATCTTGCTTCCAGATCGTTACCAGTTCAAGCGTTGCCTGTACGTATTTGGGGTCGGTAACCCAAAGTTCGTCTCCGCTGGTTTTAGTAACGACCTGATGACCAATCTTCACCCTCCACAACGCTTTCGTAAGCTCGGATGGATCTTCATTAGTCTCAAAGGTGTAAACGAGATACATTTAAACTGAGCTCCAGAGAAGGGAGAAATATTCTAATTAGTATAACCCGTTTGCCAACCGAGTTTATTTCTACAAACATCATAGAAATCATGGTTTTTGGGGTGTATTAGGCGAATGGCCCCTTCTTTTCGGGTAATGTGAATTTCATCGCCAGGAGCCGCAGTAATATTAAGCTGACCATCACAGCTTACACTTGGGTAAGTCAGGTTCGATTCACACACCACAATTCGGATCTTTGCATTTGCATCAATGACTATCGGCCTGTTACTTAACGTATGCGGGTGCATTGGAACAAGAACAAGCGCATCTAACTTCGGTAAAATTATTGGACCACCAGCGGAAAGTGCATAGGCAGTTGATCCAGTCGGCGTCGCTACGATTAATCCATCTGACTTTTGGTTCATAACGAACTGATCATCAATAAACAGATCAAAACGAATCATTCTTGCAGACTTACCCGGATGAAGAACCAAATCATTTAACGCAACTCCTTCCCCACTCGGGCGATTTTGACGCTTAATTTTTGCTTCTATCATAAAACGTTTTTCTTCTAGATATTCACCCGCAAAGATAGGATCCAACTCTTCACTAAAGTTAGTTGGTGAAATATCGGTAAGAAAACCAAGAGTTCCTCTGTTTACTCCGATAACAGGAACATCAAAGCCGCATATTGCCCTGGCTGCTCCTAAAAAGGAGCCGTCACCACCGATAACCATCACCAAATCGCATTTATTACCAAGCTCTTTTAACAGTGATATATCAACTTTAACGCCGGGCATCATTGTCGCAAGATCGCTCTCAAGGACGGGCGCAATCTGCTTCTCTTCTAAGTAATCCATTAGACGCTTAACAGTGTCTAGGATTTGCGGCTTGTCTAACCGGGCAATAATACCAACACGCCTAAAAAGACTCATGTGTTATCTCTTCTACAGTTATTCAATAAACGAGCAATAGTTTATTACACTGTTCTTATTATGTTTTCTATATAACTTTGCTCAGTTGTGTTGCAACGCACTTTACCATGAACCTGAAAAAGGTACTATCTTATGAAACTTTACATTGTAATGGGCTCATCTACATTAGGGTATGGATTGAGTGTACCTTTAATACCTCTCCAGCCTTGCAGCCCTCCCGTGTGAACAATAAGAGAGCGCTGATAATCCCAACAATTGTGCTTTATTTTCAGCCATATTCTGTAGGCCATCTTTCCTGTGTAGACTGGATCCAACCGCAACGTAGGGTTTAGAAAATACAATTCTTTTAAAAAGTCAGCCACTTCTAAAGGCAGCTTACCAAACCGACCAAATTCCTTAGAATGCCAAAATGACATTTTCGACAATGGATCCGCATGTTTCATATGAGTGAACTCTCCAGCCATTTTATGCCACAAGACCTCAACTTCATGCTCGATATCTTCAGCACCTTTCAAGGCATTAAATACTTGTAGAGATTCGACCGCATTAGAACACGCCAACCCAAGCGATGTTGTACCCGTTCCACTTGAAACGCACCATGTATCATATTTCTTATTTATAATATGAGATATTTGGTCAGCCCAATCACAACATCCAAGCACCCCCAGTGTGCCACCACCACCTTCCCCAATCCAGTATACATCGGAGTAAAGCTTATCCACCTCACTCTTGATTTCAGAACGAAGCCCTAACCTATAATCATCTCGCTGCGAAGGAAACAATATTGCTCCGTCGGACACACAGTCTCGAAGCGTTGAGGTTAGAGTCGAATGCAACTCTCCTCTTATGATCACCAACGGTAAAAAACCTGCCTTAATTGCCGATTTAGTAAACGCGTGCACATGATTAGAATATGGCCCACCAAATGTAGCAACATAACGAGCATTTTTCTCTTTCGCCGCTTTGATATGATAACGTAGTTTGTGAAACTTATTCCCGGGAGCAATCTCACTCTCGAGATCACCACGGTAAATATCAAGTTGATACAGCAAGCGCTGCTTCTCACTCATGCCGGGAAGAATAATTTTTTGAATCAAAAATGTTCCTATGGTCTGTTGAAACAGCCTTCATGGTAATAACACCTACACCCTCATTAGAAAGCAATAAAAGAGAGTAATCGCTACACACGGGGTAGCAAATTTTATTATACTACGTGCCTCAAAATTTCTAGACAAAACATAACGTATTTAACGATATGTTAAACCAACTTATCCAAACAACCTTAAACGGATTAAGTCGATTCACTTAGAGAAATTCTGGCTCAAATTATATAGAAGCAAAGCTCCTGAATGATAAAAAACATCATCATAGGCTTGCTATTTTCATCGCCCTACACACCAAAATTGGAACAATACATGTCCGTTCTCTTTAAAGATTCAGATCATTTTGGCGAAATCAGCGTATTTGACGACGGTAAATATCGCGTCCTTTCTTTTGCTAAAGGCGACGAGCAAAGCCGCATGCAGATTGCAGCCCCACATATATTACAACATGAATACACTCAAGCAATGATGATCTCCCTACTGTTCACTCCTCAACCTAAACGAATATGTCTCCTTGGGTTGGGAGGAGGCTCACTGCTTAATGCGCTTTATCATGCAGTCCCCAAGATAAACATAACAGCAATAGAGTTAAGAGAGAAAGTCATAGACGCGGCCAACCGCTTTTTCAAACTCCCCATGGGCAAGCGCGTTGAAATTATTAATGCCGATGCAGAGGAATTCCTCACTGAACATAAATTTCGTAAATTTGATATATTATTCACCGATATTTATCATAAAGAAGGCATTGATGCTAAAGCACTGACTCATGCATTCGTTTTATCGAGCGCAAAAGCCATTAAAGAAAAAGGCACTCTTGTCATTAACTGTTGGGATGACCAAATAGACAATCAAGAATTGGTTCAAGATTTAAAAAATGAATTCCAACAAATTGTCGGAATTGATACAGGATCGGGAAATTGGATTATCGTCGCAACAAACAGCAGCGTTGAGCTCAACAACAAGCAAACGAAATTCGAAGCCAACAAACTGTCTAACAAACTGGAAATCCCACTTTCTAAATGGGCCTCCCGAATAAAACACATCAAATAATATAAAGACCCCACCTAGATGAACCAATAAATCAAGCCATCCAAGTGGGGCTAGCAAAGTTAATTACGCCAAGACAGTAGCGACCAATGATTTAGCCTCTTCTTCCAGATCCGCTAAATGCGCTTCAGACACAAAGCTCTCTAGATAAATTTTATAAATATTTTCTGTGCCGGAAGGGCGAGCAGCAAACCAACCATTTTCAGTTACCACCTTCAAACCTCCGATCGAAGCTCCGTTCCCAGGAGCGTGAGTCAAGATATCGCAAATTGGCTCCCCAGCCAGTTCGGTTTGAGTCACATCATCTTTATTCAACTTCGCGAGAATAGACTTTTGTTCGGGTGTTGAAGGCACATCAATGCGTCGATAATATGGCTGCCCATATTTTTCAACTTGCTCGTCAAACAGAGTCGCGGGATCTTTACCCGTTTTAGCCATAATCTCCGCAGCAAGCAACGCTAAAATAAAGCCATCTTTATCGGTAGACCAAACACCACCATCTTTTCTCAAGAATGACGCGCCTGCACTCTCCTCCCCCCCAAACAGCAAAGATCCATTAAACAAGCCATCAACATACCATTTGAAGCCAACAGGAACCTCACAGAGACCGCGACCTAAACCCTTAACAACTCTATCTATCATGCCACTCGACACTAACGTCTTGCCAAAAACAGCATCCTGAGACCAACTTTCACGATATTGAGCCAAATACTCTATCGCAACACCCAAATAAGCATTCGGATTCATCAGGCCCCGCCCTTTACAGACAATTCCGTGCCGGTCGTAATCTGGATCATTCCCCACCGCGATATCAAAATCGTCCTGCAGCTCCAACAAGTTCGCCATAGCATAAGGAGAAGAACAATCCATTCGGATTTTTCCGTCTTTATCTAATGGCATAAACCCAAACGCAGGATCAACCCTATCATTTACAACCGTCAGGTTAAGGCCGTATTTTTCCGCTATCGGTTTCCAATACGCGATACCTGAGCCACCCATAGGGTCGACGCCGATCTTAATATTCGCATTTGCAATCGCCTGCATATCAATCACATTTTCCAAATCTGAAACATAGTGATCAATATAATTAAAATCCGTAACTAACCCCGACACTTTTGCTTGCTCTAAAGGCATCCGACGAACCTCATCTAGGCCTGTCAGCAACAACTCATTCGCTCGCAACGCAATCCAATTAGTAATCTCAGTATCAGCTGGCCCTCCTTTTGGAGAGTTGTATTTTATCCCTCCGTCTTCCGGCGGGTTATGCGATGGAGTAATAACCACACCATCCGCCAGAATGTCGCTGGACGCATTGTGAGTCAAAATCGCATGTGAAATAACCGGCGTTGGAGTAAAGCCATCCCCTTCCTGCACCATCACGGAGATACCATTTGCCGCAAACACTTCCAGAGCAGTACCAAAAGCACACTCAGACAGAGCGTGAGTGTCTTTACCTAAAAAAAGCGGACCTTGATAACCTTGCTGCTTTCTATATTCGGCAATTGCCTGACAAACAGCCAAAATATGGTTTTCATTAAAGCTTGTTTTCATTGCTGTGCCACGATGCCCTGAAGTGCCAAAACTAACCTTTTGTTCTGGTACAGACACATCAGGCTTAAGCTGATAATACGAAGAAACAAGTTTAGGAATGTTTACAAGAGATTCGTGAGACACAAGCTTTCCAGCTTGAGGGTGAATTGCCATATTAGAAGCCTCGCTAATTTATTGATTATACAATAGTCCCTTAAAAAGGTTTCTATTTCAATTCACTAACAAAACTTCGAACAATATTATATGTCAGGAGACCACTTTAGATCTCTCTTATGCTTTCGAAATACTAAGCGCTCCAGCCAACTACTGACAATTCACCGAAACATCGACGGAACACCTAAAACAAAATAAAAAACATTATTTCTATAAAAAAACGATTTATTGAATCATAATAATTCTAAGTGTTTTTATGATTATTACAGATTAAAAAAGGTGTCGTAATGAGTAATAGCGCACTTATCCTATCAGGCGGCGGAGCCAGAGCAGCTTATCAAGTTGGTGTATTGTCAGCCGTAGGGAAAATGTTTTCTAAAGGGCAGACTCTACCGTTCGACATATTATGCGGAACATCAGCCGGTGCTCTAAATGCCACAATGCTCGCAACATACAGTGAAGACTTTCGACTTGCTACTGGCCAACTGTCCTATGTATGGAAGCACCTGACCCACGATCAAGTCTATCAAGTAAGCCGCTGGCCACTCACATCCTCTCTTACAAAAAGCATCATCTCAGTCTTCAAAAAACAAACGGAAGGAAAAAGCCTTTCACTAATGGAAAACACGCCATTAAAACACTTACTAGAAAGGTATTTACAATTAAACGAAGTAGAAAATTCAATAAATCAAGGAAGACTGAAGGCCTTAGTTATTAGCGCGATGAATTATAGTAATGGAAAGTCTGAGTGTTTTTTCCAAGGTGACGCATCATGCAAAGAATGGCGAAGCGAAAAGCACTCTGGCATAAAGGAAACATTAACCCATAACCACCTACTTGCTTCTAGCGCAATCCCGATTTTATTTCCCGCTCAAAAAATACACAACCAATATTACGGCGACGGTGCTATTAGACAGCGCTCAGCACTGAGTCCTGCTCTAAAACTTGGTGCCACCAAACTTTTTATAATCGGCGTTAGTAGAAATAGGAAATCAGACCATATCCCCCAAAAAAACGATGTAATGGTAGCACCTCCTTCAATCGCCCAGATAACAGGCCAACTTATGAATAGCGCCTTTATTGACAACCTCGAAGACGATATAAAGAGCCTAAGCACTATCAATAGACTACTTTCAAAATCAGATCAAACAGGACAATACGAAAAGTTAAAAAAGACCGAGAGCCTTGTAATATCACCTTCAGAAGAGCTCAACGACATTGCTTTTGAGCACATAGACACCCTACCGAAACCCGTGTACAACGCATTAAGACATTTAGGCGCGAACTCTGATGCCGGAATGGCGACAGCTGCAAGCTACCTACTCTTTTCACAACCCTATCTTAGAGCACTAATTCAACTAGGCTACAAAGACGCCATGTGGGAAAAAGATCGAATCGAAGCATTCTTCCTTCCAAAAAGCTAACACAATTCCAACAAACAAAAAAGCCGCTGAATCAGCGGCTTTTTTACTTCAATACACGCAATCTAAAAGTGATTATTTAAAGCGTCATGCGACGTAAATCACTCAACAATGCATTCAAGAAGGTCATAAAGCGACCAGCATCCGCCCCATTCACCGCACGATGATCGTACGACAAACATAATGGAAGCATAGTACGAGGCTCGAAGTCTTTACCGTTCCAGCGAGGCTCAACATCGGCTTTAGACACACCCAAAATACCCACTTCTGGCGTATTTACGATCGGCGTAAATCCTGTACCACCCATTGCACCAAGGCTGGAAATAGTGAAACAACCACCTTGCATATCAGCAGGTTTAAGTTGCTTACCAAGCGCTTTCTTAATAAGCGCATTTGCTTCAGTCGCAATTTGCTTGATGGATTTCTTATCAGCATCACGCAATACTGGTACAACCAACCCAACTGGGGAGTCAACTGCAATACCAATATGGACATATTTCTTCTGAATAATGTTTTCTCCATCCGCATGAAGAGAAACATTAAACGAAGGATTAGCCACAAGCGCCTGAGCAACCGCTTTAATAAGGAATGGAAGTGGAGTAAGTTTTACACCCTCTTTTTCCATCTCTGCTTTCAAGCCCTTGCGGAACGCTTCTAAATCCGTGATGTCAGCTTTATCAAACTGGGTAACATGAGGAACATTTAACCATGAACGAGTCATATTGTAAGACGTGATCTTTTGGATCTTGCTCATCTTAACAACATCAACTTCACCCCATTGGCTAAAGTCAATTTCTGGCACACGAGGAATACCCGCACCCTCAACTGCCGCAGAGGAAGCCGCTTTGGATACACCAGATTCAGCTTTCTTAACCGCTTCCTTGACGTATGCGTGCAAATCTTCTTTCGTAACTCGACCGCGAGGCCCATTTGCACGAACCAAAGACAGTTCTACACCCAATTCACGCGCCAGCAATCGAACAGCAGGACCTGCATGAACCTTTTTGGAAGGAGCAGAAAGAACCGCAGACTCTGTTGCCACTGCTTTTGGAGCCGGAGAAGCCGCTTTAGCTGGTGCAGGAGCTGAAACAGGTTTAGCAACCTTCGGAGCTTCAGCTACAACAACTTGACCTTCTACCTCAAGCTCAAGAATCAAGTCTCCTTCAGAAACCTTATCCCCTTCCTTGATAGAAATAGACTTAACAGTACCTGATTTAGGCGCTGGAATATCCATAGAAGCTTTGTCTGTTTCAAGAACGATTAGCGAATCGCCCTCAGAGATTGCATCACCTGCAGCGACACTCACCTCTATGACATCAACACCTTCTGTGCCGCCGATATCAGGAACAAATACACTCTCCACACCGCCAGCAATTACGACAGGAGCAGAAACTTCTTCTACTACTTCCGCCACCACCGGTGCTTCAACCACAGCTGGCGCAGCAACTTCTACTACGGATTCAACTGCAAGCGTCAAGATAGCGCTGCCTTCTGATACAGTATCGCCAACATTGATTGATAGGCCAACAACTTTACCTGACATTGGCGCAGGAATATCCATTGAAGCTTTATCTGTCTCAAGGACAATAAGGGATGCACCCTCTTCCACTTCATCGCCAACAGCAACACATATTTCAATTACTTCTACATCTGTAGCGCCACCGATATCAGGAACTGATACGGCTTGTTCAGAGCTTACAGCAGTCGCTGCAGGAGCTTGCTCTACAGCTTTAGAAACCTCTGGAGCCACTTCGACAGGGGCAACAGGCGCTAATGATTCTGCACTGGTCTCAGAACCAGCAACTTCAAGAACCAATACCTCATCACCCTCAGATACAGTATCACCTTCTTTCACAGTAATACTTACCACTTTACCTGCAACTGGTGATGGCACATCCATAGAAGCTTTGTCAGTTTCTAAAACAATAATCGATTGATCTACTTCAATCATGTCACCGACTTGAACACTTACTTCGATAACATCAACATCAGTAGAACCGCCAATATCCGGTACTCGAATAATTTCAGTACTCACGGAATTCTCCTTTGTCTAAAAGACGAATCTTTCTTGGTACAAAACCAAGTCTGCCCGCAATAAATACGGACAGACTTGATCCCTAACTATGTAGTAACCTAAACAGTTACAGGGTTTGGCTTATTAGGATCTAGACCAAACTTAGCAATGGCTTCAGCAACAACTGTCGCTTCAACTTCACCGTCTTTTGCAAGCGCTTCTAGCGCAGAAACAACCACCCAGTAGCGGTTAATTTCAAAGAAATGGCGAAGTTTTTCACGAGTATCACTACGACCAAAGCCGTCAGTACCAAGTACGTTATATGTAGAGCCAATAAATGGTCGAATCTGATCTGCGTACAACTTAATATGGTCAGTTGATGCAACAACAGGTCCATTACCAGACAAACACTCTTCAACGTAAGAAACGCGTTTTTCCTCTGTTGGGTGAAGCATATTCCAACGAGTTGAATCTAAGCCGTCACGACGTAGCTCATTGAATGATGTAACACTCCACACATCGGAGTTTACACCAAACTCTTCAGCCAAGATCTCAGCTGCCGCTTCTACTTCACGCAAGATAACACCTGCACCTAGAAGCTGAACAGAAAGCTTATTGGATTTCTTAGTCTGTGACTTAAGCTTATACATCCCTTTGATGATGCCTTGCTCGACACCTTCAGGCATATCTTCATGCGCGTAGTTTTCGTTCATTACGGTTAGGTAATAGAAAACACTTTCTTTCTCTTTGTACATACGACGTAGGCCATCTTGAACGATAACAGCTACTTCGTAAGAGTAAGTTGGGTCATACGACACACAATTTGGAATAGTACCCGCCAAGATATGTGAGTGGCCATCTTCATGCTGTAGACCTTCACCATTTAGCGTTGTACGACCAGCAGTCGCACCAATCAAGAAACCACGCGCCTGAGAATCACCTGCTGCCCACGCCAAGTCACCAACACGTTGGAAACCAAACATTGAGTAATAGATGTAAACAGGAATCATTGGAAGATTGCTGTTACTGTATGATGTCGCCAATGCCAACCAAGAAGAGAATGCACCTGCTTCGTTGATACCTTCTTGAAGAATCTGACCATCTTGAGATTCTTTATAGTACATGATCTGAGTATGGTCATGTGGTGTGTAACGCTGACCTTCAGAAGAGTAAATACCCAACTGACGGAACATGCCTTCCATACCAAATGTACGAGCTTCATCAGCAAGAATCGGTACAACACGCGGACCAATTTGCTTGTCTTTTACCATCACATTCAATGCACGAACAAACGCCATAGTAGTCGAAATTTCACGACCTTTTGTTCCGGCGATTTGCGCTTTAAACGCTTCTAATGAAGGCACTTCAAGTGCTTCACAGTCTTTTCGGCGAGCTGGGAAATCACCATGAAGCTCAGTACGGCGTGAACGCAAGTACTTCATTTCAGGGCTGTCTTCAGCTGGACGGTAATATGGTAGATCTTTCAGCTCTTCATCACTGATTGGGATACCAAACTTGTCACGGAACTGAGCCAAAGACTCTTCATCCAATTTTTTCGTTTGGTGCGCGGTATTTTGCGCTTCAGCAGCCTTAAACATACCGTAACCCTTGACGGTTTGCGCCAAGACAACAGTCGGTTGACCTTTATGAGAAGTCGCTTCTTTATAAGCAGCATAAACCTTGTATGGATCATGTCCGCCACGATTAAGGTTCATAATGTCGTCATCTGACATATCCTTAACCATTTCTAACAACTCTGGGTATTTTCCAAAGAAATGCTCGCGAGTGTACGCGCCGCCATTTGCTTTGTAGTTCTGAAGCTCACCATCGCAAACTTCATCCATCCGTTTAACCAAAAGACCTTTATCATCTTTCTCAAACAGTGGATCCCAATGACGACCCCAAAGACACTTAACAACGTTCCAGCCTGCGCCACGGAATACGCCCTCAAGCTCTTGAACAATCTTACCATTACCGCGAACAGGGCCATCAAGACGCTGAAGGTTACAGTTAATAACGAAGATAAGGTTATCAAGATTTTCGCGGCCTGCTAACGCGATAGCACCTAATGATTCTGGCTCATCACATTCGCCATCCCCAAGGAAAGCCCATACCTTACGATCGCCGTGATCAATTAAACCTCGGCTATGTTGATACTTAAGTACGTGAGCTTGGTAGATTGCTTGTAGTGGCCCTAATCCCATAGATACTGTTGGGAATTGCCAATAATCTGGCATCAACCATGGATGTGGGTAGGAAGAAAGACCCTTACCATCAACTTCACGACGGAAATTATCCAGTTGCTCGTCCGTTAAACGACCTTCTATGTAGGAACGTGCGTAGATACCTGGTGCAATGTGACCTTGGAAAAACACCATATCCGCCTCTTGCTTTTCGCTAGAGCCTCGGAAAAAGTGGTTAAAACCAACATCATATAAAGTTGCGGCAGAAGAGAAGCTTGTGATGTGTCCACCAAGCGTAGAATCTTCACGGTTAGCTTTCATTACCATAGCCAACGCATTCCAACGAATTATGGAACGAATACGACGCTCCATAAACAAGTCACCTGGCAGAGGCGTTTCTTGATGCGCCGCTATAGTGTTCTTGTAAGACGTTGTAATTGAGGCTGGCATTGGTGTGCCTGCTTTCGCAGCCTCTTTGGTCAAACGATCCAGAATGTATTGTGCACGGTCAGGCCCTTCTTCACGAAGGACAGATTCGAGTGCATCAACCCACTCTTTTGTTTCGATCGGATCGATATCTTCGAGGATATGCTGCTCCGTCATAGTTTTAATAACCCCGCTATTAGAACAGAACTTCAGACTCACACTTCGAGCTTGTAGCTAAAAATATGAGCGATTTAAACAAGCTATGTCTAGAAGCACGCTATACATGCATTCAGGTCAAGAGACTAGTGCGATATACATCTGATAGATGCCTCACCCATCGCAATTATTAGACTCATTCTTTTACCGGAGAGATTTTTGTTATTAGTATTGTTCAAAGGTAAACGAGACCAACCCTAAAGGTTTATAGCTTGTTTCCGTATTTTGGCTTTCGGTTAAAGCCCATTGAGCTCAGACAATATTGTATACCGTTGTACGAAATACCTGTCTTCACAGTTGCGTCCCAACCAAGTATTTGATCAATTATTTTTGTCAAATTAGAGCTCCTTGCCCCCGTCATTTACTCTTTTTTAATTGTGAAGAGCAACAACGTTTTGGTGGTATTTTCCTTTGTTTTAACTTAGAAATTTCGAGCGCTAGGTTAACACCTAAAATTCAAAACGCCTAGTAATCTGTCGCAATAATCCCGTTAGCAATGGCTTTTGGAAGTTATTTTCCGACTCAAATCAAACAATATCAGGTGTTAGAGGCATGAATCCCTCCTGTAAATCTTCGGCACAAACCGCGCACAACAACTCGTATCACAAGACGACATACACTGAAAAACAGAATAAAATAACGTATACCGACCGTATTAATAGCGTCCTGAACGCTTCAAGCTCATTACTACTTTTTTCTGATTCACTGGTCGCTGCGATAACCACACTGATAAAAACGCCTCGCCCATCAAGCAACTCTTTAAACTGAAACTGCTTAAACTCTTGAAAAACAGCTCCGAGACTTCCTGAAACCCCTGTTGTAAGTGCACTTAATATAGCAGCAGGACACTCCACCACCTTCTTAAAAAAGTCTTTAACAAGAATATTTTCTTGAACAGGAGTCGAGTATAGAAATACGTATATAAGAATACCTTCCATACCCAAAAACAAGTAACAAAACAAAAGTACAAATATCGACAAGAAGTAATACGTTAACGTTTTTATCTGAAACTTTGATTGCAACGCGGGCAAAGGCTGCCCTTTATCTTCCACCAATTCATCACCAAAAAGATTCAATACATGAATAAGTTCGTCCCTATTGCGTGTCGAGCCCCCCTGAATTTTTGTCCATAAATCTAACTGCCCCCACGAAAGAAAACACCAGACAAAACCGACACCTGCGAGAAAGTCGACAAACCACAGCCCAAACCACTCGCCAGCTGCTGAGATCACGGCCAGCACACCAAGCAAAACAAAAAACTCGGCCCACACACCATCAACATCGAACTTTTTGGAGATGATCGTCGTTATTTTCCCATACAAAGCAAAGGTTAGCGGAGGCGCACTAAACATTACCCGAATAAGTATTGCCGCAATAAAAAACAATAATTCCATCGTTACTCCATTTAATACTTAGCCAAAAACAATGACATCAAGGAAATTAGGCGTACTTTTTGTAGTTTAGAAACTTAATCTTAACTGACGAAACAAAAATATGTAGTTACAATACGACTTTTTGTTACGCAGTTAAATACGGAGCCCAAATGACATCTTTGGATGCACAGTTCAAAGCAAATCTCCAAGCACAAGTTAAAGAAGCGCTCGCCGAGGACATTCAATCCGGCGACATCACCGCACAGCTGATACCCGAAGAGAACGTCTTCTCTGCCACCGTTATATCGAGAGAAAGCGCTGTACTATGTGGAACACCTTGGGTAACTGAAGTATTCCAGCAGCTCGACAGCAGCGTATCTCTGGAATGGCACTTCAGCGAAGGCGATGAACTTCCCCCAAATACACCTTTTCTTACACTAAAAGGTAATGCGAGAAGTATTCTTACTGGCGAACGCACAGCACTAAACTTCCTCCAAACATTGTCATATACCGCAACCGTATCTCGTCAATATGCAAAACTGGTTGACGACAAAAAACTGTCAATCCTAGATACACGCAAAACGATCCCAGGCTTGCGCCTTGCGCAAAAGTATGCCGTGACAATTGGCGGTGCATCTAACCATCGAATCGGCCTATATGACGCGTTTTTAATCAAAGAAAATCATATTATGGCAGCAGGGTCAATTGGCAACGCCATTGCAAAAGCTGCACAAATTGCACCGGGTAAAACCATTGAAGTTGAAACCGAAAACCTAGACGAAGTTAAACAAGCGGTTCAAGCAGGTGCAGACATCATCATGCTAGATAACTTCAGTTTAGAAGACATGGCCTTCGCAGTTGAGACCTTTAAAGGTCAAGTTCGATTTGAAGCATCAGGCAACATGACCGACGAGCACATTATCGCGGTTGCAAAAACGGGGGTCGATTACATCTCCGTTGGCGCACTAACCAAACACATTAAAGCAATTGATTTATCGCTAAGAGTTGACGAGGAATAGACATGAACAAAAGCGTACTTATTATTAACTGTGGAAGCTCTTCGTTAAAATTTGCAGTGCTTACAACTCCAGGGAATGACGTATTAGTTGAGGGGATTGCAGACAGACTTGGAATCGATGACAGCTCAATTACATTCAAACACAATGGCACTAAAAACACGCTTCCTTTAACAGATTCAAGTCACCGCCAAGCTGTGACAGAAATTAAAAACTGGCTAGACCAGCATGAATCCATCCAAGAAAGTATTGTTGGCATTGGGCACCGCATTGTTCACGGAGGTGAAACCTTTACCTCTTCCGTTATCATCGACGAAGATGTCGTAAAAGGAATTGAAGAGTGCGCCCGCTTTGCTCCATTGCACAACCTTGCGCATATTAAAGGCATTAAAGAATCTCAGAATCTTTTTGAGGGCCTTCCTCAAGTCGCTGTATTCGATACTGCATTTCATCAAACACTGAAAACCGAACAGTTTTTGTATGCGATTCCGATGGATTTATACAACCGTCACAACTTCCGTAAATATGGATTCCACGGTACGAGCTATCGCTATATTTCTCAAGAGTTGGCTCGCGTTGCTCCTGAGAGTGCTTCTCAAGGTGTAATTGTTGCCCATTTAGGTAACGGCGCATCTACGTGTGCAATTCAAAATGGAAAAGCAACCGATACAAGCATGGGAATCACACCTCTTGATGGATTAATGATGGGCACACGCTCTGGCAGTGTTGATCCAAGCCTAGTTTCGTTTATCAGTAACGCTGAAAACATTAGCTGTGATGAAACAATTGATCTACTCAATAAAAAGAGTGGCTTACTTGGTGTGTCGGAGATTTCAAGTGATTGCCGCACTCTTGAGGATGCTGTTTTTGCCGGCGATGAGCGCGCAAAACTTGCATTAGACATGTTCGCGTCTAGAGCGGCGAAAAGCTTAGCAAGCGTGGCAACAACATTAGACACTTTGGATCATGTTGTTTTCACGGGAGGAATCGGCGAAAACTCAGATTATCTACGCGGCAAGATTTGTGAGTCGCTAAGAGCGCTAAATATCACTATTAATTCAGAGAAAAACAGTAACGCACCTCGGGGTGAAAACTGCATTATTTCTGACGAAACTGCGAACGTTAAAGTTTGGATTCTTCCAACGAATGAAGAACTAATGATTGCAATGGATACAATCAGCCTTATTGAACAAGCGCACTAAATATCGAGGACAACAAACACAATGTCTATTAACGTGTTAATGACAGTACCCACTGGACCCGGCGTTGGACTTACTTCCGTATCTGTAGGACTTGTAAGGGCACTAGAACAACAAGGTCTAAAAGCAAGTTTTTTCAAACCTATTGCACAGCCAAGACCTGGTGATGAGGGTCCTGACAGATCCGCAGCTATGGTGGCACAAGGGTCCACACTAACAACAGCTGAATCGATCCCGCTACAAGATGCTGAGCGCTACCTATACAACGACAACATTGACGAACTAATGGAGGAAGTTGTAGGGCGCTTTCAGGATAGCATTGAACAGGACTCAACTGTCATCGTTGAAGGTCTGGCTCAAATAGCTGGACACCCTTATGCAACGCGCTTGAATAAGGCCATCGCAAAGACCTTAGATGCGGATTTGGTTCTCGTGACAGCACCAAACAACATGAGAGTCAAAGAGCTAGAGCATCACGTTGAGATTGCTGCTGGCTCGTATGGCGGTATTAAAGCTGCGGACGTAATCGGGTGTATTTTAAACAAGACGACTCCAGGGTCTCTTGGCGCAAAATCTTACGGCGACTCTTTTGCCCAACGCAGCATATTTAAGCGCAACTTTAAGCTTCTAGGCCAAATTCCGGTCGCAGAAGAGTTGACTTACCCACGAGTGCAAGATGTTGCAGATTTCCTTGATGCGCGCATAATAAATGCTGGGGAAATCGAAACTCGAAGAGTTCAATCCTACACTCTTTGTGCACGTGGCGTCGAAAACATGTTGGAAGCACTTCGCCCCGGCGTATTGGTATTCACACCAGGAGACCGAACAGACATTATCATGGCGACAGCAATTGCCGCACTAAATGATACGAAAATTTCTGCTCTGGTATTGACTGGTGGATACCAACCTAGTGAAGCTCTCATGCAACTATGCGGCAAAGCAATGGCCAAAGGCCTTCCTGTTTTATCTGTTGACTCTAATAGCTGGGATACTGCCATCAACATGCAGTCTTTCAACCAAGAGATCCCACTAGATGACAAAGATAGAATCTTAATGGTCAAAGAGCACATTGCTCGCTGCATCGACCATGAATGGATCAACTCTTTTGCTCGCAATCAGGAAGAGCGTAAACTTTCTCCTCCTGCATTCCGATACCGCTTGATAGAAACAGCGCGTGAACTCAATAAGCGCATCGTTTTGCCAGAGGGTGAAGAGATTCGTACAATTGAAGCCGCTTCTATTTGTGCTGAGCGCGGCATTGCTCGCCCAGTCCTACTTGGCAACAAAGAGCAAATTCTACGCAACGCTCAGAATAATGGCATCGAAATTGGAAACGGCGTAGAGATCATCGAACCCGAAACCATTCGTCAAACCTACGTTTCACCCATGGTCGAAATTCGTAAGCACCGTGGTTTAACAGACATCGTTGCGATGGAGCAATTGCAAGATAACGTTGCCCTAGGCACGATGATGCTACAACAGGAGGATGTTGATGGATTGGTATCAGGTGCGATACATACAACCGCAAACACCATTCGACCTGCACTTCAACTTGTAAAAACCTCCCCGGACGCCTCTCTGGTATCCTCGGTGTTTTTCATGTGTTTACCAGACCAAGTACTTGTATATGGCGACTGTGCAATCAACCCTGATCCAACAGCAGAGCAGCTAGCCGAAATCGCTATTCAAAGTGCGGATTCTGCGACTGCATTTGGTATCACACCAAAAGTTGCGATGATCAGTTACAGCACTGGAGGTTCGGGCAGCGGTAACGATGTCGACAAAGTGCGTGAAGCAACACGATTGGCACAAGAAAAACGTCCAGATCTACTCATTGATGGCCCACTTCAATACGACGCAGCCATCATGGAGAAAGTTGCGAAGCAAAAAGCACCTAACAGTAAAGTTGCAGGCAAGGCAACAGTCTTTATATTCCCTGACTTAAATACAGGTAATACAACCTATAAAGCAGTACAGCGAAGTGCAGACGTGGTCAGCATTGGTCCTATGCTTCAAGGTATCAGGAAGCCTGTAAACGACCTTTCTCGCGGCGCACTAGTCGACGATATCGTTTACACCATAGCAATTACGGCTATTCAAGCCGGACAAGCAGAAGCTAAAGCCAACGCTTAATCACCTGCTACAAGCGAATAAATATAGTTTTTTTATATTTATTCGCTTTCTTTCATATAGATGCCCTTCTGGATATATCCCACCGTCTAGTTTAAAGTAAGAGTCAGCTAGAAATCGGTAACACATATGTCTTGTAGCGTTTCATCGTCTTGTGGCGTTTCTTATTCATACGAAGCTCAATCCCTTCATTCCGCTCGCCAGGAAGATACTAACGCGATTAATGCCCCCGCTGGCGCTGAAGACAACATCGGCCTCAGAGCCTCAAGCGACTATTCGATAACACTGTCTGAAGAATCACAACAAGCCTATAACGAAGACTCTGCTGAGCAGAAGCCAAATGCAGAAGACGCGTCAAGCACCGATACAGTCACTTCTGAAAATACTGAAGAAAGCGAAGAAAACAAAGAGAGCAATCCAACAGAACTAACTGAAGAAGAACAGCAAGAAGTTGAACAACTTCAAGATCGTCATGATGAGGTCGTTACCCACGAGCAAGCTCATGCAAGCGTCGGCGGACAATATGCAGGCGCACCACAGTATTCCTATGAACAAGGCCCCGATGGCCAACGCTACGCAACTGATGGCGAAGTACAAATAGATGTGGGAGAAGTTTCAGGTGACCCAGACGCAACCATTGCTAAAATGGAACAAGTCTACCGTGCTGCCCTTGCTCCCGTAGAGCCTTCCGCAGCGGATCAAAATGTAGCACGTGAAGCGCAATCAAACATAGCCGAAGCGAAAGCCGAAATCGCAAAAGAAGCCACCGCCCCAGTTGATAGCAAGACAACCGAGCCGTCAAACAACACAGAAGAAAAAAGCAATAATAGCAGTACTAACGACAGCGCCTTCCAAGCCGAAGCAGCTAGCCGCTCAGCACCAACCAACAACACCAATTTAAATCAAACTCTATTATCCTCATACGAAAATAGTTACACTACTAAGCAGAGTTCATTTTACGCTTCAGCTTAATGAACTCTCACTCTCTACTTAAAATTGCCTTATTTTGTTTACCTAACTGAGTCATATGGAACTTGATTCAAGTTAAACAAAACATCAGATCTTCATGGAGGAAGAAATGACACGCTGCACTCGCCACATTAATAGTGGCTTCACCCTAATTGAGCTTATGGTCGTTATAGCCATCATAGCGATACTTGCTTCCGCAACTGCCCCATCTCTACAGCGCCATATAACCAAAGCCAAATTAGTTGAAGTGGAATCTTACGCATCAGAACTACAATCTGCCGTAGATGAATATCAAATAAGCCAAAACGATTTCCCAACAAAAGCCACACTCGATCAATACACCAATTCCCATTCAATCGAGCTATTAAAAAGCTATTCCGTAAGTGACGTAGAAGGCTTATCTGGCAGTATTGTTTTGACACTTAATAGCAACCTCAGCATTGAAAGCGGCAGCTATATAAAATACACAAAGAATACTAGTGGCTATTGGGACTGCCTAAGCAATCTTGTAGCAACCATCGCTCCAAGCTATTGCACGCTGAATGATTTGGATGAGGAGTAGATAATGACCCTTGAGCATTTATTATCCGAGTCTCTGAATCTGAGGGCGACAGACATTCACCTACATTCTTGCCTAAATGGAATGACCATCCAGCGACGCATCGCTGGGAAACTAAGTTCAACACATTACAAACAAAATTCTTCAAACCTGATTAATAGAATTAAAGTTCTGGCAAACTTAGAGACATCGGAAACGAAAAAGACTCAAGAAGGACAGTTTTTATTTTATTCAGATGGCGAACAAGTACCCGTGCGAGTCAGCATTATAGCGACTACAAAAGGCGAAAAAGCCGCGCTGCGGCTATTGCCCAATAAGTCTCTCAGACCTATCCCCAAGCTAGGCATGGATTCCTCTCAACAGCATTCATTACTAAACGCCATTAAAAAGCTCTCTGGGTTATGCTTAGTTTGCGGCGCAACAGGAGCAGGAAAGACCACCACATTGTACTCATGCTTAGCGCAGCTGAATAACGGCGAAAGGTCTATTTTTACAATAGAAGATCCGGCGGAATATCCCGTGGAAGGCGCATTTCAATGTGAACCAAACGTAAAAATAGGACAAGGAGCTCAAAGTATCTTGCGCTCTTTTCTACGGCAAGACCCGGATGTCATCATGATAGGAGAGCTTCGAGACACAGAAAGCGCCAGTTTAGCCGTATCTGCCGCATTAACAGGGCATTTAGTGCTCGCTACCGTCCATGCAAACTCTGCAATTGATGTCATTCATAGATTTAAACACTGGGGAGTCGACTATTTTTCCTTTGCGAGCGCATTAAACATTATCGTACATCAGCGTATGACCTATATTAACGAACTTCCCGTTCCTCGCTTCAACCTACTCTCGCCTTCCTGGTCAACTATGCCTTCTGGATATGAAGCCATGCATACTCACAATAATATATGGCAACGCGATGGGGTAACCATTACAGAAAAACACGGAGCCGCAGCCGATGCCTTGGTATAAGGTCAACCATATTAGAAAGAACGAGGACTTAGGTAGTTCGAATTATTCTATTCTATGGTTCGACAACCCGCTTGACGTAAAAACTCACATGGTTTCAAGCAGGTATAGCCATAGGCAATATACTCTACTGAAGTTTAGAAAGCTGTCAGCGAAGGCGCTACATCGACTACTCAAGGAATTTTCACTCGGTTTTCAACAGGGCCTTACTATCAAAGAGACTCTTTGTTCATTGCGAAGTCAACAAAACACTGGATCTCTCACGCCCTGCATTGAAATTGTACTAAGCAGGTTGCAAGCGGGCGCATCATTGAAAGACTCAATTAAGGCAATTTGCGTTAAAGACCTTCAATTTTACACTAATTATTTGATTGACAACTCGACTCACCAGACGACACAAACAATGATAGAAGCCGCCGCAGATGAGCTATCAACATCAATCAAATACAGCCAACAACTATTTCAGGCCCTTCTTTACCCGTTTTTTGTAATACAAGCGTCTTTTAGTGTTCTGATACTAAACTCAGTAATGTTTAGCAAAAATACAGCCCCTTTGCCTATTCTTCCCCTTAGCATGTGGAGTGCCATCACTCTTCTACAAGCCACTGCATTATTCATGGCAAACACTGGTGCAATTCTTCGAACAATAGAAAAGCATTCGACTGCCTTACAACTTAAAGGTCTATTTGGTTTGAGCTCCTGTTTAATCAAGTCAGGCATCCCTACTCATTTAGCCATCAAGTCAGCACGGCAAAACCTTAGATCGTCTTTATTATTGAGTCAGGCTCTCCGCTTCGAGCTTAAAATTAGACAAGGTATTGAAATTCAAAGAGCTTTTCCCAAAGCTTGGTTCGACACGACAGGTTATAGTATGATGGCTAGCTCGCAGACGGGAGACAAAGTTGAGAAAGCGCTCGATCGTGGTTATACATTTCAAACATCGCGTTGCGCCTCCTTAATTTCGTATGTAACCAAAGTAATTCCGGTTCTGTGTTTATTTTTTGCAGGCTGCCTCGTGGGTACAACGATCCTCGAAATATACAGCCCACTTTTGGAAGCAAAATCCATTGGATATTAATGTCGCTCAACTCATTTTGTATATTGCATTTTTGGCAGTTATTGGTAGCGCTATAAGCAGCTTCACATGGCGCTTTCCAATTCGATGCGAAAAAGAGTGGCAACTTGAAGCTCAAAATATACTCAAATCATCAACCCCCTCGGTGAGTGACGATATTCAAAAAGACAGCACTTTACCCCCCTCATTTACATCAGGAAGGTCCGTCTGCCCATCATGTAATCACACCTTGGGGTTTCTTGATTTAATCCCAGTCATATCATTTATTCTGAACAAAGGTCGTTGCCGGCATTGCAATAATGCAGTATCAAAACGATATCCATTTGTCGAATTAGGCTTTGTATTTATTGGCTCTCCCCTAATTTTGCTTGAGCTAGCGCCACTGGAGTTCGTATGCACTTTTCTAATTCTTTTAAGCCTTTTTGTGGCAACAGTTATTGATATTGAAAACAAGTGGATTCCCGACGAGTGCTCCTTGATCGTAATTGCATGTGCTTTTATCCCAGCCATAGTAAACCATCAGCCGTTAGTAGATAACGTACTCGGGCTTATTCTCGGCTACTCTCTTATTTATCTTTTAAGATTTATCTATCTTTGTATCCGAAAGGTTGAAGCCATAGGGCTAGGTGATGCAAAATTGCTAGCAGCAATCGGTGCATGGCTTGGTTTTTCCTACCTACCTTACTTACTAATGCTTGCAGCCACTATTGGAATTCTCTACGCTTTGGTTATGAAAATGAACCGCACTACACAAATCCCTTTTGGCCCTTTTCTCGCAGCGTCTTCAATTAGCCTATATTACGTCATTGGTTTCTTATTATGAGCACTCCCTTTATAGTTGGTCTTACTGGCGGTATTGGATCTGGAAAAAGCACCGTTGCTCTTGAATTTAATAAGCTGGGAATAGAGACCGTGGACGCTGATGACGTTGCTCGGGAAGTTGTTGCGCCAGGCTCAGAAGTGCTGAAAAAAATTGAAATGAAATATGGCTGTGGCATTATTGACCATTCTGGCAGCTTAAATAGGAAAAAGCTTAGAGACATTATCTTCTCAAATGAGGCTGAGCGGCTCTGGCTGGAGTCTGTCACCCACCCCGCCGTTCGAGCAAGGCTTACAGACAAACTCCACAACACGCGATCTGCCTATGCCGTACTTGTTCATCCTTTATTATACGAAAAAGGTCAGGAATCCATTTGCAACCTTGTTATTTCAATTAGTGTACCCGCCAACATTCAAATTAGCCGGGTAACTAAACGAGATGATCAAACTCCTGAACAAGTACAAAAAATACTCGATGCTCAGTACTCTCAATCTGACAGAGACGAGAAAGCAGACTACATTATTAAAAACACTGGAAAAACAGAAGCTTTGGGTGATAAAGTGAAATATGTACATTTGAAAATTTTAGAGACGTTAAATGACCAGCAGTGAATCTACTACGCTAATAGCGTGTCCCACCTGCGGAACAAAATCTCTTTGGTCTACAAAAAATAAATATAGACCGTTTTGCAGTGACCGCTGCAAACTGATTGATTTGGGCGATTGGGCGAATGAAAGCTATGCAATTCCCCAGCAGACTTCAGAGGAAGATGAAATTTTTTCAGAAGACCTTGTAGTACAGCAAAACAGATCATTCCTTTAGTGAGTTGTAGTGAGAATGTTTTATGAACCCTGAAGACTTTTCTAAAAAGAAAGCCCTGTTGATCGAAGATATGGCTGAAGCCAGAATCATGCAGAAGAAGATGCTCACTGACTTTGGTTTTCGCTCAATTGATATTGCGATGAAAGCTGAGACTGCTATTGAGCTGTTAAAAAGCAACAATTATGACATCATTCTTTCTGACTATAACTTAGGTAAGGGCAAAGATGGTCAGCAGCTTCTAGAAGAAGTCCGGTACTCCCACCTGATTCCCAACACAGCTACTTATCTTATGGTGACCGCGGAGACTTCTATAGAAATGGTCATGGGTGCCATTGAATACCAACCCGACGGATACATTACAAAGCCCTTTTCTCAAGCAACTCTTCAGCGCCGTTTAACTAAGCTTATTGACGTAAAAAATAAACTCAAAAAAGTTAATATCGCGTTAGATGCTCAAGATTACTCTACCGCGATTCTTGAAGCGAATAAAGTGTCGAGTGAAGCCCCCTACCTAGAAAGCAAATGCGGTCGAATTATCGGAGACTGTCTTCTAACACTGGAGAAAAACGAAGAAGCCCTAAGCGTATTTGATCGTCATCTGAAAGAACGAAAGATGCCTTGGGCTTTATTTGGGAAGGCGAAAGCTAATTACAATTTGGGGAGACTTGATAAAGCAGAATCTAGCTTTAGGCAACTGATGCTTGATAATAAGTTTTTCGTTAACTCTTATGATTGGCTAGCGAAAACACTTGTCAAAAAAGGCAGCTTGGACGAAGCGCAAACCGTTTTAGTGGATGCAGTCATGCGATCCCCAAAAAATATATTACGGCAGATCGAACTGGGTAAACTGAGTATGAGCGTTGAAGACAGCATGACGGCCGAAATGTCCTTTCGCCGTGCAGTTTATCTGGCTAAACACTCTTGCTTCAATGAAGCCGACATCTATCTTGAACATCTTCGTTCAATCGTCGCTATCGCAGAATCAGGAGAATTTACTCCTCGTCAAAGAGACAACTTTAACGCTACGTTAAAAAAAATACACCAACAATTCTTTGAAGATCCTGACGTAAAGGCTCACACTTACCATTCTGAAATCGCTCTGTACAATGCAAATGGTGATGAAAAAACAGCCAAGCAGCTTTTAGAAATGTGGACAAATGAAGCTGAAAATGGCGTAGCTAGAGAACCTGACGCAGAGTTTAAAAAGAAATTTAGCAATCTTTTCTAAGGTACACTTTTATGAAAAAGATGGACATTAGCACAATCTTGGCAAGTGCAATTCACGAAAGTAAAAACCAAGTTGGTACATTGCTTTATCAACTTCAAAGTGTGAAAGAGATCGCGCAATCCTCCACAGACAAACAAAAAGTCCAGAAACTTGAAGAGGGGCTAAAGCAACTAAATGATGAATGGGTAGAATACCTATATCTCTACAAACTTGCTTCTGACGGGTATGAATTGCATTATGACTATTGTTCATTAGATGAATTTCTTGATGATCAGGTGTTTGCACTCACTCAATCTGCCAATGCCAAAAGCCTCAAGCTGTCCTACAACACATCGCCCGATCTCGTTGCGATATTCGATGAAAGGCTTTTAACGGCCGTTGTCAGCACGGGTGTATACAACGCACTCAGATTCGCAAAAAATAAGATCGAGATTTCCGCCCAAACACACAATGACTATTTAGAAATAGCTATAGAAGACGACGGTAATGGTTTCGACAATCACGAACCAGAAGAAGAAAGCATGATGTTCGATGCAAATACTGGCTTGGGCCTATATTTCACTGAGCTTTCTGCTAAAGCTCACATAAAGTCAGACCGTAGTGGTTATATTGAAAAAGGCTCGTCTTCAACATTAGGCGGAGCACGCTTGTCTATCTTTTTGCCTCAATAGCGACGACAAAGACGAGTTTCCACACGTGAAATTCTCGTGATAAACCACTTAACACCTAGCAAAGTGGTTTATCAAGGCAAATAAATTTCGAAACGCCCTCCACCAAGCAAGCTGGCATTACTTAAGCCAGTCCGACCCTTTTCTTCATGGTTCTTATGGATGTCTAAAATGGCGTTACAATAACACCAAGCTAAGGTTTGCGCATTGGTTTCAGTTGCCTCACTGCCCGCCAGCAACTTTTTAAACTTTTCAAGTATGAAGTCAGGATATCCATCACCATTATCATCAATAACCACTAATACACCATGACCTTCTTTTTCAATACGAACTTGCACTTGATCACGCGTATATCGACTTGCATTAACCAAACCTATGTTTATTACACTTGAAACCAAACTCGCATCAACGTAAGCACAAAGATCTTCATCCCCCGTGACTTCAACGTTAATATTTTTTGTTTTCCAAAGCGTGGAGTTTGCAGCAACCTGCTCTTCAACCAGATCTACGACATAGCTTTCACTCATTTGTATAGTGAGTAAGTCTTTTTCGAGAAGATAGAAGTTTTGAAGCTCTGTTAACGTATTTTGCATTCTAGTCGCTTCGTATTGAACCATTGCCAACGAATGCGAATCGACGTCGGCAGCATTGTCATGTATGACATCTAACGTTTGCAAAACTAAACTTAATGAGTTTTTCATATCGTTGACAGAAGCAGGCAATGCTTCCTTAAATATCGGATACGATACAAACGGTTTTTCGGTAGTTCCCTTAGACATTATTTCACCTCGTACTGGCTCACAATATTTTTAAGACTTTCATAGCGCTTATACTGCTTGTGACTAACTGAAATATGCTCCAATCGGCTCAATGCTTCAGTACATTCGCGTACCATCCTAGCGTTTTTCTCCGAACCTTCCATAAGCCGTAACACACTTTGAACGAAATTTAGATTTAACCCGGGGTGACGTGATGAGAAGCTCAACGCTTCTTTAAATATATCGACAGCTTCTTGATAGTTTCTTTTAGCATAACTTTCCAAAGCTGTTTTATTCAAATCCTTAGCTTTTGCTCGGTCAAATGTAGAAACGGGCTCATCTAAAAAGTCAGATGCTAACTGTCGCAATTCGGGATCAATATCCCGCGAGTCAATCAATTTTGAAAGCAATTTCTGCGATTCATCTTCTTTACCTGCCATATACAATGATTTACCTAGTTCGAGAACAATTTCTGGTTCCTCTAAACTTGGATTTTCAAGCATTTGCTTATTGGCACTTTGAAGACACTTATCCCGTAGCGAGTCACTCCCTTGTGACGCATACAATCGACTTTCGGCAAGCGTTCTGCGTAGCTTTACTTTTTCATCCGTCGCATAGCGCTTCGAGACTTGCCCTAATGTTGACAACGCCTCATTTCCCATCCGTTTTTTTTCACTGGCATTCTCACAAGACTGTACGCTTTCAGAAAGCACGTCGGCTAATCTGATATAATCATCGGGATTTTCATGAATGGAATTCATCCCAAGTTTTAACGTATGCTGACTGGCTTTTAATGCGGATTGAATATCGCCGTTTTCCATACTAACAACCGCCATGTCGCGCTGACGTTTATGTATTCTGGGTGAGATTTTTAGGGCATTTTCTAATACGTCTTGGGCCTCATTGAGCTTTCCTTTTTCTTTTAAGCAGTCCGCCAATAAGTCATATGCAACAATAACTTGAGGAAATAATTGCAACACATGTTCAAGATGTTTTATGGCTTCATCCCATTTCTTTTGTGCAATTGACAGTTTCGCTAACCCCAGCCAAGCCCAGTCGTAATCACGTATTTTTAGCTCCTCATTACAGAGCTGTTCTAGCTCTTGCCAACGATTTAAAGCAAGATAAGCATCAATGAGCGCTTTTTTACACCAAGGACTGTATCTTCCCTCTTCGTCTATATGAGCTTTACACAACGACACCAAGGTTTGATATTCGCCTTTTGAGACCAAGACTTTCATTTTAGAAAGCGCTTTAGATTGGCTGTATAATCGGTGTAGGCGCTTCTCAAGAACGCCTTGTGTAAAAGGCTTCCCAAGATATTCATCGGGCTGAGATTCCATAATTCCCATAACGACATCTCGACTTGTTTCCGCGGATATGGTTACAAAAATGGCATCACTCTTGAGCGAATTTGATTCTCTTAATTCCTCGAGTACCTGCTGCCCATTTTTGTCGCCTCCCAAACGAAAATCACATAAAATTAAATCGTATTTTTTGGCTCGGCACGCTTCAAGAACCGCTTTCCCTGTCGACATAACATCAACATGCGCAACTCCCAAAGTAACAAGCATTTTTCGGATTGACTGCCGGGAGTTTTCAAACTCATCAGCAACCAACGCATGCATCTTTGCATATGGGGATTTTTGTGACGTTTTTCTCGCCAAAAATGAACTCTCAACCAACTTTCTTGTTATCCTTTTTTGCTCAATATACTGCTCTATATTGACTTTAAATAGTCCACCAGCGACATGCCAGCTTCGACAATATGAGACTCCAGCAAAGCCTGCGCGTCACGGTATTGACGATTTTCTATCAACACTAACATATCTTTGTGTTCTTGTTGACTGACGTTACGACGGGCCATAGGGCCATATTGGAACCCCAAATATTGAATAGCTTGAGTATTTAGACGTCGCACGGTCTCAAATAGAGTTTCTCTATTCGCGGGTGCATATAATGCCGCATGAAATTGCCAATTCAATTGACCCTTTTCGATCAATGCTAAGTGCTCATTGTCCAACAGAAGATTAACGTCTTTTGCTTTCCCGATTTGCTCATGCGTAATATGTTCGAATGACATCCCAAGAAGCTTTGGTTCCAATATAGAACGCATCCAATACAAGTCCTCGGCAACTTGAGCATCTAGCTTAGGCACCTTAACACCAGCCTTTCCACACTTTACTAACCACCCCTCTGATTTAAGTTGGGTTAGAGTGTCTCGTACTGGGATACGACTCACACCATATCGTTCTGACAACTCTTGCTGTCGAATTGTCTGACCTCTAGCAAATACACCTTTAAGAATATCGGATTTAACTCTATCAACAAGGTCAAGTTTCACCACTGGTTCCTCATCCGCGCGAATTACGCTGAATTATCAAGCATAAAACGCCCAACACAATCCCCCAGAATGCAGAGGCAACCCCAAATAGCGACATACCTGATGCCGTCGTCAAAAAAGTGACTAAGGCCGCTTCTCGCATTTCATCTGTCTCAAGCGCAGTTTTAATGTTACTGCCAATTGTTCCAAGTAACGCTAAGCCCGCTAAGGTCGCTACCATTTCATGCGGTAAGTTTGCGAACAATGCAACGATGGATGCTCCGCCTAGCGCCGCAAGTAGATAAAAAATGCCAGCCGACATTCCCGCAATATAGCGTTTACCTGGATTCGGATGACTTTCATCTCCTGCACAGATTGCGGCGGTAATCGCTGCCAAATTGATGGCATAACCGCCAAAAGGAGCCAATAGTAAAGAAGCAACACCTGTCCAACCAACTAAGCCAGAAGCGGGTACATTATAGCCATTTACTTTTAAAACGGCGGCACCAGGTATATTCTGCGAAGACATGGTGACAATAAAAAGTGGTAGGCCTACCCCTAAAATTACCCCTAGATTCCATTTCGGCATAACCCACTCCAAAGCTCCTACTTCAAAGGACAACCCCTCAAATACCGACCCCTTTTGGAACAAAACAAATATCAAACCAATGAAAAGAACAATCAGAATCGCATATCGCGGGTTCATTTTTTTAGAAAACAAATACCCTAAAAACATGGCGCCAACCATAAATGTTTGCGATTGCAGTGAGGTAAATATTGAAAGGCCAAATTGAAACAATATTCCTGCTAACATAGCGCACGCGATAGGCAACGGAATGAGTTTCACTAGACGATTAAAGACACCTGTAACGCCGACTAGAATCATAAGCAATGCAGAAAAAATGAATGCGCCTATGGCTTCAGCGTAATTTGCACCGTCTAGACTCGTTGCAAGTAACGCTGCTCCAGGAGTGGACCAAGCCGTTACAATAGGTGCCTTGAAGTACCAAGAAAGGAAAAAACACGTCGTCGCCATGCCGATTCCCAGAGCGATAATCCAAGAAATTTTGGTTGATTCATTAAGAGATAACGCATCCGCAGCTTGAAAAACAATTGCGACCGAGCTGGAAAATCCAACCAAGACCGCAATGAATCCTGCTAGAACCGCACTTATACTGACGTCTTTTACAACTGAACTCATATCACCCTCCTTGTTTTAGACAATGATATGAGCTCAAACTTTTTTTGTATACATTTTTATTTTTGAATATTTTTCTCCATCGCTGCCTTTATTTCGATGGCAATAGCGTTACTCAGCAATGATCAACTTGAATTCAATGAAGATAGAAAGCCCTTGAGGCTCTGTATCCTCTAAACGAATTTCTGCGTCATACATATCAACAATCGATTTTACAATTGACAATCCCAATCCCGCGCCGGCCTGCTCGCCTGCACGAAAAAAGCGCTCTAGCATTCGCTGTTTATTTTCAGATGTAACTCCCTCACCCTCATCTATCACTGAAAGCTGAAAATACTTCTGATTTACCTTACTCAGGCCAACCTTGATAGCGCTACCGTGATGAGAGAATTTAATCGCATTTGAAATTAAGTTCTGTAATAGGATATCCAAGTGACTTTGCAGAATTGGATAGACAAGCGGCTCATCTAAATTTTCAACCAACTCTAGCGCTACTCTTTTTTCCCAAGCCATCGGATACAGCCCAGCAATGACTGATCTCGTTGCAGAAAGCACGTCAATCTGTTGATCTTGTTTAGCGAGACTACGTTCATTTTCAATGCGTGCAGAAGCAAGAAGCTGCTCAACGATTCGGGAGCTACGATCTACGCCGATTGAAAGCTGAATAAGCGCTTCGTTTCGAGTTTCTTCATCATTCGCATTGGTTGCATTTTGTGCATGTAACTTCAGTACAGCCAACGGTGTTCGTAACTCGTGTGCTGCGTCAGCGATCCAGCGCTTTTCACGCTCCATTGCATCGTTAATTTCTTGTAAAAGTGTATTTAATGCCACCTGGATGGGAGCTAATTCTTCCTGAACATCTGTCAGTTGAATCAGCTCCAACTTTTGAGGGCGTAAATTGCGGATTTTTTGAACCAATATATTCAATGGTTCCAAGCCCAACCTTACCGCTCCCCAAACGAGTATCGCTAAAATAGGAATGGTGAACAAACTCGAGAAAAACGCTTGAGCAGCAACTTGAGAAATGGTTTCCCTTCGAATATCCGAACGCTCGCCCACCACAACTGCAACTTCTTTTCCGTCTTTATTAATAGTCAATGAAAAGGTATACCAATGATGGTTATCCGTTTCCGCCATTCCAAATCCATAAGCATCTTGATCGTATGGATGCAATAAATGGTCTCCCGATACGACAACCAATTTACCATCAGCAAACAATTGATAATGTAGTTTGCCTTCGTACTCTAAACCCGACTCATCGTCATCATCAGAGTCTTCTGGAAGAATTGCTGGATAAATAACCTTAGCTTGACCATCAAAGTGCTCAACATCAGTCATTTGAGCCAGTTGCCGTGCTTGCTGAGCCAGACGGGCGTCAAACAGTTCTTCGACCTCGTGCGCAGAAAGATACGTTCCAATTATGCCAACGGAAATGCTACTCAGCCCAATAATTAGCATTACAAATAAGACTGTTCGCTTTTTAATCGACCTCGGGAGATGAGGCGTGACTTTAACTCGATAAAACTCACTCAGCGTCAACAATATAACCCACTCCTCTTACTGTTCTAACAAGCTCCGTAAACAGTTTTTTTCGAATGTGGTGAATGTGGACTTCTAAGGTATTGCTCTCCACATCATCCCCCCATCCATATAATAACTGTTGCAGCACATCACGAGTGAAAACGTGACCAGGATGACTGACTAGCTCTACAAGCAAAGAATATTCTCTGCGCGTTAAAATCACTTCTTGCTCATCCATAAACACTTGTTGGGCGCTGGGCTCAATCCGAATGTTTTTATACTCAATGTGAGAACTTGCACGCCCAGATGATCTTCGAATCAACGCTCTCGCACGCGCTTTCAATTCATCAACTTCAAACGGTTTTACAAGATAGTCATCTGCGCCCGCGTCCAAGCCTGAGATACGATCCTCAATTGCATCACGCGCTGTTAATATCAGAACTGGAATATTAGATTTATGTTTGCGCATATTTTTTAATATTGCAAAACCGTCCATTCGAGGAAGTCCTATGTCGAGAATAATCAAATCAAAATGCTCAGATTGAACCGCTTGATTTGCATGAACCCCATCTTTTAACCAATCTACGGTATAGCCATCTTGGCCTAGCGCCGTACACAAGCCTTTTCCGAGAGATTGATCATCTTCAACCACTAATATTCGCATAATCTATTCCATTCTATTGCGGACAAATCGTCTTTTAAGATAAAGGCATACCGCCTGAAGTAAGCCATTATATTGTCGCCATAACATTAACAAAACCTTAATTTAGCCGTAATCACCTACAAATGGAGCCAATTTTTATTTACAGCTTCAACGTTGAAATTTTTGTCTTTTTGTACCAACTTTAAGGAAGCACGATCTACTTAGCCCCTACATAAAGTATGACAGATATTAATAAGGCGACCTTCTCTAGCCGATCCTAAAGACATTCGAAAGTTGCTTTACTACTTCGCTGCCATAAATGGAGACGAAGTGTGAACATTTTTTATTATTTAATGCGCACTAGAATACTTATATTCACGATGTCGGTAGCACTTTTTAGTACGTCACTATTAGCAACACATGAAATCAACAAGTCTGACCAACTTGCCCACCTGTACCGAGCGGCTATTATTGATCGCTTTTACCCGCCGAGTGAACCTTTCTTAACCAACGATGAGCGCGAAATGCATACCTGGATGTATGGTGTCATCGATATAGATCGAGATAGAATTAAAGAGCCGTATTATCACGGAGATATTGTTCAAATGATCGCGGCAGATTCCCAAATTGCCTTTACACGTTACCCGATAGACGGAAAACGTAGCCCAATGAAGGAAATATTAACAAGCCTGCATGTCATATTATCAAGGATGGCAAGCCTCCCAATCGACGCTCTCGTACTGTCTTGGGAATCCTCTACATTAATAAGTTCGTTTAACTTCCCATTCACTAAAGACAAAAGGGAGCTATATATCCAGACGATAGAATCGTGGGGGGAGCGTGATGAAATATGGGCAGATACCTACAAAGTAATAAGAGCAATAGAAAGCTTGACGATTCAAGGCGTTAAAGTGTTTACAATCGCAGGCAACAGCGGCTCTCGAACTGTTAATACGTTGTCTTTCGCGAAAGGTGTTATCACTGTTGGCGCTAAAGAACCGGAGCTTAGCCACTTTATTGCGAATAACGTATTTGTTGACGTTTATGAGCAGGCGGCATATGAACTACACCGAATTGACAACAATAAAGGCCAGCCCATTGGGTACGACGTTAACGAAGACGGTTGTGAGGACATTAATATTGAACAGGTTTCTCAGAGAAAAAGCACCGACTTGCCGAAAACTGTCTGGCCGCCAATCAAAGGAAGCTCTTTTGCTGCTCCCATGGCAATGAAAAAGGCACTTTTGCACATTGGTTCAAAAGAAAGCAAAACATGCGTAAGAATGTAGTTTTGAATTGGCCCTAGAGTCCTCGTTTATCATAAAGAACGCCTTCCCACTCTGCTCTTGGAAGAGGATACGAATACATGAAACCTTGCATCACATGACAGCCAGCTTCACGCAGTTTCTTGGCTTGAAGCTCTTCTTCAATTCCTTCGGCAATCACCTCGATATTTAGCTCCTGCGCTAACGACAAAAATGCTTTCACAAAAGCAAAATCGTTTTCACCTGAGCTAACATTATGAACAACACTTCGATCAAGTTTCATATAATCCAAAGGCAATCCTTGTAAGAACGCCAGTGATGAGCGCCCCGTACCAATATCATCAATAGCGAGTTTATAGCCCTTATCTCTTAAGCGTTGAATTAATTCTCGCGCATAGACCGCGTTCTTCATGACATCTTGCTCATGTACCTCAAGTGTCAGCAGAGCAACAATATGAGGTTTTTCCTGCTTAAATCGCTCCAGACGATCCGTCAACTCGGTTGAGAAAAACTTTTGACCCGATATATTGACCGAAATTCTAACATCTCTTAATGAGAGGCCGGCGTCGAGCCAGCTCTCAACATCACGACTTACCCGACCAAAAACCCAATCGTCAATCTCAGAAATAACACCTGTTTCTTCAGCAACGCCAATAAAATCCACGGGTAACAACAACCCCTTAGTCGGGTGTCTCCATCGCACCAAAGCCTCGGCCCCAACCAGCCTCCCTGTAACTAAGTTATATTGAGGCTGATAAAATACATCCAGCTCATTTTGATCAATGGCATTATGCAATCCCGTTGAGATCGATATTCTCTGCTTTGCCGCTTCAGTTAGCTTGTCTGTGTAGATTCGATAGCCATCGCGTCCGTGTTTTTTTGTCTCATACATCGCCGTATCGGCGTTTCGAATTAACACATCCACATCTTCCCCATGATTTGGAAAAATGCAAATACCGATACTGGAAGAAACGAATATTGTTTTATCGTTCAAGAAGTAAGGTTGACGCAACGCTTTATTGATCGACTTTGCAATCGCCTCTGTAGCGGCTATCGAGTTTACTTTATCCAAAATCACCATAAATTCGTCACCACCCATTCTTGCCACGACACCGAAATCACTTACAATCTCATTGAGGGTCGTTGCGACATTAACCAAAAGGTCATCGCCGACATCATGCCCTAACGAGTCGTTTACGTTTTTAAATTGGTCGAGATCCAAGTAAAGGAGCGCAAACATCTTGCGGTTTCGTTTATTGGCCTGAATAACGTCTTTTAGATGCAAGGTTCCTAATAAACGGTTGGAAAGCCCAGTAAGCGGATCATGATGAGCAAGATAGTTAAACTTTTCTCGCTCTGTATCAAGCTGGTTATAACTCTCTTTTAGCCTCTGCGCCATGCTGTTAAATGCACTTTCTATGGATTTCCATTCATCAGCGCGACCTAGATCGATTCTCAAATTAAAATCACTGTCCTCAAGCTTTCTGAGTCCACGAACTAATCGGTTTAAAGGCTTATTTATATGTTTGCTTACAACAATATAAATAAACGTCAAGCCAAATATTAGAGCGCAGAATGTCACAATCGTAACTTGTGTTCGAGACTGGGCGACATTCTCTTCTAACTGCAGTTTTAAATTGACAGCGCTGGATTTGACTGATTCTTCATTTGATTTCACTAGATTAAGCAACAAGCCTTGCGACTCCACAAGGTCATCCATGACAATCCAACGCTGATCTAGGTTCGCTTTCATTTTTCGTAGTGACATTTTGTATTTTATAATCGTACGTTTCATTTGCTTCTTAATACGATTAAATTCTGTTGCTTGGTAAACATTAGAAGACACTGAAAAGTTTTCTAAGTGCAACATGAGGATATCCAGTTCTTTTTCCACCTCGATGATTAAGACTTTTTCCGTTTCAGGCGCTATACGAGTGCGAATGGAGGCAATCTTTTTCCCAATGGTTAAATACGCCTCCCGGATCATATTCATAGGGTCTTCAAACACATGGTCAAACGCTAATCCGGCACCCTGTCGTTCAAGCTGATAATCGGTATACTCAAAATCCAGTTTTTCTATTTCTACACCCATGCGATCATCAAGTTTGTTTAGCTCTTTGATCACTTGATTTAGAGTAATAGAGCTGCCGAGAAACCGGTGGAAATTTTGCACGAACTCGTCGATACGCAGCCCAAAATCACCGTTTTCAGAAAGGTCCTTCAATGCCTGTAATTGCTCACCGATATTAAAACTCTCTTCGATGAGAACTGACTCACTATAAAGAATAGTTTGCTCAAGCAATTGCACTCGCGTTACCAAATCAAAAACCTGACGACTTGCTTGAGAGTTACTGGTCAAAGACTGGATATGATCTGAGGAACGCTCTTCTAACGTAGCCTCGACCGACGCTAAAGATCGAATAACAACATAAAAACCGATACCGCTGATGGCAAAAAGTAAAAAAGTCGACGCATACAACCGCGCTGCTAAAGAAGATACTTTCACTGAGTTTCTCCTTCTTTATCAAGCCAAATAGACAAATATGCTTCACGATAATTGTTTTTTGGGTCATAAACACCCGTTTTACCAATCAGTTCAGAGACGTTTTCTTGAGTAATGATATGAACAGGAGCAATATAGCCGCTCGGTGGGGATTGGTTAAAGCTTCTATTCAGCTCATCAATGACTTGCCAGCCTTGCATATAGAGTGGCTCAGGCACGGTTGCAAGCTGAAAATGATCCTTTTTAATACGCTGATATGCAGCCATACTGCCGTCTCCGGCTGATATATTGACGGGGACACGTAACCCTAAGCTTTGAAATTGCTCATATACTGGAATGGCGAAATCAATATACAAGTCATTAATTGCCAAAATATGAGTCACGTTTTCTTCTGATATTAAAGAAGTAACTACTTTATGGGTATTGTTTGCCGCTTTGTCTAAAGGGATATCGAATGAGTCTACTAACACACACGTTGTGCATCGTTCTACGGTCTTTCTCATCACATTGGCTTTTAATGTTGCAATGCTATAACGATTATCAGTGAACAATGCCACCTTCATATCACCTGATGATTCAGCAATGGCCATGAGTGCGCTGATTTCAGCGACTTCCATTGGATCCGTTGTTATGTTTGCGAACAACCCAAACTCTTCATTCCCCTCAACAGAATCACTGGCATGCCATCCGACCAATGAAATACCTAACTTTTTGGCAACTTTAAGCACTTCTTTGTGGTGTTCAATATCGATCCCACCCAGTATGATGCCGTCTGGATTCATTGCAACGGCGCGACGTATGGCTGCGCCTTGTCTCACCTCTGAACCTAGGGCATCAATAAATCTCAAATCCCACTGAGTATGACTGGCTGCTTCGGAAACCCCTTGCGCTACTCCATTTACTCCACCATTACGAAGGTTAGACGCTACAAAAACAATTTTTTTTCCTATTTGGGAAAAGGGGCCAATTGTCGGGCCATCCCATTTATGAGCGACAGAAGTAGCAGAAGCAACACGCGCTTTTGCGTAACTAATAAATTCAGAGTCGCTTGCGAAAATAGGTTTCGCTACGAAGGCAAGCAACAAAAATACAGCGGTCATCAAATTGAACATAATTATTGATTACTCAAAGGTGACACGATAATAATATGCTAGATTAATATAATAACCCTATTGTTAGAGTCGTACCCCCATGATCTTACAAAAAAACACGTTTCTAGCGGCGTTCTTTGCACTTTCTACCGTTTCGGGTATTAATCATGCGATTGCTGCCACCAACATATCTTTTAACGATACTGTAAGTTCGGACAGTGTTCCGATTACAGAAAATATCACGTCTCCGGTTAATATCGCTCTCATTTACCCAAGTGCCGATATTTCTGATTATTGGGTGCGAAACTATAAAGCGATGGTAGGTAGGCTCGAAGAATTAAACATTCCATATACGATAAAAGAATATTCGTCTCTTCAAATTGAGCACTTTTTACAATCGAAATACGTTGATGAAGTCACAGAAAATGCAAAAGATTTTGATTTTGTGATTTTTGGCCCGACAGAACTCAAGATCCAATCGGATAACATTCAAAAACTGTCAAAAAGCGATGAATTTCACACCTTTATATGGGCTTTTCATACTCCCGATCCAACGTGGGATCATTCCCCTGATGCTTGGTTTGATTTCTCAAGCGCTCAAGGGGCAAAAGCATTGTGCGATGCATTGATCCAAAAACTCGGAAATGATGTCTATTTCGCTCTAAATCGAGGTATTCCGGGAATTACGGATACACAGAGGTCTCAATTGTTTTCTGACTGCGTTGAACAAAAGGCGGATTGGCTTAACGTGTATGAGCACTTTGGCCAATACCAAAAAGGCGGCGGTTCCGACGGAGCACACCTAATCATTAAAAATTTCCCAGAAGTAGCATTACTTCACAACGCTAACACCGCCATGACAATCGGTGCAATAGAGGCCATTAAAGACGAAGGTAAATTAGACGATATCTTCGTGACAGGCTGGGGAGGCACTGCAAAGGAAATTGAGAAAATAAAATCAGGAGAATTGAACGCCACACCAATGCGTATGAGTGATGACGCTGGTGTCGCAACAGCTGAAGCGATCAAGTACTATTTACAAGATCGAAAAGACGAAGTGCCAAACATCTATCTAGGGCGGATCACAGTCGTAACAAGCGACATGGACGTTTCACAAATTAACGCATTGTCAGTCGAAGCTTTTCGCTACTCTAGTAAGCAATAATTGGAAATGGCGCCTATCAAAACGGTAAGCGTCATTTACAAGATAAAAAAGTTTACTAAACGGGAAAAGATTAACTCGCAATATTTTTGACAATCTCTGGCTTTACTATTGCCTTACCCGAACTTTCATATAGGCAATTTGGTTGACTTTTACCAGATACTTTCCAGGTGACTAGCTGAAAAGCCATTCGGCTTAAAATTCTAGGTTTAGAATAGTTTAGGCCAATTTTATTCACTATCGGCGTCAAAGAAGAGTCTTTGAATACTCCCCCTAAAACTGGACCAACATGAGCTTCGTAATGTTCATCTTCGATAAAATGTCCAAAAATACCTACAAATGGAATTTTTAATCCCGCTGTGTTGAATAAAGGCGTTTTACAACAATTAGAATACCAGCGATGAAGTCCTTTATCTGAAAGCTTCAAGCAACCAAGGTGCTCTTTCCCTTCGTCAATCTTCACATGACTAGGTGGGACCTGCAAAATTTCAGATCCGCCTTGTTGATCTATGTACTTTTTACCTTCCTCAAACATCGAAACAAATCTACGACAATCATTGCAGTAGCACTTTATTCGGTTACCTAAACGAGGGTTTATGCCTGAAACGTGTCCTTTTATACTGCCACAAGAACAACTAAGCATGAGTTTATCTGCTTCCATTAAAACCTTCTTCATATTTCTGTTTATAGTTTTTTCGAAAGCATACCATCATTAATCATATTTCAGCAGTATCACTACTTGTTTCTTTTACGGAATCGTTTAGCATCGCCACTGCTGATACCTCATCGACGGGGTAACAATAGTAGTAACCCTGATGTTGGTAGCACCCCCAGTCTATAAGGGTTTGAGCCTGTTCAACCGTTTCTACCCCTTCCGCTATGACCTCCAATGCTAACCCTTGCGCTAACTTGATGATGGATTCACAAATCGTATAACCCTCGGCATGGTCATGGCACTCTTTAACAAACGACTTGTCTATTTTTAGCGTATCGATAGGAAGGGATTTTAAATAATACAATGACGAATAACCGGTTCCGAAATCATCGACTGAAATTTCAATTCCTAGCCCTTTAAGTCTGCGCATGACCTCTGCACAAAGTTCCGTATCATGCAAAAAGACCCCTTCAGTCACTTCAATTTTCAGCAAAGTTCCGTCTATATTGTAGACACTAAGCTGCTCTTCAATATATTCAATAAAACCGCTTGCCATCAAATGACGGCCTGAGACATTGATGGAAATAGGAACGGAAGTCGTTGCTTTGGAACTTAGAGATTGTATAAATTCAAGGCTTTCTCTAATGACATATTCACCAATCTCGCAAATTAAATGCGACTCTTCTGCGACAGGTATAAAATCAATAGGAGAAACTCTACCGCGCTCGGGGTGATCCCATCTAATAAGTGCTTCAAATTGTACCAATTGACTTTTTTTTGCATCGTAAATAGGCTGGTAGTGCAGACAAAATTGATTTTTATCCAATGCTTCTGCCAGTGCTTTTTCGAGCTGATACGTCCCATTCAACTCCAAAGACATATTAGCATCATAAAACTTAAGTACGCCGCGCCCACTTTGCTTTGCAGAGTACATTGCAGAATCCGCTTTTTGAATCAGTTTTTCCGCCGTCTCTTGTCGTTCAGATAAAGCAATACCTACGCTCGTTGCCACCTCGACCGGTTTGTTATCGAGCAAAAAAGGCACCTTCATTGCAGATAATATTCTATTTGCTAACTCCTCGATCCGAGGTTTTGAGACCTTATCCGTCACCATTATCAAAAACTCATCACCGCCCCATCTGGCGATGACATCATCATTGTGGGTAATTGAGTTTAATCGCGAAGCGACTTCACACAACAATTCGTCGCCCGCCTTGTGACCCAATGTATCATTAATTAATTTGAACTTATCCAAATCTAAAAAGAGCAATCCAACCATATCATCAGCTTCATTTGCAACCTTAATCGATCGCTCCAACTGTTCGGCCATATAAGTACGATTATGGAGGCTTGTTAACGGGTCACTGTACGCTAAAAACTTCAGTCGTTGCTGCAGTTTGATGTGGCGAGTTATGTCCCTAATGTGCAATGTGAACTCTTGAAACTGTCCATGGTCGTTCACTGCTTTTGTGATGGTAATTTCAACCGGAAACGGCTGAGTTTCTCCTCTCAGAAGTGTGAAGTTATTTCTACGATTTAATACTAGCCCTTGTGAATTAGAGAAACCAACATCAAGGCTTTGAAACATCTCTTTTCGTTTGTCTCGACCTACAAAGAGTGTAATGAAGTTCTTCGATTTTACTTGTTTTTTAAGCACGCCAAACGTTCGCTCTGCGGCAGGATTAAACTCGACTATCGTTCCTTCTCCGTTGATGGTCACGATCGCGTCCATCGACGAATTGAGAATCGCTGTCTTCCTCATTTCACTTTCTTTAAACCAGAACAGTGCTTGATCTCGTTCGGCAATTTCCTGATTAACCCGATCGAGTACAGAATTGTATTTTGTTGCGATTTGCCCCACTTCCGTAAACGGCTCAACCGGAACCTGAGAAGAAAAGTCCGCCTTATTTTGTTGCTTCTCCATGGAATCGAGCAAATCAATCAATTCTGTGGTTGCCAGATGCTCTGCTCTATTAAGCCCTTGATCTTCATCTTCCGCTGAGACTCGCATTGGCACCCAATAACCGATAATACGAATCGCTAAATACGATATAACCACAGTATAAACACCAATACTGACCACACCTATCAGCTGAACTTCCAACTGTGTTAAACGAGAATAGCCAGTGCCAAACAAAGAAGGATTGCCTAACAGTGCAACCGCGAGAGTCCCCCAAATACCAGCAAAAAGGTGCGCAGGAACAACGTCTAGCGCATCGTCAAGCTCAAATCGTTCCATTGCTTTCTGGCCGTACACAACAATGACACCACTTACAACACCGACAATACTCGCCGATATTGCAGACATCACGTGACATCCAGCCGTAATACCAACTAAACCAGCAATAACACCATTTAAAAGGTATGTGACGTCTACATAACGTTTTGATGAATAGAAACAAACCGCCGCTGCAACGCCTCCCCAGGACGCAGATAAGAAGGTATTTAATATAATGACAGGCACATGATCATTAAATTCCAATGCGCTACCGCCGTTAAAGCCAATCCAACCAAACCAAATTAACAAGGTTCCCAAACCTGCCAATGGCAAATTACTTCCTTGAGGTATGTGAATTCCTTTTTGGAAACGCTTATTTCTTGATCCAATTACGTATATTGCAACGAGCGCAACCCACCCACCAACCGAGTGAACAACTGTCGATCCGGCAAAATCAACAAACCCTAACGCTTCCAACCAGCCTTTCGTTTCATTTCCAGAGTAAACACTGTTCCAAGCCCAATGCCCTTGTACCGGATAAATGAGTGCTCCTAGCACTAGCGTAATGGAAAGATACCCCATGAACGTCATGCGTTCTGCTACCGCTCCCGATACCAAAGTCGCTGCAGTTCCACAGAACATCATCTGAAATAGAAAAAAGCTAGAACCATATCCATCTAAAGCCTGGCCGTCGGGAGCAAAAAATGAAAGACCAACGATTCCAAATTGAGATTGCCCAAACATTAATCCAAAGCCAACTAACCAAAAAGTAAGAGAAGACATCAGAAAATCTGAAATGTTTTTAGCGGCTACGTTGATACTGTTTTTATTTCTTATACGCCCGCTTTCAAGGCATAAAAAGCCTGCTTGCATGATAAAAACAAGAGCGGTTGAGATCACTAACCAAGCGCTGTCTCCCATAAATGAATTCCTCTTTCATCCAAACAAATAATTGACATCAATTTCTCCAAAAATGCAGTTTTTTGATGAATAGTTCGGTAATATTGGATATCGCATTCAAATCTCACGCCAACTTCGTAACAACACGTTTAAAAATATGCGACTTGTAAAGCTACATGTATGACATTCCACTGTAAAACGTTACAGTCATCTGAGTTGGTAAACACTATGATTTAACTCACTCCACTTGAGTCAAATCAACATAACACATGATCAGGTTTTGGCAGTATGGACGAACTTTTGCTGTTACACGGCGTTTACGACAATATCGCTCTTCCCGTATGGATATTCGATGTTGATTCTTCACATGTACTGTGGGCAAATCAAGCGGCACTTAAAATATGGGACGCCAATTCCTTAGGTGAACTAAAAAATAGAGATATGTCAGAAGACATGTCTCCGACAGTAAAGCAACGCCTTTATCAATATTTAGTCGATTTTAAAGAGTCTGATGTTGATTTTAGAGAGCAATGGACACTTTATCCTCGTGGGCAACCTGTCACGCTAAACATTCGCTTCTCTGGCATCCAAGTCTCGCAAAGCAAGCATGCAATACTGTGCGAGGGGCACGATTCAGAACAACCCAAACCAGATGCAATTAGAGGTATAGACGCACTTCTTCATACTCAACTGATGATTTCGCTGCATGTAGAGTATGGTGAAACCTTATACATGAATCCTGTTGCACGTCGAACATTCAACACACCAAATTCAGACTTGTCAGATCGGTTTTGTGACCCTAACGATTATCTGAAACTCATGTCTGATATAAAAAGCACAGGAAACAGCTCATTAATTTCAAAAGTTTTTACTTCTACAGGCGAAAAATGGCATGAAATCATCGCCAGACCCTGTTTTGACCCAATTAGTGGAAAGCCTTCCGTTTTAATAAGTGCATCAGATGTAAGCGAACTTAAAGCAGCCGAAGCGCGCGCGCATCAAATTGCCTATACAGACGCGCTAACAAAACTACCCAACAGAAGATCTCTCACCTGCATATTCGACCGAATTTCAAAAAAATGTAAACACGACGAGCGCTTACTAAGCATTCAGTTCTTAGATCTCGATGAATTTAAAGCCATTAATGACACGCTCGGCCACAAACTGGGCGATAGAGTACTAATCGAGACAGCCCAAAGATTACAGTCAATTGTTTCTGTCGACGACGAAATCGTTAGACTGGGCGGCGATGAGTTTCTTTTATTCATTCAAAGCAATGAAATCTCTGAGGCGACGAACGTAGCAGAAAAAGTAATCGATGCGCTTTCACACCCTATTACCCTTAAAGAAGCAAACATCAGAATCACTCCCAGTATTGGCATCTCGTTCTTTCAAAAAGATGGAGATACGATCGATTCATTAATGCAGTACTCTGACATCGCTATGTATCGTGCCAAGTCCGCAGGGAAAAATCGTTACTGTGTCTTCAGAAACGAAATGAAAAGCCAACTAGATCGTGAACAGAATCTACTTAAAAGCATTAAGCAAGAATCATTAAACGAGCAATTTAGACTTTACTTTCAACCTAGGTTTGATATCAAAACCAAACAAATTAACAGCTTAGAAGCACTTATTCGCTGGGAGCACCCTATATACGGGATGCTTTACCCTGAAGATTTCATTCCTCTTCTAGAAAAGTCTAATTTAATCGATGCACTCGGATGCTGGGTCATTGAAAAAACGATTCAACAATTGTCTGACTGGCGTCAGCGTTCAATTTTCGTTTCACTTTCTGTAAACGTTTCCATAACTCAGCTTCACTGTGAAGACTTTTCTAAGTTCATCCTAGATTACCTGGAACAGGAGCAACTCCCACCCGAGTCTATTGAATTAGAATTAACGGAAACCTCAATGTTCAAAAACAGCGCAGCCGCACAAAAGAACATCGAGAACTTAAACGCTGCTGGAATCAAATTTGCTATCGATGATTTTGGAACAGGATATTCCAACCTAGCTAGACTCACTCAAATGCCGGTCAATTGCATCAAACTGGATAAAAGCCTAATCAAAAGCTTACCAAAGAATGAGAAAATTGTAGGTAAGGTTGTTGAAATCTGTCATACAATGAATGCATCTGTCGTTGCTGAAGGCGTTGAAACACAAGAGGTTGCTTATCTTTGCCAGCAGTTAGGCTGTGAAGAGTTACAAGGCTTCTTTATTGCCGAAGCGCTTCCATCAGAGGATGTCGAAAAACTTCTTTTAGATCCCCCGCAGATCATTTAAAACTAAAAAAGGGACCTCTGTTAGAGGTCCCTTTTCAATATTGAAAACTATTGCCTTGTCAATCGATCATTACCCAATACAATTTCAGATGATGAGCGATAAGGGTTTATATCTAAACCTCCTCGGCGCACATAACGAGCATAAACAATTAAGCTTTCTGGCTGACATTGCTGCATAATATCGATAAATACACGCTCAACACATTGCTCGTGAAAGTCGGTATGTTCACGAAATGATACTATGTATTTTAGCAGTGATGCGTGGTCTATTTTTTTCCCTTTATAATCTATAAATATCGATCCCCAATCCGGCTGATTCGTAACAGGGCAGTTGGATCTTAAAAGGTGACTAACCAGCCTTTCTTCTACGATGCCATCATGCTCAATTGTCAACAACGAGCTATCTGGATGATATGTATCTATTTCAACATCAATATCATCGATACAATAATCAGGTGTTAAAACGACTAATGACTCCATTGAGTCAACATCTCTTAACATCACAGTGACTGGAGCACCTGCCGCCTTAGATAGATCTTGTTCGATAACTTCCTGAAGAATCGCTATATTTTCATATGTACTCTGATTGAATGAGTTCAAATATAACTTAAAGGATTTAGACTCAATGATGTTCGGTGAATCATGAGGAATCCTAAATTCACCCAAGGCAACAACCGGCTTACCTTTTTCATTCAGCCACGACAATTCGTAAGCGTTCCAAATATCCTCACCAAAAAAGGGCAACCTATTTCTTTCAATGCCCATTTCCGCCCATTTATCAACTCGGGGGATTGGAAACAAAAGAGACGGATCATACTTCGAAACGTACTCAGTTTTTTGACCTAAAGGCAACATGCCCATACCACTTACCTCAATCTCTAATACCGCGACCTTGGTTTAAACGATTCAAACCAAAGCAATACAACACAACTATAAACAAACAAACGATAATTAATGCCCAGTATACATTAATATCCGATACACCAAGAATACCGAACCTAAAAGCATTAACCATATACAGAATTGGATTTAACAACGAAACGTTTTGCCAAAACTGTGGCAAAAGATCAATAGAATAAAATACCCCCCCAAGATAGGTTAATGGCGTCAACACAAAAGTCGGTATGATAGACACATCATCAAAGCTTCGTGCATATAACGCATTAACAAATCCGCCCAACGAAAACATAATAGATGTCAATGTGACAACGACTATCGTTAAAAACAGGTTTTGTAGCGGAAGGTCAGAGAAAAATAGAGACAATATCGTTACGATAAACCCGACAGCTAGGCCACGTGCAACGCCACCTAGAACATAACCCAAGAGAATAACGGAATTGGGAGTCGGCGACACTAAAAGCTCTTGTATGCTGTGCTGAAATTTCACAGAGAAAAATGATGAAGCGACATTTGAATATGAGTTTGTGATAACCGACATCATAATTAGCCCAGGCACAATGTACTGCATGTAACTGAATCCGCCCATTTCACCAATTCGGGTACCAATCAAGTTACCAAATATCGCAAAGTAAAGCGTCATTGTTATTGCAGGAGGCAATAAAGTTTGCGGCCAAATCCTCATAAAACGACGAATTTCACGTCGAATGATGGTATAAAATGCGATCCATATCTCTGAGTTTTTCATTCGCCCTACCCCTTAGTTAATTTCACAAACAGTTCTTCAAGACGATTGGATTTATTTCTCATACTAACGACATGACAATCCACTTTATCCAACTCCAAAAAGACATGATTCAAAGATTGACCTTTGCTCACCTCTACCTCTAGCGACATCCGATCTGGCGATACCATTACATGATAATCTGGCAAACTAAATTCCGCTGGCAGTCCACTATCCAAGTCAAAAATAAAGGTTTCTTGACTAAGCGTCTTTAACAGTGCTTTGACACTGGTGTTTTCGACGATTTCACCAGAATTAATAATGGCAATATTGCGGCAAAGTTGTTCTGCTTCTTCTAAGTAGTGTGTAGTCAATATTATTGTTGTGCCTGCATCATTTAGCTTAGTAATGAATTCCCACATCGAACGCCTTAATTCAATGTCGACACCCGCTGTCGGCTCGTCAAGTATTAGAATATCCGGCTCGTGAATCAAAGCGCGGGCGATCATAAGTCTTCGCTTCATCCCGCCAGAGAGCATACGAGACTGGACGTCTTTTTTGTCCCAAAGAGCCAGTTGCTTCAGGTATTTTTCAGCTCGTTCTTCAGCGATGACCGTTGGGATTCCGTAAAAACCTGCTTGAGTTACAACGACATTAAAAACCGTTTCGAATACATTAAAGTTAAATTCTTGTGGCACGACTCCAAGATATTGCTTTGCTCTCGCAAAGTTCAAATCAATATCCTCTCCGCAAATTGACACCTTTCCAGAGGTTTTGTTTACTAACGAACATAGTATTCCGATAGTGGTCGATTTACCGGCACCATTTGGCCCTAACAATGCAAAAAAATCGCCCTTTTCAACTTTTAAATTGACGCCTTTTAGCGCTTCGAAACCATTGTCATATTGTTTCTTGAGGTCACTTATTTCAAGTGCATATGTCATAATAAAGATCTCTATAGCCTAGCTATTATCTGTCATATAATGCACGCTCTAGTTAGCAAGCATTGCTTTATAATCAACATGAAAGGTTAAATTGTGAATACACGTACTGCGTACATTCTTAATACGCTCAAACAACTTAATGGCCGCCTTCTTGAACACGATCCATTTAACAAAGAGCATCTAATAGAAGAAGAATCTGATTTCATTGAAAAACTAAACAACCTTTTCAATATTCCGGCAGAAGGCAATCCAGACTTTTTGTTCGAACTGCAAGAATTTGTTGCTAGGTTTATACGTTGCTATCCAAACCTTGTTCCGTTAATGAAGCGCGAGCTTCTTTGGTTTGCAGGCGGTGAGTGCCTGCACTTTTTAGGTGACGAAGAACTGGCACTGTATGAGTTATTAGAAGACGAAATGTACCAGCAAAGCACATTAGGTAACGAGTACGATATTTCCAAGCTTTTAGAAGCGCTTAAACAAGCAAAGCAATCCATTCATTAGTTGCTTTGTCTTGTTGATGCAATTGAAGACTCCACTTGAAAAACAATTAGTAAATAACAATACTTAAGCTCTAGATAGCTACCTTTATACGACTAACAAGGTAGCTATCCTTAACTCAACTGACGCTAATCTACTTTGCTAAAAACAAGCGTACCGTTCGTCCCACCAAACCCAAAAGAGTTATTTAATACAAGCTCAATTTTTCGCTTCTGCGCCGTCATTGCTACGTAGTTTAAGTCGCACCCTTCACTAGGGTCATCCAAATTAATCGTAGGCGGCGCGACTTGGTCTCTTATCGCCAAAATAGAAAAAATTGATTCAACTGCACCTGAAGCACCTAATAAATGCCCAGTCATCGATTTAGTAGAACTCATTGCCACATCAGATGCGTCTAGTCCCATTAGGTATTTTACCGCCTCGCTTTCTGCTAAATCGCCCACCGGAGTCGAAGTGCCATGCGCATTGATATAGTCTATATCGCTAGGTTGCGCGCCAGCATCTTTTAGCGCCGCAGACATTGCTGCAATAGCACCTGCACCGTTCTCAGGTGGAGCTGTAATATGATGCGCGTCATCACTCATACCGAAACCAGAAAGCTCCGCGTAAATTTTTGCACCACGAGCCTTCGCATGCTCATATTCTTCTAAAATAAGCACACCAGCACCGTCACCCATAACAAAGCCATCACGGTCTTTATCCCAAGGGCGACTCGCTGTTTTTGGGTCGTCGTTGCGCGTAGATAGGGCTCTAGCAGCGCCAAAACCACCAATACCTAATGGCGTTATTGCCATCTCCGCACCGCCCGCGACCATCACATCCGCATCACCATAGGCAATCATTCGACCCGCCATACCAATGTTGTGCGTTCCGGTCGTACAAGCAGTCACAATGGAGATATTAGGTCCTTTAAACCCAAATCGGATAGCGACATGTCCTGAAATCATATTAATAATGGCTCCAGGAACAAAAAATGGTGAAATTCGCTTAGGTCCAGACTCGCTCAACAATGCGAGGTTTTTTTCAATCATTGGTAAACCACCAATGCCGGAGCCTATTGCACAACCGACTCGTGAGAGATCGGCAGTATCTTTGTCTATATCCGCATCTTCCAGTGCTTGCACTGACGCAGCCATTCCATACTGGATAAACACATCCATTTTTCTAGCTTCTTTTACGGACATATACTGCGTAGCATCGAAACCACGAACCTGCGCCGCGAATCTTGTCGAAAATGAGCTAGTATCAAAATGTTCTATATCGGATACGCCACTCTTTCCCTCTAGCACCTTATCCCATGTGTCTTCCACATTGTTGCCAAGGGGTGTCACCATTCCCATTCCTGTGACCACAACTCGACGACGAGACATAGAAATCCTCCAAATTATGCTCTTCCTAGGCAGTAAGCCTTAAAAAAACCAGTTGCCAATAATAAGAAAAGCCGCTGTACAACAAAATACAAGCGGCTTTTCGGAAACTCAGATCACTAGAGTATTACAAGTTAGCGTTGATGTAATCGTTCGCAGCTTGTACAGTAGTGATTTTTTCAGCTTCTTCATCAGGAATTTCAGTTTCGAATTCCTCTTCTAGAGCCATAACAAGCTCTACAGTATCTAGGGAATCAGCGCCCAAGTCATCTACGAAAGATGCTGAAGCAACAACTTCTTCCTCTTTAACACCTAGCTGTTCACAAACAATTTTTTTAACGCGTTCTTCAATGCTACTCATTGGAAGTTCCTACTCTACTCGTCAATAGCTCATTTGAGCATATTATAATGTTCTAACGCCTACTGGCGTGATTCTCAATCTGAACCGGAGACGTATTCTCGTTGAATTCGATATAAAATTCAACCCAAATTATGACATGTACATGCCACCGTTGACATGCAACGTTTCTCCAGTTATGTATGCCGCACCCTCAGACGCCAAAAAAGCAACCGCAGAAGCGATTTCTTCAGGCTGACCCAAGCGAGCAGCAGGCACTTTAGACACCAAATTCGCTTTATGCTCATCTGGTAAAACTTTTGTCATATCTGTTTCAATAAACCCAGGCGCAACACAATTCACTGTAATGCCACGAGAGCCGATTTCAGCCGCCAGAGAGCGACTAAAGCCTTCTAAACCAGCCTTTGCTGCAGAATAGTTTGTTTGGCCACCATTCCCCATTGAACCTACAACTGAGCTAATGCTAATAATGCGACCAAACTTGGCTTTAGTCATACCTCTTAAGCACGCTTTAGAAACGCGGAACACAGAACTCAAGTTAGTATTAATCACTTGATCCCATTCATCACCCTTCATGCGCATCATTAGGTTATCACGTGTGATACCCGCATTATTCACGAGCACTGTTGGCGCACCAAACTCTGCCGTAATTTCTTTGACTACACTGTCAACGGATTCTGAATTTGATACATCCAATACATAACCTTTGCCGTTGTCGGCCAAGTAGTCACTGATACTTTGCGCACCAGATTCACTGGTTGCTGTTCCAATCACAGTTGCACCTTGCTTAACCAATTCTTGAGCAATGGCTTTACCAATACCACGAGTCGCTCCGGTTACCAGAGCAATTTTTCCATTTAAACTCATCTTTACCTCAGATCTAAATTTAATACAGAGTTATTTTAAAGCGCAGCTTCAAAGCCTGCTGAATCACCAATGGAGGCCGCCCCAATACCCTTAACAATGCGCTTATTTAGGCCAGACAATACCTTTCCAGGACCACACTCTAGTGTTTTGCTCACCCCTAAACTTGAAAGCAGCTCAACCGATTGAGTCCATAATACAGGCTGACTTAACTGTGACACTAAATTCTCTTTAATCAGTAGCGCATCAGATACCGCACTTGCAGAGACATTTTGCACCAAAGTAATCTCAGGTTCTTTGAAGTCAATGCTATCTAACTTCTCAGCGAGCTTCTCACCAGCAGGGATCATCAACTCACAATGAGACGGCACACTGACAGGTAATGGCAGCGCACGCTTTGCGCCCGCCTCCTTTGCATTGGCCATAGCAAGCTCCACCGCTTCTTTATGCCCAGCAATCACAACCTGACCAGGAGAGTTAAAGTTAACCGCACTTACCACACCAGATTCTACGTTAGCACATGCTGCTACCACTTCTGCATCTGGCAACCCAATAATTGCAGCCATAGCCCCCACACCTACTGGAACAGCGGCCTGCATATACTCACCACGAAGTTTCACTAGCTCAACCGCGTCTTGAAAAGCAATGACTCCAGCACACACTAATGCAGAGTATTCACCTAAACTATGTCCTGCAACATAAGCGGGCTTTTCCCCACCCTCCTGCAACCAAAGTCGCCATAATGCAACACTCGCTGTCAGCAAAGCTGGCTGAGTTTTATCTGTTTGATTGAGTTTTTCGGAATCGTTTTGCACCAACTCCCACAGATCATAACCTAACACTTCAGACGCCTCGCTAAACGTCGCAGTGATAACATCATGCTTTTCAGCCAAATCAGCTAACATTCCCAAAGCTTGAGACCCTTGCCCAGGGAAAACAAAAGCTAGCTCATTGTTCATATAAAGCCCTCTTTCTCTAATTTTTTATCAATTGCACACCAAAGATCAGCCCGCGCCATTTCAATGCCATACTCGATAGCACCCATAGCTGCACGAAAATCAGATCGACCGTGTCCTTTTACCAAATTGCCACGTACACCAATAAAGCTAGCTCCATGATGACGCTCACTTTCGTAAAAAGACTCAAGCTCTTTTTTATTTATACTCGTTTTTACTAATTTCTTTTGGAAGTAAGTCAACAAGCCTTCTGATGCCTTTAAAACGGTGTTTCCAACCATTCCATCACACACAAGAACATTGCTCTCTCCACCAAATAAATCAAAACCTTCTGCATATCCATTATACTCAGGCCACATACGTGATGATAATGCCGAATCGGCTTGACGAATAACAGAATTGCCTTTTGTACTTTCAACACCAACATTTAGTAGTGCAACTTTAGCTGGCTCACTACGCAACACTTCTGTATAGGCAGCCCCTAATATAGAAAAACCTTCTAACATCTGAGCTGGGCAATGCACATTAGCACCAAGATCCAACAAACAACAAAGTGGATTAAGGCGTAATTCTCGTACCAAAGCTGGATGCAGTCTAGGACGAATCAAACCAAGCAAACGACGCGCCAACGCCACCATAGCAGCAGTATTCCCCAATGTCACAACAACATCATGAGCCCCTTCGGACATATCGTAAAGACTTCTATAAAGGGTGGATTCTGAACGTCGATAAAGGGTTCTGTTTACTTGCTCATCTCCGGAAATAAAGTCAGAGCAAACAACAGTCGAAAACCTGCCACTTAAAGCGCTGTCAATTTGAGATAAATCTTGGGACGAAAGAGTATCATCCGCTGAAAGGTATAGAGTGATTTGAACACTAGGGTAAGTTTCAAGCACTTGTTTTGCTGCCTGAAATGCAACGCGGGGACCTAAGTCCCCGCCCATAGCGTCTATAGCTACCCGAATCATAAGGGTAACTATTTATTCACCTTTAGGGGTGATTACTTGACGACCACGGTAAAAACCATCTGCAGAAACATGGTGACGACGATGTAGTTCACCAGTAGTTTGTTCAACAGAAAGAGTTGCGCTTGTTAAAGCATCGTGCGAACGGCGTTGGCCACGACGTGAACGAGTAACTTTACTTTTTTGTACAGCCATTTTTGGAGCTCCTAACTTTTCTTAGCTTTTAAATCAGCTAATATACTAAATGGATTCGGTTTAATTTCGTCATCCGGTGCGTCATCGGCAGACGATGCATACTTTAAAGCCACAGGGTTGCAACCAGTTTCTTCGTGATAAGCAACTATTGGAACAGCAAGAATAAGCTCTTGCTCAACCATATCCGCAAGAATTACTTCACCCTCGGTCATGACTACGGGGTCGTAATCCTTAGGCAGATTATTCGCATGCTCTTCGTCATAAACAAAGCCTAACGCTAAATCCACCTCTAAGTTACAATCAACACCTTCCATACAACGTTGACAAACAACCTGTACAGACGCGTTCATTGAACCAGTCGCGATGTAGCGCCTATCTTCATCGACTTTAAAGTTCAGATGAATAGAAACATGACCTTCATCAGACACTAAAAGTTCACGCAATTCACTTAGATCCGTGAGCGGCAATTGCCCCTCTAATGTCACTTCATGAGTAGCATACTTTCGGGGGTCAAAATATTTGGGTAATGAGTCATTCAACATGGCGAGGAATAATATTGCCAAGCAGAGGCATTGTCAAAGAGTTCAGGCACTTAAATCACTTTTTTTAACAAAATATTAGATATGAATGGAATTTCTGGTCATTCACAGCGTATATTAATTCCGTAACTGTCGAGTAGGCTGAGATTTGTTCAATTTTAATCGTCACGCCAGAGTACCCACATACACTACTTAGTTCTAACAAATTCCAATGAAACCAGCCATTATATTAGGATCATCATCGCCATATCGCAAAGCATTGCTTGAACGATTAGGCATCCCGTTTACAACCCAATCACCCGACATTGACGAAACACCACAAAGTCACGAATCTATAAGCGACTATGTGTTGCGAATGAGCCAAGAAAAAGCAAAGACCATCTTTAACAACTGCAAGATACCCAACGCCTTGATCATCACATCCGACCAATCGGCGACTCTCTCAAGCACAAAGTCTAATAAAGAAGCAACGCATGACCAAATAATTGGTAAGCCCCACACAATTGAGAATGCACAAAAACAACTAGAATCTTTTTCCAGCAACAAAGTTGTTTTCTACACTAGCGTTTCTATCACTTGCACCCGAACACACGAGACAAAATCAAAAGTCACTCAGTATTCCGTTCATTTTAAAAAGCTAAGCAGTGAAGAGATTTCAAGATACATCTCAATAGAAAAGCCGCTAGACTGTGCAGGCAGCTTTAAATGTGAAGGGCTAGGGGTTAGATTATTCGACAAAATGGAAGGGGAAGACCCAACTTCATTAGAAGGCCTTCCTCTTATTGCGATTTGCGATCTACTGTGTCACTTTGGAGCCGACCCACTAACTTATAAAACAGTAAACAGCCTTTAAAATATTTACCGCAATGAAAACATAGTAAAGACTTGTGACGCAAAGGAAACCCCAAGTTCCTTTGCCACTTCTTTCCACGGTTCTTCATGCGGCTCATAATAAACAGGTGTCAGGTTAGAAAATCGCGTTGATAGCATGTGCCCCAAATAATCCAACCCATCGATCAACCCAAAATTAACCGCTTGCTCGCCAGTAAACACCATACCCGTAAACAGATCTGTATTTTGGTCTAATTTCCCCGCACGCCCTTCCTTAACTGCATCAATAAACTGCTTGTGAGTACTGTTCAACACTGCTTGCCATTTTTGTGCAGAACTTGACGACATAGACGAAAACGGATCAAGAAACGCCTTATCTTCACCCGCTGTGAATAAACGTCGCTCCACTCCAATATTTTTCAACAAACCGCTTGCATCAAAGCCAAGCGACACAACACCAATCGAACCTACCAAGCTCGCCTTGTCTGCGTAAATTTCATTTGCGGCAGATGCAATATAATAACCACCACTAGCCGCCATATCACTTACAACAACAATCAACGGTATTTCACTGTTCTCCTGACGTTTTTGCATCAAAAGGTTATGTAAGATACCAGAATGCACAGGGCTTCCCCCAGGACTGTTCATTTTGATCACAACAGCCTTGGTACTGTGATCGGAATAAGCTTCATCAATTAACTGCGAATACTCATCCGCATCAATATCAAGCCCTGCTCCAATTGTCCCTTGCATTGGAATAATCGCAACAGACTCATTTGAAAGCGAGGTATCTTCCACTACGTCAGCCGCATTCCAACCCACAAAAATCCCAACAATTAAAAACAACCCAACAAAACGGAAAAATATCTTCCAGCGACGACCCCTGCGCTTCTCTACCACACTCTCAAGCAACACATCTTTTAGCAGCCCATACATTTCAACATGAGACGCAACCTCTTCAGTTTTTTTCGAATCGGTTCCTTGCGCAATTCCTTTTTGGTTCTCATCGGCTTTTCTCTCAGAAGAAAGCTCTGCTTTTTCGGATGTTTTACGATCATCCTCTTCGGTCCAACTCATTCAAAATCCTCAAAACAAATTCTTTTTCATAGACTTGAAGGCACCCTAACTCACCTCATACCTTTAAGACTAAGTTCAGTAAGTGTACCATACGCGCATTAACGAAAAATAAGGATAGTCTACAATATGAGTTATTCTTTCGAAGACCTTTCTGTTGGTCTAAGCGAAACCTATTCAAAGACCGTTACGAAAGAGGACGTACATACTTTCGCAGCAATAACGGGTGACAACAACCCTGTGCATTTAGATGAAGAATATGCCGCTCAAACAAGCTTTGGCGAACCCATTGCACACGGCATGTTAACAGCAGGTTTTATCTCCGCAGCGATCGGCATGAAGCTCCCTGGACCTGGCTGCATTTACTTAGAACAAACTCTTAAATTTCGATCTCCCGTTTTAATAGGGAAGGAAGTTCAGACTACGGTCACCGTAAAAGAGTTAAATGAACGCCGAAGAAGAGTAACACTAGAAACAGTTTGCAACTGTGACGGTAAAAAAGTAGTGACAGGAGAAGCAACGGTAATGCTCCCTTAATTTTATATGTGGAGTCGAAAGCAATTCTTTCGGCCCCACATATATCGTCACACTCATTTTAATACGTTGAGTCCAACACCTCAGACATAAGCGTTTTCCACTCTCGATCAAGCGGCGCTTCTAAAACAAGCTTTTTTCCCTCGTAATCTATTTCTAAGCGAGTTGCATGCAAACAGAGCCGCTTAAAACCAAGCTCCTTTGTTTTTTTATTTAACTCACTTGACGTGTATTTCTCATCCCCAACAATCGAGTGCCCGGCAAATTGAGTATGTACGCGAATTTGATGCGTCCTTCCCGTTACAGGCTCACACTGAACAAGACTGTACCCTTCGAATTGCCTAACGAGATTAAACCGAGTCAACGACTCTTTACCGTCTGGATGAACTCGAACAACTCGCTCCCCTGATTTAAGCTCATTCTTCATAAGCGGTGCATCGACTTTTTGCTTCCTTTTAGACCAAGAGCCATGAACCAATGCGAGATACGTCTTCTGCACACCACTTTTTTCTCTCAAAGCCTCATGAAGCACTTTTAGTACAGTTCTGCGTTTAGCAATCATAATCAAACCAGAAGTATCGCGATCCAATCGGTGAACTAGCTCAACAAACTTTTCCAACGGTCGCATCTGACGAATAACTTCAACCAAACCAAAACTCAAACCGCTGCCGCCGTGCACAGCTAACCCTGACGGCTTATTAACAACCAGCAAACCTTTATCTTCGTAAACAATACGAGACTCAATTTCTGCCTTGAGACCTTCTGCCACCGGTGGCTTTTCTGCCTTTTCAGGTAACATCAAAGGGGCAATACGAACAATATCGCCCGACTGGAGACGGTAATCCGGTTTTGTACGTTTTTTATTAACTCGTATCTCACCTTTTCTCAGCAAATTATAAATTTTGCCTTTTGGTAGTCCGCGTAGTTCTGTAATTAGAAAATTATCAACACGTTGACCGTGATTATTTTCATCTATATCAACGAACCTCACCTTACTTTTAGTGGGTTCAGAGATAACTTTGCCTTTGTTATCCAAAGAATGGTTTCCTTTATAATTGAAGCACTTAGTTTTTACTGCTATATTCAGTTCCGCAGAGGGTAAGAGGCAACAAAACGCCTCGAAGAAAAACGTATGATACCGAATTTATTACCGCTAGAGCGATACTCTGGCTTATATCTTACCTCTGTAACAGTTAAGCTTAAATAATAAACCGCATGAATCGAGAGAAGCCGATCATGGGTAGCATGTTTTTCTAGTTCGTTTGACTGGGTACGAGACGCTTTCAAAATCGAAATCACTGAAAGCCAATAATGACAAAAACAACCGTAAAATGATGTAACTTGCTTAGATATAACCAATCAACTGATATTATTTCGCAGTAGATCCTCTTCGCGCGTTACCCTCAACAAGCATGTTGTGTCCGCCGTACTCTAATAACAACTGGTTATCAGCGTTGCTCTAGATGGACTCTCTGTTCATAACTAAACAGAGTTCAAAATTAATGATTAGAATGCTAATAAACGCGACACAGCAAGAAGAATTGCGTGTTGCACTTGTGGATGGCCAACGTCTTTATGATCTAGATATAGAATCAGGATCAAGGGAACAAAAGAAAGCTAATATTTATAAAGGTAAAATCACCCGTATCGAGCCAAGCTTAGAAGCTGCATTTGTCGACTACGGCGCCGAAAGACACGGTTTCCTTCCTCTTAAAGAAATTTCTAAGACCTACTTCTCGAAAAAATCTCATTCTGACGGGCGCTTAAACATTAAAGATGTTTTAACGGAAGGTCAGGAAGTCATTGTCCAAGTAGATAAAGAAGAGCGTGGCAACAAAGGTGCAGCACTAACAACGTTTGTCAGCCTTGCTGGCCGCTATCTTGTATTAATGCCAAACAACCCGCGTGCTGGCGGCATTTCTCGTCGTATCGACGGCGATGACAGAACTCAGCTCAAAGAAGCTATGTCTGGCCTTTCTACTCCAGAAAACGGCGGACTCATCGTACGCACAGCAGGTGTAGGCCGCTCGACAGAAGAACTCCAATGGGACTTAGATTACCTAGACACATTATGGAACTCGATCACAAAAGCCGCTTCAGAAAAGCCCGCTCCGTTCCTAATTTATCAAGAAAGTAATATTGTCATCCGCGCAATTCGCGATTATTTGCGCGACGACATCGGCGAAGTGCTTATCGACGAAAAAGGTGCCTATCAGGATGCAATAAACTTCGTCATGCAAGTCATGCCACAGTTTAAAAGCCGCATTAAGCTTTATTCAGATACAACACCTCTGTTTAATCGCTTCCAAATAGAAACTCAAATCGAGACAGCGTTCCAACGTGAGGTACGCCTACCTTCAGGCGGATCGATTGTTATCGACCCAACGGAAGCACTGGTTTCCATCGATATCAACTCTGCTCGTGCCACTAAAGGCGGAGACATAGAGGAAACAGCGCTGCAAACTAACGTAGAAGCGGCTGACGAAATAGCACGCCAACTACGATTGCGAGATATTGGTGGTTTGGTCGTTATCGACTTTATCGACATGACGCCATTAAAGAACCAAAAAGAAGTTGAAAACCGGATGAAATTGGCACTTGAAGCCGATCGAGCTCGCGTACAACTTGGTCGAATTTCACGTTTTGGCTTGTTAGAAATGTCTCGTCAACGTTTGCGCCCTTCTCTAGGTGAAACAAGCGGTATCGTTTGTCCTCGCTGTAATGGCCAAGGCTTTATTCGCGACGTTGAATCGTTAGCATTGTCCGTATTACGCCTTATTGAAGAAGAGTGCGCCAAAGAGCGTACAGCTCAGATTCGTGCAATCTTACCTGTTTCTGTTGCTACATTCTTGCTGAATGAAAAACGTACCAACATTGCGAAGATCGAAAAACGCAATGACGTTCATATCATTCTAGTGCCTAATCCTCACATGGAAACACCACACTTTAAAGTGGAACGTATCCGCGATGACAATGCAGTTATCACACAAGATGACAGCAGCTACACGCTAGTAGAAACACCTGAAGAAGCTCCTTATGAGCCTCGCCAAACAGTTGAACAGGTTCGTCCACAAGCAGCAGTAACAAGCATTGCTCCCAAGTCTCCTGCACCAGCACCAACTGCCGAACCCAAAAAAGCAGAAAAAGCCGAAAAAGCCGGTATTTTCACTCGCATTATCCGAGCTCTTTTTGGCAGCACTGAAGAAACCAGCAGCACTACGAAAGCGACAACAACCTCTTCAAGCTCTAATACAAAAGCTAAATCCGGTCAGAGCTCGAATTCTGACCGCAACAGACGCAACAAACCACAACGCACCAGCAAGCATCAAAAGCGCGATTACTCTGAAGATCGTAAACAAGATAAGCCGCGCTCTACTCGTAAGACGCGTCGCGAGCAAGCTGAAGCTCAAGTAACTCCTGACAACACTACGACTTCACCATCTCCAAAGAAAAAGGTGAATACATCTGAAACTCGCAACGAAAACAAGCGCAAGACACCAGACGTTGCTCCCGAAAAGAAAGTTCCAGAAGTTAAAGAGCGCAAACGTTCACGTAACGAAAACAAACGTAGAAACGGCAAACTTCGTGAAGAAGCTGAATTGGCGAAACAAGAAGTTGTGAAGCAACAGGAAGCGGAAGCACAAGAAGTTGCTCAAACTAACGTAAATGACGCTCAAAGCCCGGCATCTTCTAGTAATGAATCCGGCACGAAAGAAAGAAAACCACGTAGATCACGCCGTTCACGTAAATCACCTCGTGGAGATGCTGCACCAGCAACGACTACAACTGAAGCAGTTACTGAAAACAGCACACCGAGTACAGAACAACAGCCTACGAAAAAGCAAGAAGCAACAGAGGTGAGTTCATCAGTTGAAGAAGCTGCGATCCAAACGCCTACTGAGCAAGCTACCCAAGCTGAAAAAGTAGACATTCAAACTCCAGTAGAAGCACCAGCTGAAAAATCAAATACAGTTGCCGAAGACAACGCTCAAGAACCAGCAGAAGACACAGACGCTAACTCAACAGCTCCTGAAGTTCCTTCTAGCGAAACAGTTCAGTCTGAAGTGACTCATGAGGAAACTACAAAAGATCAAACTGAAGCTAGCAGCTCTGAGAGCAACAAGTCTGAAGAAAATTCAACTTCCCCTATTATCGCGGAACAAGAAAATTCAATTGCTGAGACTACGAACGAAACAAAGACCTCTGTAGTAGAAATACAATCAGAGCAACCTACTCCCGTTTCTCACGTTGAAATCAAAGAAAAAGCAGAGCCTGAAGCACCGTTAGAGGTGAACACAGCCAAAGCTGAAGACACCATCGAAGCGACTCCAACAACGGCTGAAGCAAAATCGAACGAAAGCAATGAAAATGCATCTAGCGAAGCGACGGAAATGCAACCAGAATCCGACGCGACTGTAGAAAGCACTACTTCAGCGAAAAGAGTTCGAGCTCCACGACGCGGGCGCGGAAAGCCTGCAGCAAAAGTTGTAGAGAAAAAAGAAGCGGTTGAATTGCCGGAAACAATCCTTAAGCAGCAAGAAGAAGCTAAAAAAGCACTGGAAGAAAAACGTGCAACTTCAAGCGAGCGAAAAGGGCGACGTGAAGGGAGAGTTAAAAACGACCCTCGATTGTCACGCGGTGAAAACCAGCAAGTAGAAAACCCAACTACTGACTCGGACACCGAAACTGCTTAGTAAAATTAGCTATTAGCTGTAAAAGAGCCCGCTGCCTGCGGGCTCTTTTTTATAAATTAAAAATTTTAGTTAATAACTTTTGTTTGGAAAAATGAAGACACTTATAGATATATCTAGGTTTAAAAACGCGTCTTTAACTGGAGATTTGTTTGGAGGACTCACGACAGCCATAGTGTCTCTTCCATTGGCACTCGCTTTTGGCGTTGCGTCTGGAGCAGGTGCAGAGGCAGGGCTTTGGGGAGCGATTCTTGTAGGCTTGTTCGCATCAATATTTGGCGGCTCCACATCTCTTATATCAGAGCCAACAGGACCTATGACGGTGGTTATGACCGCTGTCCTCAGTGCAATGATTGCTGCAAATGCTGAGCAAGGAGTTGCCATGGCATTTACCGTCGTCATGATGGCTGGACTATTTCAGATTGCCCTTGGCGCATTAAAACTCGGTAAATACATTACCTTAATGCCTTATAGTGTGATATCAGGGTTTATGTCCGGTATCGGCGTTATTTTAATAATCCTCCAACTTGCACCATTTCTTGGGCAAGCCACCCCACCAGGCGGCGTCACAGGCACACTTTCTGAATTACCAAATTTACTATTAAATATATCGTTCTCTGAATTGTTTCTCGGCTTAGTTACCCTAGGGATTCTTTTTTATCTTCCCAAAAAATGGCGTAGACGAGTCCCTCCTCAACTGGTCGCTTTGGTCGCAGTAACACTACTATCGGTAATTATCTTCTCAGAAGATGGTGTTCGCCGTATCGGCACCATTCCGTCTGGCCTACCAGATTTTCACATACCTTCATTCACCTTTGACCAAATAATGACAATGGTTATAAACGCCCTTGTTCTTGGTACACTAGGGTGTATTGACACACTACTTACTGCTGTTATCGCAGATAGCCTAACCCGAAATGAGCACGACTCTAACCGAGAGTTAATTGGTCAAGGCGTTGCTAACACAATATCGGGGATTTGCGGAGGCTTACCCGGTGCTGGCGCAACTATGGGCACCGTTGTAAATGTTCAATCTGGCGGTAAATCTCCGCTGGCTGGCATCACTCGCGCCCTAATTTTGCTTATCGTCGTGTTAGGTGCATCATCGCTAACGCAAACAATCCCCATGGCTGTATTGGCGGGAATATCGTTGTATGTAGGCATCAACATACTGGATTGGAGCTTTATACAACGCGCACATAAAGTCGCCAGCAGCCCTGCTATTATTATGTATGGCGTGATGGCTCTCACTATCTTTGTTGATTTAATGGTAGCCGTTGGCATTGGCGTGTTTATCGCAAACATACTTACTATTGAGAAATTGAGTAGATTACAAGAAACCAATGTTAAAGCGATCAGCGATGCTGACGATGATGTCCCCCTGAAAGAAGATGAAAGGGAGTTGCTTGATAGCGCAAAAGGCAAAGTATTATTTTTCTATCTTTCTGGGCCGATGATCTTTGGCGTCAGCAAAGCCATTGCTCGCCAACACAATAGAATCAATCAATATGAGGCCGTAGTTATTGATCTAAGCGCTGTGCCAATGATGGATTTAACAATTGGGTTAGCTTTAGAAAATGCGATCATTGATGCGGTCGATGCAGGCTGCGGTGTGTATATTTTCAGTCCTAATGGACAAACCACGGAGCGATTGGAAAAACTTGGCGTTATGGCGCGACTTCCAGAAGAAACGTTCTGTGATACTCGTTTAAATGCGCTTAAATCTGCGGTAAATTCAACCCAGATAGAAGCGACAACTAGTGCAAGTAAACGTAGCTAAAAACGCTCGCGCATAATTGAGGTTAAAAAGGTGCAGTATCATGGAAGCTCAAATACGTCTTTCCAGATATTGCACTTTTATCTTCACACCAATAACGAAGAGAGCCCAACGAAGTCTCACTACCAGAAGAATGAAGTGTAACACGCCCTAAAGGCATCTCTCGCAACCAACAACACTCCTCTTTCGAGCCACAATCAACCTTCTGGCCAAATGGATTGCCTGTCGATATATGATTAGCAGAAGCCACCTCGTGCAAACGCCACAGAAGTTGATCCGTAACCCCCATACTAGGCTCCAAAATAGCCACCCCCAAAAGCCGCTCCTCAAACATCCTTTTAACCAAAGGATAATGAGTACACGCCAACACCAATACATCTGAGCGAAGCATTTGAACCTTATCGCAAATCCGTGCTACCTCTAAAGATAACGCCCCTTCAGATGACAGGTCCGCGTTGTCTATCAATTGGGCTAGACTATCACTCGCTATTAGATCCACATGCTTATCTTCCTTCCACAGAGAGAGTAACTCTTGTAGCCTTTCGCTCTGAGTAGTAACTGGCGTCGCTAAAACCGAAACACGATTAACTAAAGGGTCGATTAAGGCAGGCTTTACGGCGGGCTCCACCCCTATTACAGGAATAGAAACCACCTCTCGTAATACATCAATCGCTTCAACAGTGGCAGTATTACATGCCACAACAATCGCATGAATAGGCGTTTCGAGTGACGATAAATAAACACCAATATTACGTATCCGAGATTGTAGAAAAGAGGAGGGTTTATCACCATACGGTGCATACTTACTGTCCGCATAATAATATAAATTTAACTGTGGCATTTGATTTCGTATAGCATTCAATATTGACAACCCGCCAGCGCCGGAGTCAATAATGGCTACATTAATCGTCATCTAGGTGTTCCAAGAAGCACTGGCTCGCGTTCAAGCGTTACGCCAAACATATCTTTAACAGAGCGGATAATATCACTCTCTAGCTGTCTTAGGCAGGCAGCTTTCTCATCCCCTCTGTTAACCAATACCAATGCTTGCTTTTCGTACACTCCAACATTACCAATTTGACAGCCTTTCCAACCCGCCTTTTCATTCAGCCACCCAGCAGCCAGCTTCCAGCCACCCTCAACTTTAAAACTGACCAAATCTTCAAATTCGCTCAGCAAGCGATTTCGTTCACTATCGCTTACTACTGGGTTTTTAAAAAAACTGCCCGAATTTGGTAGATTAAGTGGATCAGGCAGTTTCGAACGTCGCACTTCACACACTACATCATAAACATCTTTATAACTTGCTGATGACGTTAGCCTTTTAGCCAACCCTCCATAATTCAATATAAGTCCAGCGGATTGACTAAGCTTCAAACGGATACTGGTAATAATATACTTAGATGCCCAAAGTCGTTTAAAGTAACTTTCACGATAATCAAACCCGCACTTATCTGAATCAATAATCTCGAGCTCCATTGTATCGCAATTGAGAGCCTCGACACTTACCAGAACATCTTTAATCTCAACACCGTATGCACCTATATTTTGCACAGGAGCCGCACCAGACGTACCGGGAATAAGACCTAGATTTTCAATTCCACCATAACCTTTCGACACACACTCTTTAACACATTCGTCCCATATTTCACCAGCACCGAATACTGCCTCTATTCGCTCAGAACCCTCGAAATAAGAGCGCCCCATAATCCGATTTAGAATGACTAACCCTGAAATATCTCCCTGAATAAGTAAATTGCTGCCACCACCTATCACGGTGATATCCAACTTTTCAGTCTTTGCGAATTTCACCAAGGCTATGAGACATTCTGGTGTATCAGCAATTGCGAAACGCTCTGCCGAGTAATCAAAAGAAAATGTATTGTAGGGTTTCAGACTAACATTAGATTCAATATGAGACATGGGGGTTATTTTACAGGTTTAATATACTCAAGAAACGAATCAGCGATTTCAGTCAAATGAAGTCTCATTGTCTGAAATCCACTCTCATCGCCATAATATGGGTCATCCACTTCTCCAAAAGAAACGGTTTCAACATATTCACCAAACATAACTACGTTTGCTGTTGCATCTTTTGGCCTCATTGCCAGCAAATTCTGTAAATTTGATCGATCCATTGCCAAAACCCAATCGAATTTGTAGAAATCTGATACAACGACCTGCCTAGCTTTCTGCCGAGATAGGTCTATCCCTACTCGACCTAATTCGTTAACAGACCTCCTATCAGGCGATTTACCAATATGGTAAGCAGCGGTTCCAGCGGAATCAACATTAAGGTGCAGACCTTTTTGCAATGCAGCACGCTCAACAATACCTTGGGCCGCCGGTGAGCGGCAAATATTACCCAAACACACAACCAGCAAATTCATTTTATTTCTCTTCAGAGTTCAAGCGCTCATCAGTCGTCAAAGTACGAGCTTCAGATTCTAATAACACTGGAATTCCATCTCGAATAGGATAAGCCATGCCACCGACCTTACTAATCAACTCGGTACCTTCCGCATTCATTGTCAATGGTGCTTTAGTTACTGGGCATACCAAAATATCTAATAAAGCTTTATTCATCTCTTTCTCTCTTTAACTATATTCTTCAATAAACGAAGCAACCTGAGTTTAAATTCATCAGGCAAATTCAAAGATACCGGCACATACCACCAGTCGCTTTCTTCGCGTGCAATCAATGCGCATTTTACGGCATCCTTTTCGGTCATAACCAACCTCCCTGCTGGCAAGTCACTTCCTACATATCGATGATGATCTGAAAACCATGTCACCTTTGAATTAGCCGGCAAGTTACTCGCAATTAACGAACGCCAAAATCGGCTAGGGTTCCCTATGCCAGCAATAACATGCCAACTACCTTGAGCCAAGCATGATAAAGGCTGTTTTTTATTCGGTCTCTTAACCGAATTCATCTCAGAGAACTGCAAATCACCATCACACACACAAAGGTCTGACGGAATACTGCTCAAATCAAAAGTAGGCTTGCCCACACTGAAAACAAGATCAACACTATTAAGCCTTTCTACGGGTTCTCTAAGCGGACCAACTGGCAATAAAAAGCCATTGCCAACACCCCTCTTCGCATCGATCATGGCGATTTCTATATCCCTGTCGAGTGGATAATGCTGCATACCATCATCACACACTACAACATTGACATCTTCTCTAGACTCCAAAAAGCGAACAGCTTCTACTCGGTTTTTGCAAACACACACAGGAACATTAGTGCGCTTAGCAAGCATGACTGGTTCATCACCAAACTCATAAGGCGAAGAATCTATACTGACTAAGGTGGGAGCAGTTACATTTGCACCATGTCCTCTGGAAATAATAGCCGGTGAAAAGCCTTCTGCTTTTAGCAGCTCGCATACAGCAACAACCATAGGTGACTTGCCTGTTCCGCCTACCGTTATGTTACCAACGACAATGACAGGTAAAGAAGACTTATATACGCCTTCCTTCGAAAGGAACTTCAACCGTTTATTCTCGATAATGTATTTTGCGACAGGTAATAGCGGTGCTAATAACCAGGTAACTCCGATTTTCTTTGTATACCAAGAATCGGTAATCCATTTTTCAACAGTCACTACTCTTCTCGTTCCGCTGTGTGCGCAATTTTATATATACCCAGTTGAGAGGCTGCATCATACACTCGCAACACTAATTCATAGGGAGCTTTAGCATCAGCCGTTATAACAAGCGGCTGATCCAGATTGTCACCTCCCGATTCTTGGATGCCTTGAACTAATGTAGATACTTGCTCATTCACAAGCGTTCTGTCATTGATAACATACTGACCATCTGAGGTGATGGTGATTTCAATCGTTTTTTGGGCGTTTAATGAAGGCGCCTCGCTGGACGCGCTCGGTAAATCTATGGTCAGTTCAGTACTTTGTTTGAACGTGGTACTCACCATAAAAAAGATTAACAAAAGAAACACCACATCAATTAGCGGTGTTAGGTTAATCTGTACATCCTCAATTTTTTGGCGGCGAAATTTCATGAAGACCTCTAATTCAGATTCTCTTAATTTGAATCTCGATCGCCTTGAAGAGCGTCGATCAATTTCGAAGACTGATGCTCCATAGACACAACTAACTCATCAATTTTTCGGCTGAAAAATCTATGGAAGATAATTGCAGGGATCGCAATACCTAATCCTGCCGCCGTAGTCAAAAGAGCTTCGGATATTCCGCCTGCTAACAAAGATGTATTCCCTGCCCCTTCTTCCATCAGAACAGAAAAGACTTTAATCATACCCACTACAGTGCCAAGCAACCCCAGTAAAGGAGAAACCGCTGCTATCGTCCCCAATGAACTCATAAAACGCTCTAATTCATGGATAACTTGAGACGCTGCGTCTTGCACCGCTTCTTTCATAACTCGACGACCGTGCTTTGAACTCAACAGGCCAGCAGCAAGAATTGAGCTCAATCCAGTGTGTTGCTGCATATTTCGGATGTATTCCAAGCTCATGCGGTCTTCCCGCAATCGCGCCATAACTTCATTCAGTTGATTTTTTGGTACAACTCTAGTGCGTCGCAACGTCCAAAATCGTTCGATCACAATAGCAAGCGTTAAAATAGAGCAGCCTAATAACGGCCACATGAACATACCACCTGTTTGAATAAAATCGAGCACAACACCTCCTATTACAGACGATCCAAATTTAACATACTATTTAGTTCAGCAACACGCATACAATACATTGAATTGAATAATACGCTCATTTGCGAGCAAGAGCTTGATTTAACGATAACTTTTTCATTGTCGGGTACAATGTAAAACGACTCATTCATTGGCAAATATACAACCTCTACGTCCAACGCCGACAGCAAATTAAACACCCTTTTTGGCAAGAAACCCGCAGTGATAACCCAGTCGATATCATTTTCTATAATATAATCCGCACCCACATTCGCGTCGACAAGCAGATGTACATTCCCAGACAGCAGTAATGCCTTTTCATTCAGTTTACTTAAAGGAACCGTTGCTTGGTTGTGATTGAGCGCTATCGCCTGCAGTTGATCGTCTCTTTTTTCATAAAGATCACCGTTTTTATTATATACAACAAACGCGCCACTCATTTGCTCAAAAAACGTCGGAGAAAACATCAAAACAAAAGCGCAGAGTAGAAAAATGACACTCCGTCCAATAGAAAAAATCGCCAACCCTGCAAGCATGATTAGAATCAAAGAAAGCTTCTTATAGGGTAAATCAGAGAGAACCAAGTTCACGGGCGTAACATTAAAAGCCACCCATTCCAACGCATTGATCAGCCAGACGAGAACCGGATCCAACATAAAGTACACATCAAACTCGAACAACTCATAAAAAAGGCTCGACACCACAATAACAGGAAACCAAACAAGGCCCACAACGGGCAACATCAACATATTTGCCAAAGGTGACACAGAACTAATTTGGTCTTGCCAACCAAAAATCAACGCCAAAGAACACAAAGACAACATACATTGAGTACGAACTGTTTTGAAAGACGAGAATGTTCGAGAGATGGCAATCAGAACAAACACCATCCCAAAAGATAACCAGAAACTAGGCGAAATGAGTCGGAACGGCTCAAGCATTAACATAAACAGCATTACCGAAAATAGAACGGTGGATATGTTAGTTCGTACTCCCATCAATTGAACAACAAAATATGTACACGCCATCAATACAGAACGCTTAACAGGGTCACTCCAGCCAACGAGTGATGCATAATATACTGCAAAGAACGTACAGACTCCTGCGCGTAACAACAAAATATCACTAAGATAAAACACGCAGTTTTTCGGCAAAAACCTCCATATAAATTTTGCCAACCACCACCCCAGTATGCACACAAACCCAACATGCATTCCAGAAACGACAAACAAATGTGACAACCCCAACTGACGAATCACCCATACGTCACTTTGAGTTAGAAGACTCTTATCTCCGTACAGAAGGGCTTGTGAATAACGCCAAGACTCATACCCCCCAACATCTTTGTACACCCCAGAGTAGACGCCTAATTTCACACTAGACAACTCAGAATTGTTCATTACCTCTTTAAGGTTGACTAGGAGAACGGCAACACATCCATTCTGAAATGCCATTTTTTGATAAAAAGACCCAAACGCTGCGACGGGGTATTCTTTTCTAATCGATACCAACCGTAAATCAACTTCTAAAGAGTCATCCAGTGAAACTCGACAAAGAGAATAAATATCTTGGCGTTTAGAGTACTTGTCAACAATAAGTACATCTAACCCATTGAAGCGGTTAGTCTTATCCGTGTAACAATTATCTGAGATGCTCAGCATGACGCTGTTAGGCCGATCACTCAACAACGGCGTCTTTAAGGAAAACACATTGTGGAAAAATAAAAGCAATATCACTAAAAAAATGAATATTGCTCCCAAGTATCTTTCTGTCCAGATTAAGTAGAGACATAACAGAATGATACAAGTAGAATACAGCGCAATTAGATTCTGTGGCACTAACATTCCACTCACTAACACTATAAGGTTAATGATTAGCAATAGGACCTCCTTGTCCACATTGTTGCTAAACGTTTTACACGTCTACTATGCCAAAGCGTTTTTTACAAAGATACATTCCGCACCCAGAAAAGTTACGCCAAAACAAAGTATTAAAGATACTCGGTTCAAAGGTTTATGAACCAGATTTATGGCACATGAATAGAAAATCAATCGCTAAAGCGTGTTGGAATGGTTTATTTTGGGCTGCAATACCGATGCCGCTTCAAATGCTGGCGGCAGCATTGTTAGCTATTCCATTACGCGCCAACATACCTTTGTCTATCGCAATGGTGTGGATAACAAATCCTATAACAATGCCTTTTGTGTTTTACTTCAACTATCTCATCGGCACATTATTCGTTGGCGATGAGAGTGACCGAGATTTTCACTTATCTGTTGAATGGATTTGGGCCAAAATAGAACACATATGGCTCCCACTTTACACAGGGTCAGTCATCGTCGGAATGGTTGTTGGCGTACTATCTTATATCGCCGTTTTGGTGTTATGGCGCATGCACGTTATAAAACGTTGGCGCAATCGCAAACAAAGCAGAAACAAATAACACATCACTTAAAATCGAGTCGCCGATAAGAAGAAAACTCTCTCTTATCGGCACTCTAGATCTAAATTTTGTTGAGTTCACCACTTGTAAGCCGGTACGCGCCATCCATCCAATCCAGCATTCGCTCATCGTGAGTGACAACAATAAACGCCATACCTAATTCTTCTTTCAGTTCTCCAATAAGCGCCTGAATTTCGTTTGAGGTAGTCTCATCCAAATTCCCAGTTGGCTCATCCATCAACACGCACGCAGGCTGGGTAACGAGTGCTCGCGCTATGGCAATACGCTGGCGTTCACCCCCGGATAATTGGCCGGGCCGATGATCTGACCTTTCAGACAACCCAACCCGTCGAATAACCTTTAACGCTTTTTCACGAGCAATTGAACTTTTTACGCCCGCTATATTGAGAGGCATCATAACGTTTTCTAACGCACTAAACTCTGGCAGCAAATGATGAAACTGATAAACAAAACCCATTGAAGTGTTACGCAGTTTGGATCTCTTCGAATCTTTCAATGACCCCCAAGAAACACCTTCAATACGCACCTCTCCGCTCGTCGGAGAGTCGAGACCAGCCAACAGATTGAGCAATGTTGTTTTACCGGAACCTGAAGACCCTACAATAGCAATTGCCTGCCCTGCACTAATCGAGAAGTTAATCCTATTTAGTACGCGAACCTCTCGTTTACCATCAACGTATGCTTTGGAAAGTTCCTCGCACTCTAATACAAAATCACTCATAGCGCAGAGCCTCCGCAGGTTCAACTTTAGACGCTCGCCACGCCGGATACAATGTAGCCATCACAGTCATAACAAAGGCAAAACCAACAATAATTTGAACATCGCTCCATTGAAGCTCTGAAGGAAGGTAATTAATAAAGTAAACATCACCGCTTAAAAATTTGGTACCAATCATTTGCTCTACCCATGCAATGACAGCACTAACATTCAATGCCGCAACAACACCAAGCACCAAACCGATCAAGGTTCCCAAACAACCTATAAACACGCCTTGCACAACAAACACTTGCATAACCTGACCCGAAGTAAGCCCCATTGTACGCAATATCGCAATATCGCTTTGCTTATCCGTAACGACCATCACAAGAGTAGAGACAATATTGAACGCTGCAACTGCCACTATAAGTGTTAACAGCAAGCCAATCATGGTCTTTTCCATTTTAATAGCTTGAAATAAATTGCCATGCGTTCTCGTCCAATCACTAATGCGGTTTTGGCCAGGAACAGCTCTAGCAATATCCCAGATTTTAGAAGGCGCATCAAATAAGTCATCAAAACTGATCCTTAACGCTTCAACTTTATTAGAAGGGTAGCGCTTCAATTTCGCGGCATCGGCGATATTAATATACGCCAAGGAACTGTCTAGCTCGGCACCCACCGAGAATGTGCCCACAACGGTGAATCGCTTGAGTGTTGGAGTAACGCCTGCAATTGACACATTCGCCTTCGGCAAAAGAGCAGTAACTTTGTCGCCAACACGAACACCTAGCATTTTCGCTAACTGAGAACCAAGAACAATGCCGAATTTTTGATTCTTTAGCGCGTCTAGCGAACCGCTTTTCATATTTTCATCTAGAATGGAAATTTTAGATTCCATATCGGTATCGATTCCATTTAACAGTGCTCCGTGCACACCTCGGGTCGATTGAAACATTACTTGCGCTTGAATGTGAGGTGCCACACCCACAACACCAGGCATTTTGCTGACCATTTTGGCCGTAGATTGCCAATTTTGAAGTATTGGATCTCCCCACACTGTTGCATGCGGAACCATCCCCAATATGCGCTGGCGAAGCTCTCTATCAAACCCGTTCATAACAGACAAAACAGTAATAAGTACTGCTACACCCAACGTTATTCCAGCAATTGAAGAAAAGCTAATAAATGATATAAAGTGATTTTTACGCTTTGCTCGAGCGTATCTAAGTCCAATTTTTACGGGTAGCAAGTTCAAGTGAATCTTCCATTCTTATAAATAATGCAGTCTCTATGACATTGGAGAAATATATAAGTTTCCAACTTCTTTGGAGTATTACCTCAGCTCATGTCTAAATAAAGCGCTCCTGCATCCATCTATTAAAAACAAAAAGGGGCTTATTTAAGCCCCTTTTTTACGGTCATGGCGTTTTAAGCATCAAAATCAATACCGATACGACGACCAACGTCTTCGTAGGCTTCAATCACACCACCCAAACCTTGGCGAAAGCGATCTTTGTCAAGCTTCTCTTTAGTTTCAGCATCCCAAAGTCGACAACCATCAGGAGAAAATTCATCTCCTAAAACAACCTCGCCATTGAATAAACCAAATTCCAACTTGTAATCAACCAAAATCATCCCGCCTTCAGCAAACAATGCTTTTAAAACATCATTTACTTGATAGGTTAGCGTTTTTGCTTCAGCTAAGTGCGCTACATCAGCCCAGCCGAACGACTCCACATGAGATTCATTGATCATAGGATCACCTAACTCATCGTTTTTCAAAAACAACTCAAACGTAGGTGGTGTCAACTCAAGGCCTTCTTCGACGCCCAAGCGACGACATAGGCTTCCCGCAGCAACATTTCGTACAACGCACTCAACAGGCATCATATCAAGACGCTTTACCAACGCCTCGTTGTCGCTTAACAATGCTTCGAAGTGTGTTGGTATACCAGCTTCTTCTAGTTTTTGCATAATAAACGCATTAAATTTGTTGTTTACCATGCCTTTTCGATTCAACTGCTCAACCTTTTTGCCATCAAAAGCTGAGGTATCGTCGCGGAATACGAGAACCATTTTGTCAGGATCATCTGTACGAAATACAGATTTTGCCTTACCTGCATATAGCTCTTGTCGTTTTTCCATTGAAGGGTCTCCGATTATGTCTGTGAGGGTATTAATTTTTCGATAGCAATGAAAGCAATCGATATGAAATAAGCAATGGGTACTCTGCTGCTGAAGTATCAATCTCTAAAAGGATACCTGATGCCTGCCTAATCAGCTTGACGGGATACTCCCGCTCTTGCCATGTCACATCATCGAGATCTTTACGCCTAACATTGAACCATTTAACTTCTTCTGCGTGCCCAGGAAGCGGAGATGTCAAGGGTACAACATCACCCACTCTAGCAACCTGATCACTAGGCACTACAGAGATGAACAATTGAGCATCACGTAAGTCAGAATACAACAAAGGATTGCGATCAACCCTATCTTTAATCTGAGCCAACTGAACATTCTCTACACCAAGATAGAATGCTAAATTGCCATTTAAAGCAGACCAAATAGCGTCTTTTTCCAACGTTTTATTTTCACGTTTCGATAGAATAACAGACCCAGTGTCTAGGTTTTGAGCCAAACTACGCCAAAATTCAATCACTTGCTCATGCGTAGCATCATCTCCCACCGGAGACTGCCAATCGCTGTACTCATCACCTTTTTTAAATCGAATAGACACTTCTAATTGTGTCTGTCCCGTCAGCGGAGCATCCATCACCCTATATCGCCAAATCACCTCTTCTAGAGGTAAGCGCGTAATTTTGCTCCAAATACGCTTAAGCTTTCCCGTCGCTTTGAGTGTGTGGGGCAAAGTGGAAATAACATTATCTGCTTGGGATTCAGCAATCCCCTCTTCTCCATATAATGCATTCAAGTAGTTCTGGATTAAGCGCTTCGTTGTTGTGACTGGCGCAGGCACATCAAGAATGACAACCGACTCTTTTTCAAGGATGTCTATTTGCGCCATCTGCGAATAAACAAAAGGCGCTCTAGGTGCTTCAAATTCACCCGTTGCAGTATAAGAGTCAATTTTTGATTCATTTGGAATCTGTAACTTATCGTTCGGTACGTGACTGCCTTGAGGCATTTCCAGCTTTTTAGTTGCGGCTTGGCTGTCTTGATAATCAAGACCGTGGTCTTTAACAATGGATGAGCATCCATTGAGTGCAGCAATGCAAACCGAAGCAGAGACCACAAGAGAAAATCGTTTATATAAGCCCATTACTTAGTAATTCCTGCTTTAGCTAATGCATCACGAACTACATCATAATGCTCAGCAGAAAGAACAGTCAGAGGAAGTCGAATCCCCAAATCGCATAACCCTAGCTCGGCACAAGCCCATTTAACTGGAATGGGATTAGATTCCACAAACAGTTTTTCATGAAGAACAGCTACTTTTGCATCTAACGATTCCGCCAATTCTTCATCACCAGCTATAGCCGCTTCCGCAGCTTGAGCCACCTGTTTTGGCGCGACGTTAGCTGTAACGGAGATATTTCCTTTACCGCCTAACAACATTAGACCAACAGCGGTAGGGTCATCGCCAGAATAGACAGCGAACTCAGAAGGTGCTGACGCAATTAAATCCTTCGCTCGAGACAAATCACCAGTAGCATCTTTAATACCTACGATATTTTCAAATTCGGTCAGTCTTAGCACCGTCTCGTTAGACATATCACAAGCAGTACGCCCAGGAACATTGTATAAAATCTGTGGGATATCCACCGCCTCAGCAATTGCTTTGAAATGCTGAAATAAACCTTCTTGTGTTGGCTTGTTATAATATGGAGTCACCAATAAACAGGCATCAGCACCCGCGTCTTTGGCTCTTTGAGTAAGATCGATGGCTTCATGAGTTGAATTCGCTCCGGTTCCGGCAATAACTGGGACACGACCTTTAACGGTATCAACAACTTGGCGTATAACATCTGAGTGTTCTTCATACGTTAAAGTTGCCGACTCACCGGTTGTTCCTACCGCTACAATGCCGTGCGTACCGGCTTCCAAATGAAACTCAATAAGTTCATCTAGCTTTTGCTTATCAACGTCGCCGTTGGACTTCATAGGGGTGATAAGCGCAACTAAACTACCTGTGATCATTTCAAAACTCCAATTAAAATTTTTAGCATGCCATTAAAATTTTTAGCGTGCTAATAGTACCGTCGTGTTTAGGCGGAAACAACACGAGTTTGCCCTAATGTTAAGGATTTTTATCAACAAAACACTTAAGGACTTACCAAATGACAAGCGTTTTCTAAAAATCCGGTACTTTACCCACCCGCAAGAACCTAAAACTCCGCCGAGTCATCCATAGGAAGATTTACACTCCCTCATGATCAATCTGTTAGACTATTGACACGATTATAATTTCAGCTCTTAAGGAGAAAACACATGAGCCTTAACATTGGCGACATCGCGCCTAACTTCACATCAAAAGATCAAGATGGCAACGCACTTTCTTTGAGCGATTTTAGCGGTAAAAAAGTCGTTTTATACTTTTACCCGAAAGATTCAACCCCAGGATGTACAGCTCAAGCATGCAACCTTCGCGACAATTACAACACTTTGCTTGAACAAGGCTACATCGTCTTAGGGGTTAGTACAGATACAGAGAAGCGTCATTTAAATTTCATTAAGAAAAACGAACTACCTTTCCCCCTTATTTCCGATACGGAAAAAGAAGTCCACGACTTATACGACACATGGCAATTGAAAAAGTTCATGGGAAAAGAATACATGGGGACAGTTAGAACAACATTCATCATTGATGAAGACGGTAAAATAGAAGACATTATCACCAAAGTGAAGACGAAAGATCACACCGCTCAAATTCTAAAGTAACCCGCGCAAGCACAATACTGCTCCACCTCCAGCTATCACACGAAACACACATTCTGTGCTGGAGGTGGATACATAACAAGAAACTCTATACTGAGTGCCGCCACATCATCGATGGTACTGGCGATACTCCTGACTATCAGGCCACGCATTTATAATAGCTTTTACTAACGTAGCGAGCGGGATCGCAAAAAAGATCCCCCAAAAACCCCAAATCCCTCCAAAAAACAAAACAGCAACAATAATCGCTAAAGGGTGCAAATTTACCGCTTCCGAAAACAACAGTGGAACCAGTACGTTGCCATCAAGACCTTGCACAACCAGATATGCAGCGAACACATACCAAAATTCATTCGCCGTACCATGTTGATAAAATGCAACCAAAACAACGGGCACTGTTACTGCAGCAGCACCTATATACGGAATCAGAACAGACATACCAACTAGCAGCGCTAACAGTTCAGCATAGCGCAAACCAAGAAACCAAAAGACGATATATGTAACAACCCCAACTACGAGCATTTCAATAACTTTACCGCGAACGTAGTTTGCAATCTGATCGTTCATTTCATTCGCTATGTTTTTCATCATACTACGCTCTTGAGGAAGCCAGGAGGTTAAGTAGGCCAAAATTTTCTTTTGATCCTTAAGTAAAAAAAACATAACAAGCGGAACCAGCACAAGGTAAATCGCGAGCGAAAACAGAGATGGAATACTTGATAAAGAAAACGAAACCACCCATTGCCCTAAACCAGCAAGCTCATTTGTTGCAGTACTAATAACCTCCCGAATCGCTGACTCGCTAACGTAAGCCGAGTTTTCTTTTGCAAACGTCTCTAAAAAAATTTGCAAATCCAAAAACATTCGGGGGAGATCGTTCACAAACCTTACAGCCTGCCTCCAAATTATTGGCACCATAACCCCGATAATCACAGAACAACTGACCACAAAGAAAATAAACACAATAGACACAGCAACATTGTGTCCGACACCTGCTTTCTTAAGCCGAACAACACCTCCCTGCAATAAAAAAGCAAGTACAATTGCAATCAATACCGGAGCAAGAATCCCACCCCAAAACGCAAGCACTAAGATACTTGTAGTAAGAAGCAGCATAAAAACAACAACTTCTTCGTTCGATAGGTACCTTTTAATTAATGAATCGACGATTTTAAACATAAAATTAAACGTCACCTTTGCGTATTACAAACATATACACTCCATCGATTATTTGACTCTGTTCCATTATATACTCTGACATTTCTATGTATCTCGGGATATCTTTCATCGAACCTTCATCAGATGCAACAATACACAAACGCCCATTCATAGACATTTTAGTCAGCGCCATTTTAGTTTTAAGCAACGGCATTGGACATCGATCTTCTAAAGCATCGATGAATACGTCATACTCCGTTGTATCAATGGGTAACATCTATACACCTTTTTATCATTCTACTTCCTAGCTAACAACTTACATAATGCAACGAATAACAAAAACCATTATCACTTTATTTGCACTACCAATTCTCGTACTGGGCTTGGCAACGTATTCTATTGCGGCAGATAAAATACCGGACTTAGAAGCCATCAAAGATGAAAGAAGCCTTTCAAACCCATCTTATGTGCTTGGGCAATACTGGTTCCGCAAGTACAACGGCAGTAATGCACTTATTGATTTTCCACCTGCTTATGAATATCTAAGCAATACTGTGAGCCAGCTGTCTTCCTATAGCAATTTGAACAACAAGACAGTAGAAACCTCACTGCTAAATAGCACACAAGCCAACGCCTTCGTCCTACCTGGAAATCATCTATTTATCTACAGTGACATACTATCGCTAATCAAGGAAGAAGACGAACTTTACGCTCTACTTGCTCACGAAATATCACACTTAGAATTACGACACTATGAGCGTCGCTTATATAATACCGAACAAGAGAAAAAAAGACTGCTTTTGCTACTCGCTGCGGGTGTTGCAGCAGCCATAATAGGAAAAGATGCCGACACAACATCTGCCCTTTGGATTGGCGGAATCGCAAACCAAGCAACAAATCAATTAGCGTATTCACGAGAAAACGAGCAAGAAGCCGATAGACGCGGACGCCAACTACTCAACAATATCGGAATACCTTCAGGTGCAATGACAAAACTCTTCAATGAATTCCTAAAAAATTCACTTGGAGGAAATAAGCTTGAATTTCTATCTACACACCCACTTCCTCAAACAAGGTTAAGTGACTCGATTACTGGCGAATCACAAACACCTTTAAGCACTTCAATTTTAGAGAAAAACAACCAAAAGCAATATGGCTTTGGCTTTTTCAGGGCAACACTCATTGCATATCGCGCGTTACTAGATGATAGACCTTATCGCTATATTCAAAACCAACAACTCAGTTCAGACGAGACGCTCTTTGCTCAAGCGATTGTTAGCTATCAATCAAACTCTCTACTCAACACCATTGAAACCCTGAACAAAATTGAATTAAGCAATCGCTTTACCGACTACTTACTTGTATTAACACACATTAAAAGCAACAACATATCAAAAGCAAAGCGTCAGCTAAATAATAGGTTAGAGCTAGCACCAAACGACCCTATATTCGCTCCACTGTTAGCGCAGTTAGAAGACAACGAATACCTACCCTATTCTCTAAACGAACCTCAATTCGAATTAAGATTAAAATTAAAGAGCAACATAGACATTGCTGTCACTAAAGAAGACAACACATCTGCGCTCATTTATAAATCTTTAATGGAGTTTAATAAAGGCAAAGCCGACATTGCGCAAGGCCTAATCACACGAGCACAAAAGCAAGGAGGAGACAAAGCAACAACGGATAATTTACTGACCTATTATCAGAATATACTGGAAGCAGAAAAGGCCTCAGACATAACCCCTTAATTGCGACAGAAAAAAATCGGCAAAAACGAAAAAAGCCCCTACGAGGAGCTTTTTCATCAATTTCTTTTAGATAAATAGCGACTAATTTACATTGAAATCTAGCATTCGCTGCAATGGAATCAACGCCTTGCGCCTAATTTCATGATCAACAAAGATTTCGCCATCACTATTTTTTAACGAATCTCTTAACATTTCAAGGCTATTTAACGCCATCCAAGGACAATGAGCACAACTTCGGCACGTCGCTCCAGAACCCGCTGTGGGAGCCTCTACGAAACGCTTGTCAGGCGATGCCTGCCTCATCTTATAGAAGATCCCTCGATCCGTAGCAACAATAAAAGTACTGTTACTCATCTCTTGTGACGCCTTTAAAAGCTGAGAAGTAGATCCAACGACATCTGCGATCTCTACGACTGATGCAGGAGATTCAGGATGTACAAGAATCGCCGCGTCAGGGTAAACATTTTTTAAATCCTGTACACCCTTTGCTTTAAATTCTTCATGAACAATACAAGCACCGTCCCATAGAACCATATCTGCGCCAGTTTGCTTTTGAACATAGCCACCTAGATGCTGATCTGGAGCCCAGATTATTTTTTCGCCTTGATCATGCAGATGCTCTACAACATCAAGCGCAATAGAGGAGGTAACCACCCAATCAGCTCTCGCCTTTACCGCAGCAGACGTATTGGCATACACCACCACTTTACGATCAGGATACTGATCACAAAAGGCCGAAAATTCGTCAGCAGGACAACCTATATCCAACGAACACGTCGCTTCCAAGGTAGGCATTAGCACTGTCTTCTCAGGGCTAAGGATTTTAGCAGTCTCTCCCATAAATTTCACACCAGCAACGACCAGTGTGCTAGCGGGATGATTCGCACCAAAGCGGGCCATCTCTAGAGAGTCGGCAATAACGCCACCCGTTTCTTCGGCCAACTCTTGAATCGCATCATCTGTATAATAATGAGCAACAAGGACAGCATTTTTTTCCACCAAAAGATCTTTGATTTCCTGACGGATTATTTCGTTATCGAGAGAGGGTTGCTGCAGACTTTCTTCAGCTTCGGAAAGAAACTTTTGAACGGTCTCTCTCAATGCAATTTTATCAACAGACTGAGACATCTTCGCCCCCTTAAAGGACTGCAATTGAAACCGGTGTAATGGTGGGTCGTACTGGATTCGAACCAGTGACCAATTGATTAAAAGTCAACTGCTCTACCAACTGAGCTAACGACCCGGCACACCTATTGAAGGCTATAAAGAATTGTTGGTGGGTCGTACTGGATTCGAACCAGTGACCAATTGATTAAAAGTCAACTGCTCTACCAACTGAGCTAACGACCCAACGGGCGCGTATATTACTGAACCCATTGGGAAATGCAAGCTTTTATTCCATATTATTTAAATAACCTGCAGCAAGCGTGGCTGAGTTCGTTCCCGCAAACTGTGAAACAACTTTTTGAAGAAACGCCTTAGCCTCATCCTTATTGCCAAGCTGGTCATTAACAATACCCAACTTATATGTCGCATCAGCGACCTTACTGTGATTTGGGAATTTCATAACAACCATATTAAACTCGTCTAACGCCTCGCTAGGCTTACCTAGAACAAGTTTTAACTCTCCGAGCCAGTAATGCGCATTCCCTGTTAACGTATTAGAGGGGTAAACCAACACAAAGTCATCAAAGGCTTGTGCTGCCTCCTCAAACTTTTTCTCTCGAATTAGAGCATATGAGGCTTTGTAAGCACTTTTTGCCTCATCGCTTGGCTCCGTAATCTCAACGACCGACAACGGACCCTCAGAAGAGCCACCCTCTAACTCTGTATTACTTCCATTTACGCCTGCACTTTGACTAATTGGAGCCACAGCAACAGGTGCCACTCCAACCTCTCCAGAAGGCTGCGTACTATTAGCACTCGAATTTACGGGCTCTTGGGGAGCCTGAGACGAAGCTGTAGACATGATCAAGGAAATACGCTTATCCAGATCGATATAACGATCTTTTTGGCGCTCCTTAATTTTTTTCAACTCATATTCTTGCTCTTCAACCATACCTCTAAGCTGCTGAACCTCCTGTTGCAACGACTCAAGTTGAAACAATAAATCAGCTGCCGCAGCAGGGGACAACCCCTGAGCAGGAGAGTTAGCAAATGCAAAAGGGGCAGCCGAAGCTGCCACCAAAGCAATAGAGCGAATAACCGCCTTATTGAAACTCATTATTCGTAACGAACTTCAACACGTCGGTTCAGTTGCCAAGACGCATCGTCATGACCGAAAGCAACTGGCACTTCTTCACCGAAGCTAGTTGATTCAATTTGAGACGCAGCAACGCCTTGAATAGTCAAGTAACGAGCAACAGCCTTAGCACGACGTTCACCCAGAGCCATGTTGTACTCACGAGTGCCACGCTCATCGGCATGACCTTCTAACACTACACGAGCATCTGGGTTAGCAACCAAGAACGCCGCATGTTTTGCCAATGCTTCACGAGCTTCAGGGCGAACAATTGACTTATCGAAGTCAAAATAGAAAACTGTTTCAACACCCGCTAGTAAGTCCACAGCCTGATCAACAGCAGAATCCGCCGCCGCATCATCAACGACAACACTAGTGATGCTGCCATTTTCGCCAGCAGCAAATGAATCGCCAGTTTGACCTTCTTTACTAGCTGCATCACCACTTTGCTCTTCAGCAGCAGTCGTTGCAGAACCTTCTGCTACCGTTGCAGAAGAATCCGTTTCAGTTGCGTTTGTACTACAGCCTGCGATCCAAGCCGCAGACAAACCAATCACAGCAAACTTACCTAGTTTGTTTACACTCATTATTCGCTCCTTAATGCGCTTTATTTGAAATACGGTGACCAAGCAGGTTCACGTACATCACCATTTGATGATGGTAACTTATATTTCACCAAACCATCAACGGAAACTACAGAAAGTATACCTTTATTTCCTTCTGTTGTTGCATACATAACCATACTTCCATTCGGTGCAATACTCGGAGATTCATCCAAATAAGTTTCCGTCAAAATACTAACTCGACCATTTTTCATATCCTGAAGCGCAATATGGTAATTTCCTGAGTCTTTTTGAACAGTAACCAAATAGCGACCGTCTGGTGTCATGCGAGCACGAGTATTTGAATCTCCTTCAAATGTCACACGCTCAACATCTTTATTTTTTACATCTAAACGATAAATTTGAGGGTTACCGCCACGATCAGACGTAAATATAATACCTTTTCCATCTGGCTCCCAGCTTGGCTCTGTGTCAATCGCGTAATGATTTGTCATTCGCTCTAGCTTTTGCGTTGCTAAATCAAACACGTACACCTCTGGATTGTTGTCTTTTGATAACACAATAGCCAACTTCTTGCCATCTGGCGACCAAGCTGGTGCACCATTTAACCCTCTATATTGCGCAATTTTACTGCGCTTTCCAGTTGCCAACTCTTGAATAAATATATTTGGTCTACGGTTATTAAACATGACATAAGTAATAAACCGTCCATTACGACTCCATGACGGAGACAAGATAGGCTCTTTAGATTCAACAATCACTTGGGCACGATGGCCATCTGCATCTGCTACTTGAAGCTTATAGTTTGGAGCTGACCTATCACCTTCAGCCGTCACATACAATATACGCGTACTAAACGCACCTCGTATCCCAGTTAATGCCTGATAGACTTTATCACTAATAAAATGCGCGGCATCCCTAAAGCTAGAAGGAGTAACTGAAATAACTTCTTTATCACCAAGACGCTGTTGAGTATTGACGTTTAAAAGCTCGAATGCAACTTGGTAATTTCCATTTGATGCGCTTAATACAGTACCAACCAATATATACTCAGCCTTCAATAAGCGCCAATCACGATAAAATACTTTATCAGAAGAACCCGGCTGACTTAACATGGATGTTCGCGGAATACCTTCAAACACTCCACTGCGGAGCAAATCCCCTTCAACAATCTGTGCAATATCTTCCGGAAGAGGATCAGCTCCAGAATATTGAAAAGGAACAACCGCAATCGGCAGCAGCTGATCTGCCCCACTTGTAATCTCGATAACCAGCTGCGCTCTTGCGGATTGAGACAGCACAAGGAAAGCAAAAGTTAACAATAGCGTTTTAAATAACTTCATTAGTTTCTCAAATCTTGTGGATTAAAAATTAATTCAACTTGACGGAAATTTCGTTCAAATATGTACGAATCCAGCTTAGACAACTCTTCAATTTGCTCTACTTTATTTACCGCCGCAACAGCACTACGATCAAAAGCATCATTCCCGCTGCGTTCTAATATCTGCACTTCACGCACCTCCCCACTTGGTAGGAAGTAGATTCGCAATTTCACTTTCATATTATTACGCGCACTTGGCGGCCTGATCCAAGAAGCAGTGATGCGCTCATTAATTAAACCACTTAACGATTGAACTGCTTGCACCTCATTGGCATCACGCTCTTTTTGCTCTCGCACTATCTGCTGCTGTCTTTGCTGGTCATCTCGTTTCTTCCTTGCGTCAGCGGCTTTCTTAGCCGTTTCTTCACGCTGACGCGCTAAGCTTTCTTGCTCAGCCTTTTTCTTTCTTTCTGCATCGCGCTGTTTTTTCAGCTCAGCTTGCTCTTGCTTCCTTTTTTCATCACGAGCTTTTTTCTGTCTATCCGCCTTAGCTTTAGCCTCAGCTTTCGCTTTTTCGTTTGCTTTTCTCTTAGCCTCTTCTTTCGCTTTCTTTTTTGCGTCTTCTGCTTTTGCTTTTTCTTGCGCTTTACGCTGCTTTTCAACTTTTTGTCGTTGAAGCTCTTGGTCGCGCGCCTGATCTGCTTTTTTACGAGCTTCGCTCTGCTTACGCTTTGTTTCCGCTAACTTCCTTTTTTTCTCAGCAAGCGCTTTCTTTTCTGCCTTTCTTTTCTTTTCCTTATCTGCTTTTTTCTTAGCTTCGTTAGCAGCCTGAGCTGCAGCGGCCTTGGTCTTCGCTTCTCGTTTACCGATTACCGTTTGAGAGATATCAATAACCGTAGCTTGAACAATCGCAGGCTTCGGCGCGACTTTAGTTTCCTCAGTGAAATTGACAACAAAAACGCCGCCCACTAAAACAAGAGCATGAAGCGCAATTGCAAACACTACGGGTAACGAGTAATTCTCTTTATCGAGCCATTTCATGCTTTATTCTGGCTCCGTAACCAAACCAACGTTCGGCACACCCGCCCCTTGCAATGAAACCATCAGCCCGACCACTTCTCCATAAGAAACATTCTTATCTCCACGAACCAATACCGGTATATTTGGATTCTGACTCAATATTTTTCGCACACGCGATTGAAGATCAACCAAAGAAATAGGAGCCTGCTCGCCGCCAATATCAATAAAGTACTGACCTTTTTTGTCTACAGACGCGATCAAGACATCCGTCTCTTCTTGCTGGATCGGTGACGCGTTGGCATTGGGTAACTCAACATCAACACCTTGCGTTAACATTGGTGCGGTTATCATAAAAATGACTAATAACACCAACATAACATCAATATAAGGAACAACGTTTATTTCTGCGACTTGTTTGCGATGCGCGCGCCTTCTTCTAGTGCGAGCCATTATGCACCTGCCCCCTCACTCGAATGAACCTTTCGGTGAAGAATACTACTAAACTCGTCAGAGAAATTTTCATAACTGGATGCTAAATTATCCGCCCCTGCTGAAAAACGATTGTAAGCAATAACTGCAGGAATCGCGGCCGCAAGACCAATCGCTGTCGCAATAAGAGCTTCTGCGATACCTGGCGCAACCGTCGCAAGCGTTGCCTGCTGCACTTCTGCCAACCCGATAAAGGAATGCATAATCCCCCAAACAGTTCCAAAAAGTCCAATATAAGGGCTAATCGAACCAACGGTTGCTAAAAATGGAAGATGTTGGTCTAACTTTTCTTCTTCCTTGTACAGCGCAACTCGCATCGCACGTGCAACCCCTTCCATCACCGCATCAGGGTCAACATGAGAATTCTGTCGCAAACGCGTAAACTCTCGAATACCTGAAGTGAAAATATTTTCGATTCCTTCAACCTTTCGTCCGTCGGTAGTCAGTTGTTTGTATAGCTTACTAAGATCTATCCCTGACCAAAACTGATCTTCAAAGCGGTTTCTCACCACTTTTGCACGTTTCAATATGCGAACACGTTGAAATATCACAATCCAAGAAAACAATGACGCGAGCAGAAGTGTCAACATAACTAACTGAACGACAATACTAGCACTGGCAATAAGCCCCCAAATCGACATTTATAACCTCTTACTTAAAATCTTCTGACGGTAACTGATAATTAAAGTGCTCGTAAGCACGCTTTGTGACTTGCCTACCGCGCGGAGTCCGAATGACGAATCCTTGCTGAATAAGAAATGGCTCTATCACATCCTCAATAGTATCTTTATCTTCTCCGACGGCAGCAGCAATGCTGTCTAAGCCAACCGGACGACCATCAAACTTCTCTATCATAGTCAATAACATACGACGATCAAGATGATCGAATCCCTGACTGTCTACACTTAACATATCTAATGCACGTCGAGCAACCTTTTCTCCAACAACTTCTTCTCCGCCAACCTGCGCAACATCTCGAACCCGGCGCAATAATCGGTTCGCAATCCGCGGCGTGCCCCTTGAACGACGCGCAACCTCAAAACAGCCACTATCGTCCAAAACGACATCCATCTTATTGGCGGAGCGGCCAACAATGGTTGTCAGAGATTGGACATCGTAAAACTCCAAACGTTGCACAATTCCAAACCTATCTCTCAAAGGCGACGTAAGGAGTCCTGCCCTTGTTGTTGCCCCTACCAAAGTAAACGGAGGAATTTCTATTTTGATAGACCGTGCAGCAGGCCCTTCACCAATCATTATATCAAGCTGATAATCCTCCATCGCCGGATAGAGAACTTCTTCAATCGCTGGACTTAAGCGGTGAATCTCATCAATAAAAAGAACATCACCCTCTTCCAAATTCGTCAACAAAGCAGCCAAATCACCTGCGCGCTCTAATACAGGGCCAGATGTCGTCTTTATATCAGCCCCCATCTCATTCGCCACGATATTCGCAAGCGTCGTTTTACCTAAGCCAGGTGGACCAAAAATCAGGGTATGATCAAGCGGCTCCGAACGCTGGCGGGCCGCCTGAATGAATATCTCCATTTGTTCACGCACGATCGGCTGACCTATATATTCAGCCAACATCTGTGGCCTAATCGCTCGGTCAACTTGAGACTCTCCGCCTTGTGTTTGCGAGGAGATTATTCGATCTTGTTCTATCAACTTGACTACCTCAACATACCTTTTAATGCCGCTTTAATGATGCTTTCACTATTCGACTCATCTTGTGGCACTTTCGCAACCGCCTTAGCTGCTTCCTGAGGCTTGTACCCCAACGAGACCAAAGCAGCTTCCGCTTCTTGCCTTGGATCTGCTTGAATTTGTTTTAACACTTTAGGGACGGAAAACAAATCTTGCTTCGCTGCTTGGCCCAACTTATCTCGTAACTCTATTATCAGCCTCTCGGCTGTTTTTTTACCCACTCCAGGTATCTTCACCAATGCATCGACGTTAGATTCCTGCACATTTTCAATCAATTCATTGGTAGACATACTTGAAAGTATTGCTAATGCCATTTTCGGGCCAATACCATTTACCTTGATAAGCACTCTAAATACCGCACGCTCATCTTTAGAATAGAATCCATAAAGAGTGTGGGAATCTTCTTTAACCTGAAGATGCGTATGTAATACAACAGTTTCACCAATTGCCGCTAAATCATAAATAGTAGTCATTGACGCATGAACTTCATAACCAACGCCGTTTACATCTACAAGCAGTTCGGGCGGTACTTTTTCCACTAAGGTTCCAACAATTCTACTTATCACTGTATTTCCTCAAATCTGATGCACTCCAACGACCGGAACGCCTACCTGCTCGTTTACCTATCCCGTATTCTAATCCATCAGACGTTCGCGTATTTGCGTGACACATAGCAATAGCCAGCGCATCGGCTGCATCGGCCTGAGGAGGAGCCGGCAAGCTCAGTAGCATTTGTACCATTGTCTGAATTTGCACTTTATCTGCATTGCCGTTTCCAGCAATAGATTGCTTAACCCGCCTAGCCGCATATTCATACACTGGCAAATCAGCAACGCTCGCTGCAACAATCGCAGCGCCGCGAGCCTGACCTAGCTTAAGCGCAGAGCTGGCATTTTTTGCCATAAACACTTCCTCAATTGCGAACTCTGAGGGTGAAAACTGAGAAATCAACTCCGATACAGATTCAAAGATTACACGAAGGCGCACAGCAAGGTTTTCATTTGGTAACTTTATACAGCCACTTGATACATAAACCGTCTTACTGTTTTTTGCGTCTACTACACCATACCCAGTTATGCGAGAACCAGGGTCAATTGCCAATATTCGAGCCACTCACCGTTCCATTTAAAGCCTTCAACAACTGTATATTTGACCAGTTATCAAATCACCTTGCAATTGATTCATAAAAAAAGCCGCTAAAAGCGGCTTTTTTTATGAAATGAGCAAATTACTCTGCGACTGGCTTACGTACGCGAATACTCAGCTCTTTTAACTGCTTATCGCTTACATCACCTGGAGCCTGTGTCAAAAGACATGTAGCACTTTGTGTTTTAGGGAATGCAATCACGTCGCGAATCGAAGAAGAATCTGTCATCAGCATCACAAGACGATCCAAACCAAATGCTAAACCACCGTGTGGCGGCGCACCATACTTAAGCGCATCCAACAAGAAACCAAATTTTTCTTCTTGTTCTTCTTCACTAATATTCAATAGTTCGAAGACCGTCTGCTGCATTTCTGGCTGATGGATACGAATAGAACCACCACCCAGTTCGGTACCATTAAGCACCATATCGTATGCCTGAGAAAGTGCCGTAGTTGGATTTGCCTTTAGCTCTTCAGGCGAACAAGATGGAGCAGTAAATGGGTGGTGAATAGCCGTTACAGCACCATCAGCCAACTCTTCGAACATTGGGAAATCAACAACCCACAAAGGAGCCCATTCACATGTATAAAGATTTAGGTCTTCACCTAGCTTGCAACGCAAAGCACCTAACGCTTCGTTCACAACTGTTTCTTTATCAGCACCAAAGAAAATCAAATCACCATTTTCAGCCGCTGTACGCTCAAGCAATGCTTTGCGCACCTCAACAGGCAAGAACTTAACAATCGGAGATTGTAGACCTTCTTCAAGATCGTCCTTATCGTTGACCTTAATGTAAGCCAACCCTTTCGCACCATAGATACCAACAAACTTAGTGTATGCATCAATTTGCTTACGAGTAAGCGAATTTCCACCTGGTACCTTAAGGGCTGCGACACGACCTTTTGGATCTACCGCTGGGCCAGAGAACACTTTAAAATCGACACCTTCCATCAAATCAGAAACAGTCTGAATGGTTAGAGGGATACGTAAGTCTGGCTTATCACTGCCGTATGTTTCCATTGCTTCAGCATATGGCATACGCGGGAATTCACCGAGGTCAACGTCTTTCAATTCTTTGAACAAGCTCACGATCATGGATTCTGTCATACCCATAATCGATTCTTCATCCATGAACGACGTTTCAATATCGATCTGTGTAAATTCTGGCTGGCGATCAGCACGCAGATCTTCATCACGGAAACATTTTGCAATTTGGTAGTATCGATCAAAGCCTGACACCATCAGCATTTGCTTGAACAACTGAGGAGATTGAGGCAATGCGAAGAAACTACCTTGGTGCGTGCGACTTGGAACAACATAATCACGCGCGCCTTCAGGAGTTGCACGCGTTAAGATAGGCGTTTCGATATCCAAGAATCCATTGTCATCTAGATGACGACGCAACACTGAGGTTACTTTAGAGCGGAAACGTAATTTTTCCTGCATTTCTGGACGACGAAGGTCTACGAAACGGCTTTTTAGACGGATGTCTTCGCCAACGTTTTGGTGTTCGTCTAACTGGAATGGAGGCGTTTCGGAACGATTTAGTATTTCAAGCTCTTTACCAAGAACTTCAATTTCGCCCGTCGTCATATTTGGATTAACAGTACCTTCTGGACGAGCACGAACCAAACCTGAAACTTTAACAACATACTCATTACGAACGCTGTCTGCCAGTGCAAAACTTTCTGCACGGTCGGGATCAAATACGACTTGTGTAATGCCATCACGGTCACGGATATCAAGAAAGATTACACCACCGTGATCACGGCGACGATGTACCCATCCGCACAATGTAATTTCTTCAGAAATATTTTTCGCTGTTAGTTCGCCGCAATAATGGCTGCGCATAATGTGTTTCCTATTCCTATCTCTCTTTGGAGCTGTCACGCAAATGTACGTTTCTCTTAAGATGACCTTTATTTGCAATGGCCAATCTCGTTAGAAAAAGTCTAGATAATTTTTAAAGCACTGCATTATATGCGAAGCATTAGCGACTCTCCAGACTTTTACTGATACTAACGAAACTTTTGCCACCCTAAGGTTTGATTTTCTAGAGACTATAAATGAATTTCTAGAATTTCCGCTGACGTTTCAATACCTGAACGCAGAATAAAAAACTCATCACCCTCACTTTTACCCGCTAAAGACTTACCCAACGGCGAATCAAAAGACACCAGCTGCACCCAAACATCCTGCACCAAAATTTTATTTCCACCACATTTAGGTACAAGCAGATAAAATACACTCAAACCGCCAACACCGATCTCAACCAAATCTCCGATAGAAACCAAATCATGCTCATCAGACTTCGGCTTCCAGTTTGAAAAAAAATGGAGATCCTCTCTACACTCAACAACCCTTTGGCTTTGTCCGTGAGCTAAATACGAGTTTTCTAATCCAAACGTGTCGTATTTTGATTCCGCCACACTTTCAGAATCAGTTGCAGCAGCCTTCGCCTGATTTGCCGCAGCCACAGCACCGTCAAGCCTCTCCTGAAAAAACACAGGCAACAGCACCAAGAGCCTTTCTTTTAATCTCATCATATTCAATACAGATTTTTCATACATACCAACCCAAGGAAGCATTCTAGAATAAAAAAACGCCCGATGGGATACATCGAGCGTTTTTAGCTATTTGGCAAGCCGCGCATCTAGCAAATGCGCTAAACCATTATCTTACAACCGAACTAGCGCGGCGATCTCTTCGACAGCAGCGGCCACATCCGCAACATCGATGTCGTTATCAGCACCCACTTCAGCATCCGTAATGACAATAACACCTGTCTCACTTAGCAACGACACCTGCTCAGCAGTTAAACCGGACCTAACAAGTGCAACCAAACCAGAACGCAATAATGCACGCTCCAAAGCAACACCGTTTTCGACCAATGCCGACGTCGCTTTGATTACAGCAGGCTTTTGACCTAAGCGAGCAGCTCGGTCTTCTGCAGTAACTGGCGCATCTTCATTGATATCCGCTAATTCCTGCTCAACCATGCCAGCACCCACTGTCACGTTCGTTAAACGATCGATAACAATCAATGCACCCGTTAAGCGACTATCTTGATAACGATCGAATGCTACCGGCGCATCAAACTGAATAGTACAGTCTGCAATACCATTTAATTCAAGTGCATCTATATCGCTGGTTTCAAGCGTATTAACATCAACCCTATGGTTAAAGTGATGCACTTTACCCGGAACAGTTTGCGTGCCCAATTTAAAGTCATACAACTTACCAGGCACTAGGTCCTGCTCTGACATCCACACAATGGATGCGCGAAGTGTCGAACTCATCAAAGGCTCTTCGCCCTTGTGAGACAACATGTCTCCACGACTAATATCGATTTCGTCAGCAAGCGTGATGGTAACGGCCTGACCCGCTTTTGCTGTTTCTAGACTGCCATCATAAGTAACGATATCCGCTACGGTAGACGTTTTACCGGACGGCAAAGCAACAACTTCATCACCTTTTTGTATTTGACCTGCTGCAATGGTTCCTGCAAAACCGCGGAAATCAAGATTCGGACGATTCACATACTGAACAGGAAAACGGAACGCATCTTTCTTAACATTTCGATTAATTTGCACCGTTTCGAGAATCGCCATTAGCGGCTGACCTTGATACCAAGGAGTCTGTTCAGAAAGGTTTACAACATTATCACCCTGAAGAGCAGACATTGGCACAAACTGAATATCTTCAGGTGTTCGATCACCAAGCTGCTCTACGAACGCAAGATAATCGGCACGTATTTCATTGAATTTCTCTTCCGAGAAATCAACCAAATCCATTTTATTAATTGCAACAACAACGTGTTTAATACCCAAAAGAGCAGCAATATAGCTGTGGCGACGAGTTTGGGTTTGAACACCATAACGAGCGTCGATTAGGATAATGGCCAAATCACATGTGGAAGCACCTGTCGCCATATTGCGAGTATACTGCTCATGCCCAGGTGTGTCCGCAATGATAAATTTGCGCTTTTCAGTGGAGAAATAACGATACGCAACATCGATTGTAATCCCCTGTTCGCGCTCGGCCTGCAAGCCATCTACAAGCAAAGCCAAATCCACTTCTTCACCTTGAGTACCTGACTTTTTACTGTCACGTTTCACAGCATCAAGATGATCTTCATAAATAAGCTTAGAATCATGCAACAATCGACCGATTAGTGTACTTTTACCATCGTCTACATTACCGCAAGTCAATAAACGCAACAGGTCTTTTTCTTCATGTTGCTTCAAGTAGCCAAGGATGTCTTGACTGATAAGTTCTGATTGATGAGACATTCTTATACCACTCCGAAATTAGAAATAACCTTGTTTCTTTTTCTCTTCCATCGAGCCAGAAGAGTCATGATCAATAACGCGACCCTGACGCTCTGAGCTCTTGGTCAGCAACATTTCCTGAATAATTTCAGGTAACGTCTCTGCATCGGAAGATACCGCGCCAGTCAATGGGTAACAGCCCAAGGTGCGGAAACGTACAGATTTCATTTCGGGAACTTCACCCTCTTTAAGTGGCATACGCTCATCATCAACCATGATCATCGTACCATCACGCTCAACAACAGGACGCTCTTTTGCGTAGTAAAGAGGAACAATCGGAATTTGCTCAAGATAAATGTATTGCCAAATATCCAGTTCAGTCCAGTTAGATAAAGGGAACACGCGGATACTTTCGCCTTTGTTCACTTTACCGTTGTATATATTCCATAACTCTGGACGCTGATTTTTAGGGTCCCAACGATGCTGTTTATCACGGAACGAATAGACACGTTCTTTTGCTCGTGATTTTTCTTCATCACGACGCGCTCCACCAAACGCAGCATCAAAACCGTATTTATCAAGCGCCTGTTTTAAGCCTTGCGTCTTCATCACATCAGTGTGCTTCGCACTGCCGTGTGTAAACGGATTAATGTTTTGCTCTATACCTTCTGGATTTTGATGAACAATCAATTCAAGACCAAGTTTTGCAACCAATTCATCACGGAACGTGATCATTTCCTTGAATTTCCATCCAGTATCAACGTGCATCAATGGAAATGGCGGTTTGCCTGGATAAAAAGCTTTCATTGCCAAATGCAACATCACAGCAGAGTCTTTACCAATGGAATATAGCATCACTGGATTATCGAATTCAGCGGCCACTTCACGAATAATGTGAATACTTTCCGCTTCAAGCTGTTTCAAGTGAGTCAGTCTTGCCTCAGTAGTCATAATTCCCCATCTCTAAATATCGAAGGATTTTGTTAGGTTAACTATAACATGCATTTAAGTTATAAAAATCAATTCATTTAGACTTTAGTGATATAAAAATATAAAAAAAGGCTCATAAGCTGAGCCTTTTAGAAATTTAATCACACGTAGGGGATGCGACGATGATTTATTAACTAGGCAAGTTGCGCATCACAAGCCCAAATTCTGTATCAAAATCTGGTCGATCTAACGCGATCTTTACTTTATAGCCAGATCCAGGCGCAACATCCATTCTTTCACCATTCAGGCTCTCCATTGCGCTAATAGTGTGATACTGACTGCCTTTGGGTGTAATCAACTCCAATGTGTCTCCTAGCTTAAAACGATTTTTCACGTCAATACTTAGCCAGCCATTTTTGCAGTCAATCATCTCGCCAACAAATTGTTGATGCGTCGACATAGAGTTACCATGTTGATAATTTTGATATTTATCGTGGACATGGCGTCGATAAAAACCTTCAGTGTAGCCCCGATGCGCGAGTCCTTCCAAACGATCCATTAAAGACATATCGAACGACTCTCCGTGAACGGCATCATCAATCGCCTGTCGATATAATTGAGCCGTTCGAGCAGCATAAAAATGAGATTTTGTACGCCCCTCAATTTTCAGAGAATGCACCCCCATCTCAATCAGTTTTTCAACATGTTGAATCGCGCGGAGGTCGCGACTATTCATGATATATGTACCGTGCTCATCTTCAAAAGCGGGCATATACTCCCCTTCTCTACCTTGCTCTCTTAGCAAAACAACGTCATCGTAAGGCTTCCCTTCTCCTAGCGTTGTTTGGTGAGACGTTGAATCAGGTACGAACTGCTGAACACCTTTCAGATGGCTTCCGTCTGCGGGAACGATATCGCCTGTAGGCTCTTCTTTCGCCGCTTTAACATCATATTGCCAGCGACATGAGTTGGTACATGTACCTTGATTTGGATCGCGACGATTAAAATACCCAGATAACAAACAGCGTCCGGAATAAGCGATGCACAGGGACCCATGAACAAACGTCTCAATCTCCATATCAGGCACTTGCTGACGTATCTCTCCGATTTCATCCAGCGATAATTCTCGCGATAATATAACCCGCGTCAAACCATAGTCATGCCAGAACTTAACCGTTGCCCAATTCACTGCATTTGCCTGCACCGACAAGTGAATAGGCATATCAGGCCATTTCTCTTTTACCAACATCATCATGCCAGGATCTGACATAATCAATGCGTCCGGCGCCATCTCAATTACGGGCTCAATATCCTTTAAGTAAGTCTTGATTTTTGCGTTGTGAGGGGCAATGTTACTTGCAACATACAGCGACTTACCTTTCTGATGAGCCTCCTCTATACCTGTAGCAAGATTCGACATATCGAAGTCATTATTACGCACACGTAAACTGTACCTAGGTTGCCCGGCATACACTGCATCAGCACCATAAGCGTAAGCATAACGCATATTTTTTAGCGTTCCGGCTGGAGAAAGTAACTCTGTCATAAACCCTACTAATTGCCATTAATCATCATAAAAACCGGCGCATTCTATCGAAACGAGGGGAAAGAGAGTTTACTAGGTACAAAAAAAGGCCAACTAAGTTGGCCTTTTTTGATTCAGATCAAAAGAGCTTTGCTATAAACCGTCGCTGTTTGTTAACTGCTGCTGCAGCGCAAGCTGATTCACTTGTGCTTTAAGAGTATTAAGCTGACTCAACACTTGTGAACGGAATACATCAATCGAAGCAATTGCTTCATTATTTTCAGAAACTTGTTTATCCAATTTAGCCAATTCATCAGGCTTAACTGAAGGCGCTGTCGCTACTGGCTTTGCGTTTGCTGCTGCGGCCAATACCGCAACCTCATCGATTTCGGTTTTATTCGCCTCAATTTTATCCTCCAAAGACTCGATACTTGCCAGAGTCTTATTAATTTGTAGCGCTAACGCCTCGTATTGAGCTTGTAAATTCGATTGCTTGCCGCTTACCTGCTCACCTTGAAGCTGAACAGCTTGAACATTGAGCTGCAAAGCAGACAGTTCTTCATCAGACTTTTTATCAAGCGAACTTACGGACTCAACAAGGCGGTTATATCCATCTTCAATCTCATTAAACGCATCACCTTGCACCGCGACAAGTTTACCTTGAGTTGCCACATTCTCGCGTAATTCAGCAAGCTTAGTTTGAGTTGATTTTAAGCCTTCAATGTTTGTTTGGATATTTTTACGATTTCGATCATAGGCAACACCCCACAACTTACGTATTTCACTCTCATGAGTTTTAAGTGTTTCTTCGACCGTGGACCCTAGCTCACCGGCAGAAACATCCGCTGCAATAAGTTGGTGATCCAAATCTTGAATTTCATTTAAGGCACCAGCAAGTTGCCCTTTAAGCTGTTGATTTTGTTGCCAAAGCCAATAACCCGCCGCAGAGGCCGCCCCAAGAATTAAAAGTAAGAGGAAATATACTCCAAACAAACTTTGCTTTTTATAGACAGGCGCTTTCGCCTGCGCAGCTGACGATGTCGGCTTTGCAGGGGGTGGATTAAGCTTCCTCTTAGGTTTGGATTGTTGCGGGTTTCTGCTCTGCAACTCATCCAGATCCAGAGTTAAGCTTGGAATTTCTACTTCATCGTCTCTTTGCATGAAATTTAACGCACTTTACTTATGAAAAATTAAAAGAATTGAGATATAAATAACCACACAAATATCATGAATATAATATTCATATGTTCAGTGCTACTATATAAGCACCATTAACTGCTTGATAACAAGCATTTTTCGTAAAAACAAAGCATGGAGATATAGATATGGCTTTTGAACTACCGGCACTACCTTATGCTAAAGACGCATTAGAGCCACACATGTCTACTGAAACTCTTGAGTTTCACCACGGCAAACATCATAACACCTACGTAGTTAAGCTAAACGGACTTGTTCCAGGTTCAGAATACGAAGGTAAGTCTCTTGAAGAAATCATTAAAACGGCTCCAGCGGGCCCTGTTTTTAACAATGCCGCTCAAATCTGGAACCACACATTCTTCTGGAATAGCTTAAGCCCAAATGGTGGCGGTGAACCAACAGGCGCTTTGGCTGATGCGATCAACGCAAAATGGGGCTCTTTTGCGGCTTTCCAAGAAGCATTCAACGATAAAGCAGTTAACAACTTCGGTTCTTCTTGGACGTGGTTAGTTAAAACAGCTGACGGTTCTTTGGATATTGTAAACACAAGCAACGCTGCAACGCCGTTAACATCGGATCAAACTGCTCTATTGACAGTTGACCTTTGGGAACACGCTTACTACATTGATTACCGTAATGTACGTCCAGATTACCTAAAAGGTTTCTGGGCACTAGCTAACTGGGAATTTGCAGCAGCAAACTTCGCAGCATAAGCTAAGCTAGACCAGTCAATAAAAAATGCGGCAATGGCCGCATTTTTTATTTTTGCATAAGTTTCTATTTTGACACCCTAGTCACCCAGTTCAGACTGAACCGCTAATTTACACTGTATAAATTCCGAATGCGGCATAAACAGTAGCTCACTAATACGCCTAATTCTCTGATCTTCGTAGGCATCTAAACTATTATCCGCGAATGCAACTCGCCATAGACCTTTTAACAACTCCATTTTTTGTGCATTTGAAGCCTGCTCGTTAATCACTTTTGTAAATTGATATAAATCATTTGCTTCATCTACACCTTTTAGAGAATCATCAAAAATAGCATCGATATCCTCTCCTAGTTCGCTGATATCTCGTAATCCTTCTTTAACCATTTCGACTTCGCGCTCATCCGTCTCATGGTCCGCCAACATAACTTCAATCAACAAAGCTGCGACCGCTCTTTGATAGCTGATTGGAGCCTTTTCTTCTGTTTCTGTCAGAAACAACTTTCGTAACGCTTGAATCATAATAAACCTTTAATCTTGCATATAAGCTCGAACAGCACCAATTAATGCATTAGGGAACTGCCTATAATCAAAATACGGCGTCCAGTATACCCCTTCTTTTGACAACACCACGCGATCGTTAGACCTTTCAAGAGGGTCATTTACTCCATAGATTTTATCTGCATCAAGTGGAGGCGGCTTTGACTCCGCAAGTTGTTTGCCAACAATAAACTTAAATTTTGCTTTGCTTCCTTCAAAATCCGCTTTAGAAAAAACGAAGGTCGATTCGATCAACAATCGATTTGCTTTGTAATGACGCCATTCTTCCTCAACATCAACACTCAATTTTGCAGCGATAGTCAATATTTTACGCCAATGATTACCATTTTGGTTTTCTATAGCTGCGACTTCATTTTCATCTGAAACCGAGTTTACGCCGTCTTTAGTAATACAAGGCGCATTTGGCATCCAAAAGACAATGTTCGCACTTTTAAGTTCCGCACCTAGCATTCAGCCTTTCCTATAAGCCCCATTAAAACTACCTCACTCACAAACAAATGAAGTGTAAACAAATAGAAAATAACATCAATTCGAAATTTCAGGTGGACAAATGGGGTTTTTATATTAGAATAACCTAATATTAGAATTGTCTTATATTTTAAAATACTCATTATTCAGAACCGTCTTACGATAACAAAATAACAGGATTAAAATGTCGGATTTCACATACCCAATTATAGGCGGCCTCTTGATCGGGCTGTCTGCAAGCATACTATTACTAGGCTCAGGACGTGTCGCAGGGATAAGCGGACTACTTGCAAATCTCCTGTTTAAAGATAGAAAGATACTTCCCTTTCTTTTTCTTGCAGGCTTAATTTTAGGCGGCACTTTTAGCCAAACGTTTTTTGGTTTTGACACAATAGAGAACACATTAAATACACCATTTTGGATGATCATACTTTCAGGCCTACTCGTTGGTTATGGAACTCGACTTGGAAGCGGCTGCACGAGCGGTCACGGTGTATGTGGAATACCTCGCCTCTCTCTACGTTCTCTTATCGCGACTTGCATTTTTATCGTATCCGCTATCGTAACCGTCATTTTAACGAGGTAACAAAAATGAATGCATTCAATTATTTTCTTTCCGGCCTACTCTTCGGAGCAGGATTGATGATTTCAGGAATGGCGAATCCAGAAAACGTCATTGGGTTTCTAGATATATTTGGCGAATGGAATCCTAGCTTATTGTTTGTTATGGCCAGTGCCGTATCCGTAGGCTTAGTCGCAAATGTCATCAGAAAAAAGCGCTCACGCCCCTTTATTGCGGTTGATTGGCAAATTCCTTCAAAGACGAACATCGATAGAGACCTTGTTATTGGCGCAACCATATTCGGCATCGGCTGGGGGCTTAGTGGCTATTGCCCTGGACCAGGACTCCTCGCTGCATTCTTATCTCCTAGCTCTGGTTTACTGTTCTTTATAAGCTTAATAGTAGGAAGCTATATTTTCGAGAAGAAGGGGCGTTTTTTTCCCTCCCATTTACCATCATTGCGATAATAAAAGCACAATTCTTTCATACTTTCTTGTCACTAGATGTAGCTTTCACAATGGAGTAAGTTAGATAATACTCCTTCACATTGAAGGAGTATTACGTGATAAAACTAGAATCTCTGGCCATCTACCCTGTCAAATCAATAAAAGGTATTCCTCTTCATTCATCACGTGTGAACCTATCAGGGCTCGCATATGATCGTAGGTATTTATTGTGTGACGAAAACGGAAAGATGATCACTGCCCGAACACACCCAACATTAACATTAGTTCACCCCGTCGTTCACGATAATGGGTCCATCACCCTTACTCACCCCAAAATGGACAGTGAACTTGAGCTGAGAACAGCCTCTTTCGAAAAGACCTATATGTCTACTGAAATCTGGAAGACGCAAGTGAAAGGGCAAAAAACCACCGAACATGCCGACCAATGGTTCTCTCAACTCTTATCGTTGCAGGTTCATCTACTCTTTTTTGGAGATGAATCTAAGCGCGTTACTAGCCGACGTCCAAACTCTCCAGTCGGATTTGCAGATGGCTACCCCTTTTTACTTACGAATACCGCCTCGTTAGAGGAATTGAACCGCACAACCGAGATAACGGTCGATATGCGACGTTTTCGTCCCAATATTGTGGTCTCAGGCATAACACCATTTGAAGAAGACAGTTGGAAAATTATTAGAATCGGCGATGTCCAATTTGAAAACGTGAAACCTTGCATCCGATGCAGCTTTACAACTATTGACCCAGACACGTCAGACAAGAACTCCTTCGCCGAGCCGCTCCGGACATTAGCAAAGTTCAGAAAACTCGAAAAGAAAGGGGTAACATTTGGTGTAAACCTCATCGCTCTGAACGAAGGGATCATCAAACAAGGGGATCAAATAGAGGTAATAGAGTACAAAACGCCTGAAGTTTATACCGATAAACGCTAATTCAAATAAGCCACCTTTCAACTGGGTGGCTTATTGGTTGTATCTAATCCGTGCGATATAAAACAGCCATTTATAAAAAACAGGTTATTTGATTGGCTAAATTAAAATGAGTGTTCATTCTCATCAGGATGCTTGCGATTGCAATAGGTCATCCAACCACCAACCACTAAGCCAACCAGACCAGAAAGTAGAATCTGAAAGCTTAATTCCACAGGATTAACGGACCAATAAAACAACCACATTAGCCCCCCCCAAATGACAGCAAATTGCACGCCCAGGAAAAAGGTTGAGAAAGTAACACCTAATTTTCCGCTAAATAGAAAATCGAGCCCAAGACGAGAAAGAATCATTTGAATAGGGGAAGTAAATCTAGAAAAAAACATAATTTTGCCTGTTATCCTTGTATGAGGCTTAGGAAGCCGATCATCGTTCCGTAAAATAACCAATATTCCTTTTGATTAAAATGCAACGCTTATAAAATCCACAGCGTTTTCCACTTACATGCAAATTTAGTGGAAATCGTCTAAAAGTATGAACTTCATATTTGTATATACAATTATATTGCACAAATTTCGACAACATAGGTATGCCTTTTGCAACGAACCGAACTTTACAGAAAGTGTGCACTTAGAGCAATAATTCGTCGCAATTATTTACACAGCTCTACGATACGTCATTAAAACTAACGACATACTAGAAGGCAATCTGCCATACTAAATCAGTAGGCAGTAGATGGAGGGTGATTTATGAACACCGTCAAAGAAAATAACAAAACAGGCTATTTAGCTCGTGACTTTAAAAACGGTTCCGTCTTTGGTGCATTGTCCGAACAATCTGTAGATTTTATGATAAAAAATGGACGCGTTTTCTCTTACCATTCCGGCGAGTCTATTTTTGAGTTCGGCGAGAAAGTGAAAAGCTTTTTTATTGTTCTAGAAGGTGAAGTTGACTTCTACAAGCAACATAATGATGCAGTGTGCCACACACGCACCGTGACTTATGGAGAAGCTCTAGGGTTTGTCTCAATGATTGCTCTACATGACAGAGTAGGTTCGGCAAAAGCTAAAACAGACTGCGTGCTGCTTGAAATAAACAACGAGCTGTTCAATGCGCTACACGATCGATATGCATTCGATTTTGGCATACTCATCCTGAATTTAGCCAGAGACATGGCAAGATCAGTTAGACAAATTAGCAACGCTTTAGTGGATAAAGAAGTCGTGCTCGATACAACTCGTATAAATTAAGACGCTGAAAGCGGCTAATCGATATGGTTAACCGCATTTCTTAAAATAACGCTGTACGTAACGACGGTAATTAAAACTACCGTCGTATATACTATTAGTACTCTAGACCTTTCTGCGCTTTGACCCCACGTTTGAAAGCATGCTTAACTTCTGTTACTTCACTTACGGTATCAGCCAACTCAACCAAAGCGTCAGACGCGCCACGACCAGAGACAACAAGATGTTGGTTTTGAGGGCGATTCATTATCGCCGTTAGCACCTCATCTTCATTGAGATATTCGTAGTGCAATAAATACGTTAGTTCATCAAGCACTACTAGATCCATTGCCTCATCTTGAAGCAACACTTTGGCGTGAGCCCACGCTTCTTCTGAACTTTCCTTGTCTTGCGCTCTATTTTGCGTTTCCCAAGTAAATCCTGAAGTCATAATATGCCATTGTACGTTTGCATGCTGCTTAAAAAAACGAATTTCACCAGTGTCCCATTCACCTTTTAAAAACTGCACGACACCAACTTTCATATCATGTCCTAGTGCTCTTGCCACCATACCAAGAGAAGAGCTGGATTTCCCTTTGCCGTTGCCCGTCAGTAGAACAAATGTACCTTTATCTTCTTGTGCTTTTGCGATTCGACGATCTACATGTTCCTTGATCCGCTTCATTCTTTCAATGTGCTTTTCTGGATCCTTAATCACTTTGGACATCTTTAACTACCTCAATAGTGCTCTTAAGCGTATGCATGAAATTATCAATTTGAAGCTGCCGTTCAGTACGCACTTTTCTAAAATGTCTTAGTGCCCACCAGCCTTTTACATTCGATGAAAAAACGATTGTGGACGAAAAATCGCTTTTAGATTCAATACTCAAAGACCAAACTTCGTTCGTATGAAATAAAGGCAACAGCACCGAAAAGCTGAGAGACAAGTGCTTAGGAGGATCTGCAATAACAACCTGACCTTTTAGAATTTTTCGTCTAAAGCCATATTTAGAAACCAGTTTAACATCCGCCAAAGAAGGCCAAGATTTGAGCGTTGAGTCGATATAGAAAAGCGGCGCGTTATCGTCTTGAAAGTGATCGAGAACAGCACGCCAAAGAGGTTCAGGGGCAGCGCGAACAATAGTAGTGGATTCGTATACTTTCACTCAATATGACCTATTAACCATTAAGCTAAAAATACACAATGCTAACGTAAAATGCCTCACAATACACAGCACTTAGGCAACTCAATTAACGCGGTACCACCATCACATACGTTATTGACGGCACAAAACAGATTGGAAGCGGCTTCTATTGGTAAATAGAGGCCGCTTAAGTCCCTTCGTTATATACGATCATCTTCCGGATCGTATCCAAGATTTGGAGCCAACCAACGCTCAGCATCATCTTTACTCATGCCTTTTCGTTTGGCATAACTTTCGACTTGATCTGGGCCTATTTTCCCAACACCAAAATAATTACTGTCTCCATTTCCAAAATACCAACCGCTTACCGCCGCGGTTGGCCACATAGCGTAACTTTCCGTTAGGTCGATATCGGCATTTTCTTTGACGTTTAACAACGCCCAAAGCTTGTCTTTTTCAGTGTGATCAGGGCACGCAGGATAACCAGGTGCAGGGCGAATTCCCTGATAACGCTCTTTGATTATGGCGTCATTCGTTAGGTTTTCATCCGATGCGTAACCCCATAGCTCTTTACGCACTTTCTCATGCAAGTATTCTGCGGTGGCTTCGGCTAAACGATCTGCAACCGCTTTTATCATTATGGCGTTATAATCGTCGTGATCCGCCTCATACGCTTCGACAAGTGGATCGATACCGAAACCCGCTGCACAGGCAAAAGCGCCCATGTAGTCATTTATGCCGTTGTCTTTCGGGGCAACAAAATCCGACAAACATTGATTGTACTTACCCGGCGTTTTCAGCTCGTTTTGATTCCGTAAAAAGTTCAAGCGTACGAGCTCTTTTTCTCGATTTTCATCTTCATAAATAACAACATCATCGTGATCAACTTGAGCTGCAGGAAAAAGACCTACCACAGCCCTCGCTTGCAGGCTGCCCTCCGCAATGACTTTAGCAAGCATTGCATTTGCATCTTCAAACAATTGAGTTGCTTCTTCACCGACAACGTTGTCTGTTAAAATTCTCGGGTAGGCTCCGGCCAGCTCCCAAGTTTGGAAAAAAGGCGTCCAGTCAATGTAACTCTGAACAACGCTAAAATCGATATCGGATTCCGTAAACACCGTTACGCCCATATTATTGGGCTTTACTATTGAGCTAAAATCCACTGCCGTTTTGTTTTCTCGTGCTTTGTCTAACGACACACGCCGCCCTGCACTAACGCGATCTTTATATCGTTGACGCGTTTTCTCATAATCATCTTTGATACCATCAATAAACGTTTGGCGACGGTCCGCATCTTTTGTCAATAACGAACTTGCAACGCTTACGCTACGAGAAGCATTGGTTACATGTACAACTTGATTACGAGAGTAGTTTTTTTCTATTTTTACGGCTGTATGCGCTTTAGAAGTAGTCGCGCCACCTATCATAACGGGAATGTCGAAGCTTTGCCGCTCCATCTCTTTCGCCACATGCACCATTTCATCTAACGATGGAGTGATCAAACCAGACAGTCCTATAATGTCTGCCTTTTCTTCTCGTGCAGTACGTAAAATTTTCTCCGCAGACACCATGACGCCTAAGTCAATCACCTCAAAATTGTTACATTGAAGTACGACACCTACAATGTTTTTACCGATATCGTGGACGTCGCCTTTGACTGTCGCCATAATCACTTTACCAGCACTTGACGAAGCGGAATCCGCGTTGCGCGCCTTTTCTTCTTCTATATAAGGCATCAAATACGCGACCGCTTTTTTCATCACGCGGGCGGATTTCACCACTTGCGGTAGGAACATTTTTCCCGCTCCAAATAGATCTCCCACAATGCTCATTCCAGCCATTAAAGGACCTTCTATTACTTCAAGCGGACGATCATATTGCTGACGAGCTTCTTCCGTATCTTCTTCAATAAATTCTGTGACACCCTTAACAAGTGCATGACTTAAGCGCTCGCTAACGGAAAGTGTACGCCATTCCTGAGTTTCTGCTTCGACGGCTTCACCTGTTCCAGAAAACTCCCCGGCAATAGACAACAATCGGTCGGTTGCATCCTGCGTACGATTTAAAACCGCATCTTCCACCACCTCTCGTAAACGCTTTGGTATGTCTTCATATACAGCAAGCTGACCTGCGTTCACGATGCCCATTGTCATACCCTGCTTAATCGCATGATATAAAAAGACGGCATGGATTGCTTCACGGACTGGATTATTTCCGCGAAATGAAAAAGATACGTTCGACACCCCTCCGGAAATTTTAGCGTAAGGTAACTCACGCTTGATATCACCCGTTGCTTCGATGAAATCCAACGCGTAGCGGTTGTGTTCCTCTATGCCGGTAGCAATAGCAAAAATATTAGGGTCAAATATGATGTCCTCTGGCGCAAAACCAACTTTATTGACCAATACATCGTAAGAACGACGACAAATATCAATTTTGCGATCACGAGTGTCCGCTTGACCGACTTCATCAAATGCCATCACGATGACAGCTGCGCCGTATTTCATAAGCTGACGCGCTTGCTGAACAAATTTTTCTTCGCCTTCTTTTAGGCTGATCGAGTTAACGACACCTTTACCCTGAACCCATTTTAACCCAGCTTCCAAAATGTCCCATTTAGAGGAATCTAGCATAATAGGCACACGGGATATGTCTGGTTCAGAGGCGATCAACTTTAAAAAGCGCTCCATCGCGGCTTTCGAATCCAACATCCCTTCATCCATATTGATGTCGATAATTTGAGCGCCATTTTCTACTTGTTGCCTTGCAACTTCCAATGCCGCGTCATAATCGCCTTCTTTAATTAAACGTTTAAAACGAGCCGATCCAGTTACATTGGTTCGTTCGCCCACGTTTACAAACAAGTTGTCATCACCAATGTTAAACGGCTCTAACCCAGACAGGCGACATGCTTTTTCAATACTAGGAACAAGGCGAGGCGTTGCATTTTTAAAAGAGTCCGCGAACACGGAAATGTGTTCAGGTGTGGTGCCGCAGCACCCTCCGATAATATTAAGTAAGCCTGACGCAACCCACTCACTGATTTCTGACAACATCTCTTCAGGCGTTTCATCGTATTCACCAAAGGCGTTAGGCAAACCAGCATTTGGGTGCGCTGAAATATAGGTATCCGCGACTCGGGACAGTTCATCAATGTACTGGCGCAGGTCTTTTGGCCCTAATGCACAGTTTAGTCCCACTGAAATTGGTTTAGCATGGGCAATCGAGTTCCAAAACGCTTCCGTAGTCTGTCCAGATAATGTTCGTCCGGAAGCATCTGTAATCGTACCTGAGATCATTATCGGATAACGAACACCCGTTTTTTCAAAGTATTCAAGCGTTGCATAGATCGCAGCTTTTGCATTTAATGTATCGAAAATTGTTTCGATTAGAATGAGATCGACACCGCCTTTAATTAATCCATCAATAGCGGTATCGTACGCCGCCACAAGCTCATCAAAATGGATGTTTCGAAAGCCTGGATCGTTTACATCCGGAGATATCGTACAAGTACGAGAAGTTGGCCCTATAGCCCCTGCGACAAAACGCGGTTTATGAGGCTCCTTTGCCGTTATTTCATCGGCAACTTGTCTTGCAAGTGATGCCGATTCAAAATTTAATTCATAACTTAACGCCTCCATGTGGTAATCAATCATGGAAATCGCATTGGCATTAAACGTATTCGTTTCAACAATGTCAGCTCCGGCCTCCAGATAGGCGCGATGAATGGCCTTAATCATTTCAGGCTGTGTCAGCGAAAGAAGATCATTATTTCCCTTAAGTTCACTCGCCCAATCAGCAAACCGTTCACCACGGAAACCGGCTTCGTCAAGCTTATGATCCTGAATCATAGTGCCCATTGCACCGTCGAGAATCAGAACGTCTTCCTTTAATCGGCTTTCGATTACTTCATAAGAACGAGATTTAACGATCACACTTTCACCTCAAATATTAAGTCGCTCCATTACTATAACTGACGCAATAAAATTCGAGGTGAAAATTTATAATAAGAAAATGAATGAACCGAATGAATGACGAATTTAAAAACAGCTAATCAGATAATCTTGTATTGAGGAGGATTCCAAGAGGGGAATTTACATATATCAGTTTCCCTCCTCCAAAAACAGCTCATTTTTAGAAGAGGAAAACAACACAACTATTTTAAAAAAACTTTTGCACGATGACTACGGGTTTACCGGAGTCAGAGACAGTAAGCTTTTTAGAAGTGTCCAAAAATCAGCAACAGAACTGATTTCCAATTTTTCTGATGGCGAGTGGGCGCCGCGTATATTTGGCCCAAATGACACCATCTCCATGCCCGGATATTTCGCACCAATAATGCCACACTCTAAACCCGCATGTATGACCTTAACGTTTGCTTCGTAACCCATCGCTGCTTTATGTACATTCAAAAACTGTTTTAACAGACGAGCTTCTGGCTCAGGTTTCCAGCCAGGGTAACCATTTTCGAACACCACTTCAGCGCCACAAAGGAGAAACGCACTTTTTGCTTTGTTTGCAACATTTTCAAACGCTGAGTCAATCATCGATCGGGTTAGCAAACATGCAGAAAACACCATTGTTTGGGTACCGTCTGCTTCTAAACTTATTACGCCTAAATTACTCGACGTTTCCGTCACACCTGCTAACTCAGAACTCATCTTCATCACGCCATGTGGAGCGCAATTTAATGATGCAAGCAGCGCTTCCTGATCCTCTAAAGCCAAGGAGCTAGCATGAGCACTTCCAGCGCTCAACTTAACGCCAAGATCAGGTTCAGTCTGCGCGAACTCGTTTTTTATATCGCGATACAGCAGTTTAAGAGAAGATTCTATTTCGTCAAAATGATGAGGCGCTGCGTTGAACGTAGCAACAGCATCTCGGGCAATCGCATTACGCAACGTACCGCCAGAAAATGAGGTTAACGATACCGAGAACTGATTGTGTAACGCATTAAGCAAACGAACTAACAGTTCGTTGGCGCTGGCTCTCCCTTTATGAATGTCTAACCCAGAGTGTCCGCCTTTTAAACCGTCAATTTTTAACGTCAACCCTATTTGATTTTCCGATGCGTCTACAGAATTGAAGCACCTTTTTACATTAACATCGACACCGCCCGCACACCCTATGTACACATCACCACGATCTTCAGAATCAAGGTTCAAAAGAATTTTGCCTTTTAATATGCCTTCTTCCAGTTGCAGCGCTCCACGCAAGCTGGATTCCTCTTCAATGGTAAACAATGCTTCAATCGGTCCGTGTTCTATATCTTGAGAGTCAAGAACAGCAAGCGCCGCAGCAACACCAATGCCATTGTCTGCACCTAAAGTTGTTTCGGTCGCGTGAACCCATCCGTCAATTACTTGGGTTTTTATAGGGTCCTTGTCAAAATCATGCATTGAGGTTGCATTTTTCTGGGCCACCATATCTAAATGCCCCTGAAGAACAACGCCCATACAGTTTTCCATACCTTTTGTAGCGCCCTTTCGTATGATCAGGTTACCAACAGGGTCAACATAGGTCTCAAGCGCCTTTGACTCAGCCCATCTAATAAGCTTTTTCCTTAAATCGGCTTCTTTGTAAGAAGGCCTAGGTGTATTACACAACGTTTGAAAATGGCGCCATACTATTCTCGGTTCCAAAGTGGCTAAGTGCTCATTCATAAAAATTCTCGCAGGCTCCTTTCAATTTGAGTTAACAATATATGGAATGGTCATTAGGAGGCAATTCAAATAAAGAAACACTCTTATTTAAAAAGTAAATAAGAAAAAGCCGTAAGGTTGACCCTTACGGCTTTTTAGATGTTCAAGTGAACTTAAATTCTAACGGTTTCGTTGTTTCAGCGCATTTGCTGAAAACGTAACAAACTCTTCCGCACTTGTAGGATGTACACCAACGGTCGAATCAAAATGCGCTTTTGTTGCTCCCGCTTTAATTGCAATCCCCAAGCCTTGAATGATCTCACCAGCATAATCGCCAACGATATGAGCACCGATTACTTTGTCGTTCTCATTATTGACAATTAACTTCATGAATGACCGACCTTCGTTTCCACTCAAGGTGTTTTTCATGGCTTTAAAGTCTGTTTGGTATACCCGAATATCCATCCCTTTGGAGTCAGCATCGTCTTCACTCAAACCAACGGTACCAATCTGAGGCTGACTAAACACTGCCGTTGGAATGTTATCGTAATCCAGCTGAACGTCGCGCCCTTCAAACCAATAATCCAGCAAAGCCATCGCTTCTTTAATTGCAACCGGAGTAAGCTGTATATTGTCGGTCACATCGCCAATTGCGTATATACTTGGCACACTGGATTGATAATTTCGGTTTACTTTGATTGCACCTTTGCCAGACGTATCGACGCCCACATCTGCCAAACCAATGCTTGCTGTATTGGGCACTCTACCCGTGGCATACAAAACAAGCCCAAAGTCTTCATCATAGCCATCTTTAAATGTTACACGCTTAATGCCGTCATCTTCGGAAATGCTCGAGACATCAGTATTCAATCGTACATCAACGCCTAACCTAATATATTCTTGTGACGCAAACGCTCGTACATCAGAATCGAACCCTCGTAAAAGCTGATCACCACGATAAGCCAATGTCACATCAACACCAAGACCTTTTAAAATGCATGCAAATTCAACCGCAATGTACCCGCCACCCACTACCAGTGCTTTAGACGGCAACTCCTCCAAATAGAACATATTGTCTGATACAACGACGTGTTCTTTACCTGGAATATCAGGAACAAAGGGTGTCGCACCAACAGCGATCAATATACGCTCGGCAGTATAAGTCTTACCGGCCACCTCTACCGTATGTGCATCAACAAGTTTTCCATGCCCATCGATAACTTCAACACCCGGAGATGCCAACAGGTTTCCGTAGATACCATTTAAACGCTCGATTTCTTTCGTTTTATTGTCTCGTAATGTCTTCCAATCAAACGACGGCTCAGGAAACGACCAACCGTATCCTTTAGCATCCTGCGCTACATGGGAAAATTCCGAACCGTATACAAATAGTTTCTTCGGAACACAACCGATGTTAACGCATGTTCCCCCCAATGCAGACGACTCAGCGACAGCGACCTTATAGCCTTTAGATGCCGCAACGCGACTCGCGCGAACACCGCCAGAACCAGCACCTATAACAAACAAATCGTACTGATAAGACATCACATAAAACTCCTCAATCAATTTTTAACGACTGTAACCATAATAGAAAGCCATTACAAATGCTCTAAAAGCGCTCCAATTATCGCATTTTTTAACAATAAGCTTTATTCTTGTCTTATTCAGGCTTAACTAACAAGGCTAAACAAATATGAAAGTTATCTCTTTTAATATCAACGGACTAAGAGCACGTCCTCATCAAATCGCAGCACTTACCGAAAAACACCAGCCTGATGTAATCGGCTTACAAGAAATAAAAGTGCATGACGATGCATTTCCAAAAGAAATTCCTGAAGAACACGGGTATCACGCATATTACTATGGGCAAAAGTCTCACTACGGCGTTGCCATCTTCAGCAAGCAACCTGCTGTAAAAGTGGAATACGGATTTCCAACAGATGAAGAAGACGCACAACGTCGCATGATCATCGCTACATTCGATACCGAAAACGGCCCAGTTAAAATCATTAATGGCTATTTCCCGCAGGGTGAAAGTCAAGATCACGAAACAAAGTTTCCTGCAAAGCGAAAGTTCTATGCTGACCTTATGTCATACCTTGAAAACCACACAAAAGATGAAAAAATTATCGTCATGGGTGATGTCAACATTTCCCCTACTGACCTCGACATCGGCATTGGCGAAAAAAACGCCAAACGATGGTTAAAAACTGGAAAGTGTAGTTTCCTCCCCGAAGAAAGAGAGTGGTTCAACAAATTGTTAAACTGGGGATTAACAGATACTTATCGCTCTCAAAACCCAGACAGTAACGAATTGTTTAGCTGGTTCGATTACCGCTCAAAAGGATTCGATGATTCACCGAAACGAGGTCTAAGAATCGATGTTATTCTTGCAAGCGACGGATTAGTTGATCAGTTAGTGGAAACTGGCATAGACTATGATATTCGTGGTTCGGAAAAACCTTCTGATCACGCTCCTATTTGGGCTAGCTTTTCCTAAAAGTAGTTGCACCTGCACTCAGTCGCCATTACTTGTATTTAAAAGCGGATTTTTGAGCGTTTTTTAGACACCCATAAATTCGCAAGACCAAAACCCTGCAAACAGGAAGGAAGAGAGAATTATCAGACCTCTTCCCCCAAGTTTATCCACAGAGTCTGTGGATGAATACTGAAAAATGTAAACACGTTTAAAATTATTGGACAGCAGTACCTATGACAGATAGCAACTTATCCATGGATGAAATGTTAGCGCGCGCTTCAGAAGCAGCGGGCTTTTTAAAAGCATTAGGAAATGAACGACGTTTAATTATCTTATGCAACCTAGTGGATCAAGAACTGTCCGTTAGCGGCCTAAATGAAAGACTCCCGTTGAGCCAATCAGCGCTTTCTCAACATTTAGCAGTACTAAGGAAAGATGGATTGGTCACAACACGACGAGATTCCCAAACCATCTATTATTCCATCGGCGATGAACGAGTACGACAACTCATGCAAACTATGTATACACTATTTTGCAAAGGATAAAACATTACTCGTTTTCTGCAATCCATGATCGTACCCGTTCAACTCGATTTATTGAGATGTGAAGCCAGCCACTTAGGTTGCTCCATGGGCAACATATGCCCACAATCAGACGTTAGATAGATATTCAAATTTTCTACCTGTGAAAGTTTACGAATTTGTCTCATTGAAATAAGACTGTCTTCCATCCCAATAAATGCTTTAATCGGTACGCGCGAAGCGCTCAACTCATCGATAAGGCACGGCCTATTCATCGTAGCACTTAACTGACTGACAAAGGCTTGTTCTCCTAATACATCCGCCATCGACATTATTTGTTGAACGAGACTTCGCTTACGTCGACTACGAGCACCTAGCATAGATTCCGCTTTCTTTACGGGCACTCCTTGGTACCCTCGCTTAGATACCCAATTAAGCGCCTGTTTTCGCTGAGCTAGCTCACTTTCAGGCAATGCCTGAGCACTATTTGACACCACGTATAGACGAGAAACCCTCTCAGGGTTATAGGCGGTGAAATAGCTTGCCAAATACCCTCCCAATGAAAATCCAACCATTTCAACAGGCTCGTCTGGCAATACGGTCGCAATTTTATCTATCATTGCGCGTAAACTAGATGCCATTGGGATATCAATGTGAATAAGCTCTGTTGAAGGGTCCAAATGTCTTTCGACATCCGACCAAAGCCGCTCATCACACATGGTACCGGGTAGACAGTAGAGTTTTCTGCGTATCAACTTTGTCTTTAACATAAATGGTCTTACTCTTGCGGTCGTACACGTAAGAAGCTTGCAAATCGAGGCAGACCCTTACTCGTAAAGCCAAAATACTTATAGGTTACTTTCTCCCCCACTTTTGGAGGATTCATCCGCTGAAGATTTGAAAATCCTGTTCCTATTTTGAAGCGTAGGCCTGACGGCATTTTCACCACAAGCGCTCCCATCATACCTTTAAACTTTCCCTTTCCAGGCTGTATAGATACAACAACCGCCTCAGCGTCGTTAAACTTTTTAAATTTTAGCAAGTTTCCGGTACGGCCAGATGCAAATAAAGCAGACTTTTTGTGCAAGATAAGGCCTTCTCCGTCCATATTAGTTATTTCTTCAAGTAATATGTAAAGCGCGTCTTGAGATTTGATATCTTGCTGTTGTACTGCCTGAATATGGTCTGAATTAAGTGACTTAGCCAAGGCGTCGTAAACACGCCACCGCATACTAAAAGGATGTATATAATCTGGTGCATCAAAAATCATATACTTTATTTGACGCCAAGATGAGTCGTCAGGAGTGTTGTCCAATACAGTCGATGCGACAAACTGATACTTATTTCGCCCTCCCCACAGCTCACCATCAAGCCATATTTTAGGCAAATCTTTGATAAACCAGCTCGGTGCGTGTATCGGATGCCCGTTTTTTGTCACTAAACGGTCGCCCGTCCAAATGGCGCGAATACCATCGTATTTTTCACTTACATAGTAGTCTGATATGGGTATATCAGTACGATACGCTTTCGCAAGCTGAACATCTTGAGCAAACAGGCATGAGGAGAGCAGCACACAAACACCGCTCAAAAAATAGGAGAGATTCATAGAGATTCCTTCTCTTTAAAATCACATATTCCGTTGTGATTTTGGCCGTGTTCCCATAACTCAGGGTAACAAACAGCACTTAAGCTTGATATAAAAATAACCCGTCAGAACCTCTCTAACGGGTTATTTAAGTCTCGCCAGTATTACTGACTTAACTGAACGATCAACTTGTTCATACGAGAAACAAAAGAAGCTGGGTCGTCTAGCTGGCCACCTTCAGACAACGTCGCTTGCTCGAACAACAACCAAGCCATATCTGAGAAACGATCCTCATCAGATTCTTTGTCCATTTTAACAACGATCGGATGGTCTGGGTTAATCTCAAGGCTAGGCTTAGATTCAGGCATTGCTTGACCAGCTTGCTCAAGTAGACGACGCATTTGAAGGCCCATGTCGTATTCCCCAACAACCAAACACGCCGGTGAATTGGTTAGACGATCAGTAGCAGTAACATCTGTCACTTGTTCTTCTAAAACGCTTTTCATTCGATCAAGCAGTGGCTTAATTTCTTCAGCTTTCTGCTCTTTCTCTTTCTTCGCTTCTTCGCTGTCGTCTTCAGCAAGATCAAGCTTACCTTTAGTAACGTCTTGGAACTTCTTACCATCAAACTCCTGTAGAGACGACATCATCCATTCGTCAATACGATCGCTTAGCAATAAGACCTCAAAACCTTTCTTACGCAAGATTTCTAAATGAGGGCTGTTCTTCGCAGTATTATGATTCTCAGCATAGATGTAGTAGATCTTATCCTGACCTTCTGACATACGTTCAACGTAGCCCGCTAAAGATTCTGTTTGCTCTGCTTTATCTGTAAGCGTTGTGCTGAATCGAAGCAACTGAGCAATCTTATCTTTATTACCAAAGTCGTCCGCAGGCCCTTCTTTTAGGACGTTACCAAACTCATCCCAAAACGTTTGATACTTATCAGTATCGTTTTTCGCCATCTTGGTAAGCATGTCGAGTACGCGCTTAGTAAGAGCAGAACGCATGGAGTCAACAGCTTTATCGTTCTGAAGAATCTCACGAGAAACGTTTAGAGACAGATCATTCGAATCCACTACACCTTTTACAAAGCGCATATAAGGAGGAAGGAATGCTTCCGCTTCATCCATGATGAATACACGCTGAACGTAAAGCTTTAATCCGCGCTGCATGTCGCGATTCCACAAATCATGTGGCGCTTTTGCAGGAAGGTATAGCAAACTTGTGTATTCAAGTTTACCTTCAACCTTGTTATGCGACCATTTTAGAGGCTCTTGGAAGTCATGTGAAACATGCTTATAGAACTCAGCGTATTCTTCATCAGAGACTTCGCTGCGAGCGCGAGTCCAAAGTGCTTTAGCAGAGTTAACCGCTTCGAATTCTGGCGCTTTGTTTTCTTCAACAGGCTTAGGATTACCCTCTTCATCCATTTCAGGATAAACCACTTTTTCCATTTCCACAGGGATAGAAATGTGATCGGAGTATTTTGTTACCAAAGAACGTAAACGGTAGTTATCCGCAAACTCTTTTTCATCCGCTTTAAGATGAAGCGTAATACGCGTGCCACGCGTTTCTTTTTCAATCGCTTCAATGGTGAAATCGCCGTCGCCATTAGATTCCCAGCGTACAGCTTCATTTGATGCAAAACCCGCTTTGCGAGTTTCAACCGTTACTTTGTCCGCTACGATGAATGCAGAATAAAAACCAACGCCAAACTGGCCGATTAACTGGCTGTCTTTTTTCTGATCACCGCTAAGCTGCTCAAGGAAACTAGCTGTACCTGATTTGGCAATCGTACCTAAGTTATTGATTGCATCATCACGGTTCATACCAATGCCGTTGTCATCAATAACGACTGTACCGGCTTCATTGTCGAATTCTAAACGAACACGTAAATTAGGATCATCTGATAATAAGTCTGCGTTTGATACAGACTCAAAGCGTAGTTTGTCTACGGCATCGGATGCGTTAGAGATGAGCTCTCGCAAAAATATTTCTTTGTTGGAGTATAAAGAGTGAATCATCAAGTGAAGCAATTGTTTTACTTCAGTTTGAAATCCTAACGTTTCTTTTTGAGTTTCTGTTGCCATCTTTCTAGCAGCTCCTATTTATAACACTTAACCAACCCAAGGAAGGTGGCATATTCAATAATGTGTATTCTTAAATAGAGGCTGCCATTCAGATTTCAAGGCTCATAACCACATTTTCTTTAAGTTGTTTGGAACTTATGCAAATTATTAGTGGCCGGTGGATTAATGTTTACGAACAATGGTCAAACCGTCACCAATAGGCAACTGTGACAACATTACATCTGAATCACTATGAATACGGTCATTCAGAGCTCTTACAGTAACGGTATCTTTATCATCAAACTCTGGATTGGCTACATTGCCCCACCATAACGTGTTATCAATAACCATACACCCACCGGACTTGAGCAGCTCTTTTCCAATTTCGTAGTATTCCATTAGGTTAGCTTTGTCCGCATCGATGAATAAAAAATCGAAGGTATTGGGTTCACTTTGACGTAACTGTCGCATTACATCTACGGCATTGGCGCAGACCGTCTTTATATCAGCCTCGATGTCTGCCTGATCGATATACCGGTTGGCAATGTCTAACCACATTTGTTTTTTATCAACTGCCAACATAGTCGCCCCAGCGGAAAGGCATCGAGCGATCGATATTGTGCTATACCCTGTAAAAACGCCTATCTCTAACACTTTTTGAGGATTCATTAACGAAGTCAGCATTCCAAGAAACTGGCCGACTTCTGGAGATAACGCCATGCGAGCCATATGATATTGAGCCGTTTCTCGGCGCAACGCGTCTAAAACATCAGGCTCTCTAACAGAATGATCGATTAAATAGTTATAAAGGTTATCATCGACTTTTACAGTGCGATTAACTGGACGGTTTTCTTCTGATACCGGTTTCGGAAAATTAGGAAGCATGGTTATTTACGACTAATCCTCTGTTTAAAGTCTTAAATGTTTTTGAACGGAACTCTCGACGATACAATACAAGCACGACCATTAGACTAGATGCCATGCAAAAGTAGGGGCCTAAAAACCAACCACAAAATGCCATAGCAAAATAATACGCTCTTAATCCATAGTTAAACTGATTGGCAGCGAGGCTGCACACACGTGCCATATGTGTCGCATACGATTGCCTTTCATTCTCGTCAACGCCACGCTCTGTTGCCAAGGGAGCACTGCCCACTAGCACAGAGCAAAAGTTGTATTGTCTTACAGACCAAGTAAAGGTGAAAAATGCGTAGACAAAAATGACAATCAACATAATGACCTTCATTTCCCACTCTTGTTGACTGTTTGGAGCAAGCAGATAGAAATCAGCGATAATTCCTACCGCTTTTTCAGAATAATTAAACGCCGTAAACAAACCGGCAATAATAAGCAAACTACTGGAGGCAAAAAATAAACTGCTCCGCTCTAAGTTGGCCATAACCGAAGCATCGGCAATGCGATTGTCGCGCCGAAGCAAACGAGACATCCACGCCAGTCTGAATTGATGTAACACGCTGACTAAACAGGATTTACGTTTAGAATTGTATTGAGCGTAAAGTGAGTATCCCCACCAGCACGTAAAGAATACAACGATAGTTGCGATATTGAGAGGATCGAGGAGACGAGAAGCCGTTTCGGTTTCCATTATAAAAAGGTACCTAAAAAAATGAATGACAGCGCGTCAATTAAACCATTTTTTAAGCCCTCAGTACTACGAGTAAACCATTAAAAAGTAAAGCAATTAGCAAATACTTAGTGAGTAGGCTTCTCCAGCTCTTGAATGAGATAACTCAATTCATCAGCCTTCTCATTGAAGAGCGAATGGGCATCAGATAATCCTTGATTGTATATATACGGCCCCAGCTCTTTGACAAAAAACTGAATCAAAAACTCAGCATCAAATCCACCAATATCCTGATCCAACTCTTCATTGAAATAACGCTTAATTTTACCAACTAGCTGATCAATGTTATCGCGTTTTAGCTCGATCTCTTTCATTTTCGTTTCACTCGTATACGGTCTCGCCCTCTTTTAGAAAGCAATTTAAACAGATAAACACCTAAACCTAAGACCAATAAAATATTGCCGATAAAGTTCCAAATACAGATCCAAATAAACGCGGCTAAAAGTGGGTACTCAACACTCCGGTAAGTCGACAGCTTTTTTCCTGCTAAGGCACATACCGCGGGCGTCACAACACCACTACCATAAAAAAGCACAAAACCTAAATAATCATTGTCGACAGGATGCGATATCAACCAGTCAAGCTGCAGGGGCAGACCATTGACCACCAGAAAAAAGAATGAGAATGCATAGTAGATGCTGGCCAGCATCAAGACAGTTCCATAATAGGCAATCAGTTTATCTTCAATTTTCATAGTCATGCCTTACGCTTTCTTCACAAACTTTGCCGTCACCATCATTTCTCCAGCACCATCTACTCTGCAATCTAGCTGATGGTCCTTTCCATCGACAACACGTTTAATTAAGGCTTTCGTACCTATTTTCAGAACTTGTGAACTTCCTTTTACTTTAAGATCTTTAACCAGTGTTACCTTATCTCCTTCTTCTAACAACGTTCCATTAGCATCCTTAATAGACACAGAAGCTTCTTCCGCTCTCTCATCAAATGGGCTCGACTCATGACCGCATTCGGGACAGATTAGCAACTCTCTGTCTTGATAAACATAATTGGACTGACACTTTGTACACGGAGGGATAGACATATAAACCTATATTTCTGAACGTTAATCAACACGCATATAGTAATGAGCCTTTTTTATCATAGCGAGTCAATTTTCCAAAAACATTACGATAAGCATACAAATTCCCTAGTTATCATCCGGTATTAACGCACCCAAGGAGAACCCAACCACTTCAGACACACGCCCTCTCCACCATACACCTCGATTTCCAGGTACTGGTGTTCCAATTGTGTGGAAAAAACGCGCATTTTTAAGGTGAACATAATTTGGTAATGTAGCTGGAGAACTGGCTTCTGAATACATTAAGCCGTTTTTAGCGAACGCCGACTTTACCTTCTCAGCAGCCTCACCGTCTAACCCAAACGAGAACTCTTCACCAAACCCCTCAAAGTATTCCTTGCCACCGACCAATGTTCCCGATACCAAGAAACCACCGACTGTTAAGGTGACATCGAAGGTCATTTTACCGCTATTAGTAATTTCAATTAAATCTTGTAAAAACCAATCTTTACTATCGACATCAACCACTTCTGTTAGCGTTGCATTATTTTCATTCATACACAGTCCGTACGTTGCTATTAATAAACCGATTTATAAAACCAATTAAAGATTAATAACATAGTACATTTTGTAGGCAGGATACAAGCGACTTGAAAACAACGGCGAAAACAAAAAATTGGCTCTTTGGCTTCAGCTTTTTAAAAACACACTGAAAGCAATGTCATTGATAAAAGAGAGTTGGGGGCAATACCACCAACTCAGCTGATTCAAAGAAGAAATCTAATCAACAAAAAAGCCCATTTTCTTATCTAAATAACGTCTATTGACACCTAAATGAACTTGCCTTTGAAGCCTCGCCTTCACTGAATATAGCCGTCAATGGGTAAGCACACAAAGGGCGAGAAAGACCTTTCATACTTTGGGGAATGTCACGATTATCATCACGTGTTATCGCTATTACCTTCTCTGGAGAGAGACCTTGCTCAACCCAAGACACCAATGGTTCAAGCATGTTAAATTGATCGGCAGAAGGCCCGCCTTGACCGTGAGGCATTCCCGGTACTCGATACAATTTCGCGAAGTCTCTCGCGTTTCCATCATTATTTTCATCTAAACGATTATACCAACGCACAGTGTCCTTAACAGAAAACACGGGATCACTGTTTCCATGATAAATCATCAATTTGCCATTCGACTTTTGAAAATCTCTCAATGTTGGACTGTCAGCGCTAGGCGGTGTCATCACTTTCATTGCAGACAACGGAAACACTTCAGTTTTGTTATATATTTTGGGAGCATCTTTATCGAAATCATACGCTAGTAGGAAATCAATCAATGACTTAGGATCACCACTCACATCAACAGGTGGCGTACTAAATATATGCGCTAAGGAAGCCGCTCCCATGACACCAATAATCGGTTTGTGATCCCATGGTTTAATATGGCTTTCAACTTTCCAAAAACGCCAGCCACCTGAACTGATCCCCGAATCGTATACCCAATCAGAATAGAGCGCTTCATTCATGCTGTTACTTGGTCCTTGATGCATCAAGAGCAACGCATTGATTTTCTCTTCTGCTAAACAACCTTGCATAGAATCCGTTGCACAACTCAATGCATGTGGATTGAACACTTTCTGACACTCATCTGAAGAAAATATCAAACCGTCTTCCACGCCATCTAAAGAATCACATTGCTTTAGTATTGCACCAGAAAACACATTCAAATCTTGGCGGGTCAGTGCTTTACTGATATCAGTATTAACAGCATGAAGAGATTGAATATCCCACGCATGCTGAACAGCCGCTTTAGGTAAGTTAAAGCCTGGATATCCGACCAACAAGCCATCAAACATATTTGGGTAACGAACAGCCGATACCATCGCTTGGCGTCCACCATTAGATTTACCGATACCATATGAATACTGAATCGATTGTTTGTAATAGCTTTCTACCAATTCTCGCGCAACAGGATTCAATTTTTCAATAAAGGAATATCCGTAATCTTGGCGCGCCTGAGGATCGTGACCAAACAATGCCCCGCCGACAAGTCCAGCGTCAGGGTTCGACTTGCCATTGTGGCCAGCATCACTGGAAACCACAGCAAATCCTTGATTAATCGGATATTGATCCGGCGTTAAACCTGCCGCTACGCCAAGAGCAGGCTTAACCGCACCGTCGTTCCCGCCATTAAATTGGAATGCAAAGCGTTTTTTCCAGTTTTCAGGCAAGCGAAGTTCAAATTTTAACGAGTAAAATTTTCCATCTATCCCTGTGCGCTTATCTAGCTCTCCCCGCACCAAACAATAGGGAACATTGACGATATCGTCTTTAGAGACATATTTTGTGGTTATATCGACGCTATTTGATATTGAGTTAGACAAAGATCGGCAATCCATCTCGGCGGCTTGTCCAAGTGATGCAGTTAGAACCAGAGCAAGACCTACATTAAGCATTAAAATGGGTTTCATGGATAATCCTGTTTTTTGTTATTTTAATTAGCTGCCACTCAAAACAGTTTGAGCTCCAACCAATAATAAGCACAATTAACAAGAAAAATAATTCAAATCGCCCTTACCGGATTCATTTTTTAGAACACCGTTCATATATAATGCTTGGAGTAATATGATTTATAAGTGACGGTCATACAATGACTGCTCAATATCCCTGAACCCAAAGCATACATGCTCGTTTCATTCGCTTAAAATCCCCAACATGGCTGTAGAGTACCACTAGTAGTATTGGAACGGTTTAAAACTCAACGATCAGACGCCATAAACCTGCTTAGCTTTTTCAATTTGCGATGCTTCAGTTGTGCCTGGAATAATAAAATATCCGGGAGCGATAATCGGCTGAATCTGAGTAACTGAAATATTAAATAAGCCTCTCACTGGAAAAACGTCACCTACCATTGGTTCGAGGAGTACAAATAAATCTGCGAATTCACTGTCGGAAGGCTCAATATAGTGCGCAACGCCCTTCACCTTAAAACCTTTTTGCTTGAGTACATGTACAAAGCTAACGCAAACAAGCGGATTATCTAGAACATTTTGCCTACTAACGGGTGATGCAATATCGGCGACAACAATATGGGCATCTTCAACAAAGGTGAAAATTTCCTTAGGCGAACAATTAGGATAACCATCCGCCCCTATAGTTGACAGCCAGCAAAGAACACTTTCGTTTAATGAATTCTTCATTTCTGGAGTAAGCATAATTTTTTATCACTCTTAAACTAAAATACAATTAACAATCGAAACAAGAAACGGCAGTCTAGACATGAATCTAGCACCTAAGCGCTTCAACAATATAATCAATAAAATGACGCACTTTAGAGCACCAAAGCGGTATTAATATCAATTTTATTTTAAATACGAATCAACCTGAACTTAACAATATTTTGATGAATACGCCTAAAAAAGCTCGGGTTATACCCACTTAGCGCTTGAGATATTCGACAAAGATTCCGTATTAGATACATTAGCAGAGTTAAATATTCTCCCAAGCGGTCAACCTATTACACATCCAACAGGAACATCATTTATTATCCGTGACCCAGATATGAATATTATTGAACTCATATAGCCGAGCTGCCAAACCCATTCAGCCTCTACCTAACTCCATGAAGGTATTCATGCTTCTTCCTAAGGCACCTTGAACTCACCTTCACAGAACGATCGCCCCTCTGGTCAATAGGTTTTAATAATACTGCGCTCGGAGAAAATCAATTATTTCACCTTCATTAACTAAAGTAAGCCCTTTATTTTCAAACTCTAAAAAATCGTCTAATTGCGGAAATGAAAAATACTGTCCTGAATTACCTTGGGGACATGTGTCCACTCGCTTATTGCCTTCGATAAGTGAAACCGTATTTAAGATTCGTTCTACACCTTCAACATAAAGCTGCAACACATGCCAAAGGTATGACTTCTTTTTATCCACCTCAAATCTGGTCTTAGCGACAACTCGACCAGTATCGATACTACTGTTTTCAATATAGTGCAATGTAGTTCCAATCGTTTTTTCGCCATGCAACATCGACCAAAAAGTAGCCATTACACCTCGATATTCTGGCAACAACCCCGAATGTAAATTCAACACACCGAACCGAGGAACCTGTATTACCCCATCTTTAAGAATGTTGCCATAACGGATTGAAATAATTAGATCTGGTTTGAGTTTTTGTATTCTATCGACCTCTTCAATTGAGTTGATTTTATTCAACACTTTGATTGGTTGCGATAGCCATTCATTCATTTGCTCAAACGTTTTGCACTTCGAATTTGAAGTAAGAGGCTTAGGATATAAATCATTGATGATTGGCGACAGCAACTGGTTAAACAGGCTTTGCTCAAAAAATTTCAGAGTTTCCAACTGAGGTATGCTTTGTACCCTACCACCCACTTTTGACGATAAAAATACCGATACATCGTGGCCGCTAAGAGGTGGAATTAACAAATTAAGAGCATAGTTACTCGCGATATCTCTATTCGCCAAAACGATAATTTTCATTCTGTTACTGTCCTTAGTCTACGGAGAATATAGCGTAAAGCATGATTAATATGCAGTGTACCATTCGACAAGTTGAGAGAACGAGTTTATTTTCTAGGAAGGCAGGAAGACGGGCTCCGGAGAAGACCAGAGCCGCGTTGTGTTATTTTAGCTTCCAACGTACAGTTTGGTTAGCGTAAAATGGAACGATTGGATCGCCGTCTGGAAGAACAATATTATCCGGTACTTGCCAATCTTCTTTGATGAGAGTGACCGTTTCCGTATTACGAGGTAATCCGTAAAAATCCGGCCCATGTAGACTCGCAAAGCCTTCCAGTTTATCCAGTGCGTTTAGCTCTTCAAACACTTGAGTGTAAAGCTCAAGAGCTGACCAAGCGCTATAACAACCCGCACAACCACATGCATTTTCCTTTTTATGGCGTGCATGTGGAGCAGAATCTGTTCCTAAGAAAAACCGATTTGAACCAGAGGCAACAGCTTGACGCAAAGCTTCTTGATGAGTCGAACGTTTAAGTACAGGTAGGCAGTAATTATGCGGTTTAATACCGCCATCTAGAATGTCGTTACGGTTCATCATTAAATGCTGCGGTGTAATAGTTGCTGCTACACCTTCACGAGCAGACAGAACAAATTGCGCAGCGTCTTTGGTTGTAATATGTTCAAAAACAACTTTAAGAGACGGCACTTTTTCGACAATACGAGTAAGATGGCGATCAATGAATTCTTTTTCACGGTCAAAGATATCAATGTGTTTTTCGGTCACTTCTCCATGAATCAGCAACAACATGTCGTTGTCTGCAAGTGCCTCAAACACAGGAAACAATGAATCGAGACTGTTTACACCCGCATCCGAGTTAGTCGTTGCCCCCGCTGGATACATTTTTGCAGCAACAGCACCCGCTTCTTTTGCCGCTTTTATATCTTCTGCAGTCGTTTTATCTGTAAGGTATAACGACATGAGTGGTTCAAAGTTGCTGCCATCAGGTCGAGCTGCAAGAATACGGTCGCGATAAGCTGCGACCATTTCCCCTGAAGTAACAGGCGGAACTAAGTTAGGCATTACAATTGCGCGGGCAAAACACCGCGCAGTTGCTTTTACAGTCTCGTTAAGCATTAGGCCGTCACGGAAATGAAGATGCCAATCGTCAGGTTTTATGAGGGTAATTTCGTTCATTGAGTGCCTATATTATTTATTTAGAATAAAGGTACAAAGAATTGTCTATCAGACCAATATTATATACTTGTAAATACGCTTTCAAACGCTCTTCCAGATCTTCAAATGATAAGTCATCAGTGTCACCATCGTACTTAGCGAAGGTCGAGGGAAGTATACCGTGTTCTGGCTCCAAAGTTTTATCTAACGAAAGTTTAACAAACTTATTCTCAGATAATATCCAAAACGCTTCTTCTTCCTTAATAACTGCATCCATTATACCGTTATTCCTAAGCAAAGAGTGACTAAACACTGAAAGCTTATTCGCTGAAGGAATATGTAAATAATCGACAACAGTTGCTGGAATATTTGCTTGTTGAGCTATAGCAGTGGAAACCCCACCCTCTATTTCATTCTGAGGTTGATAAAGAATGATAGGAATTTGATGTCGACCTAATGGTGTCGAAAAATCTCTGTCAAAGTTATCAGAAGTATGATCAGCCAACAGAACGAATAACGTGTCATTATACCAATCTTTCGTTTTTGCAGTTTCAAAAAATTGCTCTAAGGCCATGTCTGAGTATTGGATCACTCTATGCATTGGAATGTCTGCCTCAAGAAACTTATCTTGATACTTAGCAGGCAATGTATAGGGTGTATGTGAACTAATCGTAAATATTCCAGCTACAAAAGGTTTCGGCAATTTGTCTATTTCACTTACGGTGAACTGGAGAAAAGGTTCATCAAATATCCCCCACTGCCCATCAAAATCCGAAGAATCAGGGTATTCATTACGCCCAAAATAATGATCGAATCCAAATCGATAAGTCGTATCATCAAAATACATACTTCCATTTTTCGCGCCATGAAAAAATGCCGTACTGTACCCATGCTCCTTAACCAACTCACCCAAACCATGAAGTGTATTTGTCTGATACGGTGACTTCATTATATTTTCTGTCATCAGCGAAGGAAGTCCCAGCATAATCGATGGAATGGCTTCAATAGAGCGCCTTCCATTTGCAATACCATTTGGAAAAAATCGCCCTTTCTCTGCAAGGCTTTGCAGGAATGGAGCATAAGATTTCTTCCCATACGGAGGGCCAAAATACTCCAGTCCAAAACTCTCAAGTATAACAATAACCACATTTTTGCTCCCTACTTCAGGAGTAATATGTGAACGTGGAACACCTTCCCCTTCGGTCAATATCCCGATTATCTCGTCTTTACTATTGAAATACTTAACCTTTTTTAGATTTCCTAGATCTTCCTTCAAAAGAGAAAACGGAGTATTCAACACCAAAGGTCCTAAATCTGGCGATGGACTACTATAAGCAGTTAAACTCCGTATAGGTTTGGATTGAGCACCCCCACGCGCAGCAGCGACAGCAGAAATAAAGATGAAAACAGATAGAAATATCATCATGTAGAAGTTGACTTGATAACACGGTACCCTTTCTTTTAACTTAAGAAAAAGCCACGTAAATATAACAAATACTACAAAAGAAATTGCAATGTATTGCCAATAGACAAACAATATTTCAGGGAACTGTGAAGCCAAATCTCCAGCCATAGCAAATACTTCTGGACCACTGCGCCTACCAGTGTAGGGAAAATACGCCGAATCAACTACATTAATAATAAGTGCAGGAATATCCACAACAATGAAATAGAGAAAAATACACTTTAAATTTACCTGCGTTAATTTGTTAAACCATATAGTCAGAAGTAAAAAAATAAGTAGCGGGGCATTAATCAGGGCAGATAACGACAAATCAAATCTCACTCCATGAACAAACGCCCACCAAATATGTTCTGTTGCTGCATGAACAAAGTAGTCTGAGTTTAGTTCAAAAAATACAAGCCTTGTTGCACTAAACCCTAAAAGAGTCCCTAGCAGGCAAAAACCGAAAAATAAAAAAGGGGATATTTCAAAATGTCGTTCAAAAAAAAATCGTGTTTTATACATATATCTGGCTTACTTCATATTACAAGCAGAAAAAACTTTCTAATTCTAAGAGGGTATTAGAATTAGAAATCTAGCGAATTGAATTAAAAGAATTCATACAAGGCGGGTTCTACGGTAAAGCACATAAATAGGTTTTCCCTCTCATCGAATTTTATGGAAGTAACTATTATTTACGCTATCCACTTTACGGACAACTAGTAAAGGGAAATTATTAAAGTCCAAAAAAAGCCGAGTATCAACTCGGCTTTTTTTGGATGTCGCTATTATTCAGAGCGTTTACCACGACGTTCGCGTGGCGCGCTATTAGAGCGTCTTCCACGATCACCACCACTAGGGCGACGATCACCACCAGGACGGCGATCACTGCCACCAGGACGACGATTGCCACCAGCAGGACGACGGCTCGGATTAGAAGCACGTTCGTTCAACGCATCAGCATCAGTAAGAACACCAATTTCAGTGCGCTGACCACAAATACGAGTCTTATTTAACTTACCAATCGCTTGTTCTGAAAGATCAGCAGGCAAATCAACTGTCGCGAAATCTTCATAGATCTCAATGTGACCAATGTAACGGCTTTCAACATCCGCTTCATTCGCAATTGCACCTACAATGTTGCCAGGCTTCACACCGTCACGGTAGCCAACTTGTACAACATAACGCTGCATTTCCATGCTTGGGTTATCTTTCAGAGGCATCGCATCAGCCGTAACAGGACGATGACGACGAGGAGCACGCTCTGCACGATCTGGACGATCTGGACGATCATCACGATCACGGCGCTCACGACGCTCTTGACGAACTTCAAGCTCTTTAAGAAGAAGAGGCGTTTTACCTTGTGCCATGTGTGCTAATGCAGCACTCAGTTTCACAGGGTCAACATCATTTTCTTTTTGATAAGTAGAAGCAAGCTCGATGAAGAAATCCAAATCTTCGTTATCAATTGTGTCGGTGATACGTTGTTTAAAACGAGCCACGCGTTGTTCATTGATATCTGAAGCTGTTGGAAGCTGCATACGTTCAATCGTCTGACGAGTAGCACGTTCGATTTGCTGAAGCATGCGACGTTCGCGATGACCAACAAATAAGATCGCTGTACCAGAACGACCAGCACGGCCTGTACGACCAATACGGTGTACATAAGACTCTGTATCGTAAGGAATGTCGTAGTTAACAACGTGACTTACACGATCAACATCAAGTCCACGCGCTACAACATCAGTCGCTACAAGAATGTCGATTTGACCTTTCTTGATACGATCAACAGTACGTTCACGTAGGTTTTGGCTAATATCGCCATTCAATGCTTCACACGCATGACCGCGAGCAGTTAACTTTTCAGCTAATTCTACTGTCGCTGCTTTTGTACGAACAAAGATGATCATACCATCGTGTTCGTTCATTTCTAAGATACGTGTTAGCGCATCCAGCTTATGAATACCACTTACCTGCCAGTACTTTTGAGCAATCGTTGTAGCAGTAGAGGTTTTTGTAACGATCTTAACTTCTTTAGGATTATTAAGATGCTTATTAGCCACTTTACGGATCACAGGCGGCATTGTTGCAGAGAACAATGCAGTTTGGTGTCCGTCAGGGGTGTGCTCAAGAATCCATTCGACATCGTCGATGAACCCCATACGAAGCATTTCATCTGCCTCATCAAGCACGAGTGCTTGAAGACCATCAAGTCTTAAAGTTTTACGGCGAATATGGTCCATAACACGGCCCGGAGTACCGACAACCACTTGAACACCGCGACGCAATTGGCGTAATTGCGTATCGTAAGACATACCGCCGTAAATCGGCAATACGTGAAAATCAGGAATGTTGCGAGCGTAGCTTTGAAACGCTTCGGAAACCTGAATTGCAAGCTCTCGAGTAGGAGCAAGAACCAACAGCTGAGTTGATTTGTTTGTTACATCTATACGTGAAAGCAGCGGTAGCGCAAACGCTGCAGTCTTACCAGTACCCGTCTGCGCTTGCCCTAGTAAATCGTGCCCTTCGAGAAGGTAAGGAATACTTTGCGCTTGGATAGCTGAGGGTTGCTCGTAACCGAGGTCGGCAACCGCTTTAAGAATAGGGGCGGCTAAGCCCAACGAATCAAATGTTGGCTGAATATCAGCGTCAGACATGTAAATGAGTACCTTTCTATAGGATGGTTGAAGTGCTTGTGGCACTTCATTTCAGTTCGAGGATAAACCTGACGGCGAATTATAGGTGAGTAGTAACAAAAGCGCTAGCTATTAAGGTGAATATAATGGATATAATAAGGAAATCTAAGAAAAATTAACCATTTAGCGCATTATCGCCGTTTTACCACGGGATTTGGCTACCATCGTAGTTAATAAAGGTTCCCGTTTTACCTAAATCAAGCAGTTCAATGACCGACAACAGCCCTTCAACACTAACATCAACAGAAATAAGTGCATTTGGGCCACCCATTGACGTTTTCACCCATCCGGGATGAAGCGCTACTACACTAATCCCTTTTTGCCTTAAATCAATTGAAAGACTTTTTACAACTTGGTTCAGTGCCGTTTTAGAAGAGCGATACAAATACCCTCCTCCTGATTGGTTATCTTCAATGCTCCCAACTTTACTGCTGAGAAACGCAAGTTTAGGAGCGTCGCTGTCTTCAAGACAATCGACAAAGGCTTCGGCAATCAAATAAGGCCCAATGGTATTCGTTGCAAACACTTTTTGCCACTCAGCGACATCGACCTCGCCAAATTTGACGCCTTTCGGCCCATAGTAGCCCGCATTGTTTATAATCCAATCCAAAGAAAGGTGGCGCCACTTTTCTTTAAGTCGTGCAATAGAGCCGGGCTCCGCTACGTCCAACTGAGCGGTTGAAAGCAACGGATTGAGATCCTCAAGTGTTAGCAACTCTGTTGCATTTTCAGGCCGTCGATACGTCGCCCATACTCTATGACCACTGGCCAACAAATGCTTCACGAACGCCAAACCAATACCGCGACCCGCACCGGTTACTAACACATTTAGTTCCATAACGACCCCTAATTACTTTTATAACGCTCTGGGTTTGAATCCAACATAACGGCAATCCAATGTAAACGCGGATTCGCCTCTAATGCCAGTTTTACAATTATAGTAAGAGGAATCGATAAAAGCATACCCACTGGACCAAACACCCAACCCCATACAAGTAACGACAGAAACACAACCAGAGTCGATAACCCAAGACCTTTACCCATATATCTAGGCTCGATCACATTACCTACAATGACGTTAACCACCGCAAAACCTAAAGCGGTTAACCCTGCTCCTAACGTACCAAGTTGAACAAACGCCAACATAATAGCGGGAATCGCCGCAATGACGGACCCAATATTAGGAACAAAGTTTAATAAAAACGCACACACGCCCCACAATATTGGGAAATCAACGCCGATCACTGCAAGCCAAATAGTAATGGTTACCCCCGTCAAAGCACTCACAAGAGTTTTAATCACGAGGTAACGATTGACCGCTAAAATAAACTGATCAAAGCGCTCGAGTGAACGATGTGCGTTATCAAGGGCGATGTGCAATTTTTTAGGCAATTCCACTGCTTCAACTAAAATAAACACAACCGTTAATACCACTAAAAACAAGTTAGTTAACACACTGCCCAAGCTTGCAAGCGCATTAGCAAACATTTGCATTAACGACGCGGGGTCCACGTACCCTTTCACTTGATCATAAGAAATATGCAACCCAATAGAGTTAAGCTGAGCTATAAGGCTGGCCAATTCTGTTCCAAATCGCTCTTTGTACGTCGGAAGCGCTTTCGAAAAATCATCAAGCGATGACCCGACAAGTAACGCAATGCTTCCCAAACCTCCTAAGATCAATAACATCACCAGTAATATTGACACCCATGTTGGTACGTTACGCCTGCGCAGGCTCGACATCAAAGGCGCACAAATAATCGCAATAAAGACGGACAACATAAATGGAACGACAATTTGCGACGCGGATTTTAGACCCGCGATAATAACAATAAGCGCGGCAAAACCCACCAGCCACTGCGTTCCTTTAGAACGTAAAACCATTTCCTTTTCCTCACTCAATAGACGGAGCTCTATCCCGTTAAATTTTCTCGATGCTCTACAACCACTATCATCAGAAAGGATAGATACTTTGTGCGTAATCAGACAGATCCTGCAGCATCAATCTTTTAGACGGCTCTAGGTCTTCGTCCAAAGCCAATTCATTTAATCGCGCAAAAAAGGCATCCATGTGTATGGTTCCGCCACCATCTGCTTTTAGTAATCGCATCTGGCGATACTCTTCCCATTCTTCTCTTTGCTGTTCATTTAGCTGCTCGGGATAATTACGACCAAGATAGCGCATAAACATTTCAGGCAAACGACGATCATCAAACGCCATTTCGATCTCACCTAAAGCATCTATCGGGGTACTTCTGATTTCTTCCATACGTTGTTTGTCCTCACGAGAAAAAAATCCGCCGCTGTACAACATGGTATCCGGGTCTTTATCGATTTTCCGCTCTTCTTGCTCAAACACTTTAGTCAGTTTTGCCGCAAGCCCTTGAGTAGATTTAAGTATATTTAAATTCGCCCGACAAACATCGCCATTTAATTCAAGTCGACTCACGACATCGGCATCTTTCAAAAATGTCGCTGGAGCAACAGCAGGAGCACGATTAAGGTGTATAACCTTCAAAGGGAGACGCGACAACTCGCCCAACTCTTCAGAAGTAGAAAATACACGTTGACGAATTTCGTCTACGGACAACGAAACCAATGGCGTCGCATCTGCCATCAAATCAAAAACAACAATGCCGTTTTTATTGCTTGGGTGCGGTGCGACGGGCGCGACAAACGCAGAGAACTTTTTATCCAAACCAAACATACCCGAAATGTGTAAAAAGGGCTTCATTCGATACGGATCTATAAACTGCTGCAACTCACTTTTACGTCGCATCTTCGCGTAATAATCAAACAACTTTGGCTGTTTATCACGAATTAATTTTGCAATGGCGATGGTGCCATGCACATCCGATAACGCATCGTGAGCTTGTTCATGAGCAATGCCATTTTCTTTGGTCAACAACTCCAGCTTTAATGACACTTTACCTTCTTCGTTTTTCGGCCATTTTATGCCATCGGGTCGCATAGCGAAGGTCATACGAACCAGATCAATCACATCCCAACGCGAACAGTTATTTTGCCATTCTCGAGCGTATGGATCGATGAAGTTACGGTAAAATCCATATCGGACAACCTCATCGTCAAACCTCAGTGTGTTGTAGCCTAATGCACACGTTCCTGGTTGAGACAATTCTTTCTCAATTTCCGCCATAAATTCGGCTTCGCAAAGCCCGTCTCGATTTGCATCCTGTGGGATGATGCCCGTCAGCAAGCACGCATCTGGATTAGGGAGCACGTCTTCTGCAAGCTTGCAGTAAAACATGATCGGCTCACCAATTGGGTTAAAATCTAAATCCGTCCGAATTCCAGCAAACTGCATGGGTCTATCTTTAGCGGGATCCACTCCAGTTGTTTCAAAATCAAACCAAAAATACGAGCTAGGCGCTACGTTACTCACAAATAAATCCTGTTCGATCAAAAATAAAAAGGTATTATACGCATGTAATAGAGTTTGTGGCGATCTGAGGAGTACCCATGCCAAACAAAGTGCCGAACCAAGCACCTATTTTATGCCCTTGTGGAACAGGTTCACCGTATGAAATGTGTTGCGGAATGTACCATCATAATCCCGGTACCGCACCCACCGCCGAGGCATTGATGCGTTCACGCTATTCGGCTTTTGCCCTTCAAAATTTCGATTACATTGCTGCGACTCAAAAGCTTGAAAGTGATCCAGAGCAATCCGCAACGGATGTTCAAGAAAGCAACGAAACAACGCAATGGATAAAACTTAAAATCAACGAAACAGAAAGTGGGCTTGAAAAAGACAAATCCGGTATGGTTTCCTTTACTGCACATTTCAAAGAAGGCAAACACATTGGACGTTTAAGTGAACGGTCTCTGTTTAAAAAAGTGAAAAACGTTTGGTACTACGTATCAGGTGAACATGAAGTTCAAGGCAATACTCCACATGTCTTACCCCAAGAAATGAAGCTAGGAAGAAACGACCCATGCCATTGCGGGTCAGGCAAAAAGTTCAAAAAGTGCTGCGGTTAAATAACCAATTACTTAGAAATTGGTTATAACTAATTCTAAGTAATTGGGTTGAGGGAGCGTAACCTGCTCTCTCAAATTTCATCGCCACCGTCTATGACACTGTCCCATCTGGATTTGATTATCCTAATCTTGCAATCCAGTTGAATGAAGCGCTCCACCAACTCAGGGTCAAAATGCATTCCTGCATTTTCCTGAATATATTCATAGGCATCTTCAATCGGCCACGAAGGCTTATACGCTCGTCGCATTGTTAACGAGTCAAACACATCCGCTAGCGCAACGATTCTTGCTGACATAGGAATGCTTTTTCCAACCAACCCTTTCGGGTAGCCCGTACCATCCCAACGCTCATGGTGGTTTAGCGCAATTTCACCCGCCATTTTGAAAAGTGGTGCACTGCTTCGATCCAAAATTCTATGACCAATCTCTGGATGTGTTTTCATCACCTCCCACTCATCAGCCGTCAGTTTTCGCGGTGCCGTTAATATCGAATCTGGTATCCCTATCTTACCCATATCATGCATAGGTGAAGCCAGCTTTAACATTTCAACACTGCTTTTTTCCCAACCAATATCTTCAGCTAACAGAGCTGAATATTCCGCCATTCTCCACATATGCTCTTCGGTATCGTGGTCTTTAAAGCTCGCGGCGTCGCTCAGCATTTTAACCGCCGATTCTAACGCTTCTTCTAGCTGCTCTGTCCGCTTTTCCAACATACAGCGGTCACGCTTATGCTGTTCAGCTAACGCTATGTGGAGGCGAACTCGCGATAATGTAATGTCCTTTGAAATAGGTTTAGTTATAAAATCGACGGCGCCGACTTCAAACCCTTTTGCCTCATCTTCAGCCGAATTCATAGCGGTTACAAAAATCACTGGGATGCCGGAATACTTTGGATCAGATTTCAAATTGACACACAATTCGTAGCCGTTCATTTCCGGCATCATGATATCAAGTAAAATCAGATCGGGGTGTAATCGCTCTAATACAGACAAAGCTATTTCAGCGCTTTTAGCAATGCTCACGTTATATTTAGGCGACAGAACCCCTCGCAATAAATCTATATTGCCAGGGGTATCATCAATGATTAAAACCGTTTTACGTTGCGCTTCAATACAGCTGTCAATATTTGGTTCCATATTTCTGTAATTATCCTTATTACTCATACCGAGGTTAGTGCTATTCATGTGCTTCACCTATAGCGGTTAATATATGTTCTATGATGTCTTGCGCCTGCATATAATCGTATCGCTCTATATACGCTTTCGTTGTTTCCAACTCATCTTTAAAAAGCAGCGCTTCGGTCTCTAAGATCTTCACGATCAACTGGTCGACATCCGAACTCCCTTGAATCAGTAAAGTATGTAGTTGCCGTAATTGTTCGACCGTCGCTATGTCGCTTTCTAACGTTGAACGTGTTGCTTTTTCTGCATCGTGTTTGTGACTTTTTGCGCCAGATAACGCCTCTAAAAAACCATCCTCAGGTGAAATGCCTTCGGTCAATGGATTTTCGAGCACAGGCGGCTCTGATAAAGAAGATGCAAGTGAAGCGCGGTGAATTAATTGAGGCTTTAGCCACTTATTGAGCACCTCAACTAAAGCACGAGGTTTGAACGGTTTTGATAAATAATCTTGCATTCCTTCATTCAAAACCGAGGATTTATCGCTATCAATAACGTCGGCTGATAACGCAATAATCGGCACTGTAGTCCCCATTGCTCGAATGGAACGAGTCGCTGTAACACCATCCATAATAGGCATCTGAATATCCATCAAGACAATATCAAACGAGTGCTTTTCTAACGATTTTACCGCTTCCTCACCGTTGTCAACTAACGTCGCATTGATCCCAAGCTTCACCAATAACGCTTTGACAATTTCGGCGTTTACGGGGTTGTCTTCCGCAACCAAAACCTTAGCCCCGATGAAGTCGGTGATGCTACCAAAGCCGGACACGTCGTTTTTTAAAATTTTGTTACTAACGCCCTCACTACTATCACGCTCCCGGCTATCTGCCACGCTGTTGAAAATTGCTTTGGGGGTAATAAGAGTTTGAACACCACTGATATTAGGTATTTCGGTAAGGCTCGTTTTTGTAAACGACTCATCACAAAACACAACAGAAGCATTGGCTGGGAGAAGCGACTTATCCGACGAAGGTAATTGATCGTAGGTGGATGCGCTGATCAACCAAACACTATTAGAAGACGTATTTTCATCCGCGGTGTGATATCGGGAATTTTCTATAAATGCATGTGCAGTTTTATCATGCTCTAACAACACAAACCGCAACTTTGAAACATAATAAAACTGAGGCACATTTGAAGCGATACGGTACGGAAGTTCTATAAAAAATACAGATCCGCTCCCCCGCTCACTCTTAAATGAAATTCGCCCATCCATCAATTCAAGCAGCTTTTTACTAATACTTAAACCAAGGCCCGTGCCACCATATTTACGTGTTGTACTGGCATCGGCTTGGGTAAATCCATCAAAAATATCAACATGAGAATCAATACCAATACCGCTGTCTTCAACGCAAAATTGCAATTCGCCTTTGTGATTTTTTCGGACGCTTAAACAAACATATCCCTTTTTGGTAAACTTAATAGCATTGCCCACTACATTCACCAAAACCTGCTGAATGCGAGTCACATCACCGTATAAAACATCCTCTAAATCAAAATCCCTTTGAATCATCAATAAGAGTTTTTTCTCTCTCGCCGCAGGTAAATTAACGTTATGAACGTACTCAAGAAGATCGTCTAATTGATATGAACTGGAAACGATCTCTAATTTGCCCGATTCCGCTTTCGAGAAATCCAAAATATCATTGATCAATCGCAGTAAGTTATCGGCTGATTCATTTATCCGATTTAAATAGCGTCGTTGCTTTTGGTGTAATTCGGAATCCAATACCAAGTGAGTTAACCCAATGATTGCGTTCATTGGTGTTCGAATTTCATGACTCATTGTTGCCAGAAATTCGGATTTCGCTTTGGCTGCTGCTTCGGCTGCAATCGCGGTTTTTTCCAGATCGCTCGCCAATCGAACCATTCTCTGATTGTCTAAAATACTTGCTCTGATTAAATAAAGAAGCATGACTATGATCATCGTCATTGTGATGGTTAACAGCAAAACAAGAACGCCAAGTTTTCGATACAGAGACGCTTCAGCCAGTCTGTCGCTCGCAAGATCATTTGCTTTAAGTTGCAATCCACCCAAGGAGATTAATTTGGCGTATTTTGATATTTTCTTCGACTCGATCAGTATTTGGTTTATGTCTTTTTCATATACCTGTTCCTTGTATAGAAGGAGATCTACTCGATCAAATGACATTGTGATCGTACTTAAGTATTCATCGAAGTTTTCAATTCTTAAGCTAAACCCTTTGAGCTTTCCTCCCAGCAGAGCATTAACGCGACTGTATAAAATATCAAATCGCCCTTTCGCATTTGATAATTGATCCTGCGCAATCGCCTCACTAGAAAAGTTAGAATTCGCTAACAAGTCAACCTGAGCAGAAAATCGGTGCGACTCCAGCTCAAGTTGATGCATTGCCCACACTGTATCTTCCTGAGCCCGAGTGGCAATCTCATCGCCGGTTCGATGAGTTTCAAAATACAAATAGACAGCGCCCCCGAGAAAAGAGACAGCGCTGAAGGCAAGCAGTGCAAGAAAGAACCGAGCCTTCGTCGCTATGATTGTCATAGGATGCGTAACGTATGTTAATCGACGCGAATCGACTTAACTTGCCAAACAGATCGATTCTGAATGACTTCATTGTTGAGTGAAGGGTCGTCGTCAAAAGGGTAAATAACAAAAATTGGCCCTTTATCTCGAACACTTAGCATTTCCCCATCACTCATCAGAGCTAACAGTACATTGTGTTTTTCTGCATCGGCAACTGGAACAATGGCACTGTAGTCATTGAGAGCCGTTACCACCATATCGTTACCGGAGGCACCCACCGCATCTAGAATCGCTTTTAAACGCGGCCCTGTATAGGTGTTTATTCCGTCTGTCCATGGGGTATTGGTTACCTGATCTTCAAATCCAATTTCGCGCAACATATCGAGATCAAACTCAGCACTGGTAGGTGTGTTTTTTTCCGAGATGTTTCCTGTTATCGTCAACAGAACTTTACCTTCCGGCGTATCCAATGCAAAAGCATTCATTGAGATGACCGCTGAAAACACAGAAAGATACGTTAGTTTTCGAATAAGCTTCCGCATTACAAGCACTCCTTTCATTAATGAATAATATCGATTAAATCAAACGACGTTCTTTATCATTATAGAAATGCATTAGAATAAAACAGGTTCAATTAACGAAATGAAACCTTTTGATACCGAACAAACATAATTGAGCGCTCAGAGGTAACGTACGCTTACGTCTACTGATGGCGAGAGAATCGCACAGACTCATGGCAAACGCTCACCGCGTGAAGCTTCCCAGATATCAAACCAATGATCATCAGACATTGCCACGTTCAAAGCGCCAACTGCGGACGATAATCTATCGACTTTTCCTGACCCCAATATTGGGCAGATTCTTGAAGGATGTTTTAGTAACCATGCAAGGGCAACTTGATCCATAGAAACATTCAGTTCATTTGCAATGCTCTGAATAATCTGACGAACATTACAAAGACGTTTTGATGATTGATCCTCACCAAAAAGCGCACCTCCTCCTAATGGAGACCATGCCATCGGGGTTACAGCATGCTGTTGCAAATGATTCAACATATCGTCTTCTATGTGCTTTGGCTCCAGCACTGATAATTCAATTTGATTAACAATAAGAGGTGTTTCCAGCCTCGACTGAAGCAAATCAAATTGCGCTGGAGAGAAGTTTGAAACGCCAAAATGTTTCACTTTTCCAAGCGTAAACAGATGCTCAAACGCATCAGCAACACCATCAGGGTCCATCAAGGGGCTTGGACGATGCAACAAAAGGAGGTCAAGATAGTCTGTCTTTAAATTTGCTAGCGATTGTTCTGCGGAGCGAATAATGTGCTCAGCGGTGTGATCGTAACGATACCGAACAACATCAGGTCGTTGCTCGCAAGGTAAATGAATACCGCACTTAGTGATCAACTGCATCGATTTTCTCAAATCAGGCTTGATTGCCAGCGCATCACCAAATAAAGATTCACAACGATAATCCCCATAAATATCAGCGTGATCGAATGTTGTAACACCTAGATCGATTGATTGCTCAATAAAGCGAAGCCGCTCTTGAGGATTAAATCCCCATTCGTTCATTCGCCAAAATCCTTGAGACAACCTGGACCCTTCGAACCCTAATGGGTGATACTGATGTTTCACTTTGTATCCTCTACACATAAATATGGAAGCAATTCACTGGATTATAACGCGTCAATACGTATACACTATACGGCCTAAAAAAACCGGGCTCGTATTGTAACCTATAAACGATAGGTGCTATTGAAAAGAGCTTTGGCAATAAAAAACACAATGCGGTATACCGCAGCTCACATGCATACGACGACACAGGAACTTTGATGGAAAGTTTAACGCTTGGCCCCCTATCTTCGGCAACTGGAGAAATCCAGATTCCAGGGTCGAAAAGTCTTTCAAACCGAATCCTTTTATTAGCAACACTTGCTAAAGGCACAACCAAAATCACGAACCTTCTCGACAGTGACGATATCCGCCATATGTTGAATGCTCTAAAGCTTATGGGCGTGCAGTATACGTTAGAAGACGAAGGTCGCACGTGTATTTTAGAAGGTTTAGGTGGCCCAATTAACGCCGAACAAGCGGATCTATTTTTAGGCAATGCCGGCACAGCAATGCGTCCTTTAGCGGCAGCATTATGCTTAGGCAACGGGGAGTTCCTGTTGCACGGCGAGCCGCGAATGCACGAACGCCCAATCGGAGATTTGATCGACGCCCTTAAAACATTGGGTGTGGATGTCGACTATCAGGGAGAAGCAGGCTACCCACCGTTGAAAATAAAGGCAGCAGGCCTCAACGGCGGCGAAGTGTCCATCAAAGGAAACATTTCTAGCCAATTCCTAACGGCGCTACTTATGAGCGCACCGCTTGCACAAGGCGACCTAACCATTCACGTAGACGGTGAATTAGTTTCCAAACCCTACATTGATATTACCTTACACGTAATGAAGCAATTTGGTATCGACGTTGAAAACCGTGATTACCAAGCATTCGTTGTGAAAGGACAGCAAACTTACGTCAGCCCCGGTGAAATAATGGTAGAAGGCGATGCATCCTCAGCTTCGTACTTTCTAGCAGCGGCTGCCATTGCTGGCGGTAAAATCAAAGTTCATGGCGTGGGTTCAGACAGCGTTCAAGGTGACGTAAAATTCGCTGAAGCGCTGGCGGCAATGGGTGCGAAAATAACCTATGGCCCAACGTGGATAGAATCTGAACGAGGCGAACTTAAAGGCATCGACATGGATATGAACCATATTCCCGATGCTGCAATGACGATTGCGACCACTGCCCTTTTTGCAGAAGGTACAACTACGATCCGCAATATATACAACTGGCGAGTAAAAGAAACAGATCGATTAAACGCCATGGCGACAGAGCTTAAAAAGCTTGGAGCAGAAGTAATAGAAGGCAACGACTACATTACTGTCACTCCGGTACCTGAGTTAAAACACGCAGCGATCGATACCTATAACGACCACCGTATTGCAATGTGTTTTTCATTGATTGCTTTCTCGAATACCAAAGTCACAATCAACGATCCGGGCTGTACGTCTAAAACTTTCCCAACTTACTTTGATTGGTTCGCTCAAGTCACTCAGTAGTTAGACCGATCTAGCACGTTCCGCCTCAACGAAAATATCGAAGCGGCGCGTGCTAATCGTATCTTCATTACCTAACCGCCTCATCCCAATCTTTCCACACAACCTCTTTACCTTGCTGACGAATCATATTGGCAACGTCCTTTATCGACTGAGTATCACAAATTTCAAATTGCTCAAGCGCCGCTTTTTAATCCTCTGCGTAGCCACCGGGCTGAGTTAAACTTAGAAAATGCTTGTCGGGAGATTACCTTCAACAAAATATGAGCTTACTCATACGTAAAAGGTAACTGTATTAGATTAATTTGAAGGGGCAATGAGCAGACGTAAATCAAAAAGAGAGACGGCGCAGCAAACACAATCACAAATACATTTGCTGCAGAATAAAGAAAGTAATTTTTCTTGTTCCCTACGCAGGCGGTTAAGCCTGATCAGGTTCCGCGGATCCCGCACTTAATTATGCGATCTCAGCCAAATGGCACTCCGACAAGTTTTTTTATATGAACAAATTGCGATCTGAGTGTAGAGCGAAAAGAAATAACCGTGTGTTTAGAATAAGTGCCTGATTCAATGTATAGATTGTAAATGTTCGCTAGGTGCTTCCCCTCTCCTCATAGGGAAATTTCATCCTTTCGATCAAGCTTTTTCGCCCTATCTCAAAAATGACATGCTCTTTCCGAATGAACAAAACTCACTTTATCTTTTAGTCTATTCTGACTGCGAAGAATGTATGAGTATCAGGCGGATAGAAAATGAATGGAGTGCCAATGAACCTAAAGCCCCCTTTTTTAGCGCCCGTTCCAACTCATTGAAACCAATAAATTTTGTTTGGACTCAGAAAAAAGGGGGCTTCAATCAGTCGTTTTTACTCTTTTCCAAAGCGAGCTTGTAGACTTGGTTTTTCTTTAGATCAAGAAATTTAGCCACAATTTCAGAGGCTTTCTTAACAGAGACTTCGGGAAGTAGTAAATCCAGCATCTCGTTGGCTTTCGCTTCCTCTTCATTAACGTCTTCTTTTTTCAGAGACGCCATGACGACAAACTCACCGCGAGTTTGGTTGGAATCTAGAGCAAATACATCCAGTATCTGAGAAGGCGTTCCATGAAGGAAGGTTTCAAAGGTTTTGGTCAGTTCGCGTGCTAACGACAAAGTGACTTGATCACCGTGAACTTCATTGATGTCTTTTACTGAATCGATGATTCTATGTGTCGATTCGTAGAATACAACCGTACCCGCAACATTCGCCCAATTTGCCACGATGTCTTTTCGGGCTTTAGATTTCGCTGGTAGAAAGCCCAAAAAAGAAAACTGATCGGTGGGCAAACCTGACGCACACAACGCCGTAATTAACGCACTTGGGCCAGGTACAGGAACAACAGGATAGTTGGCCTCTCGCAGTCCATTTACTACGTGATAACCAGGATCGGATATTAATGGCGTGCCCGCATCTGAAACGAGGGCAACATTTTTGCCATCATCAAGCAGACTCTTTATATAATCGACTTTGTCACGTTCATTGTGATCGTGAACCGAGAACAACTTGGTTTCGATGCCAAAATGATTCAGCAGTTTCTTACTATGACGCGTATCTTCCGCTGCGATGTAGTCCGAACTTTCTAAAATCTTTAACGCACGTGCGGTAATATCGTCTAAATTACCTATGGGTGTCGCTACGATGTAAAAGCTTCCTCTCACATCAGGCGTGGTCTGTGTTACCATGTTACCTCTTTGAAACAACTGAAGTATTGAGCTTATGAGATCTCTTCATTCGCGTATCATAACATTAACTACATTCACTTTGTTGCTTGTTGGGTGCGGATCGATAGAAACTAATGATGACACGGTATCCAATACGGGTTCTACGTCTGAGATCCCTTTAATTATTGACGAACAAGCCCCTACAGACCCTATTGAGTTTGCGCTGTGGCGTGCACGCAATGCCGATTCTCTCGAACAATCGATTCTTTTTTACTTTCACGCTGCAAATGAAATGATGGCGGTTGAGGAGTGGCAACACGCTGCGTCTATCTTGAATGACAATGTAACGCCATTCTCAAGTTCAGTTCAGTTCCAAGGCTATTTATTGCTGGCTCAGGCAAATGCAGAATTGAAAAAACCGTTAGATGCTCTTTCTGCATTATCTCGGGCAAAGCGCCTGCCTGCCGCTCAGTCCCCTGCATCTGAAAATCAGCTCGGTTTGCAACGAGCATCGGTTCTGGAAACGCTGGAAAATTGGCCAGCGACGTTAAAAGAGCGACTAAAGCTCTCATTTACTTTGCCGCCTGATGGGCGTTCTGATAACCAATCTAAACTTTGGCTCGCTGCGCAAAACCTGACTGACGTGGAGCTGGAGTATTTACGTAACGATAACAATATCATTTTACGTGGCTGGCTTGACGTCAGCTCATTGCTTCGTAATCAATCATTAACCCTTGAGCAGCAGTTAGAAGCATTTGCGAAATGGCGAACGAGCCATCCTTCACATCCGGCTTCAATCAATCCGCCAATCGATTTTCAGCTCATTGCGTCGTTAGGCGATTTGGTTCCTACTTCTATTGCTTTGATGCTGCCTATGAGCAGCACACTTAAGCCCGCCTCAGACGCGATATTAGAAGGCTTTTTAAAAACCTACTATGCCAGCACAGGCATTCGTCCAAAAATTAAAGTCATCGACAGCGACCAATACGAGCACATCGAAGACGCTTACCTTGAGGCGACCAACACAAACCCTGATGTCGTTATCGGGCCTCTGAGAAAAAGTAATGTTGCTCGCTTACTGCAAACCGATTTAACCGTGCCGACAATCGCGCTAAATCGTCTGGAGCAGAACCCTTCGAAAACCAATCTATTTTACTTTTCTCTCAACGTCGCGGATGACATTAGCGAGTTGATTAATGTAGCCAAACAAGCAGGTGCAGAAAAAGCCGCTATTCTTACCACTCAGGCGACGTGGGCATTGCGCCAAGGGGATGAGTTTAATACTGTTGCGGAAGAAGCTGCGGTGCCCGTTGCGATAAACTTAAGCTACGAAGACACACCTAAGGGCCGACAAAACGCCATTAAGAAAATACTTCTGGTTGATGAAAGCGAAAAGCGTCAAAGATCCATCGCGAAATGGATTGGCGAGCCGGTAGAGAGCATCTCTCGCGCTCGTCAGGATCTGGATTACATATTTTTTGTCGGTAAAATCAGTGACGCAAAACAAATTCGACCTCTTGTCGATTTTTACTTTGCAGACCACATCCCTTTGCTTTCAACAAACTCTTTGAACGATACACCACCGTATAAGCTTGCTAAGAAAGAAGATATAGAGCGTATACTGTTTACAGAGATTCCAGAGCTATTGGTCGAAACGGACAACGCAGGTTCAACGGATTCAAATTTGATTTTACGCCTGAAAGCGATGGGATCGGATTCCCTACTTCTCGCAAATCGCTACCCTGTTTTCGAACAGCTAGCCAATGCAAGATTATCCGCGAAAACAGGCATTATTACGTTAGACGATCAGGGTGTTTTTCATCGTCGACCGAATATAGTCACCTACAGAAAAGGGAAAATCGTAGATGCTCAAACTGCTTTCGAGTTTCAAGGAGAAGAAACACAGCAATAAGCGCATAAAAAGCGGCGATCAGGCAGAACATTTCGCCGCTGTGTTTCTGGAACGTAGCGGCCTAAGAGTGATAGGTAGAAATTTTCACAGTCGTTATGGCGAAATCGACATCATTTGCATGGAAGGCGATGTTGTTGTTTTTGTAGAAGTTAAATTCAGAAAGAATCACAGTCGAGGTAAAGCTATTGAGAGCATTACTCCGTCAAAACTTAATAAGATACTGTTAACAGCGCAATTTTGGATAAAAAAGCACAAACATGAGCACAGTCCAATAAGGTTCGACGCTGTAACATTTGACCAAACAATAGACGAGAACAGTTTGAACTGGTTTAAGGCAATTATTTAGTAGTATGGATCTTCAAGAAGCAATTTACACTCAATTCGCACAAAGCTTTGAAGCGCAACAACAAGCCCTTGAGAGCTTACCACCTTATATTGAACATGCTGCTAAAGTTCTTTTTGGCAGCATTGCGTCAGGCGGTAAGGTCATTTGTATTGGCAACGGCACAAGCGCTCATTTGTCGCAGTATTTTAGCACGCTCTTATCTGACCGTATGGATAGAGAGCGCCCTGGATTACCCGCGTTTTCTTTAAACTCGGATGCGCCTACGATCTTATCAATCACTCATAACGACAGTTATCATGATGTCTTTTCCAAGCAAATCACCGCACTTGGAAACCCGGGTGATGTGCTGTTTGTGATTGCAAATAAAGGCAATACATCGCCTATTATTCAAGCAATTCAAGCAGCTCACGAGCGTAAAATCGCGATCATTGCATTAACCACACCGGATGCAAAAAACGTATCTTCATTAACCTCACGAGATGATACTGAGATCAAGATTAACCTCACTGGAACAGCGCGTGTTCAAGAGTGTCAAATAACGGTTATTCACACATTGGTTGATTTGCTAGAAAGACAATTATTCGGATACGAAGATTAACGCGTCTAAGCGAGTACGCCTAAGCAATAGCAAAGCCAAAACTTAAAGCTGTACTTCGTTAGCGATGAATTTATATGTGGTGTTCTACCCAATTTGAACACCACATATCATTGTAAATAAAACCCCTAAAAGAATGTATCTACGCCCTGAATCCTTGGACAAGTAGCTTGAATTAGAATGCTATCGCTCTCATTTCGACACTTGCGATTAGCCGTTCACGCGCCCTTTCTTCGGCTCGCGGTGAGAACTCAAGAATACCATCAACTCTGTGATTAAAACATTCTGTATTTTTTAATTAAATAATTGATGAGTTATAACTCGTTTTTATTATAACTCATCAAAAAAAGCCGCCTAACCAACTCCGGTTTTATTCGATCATCAGCGGCTTATACCCTAAAACCTTCGACAAGTTTCTTTAACTCCGAAGACATATCTTTCATATCAACACTCGCGTCTACTGATTTTAATGCTCTATCTTCAGTATTTTGAGTCGCATCAACCAGCGCTGTAATATTTCGGTTTATATCTTCACATACCGCTGATTGCTGATTAACAGACACAGCCACCTGACTGTTCATATCATTAATCAAGCTCACTTTTTCGCGGATGACATCCAATGAGTTCTTAGTCTCTCCACTGATCTCAACCGTTTTCTCAGCTTCTAGCGCACTGTCGTTGATACCAACAACCACTCGATTCGTACTCGTCCGAAGCCCGTCAATCATGGTTTTTATTTCATCGGTCGATTCTTGCGTTCTTTGCGCGAGACTACGCACTTCATCAGCAACAACCGCGAACCCTCTACCTTGCTCACCTGCTCTTGCTGCTTCAATCGCTGCATTTAGAGCCAATAAGTTCGTTTGCTCAGAAATCCCACCGATCACATCAACGACAGCACCAATCGTCTCACTGCTTTTCTCTAGGACTTGAATATCCTCTTTAGTGCCTTTGACGATATCGGAGAGGCGCTCAATCGCAACAACCATTCTCGCTACATACTCCAACCCTTCAACCGTTGACTGATTTGCATCTCGTGTCGATTCTGCGGAATTTTCTGAAAGTTTCACAACTTCATTAATACTATATGTCATTTCATTTAAAGCGGTGGCAATTTGAGCACTAGTGTCTTTTTGAATAACAGCATCGCCTCGAGTATTATTTGCAATATCCGCAGTATATGTTGACTGACTATCTAGTTTGTTTCCTATCTCTACAACACCATGAATCGTTTCTTTTAAATTCTTTGACATTACCGAGATTGAACTGTAAATCCCCGTTGCATTACTTGCGTCTAAGTTTTGAGTAAAATCGCCGTTAGCGATATTATTGGCAATAATATTTATCTCTTCAGGTTCACCGCCAATTGGCTTTCGAATAACCCCTGGCAATACAAAACTAAGAATACCGCCCAAAATCACAGCCAAAGCAGATACGACAATAACAGTATTTAATATTGCATCAGTTGTTTGCGTTAGTTGTGGCCCTATTTCATCTTGATGCGACTTTACAGACAGTTTCATTGATTCCAAATTATCTGCAATCTTAGCACCGATGACATTGAGTTCGCTGTCTATAATGCGGTTGCGGCGAGTGATGGTGTCATTAATCTCTTCCAAACTGACCAAATATTTAGTAAGAAGTGCTTCTACCTGTGAAATATCATCAGAAAATTCCGGATAAGATCCAGTTAAATGGCTTAAGCCAGGCTTTAATTTATCGGACAGATTTAACCTAGCCAGCTCAATATCAGAGGTCTGATTACTTACTAAATATTTAATGACAGACAGTCGTCCCGCATACAAATAATCCTCTAACTCTATGGCAATCAGGAGTTTTTTAGGATCACCTTCTTCTCGAACTTTACCTAGGAATTTACCAAACTCAGCAGTAAGAGAAGCACCGACAACATTGAGTTTTTGGTTCACGATTTCATTTCTGCTCTTTATAAGTCTACGAACTTCTCCGAAAGCGTCATCATATTGCGTTAGCAAGGTCTTACTTTCTGTCGTTAGCTGCACCCTTCTTTCATCAACTACAATTTCGGCCGCATCGTCAAAGAAACGGTTTAGATTATCCATCCGTTTATTGTATTGGTTAACAATCTGTGGATCTTGATCTGAGAAGTATTTAATAACAGAAATTCTGGCATATAAAAGGTTCGCTTGCATCCGACCCGCGAGGTTAGTTTCAATAGCAAGACTCCGATAGCTATTAAAACCTTTGTCCGTTTGATAAAGCCCGTATACACCGAAAAAACTCACACACATAGTCAGTATAAGCAAGAATAAAAACGAAACTCTCAGTTGCTTATTTAGCGTTAAATTACTCAAAAAACTAAACACAATGAACCACCCTCAACATTATCATCCCCCTATAAATACAGAATACGAAAAGATATACCCACAAAGAATACATATACACCACAAGATTTATATCTTAAGTTTCAAAAAAATACATTATTAATATTAATTTTGCATATACGTTCAGTTTTTTATTTTAATACACCATCTTAAAAAATAGAAGCAAACCCTTTCTTTTAATAAACACATTACCGAAAGTAATTTTACATAAATTAGGCTCAGCTAATATTAATTAGGCGACAACAATCCATTATGTGAACCAAAAGCGTAGTCGTGATTAGGCATAAAAAAATGCAAAAGAAACAGAAACACTCAAAAATTTGGGTAGGAAAAATTTAGCAGTAGTGCAGGCGCTCAGAAGCCCAAGAAACTGAGTTTTAACAGTGAGAAGAATTTAATAGGTAATAAAATCACAGGGGAATGCTACTTAAATTTACATTTCCCAATACTTGAGACTAAAAGAGTGTAGCGTTTAGCGGTATACCGTTGAGCACCTAAACATCACCTCCCCCGCATTGAAGACACACAATTCACCTTCTTCCATTTGGTTCCACTGCTCGTCTTCTGTAAGGGGTTGCGTCGCGATGACGGTCACCACGTCTTTGTCTGTGGTTACTTCTTTAAAATCGACACTTACGTCTTCATCGAACAAAGTTGCGGGCTTAAATGGCGCTCGACGAGTTATCCAATGCAGCTTTGTCGTACAATAACAGAATAACGATTCGCCATCAGAGAGCATCATATTAAATACTCCCTTATTTTTTAGCTGGCTGGTTAGCTCATACAGCGTATTTGATAGCGCTTCTTGATTTGGCTTATCGTCTCCATAGCGCACCTTTAATTGCCCCAATATCCAGCAAAATGCACGCTCGGAATCTGTAGAACCAATCGGGTGATACTCATTAACCGGCAAAGCTTCAGAGTTTTCCAATTGCCCATTATGTGCGTATACCCACGTTTCACCCCATATCATTCGACTAAAAGGGTGAGTATTAGGGAGACACACATTTCCCACATTCGCTTGTCGAATATGGCTAATGACTATGTCGCATTTGAGCGACGTTTTACTCATTACTTCCGCCATATCCGAATCGGCGCTCGGGCGAGGATCATGAATAGCCCAAACTTGGCGATCACGATACATTGCCATCCCCCAGCCATCTTTGTGAGGCCCTGTACGCCCACCTCTTGCTCTTAGCCCTGAAAAACTGAAGCAAATATCCGTTGGTACATTGGCACTCATGCCTAACAACTCACACATCTTCTTGTTCTAACTCTTCTGAATCATCTTTATTTCGTTTAATTCGTCGGTAGGCGAAATAACCACCACCGATCAATGACAAGCCGAGCAAATTTAAGCCACCGTAAAGCAGCCAATCTCCCATGCCCAACGTTGCAACTTCTTTAATCTCGGTAACAGGTTCGTCTTCTGTCTCTTGCGCTGGAGGCGTTTCATCAGGCTTTTCTTCAGCACTCTCTTCAACAACGGCTTCTGGCGCTGTTTCGATGTCTTCGTCTGCAACAACCGTCACCTGTGGTGCCACAACGACAGGCATCAGCGCCCTGTTTGTCGTCGCAAGTGCAGTCAACGCCTCTGTAGACAGCGCCTCATCACCGCGTAAAAGCCGAACCTCACCAGCAGCCTTGCGCTCAACTGTCCAAGGCTCCGATTCGTATTCGAATCGTATACCTGCTTGCGTGATGCCAATCAACTTACCTTTTACCTTCATCTGACTACCTGGCTCTATTGGAAACACTTTTTCCCAATAGCCTTGACCAACAAAAGGCATCTCCTGAGTCTCTGTAGTACCGTCTTTATACGTTATATCCAACTTAACATTGCTTCGTAGCGTGTTTAGTCGCAAATTTGTGGGTGTTGCACTGAACGCTACAAAGTTTTCACTTCTATTTGCAGAGTCAAATTTGATAGCAGGAAAAACCGAAAAGTACTGAGTCAATTTGCGCGTAAATGTTTGACCATCCACCGTACTAGAAAGCGCATAATTCCCTTCTGTGCTGAGCTTTTCGACTTTATGCTTAAATTGGCTGGCAGATTGCTTCATTTTACGCTGCTCAACGATTTGACGACTGTCACCCGTTATCAGCGCAAGCTCCTGTGTCACATCCATAAGACCCAACACTTTTGGGTCTTTAATTAGATCGTTACTCTCGAATAAGCCTACGGTTGAAAAAACCGGCTCATTCACAAACACCACTGGCGATATTTTGGTGGCTTGAGCATTTAGCGAGGTGATAACACGAATCGAGCTTCGTTGAATATCAACGTTTTTTACTTGCCATGTTCCGCTCTCAGGCTCCAATATTGTCACAAGGGTGTAATAAGGTGTATGCGAAACCGTAACTGAACCACTAGACCTTAAGGGGACATTCATCCCATTGGGTTTTATGAGTTCAGGGTTTGTATTTGAATCTTCATGAAATACCAGCAAAGTGACTTCGTCGATTGAGGGATCAATAAAGAACGAATTCCCTTCAAAGGGCACTTCTTCTGCTGGCGTTGTTTGAGCAAAAATACGATCAAATGTATCCAGCAATTCTTCAGGTGAAGCCACTTCGGTGTGTGAAGCGTTGGTTTTCACTGAGAGTTGCTTAAGCATTTCCTCATCAGTGTAGCCCGTCATAGAAACGGTATGTAAATGAATACCTCGCTTCTCCAGCGCTTCGGTCAATGTCGTCATGATACGACGGCGGGAGGCTTCGTTAATGTCTTTATCCAAATCTACGTCAACCATGCCATCCGTCACTAAGATCCAATGGCGGTTAATGTCTTTGGATAAAAAGTGCCCGTCAGGCGTTTTAAGAAGCAGTTCTAGGATGGATTCAAGGTCGGTTTTTAGATCTTGCGTCACATAATTATCGACGTAATTCGCAAGTTTTGCTTTCGTTTCTTTGTTGATAGGCGCTTCAGGAAGAAGCACCCTCGGCGTTTCTCCAAATAACCATACACCTAACGTTGCATGCTCTTCTGGGGCAAGATTTGATATGAGTTTGAGCGCCTCTGATGTCAGCTTATCCGGATCACTGATCACCATACTGCCGGAGGCATCAACAATAATACGAAATTGCGTGTCTGCAAACGCTTTGGGAAACACTACAGAACATACAACAATTAATGCTCCATATAACAAAGATTGCATTCTAAGAATCACACTCTACTCCTTGCTTAAGAGGTTTTCTTTCACTCGGGATGAAAACCTCTTCCCATTGGGCTTATCGCTTATTGTAGAAGGACTACACAGATTTCTCCGTCAAACCAGTAAATTTAACCAAACGGGTCATAAGATTCAGGCATGCCGTGAACCCATCGGATAATATGAGTATCCCAGTCTTCTTCATTCACTTTTAACTCATTTACGGCGTAATGCTTAACACTTAGGCCTTGGCGCTGCATTTCTTTATCATTTCCTACGATCAAAGGATGCCAATTCGGCAAATCGCCTGTTTCTGATAGAACACGATAACTACAGGTGTCAGGCAACCAATGAAATTCAGGAATATCGTCAACTTTCAGTGTTAAACATGACTCAACATGCTGTTCGCGTGTTTCATATACCTTGCACTGACATTTACCTAAATCAAGCTGATGGCAGGCCAAATCCGTGTAGTATACTTCGTTAGTTTCGTCGTCTTGCAGCTTTTGGAGACAACACTTCCCACAACCATCGCAAATCGATTCCCACTGCTCACGGGACATCTCTTTAAGAGTATGCGTCTTCCAAAAGGGCTCATAACGCTTAGCGATCATTAATAAGCCGCCTGCGTTGGCGTTTTATATAGATCAAGCAAATATTCATCACGAACAGGAGGCAATTGAAGGTAAAAACCTTGCTCCTGAATCGCTTTCATTACAGCACCTGCATCAGCCCGCGCTAGTTTTTGATCTTCGGTTATTAGCATTGTCATCGCACTAATGCCTTTACCAAAACGCTCCATTAACGCTTCTGGAACATTCGTCAAACCTTTTGACTTTTCAACGTATAGGTACATTTCATCCTTTTTCGAGGAACGAAATATTTCAATAATCATTCTGCTCATATTTGGCTCATTACTTAATTAGAGGGTTGTTCGCCAAAGTTTGACAGTATTGGCTCTACAATTTTATCTTTTCGCCATCCCAGCATCGCAGGATTAGACCAATCCAGCTCTCCACCTTCGTATAAATAACGAACGATCGGGTCCAAAAGTTTGCGCTTCATAACAGCTTCTGGTGCGACACCCAACTCTTCAGATCGCTGCTTAATGTAGCTTTTTATCGATTTAGAAAGCTCGCCCGCTTGAGACGGTAACGGCGTAGGCAGCATCAATTGATACTCATCTCCTGAGAGAGACTGTACAACTTTTACCTTTTCTAAAATTGTATCTCCATAAAGTCGATGCTGTTTTCCTGTTAGGTCTTCGATTTTAGCGATCGCTTTATGGTGATCGGGCATAAATTTCGCGATGGCCCATAGGCTTCGATCTTTCAGAACCTGCCCTTTAGGCACATTCTCCAATTTAGCCTGCTCTTCACGCCAAATAAACAGCAAACGAAGTAAGGTCAAACTCTTTGGGCTCAATCGCCAAGCCGCCTTAACGTTGCTCCAATTGGCCTCTGGGTCGCCATTTTGCTTATATTGCCATTTTAGCGTGTCACAATCTTCCAGCGCCCACTCTAGCATTGCTTTTTTCTGCAACATTTCAATTTGCTGCGGATACACTTTTGCGAGATAAATCACATCCAGTGCTGCATAGCGCTTTTGAGCTTCTGTTAACGGACGCACAGTCCAATCCGATCGTGTTTCGTCTTTCGCCACTTCAATATTTAAATAAGATTGAATTAGCTTCACATAACTGACCGACCACTGGCCATTCGCATAAGCCTCACCAATCTGCGTATCGTAAAACGGTGTCGGCAAAACCCCTAGAAGTCGGTCGAATACGTCAAGATCTTCGGAACACGCGTGAAATACTTTTATTACACTTAGATCCACCATTAAGCTTTTTAACGGTGCCCATTCGGTAATAGTTTGCGGATCAATTAATACGGCTTTTTCGCCTTCACTAATTTGAATCAATCCGGTGATAGGATAGTAAGTGGTACGGCGTAAAAACTCCGTATCTACCGCGATCACATCTAACGTAGACCAGTACTTACACCAAGAAGCCAACTCAGCGTCGGTCTCCACCCAAACAATGTCATAACTCTGATCTACTGTTGTCATACTAAAGTTTCTTTCGCCCTTTCAATGCCAATGCCAATGTGTTGCCATCGACATATTCCAGCTCACCACCGATCGGCACTCCCTGAGCTAATCGACTTAATTCAATGTTTAACGGTTTCAGCAATTCCGATATGTAATGACTCGTTGCTTCACCTTCTATCGTTGAATTTGTGGCTATTATGACCTCTTCAACGCTTGCTTGAACCACAAGTTTTTCGAGTCGATCTAGCCCCAACTCCTCTGGACCAATACCATCGATGGGAGATAAATGACCCAACAAAACAAAATACCGGCCATCAAACGAACCTGCATTTTCCATCGCAATAACATCGGCAGGTGTCTCAACGATACAAAGCCGTGTCTGATCTCGCTCTTGATCCAAACAAATGGAACATTCGCTGTCTTCGGTCAAGGTGCGGCACGTACCGCACCGTCCAACCTTATCCAACGCGTCCCGAAGTGAGCACGCTAAACGGTCTGCACCTTGGCTGTCTCGTTCTAGGAGATACAACGCCATTTTTTGAGCAGACTTAGGGCCCACACCTGGCAGGCACCTGAGGGATTCCATCAGCTCTTTTATAAGAGGACTAAACAAAGTCGTCTCCTGGACAGGTTTATCAATCTAACAGCATTAAGGCTGTTTAGGAAACACGTTAGCCGTTCTTTAGAACGGCATTTTGAAGCCTGGCGGAAGAGACATACCTTCTGTTGCCGCATCCATTTTCGCTTTCTGAGTTGATTCAATATTACGTACTGCATCATTTAATGCCGCAGCAACTAAATCTTCTAACATTTCTTTATCATCACCCATAAGTGAATCATCAATGGAAACACGCTTAACGTCGTGACGGCCTGTCATAACAACCTTAACAAGACCCGCACCCGCTTGGCCTTCTACTTCCATAGTCGCCATTTCGTCTTGGGCTTTTTGAATGTTCTCTTGCATTTTCTGCGCTTGGCGCATCATGTTGCCCATTCCACCTTTAAACATAGTGTTTTTCTCCAATTAAGCTTTTACTTTTACTGTGTCATAGATTAATTGCCCCCCAAAGGCATTGCTTATCGCTTGCACTACTGGGTGGCCGTTTAAATGATTAATAGCAGCCTGAAGCGCTTCCGCTCGTTTACTCGCTGCAAATTCTTCTGCTGTCACGCCCTCGACTTCCGCAACCGTATCGATAATCAATGGCACGGGCATATTAAAGAAGCTAGACAACGAAGATTGGATTTGTTCGTATCGACTTTGATTCAGCATGTGACCGTACTCTAACGGCACCTGCAATTTCAACCCTTGCTCTGACGCTGAAATCAACGATGAGTTCATAGTGATATTGTAGACCAGACCCGTCAGTGGCAGTCTGGGGGCAATTAGCCACCATATCTGCATAGTCGTTTCACTGAAATGAGTAATGGTCGGTGCGGGCATCCCTAATGCAGGTTGCGTTACAGAATCAACCTTTGAATCTTTAAAAGGGTTGCTGTCTTCCTGCCCATCACCTTGATCAGAAGCAGACGCACCGATGTGATCAACCAAATCCGCTGCGGAACTAAAAGGATCTGCCGTTTCTGCAATCGCTCTCTCATCCGCCTCGTCTTCATCTTCTTCCTCAGGCTCATCCAGCGGAGCATGAGATAAAAGCTCACTCACTTCTCGCATTCGACCTGAACCTGAATCTGAACCCAAATCTGAAGAGTCTAGTTCATTCACCGGTTCCGATATCGCAGGCTGTTCAGGCTCTATATTGTCGTCCTGTACGCCCGATGCTTCTATCTTAGGCTCTTGAACCTCTTCTTGTTTGGTTTCTTCTAACGATACAGGCTCGTCTTGCGAATATTCATTCAATGACGGCACTGGGTCAGGATTCAAACCCGTCGGAGCATTTTGATTGAAACTGGATTCGCTCGTTTCGACAATCTCTTCCGCCACGGATGATTCAGGCTCCGAAGCGTTTTTCAAGTTAGGCTGTTGCGATACAGACTCTTCCCAAGGAGGAGTTTGGTCGTATTCATCACTATCTTTAACACTATCTCGATTTGGCACAACATCAGATTTTTTTGGCGATGCGTTATCGGTATAGTGAGTGTTGATTTCTTCAGAGCCACCTAAAGAACCATCTAAAGAACTTTCTACTCCCTGATGGTAGTCACTAGATTCTGAAGTGTGCTGTTCAGCAATTGTTTGGTCTGACGTATTTTTCTGTGTTGTTTGCGCTTCAGTCGATTGAGCGACAGTAGGTTGGGCAACCGAAATGGCCGGAGGTGCATCATGGCTCACCGTCATGCCAAGCTGTGGCCTAAAGGCAATCATACGCAGCATAAGCATCTCAAAGCCGGCTTTAGGGCTGTGCGCTAGATGAAGATCCCGACGCCCAACCATCAAACCTTGGTACATTACCTGAACATCTTCAGGCATAACCGTTTTGGCAATATGCTGAACTTTTTCCAAATCACCCAACTGATCTACAAGCACGCCAGGCACTTGCTGCTCAACAGCCACACGATGTAATGTATCCAGCAACGATGCACAAATGGCGACAAAATCGGGTTGGTAGTCAGCCAGCTCATTGATTTTTTGTAGAGTAAGCGCCGCGTTTCTATCGGCTACGACTTCCAACAACGCTATAATTTGGCTCTGATTAACCAACCCCAACATGGAGGTCACGCCCGTTTCAGTGATTTTCCCGTCACCAAAAGCGATCGCTTGATCCGTTAAACTCAAGGCGTCACGCATACTGCCATTCGCAGCCTGCCCAATTTGCCAAAGTGCCGCTTGATCGTACCCGACCTTCTCGGCATCAAGTACAGTATGCAAATAATCCACTACTCGCTGTGGAGACATATTTTTAAGATTAAACTGCAAACAACGAGATAAAATTGTGACAGGTAGCTTCTGAGGGTCCGTCGTTGCCAAAAGGAACTTAACATGTTCCGGTGGCTCTTCTAGCGTTTTCAAAAGAGCATTGAAAGAGTGAGTAGACAGCATGTGTACCTCATCGATCAGGTACACTTTAAATCGGCCCCTTGTGGGCGCGTATTGTACGTTCTCTAACAGCTCGCGCGTATCTTCAACTTTTGTACGAGAGGCCGCATCGACTTCGATCAAATCAACAAATCGGCCTTCTGCAATTTCGGTACAGCTAGAGCAAGTGCCACAAGGCTCAGGAGAGATACCATTTGTCTCACAGTTTAAACTTTTTGCAAAAATGCGGGCGATGGTTGTTTTACCCACTCCGCGAGTTCCAGTGAACAAATAAGCGTGATGTAAACGCTGTTGACGCAACGCATTAACCAATGCCTGTAAAACATGGTCTTGCCCTGCCATTTCGAGGAAGGTTTGCGGGCGCCACTTACGTGCCAGTACTTGATAGCTCATGATGCCTTAGAAGAAATACGACAAAAATCGTATTGTACGGGACAAGCCGACATTTCGAAACTATTCATTTAATACGTCGGAATTTTTTTGGCAAAAAAAGTATAAAATTCAAGCGCCTTGGCTAAAATCCAAATTCACCAGATTCATATTGTGACAATACCGCGGTATAAGTTCAAACATTGAGCAGTACCTATACCTGACCTATGTGGCGATACATAAAAGCCAGAATAGAAATAACGTTAGACCCGCTATCTAACAATGGCATTGAAGATTCAAAATCACTACGAAGCAACGCTCAATGATGGCCACCTAACCAACCACCCTTTTGAATTTACCCGCTGCTCAAACGTTTCACGTGATCTTTTGGGGTTGCGCGTAATACGACGATTAAACAATGACTTCAATCCAAAGGCCGATATACATTCATAGTGATTGAGTGTCAGTTTGCGTACGGCAATGGCAGTTTCTTTTTCTGGCCAGTAACTCATAGCATCCAACACACTTGTATATGGCATATCGCCATTACGCTCATGCATTGTTGCTTGATTACGTACTTGCCAGTTGAGATCAGGCATACAAGCGCTTAATTGTGTTTCATACAACAAGTAAGCCAGAGGCGATGATTCGCTAGAGTCGTAATAGATGACATCAACATCGTTTAGCAGTGTAGACGTTTCTAAGTTATGTAATGAATCCCAAACCAAATTGCGAACAAATCCTGCTGCTATAAAGCACTGAGGTAGACCTAACCGAGCGACACACTCCAAAGCCTTTACTCTAGTAGAATCTTGTTCAATTAAATCGATAATTTTATTCATTTCAGAGTCGTGCAATAACATCCTGTAAACACACCTTGTGACTTATTTAGCATAATTGAATGTATTAGCGGAATGTAATACTCACTATTCCTTTTTACAGTATCAACCAGCCATTTCAAGAGGCATTTGGCCCTAAATGCTCAGTAATAATTTGCCATTGCCCACCTTCAAAAACGAGAACCGAGGTGCCGCGACCACCTCCAGAACAAAGCTCGCCTTCTATTACGCCCTTCCAGTTAAAGCTGTATAAACATACTGCCTCAGTTTCAGAGATATGTGCCCAATGTAGGTTTGATATGGAATATTCTTCATCTTTAATAGAAGCGAAGTTGCTCTCAAATACAGCCTTAACATCGAGCAAACCTTTAAACGTACCATTCGAAAACGTGACGCAAACATCCTTATGCATAAGAGGTTCAACAGAACCCCAATCTTGGCTTGCCAGCGCACGCTCATACTTTTTTATAATCTCTTGGGGACTCAATTTTACAGCCTCGTATTATCCATAATTTATTTTCATCTGAGCCTAAATTCTATAACACTCGCTATTTATAAAAAAGAAGAAACAACAGACGTGCTATGAGCTACTGACGATTCCTTTTCACCCACTGGGGCAACGTAATCAATTGCAGATTCAGCAGATTCATCGCCTGCAAGCTTTGCAATGATCCACGTTGCCAAATATTGTGACGCCATACATCCACCAGCGGTTGCGATGTTTCCCTGTGCAAAAAAGGGCTGATTCAAAACCTCTACTCCGGATTCAATCACCCAAGGCTTAGTCGTCAAATCTGTACACGCGGGTATGCTATTTAAAAGCCCCAAAGCGGAAAGAAGTAAGGCTCCGGAACATTGAGCGCAAATTAATTGTTTTTCTGGGTTTAAATTAAGTCGATCTAAGATTTCACAGTCTTTGGCAATGTCTCGTGTGTAAATACCACTTCCAACAAGAACCACATCGGCGGTATTCGCAAACTCCAGCGGTTGCTGAGCAGAAATACTCACCCCATTCATCGAAGTGACAGTGTTTGAAGGACACGTAATCTGGACATTCCACCCCATACTCTTCATTCGGTTTAAAATGCCTGCGGCAATAAACGAATCCAATTCGTTAAACCCTTCAAACGTTAAAATCGCAATGTTCACTTTTAGATCCTTTTGATAAATGAGTAGCTATGACTTGAACCGATCAACCCTGATTCGAACTATAACTTACTTAGGAAACCTGCGAATAAGTCGGCAACATGAGACAATCACACCAACTTAAGCTGACTAAGATTCCTAGTCAACCTTGAACCAACTCTCCTTCGCAGATACCGAATTTACCAGCAAACGCGGTAAAACCCGCAAAGAGCTTTTTCTGGGTCGAATGGATAAGTTGATTCCATGGCAAAAACTCGAAGCTCAAATAGAGCCCTTTTACCCGAAAGCAGGTAACGGGCGACGTCCTTACCCGCTTGCGACCATGTTACGCATTCACTTTATGCAAAACTGGTACAACATGAGTGATCCCGCGATGGAAGATGCTCTGTATAAGATAACCTCTATGCATTTATTTGCAGGCTTGCCTTTAGAGGGAGCCATTCCTGATCACACAACCATCATGAACTTCCGTCATTTGCTTGAGAAGCATAAGCTTGGTCGTAAGCTCTTTAAAGAAGTAAATAAATGGTTGTCTGACTCAGGAATCCACTTCAAGGAAGGAACCATCGTTGACGCGACGATTATTGAAGCTCAACCAAAAATAAATCGAATGCGCGTGATCCTGAAATGCATCAAACCAAAAAGGGAAATCAATGGTTCTTTGGACTAAAAGCACATCTTGGTGTCGATGCAAAACGCGGCTTAGTGCATAGCTTTACTATTACCCCCGCCAATGATCATGATCTAAACCAAATCCATGAGCTCATACATGGCGACGAGTCATTTGTATCAACCGACTCAGGCTACCGTGGTGTAGAAAAACGAGAGGAAACTAAAGGAAAGAAGCTGGATCGGTTGATTGCTGAGATGCCCAGTAAGATACGAGCTTGGAACAAATGTCCTCGTATAAATAAGAACCCCATCCGAACAGAGTATTTAAAGGCCAGTATCAGAGCCAAAGTCGAGCACCCGTTTAGAATACTAAAATGTCAGTTTGGCTTCCGAAAAGTCGTCTACAAAGGCTTGTCGAAGAATGACAAGAAGCTTGCCGTCTTATTTGCGCTTGGAAACTTACTGCGAGTCGACCAAATGATACGATCTGCACGGGGTTAGTCCGTCTAGCGCCCCAAAAAATGAGAGTAACAATCCCAAAATGGCGTTAAAAGCGCTCGAAATTTATGTTTATAGAGCGCAAATGCAAAACTTCAACGCTGAGCGACTAATAGACTGAGTTATTCGCAGGTTCCCTAAGAATTAGCAATCGATAGATGCTGCAGGATCGGCTATATTTAGCTATATTGACGATAATTTATAATCGCCAATATAGCTAAATATAGGGTTGACTATGAGTTGAAGGTACTGGGTGGCTAAGTAGCCGACTTTTGTGCATACCATAAATACTAATTGTCAACCCCCCGACTTTTGGAGGATATGAATGATCCAAACACTTGCAGAAGAATGGACCGAGGCTGGAGTACGAAAAGGTGATGTTCTCCTTGTACATAGTAATATCAAGCTAACTTTTAAGCGTTATTTTAAATTAGGAGTAAGGCTTAGCCCTCAAGATATCCTTGAATCATTTTTGGAAGCGGTTGGACCAACAGGTACATTGTTGTTACCGTTATTTAATTTTGATTTCACCAAAGGTGTTCCCTTTGATAAAAGAAGTACGCCTTCCTATATGGGAGCGCTTACTGAGGCGGGGCGAGAGCATCCGCTATCTGTGCGAACAGGTCATCCTATTTATTCATTTGCAGCGATTGGTGCTTCCGCAAATACGTTCAAAAGTATTGATAACTTCAGTGGGTATGGTGAAGATTCGCCATTTTCTGTCTTGAGAAAAATGAATGGGCGAATTGCCGTATTAGATTTACCAGATCAAAACAGTATGACATTCTATCATCATGTGGAAGAAATGATGGAGGTGGATTATCGTTATCATAAAACGTTTAGCTCTGATTACACTGATGAGTTAGGAAATACAGAGTTAAAAACCTATGGTTTATTTGTACGAAACATAGAGAAAGGTATTTTAACGCACGTAAATCCTGCAGGAGAATTAATGTGGAAAGAGGGGCTATATACTGGTTGTAGGCCAAAAGAAGGCTCTGGTTTAAGAACAGTTTCTGCTCAAGAGATGTATGAATTTACTTCAAATATAATTCAGTCGGGCAAAGCTAAAAATACACTTTATCGGACTGAAGGAAAATAAGATGTCTAATTTAGGTACGGAGTTATATGAGCTGTGCCAAGAGCTTTTTCCTATTTGTCGAAGCATAACAGGAAATGGATTTCGCCAGTCTTTGGGAATTTTAAAAAAGCATGTTCCAGCCATGAAAGTTATTGAAGTGCCTACTGGAACGAAATGTTTCGACTGGGAAGTACCAAAAGAATGGAATATCAAGGATGCATATATAGTCACTCCAAGTGGAGATAAAATTTGCGATTTCAAAAAATCGAATTTGCATATTGTTGGTTATTCAATGCCGATAAATAAAGTAGTTGACTATGAGGAGCTACAAAAGCATTTATATTCGCTTCCCAATCAGCCTGATGCAATTCCTTATATAACGTCATATTATAAAGAGCGCTGGGGATTTTGTATTACCCAAAAAGAAAGAGAGCAGCTTACACCAGGCGAGTATAAAATATTTATCGATAGTGAGTTGAAAGAAGGGGCTCTTACTTACGGAGAGCTAATTATTAAAGGAGAGTCAGATAAAGAAGTGTTTATCTCCAGCTATCTTTGCCATCCCTCAATGGCAAATAATGAACTCTCTGGGCCTGTAGTTGCAACATATTTAGCTAAGTGGATATCGGAACTTAAAAATCGAAAATATACTTATCGTATTATCGTTATTCCGGAGACAATCGGGTCGATAACTTATCTTAGTAGAAACTATCGTTATATGCAGAGGAACGTCATTGCAGGGTTTAATGTCACCTGCATTGGAGATGATCGATCCTATTCTTATTTGCCGTCTCGTCAGGGAGATGCTATTTCTGATAGGGTCGCGTTGCACGTATTGAAGCATATGCAACCTCAATTTGTAAGCTATAGTTTTTTAGATAGGGGTAGTGACGAACGCCAATATTGCAGCCCCGGAATAGACTTGCCTGTTTGCTCTATTATGCGCACCAAATACGGTCGCTACCCTGAATACCACACATCCTTGGATGATTTAAACCTTGTTACTCCAGAAGGTTTACTTGGCGGCTATGAAGTGCTGAAAAGGGCGATAGAATGTCTTGAAATGGATGAGATACTGTCTTCTGATGTTTTATGTGAGCCACAACTTGGAAAAAGAGGGCTATACCCAACTATAAGTACTAAAAGTAGTGGTTCACAAGTCAAGGATATGATGAATTTTTTGGCGTATTGCGATGGTTCATCAAGTAATTTTGAAATTGCTGAAAAGATAAATACTCCGTTATGGGAGCTACGAGAAACAATTGATAAATTAAAGGAAGAAGGTGTTCTTAACACAGTAGAGACAATACCTAAACGCATTTAATGCCGCTGTCATTCCCTCCGCTTCCGTATAGCTTGGTGGTTATCGCTTAATGAGGAAGCGTTATATAAAGCCAAATAACTTCTCACTAAAAAAGGGAGCCTTTACAGGCTCCCTTTTGAAAGAGTGTTTAAAAACAGTTTAATGCTATTATTTAAGGCCTAAGGAACCTGCGAATAAGTCGGCAACATGAGACAATCTCACCAACTTAAGCTGACTAAGATTCCTAGTCAACCATGAACCAACTCTCCTTCGCAGATACCGAATTTACCAGCAAACGCCACAAAACCCGCAAAGAGCTTTTTCTTGGTCGTATGGATGAGTTGATTCCATGGCAAAAACTTGAAGCTCAAATAGCGCCCTTTTACCCGAAAGCAGGTAACGGGCGACGTCCTTACCCGCTTGCGACCATGTTACGCATTCACTTTATGCAAAACTGGTACAACATGAGTGATCCCGCGATGGAAGATGCTCTGTATGACATAACCTCTATGCGTTTATTTGC
>NZ_SNXC01000014.1 GCF_004362145.1 Marinomonas balearica
TAAACAGCGGTGGCCTAACCTTGAAATCGAGGAGTGGTAGCCATTAACAAGTACATGCACAGCGACTCGTAAACTCGCGCGTGCTGTAAGCGTTATACGCAAGGAGAAATATGCGAGTTTTATTCGGAATAGTATTTCTAACCTTTTCCGTATTAGCTATAGGAAAGGAGAAGTGCGATCTAGAGTCAATCGGACTCGATTATCAATCTAGTGATATAGAAGTATATTTCTATACAGGTACATGTCATTACCGAAACGAAGACTACGGTTTAGCTGTTAAGAACTGGGAAAAATTGTCCCTTATTAAAGAGAATTCTGCTAAGGATGAGGAGCTGAAGATTGATGTCCTTAACAATCTCGGATATATGAAGTTCTTTGGCTTTGGAACACCAAAGGATCAAGATACAGCTATCAACTATTGGAAAGAAGCTATTTTGCTCGGTCATTACGAGGCGGAATATCACTTATGCCACGCATATGCAGATAAAAAAGAGCCTACATTTAATCTCGCTAAGGCAAAGAAGCATTGTGAAAAAGCCAAGTTAATTTATAAAGGCCAAGATGAACCTGATAAGGATATATTGTCAGATATAGAAACCTATCTTAATCAAATAAACGAGTAGGCGTATAACAAAGCCATCGTAGGGACTTCTTTTACGTCGCTTTGTTTATGTGCTTGAATAGCACATAAACAAACCAACTTCAAAGTCGCCCCACATGGCGGCGTTGAACTAAGCCGCTTCGCGGAGCGTTCTTTGAATACCCAAAATTAGCCGTTAGCGACCAAACTTAACTGTCCTGTTAATTCATTATAGGAGAGTTCATATGTCTGCGTTACATCAAAAAATCATCGATACAATGACCCTTGAAGGGTTATCTCCCCTGACTCAAAAGGCCTATCTTTATCAGATTGGTGAAGCCTCACGCTATTTTAACCTACCGCCCGACCGTATTCGGCGGGCAGATATACAGCGTTATATCCTACACCTTATACGGGATCGGGGCTGGAGTTGGTCAAGTTGCCGACAGAGTGTTCATGCTCTGAACTTCTTGTACCAGAAGGTGCTGTCTAGAAACCGTTTAAGAGTTGCTTTACCTCACCCCAATAAACAACAGCGTATTCCTGATCTTCTTTATCCAAACGAAGTACTTCGAATGATCTCAGCCTGCGAACGAGGAAAGGCGAAAGCAGCGATGATGCTGGCTTATGCCACAGGTATGAGAGCGGGAGAGGTAGTTAGGCTTAAAGTGCCTGATCTCGATGGTAGAAACAGCAGCATTAAAATCAGAGAAGGAAAGGGAAAGCGAGATCGCTACGTGTTGTTTCCAGAAGGGCTCAAAGCTCCCCTTAGAGAATACTGGAGGGTGTTTCGTCCGACAGATTATGTTGTTTACGGATTGGATAAGGATCGAAAAATCGATACCTCGACTCTGAGACGAGGTCTTAAGCTTGCAGCGCAACAGGCAGAAATAAATAAAGAAGTACGTTTTCATAGTTTGCGCCATGCGTTTGCGTGCCATCAACTATTAAGAGGCATGCCTCTTCCCAGACTTCAGATATTACTCGGTCATCAGGCCATCCAGACTACGTTCAGGTATTTACAATGGATTGCCATGATGGACCTAAAGGAAGAGTCGTCAGAAGACTTATTGAGACCTCTGGAGACAACGCAATGAAAGGTATGGAAAAGGTTAACCTTGCTCAGCTGGTTCAGCATTGTCGACAAAACCAAACCCTATGTGCAAGCCCACGGCAATGGCAGGTGCTTCATCACATTGAAGACTGCCGAACTGAAAAGATGGGAACAGGACAATACGAATGCCATCATTGTGGGTATCACTGGTACTGGCATCACAGCTGTCGAGATCGTCATTGTCCTCAATGTCAGACCAAAGCGAATGAAGATTGGGTAAGAAAACAAACAGAGCGAAGTGTGCCGGCGCCGTACTTCCATATCGTGTTTACTCTGCCTCATCAGCTCAATGAATGGATCAGCCAGCATGATAGAGTCATTTACCACGCCTTGTTTCACTCAGCTTGGCAAACCTTAAACGTGCTCGCGATTCGAAAATATCATGGTAGAGCAGGGATGACGGCCGTGTTGCATACTTGGGGGCAAACGTTGGCACGACATGTTCATCTGCATGCACTCGTGCCAGCCGGTGTACTGGGGACGCAATCTTGGAAGCGAGTCAACAAGTCGTATTTTTTACCCGTCAAACTGATGTCGAATCGATTTAGAGGGCTCATGGTGAGTCAGCTACGTGAAGCACACAAGCAAGGCGAATTGGAAGGTGTTACACAGCAACAGCTTACTTCTAAACTAAATGAACTTATGTCTGTTCCTTGGGTGGTGTATTGCAAATCCGCACTGGAATACCAAGAGACCCTGAACCGCTACCTTGCTCGTTATACGCATCGTATTGGCCTGAGTAATCACCGTATTCAGTCTTGGGATGGCGAGCATGTTCGCTTATCGTACAAAGACTACCGAACGAATACACAAAGCCAGATGACACTTACTCCCGAAGAGCTGCTAAGGCGGTTTTTGCTTCACGTTCTGCCAAAACGCTTCATGCGAGTAAGACACTATGGCTACATGTCGAATGCGATCCGACGAAAGAGCCTATTAAAAGTACGAGAGCAAGACACGCCCCGTCCTGAAAAAGATAAAAAGGAGCCGGAAGAAAAAAGCACCCAGCAGGAGTCTCCGGTAACGGGATGTCATTGCCCAGCTTGTGGGGATTCATCCGCTCACTACATAGGTGACGTCACCTCGAACCGTTGGAAGCGAGAAAGATTAAGAACAGGTAGCTTACTGGACACCCACCTAGTTTTTTTGATCTTGTTGACCTCACCGGACGCGTTGTTCGGGAGGATAAAAGAGGGTCAATCGATCTATCACTTTCGCCTATTTTACAAAGAGTGGGCATTTCTCACGAAAACTGGATAACGATTGCAACTCAGTTCGAATCAACCTCAAGCAGTATTGTAGGAGCGGAAGCGAGCTTAAAGGAATATTCGCACTCAAATCCTAAAGCCAGAGTAAACCGAAGGTGCACAAGGCTACTCGCGTAAGGTTTTAAATCGATAGATTTGATTGTGGAGCAGGAAAGTGTTTCGTGATTCTATGTAGTGGATGTCTTGCGTGTTTTGTTAATGGTTATTTTGGCACTAGAGATACGGCTGAAGTGGATGGGTTGAGCACCTCGTTGTTCTTCAATATAAGCGATTTCGACAAACTCTTTGTGAGTGTCCAAACCGATAAATAATATGCTATGGTCAGACATTCTAGCCTCCATTATTTAGTTGTATAAACACTAATTATGGCTCTGGTTTTACACTAACCCACGGAATCGGAGGCTAGCCCTCGTGAGGAGTCATTATGTCTATACCAAGGAGGAGTAAGTGAAGAAGTTTCTCAAGATTGTTGGAGTAGTAGTTGTTGTGATTATAACAACATTCGCAATTCTGGCTTTTTTGATGTTTAACAGCATCTCAGATACTAACGAAAAGGCAATTCCATTTATTGAAGAGAGTATGCCGTTAGTAACGACATGGAATATGGATAACTTTGGTGAGTTACTAACCCCAGAAACTTTGCAAAACCTAAGATCTGAAAGAGGCCAAAAAGTCATAACTTCTCTCTCAAGAATCGGAGACTTGAAAAGTTTCAAAAAGCCCACTTTTGTTAAATCCACCTCAAGCGCAAATTCTGAAGGAACAGGAGGGAAAACAGCCATTTATACGGTGGAGGCTGAGTTTGAGAATGGTCAAGGTTTGTTTACTTTTACGCTATTGGAATCAGAGTCAGGTTATCTAATTCACGGGATACATCTTAACTCAGACTTTTTTATGGAACAGTAGTGGTAAATTGGTATAACAAGGCAATAAACGAGGACGCATTGTCACTGCGGCAGGTTTTCAACGTGTCGTGAATACAATGGATTAAGCAGTTTTAGGCTGGTCACGGCTAACAAGTCAATGTTGTCGGACTCGCTAACATTCGCTACAAATTGAAGCGTTAGGTGCCTATGATAGATCTGCACAACAAAGTTCTTCTAGTGTCTCTTAAGCACATAGATGAAAACGAAAATGTAAGATATGACACATTCTTTGGCGTTGTTAATATATTTAATGACAATACTGTTGTTGTTGTTGATAAAGTTGGTGGTGGTCAAATCGATTTGCCATATGCTGATAGCCATTTCGAGCCTGCGACGGATGAGTGGTACGAGCTTAAAAATGGTGATTGGTCCGACGAAATTGATTTCATCGTCCAGATGGATGTTTTTGCAAATGATATTGCTTACGATAAATATGGTGCTAAAAACACCTAACAAGCGCCTCAACAAAGGACGTAAAAAGCTTGGCTTGCGCCACTTCGTTCCTAATTTTAGCCAAGCATTTTACGCCTGTTAGGCGGGCTTTAGCTGTATATGTCATGGGAGGTTAAAGTGGACGAATATATTGCGCTTGATCTGCTTACTCTATCCAAGCTTTCTGAAGAGGCAGATAGGCCGATAGATGTAAGTAAATATAGAGCTGCATTGGCTTTGGCAAAACACGCTGGTCTACTATTCGAATGTCGAAAAAATAGCGAACTTCGAGGTTACTTTACACTCCGAGAGCTAACCAAGGGCCTGTGGTTTGTTCCAATGTTTGTTGTGCATCCAAACCATCGAAACAAAGTGGTGTTTTGGTCGCTATTCTCACAGTTGAAGACATTCATAACTAAGCATCATGTGGTTACCTTGATAAGCAATGTTTATCGTAATAATGAGTTGTCTAATAACTTTCACAAGAAACTTGGTTTTTTGGTTACACGTGAAAATGAGCGTGGGTTTGAGTATACGCTCGAAATAAACGAGACGTTGCGAAAAAAGTGGCAAGAAGTTTAGGAAATACAAGTTAATTTGGCGTTATGTGGCAGGGAGGAGCTATGACCCCAGTAGCAGTTCTTGTTTATGTCCCCGATGTGGAGGCAGGGCTTCAGTGGTATCAGCAAGCGTTCCCAGAAGCTGTTCCAACTCATCTTCCAGACTTTGATTTCACGATACTCGATGTAAACGGGTTTTCTCTTGAAATCGTTCAATCTGATAACAAGGTTTCTGAGGGTAAAAAGGGAACTGTACTCTATTGGTCTGTGAGTGACTTTTCTGTTGCATTATCTCGTTTCGAAGCGCTTGGAGCCTCTTTATATCGTGGTCCAATGGAGATCGAAACTGGGCTCTCTATGTGCCAACTCGAAGATCCCTTTGGAAACTTAATCGGTCTACGTGGGGCAACCACATAACATAACAAAGCGTTTAAGAATTTGATTGTAGGGCTGAAAAATGTTCCGTGATTCTATGCAGTGGGTGTCTGTTAGTATGCATGATTTCTTTAAATAAGGTTAAGGATGTCAAAAAACCTTAAATGCCAAATGTTTGGTTTTTTACATGTTATTTTCTCAAAGTAGAAAGCTCAGGCTTACAGTAAAAGAAAATATAGGAAAGTTATTAATCTGAGAGTATTTAATTGTTGGTAAATAAAAATATTTGACCTTTTTCATAGAAAGATCCAATCCAATAGGGAGTCTTTCTATGAAAAAGGTAGAGCCGTTAACAGGCTAACTAATTATCGTGACCTAAATTCAGATAATAAATCAGAATTGCTTCTTCATCAGACGATCTATAGAGAAATAGCCACCACCAAATGCCGCAATCAGTAATGTTCCTACCGTCCAAAATAGAGAGGCTAAATAGGCTTTTAGTTGCACTAAATGCAGAAATTTAACGCCACCATCACTCAATCTTGAAATGCCTTCTGGAGTGAAAAAATCGCTACCTGCTTGAAGGGCTTCTATGCCTGCTGGTGTTAAAAACGCATGACCATAAGGGTGCGAAAAGTGAAACCACAAAGTGATTGCCAACATCACGGCATTGGCGATCGCAACAGGTCGAGTAAGAAAACCTGCAACAATAAACATCCCTCCAAAAAACTGCATAACCGCCAATAAAGGTGACCACAACCAACCTGGATAAAAACCAAGATGTTCGACAAAACCGACTTGAGCGAAAGGGTCGAGTATTTTTGGCCAGCCTTCAATAACCAACATTCCCCCAAAGATAATACGGAATATTAACCATCCGTAAGGTTGGGCAAACTGATTATATAAAGTACTCATAATAGGCAAAAACAAACGTTCCTCGCTACTCTGAAATATTGATACGTTAGACATATCCTTTCCTCCTTATAATTAATACTTGTAATGAGATTAGCACTTGGCCTTTGAAAAAATACTGATTCAAATCAAAAATTCCAGATGCAATTTATTGTTTGAAAACATACTGATTCAAATCAAAAAATCTAGATGCACTTTATTGTTTTAAAACGTTTTTTGATTTCTTAACACGGTTTAATCTGATTATTAAAGTGTTTACAAAAGGGCGAAGTTGGCCTAAAAATATGAGGGATATGTAAACTGTTTTTGCGTAATACAGGCGGCCATAACTTTGCTTTATTGGTTAAGTTGCATCAAAAAAGGAGCGGCTCGTTTGCAGTGGATCACGGCTCCAGTTATCTAGCAGGCTCACAGGTTATATGAGTCATTAAATACTGGTAAAAGCACGTGACATTTTTTATACATACAACGCTTAACAAGGCCAAGCACAATCGTGCAATGCGGTGTTAAGTGTAAGGGTTACAAGTGACTAATATGATCGGAAAATGTCTTTGTGGAAAAGTCCAATTTGAGATACTTAGGGAGATGCCAAACCTCTACCAATGCCACTGCTCTCTGTGTAGAAAAGTAACGGGTACTTCGGCAAATGCCGCTACATTTATAGAGCTAGAAGAATTTAATTGGCTGAGCGGCCAAGAACATATTCGATCATATGTTAAAGATACGGGGTTTCGCTCAGATTTTTGCCTCTCATGTGGTAGCCCTGTTCCCAACGTGCTCACGAATACCGATATGTATTGGGTTCCAGCGGGGTTGCTGGAAGAAACAGACGGGTTTAAAGTCGTTCAGCATATATACTCAGAATCTAAGGCGCACTGGGATGTGATTTGTGGTGGTGAAGAACACGCAGAAATGCCAAGCTTAGAATCGCTTAACAAGGCATTGAAGCAGACAAGCAGCTAAATGCCGCGGTTAGCCATGAGTAAAACAGACCACCCATAACTTTGCGTTAATAACCGACGGGGATGCTCAATACGTCGGTTTAGCACCTCCCCCTTACTTAAGAGGGAGGCTGGGAGGAAGCGTATAAACACTGGATTTAAAAGTTGAACCTATTCACAAGAAACGCAGCAAGCGTAAAGAGCACTTAGACTGCGTCAGATCCTGTTTCACCGGTACGTATACGTATAATTTGTTCTAGGCTAGTAACAAAGATCTTACCATCGCCAATCTTACCTGTATTCGCGCTTTTTTGAATGACTTCAATTGCGTGATCAACTTCATTGTCGTCTACAGCAAGTTCTAATTTCACCTTAGGAAGGAAGTCGACAACATATTCGGCGCCACGATACAGTTCGGTATGTCCGCGTTGTCTGCCAAACCCTTTTACTTCGGTTACAGTGATACCGCTGATTCCTATTTCTGACAGTGCTTCACGAACTTCGTCTAATTTGAACGGCTTCACAATCGCTGTGACTAACTTCATTACCTATCTCCGAGATATCCAAAAATTATGCAGTTAAAAATATCACTCAATTTAGGACTTCGCCACCAAAGTTAATACATTGAACTATATTTAATGCCTGAAGGATAAAAATAATAGAGATAGAGCGATGAATCACAGCGAATTTATCAAGTTTGAAGCAGGGATTGACGACTTTGTTGGCGATCTTAAGTCAGAGCTAAAACAGAATGCATTACAACTGACCAAAGTGTCGGTTCCTCAATGTTTGGCCAGCTATCGGGTGGCGAATACGAAATGTGATGCACATCTTAGATTGGTGTTAATGGGGTATCCCGAGGGAGGTGCGATTGCCCGAGTCTCATGGCTGGGTGTTAAAGGACAAGAACGGACGTGTTGTTATGTAAACGATGTATTTGAAGCGGTCACGTTAAAAGCAAACGGTCGATGGGCAAAAAGTAAACGCAACCCGAGGGAGAGTTGCATGAGAGAGCTGGCCTGTCTTTTAGAGGAAAGACAACGGTAAAAAAGCAGTCAGTCTGATATGGCGGTTTCAATTAACCGCCATATCAGCGTACTCAGAATCGATATATGAACTTTGAATGCTAAAGATCGTTAAGCGAGTCTAGGTCGTCGTATTTTGTTTCGTGGTATTGGCGACCAAGTTCGTGAACCGCATCAATGAGGTATTTCGGGTGGTCTGGATTAACAAACTGGTGAATACCATGGCCAAGGTTAAAGACATGGCCTGTGCCTTGACCAAATCCTTCGAGGACTAGACCGACTTCTTTTTCGATGACATCTTTGTCGGCATACAGTACGCAAGGATCAATGTTTCCTTGAAGTGCGACTTTGTCTCCTACTCTGGCACGAGCTTCTGCTATGTCAGTCGTCCAATCCAACCCTATTGCGTCTGGGCCTGTCGCTGCCATATTTTCAAGCCATTGACCTCCGTTTTTTGTGAACATAATAACAGGGATTTTGCGACCTTCATGTTCACGAATCAATCCATCCATGATTTGTTTCATGTACATTAACGAGAATCGCTGATACATCGGGCCGCTTAGTACGCCTCCCCAAGTATCAAATATTTGAACCGCTTGTGCGCCTGCCTTAATTTGCCCATTTAGATAATCGGTTACGGATACCGCTAGCTTGTGCAATAAAGCATGTAATACGTCGGGAGTCTGATACATCATGGCTTTAATATGACGGAAATCTTTGCTGGATCCGCCTTCAACCATGTAGGTAGCAAGTGTCCATGGGCTGCCGGAGAAGCCAATCAATGGAACTCGACCATCTAGAGCATTACGAATTGTGGTGACCGCTCGCATTACATAGTCTAAATCAGACACGGTGGCGATAGGCAAAGCATCAACGTCTGCTTTTGTGCGAACTGTGTGTTTGAACTTTGGACCTTCGCCCGTTTCGAAGTACAAACCCAGACCCATAGCGTCTGGGATGGTGAGGATGTCTGAAAATAAGATTGCTGCATCCAGTTCGTATCTTTCTAATGGTTGAAGTGTGACTTCACACGCAAAGTCCTGATTTTTGCATAAACTTAAAAAGTCTCCTGCAGTGGCGCGCGAGGCTCTGTATTCAGGGAGATAGCGTCCGGCTTGGCGCATCATCCATACTGGGGTTGTATCTACTGGCTCTTTTAAGAGTGCGCGTAGAAAACGGTCATTTTTAAGCTCAGGAAACATTCAATCACTCCGACTATTGCGTACTCTTAAGTGGTTGTTTTAAGAGTCGCCAGAAAAATATGTCGGCATTTTACCGTAACGACATAAAAAAGCAGAAAAATAATAATAATTTATGACACAAATTAAGAGTATCCCCATTATTTTTCAAAAAGTATGCGGTTTTATTCTCCAAGGTAGCGTTTTAGGCTGTACTCTTGAACCTTACTAGTGGCTTCTTCAATGTCTCTAGTTTGGTGCAGATCTCGCATTATGAGAGGGAGAACGGCTTTGGTTTGGTTGACATTAAGCCCGGTTGTGAGCCTTGGTGAGTACAATGTACGCAGTAATAGATAATCAAGTGGGCTGAGATATTGATCCGTACTTACGTCATTAAATATGGAAGGGTACACCTCATTGGAGTCGTTGGGTAAACCAAGAAGTTGAGTGATCTCTTCAACAATACAATCAAGAAATCGTGCTTTTTGTCGTGCATAATCGACGGGTATGATGATGACTCCTTTGACAATTTCTCTGCTTTTATTCAGCGAGAAATTACCGAGACAGACGGCTTCATTTAGCGCTTTTCTAATTCTGTTAGGGTCACCAATATATTGCCTTACTTTGTCTTCCATTTGCTTGTAATAGGTGAAAACGGCAAATAGATTGGCCTCATTACGGTTTAGAGTGAAGTCAATGGGAACACCGGTAATATGAGACAGATGTTGTGCATGGACACTTAGGAGCTCTTTTTGAAAGGCAGAGTCGCCTGCATTACTGTCGAAAAATATCTTGATGGGTTGCTCCCAGCGAACCAGTTTGGGGTTCGCTGTTTCCTTGTATTCTCGCTCCAGAGCAATTTTTATAAAGCTACTTTCGATGTATGAATCGTGCTGCCATCGTTCGATAGAGGCTGCGTTATTTGAAAGTAAGCACGCCCATAAACTACAAAGGGTCAGAAGGATGGGCTTGAGTGTGTTTTTCTGCGTATTGTTTAAAAGCATCGAGAGAGTCCGGTGTGAACGACAACCCTTCAGGGTTGCTGAGAATAAAATCAACCGACATCTCTTCAACCGCAGCGACTTCTTTGGGTTGAAGTGTCAGTTCCCCGTGTTTTCTTTTGTCATAGCAGGCAGTGTAAAGCTTTCCCCATATTCGATAGCCTTCACCTTCGGTAAAAAATACACCTTGCGAAGTTAATGGGATGGATATGCCTAACTCTTCTTCTAGTTCTCTTGTTGCGCACGATTCATAGGTTTCACCACTCTCAACGACGCCGCCTGTCGTGATGCCAAAATAACCGGGACAAAATGCTTTATCGTCGGTTCTTTTTTGAACAATTAGTGTGTTTTGAGGTGTAAAAACTAAAACGTAAGTTACTCTGTGAATATCGACGCCAAATCTCATTTTCTGACGAGATACTTCGCCTATCACGTTATTTTCTTTATCAACCAGTGCAATGATTTCTTCTTTAGCTGATGTCAATGTTAAGTCACTATTAATGTAGGTTGAGATCTTTGCACGACGATTACGCTCTCCAATACATTGTTCAAAATAGACTTGTCTTGGCTTTACTCGTGACTTCGTGCAATGGTCTCAGGTTGTATTTGTTGTTTAGGCTTGTCGGAGTGATCATGATTCACTTTTTCAGCACGTCTTTCTAAAGAGTATATATATTTGGCAAATATTGAAAGGAAACGGGCTTACGGAGTGTTGAGAATTTACTTTCTATAGCGCTGATTTTGTCTGCTTTCCTAATTGCGACAAAGATTTATGTCAAATCTACCAGAGTGTATGTTGCAGAGTTGGAATTTTGTAGGATTTATATCTCTGATTACTTGGAGCGTTTTTAATGTTGTATCCCAATAATGATTTTCTAAAGTATACGCTCGAAAACCCTGAAAATTGTGACCATAACGTTGGTGTATTTAATCATTTTGATGTCATTAAGGATGCGCCGGGCGTGTTGCGCTTCGAGCCAAATTTGACGGCAAAACCTGTTGAGGATGCTAAGCCAATCAGTTTGGTTTTATCAACCGGGATACACGGTAACGAAACAGGGCCAATGGAGCTGGTCAATGATGTGGTTAAGGATATCCTGAACACAAAGCTTAGGTTAGCGGTACGATTGTTGGTGATCGTGGGTAACCCTTACGCTGCGCTAAAGGGAACGAGGTTTTGCGATGTAAATTTAAATCGTCTCTTTTTGGGCGCCTATGAAAAGTATTCGGGGCTTGAAGTTGCAAGAGCGATTGAGCTTGAGAGGTGCGTCACGCAGTTTTTTGAAAAAGCGCCTCAAGAGCACGTTAGGCTACATTACGATTTGCATACGGCGATCCGAGGCTCGAAATACAAGAAGTTTGCTGTTCACCCGTTTGTTAGTAAGCGGCATTATGACCCTTCTCAGTTCTCATTCTTAACGGCGTGCGGTATCGATGCGTTACTGCTATCACATCAACCCACTACCACTTTTTCATATTATAGCTATGCGATGCATGGCGCTCATGCATTCACTGTTGAGCTTGGTAAAGTGCAACCGTTTGGTTGCAACGACTTGTCGGAGCTTAAGCACATAGACGCCGGTTTGAGGGCTCTTATTGAAAAGGCATGCTTGGTTCAGAGTGATGAAAAACCGATGAAAGTCTTCAAAATCATCGACGCACTTATAAAAGATTCGGAAAATTATCGGTTGAATATTGATGCAGAAGCGGAAAATTTTACCTTGTTCGATAAAGGTACTGTGCTGGCCCAATCAGAAAAGGGAATGTATCAAATAGAGCAAGCGGGGGATGCCATAGTATTTCCGAATACAAATATACCGTTAGGCCAGAGAGCTGGCCTTGTTGTTCGTGAAGTAAAAAATAAGGATCTTTTTTGTGAACCTAGGGTTGGGGCTTGAATTGCCAGAATAAAAAACGTAGTGTTATGTTATAACGTTTGAAAATATCTGGAGTGTTAACATGAAAAAAGCATTTGCCGCATTAACTGCAATGGGTTTATCTAGCGCGGTGATCGCGGATCCTATCGTGGTTACGAGTGTAAAACCCGTGAGCATGATTGTTTCAGCAATTGCGGGCGATCACGCAAAAGTTGAGCAAATAGTATCGAATAATGCTTCTCCACATGATTTTGCACTTCGACCTTCTGATCTTCGAAAGCTCTCTAATGCTGATTCTATCGTTTGGGTCGGCCATTCTTTAGAGCACTTTTTAACGAAACCCATTGCGAATTTAGGTGAATCTAAGGATATAGAGTGGATGGATTTAAAAGGTGTCCATCTTCAAAATTTTGGTGAAAAACACGAGCATCATCATGACGAAGACCATGATGAACATCACGAAGACCATGATGAGCATCACGAAGACCACGATGAGCATCACGAAGACCACGATGAGCATCACGAAGACCACGATGAACATCACGAAGACCACGATGAACATCACGAAGACCATGATGAACATCACGAAGGCCACGATGAGCATCACGAAGACCATGATGAGCATCACGAAGACCATGATGAACATCACGAAGACCACGATGAACATCACGAAGGCCATGATGAACATCACGAAGACCACCATCACGATCACAGTGGGGTGAACCCTCATGTATGGATGGATCCTCACAACGCGATAGTGCTTGCCGAGGCAGTAAAAGATCAGTTAAGTAAAATTGATCCAGATTCCGCTTCTTATTACGAAGAAAACTTCCATGAATTTGAGGAAAGCGTAGAAGCTGCTGAGCACAATCTTGAGCACGAGCTTGAGGATGTAAAAGAAGTGCCTTATGTTGTTTTCCATGACGCGTACGGGTATTTCGAATCCCACTTTGGTCTTAGCAACGCGGGTGCAATTACATTGAGCCCTGAACGTAAACCGGGTGCGAAAACGGTCGCGGATATTCGAGAGCGCATTCAAGATCACCAAATACAATGTATTTTCAGCGAGCCTCAATTTAGCCCTGCCATTGTTGAAACCTTGATTGACGGCACAGACGTTAAGACTGCGGTATTAGACCCACTTGGCGGAGATGTGAAAATGGGCACGAATGCATACATTGCATATCTTAAATCGTTAGAAAGCGCATTTATAAGCTGTCTAAAATAGTTTATTTTTAAACGCAATAGCCAAGACCCAATTCGCCTAGTCGAGTTGGGTCTTGGTCTGTATAATACCGCCAACTCTAAAACCATGAGATGGCTTATGAATCCTAGCTCTCAAGCATTGCGTTTAAGCGATGATGCAATTCTCGACAGTGCCAGAATTACTCTGGATACCCAGGCAAAGGCGCTAACTGGGTTGTCTCAACGAATTTCAAACGAATTTTCACAAGCGGTCAAAATGATATTAGCCACGACAGGGCGTGTCATTGTGTGCGGCATGGGGAAATCAGGCCTAATTGGCAAGAAGATTGCGGCCACCCTAGCCTCTACTGGAACGCCTTCGTTTTTCCTCCATCCTGGAGAAGCTTTTCATGGCGATCTAGGCATGATTCAGCAAGAAGATCTTGTACTTCTAATCAGTTACTCCGGTGAAACGGAAGAAGTTATACGTTTGCTCCCTTCCTTGAGTAATTTTGGTAATCCTCTTATAGCGATTGCTGGAAACCCTTCCTCTACTTTGGCGACTCATTGTCAGTGTTTTTTAAACATCGCCGTAGATCGAGAAGCTTGCCCAAATAATTTAGCACCCACTACGTCCACTACACTTACGGCTGCAGTTGGTGATGCGCTTGCTGTAGCGTTAATGGAATGCCGAGATTTTCAGCCGCAAGATTTTGCACGTTTTCATCCTGGTGGGAGCTTAGGTCGAAAGCTGCTGACTCGCGTAAAAGATTTAATGCATAAAGAAAATTTGCCAACTTGTCCTGCTGATATGCCGTTATCGGAGGCTATATCTGTTATGACAGCAGGGCGAATGGGCGTTGTATTGATTCAAGATAATGACCGCATTGAAGGCATTTTTACTGACGGAGATCTGCGTCGAGCTTTGCTAAAAAAAGGCGAGAACATTATGTCGAAGCCTATGTCAGATTTGATGACAGCAACTCCGAAAACGATTCATCAAGATGTGATGATCGTTGAAGCGGAAGAACGAATGATCGATGAGAAGATTACATTACTTGTTGTCGTGAACGATTCTGAATCTGTTGTTGGGCTATTAGAAATTTACGATCGCTAGTTGACTGTCGGACGACGGCAGCTTCCTAACGAATTCACCCAGTTTTATATTTTTAGAGAATTAACCATGGCTCAAACAAGCAAAGTAATTCGAATTGGCAACAAGGTAGAAGTTGCGAACCATCTACCATTTGTACTTTTTAGTGGCGTAAATGTGTTGGAATCTCGCGATCTGGCAATGCGCGTTGCGGAAGAGCATGTGAAAGTAACAGAAGAATTGAATATTCCTTATGTATTCAAAGGATCATTCGATAAAGCAAACCGTTCGTCGATCAACTCTTTTCGAGGCCCAGGCTTAGAAGAAGGGTTGAAGATCCTTGAAGAAATCAAAAACACCTTTGATGTTCCCGTGATAACAGACGTTCATGAGGTTGAGCAGTGTGCTCCGACTGCCGAAGTGGCTGACGTTATCCAATTGCCTGCATTTTTATCTCGTCAAACGGATCTAGTAGTTGCGATGGCGCAAACAGACGCTGTCATTAACATTAAAAAAGCTCAGTTCTTAGCGCCGCATGAGATGAAACACATTTTGACCAAATGTCAGGAAGCCGGAAACGATCAATTGATGTTGTGTGAGCGTGGCACAATGTTCGGGTATAACAACTTGGTGGTTGATATGCTGGGCTTTGGAGAAATGAAGAAGTTTGATTATCCTGTGATGTTTGATGTAACTCATGCATTACAACGACCTGGCGGTCGTTCTGACTCCGCAGATGGTCGTAGGGCACAAGTAACTGAATTGGCTCGTGCTGGTATGTCTCTTGGGTTAAGCAGCATGTTCCTTGAAACTCATCCATCACCGAACGAAGCGCGATGTGACGGCCCATGTGCATTGCCACTTGATAAGCTGAGCGCATTTCTTAAGCAAATAAAGCAACTTGATGAGTTGGTTAAAACTTTCGAAGAATTGGATACGAGCGCTTAATGGACACACAGCTTCTTTCGCAGTACCACGAAATTTCCGAAGACCCTTCGTTGATAGAGACACTTCGAAGCGTATCTTTGGTGATTTTTGATGTGGATGGCGTTTTAACGGACGGCGGGCTTTTGTATTCAGAATCAGGGGAATGCATTAAGCGTTTCAATGTCAAAGACGGCGTGGCGATGAAGTTGCTGCCTAAGTGGGGCGTAGAGGTTGCGGTTATTACGGCAAAAGATTCTGCCCCGCTGCATAAGCGCATGAAAGATTTGAATGTAAAACATTTTTACCCCGGGTGTCATGATAAAGCGGCCGCATTTACTGAGCTAAAAAGCAAACTTGGTGTAGAGTCTCAAACGGTTGTTTACATTGGAGATGACGTAATTGACTTGCAGGTAATGCCGTTGGTTGGAATGTCTATTTGTCCAAACGATGCGCATTTGTTAGTGAGACGTCATTGTGATTTGACGTTAAAGGCCGCGGGTGGCACTGGTGCTGCGCGTGAACTGGCGGATTTGATTCTGGCAGCAAGGATGCCTTTAGAAGATGCCTATGAATTAGCGATGCAACCTGCGTTCGAAGCAAAAGAGAATTAAGAGACTTTTACATCATGAACAACGACCTTCCAGATTTTCACATTGTCATACCTGCGCGTTACGATTCGCAGCGTTTCCCTAAGAAATTGCTGCAAGATTTAGGGGGCAAGCCCGTTTTACAATGGGTTTTTGAGCTTGCTACCAAAGCAGGGGCAAAGAGCGTTACTATCGCTACGGATCATGACTCTATTTATGACGCAGCGGTGAAATTTGGCGCAGACGTTTTGATGACACGAGATGATCATGAAAACGGAACAGAACGACTTGCAGAGGTTGCAATCGCTAAAAACTGGGGCGATTCTGAAATTGTGGTCAATGTACAAGGTGATGAGCCTTTTTTGCCGATTGAGCTGATTCACAGAGCCGTTGCCGCGTTAGCGAAGGACTCGGTGTCTGAAATGGCGACCGTTGCTTGTAAGATTGAGCGTTCAGACGATCTCTTTAATCCCAATGTTGTAAAAGTCGTTCTTTCTGATAATGGTCGAGCGCTGTATTTTAGTCGTGCTCCGATACCGTGGAGTCGAGAAGATTTCACTATGTTGCAGGTGCCTGAATCATTGTCAGACGACTATGCCGCCTATCGGCATGTTGGGCTGTATGTGTACCGTGTTGGGCTTTTATCTCGCTATGCGAGTATGGCTGTGTCTCCTTTGGAAAAGTGGGAAAAACTAGAGCAGTTGCGCTTTTTACATCACGATGTAAGTATACAAGTAGCGATTGCAGAGTCTCTTCCGCCACATGGCGTAGACACAATTGAAGATCTTGAAAAGCTGCGCTTAGAGCTTTAATAAGCTCTAAATCTTGGTAGCGAGAAAGAACGAAAAGGAAGCAGTAATGATCTCTCGTAGAGTAATAACACATACTATATGGGTTGCTCTGGTGTTGTGTGCGTCAGTTGCTTGGTATTTGCCACTGAATTACTGGTATCCCTTGATTCAGGGCGTTGCCCCTGCGAGCGTCTCTATCCAGTCTTTAGATGGGCATTGGTGGCAAGGAAAAGCGCGACTCACGATTCCCAATTTAAAGGGGAGTGTTGATATCAGTTGGAATGGATTGCCATTTCTAAAACAAGCTGACGTTCAAGCTGAGCATAACCGATTTCAGATACTGGGTGACGTTCAGGCGACGACAGAAGGTTTCTTATTAAACATCGACTATGCCCGAATCAACGCAGATATCGCCAACTCCGCATTGTCCGCACAAAAGGTGGGATTGTCTGGTATGCCCATTTACCTTGATAAATGGCAGCTAAACTGGGAGTGGGGGGCAATGATCCCGGTCTCTGTCTTTGGTGAAGGCAAATGGGATTCTGGCAGCATATTCTTTAAAAATGGCAATCGCTCTCAACAAGCAAACGTAGATCATTGGCAATTGTTAGCAAGCACTTCAGCAAAGCAGCCACGCTTTGGTTTACTCAATGCTTCCAGCGAGAAAATGATCGATGTAAAAACGCTTGAGAACAATGAGGTTGAGCTGTCAATAATGCCCAGCTTTTTGAAAGAGCTTGGTATTAAGTGGAACGGAGATCCTAGTTATCCTGCATTTGTGCTTGTTCAGCCAATTGGCTTTACCATGTAACCGTGTTAATGCTCAGCTTTATAATTTAGTTGTAAAGTATTGCTCTTGATCGTTTATAAATTATCGACATGTTTGAAAGATGGAAGTAAAGTGGTTTCAGTTAAGATGGCTCTTAGAGTCAGTGATATCAAGCTGCAACTGGGAATAGTAAGTTGAGGATTAACTAACGTGTTATCGTTGCTCATAAATGCAACTAAATCGATCATGATTTTTAGTAGCGTCACGCTCATCGCATGGCAAGCTGGTAAGTGGGTGACTGTCGGCACGGTTGGCCATGATGAATTATACTTGCCAAAAGTTTACGAACCTACGCGACAATCGAACGAGAACTCGATTCCTACACCCTCAAAAGATATGTTTGGTGTGCTTCCTACTGTTAAAAAAGAAGCATCATTAGACAAAACAATTAAAAAGACTAAATTGAATTTGCTCCTTAAAGGAGTATTTCCTGCGTCAGAAAAGTCGAACGGAATGGCTATTATCACGTCAAAAGGCGCGAAAGATACGCTGTACAAAGTAGGCGAGAAAATTTCTTCAAATGTTAAATTAAACGAAGTCTTTGATTCATACGTTATTATCGAGCGCTCAGGCGTAAAAGAGAAACTTACCTTTCCAGATGCGTCCAACAGTCTGTTTACATCTAGCTCAGACGGCGAAACCTTACCTGCAATTACACAAAATCGTGCTCAGTCAGCTGTGCTGCCCGGAAGCGCAAGGTCGGCCTATCAATCTATGTCAGGTGATGTGAAAGAGTATGATCAATCATCGAAACGACGCGACCCGTTAATCGAAGATTTGAATCAAATGACAGTAAAAGAATTGATCGATAACTATGAGAGTAAATTTACACAAGACCCTCAAGGCTTACTAAATTCAACAGGGTTAGAAGCAACAGGCAGCTCTTATAAGGTTGTCGCTGGCAGTCCCTTAACTCGCATTGGGTTGAAAGTGGGAGATGAGATAGTTTCAGTTAACGGTAAAACGGTCGGTAATGTATCTCAGGATGCTAGTTTGGCCAGTGTAATGCGATCTCAAGGGGTCGCTCGTATTGAAATGCGTCGCGGAGCACGACGCTTCTTTGTCAATTATCCTGTGAGATAGGAAAAGGATCGTATCTGTGATTAATGTAGTAAAGAGAGCGTTACTTGTTTCGCTATTGTGTCCGATATTGGCTTTTGCGCAAACTTGGAAAGTTAACCTTCAAGATGCGGATATAAATTTGTTCATCCGACAGGTGTCTGAAATTACCGACAAGAGCTTTATAATCGACCCTCGGGTAAAGGGTAGAGTCACCGTTATTTCTAATGCGGATCTAGATAAAGATTCAGTGTTTAAACTGTTTTTATCGGTTTTGTCGGTTCATGGGTATGCTGCGATCGAATCCGATGAAGGAATTAAAATTTTACCTCAAAACGTGGCTAAGCAAGGTGGTTTGACATTTGATAAAGATGGTCGGACTGCCGGTGAGCTTTTGGTTACGCGCGTTATCCCAATTACGAATGCGGTGGCTTCAGAACTTGTTCCTATTCTACGTCCTCTTATTCCTCAATACGGACACCTTGCCGCAGTAAATGAAGTGAACGCTCTGATTATTAGTGATCATGCGGCCAATATTCGAGAACTAGAAGACATCATTTCTCGTTTGGACAGCACGGTAGAAGGCCAAATACGTGTCGTTAAACTACAGCATGCTTGGGCAGGTGATCTGATCGAAATGCTGAGTCAGCTTGTGGAAGGTGCAGAATCAGGTAATGGTAGAAAGAGCTCTAGTTCTAATTCGAGTAAAATTATTGCGGATGAGCGTACAAACCGATTGGTGCTAAAAGGAAAAGAAGCGACATTGGATCAGATAGAGGGGTTGATACAGCAGTTGGATCAGCCGTCTGATTCTACCACTCGTTTGAAAGTAATACCGCTTCGCTATGCGGATGCAAAAACGACAGCAGAGCTTATCACGGGATTGCTCAGCGCTGAAAAAACAGCTCAAAACTCAGAAAGACCTGAAAGCTCTTTCGTTCAGGCTGATGAATCCTTGAATGCGCTTGTAGTCAGCGCAGAGCCTAATGTGATGGCTGATATAATGGGAGTTCTTACGGAATTAGATATTCCGAGAGCGCAAGTGTTAATCGAAGCCATCATTGTTGAAGTTAAGATGGAAAGCTCAGATGCGCTGGGTTTTCAATGGTTGTTTGGCGATACATCTGATTCGACGACGCCAGTTTTAGGTACTAATTTTAGTGCCGCTGGTGGAAGCTTGAGTGATATTGCGACATCGGTTGTGGCAGGTACGCCAACGTTATCTAACGGCATAACCGTGGGAGCGGCGTCGTTTAACAGTGACGGTGATTTGAATATGGCGGGGATACTGCAGGCCATACAGAGCAATTCCAACTCAAACTTGTTGTCTACCCCTAAAATTATGACACTTGATAATCAAAAATCTAAAATTCTTGTAGGGGAGACTCGTCCGTTTCAAACGGGGGGATATTCTGATTCCAGTAGCAGTGCTTTTGTGACCACGTCCCGTGAAGACATCGGTTTGACCTTGGAAGTAACGCCTCATATCAATGCAGACAATGAGGTTAAAATGGAAGTGAGTCAAATCGTAGAAGCCGCCTCGCCAGAAGCAAGTTCTCTGGGTACGATTACTACCAAACGAGAAATCGAGACAACGGTTATTGCAGGTAACCGTAAAACCATCGTTCTAGGTGGATTAATAGAAGATAATGTTGTTGAAGTTGAACAAAAAGTACCGTTATTGGGAGATATTCCAATTCTTGGGGCGCTGTTTAGAAGTACGTCCTACGAAAATAATAAGAAAAATTTGCTGGTTTTCATTAGGCCAACTATATTGCGCAATGCTGTTGATGCGGAGCAAATGGCGCAATCAAAATACAATTCGTTTAGATCAATTGAGCTTCAGATGCCAATTGAGGCGACGCGTGCAGATTCATTAGACGGTTTGTTTAACAATCCGTTGGTTCAATAATAGTCTTTGTGGTTTAGTATTATGCTATGAGCATAATTCAATGATTAACGGTGCTTGCATAGAGGGATATGGAAATGAAATTAAAGTTTTTGGGTTTGGGCCTTGTTGCTCTTACTGTCGTTGCTTGTAGTTCAACAGAAGTTAAAGAAGAAGCTGCGCCTGTAGCCGCTTGTATTTTTGCTGATGGCTCAAATCAAGCTGCGCCTGAGTGGGTGTGTGGTGCTCCTATTGAAGGTATGAGTTTGTCGGCCGTCGGATACAGTGAAAAATCAGCTGCGGGCTACAACTATATGAAGCAAATGGCAGCCACATCTGCGCGAGTTGAGTTGGCACAAGTGTTGAGTGTTGATGTTCAAAATATGGTGAAGCAGTATGTGGAAACCACTGGAGCAGGTGAATCAGAAACAGTGGATCGCGTAAATTCTGTAGTGACTAAGCAGATCACTGAGCAATCATTAATCGGCTCTCAGGTCGTGCGTCAAATGCCTACGCCATCAGGCGGTATTGTTGTCGCAGTAGGTTTGGACCCTGAACAGGCGGGTTCACTTTCTGAGTCGATTCTGCGTACATCAATGAAGAATAACGCCGCTTTGTTTCAAAAAATTCAAGCTGAAAAAAGCTTTGATGAGTTAGCCGCAGAAATCGCGAAACGCCAATACTAAGATGTGACTCTCAGTGGCACTTTGCCATTGATGTTGTATCCGAAATTTTCTATAAGCCTTGTGGTGATTCCACAAGGCTTTTTTATTGCCGCTTTTTGCCACTGTATTCATTTAATCTGTTGCCGCTTTACCGTTTTTATATCTACTTAATGCGATAAGTCCGCATGAGCAGTGGTTTTTGGAAATTGGCATTTTAATTGCTTTGTTAAAGATAAAATTCGGTTTAGAACCTATTAGAAAGTCATAAATTGGCTGGTTTAGATAAATTTGAGGGTAGTATGGCAATCACATTTCAACAAGCTTTTGCAGGACATGATGAAACGCTTAAGTTTCGCAGTGCAAGAGCATCTGTTTTAGCGAACAACATTGCGAATGCAGATACCCCTCATTACAAAGCCAGAGATATTACATTTGATTCTATGCTGCAAAGCGAAGTTAATCGTTTGGATTTAGCGGGCAGTGATGATCAGCATATCGCTGGCTCTAGCACATTTGGAACAGATGATGCTTTGCTCTATAGAAACCCAAGCCAACCGTCGTTAGACGGCAATACAGTTGATATGCAGCGAGAGCAGGCAGAGTTCGCTCAAAACGCATTGCAGTTTGATACCAGCTTTTTGTTTTTAGAACGAAAAGTGAGTGGTATGAAAAAAGCAATTTCTGGAGGTCAATAATCATGTCATTAAATAATATTTTTGCGATTTCCGGTTCTGCAATGAGCGCACAAACGATTCGTTTAAATACTGTTGCCAGTAATATTGCAAACGTTGACAGTGTTGCTAGCTCTGTTGATGAAACGTATCGCGCACGCAAGCCTGTTTTTTCTGAAATGATGGAAGAGTCTATGCGAGCTCGTGGGTGGCGAGATGTTTCAGATGATGATCTACAATCTGGTGTGGGTGTGCATGTCGCAGGGATTGTTGAATCCGATGCGCCCTTGAATCCACGTTATGAGCCGGACCATCCAATGTCGAATGAAGAAGGCTATGTGTTCTACCCGAATGTTAATCCAGTCGAAGAGATGGCCGATATGATGTCCGCAACACGCTCTTTTCAGACTAATGTTGAAGTAATGAATTCTGCGAAGAGTATGATGCAAAAAATGCTGACTCTTGGGCAGTCCTAGGAGATAAATAATGGCTGATACAACTGCAACAACGGGGCTGAATTCGTTAATTTCGCAATACGGTACTGATTCGGCAAAGATTAAAGCGGGTATTACGACGGACTCTAGTGCAGAGACATCGTCAAGTGATTCGCTTGCTGACAAAAATGTGTTTATGGAGCTTTATATCGCTCAATTGAAAAACCAAGACCCGACTGAGCCTCAAGAGACGGGAGATATGGTTTCTCAGATGGCGGAATTTAGTTCACTAGAGCAGCTGACAGAAATGTCTTCGAGTCTTACCTCTATGTCAGAGGCTTTGGTGTCCAGTCAGGCGCTGACTGCTTCAACGTTGGTGGGTAAGTATGCTTACGTTGATCAAGATACTATTTCATACGATGGAAGTAATTCCGCTAGTATTAAGGTGTCTATTCCAACCGACTCAACTTCTACTTCTATCAGTATTACTGATTCTAGTGGTAATGTAATAAGAAGCGGCAGTCTTGATTCTGATGGTAAGTATACGTGGGATGGTAAAGATGATGCAGGAGAAGATGTTGCTGCGGGTGATTATAATATTGTCGCAACCTCAAAAAATGTGTCGGGTGAATCAACTCAATTGACAGCGCAAGTTGCCAGTCGAATTAACGGTGTTAGCTTAAATGGTACTGATGGTACATCACTGAATATTAATGGTTATGGCACACTAAAATTAACAGATACAATCGATATCATCGGTTAAGCGGAGAATTGTTATGGGTTTTAATACAGCACTTTCAGGAATTAAAGCATCCGCTGACTATTTAGGAGTCACGGGTAACAACATAGCGAACGCTGATACAACGGGCTTTAAAAAATCTCGAATTGAATTTGGTGACTTGTACAATACCAATGTTATAGGTTCAGGCAGTAGTAATACCATTGGTAGTGGTGTCAGTGTGAATAACATTGCACAAGATTTCTCTGCTGGTAACTATAATGATACAGGGAATAATCTTGATGTAGCTGTAGATGGCAGTGGTTTCTTTGTTATCGACGAAGGTGGTGTGCAAACCTACTCCCGAGCTGGCGATTTTAAGTTAGACGAAGATGGTAACCTAGTTACTAATGATGGTGGCTTTGTTCAAGGTTACAATGCGGTAAATGGTGCTATTGGTGGTACATTAGAAAACCTACAAGTGCCTACTGAACGTATAGCGCCTCAGGCAACGACAGAAGTAGATATTCAGGTGAACCTTAATTCATCGGATGAAGATGTACCGGCTTATATTGCTCAGTCTTTTGATCCGACTGATCCTGATACTTATACTTATGCTCAAACAACAACTCAAACTGATGGCGCGGGCGATCAGCATGTAATTACACTGTACTATGCTAAAAGTGAAGACCCAAATACTTATCAAGTCTATGCAACTGTTGGTGGTGAGCTTCAAGATTCTACAGGTACAGATTGGCTTGCTGCGGATACATTTGTTACATTCGATGATGCTGATGGCACGACTAGTGGTACGGCATATTCCGCAATATACAGTGGTAACACTGGGCCGGGGGTGGGGGATATTGGTACAACCTTAGCTTTCACAATTACTGGTACTGATGACGACGGCGATACGCTAACACGAACGTTTGATCCCGCTGTAGCGGGTGACGTAACAACTCCTGAAGGTAATGCTCGGGAAAGCTTTGATCCAGATGATCCTGAAACATATACCTACAATAACACTAATACAATTTATGATTCATTGGGTGAGTCGCATACTATAGGTTACTATTTTATCAAACAGGGTGAGAATAACACTTGGGAATTAAAGGTGACCGTTGATGGTGAATCAACGGATTCAGATGGAAACCTCTTTTTGCCTGAGGATACCATTGTTCAGTTTGATTCAAGTGGTAATTTGACTGGGACTTTTACAGGCTATGAGCCTTATACAACGCCAGTGCCTGCAACGGATTTAACTATAACAGGCTGGGATCCAACAAACTTAGCAGGTGAGATAGAGCTTTCGTTTACGGATTCAACTCAATATGCAATTACGAGTACAGATACGTTCGGGCAAGACGGGTATGCGGCAGGTGAGTTGCAAGGGGTGAGCTTCGACGAGGATGGGTATCTGATTGCTACTTATACTAATCAGCAAACAGCAACGTTAGGGCAGATCGCGCTAGCAACCTTTGATAATACGGATGGGTTGTCTCCTTCTGGCAATACAGGTTGGGTGGCAAGCTCTAGTTCTGGGGCGGCAAATATCGGCAAGCCGAATACAGGAACTTTGGGAAGTATTAAAGGGGGGTCGCTTGAGGAATCAAACGTTGACTTGACCTCCGAGCTCGTTGCGTTGATTGAAGCTCAGCGAAATTACCAAGCGAACTCTAAGACGCTAGAAACAGAAAATACTGTAACTCAGACGATTATTAACCTTCGTTAAGCTCTAAACGTTTTATATCGAAGAAATTTAAACCGGCGAAAGCCGGTTTTTTTATGTCTATGGTTTGTTTTTAAAGTGTTTTTTAAAGATGGCATGGGTTTTGAATAATGTATTGTTAATTGTTCGATAGATAACACTGTTAATTGGAGTACGTGATGGATAGAGCTTTGTATTTGGCCATGAGTGGAGGCACTCAAGTGATGAATGCACAAGGTATTCACGCGAATAATTTAGCCAACGTCGCAACGACAGGTTTTCGAGCAGATTTTGAACAGGCTCGTTCTATGCAGGTTAATGGTGATTATTACCCTTCGCGGGTGTACGCAATGACAGAGAACCCCGGAACAAGAATGGAAAGAGGGGTGATGATTGAAACGGGTCGGGATATGGATATTGCGATACAAGGCGATGGTTTTATTGCCGCTATGGATGAGACAGGCCAAGAAGTATACACACGTGCTGGAGACCTTCAGCTAACGCCTTCTGGACAGCTTGTTACCGGAACGGGGTTGCCTGTTCTTGGGAGTGCTGGCCCCGTTTTCCTTCCGCCTTTGGATGCGCTGCATGTTGGAGCGGATGGAACTATTTCGTTTATTCCTCAAGGTGGCGATGCGACACAAACGACATCAATAGGGCAAATTAAACTTGTAAATACGGACGCTGAAAACCTTACCAAAGGAAATGATGGGCTTCTTAGAACTAAGAATGGTGAGCCTCTCGATGCAGATAACAATGTAAAGGTGATTTCTGGCTTTCTTGAAGGCAGTAATGTTAACGCCGTAGAAGAAATGACGGAAATTATGGAACTTGCCCGTCGTTTTGAGATGAATATTAAAGTGATGGATTCCGTTAGACAAAACGCCACAGCATCGGCGAAAGTCTTAGAGCGCTAGTAGAATTAAATAGGTAGTAGACATATGCAAACAGCACTTTGGACAGCAAAAACCGGCTTAACGGCAATGGACAAACAGCTAAGTGTAATATCTAACAACTTAGCAAACGTATCCACAACAGGCTTTAAAAAAGAACGTGCGGTGTTTGAAAACTTAATGTATCAGACGTTAAGAGCGCCTGGCGGCCTGAGTGCACAAAACACTGAATTGCCGTCGGGTTTGCAAGTGGGAGCCGGAGTTCGAGTTACGGGCGTGCAAAAAAACTTCGCTGAAGGTGAGTACAATGTTACCGATAGAAACTTGGATGTTGCCATTCAAGGGGCTGGTTTTTTTCAAATAACTCGAAATGACGGTACGACAGCCTATACACGTGATGGGTCATTTCAATTGAATAACCAAGGCCAGATGGTTGATTCCACTGGTAATCTTCTTGATCCTCAAATATCGTTTGATGCGGACGTCGTTGATATCACGATAGGTGAAGACGGTACGGTCTCTGTTCTTCGTGCTGGTGAAACAGACCAAGAAGAGGTCGGGTCGATTACCATTGCCAACTTCATTAATCCCGCGGGTTTGTATTTCTTGGGCGGAAACCTCTATGAAGAAACATCCGCGAGTGGTGCGCCTATTGTCGGTGTTCCAGGAGAAGATGGGCTTGGAGAGCTTGGTCAAGGAATGCTTGAATCCTCTAACGTAAACTCAGTGGAAGAGCTTGTTACTATGATTACAACCCAGCGGGCTTACGAAATGAACTCTAAGGTCATCTCAACGGCGGATGGTATGCTTGGATTCGTGACTCAGCAATTATAATAATTACGGGCTAGATAAATGAATCGTTATAATTCTCTTTTACTCGCTATTCCTATCTTATTAGCTGGCTGTGCGGCTGTTGAGCCTGCACCCAAAGCAGACGATCCTTTTTATGCGCCAGTTGTACAACCCACCCTGAAATACTCAAAATCGGCGGATGGCGGTATTTATCAAGTGGGAATGGGGGATGTGTTTTTTGGCGATAAGAAAGCGCGAAGTGTAGGGGATATTCTGACGGTGACTTTGTCTGAAAGCACCAGCTCGACTAAAAGTAATGCTGCAAACCTGAGTAAAGAGTCTTCCGCTACTATTGGGAACCCTACCATTTTAGGGGTGCCAATTGGCTTAGATACAACTGTGCCTTCTATTACCTCCGAATTCGCGGGAAGTGCAGACGCAAACCAAAGCAATAGTTTAGTGGGCAGTATTACGGTAACGGTGTTTGAAGTGTATCCTAATGGTTTGCTTGCTATCCGTGGTGAAAAGTGGATTACTCTGAATCAGGGGGAAGAGTATATACGCTTGTCTGGGTTGGTCAGAGAAGAAGATATTGGAGCGGATAATACGGTACAATCTAATCGACTGGCTGATGCACGAATTGCTTATTCTGGTACGGGCGAATTGGCTGCGGGCAGCGAACAAGGATGGTTGACCCGATTTATAAATTCAAAATGGATGCCTTTCTAGCAACGATATACTAAACGAGATTTCGGCAATGATAATGAGATACTGTGTACGCCTTACCCTTTTCATTACTCTGTTGGTGTCACAGTTGTCATTGGCCGATAGAATAAAAGACATAGCTTCTGTCGCGGGCGTGCGTGAAAACCAGCTATTTGGTTATGGTTTGGTGATAGGTCTTAATGGCACTGGTGACAATACTGATTTTACGGATCAAAGTTTTCTGAGTATGTTGAACCAGTTCGGGATTAATTTGCCTGCTGGAACGAACGTTGACGCGGACAATGTTGCAGCGGTTTCCTTGACCACAACGCTTCCTCCTTTTTCTAAACCGGGTCAGCAAATTGATGTGACCGTATCCTCATTGGGCAATGCGTCCAGTCTTCGAGGCGGGACTTTATTGCTTTCAGCGCTAAAAGGAGCTGACGGTGAGGTGTATGCGATAGCGCAAGGAAATCTCGTTGTTGGCGGTTTAGGAGCTCAAGGCGCTGATGGCTCACGATTGTCGATTAATATCCCTACGGTCGGGCGCATACCCAACGGAGCATCGGTTGAAAAAGTTGTTCCAAGCAGCTTTAACCGTGGTGATACGCTTACTTTCAATCTTAATAGGCCGGATTTCACCACCTCAAAACAAGTTGCCGATAAAATTAATGGGCTTTTGGGGCCGGGAGTGGCGACGACGCTGGATGCGACTTCCATTCGTGTGACAGCCCCGCGAGATCCCTCTCAGCGAGTAACGTTTCTTTCTATATTGGAAAATTTGGAAGTTGAAGTGGGAGAGGAACGGGCAAAGATCGTCATAAATTCACGTACCGGCACAATTATAATTGGCCAGCATGTAAAAGTATCACCAGCGGCTGTGACTCATGGTAGCCTGACGGTAACCATCAAAGAAAACCCTGAAATTGGTCAACCAAATGCTCTCGCGGGTGGTGAGACTATTTTAGCGCCTCGTACTGAAATAACGGTGGATGAAGACAGTGGACATATGTTTGTGTTCGATCCAGGAGCATCGCTTAACGACATTGTAAGAGCGGTCAATCAAGTGGGTGCTGCGCCTGGGGATGTGATGGCGATACTTGAAGGGCTGAAACAAGCCGGTGCAATTAATGCAGATTTGGTGGTCATTTAGGCTGAGGTGAGCAGATGAGTCGAATTGGTGCTAATGAATTTTTTGCGGATTTTTCATCGCTGGCGAAATTAAAAACACAGTCGAAAAAAGACCCTGATGCCGCGTTAAAGCAGGTAGCAAAAGAGTTTGAATCCATTTTTATCAATATGATGTTTAAGAACATGCGCAGTGCCAATGAAAATATTGGTACTGATTTGTTTAGTTCGAGCCAGATGAAACATTACCAAGAAATGATGGATTCACAAATGTCCCAAAACCTTGCCAATAATGGCGGTGTAGGGCTAGCGGATGCACTTATTCGTCAGCTGTCTAGATCCAGTGGATTAGAAAAAGCGGACGACGCAACATCGTCAACGAGTTCAGATTCCGATTGGTTAGCGCAATTAAATAAAATTGACTCAGGGCAACTGAATACGATGATCAAGCTCGCTGCGGATAATGCAGCGAGAGATGCGCAAAGCAATAGTGCTCGCCAAGCAGATAGTGTTTCGGGGAGCGAACTTAGAAATAAAACATCTTTGGATGAGCCGTCAAATACTTCAATTCCTGTAAAAGAGGTTGTTTTTGGTTCTCCAGAAGCTTTTGTTGAGCAGTTGTGGCCGCTAGCTAAACAGGCAGGAGAGACTATCGGTGTTGATCCGAAAGCAATCCTAGCGCAAGCTGCTTTAGAGTCAGGATGGGGAAAACACCCAATCGCGAAAGACGATGGCACGGCAAGTTTTAATCTTTTTGGTATTAAGGCGGATTCGAGGTGGTCTGGCGATAAAGCGGTCGTAAACACTTTGGAATACCGTGATGGTGTTGCTAAGCAAGAAAAGGCAGCCTTTAGAGCGTATTCTTCTTTTGAAGACAGTTTTAATGACTATGCGGACTTCTTGAACGCCAGTGAGCGGTATAAAGATGCCCTTCAGGCCGGAGATGATGCCGCAATGTTTGCCGCTTACTTGCAAAAAGGCGGGTATGCAACCGATCCTAATTATGCGAACAAAATTCAAAATATCCTTTCAAGTAAATGGTTTAACAGTCTTTAGCCTATGATTAGGCAGCTTTCGCATCTTAGGATTAAAGTGTTTAAAAATTGGTAAAGTAATTGCATAGCATACCGATATAGTGGTTATCAGCCGCGTTAAATTGCTTTCAGAGGTTTTGCTATGGGTACCAGCCTATTAAACATTGGTCTTTCCGGTCTTCAATCCAGTTCGGCTAGAATATCAACGGTAGGTCAAAACGTTTCTAATGTTGATACCGAAGGCTACAATCGACAAGAAACCTCCACCAGTAGCGTTTTAGGTGGAGGGGTTAAAATAAATGATACCTCTCGTCTGGTCGATCAATTTCGTAATCGACAAGTCTGGTCTGATAACTCTCAGCTTAATTATTACAAAACCTATTCTTCCATGATGGACAATATGGACAATGTTGTTGGAGAGGATAGCGTTTCACTAAATACTTATTTGAGTCAGTCGTTCACTGATTTACAGACTGCAAACAGTGACCCTAGTTCAAGCTCCGCTAGGAATACAGCGTATTCTAGTTTTGAGGGACTTGTTGAGCGATATAATGAGATGGCCTCGATCATCGAAGATCAAAAATCAACAGTGGATAAACAAATTACTGCTGTCGTTGATGAGGTCAATGAAATAACCAGCCAAATTTCTAGCTTGAATACTGAAATCCTGAAGCAAGAAACTCAAACGGGTACGACTGCAAATGAATTGAGGGATCAGCAAGAGCTGCTTGTGACGAATTTGTCGAGCTATCTTGAAGTTGAAGTGTCATATGATGACAGTGATTTAATGACAGTAAAGCTTGCTGGAAGTACGCCGCTTGTTCTTCAGGGGCGCTCTAACGATATTTTGCTAGAGAATGAATCATCGACCTCGGATAGCTTAACTTTAAAGGTTGATTTTGGATCTCATGAGGTGGGAGGTTCGACAGAAGATATCGGTGGAGGGTTAGGCGCGCTTATTGATTATCGTGATGAGTTCAGTCAAGAGGCTGAGCGTACATTGGGGCTGCAAGCTTTAGTCTTGGCGGATTCTCTAAATGCTCAAAATAACCTTGGCCTAGATGCAGATGGTAACTACGGTAACGATCTGCTGTCGACTGGTGAAATCGCAGTGGCAGCTAGTGATGATAATGGGTTTAGTAGTGGTGATATTAAGGTAAGAGTTACTGAAGGTGCTTCGAATGAGCTGACTTTGAACTCGTACGAGCTTGAAATGATTTCGAGCACTCAATTTGTTGTGAATACCTATGATTCAAATGGAAAGGTGGTCGAACAATCTGACATTGTGGATACGACAACAGCGACACCGAATTCGGATGGCTATTTCGAAGTTGACGGTTTCGGAATTGAAGTAGAATTTGATGCTGGAGGAACTTATTCAACGGATGATAAGTTCTCCTTTATACCTACTGAAAGCGCTGCTAAGAATCTTGAATTGACGGCAGTTAACGGTGACGATTTCGCACTTGCTTCTCCTATTTCTGTATCTAAATCGTCTTCTAACTTATCTGATGTCGAAATCAGTATCTCAGCAATCACCAACTTAGATCCTGCAACTTCTGGGTTTAGTGCTAGCGAAGGGCTGGATGCATCAGCTCCTCAGTCTATTGTCTTTACGCCAGACAGTTCTACCTATGAAGTTCGAGACGGTGCAGGAAATACTTTAGCGACTGTCGCTGGCGTTACGGACTATACTAACCTTCTTGATCAGGCGGGTCTTGCAGACAGTGCGGGTTATGATATCTCCGTATCTTCGGCTCCTAAAGCTGGAGATGAGTTCACCATTGAATTCAATGTGGACAGCGAGAACGACAATTATAATGGTTTGTTGCTAGCCGAGGTTCAAAATGCGTCTTTGGTAGAGGGAAGCGCAACGTTAACAGAGGCTTACTCATCTTTTGTGACAAGCGTTGGTAGTTTAACGTCGACTTTATCGTCTAACGAGGCTGCAGCTGAGACTGTGTATAACCAGTCGGTTAACAGTAAAGATCAGATTTCAGGTGTTAGCTTAGATGAAGAAGCGGTTAATCTTCTTCAATACCAACAATCTTATTCAGCCGCTGCTCAAGTTATTTCGGCAGCTAGAACGACATTCGATACACTATTAAGTGTAGTGGGTTAAAGGAGATCGCTATGAGAGTGACTAATCACACAATGTATACGCAAACGGCGCAGTCATTGCTTAAAGCGAATGAACGCTACCTTAAAATTAATGAAAAAATTGCTGAAGAATCCAATATCGTACGCCCAAGTGACGATCCTAATGGGGCTGGGCAGGTACTGAACTATCAAGCAGAAAATGCACTCAATGATCAATATGAAAAAACAATGACGTTGGCAAAAAATGCACTGGATTATGAAGAAGTGTCATTGGAAAGCTTAAATACGTCTATGGATAGCGCAAATGTTTTGCTAATACAGGCTCAAAACTCAGCATACAGCACTGCAGACCTTAGCTCTATAGCAGATGAGCTTTCTTTGATTGTTGAGTCTATGGCTGATTTAATGAACTCCAAGGATGCTGGCGGTAACTATATATTCTCTGGTTCTGATTCTTCTAGCCCTACTATGTCATTGAATGGGTCAGGGGAGTATGTATATGGTGGGAATGAAACGCAAAATAAGGCTCAAATTGCCGACGGTGTTTCAATTCCTGTCAATGATACTGGAAAAAAGATTTTTCAAGATGTCTGGACTCGCAACACATTTTCAGCTTCTGTTACAGCGGGCGGTGCTACATTAACGTCGTTGGTTGATGATCAGGATGCTTACAATCGATTTGTTGATGAGAACTATGATGCAATAACACCTGCAAATAATACTTATACCCTCACAAGTACAGTAGGAACGCCGAATTCATATAGTTTTACGGACGCAAGCGGAAATGTAGTTGATTCCGGTACCTATCAGGATGGAAACGAGATCAACGTTAATGGAATGTCGTTTTCTTTGGATAGTGCAGGGGCGACAGTGTCTGTGACGCTTGATACGCCTACACGAGATAATGTTCTCAATGAGTTGAATGATACGATATCTGTATTACAGGACCCTAATGCAACTGATGCAGAAAGAACGGCTGCGTTGAGGAACGCTACTGAGAGCATAGAGAATACTCAAGAGACTGTGGGTACGGCGATATCAGAGGTTGGCTCTAGAAAAAATACAATTAGTAGTCGAGAAAGTTATATAGCGTCAAAAGAAATTTCAAATGAACTTGCGATGAATGAAATTGCTGGAATAGATGTGAGTGAAGCGGCGACTGAGTTACAGTCGGCTAACTCTGCAATCAGTGCGACTCAATCTTTATTTACACGACTTGCAAACTTGTCTTTATTTAATAGTCTTTAATTTTTTAGGGATTTTGTGTGTCGATAAAAGATGTAGATCATTGTTTCGGAGTAGACATAAATTTTGGATATTTCGATTTATCTGAGATTTTAGACGCTATCAGAATAAAAGATGATGTGCTGAAGGATTCTCGAGTCACAGGCTTGGTCAAGAAACATTCAAAAAAACATCAAATTGTTAACGTTGTTATGCGTCAGGTGGCGCTAGATGAACTGAAACCTTTGTTAAATGATTCCTTTCTATCTTATGACCCTTATTTTAAAGAATCATCTATTGCCGGATCTCAGCGAGAGCGAAGATATGACGCTGAAGAGCGGTTTTTGCTTTTATGCCTCTCTATTGCAATGGGGAAGTCTGTCCGAAGTATACGTCGTCTAAACAAACGTTATAATTCCAGCTATCTGCGTGAGATGTATCCAAAAGGCGTAAGTCTTTATCGTTATCTTAGAAGGATGCTAAATGATCAAACTCGAGATTACATAATGGATTACAAATCGGGTAAATACGATGAGCTGCCTCAAGAGGACGCTGTAGAGGGTGCTCCCCGAACGCGAGAAGTGAATAGCGATACTGAAGAGATGTCTTCAGATTCTCAGTCGGCAACTGTATTAGCAAAAGAAAAGGTTATAAGAACTTTACCTTTCAGAGAAGAGGTAGACTCTGCGTCAGATTTGATGGAAGAGGGTTTGAGGCTGATCCAAAGCCTTTTCGAATCTGTTCGTCGTGGAGATGTATCAGAGTTAGCCCAACTCGAGCAACTATGTAAGAAAATTGACCATTCATATCGCCGCAACCCCTACGCACTATTGGTTTTAAGGCACATCAAAAATTCAGATAACTACTTAGCACAACATATGATGGGAGTAGCCGTTTTGTCTTGTCACATGGGGCACGAGTTGGGGTTGTCTTCGGATTATATACAGGCCATTACGTTAGGCGGATTGCTAATGGATATAGGTAGATCAAAACTACCTAAAGAAATGATGAATAAGGCTTCAAAGCTGACGGAGATGGAATTAGGACTCTTTCATAAGCATATTGATTTTGGGCAAAGAATTTTGTCAAGGTTTGAAAAGTTACCAAAAGTTGCTTATCTCATGTTAGCAGATCATCATGAAAAGCCTGATAGCACAGGCTACCCTAAAAACAAAGAAGGCTCTGAAATAAGTATTTACGGAAAGATTGGTGCGATTGTGGATGCCTATGATGCGATGACGTCAGAACAGACTCACAAAGCTTCAATGGGAGCGATAAAAGCCCGCCAAATTTTGTTAAAGGAAAGTGGAGTGTCCTTCGACAAAGAAATTACGGCTGTATTTATTAGGAGTATAGGCGTTATTCCGGTGGGCAGCTGTGTTCAGCTATCAAACGGGAGGATTGGTTTTGTTATGACTCTTAACAAAAAAAAGGAACCGTCCTTAGTGCGTCAGGTTTACAGCTTGTCTAGCAACACATTGATGTCTGCAACCGATATGCAGGTTGATGTAGTGGACGTAGAAGTTGTCAAAGAAGTTAACCCCTCCAACTTTAATATTCAATTTACTCGCTATATTTTCTAATATTTTCTAAAGATATTCTCCTAGTTGACGATAAATTTTTCATCGAACTAGCATGTCTAATTTTCGCGATAGAAAATCTAAAAAAAGTTAAAAAAACGTTAAAGCTTTTTTAAGATGATCCGATAAATAGAATATGCAAAGGGCAACCAAATAACTAACTAAATCAAACGGTTGCTATAAAGAAAAGATTCAAATTCTAGGAGAATTATCATGGCTTTATATGTAAACACAAATACCTCTTCTTTGAATGCTCAGCGTCAACTTACCAACTCTGGTAATGCGTTGGACACTGCATATCAGCGTTTGTCTTCTGGTTTGCGAATTAACAGTGCAGCAGATGATGCGGCAGGGCTTCAGATTTCAAACCGTTTGACTTCACAGATTAATGGTTTGAATCAAGCTGCTCGTAATGCAAATGATGGTATATCTCTAGCTCAAACAGCAGAGGGTGCGATGGATGAAACAACAAGTTTGCTTCAACGTATGCGTACCTTGGCTGTTCAATCTGCGAATGGCTCCAATACTGATTCTGACCGTGTTGCAATTCAAGAAGAAATTACACAGCTAACCGCTGAAATTAACCGAATTGCTTCTACCACAACGTTTGGTGGACAAAATCTTTTGGATGGCACTTACAGCGGTGTTTTTCAGGTGGGTGCAGACGCTAACCAAACGATTTCTTTTGCGATCGGCGGAGCGGACCTAAGTACATTGGGGGTTGCGACGCCATCTGTTTCAACTGCTGCTAATGCTCAACAACTAATTTCAGATATTGATAGTATGATCAGTACTGTAGACAGTACTCGTGCTGAATTAGGTGCCGCTCAAAACCGCTTCACTTCGACAATTAATAATTTGACAAACATTTCTGAGAATGTTTCTGCTGCACGTTCACGTATTCGTGATGCGGATTTTGCGACAGAAACTGCGAACTTAACAAGTGCTCAGATTCTTCAACAAGCGAGTTCGACAATATTGTCTCAGGCGAATCAACGTCCTCAAACTGCCTTGTCTTTACTGGGAGGCTAATTTTAAAAAATAAAAGCGGCATAAAAGCCGCTTTTATGAAGAGATAATTCGAATACGGGAGGTAAGAGGTTTAGGCGATCGTATTCGAATCTTTTCGCTTCTCTCTCCTAGAAGTGATTTTGGCTAAGTGTTGGCGCACTTAGCCTTTTTTATGGGGATATTATCTCCATACGTAATTTCTTTTGCACCTCTCGTGCCAACCTTTTATAGAGGTTGAAAATCTATATCTGACTTTGGTTTAGGGTTGGAGGCAGGTGATTTTTTATATTTCTAAGTTACTGATATGAAAAAGGTTGCCAATCTATATGGATATTTTTTGCCTCATTGGGCAAAAAAAAGTCTTTTTTTTCTAAAGCTATCTATTTTCGGGTCGTTATCTTTAATAAGAGGATTTTAAATTTGTGTATATTTTGGAGGTTGGCGCCTTCGATACACATAACGAGTCTGTTTTTACAGACTTAAAATGGCGAAAATTAGGAGGCTGTTATGGCTTTATACGTAAATACTAATACTTCATCATTGAACGCTCAGCGTCAATTGACGAATTCGGGTAATACCCTCGATACTGCATACCAGCGCTTGTCTTCTGGTTTACGCATAAACAGTGCGGCAGACGATGCAGCGGGTTTGCAAATTTCTAACCGTTTAACTTCACAGGTTAATGGTTTAAACCAGGCTGTGCGTAATGCGAATGATGGTATCTCTCTTGCTCAAACGGCAGAAGGTGCAATGGATGAAACAACCAGTATGCTTCAACGTATGCGTACTTTGGCTGTTCAGTCTGCGAACGGATCTAATACTGATTCTGACCGTCAAGCATTGCAAGAAGAGATTGGTCAGCTAGCAGCGGAAATCGACCGAATTGCTTCTACCACAACTTTTGGTGGTCAAAATTTGCTTGATGGTAGTTATACTGGCAGTTTCCAAGTTGGTGCAGACGCTAACCAGACGATTTCTTTCGCGATCTCTGGTACGGATATGAGTACTTTGGGTGTTGGTTCACCTTCGGTTTCAACCGCTGCGAATGCTCAGCAGTTGATTACAGATATTGATAGTATGATTAGTACTGTAGACAGTACTCGTGCCGAACTTGGTGCAGTACAAAACCGTTTTACTTCTACTATTAATAACTTGAGCAACATCTCTGAGAATGTATCGGCTGCTCGTTCTCGAATTCGTGATGCTGACTTTGCGACAGAAACTGCCTCGTTGACTAGCGCGCAGATTCTACAACAGGCTAGTTCAACAATTCTATCTCAGGCTAACCAGCGTCCTCAAACTGCGCTATCATTATTGGGTTAATTGGGTAGTTCTCAAAAGCTGGGGCTGCGCTCCAGCTTTTTTGTTTTGTAGGAGGTTAAAATGTCTATTAGTTCAGATGTGTCTAAACAGGCCTTTAGTCAATTGCAGGCTTCTCAAGAAGCTCAGGCTACAACGGCTAGAGACTTTAAAGAAGCTTATAAACGAGACTCTCAAGTAGTTCAGAAAACAGCCGATACAGATCATACCGCATCGGATAATAAAGAATCGGGTGAAAATCATACAGGTGACGAATCTAGCAATATTTCTTCTCAGCTTGAAGATCTAAAAGCTGAAGAAGTAAATCAAAAAATGCGTCAACTTAATGTTTCGATTTCGTTTGAAACCTCCGAAGATGGTGAAAGCAATATTGTAAAAGTTCTAGATAGGGAAACTGGCGAAACAGTTCGCCAAATTCCAACGGAAGAATTTTTAAAGATTTCAAAGAGAATCGATGAGATTTTTGATGAAGTAAGCGACCTGAAAGGTAGCTTGGTTAATAGTGAAGTATAATTTAGCCTAGATGTTCAAATTGAAGAGAGAGGGCTTATGTCAGTTTCGTCGTTAGGAGTTGGGTCTGGTTTAGATCTGCAGGCTTTACTCGATAATATGGTAAGTGTTCAACGTGACACAAAAGTTTCGGCATATAATGAAAAGATCAGTGACTATAAGTCTGAGGTCTCTGCTTATGGTGCGATAAAATCTGCACTCGAGACTTTCCAAGAAACGGCAGACAAGTTAAATGATACTGATTTGTTTACTGGACGAACTGCATCGCTTACTCAGCCAGACTCTGGAGACTTAGTTTCTGTAACAGCAAGCGAGGATGCTTCCAATGGATCTTATGAAATATCTGTATCTCAACTTGCGCAAGGTAGCCGAAGTGTTAGTGGAAGCGGATTATTCTCATCAACTGATGACGTAGTAAGTGCAATAGGAGGGGATTTAACCTTCACCGCTGGATCCGAAACATTTACTGTTTCTGTTGGAGCTGGAGCTACGCTTTCTGAACTTCGAGAACAAATAAACGACGACGAAGATAATTTTGGTGTTTCTGCAAACCTTGTGGATGATGGGAGTGGAAATGTTTACCTCACATTAAATTCAAGTGTTACAGGCAGTGGTAATGATTTGGTTGTTACAAATACTGACGAAACGCTAGATTCAGTTTCATCAGTTGCTACAGGTACAGGGAGCGCTGGTTTAAGTATTGGGTCAGAAGATGGTGCTCAGGATGCTATTATTACGGTTGATGGGATTGATATAAACAGTGACTCAAATACCTTTGAAAACGCTATATCAGGGCTTACTATTAAGGCGTTAGCTGAGTCTGAAACGGGCAGTGATAGTAGTTTAGAGACCGCATCTGCCTCTATTGATTTCGATACAGATTCAGTTCAAGAGACGCTTGAGAGCTTTGTTGAGTCTTACAATTCACTTTTATCGACATTCGAAAAATACACAGGGACAGGTGATATATTAAATGGAAGTAGCCTTGTACGAGGTATGGAATCGGCCCTTAACTCAGATCTAATGACTACGTTTGATGATGCAGGTAGTTTATCATCCATATTTGATATCGGCATAGAGATGGATGACGATGGTAGCTTATCTCTAAATTCAACTGATTTTGAAGAGGTAATGGAGTCTAGCTTTGATGATGTAGTCACTCTATTTGCTGGAGACACCGGGATTGCTAACATCATGTCTGAGTATTTGGAGGATTTTACAGGATCTGGGGGGCTTGTTGAAAGCTTAAGTAGCTCTGCTCAGGAGTCCGCCGACGATACACAAGAGACCCTCGAATCTTTTGAATATCGTATGGATTTATATGAAGAACAATTAAAAACAAAGTTTTCGAATTTGGATACGTTGCTTGCAGGTCTCAATAACAGTGGTACGGCTTTACTTACAAGCCTAAGTAACTTATCAAATCAATCTTAAGCTTTAGAAAGAGGTGAAAATGTACGGAAATAAGGGCATCCAAGCTTACAAACGAGATTCTCTAAAGTCTGACTTGGCGAGTGCTAGTCCTCATAGGATTATTCAGCTTCTTATGCAGGGTATTCTAGAACGAGTGGCGCTAGGGAAAGGGTGTATTGAACGTAAAGATTTTCAAGGGAAATCGGCTTCCCTTGGCCGAGCGATTGAAATTATAAACTCTCTTAGAGATGCTCTTGAACGGGATGCTAACCCCGAATTGGTTGATAACTTAGATGCATTGTATGAGTATATGATAGACCGTATTCACGCCGCCAGCCTTGAAATGAACACCGAAATTTTAGACCATGTGTCAAGCCTTATGCTAGAAATAAAAGGTGCTTGGGATCAAATTGCAGACGCTTAACTCGTTCTGTCGGGGAGTTTATGTACGTATTAAATAAAGATTTACCCGATAAAATCAAAAAACTGTATGCTTTCCATGAAAATTTAGTTAACGCGTTAATAGAAGACAACATTTCGAAAGCGAATGAGATATCCAAATTTATAGATGTTGAACTAAGGTCTATATCAAGTGAGCAGCTTCGTCGATATGAAAATGAGCTACGTCTCTACCTTGAACAACACTTGAAAATAATCCAATCCGTTGAAAAGCTTCGCTCTGAGAGTTTAAAAGAGCGTGCCGAGTTGTCAAAAAAACGAAAATCAGCTGGTAGCTATATGGAAACAAAAAAGCTATGAACATGAATCACTCTAGTACTAGTAAAGAACAGCTTATTAAGCGTTTTCATCAGGGCGTAGAGCTATTAAAAGATAACGATCAGGTTTTTACTGACCGATACATTCGAAATGTCGAAGTTTTCAAAACCTATTTTCCAGATATTTATCAGGTGATGGACGGTTACTCTCCTATCAAGAAATCGGTGTTTCTTGAGGAAGATGGAGGCCTAAATTTATTTGATACCGAAAACGAGACTGTTTTGTTTACAGATCAGCCATTCTCGATGGTTATTGATAACGTTAAGGCACAACTAAAAAAACCTCATCGGACGGAATTAAAGATAGGGAAGGGCTCTAATAAAACCCGTCATGAATTTTATATGGATAAGTTCTCTGCGTATTTGGATAAATCTTATGATGAGGTTTCCGCACAAGAAAGTATGCCGGAATATGTCCCTTCTATGCTCATGTTTGGCCTCGAATTTGGCTATAACCTTTATTTCCTGTACCAAGAAGTAGACATACAGAACTTATACATATATGAGCCGGATTTAGATTTTCTCTATTATTCTTTGTTTACGATAGAGTGGCTGGATATTGTCGAAAAGGCGAACCAATTAGACGCTAGGATACATTTATCAGTAGGTATTACAGAACAGGAATTTGTCGACAAATATTATCCTTATATATTTAGAAAAGGGCTTTATTTGGCGCCGGTTACTTACATGTACTTTTCTCTATCATTTAGAGAAATGAAAGATGCCGCAAAAACTTTTTCGGAACAATACGCTCGGCAGGTCTATGGTTGGGGTTTTTTTGACGATGCGATGATTGGCGTTTCTCAATCGATTGCAGCGCCTTCAAATAAAGAGTTTTTTACATCTCATTATCAACCTAATGATCGCTCTTTACGTGATATTCCTATTTTTATTGTCGCTAATGGACCGTCACTCGATCAAAATATAGATTTTATTCGTCAACATCGAGACTCGGTAATATTGGTATGTTGTGGAACAACAATCAATACCTTGCATAGATTAGGTATTAAGCCTGATTTTCATGTTGACGTAGAAAGGATGCGAATTACTGTTGATAAGATTGAGTTAGTGCCTGAAGAGTTTCGAAAAGGAGTTGCGGCACTTACGGCGAATGTTATTCATCCGGATTTCTATAAGTTATTTGACCGTGTAGGAGTAAGTTTAAAGCCAGGGGAAGTCGCATCGACTATTATGCAGAAGTTAGCGAAGAGTTCTGATCTCGAGTTACCCTTGCTATTTAATTCCGCTCCGATTGTGGCAAATACCGCACTTGCGTACTTTACAATGATGATGTTCAGGAATATCTACCTTATTGGTGTGGATTGTGGTTTCAAGGATAAAGATCATCATCATTCTATTCACAGTGGCTATTATAAAGATGGAAAAAATACTCATTTAATACATTACTATCATAGACGCCTTGACGAAGTTGAAGGGAATTTTGGTGGTGTTTTTTATACCGACTTTGTTTTTGGAAATTCCAAACTTTATTTGGAAACAGCTGTAGCATATGCAAAAAAGACGGACAGAATGTTCCGCTGCTATAACATGTCTGATGGTGTAAAAATTGAAGGTAGCATCCCTCTTAGGCCAATTGACTACCTCCCTTCTTCCCCCTTAAGGGATAGAAAAAGCATAATTGATAAGATATTTAGTACGCATTTTACTGGTAGTGAAAGCTTAGGAAGTTTATCAGAAGAGTTTGCTAGAATGGAGAGTGAGCTAGATTCATTATTTGCTTACATGAAGTCTGGTTGGGTGGACAGTGAGGATTTAAGTCGGGCTGCTGTTATGAGGCGTTTGGCGGAATTTAATGACTCAATAGGCAACTACTACAATACAGACTTCCATGCTATATATGAGTTAGTTATAGGTTCGTTCACTTACTTCGCATGTTATATGTCACTATTTCTATATCAAAATGAACATGATTCATCTGTGCTTGAGGATACTCAGGTTATGTATGACCATTGGTGTGATTTTGTTGATGAAATGAAAGAAATGTTTCATGACGTCCACGAGTTTATAGACAAAGGTGACAGCGCTTTAATGGCGAAATATAACGCGTAGAGAAAAGTAAATGTTACTAGATATCAAAGGTCCATTTGTAATTGCCGAACTATCCGGTAATCACGGCAAGAGCTTCAATGTTGCGAAGCAGATGATTTACGCCGCCTATGAGTCTGGGGTGGACGCAATTAAGCTGCAAACCTATACGCCAGATACAATGACACTTAATGTATCGACAGGTGATTTTCTCATTGGCGAACAAGATAGTCTTTGGAAAGGACGAAACCTTTACGATTTGTATGGCGAAGCAGCAACACCTTGGGAGTGGCATAAAGAGCTATTTGATTATGCGAAGTCTCTTGGTCTTATTGCGTTTAGTTCACCCTTTGACTTGAGCGCAGTCCAGTTTCTAGAAAGCTTGGAGGTACCGTTATATAAAGTCGCTTCATTTGAGCTTACTGATCTTCCTTTAGTGAGGGCGATTGCTAAAACCGGTAAGCCAACTATTATGTCGACAGGTATGGCTAGTATTGACGACATACAAGATGCGGTAAATGAGTTTCGTAAATTTAGTGAAGCTAAGCTCACGCTTTTAAAGTGCACTAGTACCTATCCTGCAAGAGTTGAAGATACCAATCTTCTGACTATTCCTGATTTAGCGAAGCGCTTTGGTTGTGACGTTGGCCTATCTGACCATACTCGTGGTATTGGAGTGTCCGTTGCCTCTATCGCATTAGGGGCAACTGTTATAGAAAAACATTTTGTCTTAGATAGAACCGCGGGAGGCGTGGATGCCGAGTTTTCAATGGAGCCCGCCGAAATGAAGTTGCTTGTAGACTCTGTTAAGCAGGCATATTTTGCGTTGGGCTCTGTTCATTATGGTGGTTCTGAGGCGGAACAAGCGGCTAAAAAGTATCGACGCTCTATCTATATTGCTAAGGATATTAAGGCTGGAATGGAACTGACGTCAGATAATATCAGAATCGTACGCCCTTCTTTGGGCCTTGCTCCTAAGCATTGGGACGAAGTGCTTGGGCGCAAAGTGTCTAAAGACCTACAGGTAGGACAAGCATTGTCGTGGGATCTTCTGGAGTAAGTGTCGTTATACGTGCCGATGCATCTCAAAGCATTGGCATGGGGCACAGGGTTAGGTGCTCTGTACTAGCGGATGTTTTTAAAAGAAAGGGCGCCGATGTACGTTTTGTTACTCGGCCAGACTGCGTTTATGATGAAGCTGATTTGCTTATAAAAGACGAAGCGTCTTGGCTTTCTATTTCATCGCAGGCAGACATCGCTGTCGTTGATCACTATGGATTTGATCGAAATATGATTGCTCAAACTTATGAGTCCCAACCGAACATGCTTGTTCTGGACGATAATAATAACCGTGGTGCTCTAGATGCGCGATGGTTGTTAAACCCACTCACCCTTTCCTATAACACTTCCCGTATTCAGCACCCCTTTGTTGGCCCTAAATATGCGTTGCTGCGGCCTCAGTTTGCAGTGCTTAAAAATCTCAATGTAGAGCGTCGAAAACTACTCTTAACGTTCGGTGGAAGCGACCCATTAAACCTGACGCTTCCATTTATTAAATCATTGTTAAGAAAAGGCTTTTCTTCCAACGACATGCTCGTTATGGTAGGAGGATTAGCTGAGCAGAGAGATCTTATCTGTTCACTTTGCGATGAGCGCTCCATTGAGCATTATGTCGATACGTCTCGTGTTGCTTCTTTGATGTCCATTAGTCGGTACGCATTGTCTGCTGCAGGCGGCACATTGTTTGAATTAGCCTGTATGGGGGTTCCTAGTTACTTTATTCAAGTTGCTAGAAATCAAAAAGAGGCTCTGCAGGAGCATACAGCATTGGGGTGGTGTACCTCGGCAGACTTTTCTCAAGGTTTTAGCGACGAGGATGTTTCAAATGTCGTTGATGGTGTTATGTTGAACTGGAATCGTCCTACCATATCAGACCAAGAGAGTATCGCGCGTTGTGCCGTTGATGGAGTGGGTTCTTCTCATGTTGTTAACCAGATGTTATCAAATTTAAGAGATAATTAATGAATTCGTTCTCGCGCTATCAAATTTTATTTCGACCTGTCGTTAAAGAAGATATAGAGCAGTTGAGGCTTTGGCGAAATCGAGAAGACATCCGTTCTGTGATGGCAAGTGATAGTGTTGTAAGTGAAGAGCAGCAGTCTGTTTGGTTTGCCTCGCTTAGCTCGTCGTCTAAAGTGCACTTTAGTTTGAGCTTTCGTGGTGAACTAATCGGTTATGCAAATGTGACCTTTAAAGACAACCTTGCTGAAACCGGGTTGTATATTGGCCACGATAAATATCGAGGTACATTTTTATCTTTTTGTGTCGGCTTCGGTTTAAGTGAGTGGTGCTTCGAACAATCGAATATTGAAGAGATTAAAGCGACGGTTTTATCGACGAATGAGGCGGCTTTGAGGTACAACGAATCTCTGGGTTATCAAAAAAAGAAAGAAGAAGGTGGGTGGGTGTATTTAACGAAGTCCCTGACGGAGCTTGAAGGGGCTAAACTAAAGTTATCCTCCCTCCTAGAACGTTTCAATGATCAAAAATCATAAGTAATAAGATGAATAATACACATAAATTAGTAAGCGCATTTGAAAGTAGTTTGAATATTGAAGCAGGCCTTGTTGTTGATTCACTTGAGTACAATACAATACCTCAATGGGACTCGGTCGCTCACATGGTGCTAATCGCTGGGCTGGAGAAAGAGTTTGGTGTGTTGTTTGATATGGACGATATTATCGAAATGAGTTCAGTAAAAATAGCAAAAGAACTTCTCACGAAGCATGGAATTGAATTTTAATGGGAGAGCATGCTCAGAAATTGGGAGCGTGTGTCCTGATTACTGGCTCGACAAGCGGTATTGGCCTCGCATTGGCTGAGTTGCTTTCGGGATTAGGTTATGTCGTTGCGATAAACTCAAGGTCGTCCTCCGCCTGTGAAGCGCTGGCAAAAAAGTTAAATGGCATTGCTCTTCCATTTGATGTAACTGATTCAGCTCAACTGGATCTCAGTTTTAGATTGCTTCATCAACAATTGACTAAAAATAGCATTGAGCTGAAAGGCTTTGTTCATTGTGCTGGTAGTATGAATTCTGCACCATTGCACGCTATTAAGGCAGACAGCCTGAACACACTTTATCTCGAACATATTGAGTCGGCAGTGATGCTGTCCAAATGGGCGTCGAGACTGATGATCAATGTCGCTGACGCCGCAATGGTTTTCATGTCGTCTATCGTTGCAAAACAAGGTAGTGAAGGTCAAGTAGCTTACTCTACAATAAAGTCTGCGGTTTCGGGATTGGTGGCGTCGCTCGCAAAGGAGGTTGCGCCCTACGGCATCAGAGTAAACGGTGTTGAACCTGGCGTTATCGATACTCCGTTGATTCACGAATTAAGTGAAGAGCGTCGATTAGATATCGTTAATAACACACTTTTACAGCGATTAGGTTCACCCGAAGACGTGGCAAGTGTTATACAGTTTCTCCTTAGCGAGCAGGCAAAGTTTGTTACCGGACAAATGATTGCTGTCGATGGCGGTTTAAAACTTTGAGGTGATGTGTGAAGTTGCTTGAAAGGGTTACTCAACATAGTGGTACTGCTTTAATTCTGGAAGACACAAAAGTGTCTTATTCAGAATTAAATGCGCTGATTGCCTCTGAAGAGCGAAATGTACAAGCTGGTGAAGTCTGTGCGTTGGTTATGAGAAATAATCTCAAGTCAATCGTCTCCTACTTAGCCTGCTTGAAGACAGGCGCACCTGTTATTTTATTGAATGACTATAACCAGTTGCAGAATATCCAAGACAGTCTTTCCCCCGATAGAGTATTTGATGGTAGTATTTGGAAAGAGCTAAGTTCAAGTATAAAGTCTCAGCCTCATCCTGACTTGAGGCTTTTACTGTCTACATCTGGCAGTACTGGGTCGCCAAAAATGGTGAAGTTATCAGGTCAGAATCTTGATGCGAATGCTGATTCAATTTGCGATTACTTATCAATTTCTTCATCAGACAGAACGATTACATCACTGCCTTTAACCTATTCTTTTGGTTTGTCTTTATTGCATAGTTACTTGTGGGCTGGTGCCAGTCTTGTGGTGACAGAGGCTGCAATTACTGAACGTAAGTTTTGGCAAGCAATGAAGGCGTACAATGTCACGTCTTTTTCTGGAGTGCCTTTCCATTACGAGACGCTTTTAAAACTTCGGTTCATATCAATGGATCTGCCGCATTTAAAGGTTCTCACTCAAGCCGGAGGAAAACTCAATAATTCGTTACTTGAACAGTTTGCCCAGTATGCTGAGGAAACGGATCGTCGTTTTTTTGTGATGTATGGCCAAACCGAAGCGGCTCCCCGTATTGCTTATTTACCTCCCGAGAATCTCATAGATAAAATTGGCTCGATCGGAAGGAGCATCCCAGGTGGACACCTTTATTTAATTGATGATGACGGTAGTTTGATCGAAGACGATAATGTTGAGGGAGAACTAGTGTATGAAGGGCAAAACGTCATGATGGGCTATGCTTCTAGTCGTCATGAACTTGAGTCTGTACCAGACTACAAGCCTCTCAAAACTGGAGATCTGGCTTACAAAGATAATGACGGTTTTTTCTTCATACAAGGGCGAAAAAAACGCTACATAAAAATGCAGGGGCGTCGTTTTGGGCTAGAACATCTTGAACATTTACTTCATGTAATAAGTGTTACTGCTATTTGTATTGGTCAAGAAGATTGTTTACGAGTTTTTACTGTAAACGAAAATATGAAAGAGAAAGCGAAAGAGCTATTGCTCTCAATGTCTATTCATCCGATGTACTTTAAAATTATTGTACTTGATTCGATTCCCCACAAAACAAATGGGAAAGTCGACTATCAGGTGTTGAACGGGTACCTGAAATAATGCAGGACTGGACCGAAATTAATCCACTGCACCTATCGCGTGTAGAGAAAAAAGCCTGGTTATTACCTCAGTTAAATCAATTAACACAATTACATTCAGAAAATTGCGAACGTTACGCAAATATCTTGAACGGCACAGGGCTGCCGCTTGTTGCGAGTGAATTTGATGACGTACCTTATCTAGCGGCTAGATTGTTTAAGCTTCTTCGCTTATCTAGTGTCGAAGAGGGTGATGTTTTTAAAACGTTAACGTCCTCCGGAACAACATCGCAGGTTAAATCGCAAATCGTCTTAGATAAGCAAACTGCCAGCTTGCAGACAAAGGTGCTGGTCAAATTATTATCATCGATAACAGGAAAAAGTCGCCGGCCAATGTTGTTAGTAGATCGACAAGGTCTTACTAATGATAAAAGCGGCTTCTCCGCGCGAGGGGCAGGTGTTCAGGGGTTGTCTTTTTTGGGGCGAGATCATACTTATGCCTTGAATGAAGATTTAACGCCAAACTGGGAGCGGATAGATCAATTTATCGAGAAGTATAAAGGTCAGTCTGTACTTATTTTTGGGTTTACCTTTATGGTTTGGCAATACTTTGTGACGGAGCTGTTAAATAGAGGAGATCGATCGCTTTTTGATAATGCCATTTTGTTTCATTCCGGAGGGTGGAAGAAGCTACAGGACAAAGCGGTTGATAATCACACGTTTAAATCCACAACACGCGAAATTCTTGGTGAGTCGGCAGCGATACATAACTTTTATGGCATGGTTGAGCAGATAGGCAGTGTGTTTGTTGAATGCAGTCATGGGCACCTGCATGCTTCTGCATATTCCGATATTATTATAAGGAATCAAAACACGTTGGAACCTGCAGCATTTGGAGAGCAGGGTCAGATTCAAGTTATGTCGTTTATTCCTCGGAGCTATCCTGGACACAGTATTTTGACCGAAGATCTTGGGCGACTTCTTGGTGAGGATGATTGCTCATGTGGTTGGAAGGGGTGCTACTTTGAAGTGATAGGTCGCCTTCCAAAGACAGAGATTCGAGGATGTAGTGATGTCTTCTAATATAACGTTGTTTGCGGGTAGTCAAAAGGTAGAAGATCGCTCGAGTGCGGTCATTATGCCTTTTGATTCTAGTCGAGTTTTATTTCTTTCGCAGTTGTCAGAGGCTTTGCTCCAAGGCAACTACAGTGCTCCATTAAAGGCGTTAGGTTTTTGGCTGAGAGAATCACAAATCAAGGCGTGGAAAGAAGAATATAAGCCAAATGATCATTTACTATTAGCGCCAATTGGCCGCGTCTTTATTGTCTCCCCTTCAAATGTCGAAGGTCTGTTTGCCTATAGTTGGTCGCTTTCTTATTTGATGGGTAACCAAACTATTGTTCGTGTTAGCGCAGCTATTACCTCAGACCAAAAAAAACTTTTTGACCTGTTTAATCTGATTGACGAACAGACGAATGGTGAAGCACTAAATAACCAAGCCTTCCTTAGCTACGATAAACACAGCGACTGGACACGAAAATGCTCAGATTGGTGTCAATTCAGAATGCTGTGGGGAAGCGATCAAAGTATTGAAGATATAAGACGAGTAACGCTACCTGCTCAGAGTCAGGAGAGGGTGTTTCCAGATCGCTATTCCATCAGTGTTCTACACCTTGAAGAACAAGACATTCCAATTATTTCAGGTTTAGCAGAAAGTTTTGCGAGAGATGTTATTACCTTTCAGCAACAAGCTTGTGCGTCTCCAAAGTGGGTGATTTGGTATAGGACATCTAAAAAAATACAAACCCTTTTTTGGGACGCAGTAGAGAAATTTATTGTCGGCAGTTTTGCGAAAAACGAGACTTTCATGTCTGCTCAATACTTATGCGCATTTGGTGCTGAAGTTGAAAGAGTAGGGGGTTTGTCTATTGTCAATTATAGAGAAATTATTAATGATGGAGTGGCTCTTCGTGGAGTATTAGGCCAGTTTGATCAAAGCTGTATTTCAGAAATTGGTCGTGCGTTTCCTCAAAACCTCCAGAGCATTTCCCATTATGGGTTATCTCATGAATCCAAATTGGAGTTGTCTAAAACGTCTCAGGTTAGTCAATTCTGTAGACTTGGCGAGGCACTAACATTTACAAAAAATTGGGATGGGGTTGATTTAATTACAGTTTTTTCAAGAAAAGTGAGATTATAACTAAATATTTTATTTAGTTAGTCGATATTCTATTTTATAGAAACTTAAAACGAGAGCAGTTATGGCACCTTATTCATCCATAGAAGCACGGCTCTACGCTTCCATTGCATTGACTCGAAGAGTAGAAGAAATTATTGCGGATATATATCCGAGTGACAAAATTAAAAGCCCTGTCCACTTAGCCATTGGGCAAGAATACATTGCATCTTCAGTAATAGACCACTTACGTGAAAGTGATTTCGCTGCTGGAACATATCGTGGTCATGGTGTCTACCTATCCAAGGGAGGAGATGTGAACGCGCTAATGGCCGAGCTTTATGGAAAGAAAACAGGCTGTGCTAAGGGGCGAGCTGGGTCGATGCACCTTGTGGATTCCTCTAAAGGCGTTGTTGGAATGTCTGCCGTTGTTGGAACCGGAATCCCTGTTGCTGTAGGGCACGCATTGGCTATTAAGCAGCAAGGCAGAGATGATGTCGTTGTTGTATTTATGGGAGATGGTGCAACCGAGGAAGGTTGTTTTAGCGAGAGCATTAACTTTGCTGCCCTACAGAAATTACCAATTTTGTTTGTGGTAGAAAATAACCGCTTAGCTATTCACGAACCTCTAACTAAGCGCTGGGCTGCGGACACCTTGACCGAGCGTGTTGCTACTTATGGCATTCCTGCGAAGAGGTTTAAAGAACCAGATGTCCTTGCTATTCACGCTCATGCAGGAGATCTTATCGATACAATTAGGAAAGGAGCGGGTCCTGCTTTTATGGAGTGCCATACTCATCGTTGGTTTGAGCACGTTGGCCCAAATGAGGATTACGATCAAGGCTATAGAAGCCTAGAAGAAGGTAAGGAATGGCGAGCTAAAGATGTCTACGTCACATTGGGAAAACAACTGTCGAAAGATGAGAAATATCGCATTGATAAAAGCATTGAGGAACAAGTAATGGCGGCAGTTGAATTTGCCGAAAACAGTTCATTCCCATCGCCAGAGGAGTTGTATGACTATGTCTATGCTAACTAGTCGTAGCGCACGAGTCTTAAAATATTTCGAGGCGTTGTCTGAAGGTGCATACCAGGCGATGGAAGAAGACAGTCGAGTTTTTATGATGGGGCTTGATATTGACGATCATAAATCGATCCAAGGCTCTACAAAAGGCCTATTAGACAAGTTTGGCTCTGAGCGTATTTTTACTACTCCTCTGTCTGAAGATGCTATGACGGGGGTCGCAATTGGTGCCGCGATGGCTGGGCAGAGGCCTATACATGTACATATTCGCATGGATTTTCTATTGTTATGTATGAATCAATTGGTAAATATTGCGGCTAAGAGCCACTACATGTATGGCGGAACAGTTCAGGTACCGATGGTAATTCGAACCATGATTGGTAAATCATGGGGGCAAGGAGCGCAGCACTCACAGGGGTTGCATTCTCTGTTCGCACATATCCCTGGAATGAAGGTTGTAGCCCCGTCCAATGCATACGATGCGAAAGGGCTTACAATTCAAGCTGTTAGAGACAATAACCCAGTTTTGATTATGGAGCATCGACTGCTCTATGGAAGTGAAACTGTTGTGCCTGAAGAAGCTTACGCTGTAGAGTTTGGTAAGGCTCGAGTGATGCGAGAGGGCAAAGACCTGACCATTGTTGGCGTATCTAATATGGTAAACGAGGCCTACCGTGCTGCTGAATTATTAGCTGAACAAGGGATTGAAGCAGAGGTAATTGATCCTGTTACTATTTCCCCCCTCGATTTTGAAACCATTGAAAGATCCGTAAATAAAACAGGTCGTTTGCTCGTAGTAGACAATGCTTGGTTGAATTGCGGCGTATCTGCTGAAATCGTCGCTCGGGTTGCTGAAAGTGAAATAATAGAGGTGAAGCCCAAAGTTAGGCGGATGGGATTTGCTGAAACAACTTGCCCAACAACGCCAACATTAGAAGATGCTTTTTATCCAAATCCTAAAACCATAGCAATGTCTGCATATCGGCTAGCTACAGGAGAAGATGGTTGGATACCTGATAGCAAGCGCTGTGAATTAGCATATCAATCTCAGTTTAAAGGACCGTTTTAAATGTCATACGATTTGGCTGCCCCCTCATGGGGGCAAGAAGAGTTAGATGCTCTACAAACTGTAATGGATTCAGGTTTTTTTACCATGGGTCCTAAAGTTGCGGAGTTTGAACGTAAGTTCGCCGATTACCATGGAAAAAAGTATGGAATCATGGTGAACTCCGGCTCTTCTGCGAACTTAATTTCAGTGGCTGCGTTGTTTTTCACCAAAGAAAACCCTTTGCGACAAGGCGATGAGGTATTAGTACCTGCTATTAGTTGGGCTACGACTTATCATCCTTTGCAGCAGTATGGATTAAAAGTACGTTTTGTCGATGTTGAGTTGGAATCCTTGAATATGGATGTAGCTCAAATTGAACGGGCAATAACACCGAACACTAAAATGATTCTTGGTGTAAGCATCTTAGGTAACCCCGCAGCGCTTGATGTCATGCGAAGTCTTGCTGATAAGCATGGTCTGTACTTTATGGAAGACAATTGCGAGTCGATGGATGCAGAGCTGAATGGTAAAAAAGCAGGAACATTTGGTGATTTAAACACTTTTAGCTTTTTCTTTTCTCACCATATCTCGACTATGGAAGGAGGAATGATTCTTACCGATTCGCAGGAACTGTATGAATTATGTCGTAGCCTCAGAGCACATGGTTGGACTCGAGATTTGCCAGAAGATTCAATATTGTTCGAGCGTTCGGGCGATGATCTGTTCGAAGCGTATCGTTTTATTCTTCCTGGGTATAATGTTAGGCCGACTGAACTGAATGCAGCAGCAGGGCTTGAGCAGTTGAAAAAATTGCCTGATTTCACGAAAGCGAGACGTAAGAATCTAAAGTTATTCCAGTCGTTATTTGAACATGATGATCGGTTTATAATCCAAAAAGAGAATGGCAGCAGTTCGTGTTTTTGCTTCACAATCATCTTGAACCCCGAAAAAAAATTAGATCGAAAAACTATTTTCAAAGCGCTGTCTGACAACAAAATAGGTTTTAGAATTATCACAGGTGGAAATTTCCTTAGGCATGATGTACTCAAGTACTATGACTACAGTGAGGCTGCGCCTATAGTCAACGCTAATATTGCCCATGATTATGGTTTCTTTGTTGGTAATCACCCTTTCGATCTTAGCTCTGAACTAGAGTTGCTATATCAAGTTCTAGATCGCGCAGCACAGGAGAGTATGTAATGTCGCAGAATATTTTAATCACAGGTGGTGCGGGGTATCTTGGTTCTATTTTAGTACCTCGACTACTTGAACTTGGACATAAGGTGACTGTGCTTGATAATTTTATGTTTGGGCAGGATTCCTTAAATGCAGTGGCGGCGAATCCAAACTTCAAAGTTGAACGCGGAGATTGTCGAAACGAATCAACAATGAAATCATTGGTAAAAATGGCTGACACGGTTATTCCTCTTGCCGCTTTGGTCGGCGCTCCATTATGCTCCCGTGATGAAATTGGTACAGTAACAACTAATCGCGATGCTGTTGTGATGCTTACTAAACTGCTAAGTAAGAATCAAAAAATCCTGATGCCTATAACCAACAGTGGTTATGGAATCGGCGAGTCAGGGAAGTTTTGCACCGAAGAGTCGCCTCTTCGCCCTATTAGTCTATATGGAAGATCCAAAGTAGAAGCGGAAGAAGCGGTACTTGCACATGGATCTGCTATTAGTTTTAGATTGGCGACTGTCTTTGGTTTTGCGCCTCGAATGCGACTAGATTTGCTGGTTAACGATTTTGTCTATAGAGCAGTAAAAGATAGAGCATTGGTGTTATTTGAATCCCACTTTAAACGCAACTACATTCATATTCGAGATGTAACGAAGGCATTTGTTCACGGACTAGAACACTTCGATAGCATGTCTGGTGAAGCTTACAACGTTGGACTATCTGATGCGAATTTGTCTAAGTGGGAGCTTTGTGAGCGAATTCAAAAGCAAGTACCCGGTTTCACTTTTTTAGAGGCACCTATCGGAGAAGATCCAGACAAGCGTGACTACATTGTTTCGAATGATAAGATCGAAGCAACAGGGTATACGCCTGATCATTCTCTTGACCAAGGAATTGCCGAGTTAATAAAAGGGTATACGATGATATCCAACTCTAAGTTTAGTAATGTCTGATTTTTTTGACTTGGCTGGAAAGCGTGTTTACGTAGCTGGCCATACAGGGTTAGTGGGTGGAGCGCTTATCAAAGCGCTCAAGACGTACGATATTGAGCTTATTCTTGCATCGAAACAGGAATTGGATCTTCGGGAGCAAAATCGTACTCGAGAGTTTATTTTTGATAATAGGCCAGATGTTGTTTTATTGGCAGCTGCTAAAGTTGGAGGAATTGAGGCAAATCGGACTCAGCCTGTCGATTTTTTGTACGACAATATTATGATTGCGACTAATGTTATCAAGGCTTCGGCGGATGCAGGTGTGGAACGCTTAATGAATCTCGCCTCAAATTGTTATTATCCACGTAATGCAACGCAGCCGATCCTAGAAGAAAGTTTGTTGACCGGTCCTTTTGAACCGACAAATGAAGCTTATGCGACAGCAAAACTAGCCGCAATGCGTCTTACACAATACTATGCGTCTCAATTCGGTAAGTCCTTTTTTACCTTGGTGCCGACTAGTTTGTATGGCCCTGGTGATCATTTTGATGATGCCCGCGGACATGTCATACCTGCTCTCATAAATCGGTTTCACAAAGCGAAGGAAAGTAATACTCCAACAGTTACACTCTGGGGATCTGGTGCACCAACACGGGAGTTTTTGTTTGTGGATGATGCTGTCAAAGGAATGTTATTTTTCCTCCAAAATTACTTTGAAAAAGAAGCGATCAATCTTGCTGGAGGGAAATCTGTTTCTATTCGAGAGCTTGGAGAAAGCATCTCATCGATCGTAGGATATGCTGGAGAGTTAGTGTGGGATACGTCTAAACCTGATGGCATGCCGCATAAATCTCTAGATAGTGAACGATGTTTTTCTTATCGCTGGCGTCCTGAAACGTCATTAGTTAATGGATTGAAAGAAACCTATCGATATTATCTTAAACATGCTGACTAAACCTAGAACATTTTTTGCTATTCATCGCTTCGAGTCAAAGTCTTATGAAGACTCAGCAGGGAAAATAGAAATACGAGAGCCTATGGTTCAATCAGGGCGACTTGGAGAACATGAAACATTTCATTTTGGCTGGGATGAGATAGATTGTCTTGATTTAATAAATCAATCTATTAAAGTCGCAAAGGCTCAAGCAGGCAATGCTCCAGTTGTTATTTATGGCGCAGGAGCTCATACGACTCAGCACTGGTATCTTTTCTCATCGCTCAATATTGTTGCTGTCGCAGATAAAAATGAGTCGCTTTGGGGAAGTTTTTTAAAAGAAAAGCCAGTTATAAGCCCTAAACAAATTTCGGATTATTCGAATCATGTTGTGATCTCTAGTAGAGCATATGAAGAAAATATTCGAGATGAATTGCTGAAAGCTTATCCTACTCTGACTCTTTTCCAGTTGTATGGCAATGACTATATGGAGAAGCGTTTGGTGCTTTGGGCAAATACATTGCGCGAAAAGGTACTGCGGTTTCAGCCTGATTTGCTTGTTCATACGCCTACGCACGTTAGAGAGAACTTGCCATCGCAATTCTTTCTTGAGTTGAAACAGCAAGTTCCAAATATGAAAATCCTAACAGTATGGTGGGATTATGATGAAACGAATATTGAAGCTGGTTATCTTGAATACGAGCGTCAGGTATTAGAGTACGCTGATTTAGTAATAGAAAACTCTAATGGTACGCGATTAGAACGCATGCATAGAAATGAAGCACCTTACTGTTCGCACCTAAATTCTGAAAAGGTTATTTTTCACCCTAGCTGGTTTGATCCTAGTTTGTTTTATAATAGTGGTGAAGAAAGAGACATTGATATTGCACTTTTTGGCAGTCGAGTTGGAGAAAGAGGAAGGTGGATTGACTTTCTTGAGGACACGTATGGAGATAGGTTTAGGCATATTGGTGGAGTTTCAGGAGAGCATCGTAATCCAATTCCTATATCTGAATACGCGGCTTTGCTAAGGCGTACCAAGGTAGTAGTAAACACGCAAACTTACTCTTTTCGAAGTCAATGTAAAGGGAAGGTTCGGGAAACACTGCAGTGTGGCGCCATCCTTATGGAGGAGGAAAATAGCGAGACACCATTAGCATTTCCAAATGATGATTCTATCCTATACTTCGATAGTTTTGAGGGGCTTAGGGATAAGATCGACACCTTAATTGAGCATTATTCGAAATACAAGCAGCCTCGCAATGAGATTAATTGGGTCGCATGGACTGAATATCTACTAGAAAACCTGTTTGGAAGTGAGAATTTATGATGTCAAAAGAAACACTAATGGTTCGTTTTCCGAACTTCTTTAGACAGTGCAACTTTCACTGTCCATATTGTACTGCCGATGTTGGGGCTGACAATATTCGTTATAAGTGGCCTTATAGAGATAATCATAGAAAAATTTTAGAAAATCTTTTGAAGCTCGATAAAATGTTAAATATCCGTTTAGGTCCTGCTGGTGAGTTTTTTGTTAGTAAAGATTTAGTGGAGGATGCTCGATGGTTGACACAACAGAGCAACGTAGAAGCAGTAAATCTAATAACGAATATGGGCTTTACAGAGAAACAATATAGTAAATTTTTCGAAGGCTTTAATCTTGATAAGGTTGCACTAACAGTTTCATATCACCCTACTGAAATAAAAGATACAGACGTTTGGAAAAAAACGATACTTACATTAGCTGAGAAAATGCCTGTATCTATTGTGCTTGTTGCTTATCCTCCGTTGGTGCATATGTTGCCAATGATCCATGAAGAGTTAAAAGAATTAAATATTCCTATATCGGTTAATGGTTTTATTGGTAGCTTTCAAGGTGAAGTATACCCTTATGCTTATACTGAAAAACAAAAAGAATTCTTAAAAGATATTAGCTTTTCTAGACATGAATATGAATTCTGGATTAATGGAATAAAGCCAGGCTTATGCAATGCCGGATATAAGTCAATATTCATTGATATAAAAGATGGAAAGGTCTATTCGTGTGGAATGCCAAAGAATATTTCACTTGGAGAGCTATTAGATGGACCAAATATAGATCTATTAGACGGGCCTTTACCTTGTATGAATAGTAAGTGCATGTGCGATTCAGAAAATTATAATCCGGTCGTGTTTGATGAATACTATGACCGTACTGGAATTGCATTGCGACAATATGAATACAAATTCAAAGAAATAGCGATGGAAAACCCACTTATGGATGAATGGAATATAGCTTATTGGTAGCAATCATGAATGAAAATTTATTCCCCCCAATTGAAGATGAATTTATCGAACTTACTGAGTTTTTTTGGTGTTTGAAATCTAAGGCCCTAGAGAATGATTTTCTAAAAAAAAGTATTGAAAAATTCGGAGTTAGTATAGATAAAAAATACCCTATTCTTCCAAAAGACAAAGACTCCTCAGATGTTTGGCAAGATTATATGCAACGTTGGGAAGAAAACGAAAGAGAAGTGAGTGTACTTTTCTCTGAATATGTCGCAGCCCATAAATTTTCAGAAACCTCTGTTGAGGATCGGCTTTGGAGAGACTTCTCTTTAAGAGACGATTGGCCTACTTGGGTATTAATTAATTATCGCCAGATGCTAAAACACTATTCTAAATCGACAAATTACATAGAAATTAACAGTATATAATGAGAGGGGTTCAAAATGGATATTCATGCGATTGCAGATGACCTAGACAATTGGGTTACGAATCACCCTTGGGCCAAAGGAGGGTATGTAGATCCGAGTTCTACTCGAGAAGAGAGAATTGCATATCACTCCAACAAAAGTAGCACAAACCCAATTCAACAAGTGAGAGAAGAGATTCTCGGTTTAGTCGAAGTAATGCTTGGTTTGAAAAAAAGGCAAAAAATTGTTGAAATTGGTTTTGGGGAAATTGGTGGAACACATCGACTTTTTAAACAGCTTTTCGATGAAGTTCATACTATAGAAGTTAGAAATGATGTTGTGGATAGGCATGTGCATGAGCAAATGGAAGGAGAGCTTGGGAACAGTCATTTTTATATTGGTCCTTCCAATGATCCTGATAACTATTTGAATGTTTGTAGAGCTGTTGTACAGTGCGATGCGCTATTTATTGATGGGCATCATTCTCGAAATATAGTCGAATCTGATTGGCGAATGTATCATCATCTTGTGAGGGAAGGCGGGATTATTATTTTTCACGATACCATTGTTGATTTTGAAGGAGAACGAGAAGTAGCCGGTCTAGTTGAGGATCTTAGTCATGGAAATATCAATGGCAGGAAACATGAGTTTTCTCATATTCATAAATCTGTTGACGTAGGTATAAGCTACTATATTGTCTAGAGCTATTTTGGGAGGTGTACTAAAGCATCTCCCTGATTTAGTTAGTCAAAATAATCGTACTGAAACGTTAGGTCTGGCAGCGCATATCCAAGTGTTTTTAAAAAAACGTATAGTTCTTTAGACATCACAGAAGTAAATCCTTCTTTTTGCCAGTCGTGCCAAGATTCGAAGGAGTGATCTAAGTGCGAAGATGTACTCTTATGTTGATTGATCGCACCAGAATCAATAAGAGGTCGCATATCTTCAGTTGAGTACTTTAAACCAGTGATGTCTTCACAGGTTTGTATAGCGTACATGATATCAGTGGTCATTTTCTCCATTTGAATCGTGCGCATCAACGGACCGTATCGTCTTAAGTCTTGGGCTAGATTAAACAAAGTATAACAGCTAGTGAAAAATGCTTTTTGTTCTATACTGTGTTTATCAAACCACTCCAGTTCTAACACGTGTGGGAACCTTGAACAAAATAACTCGAAAAATGTAGAATAATGAGTGCTTAACTCTGGAACTGCTTCTGCTTGAATCACACCACTCATATGGCTTTTTATAAACTGGAAGGGGTTCCGAACTAGGTGAAAAACCTTAGGTGATATAGCGTTGAAGTCCTCCTTATAATAGAGTTCACGCGGTACAAAGGTATGTACGTTGCCGAAAACTGCTTTACTAGGAAAGCTTCGTTCGTATATAGCATAGAGCTCAGACAGTGACAGTTTTTTTAACTCAAGGTTTGTTCTTCCTCTTGTTAGAGGGTCCAATCTTTCGCCTGAAATTCCACGTGTTCTTTCCGCTTCAAAACAGCCTTCAATTACGGAATCTATTTCGTATGTTCCGTGGGCAACGAATACATCGCTATGAGTAGACAGCGCAAAAGCGAGCCATCTGCTTGCGGAATATCCATAACTAACAACGCTAAATCGATTCATGATGTACCTCATTCCAAATGAGCTGCTTTATAAAGTGGTTTCTTTTTGCAAAAGAGATCATGCTTTCTATCGTCGCTTCATGAGTCGGTATCGCAAACACTTTTCCATCAAACGAGGCTAACTCTTGTGATGTGTGGATTTTTTTGTTCTTAAGAATTAAACCAGCCTCCAATTGGTCATAAAGCTGGACATTTTCTGCTTCAAGTATACCTCTAGGAAGTGCTCGTTGCAGGTTTTCGAAATCATACGAGATTCCCCAGAGCGCAATAGAGGCATGCTCTTTGAGGTTTGAGACAAGTTTTTCGATAAATTCAGAGGTGTGTTCGTTTTGATTGCTCATATTATTGTTGTTCAGCTTTTTGAAGGCGTGATCAATAAGGTCTGAACTCGATGAGGTTAGTTCTACGAATAAGCTGTCGTCATTAAAGGTTGCGCGCTCTATTTTGCTGTTTTTTTGCCATGTTCCCGTATAAAACTTGTACTTTGATACATCTATATTCGATTTGTTGAATGCAAAAGTCGCGAGCATTTCATCTCTGACGACTAAAGGTGCTCCGTTACGAATACTTTTTGAGATGATTTTCTGTTTTTCGTTATAGTCGCTTTCGCGAAAGTGCTCTATTTTTTGGTATCCAAGTTCGTCGAGTATGTGATTAAAGCCGTATGACTTAAAAAGCTCAAGATGTTCGTTAACGAGATTATGTTTCCAGTCCCCAATCACGCCTTTATTGACCCTAAAATTATGTCGATGATAAAGAAAGGTGTTCTTGTGGTCCATCGATTTCCATATAGATGCTTTTTGTTCTAGTGTAAGCAGAACACCAAGATACTCACAGATACCAGAAATAGTCATTATTGGATCTGTAATAAGCTGTTCCCAATGGACACAATAATAATTTTCTTTTATATCGAGAAATTCATCCCAATACTTTTTTTGATGCGATATTAACCCTTCACACAGTTTTAAGTCAGAGAATTTAGACAGAGATATTGATAATCGAATACTCTCTTCATCTCCTAAATGCTGGTTACTTTGAATGTACTCGCTGCTTAAGGCGTTAATGGAATGATTCGCAGAATTAAATATGTCTAAAGGATTTCGAATGCTAGCGAAGTGGAAGTGATTTTTACTTAGATTTAAAAGGGTCCTCGGATATTCGTGAGAATGTAACGTATCGCTACGATAGGCGAGAACAGAGGGAACTTTGTGTGTAATGAGGATATCGCCTTTCCCCATAATTCCAATATACTTTCGGACAAAGTAATTTCCCTCGCTGTCGAACCACTGAGGACCTCCGTTGATGCTTCTAAACTCACCGTTTATGATGATATCTTTTTCATCATATCCGGATTTGGAAAGTGCATCGAGGTAGCAATTATAAAGATTTAAATCGTTATCATTGAGAATGTTTTGTGCGGCTTGTCGCTCTTCGCAATCATTTAGTGAGCCAGAAATTAGTTTGATTTTATGAATGATAGAATTAAGCAGGGCGTAGCCAGATCTCGGCTGTCCAGACAGGATAATACGTTGCTCTATGCTCATAAACCGCTACCTTCTATGATTCTTTGAACTTCCGTCAACATTGAAAATGCGGACTGATAGCCAATGCTTAGCGCTTTAGCTCTTTCGTTATAATTGCCTTTTTCGTATTCTTCTACGCAATAATCAATAAAGTTGCCTGAAGCGGTTAAGGTGAAGTCCTGTATATCCGCTCTGATATCTGTTTGTTCACTTACGAGCAATGACTCATTAATTAAATGGTAAAAAAAACGCGATTGAGATGGATAGGGCCATTCACGAAATTGTTTTAAATTTAGGCAGATTTTAGCGCGCGAGATCAAATCATTTCTATGGAATGGAGCCGTTAAAGCATGCACTGACTCGACATAAAATCCACGTTCCTTTAATTCATTTATGATCGTAGTTCGGTACTCTGTCTTTGCTCCAGTGAAGAGGAAATCAATATTCTTTTGCTCATCACTTCTATGTATAACTTGCTTAAAATTAGGTACATAATAATGCGGGAAATAAAGCACTGGAATAGAAAGATTGTCTTCATAGTCTGATTTAGCAACATCACTAAAATGCCATATTGCACTGGCGTATTGACACGCGTCTAAAAAATTATTGTACCTTTCAGACCAGTATTCACTATCGAAGTAGTAGGAACTGCCATCTTGAAAAGAAAAGTTGTTGAACGTATTTTTCGTCAAGAACTCAGTACCGACTATGATAAGCCTTCCATCATTTTTGACTAAATGATCAATTTTTCTCACATATTCAGCGTCAAAATTCTCAATTACTACATTAACGTGACCGGGACAAAGCTCTTTCTCAATATCCGCAATATGCCCTGCTAACTCCAAAGCACTTTTAATTAGCAAAAAGGTATCGCCTACATTGATACCGAAATTCCAGTGATTACCGTATATGAGCTTGAAGTGCATTTTCTATCCTAAAAAATCTAGGTTGTATCCATTCTTTTTATAAATACATAAATCACTTTCATCTAAAATATGATGAAATATATCTTTCTGTAGTTTAGTCCAGTTTGTGTAGGTATCTTCTGCCTTACTACTGGCTTTTCTTCTATGAGAGTTGAGAGCGCCTCCAGAGATAAAGCTTTCCAGTGACTGATAAGAATATTGAAGTCCCGTAATCATTTCACAATATTTCTTAAGGTATTCAATATCCGATGTCATCTCCTCCATAAGAATGTTGTCAATGACTCCCTCAAAGTTGTGTAGGTCTTGCTGTTGTCGTTTTATGGTATAACAGCTTAAAACATGTCCTCGGTGTTCCATGTTATTACTATCAAAGTCTGGAAACTGCTCTGGAAAGGACTCGAACTCTTCTAAAAATTGCTTCTCAAAAAATGAGGAGTAATGATTGTGTAGTTCTTCTGCAAATAAATGGGCGTCAGTGACGAGTTTCGTATGAGATGCAATATAGTTGATAGGGTTTCGGATCAAATTAAAAACAGTCAAATCCATTTCATGGATCTCGGGCTTATTGTAGAGTTCATGTAAAACAAAGCTATGAACGCATCCATAGTTTTCGAAGCCCGGGAACTCTGTTTTAAAGTGTTCATATAGTTCTTTTAGAGGCGTTGTCTTTATAAAGCGCTCAGCTTCTCTTCCTCGTGTAACCGCATCTTTGTTTATTGGGGCGCTTAGCAGAGCTTTTTCGCTCTCGTAAGAGCCGTTTACGACCGAGTCTAGTGGATAGCTTCCATGGGCTACAAATGTGCGTTTGTTCGAAGCTAGTACAAAACTAAGCCATCGAGTTGCGGCAGGCCCATTAGCAGTAACACAATAATTTTTTTTCACGAAATACTCCTAAAACTTAGACCTTCAAAAAAGATAAAATGTCATTTATATAATGAGTAACTGGCATGTTTTGAGCGAAGTTACGATGTTGATTCAATGCTACTTCGTTGTATAGGTCATCCTCAATAAGTTCAATGACACTTGCACATAACTCTTCGCGATCTTTTTCAATGATAAAGTTTGATAGATCGCACTTTACTGGCGTTGTTTCCGATATGATGCAAGATTGATTTGTAAGGTGAAAATGCAATCTTGAGTTTGAAGGGTGTTTCCAACTCTCTTTCTGCTTTAAATTTAATGCGACTTTAGAACGTCTGGTCAGGTCTTCCCTTAAGTAGGCTGGTGTTGTTGTATCACACTTAGTTATTGAAAGTCCGCTTTGCTCCAATTCTTGTAGTATATCTAGCCTATATTGGGTAAGTACGCCCGTAAAAACAACGTCATAGTCTTTTTTGACCAAAGATGGGAACGGCATTTGGAGCGATGGTAAATAAGTGTGAGGAAAGTACATAACAGGCACATCGGGAAAAGCCTGTTGATAAATATCAACCTGATGCTCGGATAAATGAAACAGCCCGCGACAATGTTGAAGAATGCGTAGAAAACTCTCGTAACGCTCTTTCCAGTAGCTAGGTATTTCATAATGGCTTTTATTCGCCTCTGAATTTGAGAATTGATTAAATGAATTTTCGGTTAAGAACTCAGTCGCAATTAGGTAAATGTGTGTCGAACGATCATTACATTTGCTTTCTAGCTCTTCTACATTTTCACTATTAAAACCTTCGACCAATATATTGGTTCGCCCTATGACAACTTCTGTACTTAGGCAGGTCGAGATCCCCGCTTGTAGCAAAGTATGTTGTACTAAAAAGTAGCACTCGGGAATTCGGTTGTTTCGAAAGTGCTGCCCGTATACTAAGTAAACTAAGTGATCCATATTAAACTGCGCTTATATCTAAAAATTTAATTTTAATGTGGCGGCAATATTGTTTGATTGATTGGCGTGTTTCGTAGCTAAGTGCCATTGGTATTACGATTGTTTCTTTCTGGCTCGTAATATCATCAGGAGACAAGACCGTTTTATTGAACTTCTGTTGTCCCTTTAATCTACGATCTACCAAGTTAATGTTAGCCTTGCTGAGGATATGTAACGTGTTTGGGTTTCGTTCTATCCAACTGTCAAAATCAGTTCCGATTCCCCAAAGTGTAATATTTATATCTGGGTTGTTCTTTAGAAAGTTTTCTAGTCGAGAGAAGGTGTTCTTATGTGTGCCTAACGCGACGTTAAGAAAGGCTGTGACATCATTTTCGGGATAATGAGTGCGAAGCAGTTGCTCTAGATGCGCGTCAGAGTCTAACGATTGAATTTTGTTTATCATCGAGCAAAGTAAGTCATTTTTTTCTGCTGCAAAGGTTTGAAACTCTCTTAATATAGGTTCATCTTCTAAATCACTGCGCTCAATTGATACTCTTCCTCGCTCTGGAAAGGACGTAAATGAGAATTCAGATGCGTCGATATTGGATTTATTAAATGCGAATCCAGCTAAGTTCTTATCCTTGATTTCATATGGTTTACCACTGTCCCAATAATGTTGAATTTGTTTTTGGTACTCATTTTGCCGTTCTGGCACGCAAGGGAAGTCATATCCTAGTCTAGAGAATAGCTCTCCTCCGCCTAGTTCTTCAAAGAGCTTAATATGCTGAGGGATGATGCTGTTCTTCCAATCTCCAACAACGCCTTTGTTGATGCGAAAATTGTGCTGGTGATGAGAGAGTAAGTTCTTATGGTCTCTAGGCTTCCAAATATCTTCCGCTTCCTGAGCCGATACTTCTTGATTAATTAAGGAGCCGATATATTGTATCGTCGATATTGGGTCTAATATTAAGTCTTCCCACCTATAGTGCTTGAAGAATTGGGCCACAGTGAAGTAACGATTCCAATAATCAATTTGATATTTTATTAGGCCACGGCAAACCTTGGGGTCGGACAATTTACTTAAACCAATTTCTTGACGTATTGCTTCCTCATTTACATCAGTCATAAATCGGCTAATGTATTCGCTTGTAAGGGCATTAATGGAATGTGCAGCCGAGTTAAACACGTCGATTGGATTTCTGTAAGAGGTCAACCAATTACGCTGTCGCTCCCCATATGTAGATACCCAAGACTCAGGAGATTTTGTCGAATGCATAATAGGGTAATAGTCGAATAGTGCTTTTGGATATCGAACAGCGAGAAGAAAATCTCCTTTGTCTTTAATACCAAAGTACTTCCTAACAAAAATATCATCTGGATAGTCTGGGTTAACCCATTTAGGGCCACCAACAATGAGTTGAAATTCACCATTAAATAGTAGTGATTCCTGCATGTTATATCGACTAAAAAAGCTCACATACTCTCTATTGAGTTGCTGACTCAAAAACGGTAAGACTTTGTTCAGCCTTGTTTGTGCTACATCATGCGCGACAGGAATATTTTTCAGACGATGAATTTCATTTAGAATAGACAGCATCAGCGAAAAGCCTGTCCGCTGAAGGCTAACAACTACCGAAGAAGTACTGGCATTCTCGATCATTATATTGAACGTTCCTTAAGCTATTTAAACTACATTATGTATTTACGGCAGTTCGGACAAAACTATGAGTAAAAATGTATATTTTTCATGTTACTGAGCTGTAGGAAAGCGACGAATAAATCCACGGTTTCAGAGTGCGATGATCAGCTTTATTTGAGATAAATACCTAATGCTAATGGTAAAAAATTAACAAAAGGCTTAGTTCTCAATGACCAAGTTTAGATGTGTCTTAAATGCGCTCAAAAGGTGACTATAACTTTTTGTATAGTCGGTTAGGTAGCCACTATCGCTGGTCGTACTGAATTTCGAGAAACGTGTTCATGACTTCTCTAAAGCGTAAATAGAGTTACATAGTTTTCATATAATTGATACCCTAGATGTCTGATTTTGAAAGAGTTTGTAAGTTGCTTTTGTGTGGGTGAGGTAAAGTTTTGATTTGATCTGCCGACAAATCTCAAGAAAGCTTGAAAGAGTAACAGAAAGGCCGTTGTATAAACTGGGCTATATGTAAAATTGCTAGGATGATAGTGTGCAATGAACAATAATCGAGTGCTTGTCGTTAATCCAGGTGGTAGAGAAAAAATCTATCAATCACTTGGTAATAATCTTACTGCAATCGAACCGCCTTTGTGGACACGGTTGATAGCGGGTTATCTACTGGACCGAGAGGTGCCGATTAGTATTTTAGATACTGAAGCGGAAGGAATGGGGGCTATACGTGCCGCTGAGCATATTGTGGATGGCGATTTTAGTCTAGTTATTATGGTTGCCTTTGGGCATCAGCCATCCGCGTCAACCCAAACTATGGTCGGCGCGTCAGCATTAATCGATGAAATTAAGTTGCGTTCTCCGAATGTACCTATATTGTTGGTAGGTGGTCATGTTTCAGCTCTACCAACAGAAACGTTGGAAAAAACACAAGCGGATTATGTGTGTCAGGGTGAAGGTACGATTACAAGTTATGAACTTTGGTCTTATCATATTGGTCAGATGCCACTGAATGAGGTTCGTGGCCTCGTATATGTGGACAGTCAGAGATGCGAGATTGTGTATAATGAAAAAGCACCAATTTCTGAAGATCTAGACAAAGACTTACACGGCAATGTTTGGCATATGTTGCCAATGGAAAATTATCGAGCTCATAATTGGCAATGCTTTGGAGACTTGGATTCAAGGCAACCTTATGCGTCTATTTATACTACGCTTGGTTGCCCGTTTAAGTGTGTTTTTTGTTGTATAAACGCACCTTTTGACACAAATCGCTATAGAACCCGCTCTCCCGACTCTGTCATTGCAGAAGTCGAACATTTGTATACGAATTATGGAATCAAAACATTCAAAATTATTGATGAAATGTTTGTTTTGAAAACTCGTCATTATACGGCTATTTGTAAAGGGCTTGCTGCACTGCCATTTGCAGATGAACTAAATATATGGGCGTATGCTAGAGTCGATACTGTTAGAGATAACCAGCTCCCGCTGTTGCGTAAAGCGGGAATTCGATGGTTGGCATTAGGAATTGAATCGGGTAGCGAAGTGGTACGTGACGGTGCTGATAAATCTTTTTCTCAAGATGATATTCGTTCAATTGTGAGGTCTATTCAAAACGCCGATATTAATGTGATGGGTAACTTCATTTTTGGGTTGCCTGACGATGATAGTACTGCGATGCAGCAGACATTAGATCTTGCTATTGAGCTACAGTGTGAGTTTATCAATTTTTACTCTGCTATGGCATATCCAGGTTCCCCTCTATACGTGCAAGCGAAGCGGCAAGGGTGGACCCTTCCAGAAACTTGGTCTGGCTTTTCTCAACACAGTTACGACTGTTTACCTCTACCGACAAATCATATCTCTGCTACCGATGTTCTAGCATTTCGTGATGATGCCTTTCATGCCTACTTTGAGAATGAAGAGTACTTAACGTTTATAAAGCGGAAATTCGGTAGTGAGACAAGTGAGCACATAGAAGAGATGGCGAAGACACGACTTTCGCGAAAACTAATCGATGATAGAAAGTCTCGTATTTCTACTAAGGATATTTCCTAGTGAAATCACAAACAATGCCTGTACTTATTGTTCTAGCCGGAGGGCTTGGGACGCGGCTGAAATCAGTGGTTTCGGATCAACCTAAAATACTCGCACCGATAGGAGAGCATCCTTACTTGTACCATCTATTGAGTTGGGCTGAGTCAAAAGGAGTTTCTCACGTACACTTATGTCTTGGATACTTAGCGAAGCAGGTTATTGATTGGGTTCAAGATTTTAATTCAAGTTTAAAGATAACATGGCAGGTAGAGGGTCGTCAGTTAGGCACGGGAGGGGCGGTGCGAGAGGCTCTTTCGCACTTTGATATCTGCTATTACAATGAAGTGTTGGTTTGTAATGGCGATACTTTTATCGACTTTAATATGCCAGAGTTTCTCCACTTATCTCGCATGTCTGGTGGGGGAATGCTGACAACTTTAGTTGAGGACTCGGCAAGGTACGGCACTGTAAAAAAGGACGAGTACAATAACTTAAATCAGCTTATCGAGAAAAGCGGGCTTCATCAGTCGGGAGAAGTTAATGCGGGATGGTACTATTTTTCATTACCGCATATAAATCGATTAAAGAAGTCTAAGGCTGTGTCTTTAGAGAAAGACTATCTAATGGATTCAAATACGTTGCCGATAACCTGCGTATGCAAAGGTGAAAACTTTTTAGATTTCGGTACGCCAGATAGTTATAAGGTGGCGCAATCCTTGTTTAAGGAACATATATGATTATTACCCGTACTCCTTTTCGTGTCTCACTGTTTGGTGGAGGAACTGATTATCCGGCGTGGTATCTCGAAAATGGAGGTGCAGTCATTGGAACAACTATAGATAAATATTGTTATTTAAGTATTCGAAAGTTACCGCCTTTCTTCGAGCATAAGCACCGAATAGTGTACTCGAATATAGAAAACGTAACAGAGGCCTCTCAGATCGCACATCCAGCTGTTCGCGGTGTCATGACAGAATATCCAACAGACTATGGTATTGAAGTTCATCATTTCAGTGATCTGCCTGCTCGTTCTGGTTTAGGCTCAAGTTCGGCATTTACCGTTGGTCTTATTAATGCGATCCGAGCATTAGAAGGTAAAATCTCAAGCGCTCAATTTCTTGGTAGAGAGGCTATTCGAATAGAGCAAGAGATTATCAAGGAAAAAGTGGGTTCGCAGGATCAGATTTGGGCTGCTCATGGAAATACAAATTTTATTAAATTTAATCAAAGTGGTCGAATAGATGTGTCCAAACTGATTATGCGTCATGGCAGCCATAGTTTATTGAATGATCACATTCTTTTGTTTTTTACCGGTTTTACTCGTATTGCGGAAACGATCGCTGTTAAGCAAATTGAGAATGTTAAGCGTAAGCATCAACAGTTGAAAACATTGTATCAAATGGCATTAGAAGCGCGTTCGGTATTGCAGTCAAAAGAGCCTGAATTTCATCAAATAGGTTTGATGCTCAATGATGCGTGGCAACTAAAGCGTGAACTCGCTGATGGGATATCGACTCCCGAAATAGATGACATCTATGAGGCGGGTATTCGTGCTGGGGCTTTAGGGGGAAAATTACTCGGTGCAGGTGGCGGTGGTTTTATGATGTTCTTCGCTCCTCCAGAAAACCATAACGCTATTCGTAAGGCTTTGTCTAACTTAATACATGTTAACTGCAATATTGGTAGTGAAGGAAGCAAAGTTGTCACCTATGAGCCTAGCTCATAGGTGTGCTTTTGTATGAATAGACTTTCTAACCTAGCCCAATCTTCTTCAGTGTCTAAATCTTGTATTCGGTGGCGTGGAAGCATAACTGGCAACGCCAGCTCAGAGAAAAAATCTGGGTTTTCAAGCCACTGCTCCTTCGTCCCCCAATAAAATTGTCCTGCGTCGTGAATAGGTTCTTCCAAGTCTTGTGAACGCGATGCAATGTACTCAGGAAACATTGGTTGAAGTTTTCCCCCTTTTCTACTTAATGCTCGTTGAATAGGGAAGTCGTAAGTCGTGGCTGAAAAACTTAAAGGGAGGTTTTTTAACGCTTTATAGCCCTCTATTATGTCTTGAGCTTGTAAAAGTGGGCAGGTTGCATATATCAAGCACGCATTTTCAATCGACATTGAATTGCCTAATGCGTGTAGTGCATGTTGCATCACCGGAGTGGTCCCTGTGAAATGATCTGATAATGTATTTGGTCTTATAAAAGGAACCTCGGCTCCCCAATTTTTAGCGACCGTTGCTATCTCTTCATCATCGGTGGAAACGATGACTTTATCAAACAGCTGACTATCTAAGGCAGCTTCAATAGAGTAGGCAACAAGAGGCTTTCCGTTTAGTTGGCGGATATTCTTACGCGGTATGCGTTGTGAGCCGCCTCGTGCAGGAATGACTGCAATGTTGACACTAGCTGAGCTCATCCAATACAGGCCTTATCAATGGCATTGCTAAGTACTGCAACCACTCTTTCTTGATCATCTAATGTAAGAGCTGGGAAAAGTGGTAAGCTTAGAGTTCTAAAATAATAATCTTCGGAAATAGGGAAGTCTCCCCATTGAAAGCCCAGCTTCTGAAAATAGGGCTGAGTGTGTACTGGGATATAGTGTACCTGGGTCCCAATACCAGCTTCTCTCAAAGCAGTAAATACCTGTTCGCGTTTTTCGATGAGCGCTTCAGGCAGTAAGATAGGAAATAAGTGCCAGCTTGAGGAAGCGTATGTTGCTTCTCCTGGAAGACGAATAGGCAAATGTCTTAATAACTTATAATAGTTCTGAGCAAGGTCTCTGCGTTGTTCGATAAATAAGTGAAGTTTATTAAGCTGCGATAAACCCAGGGCGGCCTGAAGTTCAGTCATGCGATAATTGAAGCCTAAGCTCTGTTGCTCATAGTACCAACCACCAGGAGAAGGTTCATTTAAGTCTTGGGGGGCTCTTGTTATCCCCTGATTTGCCAAGCAATGCATTTTTTTAGCAAGCTTCGGATTATTCGTTACAGCCATACCGCCTTCTGCGCTTGTCATGACTTTTACGGGGTGGAAGCTAAAGATACAAATATCGGAATATTGGCTGCCGACGGGCTTTTCTTGGTATTTTGCTCCGACGGCATGGGACGCATCTTCGATAATCTTGAATTTATAGGTGTCAGCTAGCCTTGCTAAGGCCTGCATATCACAAGGGTGGCCTGCAAAATGCACCGGGATAATGACTTTAGGAAGCGTGTTAGATTTTTTAGCCTCAATCAGTTTGCGCTCTAATTGCTCAGGACATAAATTATACGTAATGGGGTCGATATCAACAAAGTCGATTGAAGTATTGCAATAAAGAGCGCAATTAGCGCTGGCAATAAAGGTATTAGGAGTCGTCCATACGTAGTCACCAGCAGCCACTCCTAGAGCGAGACAAGCGACATGAAGTGCTGAAGTGGCGCTGTTTGTTGCAACACCAAATTTGCAATCGCTTAGAGCTGCCATTGCGTTTTCAAATTCAGAAACAACAGGTCCTTGAGTTAAATAATCTGACCTTAGTGTGTCGCAAACGGCCTTAATGTCAGCTTCGTCAATGGATTGACGTCCGTACGGGATAAAATCAGGCACCGTTTTCAAAGCCTTTAATGTCTTCTATTGAAAGAAAATGTTCATTTGTTCCTGATTGGTATTCGAACCCTTGTCTTACTAGCTCTCCTTTTTCTCCAATCATATTTTCGTCGTATTTCAGGTCATCACGATAGAACTTTATACTTGGAGCGATAACGTAGTGGTCTTCGAACTCAAACGTGTGGTATGAATCATCAGTTGGACACATGACTTCATGAAGTTTTTCGCCAGGGCGAATACCAATGTCTTCAATTGGTAGGCCGGGAGCATATGCCTCTGCTAAGTCCTTTATTTTAACAGAAGGAATTTTTGGAATGAAAATTTCTCCGCCATGCATACGTTCGAAATTTCTGAGAACAAAATCCACTCCCATTTGAAGTGTGATCCAAAAGCGGGTCATTTCAGGGTGGGTAATTGGAATGCTTTTGGCGCCTTCGGCGACTTTCTTTTTGAAAAGAGGAACCACTGAACCTCTGGAGCCAACCACGTTACCATAGCGAACAACGGAGAAACGAGTTGGGCCTTTACCGACCGTATTATTGGCTGCAACAAACAATTTATCGGAAGCGAGTTTCGTCGCGCCATAAAGGTTAATTGGCGCTGCAGCTTTGTCTGTCGAAAGCGCAATGACTTTTTCGACATCATTAGCTATCGCTGCAGCGATAACATTTTCTGCGCCATGTATGTTGGTCTTGATGCACTCCATCGGATTGTATTCAGCAGCAGGAACTTGTTTCAACGCTGCCGCGTGAATCACAAAATCAACGTCCCGCATAGCCTGTTTTAGCCTATCTTTATCGCGAACATCTCCAATAAAGTAACGCATACATGGCTGATCGAACTCTTCCTGCATTTCATACTGTTTGAGCTCATCGCGTGAGTATATAATGAGACGTGCGGGCTGATACCGTTCTAACAGCGTTTTGACGTACTTTTTGCCAAATGAGCCTGTTCCGCCCGTTATCAAAATGCTTTTGTTATCAAACATGTTGTGAGTTCCGTGATAAAAACGTTAACGTAGTGTTTACCATATCATTGAGATCTTCTATAGCGGTATCAAATATGAGCTCAGGATTCAAAGGGGCCTCGTAAGGGGCATCTATGCCTGTCATTCCTTTAATTTTTCCTTGTTTGGCCTTCATGTATAGGCCTTTGGGATCACGAGTTGCGCAAACTTCGACTTTAGTTGATAGGTAAATTTCAAAAAAATTACATTCTTCAAACAACTGTCGGGCACTCTCTCGGTCATTAATATAGGGCGATATAATGGCGCAGATAGGGATGGTTCCGGTATTGCTGATAATTTTAGCAACGTGAGCCATCCGCCTTATATTTTCGCTTCGGTCTTTTGGTGTCAAAGATAAGTCGCTGCATAGCCCCTTTCTTAGTTCGTCACCGTCAAGTATATAGCTACCAACGCTTTGCTGGTCGAGTTTTTCTTTTAGTGCCTGTGCAAAAGTAGATTTACCTGACGCAGAAAGGCCTGTTATCCAAATACAAGGTGTCATAGATGCTGCTTCTCTAATACTTCTGTCCCAAGAATAATAAAACAGATACATACTTTATAATAAAAATCATCAACTTAGTATATTCAATAGCTTTAAGGTTCGACATAACCCGCTTTAACATTTCAGCTACTAATGTGCCGTGTTAGACTTGACCAGACTATCACGGATTTTATTGAGTTTCTAAGATGCCAATCAAACGAACATACTTTCAACAAGATGTTGAAGTTGTAAATGACGAATGTGTTTACGACGGTTTCTTCAAAATGCACAAACAAACCCTTCGCCATAAAAAGTTTAACGGCGAGTGGAGCGAAACCTTTACCCGTGAAATGATGGTAAGGGATGATGCTGTATGTGTACTGCTGTTTGACCCTATTCAAGATAAAATACTACTTATTGAACAGTTTCGCCCATGCTTGCCAAAAAGCGATTCGCCATGGTTGATTGAGCTTGTTGCTGGAATGGTCGAAGAAGGAGAGCACGACGAAGAGGTTGCTCGTCGTGAATCTTTCGAAGAAGCAGGCGTCGAAGTAAAACGTTTAGAGTACATGTTTAAATTCGTTCCCTCTCCTGGTGGGCTAGTTGAATATCTTCGTATGTATGCAGGGGAATTTGATGCCTCAAAAGTTGATCTTAATCGATCTCATGGACTCGATTCAGAAAATGAAGATATCAAGTTGCACCTGTTTTCCAGTCAGGAGGCCATTGCTTTATTGGACGAAGACATTGAAAACGCAAGTACTATAATGGGATTACAGTGGTTCGCTCTTAATAAACATAAACTAAAGAATTTGTGGGTTGATGAAGTTTAGCTCTATTTTACAAAATGTATTGGGTCGCTTCCCGTTTCTGAGGCCTGTTGTAGGCGTCATTTCATTTTTATTTATGTGCTTGAATGTACTGTTTTGGGCCGGTGGCTTGCATATTGTTGCGTTGGGTTTTTTGTTCCGCCGCCGTTTTAGTGATTCTCAGGTAAATAGCGCATGTAACCGATTCTTTGCTGGCTGGATTCGTACCAGCTATTGGTGGTTTAACACGGTGTTGGGGGTTGAGTGGCAGTTTGATAAAAATATGAAGCACGACCCAGAAAAATGGCATCTGTCTATTGCGAATCATCAAAGTTGGGTGGATGTCTTTGTTATCTTATCTCAACTTGAAGGGAAAGTGGTGCCGCCGCGAGTGTTTATGAAGCAAGCTTTATTTTGGATACCGCTTGTCGGAACAGCGACTAAAATAATGGGGTTTCCTTTTATGAAACGTCACAGCAAGGAAAGGCTAAAAAAGCATCCCAAATTAGTAGGGGAAGATCTAGAAACCACTCGACGTTCTTGCAAACGATTCGCCAAAACGCCGAATACCGTACTAAGCTTTGTTGAAGGAACTCGCTATACTGACCGAAAGCATCGCCAACAAAGCTCGCCTTACAGCCGTTTATTAAAACCCAAAGCGGGTGGGATTGGCTTTGTTCTACAAGCTATGCCGGGGAAATTTGACGATATCATTGATATTAATGTCGTATACCCCCATAAAAGAAACAGCTTTTGGGATTTGTTGTGCGGAAGGTTGGAAACTGCAAAAGTGTCTGTTCGCAGCATTGCTATTCCGGATTTTCTAAAAACTTCTGATATAGATCCGCTAGAGCGTGATAGAGAAGCTTTTTTTAATTGGTTCAACCAATATTGGCATGAGAAAGACCGAAGATTAAATGCAGAAATGGTAGCCTGGGAGCAGGAATTAGCAGGAGATAAATGCAGCCAAACTAGGGAAAGTTCTGCGGCAAAGTGATGTTTACATCACTTTTTCATAGTTAGAGACTTTTACACTGGATAGGCGATGACAAAACAACACTACGTTCCAAACCTCGCAGAGCTTCAGCTATTGGGCGAATTAAACTATCGTCGAATAGGTAAAGTGCTGCGCACAAAAGAAGAGGAGCGTGAATGGCACTTCGCCATCGATACGTCTGGTCATCAGCGTAGTTGTCTGAGCTTATATTTGAAACAAGAAAGTCGCTTTACGTCTGAATTTGTTTTGGCATTTATGCCCGAGACGAAAAGCGACTTAATGTTTGATGCAAAATTAAAAATGATCATTCGCCTTTATCACGATGTTGGGTTGGCTGAAATTACAGACGGTCATCGGCAATTTAAGGGGAGCTACCCTTACCCTAATGATGAAATGCACCACAAAGATGAAAAATTCCGACTGAATCAGCAGCTCGCTGACTTGCTTGAATTGTGTTTAAAGCACGGACACCGTTTGGACGATGTGCCTTTCATTCAGATGGCCTAGTTCAATAATGATGCTAATTGACCTAACGTAACTCGCCTAATTTAACCTTAAGATATTTCCTTAACTCCTATGACACTGATTTATGTACATGGTTTCAACAGTTCTGAAAAGTCGTATAAATCACAACTGACTAAGCAAGCCATGGCATCGATAGGAAAAGAAGCAGACTTCCTGTGCCCTAGGCTTCACTGGCAACCTAAATTAGCGATTCAGCAATTAGAATCCTTAATAGAAGATAAGCTGAGCACAAACAGACGTGTGGCGTTAGTCGGCAGTTCTCTAGGAGGCTTTTACAGTTTGTATTTGTCTGAAAAGTACGATCTGAACGCTGTGCTGGTTAATCCAGCGGTTGAAGCGCCAACGTTGCTGCAAGAGTTGCTTGGTGATCAGAAGAACCCATACACCAATGAGCAATACATTTTGACTCAGCAGCACATTGAAGAGCTGAAGTCGATTGATGTCGCAGCGCCATCGGGGAAGCGCATTTGGCTTATGCTTCAAGAAGGTGATGAAGTGTTGGATTATCAGGCGGCATTGAACCGATTTAAAGTGATTGAACGCGTAACTCATGAAAAAGGCGGAGATCACAGCTTTGTTGGTTTTGATCGTTTTCTCAATGCCATTTTAGAATTTACCAACGTTTTAGATTGAGCGCCGACTTAACGCGTTCATTTTGCTTTCCTAGCGACATTGTCATTTATTCAAAATGACACCTTTGGTAGACTCCCTCCTAGAAATTTTTTTTGGAAGTAATTAACCGTATGTCAGTAAAAGAATACAACGCAGGATCGATAGAAGTACTAAGCGGGCTGGAACCAGTACAAAAGCGGCCAGGTATGTATACAGAAACCTCTCGACCAAATCACTTAGGTCAAGAAGTCATTGATAACTCAGTCGACGAAGCACTAGCAGGACATGCGGATAAAATAGAAGTCGTTTTATACAAAGACGGCTCGTTGAGTGTTGAAGACAATGGTCGAGGCATGCCCGTAGACATTCACCCAGAAGAAGGGGTGTCGGGGGTTGAGCTGATATTAACGAAATTGCATGCAGGCGGTAAATTCTCCGGAGACAATTATCAGTTCTCAGGAGGGCTTCACGGTGTGGGTGTGTCCGTTGTTAACGCCTTATCCAACCAACTGGATGTTTGGGTTAAGCGTGACGGTAAGCAATACCATATAGCGTTTGCTGATGGATTCAAAACATCAGAACTGGCTGAAATTGGCACGGTCGGTAAAAAAAATACAGGGACAAAAGTAAAATTTAAGGCGGATCCAAAGTATTTTGATTCTCCTAAATTTTCGCTCTCACGCCTTCGTCACTTATTAAAAGCAAAGGCGGTATTGTGTTCTGGACTGCACGTCGTATTTGTTGACCAGTCAGGCAGCGAGGAAACTCGCGAAGAATGGTTCTATCAGGACGGCCTAAAAGATTATCTCGCGCAAGCGAACAAAGGTTATGAACTGCTACCAGAAGAACCTTTTATTGGATCGTTGATCGAAGCCGCTCAGGGCGTTGATTGGGCTGTGCAATGGTTACCTGAAGGTGGCGAATTAGTGACAGAAAGTTATGTTAACTTAATTCCAACAGCGCAGGGCGGTACGCACGTCAATGGTTTGCGTACCGGACTTTTGGAAGCAATTCGAGAGTTTTGTGATTTCCACAGCCTGCTTCCTCGCGGAGTCAAACTTACTGCAGAGGACGTATGGGAACGTTGTAGCTATGTTCTTTCCGCTAAGCTACAAGAACCACAGTTTTCTGGCCAAACGAAAGAGCGATTGTCGTCTCGACAAATTGTTCCTTTTATCAGCGCAACAGTAAAAGACGCGTTCAGCTTATGGCTAAATAAACACGTTGAAGACGCACAAAAAATAGCAGAAACGATTATTTTAAGTGCGCAAAAGCGCCTTCGTGCCAGCAAAAAAGTGGTACGTAAAAAAATCACTCAAGGCCCTGCTTTGCCCGGAAAACTGGCCGATTGTGCGGGTCAGGACTCAAGCCGTGGCGAACTTTTCTTAGTGGAAGGGGATTCTGCAGGTGGCTCAGCAAAACAAGCGCGAGACAAAGAATTTCAGGCCATCATGCCCCTAAGAGGTAAGATCCTAAACTCGTGGGAAGTAGACCAATCACAAGTACTGGCTTCTCAGGAAATTCACGATATATCTGTCGCGCTCGGTGTTGATCCCGGCCAAGAGGATTTAACCGGTTTACGCTATGGTAAAGTCTGTATTCTTGCCGATGCAGACTCAGATGGTCTTCATATTGCCACGCTATTGTGTGCGCTTTTTGTGAAGCACTTCCCAGCCTTGGTTAACGCTGGGCATGTCTTTGTTGCAATGCCACCGTTGTATCGAATAGACATCGGAAAAGAAGTTCACTACGCGTTGGATGACGAAGAGAAAGACATTATCATCCATAAGATCGAGGTAGAGAAAAAACGCGGTAAGCTGGACGTACAGCGTTTCAAAGGATTGGGTGAAATGAACCCTCCGCAGCTGCGTGAAACCACTATGGCGCCTGATACAAGGCGACTGATTCAGCTGACAATGGAAGACCCACTAGAAACGGGCGAAGTATTGGATAAATTACTGTCTAAAAAACGCGCGAGTGACCGAAAAGACTGGCTTGAAACATACGGAAACTTAGCCATTGTTGATTAAATGACACGGGCAATAGCGGGTCCCTACGTAGAAATTGAGTAACGAAAAGCGATTAGCGATACGTATCTCTTGCTATACTTAACAGTATAAAAGAGTAAACAAGGATTCTTACACGAGTGATTATGTCTGACGAAAGCAACAGCAATGAAAGTGTCGAGGCGCTGTATTCGCGCCTTGATCATTATCTTTCTACTTTAGGTTCTGATCGATCCATTATGGGGGTGTCTGAGCTGGATGGCTTTTTGACGGCTGTAGGGTGTGCGCCAGATTCTCATATACCTAATGATTGGCTTTGGGCAATTTGGGGGCCGGAAGACGAGCAGCCTTCTTGGGAATCCAAAGAGCAAGAAGAAGAGTTTCTCGGTCTCGTAATGATCATGTACATGGAATCAGTCAATGGCTTAATTCAAGGCGACTTGCACCCCGTGTACCTTGAGCACACTGCGCCCGATGGCAAAGTAAATGTTATGGTCGAAGATTGGTGTGTAGGGTTTATGCGAGGGGCGCATTTACTCGGCTTAAATTACTCAGCAGATAAAGACTTTATTGACGAAGTAATGGCTAGTGTTCGCTTATTTGGTACAGAAAAAGGCTGGCAAAAGTTGGAAGGAATGACCGACGAAGAGAGCCAGTTTTGGCGCAGCGCGCTCGAAGAATCTATTATGCGTTTAGCTCAATTTCATCACCCAGAAATCGAGATCATACCCACCGGTGCTCGTATCGTTCACTGATTACTATTCTTTATCGACTTGGCACGCTTCAATGTTGGATTAAATACATGTTGAAGCAAGCCAAGTACTGTTCCCCCTACAAAAGCCACCCAATGTTGTGCCTTTGCTCCTATGTAACCGTTTGCACTCAGATAGTCGGGCGTTTCTGAAAACAACAGCGCCAAGCCTAAGCAAAAGAGACAGACCGCTTTTATTAACCTCGGGTATGTGGTGAGAACCACTAACCCGAAACTACAAAGGCCAATGGCCAAACTCGAAGAACCTGAATAAAACCAAATATCGTCGCGTAAATACAATGAGCAATCGATCAGAGTGATAAGGGAAAGAGTTGCAATAGACCAGAGCCTTAAAGAGATTTGCTTGTGTGAGACGACAAATATGCAGAGCAGCCCAATGCAGTTTGTAAACGCATGCATGTAATTTAAGTGGGTAAAGTGGCCGCTGATTAGACGCCAAGGTTCTGAGAAAAATGTCTCGCTCGACAATCTCCAGTGATGCTGCCAATCCTCTTCAAAAGGCAACATCACCGTAACCATAACGGCAAAAGTAGCGTAGAAATAAACCGCGTTCGTTTGGTTATTTACGGTTGGCTGTGTTTTTGACAAAGAGGCCAAACCGTTTTATTAAAGCGAATGATGTCGTTAATCATGTTTTTTCGATCGTTCATTTCAGCGTCTGATCGTATAACATCGCTTAACGATAGATTGATTGTTCCACAAAGCTGTTTTGCTTTTTCAAACTCTTCTGCGTTTACCCCCGGTAGGGGTTCTCCGCGCCCACCCTGAGTAATTAAACGATAATCTTCTGTGTCTGTGACTCGTTTAAGTTCTTTCTTAAGCCACGTTGAACTCTCTGTCTGAGCATCAACTGTTGTGCAGCCTGTCGATATCACACCAATTAAGGTTCCGATAACGGTAAGTCGAAAAAATTTACTATGCTTAATCATAATTCTTATCAACACTAACAAAATTAATGGTGAATAAAAAAGCATCGAAGTAGATCCTAATAAAAAGGTGCTGCTAGAGCTACTAGAACTAGTTGAACCACTATTCTGTGCATTATCAGAAATCACTAAAGGAGGTACGCTACGAGGAGTGCAGGACTGACTATTAGTCGCTTCTGCCCCATTTAAAGTAAAGGTGCATGGAGACAATGCAAAGAAAGCATTGTTACTACAACGGAGCATAATATACCGATTGGTGACGTTAAGGTTAGGTACCAAAATGGTCGCTTGTCCAGTATTTTGAATATCTTCAGCGAGCACATGGTCACCTGTTTCGGAGAATGAAGAGTTTCCTTGATCTGCAAGGAGTACATCGACATTCGAACAATTTACAGGAGACGATGAAGTGTTTGCGACATTCCAGCTTAAGGTAATAGTCTCTCCAGAAGTCGCCTCAACATTAATGTTTGGAGACGAAATGTAAAAGGGGCCTGAGTTCGAATCCACCGTAACGATTTTATCGTCGTAGTTTGTTCCGATTGGAGAGCTCCCTCCTGAACTTTCTTGTCTCACCGTTAACCTGAAATTTAACGTTCTGCTTGTATTCGGATAACTCTCTCCAAGCGAGAGCTCTCCATCCACTAAGTCTTCAAGTCTTGGAAGATAACGCGTTGAGCTGTCTACGGCTTCCCAAGATCGGAATAATGGTCGTGTTCCGTTATCGACCATGGTGGCAACCGAGCTGGAGGCGCTACCTGTATCCATTTCTTCCCAAATATACGTTAGGTTGTCGTTTTCTGTATCGGTGGCACTGCCTGTAAGAATAAAAGGTGTGTTGGCTGGGACAGTTATGTCATCACCCGCATCAACAGAGGGTGCAGTATTTGATTGAGAAGTAAACGTACCGCAGCTTGAGCCTGTCGTGCTGGCTAAATACTGATTAATTTCATTGATGCTGTATGCATGAAAGTGGGGGGTAGAATTATCTTGTAGGTTAAGAGCCCCACAAATGCCTGCATATGCCATGATAGTCGAGCCACTGCCGGGTTCTACTGCCGAATCTTGATTTCTATTTCCAGAGCAGCTGCCTATTGTACCGTTAAAGGTATGTTCGGCACCAAATTGATGGCCAATCTCATGAGCCACGTAGTCGATGAAGAACGCATCGCCTGTAGGGTTGCTTCTTCCAGTAACGCCTTCTGCTTTGTAGTCGTCATCGCATACGACTCCGAGCTGCGCAAGTCCGCCACCGCCAGTATTAACTACATGCCCTATATCATAGTTGTCGCTGCCTATTGTTTGGTTCAAAAAAGCTTGATTTACGTCGATGTCGTTACTGTTATTGTTAAAAGGGCCTGCATTAGCACTGCTGACGATTGTGTTCGTACCGGATACCAGTGTGAAGGTAACACCTAGATCTTTTTCGTACACTTCGTTTAATCGGTTGACCATGGAAGTAATGCCTGCGAACGCCCCTGATTGTCCTCCATAAAAGTTGGTAAACTCATAGGCTGCAGAGACTGCCAAGCGGTAAGTTTTAAGCGTCGGAGTGTAAGCAGCAGTGCGTTGTAGTGTGGTGTTGCTCTGTGTGTTATTCCGAAGTGCTGTGTCGTTAAATGTAGGATCTAATCCTTGACTGCTACGCGCATAATAGCTGGCGTAGTCGCTTGTATTTCCGACGTGTGTCGGGTCGAGCGTAACTTGTCCTTCCAGTGTGTCGAATAGCCCTCGAAACCCCAATAAAGACACGTCAAAACGGCCAGTCAGCTCAGGGTTGTTAACCGCATGGCCTTTGAATTGGCGCATGTCTGGGAATTGTTCTGCCACAGTTGAGCTCAAGACAGAATAGGGCGTTAAGATATAATCAATAGACTGACCATCGGGAAGAGGCAGGTCAACACGATATTCATTTAAGCTGGTATCTAAAAGGTATTGCTTCAACGCGTTGTTATCGGCATTAAGCGGGCGGAGGCTTTCCGCTTGGACCAATTTACTTGCAGTGTGGCCAGCCAGTGATCGAGCTACTGAACTTTTTTTAGAAAGACTTCTGTCTTCAAAAAAAGCAGTACTTGGCGAAGCGAGCGCCAGCGTACTTCCTAGTAGAACAAACGCTCCACATGCTATTTTTAATAAATCGAAAAGTGACTCATTTTTTGTACGCCAAAATGTAAACACACTGCTTCCTTGAATATTGTATGACAGCAGAATAATACGATTTAAGCGGAAGCGGGGCAACAAAGATGCAAGTAAACACTCGAAGCGCATCTTAACCTGAACTCTGGGGATGAATTCAGCAACTCGCTACGAGTGTTTATTTATAATGCAGGATTAACCGACGACTTTAGCGATGCTGTCACACAAGTAATCAATGTTTTGATCACTGACCCCGGCAATACTCATACGGCCAGTATCCGCAATATAAATAGAGTATTCAGAGCGAAGCTGACGTACTTGCTCAAACGTCAAACCTGAGTAAGAAAACATGCCGCGCTGCTGTTCAATAAAGCTGAAATCTTTACTCACGCCCGACTTAGCCAGTTTTTGAACTAACTGAGAGCGAAGACCGTTAATACGGTCACGCATTTGAGTCACTTCCGTCTCCCAAAGAGATTTCAGCTCAGGGTTAGACATAATCGTATGAACTAGCGTTGCACCATGCGCAGGAGGCATAGAATAGTTCGCTCGAATCGCTTGGCCAATGATAGAGAACGCATTCTTCGCTTCTTCACCCGTAGCGGCGATCACACTTAAACCGCCGCAACGATCACGGTAAACACCAAAGTTCTTCGAGAAAGAGTTAGCAATCAACATGCTTGGCACGCGTTCCGCCATATAGCGAAGCCCTGCCATGTCTTCTTCAAGGCCGTCTCCAAAGCCCTGATACGCCGCATCAACTAAGGGTAACAAGTTGCGTTTGTTAACCAGCTCCGTTAACGCTTCCCAATGTTCGATTTTCAAGTCAACACCGGTTGGGTTATGGCAGCATGCATGAAGCAGAAGAACATCGCCTTCTTTCGTTTCTGCTTCCAGCTTGCTCATCATTTCGTCAAAACGAACACCATTGGTCGTTGCGTCGTAATAAGGGTATGCAATGACCTCGACACCCGCCGAATCAAAGATGGATTGGTGATTCCCCCAAGTTGGGTCGCTTACCCACAAACGTGCGTCGCTAAGGTTCGCACTGATAAAATCAGCCGCGACTTTAAGCGCTCCCGTACCGCCCGGTGTTTGAGTCGATTGGATACGACCTTGCTTAATCACATCGCTGTCTTTTCCTAACAACAGATCCTGAATAATAGGAGAAAATTCCGGTGCACCGTAAACACCCAAATAGCTCTTTGTGACCTCGTTTTCCACCATAAAAGCTTCGGCTTTTTTAACACTCTCCAAAATAGGCGTGAGTCCCGTGTCATCTTTGTAAACGCCCACACCCAAATCAATTTTTTTAGGGTTAGTATCTTGTTGATGAGCGACAATTAATGCCAAAAGAGGATCGCCTGGAACAGCCTTCAGATGTTTAAACATGGTTTATCAGATTCCTTATTGTTCGATTTCGCGCAAAGCAATGTTATTAAAAACGACACCTAGGGAAGGTGTGAACAAGTCCACTGGTTTCAGCGTGTAGAGAACTCTTCTTTATTCAAGGCCAGTCTTTATTCGAGGCCAGTGCCGCCGTCCAATATTGAGCATATTGGCAAGAAAGTTAACAAAGAATTAAAGAGAGCTTAACCCACGCCCTTTGGGTCTTCCAGAGAAACTCATAGGACTTATTCGTACCTTCCCTAGATTTCAATAGCAGAAAAGGTTCCGTTATTTTGCCCCAATGACGTTAAAATACAAAACCTTATCTGGTTAAACTGAAATACCGCTGTCTATAATTCTTTACACTGCTACAGGCTCATAAACGTGTTCACGAAAAACTCGCCATTAACCGAACAATTCCTCACCCTAGATCGATGGCTTACAAAGACACAACCTCTTTGGCAAGTGGCTTCCTTTGCCTCAATGGATTGGCCGTGGCGAACCGTGTTCCCAGAGCTTACAGCGCATTTAGAAAACAACACCACATTAGGAAGCACGGCTCAATCTATAGAGGCGACTCTATTAGAAACAGTCCGAGACTTTACGCCAGCACCAAAGATACCGCTTCATGACTTTATCGCCACACAGCAGAGCGAATTGCCCAGCTATTTTAAATCCGGCATAAAAGGGCGCAAGTGGACGCAAATTGATCGCTTTTCTAAGCTAGTACCTCAGAGTGATTCAACACTGGAATGGTGCGCAGGCAAAGGTCACCTTGGTAAAGCCATCGCCTACCGTAACTCGACCAAAGTGGTGAGTTTAGAGTGGCAGCAAGCTCTGTGTGATGCGGGCGAAGACTGCGCGCGTAAATTAAACCTCGACCAAACCTTTGTGTGTGCCGATGTCCTAAACAGCGATACGACCCCAACGCTAAAACGAGTGACAAGTGCCGTAGCGCTCCATGCCTGTGGAGACCTGCATAGAATCTTAATAGAGCAAGGGTTAGAGTGTGGAATCGGCGCATTTACGGTTTCGCCTTGTTGTTACCACCTAACCCAAGAAGACATCTATACCCCGCTTTCACAAACGGCGAGGCAATCACACCTGAGCTTGAACAAAAATGACCTCAGGCTTGCCGTAAAAGAAATCGCCACCGCAGGGCAAAGAGAGCAACACCATCGGGCGAGAGAGCTTTCTTACCGATTGGGCTTCGATGCATGGCAAAGAGCCTTTCGCAACACAGACGAATACCTTCCGCTATCGAAAGCACCGGATGCCATCATGCGCCAAGGGTTCGAAGCGTATTGCCAATGGGCGGCCAAAGAAAAGCAATTGACCCTACCGACCAACGCACAACTAACAGGGTATGAAACGATAGGCGAACAACGAAAGAGCAAAGTACTGAAAATAGAAGCCGTAACCCAATACTTTAGAAGACCACTTGAACTCTGGCTCGTACTGGATCGTGCCCTACGCTTAGAAGAAGCCGGATACACGGTCGAAGTAGGAGAGTTCTGCGATAAAAGCACCACACCGCGCAATCTATTGATTCGAGCGATTGATTCGAACAATTGATTTGAGCAATAAACGACAACATCGCCCCGTCATTTTACAAAACCGAACTTGAGTTCCATATAACGCATCCTTTACAGTGTACTTGCCTTGAAAATAGCGACAAAAAAAAGGGACGGCTAAAAGGAGCGTAAATGGAAGGCAAAGCAGTAGGGCACCTAAAACAGCGTGATGGCCACCAACACAACTGGCTGATCGAGCTGATTGTCTTTTGGGAAGGGCAGATCAACGCCACGCGCCTAATTGAAACCTCCCGCATTACTCGTCAAACCGCCAGTGAGTGGATAAAACAATATCAAGACGACACCGACAACACACTGAAATACAGCCCCACTGCAAAAGCCAAAGTCATCTCACAAGACTTTACCCCGCGCTATATTAATCAGACCATAGACGAGTACCTAAACTGGCTTGAGCTTGGAGCCTTACTTTCCGAAGTCTCCAATGAAAGTGAACACTCACATATTTATAGAATAAGACCACCCAACCGGTTTGTCTCACCTCTCGTAATACGACCTTTGATCAAAGCCATACGCAATAAAACCGCAGTCGATTGCGAATACTTATCCGTTAAAAGCGCTGACCCGATTGGCAGGCTCATCTACCCACATTCGTTCGTAAAAGCCGCCAATCGCTGGCACATTCGTGCTTATTGTGAATACCGCAAAAACTACCTCGATTTCGTGCTAAGCCGCTTTCAGAGCGTCGAATACGATGGAAAAACCGCCCAATATTCTCATCAAAATGACACCCATTGGAATACAGAGATCGAACTGATACTCGCCCCAGATTCACGGCTGAACGACAGACAAAAGCGCGTTATTGAGCAAGATTACGGCATGGAAAACGGCCAGCTTGTTATCAAAACACGCGCAGCACTCGTCAAATACACACTCGACGATTTACAGATAAAAATCAAAATGCTCGAAGCCGACCCACAGGCGCAGCAACTGATATGTGTTAACTACCCTGACATAAAACAATGGCTCTATGACTGAATTCAGGTAAAACAGAATCAGACCTGTAAGGTTGCCTTACATGTGTAAATTTACAGTGTTGTGGGAGTGAAGAGCGCGTGAGAGAGTGGATACACGCCATCGAGTTAAGGATTAAAAGGAGTAGAGAATGGAGCAGTTTTCACCATCGGATATGAAAACCATATTGCACTCAAAGCGAGCCAATATGTACTACCTAGAATACTGTCGCGTCATGCAAAAAGACGGGCGTCTTCTCTACTTAACTGAAGCAAAAAAAGAAAACCAGTACTACAACATACCGATTGCCAATACGACCGTCCTTCTATTAGGGACGGGAACCTCCATTACGCAAGCAGCAATGCGAATGCTGTCACAAGCGGGTGTGCTGGTGGGGTTTTGTGGCGGTGGTGGCACACCGCTTCATATGGCCAGTGAGATTGAATGGCTGACACCGCAAAGCGAATATCGACCAACTGAATATCTACATGGTTGGCTGCAATTCTGGTTCGATGACGACAAAAGGCTTGCAGCAGCCAAATGCTTTCAAAACGCTCGAATCGACTTTTTAGACAAGATCTGGACCAAAGACAAAGATCTAAAAAGCGAAGGCTTTACCACACAAGACAGCATGTTATCGAAGGCGTTCGAAACCTTTCATCAACGTACCGAAAATGCCAAAAAACAGTCTGACTTATTGCTAACTGAAGCACAGCTTACCAAGGCGCTTTATAAATTCGCAGCCAATACTATGAAAATAGAAGACTTCACGCGTCAGCATCAATCGACTGACAAAGCCAATGACTTTTTAAATCATGGCAACTATTTGGCCTATGGACTGGCCGCAAGCTGCCTATGGGTGCTGGGCATTCCACACGGCTTTGCCGTTATGCACGGTAAAACTCGTCGAGGCGCTTTGGTGTTCGATTTAGCCGACTTAATCAAAGACGCCATTGTGCTACCTTGGGCATTTGTCTGCGCAGCAGAAAACGCTACTGAGCAAGAATTTCGACAACAGATACTACAAAAATTCACCGATCATAAAGCAATGGACTTTATGTTCGATACGGTCAAAACCATCGCTCTACAGGGTTACTCCTCAGCGCAAATAGAGGAACAAAACCTATGATGGTGACCTTTGTTTCTCAGTGCGAAAAAAACGCCCTCAAAAAGACACGCCGAGTACTTGATGCCTTCGCCAACCGAATCGGCGACAACACATGGCAAACCCTCATCACAGAAGACGGCTTACTCACTGTCAAAAAAATGCTACGCAAAACCGCCAGTAAAAATACCGCCGTGAGTTGTCACTGGATACGGTCAAGATCAAGAAGCCAGTTACTTTGGGTGGTGGGGAGTCGTAAGAAGTTTAATGAAGAAGGTGTGGTGCCAGTGAATACCACAAGACGAAATCTTCTAAAAAGTGAGATAGAAAACGATTGGCATTATCTGCCCTTAATCAAAAGCTTAACTGCCGTCGCTGCCTTGTTGCATGATTGGGGCAAAGCGAGCGCGCTTTTTCAAGAAAAGTTGACACCCAATAGCAACAACACCTTTAAAGGCGACCCAATACGCCATGAATGGATTTCCGTTTTATTGCTGCATGCTTTAGTAGAAAGCTCAGATGGTACAGATGAAGGCTGGCTAACACAGTTAAGTAACGGCAGCCTTAGTGAAAATGAACCGAAACAACCGTTAGCGAATATCACGTCACCACTTGGTTCCTTGCCTCCTTTAGCTCAATTGGTTGCATGGTTAGTCGTATCGCATCATAGATTACCACTGCCTCCTAATCAAAATGACTATAAAGCGGAAAAGGCAGAAAGCATAGAGCAGATGCTCAACCGCATTCAGCAAACATGGGGTTATGAAAATCGCTACGATGAGGCCGAGTACGCTCAGCGTGTTAAAAAGTGTTTTCAGTTTCCCAAGGGGCGACTAAGTCAATCGAGCCAATGGTTTTCCAAGTTAAAACGCTGGTCAAAGCAGCTTCTCGAAAATCAAGTACAAGCGCAAACCTGTATTGAAAATGGCAGCTTTCGACTGGTGCTCACCCATGCCAGATTGTGCCTCATGCTGGGTGATCATTATTATTCGTCACAAGACGCGGCAAAAAATTGGCAAGACAAAACGGGTCTATTCGCCAATACGGACAGAAAAACCAAAGCGCTAAAGCAAAAACTCGATGAGCATCTCGTGGGTGTAGCACATCATGCGACACAAACAGCGCATTTATTGCCCGCGTTTGAAAAATAACCGCCCGTTGCCGAAGAGGTGCAAAGCTTGCGAAAGCCCAGCCCAGTTGGCTTTAAATGGCAGGATAAAGCGGTTCAGAAAATTCAATCTTGGAATACTGAAAAACAACGAGACAAAAAGCACTGTGGTTTTTTTGCGGTAAACATGGCAAGTACAGGCTGTGGTAAAACCTTCGCTAATGCCAAAGTCATGCGAGCCTTGTCGAAAGATCAAAAAAGCCTGCGTTTCATTTTGGCGTTAGGGTTGCGTTCTCTCACATTGCAGACTGGTCGCGAATATCGTGAGCGGGTAGGGTTGGATGAAAGTGAACTTGCGGTACAGATTGGTTCTAGGGCCGTAATGGAACTGGATCAGCGCAACGTACAGACAGACAAGCCGGACGAAAGCGCCTATGAGATAAGTGGTTCGGAATCACAAGAAACGCTGCTCAGTGGGCATATCGACTATGATTGCGCGATCCCAGAAGAAGGGTTAGCAACGGTTCTGACGCAAACTCGCGACAAAGCCTTTTTATATTCTCCTGTTCTAGCCTGCACCATTGACCATATTATGGGAGCGACCGAGACCAAGCGAGGAGGTCGCTATATCCTGCCAACGCTGCGTTTGATGTCGTCGGATTTAGTCATTGATGAAATTGATGATTTCACCTGCGATGACCTCATAGCAATTGGTCGATTAATTCACCTTGCTGGTATGCTTGGGCGAAAAGTCATGATCTCCTCAGCCACCATTCCGCCTTATATGGCAGAAGGCTATTTCAACTCCTACCGCGAAGGTTGGAACCTATATTGTCAAACTCGCGATGCCGAACACACCATTGGCTGTGCTTGGATAGACGAGTTTACGACCAAAGTATCGAATATTGCTTCCCACGAATTAAAAACTGCCATTCCAGAATACCGTCAACAACATGCGAATTTTATTGATAAGCGCGTAGAGCAACTTAACAAACAGCCTGCTCGGCGCAAAGCCTCGCTCGTGGAATGCCACGACATTATCGAAAAGCATCAAACCCAGCGCCAACAAGACGCCACAGTAATTGAAAGTAAACAAGACGCTTATTTCAAAGCTGTATTTGAGCAAGCTTGGCAATTGCATAAAAATCATTATCTAAAAGACGAGCAAAGCAATCTAAATGTGTCATTTGGCGTGGTTCGAGTGGCGAATATTTCACCCTGTGTCGCATTGACCCGCTATTTATTAGAGCAAGATTACCCTGACAATATTCAGGTTCGTGTTATGGCTTACCACAGTCAGCAAGTGATGTTGTTGCGTTCCGAACAGGAAAAGCACTTAGATGATGTGCTTAAGCGCAAAGAAAAAAGTGGCGACGCGCCAAAAGCGTTTAGCAATGACATTATACGCGCTCACCTCAAGAGCATTCGTTCCACTCATCCAGAAGCCAAAAATGTCCTATTTATTCTTGTCGCGACACCAGTAGAAGAAGTTGGGCGTGATCACGATTTTGATTGGGCAGTGGTAGAACCTTCCTCGTATCGCTCGATTATTCAACTAGCAGGGCGGGTAAAACGCCACCGCGAAGGTGAAGTAGAACAACCCAATATTGGTGTAATGCAGTATAACCTCAAAGGCTTACGGCATTCGAGCGATCCGGATCAAGTCGTCTTTCATCGTCCAGGATTTGAAAGTGGCAAAGTCTTACTCAAGACCAAGCGCCTAGACCAACTATTGGATGTGGAAAAAGTACAACAGCGTCTTGATGCGGTGCCAAGAATCCAACAACCAGAGCACATTCACGCAACAATCATCAATAATGCAAAAAACACCAATAAAGCAAAAACCGCCAGCAGCCTTTCTGACCTAGAACATATGATGAACTGGCATTGGTTAGCAAACTACAAAGACAACGGAGCAGGGAAGTTGGGTGGCTGGTTAACACAGCACTGGTTTTTGACCGCCTTGCCTCAAGCATTAACACCTTTTCGTGGTGATGACAGTACCTTAAAAATCTACCTTGTATTTGACGGTCGTCATCAACACCTGACATTTTGCGAAAAAGATGATGAAGGCCATCCTGTTAATCGTGAAAGCGTGCTTAATATTCAACATGCTTCATTGAGTGACGTGGCGCGATCTCGATTATGGCTAACGCGAGATTTTAAAGAGAGCTGTGAACAACTGGCACAGGAAATAGACACAACGCCTTATATCGCCTCATTGCGATATGGGGAAGTGCGATTTAATTTCGACGAGAAAAAACACTATTTGTACAGCGACCAACTGGGATTGGTGGTTAAACCGTAGGAGGGAATATGCAAGATCCGGCGATCAAGGCTTTCTTTGAAGAAAGAAAAGCCGCTTGGTTAAAGAAAAACCTCAAGGCGTCCATGTCTGAGGTTGAGGTCAGGCAAACAGAGCAAGAGTGTGATGATGTCTTCGCGCTTAAAAATTGGCTGCCGAATGCCGCAAAACGAGCAGGGCAGATGTCTATTTCAACGCATCCGTGTACTTTTAGCCACCCTAGTGCTCGAAAGAATAAAAACGGTTACGCCAGCGCGATTATCGCTCACTCAAATCGTGGCGAAGATGGCTTTTTGCGAACGGGCAATATAGACGTGGAAGCCGATGCGTTAGGGAATGCTGCGGCACTTGATGTATACAAGTTTCTCACGCTCAAGATGGAAGATGGTCAGAGTTTGATACAACATATTGAGCAAGATTCAGAGCAATCTAAGTCGTTATTGGATTTATCTAATACCGCCGAAGGTGAGACTTACGAGCAGCTTAAGCAAGGCTTTCTTGCAATGACGTCAGGGGATGACAATGTCATTACCAGCTCGAAAATTAAGCAGGTGTATTTTCCTGTCTCGTCTGATACGACAAACCAAGCGTACCATCAACTGTCTATATTGACACCTTCTGGTATTGTTTTTGAAATGCGTAAACGTCTCGATGCAATGCGTTTTGGTGATGAAATCAAAGCCGCAAGAGAAAAACGCAAAAGCAACGAACAGCACGAAAACTACCGTGAAATTTACGACCTAACCACGATAGGCTACGGCGGAACTAAACCTCAAAATATCAGCGTATTAAACAACCAAAATGGTGGTAAAGCACACTTATTAATGAGCTTGCCTCCTCAAATCGAAAAACGCGATATTCACTTCCCAAACACCGACTTTTTTGCTCAGTCCATTAACTATTTCAAATGCCGCGATACTTTTTTGCGTTTACACAAGCTGTATCAAAGCGATGAAAACAACATGCATGTGCGAGCCGACAGAGATGAAATGTACCAAAATACAGTGGACTACATTATCGAAACCATGTGGCAAGTCCGCTCCGTTGCATCCGAGCAATATCTGGAAACCGTGAGTCAGTTAAATCAAACGCAAACCACTTGGTTATGTGCTCATACTGCTGAGATTCGGGACACCACTGACGACTGGCTAGACGCGATTCTTTCATCGATAACACAATTTGTCTTTCATGGTTATGAGAAAGTCTTAGGTAAAAAAGCCATTAAGTTAGGTGATGCAGAGAAAAAGCACATGGCTAAGATCGTTGAACAAAACAAGGAGATGCTGCGATGAGTGATGTGAAAAAGTTGCTGATGCTCCCACATATCCAAGTGCACAATGCCAACGCTTTATCCAGCCCCTATACCATTGGCTTTCCAGCGATGACGGCATGGCTCGGTGCGGTGCATGCTTTGCAAAGAAAGCTCAACCAGAATGATATTGGCGTTCGCTTTGAGGCGGTTGGTGTGGTGAGTCACGCTGTCAACTTGCAAACTTACAAAGGTAATAACGACTTTGTCTCGTCCATTGTTGGAACAGGGAACCCGCTGGACAAATCTGGGGAGCGCTCATCCTTTATTGAAGAAGCCCGTTGTCACCTAGATGTGTCATTGGTCATAGAGTGCAGTCATATAGAAATTGAAGATCAAGACCAAGCGCTCTCAGCGATTAGTTATATTTTAAATGGCAGTATGAAGCTGGCAGGTGGCGATATCCAAAAATTCACCCAACCCTATTTTATGGTCGTAGAAGAAGGCGATGATGAAAACATGCGCCGTTTTAAACGTGCTCTTATGCCGGGGTATGCGCTTATTGAACGACGCGAACTTATTGTAGAGGCCATGAATGATGGAGCAGACGCACTCGAAGCGCTTATTGACCACCTAGCGATTCACCATACCTGCACTGTATCTCAAGAAGACCGCGAAGAAAAAAGCGAAGAAGAAAATGCAGCAGGCGGAAGCATTGAAAAGGTTGAATGGAAAACACACCGTAAAACGCAAGATGGTAAGTCATTGGGGTGGTTAGTACCTATCGCGACAGGCTTTCAAGGCGTCAGTGAATTAGGAGAGGCCAAGAATCAACGAGACCCAGATACACCACATCGTTTTGCTGAAAGCGTGGTAACACTTGGTGAATTCAAAATGCCTCATCGTTTGAACAGAGTAGAAGAGCTGCTATGGCGCTATCACCAAGAAGGCGACCTCTATCTATGTCATCAATCCTCTCATGAGTATTTGTCCTCTTCATTAAATGAAGATCACGAATACTCTGAATTTGAATAGCTGAAACACAAAATTAACGTTTGAAAAAGGAATATTTAACATGGCTAAAAAAGACAACAACATCGCATCTGTATTGGCATTTGAAAAGAAACTGGTTCCGAGCGACGGTTATTTATATGGAACAAGCTGGGAGTCTAGAAAAGACAACAGCCAAGTAAAACCACTTCGCCTTCAAGAAAAATCGGTACGGGGTACGATCTCTAATCGCCTAAAAGCCGCAGTAAAGAATGACCCCGCTAAGCTCAATGCAGAAGTAGAAAAAGCAAACCTGCAACGTGTCGATGCATGTTCTTTAGGAACAGATCAAGACACCTTAAATCTACAATTTACTTTGAAAGTGCTTGGTGGAATTTTTAAGCCTTCTGCCTGTAATAATGCGTTTTTTAAACAAAGTTATGAAACCGCTGCCAAAGCTTATATTGAAACGCATAACTTCAAAGAACTCGCGAGCCGCTATGCCATTAACCTTGCGAATGGGCGTTTCTTATGGCGCAACCGCGTAGGAGCTGAGCAAATTGAAGTCATCATCTCTGCTAGAAATGGGGAAGTGAATGAAGAATTTACGTTTAACGCGTTTGACTTCAGCACGCGCCATTTTGACACGACTTCAGCTGATATTGACGCATTAGCAGCATTGATCGCAAAAGCCTTAGCCAGCGAAGACGGCTTCTTATTGTTAGACGTGAATTGTTTTGTACAAATGGGTCGAGCTCAAGAAGTGTACCCAAGCGAAGAGTTGGTGCTTGATAAAGGCAACGATAAAAACAAAAAAAGTAAGATCCTGTACCAATTGGATGGTGTTGCTGCTATGCACTCACAAAAATTGGGCAATGCGCTTCGCACAATCGACACTTGGTATGCTGAATTCCAAGATTCAGACTTGTCTGTTGGCCCAATCGCCATCGAACCGTACGGCGCTGTTACTAATTTAGGCAAGGCCTTCCGTACGCCAAAAGACAAACAGGATTTTTACAGCTTTTTCGATGTTTGGGCGCGTGGTGAGCAACTAAGTCGAGAAGAGGACGAACACTATGTGATGGCAACGCTTGTCCGTGGCGGCGTATTTGGCGAAAGTGACAAATAAACACAAGGAAAGGCCATGAACTACTATCAAGACATTACACTTTTACCCAGTGACGATATCGGCATGCACTTTTTATGGTCTAAAGTCATGATGCAATTACATCTGGCTCTAGTCGAGATACAAGATGCAAACCAGAAAGCGCCAGTCGCCAGCAGCTTTCCGAACTATCGTGAAGCTGCACAAAATAAACCGGCTTACGTCGGGAATAAGATCCGGCTATTCGCCACAAACAAAACAGACCTAGAGCGTCTTAATATTCAGAAATGGATGAACCGCCTAGAAGACTACTTGCATATCAAGTCCATCTCAGAAGTAGACCCGAGTAAAGTGCAAGGGTACGAATCTTTTAGCCGACGGCATAAACCCGGAAACGTCGAGTACATGATTCGTCGTCGTATGAACGGATTGGACAAAAGCTACGAGGAAGCCACCGAACATTTTAAAGGCTACAAACTGAGTGAGGACTTTAAACGATTGCCGTTTATACAAATGAAAAGCTTAGTGAAAAACCGAGAGTTTCGTCTGGTGATTAAACGAAAAACCTTAGAGCAAGCCGTTGAAACAGATTTTGTGTTTAATACTTATGGATTAAACAAAGACGTTGCATTACCTAAGTTTTAACCAATAACTGTTGCTCTTTAAAAATTGATATAGAAAACAACGGGTTACGATATAGGGAAAAAACATAGGTAAAAGTAGATATTTTTACCTAACTCTATATTGTGACTCGTTTTTTTGCTGATAAACTATTGTTCGCTGCCGCACACGCAGCTTAGAAAATCAAAGCGTCCCAATTTGGTTTTGGTTTAGAGTTCGCTGCCGCACACGCAGCTTAGAAACACGCGACAAAATACCGGTTTGCACTGAGCCTGTTCGCTGCCGCACACGCAGCTTAGAAACATAAAGTAACGCCAACCTTCTAAAATAGAAGGTTCGCTGCCGCACACGCAGCTTAGAAACCGCGTACACACATTGGTCGGGCGAGAAATTCGTTCGCTGCCGCACACGCAGCTTAGAAATGCAATTACAACACGTTGTGATTTTTCGATTAGTTCGCTGCCGCACACGCAGCTTAGAAAAGTCGCAGACACAACAGTTGGTTATTAATACATGTTCGCTGCCGCACACGCAGCTTAGAAAACATAACGCTATTGAACCAATTAAAACAGTGTGTTCGCTGCCGCACACGCAGCTTAGAAATTTACCTACTATATCGCCAACGTCTTTGTACTGTTCGCTGCCGCACACGCAGCTTAGAAATCATAGCTAGACTCTTGCTGGTCGTCGAGATTGTTCGCTGCCGCACACGCAGCTTAGAAAACGCTAAAAAAAGGCGGGTTAACTCACATGCCGTTCGCTGCCGCACACGCAGCTTAGAAACATGCGAGAGTTAATGCATCGTCGAATTCACCGTTCGCTGCCGCACACGCAGCTTAGAAAGACGGAAACGCCACCGCCACCGCTTCTATTCTGTTCGCTGCCGCACACGCAGCTTAGAAAAGGGCGACAGTGAATGAGATATGGGCAGTGTGGTTCGCTGCCGCACACGCAGCTTAGAAAGCACTCGCGCATACTACCAATACACCCAAGCCGTTCGCTGCCGCACACGCAGCTTAGAAATGTTGTCGTACACAGCGGAAAGGAACCAATGCGTTCGCTGCCGCACACGCAGCTTAGAAATAGCTGGTATTCTGCAATCATTGCCCGATGTAGTTCGCTGCCGCACACGCAGCTTAGAAAATGAAACAATTGCGACGTAAAACCACGACCAGGTTCGCTGCCGCACACGCAGCTTAGAAAGCCAGCGCGTGTAATCATATCTGGTCGAGATTGTTCGCTGCCGCACACGCAGCTTAGAAACGAATAACCCAATCCAACCGCATCAGCGGTTTGTTCGCTGCCGCACACGCAGCTTAGAAAGGACATAAAAATGGGGGGTACTTGAATAAATTGTTCGCTGCCGCACACGCAGCTTAGAAAGTAAAATATACAGATATCTTCATCGCCGTCTAGTTCGCTGCCGCACACGCAGCTTAGAAAAAGCGTTGAGTGTTTTCGAGCGGCGTTTTAGCGTTCGCTGCCGCACACGCAGCTTAGAAAAACAAAGAACGAGCGGAACGTTTAGCAACTCGGTTCGCTGCCGCACACGCAGCTTAGAAAATCATATCGGCATTGCTGGTCACATTCTCAGAGTTCGCTGCCGCACACGCAGCTTAGAAAATTGGCCGAAGCGTTGCGCCGCTTAGAGCTTGGTTCGCTGCCGCACACGCAGCTTAGAAAATCATGTATGCGATTTTCGGTCTCATATTTGCGTTCGCTGCCGCACACGCAGCTTAGAAACGATGTACCTGGTAGTGAAGTGGTGCTTGAATGTTCGCTGCCGCACACGCAGCTTAGAAAATGCATGGGTTTGAGTTACAGCGGAAATTGGCATTCGCTGCCGCACACGCAGCTTAGAAATAGCGCTAGACCGTCTCTTGATTCTTGGTATGGTTCGCTGCCGCACACGCAGCTTAGAAAACCAGGCGATTACTACTTGAATGCAGAAGCGAGTTCGCTGCCGCACACGCAGCTTAGAAATAGTTGCGGGCGTTGTTTTACACAAAGCTAAGGTTCGCTGCCGCACACGCAGCTTAGAAATTGCGTTACTTGTTCGGACGCGCCGTCTTCGAGTTCGCTGCCGCACACGCAGCTTAGAAATAATGTCACCTCAAAGACAATACAATCAATTGGTTCGCTGCCGCACACGCAGCTTAGAAAATTTACTAAAAAGGAAAATTGGGAATCGTTATGTTCGCTGCCGCACACGCAGCTTAGAAAGCCAGCATCATAAGCTGCAATCACTGCCATTCGTTCGCTGCCGCACACGCAGCTTAGAAACAGCAAAAACCGGATCGAAAGCTAACCAAGAAGTTCGCTGCCGCACACGCAGCTTAGAAAGCACTGCATTAACTCCAGTCGACGCACTGGGTGTTCGCTGCCGCACACGCAGCTTAGAAATATTGACCATTGATGTAAGGCAACGACGCATGGTTCGCTGCCGCACACGCAGCTTAGAAATGAATGTCTCCATCCAGCGTGATTACAAAGTGGTTCGCTGCCGCACACGCAGCTTAGAAATTAGCATTTCGCCGCATATTATCTTCAAGGTCGTTCGCTGCCGCACACGCAGCTTAGAAAAGATAGTAATTGGGATAAAGCAAAGGCTTATTGTTCGCTGCCGCACACGCAGCTTAGAAATGTTGCATTGTGCCAAAGGTTTTGCATAAGCTGTTCGCTGCCGCACACGCAGCTTAGAAATAACGTGACGTGTCACGTTATAGGAATTCGGAGTTCGCTGCCGCACACGCAGCTTAGAAATGTTACACGTCCAAATTCGCCTTCAAACAGGTGTTCGCTGCCGCACACGCAGCTTAGAAAAAACTTCGGGAACGAGCATCACGCCGTCGGCTGTTCGCTGCCGCACACGCAGTTTGGTATCAATTCGACTTCTTCCTAACGCTCCCCTTGGTAGGAGGACGGTGACTAGGCTAGATCAAATAAGATGGCTTTGGTGTGCTGGTCTTGGTCATTATGCAAGGTCAGTGTGTCTTCACTTTCGATCATTGCTCCGTCGCCTGAGTTTAGTGTGGTGTTGTCGTTTAGGGTGAGTGTGCCTTCTATTTGGTGGATGTAGTAGCGGCGCTCGCGGTTAGCGTTGACGGTTTCTGTGTTCCCTTTTTCAAGTATTACTTGCATCAGTTGCATGTCTTGTTTGATGGCTAGGGTGCCGTGTTCGCCGTTGGGTGTAACGATAGGGGTAATGCCTGTGTTTTCGCCAAAGGCTTTTTGTTGGTAGCTTGGTTTCCCACCTTGTTTGTTCGGTTGTATCCAGATCTGTAAAAATTTAAGTGTGTCTTTGTCGGAGGCGTTAAATTCGCTGTGGTAGATGCCTGCGCCTGCGGACATAAGTTGGTATTCGCCTTTGGGCAGTTCTTTTATGTTTCCGGCGCTGTCTTTGTGGGCGATGCGGCCTTGGGTTACGAGGCTGATGATTTCCATGTCTCGGTGGCCGTGGGTGTCGAATCCTGTATTCGGTGCGACGGTGTCGTCGTTGATGACGCGCAGGTGTGAAAAGCCCATATGAGTAGGGTCGTAGTAGCTACCAAACGAGAAGGTGTGGTAGCTGTCTAGCCAGCCAAAGTTTGCGTGTCCTCGTTGGTTTGCTTTACGTACTGTGATCATATGACGCTCCGGTGATGCGCACGGTAAGTGCTTGCTGTTACTATTTGAAGAGTATAAAAGCGTGTTCAGAGGGTGAAAAACGGAACATTTTGAGCTTTCATTTCAAAAAAATTGAATGTTAAATGAAGCGGTATTTTAGTTGGGTAGTGTAGTGCATGCATAATTCTATTACGTTAGAAAATTTACGGGTGTTGGAGGCGATTCGTCAGTCGGGGAGTTTCGCTGGTGCAGCTCAGATGCTGCATAAGGTGCCGTCGGCGTTAACTTATACCGTAAGTAAGCTGGAAGACGATCTTGGTTTGTTGTTGTTTGAGCGCAGTAAAAAAGGGGCTCGTTTGACGGCGGCAGGTACGTTGTTGCTTGAACAAGGACGCCCTATTTTGGAGGCTGTTGCTCGGCTGGAGGAGTCTATGCGGGCGTTTGAGGCGGGTTGGGAGCCGTGTTTACGAATTGCACACGATGTCATTTTATCAACCAAGCCTTTGTTACAGGTTGTCGGTGAGTTTTTGGATAAAGAGTTGCCGGTAGAGGTCGCTTACGATTCGGTTGCAGTGGGTGGCGGCTGGGACAGTTTGATCTCGGAGCGCTGTGATATTGCAATAGGTGTGTCGGGAGATATTCCAAAAGGGGAGTTTGAGGTTCAGGAAATCGGAGGGCTGTCATTTTTGTTTGCGATTGCGCCAACTCATCCGTTGGCGTTGCTGGGGCGTCCGATTTCTGCGCAAGATTTGCGTGAGTATCCGTCTATTGTGGTTTCAGACAGTTCAAGAATTTTGCCGAAGGTGAGCACGGGGATTTTTGAGAGTAAGCAGACGGTTAAGGTTCCGGATTTGGCGTCTAAGATTGCGGCGCAATGTATGGGCTTGGGTGTTGGGTACTTACCCACGCATTTGATTCAAGATAAGTTGAAGGATGGTAGTCTGGTTGAGCGCGAATGTGAGATCCCACGTGCGGATTTAACGCTTTATATTGCTTGGCGTAAGACGAAAAAAGGCAAGGGGCTGCGTTGGTTTGTTGAGCATTTAGGCGCGGCGGATTGGGGCTTGTCTCGTAACGAAGGTTAATCTTGTGTCTGTTACAGGCTGTGAACATTAGGGAGTCAGCAGTTGGCGATTATTTTGGCGGTTTTGCCTGTATTTTTGTTGTTGGTTTTGGGTGTGTTTTTGAGACGAATCCGGTTTTTACCGGACGATACGTGGGTTGGGTTCGATCGTCTTGTTTATTGGGTTTTGTTTCCAGCATTGTTGTTCAATAAAACCAGTCAGATAGATTTGCATAGCCCAATGGTGCCAACGTACGCAACGCTCTTGCTAGGCGCGTTGGTGGTGACGGCGGCGGTCAGTTTTTTGGGTGGTTTTTTACTGAAGCTTGCGCCTCCGCAGAATTCGTCATTGCTTCAAGCCAGTGTGCGTTATAACACGTTTATTACGTTGGCCATTGCTCAGCAGTTGTATGGTTCAGAAGGGTTGGTTCTGGCGACCATTGGTGCGGCGGTGTTGATTCCGACGATCAATGTGTTTTTGGTGATCAGTATGGTGTTGATGCACGGCAATAAAGAAGCATCGGTTGTTAAGTTGGTTGTTAAAGAGCTGTTTCGTAACCCGTTGGTGTTGTCGATTGCGTTAGGGCTTAGTGTTAATGCATTGGGTGTATCACCGGTGCTGATCTTAACGGATATGACTCAGATTTTATCGCAGGCCACTTTACCGCTTGTTTTGTTGGCCGTTGGCGCGAGTGTGCGGTTAGAAGCGGTGAAAGATGTCGGGAAGGCGTTTGTCTGGGGAAGTCTCTCTCGAATGCTGGTGTTCCCTGCGGTGATTTTTCTGTTGTGTATTCAATTTGAGGTGAGCGGTTTGCCAGCGGCGATTGTGTTGTTGTTTGGTTTTTCTCCGACGGCAACATCGGCTTATGCGTTGGCTAGGCAGTTGGGGGGCGATGCTCCGCAGATGGCGGCGCATATTACGCTTCAAACGGGGCTGTGTTTGGTGACGATTCCGTTGAGCATTGCGGTTACGCAGTGGTGGTTGGCGGGCTAGCTTTGAGGGGTTTTATAAAGGCTCTCTCTTTTACAGAGAGAGCCTTGTTTTAGTCGTTTTATTGAGTTTTTAAGCCCGATAATGGGTATTAGGTTAGTGTTTGTGATGATGGTGCTCGTGATGGTGATGTTCTAGCTCATCTGAGTCGATTCCTGTTTCATCATCGTCGTAAACAACGCCCATGTCTTGACGAATTTCGTCAAGCGTTGAGAGTAGGTTTAAGGTGTTTTGCCAACTGTGATTCGGGCTTTGTAGCAAACCTTCTTCAAGGCAACGATTCACTTCTTCTATTTCAAATTGGTAGCCTTCACCTTCATAGTCGAATTCAATGGCGTGTTCGGAATCGTCAGATTTAACCAGTGTTATGGTTTTGGCTTTGTACCATTGTGACCCAAACTCAATGTAGCCTTGTGTTCCGGATAATATGGCTCTGTTGGGGGCGGGAGAAAGAATAGACGCTTCGAGTGAGGCCAGTTGTCCGTTTTCCCATCCCAGCATAATTTGTTCAAAGACATCTACGTCAGTGTCCCCAATTACGGCTTGGTTTTGCACGAAGTCCGGGCGACCTAAGAAGAGTTGAGCAAGGAAGACGGGGTAAATACCGATGTCCATAAGTGCACCGCCGCCTAAATCGGGATTGAGTAAGCGGTGTTGAGGATCCGTTGGCCCTTTGAAGTTAAAGCTGGCTTGAATCCCCATTAGGTCGCCAATTTCACCTTCTTCTACCCATTCAATGGCTTGCTCTATCGCCGGTTGGAAACGCGTCCACATGGCTTCCATTACGAAGACTTGATGTGTTTCGGCCAGCTCAAAAAGTGTTTTTGCTTGTGCTTCATTGAGGGTAAAGGGTTTTTCACACAGTACGGATTTGCCGGATAAAATCGCGGCGCGTGCGAGTTCGTAATGAGTGGAGTGTGGGGTGGCGATGTAAACGACGTCTACTTCTTGACTGTTGATCAAGGAGTAATAATCCACCATTGCGAGTTCGATATCGTGCTCGCTGGCAAACGAATCCGCTGTGTCTTTGTTACGTGAAGCGACGGCGGTTAGTGTTCCTGTTTTCGCATATTGGAAATCTTTTGCAAAGGTATGGGCGATGTTGCCTGTCCCTAATATTCCCCAGCGTACTTCGTTCATGGGTCGCTCCTAAATCTTACTTAGCTTGTTTCTTAGATTATAGCTGATCTGTTTGTTCTAGTGTCTCTAGTCGTTGAGTTAATTCCGCTAATTTTGCTTCCAGTTCGTCAATGCGTTTTATGGCGTCGTTAAGGCTTGGGCGTGTCGAGCTGTAAGCGGCGTCTGTCGGAGCGTTTGAATTGTCTTCGTCCACTAAGGTGGCGTCTATGGCTTCTCGCTCTAGGCAGAGGGTACTTTGAAAGCGTCGTTCCCGTTTTCCCGGCTCTCTGGGCAGCATTTCTATAAATGGCCCTCCGGTCATTTCTTTTAGGTTCGCCAGTGCTTGCTCGACTTCTGGCAGGTTGCTAAAGGAATGCAATCGTCCGCTTCGCGAACGCAGTTCGCCGGGTGTTTGTGCTCCACGTAACAGTTGAAGACATACGATTGCGGTTTCGCCTTCGCTGAATTGCAAATCGGAAAACTCGGTGTTGCAGAATCGATGTTGATATTTGGCGACTCGACTGCCAAGGGTGACTTCTGTGATGAGGGCGCGTTCAACCAGTGCATCTACGGTGTCTTGAACGTCAAATTCTGAATAATTTACCACGGGTTCGCGGCTCGATTTTTGGTTACAGGCATTTACCAACGCATTTAGGCTGAGTGGATATTGTTCGGGTGTGGTGATGGATTTTTCAATTAGGCAGCCAATGATTCGTGCTTCCATCGCATTTAGATCATAGTAAGACATCCGTTAATCCTCTTTTACTTCTTTTGATGTTCTAGATTTTGTCCAAAACGGCATGGTGAAAAGTGAGACGACGCTGTTTGGCTCGTATTGTTTTGTATGTGGCAAGCCAATGGAAAGTTGATGATCTCCATATTGGGCAGAATGGGTATAGCTTTGAAAGAGCCTATCCCAAAGGCTCAAAAAGAACGCGTAATTGCTGTTTGCTTCTTGATTGTTTCGGGAGTGATGTATTCGGTGGTGATCGGGTGTCACAATAAAAAGCCGAACCATTTTTTCAATGCGGGCGGGCAGTCGGGCGTTGGTGTGATTAAACAAAGACGCTGCATTCAGTAATATATCGAAAATGAGTACAGACAGTGCCGGAATGCCTAAGAGAACAATGGCGAACGATTTGATAATAAGTGAAACCAGAATCTCCAATGGGTGAAACCGTAAGGCCGAGCTGATATCCAATTCTGGGTCGGTGTGGTGAACGCGGTGCAGCCGCCAAAAAATAGGAATGGTATGAAAGGCTCTGTGTTGCCAGTAGATAATGAGATCTAACAGCACGATGCCAATAAGCGTAGCCAGCAGGGACGGAGCTGCGATGTATGTTAAGAGCCCATCATGAAACGAGTAGGCAACTACGCTCAATAATACGGGCTGAATAATTCGCACAACCAGTATGCCTGAGGTAAACAAGAGTAGGTTGTGTCGCCAACGTGTTTTCCACTTTCGTAAAGTCGAACGCGGGGAGTATCGCTGCCAAACGATCAGCGCGATAAGAACAGCAAAAAAAACAATGGCGCGTAGGGTGTAATCTGTCATTTATTCCCATTTGAGCGTTATGACAGCCCCTATTTTTAATGAATTGATTTTTTTTGCAATGGATATTTTCGCAGAGTGTCGACTTTTAGTTTGCCCAGCATCTCTGCGACCACATTTAAATTGCTGTCGTTGAGCTGTTTAAAGGAAATACAGTGGTCGCCGAAGGACGCTTTTTTAAGGCGTTCTTTAAAGCTAAAGCTCTCATCTTGAATGTCGAAATCATCGAATATCAGGCTTACATGCTTTTGGCGAGCGATCACGCTAAAGGTCCAGTGTTGTCCCAGATAAAATACTGGGACACCTTGCTCTAGGTGAAGGGTCGCTTCTGGCGCGATGATCTGAATCAGGTTTATGAGCTGACTTAGATCACCACGTACTTCAGGCGCGGCTTCACTGATGTAGTTTGTTACTTCGACCACTTCACTCTTTAGGGTGGGAGAGTCGATCGTTTTATTTGCCTCAACCGATGTCGCTTTACCGTGCATAAACACCTCCTAAAGGTGTCGGTTGAGAAAGCGCAACATGCTGTTTTAATGGAGTTTCATTACCTTTTTAAGGTAGATACTGCCTCTGAAATTCGCATCATCGCTTGCTCAAGAGTGGATTTGGTACACCCAAAGTTTAGGCGAATAAACTGAGAGTTGCCAAAGTCTGCCCCCGCAGAAATCCCAACACCGGCTTCGAGGAAGAAGCGGTATGGATCATCCAAATGCAGCTCTGAGGCGTCTATCCATGCGAGATACGTGGCTTCGGATGAGATCATTTTGAGTGGAGAATTGAGTAAAGATTTTTTTATTATTTCACGATTATTCCTTAAATAACCGATCAGTCGTTGACGCCATTCTTCGCCATCTTTGTAGGCTGCCTCTGCGGCCGCAAGACCCAATAGATTAGGTTCGGGGATGACGCATTGTCTGGCATTATTGAATTGCTTGCGAAGTTCATCGTTTGCGATTACTGCAAAAGCGTAACCTAGCCCGGCAACATTGTAGGTTTTGGAGGGCGACATTAGCGTGATCGTGCGCTGAGCCGCATCAGAATTCAAACTGGCAATGGGCGTGTGCTGTTGGTCGTCTAAAATAAGGTCGCAGTGAATTTCGTCTGATACGATGATGAGGTTGTGTTTTTCGGCTAGCGCGTGGATTTTTTCGAGTTCTTCTTTACGGTATACCGTACCGCCTGGGTTATGCGGGTTACACAGCATGATCATTTTTGCTGTTTTTGAAGCACAAGCGGCTTCCAATTTCGCTTCGTTAATGACCCATCGATCGTTTTCAATTATAAGAGGGATGGACTCTAAATTACGGTCGGCTAATTCTGGCGCTTTTGTTAGGTGGTAATAAACAGGCCCCGGCACAATGACGGTGTCGTTTTGAGAGGTAAGCGCTCGTACCGCTAGATGCAAGGCGCAAACCAATCCAGGAAGGTGAATAAGCTGATTCGCTTGAACGTTCCAGTGATAAGCGTTGTGACAGTGCTGGATGATCGTTTTATTTAAAGATTCTGGAATTTTTGTGTAACCCAATACGCCTTCTTCAACGCGCTTTTGAATAGCGCTTTTTATGCATGTCGGTGAATCAAAATCCATGTCAGCCACCCACATAGGAATAACATCGCTGGGATAGCGGTTCCATTTGACACTGTTCATTTGTGTACGATCAATGACCTTATCGAATTCGGTGATGTCCATTTATTTTCCTTTCGTATTTCACTCTGATGACTAATGTTCTTACTTTGAAATATTGATGAAAGAAACTCAATAGCGAATGACAATTCAAAGATGTAAAAAAAGTATGCAAAAAATTAGTACGTTTTTCGAACGGCAGTGGGTCGTTTTTGGTGTCAATCACAAAAATCCGTCTGAGTTAGTATTGATTTAGAGGTGAGAAGAGCGATCTGTCGTCAATCTCATGTAATGATTTTGAGTGATGAACTTCATATTTAGAAAAAATGTTTTTGGTATACGTGTATGGCACTCATTTGAACTCTAAATATATTGTATAATCGCTTGACCGTTACAAAGGAGTCATCCTAGTATAGTTTTTATTGAATAAGTATTTAATAAAGGATGACTATGCCAAAAGTCGGAATGCCAGCGATACGAAAGCCTCAACTAGTCAGAGCTGCGATACAAGTTATTGATGAATATGGTTTTTCTGGCGCTACGGTTGGGGTGATAAGTAAGAGGGCTGGGGTATCTCCCGCCATCATTAATCACTATTTTGGTGGGAAAAACGGTCTCTTTGAAGAAACAATGAAAACCTTAATCAGAGAGTTTTTTGAGTTTCTTAATCAGGAAAGAGACCTCGTAAAAAATTCGACAACGAAAGAAAAAGTAATGTCCGTTGTTCGAGCCAGTATCAATCAGGCACAATCAAAGCCTGAAATAGTTAAGGTGTGGATGGGGTTTTGGGCATCATCAATGCATAGCCCATCTTTGTTTCGTTTACAAAATGTGTATGCGCGACGGTTACAGACTACTCTGGTAATTGTATTAAAAGAGACGTTTGATGATGAGAAGGCCAGAGACATCGCGACAACCGTTGCCGCAATGATTGATGGTATGTGGTTACGCGGCTCTCTCGCTGGAGATCTTGATTGCGATACCGCGGCAAGACACATTAGAGATTATTTAGATTTAGTTTTTGAGCGTTAGTAAAAACGATGGCTCAAAAACTACATTTGAGAGTACTTGTTCTACTAAAAAGAAGAGGAAATATCATGTTGAAGAGAATTACTAAAACTGCGCTTGCTGTCACGCTGGCAGGTTCTGCATCTCTGTCTATGGCAGATTGTTCCACTGTTCGTTTTTCCGATGTTGGCTGGACTGATATTACGGCTACGACTGCCGTTACATCTGCGGTTCTAGAAGGTTTGGGTTACAAGACAAAAACTCAGCTACTTTCCGTTCCTGTTACATACAGCTCTCTAGCAAACAAAGATATCGATGTTTTCTTAGGTAACTGGATGCCGACTATGACGGCGGACATCACACCTTACTTAGAAGCTGGCACGGTAGAAGACCTTGGACCAAACCTTACGGGCGCGAAATACACATTAGCGGTTAACAAAGCGGCTTATGATGCAGGCGTAACGGATTTTGCTGATCTGGCTGAAAACCGTCGTAAATTCTCTGGTCGTATTTACGGTATCGAGCCGGGTAACGATGGTAACCGTTTAATTCAGGACATGATTGACTCAAATGCATTCGAACTGAAGGATTTTCAGTTAGTTGAGTCCAGTGAAGCGGGTATGTTGTCTCAGGTGAGCCGAAGCGTACGTCGTAACAAGTGGATTGCGTTTTTAGGTTGGGCTCCGCACCCAATGAACGCGAACTTCGAGATGGAATACTTATCAGGTGGTGACGATTACTTTGGTCCTAACTTTGGTGGGTCTTCTGTACACACAAACGTTCGTAAAGGTTATGTTCAAGAGTGTTCAAACGTAGGTTCTTTATTAACGAATCTTAAGTTCACCTTAGACATGGAAAATGAAATCATGGGCGCTATTTTGGACAACGGGGAAAATCCAGAAGCGGCTGCAAAGAACTGGCTTAAAGCAAACCCTGGTGCGCTTGATTCTTGGTTAGAAGGTGTTAGCACGCTTTCTGGTGGTGAAGGTTTGCCAGCTGTTAAATCTCATTTAGGTCTTTAAGGCTTGATGAGTGACGCGGTGATGATTAAACATCATTACTGCTGCTAGAATGACTCCGAAGGTTTCAGTGGGCTGTAGTTATGCATTTTTTAGCCTGCTGAAACACCTTCCTGAATATCATTAATGTACTTGCAGCGTTTTTTAAAAGTCGCTTTTTTGCTTTCATTTCAGTTATTGTTGATGTTGAAAGTGCTCGACTGAAGCTGTTTATTCTCTCTACACGAACAATCTGGAGATATTATGGATTGGCTAACGGATAATAAAATCCCTCTTGGCGATTTAATGGAAACCTTTGTTAACTGGTTGGTGGACGCAGCCGCGGTTTTTTTCGATTTTATTGCGATCACCCTTGAAACCATCATTATGGCATTGGTAGACGTATTTGAGTGGATTCCTCCGCTAGCACTGATTGCGATGATCGCTACGGGTGCCTGGTTTTTACATCGAAGTGTCGGGCTGGTTTTGTTTATCGTAGCGGCTCTATTGCTCATTATAAACTTGGGCTATTGGCTTGAGACGATTCAAACGCTTGTTTTGGTTGTTTCTGCGACATTTGTAAGCGTACTTTTTGGTGTGCCAATCGGTATTGCTGCTGCACACCGACCTTGGTTGTATACGGTACTCAGGCCGATATTAGACTTAATGCAAACCATTCCAACGTTTGTGTATTTGATTCCGACTCTGATTCTTTTTGGTCTTGGTTATGTGCCAGGTCTTATCTCTACCATTATTTTTGCGATTGCCGCTCCGATTCGTCTAACGTATCTTGGTGTGAGCAAGGTGCCTAGTGAGTTGCTTGAGGCAGGATTGGCGTTTGGTTGTACTAAATCCAAATTACTTTACCGCGTAGAGCTGCCTGCTGCTATGCCGAGCATCATGGCGGGTGTAACGCAATGTATTATGTTGTCGCTGTCTATGGTGGTTATCGCGGCGCTTGTTGGAGCCGATGGCTTAGGTAAGCCTGTGGTTCGTGCTTTGAATACCGTAAACATCTCTCAAGGATTCGAAGCGGGCGTAGCAATTGTATTGGTGGCGATTATTCTTGATCGTATTTGTAAAACTCCATCTTCCAAAAACGAGGGCTAAGACATGTCTGCAGTGGTTCAAATTGAAAATATTGACATCGTTTTTGGTAATAACTCAAATAAAACTCTTGAGTTGATGGACGCAGGTGGAACACGAGATAACATTCTTTCGCAAACCGGAGATGTTGTCGGGGTACATGATGCTAATCTTCAGGTTAATGAAGGTGAAATCTGTGTTCTTATGGGGTTGTCTGGCTCTGGTAAGTCGACGTTATTGCGAGCGGTGAATGGCTTAAACAAAATTACTCGTGGTAAATGCTTAGTTCGCGATGGCGAGCGCATGGTAGACATGGGCGATTGCGATGAAGCGACGTTGCGTCATATGCGTACTCACCGAGTTTCGATGGTGTTCCAAAGCTTTGCGCTTATGCCTTGGTTAACCGTTTTGGAAAACGTGACCTTTGGCCTTGAAATGCAAGGCATGAGTAAAAAAGAGCGAACTGAAAAAGCGACTCAGCAGCTTAAAATGGTTGGCCTTGATAAATGGGCGGATAAGAAGCCTGATGAACTTTCTGGCGGTATGCGTCAACGTGTGGGTCTGGCTCGTGCATTTGCGATGGATACCGACGTGTTGTTGATGGATGAACCTTTTTCAGCGCTTGATCCGCTAATTCGATCTCAATTACAGGATGAGTTGATTGAGCTTCAAGAACGTTTGAAAAAAACCATCATCTTTGTAAGTCATGATTTGGACGAAGCGCTTAAAATTGGCTCGAAAATCGTCATTATGGAGTCAGCTAAGATTATTCAGGAAGATGTTCCTGAGCAAATCGTATTGAACCCAGCGACGGAATACGTTGAGAAGTTTGTAGCGCATACTAATCCATTGAATGTGCTCCGTGGTAACTCTCTAATGACGCCTGTGGCTGAATTAGAGGTTCGCGATGGCCTGCATATTGCAGGTGATGGCGTATCACTGAAGTTGAACGGTACTATTCTGGACAAAGCGTTTGTTGATGGCAATGAAGTATCTGTTTTGAAATGGGATACGAACGTTAACATTGATACGTTACCAAAAGATGTGGTTCTGTTGGTTCCGCTTGATATATCCATGCGTGATGCGGTTGAGATTCGTTACCATTCTAATCACTTAATGGTATTGGAAAAAGGCGGTGAATGTTACGGTATTTTAGGGGATCATCATCTGTATCATGCGTTGCTAGGTAAGCATTTTGGCAACGATGAAGATGCGGCGGCCTAAATTTATTTCGTTATACCTCTAACAAATAAAAACGGGGAGTCAGTGATGGCTCCCCGTTTTTATTTGTATTATGTTATTTGAACTCTAAAGTTTACGATCATGTCGAGAAATTGCGCTAAATTTAGTGATTGCAACCTTGTGTTTGGTGAGTATATTAGCGCCAAATAAGCCATCTTGATGTACTTCAAGCTGGGCGATCAAGCCTTTATGTGGTTCGTACTTTATGTTTATTACTGTTGGAGTAAGACGTGTTTAAACAAACATTGTTGCCTATTTGGAGTCTTTTATTCGGAATAGCATTGCTTACCGGAGCGAGTGCATTACAGAGCTCGTTAATCGGTATACGTGCGTCCATCGAGAGCTTTGATACGACAGCAACTGGTTTAATCATGTCTTCTTACTATATCGGCTTTATTGTCGGATCTCTTGTTGTACCTGATTGGGTGAAGAACGTTGGTCATATAAGGGTCTTTGCCGCAGTTGCTTCTCTGGCATCTATTACTATCTTAATGCAATCTGTGGTGGTAAATCCTTGGTTCTGGATGTTGATGAGAATGGGAACTGGCATATGTTATGCCGCGTTGTTTATTGTCACGGAGAGTTGGCTAAATGCCATTTCAACAAACACAACACGAGGTCGCCTATTTTCTGTTTACATCATCGAAGTGTGGGCGAGTCAGACGCTGGGGCAGTTTCTTTTGAATGTGGGATCTCCGAGTGGATTTGAGCTATTCATTCTCACATCTGTATTGATTTCATTTGCCCTTGTGCCATTGTTGTTGGTTAGAACGCCGTCACCAACGATTAGTATTCCAGAAAAACTCAATATGTTAGGGCTCGTCAAAAGTGCTCCGCTCGGAGCGACTGGTGTATTAATAGCAGGAGTCACGTCTGGTTCTTTATTAGGCTTGGGGGCTTTGTATGCGAAGTCGATTGGTCTAAATGTCGCGGAAATATCTTTGTTTATTGGAGCGAGTTACCTTGGAGGCATGTTGCTGCAGTGGCCAATAGGCAAGCTCTCAGATCGTCAAGATAGACGATTTACCTTAATGTGGGTTGCGTTGATCGCGACGGGCGTTTCTTTACTTGTTCCATTTGGAAATCAAAACAACGAATTGATGGTGCTACTCGCTGGAATGTTTTGTATTGGCGCATTTAATTTCCCTCTTTATTCTTTAGCATCGTCGCATATAAACGACCAATTGCGGCCAGAGCAAATATTGTCTGCCAGTAGCGGCATCATTCTATTAAATGGCGCCGGCGGTGCAATGGGGCCGTTAATTGCTGCGGCGCTAATGGATGTATTTGAGATCGATGCGTTATTTTGGTTTTTAGCAGCAATGAATTTAGTGGTGTTTGTCGTTGCTGGGTATCGAATTAAAGTTCAGCCTCCAATGGTCATTGAAGAGCAAAGTGATCAAATCCCCGTTGGTATCGCAGTCAGTTCTGTTGCGACCGCAGAAATGTTGGTAGAGGCAGATACAACGAACGTCACGGTCACTGAAGAAGCGAATGAGGTCGAAATAAAATTATAGGCTAATAAGTGCACTAAAAATGTGCGGTTTCGATTTCTTTACATATATTGTTATTATGTACTAAATATATTCTCTGTTGTTTTTATATGATTTAAATATTGTGTTTCCAGATAGCCAAGTGCTTATCCCTAGGGTAGGATAAGTTTACAACTTTTGGATGTGTTCATTTGAAATGAGCCCAATGATGTTATTTTATTTACAGCCAGCTGGCACATCATTTGTATAAAGGCACTAAGGTTTAAGAAAATTAAGGAATATCTATGATTCGTAAATGTTTGTTTCCTGTTGCTGGTTATGGCACTCGTTTTTTACCAGCGACCAAGTCTATGCCTAAAGAAATGCTACCCATCGTGAATAAGCCTTTAGTGCAATATGGAGTAGAAGAAGCTGCTGAAGCAGGTTTAGATAATGTTGTATTTGTAACGGGGCGCGGAAAGCGCGCAATTGCAGATCATTTTGATATTAGCTATGAGTTAGAGCATCAAATATCGGGTACAAGTAAAGAGCAGTACTTAGAAGGGATACGTCATCTTATAAACAATGTGAATTTTTCATTCACTCGTCAGAATAACATGTTGGGATTAGGGCACGCTATTTTAACAGGAGAGCCTCTTGTTGGAGATGAAGCGTTTGGTGTAGTGCTTGCAGATGATTTGTGCATGGGTCTTGAAAATGACGGTGTTATGGCGCAAATGACTAAGCTGTATAAACAGTTCCGTTGTTCGATCGTTGCCATCGAAGAAGTGCCTGAAGATGAAGTTCATAAATACGGTGTTATCGAAGGCGAATTAATGACGGATGGCTTGTATCGAGTAACGGATATGGTCGAAAAACCACCGAAAGAAGAGGCGCCTTCTAACCTCGCGATTATTGGCCGATACATTCTGACTCCTGATATCTTTGATAAGATCAGAAACACGCCTCCGGGAAAGAATGGAGAAGTGCAAATTACAGACGCCATTCTTCAGCAAGCTAAAGAAGGTTGTGTTCTAGCCTATAAGTTTAAGGGTAGACGTTTTGACTGTGGTAGCGTTGACGGCTTCGTTGAAGCGACGAACTACTGTTACGAAAACATATATAAAAAAGGTTAAGTAATCCCATAAATTCTATCGGATTACGTATTAAAATAAAAAAAGCCGAAGCTTATTAAGCTTCGGCTTTTTTTGTTATGACTCAACTCAAATAATAATTTTTTAGTTGAAGTGCTTATTTAGCAACGGTAATAAGTTTTTGATCATTCTTGGGTTTGCACACATAACATGACCAGATGTCACACTTGGAGCGCCATCAAAACCTGAAGCAATACAGCCTGATTCTTTTGCAATGAAGATACCTGCTTGCATTTCCCATTCATGAAGCTCCAATCCCCACGCAGCATCAACGCGACCTGCGGCAACGTTAGCAAAAGTAAGCGCTGGTGCATCTTGCATTACGGCACGGCCGCCTTTTTCTGCGATTTCTTGCAATGCTGCTAGCTGGCTTGCTATGTGAGGTTGAGTCGCTGAAGTGCCTGGGAACTGAGTCGAAACAGTCGCCTTTTCTACTAAACGTTCTTGGCTGGTTCTAATGCGGGAATTGTTGAGGTAAGCGCCTCGCCCTTTAGAGGCGTAAAATTCGTCACGCGTTTTTGGATTAACAATAACGGCGTGCTCTACTTTGTCTGCAACAACATAAGTTATCGTGGTAACAAATCCGCATAGACCAAGTGTAAAAATGTGTTGGCCTTGTATAGCATCAACAATCCATTCGCCTTCTTCACCATTTTGTACAGTGCCTTGTAAGCGAGTGGTAATAGAATCGGTAGGGTATGCTTTTTCTAAAATTTGAACGATCGTGCGTTCAGCATTCATACAAATATTGTTGTAGATCTCAGCAGCCTGTTGACCTTGTTCTTTATCAAACAAGACTTTCTCTTGTGCGTGTTGAATAAAATCAGATGCGGCGCGCGCAGCTTTTAAAGCGACATTAATTTTGGGTTGCATTGAAATACCGTAATAATTGATTCAATAAGTATATGCAGATATCGTCTTTTGAACGACATGTTGCGACAAAGTGTTAAAGAGCGTGTATTTGCTCATTAAATAAAGGCCAAAATGAAGGTAAACCTCTATCGAAAAGCGAATACTAGTAAGAGCAATATTAAAATAGTTTGCTCTTACCTGTTAGAAGTGAGAGTTCATCTAGTCTTTTTTAGCTAAAGCGTACCCGTTTGCTAAAAATGTAGGCGTGTCTCAGGCTTCCGAAATTTGGGTGTGGATTGTAGCCGAGAACAGTCGGTTATACCAGTGAAAACTTGGTTGAAATTTGATCTTATTCGCAGGTGTTTTATCAATCTGCTAGTATGCGCAGAATAATTAACTCAACTCATTTAAGAATCTAGCTTTTCATGACAGAAAATATTCGAATAGTATTAGTCAATACATCGCATCCGGGGAACATTGGTGGTGCCGCGCGTGCGATGAAAAACATGGGACTGTCTAAATTAGTGTTGGTAGCCCCAAAAGTATTTCCAAGTGATGAGGCAATAAGTAGAGCGTCGGGGGCGTCAGACCTTCTAGAAAACGCAATTGTTGTCGATACGCTGGAAGAGGCCATTTCTGACTGTCAGTTGGTGATTGGTACAAGTGCTCGCGAGCGACATATTCCATGGCCTCTTTTAGATCCCAGAGAATCTGCGGAACTCACGTATAAAGAAGGCCTTGAAACTGCGTTTGTGTTTGGGCGTGAAGATCGCGGCCTGACAAACGAAGAGCTTCAACGTTGTCATTATCATGTTCATATCCCTTCCGTTGAGTCATTCAGCTCGCTGAACCTTGCAACCGCTGTTCAAGTTATTGCTTATGAATTACGTATGAAGCATTTATCGTTGGGCGAAGAGCCTATTGTCAGCTCTAAATGGGATCTACCTGCTGCGACAAGTCAGCAAATGGATCATATGCTTGAGCATCTTGAGAAAGTTTTGGGTGATATTGAATTCCTAGATCCAAAAGCACCACGACAAGTAATGACCCGCTTTAGAAGGCTTTATCAAAGAGCGCAATTAGATCAGCAAGAAATGGGAATGCTACGAGGTGTGCTAACTGCAATCGAGAAGCAGTATCGATAGGTTTATATAAAAACTAAAAAGCGGGTGTTTACCCGCTTTTTAGTTTTTAGGATCGTTCTATGAATAAGATAACGGTATTAGCAGTTTAGCGTGCCTAAACTTTTCTTTCTGGACGGCCTTCTTCTTGCCAATGAGTATGAAACTTCTCACCACGAGGACTGTCCACACGCTCATAGGAGTGTGCTCCAAAATAGTCTCTTTGGGCTTGCAGTAAGTTCGCTGGCAATACCTCTGAACGGTAGCCATCAAAGTACGCAAGAGCAGAAAAGAATGAAGGAGTAGGAATTCCTGATTGTGCCGCTAGCACAACTGCTTTGCGTAAGCTTTTTTGTTTTGTTGCCAGTGCGTTCGCAAAGTAGTCATCTAATAAAAGGTTTTCTAAGTTTGCGTTTTCATCGAATGCTATGGCGATTTTTTGTAAAAAGGACGCTCGAATAATACAACCACCACGCCAAATTTTGGCAATACTGCTGAAGTTAAGTGTCCAGTCGTATTCTGCTTGAGCTGCTTTCATAATCTGAAAACCTTGCGCGTAAGCGCAAATTTTCGCGCAGTAAAGTGCTTCTTCAATCGCGTTTTCTACTTCGGTAGCGTCAAGCTCGCCAAATTCTGTTTCTCCGATCAGAGTTTGAGCGGCCATTTCTCGCTCTTCTGTCAGTGTACTCAGTGCGCGAGCATAGACAGATTCGCTGATGATTCCTGCAGGAACACCGAGTTGGGTTGCACTGATGGATGTCCAACGGCCTGTACCTTTTTGCCCAGCGCTGTCGAGGATAAGGTCAACTAACGGTGCACCCGTCTTAGCGTCGTATTGTTGAAGAATATCGGCAGTGATTTCTACTAAATAGCTGTTTAAGACGCCTTTATTCCAACGTTCGAATAGCTTGCCAATTTCTTCTGGTTCATAGCCCAGAAGAGAACGGATAAGATGATATGCTTCACAGATAAGTTGCATATCAGCGTATTCAATTCCGTTGTGTACCATTTTAACGTAGTGGCCGGCTCCGTTTGGCCCTAAGTAAGCAGTACAAGGCTCGCCTTCGGTAATAGGCGCGCCAGGCGTGTTTGATTCTATTGGCTGTCCATCAGTATCTACTTTTGCTGATACGGCTTCCCACATAGGTTGCAAATATTTCCATGAATCTGCATCACCTCCAGGCATAAGCGATGGCCCGAAGCGTGCGCCAACTTCTCCCCCAGATACTGCGGTTCCAAAGAATTTGAGTTTGTCTTTGTATTCCGCTTCACGGCGAATAGTGTCGGTCCATTGACTGTTGCCACAATCTACAACAATGTCGTCTGGTTCCAAACCGGCTTCAATTAGACTTTTACAGACGGCATCGACAGGGTCTCCTGCTGGTACAAGAAGCACAATCACTCGGGGTTTTACGAGTTTGCCTAGCATGTTGGACATGCTGTCACAGCCTAAAATTCGTGGCGTTGTCTGGTCATTTGAACGCTCATGTTCTTCTGTATCAAGAACATCTTTAATTTTTGAAGCGTCCAGATCAAAACCTGCGACTTTATAACCATGATCAGCCAGATTCAGCGCTAAGTTTTTGCCCATGACGCCTAAGCCGACAAAACCAATGTCGCAGCTCTGATTCGTATTTTGCATAGCTTTCGATCAACCTTAATGTGTTGGGGGGTTCGAGAGAAGATAATACCATGATCAACGCAAAAAACGCGGCACTTTAAGTTTCAATTCTGCAAAAAGTAACAAAATATAAATGATAATGGTTATTGATAACGTTGTTTTTCGTGTCTTTTCGAGAAATAAAATTACATATTTGAAAAAAATAAACGGTAATTTTAGTGTATGGTGTGAAAAATTGAGAATAATTTGTTCAAAATTTAGGTTGTGAGCGAGGGTGTTTTTTTAAGATTATGATATATAACGTTTTTTTGTTGTTTTTCATTTTCAAAAAAGAAATAAAATAACATGTGGTTATAACAATATTTTTTTTTAGAAGCTTTTGTTACTATTTGAATAACTTTTTAAGAACGCCAACAATAACAATAATTATAAAACCGAACCCTTTAGTCCAGAGGATAAGCAGAACATGAACCAAAGATCAGATGATGCCATCATTCTTAGAAACCAGACAACCCCGCAACTAGTAGAGTATGCGCTTGAAAATGGTGAAGGGCAGCTCTCAGATAACGGTGCGCTTGTAGTAGAAACCGGTGCTCGCACAGGTCGTTCCCCTATGGATCGATTTATTGTTGAAGAATCTTCAACAAAGGATGTCATTCACTGGGGGCCTGTAAATAGAGCATTCCCAGAAGAAAAGTTTGCTCCGTTGTGGGATCGTGTAGCCGCTTATTTGGATACTAAAACATCGTTTGTATCCGATATTCATGTTGGTGCGGGAGACGTTCATTATCTTCCTGTTATTATGCGCACAGAAACCGCATGGCATCACTTGTTTGGTCGCAATTTGTTTATCCGTCCTGACACTTATAATTCGCAAGACAAAGCAGAGTGGCAAATCTTGAACGCTCCGGGTTTTGAATGTGATCCTGAGCGAGATGGAACAAATTCAGACGGTTGCGTCATTTTGAACTTTGCTGAGCGTAAAGTTCTGATCGCGGGCATGCGTTATGCTGGCGAAATGAAGAAAGCAATGTTCTCAGTTCAAAACTTCTTACTACCTGAAAAAGAAGTGTTGCCAATGCACTGTGCTGCGAACGTGGGCAGTGACAGCGATGTTACTTTGTTCTTTGGGCTTTCTGGTACAGGTAAAACAACCCTTTCAGCTGATCCAGAGCGCTTCCTGATTGGTGATGATGAGCATGGTTGGGGTAAAGATACTGTATTTAACATCGAAGGCGGTTGTTACGCGAAGACCATTGATTTGTCGCAAAAAAATGAGCCTGTTATTTGGAATGCGATCAAATTTGGAACGATTGTAGAGAACGTTGTTTTGGATTCTGAATCACGCGTTGCTGATTACACTGACACCTCGTTAACTCAGAATGGTCGTGCTGGATACCCTCGTGAGCATATCGAAAAACGTGCAGAAGAGAATCGTGCAGGCGAGCCAAATGCGATTATCTTTTTAACGTGTGATTTGACTGGCGTTCTTCCTCCTGTATCGATTTTGAGCAAAGAAGCTGCGGCATATCATTTCCTTAGCGGTTACACTGCGCTTGTAGGTTCAACAGAGATGGGGGCTGGTTCTGGTATTAAATCTACGTTCTCAACGTGCTTTGGTGCTCCTTTCTTCCCGCGTTCTGCTGATGTTTATGCTGATCTTTTGATTAAGCGTATTGAAGAATTTGGCAGTAAAGTATACTTAGTGAATACTGGTTGGACTGGCGGTGCGCATGGTAAAGGCGGTAAACGCTTTAGCATCCCAACGACTCGTGCTGTCATCTCTGCAATCCAATCAGGTGCTTTGATCGATGCTGAAACTGAGTTCCTTGAAAAGCTAAATTTGTCTGTTCCTTTGAGTGTTGATGGTGTTGACACAGTGCTGTTAAACCCTCGTAATACATGGGAAAGTGCGGCAGATTACGATGCACAGGCTGAAAACTTAATTGGCCAGTTTGTTGAGAACTTTAAGAAGTTCGAATCTGTGTCTGAAGATATTGTTAAAGCTGGGCCGTCACTTTAAGTGGGTATGGCAATGATCTCTAACTATTGAGGTCGTGAATGACTACTTGCTTGTAGTTTGAAAAAAAAACCGCACATTTAATCATGTGCGGTTTTTTTGTATGTGGCGTAAGCTAAGGTCAAATCGTCTACAACATGTTTACTAAATTGGGTATTCTATTCGCATGATAGACAGTCATTGCCACTTAGATTTCAATCAATTCGACTCTGATCGCGAACAAATTCTAAATACATGCTTGTCGCTGGGCGTCGAAGGTGTACTTATCCCTTCAACAACGTTGCAGAGCTTTTCAAAAGTGTTGGACTTGGCGCAATGCTACCCCATGATTCGTTCTGCACTGGGGTTGCACCCCTACTTTTTGAAGGGTAAGGTTGATATAGAAACGTCGCTTAGAGAACTTGAGCGATTACTTACCTTGAGAAGTGTTGTTGCCGTGGGTGAGATCGGGTTGGATCTATGGCCGGGTTGTTGCGATATTGATAAACAGGTAGAAATCTTTGAGCGACAATTGATGCTTGCTAAGTCGTTTGATTTGCCTGTGATTTTGCACGCTCGCAAAAGTGAGGATCTGCTGCTTCGATCCATTAAGAAGTTAAAGTTTTGCGGTGGTGGAGTGGTGCATGCATTCAATGGTAGCCAGGCGCAGGCTAATCGCTTTTTAGATTTTGGTTTCGTTCTTGGCATCGGTGGTACCGTTACCTATGAACGCGCAAAGAAAGCTCGTCGGGTACTGGCGTCGCTTCCTGACAGTGCATATGTATTGGAAACAGACTCACCTGATATGCCATTATCAGGCTTTCAGGGTGAAGCAAATATGCCTTATCGTGTTTTGGATGTTGCCAGATGTGTGTCGGAAATACGCAACCAGTCTCTTGATGAAATCGCTGTAATAACAACACAGAATTTGATAAGAACCTTACCTAATTGGTAGAAGGTAAGAACACTTGAGTAGTTTGGATAATATGGTAATTAATAAGCCAATTAGAATTTTGCTGCTGGGCTCTGATACAGAGTTAGGCGAAGCGATTCGTGATTATAAGCAAGTTGAAAATGAGTTTCAGTGGTTTGAGTGCGCTACTAAAGATGTGGTTCGTTTGTTAGCGAATGATGATCTAGAGAGTAACGTTGATTTTGTGGTAGATGCATACAGTCTGCGCCATGCTCCAGAGAATACATATGAAGAATTTACGCAGCTTGTTCAGGATAAGTTAGTAAATTTAAATGTTCCAATCTTTATGATGAGCAGTGTTCGTGTTTTTTCTGGTGAGCAGAATGCTGCATATACTGAAAATGACATTCCTGATTCTGATTCGCATTATGAAAATGCGCTGATGTCTATGGAAAACATATTGCTGAATAATGAGCGAAATGTCGTTCTACGAACAGGTTGGTTATTCAGTGGTATGCATGATGATTTTGTGTCGAGTACGATAGGGTTGGTGCAAAGTGGCGTAAACCTTGCTTACCAAGATAATGTGATAGGCTGCCCTACGCCCGTAACCGACGTTGCTCGAGTTACCCATTCGATGATTAAGCAAAGCTACAATGGTGCTGAAAATTGGGGAGTATATCATTACTGCTGTGCTGAAGAGGTCAGTTGGCTGGGCCTTGTTGAGGCTATTTTGGCAACGGCAAGTCAGTTTGATCCAAAGGCTCAAAGCGAAATGGACAGCATTAATGATTCTTTGGCAAATGAAGAAGGTGGGCTCTCTATTCAGCGCCAGTCACTCTCATGTCGGAAAATATTTAATCATTATGGTATAAAGCAAAGGTCTTGGCGACCAACATTACGGAAGCTTATCAAAGACCTGTATCAAAGGTAGACTACTTTAGTTTGTCAGAAAAGGGACGGAAGCGTCAGCATGCAAAAAATTAATCATAAAGCTGTATTTTTAATTTTTATTTTGGAAATGGTGTTTGGTTTTCTTTGGTATTCTGCCGCACCTGCCTCTCTGTTAAATGCTACACATTCGTCTCTTGCCTTATCGGATATGGGATACTTTTTATTAGTAAGTTTCACATTGGCGTGTTTACTTCTCACTTACTTTTCAGCTTGGTTGCTAAACAAGTTTTCGGTTGCCAGTTGGTCTGATCGTTTTCTTGCTCTTGTTGGTATTTGGATGTTTTGTGTCCTACCAAACTTTATATTTATCAGTGTTTATTTTGATATTGAAAAAGTAAATATTGTTTATATGTTGGCATTCGGATTTTTCTGTACGTCGTTAAATGCATTGATTCTGCCGCTATGGCGCTCTTCTCGTTCGATTTTTAAGAGTTGAGGAATTTGATATTCAAAAAAAGCAGCCATTAAATGGCTGCTTTTTTGTTTGCGTTCTTGGACTGAACTCTTATCTTAACCGCCTTGTTTGTACTTAAAAAGTATCGTTACTTTTTGGGTGCAAGGCTAGGTTGATAATGATTAGTACAAAGAGCTTTCCGGCCATACTTGCCACAGACACACCCCTGCGACAACGCCTGCACAAATCACGTTCGGTAGAGCCCCGATAATCAATGATTTAATGCTGCTGTCTTGCTCGCAAATGCGCGAACCTATTAGAGACGCTATCGGTGTAAGCCCCAATGCAACAATGACCCAAAGAGGCAGATCTGCTAATACGTGAGACTGAGTTAACAGCCCTCCGAGAACAAATAGTGATGGAATCACCCCTTTAGAGCTATCTGTTTTTGTGAAAAAGCAAATGGCTAAATAGCCAAAGCCTGCAGCAGCAACAGCACCGAGAAGTTGGCCAATTAATAGGCTTCCCCCAATGGACATCACAGGTGAAGATGCAGCGGATGCTATTACGATAGAAAGCATAGGCAAGTGATTGGTTTTGCCGTAATTCTTATGCGTAATCAGCGTGCAAATAACAACGGTTGCGAAGCCAGACAAGATTGCCCATGCAATGCTGGTTGTTGTTCCTTGATGCTTTAATACAGGGTTTAGAAGTAAGTAATAACTTACTATCAATAAAGCAAATGTCGCTATTATTTTAAGTTTATCGGTTTCTAATTTATAGGCCGCTACAATAGCAACGAGTCCTAATAACGCCGATATAACAAGAAAATCCATTGCTCTTTCAGGCGGGAAGTGCAATCCAGTATGGATTACGATTAACCCTGCTAAGAAACCGACAACAAAACCAAGCGGTGTCACGCAAGGTTTCCACTTTGTGGTTAACCAGGTAGCCACTAAAGCAGCGAGGATGGGGTAAACTGCAGTGTGTAGCAGCATAATTAAATTTGCATTGCCGGTTTCTTCGTACATATCTTTGCCTTACTTACGGATGCCTTCGATGAACACTTCTAGGTCGGTTTCGTCAGTAACACCTGGAATAAAGTAAGTTACACCAAAGTCACTGCGTTTGATGGTTGTTTTAGCTTCGAATCCTGCACGGTAACCGCCCCATGGATCTTTACCTTCACCCACTTTTTCAACATCAAATTCAACGGTTTTTGTTACACCGTGAAGTGTGATTTCACCCTTAAGTTCCTCGCCATCAAAGCTTGTGCTTTTAAATGTAATGGTTGGGAATTGTTTTACGTCTAGGAAATCTGGGCTGCGTAAATGCTTATCGCGCGCTTCGTGGTTTGTATCAACGCTCGCTGCTTGAATTGTAAGTTCAGCAGAACCAGAGTTGTCGTCGTTATATGTGAAGTTACCCGCAATATCATTAAAACGACCAGCCGTTTTACTTACACCAAGGTGGCCAATTTCAAAGGTTACAAAAGAATGGCCTGGATCGATTTTGTACTCAGCAGCATTTGCTGCGCCTGCAGCTAGAACAAGAGAGGCAATTACAAGGTGTTTCATAGGGTGTCTCCGATTATGTGAATAAGTTGTGCTCATAGTATAGATTTATTATTATTTATTCATAATCCTTTAATTTACAATTCAATATTTCATTATATGAAATAAAAATAATGAAACTTTTTGCAATAAGTGAGAATGAACAGTGGATAAATTTCAGGCGATGAAGGTGTTTTGTCGCGTATATGAAGCAGAGAGTTTTAAGAGCGCCAGTGAGACATTAGGGATATCGAGACCTATGGTGACTCGATATATTAATACGCTGGAAGAAGCGTTGGGGGTAAAGTTACTTCAGCGCAATACGCGTAATATCAGTATTACACATGCGGGAACTTTATACTATAAACACGGCATAGCAATTTTAGAAGCGTTAGAAGAAGCGGAAAACGAGTTAAATGACTTATCTAACTCTCCAAAAGGGCGCCTTAAGGTAAGTGTCCCAATGGATTTTGGCTTGTCTTATATGGTTCCAATATTTAATGAATTTCAAAAGCTTTACCCTGATATCAAAATTGATGTGGATTTTAATGACAGGCGGGTGGATCTAACGGAATCGGGTGTCGATATAGCGGTACGAGGCGGTGCTTTAGGTGGAGATCAGTTTGTTGCCCGTCCGTTAACGGAATTTAAAGGTTATGTGTGCGCCTCACCAGAATATTTAAGTACATTTGGTGAGCCTAAAACACCACATGATCTTATAGATCACAATTGTTTACGGTATAGTTTGGCGCCTTCTCCAAATCAATGGTCTTTTATGGATGGAAAGCATGGGGAAATGAATGTACCAGTATCCGGTTCTTTTGAAGCAAATAACGGCGGAGCTCTGACAAGAATGGCTGTTGAAGGCGTTGGAATTATCTATCAACCAGGTTTTTTAGTTGATCGATATGTGCAATCAGGACAGTTGGTTCCGATTTTGACCAACTTTTGCGGGTATGTTGGGAAGTTTCATGCGGTTTACACGCAAAGGCGATTGCTGCCTAAACCAACGAGATTATTGCTGGAATTTATGATTGAAAAGTTGAGAGCGGTGTAGGCTCTCAACTTTTCAAAAAGAGTGTTTTGATGGCGAGTTCGTTAGAAATGTTTAAGACAGGTCGCCATATTCGCTTTCAACATTGAGATCCACTTCCATTTTGTAACCGGGTAAACGGATGTGAGAATCACTTATTTCAAGTTGATCGCCTCCTAATACATCGAGACCAAATCGATAAATAGGTTTGGTCTCCCCTCTAATCGCGGATTGGTTGTACTCTTCCGCTACGTTTTTGTTCTTTTCCAATTGCTTAGTATAGCGCTCAAGTACTTCATTACCGTAGCGATTCTTAAGCAATGCGTATGCTTTGTGGGGCGAGATCAATACTGCAGTCGAGTTATTACCTCCAAACCCTTTCGAATTCAAAAGCGCTGCTTCGAAATGCTCTACACCGTAATGTTGATGCTCTAACTGAAAATGCAAGCCTTTGGTATACACATCATCTGCAATGGCTTCAGATGTGGTTATTCCGGGTAAAATACCGTCTTTCCAGACGCCTAAAGAAAGATGCAACTGATCTCCACCTGCAGTACCTTGTGAATGTCCAAGGAATGCTTTCATGGCAGTTACTGGGATGCCAGAAGCGCCAAAGCTGGTTGCAGCTTCGCTTAATACATGGCTTTCAGTTACGCGGTTTTGAGGTGTACTGGTGCCGTGGGCTTGTATAAATGTTTTGTTTTTCAGTGATTCTTCACCAAGCAAGGATCTTAAGTAGGCCATTGCTTTGTTCATGGTTAAGTAATTACCAATGCCTGGAGCGGAAATCGATTTTTTGTGTCCATCAGCATAGGAAAATACCGCAGGAAGAGCGCCGTGGATTTCTGCCCCAAGTTCGATGGCCAACTCGTCATCCATTATGAGCGTCCATTGACTGGATTCGCCAATAGTAAAACCACAGTTTTGAGCAAAAGGTCTACATGTGCGAGTGTGATCCGGCTCTTTTTGATTTGCTAACTGATCCAGTGCCAAGAGAGCAGAGTCTTCTGCCAGTGCGCCCATCGTACGGAAGCCTTCTATAATCTCGGGTGTTATTGGTGCATCACTGCCGCCAACCATCGCTACACGAAATTTTCCAGATTTGATGCCATCAACCGCTTTTTCTAAATTGAAAAAGTAAGTTGCGCAGGCGCCGATGGAAGTACCAACGGTTCCGGTTGAACCCATTATATAAGCGTTAACAAAGTCTGCTGGCATTTGAGCATAGCCAAGAGGTAGATGCTTAGACGTGGTTCTTTTACCCAGCAATGCAGACTTTAACATGCCTCCAAAACCGAGGTCGTCCATTTGGCCAATAGAGTTCGCAGCAAAGACAGCCACTTGATCAGGGCGCACACTATCACGAATGGTTTCCCAATCGATTCCGGTGCTGCGAATAGCGTCGGACGCGCCATAAACGGTCATTTGTAAACCACGGGGATGGTTGCGACTTTGATAGAGTTTTGATGGATCAAAGCCAGTAGGGAGCTGACCCGCAGCTTTAACTGAAAGTTCTTTTGTGTCCTTAAAAAACGTGTCTAATCCGCCGTCAACCGTTACCTTTACTAGGTTGGAATCGATTTCCTGAATTTGCCAGTTTGCGGGCGTATTGTTAGGCAATGATTTTGCTTTTATGGAAAAACTGAGTTTCTCGTTTTTGTCTGCAGAGTCTAGAGAAGTCGCTTTATGGACGGTTACGTTGTCAACATCAAAAAGGTTCGGGTGTATTCTTCTGATAAGTGTTTTTGCTAGCAGTTCTTCGCCGATGGATTCGATCAGCGTATTGGCATCCAATTGTTCGCCATCTTGCGTAAGCCACATACCATTTTTGTGTTCTGCCATATTGGTCAGTGTAGCGAGATCTAATAGTACTTCCTGCTGGGTGTCACTTGGTAATAAGTCGAAAACAATACGACGGTAAGCGTGATGAAATGATGTACGTCCAGCTGAATTGATTCCGCCAAAGCCAACGATAACAGGTAAACGGGTCAATGGAACCTTCCTCGTTTTGTCAAAATAAATAAATTCGCGTCATTGTAAATGATGAGGTTGCATGACTGCCACCCCGAAGATAAGGAAATCCTGAGCAAGTTGTCAAAACTGCTGCTTTTATTAGTGTGATATAACAATATTGAGCTTATAGATTCTGAATGTTGTCTCTAGTGATATATCAGTTGTTTGACGCAGTACTTACGTAGCCGTCAATTTCTCTGTTGAAGCGCCATAGGCGATTGTATTGAATTAAACCTTCTATCTCGTCAACATAGGCTTGTCCTCGTTGAGAGTAGCGTATTAGTCCAGCGGCGAGCGTTTTTCCGGATATATTTTGATGGGTCGATCTTAAATTTGCTCGAATAGCTCTTAATTCTTTATAAGCGGCATTTGAATTCAAGTTATCGATATAAGCGAAAACAGACTGACGAGCATCCGTGAATTTTCGAACTTCATGCGCTGCGTCATCAGCTCTTGAGCTGGGTACAAGACCGCATCCTTTTCTAAAGCACCATTGTCCGAAGTAGTTGTTTCCTTTTAGCGCGAATCTTGATGTGCCCCATGCAGATTCGTTGGCGGCTTGAGCCAAAACAAGGGATGCTGGAATAATATCGAGCTTAATTAAAAGCGTCTCAATATGATGCTTTTCAAGTTTGTCAGTGGAAACAAGCCTGTGTAATTTTCGTTGTTTGTTGATCCAACTAATATCTGTAGATGATAGGTTGTTTAAGTCGTCAAGTAAGTGCTTTAAATGGCTTCGGTCCGCTAGCAATAAAGTATTCTTTTCTCTAATGAAGGGAGTAAGGTAATCGAAAAACGCTTCTTTGCGCGTTTTTACGTCGCTTATTGCCGCAAAGTCAGGCTTATCTTGATTAATTGGGTGAGTATCAAAGTAGGCTTTTTCGTCGTCACTGCTTCCAGGAAGAGGCGCGTCACTTAGTTCGCCTGCATTTGGTTTTGATGTATTTTTGCTATCGTCTTTTTTTGATATAACGGTGTCCTTCGTTTCTGAAGGTGTATTGGTTACTTCTCCGGTGGATTTTTCTGCCAAGGTTTTTGTTTGCACGTTTTCTGCACGCGGTTCGTTTTTTCGAGCTTCAGTGTCAGAAGGTTGAGGTGCATTTTCAGACAAAGTTTTTGTCTTTGAGGATTCTGTGGCTGACGGATCGATTTTTACCCAAAGTACGAAAATAAGGGCAAAGGAGATGATCCAAAGAATTTTTCTTTCCATAAGGACTGCAAAGTATAATATCGTTAAAAATGATGGCAGAGAAGTGCTTAGTCTGCACAGAACGTTTTTTGATTATCTCAAAAAAAAATGTATTTTTACAGTTTTTGCGTAATTGGAAAAGCCATCCAGCTAAATAACGAGTATAAGCTTGCTCTTTAGTAATTGATTTTAATAGAGAATGTGTAAAAGCATTCTCTATTAAAAGTAGAGGTTTATAATTGTTGAAAATAGCAGTTTGGTGTTAATAATTATAAATAAACGCCTTTAAATAGCTGAGTAGGGCCTAAAGGGACAACTCTGCTTGGGTTAATCATATCGTGGCTATAATAATAATGGCGCTTAATGTGAGACAGGTTTACAGTGCCGCTTATTCCATTTATATCATAAAGGCGTTGTAGATAATTATTGATATTTGGATAGTCGATGATTCGTTTTAGATTGCATTTAAAATGTCCGTGGTAAACCGCGTCGAATCGAATCAATGTCGTGAACAGACGCCAGTCAGCTTCTGTTAAAGAGTCATTTACTAAATATTTTTGCTGGCTTAATAATGTTTCGATACCTTCTAAGGCGTCGAACAAAGGCATTACAGCCTCTTCATAAGCTTCTTGAGTTGTTGCAAACCCGGATTTATAAACACCATTGTTAACCGTATGGTAAATCTTCTCATTTATTTGATCTATATCGGTTTGCAGTGCTTCGGGATAAAAATCAAGGGTGTTGCCTGTCAGTGTGTTAAAGGCGCCATTCAGCATGCGTATAATTTCGGATGATTCGTTTGATACGATTGTTTGTGCCTTTTTATCCCATAGAATGGGAACCGTTACTCGACCACTGTATTGAGAATCCGCTCTGGTGTAGATTTCATATGCAAATTTGGATTGATAAAGAGGGTCTCCTGCTTCCACCTCGCTGTCTAAGAAATGTGAATCTTTTTTGAACTCCCATCCATTTGATAGCATATCTGGGTGAACGCACGATACACTAATAACGTCTTCAAGAGATTTTAATTTGCGAAAAATTAGCGTCCTATGCGCCCATGGACATGCCAGCGAAACATACAGATGGTAGCGATCGGCTTCTGCGGGAAAATACTTAGGGTTGTTTTTGTCATATAATGAATTTGGTACAATCCAATTGCGAAACTGAGCTTCACTTCGAACAAATTTGCCCTTGTTTGCTTTTGTGTCATACCACTGATCGTGCCATTTTCCGTCGATGAGTAAACCCATAGTGACCTCTGAACTAATTTGAATAGCGATAATGTTAATGAAATTTAAATGTTTTGGGGGCAATATATTGGCTGTATATCATCGAAGTTCTCGATCTATTGAATAAATATCTTGGATAATCATGCCCGACGTGATCAAAGTATTACTCCTTCCTTTTGTGTTTCTTCTCATCGGCGTGTTGGCGAGCGCGCAAATGAATATCATTCCTCCTGTTTGGCAGCAAACCTTGCCAGTTGTATTGCTGTCTACTTTTTTAGTTCTATTTGGATTGGCGTGGCGCTTTAATAAAGGACGACTGATCCTCGTTGTATTTGCGTTATGTTATCCGTTGCTTATGGTAAAACAGTTCCCTAATCACAGTATTTCTGATTTTGTGACTGTCTCACTTATTGCTCTGTTTATTGCTGGATTAGTAAGTGAAAAAGGGTTCGCCAACCGCTTTTCATTTAACCGTTTGTTATTTATTGGCATGCTCGTGTTGTGGAATATGGCTGAAATTCGGGAATGGGTTTCGTTTGATAAATTGGATCAAATGGATGTGCCTATTGTTGAAAAATCAATTCGATCAAGCCTGCTAATGGTTATTGAGGTTGTTGTACTAGGAGTCATATGCACACGGGCGATACTGCAAAATGATCGATTTTCAGCAAGCGTTCTAGTCAGTGCTGTTGCATTGATTGTTATGCATTACCTACCTCTCGATGTAAATCAAATACAGCTTATCCTTGTGACTCAGGGCGCTCTTTGGTGTTGGTTTTTACTTGTTGAAAGTCATCGAATGGCGTATCGCGATGAGCTTACTGGGCTTCCATCTCGTAGATCGTTAAATGAAGACTTTATGGCGCTGCCGAAATCTTACGCAATAGCGATGGTGGATGTAGATCATTTTAAAAAGTTCAACGATACCTACGGTCATGATATGGGCGATGAAGTGTTAAGACGCGTCTCCAGTATTTTGGCTGATGAATGTCATTACGGATCTGTTTACCGATACGGTGGTGAAGAATTTACTGTGTTATATCGAGGAAAAAAGGTAGAAAAAGCCGAAGAAGAGTTAGATCACATTCGAAGCTGGATTGAAGATGAGCAAATTGAAGTTGTTCATCGTGATAGTAAGAAGCGTGTTTCTGTTACGGCAAGCTTTGGACTTGCCTTGGGAGGCGGTCAAGATGAAGGGTATGAAACTTTAAAGAAAGCAGATGAGTCGCTTTATCAGGCAAAAAAGAAAGGAAGAAACCGTCTGGTTGTATACGGAAAACGTGGAAAAAGCGCAACAAAAGAAAAAACCTGAACGATCGGTCAGAAAAATGTTGCGTTCAAACATTGATCGTTATAGTCTTTATTGTGCCAATGTGGTGCAGCGGTTTGTAATTTAGCGATTGCCTACGCTAAATTTACTGCTGTGAGGGGAATGGGGGAGCAAAAAGCTCCCCTTTTTTTATTTTGGCGTTAAAATACCTACCTTACTAGTAGAGTGATTCTGAATGAAACCTATCGAATCATCATCTATCCTTGCAGGATGCTTCTTCCCATTAATAAAATAACTTAGTGAGTGGCTATTTTGTCTGAAGAAAAACGTGCGAAAGATCAGCTTAAAGCTCATATTAGAGCTCAAAATGAAAAACTAATTTTAGAGGCTGCTGAACGAGTATTTGCTCGTCAGGGACTGACAAAAACAACAACGCAAATGATTGCAGATGAAGCAGGCTTACCGAAAGCAAATATTCATTATTACTTCCGATCAAAGAAAGACCTTTTAGAAGCCGTTTTAGGGCGGATTCTTGCGCTTTGGCTCAATTCTGTAAGTCAGTTTAAATACGAAGATGGCCCTAAGGCATGTCTGACTCGTTATATTAGCGAAAAAATCGAACAATCACAGAATCACGTCAATGCTTCGAAAGTCTTTGCAATGGCATTGATTGGCGAAGAGCCTTATGTTCTTGAATACTTGCGAGAATATTTTGTCGGAGAGCTTAAAAAAGAAAGTGAGACGATAGAGCGTTGGGTTGAAGATGGTTTAATGAAGCCGGTACCTGTCGAACATTTGTTTATTAGTCTTTGGGCTATGACGCAGACGTATGCAGATTTTGATGCTCAGGTGAAAATTCTTTTACGTACTCCAGAGCTTGACGATGAAATGTACGATGATGCAAAAAGTTTCATTAAACGAATGGTTTTTGCCGTCTGTGGAATCGACGATTAAGCAATAGAAAAAACTTGGAGTAAGAATGACCCTTGAAAGCGCCATTACCTTTAGCATCGCGGTATTTATCTTTAGCATAACGCCAGGGCCTGGTGTGTTTGCTATTATTGCGCGAAGCATGATGTCTGGCGCTAAAAGTGCTTTGCCTCTGTCAGCAGGTATGGCGCTGGGTGACATCGTTTATTTGGTTATGGCATGCTTTGGTTTGGCAACCATAGCAACGCGTTGGGAAGAAGTGTTTTTAGCCATTCGTTTTATCGGTGCCGCTTATCTGGTCTATCTCGGCTGGAAAATGTGGGTGTCGCCACTTCAAGTCGTCGATGATGAGGCTGGTGCTTCTGCACCCCGCGAGTCTGCACTAAAAGGGCTTCTCCAAGGTTTTGCTATTTCCTCATCTAATCCGAAAGTTGTTCTTTTTTATATTGCGTTTTTACCGACGTTCTTAGATGTGACTTTATTAAACTCGCAAGACATCGTTATAACGTCATTGCTGGCTTATGTGGCTTTGATGCTTGGCTTGTCTTTGATTGCATACAGTGCATCACAAGCTCGCCGTGTCATGAAAACACAAAGGGCACAACGTCGCCTGAATCAGGGAGCGGGTTCTGTCATGATTGGTGCGGGAGCATTTTTAGCGCTGAAAAATTGAAGCGAGTGCTTTTGTCGTTGAGACGATTAAAGTTAAAGGGACGATTAAAGTTAAAGGGACGATAGATGTTTTAATATCGCCACTTTAACTTTGCAAGCTATCCTAAATAATAATGCGCTCTGGTTATTGTGTACCGTAGATTCGGTCTCCCGCATCTCCTACGCCAGGGCGAATATAGGCTTTTTCGTCTAATTCTCTGTCGATAGAGCCTACGTATATTGGCACATCTTTATGCGCTGTTTTAAATGCTTCAATTCCTTCTGGTGCGGCAAATAAGCAAATAAAACGTATGTCTTTTGCTCCCATGGCCTTCATTTTATCAATCGCAGCGATAGCAGAATTTCCTGTGGCGAGCATAGGGTCGACCACTATGATAGTGCGCTCTTCGACCGAGTGAGGCATTTTCAAATAGTATTCTACTGGGCGTTTTGTTTCTGGGTCGCGGTACATTCCAACATGCCCTACACGAGCCGAGGGAGAAAGCTTTAAAACACCTTCCGCTAGGCCATTACCTGCGCGCATTATGGTTACAATACAGAGTTTTTTCCCTTTTAAAACAGGGCTCAGAGCTGTTTCTAGTGGTGTTTCGACTTCAATATCGATGGTCTCTAAATCACGAGTTGCTTCATAACCTATGAGCGTACCCAGTTCTTCTACAAGCATCCGAAACTCGCGAGTGCTGGTGTTTTTATCTCGTAAACTGGTCAGTTTATGTTTAACAAATGGGTGTTCAACAAGGTAAACATCAGTGTAACTTGTTAGAATTTCGTCTCGTGTCATGATTTTTCCCTCTATAACTATGAGCTAATCATATCATAGGCTTTTCAAGCAGATGCAATTTTCCTGTCTGCTAAGTCAGTTTTGAGAAATGTTTGCAGAAGGTTGTAATTTCTGTCTTCGACACTACATATTTTCCATCGATTAATATTTTGCTACTTAAAACGTTTTTTAGTCTCGTTTCTAATAAGTGGCGTTTTTGTATAAGGCGAAAAGTGAATGAGTGATGACAATGTATATGAGCAACCAGAGAGTGAAATCATTGACTCAGATGCAGATGAGGTTGTGATTAGCGACCCTAAAGCGCTTGCTTTGCCTGACGATGTGTTACCTGAAACCTTGTTTATCTTGCCTGTATCGAGTCGACCATTTTTTCCTGCTCAAGTACAGCCTGTTATGGTTGATGCCGCACCTTGGGAAGATACGCTGGAGCGGATCGCGGAGTTTCCGCAAGCCGCAGTCGGGCTGATTTATGCTGAAAAAACGTCAAGTGGCGCGCCAAACGTTGAAAATTTTAAACAAATCGGGTGTGTAGCAAGAGTTCATAAGGCAGAAAAGCAAGACGAAAAAATTACTTTTTTAGCGCAAGGGCTAAAGCGTATTGAAATAGTTGAATGGTTAGATAAAGAAGCGCCGTATTTAGCAAGAGTGCGCTACATTAATGATTCGACCGTGGCCGATGAAGAGGCCAAAGCTTATTCGATTGCAATACTTGATGCTATTAAAGAGCTTATCCGCATAAATCCGTTGTTTAGTGAAGATTTGCGTCAATATTTGGGACGTTTTTCTTTCAACGAGCCTGGATTGCTAGCGGACTTTGCTGCGTCAATTACTTCAGCAGAGCCAAATGAGCTGTATGGTGCGCTGAGTACGCTACCTGTAATAGATAGAATGAAGCAGTCCTTACTTTTACTTAAAAAGGAGTTGGAAATTGCCCACCTGCAGAAAGAAATTTCTGCTGAAGTAAATGACAAAATTAGTAAGCATCAGCGAGAGTTCTTTCTTAAAGAACAGCTTAAAGTGATCCAAAAAGAGTTGGGTATTTCTAAAGATGATCGAACTTCTGATGTGGATACCTTTCAAGAGAGATTGGATGGAAAGGAAGTGCCCGATGCGGTGTCTGAGAAAATTCAGGAAGAATTGAACAAGCTCAGCATTCTTGAAACAGGATCTCCGGAATATGGCGTTACTCGCAATTATTTAGATTGGGCTACTTCATTGCCTTGGGGTGTTCATTCAAATGACAATTTAGATATATCCAAAGCACGAGATGTTTTGAATGCACATCATTCAGGCCTAGATGATGTTAAAGATCGAATCATCGAATTTTTGGCATTAGGGGCTCATCGTAAAGAAATGGGTGGATCCATCATGTTGCTGGTCGGTCCACCTGGTGTCGGTAAAACGTCGATTGGTAAATCCGTCGCTGCGGCATTGGATAGAAAGTTCTTCCGTTTTAGTTTAGGGGGGATGCGCGATGAATCTGAAATTAAAGGACACCGCCGAACTTATGTTGGCTCGTTACCGGGTAAGTTTGTTCAAGCTCTTAAAGATGTTCAGGTTGAGAACCCAGTCATTATGCTCGATGAAATCGATAAAATCGGTTCTTCTTTTCAAGGCGACCCTGCCTCTGCGCTATTAGAGGCACTTGATCCAGAACAAAATAGTGAGTTTTTGGATCATTACTTGGATATGCGCATTAATTTATCTAAGACGTTGTTTGTTTGTACCGCGAACCAATTAGACACGATTCCTGCTCCTTTGTTAGATCGGATGGATGTTATTCGTCTATCCGGTTATATTGGTGAAGAAAAGCTGGCAATTGCCAAGCAGCATTTATGGCCAAAACTGCTCAAAAAAAATAAATTGCTGAAGAAACAACTGAACATAACAGATGCAGCGCTAAAGCATGTGATTGAGTTTTATGCTCGCGAGGCGGGTGTACGTGGGCTAGACAAGCTCTTGCAAAAGATCTTAAGAAAATCTGTAGTGCAACTGCTGACAACTGAAACGGACAGCATTAACGTCGGGGTAAAAGACATCGAAGAGCTATTAGGCATGCCATATTTTCGCCCTGATAAAACATTGAAAGGCGTTGGGGTTGTAACAGGCTTAGCCTGGACTTCGATGGGAGGTGCAACGTTGCCTGTTGAAGCGAACAAAGTTCATGAACTCACACGAGGTCTGAAATTGACGGGTAAATTGGGCGATGTTATGAAAGAGTCTGCTGAGATCGCTTACTCGTATGTTTTGTCGCATACGAAAAGTTATCAAAGTACTCCAGAGTTTTTTGACAAATGTTTGATTCATTTGCATGTTCCAGAAGGTGCAACGCCAAAGGATGGACCTAGCGCTGGTGTCACGATTGCAACGGCATTAATGTCTTTGGCAAAAGGTCAAACGGTAAACCGCCCATTAGCGATGACAGGGGAATTAACTCTGACAGGTCAAGTTTTGGCTGTTGGCGGAATACGAGAAAAGATCATTGCAGCGAAGCGAAGTAAGATAAATGAAGTCATTCTTCCAGAAGCAAATCGTCGAGACTTTGAAGAATTGCCGGAGTCAGTAAAAGAGGGGATTTCAGTCCATTTTGCAGAGAGGTTCACAGATGTTGAAAAAATCGTTTTCGGCAAACAGAGTAATGATGTGCACTAATTGATCAAAAAATATTTAAAAAGTGATTAAAAATATGAAAAGCCGAGCGATATGTTCGGCTTTTTTGTTTGGTCTTAGGTAGAATGTCGCGAATTGTTTTTACTCAGCATAACCGCAAGATTCAGAGGCTCTGGCATGCCTAAACAGGCAACTTTTACGCAAGGTTCAACGTTAAAACACATTGTTACTATGTCGTTCACTGGGGCATTGGGGCTGATGATTATGTTCCTAGTTGACCTTGTCGATATGCTATTCCTTTCTATGCTGGATGAAAAGGAAGCCGTTGCTGCGGTCGGTTTCGCCAGCACCATTATGTTTTTTACCATTTCTATATGCATTGCGGTTTCCATAGCTGCTGCTGCAATGGTGTCACGCGCGATAGGCAGTGGCGACATCGAGCTTGCAAAAAGGCGCGCGGTGAATGTACTGGCCTATGGTATTGTTTTTTCGACCGTGCTGGTTTACTTGGTGTGGCCAAAAATCCCTCATATTCTGCTTTATATCGGCGCTTACGGAAGAACGCTTGATCTGGCGACAGATTATTTACAGATTGTGATGTTGGGGTTGCCCGCGGTCATGATCGGTATGATTGGTTCAGGCATTATGCGCGCGCTTGGTGATGCACGACGTGCTATGTACGCCACTTTGGTAGGAGGGATTGTTAATGCGGTATTGGACCCAATTTTAATCTTTCTATTCCGCCTTGACGTTCAAGGAGCGGCACTTGCATCTCTGATTGCTCGCTTTTCTATGGTTGCGGTGAGTTATTATGGTGTTGTGCAGATCCACAAAATGCTGGGCGAGTTTGACCTAATGGATTTTATAAAAGACATTCGCCCTATTTCCTTTATCGCATTGCCAGCGATGTTAACCAATATTTGTTCTCCTTTAGCAAACGTGATTGTAATGGAATATGCTTCTAGCTACGGTGATGATGTGGTTGCGGCGGTTGCCATTGTAGGGCGCGTCATTCCGGTTGTATTTGGTGGTTTGTTTGCTTTGACTGGTGCTGTTGGGCCGATTTTAGGTCAAAATTATGGTGCACGGCGCTTCGATCGAATGCATAACACGATATCGAGTGCGGTGACTTATTCTTTTTCATATACTGCGATTGTGTGTTTATGCTTATTTTGGTCGAAAGAGTGGCTAATTTCGGCGTTTAGTGCTTCGAATGAAACTGCTGAAATGATTCGCTTTTTTGCGACATATGTTTCATTTAGTTTTTTATTCCAAAGTCTTATGTTTATTGCTATTGCTGCTTTTAATAGTTTAGGTAGACCCTTTAGCGGAACTGCTTTGAACTTTTGTCGTGCTACATTGGGAACTTGGCCACTGATTTCTTTTTTTACTTTGTTTATGGATGAAAAAGGTGTGTGGATGGGACAGGCAGTAGGTTCGGTTATCTTCGGCTGTATTGCTTTAGTTATGGTGCGCCGCTATATCAATGAACTAGAATCTAACGCAGCAAACGAAATCGCACTTAAAGAATCGCTTCCATATGAGGATGTCGCTTAACTATCGTTAGATGTCGTGTTTTTTATTTGGTCTTAGTCTTTTAGCATGGCGATCATCAGGTATTCTTGATTACCGTCACCGCCTTTTATTACGCTTTTTTCGTATGCAAGAATATCAAAGCCTAGATGTTGAGCAAATAAGGTCATTTCTTCTTTTAAGAGATGAACGCGTTTTTGATTTTTCACAATACCTCCTTTACTTACAAACTCTTGCCCGACTTCAAATTGAGGTTTAACAAGCGTAATCAATTTTCCCGACCGAGACAAAAGAGAAGGAAGCTGAGGAAGGATTTTTGTTTGTGAAATAAAGGAAACGTCCATAACAATGGCATCAAACCCTTCTTTTGGGCAGTGAGGTGCAAGATCTTCTTTAACTAGAGTACGCGCATTCATACCCTCAAAACAGATTACCTTGTGATTACTTCGCAAGGAGGAATCCAGTTGATCATGTCCTACCTCTACGCCTACTACTTTTTGAGCGCCATGCTGTAATGAACAGTCTGTAAACCCTCCGGTTGATTGACCGACATCTAGGATCGTTAAGTTACTAAAGTCAATTTTATGCTGCGTTAAGGCGCCTTCTAATTTCAATGCTCCACGGGATACATACTTGTCTGATTCATCCTTCTTAATGTCTAGTGGCGTGTCATCATCCAGTTTAAGGCTTGGCTTATTGACGGGCTGCCATGACCCATTAATCAGTGCGAATACTTTTTTTTGATTAATAAAAGATTGCGCTTGTGAGCGGGATTTTGCTAGACCGGATTCCGTGAGAAGGATGTCAATTCGTTTCATGAATACGCTAAAAGAGTGGAATTTAGAGAGCGAATCATAGCAAAAACATCGAAAGCTAAGTAGTCTGTCTATAAAATTCTTTTGCGCTAATTGAATATCGAGGATGTGGGATATGACAATAAAAACACTAATATCGGTGGATGAGCTGGCTTCAATGCAAGGACAGAGGCATTTGGTCGTACTGGATTGTAGGTTTTATCTAACAGATTTGGAAAAAGGTGCTCGTGTTTACAATGAATCCCATATACCGGATGCAATTTTTGTTGATCTGCATAGTCAATTGGCTGGAGAGGAGTCAGAGCTGACAGGCAGGCACCCATTGCCTTCTGCGGCGCGGTTCAGTGAGCAAATATCAAACTGGGGCATTGATCTAAACAGTGAAGTGGTAGTTTACGACGATATGGGTGGCGCATTTGCTGCGCGTGCGTGGTGGATGCTGGCCCAGCAAGGTATCTCGGTGCGGGTTTTAAATGGGGGTTTTCCAGAGTGGCTTCGATCTGGAAATAAAGTAACTCAAAACCTACCTGAAAATATTGTAACGCGTGTACCTATTGAGGTCTCATTTCCATGGCTCATTCACGAAGAACAAATAGTGACGAGCTTTGAATCCAATCAGTATATTTTGCTTGATGCGCGTATGAAGGACAGGTTTAACGGTGAAAACGAAAACATGGATCCGGTTGCTGGCCATATTCCAGGCGCACTAAATCGACCTTTTTTTGATAATTTAGATGAAAAGCAGACTTTTAAAGCTGCAAATCTAATTAATACAGAGTTTAGCGCGCTTCTCGGAGGAGGGGGTAGCGACTTAAAAATGAAAACTACAAATCTTCCAGTTGTTCATTACTGCGGATCGGGTGTGACGGCTTGTCATAATATATTAGCAATGAATTATGCAGGCTTTGAAGCCAAATACGTATATGTTGGTTCTTGGAGTCAATGGGCGAAGCGAATGGTGAGAATGCTGAGACTGTAGCATTTGATATTTAGCGCTCACCATTTTCGCTGTCGCGCTAGAGGGGTTTTAGTGAGGGCGTTCACCGGCAATCATCATTTGTACTTCTTCGTGCTTTGTGCCCCAGATGTGTTCTTTGATTGTTGCAAGGAATCGGTTCGCTTCGTTTAGAGTGACAATACCATCGACTAGTTCGACGCCGATTCCTTCCCCCGTAAAGTAAAAATGCCAGACATGGTTATCAATCGACACTTTGCCTATGCCGTTATCGAAGTCCATTTGCTTAAAATCATAGTGGTTTGGAACAAAGGCGGACATCTCTGAGCCTCCTGTACCGTACGTTAACTCTGGAATATAGCCCTGACGATCAACGAGTTCAAACTTCATATAGTTGTCCTATTTTTTGTTTTAGTAGCTATAGTTTTAGAAAAACAGTTTTAACGTAAGTGTAGTAGACGTCCCGTAAGCTAGGAAGTTAAATATATCCATTGTTAAAGGTAGGCACTATGAAGATAGCAGTAGTCGGAACCGGGTATGTCGGGCTTTCTAACGCGTTGTTGTTAGCGAAAAATAACGAAGTTATTGCGTTAGATATACTTCCTGAAAAGGTTGAAATGCTTAATAACGGAGAGTCGCCAATTGTAGATGATGATATTGAGCGCTATCTAATGGAAGAAAAATTAAATTTTAAGGCGACATTGGTTCATGAGGAAGCACTTTTTGGCGCCGATTACATCATTATTGCAACACCAACAGATTATGATCCAGAGACGAATTACTTTAATACTAAGAATGTAGAAAGTGTTATTCAACTTGCTGTTGAGATTAATCCAGATGCTGTTATGGTGATAAAATCTACTATTCCCGTAGGTTTTACAAAGCAAGCTAAGGCTCACTTTAATACTGAGAACCTCATTTTTTCACCCGAATTTTTAAGAGAGGGTAAAGCACTCTATGATAACCTGAACCCTTCACGCATCATCGTTGGGGAGCGATCTGAAAGAGCAGCTGCATTTGCTAATCTCTTAGAACAAGGGGCAGATAAAACCGACATCGATGTGCTGTTGACGGACTCCAGTGAGGCTGAAGCGATAAAACTATTTGCGAACACTTATTTGGCGATGCGTGTTGCGTATTTCAATGAGTTAGATTCTTACGCCGAAACATTAGGTTTGGATACACGACAAATTATCGAAGGCGTAGGGTTAGACCCTCGAATTGGATCACACTACAATAACCCTTCTTTTGGATATGGTGGTTATTGTCTACCGAAAGACACAAAGCAACTTTTAGCGAACTACGATGCGGTCCCAAACAATTTGATCAGAGCAATTGTCGATGCAAATGTCACTCGTAAAGACTTTATAGCTAGTGAAATATTGAAACAAAAACCCAGGGTTGTCGGCATTTATCGTCTAGTGATGAAGGCCCAATCTGATAATTTTCGGTCTTCTGCAATACAAGGAATAATGAAGCGAATAAAAGCGAAAGGAGTTGAGGTTGTTGTCTATGAGCCTGCGTTAGATCAAGAAAGCTTCTTTAATTCCAAAGTGACTAATGATCTAGCGACATTCAAAGAGGTGGCAGATGTGATTGTAGCAAACCGCGTTACGGATGATATTCGCGATACGATAGAAAAAGTGTATACCCGTGATTTATTTGGGGGTGATTTGTAGAGGACGAGAAGGCACTTCTGCTGTTAAAATGTCTTTAAAATTTTAGTTAGGCTTTTTAATGAAAATTAGTGCTTTTACCTTTATCAAGAATGGCGTGTTACTCGGTTATCCGTTTGTTCAGAGCATTCAATCTGTATTGTCTCTTGTTGACGAGTTTGTGATCGCGGTTGGTGAGTCCGAGGACAATACTCTTGACGTACTTAGAAGTATAGAGAGCGATAAGATACGAATTATCGAAACCGTGTGGAATGATAAAATGCAAGCGCGCGGTTATGTTTATGGGCAGCAAAAAATGATCGCCCAATTCAGTTGTACCGGCGACTGGGCATTCTATATCGAAGCGGACGAAGTTGTACATGAGACGGATCTTCCCAAAATTCGACAAGTATGTGAACAGTATTTAGAAGATGATGAAGTTGAAGCAATTGCATTTGATTATTATCACTTTTATGGAAATCAAAATACCTATATTGATTCATCTCATTGGTATCGTTCTGAAGCTCGAATCATAAAAAACTCAATACGGACATATGCTCCTGATGGCTTATATTGGATTGTTTTAGATGGTCGGAAAACCCGACGTTATCCTAAAGCAGTGCGACCTGGAGTGAAGATGTATCACTATGGATGGACTAGAACAACGGCTCAGTTACAGGCGAAAGATGATCGTGTTAGTGTCTATTGGGGGCGCAATGCGGACAAGGTTTCTTATGATGAAATTGATCCTGATATTATGCGTAAATTTATTGGAACCCATCCTTCGGTTATGCTTAATTCCTTCGAAAATACCGATTCAGAGGTGTTCGTACCACGACCTAAAAATGGAATACCAAAGCAATATAAGAAATATCGGTTGAAAGATAAATTGGAATCTTTATTTGGTGTGGATCTTAGTAAGAAACATTATCTCCTCGTAACAAGGTAGCGTATAACTATGTCAACGGTCGGGGCTCTGCTCATCGTTAAAAATGAAGAAAGTAAGCTAGAGGCGTGTCTAGACTCTTTGTGTCAATGGGTTGATCAGATAGTTATTGTTGACTCTGGGAGTTCTGATAGTACATTAGATATCGCGAAGAAGTATACGAATGATGTCTATTCTCATTGTGATTGGAAAGGCTTTGGAAAACAGCGGCAGATCGCCCAAAATTACCTTAAAACTGATTGGGTATTTGCAATTGATGCAGATGAGGTCGTTACTGAGAAGTTGCAAGAAAGTATATTAAAAGCAATTGATACTAGTGAACCTGCTTTATTTAAATGTAATCGATTAAGTAGCGCATTTGGAAAACAAATTCATTATTCCGGTTGGAACCCCGATTGGATTGTGCGTTTGTTTCCGAGAGATATAGCATCTTATAATGATGCATTAGTACATGAAAAAGTTATTTCCTCTAAGGATATTCCTCAACGAAAATTATCCGGCTATTTGCTCCATGATACTTATGAAAGCCTTCACCATTATTCGCTAAAAACGACTTCGTATTTGAAAGCATGGGCAGATGATAGAGAAGGCAAGTCTTCTTCTTTATCAAAGGCTTTATTACATGCGTTTGCATGTTTCTTCAAAATGTACATTATCAAAAGAGGCTTCTTAGATGGCGCTCATGGTTTTATTCTAGCTTGGCTTGCTGCACATTCAACGTTCTATAAATATATAGATCTTTGGCTTAGAGGAAAAAAATAGAAATGAAAGTTTCTTTAATTGTCACGACATATAATTGGAAGGATGCTCTTTCTGTTACTCTAAATAGTATACTTTCTCAGAAAATAATGCCTTTTGAGGTCATCGTAGCGGATGATGGTTCTCGTGAAGATACTAAAGAAGTGGTTGATTCTTTTATCTTAAAATTTACCATTCCTTTAATTCACTCATGGCAAGAAGACTGTGGCTTTCGACTTGCTGCGAGCCGAAATAAAGCAATTGCAAAAGCGTCAGGAGACTATATCGTCATTGTAGATGGCGATATGTATTTACCCCCCAAATTCATAGAATCTCATATAAAAAATGCTAAGAAAGGTCATTTTGTTCAAGGAGGGAGAGTTCTACTCGGCGAAGAAGTGAGTGAGAACCTTTTATTAAAAGGTGTTCGTCCTTGTATTTTTTCAAAGGGAATTAGAAATCGACATAATATGATTGATTCTCTCATTTTAAGTCGCATATTTACGACAATTAGAAACAATGATAGGTCCACAAGAGGCTGTAATTTTGCTCTTTGGAGAGAAGATGCGATACGTGTAAATGGATACAATGAAGCTTTTGAAGGTTGGGGAAGGGAGGACAGTGAAATGGTTGTGAGACTTCTAAATGCAGGGTTGTCTCGGCTTTATCTAAAATTTAAAGCTGTGGGATATCATATTTACCATAGTGAAAATAGCAGGGCTCAGCTTCAAATAAATAATGATATTTATTTGAAGACAGTTTCAGAGAATCTTTCTTTTTGTAAGAAGGGGGTATCTGAATATTTATGAGCGATACTATTATTTTCTCAAATGATTTTGACGTATCTAAGTATGTTTTATCAGACTTAGATGATGTTAATCATAAAGTTATCTGTGAGAGTGATTTAAAATATATAAAAGGAAAAGGAACCTTTGCTAAAATAACTTCTTTGCTTTCACGCACTCAGTATAAGAAATTTGATAAAATTGTGGTTTCATTTTCTATTGAAAATATTGTCACACTTGATTATATAGGAGTGAATTTTGGTAAGCCTATAGTGTGGCTATGGAACCCTTTGTCTTCTATGACTGTTAAGAATAAATTTTTTTTTCTTCAGTATATTAAGAAACGGAATATCGAAGTATGGACGTTTGATAGGCATGATGCAGTTAAATATAGGTTTAAATTTCATAATCAAATTCATAGCGAAAAGCTAATATCTAAAGAACTAGGTGGAAAAGGTGCTTTTTTTTCGGGTGTAGATAAAAATCGCCTACCTATTTTAATGAAAATTATGTCAGATTTATCGTGCAATAACGTGGAAACGAACTTTCATATAGTAAGGGATCGCCGTAAAAAATATAGCCCAGAATTTTTAGATTTAACGACTGATAAATATATTGATTTTAAGGAGTATCTAAAGCGAGCTAACGATTGTGAGGTTCTAGTAGATGTAGTTCAAGGGAGTCAAGGTGGCTTTACTTTGAGGGTGATTGAGGCTTTATTTTTAAATAAAAAACTAATTACAACAGACTTTAGAATCAAGGAATATGATTTTTATCATAGAAACAATGTATATGTATATGGTCAAGAAGATAGGGCTTTGTCTGATTTTTTAGAAGCTCCGTATCAAGAAGTTTTATCATCACTTAAAGAACGCTATACATTAACTCATTTTATGAATTCGGTAAAACCGACTTTTTATACTTAATTAAATGATTGCTTTATAATAGCGGTTTTTTATTTAACAATTGCTCTTATATGAACGGAAAAAAACAGCCAGTTAATAAATGCTATCAGTCGGCTGCTTTTGTTCTAATTAAGTAAAGTGATGTGTTGACTCACTTCACTAGGAGGAAGTTGATTCTGACAATTGGTATGCCCTAATGGACATTGCCTTTTAAAACATGGTGAGCACTCAAGGTGTAAATTATGGATCACCTTGTTGTCTGTTAGAGGAGGTGTAAACAGTTCGCTGGTGGAGCCGTATATCCCGTGAACTTTGGTGCCTACTGCCGCAGCCACATGCATCAGTCCTGAATCATTACTGACGGCAAGTTCTGCTGAACCGAGTAAATCGATCGCGTCAACGAGTTTGGTTTTGCCACATAGATTTTTTGCGTCATCTCCAAGACCTTCAATTATTCTGTCCCCATCCTCCGAATCTTTTGGTCCTCCAAGTGTCCAAACTTGATAGCCTTTTTGAAGTGAGGCTTTAGCAACTTCTCTGAAATGGGATATTGGCCATTGTTTAGAAGGTCCAAATTCCGCACCGGCCATTAGGGCAATCGCAGGTTTACTCGAAAGGTCCAGTGTTTTGTAGAGGTTTGACTGATTCTCGGAATCTACGAGTAATTTAGGCTCTGGCAATACGCTAGGAGGGTAAGCATTGTGTTGCTCTTCTCCAAGTGAGACAAAGCGCTTTACTGTTTGATTTAAGATGCTTTTATCAAGTTTACGGCGCTCGTTCAAAAGAACGTAGCGCTGCTCGCCATGAAATCCAATTCTATGCGGTATAGAAGCAAAAAACGGCACAAGTGCAGATTTCCACGATCTTGGAAGCGTTATCGATTTGTCGTACTTCTCGCTTTTAAGCGATTTTCCTAAATTGCGTCGAGTGGATATGCCCCATTCACCGTGCCCTGTTGGCAAACTTATCGCGTTTCGAACTTCTGGCATACGGGCTAAAATGGGAACAGACCAATTTGGTCCAATGACATCGATGATGCAGTTGGGCTCAAGCTCTTTCAAGCGAATAAATAGGCTTTGAGCCATTACCATATCGCCCACCCAAGAAGGGCCAACAATTAAATACTTAATCACGAGAATCTAACCAAATCATATAATCTTTCACGCCTTGAGCAAGGCTTCTAAAGTGCCCTGTGTATCCAGCGTCTCTTAGTTTTCCTATGTCTGCTTGTGTAAAGCTCTGATAGGCGCCTTTCAAATGTTCGGGAAATGGAATGTATTCGATTTCGCCTTTCTTATAGTGCTCTATTACCGTTTCAGCAATGGTTCTGAAAGGTTCTGCATTACCTGTTCCGAGGTTGAAAATACCCGATTTATCGCGGTTTTCAAGGAACCAGAGCTTGGTTTTTACTAAGTCTTCTACGTAGATGAAATCGCGACTTTGACCGCCCGCTTCATAGCCGTCGTATGCTCCAAACAGTTTAGGGTTTTCACCTGCAAGGACTTGATTACGCAAATGAAAGGCTACGCTTGCCATTGAGCCTTTGTGATTTTCACGCGGACCATACACATTGAAGTAACGAAAACCAACAATTTGTGACTTTGCTTCAGGTAGTATATTTCGAACGTATTGATCAAACTGAAATTTAGAGAACGCATACATATTCAGCGGCTTTTCGTGTTCTCGTGTTTCTTTAAATATCGGTCCTGCACCGTAAACGGAAGCAGAAGATGCATAAGAGAACGCCACTTTGTTTTTTAGACACCAGTGTAAAACTGCTTTTGAATATTGGTAGTTAACGTCCATTACGTATTTTCCATTCCATTCGGTCGTCGCCGAACAGGCTCCTTCATGGAAGATGGCATCTACTTTCATATTCAAAGCGTTGGCTTTAATTAGCTCCAGAAAGTCGTACATGTCCATATAATCAGCAATATTTAGATCGGACAAATTAAGGCACTTCTTCCCGTCCGTCAGGTCATCAACTAAAAGTATATTCGTAATCCCTTGCTCATTAAGCGCTTTAATGATGTTGCTGCCGATAAATCCGGCTCCGCCGGTTACTATGTACATGATGCGAAATCCTATTTGGTAAATTCAGTTTGTGACCAGTTTATCACTTCGTGTAGACCTAAGAAAATGTGGTAGGTAGTCGTGCCGGGCAGAGGAAAGTCTTTTGGTATATCTCGTTTATCTAAATACTCATTCCATCTACCGTCGTTGGTAAAGTAGTGGTTTTTTAAAAACGCTAAGGCTTTTTCGAAACGCTTCACTTTTTCATCGTTCTTTAACTCAATGACGCATAGTGCTTTTAAATATTCTGTTATCGGCCAGATACGTTTTTCGGCATCCAGTATTTCATAAGTTTCTGCATGAATTTGATTAAACACGCCACTAGAATCTGATACGCCATATTTCGATGCGACTGACCACAGCGATTTTGAAATGTTCAGGTTCATAGGATTAGGTGAGACTTTATTGGCTTCGTGAAGTAGCCATATCCATTCAAAGTGGTGACCCGGTTCAATAAGATGACCGTCTGAAGGGTGGATGCTCCAATCACTCTGGAAAAATTCTCTTAGGGTCGAGGTTTCTGGATCGAAAAAAGTGTCGCGCGCAAGCTCTAAAAGTGTATCTATTTGATCTTTATATTCTGGTTCCTCAGTTGCTTTGTAGGCTGCTAGGTAGCCTTCTAACAAATGCATATGAGGATTTTGGCGTCGTACTAACTGTCTATCTAAAGGGTAGCATTCATCAAAGCCACCGAACTCAGAGCGCATGTGATTTTGTAAAAAATCGTGAGTAGCTTTGATGTACTGTGTTGCTCGCTTGTCCTCTGTCGCCAGATAGTAGTGGCTAAACGATAGAAGAACAAACGCCATTGCATAGGCGTCGGTTTTTGTATCTAAAACATCAAGGTCATCGTTTAATGAGAATATCCATCGTTGATCTTGCCAGTAATGACAAATTATAAATTCGAATAGCGGCGCTAAGAGTGAAGTATTGACGGTATCTTGATGACATAACGAAGCATGACTTAATGTGTACAATTGGCGGCATTGGGTCAACAAGCGAACACGACCAACTTCATTTCTTTCCCAGTTGTGTTTCATACTTTCGAAGCTAAATCCTTTTGCCGGATCGAAAGCGTGTACCTGCCAATTTCCTAAAATGTCATTGAAAAACGCATTTTGGCAAGAATTAAGAAGATTTTGAAACATATTTTTGCAAGCTCAGATTTAGATGATTTCAGTGAGTCCAACTTAGGGCGCGTCTATGATAAGATGTCGGCCTTTAAAAATCGATGATTAAAGCATTTATGAACTCTTCTTACTTAAATTTTAAAGATAAAAACATACTTGTTGTTGGCGATGTCATGCTGGATCGCTATTGGCATGGCGGAACTTCCCGGATCTCTCCTGAAGCGCCCGTTCAAGTTGTTAAAGTCTCTAACATTGAAGATCGTCCTGGTGGAGCAGCGAACGTAGCCTTAGGCTTAGCTAAACTCGGGGTTTCCGTCACTCTGATCGGTGTCGTAGGTGAAGATGAGAATGCAGACATCCTTAAACGGTCGCTGGAAGAAGAAGGGGTAAACTGCCATTTTGTATATTCTCCATCGCTTCCGACCATTACCAAGCTTCGTGTGATTAGTCGCCATCAGCAGCTAATTCGTCTTGACTTTGAAGAGCGTGACGACACGCTAGAACAAAACGAACAAGTTTTAGCCGCGGTGACAGAGTGTTTGCCGAATGCGAACGCCGTTATTTTTTCCGATTATGCCAAAGGGTGTCTTGCCGACGTCCCTCGATTGATTGACCAAGCTAATAAGCAAGGCGTTCCTAGCTTTGTTGATCCTAAAGGCAATGATTTCTCCATATACAAGGGAGCAACTCTGGTCAAACCGAATCTCAGTGAATTTGAAGCAATTGTAGGTAAGTGCAGTGGTTCACAGGAAATCGTCGAAAAAGGTAATCAGCTTCGTTCACAAAATGGTTGGGATGCGCTACTTGTTACCCGCGGTGAAGATGGATTGATTTTACTGCAGGATAATCATAACCCGTTTTCATTGGCGACGGCGGCAAAAGAAGTGTTTGATGTGACTGGCGCGGGGGATACTGTAATTGCAGCTTTAACCGCGATATATGTAACCAGTCAGCGTTTTGTTGATGCAGTGGAGTATGCGAACCAAGCGGCTGGTTTTGTGGTAGGAAAGTTAGGTACCGCCTCGATTACTGCTGAACAATTAGAAGCAATTATGTTTGCGCGTTCTCGCTCCACAAATTTTGGCGTGTTGTCTCCTGAGCTCGTTTCGGAGCAAATTAAGCTTGCTCAACTCAACGGTGAGAAAGTTGTGTTTACCAATGGCTGTTTTGACATTTTACACCCTGGGCATGTCGCTTATATGAGGCAAGCAAAAGCCCTAGGGGATCGATTAATCGTCGCCGTGAATACGGATGCATCGGTAAAACGTTTAAAAGGCGATAAACGCCCGATTAATGATTTAACGCACAGAATGGCGGTATTGGAAGGCATTGGGGCGATTGATTGGGTCACTTGGTTTGATGAAGACACACCAAAGGAGTTGATAGAAGCACTGTCGCCTGATGTTCTTGTTAAAGGTGGTGATTATACTGTTGACAGTATTGTCGGCGCAGATCATGTCATAAGTAGCGGTGGAGAAGTTAAAGTGCTTACTTTTGTTGATGGTTACTCCACAACGTCCATTATCGAAAAGGCGAATGGGTAAATGCAAACCGAAGCTCAAGTCTCTTCGAAAGACGCTCAAAACGAAGTAAACGCAGATTCCGGATTTAATATTTATTTACGACTATTGGGTTACGTGCGTGCCTCTTGGTTTTATTTTACATTAAGCATTATTGGCTTTATTTTGTATTCGGCGATGGAGCCTGCTCAAGCGTGGATTCTAAAACACATTGTTGACGTCGTTTCTAATAACGAAATTGCCGAAAATAGGTTGCTAATTCCGATGGCGATTCTGGGAATCTTTGTAATTCGAGGGCTTGGGACGTTTTTAGGCAGCTATTTTATGGCGTTGATTGCCAATAAAGTGGTGTACGATCTTCGAACAAGCATGTTTGATAAAATGCTTTTGTTACCGTCTAACTATTTTCACAGTATGCCAACAGGGCGTTTGCTTTCGAAAATCACTTACGATACGGAGCAGGTGACTGGGTCTGTAACGTCTGCGATAAAAGTCATTCTTCGCGAAGGGTTTACAGTCGTTGGTTTGTTCTCTTATATGGTGTATATCAACTGGAAGCTGTCGCTATTGTTTCTCGTTGTTCTTCCCGTTATTGGGCTTGTTGTATCGTATGCTTCTAAACGTTTTAGGAAACTCAGTAAACGTATACAGGGTGCTATGGGTGGCGTCACTGATGTCGCATCGGAAGCCATTAAAGGTCAAGAAGTCGTCAAAATTTTTGGCGGTATCGATTACGAAACCACGCGTTTTCGAGATGCTGCTTATGAGAACCGTCGCTCGCAATTAAAGATGGAGCTGACAAAAGCGTTAAACACGCCCATTGTTCAATTTTTAGTTGCGATCTCTCTTTCCGCTTTAATTTGGTTAGCGCTTGACCCTACTTTTAGTGACAACATGTCATCTGGAGATTTCGTGTCTTTCATCACGGCAGCGGGGATGTTGAGTAAACCGATGCGACAGTTAACGGAAGTGAATAGTATTCTTCAAAAAGGTATCGCTGCGGCTCAAAGTATTTTTGAGTTCATCGATATGGATGTGGAAGTCGATCAAGGCAAGCGAAAAGTTCAGTCGCTGAAAGGTGAAATCCGTTGGGATAATGTGAGTTTTCAATATCCTACAGCGGACAAACTTGCACTTGATGGTGTCAGCTTGAGCCTAGAAGCAGGTAAAACATTGGCGTTGGTTGGACGTTCGGGTGGTGGTAAGTCCACCATTGCTAGTTTGATACCGCGCTTCTACGATATTACAGGGGGAGACCTCTTAATAGATGGCCACGCCATTCAAGACTACGTTTTAACCGAGCTTCGTGATCAAATCGCACTCGTTAACCAAAACGTCGTGTTATTTAATGGAACCATTCACGAAAATATCGCTTACGGCAGATTACGAAACGCACCCGAGGAAGATGTGATTGCCGCTGCGAAAGCCGCAAATGCGTTAGGTTTCATAGAAGAGTTAGAGAATGGGTTCGATACCGTCGTGGGTGAAGACGGCGTGTTGCTTTCGGGCGGTCAACGCCAACGTATCGCCATTGCTCGTGCCATTTTAAAAAATGCGCCTATTCTTATTTTGGACGAAGCCACATCTGCATTAGACAGTGAGTCAGAGCGATCAATACAGCAGGCTTTGGATACGCTTATGGAAGATAGAACAACCATAGCAATTGCCCATCGTCTGTCGACAATTGAAAAAGCAGACATGATTGCAGTGATTGATCACGGTGAAATTGTCGAAGTAGGGAGTCACAGCGAACTTCTTGAAAAAGACGGGGCTTACGCATTACTTCATAAACAGCAGTTCGCAGAGTAAGTAAGGTCAGACGTTCTTTATGTGGTTGTATCAATTGTTACTAACCTGCTTAAAGCCTTTGTTAATGAAAAAGGTTCGGCGCTATCAAAAAAATTATGTGAACTATCGAATTGATGAAGCGCTTGGGCATTGGCCAGAAACCCATGTTGGCTTTTGGTTGCATTGTGCGTCGGTCGGCGAAGTTTTGGCGGCGAAGGCGTTGCTGAAAAGTTGGATTGTCACTCACCCCGAGCAAAAAATATTGGTGACGACGGTGACGCCTACGGGTGCTGAACAGGTCGTGAAACAATTCGGTGATGCCGTAATCCATCGATATTTACCGATGGATTACCCTGCATACGTAAACAAGGCGCTGGATAAGTTAAGCTGTTCGAAGATGGCAATTATTGAAACGGAATTGTGGCCTAATTTATTAAAGCGGTTAAAAGAAGAGAATATCCCGACGTGTGTTATTAATGCGCGAATGAGTGAGAAATCTGCGAATAATTACAAACGATTTTCGTCATTTTCAAATCAACTTTTTTCATTACCGGATTTATTTCTCGCTCATCATCCAAGTGATGCGGCTCGGTTTAAAGAGCTTGGCGCTAGCAATGTAGAAGTATCGGGCAATATAAAATTTGATATCACGCCAACAAACGATGTCCTCGAATGTCATTGGCGCAAAACAATTGGCAAAGAACGCTTTGTGTGGGTTGGTGCGAGTACACATGAAGGGGAAGATGAAATTCTGCTGTCGGTACATAAGAAGATAAAAGAGCAGTTCCCTACGGCGTTACTCATTTTGGTTCCCAGGCATCCAGAGCGCTTTGAAGCGGTCGCAGAGCTTGCGAAGCAGCGCTTTGATAGTGTCGAAATGCGGTCTAGAAATGCGATTGAACATTGGTGCGAAGTTGATGTTTTAATCGGTGATAGCATGGGTGAACTCATGCATTATTATCAAACTTCAGATGCGGCATTTGTCGGGGGCAGCCTTATAGAACGGGGAGGCCATAATCCTATTGAACCCGCAGTCTTAGGAAAACCGATATTAATTGGTCCACACACCTTCAACTTCTTAGAAATCAGCCAATCTTTAGTCGAAGAAGGTGGGGCAATACGGGTTTCAAGTACAGAAAGCTTGGTTGATGCTCTTCTCTCTTTAAATAAACGCGATAAATGTATCGATGTTGGTCGCAGAGCATTGGCCTACGCTGAGAAGAATCAAGGTGCCTTAGAGCGTACTTTAGATGCTCTAAATCGGATGTAGTCAGGGAGATACGAGGCACTGTTTTCTTAGTTTTAGACAGCGTGCTTCGTATTTCTCAGTTTATCTATCAGTTTTACAATGGCGGAAGACAGTTGTTCATCAGCGCTCAGTTTGTGGTCAGCGATCTTGATGGACAAAGGAACCCGTTCTCCCGATAAAATGAAGTCCTGCTTGTTAATGGTTGAAGAGATATTCCTACAAAACGTGTCAATCGTATTGAGCTCTCTAGAGCGGACAAGCGCCAAGAATTCATCGCCACTCCAACGACATAATATGTCTTCTTTGGGCAGATAATGTCGGATACTGGCCGCAACTTGACGAATTAACGTATCGCCAGCGTCTAGCCCATACTGTGTATTCATCCCGTGTAGATTGTTTATGTTTGCAACCACCAGATATAGACCTTTGCTTCGTTGCTCTGGACAAGACAATACTTGTTTAGAGAGTAGCTCGAACCCCCTTCTGTTAGGCAGTGAGGTAAGAGGATCAATAATGGATTGAGCTAGGCTTTGTCTACGCCAAAGTCGCGAGTTTTTTTGGATAACATAACGAACTACAATCGCGCCAATTGTCCCTATGATTAATGTAATGAAGAACGAGTAGGAAAAAGCCGTATACCACGCTGGTAGTTGAGCATCGCCTATTAGCGTTGCCCTAGGTGACAGTGGCAATGATGATATCAGATGGGTACCAGAAGATTCTTTGTAGGTGGCTGTTCCTCCATTAATAATGACACTTTCAATGGCATTTCTTAGCGCCGGAATCAGAGTCAACTGCTGTCCGTTATCACTGCCAAAAGGCCCTAGTAAACTGTCTTTAAACAATAAAGTGCTGTTCTCGTCGACAATGTACAGGCGGCAATTCAATTCAGTTCGGATATGGTCCATCACGTTGATGATATGCTGCTTGTCTTTAGAGAAAATAGGGCGCCATGCTTCATCGTGTTGAAGATCTGAAATGTGGTCTTGAAGCAAGCGAATTGTGATGGAGACGTCTCTTTTAGCATCGTTAATTTGATGCTGTCGTTCAGACAAAACAGCAATACAGCTGAGAACGAGGGTAAGTAAGAAGACTATAGTAAACAAATAATCAGGTAGTTTGCGACTTACATCTCCTGAGTCCTTGGTTTGCGTATGTGCACTGTGAATTTCATTGTTATGGTTAGCCATCTAAAGATATGTGTCCTAAAACATTCACATGAGAAGTGGATTGCAGCTCCGTAAATGATAACACTGGAATATGGTTAAACTCATCTTGTAATAAATTTCTGAGAATTCGGCGTAGATCCTGAGCGACTAACAATACAGGAACGGGCGCCGCTAAAATGGGAAAAGCGTTTCGAAGTTGTTCTACTAAGCTCTGGTTTGCTTCTCGAGAAAGGGCAAAAAACGAGTCTGTTTGTGTTTGCCTTAAAGAGTCGCGTAGCGTTTCTTCTGCTTCAGGTGTCAGTAGCCACACATGCATTCCCAAGTCAGATGTATACTGATGACATATTTGTGCCTTTAAGCCAATCCGAACAAAATCTGTTAAGGCTCCAGTGTCTCGTTCATATTGACCGTGCTCGATTAATGCCTCAGCGATAGGTCGTATCGCTCTCAAGGGAACACTTTCTGCTGCCAAACGTTTTAGAACAGATGCAAACCGAGAAGTCGGAACGACCCGCTGTAACTCTTGAGCTAGTTCAGGTTGCTCCATTTCAATCCAACTCACGAAGGTTTTCGCTTCTTGTAGACCGATAAATTGAGGACCTGTCGCAAAAAAAGCCCGTTCCATTCGTTCCAAAATAAGGCGAATAGGGAGTGTTCGGGTGTACGATTCGTCTTGTGCCAGTGCGGTATTTGCTTGCACCCAAAGCCAGCGCTCCTCATCGCGCTCCGGTGTACCAGCGGTGCCGTGATTTATCTCATCTTCGGAAAGGGTCGATGCGTCTAATGCGACCAAGTCCGGAGAGTAGGTCGCACGTATATAAGGGACTTCATATACGCAAAAGCAAAATTCGTCTTCGGCAAGTGACGGATCATAATCAATATCAAACGACGGAAGAGTAATGCCATAGGTGTCAACAATGCGGTTTCGGCAGCGCCGAGCTTCACGTATTAATTGTACGGTAAAAGGGTCGTTAGGCGTGCTTCTAATGGGGTTGAAAAGTAATAAGTAAGGTCGTGAAGGGTTAAAACGTCTTAAATCTTCGTCTCCATTTTCAGCAGGCGTTGTTGCTTGAGCCGATACTTGCTCTTGGTACTGTTTGATTTTCATTGCTTTATAAAGCTGAAAACCACCGCATAACATAAAAACAAAAGCGAGAGAGATAAAGCTAAGAGTGGGCATTCCCGGTAAAATCGCAAACCCTAATAGACCGCAGGCTGCGATAATCCAAGCTTTTGGTTGGCTGCTGATTTGTTGTGCCATCTCACGGCCAATGTTTGCGTCTATTTCCTGATTATCTGGTGCCACACGTGTAATGATCATGCCAGCTGTTAAGGAAATTAACAGCGCAGGTATTTGAGCAATCAGCCCGTCACCGATCGTAAGAACAGAATATAAATGCATCGAGTCTGAAGCGCTCATATCGTGCTGCAATGTGCCAATAGAAAAGCCACCTATCAAGTTGATAAAGACGATAACCAGACCGGCGATGGCATCGCCTTTTACGAATTTCATCGCGCCATCCATTGCACCAAATAACTGACTTTCTTTGCCGAGCTGCTCTCGTTTATAGCGGGCTTCTTGAGGTGCAATTAAACCTGCACGTAGGTCACTGTCGATCGACATTTGTTTGCCGGGCATGGCATCTAAAGAGAATCTGGCCGCGACCTCCGCGACTCGTTCAGAGCCTTTTGTAATAACTAGAAAATTGACTACCGTTAGGATCAAGAAAATTACCAGCCCGACAGCAAGGTTGCCTCCCACCACAAAATTACCAAACGCTTCGACGATTTCACCGGCATCTTGTTCAAGTAGAATCAAACGCGTTGTCGAAATTGAAAGAGCTAACCGGAACATGGTTGTGATAAGCAGTACCGCCGGAAACGAAGAAAACGCCAAAGGGCTTGGCAAGTACATCGCAAGGGCAATCAATAGAGACGACAAACTAATGTTTAGCGCGATTAGGAAATCTACTAAAGCGGTTGGCATCGGAATGATCATCATAAAAACAATCGCCAATACGAATACAGCACCGACAATTTCGGAGCGTTTCATCGTTGCTATGGCAATTTTATTGAGTACGATAAAGAGTTGATTCATAAAACGTTTCCGTCAGTGAAAAGGTCGACTTCTGATAAAAAATGAAGCTGAAAAGCCAGCGCCTTCGTCACTTAATGTGGGGGCGTCGCGATACCATTATTGAGTGGCGAAAGTGCGTATTAAGTTTCATATTAAGTCGCATAGAAACGTTGCAAAATCGCATCGCAAATTTATCGAGTAACCGTGATGGTATGTTCTTGTGTCGATTGATAATGTTGCCGCTCTTTCTCGGTGTATTCCGTCATGGTTCTTAGAATTAGGTTTAGAGTGTTTTGATGTGCTCGGTCGTCTTGCCACAAGGGAGCTGGCATTTTTTTGATCAAGGGAAAGATGGCATTTAGGAAGGTTGCAATGTTAACGGGGTTGTCACCTACAGAGTCGACACTCATATTCTTAATTTCTCTTGGATAAACATTGTTTTGAGTTAGATCAATCAGGCGGCGAGTGAGTCGTGGAGCGGTCATCTCTTTAGCCAATTCTTTTTGTTTAAATTTTTGTAAGAGTGCTTTGCAGGAATTGTGAGTCGTAATCAACTGCTGACCGGATCTTAAATCACTTAAAACCGATTTGAGTTGGCTTTGAGGAAGAGAGGGAAACTTTGATGAAAGGTCATCCGTCATCGCTCTAAGCAAGGTATGCAATCCCTGCTCAAAATGGTCTTCTTCGAATTGGCTTAATAGCGCATCAAAAATCGTCGCTAGAGATCCTGCGCCTGAAATGCTTTTGTAGTAAAGCTTGCGCAGCCGAGATCTTTGAATTGTGTTTTTACTGAATAGGGCAAGTGCTGCCGCGGTATTTATTCCTGCTTTAACTTCTTTTCCGTGGGCTTGATGCAATTGGGAAAGGGCGGAATTAATATTCTTTTCTACATTTGGGTTATTAAGCGCTTTGTTTTTTAGAAGTGCATGTTGAGCGAGAATGTCTGCCTTTGCCGGGTCGCCATTCGCTAAAGACAATAGCTGTTTTAGCGAAAACGATTGCTGGCTCATAGAGAGGAGCTTTTTTACCTCCTCGTTTTGTTTGTGATCATCCTGCCCTGTCAGTAATTGATACATCTTTTCGAGCTTTTCGATACGCATCTTCGGCCGAGCAGACACGGAACGCTCTTCGAGTGATTTACTGGAGCGTTCGACGCTTTCGCTAAACTTAGTCGCAATCTCTTCCATATTTGAAGATGGATCAGGCGCTAACGCTGCGGCCACTGATTTTGTTGTATTTAGTGGTGAAGCCGTAGTTTGCGGGAGATTCAGGGCGTGGTGATTTGGGCTATTTTGAATGTTCATAAACACACTCTGGACTTGTATTCTAAGCGCGATAAAAGACTGAATCAGGAGGGCGTTATTTTAGGCCTGCTGGTTGGTATTTTAGAATAATTTGAGCAACCGTTTCGGCAAATCGGGCAGCGGTGAGAGCGACCTCTTGCTCCATATCACCTAAATGACTTGTCTCATCCAAAAAACGGTCTTCAAGTTTATCTATGTAGTCAGCAAGGTTGAATTCTGCTTCCGGCTCATCAAATGCCGACTTTTTATTCAGTGTTTTATCTAGACGATTTTTAACAAGTGTTATTGCATGTTCGAACGCTTCTCTTTGATAGGGAGTAAGGTATCCGTCGCCATGACGGGTTAACATAGACCAACTTTCTGAGTGGGTTTCTAGAGAAGACGTATGAGTAAAAGAATCATGGGCCATCACTAATGTGACTCCTTAACAATCTTAGATTAAAGCTGAACACCGAGTGCAATCAGTTAAAGTATCAGCTCTCCAAGCATTAAGTGACCCAATTCAAGAATGGGTTCCCTAATTACTCAATGAGTTCGTAATTTAGTGCATAGCGCACTATTTCTGAGTGGCTGCTGAAATCCATTTTTTGCATCAGTCTGAATTTGTGAGTACTCACTGTTTTTTTGCTAATACTCAACTCATCAGCGATGTCTGTGATACTGAATCCCTTTGCCAGTTGGCAAAATACATGGAATTCTCGTTTCGAAAGGTTTGTGTGTTTTGGCGCTTCCTCAGGCTCCATTTCAAACGCCAATTTTTCCGCGACATCTGAGTGAATGTATCTGCCGCCTTTTGAAAGCTTGCGAACCGCTTCTATTAGAGTTGATGCGTCGCAATCTTTACTGAGGTAGCCTTGAGCACCTGCACGCAATGATCCTCGCGTTACTTGTGCTTCATTGTGCATACTTAATATGAGTAAGGGGAGTGTTGGGTGTTTTTGTGATACCTCTTCAATAAGGTCAATGCCGCATTTCCCCGGCATAACCATATCCAGAGTAACAACATCTGGTTTAAGGTATTTAAGTTTCATTAACAAGTCATCGCCACTGTCGGCTTCGTCAATAACTTCAATGTCGTCATAGAGGCAAAACAATTGTTTTAGCCCTTCTCGTACAATTGAGTGGTCGTCGGTAATCAGTAACTTTATACTCATGGATGTCTCTACTTTCTAATTGGAATATTAATCTCTATTTGAGTCCCTTTTCCTTCCTGGCTTATTATCTGAAGTTCCGCATTGATCATTATGGCTCTTTCCCTAATCCCCATAAGACCAAAAGTATCCTCGCGGTGGTTGGCGGTGTTAAATCCTCTTCCATTGTCGTATATCGACAAATTTAAATAGTTTTTTTCTTCTTTGAGTTTAATTTCAACAGCGTGTGCATTAGCGTGTTTGATGATGTTTGTCAGTGATTCTTGGACGATTCGAAAGATCGCGGTTGCAATATCGTCACTTAAATCAACCGTATTGGCAGGCAGCGAGAGTGCGCATTTGCAGCTTGGCGTTCTTTGCTGAAAGTCATCAATTAACCATTCAACGGCCGGTATGATTCCCATGTCTAAAACGCCCGGACGCAGTCGATAGACAAGGTTCCGTGTAAAGGAAATGGTATTTTGCAGCTGATCTTTGATTCGGTCTAATTGCTTTTTAAAATTGCCATCAAGATTGCCATACCTCATCTCTAAAATCTGAGTTTCAATTTTTAATGCCGTGAGCTGTTGTCCTAACTCGTCATGAACTTCTCGTGCTATGTACTTTCGCTCGTGTTCTCGGGTCAGCTCTCTATACGCCGACAGCTCTCTAAGTTGGCGTCGTGATTCTTCCAGCTCGCTTTTAATTTTGCTTAATAACGTAATGTCTCGCCCAATGGCCAGCACACTTACAATAGCGCCAGATTCATCATGCTCAGGCACTAGACTAATTAGGGAGCATTTGTCTCCTTTACTGGATTTCCAGCGAATCTGAAACTCTGTCTTTTCTCCTGACTTTATGACCTCCATTATCTTGCGTTGATAATTTTCGCCCTCGATTCCACCTGGGTATTCTGCGGGTGTAGAGAACATCACGTATTTATACATTTGACCCGATAAAATCGCACTTTGGGGGTTTAAATAGATTCGACGGCCGTTTAAGTCATGCCGGCTAATGGTGTCTGGAGCGTTCTCGACTAAGGTGCGAAACTTTTCTTCACTTTTTTGCAGGGCTTTCTCTATGCGTTTTCGTTCTGTGTAATCGCGACCAATCGTAAGGATCGAGATTAGCCGATTATGTTCATCGAACTCAGGCAAAATATGTACTTCATAGCAGGCCTCTTTTTTACCGTTTTCACAAGAAATATCGACTATTTTGCAGCATTCGTGTTTTATCGCAGATTGTACGTATTTGTACATTTGTAGGCTGACGTTGTCTGCCAGTGGATCTTCAAGAGGTGTTTTGCCGAAAATCTCTTGTTGTTTATCGACTTCAACAGCCTGAAGAAAAGCAGGGTTCGCGTAAATTCGTTTACACTCTTTATTATATCTAACGACGATGTCTCTTGAGTGTTCGACCAACGCTCTAAATTCTTGCTCACGATGTCTCAGCAAGTTCTCTTTATGTTTTTGCTGAGTAATATCCCGTGAAACAAGAACGATACGCTCTATTTTTCCATGCGCATTCTTAATAGGGGTCATGGAAATATCTAAATGTATGGGGGTCTCACCCTCAAATGATTCTTGATAAAAGCAAGCTTCTCCCGTTTCTAAACAGACCGTTTTATATTTGTTGAAATTATCCGCTTTTGATTCTGGCAAAAGGTTTTCAATGTAGCTTCCGAGGTATGAGTAAGGGCTGCGATTAGACGCTTTTATAGTAGCGCCATTCACGTCCGAGATAATGGCGTTATTGTTGTCGTCAATTTCAAATATGCAGACACTGTCAGCCAAATTTTCAAACACCTTGTGGTATTGCTTTTCCAGCTCTTGGCGATGCGTGTCACTCGCATTAGGCGCGGTGTGATCTGTTTTTGGCTGCAATTCGGGGCTTTTAAAATAACCGATAACATACTCATGTCCTTCATATCCAAATGTATTGGCAATGATTTCGACGGGCACACGTTTGCCTGTCGGGAGTATGTGTTCGCTTTCAAAGCGAATGCTTTTATGGGTCGCCATATAAGTCGCAAGTTTGTCGATGTCTTTGGCTTTAAAGTTAGGATCAAAATCAGAAGGAGTGCAGCGTAATAATTGTTCGCGAGATAAACCAAAATGTTGGCAGACTGCATCATTAAACATAACAAGTCGAAAGTTATCCGCAGGGTTTACTACAAAAATAGCGGGTTCTTTGGCGTATTCGAGCAACCATTTTAACAAGCTATTTTGCTGAATGGTGTTGTTGGCATCTGAATTCTCAAATGAAAACAATTCGTTATGAAGAATCATCTTATGATGTGCCTACTTCCTGAAATTTATTTTGCTTATAAAGCGACGACCACTTTATTCATATTCTTACTAGGTTACTGGATTAGACCAGACGTATCCACTATTCGAAGTGTAGGTTAGTGCGATTACAATATTGTGTTTATATCACTTTATCGATCATTTTCACCTTGGTTATTTCACGTTTCTTAGAGTGGTGTTTTCCGGCAATTTTTCTCACTGAACCAATGTCTAAAAAGATTAAAGGGAGTGGACCTCCACTTTTTGGGAACTACTCCGTTGTCGGCACCACTCACTTTAGCGAGATTCAAAACGGTCTCTGTATTTAAACATTCATTAATGAGGTGATTATTATGTTAGGAACTTTAACTAGTGGCTTGAGTTCAGTTGTTTCTGGTGGTGTTGCGAGCGGTTTATCTGGCATGTCTGGCGGAGAGTCGTTAACAGCATCGATGGAATCTATGCAGGCACTAGATCAAACAACTGCATTGACAACACGTATGAACGCGCAGGCACAGCAATCTAAAATGATGTCGGATATGGTGAATAACATCGCTAGCTCTTATCAAGACTCTGCTACAAAAGCGAGTAATGCGATGACTAATACGGGTAAAGCGCTTCAGTACTAATTGTCGCTGAACTCGTTTGATTAAGAGGTTAGCGTATTATTTCTGACCTCTTTTCTTTTTCATTGTTTACTCGCAGGGGCTGCTAAGTGGGTAGTCAGGAGAAAAATATAATGGATATAAATATCAATATAGGTAACGGTGCAAGAGGTCTTGATTCCTCAATGTCGCAAGGGGGCGGGCTTCAAAGCGGCATTAGCTCCGGCATTCAAAGCATCAATAGCATTTCACAATCCATGACAGACTCTATCGTCGAGCTAATGACAGATATGCTTGTGAAGGCATTATTTGAAAAGGAAGGCGATGGTGCGACATTTGGGCAAGGCACGAAAAAATCTGACGATAACAGCAACTTCTTAGAGCAGATTGCTAAGTTTATGGATCAAAATAGCAGCTCTTACAGCGGTCCTCATGACGCGACAGGGGATGTGCGGAATTGGCAAGATGAATTAAAAGAAGATAATTACCTAGATAAGAACGAATTGTCTGATTTTAAATCCGGATTAAAAGACGCGCTTATGCAGCTTATGTCAGGCGGAAGCATGGGGAACTCTACCGGCGCATCGACTTCTTCACCGCTGAGTTCACAGAGCTTTTCACCTACAAATGGAAGCATAGGAAGTGGTTCTCAGTCTATGAGCCCAATGCAGCAGCAAGGCTTTGGAATGGGCGGAGATTTTGGCAAGCATATGCTGACCAGCTCTATTGATGGTCTTGGCGTAGACAAGTTTGTCAGTGATGACACTAAAATGCGTTCAGCGACAGATGGCGCCGTTGGGGCGGGTCGATTCGAATTTTCTGATGAAGATAAAGATACGGCTAGAACCATTGGGAAGATGATGGACATGAACCCTGAAGTTTTCGGCAAAGCGCCTCGTGGTGGTTGGGTAAGCCGCATCGAAAATGGAAAGGACTTCAATGAGAAGGAAATGGGACGCTTCCAGGCAGCTACCGACATGCTAAAAGACAGCATTGCGGGCAAAAGCACTGGGGACTCAGAACTCGACATGGATTTACGCCTGACAACAGGTGCTCTTATGAACGATGCAATGAATAAAGTGGCTGCTTAATCGCCTTCCCACATCTGATTATTTATAAGCGAATGCCAACACGGACGTTGAGTAAAATAAAGGTCGGTGGGCCGACCTTTATGCTTTTTGGTTGTTAAATGGTCATTCTTTATACCATCTGTTTATCTTTTTTGAACTCAATGAGGTACTGCTATGTCGGTCAACAGCACGCAATCTATTTCTAGTACTCTCTCTCATTCTGGCGGTTCTGTACATACGTCAGATACAAGCTCAAATTCAAACGAATTTGTGAATCAGTCTGATTCCAATTGGTTTTCCTCTGCAATTCAACCATCAGATAATAAAAGCCAACCTGAAAATGTAGCAGACAAAATTGTAAGTCAATTATCAAGCTCTTCTGAACACCTACAAAAACTAGAAGATAAAGCGAATAAAGCGCTAAAAAAAGCGGGTGTTACTGGAGATCCGATGGACGTTACAGATGCGAACAGGTCGCTGTCGTCTTTTTATCTCGAAAGCTTACTAACCACTAAATTAGTGAGTAAAGGTGCGCAGACAATCGAGAAGTTAACTAGCTTACAATAGAGCTTGAAGCCAAATGGTCTTATCAATTAAACGTCTATTATGCCTTTTTCTACTACTCCTAATGACTGGGTGCCAACAAGATATTGAACTGCACAAAAAGTTGGCGGAAGAAGATGCCAATGATGTGATTGCGGAGCTCGCATCCAAACACATTGAGGCGGAAAAAAAAGCAACCAAAGAAGGTGTGACCGTTTTAGTGGAAGCCTCGGATATGGCGCGTGCAGTTAGAATATTGGAAGCAGCTGGTTTGCCTAGAAAAGCCCGTGCGAATCTGGGCGAGGTCTTTAAAAAAGACGGTGTTATCTCTTCTCCTCTTGAAGAACGTGCTCGCTATATTTATGCATTATCCCAAGAGTTGGAATCTACAATATCACAGATAGACGGTGTCCTTATCGCACGAGTGCACGTTGTTTTGCCTGAACGTGTTGCTCCCGGAGAAGCCGTTCAACCTGCTTCCTCAGCCGTATTTATCAAGCATCGCCCTGATTTAGATCCTGATGTTATTCGACCGCGAATTGAGCGGCTGGTTAGAACCAGCATCCCCGGTCTTACAGCGAAACCAGATAAATTAAGCGTAGTCTTTGTTGAGACTAAGGCTTACCAAGAGCAACAGCAACTTGTAAAAGTGGGTCCATTTTTAATGGATAAATCTGATTTATGGATTTGGCGAAGCGCCATCATTAGCGTGTCAGTTATGTTTGTGTTGTTACTTTTTGCTTTAGCCTTTGCGATAAAACCTGAATTAAAGTATTTGATACTTCAACGACATGCTAGAAATAATGCGCGAGAAACTGAGGATGTTTCCCCGTGACTCAAACGCATTCTAGAGAATCAGAAGAACAACATCAGCGTTTGGAGTCATGGCTAATTTTCTGGAATCAGACTTGGCTTTATGCTGATGTGAGTTGGATTGATAGCTTGTTTAACGTCGAATGGGATGAACAAGGCGCTCAAACTGACATGACTAAACGACAGGCTATTTATACAGAATTAATGAATTTCCCGCTGTTCGAAACCAGAGCTAGGTTGGGGATTGAAATGTCTGCCCCGCCTAAGCCCGGTGATGCATTACTGCAATGGCTCTCGTTAGATGAAGAGAGCTGTCACTATTGTTTGTTGCTAGCGTGTGATGTGGTGCTTAAGCAACGCACAGAACATGCACTAGCTGAAGAGGGCGGGGATCACGGTATAGATCAGATTGAAAGCGACACTCATGCGCTTGACACGGAGCAGGCGCATGAGTGTTTAGCCAACGCTCAAAATCAAAAAACAGACGATCAGACGTTACGTTTATCGTTAGAAGCGCGAAGTTGGGCTCGGCATATAGCAAAAGCGCTTATGCCAGGTACATGGGAGATAGAAGTACTTAAATCGCTAAGCCCAACTCAAATTGGTTTGGCGTTGCTTAGAGCTTGGCTGTCTCCTCCTACTTGGAATCGAGTTCGGTTGAGATATCAGAAATCAATGGTGTTGTCGGTCGAAAATATTGACGTTTCAGGCATTCCAAATCATCGACTAAATCAACTGTGGTATGGCGTTATTTGGCGAGTGCAAGTCGATGCGTTGGCTAAAGGTAATCCGAATAAAACAGAAAACCGCTCAGTAATCATTGAACAATGATTGCTACAGAGTAAAGAGAGAGGGATAAAATGTCTTCTTTTGTTAGACGCAGTGTGTCACTTCCATCCTATTCGACGAATCGAAACATCATTACCCGTGAAGAAACTGAGAGCGTATTAAAATCTATTGATATTATTGCTGAGGCGGAAGCGAAGGCACACAATCAGGCCGCGTTAATAATCGAGTCGGCTCAACTTGAAGCACAAACGATTATGGATCACGCTGAGCAGAATGCGCACATTCAGGCAAATAATATTAAAGAAACGCTAGAAGCTGATGCGTTTGAAAACATCCAGCGCTTCTTGGAAGAAACGAAAACGGCAAACGATAAAATCTGGGATGAGATTGAACACCATGCCAATACGGTTGTTAATGAGGTTATTCAAACGTTTTTAGGCAAGGTGTCTTCTATTGATAAAGTCTCTATCTTGGTTGATAAAGTTGTGTCGATGCACCGTGATAAAAGTCTGGCCACTCTGTATTGTTCTCCAACTCTGGTTGGAGAAGTAGAATCCACCCTCGGCAATGGGGCAAACGACCATCTTTGTGTTCGACCCGACGACAATTTGTCTGAAGAAGAGGTTAAGCTCGTCAGTGGAATGGGAGAATTTTATGTGACATGGAGGAACATTCAAGCAGCTCTATTGGGAGGAGCTGACGAAACTTCATGTGACTCGTACTCACCTGCAATACAACTGAATGACGGTTAAGGTGCTGTTAACCAACGTTCGACAAGCATAGGAACAGCCGTCCCTGCTTTATCTGCATAATGGTCATAATTATGCGGCACATGATCAATATCAGGCGCAACTAGGGTTTTAATAGTGGCGTTGTCGGCATAGTGTACTAAATTGGCCGCAGGGTAAACCGACAGTGAGGTTCCCACAATTAATATAGCATCGGCCTCTGAAACGAGATCAATTGCGCGATCAAAATGATGTGGAATCTCTCCAAACCAAACAATGTTAGGCCGTAGCTGATTACCATCACTCGCATAATCTCCTAATTTTATAGGGTTATCGTTGATGGTTTGTATAAGAGTATCATTTACGTCGCTGCGTGCTTCTTTTAGCAATCCGTGCAAGTGAATCACATTAGACGACCCTGCTCGTTCATGCAGATCGTCAACATTTTGTGTAATGATCGACACCTCATATTTTGATTCTAACTTTGCTAATGCGATGTGAGCAGAGTTTGGTTTAGCTGCAAAGGCCTCTTTTCGTCTCATATTGTAGAAATCCAGAACGAGTGTTGGATTCTTTTGCCAAGCTTCTGGCGTCGCGACTTCTTCAATTGAGTGATTGTTCCACAATCCACCACTGTCGCGAAATGTCGAAAGACCACTTTCTGCACTGATTCCAGCGCCGCTGACAATCACAAATTTTTTCTTTTTCATGATGTTCTCCTTTCAATAAATTCTACCAATTAGGCGATGATTTGGAATAACTATCGTCGTGTTTGATATTCTCAACTGGCTTGTAACTGCCCGCCGGCGCTATAACTTCTGTTACTAAAGCAAACAAAGCGACAACACGCTGGTCAGGAGAGAAGTTATGTCTAAATGTCCTTTTAATCACAGTGCTGGTGGTGGCACAAACAACGCAGATTGGTGGCCAAATCAATTGAAGCTCGACATTCTGCACCAACACACCGCTATCTCAAACCCAATGGGGAATGCTTTCAACTATTGTGATGCGTTCAATAGCTTGAATTTGGATCAGCTCAAAGACGACTTGTTCAAATTAATGACAGACTCTCAGGATTGGTGGCCTGCCGACTATGGACATTATGGGCCATTTTTTATTCGCATGGCATGGCACAGTGCAGGAACGTATCGTACGGCAGACGGTCGAGGTGGCGCGCGATCTGGTACGCAGCGTTTTGCGCCGCTGAACAGCTGGCCTGATAACGGCAACCTTGATAAAGCGCGTCGTCTATTATGGCCAATTAAACAAAAGTACGGCAGTAAAATTTCATGGGCTGATTTAATGATACTGGCTGGGAACTGTGCGTTAGAGTCGATGGGGTTAAAACCGTTTGGTTTTGCTGGCGGGCGTGAAGATCTATGGGAGCCAGAAAAAGACATCTATTGGGGAGCGGAAACAGACTGGTTGGGAGATGAGCGTTACGCAGGGACGGAAAAAGCGGAGCGTAATCTTGAGAACCCTTTAGCAGCGGTTCAGATGGGGCTTATTTATGTTAATCCAGAAGGGCCAAATGGCAAACCAGATCCTCTTGCTTCGGCACAAGATATTCTTGAAACGTTTGCTCGTATGGCGATGAATGATGAAGAAACCGTCGCACTTGTTGCGGGTGGACATACTTTTGGTAAAGCGCATGGTGCAGGCGACGCCGCACTGGTAGGCCCTGAACCTGAAGCGGCTCTGATAGAGGAGATGGGTCTTGGATGGCAAAATAAACACGGAAGCGGTAAAGGCGTTGATACGATAACAAGCGGTGTTGAAGGTGCATGGACTCCAACGCCAATACAATGGGACATGAGCTATTTTGACGTTCTATTTGGTTATGAATGGACGTTGTCAAAAAGCCCTGCAGGCGCGTTGCAATGGGCTCCCGTCGAATTACGAGATGAAGATCACGCGCCTCAAGTAGACGGTTCCGATCACAAAGTTTCTATTATGATGACCACGGCAGATATGGCATTGCGGGTAGATCCAACCTATGAGGCGATTGCTCGACGCTTTCATCAGAATCCTGATGCCTTTGCGGATGCATTTGCTAGAGCGTGGTTCAAGCTAACACACCGTGATATGGGGCCAAGCATTCGATACCTTGGGAAAGATGCGCCAGCAGAAGAGTTGATTTGGCAAGATCCTATTCCGAGCGTTGATCATGAGCTTGTAAATAGTGATGATATTGAATTGCTTAAAGGCCGTATTATGGATTCAGGTTTGACGATATCTGAATGCGTATCAGTCGCGTGGGCATCTGCATCAACGTTTAGAGGGTCAGACCTGCGAGGAGGGGCGAACGGAGCGCGCATTCGTTTGCAGCCACAAAAAGGTTGGCAAGCGAATCAGCCGGAGCAGCTTAGTAAAGTGTTGGCTGTTTTGGATTCGATTCAGTCGACATTTAACAATTCTCAATCAGATAATAAAGCTATTTCTCTTGCGGATTTGATTGTATTAGCGGGAAGTGCTGGGATAGAGCAAGCCGCAAAGGCTGGCGGGCTTGAACTGAGTGTTCCATTTACGCCGGGTCGAATGGATGCCTCACAGGCACAAACGGACGTTGAATCGTTTAGTGTTTTAGAACCTGTGGCAGACGGTTTTCGAAACTATTTAAAACAACCTTACAGTGTCGCAACAGAATCTTTGCTGGTGGATAAAGCTCAGTTACTTACCTTGTCTGCACCTGAAATGACGGTATTAGTTGGGGGACTTAGGGTATTGAATACGAATTCAGACGGCTCTCGTCATGGCGTATTGACGGATCAACCGGGCGTGTTATCAAACGATTTCTTCGTGAATCTAATGGACATCAATACGGTGTGGATACCGCAATCGAAAGAAGCAGAAGTTTTTGATGGTCGTGATCGGAATACGGGGAAAATAAAATGGACAGGAACACGTGCGGATTTAGTGTTTGGTTCTAATTCTCAATTACGGGCATTGGCCGAAGTATATGCGACTGACGAAGGTGGCGAACGCTTTATGCAGGATTTTGTTAAAGCTTGGATTAAAGTCATGAATCTAGATCGGTTTGATTTAGGGTAATACGGTGTTTAATTTGTCTTCTGGAAACTAATACAATAAAGCCCGCAATTGAGCGGGCTTTATTGCTGGTTACTGTTAAGAGCTTTGTATTCAGATCTAAGCATTCAGATCTAAGCATTCAGAACAAAATGTTAGAATGAATACCCTGCAGATAACATGACGGTAATTGGGTCAATGTCTGCGTCGAAATTGCCAACGGCTGTTTTGACCGTGGTATTAATATCCATATACCAAATAGAGGCGTTGGCAAACCAATTCTCATTAATGCTCACGTCTACGCCGGCTTGAGCAGCCAATCCTAAAGAGTTATCTAGCTCGATTTTTGTTCCATCTAATGCGCCATAGCCTTTTTCATCAAAGAATACGGTGTAGTTTAAGCCAGCTCCAACATATGGACGAATGTCGCTGTTTGCTTTACCAAAGTAGTATTGAGCCATAAATGACGGTGGTAGGTGGGAGACTTCCGCTATTTTTCCGAGACCGTCTGTTTTGACTTCATGTGTAAAAGGCGTCGCGGCAAGTACCTCAAATCCAATATTATCAGTAAACATGTAGGTCAGTGTTGCGGCTACTTGTGTATTGTCATCGATTTCAAGTTCACCCGTGTTTAAAACATTGTCGCTGCTTTCTTGTGGCATAACATCGGCTACACCTCCGCGAATTAGCCACGATCCCGCTTCGTGAGCAAATATATTGGTAGACGCTAATGTGGCGCTGGTGAATAGAGAGACAAGTGTGAGAGTTTTTGTGAAATTCATGATGCGCTCCTATGATGCAACGTATTAAGTTCTGTCAAAGTACGCTTCTTGAAAATTAATTTATTAATCTAGATCAATAAATTACCGCCGATTAGAGGGCGTTGTTTTTAGGCTGGAATATAAATCATGATATCGATTGACTGCTAAGATTTTCCTTAATTTCAAGTAAATCGAACTTTTTCTAAAAGGAGATATAAGCCGACAAAGGGCGACTTCCATCAATTTACAAAGATAGACATGATTGTTAGGGCTTAGATTGATTCGATCTCGCTGCGTCTCTATACTGCATTGCCATGACAAAACGAAACGCTTCTCCCCGCCCCAAAAAAAGTCGATCAACACCAACAACTCGTAAAACGCAAGGCAATCGACGTCGTACCGCAAAAAGAAAGTCCGTTAAGAAATCGTTAATAAGGCGTTCTTTTGATTTTTTGTTTAAATGGTCGCTGATACTCGGTTGCATTGCATCGATTCCGTTTATGGGGTGGTTATGGATACTGGATCAGGATGTTACAAACCGATTTGAGGGGCAAAAATGGCAAGTCCCTTCTGAAGTGTACAGTGCGCCAGTTGTTTTAAAATCAGGTACGAAATGGACTAAAAAAGAGCTTGAGGATTTACTCAATGATGCAGGGTATCGTTTTGGCAAGAACAGTCAACAAGTAGGCTGGGCAGCAAAAAGTCGTACAAAAGTAAGTGCTAACTTACGTTCATTTGATAATGCTGACGGTCATCACAAAGGTCGGCGTCTTATTTTTTCGTTTCCTAATGGTGAGCTTCGTATTCAGACCTTGGCAGGTGATCTGGTAAAAGCGGCTTATTTAGAGCCTCAGGTCATTGGCCACCTGTACGGAGGAAACTCGGAACAACGAGAGATCTTGACCTATGATCAAATTCCTTCGACGCTGATCGAAATATTGACAACCACGGAGGATCGAGACTTCTTTAGTCATCATGGTATTAGTCTTATGGGGATACTTCGTGCTGCGTGGGTTAACTTGAATCACGGCAGTCGAATTCAAGGTGGTTCTACGTTAACGCAGCAGTTGGTTAAGAATATGTTTCTTACCTCGGAGCGTACTTATACCCGAAAAATTAAAGAAGTGTTTATGAGTCTTTTGCTTGAGTATCGCTATAGTAAGCAAGAGATATTAACCGCCTATATGAACGAAGTGTACCTTGCGCAACTAGGAAGCCGAGAACTTCGTGGGTTTGCCGCTGCCAGTCGATATTTCTTCGGCAGACCTTTGAACGAACTTAATATAAGTGAATACGCGTTGCTTGTTGGAATGGTAAAAGGACCGTCACTGTATAACCCAAAAAGAAATCCTGACCGAGCGAAACAACGTCGTAATGTCATTATTAATTTGCTGCATGATCAAAGTAAATTAAGCGCATCAGACGCAAGAATATTAAAGCATGAACCGATTAAATTGAATGAAGCCAATAAGCAACGTTCGATGTTTGGAGACTATCTAGATGTTGTACAAATGCAGCTCGAACGTGATTTTGATCGCTCCGTGTTAGCCACTGAAAATTTAAAGATTTATACAGGGGTTGATGTAAGAGCGCAAAGAGCTGCGACAAGGGCGCTTCAGGGAAGTACACAACAGCTGGCGAAAAGAGATAAAAAATTAAACCACCTGCAAGGCGCAATGGTGGTAACGGATCGCGAATCAGGTTACGTAAAGGCGATTGTAGGCTCGACCAAGCAGCTTTACACAGGATTTAATCGAGCATTGGGCGCGGTAAGGCCAATAGGCTCTTTGGTAAAGCCGCCGATCTATTTAAGCGCGATAGCAAGCGGCCGCTATACATGGTGGAGCAGAGTGGAAGACAAGCGACAGCCTATCAAAATGAGTGGGAATGTTTGGCAACCTGAAAACTACGATCGAAAAGAACACGGAGAAGTGCCTCTTTATATAGCACTGGCTAAATCTTATAACCTTGCTACGATTGATTTAGTAACTCAACTTGGATTTTCTAGGGTCGATCAAGTTTTAAAAGAGTTAGGCGTAAAACGTCCCTTTAGGATGTTACCGTCGGTCGCTTTGGGGGCGATTGAGTTATCGCCGTTTGAAGTTGCTCGATTGTATCAACCGATTGCTTCAATTGGGAAAAGCAGTGAATTGGGTATCGTTCTTGCTGTAGCAAACCACGATGGCCAAATATTGAAACGGTTTAACCATAAAGGGCGTGTGCCGTTTACATCCAGTTCTTTGGCGGTTGCTAGAGAGGGGATGGTTTTGGTTCCGCAACTAGGAACAGCCAAGGCGGCACAAAAGGCATTTCCGGATTTACGATTTGCGGCCAAAACAGGAACTACGAATAACCAACGTGACAGTTGGTATGTTTCGATTACAGAAGATACCGTATCTACAATATGGCTGGGTTTGGATAATAATAATCCGATGTCTATAACAGGGAGTTCCGGCGCTCAAAGAGTGTGGATCGATTTTGCCCATCGTTATACCCAGAATTCTTTATCGAAAAAACTTCCAAAAGGCGCGCTGCGTTTGAATATTTTGGAGGACGAATTTAAGATTGCGGCTGATCGATGCCAACAAAAAATCTCGCTTACCTTTATTGACGGGACGCAGCCAAATGACAGCAGCAGTTGTATTTGGCCGTTTTAGAAGATTTGAGTTTTAATTTCCTTAACATATTGTTTTTCTTCGTGAAATGGTCTGTAATGGAAGTGGACTTATGGTTCATTAACTCGAAAATGGAAGCTTCGTATCATTGAGGTCGTCAGGAGGACAGCTTAAAAGCGTGGAGTTCCTTTTGAAACCAGGACCAAAAATAAAACTATGAGACTGTTAGCCTATTTCTTTATCGCCCTCTGTGCTTCGTTTTCGTCTTTTATTATGGCGAGCTCTTCTAAGGTTGAAACCAAGAGCAGCTGTACATCACTCACAGCGACAGGTAACTCTGAATACCCACCCTTTTTATGGCGTGAAAGCGAAGACAATAATCGTCTCTTAGGAGCAAACGTCGCGATATTAGAAGAAATCGGGCGTCGAACAAACCTTGATATTCAAGTCATCCATGTTGGACCGTGGTCGCGTGCTCAGTCTGAAGTGAAGGCGGGTCGAGTGGATCTAATGGCAGGGGCGTTTTATACCAATGAACGTTCTGAATACATGGATTATTTTTCCCCAACGATGCTGCATACCACGAGTGTTGTTTGGCAAAATGTAAATCAAACATTTAAGTTTGATAAAAAAGAAGATTTGCTTGGTCATTGGGGTGTGACAGTAATCAATAATAGCTTCGGGCAGAGTTTTGATACATTTGCTCGAGAAAACCTGAACATTTTGTCGGTCGCGAGTTTGTCTCAAGCGATTAAAATGCTGGAAGCGGGTCGTGTTGATTATGCTCTTTATGAGCAAAGCCCCGGTTTGGCTTACGCGGCTATGATGGGTGTACAAGATAAAATTATGGTGCGTCATCCTGCAATCAGTAGTGAAGGTTTATTCTTAACCCTTTCTAAAAAATCCCGCTGTAACACACCTGAAATACGACATAAAATAGCACTGGCTCTGAGAAATATGAAACGAGAAGGTTTTAACTATCGAGCTTTGTCTGAGGGCATGGAGCTGTGGGAAGGCAATCCGGGAAATCAAAATAAATAACAAAATACAGTAAATACAAAACTCGCACACACTCCCAGGTGTTTATTGAGAGTCATTTGAACGAGTTTTATTCAGCGTTGTTATTATGTCTTACTCATACCTTTTTCTGAACGCGCAACCTTTTAACGTAAAAGGCTGCTGTAAAGCTCTTCCCATTTTTTGGTGGTCTTTTCCCAACTAAAATCGTAGGACATCGCTGAGTGCTGCAGCTTACGCCAGTGGTTCAGATCCGAAAATGCGTGCATACACCTGTCCAAACATGCCTGTAGCGATTGAACTGTCGCATCATTAAACGAAAATCCGTTCGCTTGTTCACCTTCTTCAAAAACCGTATCAGCCAACCCACCCGTTTTTCGAACAAGTGGAAGCGTGCCATATTTCAAAGCATATAGCTGGGTTAAGCCGCATGGCTCAAAGCGAGACGGGATAAGAAATACGTCACTTCCTGCTTGGATTCGATGAGAGTAAGCTTCATCATAGCCAATTCGAACATGTACTTGATCTGGGTATTGAGTTGAAAGGTCGATGTAAGATTGCTCAAGTGCTTTGTCGCCAGAACCAAGAACGACCAATACCGCGCCTTTATTTAGCGCTTCAGGGATAGCCTCTAGAATAAGGTCTAAGCCTTTTTGTTCTGTGAGTCGAGACACGACACCAAAAACGGGTTTTGTAGGATCTTCCGGTAGACCGCATTCGCGAAGCAACGCCAGCTTGTTGTCTAACTTATCCTCGATAGAATGGATATCGTAGTTTTTCGAAATATGTGTGTCTTTTTGTGGCGACCATTGATCATAGTCCACGCCATTTAATACGCCATGTAGTTTGTGCTTCATTGAGCGAAGTGTGCCGTCTAGGCCATCACCGTATTCCGGCGTTAAAATTTCTTTTGCATATGTTGGGCTTACTGTTGTGATTGCATCTGCAAAAACAAGGCCTGCCTTCAATCCAGAAAAATTGCCGTAGAACTCCATTCCGTGCAAAGACAACAGGTCAGAAGAGAGACGCATAGCGGACCACTTTTCCATGTTGAAACTGCCGTTATAGCGTAGGTTATGAACGGTCGTGATTACAGGAATATGATTGGTTTTCCAACTTGCTAGATAAGCCGCCGCAAACCCTGTTTGCCAGTCGTTTAAATGCAATATATCAGGCTGCCAGCCAAATAATGCTCCGTATTGAGACAACATTGCACTGACCCAAGACAAAATGCCGAATCGAAGGTGGTTATCGTCAAAATCGTTTCCGTTTGCATCTAAATAAGGACCGTATTCACGCTCGTACATAGTCTGACATTGAACCAAATAAATTGGAGTGTCGGAACTCTGGATGCAGGATTCCAACAAAATTATGTCGCCAACACCAAACGGATTTCCAAGATTGGTGCTATTATGAATAGGAGCAACTTTTTCAAGTATGCTGTTATAGGCGGGCATGATCATTCTGGCATCATGCCCTTGTTTGCGTAAAGCAACAGGAAGTGAGCCTGCTACATCGGCAAGTCCGCCAGTTTTTATCAGTGGGTATATTTCCGAAGCTGCGAATAGTATCTTCATATTAGAGGTATCTTATTGATTCAGCGATAAGATAAGAGTATACCTAATTAGGAAAGATTGTAGAGTTAGCCGAACGCATTTAAGGGTTAAATATGGATTTAAATACTGCTCGAATGAAAACTCTCTCGCTCATTTTAGCCGGAGGGCGTGGTTCCCGTCTTAAACAACTTACCGATAACCGCTCGAAACCTGCCGTTCCCATTGCAGGCAAGTACAAAATTATCGACTTCCCTCTTTCAAACTGCATCAACTCAGGAATGCGCAAAATCGCAGTCCTAACACAATACCGTTCTCATACTCTGAATCAGCACGTTCAACGTGGTTGGAACTTCTTGCGTTCTGATTTCAACGAGTTTATCGAGCTGTGGCCTGCTCAACAGCAGACTGGCAGTGATTGGTATCGTGGCACAGCGGATGCGGTGTATCAAAACCTCAAGATGATTAATGACTCAAAGAGCGAATACGTTCTTATTTTGGCGGGTGATCATGTTTATAAACAAGATTACAGCATCATGTTGAAGGAACACATTGAAAGTGGTGCCGATGTTTCGGTCGCTTGCATTGAAGTTCCGATTAAAGAGGCCGATCAATTTGGAATCATGCACGTTGATGAAGAGGATAACATCATCGCGTTTGAGGAAAAGCCTTCTGACCCACCAACGATGCCAGGAAACCCAAATGTTTCTTTGGCAAGTATGGGGATCTATGTATTTAATGCAAAATTTTTACAAAGTCACCTTCAAGTGGATGCCGTGAGCACGACTTCAAGTCACGATTTTGGGAAAGATCTAATCCCGTATTTTGTGGGTTCATGCAAGATAAAGGCTCATCACTTTAGCCGAAGCTCCATTCCAAACGACAACTACCCAGAACGTGCTTATTGGCGTGATGTTGGTACGTTGACGGCCTATTGGGAATCCAATATGGACTTAACGAAACTGGTGCCTGAGTTAGATTTATACGATGAAAGTTGGCCTATCAGAACCGCTCAATATCAGCGACCCGCGGCTAAATTTAACTACAATTATGAAGAGCGAATTGGTACTGCGCTTAATTCGGTTGTATCAGCGGGCTGTATTGTTTCTGGTTCAACGGTAGAACAATCAATCTTGTTTAATAATGTACGAGTTAACTCGTATTCTCATGTGAAGAAGAGCGTTATTCTTCCGAGTTGTGATATTGGACGTTATTGTCGTTTAGACCGTGTCGTCGTCGATGTGGATACTAAGATTCCCGAAGGAATCGTTATCGGTGAAGACGCAGAATTAGATGCAAAACGTTTCTACCGCAATAGTGATGGAATTGTACTGGTGACTCAGGACATGATTAACGCTCTATTGTAGTGTTCTGTATTTTCTACGCTAAGCCATGGTAAAAAATTGGCGCTTCTGATGTCTCAACTCAGAAGGTTTTTTGAGGTTTTGCCGTTTATCTGAGCAACATTGGTGGCGGCAAGGCCTATCGTGTACTCCTAGATCCATTTTTCTATTCCTAACTTCTGTTTTCTTTCCGCCATTCTAGCGAATTTTCCTAATACTCTCTTTCCAAAACGCTCTCTTTGATGCTTCTTTTTGAAAAGGTAAATCTATGCAATAGGCTTCTATCAAGGCGTTATACGGGATTTATTTTGACTTATATAAGTAACATCTAAATAAATTTAAATTTTTGATTTGAGCCTTTGTGATTCTGGGTCTACGTTTAAATTAGCCTAACGGATCATGCATCGATGTATTCGACTAAAGTATTACGAAAGTATGTGTAGTGGATTCAAAGGATACGTAGTGCTCGTCTCGTAGTGGGCGAGCCGTAAGAGCTTGGTGGTGAATAGGTTGGTTGTTTCTCAAGCCTTAGGAAGCGGTAAGCCTAAGGACACCCACAGAGCTCTTAAACGTGATGATGTTTAAATGGAATCTGAAGGATGTTCACATGTTTCCTCATGCTCTCGTATTTGTTAGTGGGTGCATTGTTGCACTGTTTTTAAATTTTTTTGGTTACAGTTGGTATGCCATCGTGCTTATCACGGTATCCGGATTATTGACACTCTATCTTGTGAGCAAGAAGGGCGACTCCTATCATTATGTTTCGACAAACGGCGCTGCGACCGCTGACGCTTCAGAAAAACGGAAGTCTTTTGGCGCTGGCAACGAAGCAGAAAGCGACCTTGATCGTGATGCGAGAAAACGTCGTGACCAGCTCGTGCATGACGAAATCCTTCCTATTCTGACATTGTGCTCAGATGATTTAGAAAAAGTCCTAAGTACGCAAGAAAGTGCGGTGCAACTGTTGGCGAAATCATTCGATGAAGTGAATGGATTGATGTCGACACAATCAGAGTGTATTCAATCGCTTATTGACGACAATCGCAGTGAAGGCGACAAAATGTACAGTGATGTTATGAGAGAGTTTGCGGCTCATACATCGTCTACTCTCGATAAATTTATAAACTCAACCGTTGAAATGTCAGCTTCGTCGATGGAGTTATTAGCGAAAACCTCTCAGATAAACAATCAAATGCCCGAGATCGTTAAGGCGCTTAAAGACATTGATGATATAGCAGAGCGAACAAATTTGCTTGCGCTCAATGCTGCGATCGAAGCGGCTAGAGCGGGTGAAGCGGGTCGTGGGTTTGCGGTTGTCGCTGATGAGGTTCGTACTCTATCGAACCGGTCGGCAGGGTTCAGTGTCGATATCCAGTCTCGTTTAAACAATATGCAAAATCAAATTGCCGACCTGACGAAATCAATGGAAAAACTGGCAGCACATGATGTGACATACATTATGGAAGCTAAAAAAAGCATGCGTACGGCGTTGGATCATATTATTGAAAAAGCAGAGTCTGATGCAGATGTTTCAATGAGGCTAGGAGGGTTATCTGGCCAATTAGAAACGGCGTTTTTTGGTGCAACGAGAGGCCTGCAGTTTGATGATATTAACTCACAGAATGTGAGATACGTTGTGGAAACCTTAGGGTTTATTGTTGATAGCCTAAAAGGATTTCACGAAATCACTTCGGTCGATGAACTTGAAACTTCGTTGAAGGAACGACTTACCGCGATTAAAGAGCAAACGAGCAAACAATATAACCCAGTCTCTCAAGAGAACATAGAAAGCGGTGAAATCGACTTATTTTAAATAATTAGGAGAAGGAAATGAGTGATTTTGTAATAAGAATACCTGAGCGCTTTGATTTTAGTACCCATAAATGGTTTACAGCAGAATATGAAAACGCTGTCGATTCTGGATCAACTATTATATTGGACTTCTCAAATGTTCTTTATGTCGATTCCTCAGCGTTGGGGATGATGGTTTTACTCTACAGAAAATTGCATGAAAGCTCGAAAAAAGGGGTGATTAAAAATATAGATGGTACCGCAAAGGACATCTTAGATATGGCAAACTTTAAAAATCTATATCAATATGAATAGACAGTATACCGCTCTAGTTTTAGAGGAATCCAGAACAACGAGGCGATTAATAAGCGGCGCGTTGGAATCTGTTGATATTGATGTTTACTCAGAAGGAAGTATCGAAGAGATTTATCGTGTGATTGAATCAAACTATTTTGATATATATATATTTGATGCAGATCTAAAATACGATTTACTTTTCGAGTTGACCTCTTATCTTCTTGATATTAACTTAGACTCCGTTGTTATAGTTGTATCGGAGGAATACAACGCGAAAGAAGTAAAACGATTTTTCAAAAAGGGAATTTCAGATTTTATTATCAAACCAATTGACTACGATATATTTACAAACAAAGTTATAAGCCTCATAAAAAATGTAAAAAACAAATCTGACTTGGTTAAAGCAAACTCAAATTATGCCAGATTAATGGATGAAAAGTCGCAAGAAGAAATACTTGCTTTTTATGTATATGATCACATTTTATCAACCCAGTTAACCAATATAGACAGTGTTGATGGCGCTCATTATTCCCATGGTCGATTTTGTGGTGATATTTTAGTATCCGCACTTTCTCCAACTGGCTCTCTTTATATTATTCTCGCTGATGCGACCGGCCACGGTATGGCGGCTGCATTGACGATTTACCCCTTGGTTTCTACGTTTAATGCGGTTGTATCTAAAGGGTTAAATATGGCCGCCATCATCAACGAAATCAGCGAGAAGCACATTCAACTCATTCCAGGAAATCGGTTTGTTGCTGCGATATTGATTGAAGTGAGGCCTACTCAAAACGACATTCGTATTTGGAATGCGGGAATGCCGGATGTGCTGATTATGGAAGGAAAAGAAGTTCGCCGACGGGTGAAGTCTTCTAATATGGCAATTGGCGTCTTACCCACTGATATTTTAGATAAAAATATTGAAGTCGTACCCATGCTCGGTGTGACTCATTTAATGGCCATGAGTGATGGTGTTATTGAAAATAAAGAAAACGATGGTCATGTAATGGATTTTTCAGAAGCCTATTCTTATATTGCAACGTTGCCATATGAATCGGAAACGATTATTTCGCATATGAAAATGCTCGACCGTGGAAAAAACGAAGAGCTTGATGATATGACGGTTTGTGTAATTGATGTCTGTGAATTGAAAAACGAATTGGAATTCTCTATTGATAAAAGGCCTCCATTATATGGAGATTTTAAAACTCAATTTTCATTACTTGGAGATTCCATTAGAAACGAATCTTTACCGATGAGGATCACTGACTTTATTGAATTCCAAGGTTTAGTTAAGCCATTTTGTCAGCGTGTTTTTACGGTTGTCAGTGAACTTTATAGTAATTCCGTTGAACATGGTGTTCTAGGTTTCGATGCAAAAAATAAAATAAGTGACTATGCTTCATTTATTGAACAAAAAGAAGAAAAACTCGCCTCTCTAAATAGAGATGATCGAGTAGAGATTTCTTTTGAATGGAGTGAAATGAATCAAGCATTGACGGTTGAGGTTTTTGATACCGGAGAGGGGTACAAAATGTTAGATCTAAGCTCTTCCTCCGATGATTCATTAAATGGACGAGGACTTAAACTTTGTCAAAAACTCAGTGATCAATTTTCATATGATGAAAAAAATAATACGACGAAAGTAATGTTTAAATACAGAGAGGGATTATGAATAAAAATCTATTAGTAGTTGATGACTCTCCATCCGTTCGTCAAATGGTTGAAGCCACGTTAAGAGGTGGTGGATATCAGGTCAAAACAGCAAAAGACGGTAGAGAGGCGCTGGATTTTTGTAGGACGACTAAGTTTGATTTCGTTTTGACGGATCAAAATATGCCTAACATGGATGGATTAACGTTAATTCGGTCATTGCGAGCAATGTCAGCTTATACACGTGTACCACTGATTGTATTAACGACTGAAGCGAGTGATGCCATGAAAGCAAAAGGTAAGGCCGCAGGTGCAACTGGCTGGATGGTTAAACCATTTGATCCTCAAAAGTTACTGGAAGTGGTCGCGAAAGTGGTGCGTTGAAAAATGTAAAAAACGTGTTTAGCGCAATGTACTAAGCACGTAATAAACAACGCTAGGGAAAGACTATGGACGATATGAATCAGTTTACTGAAATCTTCTTTGAAGAAGCACAAGAGCATATTGACGCAATGGAAACACTGTTGCTTGCTTTTAATATCGATGAGCCTGATATCGAAGAGCTCAATAGTATTTTCCGTGCCGCTCATTCTATTAAAGGAGGCAGTGGAACATTCGGTTTACATGCAATGACAGGTGTAACTCATGTAATGGAGAACATTTTAGACTCGGCAAGAAACGAAACATTAAGACTTGATGACACATTGATCACGGTACTGCTTGAAACTGTCGATGTGCTTAAGAACATTCTAGATGCCTACCGTTTTAATGCTGAGATAGATTACCCAGAAATAGACACAGCAAAATCAAAACTCGAAGCCGAACTTAAGCGGGTCACTGAAGCCCAGGGTAACGCGACTCCCCCTAATGACACTGCACAAGCGCTAATCAATCCTTATCAAAATACGTCTGCATCAGTTGCTGTTACAAATGAATCTACGGGCGAAGCAACATCGGACGGTGCGAAGGAGGAAGAGGCGTTTGGTTTCTTCGAGCAAAACTCAACGGACGACGACGCAGGCTTCGGATTCTTTGATGATGAGTTTACCTCTGAGGGTGTTTCTGCTGACGCTGCCCCGTCTCTTAGTGACGAGTTTCAAGAGGAATGTTATGGCTTTTTTGATGAAATATCAGAAGACGCCACTACCAACGAAGCCAGCAATAACGAAGGCACAGTTAAGGAAGAAACCAATCAGGATGGACCATTATTAACTGAAGAATTGGATGAAGAGTCTAAAGGCTACGGTTTCTTTGAAAAACCTGAAGAGCGTCTTTCCGGTTTTCAGGCTGATTCCAGTGATCATGCCTCGTACGGTTTTTTTAATAGTTTAGATGAAACAGACACTAACGAAACACTCCAAGAATTGAATTCTACAGTCTCAAAAACGCCAAAACGTGGTGAACAGCGGTCGCCTGAGTCTAAAACCACTGTGGGAAAACGCGTCGAAAAAGCGAAAGCCAGTAAAGGGGCGGGAGAAGCCACCAGCATTCGAGTTGAAACAACGAAAGTCGATAATTTAGTCAATTTAGTCGGCGAGTTGGTTATTACGCAGTCTATGCTGAAACTAATTGGTAATGACGTGCAGGACAGTTTGCTTGAAAAAATGCAAACAGCCCTCGTTGAATTGGAGCGAAATACACGAGAAATTCAGGAAGCCGTGATGTCGGTACGGATGCTTCCTATTTCGACCGTTTTTAATCGGTTCCCTCGTTTGGTCAGAGACTTATCTAAGAAACTCGATAAGCAAATTGAGTTGGTTATAGAGGGTGGAGCGACGGAAATTGACAAGAACTTAATTGAAAAAATTTCAGACCCTTTAACGCATTTAATCCGAAATAGTGTGGATCACGGGATCGAGCTACCCAGTGATAGAGAGGAGAAAGGTAAAGCTTCTAAAGGGACTGTAACTTTGTCGGCAAGCCAAAAAGGGGGAGAAATCGTCATTGAAATTAGGGATGACGGCGGGGGCTTGAATAAGGAGAAAATCCTGCAGAAGGCAGTTGAAAACAATGTCACTCTTCCTGATCCATTGACCGATTCCGCTATTTGGGGGCTTATTTTTGCCGCAGGTTTTTCTACTGCCGCAGAGGTCACGGATGTGTCTGGGCGCGGAGTTGGGATGGATGTCGTACGTAAAAACATAGAGTCACTTGGCGGCCGAGTTGATATTTACTCAAAAGAAAACGTAGGAACGCGCTTTCAGATTAGTCTTCCTCTTACATTAGCCATTCTGGATGGCATGTGTGTTCGAAGTGGCGAACAAGTCTTTGTATTACCGCTTACGAATATTATCGAAAGCATACAACCGGATGCGAACCAGATCCGGGTGATGAAGAACAAACCGCTTCTTTGGGTAAGAGAGGAGTATTGGCCGCTTGTTGATCTTGGACAAGTGTTAGCGGATGAAGAAAACGCGAAGGATTTAAGCGAGAGCATTGTGGTGCTTGTTGAAGCGGCAAGCAACCGATTCGGCGTCATCGTTGACGGTTTGTTGGGCCAGCAGCAAGTCGTTATTAAAAGTTTGGAAAGACATTATAAACGCGTCCAAGGGATCGCAGGGGCGACCATTATGGGTGATGGAAGTGTTGCTTTGATCCTCGATGCAGATTCTCTGACAGGGTTTATTGCTCAGTCAGAAATGGAGGAAACGAATTATGTCGTTAATTGAAGCAGACGCAACGAGTCAGGCGCTTGCTGAAGAGTTGCTTACGTTTGTATTGGGTGATGAAACCTACGCTCTCGATATTATGGCAGTAAAGGAGATTCGCGGTTACGAAGATTCGACCAAAATTGCGAATACACCTGACTACATTAAAGGGGTGATTAACCTAAGAGGAGACATTGTTCCCATTGTCGATTTGAGAATCAAGTTTTCGATAGGCGAACCTGTCTATAACGAGTGGACCATTGTCATCATGCTAAACGTTGGTTCGCGTATTGTGGGAATCGTCGTTGATGCGGTTTCTGATGTTGTCACATTGAACGAAGAAAATATTAAGCCCCCGCCTGAGTTCGGCACTGCGTTTGACAGCCGCTATCTTCGAGGGCTAGCAACAGTCGATGATCATATGATTATTATCGTTAATATTGATGAACTCATTTCCAGTGATGAGCTTGGTCTTTTTGACGCCGAACGTTAAGGAAACTTAGGAGCACACCATGCAGTGGATGAATAATATAAAACTCTCACGTAAGTTCGTACTGCTTGGCATATTGGTTGCCATTAGTGTGGGCGTACCGATCAAATTTTTGATCGAACGAGAGATGCGAGTTTTTGATAAGTCGAATACTGAAATATTGGGTGTTGGGCCCACAAACATGCTGTTGGAGTATGTGAGTTTGTTGCAGCTGCATAGAGGGCACTCTGCAATCTATCTTTCTAACGGTGTTAAGGCGACGACGAACATTGATAACTTGGTGAAAGAGATAGATGTTTTTCATGAAAACGTGCTTCAGGAGATGAAAGCACAGTTCCCAAATTCTCCCATCGTCGCTGACGTTGAACGCCTAAAAGTAAGTTTTGACCGCTTACGAGGGGAGGTGCGATCTAGAGTGATTACTCCCTCGGATTCTTATGCTGCTCATACTGGGTTAGTCATGCAAATCATTGCGGAAGATATTCCATTTGTACTTGAGTATTCAGGTTTGAAGTTTGATTCCTCGAAAGAGACTGCATACCTGACCACAGCATCCAAGCTGAATTTGCCATTATTTATCGAAGGGATTGCGCGCCTTCGTGGATACGGCAGTGAGGCGCTTGCACAGGATAATATAACACCTGTACAGATAGGTAAGATTCTATCAGCGTTAGCCTTTATCGAGGCGCCTCACATAGAGCTTTTGCATAACTTGAAAGCGGCCTATGAGTCTACCGGAGATCCAAGAGCGAATGAGTTGTATCGGGAGGCGATGGTGATTGATGAGGATTATCAAGTGCTTCTCGGTGTTGCTCAAAGGTATGTGATGACCGAAGGTGTGCCGGAGTACACTCCACAGCAGTTTTTTGACAATGCAACTGTGATTATTGATGAGTTATTTCTTTTGAGCCGCCACGCTTCTGATCTTATGAAAGAAGTGTTGTTAGAGAGAATGGAACGAGTGAAGTTCGAGCTCATAACAAATCTGGGGGTTGTGTTTGGTTTTCTATTTTTAGTCATTATCGCTTCTATATTCATATTACGTAACTTAAACATTGCATTAAGTAACTTAGGTGACGCGGCATTGTCTGTTGCAGAAGGGAACTATGACGTTGAGTTGAATAATGCTCGTAAAGACGAATTTGGCCCTTTGAATCAGTCTGTTGTAGATATGAGTCTTAGCTTGCGCAAAGCCGAACTTGAGAGAGAAGAGAATTTAAAAGTCATGGCCGCCCGTCTTGTCGAGACGACAAGGGTTGAGCAAGCTTTGAATGCCACCGGAACGAACGTTATTATTGTTGGGAATGACAGAAAAATTCTTTATGCGAACGCTTCGATGGAGAAAATGCTCAAGACCGCTGAGCCAAATTTACGCTCTGTCATTTCCGGTTTTGATGCGTCGGCAATCATCGGTGAAAGCATCGATTCTTTTAATGTTTCTGGCCAGCCGAATATTTTACCAGAGAACCTACAAGCCTCCTACGAATCGAATATTGAGCTCTCCGAACTGCACTTTAGAGTGTTCGCTAATCCGATTTTCAGTCAAGAAAAGGAAAAAATTGGATCGATAGTCGAGTGGCTTGATTTAACGAGTGAAGTTGAAGCTCAAAATGAAATTGGCTCTATTGTGAATGAAGCCGCCCGTGGAAACTTTACCGTAAGAGCAAAAGAAGAGGGCAAGGTTGAATTTATGCTCTTTATGGCGCAATCGCTCAATAAGCTCATGGCAACTGCTGATGAAGGCTTATCAGATGTGACACGTGTTCTAATGGCACTGTCGAAAGGTAATTTGACAGAGAAAATTACGCAAGATTATGAAGGGCAATTTAACGATCTAAAAAATTACTGTAATCAAACGAGTGAAAACCTCGCTCGAATGATCGGCGAGCTTAGGTTTGCGGCTGAAACCATCAATGTGGCGGCGTCCGAAATTGCACAGGGTAACTCTGATTTGTCGAATAGGACAGAGACTCAAGCTTCGAGCTTAGAAGAGACCGCTTCGAGCATGGAAGAAATTACCAGTACCGTAAGGCGCAATGCCGATAATGCGACCGAAGCCAATACACTTGCTTCGGAAGCGGCAGACGTTGCGATAACAGGCGGCGAGTTGATCCATCAGGTTGTCGAAACGATGACGGCAATCAACCAATCCTCTCAAAAGATTTCAGACATTATTGGTGTCATTGATGGAATCGCATTCCAAACAAACATATTGGCATTAAATGCAGCGGTAGAGGCCGCGCGGGCGGGCGAGCAAGGTCGTGGTTTTGCCGTCGTTGCGTCTGAAGTTCGTACGTTAGCTCAAAGGTCTGCGAATGCAGCAAAAGACATCAAAGCTCTGATTTCTGACTCTGTTGCTAAAATTGTGGATGGTAATGAGCTCGTCGGTCAATCAGGTGAGACAATGGGCGTTATTGTCGATTCTATTAAAAGAGTGAACGGCATTATGGCTGAAATTGCAGCGGCTTCCACTCAGCAAGCGGCTGGTGTTGACGAAATTAACCGAACGATTTCTCAAATGGATGAGATGACCCAGCAAAATGCGGCATTGGTTGAAGAAGCCGCGGCGTCTGCTGAGAGCATGCGTTCGCAGGCAAATGGATTAGAACGTCAAGTGTCGAGCTTCACATTGTCGGACAATCAAAACCGAAACCAATCGTTACTTTCTATGGAACGTGAGAACACAAGTGGGGCTGCCCCAACGAGTTTAAACAGGCACGGCTCAAACAGTATGAATACCTCCTCAGCGAAACCTTCTTCGCAAACAGGCATGAAGCCGAAGAAAACAGAGTCGTCAAAGGTGGTTACCGCGAGCGGTAATGCATTAAATGAAGATGATTGGGAAGAGTTTTAATCATGCCACCATTGGAAAGGGAGTTTCAATACACACAAGAAGACTTTCAACGCGTTCGGTTATTACTTAAATCCTTATCAGGTATCAATTTAGTTGAAACAAAGGATTCCATGGTTTATAGCCGAATTGCTTCGCGTGTGCGTTATTTGAAGATGACGAAGGTGTCTGATTATCTGGCATTCATTGAAAGAGATGAGGAAGAGTTGCAGCATTTTGTGAATGCCTTAACGACAAATCTGACGTCTTTTTTTCGTGAGTGTCATCACTTTGAACAGTTAGAAAAGTTCGTTCAAAGTGGTGAAAAAGTAAATCGTATTTGGAGTGCAGCCTCCAGTACTGGAGAAGAGCCGTATTCGATCGCGATGTCGCTTGTTCGTCTTTGGGACAAGTTTGATATTCCGGTTCAAGTGGTTGCCTCAGATATCAACAGCCATGTGCTTCAAACCGCAAGTACAGGTGAGTACGAACTGGAAAGTGTGAAATCTATAACCGACAAAAAACGTTTTTTCTTTAAAGGCAAAGGAAAGTGCGAAGGGTTGGCAAGGGTTAAACCGGAGCTTAGAAATTTGATTGAATTTCGTCAAATTAATTTGCTCAATGCCACGTGGCCTATTGAGGAAAAACAAGATGTTATTTTTTGCCGGAATGTCATGATTTATTTTGAAAAAGAACAGCAGGAAGCGTTGTTAGTACGGCTATTGAGTAAGTTACGTAAAGGAGGGATGTATATAGCGGGCCACTCAGAAAACTTCTCACAATTTGCTCACCTTATGTCACCCGTTGGTCGCACAACGTATATAAAAAACTGATCATAAGGAATCAAAATGCCAGCTGGCTCTCAAAGTGAGTACTTTGCAACGCACCGATTTTTTGACTCTCGCTTCAACACAGAGGTTGTTAAAGTGTTGCCTGGGCAATACTACGTCAGTGATGTGGATGAGATGATTACAACGTTGCTCGGTTCTTGTGTCGCAGTTTGTATGTATGATGAAGAAGCGCATGTCGGCGGTATGAATCATTTTTTGTTACCTGAAAGGGATCAACCGGGCGATTTTATTTTGTCATCCTCGGCTCGTTATGGCGTTCATTCAATGGAACTCTTGATTAATCATCTCATTAAACTAGGAGCAAGGCGGAATCACCTAACTGCGAAAATTTTTGGTGGTGCGAGTGTCTTAAGTTGTTCCAGTACATCGAATATTGGTAAAAATAATGTTGATTTCACCAAGTGCTATTTGAAAAATGAAGGGATTCCTATTTCAGGGCAAGATGTAGGTGAGTCGTGTCCCCGTCGGGTAAATTTATTTCCATTAACAGGGAAAGTTCTAATGAAACGATTGAAACCACGAAACGACAGTAACCTTATTGAGCAGGAGAGAGGATACCGACAATCGATCTCGGGTGATTCAAACTTATCTGGTGAAGTGGATTTATTCTGATGAGCGTCCAACAAAACTTAAATCACAATTCAAAAATAAAAGTTCTCGTAGTGGACGACTCTGCGTCTATACGCAAACTTTTGACGGAAATTATTACCAGTGACTCTGAGTTGTTATTAGTGGGCGCAGCAGAGGATGCATTTGAAGCGAAGGAAATGGTTAATATTCATCAGCCAGATGTGATTACCCTAGACGTTGAAATGCCCAAAGTCGATGGATTGCGCTTTTTAGAGGTGTTAATGAGAGCTCGACCTACACCTGTCGTGATGATTTCAACATTAACCAAAGCCAATGCAGATGTGACGTTACGCGCACTTGAATTAGGTGCGGTGGACTATATTGCAAAACCTATTATCGCCCAAGAAGAAGTGTTTAAGAAATACTGCAAGACGATATTGCGTAAGATTAAAATGGCAGCGACCGCCAACGTGTCCAACACACGTGCGGCGTCGTCAGTGATTCATCCCGTCACGACCAACGCGTCAGGGAAAAAAATAGTAGCGATTGGAGCGTCTACTGGTGGAACAGAAGCAATAAAAAGGGTGCTAGCTTGTTTGCCATCCGACAACTTTGCGGTATTGATCGTTCAGCATATGCCACCCGGTTTTACCACTACATTTGCAAATCGATTGAACTCAATTTCGGGCTTTACCGTTACTGAAGCAAAAGGTAATGAAAATGTGTTACCCGGTTATGCGTATTTAGCTCCGGGTGATCAGCACCTGTCCGTGGTTCGCCGAGGCAGTCAGTTAGTTACACGGTTGACCGCAGATGAAAAAGTGTCAGGACATCGGCCATCTGTTGACGTTTTATTTGAGTCAGTTGCCTTATCCGTTAATGACAAAGCGGTCGGTGTTATTTTAACTGGGATGGGCAAAGACGGCGCGACAGGCTTGCTGTCAATGCGTGAAGCAGGCGCTTATACCGTTGCGCAAGATGAGGACTCTTGTGTTGTCTTTGGGATGCCTAAGGAGGCGATAAAACAAAATGCGGTTGTGACGGTAGCAAAGTTAGATGAGATTGCTAACACGGTTGTTACCAACCTCACTTAAAATGTATTTCTTTATGTGTTGTTTGCTATTGATAGACTCCCTTTAGCGGCGGGATAACACGTGTTAGCAGTTGGTCCAGTAAGAGCATGATTAACATTGCTCTCCAGTGGGGAGAGTCGACGCATTCTAATTTCAATTCAAATGATGATGTTATTTTTTCTGTGGGCGTTTTTTATCAGTCTCCCAATTATTTTTTTACATGTTTTCAGTGAATCGAATTCATATTGGATGCGGGCAAATGACTCATATCGAAATCGTAAATAGGATAAACTTTCGTTTCTAGTGAAAAGTTCGCCAATCTATTAAGGGGTGGTGGCTTTTCCCAACGTGATAAGGTGCTTTTAAAGGCTATTTTGGCCTTTTATGAAAGTGAAAAGGGAAGGGTGTGAGTTCAATGAATGAGCAAGCCACTCGCTGCCCCCGCAACGGTAAGTACAACATGGAAGTGTGCAGGATCATCACTTTGTAAACAGATGTTCTGTATGACATGGGAAGGTGATCATTAGAAAACGTGTTATTTTTCGAGTCTTCTATCATTACTGCAGTACTAAGTCCGGAGACCTGCCTTGTCATCCATTGATTAATTCTTACGGGGCGTAAGATAGGAGATTAAGAAATGCATATTGAACCGGGTTTGGTGAACGAAGCGAAAATTATATTGAGTTACGCGACAGCTGTAGGTGCGTTGGCGTATTTAGGTAAAGATACTTGGGATGCAGTAAAAGAGCGTGGTTTGATGTCTGTTGCAGCGCGTTCTATGTTGTCAGTGTTATTGGTGTTTTGCTTTTTTGAAATACTGCCTCATCAGGCGGTAGGCGTTTCGGAAGTGCACTTTATATTAGGGTCCACTTTGTTTTTGATTTTGGGTTCTGCGCCTGCGGCCATAGGGTTAGCTGGTGGTCTTCTCGTCCAAGGAATGTTCTTCGCTCAAATTGATCTTCCGCAATATGGAATGAATGTGACGACGTTACTGGTGCCATTGTTCGTAATGGGAGTGATTGCGAACAAAGTCATTGGGCGAGGCACGGCCTATATTGAGATTAAGTACACTCAAGCTCTGCGACTCTCGTTAACTTACCAAGGCGGCATTGTCGCTTGGGTTGCATTTTGGGCGTTTTATGGTCAGGGATTTGGTGCTGAAAATGTGTCATCCGTTGCCAGCTTTAGCGTAGCGTACTTATCGGTAGTGTTGATTGAACCTGTATTTGATGTGGCAATCTTGGGCGTAGCGAAATTGGCGGCCAATTTTAAACACTCTGCGTTATTAGAAACTCGCCTATTTAACGCATAAAAATTAGTTTTTGGGCTTTAAAAGGGAAGTGGAATGATCGCCACTTCCCTTTTTTATAAGAAGTGCGTACGTATTTAAATTCAGTTTTCATTCAGAGCTGCTCTAAATCAATTCTCGTGTTGTTTGTTGCAAGCTGAGCTTGTTATTCCTATAAAAGGATCTAAACCTACATTATCACTCAATATAAATGGAGGCTGATGATGTTAGATCTTGTGGAAGATGCTAGGCGACAGACGATTTATTCTATTAAAAAGGAATTTGAAAAGGGCCAATACCTTTTGAATGAAGAAGCAGAAGCGCGGAAACGATTAGAGTGTTATTTTAATCTTCGTAGCGATATTCCGTTTCTAGCGCCAATTGAGGAGAACGATCAGCATCCATTGGTTCGAGGTATCGAGTCTCTTCTTGAATCTTTCAGAAATACTCTAGCCTACTCTTATCGGCTGGGAGGCAAAGAGGCGTCTATGGTGTTCTACCAAAGAAAGCTTATGAGTGTCGTTTTTGAGGCTCGCCAATCTTTTCGCTAAATCGCGTATTTTACATTCGTTGAATGTAAAAACCTTTTTGCTTGAGGGCTTGTATGATGCTCTTGGGACCGCTTAGATGCAGTGCACCTACAACAACGAAGGTTGCTGTGGGCTGAGTATTTGGTTGGTTCAAATAAATGCTTATGATATCTGCCATACGCAGGTTTCGGTCGTCCAATAGTGATGTCATCATGGGGGCAACTTGTGGTGTTTTTTCTACATCACGATAGACAAATTGATACAAAGCTTCATCCTTTCCTTCACGCCAAAGAGTCGCCATTGTAGGTAAGTAGTCTCGATCATGAAGTTCATCTAAGCTGATTTGTAACGCAGCGAGCTGGGCGTTAAATGGAACATCAGCGATGGCAGAAATTTGCTCGTTGAGGGATTCTAATTCAAGTATCGGGATTTTTCGCTCTTTGGCTTTGTCCAAAAAGAAATTATCGACCCCAAATTCGACACTGAACCCAGAGTCCTTGATTTGAAACTGAGTAAGGTTTTCAATCAACATCCATGGTCGTGTTTTCAATATGGTTTCATAAGGTGTTTGAGTTATCTCACTGGCTTCTTTTAATCGCGTAAGATGAGTTTGCGATAAGAACTGGTCGAGACTTCTCCCTTTTTTTAGCCACATTCTTGACTGAACTAAACGATGTGCTTCATAGGGATCAATTTCATTTGGATCAAGCTCGACTGCTAGGCGTTGAGACTTCTCAAAAGCATTTAGTAAATTAGAGGGAAGTGGGTAGAAATCCTCTGACAATGCGTGAATAGATCCAGCGATATAAACGGTATTTTGTTGGTATTGTGCTTTCCATAAAAAAGCTTTGTATTCTGACGCGAACGTAGAAAAGCAAAAAAAGCCGACATTTACTAAAACGATAAGCTTGAAAATATGACTTACTGAACGCATTAAACTATCCATGACCTTAACCGACTTTTGTGAGATGCGATTAAAGGTTATCCCCGAAGCTTGTGGATAACCCTATTGGTGACTCATTAATAACTCTCTACAAGTCAGGCGGGGCGTGAGTTCACGGGGGTATGTCTATTTCTTCCTCACCCGCCCATTTACTTGTAAAAATAATCTGGAGCTAAACATGTTTACTGGTATTGTGCAAGGGGTCGCGACCGTGGCTCTAAGCGAATCTAATGGTCGAAACAAGAAGCTGGATATTTGCTTTCCTGAGGGTTCAATGCTGAATCAGCAGCTAGGGGCCAGTGTTGCGATTAACGGTGTGTGTCTGACAGTTTCTGATATTCAAGCCGATACTTTGTCATTTGATGTCATTGATACGACTCTGGCATTAACCAACATTGGCGACCTAAATGTCCATGATCAGGTCAATTTCGAAAGAGCGGCTCGAATGGGCGACGAAGTGGGTGGCCACGTTATGTCTGGCCATATCATGACGGCCGTGATTGTTTCGGGTATAGAGAAAGTTGAAGAAAGTGTTCACATTCGCTTTTCTGTCGCCAAAGACAAAATAGATGCTCGTCGTTACCTGTTTGATAAAGGCTATGTAGGATTGAATGGCGCGAGTCTAACGATATCGGCTATAGGCGACGATTGGATCGAAGTTTCACTTATACCTGAAACGTTGCGATTAACGACTTTTGGAACGTTGCAAATCGGTGATCGAGTCAATCTAGAGGTTGATGCTCATACCCAATCTACCGTTGATACAGTTGAGCGAGTGTTAAAGCAACGCGGTATTGTTTTGCCATAATTGCTTCACGCTTAGCTAGCTTCAATTTAGGGGGCTCGACCTATCTAACGCCGGATGAATGGCGTATTGGCGATTTGTATTTTTGTATTTACGCCAAATACACACAGGGTTCCCCCTAAATAAATGGTGTATCTAAGGGAATTTGGGTAGAATGCTCGCCAAATTCTGCCTAGAGTCTGCTGTTAATAAGTCTTTTCTTTCGTTATACGGCGTGTTTTGTAATACGAAGAATTGAGAGGCTTTATTAACAGAAACTCTAAATTGGCAGATATCCAACGTTAAAAGTATATTTCGTGTGAGTAAAACGTGTCGTCAGAAAACTTAAAGCACATACGCAATTTTTCGATAATTGCGCATATTGACCATGGTAAGTCTACCTTGGCAGATCGCTTCATTCAGAGCTGTGAAGGGTTGAGTGAGCGCGAGATGGAAGCTCAGGTTCTTGATTCAATGGATATTGAACGAGAACGTGGCATTACCATTAAAGCGCAAAGCGTTACTTTGGATTACCATGCTAAAGATGGTAATACCTACCAACTAAACTTTATTGATACGCCGGGACACGTTGACTTTTCGTACGAAGTTTCCCGTTCTCTTGCTGCCTGTGAAGGTGCATTGCTTGTCGTTGATGCCGCACAAGGTGTTGAGGCTCAATCAGTTGCGAACTGTTATACCGCAATTGAGCAAGGCCTAGAAGTCATGCCGGTCCTCAATAAGATTGACTTACCTCAGGCCGAACCCGAGCGTGTCTGCGGTGAAATTGAAGAAATCATTGGCATTGATGCGGTAGGCGCCGTGACCTGTTCTGCTAAAACAGGTATGGGTGTTGACGATGTTCTTGAAAGACTTGTTGAAACCGTGCCCGCTCCTGAAGGCGATGTTGATGCGCCATTACAGGCATTGATTATCGATTCTTGGTTTGATAACTATTTAGGCGTTGTGTCACTGGTTCGTATCAAGCAAGGAACCTTACGCAAGAAAGACAAGATTTTCATCAAATCAACGAAACAAAGCTTCCCAGTGGATAATGTCGGTATCTTTACTCCTAAGCGTAAAGAAACGGGCGTATTGAGAGCAGGAGAAGTGGGGTATGTAGTTGCCGGCATTAAAGACATTCATGGCGCTCCTGTAGGCGACACGATTACTCATATTGCAACGCAAAACGTTGAACAGCTTGATGGGTTTCAAAAGGTTAAACCTCAAGTCTATGCGGGTCTGTTCCCCGTAAGTTCGGATGACTATGAAGATTTCCGAGTGGCTCTTGAGAAGTTGACTCTGAACGACGCTTCGTTGTTCTTCGAACCTGAATCGTCTGATGCGCTTGGCTTTGGCTTCCGTTGTGGTTTCTTAGGTATGTTGCACATGGAAATCATTCAAGAACGTTTAGAGCGCGAATACGATCTTGACTTGATTACAACTGCACCCACTGTAATTTATGAAATTGAACTCGCTGACGGAACGGTTGTCAGTGTAGACAGTCCTTCGAAAATGCCTGATCCAGGCTCAGTTCGAGAAATGAGAGAACCGATTGTAGAAGCCAATATTCTTGTTCCTCAAGATTATTTGGGTTCGGTTATCACATTGTGTGTTGAAAAGCGCGGGATCCAAAAAGACATGCAATACGTTGGCAGTCAGGTTCAATTGCGTTATCACTTGCCAATGAACGAAGTGGTAATGGATTTCTTTGACAGACTTAAATCTGCCAGTCGTGGGTTTGCATCGTTGGATTATGGTTTCCATCATTTTGAGCCAGCACCTTTATGTCGTCTGGATATATTGATTAACGGCGATCGCGTTGATGCTCTAGCGCTGATTATGCACAAAGATAACGTTCAATATAAAGGGCGTGCTTTGTGTGAAAAAATGAAAGAGTTGATTCCTCGTCAAATGTTTGATGTTGCGATTCAGGGTGCTGTAGGTGCCAAGGTTATTGCTCGTACGACTGTAAAAGCGCTTCGCAAAAACGTAACAGCAAAATGTTACGGTGGCGATGTGAGCCGTAAGAAAAAGCTCCTTCAGAAACAAAAAGAAGGTAAAAAGCGTATGAAGCAGGTAGGTAACGTAGAAGTTCCTCAATCAGCCTTCTTAGCGGCACTGAAAGTAGATTAGTAAAATTGGTCTTTAGTAGAGCGGCCTGACATTTTATCAGGCGTTAGTTGGAGAGATTGAATGGCGTTTGATTTTGAGTTGATATTGGCGGCAGCTTTTATCATCACAGGGATTGCGTGGGGAGTGGATCGTTTTGTTTATCACCCTAAACGTAAGCAGTTGTTGGCTGAGATGGATCCTGAAGCGGTTGCCAAATTAGATTCAAATGCACAGCAGAGGCTTGCAGACACGCCTAAGGTATTATTGGAAGTTAAATCCTATTTTATCATTATTGCCGTGATTTTTGGCCTGCGCTCATTTGTGATCGAGCCTTTTCAAATACCGTCAGGTTCAATGCTGCCTACTTTAAAGATAGGTGATTTTATTCTCGTAAATAAGTTTGAATACGGTGTGCGTTTACCTGTATTAAATACTACGATTATTCCAACCAATGAACCTAAGCGTGGCGATGTAGTTGTATTCAAATACCCAAATGATCCTAGCATCAACTATATAAAACGTTTGGTGGGGTTACCTGGAGATAGAATCAGCTATCACAATAAGCGCTTAATGATTAACGGTAAGCTGGTGGATCAAGCGTTGCTTGAAGAGTTGCCTTATTCGTTTAATCCTAATAAAGAACCTGTAAAACTCTTCGATGAAAATTTAGATGGCGTTCATCATGAAACTTATAACAGCTACCGTTGGGATAAGCGTCTAGAAGGTGATTGGATTGTACCTGAAGGTCATTACTTCATGATGGGTGACAATCGAGACAACAGTTCGGATAGCCGAGTATGGGGCTTTGTCCCAGAAGAGAACCTTAAAGGTCGAGCTTTTTATGTATGGATGCATTGGAGTTCATGGTTCAGTATCCCAAGCTTTAAAAATAACGGTTTAATAAATTAATTTTGGAGACATTTTGAGTTCACTGTATCAGAAGCTTTGTCGGCGGATAGGTTATTTTTTCGCTGACTTAGGCTTGCTAGAACTGGCTTTAACACATCGCAGTTATGGCGGAAAAAACAACGAACGCTTAGAGTTTTTAGGTGATTCGATTTTAAACTATGTTATCGCTGAAGATCTTTTTCATCGTTTTCCAAAAGCGAAAGAAGGTGAACTGAGTCGGCTTAGAGCGTCGTTGGTTAAAGGTGACACATTAGCTGAGCTTGCGCGTGAATTTCAGTTAGGAGACTTTCTGAAACTGGGAGCAGGGGAACTCAAGAGCGGCGGATTTAGACGGGATTCTATTTTAGCAGATGCGGTTGAAGGGATTATTGGCGCCATGTATCTGGATGCTGGAATGGACTCGTGTCGAAATCAAATATTGGAGTGGTATAAAACTCGTTTGGACGCTACATCTTTAAATGTAGTGACCAAAGACGCTAAAACCCGACTTCAAGAATATTTACAAGCTCGAAAGTACGCCTTACCACAGTATGATGTTGTGAAAATTGATGGTGAGCCACATGACCAAACTTTTTTTGTTCACTGTCAGATCGAAGTTTTTGATCAAGCTGTTGAAGGAAAAGGTAATAGTCGCCGAATAGCAGAACAAAATGCCGCTGCTGAAGCGCTACGTCAGTTGGAAAAATCGAATGCAAAATGAAGATCAAGACATCACACCAATGGAAGAAAGCTATTTAGATGAGAGTCACTTAGATGAGACTCATCAAGAAATAACCCATTGTGGTTTTGTAGCCATTGTTGGCCGACCTAATGTGGGTAAGTCGACTTTGATGAACCATATATTGGGTCAAAAGCTTTCCATAACGTCTCGTAAGCCTCAAACGACACGAGATCAAATATTGGGTGTGAAAACTGAAGGATCAATTCAAACGATCTATGTGGATACACCAGGACTTCATTTGGGGCAACAAAAAGCCATTAACCGATTTATGAATAAAACGGCGACTGCAGCGCTTAAAGACGTTGATGTTGTTTTGTTCGTTATTGACGCAGAGCGCTGGACCGACGAAGACGAATCTGTATTACAGAAAGTTCAATATGCTCAGTGTCCTGTTGTGCTTGTGGTCAATAAGGTTGATAACCTTGATGAGAAAGATGAGCTTTTGCCAAAACTTGCTCTCTTGTCAGAGAAAATGGAATTTGCTCAGATTGTTCCGATATCGGCGTTGAGAAATAAAAATTTAGATCGCTTGGAAAACTTGGTAGAAAGCTATATTCCTGAAGGAACGCAATACTACCCTGAAGATCAGATTACCAATAGAAGCTCTCGATTTTTGGCAGCAGAAATTGTTCGCGAAAAAATTACTCGTCAACTTGGGCAGGAAGTACCTTATGAGGTTGCTGTTCAAATTGAAGAATTCGTTTATGAAGAAAATGCGATTCATATCAGTGCTTTGATATTGGTTGAGCGTAATGGTCAAAAACGAATCTTAATTGGAGATAAAGGCGAGAAAATCAAGTTGATTGGACGAGAAGCCCGTATTGACATGGAAAACCTGTTCCAACACAAGGTTATGTTAAATACTTGGGTTAAAGTGCGTTCTGGTTGGTCTGATGATGAGCGAGCATTGGCTAGTCTAGGTTATCAAGACAACTAGTACTCGTATTAAATAAAGCAGGATTGGTTTATGGTTGCTCATGGATATGTGATACATACGCGCACATTCCAAGAGAATAAGGTTCTAATAGACCTGCTCACGCTTGAAGCAGGGCTGTTGCGAACCGTATATCGTGTTAGTAAAAAAGAGGCTCAGGTTTTACCTGGGCCTTTTTTGCGTTATGAGCTGGAGATAGCGGGGAGAGGGGACCTGAAAACGCTCAAATCGATTGAGGGTGATGGGGCAGCTATTAAATTAGAAGGCTTATACCTATACAGCGCCATGTACGTTCATGAGATTATTGAGAAAATCGTTCCGTTAAACTTGCCACTTGAAAACATGTTTGTTTTATATGAATGGCTAGCTCAAAGCTTTGAGAAGCAGCTTCCTATTGCGCCATTATTGCGCCGATTTGAAGCGGCTTTGTTTGATGAAGTCGGTATGAGTATTAACATGGGAATGACGGCGACGGGCCAGTTTTTAACGCCTGAGCAGATATATCAGTTCATACCTAGGTTTGGGCTGAAGCCTTATCATGGGGAGCAGCTTAAACGTGTCCCCAGTTTATTTGTCAGTGGTGACTTGGCGGCGGCATACGCAAACGGTGACTGGACAAATAAAAAAGTACTTGAAATGGCGAAGATGCTACACCGAGATTGGTTGTTATACTTGCTGCACGGTCGTGAGTTAAATGCGAGGAAATTGTTGCCTGTTAGTGAATACGCTGGCGAGAAAATTGGCTCGGTCCCAGTATTTCGCTAATGAAACCCTTTTAGTAATCCCACAAAATAGAATTAACCGAAATGATTATAGGTATTGGTACTGATCTCGTTGAGATTGTTCGAATTCGCGATTCGTATGAGCGTCTTGGAGATCGCTTTGCACGGCGCATTCTAACGGAAGGCGAGTTCGAACGATTAAAAACGTTTGAGAATAAAGCGCTTGCGGCTGCATTTTTAGCAAAGCGTTTTGCAGCAAAGGAAGCCGCGGTAAAAGCACTAGGAACAGGAATTGGCCGGGGTGTGAGTTTTCAGCATTTTGAAGTGAAAAACCTTGAGTCGGGACAGCCAGTATTGACCGCCGATAAAGAAATTTCTGATCGATTTGATAAGCCGATTGCATGGCATTTAAGTTTGACTGATGAACGAGAGTACGCCCAAGCGTTTGTTATACTTGAGGCCATTTAACGAGAGGGGAAACATCTACGAGCGCATCAATGCTGTCGATAAAGTCTTCTAGTACGCCTTCTACCTCATCAAATTGAAGTTCTTTTAAATGCGTTTCTAAATACCCCGCATTTTTCGACAGTTCGGTCGCACCTGTGTACTTTGAACCACCGTGTAACCTATGAACAACATGAATGAGTTTGTCTAAATCTCGTTCTTCAAAGTGATGCAAAACAAGTTTTTTGTCTGCTTCAAGTGTGGATAATAGCATTTCAAACATGTCTTTTGCTATTTCACTTTTACCGTTTGCAATGCTCAATGCTTTGCTCATATCGAACAGGTCGCTTACTTTTTCATCGGCGAGGTCTTGATAGCTTTTTTCCGATTGACACCATTGCGTGATGGTTTCCAGTAAAATGTCTTCGTTGACTGGTTTGGTTAGATATGCGTTCATACCACTAGAGACGATTTGTTTTTGTTCGGATCCAAGCGCATGAGCGGTCAATGCCACAATCGGAGTCTGCTCATAGCTTGCCAGCTTTCTGAGATGTTGGGTTGCTTCCATTCCATCCATTTCTGGCATCTGTATATCCATTAAAATGAGATCATATTGTGTTTCCTTGGCCATCTCGATAGCCTGTTTTCCGCTGTAGGCTAAATCAATTTGTAGACCATGCGGCTCTAGCCAGTGCCCTAATAGTTGTAAGTTAATTTGCGTGTCGTCTACTGCCAGTATCTGAAGACCATTAAGTGGTGATGTGGTTTGTATTGTTTGTGACGGTTCCGGGGTTGAATCTGCGCGAGTCAGCTCGCTTTCATAGACAATATCTTCAGAAAGGGTTTTTGGTGCTTCTAAATTTCTTAAGGCTTTATTCAAGCGGTTATGACTTATTGGTGTCATAAGTATGTCGCTGCATAAGGTGTGAAGCGCTGAGTTTTTATTTATGTCATGGGGACGTTTAGTGAGTAAAATACACGGTAATTTGAATTGATGAGTCGCGTAGCCAACGAGCTCTTGTATTTCGTTTAATCGATCCGAATAAGAATCAATGTTAAGGAGTAAGGCATCAAGGCTTGAGTGGCTATTGAGTAGGGTTACTGTTTGCTCAAGGCTGGAGGTAAAAGAGCAATTTGCACCAATGTGGTTTAAATAGTTTTTTAAATAATTTCGGTAATTTAACGACGGTTCAAATACAAGCAGTGACTTTGAAATAGGGTCTTCTGTTTTTTGTACTTTTTGACTTGGTTTTAGAACAATAGTGAACCGGAAGTTTGATCCTACGCCGTATTCGCTGGATACTTCAACGTTGCCGCCCATTTGCTTGACCAGCTTTTTAGTGATGACAAGTCCCAACCCCGTACCGCCGAATTTTCGAGTGGTGCTTGTGTCCACTTGTGAAAATGGCTTGAAGAGGTTGTCTAATTTATTCTCAGGTATTCCAACGCCCGTATCAATAATTTGAAACGAAAGCTTTAGTGATTCGTCTGATTTCTCATGTATCTTTACTTTGGTGCGCACGGAGCCTTCGTGCGTAAACTTTATGGCATTACCTATTAGATTGGTTAACACTTGGCGGATTCGAACCGGGTCCCCGACGACCCATGTAGGAATGTCTAAATCAAATTCCGGAATGAGGTCAATTTCCTTCGAAGCGTTTACTAAACTTGCACTACTGAGGATTTGATAAACTTCATCAACAACATCCCTAATGTTGATATCGGTTACATCTAAATTTAGCTTACCGGCTTCAATTTTTGAAAAGTCTAAAATATCGCTAATGATGGTCAGCAAGTTCGTTGTGGATTGAGCAATTGTGTCCATATACAAGCGCTGTTGCTTGTCCAGATTGTCTTTCTGGAGGATTTGGATGTATCCCATAATTGCATTCAAAGGTGTTCTTATTTCATGGCTAATATTGGCTAAAAACTGAGATTTGAGACGGTTTGACTCCGTTGCTTCTTTGTTGGCAATGTGAAGTTGAGCACTTTTTTCTTCTAGGCTGTCCATGTTACGGCGAATGTCTTCAGTCGCTTGGTCAATATTATTGAACATTTCATCTCGGTGGTTTTCTATTCGGGATGCTATGTCGTTAAGATCTGATTGCACTGTTGAATACTGACTTGGAAGGTTGAGACCCTTCGTGGCGCCAAAGTGCCCTTGAGTGATTTTATTGATAGTGTCAGCGATGCGTTCCATAGGGCGCAATAGGGCTGCGGTAACATTCAGCAAAGCAAAAATAGCAATGAGGTTAACAAGAAAAAAAGTACCCAGTGTCGCTGATAGGTAGCGATACTTACTCACTGTTGAAGCTTCTTTACTGGCTTCTACTTTTAGCCACCCTGATATTTGTGGCACTGAATTAGTGTTGGTGATGAAGCTCGTTGTGGGATTGTAGTCTAGATGGATGTCGATCTGTTGTACTGGAATTGACATGCCAAAGAGGTTTGTATTTTCGCTTGCCTCACGATGGTCAGTAAGTGGCAAGGATGTCAGTTTACTGGATTTACCCAGATCTAAGATGAGTTTTTTTCAAACGAGTAAAGTTGAACACTGTTTATGTGATCAAATTTCAACAAAATGCTGAGTAGGTGAGAAAGCATTTTTTCATCAGAGTTTGCAAGCGCATACTCAGTACTGACCACCATTTGCGTGGTAGCTTTAGTGATACCTTCTTTAAAGTTTCGGTCGATCGTTTCGAAGCGGGACAGTGTAAAAGCAACGGCCGCAATTAAACTGAATATTAAACAGGGGCAATAAATGGCAAGAAAGAGCTTGCTTCGCAAAGAAATTCTATTTAAAGCAAGCATTTACATCTTCCCTAATTTTAACACGGCATTACCTTAATAGCAGACCAGATTTCCGTTTCCTTTGCGGCGAGCACACTCGCGTACGTAGTTTTCACAGGCCAAAGCTTTGGTTCTAGAAGGGTTTGAAATTGTTTTACATTCGCGCCACTTCTTTCTAAGATCAGCATCTTTAATGTCAGCTGAAGGACCGCCAAACATATCACAACCACTCAAAGTTAAAACAGCGGTCATAAGACCTGTAAAATAAAGCTTATGCATTGTTTTCGTCTCCTAATGCGGAAATAAGGCTAAGGTTATAACCCTTTCGTATTTTAATCTTATTGCTAAGTACTTTCTAATACTAACATTATAGCCTGAAAGCTAGTTTCTTTTCCTACACTATTAATGTCAATAAAGTTTTTATGATGGATTACCCAACGATAGAATCCCTAATAGGGAAAACACCCATAGTTCGATTACAACGAATCAACCCAAATAAGAGTAATACAATTTTACTCAAACTAGAGGGACAAAACCCAGCAGGATCCGTGAAAGATCGCCCGGCACTGAATATGATATTACAGGCAGAAGCGCGAGGTGAAGTAAAACCGGGCGATAGCCTCATAGAAGCAACGAGTGGTAACACTGGTATTGCGTTAGCGATGGTTGCGGCAATCAAAGGTTATACCATGCACCTAATCATGCCGGATAATATGAGTGCTGAGCGAAAATCTGCGATGACTGCGTACGGAGCGCAACTGCACTTGGTTTCGAAAGAAGAGGGTATGGAGCGTGCGCGAGATTTAGCGGTTGAAATGCAAGAAAAAGGCATAGGTAAGGTGTTAAATCAATTTGGTAATGCTGATAATCCGAGTGCACATTACTGCAGTACTGGGCCTGAAATTTGGGAGCAAACTGACGGGAAAGTGACGCACTTCGTCAGCTCTATGGGAACCACTGGAACCATTATGGGGGTTTCTCGCTACCTTAAAGAGAAAAAAGAGAGCGTCCAAATTATTGGACTGCAACCCCAAGAAGGCAGCAGCATTCCAGGTATTAGGCGATGGCCTAAAGAATACCTTCCTACGATTTTTGAAGAAGAGCGCGTTGATCAGGTGATGGATGTAGCGCAAATCGATGCAGAGGTAACCATGCGTCGATTAGCGAAAGAAGAAGGGATATTTTGCGGTGTATCGTCAGGAGGGTCTGTTGCAGCAGCGCTTGCTTTGTCGAAAACACTCAATAATGCCACTATCGTAGCTATTATTTGTGATCGAGGAGATCGTTACCTTTCTACCGGTGTATTCAATTCAAACTAAACGATTGATCTATAAAGTTGAGTCAGGCATTGTCAAATATGCTGACTCAACCTTCTCTCATTACCTTTCTTGTGCCACTTTGCGTTACTATTGTCATCGATATGAATTAAGAGAGAGATGGCGTTGAGAAAGCGTACCGGCCGTAGGCCAACTCAAAAAACAAAACAATCCCCCAGTTTTACAAAAGAATTTCTAGTAGAAGGACTTACGCACGATGCAAAAGGCGTTGCTCGTGATGACGGTAAAGTAACCTTTGTAGAAGGCGCGTTGCCAGGCGAACGCGTTGAAGCTTATGTAGTCAAACAAGGGCGTCGTTTTGATGAGGCAAAAGTAAGCAAAATATTAGAAGAGAGCGCTGATAGGGTTACTCCTGAGTGCGAACACTATTTCCAATGTGGCGGGTGCCAATTTCAACATTTGACCTACACAAAGCAAATAGATTCAAAGTTAGAATGGTTGAGAGGGCAGTTTCGCAAGCTCAATATTGGCGATATCGAATTATTGTCAAATACTTCACAACAGTATCGCCGCCGCGCCCGCCTGTCTGTATTTTCAAAAGAGGGAAAGCAGCAACTCGGATTTAGAGCGCGTAACTCTAAAGACATTGTTAATATTTCCCAGTGTTTAGTATTAACGAAACCGTTGCAGGTCGTATTCGATGCGTTTAAAGAACGTTTTAATGAGAGTACTTTGGCTTCGCGGATAGGGCACATAGAGTTACTGGATGACAACCTTAGTACAAGCATTACAATTCGACTGTCGAGAAACGTTTCTGATGACGACCTAATTGATTGGAATAAATGGGCGGAATCTCAGAACGTTAATTTGTATTGGCAACAAGCAAATGAACAACGCTTACCCGTAGTTAATGAGCACTTTTATACCATTGATGGTTTGAAAATTTACTTTCATCCGCAGGATTTCATACAGGTCAATGGCCCTATGAATGAAAAGATGGTTGAGCAGGCAATGAACTGGTTATCTCCTACTAAAGACGACCGGATATTAGATCTGTTTTGTGGCTCTGGTAATTTTTCATTACCTCTTGCCAAAAGAGCGGGAGAAGTCGTAGGTGTTGAAGCCTTAGAATCAATGGTTGAATATGCTAAGTCTAATGCGCGCGTAAATGAGTTGGATAATGTGACTTTTATTGCGGCGGATTTGACGAAAACAGCGCCTAGAATATTGAAAAATAAGAAGGTGACCAAAGTATTATTAGATCCACCTCGATCAGGCGCATTTGAATTTCTAGAAACACTTGTAAAATTCAAGCCAGATCAAATTTTGTATGTTTCTTGCAATGCATCTACGTTAGCCAGGGACGCGGAATATTTGATTGCAAATGGATACCTAGTTTCACGTGTTAGTTTGATGGAAATGTTTCCTCAAACTTCGCATTCAGAGACTATGATGTTATTGCAGCGTAAGTAGTTACTAAAAAAGGGCAAGTTAATGGTTACAGTCAGAAAAGATCATCCAATATTGGAAGACGGATCAGTAGACATTGATAGTTGGATGTCTCAGTTTGCTGACAATATTGATGACGGTGCTCGAGTTCCTCTCAGGATGGCTTGTGAACTAGCGCGGCAAGCAGAGTCCTCCTGCGGCCGTCCGTCGTATTGGGGGCCGCAAGCAAGTACTTTTAGAGCGGGCCTCGAAATGGTCGAAATACTGGCGGGTTTTAGGGCAGATCAAGACTCCCTTATCGCGGCTGCACTGTACCGGTCTGTTCGAGAAGATCAACTTGCTATTTCCAGAGTAGTGGATATGTTTGGTCGAAAGGTCGCGTCTCTGATTGAAGGCGTGATTCGAATGGGCGAGGTTTCTAAGAACTTGTCAGCTGATGCCACTGCCGAAGTGTTAGGAAGTTCTGAAAACCAGCTAGAGTCACTTAGAAAAATGCTGGTATCCATTATTGACGATGTTCGAGTTGTACTTATAAAGCTTGCCGAGCGAGCTTGTGCAATTAAAGAGGCGAAGCATCAAGATGGTGCGCGTAAAGAAGCAGTCGCCCTAGAAGTGCAAAGTGTATATGCCCCACTTGCCCATCGTTTGGGAATTGGACACATCAAATGGGAATTGGAAGACCTTTCATTTCGTTACTTATATCCCAGCGAGTACAAACGCATTGCAAAATGGCTGGATGAAAAGCGCCTAGATAGGCAGCAGTATATTCACGATGTAATCGAGCTTCTAGACAGTCGACTAAAAACCATCAATATTGAAGCGGATTTGATGGGACGCGCGAAGCATATTTACAGTATTTGGCGCAAAATGAAGCGCAAAAATATTGGCTTTGACGAAGTTTACGATGTACGTGCTGTGCGCATTCTTGTGGATGAGACAATGCAGTGCTACGGCGTATTGGGTATCGTGCATAACCTTTGGAAACCAATACCACAAGAATTTGATGATTATATTAGTAACCCTAAACCTAATGGGTATCAGTCGCTCCATACTGCGGTAATTGGTCCACAAGGTCGTGCGCTGGAAATCCAGATTCGTACCGGAAAAATGCACGAAGACGCCGAGTTAGGTGTTTGCGCACATTGGAAATACAAAGGAACAGACTTGTCCTCAAACAGCACAAGCTATGAGGAAAAACTGCAGTGGCTTAGAACTATTTTGGACTTTCACGAAGTTCAAGGGGATCTAGAATCGCTTACAGAGCAGGTTAAAAGCGACATCGAGCAGGATCGCATCTACGTTTTTACACCGGATGGGCATGTTGTAGATCTACCTACGGGTGCAACAGCGGTGGATTTTGCTTACCGAGTACATACTGAAATTGGTCATCGTTGTCGTGGCGCGAAAGTAAACGGGAAAATTATATCCTTAGTTACGCACCTAAAAACCGGTGATAAAATCGAAATACTGACGTCAAAAGAAGGTGCGCCGAGTCGTGATTGGTTGCACCCTACATTGGGATATGTTCAAACTAACCGTGCGCGAGCAAAGATTCAAAGCTGGTTTCGTAAGGAAGACAGAGAGAAAAACCTAGAAGCCGGGCATCAGATTTTGGATAGACAGCTAAAGCGTCTTGGCTTTGACGAATCTAAATTTGATTTTAGTAAAATTGCGGCGCGCTTTAATTACTCTAATGCGGAAGAGGTGTATGTCGCTTTGGGAGCGGGTGATATTCTGCTGGCCAGGGTTTTACGAGTAATTGATGATTTATATAACTTAAACGGTGAGCCCGAAGAGGTGAAGCCTGTTAGGTTGAAAAAGAGCAAGCACCGATCTTCTGATAATGACATTCAAATTCGTGGGGTGGGTAAGCTACTCACTCAAATGGCTAAATGTTGTTCGCCGATTCCTGGTGATTATATAGTCGGCTACATTACACAAGGAAGAGGGGTTTCGATACATCGACAAGACTGTATCAATGTTGCACAACTTACTCTTGATGAACCTGAACGCATTGTAGAAGTGAGTTGGGGTGAAGAGCTTGATAACTTATATCCTGTTAATATTCAGGTCCAAGCGTATGATCGAACGGGGTTGCTGAGTGATATTACTGCAATGTTGGCCAACGAAAAAGTAAACCTGTTGTCTATGAATACCTTGTCGACTAAGGAGAGCAATACGGCGTCGATTCGTTTCACAATAGAAGTAGGTGAACTTGGGACGCTTTCAAAATTACTTCATCGAATCAATCAACTACCTAATGTATTAAATGTGTTTAGGGAAAAAGACTTTTGAATTACTCCGTTGATGATTTGAAGTTGATGATGACTCAGCTTAGAGATCCTTTAAAAGGGTGTCCGTGGGATATTAAGCAAACCTTTGAAACCATTGCTCCATTTACATTGGAAGAAGCGTATGAGGTTGTGGATGCTATACACCAAGGCACACCTCAAGCGTTAAAAGATGAGCTGGGAGACTTACTTTTTCAAGTTGTCTTCCATGCTCAGATGGCGAAAGAGCAAGGTGATTTTTGTTTTGAAGATGTCGTATCTGCGATTGTTGCGAAAATGCTACGACGTCACCCTCACGTCTTTCCACTAGGGACACTAGAGAGCTTTGGTCAACCGACCGAACTTACCGAATCAGATCTAGCAACATTGTGGGATGACATTAAACAACAGGAAAAAGCGAAATTAGGCGCAAGCGCAGATGTTGATGATGGCATCCTGTCGAGCGTATCAGATTCTATGCCAGCGTTGATGCAGGCTGTTAAACTCCAGAAAAAAGCTTCAAAATTCGGTTTTGATTGGGATAGTATCGCGCCCGTATTTGGCAAAATCCGAGAAGAAATAGACGAGCTTGAAGAGGCCGTTCAAAGTTTGTCTCAATCGGAAATCGAAGATGAACTAGGTGATGTGCTATTTGCTGTTACGAATTTAGCTCGTCATTTAAAGGTTTCTCCTGATATCGCATTAATGAAAACAAACTTGAAATTTCGTAGACGCTTTCGGTACATTGAACGCACCGTCAGTGCGCAGAATAAGCAATTAACAGATTGTACGCTGGATGAATTAGACAAATATTGGGATCAGGCTAAAGTGGCAGGGATGTAGCCAATAATAAATCAAATAATTATAGCGTTTAGTGGACGGTGAGCTTAAGTCAACACCGAATGAAGACTAAAACGATAGCAAAAGGAGATATGTGTGAGTGATCGTCAAGCTTCTTTGAGAGAAAATGTGCGTCTACTAGGGGATTGCCTTGGAGAAACCATGAGCAATCATCTTGGGGATGATTTTCTACAAACCGTCGAAACGATTAGACAGCTCTCGAAAGACGGTCGTCAATTGGGGGACTCACAAGCTCTAATAAAAGCGCTGGAGGACTTGAAAGACAATGACATCGTTCCTGTCGCCCGTGCGTTCAATCAGTTCTTAAACTTATCCAACATTGCAGAACAATACCATCGGGTTCATCGTCGCAAAACGAATGAAAGCCTTGGTGTATACAAAAATCCAGTTGGAGATTTACTCGCTCGTTTGGATGAAAATGCGTTCACTCCAGAGCAAATACTCGATACGCTAAAAACACAAAGTATTGAGTTGGTATTGACGGCTCATCCTACGGAAGTGGTTCGTCGTTCGTTAATCCGAAAGTACGACAATATTTCGAGTGAGCTTGAATCGCTGGATAAAGATAACATTCTTCCCTTAGAAGAAAGTAAACACATCCGCCGATTGAAAGAAATTATTACCCAAGCGTGGCATACGGATGAAATTCGCGCAGAGCGCCCTTCGCCTGTTGACGAAGCTAAATGGGGATATGCGGTAATTGAGCAATCTTTATGGCAAGCCGTACCCCGATTTTTTAGGCAATTGGACGAACAATTTGCTCATTATACCGACGAAGAGCATTTACCGCTTGATCTGTCGCCTATACGGTTTGCAAGCTGGATGGGGGGAGATCGCGACGGCAACCCAAATGTCACACACTCTGCCACTGAAGAAGTAACCTTGCTTGCCCGTTGGATGGCCGCTGACCTCTATATTAAAGATCTTAATATTCTTCGATCTGAATTTTCCATGACTCAATGCAACCAAGCGTTGCGAGATCGTGTTGGAGACAGTGTGCAACCGTATCGCGAGGTGCTTCGACATCTTGAGCAAAAGATGAAGCGCACGAAAAAGTGGGCACAATCTCGTTTAGACGGCGAAGATGTTAGTGACGATGGCGTTATGTTAGACACTGATGAATTGCTGAATGATTTAACACTGTGTTATCAATCCTTGTTGGATTGTGGCATGAAAGTGATTGCAAATGGCTCATTGCTGGATTTGATCCGATGTGCCTCAACTTTTGGCGTCACGTTGTTGAAGCTAGATATTAGGCAAGATGCTTCTCGCCATATTGATGCTATTTCTGCTATTACGCGTTTTTACGGTTTAGGGGATTACGCAGAGTGGGATGAAGCTTCTCGTCAGGCATTTTTACTTACGGAATTGAATTCAAAACGACCGCTGATTCCTATGGAGTGGGAGCCTAATGAAGAAGTTCAAGAGGTTCTAGACTCTTTCGCCATGATCGCCCGTGGTCGTAAAAACTCATTTGGTTCCTATGTTATTTCTATGGCAAGTGCTCCGTCAGATGTGCTTGCTGTTGCCTTGCTATTGAAGGAATCGAAGGTTTCATTTCCAATGAAGATCGTTCCGCTTTTTGAAACGTTGGCCGATTTGGATAATGCTGAGCCGATTGTTGAGCAATTGTTCTCAATACCTTGGTATAAAGCGTATATCGATGGGCGTCAGGAAGTGATGATTGGCTATTCTGATTCTGCCAAAGACGCAGGGCAAATTGCCGCTACTTGGGGGCAATATAGAGCTCAAGAAGCGTTAACGCGGCTCTGTAATAAACATGGTGTGCACTTAACTTTATTTCATGGCCGAGGAGGCACTGTTGGACGTGGTGGTGGTCCGGCACACGTCGCTATTTTGTCTCAGCCGCCGGGCTCAGTTAACGGCGCTATTCGCGTGACTGAGCAAGGGGAGATGATCCGGTTTAAATTTGGTATTCCCGACATCGCCGTACGATCGCTTGAATTGTATTGCTCTGCTGTCATGGAAGCAACGCTTATGCCCTCTGAAGCGCCTAAACAGGAATGGCGAGCTATTATGGATGAGATTGCGGAAGTTGGAATGAACCAATATCGTTCGATAGTTAGGGGGCATGAGGAGTTTGTTCCTTATTTTAGGGCGATTACTCCTGAGCAAGAGCTTGCGAAGTTGCCTTTAGGATCTCGCCCAGCTCGACGTCGATCTGATGGCGGAGTAGAAAGCCTTAGGGCGATTCCTTGGATCTTCGCGTGGATGCAAATTCGTCTCATGCTTCCTGCATGGTTGGGAGCAGAAAGTGCTTTGCAGCAAGCCATTGATTCGGGCCATTTAGAAAAGCTTCAAGATATGCATAAAAATTGGCCCTTCTTTGGTGCCTACTTAGACATGTTAGATATGGTGCTGGCGAAATCTGAACCTGAAATAGCAGAATATTATGAGAAACGTTTGGTGTCGCCAGAGTTGCGTGGACTTGGTCAGTTACTACGCAATAAGTTGTCTCAAGTTTCTGATTTGGTTAAACAGCTTAAACAGCAAGAACGTTTGATAGATGATAATAAAACCATCCGTCAGTCGATTGATGTACGAAATCCTTATATTGACCCATTGCACTATTTACAAGCCGAGCTTTTGTATCGAAGCCGTAAGGATGAGCAGAATAACGCGGTTGATAAAGCACTCATGATTACGATGGCCGGGATTGCAAGCGGTATGCAAAATACAGGCTAGTATAAGTAATGTTCAATAATGCTCGGTATTTGATCAAGAACGCTAAAATGTTGCGACTAAATTTGCATATTCTTAGTGAGCTTGGGTATGCTTGGCAACCATTTAGATTATTCATGTAAACGGGCTGGCTTAACTAAAGCCAATGCAGCGCTTCTTTCTTAATATAAAGATCGCCTTTTTTTAGAGGCCCGTTTGTTGTGCCAATTTTTTACTGACTTTTGGAGATATATAATGCGAGTAATTCTGTTAGGTGCGCCTGGCGCAGGTAAAGGTACTCAAGCTCAATTCATCACGGAAGAATTTGGCATTCCTCAAATTTCGACCGGAGATATGTTGCGTGCAGCAGTAAAAGCAGGGACGGAATTAGGTGTTCAAGCTAAAGCGGTTATGGATGCAGGCCAATTGGTTTCTGATGAAATTATTATAGGCTTGGTGAAAGAGCGCTTAACACAAGAAGATTGTAAAAACGGCGCGCTGTTTGATGGTTTCCCTCGTACCTTGCCGCAAGCTGATGCACTTAAAGATGCCGGAGTCGATATTGATTTCGTTGTTGAAATTGATGTTGCTGATGAAGAAATAGTAAAACGCATGAGCGGTCGTCGAGTTCATGAATCATCAGGTCGAACATACCATGTCGTGTACAATCCACCTAAAGTGGAAGGTAAAGACGATGTTACAGGTGAAGACCTAATTCAGCGTGTAGACGATACAGAAGAAACCGTGCGCAAACGTTTGGGTGTTTATCATGATCAAACAGCTCCTTTGATTGGATATTATCAGACGTGGCAAAAAGAGGCGCCAGAATCTGCTCCTACGTTTGTTAACGTGAATGGTGTGGGCGATTTAAATGAAATTAAAGACAGCTTGCTGAGCGCGCTTAAGGCTTAAGACTCCGCTATGCCAACTATCTTAGCATTGGACACATCAACGCCCGCTTGTTCGGTAGCGTTGATTGTAAATGGGGCAGTACTCGAAGATTTTCGGATTGCTCCTCGTCAGCACAATGATTTAATTCTTCCTATGATTGAGCAGATTCTCGCTCAAGCGGGCATCTCTCTTTCTCAGCTCGATGCGATAGCATTTGGCCGTGGTCCAGGTTCGTTTACTGGATTAAGAATCAGTGCTGGCGTTGTTCAAGGGTTAGCATACGGTCAGGATCTTCCTGTTGTTCCCGTATCAACTTTGAAAGCGCTCGCATATGAAGGTTATCGAGAGTGTAACCATGACACTTGGTTACCTGCACTCGATGCTCGCATGGGGGAGATTTATATCGGAGGTTATCAATTCTCAGAATCGGAAGGTGATTTGGTTGTATCTGAATTCTTGACGGAGCGTGTATGCAAACCAGATGCTATGGGGCATTTTGATAAAGAATTTGCCGCCATTGGATCAGGTTGGATTCATAAAGAAGTGATTGAAACCTCATTAGGTCGTGCACCTGTTTTATTCTGTGATGAACGAGCTCCGCGAGCGGCATGCATTGCGGAACTTGCTCAAATCGACTTTAAACAGGGGAAAATGGTAAACGCGTATCATGCGATACCGACCTATCTTCGCGATGAAGTAACATGGGAAAAACAGCCCCCTAAAATAGGTAAACGATAAACGATGTTGTGGTACCACATTGCAGTATTGGCATTAATTCAAGGATTAACCGAATTTCTACCAATCTCCAGCTCTGCCCATTTAATTTTACCGTCGCAGCTTCTAAATTGGCCTGATCAGGGGTTGGCGTTTGATGTTGCTGTACATGTCGGGACTTTGATTGCTGTTGTGTCCTATTTCTGGAAGGATCTGTGGAAAATTGCAACAGGCTGGGTAACTGGGTTAGTGCAAAGAAAGGTTGATCAAACCAGTAAATTGGGTTGGTGTATCATTCTTGGAACGATACCTGCTGGGCTTTGTGGCGTTTTGTTTGAAAGCTTTATCGAGGAGCATTTCAGGACTATTGAGGTCATAGCTTATACCACTATAGGTTTTGGTATTTTACTTTGGCTATCAGATAAATATTTTCCTGCTCAAAAAAATGAGAGTCAGCTGGGTTACTTATCGGGCTTTTTGATTGGTTGTGCGCAAGCTTTAGCCTTAATTCCGGGAACGTCCCGTTCAGGTGTTACTATGACAGCGGCTCGCGCAATGGGGTTTGATCGACAGACAGCGGCTCGATTTTCATTTTTGTTGTCTGTTCCTTTAATTTTAGCAGCAGGTGGCCTAAAGCTTGTGGAGCTAATGGGGAGTGACGTTGCTGTTGATTGGAATGCGCTAATTTGGGGAGTGCTAATTTCAGCAATCAGTGCATACCTATGCATCTATTTCTTCCTAAAATGGCTTAATAGTATGGGTTTTCTGCCGTTTTTGTTTTACAGGTTGGCATTAGGCGCTATATTACTGGTAATCATCAATAGCGGCTCGTAAGGACGGTTATGCAAGTAAGCGGTCAGTTTCCGGTATCGTTTAGAGGAAATTCAACCTCATCAAGTTCGAACCTTCCTGTAGCGAAGAATGGAAACACACACTCTTCTTCTAGTTTTCCAGTTAATATGAGTAGCTTGGAAGATTTCGAGAGTGCTTTTAAAGCGCAATTTGAAACACGTGGAAATTTTTCTAAAGTAGAATCTCCAGATAAATTTGCTCGTGAAGCGCTACAAGCCTACGAATCTACTGCAGCATTAACGGCAGACAACCCTAGAAATTTATTAATTGGAGTGGATGTTTTTGCCTAATACCTTATGTGTTGGTTACGAAAGTAATCTCGCCCAAACGACAGCACGTGATATCTCAAATGCTACTCACTTACCGCTAATTCGTCTTAAAAGTGCATTCAAATTTTTTTCAGATTACGCCTACGTGCTTATGGTGCATGAAACGCACATCGAGCTGGCTCAAACTGGAAAAGGGGCTGCTAATCCTGTCATGATTGATTTTGTATCAGGAGCAAATGATCACAGGCGAAAATTTGGGGGCGGTAAAGGGCAGGATATAGCAAAAGCAGTTGGTATTAACAAACGCAAAGGGTTGAGTGTGTTAGATGCTACAGCCGGCCTTGCTCGAGATGCATTTGTACTTGCTTCGTTGGGATGTCGGATAGACATGTGTGAGCGTGTTCCCTTCGTTCGAGAGTTGCTCAAAGATGGCTTAACTAGAGCGGCTCTAAATCTGGATGTTAGTGACATTATCTCTCGTATGGCACTCCTTGAGGGGCAATTGTTTGATCAGACAAAATCCTACGATGTTGTTTATCTAGATCCGATGTTTCCTCATATGGAAAAGAGTGCAGCGGCAAAAAAAGAAATGGCGTTTTTTAGAAATTTAGTAGGAAAAGACGAAGACGCTGATTTGCTGTTAGATGCCGCTTATGAGCGCTGCGTTTATCGTACAGTGGTCAAACGTCCTAAAGGGGCGCCTCATCTTAACAATCTTGAACCGACTTATAAGCTAGAAGGTAAAGCCGGACGTTTTGATATTTATGTTAAGGCTTCTTTAGATTCTGATTAACTTAAAAATATCGGTGGGAGTGAGTGCTACTGTTATTAGTAATGAGGTGGTCTCTCGTTTGAGATATTAATGTTAGATTGTTGCTCCTTCTGAGATTCGATTCGTTTTGCTAACCATTGCATTTGCTCTTTAAGTAAAGAGATTTCTTTTTGGTGGTTTGCGATCTCGTTATTCAGGCTTTCGATCGTGTCTTCCTGGTATTGCAGCTTAAATTCCAGTTCATATACATGTTGTTCGAGTTCTGAGGTATTCATAGTCTTCTTCATTATGTTAATCTTACTAGGCTAAGTCGTTAATTTTCGCAGATATATTATCAACTATCACTAATTTCTGGTTATTGAGTGGATATATTTGGCGCGAAAATTGCTGAATTTCGATTTATATGCCGATGATATGGGGAATTCGCTTATTTATGTTTCCTCATCTAGCGTGCAAAGTGTAAATTTAATTACTAATCATGAAATTCAGTAGCAATAATTTATGTCGTTTACGTAACATTGACTAAACAAGAGATGATAGTTATGAGTTCACAACAGGATACCGAAAATAAAACGAATGGGTCTCTCGCTTTTTTCTCATTGAGATCCCTTATTTCCAGCATCGTTATCGCACTAGTGACGCCCGTTCTGATCGCGAGCGTGTTGGGAGAGAAAATTGAAACAAACTACCTGGTGTATTTTGGATTTATTCTAGTGGCCGTCTATTTGGGGGCTATTATTAATCAGGGTAATTCTTCAACATCATCCTCCGACGAGTTCGAGGAAGATGAAAATGACGATCGTGAGTTGGGAACGGTTAAATGGTTCAACTCATCTAAAGGGTTTGGCTTCCTTACACTTGATAATGGCGACGATGTATTTGTTCATTATCGTGCTATTCGTGGCCGTGGTCGCCGTTTCTTGGTGGAAGGGCAAAAGGTTCGCTTTTATGTCACAGAAGGCGAAAAAGGAAAACAAGCTGAGAATGTTTCCATCATTCGAAACTAAGTAAAATTTAATTGAGAGGATATTATGGCTGTTGTTACTTTGAAAGGTAATGAATTTGAAACTGCAGGGGAATTGCCTGCTGCTGGTACTCAGGCACCTCAGTTTGAGCTTGTGAAAACAGATTTATCAACAGCAACGTTGGCAGATTATGCAGGTAAGAAAGTAGTATTAAATATTTTTCCATCTGTAGACACACCAACTTGTGCGACCTCTGTTCGCAAGTTTAATGAAGCCGCGTCGTCTCTAGAAAATACAGTGGTTGTATGTATTTCTGCTGATTTGCCTTTTGCTGCGGCCCGTTTTTGCGGGGCGGAAGGTTTAGATAATGTTGAGACAGGCTCCACCTTTCGTTCATCCTTTGGTGATGATTATGGCGTAGTGTTTACTACTGGACCGCTTGTTGGATTACTTTCTCGTTCAGTGGTTGTTCTTAATGAATCGGGTGAGGTTTTGTATACGGAGCAAGTTGCTGAGACAGCAGATGAGCCAAACTACGAAGCTGTCCTAGAAGCACTTAAATAGTACTTCGAAGGTGTTAAACAGGTTCAATAAAAGCGGGCATTTGTCCGCTTTTATTTTTTTTAGTTATTACTCTTAGAAATAATACAATGATTACATGTGGCGCTGAAATAAAAGGTAGTGAGTTAATACTGTGCTTGCTTTCAAAACAAGATGGCCTTTTTCAAATTGCGGAATGCCGTCAAATCCGACATTCACTTCATAACTCGAATGAGAGTGACAGTATTCGAAAGTTTCAATCTCTTTTAAAGAAACTGTTTGATGACTACAAAGTGACTCGTGTTGTCATCAAAGAACGACCAACAAAGGGCAAATTTGCTGGTGGAGCAGTGGGGTTTAAAATTGAAGCCTGTTTACAGTTGATTGATGGTATTGAAGTCAGCTTAATGAATGGAGCGGCGATTAAAGAGGTGTTACAGAAGAATCCTATTCCTATTCCATATAAAGCGACAGGGCTTAAGGCATTTCAAGAGGGGGCGTTTACAGTAGGTTATGCGTCCTTGTCTCAAGAGTAAACTCTTGGTCAAAAGAGAGGGATAAACTTCTTTTTGTAGCGTGTTAGGTAGGTAAATATTTAATCTACTCTGGGAGCTGAATATGTTTCTGCTTCCAGAGTGGATTGATTTGAGAGTTGATGAATTACTTTTTCTGGACTGGGATCGTGTTTGTAGAGCGTTCGACACTGTTATCTTCGTTTAGATACACTAATTTAGGCTTAAAGTTGCTTGCCTCAGCCTCTTCCATTTGGCCGTATGCGGCAATTATAACTCTGTCCCCTAGCTGAACTTTACGCGCTGCAGCGCCATTCATAGAAATAGTGTTAGAACCAGATTCGGCTAAAATGACATAAGTTGAAAAACGCTCCCCATTGTCTACATTGTAGATATCGATTTTTTCAAACTCTCGAAAGCCCGCTAGCTCTACAAGGTCTTTATCTATTGCACAAGATCCGTCGTACCAAAGCTCTGCTTGGGTAACACGGGCCATATGAAGCTTTCCTTTTAATAAGGTAATTTGCATTTTTTTAACTCTTTCGTACTGTCATATTGATTTGTATAAGGAGGTAGTGCATTTACAGCACTTACCTCCAGATGTAAGGTCCTTCTGAATTTGCATTGATTCGCCACCACTGATCCGGGTCTTCTTGCTCTGCTTCCTGCCAGCCTTGTAGGTTGCATCGAACTTCGGTGTTTAACGCCTCAAAGGCGGATTTTGCACACTCTATGTCGTCATTCCAAGGGGTATCTGAAGAATCGAACCAGATAGAAGTGAAACGTTTTCCCGCAGCTTGTTCCAAGATAGTGACAGGGATCATTTTGTCGTTATGGTGAAGTTCAAGTTTTAGAGAAGTGCTTGAGATCAGTTCTTTTGACTGAAGAGTAAATGCCTTCGCTAGCCACTCAACAATTGTTTCGGTAGGGCACGACAACACGTAGATTTCGATATCTGCCTGCATAACTAATCCTCGCGATTTAGCATGTGATAAATTCTTAAAATACTCATGGATAGGTAACCAATCAGCGACCAAATTGCGCCAGCGCCAGCGACGAATAAACCAAGTAATGCAACGATTTCTTGAGTCATTGACGCTGTTAGAACCCTTTCCGACACGAGAATCATGAGTGCACCGAACAAGAACAACAAGCCGCCTTGTATTAGTTTCATAAGAGCCCGCTTAGGATCTTTGCCTAATGTTATGGCAAGCTTGTGTAATGTCGAATGCTTTTTCATTGTGTGTTATTTATTTGTGAACAAGTTTTCAAGAACAAGTTCATAGATGCATGTAAGTTGATTTAGGCTGTCCGCATCCACGTGTTCGTTAATTTGGTGGATAGTTGCATTAATGGGGCCTAACTCGACGACTTGTGTCCCCATTTTTGCAATAAAGCGTCCGTCGGATGTGCCTCCAGAAGTTGATAGTGTCGGTTTTATATTAACCGTATCTTCAATAGCGTCGGTGATCGCGTCGACAAGTTCTCCTGGTGGGGTCAAGAATGGAAGTCCATTATAAGTCCACTCAATCTCGTAGTTAAGTTCGTGCTTGTCTAGAATGGCGATGACTTTTTCTTTCAGCTGATCAAACGTTAGCTCTGATGAAAAGCGAAAATTAAATTGGGTGTTTAATGTGCTTGGAACAACATTAGTCGCACCTGTGCCGGAGTGTATGTTTGATACTTGGAAGCTAGTAGGGGGGAAGAACTCATTTCCTTCGTCCCATTTTGTTTCTGACAATTCGGTAATTGCAGGTGAAGCGAGGTGTATCGGGTTTTTTGCAAGGTGGGGGTAGGCAACGTGACCTTGTTTGCCGAATACTGTTAAATCTCCGCTGAAGGAGCCTCGGCGACCATTCTTAATAATATCACCCAAAGTATTGGTGCTAGACGGCTCACCAACAATACACCAATCTACCTTTTCATTTCTTTCCATTAGTGTGTCAACGACTCGAGTTGTGCCGTCGACAAAAGGGCCCTCTTCGTCGCTAGTAATAAGAAATGATATTTGCCCATCATGGTAAGGGTGATTGGCGACAAAATTTTCGACAGCAACGACCATCGAAGCAAGGCTGCCTTTCATATCAGCCGCGCCACGGCCGTATAATACTCCGTCTACGATTTGAGGTTCAAAAGGAGGAACTTTCCATTGTGCTTCAGGCCCTGTTGGAACAACATCTGTATGGCCTGCAAAGCATAAATTTGGCCCTTTCGTGCCGCGCTTTGCATAGAAGTTCTTCACATCGCCAAAAGGCATTTTTTCAACAGTGAATCCGGCTTTTTCAAGTCGCTTAATCATCGTTTCCTGACAGCCCGCGTCTTCAGGTGTGACTGATGGTCTAGACATAAGATCGATAGCAAGTTCTAGTGTCGGCGTTAATGCAGTGGGAGAACTTGAAAGGGGATTTGACTGTTGAGTCATGCTTTTCCTACTTTTGTTTCGCTTTTGCCATGTACGCTATGATAAGGTTTGGTGTGGCAAAAAAGGTTATTTTATGAAGACTTTCTTAATTGTATTTCTAGCTATCAGTTTAAGTGCTTGCAGTTATTTTCAAGGACACACTGGAAAGGTGCAAGATGCATACTATGTGCCTGTTATTCAAAGTGACAAAAGAGCCTCTTCAGGGGCACAAAATTCAAATTCCGGTGTGACGCCTTTGCAAATATCCGATCAAAAACGGAGTAGCCAGGATCCTTATGTTCCTGTCATCTTACCATAGAAGTTGAGACTATAATTTATCTGAATAGTGTTTCGTATTCATCAACTTTGAAACCTAGGGTGATATTTGAATCTTTGACGAGCAATGGGCGTTTAATCATGGCGGGCTGTTCTAAGAGTGTTGGGATGACTAAGTTGTCGTCCATTTTTTCCTTTGTTTCCTCGTCTAGTTTGCGCCAAGTTGTTCCGCGTTTGTTGACGAGGGACTCCCAGCCAAGCTTATTTACCCAAGAAGTAAGTAACGCTTGGTCCAAACCGTCTTTTCGGTAGTCGTGAAAAGTGTAATCGATACTTTGGTCATCAAGCCAGCGTATGGCTTTTTTCATTGTGTCGCAGTTTTTTATTCCGTAAATAGTGATCATTGTAATGTGCTCTGTTTCACTAAAGTAAATGAATAGGGGAGAAAGACGCGTATAAGGAGTCTTATACGCGTAGAGTTGTTTCTTTCGACGCTAACGTCGGTAGTGCTTAGTTGTGAGCGTGCAGTGCTTCGTTTAAAGCGATTGCAGTTTTATTTGTTTTGCACTCAATAGCACCTGTTTCAGAATTGCGACGGAAAAGAAGGTCTGAGTGTCCAGAAAGCTCACGAGCTTTTACGACAGAAGCAACTTCGTTATTTTCATCCAGAACGGCTACTTTTGAACCGGCTGTGATATAAAGGCCTGATTCGATAGTACAACGGTCGCCTAAGCCAATGCCTATGCCCGCATTGGCACCAATTAGACATTCATCACCGACACCGATAACAATGTTGCCGCCACCAGATAGAGTACCCATTGTGGAGCAGCCGCCACCAAGATCAGAGCCATTACCTACGACTACCCCAGCCGAAATGCGCCCTTCAACCATGCTTACGCCTAGTGTGCCAGCATTGAAGTTAACGAAACCTTCGTGCATAACTGTTGTGCCTTCTCCTAAGTGAGCGCCAAGGCGGATTCGTGATGCGTCACCAATACGAACACCAGTAGGAACAACAAAATTAACCATTTTAGGGAATTTGTCGACACTGAATACTTCAATTGTACGACCTTCCATACGAGCACTTAGTTGACGATCTGCTAGTTCTTTGACGTCGATCGGACCTTCGCTAGTCCACGCTGTATTGATCAAAAGACCGAACATACCATCCAGAACTGTTTGGTGTGGTTGAACCAGTCGGTTCGAAATAAGCTGAAGCTTTAAATACACTTCAGCTGGATTTGCTGGCGCAGTATCTTCTGCAAGAACACAAAGAACGACAGGTTGTTTTGATGCTTTTAGCTTTGATGCAAGCTCGGCTTGTTCAATGTTGCCGGCTTTTAAAAGAGCCAAATGCAATCGGTTTAAGTCCGCTTCTTCCAGTACTAGAGTTGCATTTCCGCCTTCATAGTTTGTGCTTTCTAATATGGCATCAACAACGGTATTTTCAGGGTTTACGGCAGGTGTTGCGTAAAATACTTCAAGCCAAGCGTTTTCGTTATTTTGAGTGCCTACGCCAAGGCCAAAAGCAAAAATAGAGTTGCTCATTAGTTCAATTGCTCCAGTTCGTTTAGAGGAAAGTTTCTTGTCATAAAGTTACGAATGCGTTCTGCTGCTTCCGTACATAATTCTTCTTCCGCAACCAATGCAAGTCGAACATGGTTGCTTCCAGGATTCGTGCTATTAATTTCTCGACCCAGATAGCTGCCGGGTAAAACAAGTACGGCCTCTTCTTCATAGAGTTTGACGCAAAATTCTTCGTCCCCCATTGGAATTTTTGGCCATAAATAGAATCCCGCTTCGGGTTTCATTACCTTCATTACAGGTTTAAGTATGTTGAGCACTGCATCGAATTTGCGTTGATAGATGTCTCTGTTTGTTTGAACGTGCTGCTCGTCCCCCCAAGCGACAATTGAAGCGGCTTGGTGGTGATTGGGCATCGCGCAGCCTTGATAGGTTCGATACAGGAGAAATGGCTTTAATAATGTAGCGTCTCCAGCAACAAATCCAGAACGAAGCCCTGGTAAATTTGATCGTTTAGAAAGCGATTGGAATATAAGGCAATGCTCGTAGCGATCATTCCCAAGTTCAACGCACGCTTCTAGTAGACCTAATGGCTTATCTGTACCGAAATATATTTCAGAATAACATTCATCAGACACAATGGTGAAATCGAATTTCTTCGCTTGATCAATTAAAAAGCGGTAATCCTCAAGAGGTGTTACTGTGCCTGCTGGGTTGTTTGGGGAGCATACAAATACGATTTCACAACGGCTCCATACGTCATCTGAAACTGAGCGATAATCTACCTGATAATTGTTTGTGTCGTCGCACGGCAAGAACTCAAGACTGGCTCCTGCCAGTATCGCAGCACCTTCATATATTTGGTAAAAAGGATTTGGACTAATAACCGTTCCGTTTTCTTTACTTCCAACTAGTGTTTGTACAATTGCGAAAAGAGCTTCACGAGTGCCCGTTACGGGTAAAACTTCGGTTTCTGGGTCAAGTGAGTTTAGGGTGAAACGGTTGCATGCCCAGTTAGATATAGCCTTTCTTAGGCTGACTTCACCTTTTGTGCTGGGGTACTTTCTGACAGCACTCAGTGTGTTTTGGAGCTCATCGAGAACTGACTGAGGAGCGTCATGCTGAGGTTCGCCTATGGTCAGTTTTATAAGTTCTTTGTCTTGTGCTGGCTCGACATTTTGTAATAGCTCGGCCAATTTCTGAAATGGGTAGGGGTGTAGGTTGCTGATTAAAGGGTTCATTAATTCTCTTCCGTTGCTTTAGAGAAACGATCAATGCTCTCTTTTAGGCGAGTGCAGATTGCTTTCATGCGTGTAGCATCTGTTATCAGTTCACCGTTTTGTTCTGTAATATAAAAAGTGTCTTCTATGCGTTCGCCAAGGGTGGCAATCTTGGCCTTGTGAAGCATTATGTGGTTTTGCATGAAAAATTTACCGATAACGGCAAGTAGGCCTGGGCGGTCGGGTGCGGTGACTTCTAATGCAGACCAGACTTCCTCGGGTTGACTAACAAAGTGCGCTGTTGAGGGTGAGTTGAAAATTTTGAGTACTCTCGGTGTAAAACGTTGCACCATGCTTTCGTAAAGAGAAGGTGAGGCCAGCTGCTCGATAAGTGTTTTTCTTATTAGATCAATTCTTTCGCTGTCCAAATATAGGTTTGTGTCGTTTTCTTCACTGTCCATCACAACAAACGTGTCCAGCGTGTACTTCTCATTTGTTGTGCTTATTTTTGCGTCGAGAATTGTTAATCCCAATTGTTCAAAGATGGCCGCAGTTACAGCGAAAACATGACTTTCAATTGGGGTATAAATAAAGATCTTTGATGCACCTGAGAAGTTTCTCCCTCCAAGTGGAATGATTGCGACAAGAGGCTTGGTACTTGGTCGGTGCTTGATGATCGCTTCGGTGTTCCAAGCGATTTCGTCTCCACTAGAGCGGATGAAGTATTCGTCTTCAATGTCGTCCCAAATCGACTCAGCTTCCATCATGTCGACATTTCGCTCAATCAGGATTTCAAGGGCTCGTTGTTTGTGCTCGTCCGCTTGCATTTCTGCGTCAATAGGGGAATCTAGGCCGCGACGTAATGCGCGTTTCGTTTCTAAGTACAGTTGACGCATTAAAGAGGCTCGCCAGCTGTTCCACATGGTTGGATTAGTCGCGTTAATGTCTGCAACCGTTAAGATGAAGAGATAATCTAAGCGTTCTTGTGTCTTAACTTGGCTTGCGAACTCCCATATTACTTCAGGATCCGAAATGTCTTTTCGTTGGGCTGTGACCGACATTAGTAAATGGTGGCGAACTAGCCAAATGATTAAATTGGTTTCCTGTTTTGATAAGCCGTGGCGCTCGCAGAATAATTGGGCGTCTTCACATCCCAGTTCTGAGTGGTCTCCGCCTCGGCCTTTGGCGATATCATGGTAGAGTCCAGCTATATAGAGCAGCTCTACTTTAGGGACGTGGCGAATTGCCTGTGCAGATATTGGGAATTTAGATTTGGATTCTGGCAACCAAAGGCGACGCATATTTTCTACAAGCTGTAGTGTGTGGGCATCGACGGTGTAGATGTGGAAAAGGTCGTGTTGCATTTGCCCTATAATAGCGCCGAACTCTGGTAGATAGCGGCCAAGCAATCCGATGTGTTTCATGGACCTAAGAAGATCGGTCATGCGGTATCGGCTTGCAATAACGTCTAGGAATAAATCTGTGTTGGTTTTGCTTTTACGAAAGTCTTCATCAATTAGATCTAGACTGTCGCGTAACTGGCGCATAGTGCTAGAGCGAATTCCCTTTATGTCGCTGCGTTCGCCCATGAGTACGTAGATCTCAAGCATTGCGGACGGAGTGTTTTGAAATAAAGTTGAAGATCGAGCTTCAATTTGACCGTTGCTTATTTGAAAATGGGCGTTAAGAACCTCTATGTTAGGCGTGTCGTCGATAAATAGAAACGATTCTTCAAAGTGTTGAAGAAGTAGGTCGTTAAGTTGTTGAATTGAAGCGACACTTTGATAGTAGCCTTGCATGAAACGTTCAACATTTCGTTTTAGGTCGTCGTCATCAAACCCAAATAACTTTGCCAATGTTCTTTGGTGATCAAAGAGGAGCCTGTCTTCTTTACGGCCAACAACCATATGGAGTGCCCAGCGAATACGCCATAGGTGGCTAACGGCTCCTTTAATTTGCATGTATTCGTCTTCAGACAAAAATTGCTTGTCAATTAAAGCGCTTAGTCGATGTGTATGGAGATGACGCTTAGCAACCCAGTCAATAACTTGCATATCTCGTAAGCCGCCCGGACATTCTTTTAGGTTGGGTTCAAGATTGTATGCGGTATGCTGGTATTTTGCGTGGCGATCTTCTTGCTCTTGCATCTTTGCGCGATAAAAGCTGAGTCCGTCCCACATGTGGTTAACGTCAATTTGCAACTGTAGAGTGGAAAGTAAATCGCAAGACCCTGCGAGTGTGCGAGATTCTAATAGGTTGGTAATGACGGTGATGTCTTTTTCCGCAAGAGAGCAAGCCTCATCGATTGTTCTTACGCTATGGCCTACGTCGAGCTTCATATCCCATAAGAAAGTAATAAAACTCTCAATTTTATCTTGGGGTAGGTCTTGCTCGTCTTTTAGAAGAATTAATAGATCGATATCTGACTTCGGGTGAAGTTCGCTTCTTCCATATCCGCCCACGGCGGTCAGTGAGACTTTTGGTTCGCTGTCGAGACCTTTTCCGATCCAAGCTGCTCGTAATATTTCGTCGTACAGCTCTGCAAAACCCTTAACCAGTTTTTCTATAGGATACAAGTCGTTGAAAAGGTCATGATAAGCGGAAGTCTTCTCGGCCTGAATTTCTTTAAAGCGAGAGACTGAGCATTGAGGGTTGCTCAGTTCCTGCTTTTCATCATCGGTGAGAAGAGGAGGTGCGTCAGGGAAGGCTGGGAACTCCATCAAAAGTCTCTTTCTGTCAGGCTAGTTGGGTCATGTTTTCAATGTGATGCGTTTCTATCGCTACACACGCAAATCACACATTAAAACGCGTTTCTTCTGGGCGTCTTGTTAATACTTCAACGCCATCTGCTGTTACTAGAAGAGTGTGTTCGTATTGGGCGGAAAGTCTACCGTCCTTTGTTTTAGCAATCCAATTATCAGGACCAGAGTGTTTAACTTGTTTTTTACCTGCGTTAATCATAGGCTCAATGGTAAAAGTCATTCCTTCTTCAAGAGTGGCTCCTGTACCCGCTTTTCCATAATGAGTAACTTGTGGTGAACCATGGAACGTTGTACCTACGCCGTGTCCGCAATATTCTTCTACAACTGAATAATGATGTTTGTGTGCATGAGCCTGAATGGTTGCACCAATATCGCCTAGGCGTACGCCAGGTTTTACTAAATCGATTGCTAGATACAGGCATTCTTGAGTGACTTTGCATAGCCTCTCCACATGAGGTGCAGCACTTCCGGCAAAGAACATACGGCTAGTGTCACCGTAATAACCATCTTTTATTACAGTAATGTCAATGTTGACAGCGTCGCCTTTTTTTAGTGGCTTGTCGTTAGGGATGCCGTGACAAATTACGTCATTAACAGATGTGCAGCAAGATTTCGGAAAGCCGTGATAGTTCAACGGAGCAGGGATAGCACCTTGCTCACTCACAATGTAGTTATGAGCGATGATGTCTAGTTGGTCCGTGGTGACGCCCGGTACAACAAATTTTTCTAGCATTATTAATACGTCAGCAGCAAGGCGTCCAGCAGTACGCATGCCTTCGATGTCGTTAATGTCAGTAAATTGAGTTGCTGCCGCTTTTGGTGTCCAGTTTGGTGTATCAACTCGGCCGTTATTGGTTAGCTCTTTGACGGTTTGGAGGATCTCATTGCTCATAATAAAAATGTCGTAATCTTGTGCTAGTGTGGACTGTAGAGTAAAGCTACAGAATTTAATTAGGCAATATTCTACATTAGTTAATAAGGATTAGCGCTACCTAAGAGGCAAAAAAGGAAAAATGGAGGCCTTTAAGTTTAAGAATGCGGACTAAGTTCTTTAGTTTTTTTTCGATTTGTGTTATAAAACGCACGCTTTTCAGGATATTCCTGTTTGGCTTTATTATTAAATTTAACGACCTCATTGCAATAAGATAAGTTTCTGGGGTGCCTCTGGTTGCTATAAACCTAATGTGGCTGAAGCTTTGAGTTGATGAGTGTAAAACAACCCAAAAAAATAAAGGATATTGTTATGCCTACAGTTTCTATGCGCGACCTTTTACAGGTTGGCTCTCACTTCGGTCACCAAACTCGTTACTGGAACCCAAAAATGAAGCCTTTCATTTTCGGTGCTCGTAACAAGATTCATATCATCAACCTTGAGCACACTGTTCCTGCTCTTAACGAAGCGTTGGCTCTTGTTAAGAAAATGACAGAAAACAAAAACAAAGTTTTGTTTGTTGGTACTAAACGTGCCGCTGCTAAATCTATTAAAGAGCAAGCAGCTCGCTCATCTATGCCATATGTAAATCACCGTTGGTTGGGTGGTATGTTGACGAACTACAAAACTATCCGCGCTTCTATCAAGCGTTTGCGTGACCTTGAAGGTCAGGCGAAGGACGGTACGTTCGAGCAGTTGACTAAGAAAGAGGCGTTGATGCGCACTCGTGAACTAGAAAAGCTTGAGCTTTCTCTAGGTGGTATTAAAGATATGGGTGGCTTGCCTGACGCTTTGTTCGTGGTTGATGTTGACCATGAGCGTATTGCTATCAAAGAAGCAAACAAACTAGGTATCCCGGTTATTGGTATCGTTGATACTAACAGTGATCCAGATGGTATCGATTACGTTATCCCTGCAAACGACGACGCTATTCGTGCTGTTCAGTTGTACGTTTCTGCATTTGCTGATGCGGCTTTAGAAGGTCGTGCTGCTGCCGCAGGTACTGCAGACGAGTTTGTTGAAGTAAGCGAAGCTACTGAAGCTTAATTTTAGGGATCATTATTGGTCTTTGTTTCGAAAGGGGGGCCACCGAGTGCCCCCTTTTTTAAATTTAAAATCGTACAAGGGGATTAAACATGGCCGCAGTATCTGCAGCAATGGTAAAAGAACTACGTGACCGTACAGGTTTGGGCATGATGGAGTGTAAAAAAGCTCTGTCTGCTGCTGGCGGCGATATCGAAGTTGCAATTGAAGAGTTACGTAAAAGTAGTGGTATGAAAGCTGCGAAAAAAGCTGGTCGTACTGCTGCAGAAGGTACTGTTATTCTTAAAGTTGCAGAGGATAATTCTTACGGCGTGATCGTAGAGATTAACTCTGAAACTGACTTCGCAGCGCGCGATGAAAACTTTGTTGCATTTGCAAATAAAGTTGCTGATGTTGTTTTTGAAACCAAAGACACAAACATCGAAACGTTGTTGGCTGGTGAAATTGGTGTTGCTCGTGAAGCGCTTGTTCAAAAAATCGGTGAAAACATTTCTCCTCGCCGTGCTGTTGTTGTTGAGGGTGGCTTAGTTTCTGGCTACCGTCATAGTAATGGTCAAATTGCAGTGTTGACTCAACTTGAAGGCGGTAACGCTGAGTTGGCTAAAGATGTGTCTATGCACGTTGCTGCAGTATCTCCACAAGTTGTAAAAGGCGATGACATGCCTGCGGAAGTTCTTGCTAAAGAAGAAGAAATTATCCGTGCACAGCCTGATATGGAAGGTAAGCCAACTGAGATTGTTGACAAGATGATTGGTGGTCGAATCAAGAAATTCCTTGCGGAAAATAGCTTGGTCGAGCAGCCATTTGTTAAGAATCCAGAGCAAAAAGTTGGTCAGCTTGCTAAAGAGGCAGGTGCAACCATTACTTCTTTCGTTCGTCTAGAAGTAGGTGAAGGTATTGAAGTTGAAGAAACTGATTTCGCGGCAGAAGTAGCAGCTCAACTGAAAGGTTAAGTTCGTTTGCGAGTCAAATTCAAGGGGCAGCTAGACTGCCCCTTTTTGTGAGTGCAGCATTTTTATAAATCTGTATACTGACACGAAAATAACTCTGATGTAGGAATCGTTGCTGGAGGTTGTGATGCCCAAAGAAAATAACCCTAATTACAAACGTATTTTGTTAAAATTGAGCGGCGAAGCCCTACAGGGAGATGAGCGGTTTGGTATTGATCCAAAAGTTCTGAATCGAATTGCCTTGGAAATTGGCCAGCTTCGCGGAATCGGTGTTGAAGTGGGAATTGTGATCGGAGGTGGTAACCTTTTTCGAGGTCAGGCGCTTAGTCAAGCAGGTATGGACCGCGTTACCGGTGACCATATGGGAATGCTTGCTACTGTAATGAATGCGCTTGCTATGCGTGATGCATTAGAGCGTGCAAATATTCGTACGCGCGTAATGTCTGCAATAACAATGACGGGTATTGTAGAGCCTTACGATCGTCGTCGTGCGATGCGTTTGATGAAAGATGGCGATGTGTTGATCTTTTCAGCGGGCACAGGGAATCCATTTTTTACTACCGACTCTGCTGCATGTTTACGTGGTATAGAAATTGACGCTGATGTTGTATTGAAAGCAACAAAAGTTGATGGAGTCTATTCTGCCGATCCAATGAAAGACCCTTCAGCCGTGAAATATGATACATTAAGCTATGATGAAGTATTGGAAAAACAACTGGGTGTTATGGATTTAACAGCTATTTGTTTGACTCGTGACCATCAGATGCCTGTAAGAGTATTCAACATGAATAAACCCGGTGCTCTTACAAATATTATGGTTGGTGGTGACGAAGGCACAGTGATTAAGTGAGGAAGGTATGATTAACGAAATTCTAAAAGACGCAGAAGAGCGCATGTCGAAAGCGGTTAGCTCCGTAGAGGTTGCTTTCAATAAAATTCGTACGGGCCGAGCTCACCCAAGCCTTTTGGACCCTGTGAAGGTTAACTATTACGGCTCGCCTACACCTTTGAGCCAAGTTGCAAACATTACAGTTGAAGACGCTCGTACACTTGGGATTTCTCCTTGGGAAGGGAATATGGTTCCTGAAATTGAGAAGGCGATTATGAAGTCTGATTTAGGCTTAAACCCTTCTACAACAGGTAATTTAATTCGAATCCCTATGCCCGCTTTGACTGAAGAAACACGTGGCAATTACGTTAAGCAAGCCCGCAGTGAAGCTGAGAATGGTCGTATCGCTATTCGTAACATTCGTCGCGATGCGAATGGGAGCTTAAAAGATCTAATGAAAGAGAAAGAAATTTCAGAAGATGACGAACGTCGTGGTCAAGATCAAGTGCAAAAACTTACCGATAAATACGTAGCTAAAGTGGAAGAGCGCTTAGCATCTAAAGAAAAAGACTTGATGGCAATCTAGTTTTTTAAACGTATTTATCAATAAGAGGCGAGGTTAGCTCGCCTTTTTGTTTTAGGTAATGGTATGTCTCTCACGACAAATGATATTGAGGCACCGGCCGCCCCTAATCATGTTGCAATCATCATGGATGGCAATAATAGATGGGCAAAGAAAAAGCTTCTACCTAGTATCGCAGGCCACACGGCAGGAGCCGGAGCGGTAAGGCGAACAGTGGAAGCGGCTGCTAAGGCTGGTGTTAAAGTTGTTACGTTATTTGCTTTTTCAAGTGAAAATTGGAAAAGACCTAAACTCGAAGTAGACGGTTTAATGAACCTGTTTATGCGTTCTCTCCGTAAAGAAGTGAAACGGCTCAATGAATACAATATTCAGCTTAGAGTGGTCGGGGATATGCAAGGGTTTAGTGAAAAGCTTCAGCGAGAAATCGAGGAAGCTGAGCGTGCAACCTTGGGCAATAAAGGTATGGTATTGGTGGTCGCTGCTAATTACGGCGGTCGCTGGGACATAGCTCAAGCGACAAAGCGAGTTGTTCAAGATGTTTTGCAAGGCAATGTAGCGGTAGAAGATATTAATGAATCTACTTTAGCGCGCCATATGCAACTTGCAGATTTACCAGAACCTGATTTATTGATTCGCACTTCAGGAGAAGAGCGGATTAGCAACTTTTTGCTTTGGCAATTAGCTTATGCAGAATTTGTTTTTCTTCCTGTATTGTGGCCGGACTTCGGCGAACAACATTTTGCTGAGGCGTTAGAAATATTTCAAAGCCGTCAGCGACGATACGGTGGTCGTTAGAAATGCTTTTACCTCGTGTTCTTAGTGCCATAGTTATGGCATTTTTCTTTATTTCTGCTGTGTTTTTTCTACCGCAAAGTGCTTTTCTTATTTCAATGGCTGCAGTGGTTGTGTTGGCGGCTTGGGAATGGGCTCGTCTTTCAGGTGTGAAGGCCCAACTTCAAAGAGTTTTGTTTTCCGCTGGCGTTGCAGTGGCAATTTTGGCGCTGTACGTTATTGGTATGACAAAAACGATTCTCCTCGTTGCGCCTATAGTATGGTTGGTTGGATTTTTATGGGTGGTTAATTTTCCTCGTCCCATGGGATGGCAATCATCAAGTATACGTCTCATTTTTGGTGTCTATATTCTTATAAGTACGTGGGCGGCATTGGCAGTACTAAAGTCTTCTCCTGATTTTGTTGTTTGGATTCTTCTGTTAATGGGGCTGATATGGGGAGCAGATTCAGGCGCTTATTTTTCCGGTAAGGCATTTGGTAAGCGAAAACTAGCGCCGAATGTGAGCCCTGGGAAGTCTTGGGAAGGTGTCATTGGTGGGGTTGTTTTCACTCAAATTGGTATGCTTCTATTCTCTATTGTTTCTGGCTTTTCTGTAAAGCAAGCGCTGACGATGGCTTTAATTGCATTGTTGACTGTTTTTGTTTCCGTGTTGGGTGATCTCAGCGAGAGCATGTTCAAGCGTCATGAGTCGATGAAAGATTCAAGTAACCTTATTCCTGGGCATGGTGGTGTCATGGACCGTGTTGATTCATTGACCTCAGCAGCCCCTATTTTTGTTTTGCTGTTGTCTATGTCGGAGTGGTTGTGAAGCAGAGAATTTGTTTATTAGGGGCAACGGGCTCAATTGGAAAGAGTACGCTTGATGTTATTGAGCTGAACTCCACCCTGTTTGAATTGGAAAGTGTTGCAGCAAATAAAAACGTCGAGCGTATGGCGGAAATCTGTAAGAAATTTCGCCCTAATAGAGCTGTGATGGGGACAATAGAAGCTCGTGACCAGCTTGCTGCATTGTGCCCTGAGTTACCGACGTCTTTTGAATACGGCTCCGAAGCAATGGAGAGCATTGCTGGAGATGACGGCTGCGATCAAGTAATGGCGGCGATTATGGGCTTTGCTGGCCTTCGTCCAACACTTGCAGCTATACGAGCGGGTAAAAGGGTGTTGCTTGCAAACAAAGAGTCACTTGTCACTGCTGGTAAACTGTTCATGGATGAAGTTAAAAAATATTCAGTCACTTTGATGCCGATTGATAGTGAGCACAATGCTATTTTTCAGAGCTTACCTCAGTGTGAAAATGGAGCAAACAAGTCGGGCGTTGATAAGTTATTGCTGACAGCGTCGGGTGGCCCTTTCAGAACATGGTCGCGTCAGCAGATGAAGAGCGTGACTCCGGAGCAGGCTTGTAAACATCCGAATTGGTCTATGGGTCGTAAGATTTCTGTTGATTCGGCTTCACTGATGAACAAAGGTCTGGAACTGATTGAGGCTTGTTGGTTATTTGATGTTACCCCGCATGATATTGAAGTAGTAGTGCATCCTGAAAGTGTTATTCATTCAATGGTTTCTTACGTTGATGGGTCGGTTATCTGTCAAATGGGAAACCCTGATATGAAAATCCCCGTTGCCTATGGAATGACTTGGCCGAAACGTGTAGAAACTGGCGCTGGAGCGCTAAATATTTTCGAAATATCTCAGCTAAATTTTGAGAAGCCTGACCTTGATCGTTTTCCTAATTTAAAATTGGCTTCTGACGCATGGTTTCTAGGCGGCAGTGCCATGGCTACGTTAAATGCAGCAAATGAAATTGCAGTTGATGCATTTTTGAACAAAAGGATTGGTTTTTTACAAATTGCTGAATTAAATCAAGAAGTCTTGGAACGCTCCGACATAACCGCGGTCAATAATTTGGATGTTGTATTTGAGGCTGATAAATCGGCTCGGGCAATAGCCAATGACATTGTTGGTTCGTGGAGCATGAAATGATCCAAAATATTCTATCAATACTCGTAGCGCTTGGCGTTTTAATTACATTTCATGAGTTTGGCCATTTTTGGGTTGCTCGTCGTTGTGGTGTTAAGGTTCTTCGCTTTTCAGTAGGCTTTGGTAAACCAATTTATACCTACTATGGTAAGACAGGAACGGAATATACATTAGCCCTCATTCCATTAGGGGGATATGTAAAGATGCTTGATAGTCGTGAAGGTGAGATACCTACAGCCTTAGCGTCACAAGCATTTAATAATAAAAACGTGTGGCAACGAATAGCCATTGTTGCAGCGGGGCCATGTGCGAATTTCGTGTTGGCAATAATATTGTATGCCTTAGTCGGCATGCTTGGCGTTCAGCACCTTGCTCCTAAAGTCGGAAGTATTGAGTCAAACACTCCCGTTGCTCAAACCTCCATACAAGTGAGCGCTGAAATCGTTGAAATTAACGGTAAGACGGTAACATCGTGGGAAGACGCTAATTTTGCACTGGCTGACTTGATAGGAAAAAGTGGGCATTTTCAGGTGCGCTATATTCCCGAAGACTCAAATATGATCGAGGAGTCTTCGTTCAAGTTGAATAGGTGGTTAGCTAATCAAGAACCGAATAACCTGATTCAAGACTTTGGTGTTACGCCTTGGGTGCCTGTTATTGCCCCAATTATCGATCAAGTATTTGATGACGGGGCTGCAATGTCTGCAGGCTTTGTACATGGTGATAAAGTTCTCTCTATTAATGGCGAACAAATATCTGATTGGCGCTCGTTTGTTAAATGGGTCCAGAGTAATCCAAATCGCGCTTTGAGTGTTCAGATAGCGCGAGGGAGTGACATTTTTGAGTTGACTCTTGTTCCTGATAAACGATCCAACGGAGAGGATAGCATTGGAGTTGCAGGTATTTCAGTGCAGCCAGTTGAGTATGACAAGAGTTTTATACGAGAGACGAAATACGATTTTCTATCGTCGTTTGCATATGGCGTCAATCAAACTTGGACAATGGTCAGTTTAACTGTCTCATCCATTGGAAAAATGCTTCAAGGGCTTATTTCAATTGATAACCTATCTGGCCCAATTACGATTGCTAAAGTAGCAAGCGCCTCTGCGGAATCTGGAATTCAATCATTTTTGAAGTTTATGGCTTATCTAAGTGTCAGTTTGGGGGTGCTCAACCTGCTTCCAATACCCATGCTTGATGGTGGGCATTTGTTGTTTTTTAGTGTTGAGGCTCTTCGCAAAAAACCTGTGTCAGAGCGGATACAGAGTTTGGCCTATCGGGTCGGTGCATCATTGCTGTTTGCTTTGATGGCAGTTGCCATGTTTAACGATTTAGCTCGCCTTTGAAGCTGTTAGAGAGGTATATGTGAGAATTGTTTTTGCCGTTGTAATGGCATTGTTTGTAAATCATAGTTTTGCAAAAAGTATAGCGGATGTCCGGATTGACGGTTTGTTGCTTATGCAGCCTTCTAAGGCGTTTAATATTATTGGATTTAAGCAAGGTCAGCAGTATGACTCTGATAATGTATACAGTGCTATTAATGCACTGTTTGCATCTGGCTACTTCAGTGACATTCAGGTGTATGAAGAAAATGATGTTCTAATATTTGATGTGGTAGAACGTCCGGCAATTGGTGATTTGACCATTGAAGGCAATGATCTTATCGCCACTGAAGATCTCGAAAAAGGCTTAAAGTTCTCAGGATTAGTTGTAGGCGAGACATACAAACCCGATACGATTAACCAGATTGAGCAAGAGCTTCAGCGTCAATATTTCTCCCAAGGTCGTTACAGTGCTGACGTAGATATCGACGTCACGCCATTACCTCGAAATCGCGTTGCGGTAGCAATAAAGATTGAAGAAGGTGATACGGCTAAGATTGTTCACGTCAATATTGTTGGAAATAACTCGTTTTCTGATGAGGAGCTGACTAAGAACTTCTTGTCTGTAGAAACTGGATTTTTTAACCCTTTTAGCTCAGCAGATGAGTATTCGAAGCCCAAATTACAAGGAGATTTGGATACTCTGAAAAGTTTTTACTTAGATCGAGGGTATCTAGACTATACGTTAGAATCCAGTCAAGTCAGCATATCTCCCGATAAACGAGATGTATATATTGTCATTAACCTCAACGAAGGTCAGCCTTATAATATCGGCCAGCTAAGCTTAAGCGGTGCACTTCCAATTGATGAAGATCGTGTTTGGAAACACATAGATCACAATACAGGGGATGTTTTCTCTCGTACTCAAATTACACGAATTATTGAAAACATATCGACAGAGCTTGGCGATGAAGGATACCTTTTTACAAATGTAAATATCATTCCTACAAAGCACGATGATCTAACGGTTGATTTGGCCTATCAAATATCCCCTGGCCCAAAAGTATATGTGCGAAGAATAAATTTTAAAGGAAACAGCGAAACTCGTGATGAAGTACTTCGACGTGAAATGACTCAATTTGAAGGCTCGCTTGCAACGCACTCAAAAATCGAAGCATCTAAACGTGCTATTCAGCGCCTAGGATTCTTTGGGGCGGTTGATCTGCAAACTCAAAGAGTGCCTGGTACGTCTGACCAAGTTGATTTGGTCGTTTCAGTTGAAGAGCAAGCGTCAGGAAGCATACAGGCTAGTGTTGGGTATTCTGAAACAAATGGAACCGTGTTGGGTTTCGGTGTGTCCAAACGAAACTTTTTGGGGACAGGTAATAAGTTGTCATTCAGTGCGAACCGTACAAATCAAACTCAAAATTACGTTCTATCCTATGATAACCCTTACTTCACCGTAGATGGCGTAAGTCGAGGCTATTCTGTATTCTATAAAACCAGTGATCACGATGAAGATGATGTCGAAGACTATGATCTTGATGAAATTGGAGCAAGTGTCTCATTTGGTTATCCTATTTCCGATACACAACGCTTGGCTTTTGGTGCGACGATAAAAGAGACGGGAATCGATTTAGGCTCTAACCCGTCGAATGAGACCAAAGATTACATCGAAGAATATGGTGATTCTTATAATGATCTTATTGCAAATGTCACGTGGACAGACAGTGATCTAGTAGGAGGGCTTTTGCCTGTTGATGGTTATTCTACAAAGTTGGCGTTTGATGTTGCTACCCCTGTTGGTGATCAAAGTTATTACAAGGTGGCATTAAACTCTCAGCGTTACTGGGGGCTTAATGAATCTTATCTTTATTTGTTTAGGCTGAAAGGTCGCTTGGGTTATGGTGCAGGATACGGAGATACGGACCGACTTCCATTTTTCGAGAATTATTTTGCTGGCGGTTCACGAACGGTTCGCGGTTTTAGCTCTTCATCGTTAGGCCCTAAGAACTCTTATTCTGACAGTACGGATACCTCTGCAATTGGCGGGAATATATTGCTGGCGGGTACAGCAGAATTTATATTCCCTATGCCAATGGTTGAAGATCATAAATCCGTCCGTACATCCATTTTTCTAGACGCAGGTAATGTCTTTACAGATTATTGTTATTCTGGCAATACTACCTGTGAAGAAGGTATCGATTTTTCTGAAGTCAGGTTTAGTCTAGGGTTTAATTGGACTTGGATTACACCGATAGCGCCGCTCTCGTTTAACTTTGCTAAGGCTCTAAACTCGAAAACTGGCGACACTACCGATTTCTTTCAGTTCCAGTTAGGGACTACATTCTAAACTTTTGAAGTGGGATAAGACTGTGAAATTATATTTATTAGCGTTACTTGCGGTATTTTCCATTAATGTCGTGAATGCGACAGAAGTTGCTGTTGTGGATATGCGCGCAGCCTTGCTTCAAAGCAGTGCTGGCCAAGAAGCTTCTCAAGCACCGCGTTCTCAAGTGCAAGCGATGGAAGCTCGATTAAACAAAGAAAAAAACTCCGTGAATGAAATGATCGATGCTTTTAAACGAGACGAGCTTACGCTTTCTCAAGAGCAAGCGATGTTAAGGAAAAAGGAAATTTCGTCGGCACAAGCCAAAGTACGTAACATGGAAGTGAAAATGCAAAGACAAGCGCAGGCGCTTGAGCAGAATGTGATAAAAACACTGCTTCCTAAAGGTGAGGCTGCATTAAAAGCAATCATAGAAACGCAAAAATTAGATTTGGTGCTGAACCGCCAAGTGGTAATTTATGCTGGTCAATCCATTGATATTACATCGCAATTGGTTGAAGAGTTAAATAAAGGAAAATAAATGAGTTATCGGCTAGGCGAGTTAGCAGATTTGGTGTGCGGTGAGGTAGTGGGTAACCCTGATTATCTGATCCAGTCATTGAGCACATTAGATGCAGCGACACCTGTGCAACTGAGCTTTTTAGCTAACCCTAAATACGCTAATCAGTTGAAAACAACAAATGCCGGTGCTGTATTGATTAAAGATGCCTCGCTAGTTTCGTCTCAAGGTAATGCCATTGTCGTAGGAAATCCATATCTTGCTTTTGCAACGATAACAAAACATTTTGAAAGAGATACCTCTATTTTTTCAAAATCGGATTCTGATAGAGTGAGTCCTGATGCCAGAATTGCGAAATCTGCCACAATAGGAGTGGATTGTGTAATTGAGCCAAATGTTATTGTTGGTGAAAATGTTGTATTGGAAGACCGTTGTTATTTGGGGGCAGGTACCGTTCTTTCCCGAAACGTTAAGGTGGGTGAAGGAACTCGCACGTTTCCTAATGTAACTGTATATCATGATGTTGAGCTAGGTAAAAATTGCATTGTTCATAGTGGTGCAGTGATCGGCTCAGATGGTTTTGGTTTTGCACTTTCTAAAAATGGTTGGGTGAAGTTCCACCAAATTGGCAGTGTTGAAGTGGGTAACAATGTGGAAATCGGCGCGAATACGACCATAGACCGCGGAGCGTTGGAAAACACTAAAATTGGGCACGGTGTAAAAATAGATAACCAAGTTCAAATTGCTCATAACGTAGTAATTGGGGATAATAGCGCGATTGCTGGTTGTGCTGCCGTAGCTGGCAGTACAACGATAGGAAAAAATTGTACGATTGCGGGCGGTGTTGGCATTGTTGGTCACCTAACGATTACGGATAATGTTCATATCACCGCTATGACGCTAGTAAGTAAATCAATTAATAAGTCCGGTTCATATTCATCAGGCACGGGTGTAGATACTACCGATAAATGGCGTCGATCTGCTGCTCGGTTTAGACGAATTGATGATATGGCTAAACAAATTTCCGAGTTGGAAAAACAAGTTAAAAAGCTTTTGATAGAAGGTTAATCTTAAATGATGGATGTTAATGAAATTCGCAAGTATTTGCCTCACCGCTACCCGTTTTTGCTGGTAGATCGTGTTACAGAGCTAAATCTAAGCGACTCAATAGTTGCCTATAAAAATGTAACGGTGAACGAGCCTTTCTTTAACGGCCATTTCCCTGATCATCCAGTAATGCCTGGTGTTTTGATTATCGAAGCAATGGCGCAGGCGGCAGGTGTTCTTGGTTTTAAAACAATGGATAAGACACCAGAAGACGGTTCTATCTATTATTTCGTTGGAGCAGATAATACTCGTTTCAAAAGACCTGTTGTTCCTGGTGATCGTCTTCAGTTAGAAGCGAAAATCATCACAGAGCGTCGTGGTATTTGGAAGTTTGAGTGTAAAGCGACAGTAGAAGGTGAACTTGCGTGTTCAGCGACAATTTTGTGTGCTGATAGGAAGGTATAGTGGCAATACACCCTACTGCAATTGTTGATAGCAGAGCCGAAATCGATCCAAGCGTCGAAATTGGGCCATTTTGTGTAATTGGTCCTGACGTTAAAATTGATGCCGGAACTGACGTAAAATCTCATGTTGTTATTAATGGGCATACTTCCATTGGTAAAGATAATGAAATTTATCAGTTCGCTTCCGTAGGGGAAGCGAATCAGGATAAAAAATATAAAGGTGAGCCAACTAGATTAGTAATTGGCGATCGTAATGTCATTCGTGAAAGTGCAACGATTCATCGAGGCACAGTGCAAGATAACAGTGTCACAACTATTGGTGATGGCAACCTCTTCATGGCAAGTACCCATGTGGGGCATGATTGCATCGTTGGCGACAATAACATTTTGGCGAATTACGCCGCTTTGGCTGGGCATGTCACAGTAGGTGACTCTGTCATTCTCGGGGGATATACCGGAATTCATCAGTTTTGTCAGGTGAATTCTTACAGCATGTGCGGTATGGGCTCAATGGTTACCAAAGATGTACCACGTTATGTCATGGTTTCCGGGAATCCGAGTAAAGCTCATGGTATGAATTTTGAAGGTATGCGCCGCCGTGGTACTCCAGCTGATGTTATCAAAGCATTGAGGCATACTTATAAAGTAGTATACAAAAAGGGCTTGCCTCTTGAGCAAGCCTTAGCGGACATCGAAAATAGCGTGTTTTTTGAAATGTCTGAAGTGATCGCTTTTGTTGATTCAATAAAAGCCTCCAATAGAGGCATTGTCAGGTAGTCCTAGCTTCATTGTATGGCCCTTCGGTAAATTGAAGTAACGTAATATCTTATTACGTTACTTCAACACTTTATTGCCGAGGGGCTTTTTATTATCTTCATACAGAATCTTTCTAATTATTATCCAATTTACAAAGTGCTTCCATTAAAGGGGATCAGGTGAAAAAGTTTGTCATTGTGGCTGGGGAAGCCTCCGGAGATATTCTGGGAGCGAGCTTAATTCAACATCTAAAGCTACTTTATCCTGATGCGATGTTTGTAGGCATTGGAGGCCCACTTATGATTAAGGAGGGGCTTACCAGTTTGTACCCAATGGATCGACTTTCCGTGATGGGGTTGGTTGAAGTGTTAGGGCGTTTAAAAGAGTTGCTTGGAATTAGAAAGCATATCTTCAATCACTGTATTGAATTGCGTCCAGATGCATTTATTGGCATTGATTCTCCTGATTTTAATATCCCCCTTGAACGCCGTTTAAAAGAACGAAATATCAAAACCGTTCATTATGTCAGTCCTTCTGTTTGGGCGTGGCGACAAAAACGTATATTCAAGATTAAAAAATCGATAGATTTAATGTTAGCGCTGTTTCCGTTTGAGATGGAAATTTATAAACAGCATGATATTCCCGTATCTTGTGTTGGGCATACTTTAGCGGATGAAATTCCACTTCATTCAGATAAAGGAAAAGCACGGGTTGAGTTAGGTGTCAATTTAGAAAATGACGCTCCTGTGTTTGCTATTTTACCCGGTTCTCGTCGTGGGGAAGTTGCACGTCTTGCTCCGTTGTTTGTACAAACAATGAAACATATCAAACAGAGCTGCCCTAATGCGCAATTTATTCTACCAGCAGCAAATAAAGACAGGCGAGATCAAATCGAAGAAGTATTGTGTCAGGCTGATATGGAGGCTTACATTATCGATGGTCAGTCACGCACTGTAATGGCTGCCAGTGACGCAATATTATTAGCATCTGGAACGGCTGCTTTGGAGGCTATGCTTGTTAAGCGTCCGATGGTTGTAGCATACCGCTTTACTAAATTAACCTATGCCATTATGTCCAGAATGCTGAAAGTTCCTTATGTGTCGCTTCCCAATTTATTAGCGAATAAAATGCTGGTTCCTGAGTTAATTCAAGATGATGCAACGCCTGAAAATTTGGCGAAAAATGTCGTTGAGACTTGGAAGCACTTTTCAGAAGATGGAAGTGTGGTGGCAACTTATACAGATTTGCATAAATCACTCAAACTTAATGCAGGTGAAACAGCCGCTGCCGCTGTACAGCATCTGATTACTCAGAATTAAAATCGGAGAAGTAGGTGAGTATTATTGAGCCCTTCGTAAGTGATGTGTATCTTGGAAACCTCCTAGCCGGTGTTGACGAAGCTGGACGTGGACCTCTTGCAGGTGATGTTGTCGCAGCAGCGGTCATTTTAGATCCTAATAACCCCATTGATGGGTTAAATGATTCTAAGAAAATTTCTGAAAAAAAAAGGGAGCGGCTGTATTCTGAAATAGTAGAGAAAGCCCTATCTTTTTCAATTGCTCGAGCAAGCGTAGCTGAAATCGACGACATCAATATATTGCACGCCAGTATGTTGGCAATGGCAAGAGCGATAAACGGCCTGCCTATTGCGGCTGAGCATGCATTAATTGATGGTAATCGAGTGCCTCCCCAATTGATCTGTTCTGCCGAAGCGGTAGTAAAAGGTGATGCTAGACATCATGCCATCGCGGCCGCATCAATACTTGCTAAGGTAACGAGAGATCGAGAAATCGTTGCAATGGCTGAAACATATCCTCAATATGGATTTGAAAAACATAAAGGTTATCCTACCGCAGTGCATTTAGACGCTATTAAGCAGCACGGTGTATGTGAAATACACAGAACCAGCTTTGGCCCTGTAAAGCGGGCACTTGAGTGCAATTAGCAGTTTGTTTGAAATCGCGACTGAATTATTTAAAAAGGTACGTTGAATGTCTTCTTTTATTCACCTAAGGCTCCATACAGAATTTTCCCTTGTAGACGGGTTGGTCAAAATTAAAGGCTTGTTGGGTGAAACCGAAGCGCAAAAAATGCCTGCGGTTGCCATTACAGATGAAAATAATCTGTGTGGCTTTGTCCGATTTTATAAAGGTGCTATGGATAAGGGAATTAAGCCCATCTGTGGTGCGGATGTTGTTCTTGAGGCACAAGGAGACGTTGAAGTCAGAACGCGTCTCACTTTATTGGCAATGACTAACAAAGGTTATAAAAATGTCATTGAAGTGATCTCCAAGGGTTACCAATTGGGGCAACACGAAGGTCGGCCGATTGTTCAGCGTGCTTGGGTAGAAGAGCACAGTGAAGATGTTATTGCTCTCTCAGGTGGATTGCAGGGCGATGTAGGATTCTTGCTAAGTAAGTATAAGACACAAGAAGCGAAAAAATATTTAGATTATTGGATGTCTGTTTTTCCTGATCGTTTCTATGTTGAATTGGAACGTACTTCTCGAGCAGGGGAAGAGGATTATATTCATGCAGTGATACCTCTGGCTTCGCAAACGAATTGCCCAGTTGTTGCAACTAATGATGTCCGGTTTCTGAAAAAAGAAGACTTTGAGGCACATGAAGCGCGAGTTTGTATTCATGATGGTGTGACTCTGGATGATCCTCGTCGAGGACGACGTTATTCAGAAGAGCAGTATTTTAAAACAGCAGAAGAGATGGAAGCTGTTTTTGAGGACATTCCAGAAGCCCTTGAAAATACAGTAGAAATAGCGAAGCGTTGTAATGTCGATGTTTTATTAGGCAAGTACTTCCTTCCAGACTACCCTGTGCCTGACGGTATGACGATGGAAGAGTTTTTTAACGAACTTTCCTATAAAGGTCTTCAAGATCGAATGGACATCTTGATCAAAAAAGACGGAAACCGCATCGTTGAGAGAAAGCAGGAATATCTTGATCGCCTGGATTTCGAACTCAATATTATTAATCAGATGGGATTCCCAGGGTACTTTCTGATAGTAATGGATTTCATCCAATGGGCTAAAGACAATGACATTCCCGTCGGTCCAGGACGAGGATCCGGTGCAGGATCGTTGGTGGCATACGCTCTTAAGATCACGGACTTGGATCCACTAGAATACGACCTGCTATTTGAACGTTTCTTGAACCCAGAACGTGTCTCCATGCCCGATTTTGATATCGATTTCTGTATGGAGAACCGAGATAAGGTAATTGACTACGTTGCGCGTACGTATGGTCGTGATGCGGTCTCTCAGATTATTACTTTTGGAGCGATGGCTGCGAAAGCGGTAGTGCGAGATGTCGCGCGCGTGCAGGGTAAGCCTTACAGTCTTGGTGATAAGTTATCGAAGCTCATTCCATTTGAGATTGGAATGACGTTGAAAAAGGCGCTTGAAGAGGAACCCGCTCTGGTCGATTTCATCGAAGCGGATGAAGAAGCAGCCGATATTATGGATATGGCCTTTTCTTTAGAGGGCGTAGTACGGAACTTTGGTAAACACGCTGGGGGTGTTGTTATCGCACCCACTAAGCTCACTGACTTTGCGCCGCTTTACTGTGAAGAAGATGGCAGTGGGTTGGTCACGCAATATGACAAAAATGATGTAGAAGAAGCGGGGCTAGTGAAGTTTGACTTCCTTGGCCTGAAAACGCTGACCGTTGTCGATTGGGCGCTAGGAAACATTAATGCCTTACATGCAAAAGAAGGTAAGCCGCCACTCGATATCGCATTGATAGATTTGGAAGACAAATCTACCTACGACTTGCTTCAACGAGCGGAAACGACCGCAGTGTTCCAGCTGGAATCTCGTGGTATGAAGGAGCTGATTAAGAAGCTATTGCCTTCACGTTTTGAAGACATTATCGCATTGGTTGCTTTGTATCGCCCAGGACCTCTTGGTTCAGGCATGGTTGATGACTTTATTAACCGAAAACACGGTCGTGCAGAGCTGGCGTTTCCGCATCCTGATTATCAGCATGACGATCTAATCCCCGTGTTGGAACCAACATACGGCATTATCTTGTATCAAGAGCAGGTAATGCAGATTGCACAGGTGCTTGCGAAATTTTCGCTAGGTGGCGCGGATTTACTTCGTCGTGCAATGGGTAAGAAAAAGCCAGAAGTAATGGCAGAGCAGCGCCTAATATTCATGGAAGGTGCCTCTAAGAACAACATAGATAAAGACCTCGGCGGTAATATCTTCGATCTAATGGAGAAATTTGCTGGTTATGGTTTCAACAAATCTCACTCTGCAGCCTACGCATTAGTTTCCTATCAGACTGCATGGCTGAAGAATCACTACCCTGCGCCGTTTATGGCGGCGGTACTTTCTGCCGATATGCAGAATACCGATAAGATCGTTATATTCATTGAAGAGTGTCGAGCTATGAAGCTGACACTTGAGCTTCCTAACGTCAATGAGTCGGTTTATAAATTTACCGTTAACGAAGCCGGTGCTGTAGTTTATGGTTTGGGCGCGATTAAAGGGGTGGGCGAAGGGCCAATTGAAGCGATTGTTGAGGCTAGGCAAGATGGGCCGTTTGAACATATTTTTGATTTCTGTCAGCGGGTTGGTCGTAAAGTAAATAAACGAGTTATGGAGGCGCTAGTGCGTTCTGGCGCCTTTGATACGATAGGACCGAATCGATCGACGTTATTTGCCAGCATTGATGAAGCGCTAAAACGTGCGGATCAAAATGCGAAAAACGAAGACGCTGGCATGATGGACTTGTTTGGCGTGGCCGTCGAAGAGTCCACTGAAAATGCTTATGATGAAATTGGTATTCAACATGAATGGCCAGGACGTCAGCGATTAGACGGTGAAAAAGATACGTTAGGGCTTTATGTAACAGGACATCCGATCGAAGATTATGAGCATGAGCTCCGCCGCTTTGTTCGATCTCGCATTGTAGATATTCAACCTAAGCGTGATACGCAAGTGTTGGCAGGTCTAATTGTTGAGATGCGAGTTACCAAAAGTAAGCGCGGCGGTAATATTGCTTTTATGACGCTCGATGACCGATCTGCACGAATAGAGGTCACGGTTTTCCCCGATAACTATGAAACATTTAAAAGCGTTATGCTTGCCGATGAAGTCGTAGTGATAGAAGGTGAAGTCAGTATCGATGAGTTCCGCGGTGGGCAAAAAGTGATCGCTCGAAATGTATTGAGCATGGCGCAAGCGCGCATACGATATGTTGAGGCGCTTCGTATTGATTGGAAGGACACGAATGTTACTCCAGCGGACATTGACCAATTAGCGAAAAAAATGGCACCGTACAAAGGTGACGGCTGTGATGTCGTCATCGGATTTGATACAGATAAGGCGCTCGGCGATGTTCGTTTGGGGCCAGCATGGAAAATTCGCCCAGATGATGAATTAATTCATGAGTTACAGAAACAATACGGTAAACAAAATGTGCAGTTGGTGTATAATTAGCGGCATTTTAGCGTTTCAATAATATGTACCGCGAATATCGGGTGTGGAAAGGATGCTTGTAATGCGGACATCCTGTAGAATGACGACAAACAAATAGCAGTGTATTTATAATGAATCTAGATTATTTACCTTTTGAGCAGCCGATTGCTGAGCTTGAACAAAAAATAGAAGAATTACGATTGGTCGGAAACGACAACGAACTTAACATTAGTGATGAGATCAGTCGTTTAGAAGATAAAAAAATTGCACTTACTCAAAGCTTATTCAGTAATCTTGGCGCATGGGAAGTTTCACAACTAGCTCGACACCCTAAACGCCCTTACACCTTGGATTACATTGAACACGCTTTTACTGACTTTGAAGAGATGCACGGTGATCGCCATTATGCAGATGATCGTGCCATCGTTGGTGGTATCGCCCGGTTAGATGATCGCCCAGTAATGGTAATCGGTCATCAAAAAGGCCGTGAAGTTAAAGAAAAAGTACTGCGTAATTTTGGTATGCCTCGTCCAGAAGGCTACCGCAAAGCATTGCGTCTTATGGAAACCGCTGAGCGTTTCAAAATGCCTATCGTTACCTTGATTGATACTCCTGGGGCTTACCCCGGTATCGGTGCCGAAGAGCGAGGTCAAAGTGAGGCGATAGCGTACAACTTGGCTGTAATGTCTCGCCTTAAAACACCAATTATATCGACGGTAATTGGTGAAGGTGGTTCTGGTGGCGCGTTGGCTATTGGCGTTTGTGATGAACTCATGATGTTACAGTACGGTACGTATTCTGTAATTTCTCCTGAGGGTTGTGCATCGATTCTTTGGAAGAGTGCAGATCGTGCATCGGATGCTGCTAAAGCAATGGGTATCACTGCACAAAGGCTACAAGAGCTTGGTCTTGTTGATACTATTATCCAAGAGCCTCTTGGTGGCGCACACATTAACCATGCTTCTATGGCGCAAAGCTATAAAGAAAATGTGCTAGAGGCTTTGGATCGTATGGAAGCACTGTCTGAAGATGAACTGCTTGAACGCCGTTATCAAAGATTAATGGCCTACGGTCTGTAAATATTATTCAAATTTGCTCTGCTTTGATTTTCTATATCGGAAAGCAGAATGTTGAATTTTTGAAACCTCTCATTTACGCTGAAAAATAATTCGGATGTTTAAATGAGGGGTTTTTTGCGTTTAACTTGTTGAATAATTTTCTCGTTTTTTAGGATTTAGTCGCCGTGTTAAAGTTGGATTCTAATACTTTACGATCATTTCTCTTAGATGCGGGAGATGTCCCAATCAGTATCTGGGTTGCCTATAGTGGCGGGTTAGATTCTGAAGCATTATTGCATCTCGTTTCCTCCGAACTTGAATCAATTCAAAAAATACACGGCAATGTCTGTCTAAAGGCGATCCACGTACATCACGGTGTAAGTGCTAATGCAGATTCATGGGTAGAACACTGTCGACATTCCTGCGGTTCTTTGCAGATTCCTCTCGTTGTAGAAAAAGTTACGGTGTCCTCTTCAGGTTCGTTTGAAAATGCTGCAAGAGATGCGCGGTATCAGGCGTTTTCAAAACATCTTCAAGCTCGCGATGTGTTGCTGCAAGCCCATCATGCGAATGATCAGGCAGAAACCTTACTGTTTCGGCTAGAGCGTGGCACAGGATTAAAAGGCATGGCAGGCATCCCTAACATTCGACAGCTCAATGAAGCGGTCATTTGGCGGCCTTTACTTCACTATTCAAGAAGTCAACTTGAAGAATATGCCGCGCTGAATCAACTTTCTTGGCTTGAGGATGAGTCTAATCAAGACCAATCGTATAGACGGAATTTTCTGCGTCACAGCGTACTTTCGCCTTGGCAAAAGAATAACGTAGAGATAGCTGCTAGACTCTCGTCAAGTGCTTCGCGCATCCGGCAAGAATGGCAGGTCGTTTCTCGACTTGTTGATTTGGCGTTATCGTCATGGTGCCATACTGATGGTAGCTTGCTGCTAAATTCGTTACCGATGGGCGAAGAGAGTTATTGGATCACGGTATTTTTGAATAAGAGTGAGATTTCACTGACCTCTGCACAGGCCGACGCTCTTATGGATATGTTATTTTCGGATGTCGGAAAACAGCCAGAATATCGCGGAGCTGCGTTTAGGTTAGCTCGTAGAAATCAAAGACTGTATGTGCTGCCATTGGAAAGAACGCCCAGCGTGGGGGAGCTTGTGCCAAATATTTGGTTTCATTGTGCTTTTGGAAAAATTAAGGCAGATAAGCCTTTGACGCTTAAAGTACGGCCAATCGGAGAATCTATAGCATTAAAAAATGGCTTTCATCGACCTCTTAAAAAGTGGTTGAACGACCAAAAAATACCGACTTGGTGGAGAGATCATTTGCCCTACCTCTATGATGGGGAAAGATTGGTCGCGATTGGGGATCTATGGAATCACCCCGATTGGCAAGGAAGGGTTGAATGGGAGCAAGGTAGCGAACTCATCTTTTGTTTAGACTGAGTTATTCGCAGGCTCCCTAGGGTTGGATCGAGGTATTTCAGCGTCTTCTGATGTACGTACGTTCTTGGAGCCTAATCTCGACGATATTGGTCGTAAAACAGTAACCTATATTAATAAGCTTACGCCTTATATTGGAGACCTTCCTGCAACGCCTCCAGAAGAAGCGGGAGAAATCGCTATTTTATTGCAAAGCATCGCGCATGAAGTGGCATTTAATAACCTTTCAATAAAAGAGGGAGCTGATAAGTTTTATAAAAAAAGCAGTCAGATAGTCCAAGTTAGTTGAGAGGTGTTGGTTAACTGTATCTGAATGCGATCAAGCTTGATCTTTTATTGTTTTTAATTATGAAATAATGAATTGCTTTTGCCACTATTTATTGCTTATTTGTTCGGTTGTAACATGGCAGTCATTCAGTTGGGCAATTGCAGGGAAATAAGTCATGTTTTGCCCAGTTTATATAAGCTAATCGCCTTTGTGGCGGAGTGGGGTGATATGTCAAAGGTGGCGTTTGTTTCTCATGGTGGAGGTCCGCTTCCGATATTAGGTGATCCGGAGCATTTTGAACTGGTCAATACTCTCAAGTCGCTGTCTTCTGATTTAGGAGATCAGCCGTCTGTCATTGTTGTTGTTAGCGCTCATTGGGAAACCGAAGGGTTTGAAATTACAGCGCTGGCTACCCCTGATTTGGTATACGACTATTATGGTTTTCCTGAAGAATCCTATCAATTAACTTATCCAGCTCAAGGAGCGCCTGAGCTCGCACAGGAGTTAACGAATACTCTTTTAGAACGCGGTATTAATGCGCGACTGAATAAAACCCGTGGCTACGACCACGGTGTGTTTATCCCGTTAATGTTAATGTACCCAGAGGCTAACATCCCCGTACTTGAGATGTCAGTTGATTGTTCATTAGACCCTGAACTTCATTGGAACATGGGGAAAGAGCTTGCGAATGCGTTACCGGAAGACGCGTTGATTATTGGGTCGGGTTTTAGTTTTCATAATATGCGAGCGTTTTTTAGCCCAAAAACAGCGAGTGTTAAAGCTAATGTTAATCGCTTTCAGACTTGGTTGGATGAGACTGTCACGCAGGAAAATCTTTCTTTAGAAGATGCAAAAGCGCGTTGGAAAGGCTGGGCGACGGTCGAAGGGGGGCGTTTTTGTCATCCACGAGAAGAGCATTTGATTCCCGCGATTGTGTGTCACGGTGCGGCACAAAAACAAGGGCATTCGATACCGTTTGAAGCGCTTGGAGTGGAGGCTCGCCATTTTAAGTGGTAACGAAAAGCAGCTTCGAATTGTTGTTGTTAATGTGAACTTAACTCGACGCGATTGAAGGTACATTAATTTTTACATTTAGCACTTATTTAAATCTCTTTCAGTGTCTTCTTTCGTATGAACATTGAGAGGCTTTGCAAACATGAGTTTTTGAGAGCGTTTGTTAGGCATAAGCGATGTAAAAATTAATTGGAGAATATCTATGAAAATGTCTGACCTTCGACACATTGACGTATTTGATAAGGTTCTCATTCATTCATTAGAATCGAGTTTGTACCAACTTTCGGTTGTGGTAAATGGAAAAGAAGATTACGTATATAAAGATACTGGTGTGTTTTTAACAAGTCATAACAAGCTTGATCTACAGTCTCTTTTTACGGATAAAATTGTGAGTGAAATGGTCTTGTGCCACCAAAGTGCTTACGATGAAATGGTCGGACAACCCGTAAGAAGCGGTCCTAACTTATTGGAAGTGCCAATAGGAAGAGCGCCTTTGTCTCTCTAGCTAAAACCGGCTTTCGATGGGTTGCTCTTTCGTAGGCTCATTGTTTCAGTATGGGATCTTTACTGATGAGCTGGATGTCTTCGTTTTCATTTGCCCCGTGATATTTATGAACATGCCCAAGCGTTGCGTGGGCATGTTCTCGCATAATCATTTCAGCACGAGCGCTTTGTCTTGAGGCAAGGGTCATGTAGATATGATGATGTTGTGTGTGGGCAAATAAAAAACGTTTTGTTTCTTCCCTCATATTTGTTTTGTCGTATGCAAGCGCATTTACGGATGCGAATGGAATATGTTCGTCACGACTTAGGGCAATTGAAATCGCGCGGTTATCGGCCACATCAATAATGAGTTGATGAAACGCTTTATTCATCGTGTGATATAGCTCAATGTCTTTTTCCGACAAAGGTTCGTTTGATTGAAAGAGTTCGTCACCTTGTTGTAGCAATTCTTCAAAGCGCCTCTTTTGCTCGTCAGTTAAGCCTTTTTCAGCAGCGCGTCTCGCGGCCAGACCTTCTAATGCGCCTCGCACTTCTACAGCGCCTTCTATTTCTGCAATCGAAACGGACCTTACTTCATATCCGCGGCCAGGAAGTTTATTAAGTAAACCTTCCTGCTCTAATGCTCTGAATGCGAGTCGAATTGGTGTCCTCGAAACGCCCAGTCTGTCAGCAGTGGGGATTTCTGCTAGCCGCTCATTTGCTTTGAACTCTCCTGAAAGAATCATTTGTCTGAGCGTTGTAAGTATTTGCGGCCCTGAATTTGCCATATGCGAAGTGAACCTGCTTTTGAAATTAGTTTATTGGATCCAATGATTGGCTTATTTCTGATAAAAGGCGACGAATTATGCATTTATTGGATCCATTTTTCGATATTTTAAATACGATAAATGGCCTGATTCCTATTATATTGGATCCAATAAGAACAAAAAATTAATGGAGCCTAAGATGACGAATCAAACTTATCCTAAAAATGCATGGTATGTCGCGGCCATGTCTGAAGAAATTGGTCTAGAAAAGCCGCTTGGAAGGACAATATGTGGTGAGCGTATCGCTTTTTATCGGCCGTCTGAAAATGACATTGCCGCTGTATTAGACTTTTGCCCTCACCGTGGCGCTGCATTGTCGCTTGGCTATGTCGAAGACGGTTTATTAGTGTGCGGATATCATGGGTTAAAAATTGGAGAGGATGGAAAAACCAAAGAAATGCCTTTGCAGCGAGTGCAAGGATTCCCATGTATGAAATCCTACGCGGTTGAGGAACGATATGGGTTTATTTGGGTTTGGACAGGTGACCAATCGAAAGCCGATGAAGCATTGATCCCACATCTCGAATGGGCTGTCAGTGATGACTGGGCCTATGGCGGCGGCTTGTATCACATTAAGTGTGACTATCGCCTTATGATTGATAATTTAATGGATTTGACGCATGAAACCTACGTTCATGCATCCAGTATTGGTCAAAAAGAAATTGATGAATCTCCCGTTTCTACCCAAGTGTTGGGTGGTGAGGTCATCACAAGTCGCTATATGGAAAACATTATGGCTCCCCCTTTTTGGCAGGCTGCGCTAAAGGCGAATGGATTAGCGGATGATGTGCCAGTTGACCGGTGGCAACGCTGTCGTTTTACACCGCCGTCTAACGTCATGATTGATGTGGGTGTTGCCCATGCAGGAAAGGGTGGGTTTGATGCGCCTAAAGAGTTTAAAGCCAGTAGTATCGTAGTGGATTTTATTACCCCTGAAAATGACGATACGATGTGGTATTTCTGGGGAATGGCGAGAAATTTCAAACCGAATGATGATGCATTAACGGACAATATCCGTGACGGACAAGGCGGCATTTTTCAGGAAGATTTAGAGGTATTAGAGTGCCAACAAATTAATCTAAAATCGTTTCCAGAGTACGATCTATTAAAGCTAAATATTGACGCTGGTGGTGTGCAATCTCGTCGTATAATCGAACGAATTATTCAAGAAGAGCAGAAGTCGTCTAAACAGGAAAGTACGGCTAATAATAGTGCTACAACATCAGGGAAGAATGAGGAAATTCCTTTGCAAACGGTTTCCTTTTAATACGTTGTGTCTCTTGGAGAATAATAAAAATGATTGCTGTTGTTGTAAAAAATGTGGTGCTTGAAGCGCACTCTGTAGTGCGCATTGTGTTGGGGCGTGAAGACAATGAAAGATTACCCACTTTCGAAGCAGGCGCTCATATTGAAATTCATTTATCGAGCGGTTTGGTTCGTCAATATTCGTTATGCAGATTGCAAGCGGATGATCGGTATTATGAAATTGCGGTACTGAAGGATCCAGAGTCAAGAGGCGGTTCACGTCAAGTGCATGCGTTAAAAATAGGTGATCGTCTTTCGATCAGTGAACCAAGGAATCATTTTCCGCTTGTTAGTTTGAAACGAAAGTCTCTTCTTATTGCGGGAGGGATTGGTGTAACGCCTTTATTGCCGATGGCTCAAACTTTGGCTCAATCTGGGGCGGATTTTGAATTTCATTATTGTTCGAAATCGCCAGATCACGCTGCTTTTTCAAGTGCTTTGGAAGTCGGAAGTTTCGCCGATAAAATGCATTTTCATTACAGTCAGGTGTCATCGTCTGGGCGTATGGATGTTCGTGAAACTTTGTCTGAAAATTTAGTAGACGTAGAGCTTTATGTTTGTGGCCCGGCTAATTTCATAACCGCCGTTCTTGAAGAGGCAAAAACATTAGGTTGGCCTGAAATTAGGTTACACCGTGAGTTTTTTTCGGCACCAGCACAGGAGACAACAGCGACTGAAAATACAGAATTTACAGTAAAGATTTTCAGTACGGGAGAGGCGTTTTTGGTAGGAGAAGATCAAACGATTTCTCAGGTATTAGATGAGAATGGTGTTTTTCTGCCAGTTTCTTGTGAAGAGGGAGTTTGTGGTACCTGTATGACGCAAGTAGTCGATGGTATACCGGATCACAGAGATGTTTTCTTAACGGATAAGGAGCATCAGGAAGGCAAATTAGTGATGGCCTGTTGCTCCCGATCGAAAACAAAAACACTGACCTTGGATTTGTAACAGATATATTTTCATAAAACGCGTTTTGCTTCATTGAGCAAAACGCGCCTCAATGTTATCATTTCCCCCCGTCCTGAAGGTACATAATCAAGTACCTCTATTTCAATCGATTCTATTTATTTAAGGCGGGCTATTAACACATGGCGACACGATATATTTTCGTCACAGGCGGCGTGGTTTCTTCACTAGGTAAAGGACTTGCATCAGCATCTCTGGCTGCAATCCTTGAATCGCGTGGTCTGAAAGTTACTATGTTAAAACTGGATCCATACATCAATGTTGATCCAGGTACAATGAGCCCATTTCAACACGGTGAAGTTTATGTGACCGACGACGGTGCAGAAACGGATCTGGATTTAGGACACTACGAACGCTTCATTTCTACGCGAATGAGCAAGCGTAATAACTTTACCTCCGGTCGTGTTTACCAAGATGTTTTGAAAAAAGAACGTCGTGGCGACTACCTTGGAGGCACGGTTCAGGTTATTCCTCATATCACTGATGAAATTAAACATCGAGTAATTGCTGGTGCACAAGGCGCAGATGTCGCGCTTGTAGAAATCGGCGGTACGGTAGGTGATATTGAATCTCAACCTTTCCTTGAAGCTGTGCGTCAGCTGAAAGTCGAGTTGGGATCTCATCGTGCGTTGTTCATGCATTTGACGCTAGTGCCTTACATTCGTACTGCGGGTGAGACCAAAACGAAACCAACTCAGCACTCTGTAAAAGAGTTGCGCTCAATCGGTATTCAGCCAGATATTTTGGTATGTCGTTCTGAAGTCAGTATCGAATCGCCAGAACGTAAGAAGATTGCATTGTTTACCAACGTTGACGAGCGCGCCGTTATTTCTTTGCCTGACGCTGATACGATTTATAGAATTCCACAAATGTTGGAAGAGCAAGGGCTTGATAGCTTAATCGTTGAGCGTTTCAATCTTGATTGTAATATTTCAGACCTCAGCATTTGGAATAAGGTTGCTCAAGCTAAACTTAACCCAGAGAAGCAAGTTAACATTGCTATGGTGGGTAAGTATATGGAGCTTCTAGATGCTTATAAGTCTCTTATCGAGGCAATGGATCATGCTGGAATTCACGCTCGTACAAAAGTGAAGTTGCATTATGTTGATTCCGAAAAAGTGGAAGAAGAAGGTACGTCTATACTGGAAGGAATGGATGCGATCTTGGTACCTGGTGGCTTCGGCGAGCGTGGTGTAGAAGGTAAGATCCGTACAGCACAATACGCACGTGAGAATAAAATCCCTTATTTGGGTATCTGTTTAGGTATGCAAGTAGCGGTAATCGAATTTGCACGAAATGTAGCAAATCTTTCTGGTGCACACAGCACAGAATTTAACTTAAAAACAGAGAATCCCGTCGTTGGTTTGATTACAGAATGGACTAACGCAGAAGGTTCCAAGGAAATCCGGTCAGAGGAATCCGATCTTGGTGGAACGATGCGTTTAGGCGCTCAAGACTGTAACTTGGTTGACGGTACGAAGGCACAAGAAGCGTACGGTAAATCAGTGATTAGTGAGCGTCATCGTCACCGTTACGAAGTAAATAACTATTACCTTGATGCTTTAGAGCAAGCTGGTCTTACGATTTCAGGTCGTTCGGCAGACAGCTCTTTGGTAGAGGTTGTGGAAATTGCAGATCATCCTTGGTTTGTAGCTTGTCAATTCCACCCAGAATTTACTTCAACACCTCGATATGGACACGGCCTGTTCAGTGCATTTGTTCATGCTGCACTGAAGTTCGCAGGAAAAGAAAAATAACTTTTGCAAACAGGTGTTTGTGACTATTTCATTTTTTATGAAGGTTCATCTATAAAAAGGGGTTTGTTATGAGTCAAATCGTTGATATTAAGGCCAGAGAAGTACTGGACTCTCGCGGTAATCCAACTGTCGAAGCGGACGTATTTCTTGCTGATGGCGCTTTTGGGTCAGCGTGTGCACCTTCTGGTGCCTCTACCGGTTCTCGTGAAGCTTTGGAATTACGTGATGGTGATAAAAGCCGTTACCTTGGCAAAGGCGTATTGAAAGCCGTTGCAGCTATAAATGGTCCAATTCGTGATGCTTTGATCGGTAAAGAAGCGACTGCACAAGCAGAGCTTGATCAGGTCATGATTGATCTGGATGGAACTGAAAACAAATCTACTTTTGGTGCGAACGCTATTTTAGCGGTTTCTTTGGCGGCGGCGAAAGCGGCGGCAGTCTCTAAAAAAGTTCCATTGTATGCACACATTGCAGACCTAAATGGTACGCCTGGCGAATACTCAATGCCTGTTCCTATGATGAATATCATCAATGGTGGCGAGCACGCAGACAATAATGTAGATATTCAAGAATTTATGGTTCAGCCAGTAGGTGCACCAAACTTTCGTGAAGCACTGCGTTATGGCGCTGAAATTTTCCATGCACTGAAAAAAGTTCTAAATGCTCGTGGTTTAAACACAGCTGTAGGTGATGAAGGCGGCTTTGCTCCTGACTTGTCCTCTAATGCAGAAGCATTGGCTGTAATCAAAGAAGCGATTTCGGCAGCGGGCTATGAGCTGGGTAAAGACATTACCTTGGCAATGGATTGTGCATCTTCTGAATTCTATGAAGACGGCAAATACAACATGAAAGGTGAAGGCAAAGTATTCTCTTCCGAAGAATTCTCTGATTACCTTGCTGAGTTGTGCAACGAGTACCCTATTGTATCAATTGAAGATGGCCAAGATGAGTCTGATTGGGATGGTTTTGCATACCAAACTAAGATTCTGGGCGATAAAATCCAGCTTGTCGGTGATGATCTGTTCGTTACGAACACCAAGATTCTTAAGCGTGGCATAGATGAGAATATCGCTAACTCTATTTTGATTAAATTCAATCAAATCGGGTCATTAACTGAAACGCTTGAAGCGATCAAAATGGCTAAAGCGGCAGGTTACACAGTGGTTATCTCTCACCGTTCTGGTGAGACGGAAGATGCTACTATTGCTGATTTGGCTGTTGGTACGGCTGCGGGTCAAATCAAGACTGGCTCTTTATGTCGTTCTGATCGTGTCGCTAAGTACAATCAATTGTTGCGTATAGAAGAGCAGTTGGGTGGAAAAGCACCATACAACGGCCTGTCCGAGATAAAAGGTCAAGCGTAATCGATTTGTGATCTTTAAAGGGAGAACATTTGTTCTCCCTTTTTTATTTATTTTCTTTGATACGCTTTCGGGGAATAATGGAAGCTTTCTAATAGTATTATTTTCTTTATGACTCAGCGCTTCATTCTTATCATTCTCTTTTCTCTTGTTTGTATCGTGTCGTATCGCCTGTATTTTGGCGATCAAGGTATAAAGCGTCAGGAAGAGTTAGCAAAGCAAATTGAATATCAAGAGCGTATAAACGGACGTTTAAAGCAGCGTAATGATGCACTTCGTGCGCAGGTAAGTGATTTGCGTCAGGGAGAGGAAGCAGTTGAAGAGCATGTTAGAACGGAGCTGCAGTATATAAAAGAAGGTGAAACTTTTTATAGAATGGTTGAAAAATGAGTAAAAAGTTCTGGGTTGTTATTCCTGCTGCAGGTGTAGGAAAACGAATGCAATCCGATTGCCCTAAGCAATATCTAGAAATTGCAGGAAAAACAGTATTGGATCGAACCATCTCGATTTTTGTAGAGCACCCAAGTATTGAGGGTGTTGCCGTAGGAGTCAGTATCGATGATGGTTATTGGAAAGATTCTATTTGGCGCGAGCACCCAAAAATTCACCACTATTTTGGAGGGAGCGAACGTTCCGATACGGTATTGAACGGATTGGCTTACTTGCTTGATAAAAAGCGTGCGACACAACACCAATCGGTATTAGTTCATGATGCCGCTCGCCCTATGCTATCGCAAGCAGGCTTGGACAAAATATTACAACATAATGGCGACGCAGGCTGCATCTTAGCATTGCCTTGTAGAGATACTATTAAGTCCCAAACTGCGCATTCGACAATTCATTCTACTTTGGATCGACGCCTTCTTTGGCAAGCCCAAACCCCACAGTGCTTCCCCATTGGAGCACTAAATAACGCACTAAAAAAGGCCTATGACGAAGGTGGAGAGATTACGGATGAGAGCTCTGCTATGGAGTTAATAGGTTGGCAGCCTGCACTGATCGAGGGAGAGGTGCTTAATTTTAAAATCACGTCGCCTGAAGATTTGATTTTAGCCAAAGCACTTTTAAATTAGCAGCATTTCACAGACGCTTTTAGCCGCGAAGATATTGGAGAATATATGACACCTTTTCGTATAGGCCACGGTTTTGATGTACATAAATTTGGTGAAGGGGATCATGTCGTTTTAGGGGGCGTAACTATTCCCTATGAACGCGGATTAATTGCTCATTCTGATGGAGATGTAGTGCTTCACGCACTAACGGATGCTCTGCTTGGGGCGTCCGCATTGGGTGATATTGGAAAGCACTTCCCCGATACTGACGCAGAATTTGCGGGGGCAGACAGTCGTTTATTAATGAAGCGTGCATACGACAGCGTTGTTTCTTTAGGTTGGAAAGTGGGAAATGTCGACGTTACCATCATTGCGCAGGCACCAAAAATGAGACCGTATATTGATCGAATGCGCGAGAATATCGCAGAAGATCTCAACGTAAGTATTGATTCCGTCAATGTGAAAGCAACGACAACAGAGAAGCTAGGGTTTACGGGGCGAAAAGAAGGGATCGCCGTTGAATCTGTCGCACTGTTATATAAAGTGGATGTTTAATGCTGGAATGTGAAAAAGGTGAGTTGAGCCCGCAACTTAATACCGAATGGTCTTATGCTTGGGGCGCTCCTACTGTTAGTGGTAAGTTTAAAGTTTACCCTCAGGACTTTTATGTCGAAGAGACTCTTGGTTTTGAACCTTCTGGGGCCGGAGAGTTTCTGTATGTTTTTATTGAAAAAATCGGCATAAATACGGATTTTCTTGCTAAACGTCTCGCTCAAATTGCCGATATCTCTGCAAATAGAATTTCTTATGCTGGCGTTAAAGATCGTCATGCGTGTACCCGACAATGGTTTTGTCTACATCTTTTGGGTAAGCCCGTTGATTTCTCTGGGTTGAATGATGCGTTTCGTTCTCCAGAACAAGTGCGTGTTCTTAAAGAAGTCAGACACTCTAAGAAATTAAAAATGGGTGGACACAAAGGTAATCGCTTTGTGCTTAGAATTCGAGAGCTTCACCGACGTGAGAGTGATCAATTTCTTGCTCGTTTGGAGTTGGTTAAGCGCTATGGCGTCCCTAACTATTTTGGCGCACAGCGATTTGGAATTAACGGCAATAACCTGCACCATGGTTTGGATTTTGTAGGGCGTGGAAGGCAAAGCAAACGTCGTTTAAGCAAGACCGAAGGTTTTTGGCTTTCCGCAATTCGATCCTGGTTTTTTAATGAGAGTTTGCATTGCCAAGTTCAAGGTGGCCAGTGGGAGAGTCTTTATGTTGGCGATATCATGCAGTATTGGTCTCGAAATGAACAGCTAAGAGTGAAAGAGCTTTCAAATGATACCTTGTTAGCTTTGAGAACAGGGCAATGCTCTCCTTTACACCCATTATTGAGTGAGGGATGGGAGAAGGGAACGAGTGAGACGCGCGCAAGCATCATACGAAACATCATTGAACAACGTACTGATTTATATAAAGGTTTCTTAACATTTGACTGCTGCCGAGAAGATCGTTTGACACGTTTGATTCCTATGGATATGGCCTGGGAATTGCTTGAGAGCAAAAAGTCTGAAACATCGACACAAGAACCGTCAGAGGATTTGATCTTGCAGTTTGAATTACCTAAAGGGGCATTTGCGACAACAGTGATGCGTGAGTTAATGAATCTTGAGGATTGTTCTCAGTATGTGAGAACCGGTGGGCAAGAGGATAAAAAGTGAGAGTACTCATTTCAAATGACGACGGCTTAGATGCAAAAGGCATTCAAACACTCGCCGAAACGTTATCGGGTGACTATAACACAACCGTCGTTGCCCCTGATCGCAATCGCAGCGGCGCGAGTAACTCGTTGACGTTAACCCGCCCGCTCCAGCCAATTGAAGTGAGAGAAGGTCAATATCGTATTGATGGCACGCCCACTGACTGTGTGAATTTGGCGTTGTCTGGAGCAATAAACGATCAAGAGTTTGATGCTGTTGTCTCGGGCGTGAACCATGGCCCTAATTTGGGAGATGATGTTATCTACTCGGGGACCGTAGCAGCAGCATTAGAGGCTAGACATCTAGGCCGCCCCGCAATTGCTGTGTCTCTTGTTGGTAACACGCATTTTGATACCGCAGCGAAGGTTGTGCTCTTTTTGATTAAAAATCTTATAAAAGACAGCCATACGTTGGCTTTGCCTCCCAAAATTATTCTTAATGTTAATGTTCCTGATATGGCTTACGAGGCTTTATCCGGCTTCAAAATCACACGATTGGGTCACCGTCATTCGTCTCAGCCAGCAGTAACCGCTCATCATCCAAGAGGTGTGGAGAGTTATTGGATTGGTGCGTTATCTGAACCCTATGATGCTGCGCCTGGCACAGACTTTGATGCGATTAAAAATGGTTACGTATCCATCACTCCGATTCATGCGGATATGACATGCCATTCAGTTCTTTCTACTCTCGAAGATTGGGCTGGTAGTATTTCAATATGACGTCTTTGTTGAATGAGTTACTACGCAAAACTGAGCCTCGAGCAGCGTCGATGGTAGCTTATTTACAAGAGTCTGGAATACGGAATACGGAAATATTACAATTGATGGGGAGCTTGCCTCGACATCAATTTGTAGAGTCTGCCTTTTCTCATCTTGCTTATTCTCCAACACCTCTTCCGATTGGAAAAAATCAAACGATCAGTCAGCCGCTCACTGTTGCTCGTATGTCTGAATGGCTGCTTGAAAATGCACGCCATGGCCGAGTGTTAGAGGTCGGAACAGGTTCTGGATATCAAACATGTATCTTAGCCAATATATTCAACAAAGTGCACACCATAGAGCGTCATAAGACATTGTATGACCTAGCCATGAAACGACTTACAAGTTTTGGAGTCTCAAATGTGGAGTTTCATCATGGTGACGGGCATTTAGGTTGGCCGACAAACATTTCGATGGATGCGATTATTGTCACGGCATTGGCATCGAAAGTTCCTCATGCATTGACTGATTCTCTCAAAGAAGGTGGCATACTTATCATGCCAATCGAAGATGAAATATCGTCGATTGGTTGTTGGAAAAAAGAGGGTGAAAAGTGGCGTCGTTTAGGATTTGCTCCAGCGCAGTTTGTACCTATGTTAGAAGGAAAAGAAGATGCCTAAATGGCTAAAAACGTATTTGAGCGGTGTGTTAATGGGAGCTGCTGATGTAGTTCCTGGGGTATCTGGTGGAACAATTGCGTTTATTGTCGGGATTTATGATCGTCTCATTAATGCGCTGAGTGGGGTGAATAAGACCAGTATTGCTATGTTATTAAAAGCTGATTTTAAAGGTTTGTGGAATCACTTTGATCTTGGCTTCTTGTTAGTGTTAGCCGCTGGGATATTAACCAGTATCGTTTCATTGGCTGGTATTATTTCACATGCATTATCTGATTATCCTATTTGGGTGTGGAGCTTTTTCTTTGGTCTAATTTTGGCTTCTGCGTGGATGTTGTCTAGAGAGTTTCCGTTGTCTGATCGCAATAATGTGTTGGGAATGGTTACAGGGATACTCGTAGGCGCGTTTTTATCGATGTTGGTACCCATTCACATTAATGTCACTTTACCTTTAGTGTTTTTTGCTGGGATGATTGCTATTTGTGCGATGATACTGCCTGGAATTTCTGGCAGTTTCCTTCTTTTAATGATGGGATTATATGGAGATATTCTCCTTTCTATCAAAGAATTCAATCTGTTAGTTATTGCAGTGTTTGGAGGAGGAGCATTAGTCGGTTTGCTAAGCTTTTCCAAACTATTAAACTGGATGCTGAATCGCTATCGTGAGCTTACTATGTCTATATTAACTGGGGTTATGTTAGGGGCATTAGTGAAAGTATGGCCGTGGAAAGAAGTGACCGAAATAATGATGGTTGGTGATAAGAAAGTTCCAGCAGAAGAAGCCCTATTATTGCCTTGGAATCTTGAGCATTATTCTTTGTTTGGGGATTTTATTGGGCCAGTATGTGTACTTTTGATAGGTCTATTTACTGTTTTTATAGTCCGATTCTCCACAAAACGCATAAAATAACGAAACTTAACAGGTTTAAACTTATAATAACTTTTGTTCTAGGTGAATGATTCTGACCATATTACTCATAGGTGTACAGCGAATAAACGCTTTTAAGCGTTTATTAAGTTTGACGATAGTAAGTTTGCTATTGTCTGCGTGTGCCTACGATAGTTTCCATTACCCTGATTCGAACTCCAAATCCCGACAAGTTCAAAGCTCCAGACCGCAGGTCACACCTACGCCTGCGTCTGGAATACATAAGGTGCAAAGCGGCGATACTTTGTTTGCAATTGCTTTTCGGTATGGGTTGGATTATCGCAATTTGGCCTCTTTAAATAACATTGATTCTCCCTATGTTATATATCCAAATCAAAAAATTCGTTTAGTAGGTAAACATAAGACGCTTACAAAACCTACTTCCATTAAAAAAGCGGTAACACCGACTAAAGCAGCGAAAACAAAGACATCTGCGCAAAAGAATAAGCCTTCAAATTCAAAAAATGTAAAAAAAGTGAACTCTGCTAAGAAACTGCCGTCAAAGAGTAGTGTTACAACAAAAAAAGTAGTGAAGTGGTTGTGGCCAATAGAAGGAAGTGTGGTTAGGGGGTTTTCAAGCAGTGGTGTTAGTAGTAAAGGTATAGACATCAAAGGAACAAAAGGTCACCATGTAAAAGCAGTAGCAGATGGTGTTGTTGTTTACGCAGGTAGTGGGCTAATAGGATATGGCAATCTCGTTATTGTAAAACATAATGAAATCTATCTGAGTGCATATGCGTATAACAAACGTATATTGGTAAAAGAGCAACAAAGTGTCCGAGCAGGAGATTCTCTTGCAATAATCGGAGGAAAGGGAAACGAAGCATCTTTATTGCACTTTGAAGTGCGTAAAGACGGTCAACCAGTGAATCCACTAAACGTATTACCCAGCAGATAATTACGCGATGTTGGGTGAGGAGGGGGCATGAAAGCGACTGAAATGGAAAAGACAGAGTTAGTTACGCTTACAGATAATATTGATTTAGATCTTGAAGAAAGCCAAGATAACTCGGAGTTTGAATCGGCAGTTAGTGCTCGTTATAACGCTGAAGAAAACACTAAATCATTAGATGTTACGCAATTATACCTGAGCGAAATCGGATTTTCGCCGCTGTTAACTGCACAAGAAGAAGTTTACTTTGCTCGGCTGGCGTTAAAAGGAGATGAAGCAGCCCGCAAAAGAATGATAGAAAGTAATTTACGTCTCGTTGTAAAAATATCAAGACGTTATTTGAATCGAGGATTATCTCTGCTTGATTTGATTGAAGAGGGTAACCTCGGTCTAATTAGAGCGGTTGAAAAATTTGATCCTGAACGAGGGTTTCGGTTCTCGACCTATGCCACTTGGTGGATTAGACAAACAATTGAACGTGCGATTATGAATCAGACGCGTACGATTCGATTACCTATCCATGTGGTGAAAGAGCTTAATGTATACCTCCGTGCTGCTCGAGAGCTGACGCAGCAGTTGGACCATGAGCCAAGCCCAGAAGAAATTGCTGAAAAATTGGATCGTCCTGTTGAAGATGTCCAAAAAATGCTGGGCCTTAATGAAAGAATAAGTTCGATTGACTCTCCGTTGGGTGGAAGCGAAGGCGACAAAAGCCTAGTTGAAGTGATACCCGATACACAGCACTCTAACCCCGAAGATGAACGCCAGGAAGGGGATGTTTTAAATAACATCGATGGTTGGCTCGACGCATTAAATGAAAAACAACGTGAAGTTATAGCTCGCCGATTTGGTTTACGAGGCTACGAACCGAGCACTCTTGAAGATGTGGGTGCTGAAATAGGTTTGACTCGTGAAAGAGTAAGACAGATTCAGGTCGAAGCATTACGAAAACTCAGATTGATGCTGGATAAACAAGGCTTGTCGTTAGACGATGTAATTCAATTAGACTACTGATTTAAGTGGTTGTAAGTCATTTTTAAAAAACGCTAGAGCTTGCTCTAGCGTTTTTTTTGCAGTGGGTTCAACAAGTAGTTTTATTGAGTGTTAGAAGTGGCGCTGTCAGTGTACCTGTAATAGCACTTTCTGATTTTTGCCATCGCTAACGAAGCTGTATGAGCTAAGTGATGGTCTAACTGATAGTGTCAGTATCTTCGTTCAGCATTTCTATTGTGTCATCTATGCCGCTTTGATATCGCTCTGAGATCCCTTTGAGCGTGTACAGCAACTTCTCTTCGCCATTGATCTCAACGATTTCCGGAAGGCTAGTGACGATCCTATGTTGGAAGTCTGGAACAGTAACGACCTTTTCATCTAATAGCAGAGTGTTGTATATATTCAGAGAATCGTAGGCTTTGAGTTCAACTAAGTGTTGTTCCGCTTTCTCTATTTCAAAAGTATCCTTGTCCGCTAAGCTAGAAAGCTCGTCGTTACAGTCGTGTAGGCTTAGATGGAAGTTAAGCTTGGGGGTATCCTTGTATACATCGCCGTTCAACAAGTGTTGCATTAGGCCAATGAAGAGTTGCCCTGTGCAGACCGCATTCATGTAGATACTGTCTTCACAATTCATGGTTTTAAAGAAAATTAAAACCGAATTACCTTTGTATTGATGTACGACGCCCTGATAATTTTCGCTTGCTCTAAACAGTGCGCGATAGATCGGAGTGAGTAGATTTGCAACATCAAGAGGAGAGAGCGCATTGTGCCAAGAGTCTAAATTGCAAAACTCGAAATACAGTACACAAGTCTCTTTTTCTTTGGCTTTAATGATACTTTCGAAATCGATTTCGAATTGGGAGTGTTCAGGTTTGCCGACCGACTCTTCAGATTCTTTTTGTTTAGGTAGGTTCCATTCTAGGTTCTTTAAAGAAGCGAATGCGGTGCTTAGCTCATTCGCTTCTAAATAGGTGTTGCTTGGTAAAGGTACGTCCTTTACTCCATGCTTCATTGCTTGTATTGCGTCGGTTATTTGATATATCGGGGCATATAACCATTTCGTCACCAAGACAATCACTAACGTTGCGAGAGCGGTAATAAAAATGGCGACGCCAATAAGTAAGTTGTTTAAGTGGGTTAGTGTTTGTTGTGCGGGCGTTTTATCCAGAGTTATTAGAACGTGTCCAACTATTTCATCTCGAAACTTCACCGAAGAGCTGTAAACTCTCTGGTTTTCAACGGGGCGCCAATCTCGTGAAGAGACTGAAGTGCTTCCATTACTGCTGGCTTCGGCGAGCAGCTCATCTTTTTTATTAAAAACACGCGCACTTAAGATGTTTTCGTCAATGACCAATCGGTTCAATAACACATTAAGGCTCAGGAGGTCGTTAGTCAGTATCGATTGAGTCGCATTAAATGCAGCCTGTGTAGCAAGGCTGTTGCCCAATACCTCGGTTTGTTGATTTAGGTAGTTGTCGAGTGCAGATGTCATCGTACTCCAAAAGACGGCCACTGCCACAACAATCAATATGATGAATGTCGTTAAGGTGACGACCAGCGCGGATAACTTATTTTGTAAAACAGATAACATCGTGTTTACTTGAGGTTCCTTTTAACAACAGGACTTTTATAAAATATAACATTAATCCAACAAATATAGCCTGATTATATCGGCATGTTTGATTTTTCTTTAGTTATACACAGAACTTCTTTTTAAAACCGTCAATATGATTCTTCGACGTAGTCATATTTGCTATAGTTGTCGCCTAAAAATTCTAGGAGCTAGCATGTCCCCTTCTATAACGTTAATTGGTCGTATAAACGATGCGTACCAAAATGCATTTAGTACTTGGCTTTCTGACCATTCAATTGAGTTTGAGGTAATAACGCTCTCTGACGAACAAGACGATTTTGAGGTCGTTAGATACGATTTTACACAGGATATTTCTGAAGAAACGGAATTGAAGCTAAAGAAGGCGTTGCTTGAAAAAGCCAATGTCACCGGAATTGATCACGTTCTCCAGACTCACCAACATTCGATTGAAGACGCTGGTTTGGCTGTTTTTGATATGGACTCTACCTTGATTAAAGCAGAAGTAATGGATGAGCTTGCTGTAGAAATGGGGATAGGCGAACAAATTTCGGCAGTTACGGCGAGTGCAATGAGGGGAGAGATTGATTTCACTGAAAGCTTTACTCAGCGTTTAGCGCTTTTAAACGGACTAAGTAGCGATGTTATGGATTCCGTATATAAGCGTATTGTGCATATGGACGGTATTGGAACCTTGATGTCTACTCTTCATGCTTTTGGATGGAAAACGGCGATATTATCCGGCGGTTTTACTTACTTTGCTGATCGAGTAAAAAGTGATTATGGAATGAAAGAAGTCCACGCGAATGTACTAGAAATTGTTGATGGTAACTTGACGGGAAAGCACATCGGTCCAATCGTTGACGGAAAACGAAAGGAAGAATTACTTGAAGCGTTGGTCGAGCAATATGATGTAGATTGGTCAAATACGATTGCATGCGGCGATGGCGCAAATGATTTATTAATGCTGAATCGAGCTTCTTTAGGTGTGGCACTGCACGCTAAGCCTATTGTTAGAGAGCAGGCACCTTGCCCTACAAGTTATCTCGGTTTAGATGGTATATTGTATTTAATGGGAATGACGTCAGAGCGAATTCGAAACGTTAAATAAATGGATCTTTCGAGCTAATGAGTGCGGTGTATAAACGAATCTATTTTCGGATTCCAAGTATACTTTTGTAGTTTCGCCTCCGAAGAATTCGCTGCCTGTGCTAACCTTTAGTTTTGGTGGAATATTGTACGCTTAATGGTTTTTCTTTAAGGTGTACCAATTAAATAATTCAAGAATAATAAGAGGAAACCTCTTTGACAGAAGTTAAGTTATGCGATGTCGATTTAAATCTTTTATACATATATCTTGTTTTGATTGAAGAGAAAAATGTAACGAAAGCGGCTTCACGTTTAAAAGTATCTCAACCTGCTGTAAGTCGATCTCTTTCGCGACTTAGAGACGTGTTCGATGACCCTTTGTTTGTACGTAATTCCCACGGCCTTTCTACCACAGCACGCACTGATCAACTTGCGCCACAGCTTAAAGAAATGATGGACGGGTTGGAGACTTTAATTCAACCGTCCGAATTTGACCCAGAGCATTCTACCCGTCGGTTTGTTATTTCAACGACCGACTTTGGATCATTGACTGTATTGCCAAAATTGCTAGAAACGTTTCGTAATCAGGCTCCAAATGCAGTTTTGGAGGTAAAAAGCTGGGATGAAAACACGGTAAACGATATGGATAACGCTGAAATTGATTTAGCGGTTGCTGTATTGTCAAAAGAACCTCCCGCCGGTGTTAAAGGAACACGACTGAAAAGCGATACGATGGTCTGTCTGGCACGCAAAGAAAACCCTCATGTGACGAATGGCATTTTGACGTTAGAGGGTTATCTAGCAGCGCCTCATGTTCAAGTCGTTTTAGGGCGTCGCTACCAATACGCGGTTGACAGAGCGCTTAATAAAATTGGTCATAAACGACAAATAGCGGTAACTCTTCCAAATTTCGTTCCTGCCGCAGCCGTGGTTCGAAACAGTGATTTGTTACTGACTGTGCCTAAATTGTTTGCGCAAGATTTTGCTGAAATTTCTCCGAATTTGGCGGTCTATGAGTTGCCGTTTGAGTCCAAGTCATTTGACTATTCAATGATCTGGCACGACAGATATCAACATGATGATGCTCATAAATGGTTTAGGCAGATTATTTATGACGTATTTGAAGAATATCGCCATTTATACGATGTTTAATCGTATTAAATGCTAGATGGGCTCTTGCCTGTTTAGAGAAGAAAGAGTTCGTGTTTGTGAAAACTGTTGTTCAAAAAGCGGTAAACACGAACTCTTGAGAGTTAAATGAATATTTTTAGGACTCTAGGCGCGCAGTCCATTCTTTTGTTAGTACTTCAACCAGTGCGTATCGTTTAATTTTCAGAGCGTCATTTAATCCGGTAAAATTCTGTTCGAGATAATCGTTAAGTATTTGATCTCGAATTTTTATTAACGAAGCGATTTGCTGGCCTTGTTCATAGGTAACGTCTTGGTGTTTGATAAGCTCGTCTAAGACCTGATCTCGGGTTTCAACATCCTCGTTATAATGGTTTTTTAAAACGTATTTGGCGAGATCCAGCATTGAGGCAACGAGAAGTTGGAACGAGTGCTCAACAGCCATTCTTTCGTCGCTGGTTAAATCCTCTGTTTTATTTTTTTTTCGGTGAGCGTCTAAGCGTTTAATCATCATGTGCTGATGATCGTAGAGTGCTTTCTCCCATTCAATATCTCGCATACTCTCTCCTCAATATTCGGCGTAAATCAAAACAACAAAGAGTGCCAATGAGCACTCAGAAAACCAAATAAGTGAATAAACTTGTTTATGTTCAGTGTAGTTTAAAAGGCTAGAAAAGGGTAAAAGTCATACGTATCTTCTTGATTTATCGACACGCCAGCAGGAATGTGAAGGTACCCATCTGATTCACATGCGGGTAATAATGCACCGGAGCTTTGTCGTATATGAGGTTCCGCTCGACCATTCAAGATGGACACTCTTAGAAACTCATCTCTGCGAATGGCATTGCTTCTGGTAAAGTTTGTCTTTATTGGAGTGGGTCGAGGGATATAGGCTGTTTGCCCTGAGGCGCCTCTAAGCGCGCCACTTGCAAGCCAGTGGTACGTAACCAGCGTTGAGCTTGGATTTCCGGGTAAACCGATGAAAGGAGTGTCAAATACATTAGCAACAACAATAGGTTTACCTGGCTTCATTGCCACTTTCCAAAGACTGACAGAGCCATTATTTTCAATTGCTTCTTTAACGTAATCTTCCTCCCCAACAGACACTCCCCCAGAAGATATAATAATATCAACGTGTTCTGACAGTGTTTTGAGCGCGTTTTCCGTTTCCTCTTTGCTGTCTAAGCAATGGAGAGTTTTAACCACCTGATGACCGGATTGGGATAATAGACTCGCCAGCATCGGGCCGTTAGAGTTATAAATTTGTCCCGGACTTAATGGTTTTCCGGGAGCTACTAATTCGTCACCAGTGGTTAGAACACCTACTTTTAACGATTTAAAAACGCTGACACGTTCTTTTCCTACGCTGGCAAGCAAGCCAATCTGCATGGCAGATAGCTTTTGTCCAGCACGTAACACAGTTTGTTGTTGTGCAATATCTTGTCCCTTGGGACGGATATTTTCACCGACCTTCGGACGCTTTTTAATAGTAACACTGCTGTCTGTGTTAACGTCCACCTCTTCCTGCATAATGACCGTGTCTGCTCCAACGGGAATTTCGGCTCCTGTGAAAATTCGAGCCACTGTGCCTTGTTGGAGTGGAGCGGGAGCTTGACCAGCGGGGATTCTTTGAGAAACATGAAAAGCCATCTCAGTGATATCTGTGTTTTGACCGATCTCTTGAGCATTGAGTGCATATCCGTCCATTGCGCTGTTTGCTGCTGGAGGCACATCAATTTCGGAGACAATGTCCTCAGCTAAAATCCGCTCTAACGCCGATGTAACGGGAACGCTTTCTTGTTCAACAAGAATGGGCAAACAGGTTTGGAAGAAAGAGAGCGCCTCTTGAAATGGCATCATTTTCGGTGACATGTTATCTGTCCTAATTGTTTGTTTTGTACTTATCCGATTGTATATGGGCCGAGAAGCATTTCGACAAAATTACAAGGCTTGTGAGTCGCGTCTAATTGTTCGTGAATGACATGATTCCATGCGGTTTTACATGCTCCTGTGGAGCCTGGTAGGCAGAACACGAGTGTTTTGTTTGACAATCCCGCCATTGCTCGAGATTGAATCGTAGATGTGCCGATTTCATTGTAGGAAATTTGTCGAAAGAGCTCTCCAAAACCGTCAATAGTTTTATCTAGTAATGGTGTAATGGCTTCGGGAGTGCTGTCTCTAGAGTAGAAACCTGTACCGCCTGTTATGATAACGACATGACTGTCTTTGTCGGCAATCCATTGAGATACAACGGCGCGCATTTGGTAGACATCATCTTTTACAATGGTGCGCTCTCGAAGTTGATGTCCGGCTTCGGATAACAGTGAGACCAGAGCATCACCCGATGTGTCGTTTTCAAGGCTACGAGTGTCTGAGACGGTTAATACGCAGATGTTTAAAGGTCGAAACGGAGTAGGGGATTTAGACATTAGAGATTCCTGTTTAGCCTCCTGTTGCGCTCATAAAACGCAAGATTTGAGGTTCTTCGTTTAAGTCGAAATGATGGCGCTCAGGTTTTAACGCCAGTGCATTATGAATACTGGTTTTAAGTGAATCTTGCGTCGCTTTTGGATCACGTAAAACGGCTTTTAGATCCATAGAGTGTTCGTTACCAAGGCAAAGTAATAGTTTCCCTTCAGCCGTTAGTCTGACGCGATTGCAGGTGCTGCAAAAGTTATGGCTATGAGGCGAAATAAGCCCAATTTTGTTATTAAAACCATCAACATCATAATAACGACTAGGCCCACCTGTTTTGAGCTCGCTTTTGTGTAATTTATAGCGGCTACTCAGTTGGTTGTATATTTCGTCACTCGAAATGTAGGCTGCCGCGCGATCATGATGGCTAATAACACCCAATGGCATTTCTTCGATATAGCTAATATCCATAGCGTGATTCAGCGCAAACTCTGCCAGAGAGAGAATTTCGTGGTCGTTGTGGTTTTTTAAAATGACGCTGTTAATTTTGACACGCTTGAACGGCAGTTCTGCGACTTTATTGATACCGCGAACAACCTGATCGAATTTATCTCGTCGTGTAAGGCTTTCAAATTTTTGGCGATTTAGCGTGTCGAGACTGATGTTAATGCGAGACACGCCAGCGTTGTGGAGGGAGTCCGCCATGCTTTCAAGTTGAGAGCCATTGGTGGTAATTGTCAGCTCATCAAGGCCGTCTGTTTTTGCAATTTCTTCTAATGCCCAAAGGATATTTTTTCGAACCAGAGGTTCACCTCCTGTTATACGAATCTGCTTAGACCCCATACTAATAAAGGTTTTTGCAACATTGACAATCTCTTCAAGCGTTAGAATGTGGCTTCTTGGTAAAAATGTAACGTCTTCGTCCATGCAATACGTACATCTAAAATCGCATTTATCCGTTACGGATATCCGCAAGTAATCGATGGATCTACCAAATGGATCAATGAGCGTATTTTTAGACAATGTGATGCCCCTCAGTATTAACCTACCAATAGAACCAGAAAATCGGCGTTTTAGCAAAAAAGGTTGCTGATAAAAGCGATAACTTGGTAGGAGTGGACTCTTTATTATTGTAGTCGTTTGGAGTTTCACATGCGCAGATTATTAATTTATACCGCGGTTTTTTCAGGACACGCGCTGTTTGATGTTAACATTCCGTAAAGCGGTTATTTTAAGTAGAGGTTGTCGTGAATCAGGTACTAAACGGTTTAATTGAATTGTTATCATTGGAGCAAAAATCAGACAATCGGTTTGTCGGTACGAGTCAGGATCTAGGGTTTCCTAAAGTATTCGGTGGTCAAGTGATTGGGCAAGCGCTAAGTGCTGCATCGCAAACTGTCGAAAATAGGGCGCCTCATTCATTGCATTGTTATTTTATTCGACCAGGCGACGCTGCGCATCCAATTGAATATGATGTCGAGCGAGTGCGTGATGGAGGCAGTTTCAGTGTACGCCGAATCATTGCTACTCAATTTGAGAAAACAATATTAGTCATGACGGCTTCATTTCATATTGAAGAAGAAGGTTTAGAGCACCAAGATACGATGCCTTCTGTTCCAGGGCCTGAGAATTTCAAATCAGAGCTAAGTCTCTATCGGGCACATGCTGATGAAATTCCAGAAAAGATTCGCGGCCTATTGACTGCCGACCGTCCTATTGAATATCGAATTGTCGAAAACCAGAATCCATTTAGACCGAGGGCTGGAATAGGAAAACGTCATATCTGGATGAGAAGTGTCGATGCACTTCCAAATAACCCATTTATTCATCAATCTATGCTTGCTTATACGACCGATTACGGTTTCTTGGAAACGGCGCTGCAACCTCACGGGATTTCTATCGGAAATCCTAAGTTAAATATTGCCAGCTTGGATCATGCTATTTGGTTTCATCGTCCGTTTAGGCTGGATGACTGGCTTCTTTATGTTGCGGATAGTCCATCTTCCTGCGCGTCACGCGGGTTTGTTAGAGGACAGATTTTTAACCGGGAGGGTCTGCTCATCGCTTCCACTTCTCAAGAAGGCCTAATTCGTAAAAGTTAAGGTGATCGTTGATAAAGCTAGGCTTGTTAGCGTTAGCGCCAATGTTTGCTAAAGAATGCTAGAGATCAATAAAATGAAATAATAGATGAACAACTGTACACAAAATCATCAGTTTTGTTTAGAATATCGGATCTTTTCGTTTTGAGCGCCCTGTAAACTGGTTTAACTTGAGTTTTGATGGTTATGTCTTGATAGTCAGGAAGACACGCAGGGGTATTAATATTGATTGTTTTACATTATATGGATGTGAAGGGTAAACAGTGAATACCAATCGATCACTTGCAAGTTTTATGTTACACAAAGCATTGGCGTGTTACTTTTTGTCTGCTGTATTTGTGTTCGGCGCGATGCTTGTATTTTTTTTCGAGAACCAGAAAGACATTCAGTCTGAAGAAGCTCGAATGTACGGCAGTTTTATTGCACGTAAATTACAGAATGTCTCTGCAACAAGCTTAAGTGATCTCGTCTCTCACATTGATAAAATGGGGGGAGCTGCTCAGAGCCATGAATTTAATATTGGAGTGGCGACTAAGTCGACAGAGACGCTTTGGCTAAATAAGCCTGATGCAGCCACTAGCCAACCTCTTCGAGAGTGGTCAGAAAATATCAGTAATGTTCAACTGGGTATCATTACGGTTACTGTTTCCGCTCCGCTCACCCCTGTTTACGACGCTGTTTTTTCTAAGGCCCTATCTTATCTGGCAATATTAACTGCACAGTTGTTCTTGTTGTGGGGCTTATTCAAATTCCTTGTCGTGCGCTTCCTTCGAAGAGCAATACAAACACTAAGTCGCGACTTAGAGGTGCTTAATTTAAAGAATCCTACGCCGTTAGCTGGCGACCCGATTCTCTCTGGTTTCTCAGAATACAGACGCATACTTGTAGACATTAATCGAGTTATCACGTCCTTAGTTTTATCGCGAAATCAAGTTGAAAAAATGAATGAGCAACTTGAAGAAAAAGTACGTGAAAAAACACTCTCTCTAGAAGAGAAGAACGAAACCTTAGTTAAACTAAATCAACACCTTTCTACGTTAGCGAATACAGACTCCCTTACCCAAGTATACAATCGAACTCGTTTTGACCTGCTTTTTCGAGAGAATGTTGCGGTATCACAACGAAGGCAAACAACCTTGTCGTTGCTTTTGATTGATTTAGACGACTTTAAAAAAGTAAACGATCGATATGGCCATCAAATCGGAGATCAGGTGCTTAAGCACGTAGCTCAGTCATTGACAGAGACGCTTGGGAAGAATGGAATACTTGCACGATGGGGTGGAGAAGAGTTTGCTGTGTTACTGCCGTATTTTGATGAGCAGCGTGCAAGAGGGATGGCAGAGATTCTTCGACAGTCTATTGATACTGCGTATTTCGAAGATCAAAAAATTCATATTACTTTGAGTGTCGGTGTTGCAATGCTGTTGGCAGATGAAACTGGTAACCAGCTTCTCAATCGGGCGGATGTGGCGCTTTACGAAGCAAAAGAGAGTGGTCGTAATCGAGTTGTTATTGCTAAGCATGCGCTACAAAAGCAGCTAACTTTTGAAGACTTATCAGATCCTAGATAGCAATCTATTCAAACGTTTGTGTTATTGAGGGTTGTTAAGCTGCCTTTCTAGTGCCCACTCTACGTGCTCTCGTACTAACTCAGTACAAGACAGTTGTTTAATCTTAAGTGCTTCAATGATTTTTTCATCGTATGGCGCGTTACCGAGCGCGATGGCTACATTTCTCAGCCAGCTTTCATAGCCTGTTCGTCTAATAGGCGATCCGGCTGTTTTATCCAAAAATTCGTCTTCACTCCATAAGAACAAATCCATTAAATCAGCCTGATCGAGTTGATGGCGAGGTTGAAAATCGTTTTCTTGGGTGTTTTTTGAGAATTTTGTCCAAGGGCATACTAACTGACAATCGTCGCAGCCAAATATTCGATTACCCATTTTGCTTCTAAGTTCGACTGGGATAGAGCCTTTGTGCTCGATGGTTAAATACGAGATGCATTTACTGGCATCCAAAACCCATGGCTCTACAAAAGCGTCGGTAGGACATTTTTGAATACAGGCGTCACAGCTTCCGCAGTGACGAGACTTACTTGGAGCGTCAACGGGCAGAGGAAGGTTCGTAAATAGCTCACCTAATAAAAACCAACTTCCGGCTTTTGGAGATAAGAGCAGTGTGTTTTTGCCAATCCATCCCATTCCAGCTTGTTCTGCTATTTGCCGTTCAAGAATGGGGGCACTGTCTACGAACGCACGATATCCATGATCTCCAACGACTTCTTCGATGCGTTTTGCCAGAGTGGTTAGGCGTTTTCGAATGATTTTGTGATAATCACGTCCAAGGGCATAGCGTGCAACATACGCTTTTGTCGGGGTTTTGAGTCTTTTTACTGTCTCAACGGATTCAGGAAGGTAGTGCATCCTCAGTGAGATAACTCGTTGAGTACCTTCATGAAGCTCTTCAGGTTTGAATCTTAAATCACCATGATCTGCAAGATACCCCATTGATCCATGGTAACCACGATCGATCCATTGTTGATATTGAGCTTTGTATTGCTCCAAGCTTGGTTGTACTATTTTTGCTTCCGCGAAGCCGAGCTCAAAAGCCCAATCTTTTATTTGTTGTGCTAAGTCTGCAAGGTCTCGTGGGGAATTTAAATTTGAAGATAACAAAATAAGTCTTAGTAGATTTGAAGAGAGGGGGGATTCCCACTCTTCAACAGGTTATAGAAAATGGCTTTGATTAGATACTTTTCTAGTGTTGGCAGCCCTCGAAAAACGCATTTCTAGAACCCAAAAAAGTAGGATTAATATAGAAGAGAGTCGCCTTTGACGACATCCATCAAAAGGTTGATAAACATCTTATCGGCATCAGAATGATCTTCAGGGATCTTTAATGTCGTTTGAGAGGATACTTCCTCGGCGATCTTTTGATATGCATTAGGGTCGTTGATGTGCTCTCTGGCAATGCGTACGATTTCAGCTGAAAGTTCCGGTTCCATCAGCATTTTTCTGAAGCAGCGTAAAAATTCGTCAATAATGCGTTGTTGGTTGAGCTCGGACGCCATGGTGATTACTCCTATATCAATAATGCTGTAATAACACCACGAAGCTACTTATGGGGCAAGTGGCATCAAATTATAAATTGTTTATGGTTGACTAACTCTAGGGTGATGGAGATAATAACCGACTATTATCAGCAATACCCCGCTGATCGTTCTTCTTGGTGGCCAACAGCTCCCTTCACATATGGTATTTTAGGCCATACACACGAGCGATGTTAGTTTTAATGCATGACTATCTCGCTAATCCTCGCGCAAACACGCGGGCAGTGTAAAAACTGCGATTTATTGCGTACAAATGTTTCCTGCTTTCAGGTATCTCTTTGGTTTAGCAAACTTCGTTTTATCAACGTTTATCTACTTGCTATATACAGGTACAATACAACACGTATTTAGCACTAAAACAATAAACACTATAGAGGGTAACAAGGTGGAGTTATTATCCGGTGGTGAGATGATCGCCCGCTTCCTTAAAGACGAGGGAGTTGAAAATATTTATGGCTATCCAGGTGGAGCTGCTCTTCATATTTACGATGCGTTGCACCGTCAATCTGATGTGAAGCACGTACTGGTTCGTCATGAACAAGCGGCCACGCACATGGCAGACGGTTATGCGCGTGCAACCGGTAAGCCAGGTGTCGTACTCGTCACGTCCGGACCTGGTGCAACAAACACGGTCACAGGCATCGCAACGGCGTATATGGATTCGATTCCTATGGTCGTTATCTGCGGTCAGGTAATGAGCTATTTGATTGGTGAAGACGCATTCCAAGAAACCGATATGGTGGGTGTTTCTCGTCCGATTGTTAAACACAGCTTTACTGTAAAACACCCTTCAGAAATCCCAGAGATTCTAAAAAAGGCGTTTTATATTGCAAGCTCTGGTCGACCTGGTCCAGTAGTCGTTGATGTGCCTAAAGATATGACTATGCCGAACGAAAAGTTCGAATACCATTATCCTGATGCTGTCTCTTTGAGGTCTTATACTCCTCCTACAAAAGGCCACAGTGGACAAATCAAAAAGGCGGTAGAGCTTTTGCTATCCGCAAAACGCCCTGTTATTTACGCTGGTGGCGGTGTCATCATGGGTGGTGGTTCTGATCAGCTGATCTCTCTTGCTAGGCATTTGGGTTACCCTGTGACTAATACATTGATGGGTTTAGGGTGTTACCCAGCGACTGATAAACAGTGTGTTGGAATGCTAGGCATGCACGGTAGTTATGAGGCGAATATGGTGATGCACCATTCGGATCTTATTCTTGCCGTAGGCGCACGCTTTGATGATCGTGTGACAAATGACCCAGACAAATTCTGCCCAGGCGCTAAGATTGTTCATATCGACATTGATCCTGCTTCGATTTCAAAAACGATTCGTGCTGATGTTCCTATTGTTGGGCCAGTTCGTCAGGTTCTTGAAGAGATGCGTGAACTTATTGATGCAGCGCCTGCGCGCTCAAATGAAGAATCAATTGCGACTTGGTGGAAGCAGATTGAAGAGTGGCGTCTAGTACACGGCGGACGCTACGATACTTCAAGCGACAAAATTAAGCCTCAAGCTGCGGTTGAAGCTTGCTGGAGAGCGACAAATGGAGACGCTTTCGTTGCTTCTGACGTAGGTCAGCATCAAATGTTTACTGCTCAGTATTATAAATTCGATAAGCCGAATCGTTGGGTTAACTCGGGTGGTCTAGGTACCATGGGGTTCGGATTGCCTGCAGCGATGGGCGTAAAAATGAACTTCCCTGAAGAAACTGTAGTCTGTGTAACAGGCGAAGGCAGTATTCAAATGAATATTCAGGAATTGTCGACCTGTCTACAGTATGGTCTTCCAGTGAAGATTTTATGTCTAAACAATGGTTACTTAGGCATGGTTCGCCAGTGGCAAGACATGAATTATGAAGGTCGTCACTCAAACTCCTACATGGATTCACTGCCAGACTTTAAGATTCTAATGGATGCTTATCGTCATAAATACGTAGAAATTCGAACTAAAGATGAGCTGGATTCGAAGATGGAAGAAGCCTTCGCGATGAAAGATCAACTTGTTTTCATTAACTGTTTTGTAGATCCAGAAGAGCACGTTTACCCAATGCAGGTACCACGAGGCTCTATGCGTGATATGTTCTTGAGTAAAACGGAGCGAACCTAATTATGCGACATATAATCTCAGTATTGTTGGAGAACGAGCCGGGTGCCTTGTCGCGTGTGGTTGGACTTTTCTCGCAACGTAATTTTAACATTGAGTCGTTGAACGTAGCACCTACTGATGATCCGACATTGTCTCGTGTTACTTTAACAACCTTTGGTTCTGATCAGGTTGTTGAGCAAATTACTAAGCAGCTAAACAAGTTAATTGACGTTGTTAAGTTAGTTGATTTGACTGAAGGTCAGCATATTGAGCGCGAGCTAATGTTGGTTAAGGTTAGAGCAACAGGCTCGCAACGAGCGGAAATCAAACGCACGGTAGACATATTCCGTGGCAGTGTTGTCGATATGACGCCTTCTATCTACACCATTCAGGTGGCGGGAGAATCTGATAAGCTTGATGGATTTCTTCAGGCGCTAGGTGGCACCCATTTGCTTGAGGTGGTTAGAACAGGTGTATCAGGTGTTGCTCGTGGTGAGAAAACACTTTCGATTTAACCGATAAATTGAAAAATAAAAAGCCGAGCGAATGCTCGGCTTTTTTGTGTATATTTGCCATGAAAGTTGTCAAAAATAGCATAAGCTTAAAGAATTCAAAGTTGTTAAGGGAGTGGCTCTATGCATTTTTTAATATTGATTGTCGTTGTGCTGGTGGTTTTTTTTGGGCCAACACTCTGGGTAAAGGCGATACTGAGAAAACACCGTGAACCAAGGCCAGATCTCGCGGGTACGGGTGGAGAGCTAGCGGAACACCTGATAAGTCGTTTCAAATTGGAAGGAGTCGAGGTAGAGGAGGGCGTCGAGGGAAGAGATCATTTCGATATACGCGCAAGGAAGGTCAGGTTGAGCCCTTATGTCTATAAAGAGAAGTCTTTAACGGCTGTGGCCGTTGCGGCACATGAAATAGGGCATGCCATTGCCCATACAAAAAATGATCCAATCTCTCATTTAAGTACGCGTTATTTGCCGTTAGCAGCGGTACTACAGCGCTTTACTATGTTGGTGCTATTGCTTTGGCCATTTTTTAGTTTGGCTCTGCAGATTCCTTATGCACCACAATTTCACTTAAGCGTAGTGATTTTGCTTGGGCTACTCACCGTATTTGTGCAAGTCGCTATTCTACCAGAAGAGTGGGATGCAAGTTTTAACAAAGCGCTTCCTATTTTGCGTGAAGGCCGTTATGTTGGAGAGGACGACCTTAAAGACATACAACGAATTTTAACCGCGTGCGCATTAACCTATGTTGCGGCCGCACTTAAAAATATACTGCTGTTTTGGAAGTTCCCCAGACGCTAAATGTCAATTGTTGGACAAGCTGTATTGATGCAGAATGATCCTAAAAGGAGTGAGTAATGAGTTTTTCCGTTTGGCTAGCGCTAGTCCCTTTTCTGATGCTGCTTGCTCTTACGCCTGGGCCAAACAACTTCACGTCTATGTATAATGGTATTCACCAAGGTGTTCTGCCTGCAACTGTTGGGGCGACAGGCAGAAATTTAGCATTTGTTATTTTAATGAGCGTTTCCGCGGTTGGACTTGGCGCTGTGATTGTTAGTTCTGCATTTTGGTTTAATGTTGTTAAGTGGTTTGGTGTGCTTTACTTACTTTATCTTGGCATAAAAACTTGGCGTGCTCCGGTAGCGAAAATAGATGAGTCCTCTTCTTTTTCAGAGAGCTCTTCTAGTATGCTTCCTTTGATTCGCCAAGAATTTTTGATAGCGATAAGTAACCCTAAGGCGATATTGATTTTTACGGCGATATTTCCTCAACTCCTTGATGTTGCTAAGCCTCTTGCCCCTCAATTTGTAATTATTGGTATTACCTTTTTATTGGCTGAGTACTTTTCTGCTTGTATGTATGCGTATTTTGGGATGCAGTTAAGGCGTTATTTATCTAGCGCACATTGGGTGGCTCGAGTGAATAAAGCAATCGCTTCTCTGTTTATCTTAGCTGGTAGTGTGTTAGCAAGCTCCTCGCGTTAAAGGTTGTGTTGTCGGGGCGGATTAAGTGCTGTGCGGTTCCTGCTCTTTTTACTGATTTTTGTCGAAAAGGCGATATGGATAAAATTAACTGGAAAATTATTAAGGCGTTAGAAGAAAATGCTCGGCTAACGTACGCAGAGCTCGGTAAGCAAGTTCATTTATCTGCACCCGCAGTTGCCGAACGCGTGCGAAAATTGGAAGAGGTGGGGGTTATTACCGGTTATGGTGCGAAAATAAACCTAGAAAAAATTGGTGTCCCCATTACCGCTATTGTCGAGTGCGAGGTATATCGCACGAAAGAGCGGGAGTTTAAAGCGCTTGTACTAGCGCAAAAAGAAGTGATCTCTTGTTATAACGTCACGGGTCCTTATGCTTTTATTTTAAAGGTCTCCACTCACTCGTTATCGAAGCTAGATGCGTTGCTCGAACGATTAATCGACCTCAGCGATACGAATACAATGATGGTACTGTCGACTCCTGTTAATAGAGAAATGCCTTTAAATGCTGATGATATTGAACAGATAATTTAGCTGTAAAGAACTTACTCCAGAGCTTTTAAATTCAGGAGTAAGTCCTTTCAGTTTTTTTTATTTCTCTTAAACCGCTTCGGTCAGTACTTTTTTGGTTGTTGGCCATTGGCTAATAAGCATTCCCAAAAATATGAGAGCGCATGCAAAAATGGAGCGAGAAGTGAGTTCTTCATCTAAAAGTAACCATCCGCCTAATGCAGCAAATACAGCTTCGGTCGAGAGTATTAATGCGGCAATGCTTGGAGCAACGTTTTTTTGTCCAAGCATTTGTAAAGTATAGGCAATCGCAGAAGAGGCGACGCCGGTATAGACGATCGGCATCCAGCTGATAGATATGGCTGCCCAACTAATGTCTTCGATTGACAGCGCGACTCCCCAAGATAAAACGGAAACCACCATCAGCTGAATAACTGAAAACGTGACGATTCTTACTTTACTGACATAGTGATTGACTACCAATACGTGAGAGGCCCAAAAAAATGCGCCAATGAGCATTAACGAATCGCCTTTGTGTATTGATAGGTGTGGCCCAACCGTAAGTAAGTAAAACCCGACAATAGCAAACGCGACGCCACACCATACTTTAGGTTCAATTTTGTGTTTTAAAAATAGGCCAATAAGAGGGACAATGAGCATATACAATGCGGTAATAAATCCTGCATTGGCAGTGCTTGTGTACTGTAATCCGACTTGTTGAAGCGCTGAGCCAATAAAAAGAATGAGTCCGCCAGATAAGCCTGCTTGAGTTGTCACTCGCACATCGATGTTGTATTTCCTGTCGAAGAAAAAAGCGAGAGGGAGCATCGCGAGTGTCGCTAAGGTGAAGCGAGCTGCGTTAAAACCATAAGGTCCAAGCTCTTCCATGCCGACACTTTGAGCGACGAATGCAAAGCCCCATATAGCGGCAGTAATCCATAAAAATAGCTGTGAAATTGACATGATTCCCTGACTTCTTAGTGTTTAAGTTGAACTTATTTTAATCGGCTTTCCTGTTTTTCTAACAGGTTTATTCTTTCGTTTTATAGGGTAGATTCTTAAAATATACAGGTCATTATGAGTGTTTTCTTTCGAATCGAAAGTTGGTTGTTGATATGGGCTGAGAGGTGAATAATTGGATGGTGCTTAAGATTTACTGATATGGCTTTGCCTCGTGACTTCGTCCAAGGTCTCAGGATGGCTAAAAGATCAGTAACATGGTTTTGTTACTGATCCAATTACTTACTTTTCTTTTATGCAGTTTGTTATTGAATGATCCATTGCTCTGGATGGTTCTGACTCTTTATTTCGACCAACTGCTTTTGCGGGTACGCCAGCAACCGTCGTATGCGCTTGTACGGGTTCTAGTACGACACTGCCAGCGCCCACTTTCGCACCTTCACCTACTTCAATGTTGCCTAAAATTTTTGCGCCTGCACCAATTAATACACCAGATCGAATTTTTGGGTGTCTGTCTCCGTGCTCTTTGCCGGTTCCACCAAGTGTCACGGATTGAAGAATAGAGACATTGTCTTCAATTACACACGTTTCACCTACAACCAAGCCCGTTGCGTGGTCGAGCAGAATACCGCAGCCTAGTTTTGCGGCAGGGTGTATATCAACTCCAAAGATCATCGACACTTGGCTTTGAATATAAAGCGCTAGTGTTTTTCTGTTCTCTGTCCAAAGCCAGTGAGCGACGCGGTACGACTGCAATGCATGAAAGCCTTTAAAGAACAGTAATGGTGTCGTATAACCATCGGAGGCCGGATCGCGTTCATTTATTGAAATTATGTCTTTTTCTACGTGTCGAACTATGTCAGAGTTAGAAGCTGTCATAGCTTCTTCAAATACTTCGCGTAGCACCATGGCGGGAATAGAAGTGCTGTCTAGCTTGCTTGCAAGTAGGAAGCTCAAAGCCGACGCCAAGGAGTTATGGCGCAAAATGGTGGTATTGAAGTAGCTCGCTAATATGGGCTCTTCTTGAGAAAGCAGTTTTGCTTCATCTTGAAGGGAACGCCATAAATTGTCCGATGTCACGTTTTCGTACATAGTATTACTCAAGATCTATTTACCTGTATTGATTCACAGCTAGAATAAGGGTTATGGGGTTAGCATGTATGAAAACAAGAGTGTAAGTAAAGTAATTACTTTCTGCGTGGAGAGAATATGAATCAAAAGACTGTAGCTGATGCGTTAAATGTATTTTATGAGCTGGGTGCCGCTCTATCAGACGCATACTGGGAAACCAACGATATCGATAACAAAGATATTTTCTTTGCTATGAAATTGATGCTTCAAGAGGAATTGGATGAACTTCATAAATTAAGTATGCAAGATCATATTTATCCTTATGAGCCGATCAATCCAAATGTAATACGTTTGAGTGGTAAGCTTCGATCGTTACACAAAGAGCTTGAAGGTATTGTGTTTAGACCGCAAACCTTGATGTTATTAGAAGAACTTATCCCTAACGCCTGCGATCTATTCGAAAAGTAAGGGGCTTAGGGAAACCTCATAGAATGTCTGTTATATCAGACTTTCTATGAGATATTATTCGTAATAAATCCGCTATGCCTCTCCTCGTTTTAATCCGCGAACCGTGAACCGTGAAGGGTGAAGCGTTTCAATACAAATTTGTTCGAGTGGAGCAATTTGGTCGGTGATTAAGGCGGCTAAGTAACGAGCCGAAAGAGGCGCGCTAACGAATCCTCGCGACCCATGTCCAATGTTTACAAACAGTCCTTCGACAAAAGGGGCTTCTTCCGATGTTTCCCATTTTGCGTTTTTACTAAGTGTCGAATACTTAGATATTAGGTGAGACCTATCCATAATTGGTCCAACAATCGGACAGTAATCAGGCACAGTGCATCTTAGCGCTGCTCGACCTGTAAGTTTACTTATATCAATATTGTCTGTTTCTATGGTGAGTAGATCTCGTAACTTTTCGAGATTTTCAATGTGATCTTCGTTGCGAATAAGTGAATCTGTGTTCTTTAGATCGTATGTCGCGCCGAAGTTCAAATGGTTTTCTAGCGGTGGTGATACGTAACCTTGACCGCAAATTACAGAGTTAAAAGACAGTTTCTTGTCTACCTGATCTCCCGACGCTTCGGCTGTTCTAAAAGCCGCTATGGGAGCGTGTGTAACCTGACCTCTGATCGCTTTCGTCTGAAGGGGAAGCCATTGATCTAAGATTTGGTGATCATTTGCCGTGCAAATAACCACGTAATCGAAATGTTCTAACGAACCGTCTTTGTCTATTGCGTCGAATTTACATTCAGAGCGTGTGGTTTTCTTTAGTTCTTTGAGTGAACGACTTAGCGAAACATGTATATTTTCGTGAGTCAAAAGATTGACGCAAGCCTCAGAAGGTTTGACCCATCCAGATAACGGCAAATTGAGCCCACCCTCTGGAAGCGCACTGACAATGCTTTCAGGATAAAGTCGTTTCTCTATGATTTTGGACAGTTTGTCTGCTTCTTGAGTGTTTTTAGGTTTTTGGAGTAACCCGCATTGGTTCCACCAAATAGAGTATGAGCTTTCATCATTGCTTTGGTTTTGATAGTGATGGTAATAGCGATTAGCGTATAAGTACGAGGCTAAATAATAGCGGTTTACGGGAGTGTCTTGGTTGGCAAGCTTAGGGTATAGCATTCCTTGAATGTTGCCCGATGCGCCGTTTGCAATGCGATCTGATGCTTCCCACACTTGTACTTTTAAGCCTTGCTCAGCGAGTGCACGCGCGGTGGTTGCCCCCGCGATTCCGGCTCCTACGATGAGTGCGTTTTCTTGTTTTGAATTTGTTGGCAACGCTTTGTTTCGGACGTGAAACCAAGGTTTATTTGATTCTATCGAAGCAGTCTCTGTTTCAACGTAGTGGCCGATCGCCATTTCCCGTTTATGTCCAAACCCTTTTACTTTTTGAACATCAAATCCATGAGACTTTAGCCCTCTACGCACTATGCCTGCTGCTGTGAAGGTTGCGAATGTCGTTGTGTTATAACTGAGTCTTTCTATCTCGGAAAATAGGGATTCGCTCCACATTTCTGGGTTTTTACTGGGCGCAAACCCATCTAAAAACCACGCGTCAATCTTGCCATTTAGCGTTTGAAACCCTTCACTGGCTTCGCCGAAATAGAGCGATAGAGAGATGTTGTTACCTATAAAGTCCATATGGTGAAGACCTTGGCATAACTCGGGATAATCCTTTATTAAAGCATCGGCTTCGGTTTGTAATGATGGCCATGATTTAAGGGCTTGCTTGAGAACGTCCTTGGTTAACGGGTATTTTTCTACAGAAACGAAATGGAGCTTTGTATTCTTAGGTGCGACATTCTGAAAAAGCTGGATAGCACACAGAAAGTTTAATCCAGTTCCAAAACCCGTTTCAGCAATATTAAACGTTTGCCCAGCTGAAAGAGCCTTAAACCGTTCTTCCAAATTATTGTGTTTCAGAAATACGTATTTTGACTCTTCAAGACCTGCTTCTTTATCGAAGTATACATCGTCAAATTCATTGGAACGTGGGACGCCGTCATTGCCCCAATCGAGTGTTGGGGCGTCAAGGATATAGCTATTTAACACGTATTACTTTCTCTATCAAAACAGGGGATTCCGGTACGTCGCTGTATGGGCCGACTCTGTGAGTTGATACGTCCGCGATTTCGTCAATGATATCCATACCTTGGATGATTGTTCCAAATACCGTATAGCCCGCCCCGCCGCGAGCGCCATGATTTAGAAATGGATTCGTTACTTGGTTAACAAAAAATTGGGCTGTGGCACTGTCTGGGTCGCGAGTACGCGCCATAGCTAGCGTACCGCGATCATTGTAAAGGCCATTATCGCCTTCATACGGTACAGGTGGACGAGTATCTTTCTTGCCCATATCAGGAGTGAAACCGCCACCTTGAATCATAAAGCCTTTTATTACTCGGTGAAAAATAGTGCCGTTATAGAAACCATCGTCGACGTATTTTAAAAAGTTTGAGACGGTCTTTGGCGCCGATTCATCAGCGAGATCGACTCGAATCGTTCCTTTATTTGTAAGGATATCAACTTGAGTTGCAAATGAGCTGCTGGTGAAAAGAGTAAGAAGTAGCCCTAGGATGAGACTTTTTTTCATTTTTTTCTTTCCTATTTAATTGGTGGCTCTATATTAGGTGACTTCGTTAAAGAAAAATAGATCGCTCATGTAACTGAGATCGTTAAAAATTGATGTAATTAAAATAGAGTAAAGAAAAACATGAGAACAGCCGTTGTAGAGATAGAATACTGTACTTTGTGTCGTTGGATGTTGCGTGCCGCGTGGCTTGCGCAAGAGGTGCTTACAACCTTTGATGTAGATGTAAAGAGTGTTACCTTGATACCCACTGAAGGTGGAATTTTTAAAGTAAGAGTTAATGGTGAGGAAGTCTGGTGTCGTAAGAAAGAAGACGGTTTTCCAGAGGCTAAAGTTTTAAAACAGCGGATTCGGGATATTATTGATCCTGAGCGAGATTTAGGGCATTCAGATAGACAAAAAAAATAGCGACAATGAGTCGCTATTTTTATGTACGCTATTTGTAGCATGACATGGTGTTCTAACGTATGTGGTTTAAAAGACCTGTTTAAAAGGTTTTACTTCTACGTCTTTGTATACACCTGCCTCTAAGTAAGGGTCTTCTGAAGACCATTTCTTTGCGTCTTCCAGCGAATCGAACTGAGCGATAATGATGCTGCCAGTAAAGCCGGCTTCACCAGGCTCATTTGTATCTAATGCTGGGTTGGGACCCGCTAGCACAAGTTTGCCATTTTCTTTCAGTGTTTCTAACCTAGCTAGGTGAGCTGGACGAGCAGACTTTCGCCCTTCAAGGCTGTGTGCGTTATCTTGACAGACAATGGAATACAGCATCGTATTAATCCTTATTTTGCATATGGCTTGAGAGGTAAATACCTTGGAGTATGATGAAAACGAGTGTCATGCCGAGTAGACCAAATAATTTGAAATCAACCCAAACTTCTTCGCTGAAATTAAACGCGACATATAAGTTGGTCAGGCCTGATACGATGAAGAAGCCAACCCACGCTAAATTTAGCGTGCGCCATACTTTAAAGGGCAGTGAAATTTTATCGCCCATCATTCTCTGAATTAGGTTTTTATTGCCAATAAATTGGCTGCCGAAAAAGGCAAGTGCAAATAGACCATTTACAATCGTCGGTTTCCATTTAATAAAATCACCGTCGCCCATCAGTACCGTGGCGCCACCAAGGAGAACCACTAAGACAAGTGATACGACATGCATCTTCTCAATGTGTTTGTGTTTCCACCAAGTGTACCCAACTTGCAGTATGGTTGCAGGAATGAGAATCGCAGTGGCAAGGATGATATCGTTTGTCATTTTATAGACAGCGAAAAAAACGATAATAGGTAAAAAGTCGAATAGAATTTTCATATTAGAACCAGTTTATGTATGCTCAAGAGATAATAACGACCTAAAACGAGAATTAACAGCATTAAAATGGATCACTTTCGTTATAAAAAAGTCGACTTACACATGCACTCGTTGGCGTCTGATGGTGTATTTGCACCTGCCGAGTTGATGCAAAGAGCGCATGAGCAAAAGCTAGAGGTTGTTGCATTAACAGATCATGACAGCTTAGAGGGCTTAGCAGAAGCGCGCAAAGTAGCGAATCAGCTGAGCATGCATTTCGTGAACGGTGTCGAGCTATCAGTCCAGTGGAAAGGGATTCCGATTCATCTCGTGGCTTTGGGTTTTGATATTGATGACGATGCTCTTAATACGGTTGTTGAATCCAATCAAAAAGTCCGAATAGAGCGCGGCAAAACAATTTCCCATCTACTTAAAAAACAAGGTTTACCCGATATTTACGATGAAGCCTTAGAAGAAGCTGGAATGAGTCAACTTGGCCGGCCTCATTTTGCGAAAGTGCTCGTGGATAAAGGAATTGTCAAAGACGTTAACAAAGCTTTCGATAAATATCTTGGCAATAAAAATTTGGGAGGAAAGCTTCGCCAGGTTTGGCCGGAACTTTCAGATGTGGTTGAACACCTTAAGTCGCAAGATATGTCGACGATCGTAGCTCACCCTAAACGTTACCCTCTGACGGTTACAAAGTTAAAGCGAATGTTAACGGATTTTAAGACCGCTGGAGGAAATGGGATTGAAGTTGTTTCTGGAAACGAGCGACCTGATTCGGTTAGGTTATTGGAGCGCTTATCACGGGAATATGATTTTGATGCATCCGTAGGAAGTGATTTTCATGGCCCATTTGGACCTTGGGCTGAGGTTGGCAAATATACCTCCGTTCATGAATCAGAGATTTCACCGATCTGGTATAAGTGGTTGGTTTAAACTCTTAGTCTAAAGTTATTTATTGTTGATTACGTTTTTGAATCAATTTTTGGAATCAAATGTCGACTTCTTTGAATGATATGTAACGCAAGGAGAATGGATTGAGTCAGTTTTTTCAAGTGCATCCCGACAACCCGCAAGTTCGTCTTATTAAACAAGCTGGCCAAATTGTACGTGATGGCGGCGTCATAGCGTATCCTACCGACAGTGGCTATTCACTTGGTTGCCATATTGGCGATAAAAAAGCACTGGAAAGAATTCGAACAATTCGAAAACTGGACGACAAGCATAATTTTACACTCGTGTGTCGAGACCTCTCGGAAATCTCAACCTATGCGAGATTTGACAATGTTATGTATCGTCTTTTAAAGCATAACACCCCAGGCCCATATACCTTTATTTTCAATGCCACCTCGGAAGTGCCTCGGCGTTTAATGCACCCTAAACGCAAAACAATTGGTATCCGTATTCCCCACAGCAATATTGTTTCAGCATTGTTGGAGGAGTTAGGTGAGCCGTTAATGAGTGCTTCTCTGATCTTGCCGGGCGACACTGAGCCGATGATGGATCCATATGACATTAGAGAAACGCTGGAGCATCAGCTAGATTTAGTTATTGACGGTGGGTATTGTGGAATGGAACCGACAACTGTTGTTCATATGGATTCTGAAGAGATTACGATCTCAAGAGTCGGAGCAGGTGACCCAACGCCTTTTATGTAGAAAAAGCGCTCTGAATAATGCTGTTAGAAATGTATTGGACAGGTATAATAGCACTAAATTTTTAATTGTTGGTTAACTGGGTTGCTGAGAAGCATTCCCCCATGAGGTCGTAATGGACGAAAAATTACAGAAAGTACTCGCTAGAGCGGGTTTGGGGTCTCGTAGAGAGATGGAAACTCGTATCCGAGAAGGTCGAGTTGTTGTTAACGGTGAAGTTGCTACGCTGGGAGACCGCGTTAGCTCAGAAGATCAAATTGAGTTTGATGGATATCCTGTTTCCGTGAGTGATGCGGGACAAAATCGTCGAGTCATTATATACAACAAGCCAGAAGGCGAAGTGTGTACTCGAAAAGATCCAGAAGGTCGTCCTACCGTATTTGACCGCTTGCCAAAGTTACGTGGAGAGCGTTGGATAGCAGTCGGTCGTCTTGATATTAATACATCTGGGCTGCTTCTTTTTACTACAGATGGTGAATTAGCTAACCGTTTAATGCACCCTTCTACGGAAATTGATCGTGAGTACCTTGTCCGTGTCATGGGTCAGGTAACAGATGAGAATATCGCAACCTTGAAAAAAGGCGTTTTGCTGGATGACGGTATGGCCAGCTTCTCTGACGTCGTTGACGGTGGCGGGGAGGGCATAAACCATTGGTTCTATGTATGCCTAATGGAAGGTCGTAACCGTGAAGTGCGTCGTCTGTGGGAGTCTCAAGGGCTGAAGGTAAACCGACTTAAGCGCGTTCGATTCGGCCCTGTATTTTTGCCATCAAAAGCGAAAGTTGGCCGTTGGGTTGAAATGGAGGATGTTGAAGTAAATGGCTTGTGTGAACTTGTCAATATTCAACCTGCCCCTATTAAGCAGAAAACCAAGCAAGAACAGGAAGATCTTAAACGTCGTCGTGCAAAACAGGTTCCTGGAAAAGCACGACGGACGAAAGGGTTTGATTGGCAGAGTTCTGATAAACAAGAGTTTAAACCGAAAAAACCGGGAAAACGCTCGTTTCGATAGTTTTGTTGTGAGGTAGAAATCAAATGGGAATGATACGCTGGATCTTAGTGTCACTTGTCGTGCTTGTTTTAGGGTTCTTTGTGTTTGTTGATATATACAATACTCCGCCAGAGAACTTAGGGGTTGAAAATGGGTTGTTTGCCTCTTGCCCAAATTCCCCGAACTGCGTATCGACTCAGGCGGATCCGACAGACACGATTCATTATGTTGAACCCATTGTGTATCGCGGATCGATGAAAGACGCTCAATTAAAGATTGAGCAGTACTTTTTAAGCAAAGGTGATGCACACATAGTAGAGAGCCGATTGGGTTATCTCTACTTGGAAAAATCCAGCGATTTGTTTGGGTTTATCGATGACGTGGAGTTTTACTTTCCTGAGGCCGACAGTGTGATTCATGTTCGGTCTGCATCGCGCGTAGGTTATGATGATTTGGGTGTAAATACGACGCGAGTTAGACAAGTGCGAGAACTTCTAGTAAATTGATTTTACTGGTTTAATAATATCAAAATAGGACGAGGATGGCCCATGAGTGTGGATGATAGTCAATCAATCCTGATCGTTGAAGACGACGAGCGTCTCGCTTCTTTAACGCAAGAGTATTTGCAAAAGAACGGATTTAAAGCCGAAGTTGAACCAGATGGACGTAATGCCATCGCTCGTATAATAAATGAGCAGCCATCATTAGTTGTATTGGATTTAATGTTACCTGGAGCTGACGGGTTCACGGTATGCCGAAGTGTTCGTAATGAATACAAAGGCCCAATACTGATGTTGACCGCTCGCAGCGACGATGTGGATCAGATTCTTGGGCTAGAAATTGGTGCAGATGATTATGTCTCTAAACCCGCTAAGCCTCGTGTATTGCTTGCGAGGATTCAGTCACTATTGCGACGCAGTACGCAAGATGTTGATTTAAGCCATTTGGAAAGTAAAGCAGAGCAAACGCTTACTTTTGGTCCATTGGTTGTGGATAATTCTCGTCGAGAAGCATGGTTAGTAGACGGCAGTAGTTCTGAAAAATCAGAGATTGAGCTTACAAGCGCTGAGTTTGACTTACTTTGGTTGTTGGCAAGCAATGCCGGTCGCATCTTAAGTCGAGAAGAAATATTCAGCGAATTGCGTGGTATTGAATACGACGGCCAAGATCGCTCTGTTGATGTTCGAATCTCTCGAATTCGATCTAAAATTGGGGACGACCCAATTCATCCTCGCCGAATCAAAACGATTCGTAGCAAAGGCTACTTGTTCGTTAAAGAGGTGTAGCGAGTATGCGAGCAGAAGTATGGCGTCTCTATCGTCATTTATTGATAGGTGGAGGGGTCATCGTTGCTTGCTGTTATGCTGCAATTGAGTTTACCCAATATCGATTTGGTATTGCGGAATACGAACAACACTTATGTTCTGATGCGGAGATAAATGCCGCAGCCCTTCTACTGGTTCCCGGTTATGATCCTTCAGGGAGTCATCTTACTTGGCGATTTGGTGATAGCGCTAACAAGGTTTCGCTCGACGCCCAAAAAGTCGCCCACCTTATTGCCCAAGAACGCTGGTCTTACAGCTCTAATCGAGACTTTCAGCTTGTATTAGCAGATGCAGATACTCCGCTGTTAGTGGGAGAAAGCCTTGCTCAGAAAGGCTTCAGCGATCATTTGTTTTCAAGTCAAAATGCTTTTGATGCGCTTCTTAGCTCGTCACTAACATTTGATGAAAAGCTTGGGTTACTTGAAAGCTTTAGCTGTGTATCGTCACAGGTCATCGACAGAGTTGACTTTACGCAGCAAAAGAATTTATTAAGTGCTCATGGGATGGGGTTTGAAACCGCTTACATCTGGTCTCCAAATGGAATGGATAAATCGGTAATGATTGGGCTAGCGCGTTCTCAAACATTGTCGTTTACCGTTGTGGTTGTGAGTGTTGTTGCCTTGGCAATTGTCATTATGCTGCTGTTGATTTGGCGAGAGCTGGTTACCTTGGAGGCGAAGCGCAAAACATTCGAGAGTATTACGCGACAAATTGCTCGTGGCCGAAGCGGGTTACCTAAAGGGATTCCCGATAGTTCAGGCACACTTAAAGAGCTGGCTTACTCGTTTGATTCAATGTCCTCTCATATTCAAAGGCTGTTAAAAGTACAAAGAGAAATGATCAACGCCATTTCTCATGAACTTCGTACTCCGATTGCTCGATTGCGGTTTGGGCTAGAAGTAGTAAAAGACGAAATTGATGAGAGTGCACACAATACAATCACTGCGCTCGAAGATGACGTAGAAGAGCTAAATACTCTAGTGGATGAAGTGCTTACGTACGGGAAACTAGAGGAAGGTTCATTGGCTCTTAACTTTGAAAATACAAGTATTCGTCAATTGATTGATGGTATTTTAGAGCACAATCAGCCTTTGCTAAAACATCTTAATGTTTCGGTATATATCGATGATGATGACGAGGTTATTGCTGATGCGCACCATCTTCATAGGGCGCTTCAAAATCTAATACTAAATGCATCGAAATATGCAAATGTTGCTATTTCAATTCGCTTCTCGGCGGATGAGTCTCGTTGGCAAGTTGATATTGAAGACGATGGTCCTGGAATCGCTTTTGAGGACCGTGACAAAGTGTTTATTCCTTTCCAGCGTTTGGACAATTCACGTACTCGTGCGTCCGGCGGTTATGGGTTAGGGTTGGCGATTGTTCAGCGAATTGCCTTTTGGCATGGTGGCGCGGTTCTGGTGGATTCGAGCGGGCTAGGTGGAGCGAAATTTAGCTTGATTTGGTCTCGGAATCAGCATAGATCATCCGTGTCTTAGCGGCAGTTTGTAAAGAAGCTAGTAATGTGAGGCTTAGTGTATTAGCTAGTACAGCTAAGTCGTACAAAGCTAGCTTCTTACGCTTGCTAATCAAAGCTCGGGAGATAATATCCCTCGTAGGTTTTTAAAACAGGTTTTCTTGGCTGTTGACACCAAATCTTCCATATATGCGTTGTCTAATTGGTCTTTTCTGATCGCCAGATAAAGCTTGCACCAAACGCCTTCTTCGCCAAGCGACTTTGTTATCACATACTGTCGATTGGTGTATTCCGTCAATGCCCAGTTCGGTAGGCAGCTTACACCTCGTCCACTGGCTACGAGTTGCATCATCATAAGTGTGAGTTCGCTGTGCCGAATTTTTGCTGGAGCGATGCCAGCAGGGTCGAGAAAATGTTTAAAAATATCCAGTCTTTCTGTTTCAACGGGATAGGTAATTAAGGTTTCGTCACTGAGGTCTTGCGGTTCTAAGAACTCTTTCTTTGCAAGAACGTGGTGTCGAGAGAGTGCGACCAACGATTCGTATTGAAATAATGGAATGTATTCAATGTTAGGCAAATCTTGAGGATCGGAGGTCACGACAAGATCTAGGTCTCCACGAGCCAATGCAGGTAACGGCATAAAGCTAAAAGCATTAGAAAGATCCAGTTCTACATCTGGCCAATGCTCACGGAAATGATCAATGGTTGGCATGAGCCATTCGTAACAGCTGTGACATTCGATCGCGATATGCAAGCGGCCACTTTCACCTTCAGCAAATCGTTGGATATCTCTTTGTGCTGAGCGGAATGAAACCAATACATCATCTGCGAGCTGAAGTAGCCTTAATCCAGCACTTGTAAAGCGAACGGGTTTAGTCTTCCTGATAAATAAAGAGCAGCCTAGTTTTTCCTCTAAATCTTTTAGTTGATGTGATAAGGCGGATTGCGTTAGATGTACGCGTTCGGCTGCTTCCACTAGGCTACCGGTTTCGCGAAGTGCGGTGAGTGTTTTAAGGTGCCTAACTTCGATGATGCTCATATTTAAATTTTTTTCGTGAGTTTATTTCAATTAATTAAAGGTAAAAAAAGCTCGATAAGAAAACCTTAGCGAGCTTCCTGTTACTTAGTTATTTGCAGATCAAAAACTCAAGTAGTGCTTTTTGTGCATGCAAGCGGTTCTCTGCTTCATCCCACACAACTGAATCAGGATGGTCTATCACTCCAGCGGATACTTCTTCGCCGCGATGTGCTGGTAAGCAGTGCATGAAGAGTGCATCGTCATGAGCTAAAGCCATCAATGCTTCGTTAACTTGAAAGCCTTCAAAATCTTTTTCTCGTTGTGCTTGTTCTTCTTCTTGACCCATAGAGGCGAATACATCGGTTACAACAAGATCTGCATCTTTAACCGCCGTTTTCACATCGTTCACAATCGTCACAAAGGCTTTATTTTCGGACATCAAGCTTTCGTTGGGTTCATAGCCTTCTGGGCATGCAACAACCAAATTGAAGTTCAGAAGCGCCGCAGCATTGATATAGGAGTGACACATGTTGTTACCGTCTCCTACCCAAACTACTTTCTTACCTTCAATACTTCCACGATGTTCCGTATACGTTTGCATATCAGCCAGTAGCTGACACGGGTGGAAATCATCGGTAAGTGCATTAATGACAGGCACCGAAGAGTTCGCAGCAAATGTTTCAATTTTATCATGTTCGAATGTGCGAATCATGACTGCGTCTACCATACTAGAGATAACTTTAGCGCTATCTTCGATAGGCTCGCCGCGACCCAATTGCGTATCGCGTGGCGACAAAAAGAGTGCATGTCCGCCAAACTGTGCCATACCCGATTCAAAAGAAACACGCGTGCGGGTAGATGACTTCTCAAAGATCATAGCTAAGACGCGATTTTTTAACGGCTCGTAGATAACACCTTCTCGTCGCATCTTTTTGAGTTCAATTGCACGAGATATGAGCTGCTTAAATTCTTCGGTCGTAAGGTCTTTAAGGGTCAAAAAATGCCTTGGCGCCACTGCCTGTTACTCCTATGAATGAGTGTTATTTAAAGAAGGAATCGGACAATTTAATACAGACTTTTATTGGAGTAAAGCAGAACTCGTGAAAACCCTATAAAACTTGGGGTTGTAATTAGGGGCTAAGACCCAATAAACTTCCGCATGAGAAGCACTTTGTCTGAAATATGTAGGACACGAAGTAAAGTGCGAAAAATTTTAATAATCTACGAGGTTTTAGCATCGTGAGTAACACAATTGAAACCATAAAAGAGCAACTTGAGAACAACGATATTCTTCTTTATATGAAGGGATCACCTCGTGCACCTCAATGTGGCTTTTCCGCACAGGCAGTACAAGCACTAATGTCATGCGGCGAACGTTTTGCATTCGTTAATATCTTGGATAACCCTGATATTCGAGCAGAGCTTCCTAAATACGCTAATTGGCCTACATTCCCACAGTTGTGGGTTAAAGGTGAGTTAGTTGGCGGTTGCGACATTATTGTTGAAATGGCGCAAAACGGTGAGCTTGAGCCGATCATTAAAGAAGCGGCTGCAACTGAAGAATAATATTTGTTGAACAAGAACGTATTATGTTCAACATAAAGCAATAGAAACGAACTTTAAACGCGTATAAATAAGGGGATTTTATACTATGTCTATTCTAGTAGGTAAGAAAGCACCAGATTTCACAACACCAGCAGTATTGGCTGATGGACAAATTGTAGATAGCTTTAGCTTGGCAGAAACGATCAAAGGTAAATACGCAGTCGTATTCTTCTACCCGCTTGATTTCACTTTTGTTTGTCCGTCTGAAATCATTGCAATGTCTAACCGCATGGAGCAATTCCGTCAAATGGGTGTTGAGGTTGTTGGTATTTCAATTGACTCTCACTTTACTCATAATGCGTGGAGAAATACACCCGTTGAAGAGGGCGGCATTGGCGCAGTTGAATACACTCTTGCAGCTGATATGGATCATGCCATCGCTAAAGCGTACGGCATTGAATCTGAAGGTGGGGATTCTTATTACCCTGCTGGTGTAGCAATGCGTGCTTCGTTTGTTATTGATAAGAGCGGTATCGTTCGTTCTCAAATCGTTAATGACGAGCCTATCGGCCGTAATATGGATGAGCTTGTTCGTATCGTTGACGCTCTTCAGTTCTTCGAAGAGAACGGTCAAGTATGTCCAGCAGGTTGGAATAAAGGCGATAAAGGCATGGTGAACACGCCTGACGGTGTTGCTTCTTACCTAAAAGACAGCAGTGAGTCACTGTAATACTGACGGCTTAAATATATAAATTTATTGCGTTGGTAATTTAGAAAAAAACGCGCTTACTTTAAAAAGTAAGCGCGTTTTTTTTATAGCATAATTTCATGCGGTAACGCGAATGCTTATCGGCTTTGCGCTTTGAGATCGTTAGCGACCTCTATCACTTGTTTGCGGAACCAAATATGACTGGCATCGTGGTGCAATAGTGGACTCCAGATCATTTTTAACTCGATAGGTGGGATGGTGAAAGGGGGTTCTAAAATAACCAAATCAGGATTATTACGGTTAACCATAGCGACTTTTCTTGGCAGCGTCGCAATCAAATCTTGTTCCATCGCAAGGTGCATCGCTGTGTGGTAGCTGCGTGTAAATACCCTGATACTACGTTTTTTGCCTTGTGCTTGAAGCGCTTCGTCGACCCAGCCTAATTTTTGTACGTCAGTAGGATCCATGCCCACACCAACGCCAAACCCCGTTTTACTTACCCAGATATGCTGTGCTTCAAGATAGGTGTCAAGATTGAAGTTTTGGGTTATGGGGTTGTTGCTCGACATCATGCAAACGAACGTATCATGCCAAACACTTTTTTCGTGAAAAGACTGTGGCAATTCTTCAAATCGGTTGATTGCCATATCGATTTTGCCAGCTTCGACATCATGAAAGGTTACATCCGAAGGTGTCATTATATCTAATGTAATGCCTGGCGCTTTTTCACGAAGAAAATTCAATAACCTTGGGATCACGGTAGAAGCAGCGTAATCACTGGCCATAATACGAAAAACGCGCGTAGACGTTTTCTCATTAAAATCAGCTTCAGGTTGTAATGCTTCTTCTAATTCCAGTAGAACTTTACGGACAATGGGCTGTAAGCGAAGTGCTTTTTCGGTGGGTTTCATTCCCTCGCTGGTTCTTACCAGTAAAGGATCGCCCATTAAATCTCTTAAACGCTTTAAGCCGTTGCTCATTGCTGGTTGAGTGATGTTTAGCTGATTTGCGGAACGTGTAACGTTACATTCTCGTAATAGCACATCCAAATAAATGAGCAGGTTTAGATCAATTTTTTTTATATTCATTTTCGTGATGCAGTGGCTGGTGGGAATAGAATTTATGAATCTATTTTAGACATAAAAGCGAAAAGTACAAGAGCTAACGCGGCGTATCCTACAATGGAGGGCACTTAAAAAGGCTTTGTTACTTTCGCTATTGTAGTGTTTACGCTAATGAACTTGGCAAAATTAATGACCGTTTAGAAAGAGCATTATTGAGAACTTTCGGGAGAGAGTTGTTTACATTGCTCAATAAAGCGTTCTGCATTTTGTGTAAGAGCGGTATTTCTAGGCGTTACAATAAGCAAATTTCTATTGAGTTCTAATGGTGTTTTATAAAGTTGGATCAGGCCTGCTTCAAGCTCTTGAGAAACTGCTAGCATCGATAGACAGCCTAATCCCATCTGGTGAATAACGGCTTGCTTAACCGCTTCCATATGGTTCAGAGAGAGTGTGACATTGAGGTTTGGTATGGATGCTCCCATCGCCTGCTCTAGAATGTTTCTCGTCCCAGAGCCTGCTTCACGCATTACCCAATTGGCTTCTTTCAAATCGTCCCATGACAGGGATGTTGGTCTATCTTCTTTGGCTGAGCCAAATACCACGAGTTCATCTTTTAACCAAATTGAGGTGGCAAGCTCGGCGTGTTGGCAATAGCCCTCTATAAAACCCACTTCCGCTTTACCAGTTAGAAGTTGTTGTATGACTTCTTGTGTATTACCGATATCTAAATCAAAACGTATGTTCGGATGCGCTTCTTTAAATATGGACATTTGTTTAGGCATCAAGTAATTGCCAACACTTACACTGGAGGCAATATGAAGAGAGCCGCTTAGTTCATCCGACTCACCCATACTCTCAATTTGCTCAATTTGACTCAGAACAGCGCGTGCTTGAGGCAAAAGGTTTCTTGCTTGAGCAGTGATTTGTAATCGCTTTCCGTGCCTGCGAAACAATGGACGTCCCAATAAGGTTTCTAATTCCCTGAGAGCTTGACTCGCTGCAGGTTGGCTAATCGCGACGAGCTCTGCGGCAGCAGTAACGGAACCGGTGTGAACGACGGCTTCGAAGATTTGTAGTTGGCGCAGGGTGATTCTCATAATTCTCGCAAATTGCTGTTGAGTGATAGGAGAATTCTAAAGGGTGTGGTGACGGATTGGCACTCCATTTTTAAAACTTATTAAATTATTTAGGGTTGTTTCGGCAATATGTTGTAATGCTATGTCGGTAAAATAGCCTTGATGGCCTGTTACGATGACATTGGGAAAGGTTAATAGTAGTTGAAAAACACTGTCGTATATTATGTGATCAGACATATCTTCAAAGAAAATATTGCCTTCTTGTTCGTAAACATCCAAACCAAGATAGCCAATTTTTCCTTGATAAAGCCCGTCAATCGCCTCTTGAGCGTTCACTAAAGCTCCTCGGCTTGTATTGATGATCATTACGCCGTCTTTCATTTCACTGAGCGTACGCTGATTTATAAGGTGGTGTGTGGATGCATTTAAAGGGCAGTGTAAGCTTATTATATCTGCTTTGTGGTATATGTCGTGCAGATCGCTGTACTCGCACCCCAACTCGATCAAAGCGTCATTCGGGGAGATATCATAGCAAATAACATGACACCCAAACCCTTTCATAATGCGACAAAATGCTTGTCCAATTCGTCCTGTACCTATGCAAGCAACTATTTTGCCTTCGAGGTTAAAACCGAGAAGTCCATCAAGAGCAAAATTATTGTCTTTCACTCGATGGTAAGCTCGATGTGTTTTGCGATTAAGGGCCATAATTAGAGCGACGGCATGTTCTGCAACGGAAGTCGGGCTGTAATCAGGAACGTGAAATACGCAAATACCATTTGCCTTAGCTGATACTAAGTCAACGTTATTGTATCCAGCACACCTTAAAGCAATGCACTTTATATTGCGTTTTGCGAGTTCGGTTATAACATCACGATTTAAATCGTCGTTAACAAAGCATGACACGCCATCAAATCCATCTGCGAGAGTGATGGTCTCACTGCTTAATCTACTTTCAAAATAATGAAACTCTACCTTGTTTTGAGATTCGGCGACTTTCTCAAGTGTTCTTTTGTCATAGGGTTTACATGAAAAAACCGCGATCTTCATAATGGTTACCTTGTTTTGTATAGCTTCTTAGAAAATATGTCTCGTTTCACTATAGACTTGAATATTTTGCAGCCCAATCCTAAAAGGCGAAAGTTTTGACCTTGAACAAGGTTTCAGGAGTCGGAAATGATTATATGGAAGAAAATAGGATGAATTATGTCTAAATGTTCGTTGACCGCCGTTAACAAAGCGTTCTACAATCGTATTGTTTAAAAGAGTTGGAAATATTTATGTCCAGAGTTACAGCGCTACTAGTGTTGACCTGTTCATGTCATAAGTAATACCGAGTTTTTTTAGCACTTCCCTCGTGCTGGCTTTACTTAAGGTTAGCTGAGAAAAAAATGAACATTAAAGATACAGGAAAACACTATGTCTAACGTAGTAACTGGTACAGTTAAATTCTTCAACGAAACTAAAGGTTTCGGTTTCATCACTCAAGAGCAAGGTCCAGACGTATTTGTACATTTCTCTGCAATCAACGTTTCTGGCTTCAAAACTCTTGCTGAAGGCCAAAAAGTTCAGTTTGAAGTTGCTGACGGTAAAAAAGGTCCAGAAGCTCAAAACGTAACGCCTCTTTAATATTTAAAGAGCTTACAATGAGTAAAAAAGGCAGCTAAAGCTGCCTTTTTGCGTTTTTGGCCGTTCATAAAATATAATCGATTCTTTCCTTGCGATTTTATACGACTCGTAGTCGCAGCTTCCTTAAAATTAACATAGATACACAGAGAGAAAATGTCATGGCGGGTAAGTCACTTCAAGAGCAGCTATTAGGCGCTGGGATCGTCGACAAGAAGAAAGCCAAAAAAATAAAAGCTGAGAAGTTACAGAACAAACAAAAAGCGAAAAAAGGCCAATTGGATACCCGCGCAGAAGAAGAACGAAAGCAAGAGCTTCAGCGTCAGAAAGAAGAGAAAATTGCAAAAGATAAGCAACTAAACTTAGAGCGCCAGAAAGAGCTTGAGAAGAAAGCGGTGGCTGGACAGATTCGTCAAATGATCTTAACTAACAAGGTCGATAAGCAAGACGGCGATGTTGCATATAACTTTACTGATAATAAACTAGTGAAGAAAATGTACCTGAGTGATGCTATGCATAAAGATCTATCAGAAGGTCGGTTGTCCCTTTTGGTGGTTGAAGGAGAGTATGTTCTGGCGCCAGCGGCTGTCGGAGAAAAAATAGCAGAGAAAGATGAAAGCTATGTTCTTGTGCTAAATACCAAATCAGAAGAAATATTGGATGAAGATGACCCTTACGCTGAGTTTGTAATACCTGATGACCTAATGTGGTAGGTCGTTAATAAAAAGCCTTAAAAAGGTGTATATGGATATATACGCCTTTTTTATGAGCGATCGATATTCTGTCCGCTTTATTAATTACTACAACTCGTTGTTAACAAATGCCTGTTTTTGCTCATAAAACAGCGCAAGAGATTCTTCATCGATAAAATGCTGCAATGTTTGTATTCTGCTGTAATTGTTAAGTTTAAGAGAGGCTGAAAATGCATCTCTTAAACTGTAAAAAAGTTCTTCTCTCAATTCCATGTCGAAAATGCTGTCGTCGGGCCAATCGTTTTGATTTGTCGAACTAAATAAGTGCTGTAAAACCTGAACTACTTCATCGTTTTTAGGTAGACATAGCTCTTCGGTGTTTTGAAGGGCGGATTTCTCTGCGTTCATACACGATGTTTTTGTGTCAAAGAACGGTCTGTTGTAGCAGTAGGACATATCGAATCTTCATAATTTGGTGTGGACACATTTTCTCAAAGCAAATTAAATACCAAGAATAAAAAATCTTTAATATCTAATGAGTTACATAAAATTCTGCTCTTTATCGTTTTATTTATAGGCTTTGTTTTTGACTAAATGGTTCAAAAAGAGCCATAAAGGTGCAATGTTTTGCCTATTATTTATACAAGTGATTTAATAAATAGATGATCTTATTAGAATTTAACCGATTAATGCTGTTGTAGAGGAGTGGGCTCATGCTAAACATGAATTTTGCGGAAAGTGTGTTTATCGATACTGCGAAATTAGATTGGAAGTGTAGTCCAATGGCTGGGGTCGAGCGCAAGCCTCTTGCTAGAGAGTCGGCAGAGCGTGGACATGCGACCAGCATTGTTCGTTATGCCCCGAAATCTTTTTTCAGACCCCACCCTCACCCTCTTGGTGAGGAGATCCTCGTTTTATCTGGCGTGTTTAGTGATGAAATGGGGGAGTTTCCTGCGGGAACTTATTTCCGTAATCCTCCAGGAACCAGTCACGCACCGCACAGTGACCCTGGGTGTGTTTTATTAGTTAAGTTGCATCAGTTTAAAGAAAGTGATCTCAATCAAATGCAGGTGTCGGTTAAGGCAATAAAAGATCCCAAGTGGAAAGGCGTACAGTGCCTTTACGAATTTGAATCAGAAAGCGTGTGCGTGTGTTCACTTGAGGCTGGCGATCGTTATTCTCCGTTCGCGGATGACTTTGATGTTGCTGAGATCTTTATTATTGACGGACATTGCGAATATGATAATGTGCCGCTAACAAAGCACAGTTGGCTTCGTACCCCCTGTTTTGATCACCGTACTTTTCGAACGACGACGTCCGTTATTTTTTGGATAAAACAGGGACACTTTTCTTCAAATACAGCGAGTAAATAATGACCCAAAAGTACATTATTGAGACACAGTCTCATAATTGTTTACCCATAGTGGGCAGTGAAGAACTATTTCCCATCAATCGCGTTTATTGTGTTGGGCGAAATTATGCGGAACATGCTCGGGAAATGGGGGACGATCCAGATCGGGATCCACCATTCTTTTTTTGCAAAGACAGAACTTGTGTATTTCCTGTACCTTTCTTAGAGGTTGGAAAGCTGCCTTATCCGTCTTCAACAGAACAGTTAGAGTATGAGGTGGAGTTAGTAGTTGCACTTAAATCTGGAGGTGTGAATTTAACTTTTGAACAAGCTGCGCAGTCGATATTAGGGTATGCGGTGGGGCTTGATATGACTCGTCGAGATTTACAAACAAATGCTAAGAAGAAAGGGCGTCCTTGGGAAGAAGGAAAATCATTTGATTTCAGTGCGCCAATCTCTCCGATTCAATTAAAAGACAATTTTTTGCTCAAAGAAAATGAGCGAATAAGTTTAAAAGTGAATGGGGAACTTAAACAGTTAAGTTCGCTGAACCACCTTACTTGGTCGATTGTTGAAGTGATCGTTAAGTTATCAGAGAGCTTCGCTTTAAAACCAGGTGATTTGATTATGACGGGCACGCCAGAAAACGTGGGATCCGTCAGTATTGGTGATCAAATGACCGCTAGTGTGGACGGTTTAGGAGAAATTTCTTTAATCGTGAGTTAGCTCACTTGATAAGATTGTTGAAGCGCTCAAATTCTGATTCCAGCCTTTGGGCGTTATTTAAGTCTAAATTTTGTTTTAGTAGATGCACGATAACTTCTGCTGTACATAATCCTCCATCAAGCTGGTTGCGCCGGCGTTTAAATTGGCTTTTCTCTCCTTCAATCGCATGGTGCCTGAAGTTCTGTAGGTATGGAGAATGGTTATACATTTTTTTTGCTTGCTGCCATGTCCCATCTAAAATCACAATATCAGTGTACTCAGCCAGTAAAACTGTTTTTTCTTCGTCGCAAATTACGGATTGGTTAGGATAAATTAATAAGGTTGTCTCCACTAATAAGTCAGTGATTTTTGAAGACGGTGACTTTCGCTCCCATAAAATTTGCTCGCAACAATGATCAAGAATTAAAGCAGACAGATTTCCTGTGCTGTTTTCTTTTTTAAACTCTTCAGAGTGGGTAAGCAGCCAAAATTTCATAATAATTAGAGTGTCTTTAATCGTTTATTTAAGTAAGTTAATTTCCTTTGAGGAATATCTTATATGTCATTGTGTCCTCAATTTTGACAATATTAACATATTATTCAGTTACGTTTTTTTACAAACTAGCTTGATATATGCTTTTAATTTTATTTTTAAGGGCATATTATCGAGTCGTTGCTGTTCAAAATTGGATCATTTTCAATTTGCAATAATCAAAAAAAAGGATAAGCGAACTAGGATATATGCTTGGTTCGCTCAGAATAAAACGCTGCTTAATATGAGTAGTTAAAAGATATAAGAGGTTGGTATGTCAGGTCAGTTAGTTTCCGGTATCGTTAAATGGTTTAACGATGAGAAAGGATTTGGTTTCATCGAGCGCGAAGGCGGTCCAGACGTTTTTGTTCATTTCCGAGCAATTAACGGTACCGGTCGACGTTCTCTGCAAGAAGGTCAGAAAGTGACTTTCGAAGTGACTCAAGGTCAGAAAGGTCCACAAGCAGAAAACGTGACAATCGTTTAATAGTTCTCTATTGTGAAAAAACCACGCCTAGCGTGGTTTTTTTATGTCTAATATATTGAAATTTTCTTATGACCTTACCTATTTTGTATTCCTTCCGCCGCTGCCCCTATGCAATACGAGCGCGATATACCCTATTGATGTTAGATGTTTCGGTTCAATTAAGGGAAGTGGTTCTAAAAGATAAACCGCAAGCGTTGCTTGAGCTGGGCGGCCGTACAACAGTGCCACAAATGATGTGTCACGATGGAGAACGCCTAGAAGAAAGTATGGATATTATTCAGTATGCTCTTCGGCAAACAAATAGAAGTGATTTGGAGTTGCTCTGGCCGACGTCGCCACTCAAACGCACGAAAATAAAGACGTGGGTGCGCTATAACGATGGTTGGTTTAAGTATTGGTTAGACCGCTACAAATATGCTGACCGTTATGACGAATCGGAAGAGTTCTATCGTAAGAAAGCGGAAGCTTTCATTAAGCGACTTGAAATGCGTCTTTGTCACCAAGCTTTTATATTGTCGAGCGATGCGCCAACGATTGCCGATATTTGTGTTTTTCCTTTTGTGAGGCAGTTTGTAGGCGTTAATCTGAAATGGTTTCAGGACAGTGACTATGTAAATGTGAGGCGCTGGCTGAATGGATTCTTAGAGTGTCGAGAGTTCGAGCAGACGATGACGAAATTTGAAAAATGGACGCCTGAGCAAGAGGTGGTTGTTTTTCCTGCACAGGCGTAGTTATTGCCTTACTTTTTACTTGAAAGGTAAATTACCTGACATGTAATGTTCGATCAATCGATGATTCCAAGGCTTACCCAGTACAAGAAATCTGGATCTGCGTCTTTGGGTAGTTCAAAGGGGATGAACTTCCCATCGCTATCGACATATTGAGAATCTGGATAATTTTTCTTCAATACCGCTAAATTTGTCTGTCCTAACTCATATTGTTCCATATTTAAATAGGCTTGAATGGTAACGGCAATGGCTTCTTCGACGGACATTGAGCTAGGGTAATATTGAATAACCTCTTGAGCACGACGCAGCGCCGAAATCGATGCGTGACGTTTGAAGTAATAATGCGCAACTTGGAGCTCGTGATCTGCGACCGTATTGCGCAGGTAAATCATTCTCGCTTTTGCGTCTACTGCATAAGGGCTGGCTGGAAAACGAGCTAACAGCTCAGCAAATTCGCCAAATGCTTTTTCAAACTCATGGGCATCTCGCTCAGCTGGGTTTAAGTCTAAATAGCGGCCGAAAAATGTTTCTGCACCTTTGTAGGTTGATAGCCCTCGCATGTAGTAGGCGTAATCAAGTGCATCCGAATCTAGGTGATTATGAATAAAGCGCTTCGCTGTGGCGTGAGAGGCGATATAGTCGCCACTTTCATATTGAGCGTAAATCAAGTCCAACTCCGCTCGGGTACTGTAATCTCCGAACGGGTAGCGAGAAGTCAGATCTTTAAGGTGCTTTACTGCTGTTGCAGGGAGGCCACTATCGAGCGCTTCTTGCGCTTTGTCATAATATTCTCGCTCAGGTAAATCTGGTTCTCTCACTGTTTGATTAGAACAAGCACTTAAAACTGAGTAAAAAGTGACGATTACCAACATTCGTGGCAACGTACGAAGAAATCCCATGTATAATCACTACCTTAGTTAATAACTCTGCCATCTTACGAGATATCTCGTAGGGCAAGTTGTTTAGAATCCACGATTTTCGTATCACGACAATCGAAACATTGAATGAAAGTAATATTGTATGGCAGAGCGCATAGTAAAAGAAGCCCAAGTGACGTTTGAATCTTCCGGTCAACGCTTTGACCAGATTGCGACGGAATTGTTCCAAGATTTTTCCCGGTCCAGAATCCAAGCATGGATAAAAGAGGGAACACTGCTGGTAGACGGAAAAAAATGTAAAGCGAAAGAGAAGTTGTTTGGTGGTGAAACGATTTCGTTGGATGTCGCATTAGAAGAACAGGAAGATCACGAAGCTCAGGAGATGGCTCTTGATATTGTATATGAAGACGAACATATCTTAGTGGTGAACAAGCCTGCCGGTTTGGTAGTGCACCCTGCTGTTGGTCACCGTGATGGCACATTATTGAATGCAATTCTTCATCATGCTCCTGAAACAGCTCATGTTCCTCGTGCTGGTATTGTGCACCGGTTAGATAAAGAAACGACAGGCTTGATGGTTGTTGCCAAAACATTGCAAGCGCAAACTGATTTAGTTGCTCAGCTGCAGGAACGCAGTATGGGGCGCGAATATGAGGCCATTACTATTGGTGTAATGACGGGTGGCGGTATGGTTGATGAGCCTATAGGGCGTCACCCGACTAATCGTCAAAAAATGGCGGTTGAGCCCATCCATGGTAAAGAAGCGGTTACTCACTATCGGTTATTGAAACGCTTTAAGAACCATACGCACATTAGATTGAAATTAGAAACGGGCAGAACACACCAGATTCGTGTGCATATGGCGCATGTTCAGTACCCTCTTTTAGGGGATCCTCAATATTCAGGGCGATTGAAAATGCCTAAAGCGTGTGGCGAAGAGCTACAAACGGTGCTGCGTAATTTTCGCCGTCAGTCTTTACATGCAAAACGCCTTGAATTGAATCATCCATTTACCGGTGACTGGATGCAGTGGGAGGTTGATTTGCCAGATGATATGGCCGAACTTCTTGAGGCATTGGATCGCGATATGTTGGCATCCGGCAGTAAAGATTCAGAGTATTTCTAAACAATAGAATCTTTTAATAAGGGCGGCGAAAGCGGCCCTTATTTGTATCTAACAACCTCAAAAGCGTAATTAAATTAATAAGAGTTGATGATATGAATACTCAAATTGAAGTAGTCGAAGTCAATTGGTCGGGGCCTAAAAATGTTCGTGCGTTTACAACGACTAGGCGGGGCGGCGTCAGTTGTCCACCCTATAAAGGTCTGAATTTAGGTGCTCATGTAGGTGATGATCTTGGTTTGGTTAATCAAAATCGTAGTGAGCTGTTATCACAGTTGCAGATGCCGGATACTCTTATTTGGTTAAACCAAACACACAGCACTCAAGTCGCTTATTTGCCAGCGAAAGTTTACAGTGAGTCCGATGCGGCCTTTACTTCTTCACCAAATCAAATATGTGCTGTTTTGACGGCGGATTGTTTGCCCGTTGTTTTTACTAATCGCTCGGGAACACAGGTCGCTGTTGCTCATGCTGGGTGGCGTGGATTATGTAACGGGGTATTAGAAGAAACGGTTTCACAGTTTAAAAAAGACGATCCTGTCATCGCTTGGCTTGGGCCTGCAATTGGTCCAGAAGCTTTTGAAGTGGGCGAAGAGGTTAGAGCAGCATTTATCGAAAAAATGACTTCGGCTGAAGGTGCATTTAAGGCCTCCAAAAATACCGGTAAATGGCTGGGAAATTTATATGAGTTAGCTAGGCAAAGGCTTCAAGCTTGCGGTGTTTTTGAAATATATGGAGGAGATCATTGCACCTTCACAGAAGAAGATCAGTTTTATTCCTATAGGCGTGATGGGGTAACGGGTCGAATGGCTACGCTGGTTTGGTTCGAGCCTTCCTCAGACTTATCTTAAATTTTCCATAAATTCGTAGGTGTTGAATATACTGTGTGGAGAAAATAAGCCTGTCAAAAAAATGACACTCCGATATTGAAAAACATTTTGTCACACCTATTAAGTAATTAAACACACAGCTTACTACAGAATATTAGCTATTTAGCTTGGAGGTCACGCATGCGAATTGATCGACTTACTAGCAAGTTGCAACTTGCATTATCAGATGCGCAGTCCGTCGCGCTCGGTCAAGATCACGGTTATATTGAATCCGTCCATTTACTGGTTGCAATGCTGGATCAGCAGGGCGGAAGTACCAGACCCATTTTGCAGCAGTCTGGTGTGCAGGTGAATAAGTTTCGAGAGACGCTTGATGGTATCTTGTCTCGTCAGCCTGTTGTTAATGATCACGATGGCAATGTTCAAATGTCACCCGAGCTTGGGCGGCTACTGAATCTTGCCGATAAAGAAGCGCAAAAACGAAAAGACCAGTTTATTTCGTCAGAGTTGATCTTGCTGGCAATGTTTAGTGGTAAAGATGACTTGGCTAAGGCGCTTAAGGCGACAGGCGTTACCAAAGAGGACATTGCCGCTACGATAGATCAAGTCCGTGGTGGGGATTCCGTTAATGACCCAAATGCCGAAGAAAGTCGTCAAGCGCTGGATAAATTTACGGTTGATTTAACGGAGCGAGCGTCTGAAGGCCGCTTGGATCCGGTCATCGGTCGTGACGATGAAATTCGCCGCACCATTCAGGTGTTGCAAAGACGGCGCAAAAATAATCCAGTATTAATTGGTGAGCCCGGAGTAGGTAAGACGGCTATTGTAGAGGGGCTGGCTCAGCGGATCATAAATGGCGAAGTTCCGGAAGGTTTGAAGAACAAGCGGGTTTTGTCATTGGATATGGGGGCTCTGATTGCAGGTGCAAAGTATCGAGGTGAATTTGAAGAGCGTCTTAAAGCGGTATTGAATGAATTGGCTAAACAAGAAGGTCAAATAATCTTGTTTATCGATGAAATTCACACCATGGTGGGGGCGGGCAAAAGCGAAGGCTCAATGGATGCAGGAAACATGCTTAAACCTGCTCTGGCTCGAGGTGAGTTGCATTGTGTTGGCGCGACGACGCTTGATGAATATCGTCAATTCATTGAAAAAGACGCTGCACTTGAGCGTCGCTTTCAAAAGGTATTGGTGGAGGAACCAACGGTTCTTGATTCAATTGCGATATTGCGAGGTCTTAAGGAGCGTTACGAAGTTCATCATGGTGTGGACATTACTGACGCAGCCATAATTTCAGCCGCTAAACTATCTCATCGCTATATTACGGATCGTCAGTTGCCAGATAAAGCGATTGACTTAATTGATGAAGCGGCAAGTCGCATACGTATGGAGATGGATTCGAAGCCTGAGAATATGGATCGCTTAGAGCGGCGTCTTATTCAATTAAAAATTGAAAAAGAAGCTCTGAAAAAAGAAACAGATAGAGCGTCCAAGCAACGCTTAAAAGAGCTGGAAAGTGAAATAGAGCGTCTGCAAAAGGAATATTCAGATCTGGAAGAAATCTGGAATGCAGAGAAGGCTCAAGTTCAAGGTGCGCAGAAACTAAAAGAAGAGCTAGAGCAGGTCCGCCAAGAAATGGAGGAAGCTCGTCGTCAGGGAAATTTGGCTAAAATGTCTGAACTTCAGTATGGGGTTATTCCCATGCTCGAAGCGGAAATAGACAAAGCAACCTTGGCAGAAGAAAGTGAGCAAGAGGCTCAGTTGCTAAAAAGCCGAGTGACTGAAGAAGAGATAGCAACTGTTGTATCTCGCTGGACGGGAATTCCGGTCGATAAAATGTTAGAAGGTGAGCGAGAAAAACTGCTGCGAATGGAAGAGGCGTTGCATGAATCCGTTATTGGTCAAGAGGAAGCAGTAAATGCAGTTTCAAATGCTGTGAGGCGCTCTCGTTCAGGCCTGGCTGACCCAAATCGTCCGAATGGATCATTTTTGTTCTTGGGGCCAACTGGGGTTGGTAAAACGGAGCTTTGTAAGTCTCTTGCGAAATTTCTATTTGATACTGAACATGCAATGGTGCGTGTGGACATGTCTGAGTTTATGGAGAAACATTCTGTTGCTCGTCTTATAGGTGCTCCTCCAGGTTATGTTGGATATGAAGAAGGTGGTTATCTAACGGAAGCTGTTAGAAGAAGGCCTTATTCAGTGTTGTTGCTGGATGAAATTGAAAAAGCGCACCCCGATGTATTTAATATTCTTTTGCAAGTCTTGGATGATGGTCGTCTAACGGATGGTCAAGGTCGCACGGTTGATTTTAGAAACACGGTGATTGTAATGACGTCAAATTTAGGCTCTGATTTAATTCAAGAGTATCAATCTGATGATCAATACGAAGAAATAAAGTCAAAAGTTCTAGATGTTGTCGGAATGCACTTTAGACCAGAGTTTATTAACCGAATTGATGAAACCGTGGTCTTCCACCCACTTAGAAAGGCCCAAATTGCAGGCATTGCTAAGATCCAGCTTTCTCATTTAAATGATCGTCTAACGGAAATGGGGATGACATTGAGTTTAACTGATGAGGCAATGTCTCAATTAGCAGAAGTCGGATACGACCCAATCTATGGTGCTCGACCTTTGAAAAGAGCAATCCAGCAGTGGATAGAAAATCCTCTTGCAAATAAATTGTTGTCCGGAGCATTTGTGAGCGGGGATTGTATTCAGGTGGGTACAAAAGGCGGTGACATGTCGTTTAATAAAGTTGAATAGTGCGGAATAAGACGATCGGTATACAGCTTTAACAATAGTAGGCCTTATGCATTTCGGTGTGTAAGGTCGTTTTTTTGCCTTAATTTTACGCACATAAAAGTGATTTGAGGTGTTAAGTAGAGACGGTGTTTTGTTTAGGTGAGTGGTTAGAGGATAGAACGGGTTGCAGATATTTGAACAAAATCTACACCCCGTTTTTATTTTAATCTAAGTAATAACGATTTTTAGAAATCTACAAATGCACCGATAAATGCACCGTCAAACTCTGTTTTAACGTCAATGCTGCCTTCGTCAATGGTGAAGTGTGCTTGACGATAGCCTGCTTCGATACCAACAAAGAACGGTGATTCATATTTCACCTTGTAAGTCATGTCCGTAATGCTCGAATCGCCGATTGAAAGTGTTTTAAGCTCACCGCCAAACTTTACAGGAAGGCCAGGGATGGCAACATAAGCAGAAACGTATCCCGAAGGCAGTACTATGCTCTCTTCAGCCGTAGAAGAGCCTGTAGAAGCGTTTACATCCATGTTGCGGAAAGAGATGCCTGCATCTAGGTCTAACCATAGAAGGCCGTCTAGAAATTCATAATACAAAGTGTAGTCTGTTGCATCCACTTTGATTTGAGTGCCTGAAGATTTCGTTTCTAGACTGCTGCCTTGAAGTCGTACATTTGGAATAAGTGGAATAGGGTGTTCGAATGCGATACCAAAGTAGCCAGTGTCTTCTCCGGATAGATCTTTGTTTGCAGAAGAGCCGCTGATGCTTCCGTCAAACGTAGCATCTGGCATGAAGTAGCCAGCTTCCGCTGTTAGTCCGATGACATCTGCTTGAGCAGCGGTGCCAGCAAGAAGAAGTGATGATGCGATTAGAGCTCGTCTCATAGTATTGTTTCCATCATTGTGTTTGTTTGCCTATGGCTATTATAGAAGTTTCATTGTGAACTTCTAGAGACAAGTTGAAATATGATGGTAGAAATAGATGGCTGGGGTGGCAGGATTCGAACCTACGCATGACGGGATCAAAACCCGTTGCCTTACCGCTTGGCTACACCCCAATAGTGTGATCTTATATTTAAGTGGTGGCTATGACTAGATTCGAACTAGTGACCCCATCATTATGAGTGATGTGCTCTAACCAACTGAGCTACATAGCCTAAATAAGATATTGATGGCTGGGGTGGCAGGATTCGAACCTACGCATGACGGGATCAAAACCCGTTGCCTTACCGCTTGGCTACACCCCAACTTATCAAAAAGTTGGTGGCTATGACTAGATTCGAACTAGTGACCCCATCATTATGAGTGATGTGCTCTAACCAACTGAGCTACATAGCCTTTGTCTGTGGCTGGGGTGGCAGGATTCGAACCTACGCATGACGGGATCAAAACCCGTTGCCTTACCGCTTGGCTACACCCCAACAGACATACAGAAACGTTTTTCGTAATTGCTTACTGCGTCTCTGTGGCGCGATATTATTCATATAACCCGTTGTAGGGTCAAGTCTTTTTCCAAACTATTTTTCAATTAATATTAATTATTTTAAAAATGATTAATTAGTGATCGAAAAGTGTTTAAAAAAGCCCTATTGAGAGTATCGCTTCACCTCAATAGGGCTTAGTGCATAAATAGAACGATTAACTGTTAGGTTAAACGTTGAAGCGGAAATGCATTACATCGCCGTCTTTTACTATGTAATCTTTACCTTCTAGACGCCATTTGCCTGCGTCTTTGGCGCCATTTTCACCTTTGTATTGGATGAAATCGTCATATCCAACTACTTCTGCGCGAATGAAGCCTTTTTCAAAGTCGGTGTGAATCACTCCAGCTGATTGTGGAGCTGTTGCGCCTTGTTTGACTGTCCATGCGCGTACTTCTTTAACGCCTGCCGTAAAATACGTTTGCAGGCCTAGCAGTTCGTAGCCAGCACGGATTACACGGTCAAGGCCGGGTTCTGTCATTCCCATCTCATCCAAGAAGTCCTGCATCTCTTCAGTATCGAGCTCAGAGATCTCTGCTTCAAGTTGATTGCAGATAGGAACAACCATAGCGCCTTCTGAAGCTGCAATTTCTTTAACGACATCCAAGTGCGGATTGTCTTCAAAACCGTCTTCTGAGACGTTTGCAATGTACATGGTCGGTTTTGTAGTCAGTAGATGCAGTTGTTTTACTTCTTTAGCTTGATCGTCTGTCAATGCCATTGTGCGAACTGGCTTGCCGTCTTCAAGGTGCAGCTTAATCGATTCTAAGAATGCCTTTTGTGCAATAGCGTCTTTGTTTCCGCTTTTGGCTGTTTTGGCTGTTCTTTGAATTTGTTTGTCAATCGATTCTAGATCGGCAAAAATCAACTCAAGGTTGATTACCTCGATGTCTGCTTTTGGGTTTACATGATTGGAAACATGAATCACGTTATCGTCTTCAAAGCATCGCACAACGTGTGCAATTGCGTCGGTTTCGCGAATATTAGCGAGAAATTTATTACCTAAACCTTCGCCTTTTGAGGCACCTTCAACCAAGCCAGCAATATCAACAAATTCCATTGTTGTTGCGAGCACTCGCTCTGGTTTAACGATGTCTGCTAATGCATCTAGCCTTGGGTCTGGCATTGCAACAACACCAGCGTTCGGTTCAATGGTGCAAAAAGGGAAGTTCTCTGCACCGATGCCTGCTTTGGTGAGAGCGTTAAAAAGAGTTGATTTGCCGACATTTGGTAAGCCGACGATACCGCAGTTAAAGCCCATAATCGTTCCTGAAACTGTGTTGCTGTAAGTTTATGCTTTTAAATTAAGCTTTGAAGCTGTGTAGATGATTCATTGCGTTGTTAAGATCGCCACGAACTATGTCGTTACAATAGCGCAATGACTCGTCGATCGTTTTTTCAATTTTATCGTATTCTTCGGAAGGTGCTTTTTTAAGCACATATCCAGCGACTTGGCTTGCATGTCCTGGATGGCCAATACCCAAGCGCAAACGGCCAAAGTCTCTATTATTTCCTAATTTAGAAATAATGTCTTTTAAACCGTTGTGACCACCGTGACCACCGCCTTTTTTTAATTTTACTGTGCCAGGGGGGATGTCAAGTTCATCGTGGATTACAAGTACTTGTTCGGGAGGGATCTTATAGAATTGGCAAACGGCTTGAACCGATTTGCCGCTTAAATTCATATAGGTCGTGGGAATGAGGAGGTAACATTCTTCACCACCTATATAAGCTTTAGCAAATTCGCCATAGAATTTTTTTTCTGAGCGAAGAGAGCACTGACTCTGACGAGCCAGTGCTTCTATCCATTGTGCGCCAGCATTGTGACGAGTGTTTTCGTATTCGGAGCCTGGGTTTCCAAGGCCAACCAGTAATTTAAAACCTGCCACAATACCGCCTACAATGGTTATTAACGCTTAGCTTTGCCGATACGAGCGATTGGCTGGTTGTGATCTCCACCTTTAAGAAGAGCAACCAATTCTACGCCTTCAGGTAGTTGAGCGTCAGACAAATGGAAGATTTGACCTAGCTGACCATCGATAGCATCAATGATTAGTGCAGCAGGCAGATCTTTTGGAAGACAACGTACTTCTGCAAGTTTCGCTTCAACAGAAAGGCGACCACCTTGAGATTTAACACCTTCACTTTTCTCAGCATTTACAAACTGAAGTGGGATGCGAGTAGTGATAGTCTTGTTTTCTGCAATGCGAAGTAGGTCAACGTGCATTACATCGCCAGTAGATGGGTGACGTTGTAGAGACTTAACCAAAACTTTTTGAGCAGCTCCGTCAACAGAAACTTCAATAACGCTTGTTAGAAAAGCAACGTCAGAAACGGCTTTAACTAGTTCGTTGTTCTTGAAAGTAACAGATTGAGCGTCAGCTTCGCCACCGTAGATTACAGCAGGAACTAGACCTTGTTTACGAAGGCGGCGGCTCGCACCTTTACCTTCTTCTGTACGTGCAGCTGCTTCAATAATGAAAGACATAATGTTTATCCTAATAAAATATTTATGAGTGCCCAGAACTGCGACCGGTTCCGAGCGTTGTTGTTTGATTTAGGCCCCAAACATGGCACTGATTGACTCTTCGTTGCATACGCGACGAACAGCTTCAGCCAAAATGTCAGACATCGACAGTTGGCGAATTTGTTTGCAATTTTGTGCTGCTGGCGTCAGAGGGATGGTATCTGCTACCACTAACTCATCAAGCACAGAATTGCTAATATTCTCTATGGCTTTGCCTGAAAGTACTGGGTGAGTACAGTATGCAAGCACTTTTTCAGCGCCGTGTTCTTTCAGGGCTTTTGCAGCAGCGCAAAGCGTACCGCCAGTGTCACACATGTCGTCAATAAGAACGCATGTTTTTCCCTCGACATCGCCAATCAAATGCATAATTTGAGCTTCGTTTGCACGAGGTCGGCGTTTATCAATAATGGCAAGGTCGGCATCATCAAGCATTTTTGCAAATGCACGCGCTCGAACAACACCGCCGACATCCGGTGAAACAACCGTAATGTTTTCGTGCCCTTGACGTTGTAGGTCATCAAGCAATAATGGTGTTGCGTATACGTTATCAACAGGGATATCAAAGAACCCCTGAATTTGATCTGCATGTAAATCGACCGTTAACACTCGGTTAATGCCGACTGCTGAGATCATATCAGCCACGACTTTTGCGGTAATAGGCACGCGGGCCGATCTTACTCGTCGATCTTGACGAGCGTAGCCAAAGTAGGGAATTACAGCGGTAACACGCGTTGCCGAAGCTCGACGTAATGCATCCGCCATTACGATGAGTTCCATTAAATTATCGTTACTTGGAGCGCAGGTAGACTGTATAATGAAAACGTCTTTACCACGAACATTTTCATTGATCTCGACCGTAATTTCTCCATCACTGAATTTACCAACGGTAGCGTTACCGATAGGCAGCCCAAGGCGGCGAACCACCCTACGAGCGAGTTCAGGGTTTGCATTACCGGTAAAAACCATCAACTTGGACACTGTATATAACCTTTGTACTTTGGCGATAAAATAGACTGGCTAAGCGGCTTGAAATATAGCGAGATATGATTAGGTAATGAACCGATAGTATGTATCTGGTTTACTTAATCTGCTATCGAGCCGCGGGCTCTTTTGCTTTTAATCCACTGGTTGAGTGCTAAGTGAGTAGGTGAAACGTTACAACCTTGGCAAATCCAGAATTGCCACTTCTTAGGTATAGACGCACTCACTCGCTTAGCGTCTTCTATATTGTCGTAGGCAATAAATAAACAAGCACCTGTTCCAGTGAGTTTTACATCACCGTAGTTTTGGAGCCAACGAAATGCTTCGTCAACCTCAGGATTGTGCTTTTTTACCACTTCTAAACAGTCGTTTTTCCCGCCCAGCTTTAAAGCGTGCGCTATTCTGATGGGAGGGGTGTCTCTTGTCAAATATTTATCGGTAAAAATTTGACCAGTTGAGACATGACAATTGGGTTTCACCAGTAGGTAAAATGGTGCTTTGGGCTCAACAGGTGTAAGTAATTCACCTATCCCTTGCGCGAATGCTGCATGGCCTCTTACGAATACAGGAACATCGGCTCCTAAGTCGCGGCCAAGGTCGGCAAGTTGGTCGATGGACAGATTGCAATTCCATAATTGATTTAGGGCCAGTAAGGTGGTGGCTGCGTTGGAGCTGCCTCCGCCAATTCCACCGCCCATAGGTAAACGCTTAGTGAGCGCTATATGCACGCCTATTTGTTCACTGGTAAACGGCCAAAGCGACTGAGCTGCTTTGTAAATTAAGTTTTCTTCGAGAGAAACGCCTTCGATGGCAGGTTCAATAGTTATACTGCGCTCCTGCTTCGTGTTGAAACTTAATTCATCACAAATGTCGATAAATTGAAACAGCGTTTGCAGTTCGTGGTAACCGTCTTCTCGCTGTCCTGTAATATGTAAGAACAGATTGAGTTTTGCGGGCGAAGGAAGGCTAATTGAATGGTCTGTCATTGTGTTTAATCTGCTTACTGAATGGTCCAGCTTGTAATAATTAAATTCACGCGGTAAGGCGGCTTTGTTACTTGTATTTTGCGAGGAAGCTCTAAGTTGTTTACATCAACGTAGCTGGAGTAGGTTACTTCCCAGCCGTCTTGTCTTATTACTTTAGGTTTTGCTAGGTTATCTGGCTGGTTTTCAATACGGGCTTCACTATACGGGTAGGGAAGACCTCTTATCCAATACTTTACCTGCGCAACAGGAAAGCGCCAGCCTAATTGTTCGAATAAAAGTCGTTCAGCATTAGTGCCTGTTACCGTTTCTTCGCTGTTTTTTAACGTGACAACGCCATCTGTGCTTTTGCTTAACTCGGTCGACCCTTGGCCAAATGGACCTACGATATTTAGCTGAAACTCTTCGTTGGTGTGATGCCAACTAAAGTTGCCAGATATCGCATCGTCTTTGGTTCTTATGCCGACTCGCCCTTGTGTGTCCCATGCTGAAATGTCTGACGCATCTGCAAATTGTTTTTCCACCTTATGAGAAGGGGTGGAACAGGCAGACAAAAGAGCGCTGATGGCAATTACTGCTAGTCTGTTTTTCATGAGTTAGTTTGAAAACTCCATTATCAATTCTGGATTAAGTCTTTCTATGGTTTCCATTAAAACCGGATATTGAGGGGTGACTTGGTAAGCTTCTCGCCAAACGTCGTTCGCGAGTGATTGGTGGCCTTGATGCCAAAGTGTTTCACCGTAATGCGCGCCAATTTCCGCATCTTTTAATATCCCCCATGCTTTTTGAAGATAGAAGGTCGCTTGATCAATATCGTGCCTTAAAAATAGAACCCACCCGAGGCTGTCTATAATTGCTGGGTCTGTATCATCAAGGTTGTAGGCTTGTTCTATGTAGCTTTGAGCGCGTTCTAGTTCGTCAGAATTTACCAAGATTGTATAGCCGAGCGCATTAAGGTATTGAGGTTTATTAGGGTGATTTAATACAAGGGTTTCGAGCTCTGCTACAGCACCTTTCCATTGATTTAAGGATTCAAGCAATATTGCTTTTTTATATCGTACGGCATCAGCGTTTGGGTGATTTTTAAGAACGCTGTTGATCAACTCCAGTGAAAGATCAGGTCTTTTATAGTGTTCGTGTAAGTTGGCAATTGATATTGTTTCTTCTTGCCATTTTTCGTCACTTAGGCGTTCGATAGCAAGAGGGTTAATTTCTTGCTCACGATTTAAGAAATACAATAGTTGTATTATTTGTTGTGTTGCATTCCATGCAAGTGGCCCATCCACTGTCTTGAGGATTTCAAAAGCGGCTTGTGGGTCGCCAGTTTTATTCAATGCTTCCGCTGTTAAAAGCTTGGATTGGTCGCGAAAGCTGTATTGTTGTTCGGGCAAGTGGGTTAATACTGTCAATGCAGTTTGATAGTGCTGATATTCTATTAACTTTCCGGCAAAAGTTAGTCCCAGTTGCGTTCGATCAAAGCTTGAAAGATCTGCATTGTTGTAAAGCTCTGATGCGTTGCTGAGCTGGTTGTCTGCTACTAATAATTCAATAACAGGGATCAATAAGTGCTTGCTGTTAGGGAAATCATTCAACCCTGTTAAAAGTGTCGTGATCGCGTCATTGGTTTTACCCAGCTGATTTTGCGAATATCCTAATATGACAAAGAGGGACTTACACTCTTCTTTAGGCGCTTCATCAAATAAGCTATTAATGATCGTCTCTTCTACTGTTTTATAGTCTCCAGCGAAGAAATCTAGCCTGTTGTTACCCAGTTTTAGATATATATTGGACAGTAATTCCTTGGGAAGTTCGTTGAATGTTTGTCGAACTGTTTCTAGAGTGTCTACTTCGCGAGAATGTTGGTCCAAGTAACTGGGGAAAAAACGCAACGACACATTATGTTTAATTGCATGCATAATAAGTTGTGCTGCTTGTTTGTATCGACCGCTAGCGAAGTACAGTTGAAGTTGCAGAGGGTAAGGCTCTTCAGCTGAAGGAGCGATTGATATCCACAAGTTCGTGCTTTCTTCAATATATGCTGGGTTTTGACTGACGATAGCGATGTTTGTGACCCGTTTTGCCATCTTCTCGCTTTTTTCGTGCTTCAGTATTTTTACAAATTTTCCATACGCCGCACCAGGACCGTCTCTCTGAAGTAAAAATTCCGCTTCAAGGAGTTCTGTTAGATTCTCTTGGGAAATATGCGTGTGGCTCTCGCTTGTAAATTCTATTGCTTGATGATCTTTAAGGTTCTGCTCTGTATCAGAGGTCGTTTCAGGGTTGATTGCACAAGCACCCAGCCACAGCGGAATAGACAAGGCCCATCCTATTTTTAATTTGTGTGAGCTAAGACGTGAAAATGCCTTCCTTAAAAGACTGCTTTGGTCAGCATTTATCATAGTTATTCCAGTAAATCGTTCCATAACCGCATATGTTAGCTTCGTCATTGTGTCATGTCAGTGACAAAATTGTCTAAAGAGTAAAAAGGCGTCATTAATATTTATTGACTCCATGGGGTGCGAAATTCGTGTATTTATACGTATAATACGTGCTCTTTGTGAAAGGTGTTAGAGGTGTCCATTAATATAAATGGAAACCATTTGCGATAAGGTATAGAAACCCGCAAAAATTCAACATCTTCTGGTTATGATCTCGTTTGAAGAGAAGAGTTCCTGAATGCCTCTAATTACTGTGGGAGTAAACCACAAGACAGCACCAGTTGCTATTCGTGAGAAGGTTGCATTTGCTCCCGAAAAAATGATGGAGGCATTGTTCTCTCTTACTTCCGAGCAAATCGCTAATGAGGCAGTGATCGTTTCAACATGCAATCGTACCGAGTTGTATTGTACTGTCAGTGATGCCGCTAAGCTGGAAAAAATCGTTGAATGGTTAAGTCTGTACCATGATATCGACTACGACCATCTACGCAAATATTGCTACAGCTATATTGAAGACGAAAGCATCCGCCACATTATGCGTGTAGCATCAGGCTTAGATTCTTTGATTTTAGGTGAACCTCAAATTTTGGGGCAAGTGAAGTCTGCCTTTGCGGTCTCTGAAGAAGGTCAGTATGTAAGTAGTGATTTACGCTCTCTGTTCCAAAAAACATTTTCTGTTGCCAAGCAAGTTAGAACGGATACTGCAATCGGTGAAAACCCAGTATCGATAGCCTTTGCTGCTGTTAGCCTTGCTCAGCGAATATTTGCGGATATTCGTCAAAGCACGGCATTGCTTGTGGGGGCTGGTCAGACTATCGAGTTGGTTGCTCGGCATTTAAAAGAAGCTGGAATCAAGCGAATCATTGTGGCCAATCGTACTTTAGCCAGAGCTGAAACTTTAGCGAATGAATTGGATGCAGAAGCCATTCTTTTGGGGGATTTACACGACTTTTTACCTCATGCAGATATTGTGATTTCATCTACCGCGAGCCAGCTGCCCATTATTGGTAAGGGCATGGTCGAAAAGGCTACACAAAAACGTCGTCACAACCCAATGTTGTTGGTAGATATTGCTGTGCCGCGTGATATCGAACCAGAAGTTGAAGAAGTAAAAGATGCCTATTTGTATACCGTTGATGATCTGCATTCAGTCATTGATGAAAATATAAAAGCACGAGAAGACGCCGCTAAAACCGCAGAAAATATTGTTGAATCTGGTGTTCAATCGTATCGAAGAGCGTTGGAATCACGTAAGGTTTCCGACTTGATTGTTGAATACCGGGCAAATTCGGAGCAAATTAAAAAAGCAGAGCTTGAAAAAGCACTGAAGAATTTGCAGTCCGGTCAAACTGCTGAGCAAGTTGTTACTAAGCTTGCTCACAGCCTAATGAATAAACTAATTCATGCTCCCACTCTGTATCTTAGAGAAGCGGGAGCTCAAGCTGACGATAATGGGCTGGATGTTGCTTCGTCGGTACTTGGTTTGCTAGATGCAAAAGAAAATGATTCTGGCAGCAATGACAAAAAAATATAACGAAGAAAAAGACAGCAAAGAATGAAAGAATCGATAAAGTTAAAGCTAGAAAGTTTGGCAGAACGGTACGAAGAGCTGGCTGCGCTTTTGAGCGAAGCAGATGTGATCATGGATCAAAACTTATTCCGCAATTATTCAAAGGAATACGCTGAATTAGAGCCTGTTGTAAAGTGCTTTGAAGAGTACCAGCTGGTGCTGGAAAACATTGAAGAAGCACAACTTATGCTTACAGACTCAGATCCTGATATTAAAGATATGGGGCAAGAAGAACTGAAATCTGGCAACGAACAAAAGGACGTGTTGCTATTAGACTTACAGAAGCTGCTGTTACCCAAAGATCCGAATGATTCTAAAAACGTCTTTCTTGAAATACGAGCAGGAACCGGTGGCGATGAAGCCTCTATTTTCTCAGGCGACCTCTTTAGAATGTACTCTCGTTATGCAGAGACACAACGATGGAAGGTTGAAGTTGTTAGTGCAAATGAGGGCGAACACGGAGGTTACAAAGAGGTTATTGCACGGATTGTCGGTGAAGGCGCTTACTCAAAATTGAAGTTTGAATCCGGTGCACATCGAGTTCAACGAGTTCCCGCAACAGAGTCTCAAGGCCGAATTCATACATCCGCATGTACTGTTGCAGTGATGCCAGAAATGGATGAAGTTTCAGATATTGATATAAACAAGGCGGATTTACGCGTCGATACATTCCGAGCATCGGGCGCGGGTGGTCAGCACGTAAACAAAACTGATTCTGCAATTCGTATCGTGCATTTACCGACAGGGGTTGTTGTAGAGTGTCAGGATGAGCGCTCACAACATAAAAACCGTGCGAAAGCGATGGCTTTACTTGCTTCTCGATTAAAAGCGGCTGAAGAAGATAAGGCTGCGGCGGAGCAATCTGAAACACGTCGCTCATTGGTCGGAAGTGGCGACCGTTCTGACCGCATCCGTACCTATAATTACCCTCAAGGGCGTGTTACTGATCACCGCATTAATTTGACCTTGTACAAATTGGATGAAATCGTAGGTGGAGATTTAGATGTGCTAGTTGGGCCGCTTGTGAACGAACATCAGGCTGATCAGTTGGCAACTCTTGGTGGAGAAGGTTAATCTTTCATGAGGATTGATCAATGTTTAAGAGAGGCGCAGCAGCGCCTCTCTTCCGTTAGTGATACTGAAAAACTGGATACTGAGCTTTTGTTGGCTCATTGTCTGACCGTAACTCGAACCTATTTGTTTACCTGGTCTGATAAAGAAGTAGATGAATCGAACTTGTCTCGATTTGATGCGATGCTTGAGCGAAGAATAAGCGGCGAACCGATAGCTTATATTCTCGGAAAACAAGACTTTTGGAGTTTAGAGCTTGAAGTTGCGCCTTCAACTTTGATCCCTCGGCCGGATACCGAGCGCTTAGTCGAAGTCGCACTCGACTTGATGGCTGTCGTGCAAGTGCCTCGGATATTGGATTTAGGAACAGGTACGGGAGCAATAGCACTTGCGCTGGCTAAAGAGCGACAAGATGCAGTTGTTACGGGAGCCGATTATGTCGAAGATGCGGTTAATCTTGCGAAGTGCAATGCTGCTAACAACGAATTGGATGTGCATTTTCTTCAAAGTGATTGGTTTTCTGATATACCGTTGAGCGAGCAATACCATCTAATTGTATCTAACCCACCTTATATAGACCCTAATGATAAGCACCTGTCAGAAGGTGATGTTCGCTTTGAGCCAGAATCCGCTTTAATTGCTGATGACGAAGGGATGGGTGACATTCATCGTATACTGGACGAAGCGCCTAAGTTTTTGTGTGGACAAGGTTGGCTAGTCTTCGAACATGGTTACGATCAAGGAGAAAAAGTACGAGATGCTTTTGCCTTACGTGGATTCGAATCGATCAAAACCTTCATAGATTACGGTGGAAATGATCGTGTCACGATAGGACAGAAGGGGAGTTAATCGCCTTCTGTCTATATTCGCTCAACTTACTTTTTTGCAGGCTGATCTTTTTCTAGACGGATAAATACCGGAGTGGTCTCGGTGGAGCGCGCTTCGTCATATTGATAGCCTTGATAATCAAATGCTTTTAATTCGCCCAATGTGGTTGCTTTGCTGTCCAGCAAATAGCGAACCATCATGCCTCTTGCTTTCTTTGCATAAAAACTGATGACTTTAAACTGACCATTTTTTTCATCAAGAAAATTTGGGGTGATGATCTGCTTAGAAATTTTCTTGGTATTTACGGCCTTGAAATATTCATTTGAGGCGAGGTTTACCAGCAGTTCTCCCTCTTCTAACTCCTGTTCCAGAGTATTAGCGATTTTGTCTCCCCAAAATTGATATAAATTATCGCCATTTGGGTTGCCTAGTCGTGTCCCCATCTCTAGGCGATACGCTTGCATTTTATCCAAAGGTTTTAATAATCCATACAGGCCGCTGAGTATGCGTAAACTCTTTTGTGCTGTTTCAATATTGTCTTCAGTGAAGCTATATGCATCTAAGCCAGTGTAGACATCGCCCATAAATGTGAAAACTGCGGGACGGCTGTTCGTGTCTGTGTGGTTGATATCCCAGTCGTGATAGCGCTCGACGTTCAATGTCGCCAATTTGTCGCTTAGTTTCATCAATCCTGCAATGTCAGAGGGCGAATATGGCTTTATGGTGGTGATCAGGGTTTGAGCATCGTCCAAAAAAAGAGGAGTTGTTACTTTGCTTGTGGGTAGCGTGCTCTCTAAATCCAATGTTTTTGCGGGAGATATCAAATATTTCATGTTACAGCCTAATTTCAATGATTGCGTTTTATTGTGATTATCCATAGAGTGTTGATAGATATCTAGCGAATAGAGCGATAGAGATTTTTTATGGAAAATAACTTGATTCAATTTCCTCTAAACACTAAGTCCACTGAACAGCTTAAGATGGATTCTGACACCAGCTCGACAGCACAAACTGAACTGGAAGAGTTAAGAGGAGCATTTGATGATGCTCGCAAGGAGTGGCCCTTGGAATTTAGAGAGTTTCCAGAGACAAACCGCATCATTCCGGCTAAGCTGGCATCGTCAAAAGTCGCTCGCTCTTAAATTGCAAATTTGAATTCTTATTTGCACCCCATTTGTTAATTCTTTCATTTTGATAGTAGTAGATCTGTTTGATGATCGCTTTATTGGTTAAACATTCTCTCCCTTTTATGTTTGTCGCCGCATTAGCAGGCTTTTTGTTACCGGCAGTGTCTGCATTTATTTTTCCATATTTGCCGTATGTGCTTTTTACATTGATGTTGCTTACTTTACTCAGTATGCCGCCTAACGATGTTTTACGTTGCTTGGCGACTCCTCGAGTGTGGAATTACAGCCTTGTTCATGGCGCAGGGTTTATGATGCTGTTGCTTGTACTGAACGCTTGTATTTCGATAGATCAAAATCTTATGTTAGCGATGGTCGCCGTGGCTGCGACAGGGTCTTTATTTGCGACACCTGCGATTGTCAGGGCACTAGGTTTTGATGCCATTGAAGCAATGGCGATGACAATTGCAACGACCTTGTTACTGCCTGTGTTCATCATACTGACGATTTATCTATTTCCTACTCCGGATTCTGCGTTGGATATGAAAGCATACGGCGAGAGACTTTTTGTGTTTATATTAAGTCCATTAATGTTGTCTTATTTGTTGCGAAGGCTAGTTGCCGCTGAGCTTTTAAGTTTCCTGTTAAACAAAGTCTCAAAATACACAATTTTATTGGTGTTTGCTTTTCCCTTTGGTCTGATAGGGTATTTCCGCACGTTATGGGACAGTACTCCTATGTTAGCCTATCAATATCTTTTGATTGCATTTGCATTAAGTGCGCTTTTCTTTGTGGTTGCATTACTCATGTACTGGAAATATGGAAAAGAAGTCGCTTTAACTGCGGCGATTACCTCTGGAAATAGAAATGTACTCTTAACTTTTACGATTGCCAGTGGCCTATTGGGACCAGCATTCCTTCCTTTGGCGGGTGCCATGCAGCTACCAATGTATTTGTTACCTGCGATCACTAAGTTATTAAATCGTAAGCTATAAATTATTTTTATCTTTAAATGTCTTCGATTTACAAGCCTTCCTAACCTGTAATGTCATATCTGTGAGTAATATTCAATTCTTCTATCGGATTGTTTTTTCTTATATATAAAAATTGCTAATATAATTACTTGCTTTTATGTATTGGCCAGTCCAATTTTAAAGTTGCATCTAAGGATAAATTAGGAATTTCTAAAATAATGAGAATAAATAAACCTGTGACTGATAACGAGCAAACATTTTCCAAGGATGTGAAGCTTGTATCGACAACTGATCAAAAGGGTCGAATAACCCACTGTAATGACGCATTTGTAAAAATCAGTGGCTACACCAAAGAGGAGCTCATTGGCAGTCCTCACAATATTGTTCGGCACCCGGATATGCCACCGGCCGCTTTTGACGTTATGTGGCAGCACTTAAAGCGCGGTGAGCCATGGATGGGATTGGTTAAAAACCGTTGCAAGAATGGCGATTTCTATTGGGTTGATGCTTATGTTACCCCTATAAGTGAAAAAGGAACCGTTATTGGCTATGAATCGGTTCGAAGTGTGCCTGATAAAAAAGACGTCCATCGTGCCGATAAATTGTATAAATCGATTAACGCCGGAAAAGTACATCGTAGTTTGCCTGACTGGTCGATCCCCGTTGCTATTTCTATATTGGGAGTTATATGCTCAGTTGCGGGGGGCGTTGCATATGGATCTGAGTTTGGTGTGTTTGCTTTGCTGGTCAGCTCTATCCTAATTTCAGTTTTGCTTGCACTGAAGCTCGGCAAATATAAGCAGGTATTAAACGAGTCATTGTCTGGAGCATTTCGTCATTCATTAGCGGTTCAGTCTTATACGGATCACGACCCTTTTTTAGGATCCGTTGAAGTTGGAATTAAAAGTAAAAATTCGCACTTAGAAACCGTTTTGACTCGAATTGAAGATGAGTCAGGCAAGGTTTCGGATCAATCGTCGATTGGTTTGAACCAAACCTTGGAAGCGACATCAAATATAACAGAACAGCAAAGTGAAACTGAAAACGTAGCAACTGCAATGCATCAAATGACAACCACAATTGCGGATGTATCGAGCCATGTCCAAAATACCGCAGTGAGTGCAAAAGAGTCGACCCGTATCGCGGGCGACGGCCGTTCCGTTATTATCCAAACAAAAAGCTCGATAGAAGATTTAAGTGGTCAAGTTGAGCAGATCAATAACACGGTTCAAGATTTATCAAATCAATCTGAAAAAATCGCACAAGTAGCGCAAATGATAGATCAAATTGCGGAGCAAACGAATTTACTTGCGCTTAATGCGGCCATTGAGGCAGCGCGTGCCGGTGAACATGGGCGCGGTTTTGCTGTTGTCGCCGACGAGGTTCGTCAACTGGCTATGAGAACTCAAGGCTCAACGAAAGAGATTCATGAGATTATTGAGTCGTTGCGTTTAGGGGCGCAAAAATCGGTAGCGATTGCTGAATCTGGAATGGCAAGTGCGTCAGAAGGAGTTGAAAAGATGGAGTCAGCCGTACATGCGTTAGACACTATTGTTGATACCGTCAATAATATTTCAGATATGTCGAATCAGATGGCTGCTGCTGTGGAAGAGCAAGCCAGTGTTGCAGAAGACATTAATCAACAAGTTGTCACCATCTCAAATTTGGCGAATCAAAGCTTGGTTAAATCTAATGAATCCAGTGACAGTATTAGGGTACTTCAAAAAGTATCATTAGACATGCATGAGCTAGTAATTCGATTTAAACAATAACGTAGAGGGCTAGAGGGCTAGAGGGCTCGGATCAATAAAACCGACTCATACAGATTAAATGTTAAGTCGGTTTTGTAAACTGCCAAGGTTGTATTTTCGAATGTGGATTAAGGCAGTGGTAGAGCTTTTAGCGTCTCGTCAGGTTCTTTTATTTGAGAAAGCAGCAAATTTTGGCTGGCTGTATCATCACCCATTGCCTTTAAAAGTCTAGCTAATTCTTGTAGTGCTGCACTTTCATTGTCCAGAGACAGTGCACTCTGATAGTAATCCTTAGCCTTACCCCATAGTTTCAATTGTTGGCTTAATCGACCACAGGTTAAGTGCAGGTTTGCGCTTTCGCCTTGCTGCTTTAACCACTTTTCTGCCTGGCTTAGAGGTTTCTTCGCACTGCTGTTTGCTCCTTTTTCCGAGCTCAGAATGCCGTAAAGTTTTACCAGCTCATTGGACCATTCTTTATTGAGGCTTTGTCGAATAAAGCTTTCGGCTTTTTTGTCATCGCCTAGCTGTATTAAAGTGTTGGCATACAGTTGACGAATTTCGTTGTCGGTATCTAGGTTATCCAGTTTTTGCCAAAGGCTTTCAAGGTCTTTGATGAGTTCGGTTTTGTCTTTTCCTATTTTTGCTTGGAATGTAATGCGTTCTAACAGCGCTAAAAATGCATTGCGCTCCAGTTCCAGCATATTATTCGCATCGTAAATACCGTTTTTAGTCAGTGTAGGTTTAAGTGCAATCAGAGCATCCCAATCCTTTAGCTTGGTATAAACGGTAACAAGCATTTTGAGGATTTGACGATGCTTAGGCTTGAGTTTGTTGAGGCGAAGTAAAGTGGCTAGAGCGCTCTCATAATGACCTTGCTTAACCTGAATCTGGCTTTGTGCGAAACCAATTGCAAATTCCGCTTCAGGAGCGGATTGATGAGCAATCCTTAATAGCTCTTTGGAGCGTTTGTGATCGTCTTGTTCACTGGCTGCATAAGCAGCGCCAATGTAGTTGATAAGAGGATATGGGACTTTTTCCGCACTGGTCGTAAGAAGCTTTTCAGCGCGCTTCCAGTTCCCACCGACTAATTCGAGCATTCCGCGAATAGTATTTTTAGATGCACGTTTTTGAACCAGTTTAGCTGTCACCTTATTGAAAGAAGAGCTTGGGCGGATCAAAGTAAATAATACGCTCTTTAAGCTGTTTAGTACGACAAGAGCCAGAATCAAGAACGCAATCATCATCCATAGGCTAGTTTCAATCGTGACACCTTGAAATGCGATCAGAACGTAGCCTGAATCTTGCTTCATTAAGAGTCCAAGAAGCCCTCCAGCGACAAGCATTAAGGCGATTGCTGCAATGAATTTTCTCATGCGCTTACTCCTTCAGGAGCGGTTTTATCATCTGTCTTAGGTGCTGCCTCCGAAGGCGTGACTGTTCCCGTTGGAGAAAGTGCATCAGGGAGGGATTTGTTGGGTGTTGTACCTGTTTCGGGCTGCGTGGCTTTCCCTGAGTTTTGTTTAGCTGAAGAGGGAGGCGCTGTCTCGTCTTGAGTTGATAATGAGCGATGCTGAGTGGCTTCGTTCCATTGAGTCATTAGCGCTTTTATGGCGCTTAGAGACGCTCTGGGAAGAGGCAGTTTTTGATCAGGGTTTATTTGTTGCAACGCAGTGAGTGATGTTAAAAATGCGTTCGTGGCTTTTGCTTCAATATCGAAGTAGTTTGCCACTGCTTCTGCAATTTTGGCTAAGGCGCTCTGATAAACTGTTTTTTCACCTTTTACCAAAGCAACCTGAGCGACTTCAATTTGTAGTTGTATTCCTGTTACAAGCTCTTGATATTCTGCGGGTGGCAAGAGGGCTTTTATGGGTTTTCTGTCATAATTAATGACGATGAGAGATTTTAGGCTTAACCAAAAGCTGTTTGCTATTTCGTCAACACTGCTCGGTATTGATGAGGATTCTGCTTGCTCTTCGTTTTCAGTGTTTTGCCATTCTTTTGAAGGCTCAAACTGAGGTAACGTAGCGACACTGTCATAAAGGGCGTTTAATTGTAGGTAATACCCTTCAAGATCAAATGTACCAACTGACTTTAGAGCCTGAATGTCTTTTGCTATGGCTTTTCGCGTATCGAATAATATTGGATCTTCCATATCTGCAAGAATGGCATCGGCATTTTGAAGAAGAGCCAGTGCGTTTGAATGGTCTTTTTCTAATAATAGCCTTTGATTTGCTAGGCGAATTAAATATTGAGCTTCTGCAAGCTGCCAGTCCTCTTTAGAGACGCTGTTTAATGTATCAATCTTACTTTGTATTACAGAAAGCTGTTTTGTGTTTTCAGCTATTTTTGTCGAATTTTGCGTGTGCGATTGCTGTGTTGATGTGCTGAGCGAAAGCGCTTTTTGAGCCGAATCTGATACTTTATTTAACTGTGATGTAAGCTGATCAATTTGCTGGTGTAAAGTACTGTTCTGACTGACAAGTTGAGTTATCTTGGTGTCTACCTTAGATTCTAGGCTTTGGAAATACAGCCACCCCGAGGTGCCTAATGAAGCCGCAGCGATTGCGATTGCTAAGCCGCTTACAACTAAAGCCCCCGATTTTGAGGATGAATGATTGATTTTCATTGAACTTTTGTCTGAAGGGGTGGAGCTGCTTGGTTTTGCTTCTGAATGAGCTGTGGCGCTATCTTGTTGATCTATGCTGTTCGATGGCTGAATGTCGCTGTTTACGTCTTTGTTATCGGTCATCTTTGCGTCCTAAATACTGCATTGTTGCTTCGGTTAAGCGATCATCATCGGCACCGCTTGCATTGCAAATGTTTTTCCAGCCGAGTGAAAGCGCCGTTTCTGCGACACGTTGGCTGGGAACAAAAATTGGCTTATCTAACCAATGTGTTTGATACTGCATAATATCGTGAGTCAGGTTTAAAAGGCTATCTACACTTGTAGACCAAATTAAATCCGGTTCATCCATGAATAAAAAATCTTGTGCGGTATAGCTTGGTTTTATGCGCTTATAAAGTTCAAGTAAGTCTACTTTAGCCCCTTTTTTTTCAAGGCCGTCGGCAAGTGTTGGTCTTCCTCCTTCACCTCTAACAATCAGTATTCTGTCGCCAGTTAACTTTATTGGTTTAAATGAGTTCAAAAGAGCCTCAGACGTGAGGCCTGGATTCGCCAGCGCCGGAAACCCTAAATCAATTAATGTTTGAGTTGTTCCTTTGCCTATTCCTATCCAGTGTAGCTTGGCAGGTAACATAGGCCAGCACTCGTCAATCCGTTCAGCGCCTAAGCGAGCAGCATTTTTACTTACGAATATTACGTATTTGTATAAATCTAAATCAAAAAGTCGAGACTGTATAGAGCGTATACTCGTTTCGTTTTTGATCTCCTCTATATAAAGTGTGGGCAATGAAATTGGGCGCGCCCCGATGGACTTCAAATATTCACACGTTAGAGCATTCTCTGGCTCAGGGCGGGTGACGAGAATACCAACACCCGGTAAAGACTTACTGATCGTCATAGCGCATTATTTACCATAGACTTCGTTCAGAATTCGTTGGGCTCCGCGCTCTAATAAAATATCAGCAAGTTCGATACCTAGCTGTTCAGCATTTTCCTGATGTCCTTTAATTTCAGCTGTTATCATTTCTTTTCCATCGATGCTTCCCACAAGCCCGCGCAGCCAAATAGCGCCGTCATTTAATGTAGCAAAACAAGCGATTGGTGCCTGACATCCACCATTTAAACGTTTGTTGACTGCGCGTTCAGCTGTTACACGATAATAGGTGTCTTGGTGTAGAAGTGGTTTCAATAAAGATAAAACAGCGTCATCTCCTAATCGGCATTCAATTCCCATTGCTCCTTGTCCGCCTGCGGGTAAGCATAGAGTGTCAGGTAATCGACTTTTGATCCTGTCTTCCAATTCGAGGCGTATGAGCCCTGCGGACGCTAGTATAATGGCGTCGTATTCACCGCCATCTAGTTTTCCTAGTCGAGTTCCAACGTTACCTCGGAGGCTTTTAATTGTCAGATCAGGACGGTGTTGCTGGATTTGGCAAGCTCGACGAAGGCTAGAGGTACCTAAAATACTTCCGTTGGGAAGTTCATCTAAACTGTTATAAAGATTTGACACAAATGCATCGGATGGGTCTTCTCGCTCACATATTATCGCGAGCCCTAGTCCTTCTGGAAATTCCATTGGAACGTCTTTCATTGAATGCACGGCGATATCGGCGCGGCCATCCAATAGCGCACTTTCTAGTTCTTTGACAAAAAGGCCTTTGCCGCCAATTTTTGAAAGCGGAACATTGAGGATTTGATCGCCTTTGGTTGTCATACCTAAAAGCTCGACAGTTAAATCTGGGTAGAGGGCTTCAAGCTGGCTTTTTACGGTATTTGCTTGCCACAGTGCCAGTTTACTTTCCCGAGTCGCGATCACAATCTTATCTTTCACACTTTCTCCTGTTATATGCGATATAAATATTTGTTGATAATAACGCCTTACAAGGGAAACTGCGAATAGGTTCCCTTGTAAGGCGTATCGTTAAGGTCTCTAAATGCAACTTTATCAGGCTATTAGCCTTTATATGTAGACTCTCATAAGGTAATCTTGCGCAACATTGATATAAGTTTGGGAAACGGATAAATGACTGACTCGAATAATGCCACTAACCAGCAATGGGGTGGACGCTTTTCAGAACCTGTTGATGCTTTCGTAGCGCGATTCACGGCATCGGTAGAGTTCGATCAACGTATGGCGAAACAAGACATCCAAGGGTCTGTTGCTCATGCCACTATGCTTGCAAAAGTAGGCGTACTGACGGATGAAGAGCGTGATCAAATTATTCAAGGCTTGACTGAAATTCGCGAAGAGATTGAAAACGGCGAGTTTAATTGGTCTGTTGAGCTTGAAGATGTTCATATGAATATCGAAGCGCGTTTGACTCAAAAAATTGGCATTACAGGCAAAAAACTTCACACTGGACGTTCGCGTAATGACCAAGTTGCAACAGATATTCGCCTTTACATGCGTGACGAAATTGATTTCTTGTTAGAAGAAGTCACTCGCCTTCAGCAGGGAATATTGTCACTTGCAGCGAAAAATACCGATACAATCATGCCGGGCTTTACGCATCTGCAAACAGCTCAGCCTGTTACGTTTGGGCATCACTTGATGGCATGGTATGAAATGGCTCAGAGAGATTATGAGCGCCTAGTAGATTGCCGCAAACGAATTAATATTCTTCCGCTTGGCGCAGCTGCACTTGCAGGCACTACCTACCCAATTGACCGTCATATGACAGCAGAGTTATTGGGCTTCGAACGTCCGACTTACAACTCGCTTGATTCGGTAAGTGACCGCGACTTCGCTATTGAGTTTACCGCTGTTTCGGCAACAACGATGATGCATTTGTCTCGTTGGGCAGAAGAAATGGTTATGTGGGCATCCGCACAATTTAACTTTATTTTCTTGCCTGATCGTTTCTGTACCGGTTCGTCTATCATGCCGCAAAAGAAAAACCCAGATGTTCCTGAGTTAGTACGTGGTAAAACGGGTCGAGTTTACGGTCACCTTATGAGCTTGCTTACGCTTATGAAATCTCAGTGCTTGGCGTACAACAAAGATAATCAGGAAGATAAAGAGCCGCTGTTTGATACGGTTGATACTATGAAAGGTTCGTTGCGTGCGTTCGCAGATATGATTCCTGCAATTGAAGCTCGTAAAGAATATATGTATGAAGCTGCTCGCCGCGGCTTTAGTACAGCGACGGATTTGGCTGATTACCTTGTTCGAAAAGGTGTTGCATTCCGTGACGCGCATGAAATAGTCGGTAAGGCCGTGGGTTACGGCGTAGAGCAAAACAAAGACTTGTCTGAAATGTCACTTGAAGAGTTGAAAGGCTTTGGTGATATTATTGAAGGCGACGTGTTCGATGTTTTGACGCTTGAAGGGTCTGTTGCCGCGCGCGATCATATTGGTGGTACTGCGCCAGCTCAGGTGAAACTTGCTATTGAGCGCGCAGAAAAAGAGCTAGCCTTGCGTTAAGCCTTAATTTGCCAATTACAGTAATGATCTAAATATAAAGCCGCAGACTCATGTTAAATGAAAGTCTGCGGCTTTTTTATGCAGTTTTATCGTGATTTAGAGATCGTTATTCCTGAGAGAACAGTCCATTTAAAGGTGACTCAGGCGACAAAATGTCTGTGGTAATGTTTAATTCAAAATGAAAGGCCTTTTTTTGTTTATTGCATCCCTCTAGCGCAATAACCCACTCTTCGTCGCTTCCTAGCTCTGGGATTTTCCAGCATACACCGTGAATGTCGACATACCGTGTTCCATCACCATCCTCCGTAATTACATACTCTGTGCCGGAATGTTGTCCTTTTAAATACTCACTTTGATCTTTTTCAGCTTGGCTTATTGCAGCGCGCAGATTCGGTGAAAAAATGTCCAGACCTTCTGTCTGATCTTCTGCTAGGGAAATGTGTTTTTCATCGATATCGAGTAAGGTCCCATGCTTTGAAAGAGGGGGGACGTTGCTTTTGTGGATTCTCGTCGTTTCTTTTTCTGTCTTATTTTCAGATTCTGATAGCTGTGTGATTGCGTTTTCGTCAGACGATGAAGTTAATGTTTTGGGTTGGACTTCTTTTTTTAAGGATTGAGAGGCTTGATCAGTCAATGTGCGACTTTGAGGTTCAATTAAAGGCGAGCGAGTTGTTTGTTTTACCTCTGCGGCGATGCTTTTTGCGCTCGCTTCAATGTCTTTGTTTCCACTTGGATTTAAGCGAGGGTCTGAGCGAATGATGGAGACTTCAATCAAATCCGAATGCTCCGGGTTTGAATGGCTCCAATCTAAATTTTTTATCGATGAAAGAGCGATGACATGCACGCAGATCGCCAAAATAATAACAAGTGCAGCTTTGAAGTACTTAGTTAGGTATTTTGGTTTGTTGTTCTGTGTCAGAAACTGCGTATTGCTACTCGCAGTGAAGTCCTTATGTGGTATTGGTTCTAACGCCATCTGCTTAATATCACTGTATTTAACGCTAATGCTCCATGCTTCTTTAGAAAATGCTTCTCAATCTGAACACACTACATGAAAAGGGAGAATATCCCAAACCATACCATTGTAAGAATATGGTTTAAATGGTTTTACAGGGTTGGGAAACACAAAGGCTACAAGTATACTGTTCAGGATAAAGTTAACTGAGTGCAAAGATGATGTATAGATGGTTGTTTGCTTTCGTTTTTATAACGATGTTGAGTGCTTGTGGAAACAAGGGGGCTTTGTATTTGCCTGCTGAAAAAAACTCTGAGCAAAATCAAGATACGAGTTCATCGCAAAACGCACAAAATTGAGGACACCCCATTGGATTTTTTTAATTACACTGACCAAGCTTTGTTTGCTGAAAATGTCTCCTTAGAATCTGTTGCTGAGCAGTTTGGTACGCCGACATACGTTTATTCACGTGCTACGTTTGAACGACATTATAATGCCTACGCTAATGCGTTTTCTTCTCATCCGACGCTTGTGTGTTACGCGGTGAAGGCTTGTTCCAATATTGCAATATTGAACGTGTTGGCAAAACTCGGTTCAGGATTTGATATTGTATCGATTGGCGAACTAGAACGTGTTATTCGTGCTGGTGGAGATACATCTAAAGTGATGTTTTCAGGGCTTGGTAAACAAGAGCATGAAATGCGTCGCGCTTTGGAAGTAGGCATTCACTGTTTTAATGTTGAGTCAGAATCCGAGTTATACCGTTTGAATAAAGTGGCGGGTGAAATGGGTCTCAAAGCTCCTGTTTCATTACGAGTTAACCCGGATGTAGATGCCAAAACGCATCCCTATATCTCGACTGGTTTGAAAGAAAATAAATTCGGTATTGATATTAAAGACGCTCCTAGAATTTATCAGCTTGCAAACGCAATGGAGCATCTAAATGTAATGGGTGTAGATTGCCATATCGGATCTCAGTTGACAGAGCTACAGCCGTTTTTGGATACGTTCGATCGACTTATTACATTAATTGATGAACTGGCTGAAAGTGGAATCAAGATCAAGCATATGGATTTAGGCGGCGGTTTAGGCGTTCGTTACCGTGATGAAGTGCCACCAGAACCCGCTGACTATGCGCAACTTATACTGGATAAAATCAAAGGACGTGATATATCTCTGGCCTTTGAACCGGGGCGTTCTATTGCTGCAAATGCCGGAATATTGCTGACGAAAGTCGAGTTTCTTAAATGCACAGAACACAAGAACTTTGCCATCATTGATGGCGCGATGAATGATTTGATTCGACCGTCTTTGTACAGTGCTTGGATGAACATTGTTCCTGTGAATCTTGCGGCAACGTCAGAAGGCAAACGAATTTACGATCTCGTTGGGCCTGTGTGTGAAACGGGCGATTTCTTAGGGAAGGATAGAGAGCTGGACATTGAAGCAGGTGCTTTGCTAGCAGTGCGGTCAGCAGGTGCTTACGGTTTTACAATGGCTTCAAATTATAACAGTCGTAATCGCGCTGCAGAAGTTATGGTTGATGGTGAAATTGCATATCTAATCAGAAAACGCGAAGACATCGATCATCAATTGGCTGGCGAACAGCTATTGCCAGAGTAGAGTTGAGGGGAATAACGTGTTATTAAAATTCTCTAAAATGCACGGTCTCGGGAATGATTTCGTTGTGGTCGACGCAGTCTCTCGAAAAGTGTATTTCAACAAAGAGCAGATTGAATTCTTAGGTGATCGAAATCGTGGAATCGGTTTTGATCAACTGTTAATTGTTGAGCCGCCGATCAGTCCTGAGATGGATTTTCGTTACCGCATATATAACTCAAATGGTTCTGAAGTTGAGCATTGTGGCAATGGCGCTCGTTGTTTTGCCAAGTTTGTGATTGAAAAAGACCTTACTAATAAATCCGTTATAAATGTCGAAACGAAGCGTGGGCAAATTCAGCTTATTGTTCAGGATGATGGCGAAGTAACCGTAGATATGGGGGAGCCTTCATTTAATCCAGTTGATTTGCCGTTTGACGCTACTGAAAATGATACGGCTTTGTATTCGCTTGAGCTGGATGGCTATGGCCCTGTTGAGTTGACACCTGTATCTGTAGGAAACCCACATGCCGTGATACGGGTTGACCGGTTGACCGACGAACTGGTGTCTGGTGTCGGGCCACTTGTTGAATCTCACTCTTCGTTCCCTGCAAATGTTAATGTGGGTTTTATGGAAGTTTTGAACCGTGATGAAGTTAATTTGCGTGTTTACGAACGAGACGTAGGTGAAACTCAAGCGTGTGGCACCGGAACATGCGCTGCGATCGTCGCAGGCATTAGGCAAGGTTGGCTCAACTCAAAAGTAACTGCTCATTTACTGGGTGGTGATTTACGAATTGAGTGGCACGGAGAGGGCTCTCCTATATTAATGACAGGGCCTGCGACTAAGGTATTTGAAGGTCAAATTTACCTTTAAGCCTTAAAATTACGTTTACTATTAAATTTATCGTTAATCATAGGTGCAGTATCGAATGAAAGATGAGGACGTCGTAGATTACCTAAAGAGCACGCCGGACTTTTTTGTCCGTAATGCAAGTTTGTTGGAGGCTCTTACGGTTCCTCACCCTGTTCATGGTGGTGCCATCTCGTTGTTAGAGCGTCAAGTTCAGCTTTTACGTAAGACATCGGAAGACCATCGTAGTCAGTTTGATATTCTTGTAAATGTGGCTCGTGAGAACGAAGCCACGATGAAGAAAAGTCGTCGCGTTGTTGTTAACGGTCTTGGCTGTGAAACGCTCGACGACTTTGCTGCTATGATTGACGATGTAATTCGAGAAGAGTTTGATATACCTCTTCGCTCGCTAATTCTTTTTTCTGACACGAACATCAACTCTTCCGTTAGGACGTCAACTTGGGAAGATGCTGGTGAGCTGCTAAAAGAGATGCTGTCCAAAGGCGGATGTTACTGCGGTGTGCTGTCAGTAAAAGAGTCGAATTTTCTGTTTCCTGCGAACAGTGATGAAGTTATGTCGTCGGCAGTGTTGCCACTAATATCAAGAGAAAATGGCCAGATTCACTATCACGGAGTTTTGGCGCTCGGTTCCAGAAGGCTCAACGACTTTGATAAAGAAAAAGGTGCGTTGTTTTTGGATTATTTGTCTGATTTGCTTAGCGCAATCTTAATGAGGCTCTTGTAATGACGTTAATCACCTTTGATTTGGATAACACTTTGTGGGATGTCGATCCTGTTATTGTTAGAGCAAACCACGCTATGGAGGCTTGGTTTGATGAGCGTTTTCCGGGCTTTCAAGAAACGTTTGATGCCAGCGCGTATGAAAAAATAAAATCAGAGGTGATTGCCAGTTCACCCAATATTGCCCACGATGTGAGCGAAATACGAAAGCGTATTTACGTTAAAGCTTTTCGCGAATATGGTTTACCCTCGGAAGAGGCGCGCCATATTTCACAATCGGCTTTTGAGTATTTCTATGCGTGGCGACAGAAGGTGGATCTGTACCCTGAGGCAAAGAGTACAATTGCTGTCTTAGCGGAGCACTACCGTATGGGGGTTATTACAAATGGTAATGCTGATGTGTATCACCCATCTGTTGGATTGAGTGAGTACTTTGAGTTTGCCTTGAGAGCCGATGAGGTAGGTAGAGCTAAACCAAATCGAGAAATTTTTGAGGCGGCGGCTGTACAAGCTAATGTAGATCCAAAAGACATCATTCATATCGGGGATCACCCGATTGATGATATTCAGGGTGCCGCTCAAGCGGGTTGCCGCACGATTTGGTTTAATCGTCATGGCGCGAGAAATTGGAAGTCGGAATGGGAAATAAAACCTGATTCTGAAGTGTATTCACTGCGAGAGTTGCCCACAGCAATCGCAGAGCTTGGTGCGAGCTAAAGCTTCTATAATTTTTATTTTAGATATTGAGGTGCAGTGGTATTGGACAAATAGTATGCATCTATTAAGTTGTTAGTCGTAAATGATTTTTCATTATTAGGATTAATGCTACACTATGCCCATTATCTAAAAGTATTAACTGTTTAAGGAAACTCTAATGAGCGAAAATATTCTTAACATTACTGATGCTCAGTTTCAAAGTGAAGTTCTTGAATCTGATCTTCCTGTTGTTGTTGATTTTTGGGCACCATGGTGTGGTCCATGTAAAATGATTGCACCTATTTTGTCTGATGTTGCAGACGATCTAGAAGGAAAAGTTAAAGTCGTTAAACTTAATGTTGACGAAAATACTGAAACGGCTCCTAAGTACAATGTTCGTGGTATCCCAACCCTTATTGTTATTAAAGGTGGAGAATTGGCTGCAACTAAAGTGGGCGCAGTTACAAAATCTCAGCTTGTTGACTTTATAGAAAGCGCTCTATAATTTATCAGATTGTTAATCGAAGTTTTAAAAAAAGCAGCTATTTTAGCTGCTTTTTTTTGTTTTTTTGCGCGTATGTATGAATGATATTAAGTGAGACCTTTGTACTAAGTTATGAGCGGCTGCGTTGTCGTTTTAAAACGGCAGTGTATTGTTGTGAAAAGTTTTTAGAATAATGCGAGCTAAGCTCTGTCATCGTCGTTCTAGCATAGGGTAAATAACGTTTTAGAACGTTCTTACTCATAGGAGCGTCATGCGGGATACTTACGGTTATGGGATCTTTGTGAATTCCGTTGATCCGAAACTCAAAGTGCAGATGTGGCCCAGTTGCCCAGCCTGTCTGACCAACATAGGCGATGGTGTCGCCCTGTTCAACAAAGTTGTTTGCCTTTAACCCTTTTTTAAAGCCTTGTAAGTGGGCGTAAAGTGTTGAGTAGCCTTGACCATGTTCTAAAATAACGGTATTTCCGTAGCCTTTCAGTTCACCCGCATAAATGACTGTACCCGCACCTGCTGCTTTAACCGGAGTGCCGCTTTTTGCTGCATAATCTACGCCTTGGTGTGGTTGAGTAGTTTTGAAAATAGGGTGCAATCGATTTGGATTAAACTTAGATGAAATTCGCGTGAAATCGACTGGGCTACGAATAAACGCTTTTCGCATGGACAGGCCATCAGGCGTATAGTAATTAAAGTTGTTAGCGTCATCATAGCGAATGGTTTGGAAACTGCGTCCAGCATTAATGAAGTTGGCTGCCAGAATGTTTCCAGCCCCAATAACCTCACCTTCTAGCTCGTTTTCTTCATACAAAAGGCTAAAAGAATCTCCTTTTCGTAAGTCTGTCGCGAAATCTATGTCCCAAGCAAATATTTGAGTCAGTTGAATAAGCACAGACTGTGGAATACCAGCATCGATTCCATCTCTAAAAATGGAATTGGTGATTGTGACTTCTTTATATATACGTTTGGTTTCGGGTTGTGTTAAAAGCACGACGAAAGAAAATTGACCATCCTTTTGGCGTTTGTATAACGAGCGTTTGAGTTTGCTTTGTACGTAGAGCAACTCTGTAAGCTTACCCGAAGGCAGCTCCATTTTTATGCTTAGATCTTGCCCAGGCCTAATACGTAAGAGCTCAGAGTTCGCATCGCGTGCGTTCGCTACTCGGTAAACATCTTGTTGAGATATTCCCATATCTGAAAGAACAGTAGACAGCGAGTCTCCGGAAGAAACCGAAATTGTTTGTTCAATGATTGTTTGTTGGTTGTTTTTCAAATGCTCGGGTGTGGGTGTTGAGTAGGTTTTTACTCCTTGTGGTGACGTTGCTAAAGAGATCTGACTGGATTCGTGGGGTTGGTCAGTGTGGACTTTTGCATTTTTTTCGGATGATTGGCTGCTGTCGTATGAAAAAAATACGGCAAATAGCACGAATACAATCGCGGAGCCGAGACAAGCTAAAGCGAGAGTTAAGATAGTTTTTTGAGAAAATTTGTTGATCAAGCGTAATTACCGCAATTTCTTTGAATTAATCCTTATCATCCTAACAACATTGCTTTTATAATTGAACGCTTTGTAATCTTGGGCGGAGTAAAAGTCGCCTAATTAAACCATTCTTAATTATTTGAATAACGGATCGAAAACATGACGGTAGGCATTAACGACCTTTTGGCGGATTTACAGGCTCGCGGGCTGATTGCGCAAATGACAGCGGAAGAAGAGCTGCGTGCTCATTTGGAAACTGGTAGTCGTACTCTTTATTGTGGCTTCGATCCGACTGCGGACAGTCTTCATTTGGGTCACCTTGTTCCTTTGCTTGTACTGAAGCGTTTCCAAGACGCAGGACATAACCCAATTGCTCTAGTTGGCGGTGCGACTGGACTTATCGGGGATCCAAGTTTTAAGGCTGCAGAGCGCCAATTAAATACCTCTGATGTGGTTGCTGGGTGGGTTGATAAAATTCGTGGGCAAGTGAGTCAATTTGTTCAGTTTGATGAAGTAACCAACCCTGCACGTGTTGTTAATAACCTTGATTGGGCAGGCGAAATGAATGTGTTGGATTTCCTACGTGAAATCGGTAAGCACTTTTCAGTTAACGCCATGATTAACAAAGAATCGGTACAACAACGCTTGAATCGTGAAGGTGCTGGCATTTCGTTCACAGAGTTTTCATATGCTCTACTGCAAGGTATGGACTTTGCAGAATTAAATCGTGCTTATGGTTGTACGCTTCAGATTGGTGGTAGCGACCAATGGGGTAATATTGTTGGGGGTATTGATCTTTCGCGCCGTCAAAACCAATCTCAAGTATTTGGTTTGACTGTACCTCTTGTTACAAAATCGGACGGTACTAAATTCGGAAAAACAGAATCTGGCGCAGTATGGCTCGATCCTAAGAAAACGTCTCAATATGCTTTCTACCAATTCTGGATGAATACGGCGGATGCGGATGTTTACAAGTTCCTTAAGTACTTTACTTTCCTGACGATGGAAGAGATTGATGCAATTGAACAAGCAGATAAAGAAAGTACAGGTAAACCGCAAGGTCAGTCTATTCTTGCACGTGAAGCAACTAAGTTAGTTCATGGTGAAGAAGGGCTTGCAGCGGCTGAGCGTATTACTCAAGCGTTGTTCAGTGGGGAAGCGGACCAGTTGAGTGAACAGGATCTAGAGCAAATCAAGTTAGATGGATTGCCAAGCAGCTCACTTGTTGAGGCAAACCTAGCAGAAACGCCTCTAACGTCTTTACTAGCGGAAGCCGGACTTGCTGCATCAGGCAAGCAAGTTAAGGATGCGCTTCAACGTAATTCAGTCTTTGTTAATGGCGTTGCTAAGGGAATAGCAGATAACATGTCTGCATCTGATATCTTTGCGGCGGATAATGGATACTACGGCAAGTACTTCCTTGTGAAGCTAGGTAAGAAGAAGCATCATTTATTTACGCTTTAATTATTAAGGTGTGAAGTATCGAAAAAATATAAAAGGCGCTTAGGCGCCTTTTTACGTTTATGGCTTCAATTCGTGGGATATAGTTAAGAACTATAATAGTCTGATTGCCATAAGTGGATACCAAAATATTTGTCGCTATGCCGTTGATCGTAATGTTAATAGTGCTATTTTACTTACCTACTTAATTTGATCGCTAGGGAAGGTCATGTCCCAAACCAGAGAAACCCTTACAACATCAAACCACTATATTGGTAGGTTATATCGTCTTGCCGTCGAGAAAGGTTTAGATGCTGACGCTCTTTTTAGAAAGGCTGATTTGGCTCCTAGTGTTGTTGATGATCCTAATTTACAGATAGAAATTGAAAAGTTAGCGAGCGTTGTCGAGGGAATATGGGCGCTTCTTCAGGATGAATCAATGGGGTTGTCTCGGTCGCCACTTCCCGCAGGTTCGTTTTTTATGATGGGGCGGGTGACCGTGCATGAAGAAACATTGGGAAAAGCGCTGCATCTTGCTGCACGTTTTTATAACATGATCTCAAATGCCTATGAAATGGAATTGATCGAAAGAGAAGACCATGCAGTCCTAGAGTTTAGGATGGCGGACTTAGACCTTGATTCTTCCCATTTGTTTTCTGATATGACGCTTTTAGCTTGGCACAGTTATGCTTCATGGCTGATACAAGAACGTATTCCATTGCTTGAGGTCTGCTTTCCTTATGCGGAGCCGTTTGAGCAACATGATTATGTCGAACTTTATCCGTGTAAGCGTCAATTTGATCGATCGGTGCTTTCAATTTCTTTTGGTAAATCGTTTTTAGACCGTGAAAACATGCAAAGCTTAGATTCGTTAAAAGCCTATATGAAGCGCTGCCCGATTGAGTTGTTTTTAAAGCAGCCGGGCGATATTAGTGTTTCAAGCGATTTACGTTCTTTGCTAAGCAAATCCTTTGAAGCAGGTTTTCCTACCATTGATGATGCGGCTAAAAGCCTACATATGTCACGTCGAACTCTTATACGAAAGTTAGACAAAGAGGCGACTTCCTATCAGGAAGTTAAAGATCGGATGCGTATGGATAGGGCTTGTTTTTGGCTTGCTCAAAAGGGCGTTTCTATCCATATAGTCGCTGAAAAAGTGGGGTTCTCGGATGCCGCTGTCTTCTCTAGGGCTTTTCGTAAGTGGCTGGGATGCACGCCAAGCGAGTACCGAGACCGATTTTTTAGTTGAGGGTTTGGTATTTGGCATAATTGGCCTTAATGGCACTTTATGCAAAGTAAATCGGCATTTCATGCTATTCCTACTCCCCGTACTATCACGTAAATTTCTATAAAGACACAGCGAAAAAGTCCTTCACTCAAAGGTCGTCGTTCCAAGTCATAATAATTAGAGGAATTTACGCATGAGTAACTATTCACAAGATTCTGTATCGGCAGAAGCTCTCAAAGCTGCTGGTGATTCTGCACAAGCTGAAGATGTTTCTGTATTGGAAGCGGCTGCGAATGCTGCGGATCGACGCCTTGCTGCGACCAAATCCAGTTTGGTTGAAAGAATGATTTATGGGCCACAACCTGACATAGAGGAACTTTGTTCGGGTGGGAAAAATATGAAGTCCTCTGTAACGGAAGAGGCGCAAGAGATTTTGCATGAGGCGATGGAATGTCTTAACAAAGGTGAGGCATTTGGAACGGATGGGAAAATAACGACAGAACTCCGCAACTCAGTAGCCAAAAAAGGAGCGTATGGATTTACTGTTCCTACTGAATATGGTGGTAAAGGAAAGCGATATAGCGAATTCGCGTGTTTGACTGAAGAATTTGCCTCTCAGGGGTTAGGTGCTTTGTCTGTCGAAATATCTGGGCAATTGACTATCGGTTCGAGTGCGTTACTGGGATACGGAACGTCTTTTCAAAAGTCTCAATATCTTCCTTCTATCAGTAGCGGCCAATTAATTGCCTTTGCACTTACTGAGGTCGGTGTGGGGGTTAATGCTAAACGTGTTCAAGCTTACGTCGAGGCCGATGAAGAGAATAAGTGCTGGCGGCTTTATGCTGAAGGCGAGCGTAATAAGCTTTATATTACCAGCGCGACTCACGGTGGGCTTATGGCTATCGTTGCTAGGAAAGGGAAAAGCAGTAAAGAGTTGGCTTTGTTTATCGTCGAGTTACCAGAAGAGGATATTGATGCAGAGTTTAGCTTTAGTTGTAAAAGCTCGAATGTCAGTGCCTTTCAACAGAATATTAATTCAAGAATTAGTTTTAGACATTTTCCCATCCCATATGAGCAAGAGATTCAAGGGAATGGTGTTGAGGTATTATTTTACTGTTTAAGAATGGGCCGTTGTATGCTGGCCGCTCAAGCAGCAGGCTTTCAGAGGATGATGGCGTCTGATGCTGCTCACTATGCTCAAAAACGAGAAGGGGTAGGCGGCAAGGTAATCAAGCATGAGCTTCCACGCCTTGGTTTAGTTAAAATATTAGGTGGTGCGCTAACGGCGCAAGCTTTGTCTCATCTTTCTCTTGCACAGGATCAGGATAGAGTTGATCTAGCGGGGTTAAGAGACGTCACTAAGTCTGCCAGCGCTCATTATTTACTTGAGTCCCTAATTGCTTGCGAGCGAGTGATGGGAGGCCGAAGCTTAGATAAAGGTTCACGCATTTCAGATATTAGGGCGACGGCTCATGCATTTGGTATTGTAGAGGGCGAAGATGACTTGATTCGTTTAGGTATGGTTCGAGATCTAACTAAACGATTCACGACGGATTATATGTCTGGGCTGCTTAATGTATTGCAGAAAACTAATCTGGACAAAGACGGTAATTCCCTTCCCGCGGATAAACGAATATTACGTTTGAATGTCGCTGCATTTATGGCGTATCCGCTCCGATCTATAAATATTGTTTTATCATTGGTTATGAAACCGGATTTTTGGAAACTCGCAGGTTGGGTTGTCGAAAATGGTTTAGAACGGGTAAAGGCGGGTGTTACGAAAATGATTCCGACTTACTTTTGTTCGCGGTACCGCAAGATCCCGAAAATGTTTAGAAATCATATACGCTATGCGGAACGAGAATTAAAACGTTGTCGTTGGGATTATTTCAAGATAAGTCTGGTCTATCAGTTAGAGTTAACGCGGGCTCAAATCCCTTTACAAAGGTTGGGTCAAAAAATCGAAACCCTCATGTGTATAGCGACATTGTGTGGTCACGCTAGTCAACTCGATAAAAGTAACCAGCGTGTCGCGCTCGCTCAAATTGAGATCTTGAGGTCAAAGTTAGATGGTGGTAATGCCTCTGCTCGTCGCATTGACGCTCTGCGTAAAGCGGTCTCTTTAGTAGTAGAGGATGTAATGAGAGGGGAAAGCTCCCTTATCAAAAAAGTGGAGCCGCAACATTATGCTCACCCTTGGAGCGATGAGTAGGCCGTTATCGTAAATAAGTAATAGGAAATTGATTATTCAAAAGATGCTTCGGCGCCTTTTTTTGTGCCTTCATGGTCTATATGCGCTTCTAATTAAAAATAGGTGAATAAGTTATTTTGGGTGATTCTGCGCTGTAATCCTTTGTTGGTGTGGGTTGTAGGTATTTTGGAACTCCAATTTTTGACCGACTGGATGAATTTTTTAATAAAAACATGAAAAAGGGCTTGCACTAAATCTGTAGATCCTTAATATACGCCCTCGCTGACACGGACAACCACTCAGAACAACGAGTGAGACACTAAGAAGAACACTTCTAAGTAACCGAGTTAGTACGCTCTTTAAAATAGATAATCAGATAATTTGTGTGGGCGCTCGCTGGAGACTTCTAAAAAATTAAAGTCTTTGATGAGTGAACACGTCAAT
>NZ_SNXC01000015.1:0-252897 GCF_004362145.1 Marinomonas balearica
GTAGTGTGGGGGATCCCATGTGAGAGTAGGTCGTCGTCAAGCTTCTAATACAGAAAGCCCTGATCAGAAATGGTCAGGGCTTTTCTCGTTTCTGAGATAGGTAATTCAAATACTTATAGTTATCTTATCTCCATAAAAGCACCGTCATCTCATCGAACAATTTCCAGTATATCCCCAGTTCCTTCTACAGCCGTAAATCACTCTTTCTGTGAGCATCGAATATAACGCTTCATTTTCGTTAAATTTGATCTTGTCTCGAATCTGTAGTCTGCACAAAAGTACAAGCGTTGTCTGAAAAAGCCTGTCAATCTTTTAAAGACGTAAATGACGTGTGCTAAAAAAGGAGAATGTAATTATGAAAGTAGCTTTTACGAGCGACAATATCGCTGGCGCATCTGAAGCCGTTGTGGAAGCGATCGTTTCGGCAGCAGCTTCTGGCGATGCGATGCCCTACGGTAACGATGACAGTACTGCATTGGTGACGCGAATGTTTGCTGAGCTGTTTGAATGTGAAGTAGATGTCTTTCTTGTTTCAACAGGCACTGCGGCAAATGTGTTGAGTTTAAGCGCAATGACACCGCAATGGGGAAGTGTTTTTTGCCATGAAGAGAGTCATTTACTGAACGATGAAAGTTCGGCTCCCGAGTTTTTCACTGGTGGCGCCCGTCTTGTCGGATTAGGTGGCTGTGATGCTAAGATAAATCCGCAGCAACTTCGGAAGCTCGTTAATCAAAAAGTGGGAGATGTACATTCTTGTCAGCCTGCGGCGTTAAGCCTTTCTCAGGTCACTGAAGTGGGGAGCGTATATTCGCTTGAAGAGATAAAAGAACTGACTGAGATCGCAAAATCGGCTGGTATTCCTACGCATATGGATGGCGCTAGATTCGCAAATGCGATTGTCTCATTAGGGTGCACTCCGGCGGAAATGACATGGAAAGCGGGTGTTGATATTGTTTCTTTTGGCGCAACAAAAAACGGTGCAATGGCAGCAGAAGCTATCGTCGTTTTTAATCGCACTTTAACTGAGAGTTTGGATATACGTCGAAAGCGAGGTGGGCATTTGCATTCGAAAATGCGGTTATTGTCATCGCAAATGATTGCCTATCTATCGAATGATTTGTGGCGTAAAAACGCAAGCCATGCCAATGATATGATGACTTTTTTGCAAGATGGCCTGAGACAAATTACGAGTATTAAGATAAACACACCAGCGCAAGCTAATATGTTGTTTTGTACGTTACCGGAAGGGATGGAGCAGTATTTATTAGAAGAAGGTTTTGCCTTTTATGGTGGACGTTGGGAAACAGGAGTTGTGCGTTTTGTAACCTCCTTTAGAACCCCTAAAGAAGGAATAGAGGCATTTATAGAAAGTGCCCAGCGTTTTCATGACCTTTATTGTTCCCCTGCACGAAACTGAGAAGGCGACACTCTAAATGCTTTCTTGAATGCTCGATTAAAATGACTCTGATCATAAAAGCCGACATCTGAAGAGATGTCGGTGATCCGCAAGTTAGTTTTTAGTAAATTATGGCGGGCTGATTCGAGTCGAAGATTTGTAAGCCAAGCATGAGGTGCAATCCCCAGCCTTTTTTGAAAGCGTCTGAGTAATTGAAAACGCGTCAGTTGTACTATTTCTGACAGATCATCTAAGTTTATTTTTTCGTGTAAGTTGGCCAAACAATAATCTCTGATTAACTTAAATTCAATGTTGTTCAGTCCATCTTGTGTAGGTATCAACTTCGGGTTCATATGTAGATAGGAAAGAAGTTCAGTAAGCGTATTAGACCAAAGGCTGTCTATATGAAGTTGGTTGGCCGATTGTCTGGTGCTTAAGGCGTGTTTTAGGTGTAAAAAGCCGTTTGTAATATGGTTTCTCTCTATCACTGTTGGGCGGATAAAATACTCTGCTTTGTCATCCCGGCGGCTTAACTCCGCATCTTCAAGCGCCTCTTGCATTAGTTTTGCTGATATTCGAAAGGTCGATAATTCATATTTGTCTTGTTGGTGCTGCGTTATCGGAGGCCTAAACGTTCCATCATGCACTTCTCCGGGGGGAACGATGCAAATTTGCCCAGGAAGGAGAGACATTTTTTGGCCTTGGACGGATTGCTCTAGTGCTCCTTGGGCTACTAATCCAATATGAAACTCTAGGTGAAAGTGTGGCTCGAACTTCACTTTAGACATTTTTGCTTCGCTAATTGTTAACCCAGGAAGCTCATCGATGTGTTGGTAGCGTAAAAGTGTCATTGAGTTTAATTCCTTTATGAAACTCGAAAATCAGTGCAGGTTATAAGTGCAGAGTATCCAGTAAATTAGACTAACTTGAATCCGGATACATTAAAACCTCTCTTTTTCGACGGTTGAATATAGAAATTTAACTTGGTTTTAAATAGACTTCCTTTCGTCTATAAAGTGCGCTCATGGAATGAGTGTAATATTCATATTCTCGTCTACGACGACAAGGAAGCTCTATATGATCTTGGATAACCAAAGTTCTTTTCAGGTCAGTTTAATCCCCAGTGTGTCTCAAAAAGGTCTCGAGCAAAATACGCTTGTGATTAAAGTATGTTATCGATTCTCTATGGACGGTGAGCTGGTTCCAACAGATGGAGATGAAATCAGTTTGCTTGAGTCATTCTATGGTGATCCGAGTTGTTCAAGTATTGAGACTACTTATGAAGGTGCGCCATTTAAAGAAGGTTTTGAAGTCTTAATCCAAGGGAAGTGTTTCCCTGAAAAACATCAAAACGCCTTATTTCTAACAGCGTCATTATCAGAGTCCTCAACGGGTTCCAGCCGCTTGTTCTGGCAGAAATCAGTCAATGTCTTTGGTGAGCGTCACATAAAAAATACTGTGTTCGGTAAGACGTCTACTCGACCTGAGCTATTAGGAGAGTTCGACTTAAAATGGGAAAACAGTTTCGGTGGACGATGCGTCGCGCCAAACAATAAACGTTTTGATCATAACCCAGTGGGAGTAGGGTGGAAGCCCAAAAAAACAGGTGTCAACCGGTTGCCCAATATTCTAAATGAGTCGATTTCTTCGTTACCTCGTCGTTCGGAACGTGCGACTGGTTTTGCTCCGATTGCCAGTCAATGGGCTCCAAGATTAGCGTTGTACGAGCAATATTCTAAGGCGTTACTTGATGTTAACTCCTCTCTCCCAGAAGCTTACTGTGTCGCGCCATCGAACCTTTACAATTGTGCTCCACTGGACCAGCAATTCAAAAAAACGCCTATTTTCCCCTGTCAGTTGATACTTGAAAATTGGTATAGAGAGGCTCCAAATTTAGAATTAATGATAAAGGAGGCTGAGATGAGTCTATGGCATATGCCGCATTTCCAGCGCCCTAAAAAACTAATTCCAAAGTGTGATACGCTTTTAGTCAATACAACCAAACAAGAAGTAACCTTGCTTTATCGAATAGGTCTAGAGAAGTCGGAGCGCGATCATGATTCTGATGTGATTTTAGTTGAATAGCTTAGTAACCCGATTAGCATAAAGCATGAATAATTGCTTTGATCATGTCAGAGGGGATTAAAAACTGTATATGGAATATACGAGCGGCGTTATTGTAATACACATTGTTAGTCTGTTTTAAACTGACATGATTGATTTCTTCCGTGTTCTTTTGCTTGGTAAAGCGCTTGATCTGCGGCGGAATATAGAGAGTCCATGGTGGCGACGTCAAATTGGCTGCTGTGGGCCACTCCGACAGACACCGTTATGTTATCTGAAATAGTGCTGAGTTTGTGTGGGATGGAAAGGTCTTCAATAGCTGTCCTTATGGTCTCTGCTAGAGTTTGGCCATCTTCATACTCTAGACCACTGTAAATGCAAGCAAACTCTTCACCTCCAACGCGATAAGAATCTAGCCCTGATATTTCTTTGTTGAAGGAAGCGAGTCGTTTGGATATAACTTGAAGCGCTTTGTCCCCTGCAACATGTCCCATGCTGTCATTAAACATTTTAAAAAAGTCGACATCAAAGACTATTAAGGTGACTGGAGTTCGCGTCCGATTGTATCTTTCAACCGCTTGACGTAAATGGACGTTAAATTGACGTCGATTATAGAGTTGGGTGAGAGGGTCTTCTTTAGATAGCCGGTTTAGTTTATTTCGTTGCTTAAAAATTAGAAGCAAAAAATAGGAAAGAACCCCTAAAAACAAAATAAATACGACAATGAGGACATTAATAGCAGTAGCAACGTTGGACAATTTGGTGACATAATTTTCAGTATGATGACGTAAAAATTTACTGCCTTGGCTGAACATTTCTGCATTGACTATTTTGAGTTTGAGTACTTGATACGATAGTTGCCTTGTGTATTCTAGCTCGTCGTCAAATGGGCTTCTAAGTAGAGTCTCTAATGCGAGAGTCTGCTTTTCAAATTCGTCTATTTCTTTCCACAAGTGCGATTTGTCTAAATTTGTATCTAGCGCTCCCCAAGTCCCGCGAATGTTGACTATTCTGTACTTGAGTTGTTCTGTTCGGTTGATCATAGAACGGCTGTTGTAGGGAAGTGAGTAGCGCTTTCTAAGCCACATTTCTTGTTCGATCAGAGCAACTTGACTAATCGATTGGTGAAGTTGGTAACGAATTTCATGCGGCGTTGTACCGACATTTTTTTGGATATCTTGAATGCTATTTTTAAACTTTAATAGGCTGCTGCCTAAGCCTGCTAAGATGATAATAACAATGAGCAGGGATGCGATATGAAATGGGCGAGATTTAGATAAATTCACGTTACTTGGCCCTTAATATCTGAGTTAAGCTCCGGGTTCTGCTGTTGCTCTTTTTTGTCAGATTTGTAGACCAGATTAGCCGATATGGTGATTTAGCGTTACTGTGTGGCGGAGTGCCATCGATTGAACGTGCAATGATAGAGGACTTGATATCTTGTTCTTTGGAATGCATAGTCTTAGCGTAATTATCAGAGGCTTCTAAATAGAGTAGCTCAAAATTTAGAATACCTGCATATCTAAGAACGACAAGCAACTTAGTGTCCACAAAGTTGCTGATTTCATCGATATCGTATCAACGTAAGCTTCATGGGGCGTTATATCAGTCAAATTTTCGAAGCTATGGTCTTGCTACCGTTGGACAGAGTATATTCGAAGGCATTGCTCGAATAGGTAATATTTATCCGCCTAAAATGATGACAGAGTGGGCGAGTACTTCAATTACCAGCTTCCCGAGTGTCAATTCATTGTAATTCAATTTGATTTCCATCGTATTAAGTTCATACGTTTTCTGTCCTAAATTGACCTTAATCCCAGATACAAAAACAGGGGCTGTGCCCATTACTGAGCCTTTTAGCTGAATGGCCCTATCATCGCTTTTGTCGACTTCTAAGTCTGTAATTTTTGTTTCATTTCGTGTTAATTGCGCGTTTGAAAAATCAAAGAGCGGTTGCTTATCTGCAGTATGAGGCTCGAGAGATAATGCTAGTATCCATTGGCCATCTTCTTTGTTAAACACATCAGGTGTTGAAGACTGCTCTGCATTTACTTTCACATTAATAATCAAGTCATCACAAGAAAATTGTAGATCAGATGATTCTATTACTTCTTGTTTGCAGGCTTCATTATTGGCAACGGTTTTCTCGCCGGGTGTTATTTGGACTTGTGTACAGGCAGTTAATGTTGCGCAAATTAAGGCAAATAGTAAGTGGTTTAGGTATTTTATATAATTGTTCATGATCATTCCTTTAGCGCAATTCAGCCGTATATTTTACGTGATTTATAGGGTTTTAGCGAATTACGCTATTTGTGTTATTTGAGCTGTCCGTCTGGATTCATGAAACACTATTAGGTTTATTGAGCTGAGTTACCATGCAATCAAAGGAGCCGTCTTCGACGCGTATGTTTACGGTATCGCCCTCGTTGACTTCATTCATTGAACGGATGGCTTTTTCGTGTGTTGTTGCAATCGCATAACCTCTGCCTAACGTATTGAGCGGGCTGACTAGATGTAATTGCTCCGCTAGTCTAGAAAAAGCGGTACTTTTTGTTGTCATTGAGTTTTGAAGCGCTTTAGTTAAGCGTTTCTCCAGCTGACCTATGTATGACTGTTCTTTCTGAATGTTTCTGATAGGGGACGCCGCATCGAGCCGTAAGTGATTTTTTTCTACTTGATTTTTACTCTGATCAATATTTCGTCGAATGGCTTCTGTCAGTTGGTGGCTAAGTCCGTTTAATTTATTTTGTTGTATTTCGAGACGTTCTTTAGGGTGACGGATTCGTTTTATTAAAAAGTCTAATTTTTGCTGAGAGGTTTGAGTTAAATTCTCAATTCGTCTAATCAGTTTGTTTTCTGACTGCTGTACATGCGATAGCAAGCTGTTTACGTCGGGGCTAAGTAACTCTGCGGCGGCCGTGGGTGTTGCTGCCCGAACATCAGCGACAAAATCTGCAACAGTAAAGTCTGTTTCATGCCCTACCGCCGAAATAATGGGAGTGGAACATTGAAAAATACTACGAGCTAAAGACTCATCGTTAAAACTCCATAGATCCTCAAGCGAACCGCCGCCTCGACCAAGAATAATCGCGTCAAAATGTCCGCTACTGTCAGCTCTTTCTAACTGTTTTGTTAAATTTACAGCTGCGCCTTGGCCCTGGACGAGCGAAGGCAATATTGTAAGCTCAGTCAAAGGAAAGCGACGCTTAAAAGCGATGACCATATCTCGGATTGCGGCACCTGCTGGGGATGTTATGATTGCAATACGTTCAGGGCGTTCTGGCAACGGCTTTTTATGAGCTTGATCAAACAGGCCTTCGAATTGCAGTTTAGCTTTAAGCCGTTCGTACGCAGCTTGCAGCGCTCCTTCTCCCGCTGACTCCATTCCCTCAATGGTCAGTTGACAGTCTCCACGTGGTCCGTAAAACGTGACTTTTGCTCTTAGTCGTACATGATCTCCATCTTTGGGGCGAAATCGAACCGCAGCGTTGCGGTTTTTAAACATGGCACAACGGATTTGAGCTTTGTCATCTTTGAGAGAAAAGTACCAATGTCCGGATGCTGGACGAGCGAAATTGGATATTTCTCCTTCCACTAGAATCCAAGGTAAACTGGCCTCAAGAAGCTGCTGTATCTGTCTATTAAGTTCCGATACGCTAAAAGTAGGTTCTGAAGTGTGTAAAGTTGTAAATTTTTTCATCAATCACTCATGGTTTTGATTTACCAAACGGCCTTCTTAAGATAGAATTACTTGCCATCTTAACACCCTGTTGGCATTGGAAACTCCCCACTATGTTGCGAATCGTTCAAGAAGCTTTAACGTTTGATGACGTTCTGCTTATCCCTGGCTATTCTGAAGTCTTACCGAAAGACGTGAGCCTAAAAACGCGTATCTCAAAAGGTATCGAACTCAATATTCCTCTTGTTTCGGCAGCAATGGATACGGTTACTGAACATCGTATGGCAATTGCATTAGCGCAAGAAGGTGGCATTGGCATCATTCATAAAAACCTTACCATTGAAGAGCAATCGGCAGAAGTGCGTCGAGTAAAAAAATTCGAAAGTGGTATCGTTCGTGACCCTGTGACAATCAATCCAAGCGCCAGTGTTCGTGAGTTGATGGCGTTGACATCAGCACACAACATTTCTGGTGTACCCGTTGTAGAAGGCAGTGATTTGGTTGGTATTGTTACCAGTCGCGATGTCCGTTTTGTAAAGGACTTCGATCAGTCGGTTGCTGATATCATGACACCAAAAGAGCGTTTGGTTACGATTGAAGAAGAAAACGCGTCTCAAGGCCGAGTTCGTAAAATGCTTCATGAGCACCGCATTGAAAAAGTTCTTATTGTAAACGATAAGTTTGAGCTTCGCGGCATGATGACTGTGACCGATATCAATAAGGCAAGAACCTACCCTGATGCTTGTAAAGACGAGCAAGGTAGTCTTCGTTGTGGTGCAGCGGTTGGAACGGGTGCAGACACAGAAGAACGTGTCACAGCACTGGCAGAAGCAGGAGTTGACCTTATCGTTGTTGACACCGCTCATGGTCATTCTAAAGGTGTAATTGATCGTGTTCGCTGGGTGAAAGAAAACTTCCCCCATATTCAAGTAGTGGGTGGTAACATCGCGACGGCAGAGGCCGCAATTGCATTAGCAGACGCAGGTGCAGACGGTGTAAAAGTGGGCATTGGCCCAGGTTCAATTTGTACCACTCGTATCGTTGCTGGTGTGGGTGTTCCGCAAATTAGCGCGGTAGCGAACGTCGCAGAAGCGATGAATCCACGCGGTATTCCTGTGATTGCGGATGGTGGTGTACGTTTTTCTGGCGACATTGCTAAAGCAATTGCAGCAGGAGCAAGCGTTATCATGGTCGGCGGATTACTTGCAGGTACTGATGAAGCTCCAGGTGAAGTCGTATTGTTCCAAGGACGTTCATTCAAAGCGTATCGTGGAATGGGATCGCTGGGCGCCATGTCACAATCTCAAGGCTCCAGTGACCGATACTTCCAAGATGCAAACAGCGGTGTCGAAAAATTAGTACCAGAAGGTATTGAAGGACGTGTTCCTTCTAAAGGCCCAATGGCGGCAGTTGTCCATCAGCTTATTGGCGGTGTGCGCGCATCCATGGGGTATACTGGTTCTGCAAATATTGAGACAATGCGTACGAAAACACAGTTTTCTCAGATTACAGGCGCAGGTATGCGTGAAAGCCACGTACATGACGTGACAATCACTAAAGAAGCGCCGAACTACCAAGCTGGCTAAGTTTGTTAGTGAAAGAAACTCAGATGGGGTGTCTATGACACCCCATCTTTATTTTATTACTTAATATTGATACGTAGCCCTTTTATAAAAAGGTGAAGGATAGGCTAATAATGTCGCAAGATATCCACGCTCATAAGATACTTATTTTAGATTTTGGTTCTCAATACACTCAGTTGATTGCACGTCGTGTTCGTGAAATTGGCGTCTTCTGTGAAATTCGAGCGTTCGATATGGACGATCAGGAAATCATCGATTTTGCTCCTAAAGGCATTATCTTAGCGGGTGGTCCTGAGTCGGTTGCAGAAGAAGGCTCACCGCGCGCTCCTGAAGCGGTATTTTCTTTAGGTGTTCCTGTACTTGGCATTTGTTATGGCATGCAAACAATGGCTGAGCAAATGGGCGGTAAAGTACAGTGCTCGGACGTACGTGAGTTTGGCTACGCTCAAATTCGCTCCCATGAAAACTACGCATTGTTAAATGGAATCTCGGATCACATCGCCAATAATGGTGTGCCATTACTTGATGTTTGGATGAGCCATGGAGATAAAGTTGTTGAAATGCCCGAAGGCTTTTCTTTAATGGCGTCTACTGAAAGTTGTCCTATTGCAGGTATGGCAAACGAAGCGAAGAAGTTCTACGGCGTTCAATTCCATCCTGAAGTAACACACACCAAGCAAGGCGGCTTAATCTTATCACGATTTGTTGCCGATATTTGTGAATGTAAAACACTGTGGACACCTGCAAATATTGCTGATGATGCGATCACGCGCATGCGTAATCAAGTAGGCGACAAAAAGGTCCTACTAGCACTTTCTGGTGGTGTTGATTCCTCGGTTGTTGCAGCCCTTTTGCATAAAGCCATTGGCGACAAATTGACATGTGTTTTTGTGGATAATGGTTTACTTCGTTTAGACGAAGGCGATCAAGTAATGTCTATGTTTGCAGAAAACATGGGTGTGAATGTGATTCGTGTTAATGCACAAGAACTGTTCCTAGGAAAACTTGCTGGTGTTGCTGACCCCGAGCAGAAACGTAAGATTATCGGTAATACTTTTATCGATATTTTTGACGAAGAAGCGGCTAAATTAACAGACGTTGATTTTCTAGCTCAAGGTACGATTTACCCTGATGTTATTGAGTCTGCAGCTTCTAAAACAGGTAAAGCGCATGTGATTAAATCTCACCATAATGTGGGTGGCCTTCCTGAAGACATGCAATTCGAATTGGTAGAACCTCTTCGTGAGCTGTTTAAAGATGAAGTTCGCAAACTGGGTGTTGAGCTTGGTTTACCTCCACACATGGTTTACCGCCATCCGTTCCCAGGACCAGGCTTAGGCGTTCGTATCTTAGGTGAAGTTAAAAAAGACTACGCAGACATATTACGTCGTGCGGATGCTATCTTCATCGAAGAGTTGCGTGCATCAGGCTGGTACGATAAAACCAGTCAGGCATTTGCTGTGTTCTTGCCAGTGAAGTCTGTGGGCGTTGTTGGTGATGGTCGTCGTTACGAGTACGTCGTAGCACTACGAGCGGTAGAAACAATTGATTTCATGACCGCTCGATGGGCACATCTTCCTTATGATCTTTTGGAAAAAGTTTCAGGTCGTATTATCAACGAGATTGAGCATATTTCTCGTGTTACTTATGACGTGTCGTCAAAACCACCCGCTACGATTGAGTGGGAGTAGTATCGTAAAACATACAACAAGTATGTACCGTTTTCATACTAATAAAAAAAACCTCACTATAGCGTGAGGTTTTTTTATGGTTGCATACTAAACGCTCAATAGGTTATCGGGTGTATATGAGATGGCATTCGCTTCGTTCCGTTCAAATAAACCAATATGTCTGAAGAATGCTCTCTAGTGGTTCTTCCGGTTATGCCTATCTCCTCTATGATGCTTATCATTGTTGCCTTTTCTATTTTCTCTACTATTTTCTTTCTGCGAAGATCGGCGATGGTTATCTGAGGATTTATTCTTTTGTGATTGATGTTCTTTGGGCTGCTCTGGTTTTCTTGACGGCGATGGTGAGTGGGCTGGTGGAGTGTGGTTTTTTGTATTCGGACGCAACGAATGATCACTTAAAACTTCTAAATCTCGTTGATTGGGGCGTTCTGGATGCACATTTATTTCAGTGTCGTTGTTGTCTCTAGTCGGTTTTCTATATTCAACAAAGTAATGTTTAGCGGACTGACCAAATACTTTTTGACGAGAAACCTTCTCGATACCGTTAGGTGTAATGGTTACTTTGTCTCCTGCTTGAATGCCAATGCGGGAAGGAAGTCGCTTGTTCGCAAGCTTGAGAATGCCTACGCTGTCGTTGTAGGCGATGCTGGTAAGTTTCCAATTTTCTGTGAGCTGCGCTTTTTTCGTTACGTCAGTGCTATAAAATTGACCATTGAAGAAGTATCCACTTACTGCAACTTTATCTCCGATCGACATGTTGGGCCAATCTCCAGGAGCTTCTGGGTCTTTTAAGACGGTTTCTCCTAGTATGGTCACCGAATCGTTGGCGACTTGCTCTACTTCTCCAAGCAATACATGCTCTATTTGTACTTCTTTCGCGAACCATATATCGCCTTTTTTATAACTAAGAACTGCGACTTGCTGTCCTAGCCTAAGCTCTCTCTCTTTAGCTCTCTTACCATCAATTGAGATTAACGTGTCACTATTCAGTTCTATTTCAATACCATTCACCCAAATGCTGCCGAATTCGGTGATGGTGCCGATAATACCTGTGCCGCCTAATCCCCTGTCGTCTGCTAAGCCTGTTCCGCCAAGCCCACGATCATCGGTCATCGTTTTGCCAGTACCGCCAAGCCCACGATCATCGGTCATCGTTTTGCCAGTACCGCCGATGCCTCGATCATCGCTTGCACCGACAAGCAGTGACAGCGAAATTGCAATAAGCAGGAGCTTGAATCGCTTAAGCACTTGTTTGCTCCTCTCCGGGAGTATTTGACTGTGATGGGATTTCTTCTTCTCTAAAAAAATAGGTTCCCAGAATGAATCGGTGATGATTTTCGAGTTTCTTTAAGTCGTCTTTTTCTGCAAGTTGCTGTGCTTGTTTGTTTAAAGCGAGTAGGAGTGTGTGGCTGCCTTCGTGAGCGGATTGTTGTAGTTTATCCACTGATTGTTTAGACAACCGATTATAAAAGACGGAGCGTTCCGGATACGATGAATTAGAACTGTCTAAATTATGCTCGCAAGCTGAAATGTGTTCTGAGGTATTTCTGGCAAAAAAACTCATTTTTGTTTCTAGGTCGTCGCTAGGAAACAAAGCTTCAAGATTTAGCTTCAATTTTGAATTAGGTAACTCTATAAGTAAGCCTCTTTGAAGCCATTCGTCGAGTAGCGTTCTTGGTCTAATATCCTGACTGACTTGCTTTACTAAAGAGTCAAAGGATTTAGAGCCATGTCGTTCCAACTCCAAAGGATCACCACTAGCACTGAGATAGCCGCTGTCGCCTAGCCAAATGCTGAGTGCTCTTGATGTGATAGAGTGCTTACTTGTGGAAATCGGAGCGTTATTGTTGGCTTCAGAAAGCCTTTTAACATCCTTACGATGTACCCCGCTCACTATGCTAATACGGCTTTGGGTGACTTTCTCGTTGTTGGATTCTAGTGACTTTTTGACTTCACGAACATAGGCGTCTTTAGTTAGTTCAGCGAACTCTGGAAACGTGACGCCATATCGAATAGCTAATCGAGTTAGGGCGCCTAAAACGCGTTTTAAAGCGATAAATACGAGACGCTTCGTATTTTCCTCTGTGTTTTCGGTGTTTTTATCAGGCATATTACTTAAAGGCGCATTATTATGAGTTGCGTATTAAGTTTAATGTTGTGTGGGAAAAAATGCCACTTTCCTGAGGCGGATGTGTTTAGATAGGCATTTTAACGAACAATAAAGGTAGATAAGTGTTATTTCCTGATCGCTTAGTGCAAGGCCGTTTGATCAAACGCTATAAACGCTTCTTAGCAGACATTATGTTAGATAATGGTGAGCTCATTACAGCTCATTGTCCCAATACTGGCTCTATGAAACGGTGCCAGCAAGAGGGAGCCAGGGTGTGGGTATCGAAAAGTGATAACCCTAAGCGGAAACTCGCCTATACTTGGGAACTGGTCGAAGTAGATGGACAGTTTCTAGCCTGTATTAATACGAGTCGTCCAAATAAACTGGTTGGAGAGGCGATTGCCGCTGGCGTTGTATCGGAATTGCACGGTTACAACGAAATGAAAGCGGAAGTTAAATATGGGAAAAACAGCAGGATTGATTGGTTACTGTCAAATGGCGATGGTAAATGTTACGTGGAAGTGAAAAACGTTACTTTATTAGAGTCCAATGGACAGGGTTATTTTCCCGATGCTGTCACTGATAGAGGAAGAAAGCACCTTTATGAGTTAATACAAATGGTAGAGGAAGGAAATCGAGCAGTATTATTTTTCTGTGTAAGTCATACAGGCATTACTTCTGTTACTGCCGCTGAACATATCGATATAAAGTATGCGCAGTCGCTTAAAGAAGCGATTGAAAAAGGCGTTGAAGTGATAGCCTACCGAGTTGACATTTCAACCGATGGAATGAGCATTGCAGCGTCCGTGCCTCTCATTACTTAACACTTTGTAGCAAAGACTTTTTCTTTAACGAGGGTGTTCCGTGTAAAATAGCGCCCCAATCAAATTTGCCTAAAGGGTCAGATCATGGCAGAAACGCATTACCGGCACGTCCAAGAACATTTTAGCTACCTAATACGCAAAAATGTGCTCAAAGCGGGAGGGAAATTACCTTCTGAACGTGAAATAGGTGAGCAGTTCAATTTGACCCGAGTGACGGTTCGGCAGGCGCTGCAGAATCTAGAGGCGGAGGGGGTTATTTATCGAGAAAACCGTAAAGGCTGGTTTGTTACGCCTCCCGCAGTTACTTATAATCCCGCGGCACAACTAAGTTTTAACGTATATGTGTCCGAACAGGGCTTTGCTCCATCGACCGAAAAGATAGAGCAGGTGGTTCAATCTGCATCCGCAAAAATTGCTCAAAAAATGGGAATAAAAAAAGGGGCGCCTGTTTTATTTTTGCATCGTCGGCGGTTTATTGACAAACGCCCCGTATTGATTGAGAGAATGTACATTAACATAGCTTGTCTTCCGGGAATTGAAGACGAAGATCTTACTCAGTCTCTTAGCCAGCTACTTAAGAACAAATACGATCTTAGTTACCGTGATATGGATTTGTCGTTTAAGTCCACTTCATTACCCGAAGAAGCCGCCAAAGATTTAGGGATCGCCTCCGGTCAGCCTGGGCTTCATGTCGAGCGTGTAAACTACATTAATGGCAACCAAGTGCTTGAATTGGATTATGAATTCTGGCGTCATGATGCCGTCAACATCGCAATTGAGGTTCGAGAATAGCTTTTTGGCGGCAAAATATTTCGCTTTAAATGATTTGAATTCGAACCTTTCGTCTCTCCCTGCTCTAATACACTGAAGTTAATAGTATTTTTAATACCTTTCCTCTAGAAGATTCCTATCGTTCATTATTAGAACAATTAAAAGTCTTTTTTGTCATATGGATGACATAAAAGGCTGTTATCTTTTACTTGTCTTCTGGTCTATACCAGTATATTTTAAAAATAGACAGTTTGAAATTGGGCTTTCTGATCATGAAATCAGGCCATTCTGGCAATAATTGATTAGAGGCCTAATAGATTACTTGAATCGACGCCCCTTAATGATTGGAGAAGTGAAGATGAGCAAGAAAAACTGGATGCATCGTTTAGCAGTACTGGCGGGTATCACCACGGTATCTGTTGCAGCACACGCAGCGAAAACGGAACTTACTGTATACACAGCAGTAGAAGCAGAAGATTTGAAAAAATATGCTGCGCGTTTCAATGAAGATCACCCCGATATTAAAATTAACTGGGTACGTGATTCTACAGGTATCGTAACGGCTAAATTGCTTGCTGAAAAAGAAAACCCACAAGCGGATGTTGTTTGGGGTCTTGCTGCTACCAGTTTGATGCTTTTAGACGGCGAAGGCATGCTGCAATCATATAAACCTAAAGGTTTTGAAAAACTATCTCCAAAATTCCGTGACAATTCGGCAGAGCCAGTTTGGACAGGAATGGACGCTTGGATGGCTGCTGTTTGTTATAACACGGTAGAAGGCGAAAAATTGGGGCTGCCAAAACCTACTTCTTGGCAAGACCTAACAAAACCAGTGTACAAAGGGCATATCATCATGCCTAACCCAAATTCATCTGGCACAGGCTTTCTAGACGTAAGTAGCTGGTTGCAAATTTTTGGTGAAGAAAAAGGCTGGGAATATATGGATGGCCTACACCAAAATATCAGTCGTTACACGCATTCAGGTTCTAAGCCTTGTAAACTGGCCGCTGCGGGTGAAACTCCAATTGGAATCTCATTTGCTTTCCGTGCTGCAAAGTCCAAGAAAAAAGGCGCTCCACTAGATATCGTATTCCCTTCTGAAGGTTTAGGATGGGACATGGAAGCGACTTCAATTATCAAAGGTACTGACAAATTAGATGCTGCCAAGACACTCGTTGATTGGACTGTTTCTAAGAAAGCGAATGAAATGTATAACAAAGGTTATGCAGTAGTGGCTATGCCAGGTATTGCAAAACCTGTTAAATATTTCCCTGAAAATGCTGAGTCAATGATGATCGATAATGACTTCGGTTGGTCAGCGGCAAACCGCAAAGCCATTTTGAAAACATGGCAAGAGCGTTATGACAGCAAAAGTGATCCAAAATAATCACTAACTCAATCCAATGCCCTAGTCGTTAACAACGCTAGGGCATTTGTTTTACCGAAGACAAGATAAAGGACCCCCCATGAGCAGCACCTATTTAGCGCTTCATAATATTCATCAAAAATTTGGCACTCATCACGCGTTGAAAGACGTCTCTCTTGATGTTGCTGAAGGCGAGTTTGTATGCTTCTTAGGACCATCTGGGTGTGGTAAAACCAGTTTACTGCGAATTATCGCTGGGCTGGATTTACCAACGGCTGGGAAAGTGAATCAGGCAGGTACAGACATTACTTACGCTCCTGTTAAGCACCGTGACTTTGGTATCGTATTTCAATCCTATGCTTTGTTTCCAAACCTTTCGGTAGAAGACAACATTGCATACGGTCTAGTGACTCAAAATGTTTCCGCTCCGCAACGCAGAGCTCGTGTTAAAGAACTGCTTGCGACTGTTGGTTTATCGGGCAGCGAGAGTAAATATCCAGCACAGCTTTCGGGCGGTCAGCAACAACGGGTGGCGTTGGCCAGAGCATTGGCAACCTCGCCAGGACTTCTTTTATTGGATGAGCCGCTATCTGCATTGGATGCTCGTGTACGAGCGCACCTTCGCCAAGAAATTAAACAGCTGCAAGAGAAGCTAGGCGTAACCACTATCATGGTGACCCATGATCAGGAAGAAGCGCTCACAATGGCTGACAAAATTGTTGTAATGAACCACGGTGTTATTGAGCAAATAGGCTCTCCGCAAACGGTTTATACTCAGCCAAAGTCGGCATTTGTCGCGTCGTTTGTCGGTGAAATGAACTTCTTACAAGCGGATGTTGCAGGTGATCGAACATTGAAATCCGGTGATCACACAATAGAATTTAATGGTTTGCTTGATCCAAAACAGAGCGACATTCAAGTGGCGATTCGCCCTGAAGACATTCGTTTCTTTGCTGATCAAGACGGTGAAAATACGTATGCAGGTCGTGTTGCTCATACTGAATTTCTAGGGTCCCGTGTTCGTTCAACACTGAAGCTAGACGGTATTGACGCTCCTTTGCTTGCAGACGTGTCTATGAATGAAATGGCAACACTCAATATTGAAGCAGGACATCCTGTATATTGCCAGCTTCCTAAAGATCGACTTCATGTGTTCGAAGGAGCAAAATAATGGATGCTACTTCAACCGTAAGCCGAACGAATAGCAATAAGCGCCCGTTCTTCGGTCAAAAAAGCTTGGATGAATGGTTGCTAGGCAGTGTGCTTGTTGTGGGTATTATTGCCCTGTTTATATGCATCGTGTTGCCGATTTATTCTCTACTTTCGAAGAGCGTTCAAAATAACGCAGGTGAATTTGTAGGTCTTGATAACTTTCTTACTTTTATCACTACACCAAGTTTGTCTAGCTCGATTGGCAACTCTGTTTCAATCGCGCTTATTTGTACCTTCATTGTAACGTCGTTGGCGTTTATGGCTGCATATGGCTTAACGCGAACAAAGATTCCCCTAAAGGGAACATTTCGTCTTGTAATGGCGTTGCCTATATTGGCTCCTTCTCTTTTGCCTGCGATAAGTTTGGTGTACTTATTCGGGAACCAAGGGATCATGAAAGAGCTGCTTATGGGGGAGAGTATTTACGGCCCCATTGGTATTATCATTGGCTCGTGTTTCTGGACATTTCCACATGCACTTATGATTATGGTGACGGCATTAAGCAATACGGATGCTCGATTGTATGAATCTGCAGATGTGCTTGGTGCATCACCAGCACGCACCTTTTTCACTGTTACATTACCCGGAGCGAAATACGGCATAATCAGTGTGGCGTTTGTTGTATTTACGCTTGTAATTACAGACTTTGGTGTGCCAAAAGTCATCGGTGGGCAATTTAATGTGCTTGCGACCGACATCTATAAGCAAGTTATTGGGCAGCAAAACTTTGAAATGGGCGCTGCAGTTAGTGTTATTTTGTTGTTACCCGCTATTCTAACCTTCATAACAGATCGTTGGTTGCAACGTCGCCAGTCCGCATTGTTGACTTCCAAAGCTGTGCCTTGGGTAGCTCCGAAACGTCCAATAGTTGATCGATTCTTTCTGGTCACTATGATTATTTTATCGGCTATCGTAATCGGTATTATTGCGATGGCTGTCTACGCTTCTTTGGTGACCTTTTGGCCTTATAACCTTGCTCTGTCCCTTAATAATTATCAGTTTGACCTCATGGATGGCGGCGGTTGGGAAAGCTACTGGAACTCCATTGAAATGGCATGTTACACAGCCGTGATCGGTACGGGTTTTATTTTCTTTCAGTCTTATTTGGTAGAAAAGTTGGGTGGCTATAAGGTGATTAAGTGGTTCTTCCATTTGTTCGCTATTTTGCCTTTGGCCGTGCCGGGGTTGGTTTTAGGTCTTGCTTATATATTCTTTTTTAACGCACCTAATAATCCATTGAACGGCATTTACGGTACTATGGCAATCTTAGTCGTTTGTACAATTAGCCACTTTTATACTGTGTGTCATCTGACTGGAACAACGGCATTGAAACAAATCGACCCTGAGTTTGAATCCGTGTCTGCATCTCTAAAAGTTCCGCAAATATATACGTTCTGGCGTGTGTCTTTACCAGTATGCTTACCTGCAGTATTAGACATTGCGAGTTACTTGTTCGTGAATGCCATGACGACGGTGTCGGCGGTTGTGTTCTTGTACTCGTACAATACAACGTTGGCATCGGTTGCTGTGCTAAACATGGATGATGCGGGGGACATTGCTCCTGCTGCTGCAATGGCGGTTATGATTATGATGACGTGTATGGTCGCGAAAATCATTCATTGGTTTGTGGGTGATGTGCTGCTGAAAAGCTCTCAACGCTGGCGTGTGCGTTAGTGGTTTTTCACGCACTTGTTTCATTGTATTTAAATAGATAAACACATGACTTTTACTGCGATCGTCCTAGTGTTGATCTCTGCCTTTATGCATGCGGGCTGGAATTATTTCGGAAAGAGTTCCAGCCCGTCGGTTCCCTTTTTCTTTTTTTCGACGCTGGCTGGCGCTATTCTGTTTTCGCCAATTTTACTTTGGCAATATGAACTCCTTGCTTCTATCAACGGTCTGATTCTACTGTTTCTTTTTGCGACAGGCTTTTTTCAGGCTTTGTATTTGTGGGGGCTTTCAGAAGCGTATAAAACAGGTGAAATGTCGATAGCGTATCCCATTGCGCGCTCGTCACCGTTAATTTTAGTTTGTATTTCCAGTCTTATTTTAGGGCGTGAGGAAAGCATCAGTGTTCAAGCAATATTAGGGATTGTATTGATTGTAGCAGGGTGCTTTTTCATACCGTTAACGAGCTTTCGCTCATTAAAGCTTTCCCAATACCTTAATCGAACCACCTTGTTTGCTTTGGTTGCGGCATTTGCAACTGCTGGATATTCGTTGATTGATGACGAAGCAACGAGCCAAATGAGAGGGCTTGTTTTTCCTTCTGGAGAACCCGTTGCCTCCGTAGCAGAAATAGCATTAGTTTACGTCGTTCTTCAAAACGTCTTTGCTGTATTTTGGATGGTTGGTTTTGTTTTTTTTAGGCGTTCTCAACGAGACGCTTTTTATGATGTTGTTAGAAATAAGTGGCATTACGGTGTGTTGACCGCTGTTCTTATGTTGGGCACGTATGCGCTTGTTATTTTAAGTATGGCCTTTGTGGAAGATGTTAGTTACGTAGTGGCTTTTCGCCAACTGAGTATTCCATTGGGGGTTTTGTTTGCGGTTATTGGCTTTGGTGAGAAGCTTTATATGCCAAAGTTAACCGGAGTGATTTTAACCTTTATTGGCTTAGTCGCAGTCGCACTAGGGTAAAGGTCTTTTTTAAGGAGTTGTCATGGCATTAGCCTTTTTTGATTTGGACAATACATTAGTTGCTGGCGATACCGCTCAGGCATTTTCAGAATATTTGGCCGAAAGCGGAATTCCAACGCCGGAAGATTTTTTAGAAACTAATCATGCCTATATGGAAGATTATGATAATGGAACGTTAGACCTTGCTCAGTATATGCGTTACACCCTAGCGCCATTGACGCAACTGTCGGCACTGCAAGTAAATGACTTGATTCAGCAGTTTATTAAAGATGTCGTTGTTGATATGGCGTTGGAGAAGGCGAAAAACTTATTAGATCAGCACAAAAAAGACGGAGACGAAGTCGTTATTATTTCCGCTACGGGCACGCACCTTGTCGCTCCAATCGCTCAATATTTAGGCGTTAAGCATGCCTTAGGTGTGGATATCGAATATCGTGATGGCATTATTACTGGCGAGATTGTAGGAGTACCTACGTTTCGTGAAGGAAAAGTGACTCGCGCCATTGGCTGGGCAAACGAACACGGTTATGACATGAAGGAAACATACTTCTACAGTGATTCTCATAATGATTTGCCATTATTGGAAAATGCTTTGTATCCTATCGCGGTCGATCCTGATCCTGTTCTGATGGAGACGGCGAAGCAGAATGGTTGGGAGATCATTAGCCTTCGTTAAGGCAGTGAATTTCATTTGGCTTGCTTACGTCTTTGTGCAAAGACTTTCTTCATTGCTTTGCCAAAAATAAACGTCTAATTTTTATTTAACGCTGAAAAGTCCCTTAGATAATAAGCCAGTCTTTTTAGGTTAGAGTTCGCAGTTTGAGCGAACTCTAACCCATACATTCTTCCTTGATTCCCTCTATTCGAAAATAGCTGAATTAATTTACCATTGTTGAGTTCCTCGTCAATTAAGCATATTGGACAAAGCGCGATGCCTTGCGCTGCCAACGCCGCACTTTTTAGCAAATGAAAGTCTTCATAGATAAGGTCGGGTTGTGATGGCAAGTGTAAACCCAATTTCGAAAACCAATCCTGCCAAGCGCTTATAGAGTTATCGTGCAACAGCGTCGAATGAAGCAAGCTCTCGGGCGACTTGATGTTGTTAGTGTCCCGAAATAACGGGCTACAGACTGCAATGGTTTCTCCCTTTAAGACAGGAAACAGATAATTCTGTGTCTGATAATTTCGATCGTAACCCTTGATAAGAATGTCGGTGGCATTGAGCCTTTCTGGAGCAGAGGCAAGATACTTGATCGATAATCGGATTGATGGATTATTGGATCTAAAGGGCAATACTTTAGGCAATAGCCAAATATCCAGCAGTGAGGGTTGGACATAGAGTGTTAGGCTTTCTTGACCGCTTTCAAGCTCAGTTAATGCGGACGCAATGTCCTTAAAGGGCGATTCCAGACGGTCAGCCAGTTTTATTCCTGCTTCAGTGGGAACCAGTTGCCGACCTTGTTTTATCCATAAAGCTTGGTCTAACTGCTTCTCTAGACGTTTTAGCTGGTGGCTCACAGCGGATTCGGTAAGGGATAGGTGATCAGCTGTGCTCTTTAGACTGCCGAGTCTAACGGCCAGTTGAAATGTGTAAAGGGCGCTATAGGGAATCGACATATACTCAAACTTTTGTCATCTATTTCTATAAATATATCCATTTTTTAATGTTTTCGCATTGTCTAATCTATTTTCTAATCTTGTGAATATTAGAGATTGAGCCTGGGATCAGTTGATTGAACTGTTAATTTATAAGGTCGTTGCGAGGAAAAGGTATGTCGAATGTTGAAGCCGCTTATCGAGCGGGTAAAGGATCCAAACTAGAAATTGATGCACCGTTTTATGATGGGCTTAAACAGCATAATGCTAAGCGTACGCTTATTGAAACTGTTCATATTCCACTTAGATCAGGGAAAGCGTGGAAAGTACCTGCGGGGCACATCTTCAGAGTTAAAGTGTCTGAAGGCCCACAAGTAGGCGACTTTAATATGTGGAATTTACATGATCCAAGAGAGCGAATGTGGGCGTCTCGGACCCGTCAGATTCAGCGGGCACATGTGAGCATCCATGATCGAATTTGGTCGACGCTGCCATTTTTACGTCCTATGGTCACCATTATTGACGATACGTTAGCGGATTATGGGGAAGATGCAGAAGGCGGCCGAGTGCATGATTTATTGGGTACTCGTTGTGACCCTTATGTGAACCACCTTTTAACGGGCGATGATTTCGATTTCCACTGTCATTCAAATTTGGTCAGAGCTGTTTTGCCGTTTGGTCTGACCGAGTTCGATGTCCACGATGTGTTGAATATTTTCCAATGCACTGGGCTTAATGACGAAGATAAGTACTTTATGAAAGCTTGTCCCGCTAAAAAAGGCGATTACTTAGAGTTTTTCGCAGAGATAGACCTTCTATGTGCGCTTTCATGTTGCCCGGGCGGTGATCTTTCGGTTGATTTATGGGGGCCTGATGCAAAAGACCCTTTGTCTACTTGTCACCCTCTTGAAGTGGAAATCTACAAGCTTGAGGACAGTGCGCTAGACGGTTGGCAGCCTCCAAAGAGCCCAAATTATAAAGGGCGGCATGGGATGAACATGCCTGACATTGATTGGTCTGCGAAAAAGCGTGAGCTGAACGATTAAAGCCTCAGAGGCGGCGCATGCTTTGTGTGCTTTTCACTTTTGATATCAGATTTGGAGGTAACGCTTGTTTGTATTGTTCGCTATGCTGATTAGTGTCATCGATCTGATAAGGAGTTGTCTATGAGTTATCCTATAAAGGGCGCTTGCCAATGTGGGCAAGTTCAAATTGTGTTGAATAACCCTCCAGCAAAAGTGTTGGCGTGCCATTGCAAAGAATGTCAGAAACTGTCGACCAGTGTGTTTAGTCTTACGCTCTTCGTTAAGGAAGAAACCGTTGAAATTTCAGGTGAAATGGGAGATTGGAGCCGCAACGCGGACGGTGGGAATACCGCCGCGGCGAAATTCTGTACGGGATGTGGTAATCGTATTTATCATTACAACCCGCTTGATACGAGCGTTCTAAAGCTCAAGTTAACCGCTTTTGATGATGTTGAATTTAAACCAGATGCTCACATCTGGGTGAAAAGTAAAAAAAGCTGGTATCAGATCCCCGAAGGCGTACCGACATTTGAAACCGTGCCTTAGTTTAGGACGGAGGTGCGAATTTACGGACTAATCCTCGAAATTGGTCGTAAGTCAGTCCTAAATAACGTGCCGCTTTGCGTTGGTTGTGCTGATGCCGACCTAATGCTTTGGAAACAAGCTCACGCTGAAGTCGCTCTACCTCGTGTTTATAGTCAATCGGCTGGTCATTGAAAGCGTCGTTCGAATGAGCGGTGTTTACGGTAGAGGTATTCGTCTCTTCTTGGCCTATTTTAGATAAGGGCTCATGATCAAGTGCAAACGGATTAATGATAATGGACGTGAGTTCATGGCTGGTTTTCCCTGTGCGAAAAACCGAGCGTTCAATCACATTTTTAAGTTCTCGAACATTCCCTGGCCATTCGTAGTCGAATAGGGTTGTTAGCGCTTGCTCACTAAAACCAGGAAAGACGTCCCAACCAAGCTCAGTGGTAAACCTAATCGCAAAAAACTCTGCAAGCTCTTCAAGGTCTTCTTTGCGGTGACGAAGTGGAGGAATGTTTACGACATCAAACGCCAATCGATCGAGTAAATCTGAGCGAAATAGACCTTCTTTTGCCAGCTTAAGCAGATCTGCATTGGTCGCCGCAATAATACGCACGTCCACACTGATTGTTTGGCTTCCTCCTAGACGTTCGAATTCACCGTATTCTAAAACGCGTAAAAGTTTTTCTTGGGCGCGCATGGGCAATGTACCCAATTCATCTAAGAATAAAGTACCGGAATGGGCGCGCTCAAAGCGTCCTTTATGAGATTTCGTTGCGCCGGTAAAGGCTCCTTGTTCATGACCGAATAACTCACTTTCGAGTAATTCTTCAGAGAGCGTCGCGCAGTTAAGCGAGATAAACTGTTGGTCCCAGCGTTTTGATAGATAGTGCAAGCGCTCTGCGATCAACTCTTTCCCTGTCCCGCGTTCTCCACAAATCAATACGGATCGATCAATCTCAGCTAACTGAGAGGCGTGTTCTAATGTGTGAGCGAGCGCGTTTGAACTGCCGACAATTCGCTGAGGTTTGGTTATCATCACTTTGCCCAATTATTTGATGCCAGAATTGGTTTATTTAACCATATTTAGCAGGTTTAAAATGCCATTAATGGGTTTTATACGCCTTTTAAATGCTTATGAAATTATGGGGTAGTTTATTAATCTTATAAAAATCATAGGGTTATTAGGCTTGGCATGCATCCTGATATGTATAAATTAATTATTCAATGTGGCATTGAGCGCTACTTTGAATATTCATCTATCGACAATGAGGAAGAGATCATGGGTATTTTTTCAAGAATGACAGACATCATTAACAGCAATCTTACTTCGCTGTTGGACAAAGCCGAAGACCCGAAAAAAATGATTCGAATGATGATTCAGGAAATGGAAGAGACTTTAGTTGAAGTGCGCTCCAGTACAGCAAGAGTAATAGCGGATCGTAAGACCACAGGTCGCAGGCTTGAGCGTCTAAAAGCAGACATTCAAGAGTGGGAAAAGAAGGCCGTATTGGCCATCGAGAAAGGCCGAGAAGATCTTGCAAGAGCGGCGCTATCTGAGAAGCAACAATCCGAAAAGGAAATGGATGGAATCAATGCAGAACTGGGCAATTTAGATGAACACCTAGAGCAATTGAATGAAGAAATTGCACAATTGCAGAGTAAGTTAGATGACGCTAAAGCGAAGCAAAAAGCGCTACTAATGCGACAGTCTAGCGTTGAAAACCGCCTTAAAGTAAAGCGTCAAAGTCATCGTGCTGACATCAGCGATGCATTTGAAAAGTTTGAACGCTTTGAGCGTCGAATGGATCATCTGGAAGGACAAGTTGAGTCAATGGACATGGGAGCGACCTCGAAACAAGATTTACACGCTCAATTTGACGAGCTGGAAAACAATGATGCAATAAATGATGAACTGGCGCGCCTTAAAGATAAGATGGACAAACAAAGCTAAGCTTCTAGAAATCAAATAAAGGGATCAATGTTATGAGTATGGCCGTATTTTTCTTTGTACCCACGATCATTTTTATGACATTTGTCGCGCCTATCTGGTTATTGTTGCATTACCGCAGCCGAACCCGATCCGTAAAAGGCTTGGATTCGACCGAAAAGAAAGAGCTGGAACACCTTTTAGCTCAGGCCGACAAGTTGTCAGACAGAGTAAGAACGCTAGAACAGATATTGGATGAGACAAGCCCACAATGGCGAGCACACGCTACGGCAGAAGAACGTGACTAGTCGCGGTGAGCTGTGCGTTTGATCAATAGGAGAGCGAGAATGAAATATAAGTACCAAGGTGATTTTAAACAAAAAAAGAAACAGGGCTGGGCGTTAAATCTTTATCGGAACACACAGAAGGGCTACATTGGCGGAGTATGCGCAGGGCTTGCTGATCACTTCGACATCGATACTTGGGTTGTCCGACTTGCTGTTTTCGGTGGTTTTTTGTTTTTGGGTGGGTTTACCGTGATGGCGTATATTGGGCTTTGGGTATTTCTTGATCCTAAACCCGACTACGAAGATATCGAGTACGAATACGATGAGCGACATCATACTTATCGTCCGAAAAAAATGTTCAAGTATGCTGAGAGTGCGTCCGCTAGATTACATAAAGCAAAAGAGAAGCTGAATACGATTGCTGCTAGTGTAACCAATATGGAACGTCATGTGACGTCTCGGAAATTTGATTTAAACCGTCAGTTTTCAGATTTGAAAGATGACTAGAAAAAGTTTGTAAGGGAGGTTGCCGTACTCTTTTTTGCATAACCCATACATCGCTTCTTTTACTATGATTAATAGGCAGTAATAGGAGTGATGAGATGCGAATTGATATACAGCTGAGTGTCGTTTTATTCTTTGTATTAATCTTAAGGTCGCAAGGAGAAGCGGCTACTCAAGTGGAACAAAACGATTGGCAGTGGAATTTACCGCATGATGTAGACCCTCCCTTTGTTCCCGAAAATAACCCAATGAGTAGCGCAAAAGTAGAATTGGGACGCGAGCTGTTTTTCGATTCCAACCTTTCAGGAGCGGGGTATGTCTCTTGCTCGACGTGCCACCTTCCGGAAAGGTCCTTTTCCGAAAATCGAAAGGTGTCCGTTGGTATCACCGGAGAATTTCATACCCGCAACGCGCTCTCGCTCGTTAATACGGCCTATATGACCACATTGACGTGGGCTGACCCAAACATCACCTTGTTTGAAGAGCAAGCGAAAGTTCCCATGTTTGGTACGCACCCTATTGAAATGGGAACACTAGGCTATGAAAACAAAGTGTTGAATTTCCTTTCCGAGCACCCGCTTTACCCTGATAAGTTCAAGGCCGCATTTCCTAAGCGAGACACTATCGATTTTGAACAGGTATTTATGGCGTTAGGTGCTTATCAGCGAACATTAATCAGTGTGAATGCTCCTTATGATCAATACCGTTATTATGGTCAAAAAGATGCCATTAGCGAAGCGGCTATAAAAGGCGAAGCTTTGTTTTTCAGTAAGGAACTCGGATGTTCTGGTTGCCATGCAGGTCGGCACTTTAGCGACGCAACGGGACAACCAAGCTTTCATAATACAGGGCTTTATAATGTGGATAAAAAAGGCAGTTACCCTCAAGGAGAGCAGGGGCTTTTCGAAGTGACTAACGTCGACTCAGATAAGGGTAAGTTTCGAACTCCTACGTTACGTAATATCGAGCTGTCAGCACCTTATATGCATGACGGTTCGATAAATACGCTTGAAGAGGTTATTGCACATTATGCCGCAGGTGGGCGCTCCGCCATGGAAACAAGCGATTCGCCTTTGCGTGACATCAGAATATCGGGATTTGAGTTGTCAGATCGAGAGGCGAGTTACTTGATTGAGTTCTTAAAAAGCCTGACAGATACGTCGTATATTGAAAATCAGATGCGTAACGCGCCATTTCAGTAGGTGCGTAAGGAGTTGTCTCATATCGCGCTCGGCATAATGAGAAAAAACTTTAAATAAAGTTATTTATGAGATCCCCTCCAAGCGATAAAAATAATTGCAGAATAAATCAGCACAAAATGTGCATATTTTTATTATAGTAATAATACACATGCAATTTGGTTATTTTCAGGCTTTCTCGATCGACCTTAGAGAGCCTTTGATTTGTGAGGGTTACTATGCAGAAATTATCACTTACCGTGGTTTTTGCCTCGATATCACTCGCAGGATGCGATTTAGATGGCTCCGGAAATTCGAGCTCCTCATCGAGTACATCAACTACGTCTTCGGTTGCTGTTGAAATGGAAGGCAAATTTCCGACAGGTCTTTCTGTCGCATCGCCTTTGCAACGCTCTTCAAGCGCGACCACAGCATCTCGAATGCTAAACAGAACGGCGTCAGATGCGAAATACAGTATGGAAGCAATTACGACGGAAATTGAGGCCGTCAGTACAAGCGCATCCTCTTTTTCTTCGAAATTTGATATATCTCATTTCTTTACGGATGTTGGCAGTGCGGAGTGTTTTGGCCCTCAGGTAATGTATGAGAATCACCCTGATGGAACGGCAGGCAATTCAGGGACACTTCCTTCTGGTGATGTGGGCATTTGGACAGACACAAATGGATCAACGAACGAGGCCTGTGCGGCAGCCGAGTTGAATGCACAAATGCGCGGAGCCGCAAACCGAACCTTTATGTCCATGATGAGCTTTGCTGGATTATTGGCAGTCGCACGACTCGATGGTGTTTCATTGCCTACTGCTGGTGGAACGCCGGCCGACCTGAGCAGCTCACTCAGCTCTAGAATGCCATCCTCTATTTCGGTCACAACGGCACAGTTGAGTCAAAGCAGTGCGGGTGTTTGGTCTTATACGCTGGAGTTTGAATATACCGATTCAACGCCACCCACGGGCGCAACGACACCTCAAACCATTGGTCTTAGAATGGAACACACGCCAGGGTCGTCATCAACGGCGTATGAAGGGGTGATTCAATATCAAATGGACGATTATTATAGCCCTTCTGGAAATTGTACCGCTGACACGCACGGTGGTGCCAATATCACGCACAATGGTTCGCTTCATTATAAACGTAACGGCGACAATATTGTGACTCAGCACAGATACGGTAACTTGTGCGGGCATGATCAGACTAACTTCTCAGAAGCCATTACGGGTAAGACACTGCAGCACTTGAGCCCCACGAGTGCGTGGGATAATAACTTTTCTATCTTAACAGCAGAGTTTGATCGAACAGACAGAAGTGGTTCATACGCTTATACATGGCAAGCGGGGTTTGTTGATGGCAGCTCACGAATACTGTTCGTTGGTTTGAATTCGGGTGGTAACGATGGTGAATCTTACTATGGGTATGGCGATACCGTGAACACGTCCACGAGTGGAGACATCACAGGGCTTTACTGTAATTGGGCTGGACCTGGAACCCATACATTGCATGCCTATGCTCAACGCCAGTTCTTGTCTTACTCAAGCACCAGCAACCAATACGAGCTGAGCAGTACGGCCTCAAGTAATATTCGATATGCTCCGACGACATCCTGTATCTACGATACTGAAGTAACGGGAAATGAATTCCGCTACGACAGAGACATTGATGACACACTGACAGATGAAACAGATATCACCGCGTTAGTTTACTCAAGCGGCTCTGCGCCAACAGGCTACCATGACTTGGATTTAATGAGTCCAACGATAGGATCCACAACCTACACTTCGATTATGGATGCCATTGTTAATGGTAGACATTTCAGTAAGCCAACCTATCCATAAGTAGGTGAGTTTTCCCTAAATAACAGCACTGTAACCTGAAAAAGCCCATACTTATTCGAGTATGGGCTTTTTATTTACATCTGACGTTTTGACCGGATAGGACAGTATTGCTAAGCCTGCCAAAATAGCGCTGGAGCCAATAACCTCCATGTTTGAAAGCGCTTCTTCGTAGATCGCCCAGCCAAAGAATAATCCTGAGACCGGCACGAGTAATGAGTAGGGTGCGACATTGCCTAATCCATAACGCATGATGGCCCAAGTCCAAAGACCGTACCCTATTATCGTCGTTATCAGTGATTGAAAAGCAATGGACAGCCAACCATTTAACGATGGTATAGGGATCAGCTGATGTATGTCGATCATTCCAGATGATGCATATTGCTGTATCGCGGCTAAAACGAGGGTCGGTACGGGGACGAACACGCTCGACCAAATGATAAAACTAATCGGCTTGTCTGGTTTGTAAAGACGAATGATCGCATTGCAGCCAGTCCAACTGATTGCTGCAACTAAAATCAAAATAATACCTGCAACAGGAACTGCTTCTCCACGGTAAATAACAACCAGAAGAAAGCCAATAAAAGCAACGAGCACGCCAATACTTTTGCTGGTGGGGAGGCGTTCTTTAAAGAATAAAGCCGCCATAATAAGCGTCATAAAAACAGCAGACTGCAGCAAAATAGAAGACAACCCCGCAGGCATTCCAATCGCAACGGCAAGGTTGACCATTCCCCACATCCCGATACCAAATAGAAGACCGTGTAAGGCAATTATAGACATAGGCACGTTAGGACGTTTGAGAAAGAACACTAATGGCAATGCGGTAAAGGTAAAGCGTAAGCAGGTCATCATCACAGAATCCATGTGTTCTGCTCCCCAACGAATGACAACAAAGTTAAAACCCCATATGAGAGGAATGATAATAACGAGCAAGCGAGCGTACAGTGGCATGGTTGAATTCCTGTTTCATGTAGAAGAGGTAACACGATAACGGACGAATAGAGGGGAATGTAGAAGCAGATAGCAGTGATATTTCGTGATAACTGTATGGTTAAGTGTGTGGCTAGTAGCGAAAATGCGATTTGAGGCCATACAGATGACGGTATGACCTCAAAGTACGTTATAAGTTAAGAATCTGCTTCGGTAAAATTCGCTTGGATCCTCATGTTTAAAAAATCTTTGGCTGTTATCGGTGGGTAGCGATTGTCTGGGCCTTGTATCGTCTGTTCTTTGTTTGCCTGACAAAAAAACGCGATAGAGTGTCGACTGCCACAGTATTCGTCTTTTAAAGGCATACGAACACGATGAAAGTTTGATTTGAGCCGATCATCACTCCATCTCATCAACATGTCGCCTATGTTACAGGTCACAACATGGCTTCTTGGAGGAATGCTTGTCCAGCTTTGGCTGTCGATCTCTTTTCCTGGGCAAACCTGTAACCCACCATGTCCTTCATGCTGAAACAGCAAGGTAAGACAATCAAAATCTGTATGGGCGCCTGCCCGCCAAATGTTTTCTTGTTGATCGACGCCCTCGGTTGGAAAATAATGCAATAAACGCAGAGTGCTTTGATAATCCTGCTTATTTGGATCATGAGCGTTTGAAAAGAAATCGCGCTCAAAACCCAGCTTGTCGGCAAAACAAGACAGGACCTTCATTCCTAGCGACCAGCACTTATTTTCGAACGTCATCATATTATGCTGAAAGGCGGGCAATTCCTCTTCAGTTGGCCAGAGGTCTTGCATATGGAATTGCGTAATTTGGTAGGACTCTTTTTGGTCTGCGGTTCCTGTGGAAGGTCTGATTTGGCTGCGACTTTCCCAACCCGCGTTGATGCCTTTGGGTCTCAGATATTGCTCTTTTACTTTTGTTGCGAGGTTGAAAAATCGGTTTGATTCAAAAAATGCCGCATCGATTTCGCTTTTAGAAATCCCGTGATGGCTGAGTTGAAAAAAACCTATTTCGGTCGCAGCGGACCAGAGCTGTTCTGTAATTTCACTTCGGCGTTGTTCAAAGTTGCTTAAATCGATGACTCGTATTTCTCTGTCATTGGCTTCTTTGCCTGCGTTACCAACAGCAGATTCTCTATTTAATTCTTCAAGTGAATAGGTCATTACGTTCTCCATTTACATGTCGATACGGTTGTCTCTCTATCGCGGTATAGGATGAATGGAGCAATGACCTAGTGTGACCCACCTGCCAGCTTCTACTCCTCGTGTATTTTTGTTTTACCACACCCCTTCTTGGAGTTTTGCTGCTTCGTCTTCAAGGCAAGGCCCGAGGACTTCAACGTCGCGTTGCCCTGAATTAAAAACGGTTCGACACGGTAAATCTAATGTCGGGTTTTCGGGGTGATTACCTGTGATGAGTTTTAATCGGGCTTCACTTAAACCGTAAACAACACGACCTACACCCGCCCAATAAGCCGAACCTGCACACATCGCGCAAGGCTCAGCAGAAATATAGAGCGTGCATTTCGCCAAAAAGTCAGGCCGATAGGCTTTACTGGCTCGTGTCATAAGTTTGCGTTCAGCATGTCCCGTCATGTCCAAATCCGGCAAATAACCGTTGATCTGATCCATAAGTATTTGCCCTTGATCATCGGCGAGAATCGCAGCAAATGGGTGAATCCCTTTCTGCTTTGCATCTTCAGCTAATCGGAAGGTTTTTTTCAGTAGTTGAGTGTCTATTTCGTTTAGTTCATTCGCTGAATTCATAGTCATTCTCACGCATTATTCGTTATTTTTTCTTCGGTAAACTCCAAGGGAAAAAGTACATTTGTATCCATTGCACGGATTTAAATAGCAACAAACTGATTGCGGCTAAAAAGATCAGTCCAGCAAACGCCTGTGGTATTTTGAAAAACGATGTTGAGAATTGAATGAAATACCCAAGCCCTTTTTCTGCTGCGACAAATTCGGCGACAACCGCGCCAATAATGGCGAGGGTAATGGACACTCGTAAGCCGCTAAAAATATGAGGAATTGCATACGGGATCCGAATCTGCCACGTTTCACGATATCTTGGTGCGCGTAAAGATTGGCTTAATTCAATCATTTCGGGCGGTGTTTCTAACATGCCCGTCGTTGTTGAAACGACCAGTGGAAAAAACGTAATCAAACAGGTAATTAATACTCTAGAAGGATCGTCTGTGCCGAGTAATACAATGATCAAGGGGGCAACGGCGACAACAGGCGTCGATTGAATGACAATCAGAGCAGGATATAAGGTTCTATTTAATAGTTCTGATCGAATCATGCCAATTGAAAGTGGTATCGCAATCAGAATCGACAAGGCAAAACCCATCAGTGCAACACGCAATGTTGCCCAAAGGTGGGTAAGCCATCGAGAAATCTCTACGTCGAAAAAAGCCGAAACAATGGCCGAAGGCGCCGGTAATATATAATTCGGCACGTTGCCTACCTGACAAACAAGTTCCCACAAAGCAATTAAGACGATGAAGAAAAGCGCTGGAGCAAATCGATAGAGTAGCCGCCCTAAAGCGCTTTTAGGCAGGGACGCTTGGCTCATATATATGTCCTCTAATGGTGTCAGTTAATGCGACAAATTTGGGATCGTTAATTGTTTTCGATGTACGAGGTCTGGGGAGGTCTACCTTAATGAGGTCCAACACTGAGCCCGGGCGCTTACTCATGACCAGTATTCGATCAGCAAGCAATACCGCTTCATTAATCGAATGAGTGATAAAGAGCACTGTTTTTGGCTTTTCATGCCAAATTTTGAGTAAATCGAATCCGATTTGTTCTCTTGTTAATGCATCCAGTGCCGAAAAGGGTTCATCCATTAATAATATGTCTGGGTTGAGTAATAATGCCCGAACAATACCCACTCGTTGTTGCATACCGCCGGAAAGCTCGTCGGGCATTTTTTCTGAAAATTGACTGAGTCCAGCCATCTTTAGTAATTCGTCAGCGCGCTTTTCATCGTCTTTGGAGTACCTTCCGTATTTGTGCTTCAAAGGAAATAAAACATTCTTTTTCACATTTAACCACGGAAGAAGGTTTGCCTTTTGAAAGACAATCCCGACATCGTCACGAGGCTCGACAACCGGATTATTAAAAATACTGACAGAGCCGTGAGACGGGATAAGTAAACCCGCGACCATGCGTAAAAGAGTGGATTTACCGCAACCGGAAGGCCCAACCACCGCCACAAATTCGTGGCGGTGGATATTGAGGTTGATGTCTTGAACTGCCATGGGAGCGTCTGGCGATAAGTCGTACTTATGTCCAACGCCCTCCATGCAGACAAACGCGGTTTGCTGTTGGGTAGTCATGTACTGCTCCTAATCAAATGAACTGTTTGCCGGTATTAATCAGGCAAATAGTTCAAATTGACGGCGTCTTTCGGATCAAGTGCATCTGTTGAAAGAGCGTTCGCTTCAGCAACGTAGTCCCATGTTTGCATTAGACGAGTTTGCTCAAATTGACCAAAACCATCCTTTTCCGTGACATCGTTGTAAACAAGGTTTGTAATGCTTTTAATTTGAGCAGCTGCAATGCCAGCGTCGACCTCAGGCACTATATTGTGTAAAGCTTCACCTGCCTTGTCTGGGTAGGAGTAGGTAAACTCAATCGACTTTTTGTACGCTTTAATAAAGCGTTTTGCGACGTCTGGACGCTCTTCTAGGAAGCGTTCAGACGCTAAAAGTGAGGAACTGTACAGAGACAAGCCAGCACTAGACCAAGGCAGTTCTACGATCTCTTTTCCTGCTTCAGCGGCTTGCGATGTAAACAGCGCGGTATTCGTTACCCAAGCAATAATGGCATCTGTATTACCTGTAATCATCATCGGGCCGAGTGCACCAGGGTCTGATTTAACCAGCTTGATATCACTGTCTGATAAGCCATTCTCTTTTAATACCAGCGGTAGAAACGCATTCGAAGAAGTGAAAGGCGACGTTGCGACTTTTTTGCCATCCAGCTTCTCTATTGAATCGATACCGCTACTCTTGAGTGCAAAAAACGCATGCGGAGCTTGAGTGAAGTAAGGTAAGACCGCCACGACAGGCACATCGTCTTGTGCCTTGGCTGCCATCAGTGCGCCGATATCAGAGCTGCCGATATCAGATTGACCTGTTGCCATCTTAGTTAACGCGTCGGTTGAGCCTCGTCCACTGGCAATGCTTACATCCAAATCTAATGCTTCAAAAAAACCTTCTTGGATACCCACATAAACAGGCGCTTTATCACCTCCAGGTAACCAATCTAATTGAAAGGTGACTTTATCGGCAGCGAATGCTGATGATGCGCTCACTAAGCTGGCCAAAAGTGACAAACGTAACACTGATTTCATATTGAATACTCCGAGACGTAATGATAAATGTGTAAAAATGCCCTCGCACTTAGGCGGGTGACGCTTTAGTTTCAGTTGTTAATTTAGGAGCAACATTTGTTCCATGTTGTGTGGGATTGCAAATTGTTGTTTTTAACCGTTTGAAATATAAAGAATAAATAACCTCTTTTTTGTTGTGGGAATGTGTTTTTGAGGCTTATTAAGGTGCGCCATAACGGATTATGACGCACCAATTTAGTCAGTAAAAACGTACTTCAAAGCACTTAGAAAGGGCGATCGTATAAGGCTTTCTTTGGCTTTAATGTCGTTGCGGCACATACTTCAAGGAGTATTAGAACCACGCCGGCAATCTGGATTAAAGAGATGTGTGTACCAAAAGCCAAATGGTCAACAATCAGAGCTGTGATTGGATAGATGAAAGATAAAATGGCGATCAGGCTGGTGGTGGGCAGCTTAAGCGCCTTGTAGAAACAGGTGTTATTTCTGGGTATCGTGTTGAGGTTGATCCTGAAAAAGCAGGCTATAGTACGTATGCGTCAGTTACTCGGAAAAATGAAAGAACTTAAAGATCGGCTTAAATCGATTCCTCCATTTATAGAATGCGATCGAGTAACGGGCGAAGATTGTTTTTACGGCCGGTGCCGGTATAAACAAGAACCTATATGGTCGTTTTTAGTTAGATTATTGAAAAAAAGTAAATAAAGATTTAACCCTCAGAAGGCGTAAGGCCTTTAGCATATGGTTATAGTGTTTTTGCCAATCCTAAAAAAATTATAAAGGGTAAAATAATGAATAAAAATAAAATCGCTCGACTTTCAAAGCCATTACTAGCCGCTGTTACTGCCGGCCTCGTATCATTCTCAGCAGCATCCTTTGCGGATGACTACCCATCCAAACCCATTAACTACATTCTGCCTTTTAATGCAGGCGGAGAATCTGATTTATCAGCACGCTTTCAGCAAACCGTGTTTGAAAAACATGCGGGTGTAAAAACGGTTATTCAATACATGCCGGGTGCTGGTGGAGCCGTCGCTTGGTCTCAGCTTAATGGAATGGAGGCAGACGGGCATACTGTGATGGGTATTAATATCCCTCATACGATTATGCAGCCAATCGTGAAAGATTCTGGTTATAAAACAGAAGAACTGACTCCCGTATATTATTTCCATTACACGCCAAATGCGATCTTCGTTCCTGCGAACAGCAAATTTAAAACACTGAGTGATTTGACCTCATTCGCGAAGAAAAACCCAGGAATGGTGACGTTTGCAGGTTCCGGTTCTAACTCAGCTAACCATATCGGCCAGACTTTGTTTGATAAGTTTACCGGCCTAACGACAACGTATGTTCCTTTCAGCGGTATTGGGCCTGCAATGACTTCACTGATGGGCAACCAGCTAACAGCAGGTTTTGCCTACGCTACGTCGGGCGCAAGTGCAGGCGATAAACTCAGAATGTTGGCTGTTTCTTCAGAAAAACGGTTGTCTGCTTTTCCGGATGTACCGACGTTCAAAGAGCTTGGCATTAACTTAGTCGGCGGTGCGTATCGTGGTGTTGCTGTACCAAAATCAACACCAGAAGACGTACGCGTGAAGTTGTCTAATATTATCGGTGAGATCAACAAAGATCCTGAGTTCGTTAAGAAAATGGAAGACAACGGGTTCGTGTTAACGGATATTTCTTACGATGAAATGGATGCTTTCCTAGAAGCGAACCAAAAAGAATATCAAGGAGTCGCTGAGCTACTTGGTTTAACTAAGTAAGCGCGGGAGCACATCATGGACCTACTCAGCTATTTAGTGGAAGCCCTGACTCCACTTAATTTGATGTTAGCACTGGTCGGTGTCATTGCAGGTACTGTGATTGGTGCGATGCCAGGGCTTTCTGCGACAATGGCGGTTGCCGTGTTAGTGCCATTTACCTATGTGATGGGGCCCGCTTCGGGTCTCATCGTATTGGGTGCTATTTATACGGGAGCAATATATGGCGGAGCGTTCGCCGCTATTCTGGTAAATACGCCGGGCACTCCTTCCGCAATCGCGACGACCTTTGACGGTTACCCTATGGCAAAACAAGGGAAAGGCGCGCTTGCGATTTCTCTAGCGACTTTTGCCTCTGTCGGAGGGGGACTCGTAGGAGGAATCGCACTCTTGCTACTTGCTCCACCACTTGCCGAAGTTGCGCTGGCGTTTGGCCCCGCGGAATACTTTTGGATGGCGGTATTTGGCCTGACGCTGATTTCAGCCTTGTCTGTCGGTAATACACTAAAAGGGCTCATAGGCGCGTGCATCGGCTTAATTTTGTCCACAGTCGGTGTCGCCGTTGTGGGCGGAGACGTACGCTTCACGTTTGATCAAGTTTCCTTATTGGGAGGCATCGATATTACATCAGCGATTATCGGGCTGTATTGTATGCCGGTAATCATAGATCTCGTAGCAACGAAAACGCCGCACCTTAACTTTGCTTCCGCTTCGGGTGAGTCATCTCTGACGTCGGCATTTCAGCTGATTATTAAGCGTAAATTTAATTTATTTCGCAGTTCCGTAATTGGCACAATCGTGGGTATTTTACCGGGCGCGGGTGGTTCTATTGCTGGGTTGGTTTCGTATACTGAAGCGCGTCGTAGCTCTAAAGAATCGGAACAGTTTGGTAAAGGTGCACCGGATGGCATTATCGCGACGGAATCTGCTAATAATGCGACAGTAGGCGGAGGGTTTATTCCGACGTTAGTGCTTGGGATTCCGGGAACGCCGCCAGATGCGATTATATTGGGTGCTCTATTGGTTCAAGGAATCAAAACAGGCCCGACGCTTTTCACTGAGCAGGGAAGTATTGTTTATACTTTCATCTATGGCTTGTTGATCGCAACGTTATTAATGCTTCCTGTTGGGTTAATCCTCGGTAAATATGCGTACAAATCGATAGCGAAAACACCAAAGCAGTTGCTTGTGCCTACTGTAGCATTCCTTACCGTTATTGGTAGTTATGCAATTCACAGTAATCCACATGATACCTTTGTTATGTTCTCTTTGGGTGTTGTTGCATGGGTATTGTCGAAGTTTGGTTTCAGTGCTTCGCCCATTGTATTGGGGTTGGTGCTCGGAAAAATTGCCGAACAGGGCTTTGTTCAAACCTACTTAATTGGCTCCGCGCAGGGGCGAGTGCTCGAAATGTTCTTTGGACGGCCGATATCAATAGGAATCATTCTTTGTGCGATCTTTGCATTGGTGTTTCCTCTGTGGATGGCACGTAAGAAAAAGGCAGTAACTCAAGACACGACGTTGAACCACAAAACATCCAATATTGTGATGACTGGGTTGGTTATGGTTGTGGGTGGTGTATTGCTTACGCAAATGGGCGGAATGTCACCTTTGGGTTCTGTTTTCCCAAGCTACATACTTTATGCAATGTTAGGCATTGCGGCGTTGTTGCTTGTTAAAAGTCTTAAGAGTTCGAGTGAGACGAAGTTTTCTGAACTCTGTGTCGTTCCCAATGGGCGTCAGTTAGGGGTGATCGTTGTTGTTGGCGGTTGGACTTTGTCTATGTCGACATTAGGTTTTGCGCTTTCATCGTTACTCGCATTTACATTGATTATGTTAATTGCAAATTTCGATAAGCCTAAAATGTTTCCCATGCTTAAAAATGTGTCGGTTTCAGTGGTTATAGTTGGAGCATTCTACCTTTTGATGAAAGAGGTTCTTCTTCTGCGTATGCCAGAAGGCTTACTCTTCTAAGACGTGGTTTAGAAGGTCTAGAACGCTTTAGCACCGCTTGATCTTAAGCACGTAACAAAGAAAGGTCCTACCAAAAGGATCTTTCTTTGTTTTCGCTGTTAAGAAATGAATCTTGAAGATAATCCAAAAAGCGCGTTAGCTTTGCCGATTGGTTTTGTCTTTCCATATAAACAGCGTAGATGTCGGCCTCGGGGGTTTCATAGTCTTCCAAGACGATTTCAAGCTTGCCTTGGCGTATGTATTTTGCCAAATCCCATTCCGCGCGCATGACCAAACCGTGACCGTCAATCGCCCACCGCAATGCGATTTCTCCATCATTGGTTACCATGTTGGCTTTCACTTTGATAACCTCTTCTTTGCCGTTTTGATAGAAACGCCACGCGCTTGCAACTTGTTGATTTTGTTTGATAATGATGCAGTTATGCTCAGCAAGATCGGCGGGGCTATTGGGTTTTGGATAACGTTTTAAATAGCTTGGCGCAGCGCAGACTAAACGTCTATTTGGGGCTATTTTTCGTGCAATGACACGAGAATCTGGGGCTTGCCCAAATCGAATACAAACATCAATGGAATCGTCGGGAAGCGTCATTGGTCGATCTGTCAGCATGAGTTGTATCTCAACAGCTGGGTTCTCGGATAGAAATTCTGAAAGAATGGGGGCAATGTAGGTTCTTCCAAAACCTAGTGGCGCATTAACCCGTAGGAGGCCTCTTGGTGTACTTCTGCGCTTGGTAATGACCGCTTCCATCTCTTCGATCTGTTCTTTAATGTTCTTTATGTACTCTAAATAGACCTCTCCTTCATTGGTTAAGCTTACTTTTCGAGTCGTGCGGTTAACGAGCCGAACTCCCAGACGAGATTCTAAATTAGTGAGTCTTTTCGTAACGGCTGAGGGCGTTAAGTTGAGCTCGCGTGCGGTGGCTGAAAGCGCTCCATTTCTTGCCAGAGAAATAAAGAAATCATACTCAGAAGTCGGGTCCACTGTTGCCTCCAGGGAAAAAGTGTCTGTCTTTTATTTTTAACTGATTTTATGCCAGAACCCTAGAATCATATCACCAGCCTATCGTAAAAAACCAATAATAAGGGGGAGATATGGGCAACGAGCAATCCATAGAACACATGTCGGATGTAATGAGTAGGTTCACCAGCTACATCGGCAAACGATTACCTACAGACGTAAAGAAAAAGCAGGCCGAGTTAAGAAAGAAAGAAAAAAACCCGATGGCCATTGAAATTTACGACACAATGGCAGAAAACCAAGAAGCGGCAGATAAGCTCGATAGACCGAGCTGTCAAGATACGGGCGTTATTCAGTATTTTCTTAAAGTTGGTGCCAAGTTTCCTTTGATTGGAGAGTTAGAGGAAATTCTACGTGCAGCAACGTTAGGTGCGACTGAAAGAGGGCCTCTTCGACACAATGCGGTCGAGACGTTCGATGAGAAAAATACCGGTACGAACACGGGATCTAATATTCCTTGGTTAGACTGGGAAATTCTTCCGAATGAAGACACCGCAGAAATCGAAGTGTACATGGCAGGCGGTGGTTGTACATTACCAGGCCACGCAAAAGTATTGATGCCGGGGCAAGGGTACGAAGGCGTAGCGGATTTTGTTTTTGACGTGATTACCTCGCGAGGCGTTAACGCGTGCCCACCATTGTTGGTTGGGGTTGGTGTGTCAACTTCCGTTGAAACGGCAGCACGTTTGTCGAAAAAAGCGATCTTGCGTCCTGTTGATACAAGCAACCCGAACGCTAATGCAGCCTTAATGGAAGAATTGTTAGAAGAAGGTCTGAATGAAGTTGGCATCGGGCCTCAGGGCCTAACGGGTGACAACACGGTAATGGGTGTGAACATCGAATCGTCTGCACGCCACCCTTCAACGATTGGTGTTGCTGTATCAACGGGTTGTTGGGCGCATCGTCGTGGAACCATTATATTTAATGCCGATCTGAGTTACGAAGTCATCTCTCACGAGGGTGTAACGCTATGAAAAAAATCTTAACAACGCCGATTACCGATGAGGCACTAGCGGATTTAAATGTGGGTGATATCGTGTATCTGACTGGTCACCTTGTAACCTGTCGTGACGTTGCTCACCGTCGACTTATTGAGTTGAAACAACAGCTTCCGGTTGATGTACGCGGCGGGGCTATTTTTCATGCGGGCCCAATTGTTCGCGAGAAAGACGACGGATCGTTTGAAATGGTCTCTATTGGCCCGACTACAAGTATGCGAATGGAAAAATTTGAGCGTCAGTTTATTCAAGAAACTGGCGTTAAAATGATCATTGGTAAAGGCGGCATGGGCGAAGAAACCGCTGCTGGGTGCTTGGAAAACAACGCTGTGCACGCCGTATTTCCTGGTGGTTGTGCTGTTGTTGCCGCGACAAAGGTTGAAGCTATAGAAGCTGCAGAGTGGCGTGATCTCGGTATGCCTGAAACGCTTTGGGTAAATCGTGTGAAAGAGTTTGGTCCTCTGATCATCTCAATCGATACCAAAGGCAATAACATATTCGAAGAAAACAAGAAGACCTTTAATGAACGTAAAGGCGCTATTCTTGAGCGAATTCACGAGAAGGTGAAGTTCATAAAATAGAATCGTTGTACTGCGATTGAGCAGACTCACTGATAAACGTTGCGAACCTAATGGCAGCCATTGGGTTTCGTAGCGTGTATTTTAAGTGATCGTTCTTTTGTCTTTTCTTATCGGGTATTCCAATCCTACTTTTACATTTTGCATCGCGATATTGGAATAAAACTTATGAATGTTCTTATCGTTCAGAAGTAGGTCTCGCGTAATTTCTTCATAATGTTGTAAGTTATCGGCTTTTACAATGAGAATGAAGTCATTTTCTCCTGCAACATAATAACATTGCTGCACACTGTTGAAGGATTGTGCTTTCTTTTGGAAAGCGCCGATAACGTCCGTTCCACCGCGCTTCATGGCGACTTCAACAATGACCGTAACGGCGTTTCCTAGTAGCGCTTCGTTAACCACGGCGATTTCTTTATCGATTATCCCCGTTTCTTTGAGCTTCTTTATGCGCCGTTGTACTGCCGTTGCGGACAATCCGATTTCTATTCCGAGTGTTTCCGTTGTTATCCGACTGTTTCGTTGCAATCGATCCAGTATTTCCAAATCAAAATTGTCCATAGTGCTCTCATGTGCAGAAAATCTTCTTAAAGTTTGAAAAAACGCAGTTAATCTTCTGGAGTTGTTGATGTTAGCCGCGAAACGAATGTTAAACGAGTTAGACTGTATAGCATAACTAAGAAAGGAGTAGAGGCAATGCAAGGTTTAGACAGCAGCACAATTAAAGGGATTTCGCTGGGGGTACTAGCGTCCCTAATATGGGGAAGTTGGCCAGTATTTTCAAAAGTCGCCTCGCTTCAACATCTGTCGCCTGTTGATATTGTGACATTGCGTTTTATTGTCTCAGGCGTTTTACTCCTGCCAATCCTGGTCTATCAAGCCGTTAAACTGAAGTATTTGTTTAGTAAAGGCTTGTTATTGGCGATAGGAGCCGGAGCGCCATATGCTTATTTGGCGACTACTGGGATTACGTATTCTTCTAGTGCTCACTTCGGCGCGATTGGCCCGAGCACTATGCTGGTGTTTTCTACGTTGGGCAGCATCTTTTTATTTAAAGAAAAAATATCGCTAGTCCGAGGCTTAGGCATCAGTCTTATTTTGGCGGGCGTCGTGCTGATAGCTAGCCGCAGTTTTGGTGACGGGAGCGAAATTAATCACGCTGTGCTGATGGGCGACTTGATGTTTGTCGGTTGTGGCGCTTTGTGGGCATCTTTCACCCTATTTAGCAAATACTGGAAAATTCCTTCTTGGGTGGCAACTGCGATGGTTTCGGTCGTGTCTGGTATCGCTTGTATTCCTTTTACGGCTCAGGTTGTGCAAGAGGTTCCGTGGGATCTTATTTTGCAGCATGGCTTCTATCAAGGCGTGCTTGCTGCGATCGTTGCTTTGTATTGCTATGCGAGAAGTGTCAGTTACCTCGGGGCGTCAAGAGGAGCGATATTCGCTGCGCTTGTCCCGCCTGTGGCATTGGTTTTGGGTGTCATTATCTTGGGTGAGACGATTAACTTGATCGAGTCCGTTGGTCTAACGGCGGTGTGTGTTGGAATGCTCTTTGCCTTAGGTTTAATTCGAATGCCGATTATTAAATCCAGAGCGGTTTAGAATGTTTGCTCTATTAGCGGTATAGAGCAGCATAAAGTTGTCTAAACTTAGGGCGATGACCTTAACCCAATTTAATGGATGAATTATGAACAAATTATCAGAAGAGCAAATTATCGCGGCGTTAATAGTGCTTAATCAGTCATTAGAGCATCCGTGGCGAATTGAAAACGAAAAGCTAACGAAACAGTTTCAGTTTAAGAATTTTTCTCAAGCATTCGGATTTATGACAGAATGCGCTTTGTATGCCGAGAAATTGAATCATCATCCAGAATGGTTCAATGTGTACAACAAGGTGAGCATCCAGCTTACGACCCATGATGTTGGTGGTATCTCTGAGCGTGACTTTGAGTTAGCTCGGACAATGGAGTCGGCGGCTAAGTAATGAATTGGAGAGTCCATGCCAGATAGAGTAGAAGAGCTAAACCAGGTTATGACCCGTGTTGACGGCGTAGCGCCGGGGTCCGGGTTGGAAAAACATCGAAAAATGGCCGTTAGCCCTTTTGTTATGCTGCGTGGTGCGTCGTCTGTTTTTTACCGCGACTTAGCCCACTCTAAAGTGGAATTGCCTCATGGAATCAATCAGTGGCCGCAAGCCATGATCATGGGGGATTGTCACATTTCCAACTTCGGCTTTTTCAGTGAAGAAGGTTCTCACGGTGAAGAGGTGATTTTTGCACCGAATGACTTTGATGATGCGTGCGTTGGCTTTGCGGGTTGGGATCTCCTCCGCTTTGGTGTGAGTTTGATCTTAACAGCCGATCATTGTCAGGGCGTCTTGGCGGGGCGTTATGTTCCGTTAGAACCGCTTTCTAAAAGCAAAGTCGTGGACGATGCAGCAGTACAAAACGCATTGTTATCATTTATCCATGGTTATCGTTCGGCGTGTGAAAAGTTAGTCGAAAAAACATGGGATTACAGCCATGTTCTCAACGGGTTTGATAATGAGCACATTCTGTTTAAACCCGAGCAAAAAGCGATAAAGCGTATGGACTCGGGGGAAGACTTTTTAACCAAAAGTTCGCTTGCCAAAGCGGTCGACCTAACCGTGGATTTAAGTGAACAATCACCGCGTTTTCGCGACATCTCGGATCGGTTTAGTCGAATAGAGGGTGCGGAATATCGAGAGTTAGAGAAAGCATTTGCGCCGTATGTCGATGATTCGATTTTGGACATTGTTGTTAGACTCGGCGCAGGAACTGGCTCGGTCAATATGACTCGATATTATTTACTTGTTGGCCCCAATCCATTGCTCTCAAAAGCAGAAATAAGCCTTTGCCACATTGTTGAAGTAAAGAAACAGCGAGCGGCGGCTCCCTTGTATGAGTTCCACGACCTTAGCCCGATTAATCAGCTTAACCCAGCTCACTTAACCGTTAATTGTCAGCGTCGTATGCAGCGCAACCCTGACCTTGTGTTAGACGACGTTATGTGGAAAAAAGCGCCTTGGCTGGTGCGCTCTCGACATCACGCTCGGGTAGGGATCGACCCAGAAGACATTGCATGTGGTAAGCGAGCTGAAAAAGGTGGTTTCGCGGATTATGCCGAAGCGTGTGGCGTCGTGCTCGCACTGGCTCATGCTCGTTCAGATCGCCGTTCGAATCAATTCGAGAAAGCGGTAGTGGAAACCTCTAGCGAGGCTTGGAGTGGCTTAATCCAATCGCAACGAGACTACGCCAAGCAGGTGACAAGTGATTGGGAATGGTTAAGGTCTGTTGAGTTAAATTAGCAAGTAAAATTTAGGAAGGTTAGACTGAATCTAAACCTTCCTTTTTATTCTGCAGAGCTCTTTTAATCAATAGTTTGCCATTACATCTGACTGAACAGCCAAAGATCATCAAGACCTTCTTCGTTCACTACATTGCGCAATGCTCTTTCCATGGAGCCTGAACGTTCGTGGTTTATCTTCCTGCAATACTGATATACCCAGTCGACAATCCATTCTTTTTTTGGCGTTAGCTCCTCTTGAGTTACTGTGTGAGCAGCTTGAATAACTAGGTGCAGCCGCAGCGCTAATGTGCGAACACAGAGCGTATGAAACCATTCCGTTAAACTATCTCCATAGTCTTTACCGATTGATGTTTCGGAGATAAATGGAAAACCGCACCGTGTAATCTCTGCCGCGACAAAACGTTTTAAGGTTGTTTGAATCCATACAGCATCAAGCTCATTATGATACTGCTTAAACAGCGGCAGGATTTTGACTCGTGTTGGTTCTGATGGCTGGGAAATAACCTCAAACGATTGCACAGCTTGTTGGCGAGGAAGGTCAGAAGCACTGGGTCGGTCAAGATGTTCCAATAAAGTTCCGAGTAACATTGTCACTTTCTCATAGTGCCTGATGCTATCTTCGGAGGGGTATTGGATGTCATTTTTACTCTGATTTATATTCTGACATCCGCTGTCTTGAATCTCGTGGTTCTGAATAGTACCGCTTGGTATGTCGCACTCGAATAGGATCTCAGGCCACGCATCTGTGGATGTCGATTCAAGTTTTGGGATAACAGATTGCAATGAGTAAAGCGTATTCTCGATACTGCATTTTTCATTGAGCACTAAGTTCAGCAAGTGGGATACGACACTTTTCCAGTTCGCGTCTGTAACGGGCTGTGCGTAACTTTTTGGAATAGCGCGACCGCCGCTGTGGTTATCAGGGAGTTTGCTTTCGATGAGGTCAAAAGGGTGCTCGTCAAATAGGCACTTTCGTGTGATTTCTGGGCAGCTCATCGTACCGCCTTTCGTAAAGTGTTCGCCAATGGAGCGATATAAACGAGGGTAGTTAATACAGGTATTAGACAGTACCGATTCCCCATGATCTCTGTGTATCGAGCAAAGGCCTGCTTCGTTGCCCGCGCATGTAGAGTCTTTGCGTGACATGATGTAACCACCATTGTCCTTCGCAATAATATTAAAAATGTTTGGATAATGTGTGCGGTATGTTTCGACCTGCTCGTCGTCTATCGCAATGCGCCAATCCCCACTGCAACAGTTATCCTCACAGCTATCAGCGAGGCAATTAAACTCTTCTATGTAGTTAAATCCGAACGTCATTTGAGGCTGCATGCTTGTTTTCCATTTGCTAAATATCCTGAACTAGGTGGCATATAAGCCTCAGAAGTTCGATATGAATCGATGAAAAATTTAAGCAAGACTTGTTAAATCGGTTTGCTTGCTTGTTCTTCGAGTAGAAGAGAAGCGTTGAGACGTTCGCTGATTCTAGGGGCTGAAAACTCAATAAATTGGCGAATCTGTATCGGAACATAACGAGACTGCGTATGTTGCGCAAACACGGTGCCGTGATAGGTGCCATTAAAATGCCAATCAGCTAATAGAGGTATTAGTTTTTCTGAATGAATCTCATCTCGGATGGTGAATTCTGGAAAGGCAGATATGCCCAGATCTCTTAGAACGGCTTCTTTTCGTATTTCGGAATGGTTACTGGAAAAATTTCCTTGGGTTTTTACTTTTTCCAGCGACCCTAACTGGTCAAAATGCCAAATATGGTCACCTTCAAATTCTCCTAGAGAAATGCAGTTATGTTTACTTAAATCACTGGGTTTATGGGGCGTTGATTCACGTTCTAAGTACGTTGGGCTTGCGCAAACGATCTGTTTTACGCTGGCAATTTTTCGGGCAACTAATCCTTCGATAGGGTGATTGGTTAATCGATAGAGTAAGTCTACTTCGCCACTGGACGGATCGATAATATGATCTGACGCTGTTAATTTAATGGTTAATTCTGGGTGCTCTTGCATAAACTCAAACACAATGGGAGAGAGGATCAATTTAGTGAATGCTTTGGGCGCACAAATTCTCAGCTCTCCGTTTAAGAGAGTCTGCTGAGACTGAGTGATTTCTACCGCAGATTTTGCTGCGTTTAGCATGTTTTTAGCGGCTTCAAATACTTCTCGACCGATAGCATTCAAGGCCACTCTTCGTGTGGTTCTTTCCAATAACTTGGTTGATAGCCCTGCTTCAAGCTTTGATATGGTTCGACTGATCGAAGAAGGTGGTAATCCTAGTTTCTTACCTGCGTTGGTGAAACTGCCTTCTTCCACTACCGCTACCAATACAGCCAGCTCGGGTAAAAGTTCCATTAATTTATGTGGCGTCATAGAGGCATCTCATCTGTTATTTAAAGATCTCAGTATATTGATATCAAATTAGCAAAATAGATTTGTTTATTCTAATGATTATTGTCTGTTGGTTATTAATTAACATAGTAGGCGATTTATCAACCGGGATAAATATGCGACTTGCTGTTTGATAGGGTTCAGCTTTGAAGCATGTGTTAAACCCTAAAAACACCAAGGTGATCATATGAAATCAGCGCAGTATTATGCTCAAACAATGAAACTTCCCATAACCGAGATGATGCTTTTAATGGTCGCAGTTGTATGGGGCACAAGTTATGGGTTAACGAAAGAAGCGCTGGTGTTTACTGGTGTGTTTACCTTCATCGCATTGCGATTTGGCGCTACATTTTTATTACTGCTTCCTCATCTTATAAAAGCGTCAAAAGAGGGATTCAATACGGATTGGAAGCGTGTTGTGCCAACGGGTTTTATTTTACTGGCGATTTTTATTTGTGAAGTCGCAGGGATTGCATTGACCAGTGCGACCAACGCCGCCATTTTAATAAGTTTATCGATGGTAATGACTGCACTGGTAGAAAGCCTAACGTCAAAAAAATGGGTTTCAAAACCGCTGATAATCGCCTCTGTTACCAGTGTTTTTGGCGTTTTTTTATTGGCGTCTGAATCGTTAGATACGCTGACTCCACACTCTGATCTTGATTTTTTACATCTTAATAGTGGTGATTACTTTATATTGGGCGCCGCGCTTTTAAGAGCCATTATGGTGACGGCAACGAAATATCTCACACAAGATAAACGCATCACGTCATTGAGCATGACCGCCATTCAATCAGCCATTGTCTCATTGGGAGGTGTTTTGTGTGCGATAGTATTGGACGGTAAAGCGTTTGCAAATCTAACTGCAGAACAAATGTCCTTTGTGCTGCCTATATCAAGCTACTTTTGGGCAATCACGGCTTATCTAATACTTTTTGCGACTCTGTTTGCATTCTTTGCTCAAAATTATGCCGTAAGATCGCTTTCCTCCACCAAAGTGGCGTTGTTAATGGGGAGCGAACCCTTATTCGGCGCTTTGTTTGCCGCTATGTGGCTAGGGGAAAGTTTGACAGTCGTACAGATGTTCGGAGCTGTGATCATCATCATGAGTGTTCTCTATGTATCGATAAAGGATGATTAACCTTTCTTCCATGATATAGCCCCATTTCCTGCAGGCTTATAGCATTAATCGCTGATATATTTAAAATACATTCATTCGAATAAATATAATGCGGTGAGGAAACTATGAACCTAAGTGCGGCCCGTGTCTTTGTCCGAAATATTGAAGATGCAAAAGCCTTTTATGAAAACATAGGCTTAACGTTGGAGTGCTACAGCTCTGACACTCAGGTGTGCATTTTTAATACGGGTAAAACAAAACTCATTCTTGAGCTGTTAACGGAAAGTGAATCGAATTCTGAGCAATCGCTCCTTGGTCGGTTTACCGGACTTGCTTTTGATATAAGCGATATTTTTGCAAAATATGAACAATTAAAATTGTCTGGTGTGGAATTCAGCGGTCAGCCAGAGCAGCAACATTGGGGCGGTTGGCTAGCCACGTTTTTAGACCCATCTGGGAATGAGTTGCAGCTCGTTCAGTATACGGATTAGTTACCTTCTAGCGGTCTTCCCTTACACGTCTTTTTCTTTGATATTCGTCTTGCCGTACAGACGAATATCAAATGCCGTTTCTTAATTTCTTTTGTATATTTTCTGCTCTTTGATGTTTTCGTTTGCTTTCTTCCTTTGATGGCTCTTTAAAGAAAACGCACGTTTTGAATCGAGTCTACGTCTTAAATTGGCCTACTTGTTGCTGCTCATCTTCCATCGTGGATGGGAGTAAAAAAATGTCAAATTTACGGATCAATCAGGAACGTCTTTGGGCGTCTTTGATGGAAATGGCTAAAATCGGTGCCACAAAAAACGGAGGTTGTAACCGGCTTGCGGGAACCGATCTCGATAAACAAGCCAGAGATTTATTCGTTTCTTGGTGTAAAGAAGCGGGTTGTGACGTTTATATCGATAAAATAGGTAATATATTTGCCAGACGATCGGGAAAGGACAACCGAGCCCCAGCGGTTGCAACGGGCAGTCACTTAGATACACAACCTACGGGAGGTAAATTTGACGGTGTGTTTGGTGTTCTGGCTGGCGTTGAGGTACTGCGGACGCTACATGAAAATAACATACAAACGCCTACGGCAATGGAGTTTTCTGTTTGGACCAATGAAGAAGGGTCAAGGTTTCAGCCCGCGATGCAAGGCTCCGGTGTGTATGCTGGGCGATTTGATTTAGCGACGGAATTAAACAAAACCGATGAAAATGGCGTTCAACTTGGCGATGAATTGAAACGAATTGGCTACTTAGGTAAGGAAGAAATAGGCAGTCGTCATATCGGTGCCTTTTTTGAAGCGCATATAGAGCAAGGCCCCATACTAGAAGACGAAAATAAAGCCATTGGCGTTGTGCGATTAGGCCAAGGTATTCGTTGGTACAATGTTGAGGTGAATGGGCGAGAGAGTCATTCCGGTACGACGCCCATGCATTTGAGAAAAGATGCAATGGTGCCAGCGTCTCTCATCATCGCGGAACTAGAGCAAATAGCATTGCGACATGAAAATGGCTTGGGAACGACGGGGTTTATGCAGGTTTATCCGAACTCTAGAAATACCATACCGGGCAAGGTGACTTTCAGTGCCGAACTGCGCAATCCTTCGTCAGATACACTTCTTACCATGCATCAAGAGCTCATTTCATTTTGTGAGAACGTATCACGAGACCGAGATATTGGTATCAAAGTTGACCCATTTTGGTACTTCGCCCCTGTTGAGTTTAGTGCATCGGATGATGTAAAAGCGGCGACGGAGTTACTTGGTTATAGCCACATGGACATTTATTCTGGAGCGGGGCACGATGCTTGCTATATGGCGGATTTGGTACCGACCGGGATGATTTTTATTCCGTGTAAAAATGGCATTAGTCACAATGAAATCGAATACAGCTCACCCGAGCAATGCGCAGTAGGTGCAAACGTTTTGCTGCATTCGATGTTGCAGGCAAGCGAGCGGATGGTGAAGTGTTAGTTTGTATAGCCGAGATCCATTCTAAGTTGTCTCAGTTTACTGTCCATTCTGTTTTGCTCTGTGTCGTTGATGGTTTGGATATCGCTGCCTGATGTTGAATGGAAGTTTTCAGGTGGTGTATGTTCATGCTTCTCGAACCGTTCTAGGCAAGCTGTTGCTTTATTCAGATCACCTTTGTCAATGAGTCGCTGCATTAAATCCAGTTGTGTGGTGTTGTCTAGGGTACTAAACATGACACTCAGTGTGGCTTCTTTTTGAGGCAGGGCAGCTTGTTGGAAAACGCCATCTGGGATCGTAAGGAGCTGTTGTGGGATCCCCGACCAACCGGGGAGCCGCTGAATAGCCGAGGTAAGAGATTGCAGTCCTCGTAATTGCTGATTCTTGGACGTACTTTTCATATCTGCCATGCTCATGTGTGCTTGCAGCGCCAAAACGCCAGAGCGTCCCGAAGAAGACACCCCTGGTAGACCTGATTGAATCAAGCCGCTCAATAACTCGTCAACGATGGGCCGATCTTTTCCTATTGTCCATTGCTCTGGCTTGGTTGAATGCATGATGAGCTCTCCCAAGTGGTTCATAACAGACGTTATTTTATTGAGAGTATATCCTCGCGCGCCGTTTAGAAGTGGCTTTAAATGCTGAGAATCGAGTGAGCTGTTTAGCCTTTCAGAATCGCCGACTTTGGGTTTTTCCAGTTGCGCGGCAACGTGAAGTTTTTGCCAAAGTGCAGGTTTTACATGTGAGGGAATACGTACCGATTTGATTGCATCATTGGCAATGCTATGTATCAACGTTTGGGCTTGATCGCAGCTCCACTGTTGTCGGTCTTTCTTCATTAAAAGGCTAGGAGCATAGAGTTGTTCAACAAGCTCGGACTGACTCTCTTGCCCGAAAGACAGTCTGGTTGCCACTTGATTGTCTATTGGAGTCATGGTTCTGGTGGTCTGATTAAAACCAAAACTGTCCCTTGAAGGAGTATATAAATCGCTGAAGTGACTGCTTCGACTAAGAGGAATGTTTTTTGAACCTGCTTCAAGGTGTAAAGACAGAGAATGAGGCTGACTTTCCTGTATTAATGCGCCAAACGGCAGATGCGCTTCATTGTAATCAAAGGCTTGATGCTCATTTTGTCCGCTGAACAGGTTGTTGGCTGAAAAGGCGCTGTTTTCAACGGCGCGATCCAGCAAATTAAATTCATGCTCTCGACACCCAAGCATATGAACGAGCAATTGAGCATCGTTGTTGTCGATCAAATTTAGATCTTTCTCTATGTCGTTTAAGTATTGATTGACGAGCTTGTTGTCTGAATCGTTCGCCGAAATCATACCAATGCCCCCAGCCATCACTTTTGCCGATCCAAGGTTTGCGTATTTTTGGTAACTCTTACAAACAATGATTTTTAGCTTATTCTGAGCCACCTCATCTCCAAAACGCTGGCAGAGCGTATCGATATCACCGCGTTTTTCTAACGTCGCATCAAGAATGCAATACAGAGGTTGATTGGAGGTATCTTTGAGGTCTCGTTGCGCCAGTTTCTGGCTTAAAGAGGAAGACAGTGCGTCGATCCCCCATGGTGAGTCACCGTTTTTTCTCGGCGTACTGTGATTGAGTGTCGCATAGACAGTATCCGCGTTGTCAGATTCCACCATTCGGTGATACCTGAGCTGATCTACTTCATAATAGACAGGGCTGGTGCCGTGCTTTTTGGAAGACAACTCTTCGATATTGGCTTTTCCAGTAAGCTGTTCGGCAATCTCAAAACCCAATGCGAGCGCTCCCATACCTGAACTGACTAGGTGAACTGGTGGTGTTGGCACGGTTGATGGTAGACAGTCGGACGTTAAGAGCTGTTTGGATACCTGATGGAAATCTTCACTGTTGTAGGGCTTTGTTGTGCTCAGGCTGACTTGAAGCTCCTCGATCAGTGCTTGATAAGCCGTATTGAATTTTCGACTGTCATGACAAAGCTCCGGCAATGAATCTGCAATGTTCTTCATCGTAGATAAGCTGTTGGCAAGGATGGGATTCTGATTGTGTGCATCCATGGTCTCTTTTGCATCAAATACATCAATCAGTTGATCCACTAAATCGGCAGCGGCGTGTGCAAGCTTTGCGGGGCCGATATCATCCGGGATAGCCCTAAGTCGGTCACTGATATTGTGTGAAACGGATTGAAACGATTCGAGGAGCTTTTGATTGTTGATGTTGGGGTTGGGAGTAAAATTCTGGGTTTGATCTGTCGATGTAACGGAAAATGCAGAAGGTCGAGCACCATAAACGTCGACTAATTTACGAGCGGCTCCGACACTCGCTTGATGCTGAAATTCCAACGCATACATACTGTTTTTCAAAGGCTTTAAGTGTTTTTCGATATGTTGCTCCGGTGTGCCAGCAATGTCTTTCGTTCCTCTAAAATGTTCCAAAATCTGTCCCGCCGCATGTCTACTGTTAACGAATAAGACGGGCTTACGGCGTTGACCAACAGCCGATTTATAGACTGCGTCACAGGCATCCTGATAATCGAATGAAGGTCTGTCTCGGAGGTAATCAGACTCTAAATCGTTGGCCATGGTCAATTGCTTTAAATGATCTTTCGTAGGGCGATCAGGGGCAGCAAACGTGAGACCGTATTGAGCTACAATCTCTACTGCTCCTTTAAATTGAGCTAAATCGGTTTTTCGAATCTGAGAGTAGAGTGCGCCGCTCGCGCCTTCAAAATTTACCGTACGGTCAAAGCGTAGATGTCGCTGTGCACTTTGATTGAGAGCGTTATCCGATTGAGTCAGATCGACCAATCGCTTTTTGAGCTGGTTCTTACGGAGAGCTACTTCGGTATCATCTAGGCTGTGGATAGGTTTGTGAGCGTGTTCCGAAGGTGTCGGATGAGCAAATGTACGAGATCGAACAAGGGCATGAGTCGGTGTAAATGCAGCCACAGTGATTATACCTAATGAAGTGTTTAAACTTTAAGTAGGTCGTATGACTAAATGGTTCCCTTTGGGTGGTCAATCTGTGTCGATAATGAGCGAAGGAAAAGTAGACCTAGCATGCTTAATGTGCTGTCAGACCTACTTTTGTAACGGCAGTTTAATAGCGTGATTTAAAATTTCGGCAGTAGAGCGTCTAGCCTTTTTTAAACACAGTTATTGACGTCGTTATTTTGCCGTCCAGTTTATTTCTACAGGAGTATGCAGACCATCGGCTAGGTCTTTTGCACATACCTCGAATTCACTTTCTTTATCAAGTAAAAACGCGTCTTTCGCTCAAGTTGCGTGACAATCGAGCCTGTTCCACTTTTACGTAAAAGCGTGTCTATCTCCCAATCTCCAAAACGTTTACGCGTATCGACAATATCAGGACGCTCTTCTATGAATACCTTTTGTTCGTTTGCCTTTCCGATAGCGCTTATGACCCTGTCTTAAGTGTCGTAAAGTGCTCCTTTGAGCCTTTTATCATCATGAATGTACTGATTCCACTCATGACTGACTGGAACGCCACATAGTCTCAATACGTTAGATACTTGCTCTGGACTCCAATCAACCTCAATAAGAGTCCGTATATAATTGATCGTTTTTGTTGGTATTCGATACTTTTCAGACCTCTTTCGTCTTGTTAGGCAAAAAGAATGTGCTTCCTTAGGGCAATAGTGTTTCGCTTGCCTGTTACGCTTTATTTCACTATAAACCGTGGCTTTATGGCACTTAATGGCATTAGTGATATCGGACAATGACATTTTTTTGTTCTAAAAGAGCTGAAATCTGGCATAGTTTCCCCTTCGGTCAACTGCTGATAATTCATGTTTGTACTGCTTGTTTTTGTGGTGAAAAGAAGTGTACCAACTTCAACTGTTGGCTTCTTCTACACCTGTTTTGCAGTGCCGCACTTATTATCTGAATTTAGGAGCAATGTATTAGGATGACTCCTTGGGTAATTGGGATTGACGTCCGCCTTGTTTTTGAAACACTACCAATACCCTAGCGCTTTCCACCATAGACCTCCGGCGATACACCAAATTCCGAGATTTACCACGCTCATAACAAAGCCTGCTTTCCACCAGTCACCCATTGAAACATAGCCAGATCCGAAAATAATGGGAGAGGTGCCAGTAGCATAATGAGTTAAAGACATCATCAGAGAAGACGCTGCGGCCATAAGTAAGCCTAGTATGAGTGGCGGCGCACCCAGCGCAATACCTGCAGCGAAAATAGCGGCGAACATGGCGGTAATATGCGCGGTCGTGCTGGCAAAAAAGTAGTGTGTGTAGAAGTAAATTAAGACCAATATAGAAATAGAAGGGATCCACCCCAGCCCAAGATGAGTAATGTTTGTTTCGACAACGCCAGAAAACCAAGCGATTAACCCAAGTTTATTGAGATACGTTGCCATCATAATGAGGGCTGCGAACCAAGTGATTGTATCCCAAGCAGATTTTTCTTTTAAAACGTCGTCCCACGTCAGTACGCCAGTCACGAGAAGCACACTGAGCCCTAGCATCGCAGTCGTCGTAGTGTGTACTTTAAAGTCATCACCAAACAGCGCCGCAGGCAGTCCTGTCCAGAGTACGAGAAGTAGAGTAAACACTGCGATCATGATCTTCTCTTGGGTGCTGGTTTTCCCCATTGCTCGCAATTTTTGTTGGGCAAACTTTGTCGCATCCGGTGTGTGTTTAATTTCTGGAGGATAGAGGAAGTAGAGCACTAATGGCATGAGTAATAGACATAGCAATCCTGGAACTAAAGCCGCCAATGCCCACGTACCCCAAGAGATACTGATTTCTGCTCCGGTGGCATCAGCGATCAGCTTTACGATCAGCGGATTTGGGGCGGTCGCAGTAATAAACATGGCGGACGTAATGGGGTTGGTATGGTAATTCACGAGAGCCAGATAGTGACCAATTTTTCGTTGAGACCCTTCTTCAGCGGAGGAATGAAAACTCTCGGCAATGGACCTCATAATAGGGTGAACAATCCCACCCCCTCGTGCCGTATTGCTCGGTGTGACTGGAGCGAGTACCAATTCAGAAAGAGCTAAAGCATAACCAACGCCTAATGTTCGTTTGCCGAAGATCGAAATAAAGTAATAGCCAATGCGCTGTCCTAAGCCAGTTTTCGCGAGCCCTCTCGAAATGATAATGGCAATACCAATCAACCAAATAAGAGAGCTTGAAAAGCCGCTCAACGCATCTTTGATAGCTTGAGACGGACTGTTGCTGGTTACGCCAGTAAAAGCGACAAAGAAAATGGCAATAAGCGCAACCGCACCAATTGGCATAGCTTTACCAATAATGGCAATAATTGTTGCGACAAATAGAGCGAGTAAATGCCAAGCATTGACATCAACGCCATTGGGTACCGGGATAATAAACCACAATATTAAGGCGGATAGAACGGAGAGAGAAGCGGGTATTAAACGAACATGAGGTGATTGCATACAATACAAATCCTAATGAGTGTATTACACAAATGGATGTCTACTAAGGTGCTTTCTACTGAGGCGCTCTCTATTAAGACCCTTTGAGAAGCCGCTTATTCAAAGTACTGGTGAGACTGTATCGGAATTGTTTATGTCGCAACGTGATCTTAATCAAGGGTAAGTATTAAGATATTGGCGAATTGAGTGTGAGAAAACCTTAGAATCCCTTCCCAAAGCCACTATACTCTTAGACCAAAGGCATACATAGAAAGTGCCACTAGCATTGTAATTAATGTCGCGACCACTAAGGGATGTGTTATGAAGACCAAATTCGTTTTATCCTGCTTGCTGGCTGTTTTTTTGACAGCTTGTTCATATCAACCGTATAAAGATAAATCAACGCAAATACGTATACCTGTGTTCAGTGCATGGTATGAAGGAAAAGAAGTATTTTATATAACGACTGATGTATCCGATAAAGCAATGGCGAAACAAATGAAAGCAAACTATGCACCGCGTTTGCGAGACGCCATTCCTCGTTACCCTAAACCGCCTCAAGTAAAAACCGCGTTAGAGCGTGTTTATGGTTTCCCCGGCGGAGAGCAACGCAACGTGTTTCCTTCTGCACCGTGGCCGGTTGGCCCTGAAAGTACGGACGAGCAGTACTCACCACTCTGGCTTATGTATTGGGTAAAATGGGTTGATTCTTCTAAGGCTTATGAATTGAAATCGGAAGGCGATATTTATGCCGCTGAGCGAAAAGGGCTTGTAACGATCGAGCGTACGCGCATTGTGGTGAATTGTCCTGTGGTACCGAACCCCGACGAACCTTAGAACTTTTCCGCTAAAATGTCCTAAAACGCGATTGAGAACGGCCTGAATCCTATTTCAGGTCGTCCGTTCCTGGTTTTCCTTCCAATATTGTTGCGACTCATCGATTAATGACCTTTGGAGCAACAATGCACACAGTTATAAAAATATTCTTATCTGGGCTGATTACGAGCCTACTGATCTCGTCCGCGATAGCCGATAACGTTGGCTTGACGCATACCCCCGTTTATTCTGACTCTACGCGACCGTTGGACGCAACGATATGGTACGCCACAGAACAGAGTGAGCCGCAGTCTAAGATCGCAGACAATATTGTGTTCAAAGGGACGTATGCGGTTAAAAATGCGGCTCCGAAATTAGATCGCTACCCTCTCGTATTACTTTCTCATGGTTATCACGGAAACTGGCGTAATCTAAATTGGTTGGCGACCCGCTTGGTGCAACAAGGCTATTTGGTCGCGGCAGTAGACCATCCGGGAACCTCAAGTTTTCGACACGATAAAATCGATGCAGAACAATGGTGGGAGCGACCAGTAGACATCTCTCGTTTGTTGACTTGGTTACAAAAAGAAAGTGATTGGCAAGCAAGCATAGACGACTCTAACATCAGCGTTATTGGTCACTCTTTGGGCGGCTGGACTGTTATGTTATTGGCTGGGGCGACAGTAGATTACGCATCGATGCGTCAATATCACGATAAGCATCCAAGTCCTCTTGTAGAAAGCGTGAGTGAGGAAATGAGATTTGACATAGCGAAGCCCCTCAATCGTGTTTTGACAGACCGTCGCATTCAATCGTTTGTGAGCCTTGATTTGGGGGGAGCACATTCGTTTTCTGACGAAAGTTTAGAGCAAATTAATAGGTCTGTTTTAGTTCTGAGTGCGGGTATTGATATTGGGGCTCTTTCGGTTGAAGGTGGTGCTATTGATTATTTGTCTGAGGACAAGGAGTCTGGGCACATTGCGAGAAAATTACCACGTGACTCAGTGCAATATAAAGTCTACCCCGAGGCAACACATTTTAGCTTTGTGCAGCTATGTAAGCCGAATGCCTACCAGATATTAGAAGAGGAACTCTCTGGAGACGGCATAATCTGTTTGGATGGAACAATTAAAACGCGCGAACAAATGCACGATGCAATTTATCGCGACGTCAGTGTGTTTTTAACCTCACGCCGATAAGCGCTTGGTGTTCGTTCCACCACCCGAGAAAACTCTCGGTTAAAGTTCGATTTCGTCTGAAACCCGGAATTTAAATACACCTGAGTAATCGTATCGTCTGTATCAAGGAGAAGTGCTTGAGCATGGGCGATACGATATTCATTAATGACCTGTGATACGTTTCTTTGGTGTATCAAGTTAATGGCTGCGGAAATTTGTCTAGCAGGAATACACACCTTTCTAGCCAAACGATCCAGTGTGAGGTCGGGATCCAAATAAACTTGTCTGTCTTTCATATAGCGATCGATATTTTCGACAATGGCATTGGCTTCTTCCTCTGAGAGCGAGTTACTGTTTGCGTCTGCCTTTGTGGCTTTTTCTTTTAATGTCACCGTGGCAGAGCTTTCTTCACTTATCGGCGCTAGCTCTTCAGTGTCATCATGACTGGAATCGGAGTGAATACTCACACTGATTCTTACGACTGAAATGGCTAAAAGTGGCAGGATGAGAGCGTGTCCAAATGTGAGTATGAGCATGGAATGTCGACCGTCAAATACAGCGAAATCGACAGCAAAAGCCCCGTCTATCATAGCGGACAACAGCAGCATTATTCCGGCGGCTCTTTCTGCTTTTATTGCATTAGGAATGTCGCCAAGACGAACGTGTGTCGGGATATTTTCTTGTTTTATGGACAGTCTAAGCAATGCAATTCCATATACGGCATAAAGAGTCGTTAGAATCGGATCGAGAGGCGGTCGCCAAAATGGGTAGGTGAACGACGCGACAAACAGAAAAACGGGTGGAACAAAGTGCCAGTAGCTAAAGCCTGTTTTACGGTGTGCGCGTGCAAAACAATACCACGCTGTCGCAGGAATAAGTGACGCCAAAATAGGCTGTAGAAACCTAAATAAAGTGATGTCTGTCGACCATCGCAGACCAACAATAGTCGTGGTCAGTGCACACAAGGTCAGAAATAAAAATGCAGGGCGTTCATCTTTCTCATCCCTGAAATACATCACCATTGCCAATATAGAAAGTAACAGAGCGACGACAAATGGAAGCGGAATAGCGATCATAACGTGTCCTTCGTAATAAATGAGTGCGAAGCGTGTCTTATATCGTGATCTAAAACGTCCTCAATCGTGCATAAGGACGTATTTTAGTGCATTTAGTCACATTCTAGCCTCATTGAAATGGAGTTAGTAGCAGCCCAATGCGATTGGTCAAAATAGGTTGATGCTCCACAAAATGAGGTAACAGCATGCAACATTATTCTTTCAATATCGAATGTCTAGAAACAATGTCCGACAGGACAAAGAAGCAAAGCACAACATTGAGTGTGGTGCGGTCTCGTCTATTGTCTGCAATCATGATCGTACTATCGATGTTGAGTCTCCCAGCGAGTTCCTCAGGAACCGTTAAAATGCCCTTCGCGATTCCAGAAGATGCATTGGGCGTGGTTTCTATTAAGTCTCCGACAGTGGGTTCTTTACTGTATTTAAGGGGGCTGGCCGGAAAAGGGGATTTTGTCCGAAAAGACAGCAGTTTTCTGTGCTACCGAAGCACAATAAGAATTGCTGCGGGCGACTTTAACGGAGAAGGAATCTCAATCCGTGGTGCTGAGCCAATAGTGTTGGTTGTTTACGATGAGGGTGCCGTCGAGAAATTACGACAAGGTGATGAAATTGTCAGTGAAGACTATGAGGTTTCAGTTGTTGGGCAACCTCATGGTGATATGGAGATTATATCCGGTCTAAGCCTGTCTCACGGGTTTGTGTTGAATCCGGGAGAATGGTCTCTGTCGTCATTGCTTGGTATTAACGAAGATCCGGTCGGCTGTTGAGGTTGGCTAGAACGATAACATTAGCTGTAATTACGCAAAGCGATGAGCGTTAACTCATCGCTTTTTTCACATTAATCTTCGGAATAACTGAATATGCGATAGATAAAAATAGTCATAATTATCGTAACAATTTCAGCGACGACCATATACAGAAAATGGGTTAGGTATTTCAGTGCTGGCAGCAGTTCGATAATGAAGGATTCAATTTCACTTAACGCAATATTGGATACAAACATCGCGACATAGGCGATAAGAATGATTTTGAAATAGCCCTTCGTTTTTTGCCAGCTCGCTTTTAACGCAGACACAGCATCCATATTGCTGAGCACAACATAGTAGGCCGACAACGAGAAACGCACCATTAAAATGATACCGGGGACAATAAACAGCATCAGTCCTGATGTGATGGCTAAACCACCGAGTAAATACACCATCACAATGGGGAAGATTTTACTCATGCCAATCAGCAAGCTGTTTTTGATGCTGGGCGTTCCGCGACGAACGGAAGCGACATAGGAAATGGCGAGTGCGCTGAATAAAAAACCAACAATGGTTGAAACCAATATGGGCAACATGAGTGACTCTGCCGTCATACTGTCTTCTGAGGCGCTAATGTCACTTGAAATACCACCAAGCAATGCAATTTCTATTACGTAGTAGACAACGCTCATAAAGACCGAAAGCAGCAAAAAGTCTTTTTGGTGTTTCTTAAACAGGTATAGAGCGTCGTCTAATGTTGCCTTTAGCATTATTGAATCCATAAGCAGAGAAAAACGAGAGAGTAGCAACCCTATTCATTGCTGTAAATCCTCTCGATACCGACTTTGTGATGAAACACTTTAAGAAATTAGAAAATTTTCAACACCGCCGTCGTGTTCAAGGACTTCATCGCCTGTTCGGTCCTTTAAGTTAACGCCAGACAATTTCTTAGTGCGCGCTTCTGTCAGTAAATACAGAGTTTTATAACTCGCATCAGAGTAGCTTAGGCCTGCCATACGAATATTTGAGATGCAGTTTCGATACGCGTCGGTCAAACCCGTTTTAGGCGCCCATGTTAAGTACAAGCCCATACTGTCGGGTGAACTTAACCCCGGTCTTTCTCCTACCAGCACAACAACACATTTTGCATTAAGCAATTCACCAATATGGTCGCCGATGGCAACTCGACCTTGTTCGACAACACACAACGGAGCAATGTTCCAAGGTTCTGCTTGAGAGGTTAACTGAGGCACTAGGGTGCTCAAGAACGGCGTGATATTTTCTTCAATGGCAAAGGCAGACAACCCATCGACGATGGCAAAGGCAAGATCGTATTCTTCATTCGTGTTCGAACGGTATTGTGTAAGCTGTTCGACGGAGCGCTCGTCTAACATGCGGCCGTAATCAGGGCGTTGTAAGTACTCAGGTCGATCGCTAGCCTTACTGTGAAGCTTGAGGACAGTATTGCTTGGGTTCCACGCTTGAGCTTCTAAATGTTTGATGAGCTCGTCTGAGTTAAGTGGCGTATGGACGGCATCTTGGGCTTTTGCGTGAGCAAGTTGGAAGCTCATTAAGTGTTTGGTTGGCACGCTCACCCCTGCACGACCAAGGCCGATGCGCGCGTCTGTAAAGGAGCGCAGACGTTCCCACGGGTTTTCTACGACTGCGTCTTCAATCGGATGGCGGGGAAAGTTACTCTGTGTTTCTTCAGAAAATTCTTTGCTCATCTTTTTATCCTAATGTCTTCCGATCAAACGATTAAGTGACTGATGGAACGCATCGGGCACTTGATGGTTCAGCGTAAAGTGATCGTTATTTTGGAATATCTCAACTTTTTTGAGCCATTCGTTGAATTCAGGTGCGGGCTTTAAACCGAGAGCTCGACGCGCATACAACGCATCATGAAAAGAGGTTGTTTGATAGTTGAGCATGATGTCATCAGAGCCCGGTATTCCCATAATAAAGGTACAACCAGCGACGCCTAATAACGTAAGCAAGTTGTCCATATCATTTTGGTCTGCGTCCGCATGGTTGGTGTAGCAAACATCGCATCCCATCGGTACGCCGAGGAGCTTGGCGCAAAAATGGTCTTCAAGACCGGCACGGATGATTTCTTTTCCGTCGTAGAGGTATTCTGGCCCGATAAAGCCAACAACGGTATTTACCAATAACGGATTAAATTTTCGAGCAACCGCGTATGCACGCGTTTCGCAGGTTTGCTGGTCAACGTTATGATGAGCATTGGCGGATAAAGAGCTTCCCTGACCGGTTTCAAAGTACATAACATTGTTGCCGACCGTACCGCGATTGAGAGAAAGTGCCGCATCGTGCGCTTCTGCAAGGGTGTTTAGGTTAAACCCAAAACTGTCATTGGTGGCTTGTGTCCCACCAATGGATTGAAACACCAAATCCACAGGCGCGCCTTGTTCAATGGCTTCGATCGTATTTGTTACGTGGGTTAAGACACACGACTGGGTTGGGATTTCATATTGATCAATGACGTCCCCCATCATTTTGATAAGACGACACGCTTGAGCCACGTTATCTGTCGCGGGGTTTATCCCAATAACCGCATCACCGTTGGCATAGAGAAGGCCATCTAGCATGCTGGCTGCGATGCCTGTTAAGTCGTCAGTCGGATGATTCGGTTGTAAGCGCGTCGATAGATGTCCGGGGAGGCCAATGGTGTTGCGAAACGCCGTAGTAACGTGACATTTTTTGGCTACCAAAATGAGATCTTGATTGCGCATGATCTTGCTAACAGCAGCCGCCATTTCCGGTGTAACACCCGCACGGATTTGTTTGAGTACAGCGGGGCTTGCTAAGTCACTGAGAAGCCAATCACGAAATCCGCCGACCGTTAAATGAGAAATAGGGGAAAACGCTTCTTTGCTGTGTTCATCAATAATCAGGCGTGTGATTTCATCGTCTTCATATGGGATGAGCAAGTCTTCAAGAAACTGCTTTAGTGGTACATCGGCCAATGTCATTTGAGCAATAGCGCGTTCTTCTGCGTTATCTGCCGCGACACCTGCTAATCGGTCTCCAGAGCGTGCAGGCGTTGCTTTTGCCATTAACTCTTTGAGATCTCTAAAACCGAATGTCTTTTCACCGACTGTATGGCGAAACTGAAAAGAAGGTGTGCTCATAGCCGAGTCTCTGTTTTCTCTATTTAATTAATATTAAAGGAAATAATGGGAATCTGTATATCGAGTGGTGGTAGATGCTCAATATGTTTACTTATTACATATAAATTGTGTTTTTTCACCTGTTTTTATTGCATCTTTGCCGAAGTAAGTTGTTTGTTTTACGGGGTTTTGTCTATCAAAAATGCTGTGAACTAAAAGTGAAACGATATGAGCTTAAGTGAAAAAACGCTCTCCCACTTAGGGAGGTGGGAGAGCGCGAGCACTATTTATTATTTGTACTCTTCAAACGCCTTGTCTTCGTGCTTTTTGATCGTAGAGATTAAGCCCGCTACGATCGCCGCTGCGCCAATGCTGAATAGAACAAGAGCAAGCGGGTTGTCAGCAAATGTGAAGTAAGCTGATACGTTTTCCCATGAAGTAATAGATGTACCCATGATTAAGCTCCTTGAGTTTCTAAGCTAGTTTTAGCTGGAACGTCAGTTTCTGGGTAAGGTTTCGCCAGAATCTCAACTTCGTCGATACCAATGTCTTCGGCTTTATCTGGAACACGTAGCATGTCCGCTTTCTTAAGCGCGTAAGAGATTAGGTAACCTGGTAGGAAGCCAACAACTGCCATAACCAGAGCAGAAACAGTTTGTCCGTATAGAGAGATCTCTGGGTTGCCGTCTACGTTTGGCGTACCACCGGCGAATACACCGACTAGGATAACCGCAACGAAGCCAACAAAACCGTGAACCGTAACTGCGCCAACAGCGTCGTCGATTCCTGCTTTTTCAAGAGTTTGTGCCGCTTTAACAGCAATGAAGCCCATCGTTGTCGCAATGATGAAAGCAAGACCTGGATCGTAAAGATCAAGACCAGCAGCAACCGAGATGATGCCACATAGACCGCCAGACATCGTCCAGAAAGGATCGCGGCTAGCAATGTAACAACCGATCACACCACCTGCGAAGCCCATTAGTGTATTGAACGCGAATGCAGATAGGTTTGTAGGAGTGTTGTAAATTGTCGTCCAACCTGTTTCACCACCGTTAAAGATGATACAGCCGCCTAGGAATCCGAAGAAACCGAAGATGATCATCATAAGGCCGATAAGTGTCATTGGTAGGTTATGAGGTGGAATCGCTTGAGCGATGCCATTGATGAACTTGCCTTTACGTGCGCCAAGGTTCATTAGAACACCTAGAGTGAAGAAACCAGCGACAGCGTGAACAACACCGGATGCACCTACATCGTGGTAACCCAGTTCAGTCAACAACCAACCGTCTGGATGCCAGCCCCAAGCACCTGCAAGAATCCAAACCGCGCTACCTAGAACAACAGTAAGAATCAAGAAAGCACTGACGCGGATACGCTCGATAACGGCACCGGAAAGGATCGAACCCGTTGTCGCGCCGAACAATGCGAATGCAGCCCAGAAGATACCTGTGCCCATGTCTTGTACGTCTGGCCCCATGCTTTGCGCCCAAGGAAGAGCAGCAGATGCTTCAGCAGGAATAAGACCACCTGGGAATGCGTTGTAAATCCACCAGCCGAACAGGTAGAACGTCGGAATAATAACCGCAAGGGCTAATACGTTTTTAATGCCTGCTGCTAGCGCGTTTTTACTGCGCGACGCTCCCATTTCGTAAGCAAGGAACCCTGCATGGATCATAACCATGATGGCAGTACACCACCAGTAAAACACTTCGACATTCATCGATTGATGCATTTCGAATACTGCCTGCTGCGCATCGAGCGCGGCTTGCAAGGATTCGAGCGTTGGAGTTTCTGTGCTCATTTGGATGCCCTCTTGAGATTGATTAATCTGTTTTCATTTTGTGATTGTTATATACAGCTAGCGAGATGCGCTAAGTGCAAAAAATGTTGTCTAACAGAAGTAATTTTCTGATTCCTTCAGCATTTACTTTCATTTTTATGACCAGCTGTATTTACCGTTTCCTCGGCACATCTTTTGCTGGTCTATATTCGTTAGTAATAGTAAGACGGTCATTCAGTTTTTAGTTATCGAAAAATGGCAAAAATTAAATTCATTACATATCAATGATTTAAATATTTTCCGATAACTTGCATTGCACTATTTTGATATATATGGGGGAGCGATCAGCATGTCACTACATATGAATGCACCAAAAAGGGTCAATGAAATACGTCGAACCGAAGCATTTGATGCAGACCTGCATGCGGATAATCTGACCGATTGGAATCAAGAGTACGATCAAACCAGTCGGGGGAGCTTTTTTGGCAGTATTACTGAGCTTGCTTTTAGTGATCTTCAAGTGTTTCAGGAGTACACCAGCCAAGCCTTACAACAAAAGTGCATTGTATGGTCTGATTCCGTTTGGCTAGGGATTCCGGTGGAGAATCAAGAAGCCAGTCGAATTAACGGCTTAAGTATTCACCCAAATACCATCATGTGTCGCCCCGGTGATTACGAGTTCCAACTGACTACGCCTGAAGACTATGATCTGTACGGCATGGTTGTGCAGTTAGAGTCGCTAATGAACACAGCGCAAATACACGGTGTAGAGTTGAACTGGAAAGAGTTGATGCAACATGGGCGGTTGGCAATACCGGAGCAAACATTGCGAGATGTTCGTATTGTTCTGCAACGGATGTTGGACATGAGCGCTCACACCAAAGCCAATAGAATGTCACACGATGTTTTGATGATGGCATTGCTCGAAGTTTTGAAAGAAGAAACACCGCAACCGGCCAGTACACAAACGTTCCATCGACGTAAAGAGGTGGTCGATGCTGCGCGAAGCTTTATCGAAGCCCATAGTGACACACCGCTCACGGTGACCGATTTATGTCAGGTAACAAACGTGAGCCGACGCACGCTGCAATACAGTTTTGAAAGCATCATCGGCATGAGCCCTATCCAGTACTTGCGTATATCTCGTTTAAATGGCGCACGCCGTAACCTATTAAAAAGCCACGGTAATGCCACGGTATCGGATGTCGCGGCAACGTGGGGTTTTTGGCATCTCAGTCAATTCGCCAAAGACTACAAAACTCTGTTTGGCGAAAAACCGTCTCAGACCTTAGAGCAAACACCACAGAAAATTTAGCAATAAAATTTAAAAAGAGTGTAATAAACCACAAACTTGCCTCGTCTAATCTACAGTTAAGGAAGCTGTAAATAAGGGATTTTCTATCTTATAAGCTTAACGAGGCGACAATTTTGACATCATCTATCACATCCATAAACGCTAACGCCCGTCGAGGCTCAACATGTTAGTGGAGTGGCAAACTTGGATCGGCGCCCATGCTGATTCTGTTGGTTTTGTCTTCGTTGGGTTACTACTTCTGACCTACCTGCTTGAGGATGTCGCGATTGTGTGCGCGGCGACTCTGGCAACTCAAGGGCTGGTTAATATTCCTGTTGCGCTCATTGCGATCTTTGTCGGCATTGTAACAGGGGATATGGCGCTTTATGTGTTAGGGCGATATGGCCGCCGTCTTAGAGGCTTGAGATACAAAACGCTCACAAGCCGCTACTTTAAATACACGCGTAAAAAGCTTGTTCAGCGTCCTTTTCTAAACTTATTTTTAATTCGATTTATTCCGGGTTTAAGAACCATAGGGTTCACATTAAGTGGCTTTATGGCGCTTTCGCCGTGGCTCTTTCTGGCTGCCGCACTCGTGGCAACGAGTATTTGGAGTGTCTTGATCTTTACGCTTCTCTATTACGTTGGCGTGGCTGCATCCGAGGTATTTCACGAGATTAAGTGGTTGGTTCCAGTGATTGCGTTATCCGTATTGCTGTTCGCCAACTTGGTTCTTTCTAAATTACTTAAGCGTAGGTATGCGTAGCTTCTATTATGACATCGACAATAGACATTCAATTTATTGAACCGTATCGAGTGAATGCGGGAATGCCGAAAATGGAGATCAATCCTCAACGGAGCGTGTCTCCCTATGAGTTTATGCCCACATGGTTTTTCTACGCACCTGTGATTGTTCAAAGCTTAGCCTTGGGTGTTCGACATGGCGATATCTGCTTGCCATTGATAGCGAACCCAAGCATTGAACTGAGCGGCATGGTCGGAGAATCAAAAGAAGCCATTTTGAATCTAGCAGGGCCTTATGCCCAGCAATGGATAGAACCGTTTTGTGCATTAACGAAAACCACCGCGTCGTTAGAGCTTCAGGTTGAAAAAGCCTTACATCTTATGGAAGTCAAAGGCCTTGAGTTTCCCGTTGTTGCGAAGCCCGATCTTGGTTGTCGTGGTGTCGGTGTAAAGTTGATCGATACCTTGCAACAACTGGAAAACTACATTGAGGAGTTTCCTGAAGACGCACGCTTTTTGATACAGCGAAAAGCCCCTTATGAAGCCGAAGCTGGCGTGTTCTACGTTCGTTATCCGGGGGAATCTAAGGGTAAGATTATCTCGATAACGCTGAAATACGCACCCAGTGTCGTTGGTGATGGTGTAAATACATTAAAGCAATTAATTGAAAGCTGCCCTCGTGCCAGTCAGCTCAGTCACCTCTATTTTCCAAGACATTTAGACACATTGGATACGGTTCCAGAGCCAAATGAAGAGGTTCGCCTCGCCTTTGCAGGAAGCCACAGTCGAGGCTCTATTTTTAGAGACGGTAACCAATACATTTCTCAAGCGCTGACTGAAAAACTCGACGACATTCTAAAAGATGTAGAGGGATATTATTACGGTCGCTTGGATGTCAAATTCGAGAACATTCTTCAACTGATGCAAGGCGAGAATTTCAGCATTTTAGAAATGAACGGCGCCAGCAGTGAAGCTACGCACATTTGGGACTGCAACACACCGCTGAAGCATATTTTTTCGACCTTACTTAAGCAATATCGAATTCTATTTGAAATCGGTGTGCTCAACAAAAAGCGTGGCTTTAAAACACCTAAGCTCACAGCACTACTTAAGGCGTGGCGAGCCGAAAATAAGCTTGTTAGCCACTACCCATCCACGGATTAGGGCAGAGATAAAACTATGACAGTGATTTCAATAAGCAGAACAGAAACCCGCGACGATCGCGCGATTATTGACGGCGCGTTAGAGGTGCTTCAACAAGGGTTAGATTGTCTTAATACGCTGACGCACGCGCAATATGTGCATGTCGCCAGCCCGCATATGATGAGCAGCATCGGCGCGCATTATCGTCATATGTTGGATGTTTTTCAGGCCGTAGCGAACAGTGTGATAACCGCCAGTACGATGGAGAATAGAGCGATCGATTATAACCTTCGTCGTCGAGGGCATACGGTTGAAACGTCGATTGACGTTGCCAAAGCAGAAATACACGTCTTGATGGAATGGTTGCATTCGTTAAACAGCGTTCAGATTTGTCAAAGTACCACCGTCATCAACGAACTGTCGTCTTCACGAGAAGTTTCCAGTCACTCTCAATCCACACTGGGGCGGGAGATCACTTTCTCAGCGCTGCACGCAAACCACCATTACGCCATGATCAAAGTCGCGTTGAGCCTTATTAACGTGGAAGTTAACGAGCTGTTTGGTATTGCGCCAGCAACGGCAACCTACATGAGAGGGCAGTCCTAATGTGCTCGGTGACATGGGTTACTGATAAAAGCGGCTATCAAATCTTTTTTAATCGAGATGAGCAAAAGACGCGCGCAGCCGCGCTTGCTCCGAAGCAGATGACCTTAAAAGGGGTCGATGTATTAATGCCAATTGATCCAGTAGGCGGTGGCAGTTGGATCAGTACGAATGAAGCGGGATTATCTCTATGTTTGCTCAACAACTACCAAGGCCAAGTGCCAGAAGGGGAGCTGACAAGTAGAGGGCATTTTCTCAAACTGCTTTCCAACTCTACTGGGCTTGAACAGATCGCGGCGAGGTTCAGAGTCTTAACGATGGAAAGCTTTGCACCTTTTACCCTTTTAGTATTTGTGTATGGCCAAACGCAAGTTACCGGCTTTTGTTGGGACGGAAAGACCGTCTCCATAAAAAAGATGCAGTCTCCTCACTTTTCGTCGGGGGTCGATTTGGGCGAAGTGTGTGCTTACCGACGCTCGGTCTACGATGCCATCGAATCGCCGGATTTTGATTCTTTGATTGATTTTCATCGCCATCATCATGCTTCTGAATCACACCGTTCTGTGTGTATGCACAGGGAAGATGCGCAAAGTGTGAGTTTTACTTTCGTGCAAGTGAGCGCACAAGAACAGTTGATGAGCTATGTTGCAGGGCCGCCTTGTGAAAAGTTATCGAAAACGGCCATAGAACGAAACAGTGTCATGCTGACTCGATACACGAGTTTAGTGTGCTAGCCAAAGATCTCGATTCGTCGAGGAAACCGTAGATTTCAACATTAACCCATTTGGAAACTAATTGGAGAACGTAATGAAAACAGTTTTTGCCGCTCTGATTTTGATGATGAGCACGTTTAGCTTTGCTCAAAGCGAAGTATACACAGGGTATTTCAGCAGCAAAGCGGTGGGTGGCTACGATACCGTGGCGTACTTTACCGAAGGTGAACCCGTGGAAGGGAAGTCAGAATTTCAGACAAAATACAAAGGTGCAAACTGGTATTTTGCCTCGCAAATGAACTTGGATCTGTTTAAACAAGACCCTGAAAAATACGCGCCTCAGTATGGCGGTTATTGCGCTTGGGCTGTCTCAGCGAAAAACGATTTTGCAAAAGGCGATCCAGAACATTGGTCTATAGTTAATGGCAAGCTCTATTTAAATTACAACCAAAATATCAAAGATAAGTGGAATCAGGACGTTCCCGGTCACATTGCTCAAGGCGATAAAAACTGGCCAACGCTCATCGCAAAATAAATCGAATTGGTGTTAGAGACTCTAAAATGAAACCGAAACATATCAAATATGCGCTGTCTGCCTTCATTGCGTTTGTGTTTATTCAATCGCTTTTCTTCAAATTTACGGGGTCTTATGAAACCCACTATATTTTTAGTACGTTAGGCGATTGGTCGGGCTTTGGCTGGTTTGCAGATTATGGCGCGTATATAGTGGGTACAGCTGAATTGATTGCCGCCATCGTGCTGTTTAGCCGGTTGCATGGCTTTGGCGCACTCATGAGTGTTGGTGTGATGTCGGGCGCGATCTTCTTTCACTTATTCACACCGCTAGGGATAGAAATGCCAGCGTTTAGTGATCAAGGTGACATTGTCGGATACGACGGCGGTTTGCTGTTCGGAATGGCCTGCCTAGTTTGGTTAAGTGCGCTTTATTTGACTGTCAAAGACCTGACATCTTCTGAAGGTACACTGTCTACTATTCTGCCACTGAACACCGCTGAAAAAATGTGAGGCATTTAGAATGCAAAGTCCTTTTCGTCTTCCTCGTATCACGCCATTTGGCTTGGGTGAATCCTTTCTAGAATGGATGACAGGCTTAGCTAAACTGGATCGTTTATATCAAAAACGTCCACAAAACCTGTCCAGTTTCGAGTTCATGCGACACACTCTAAAGGTGCTTAACGTGGATTACCGTGTTGGCGCCGGAAGCATTGAGAATATCCCCAAAGAGGGACCCGTTCTTATTGTGGCCAATCATCCTTTGGGTGCAGTCGAGGGCGTGATTCTCGCGGACTTAATTGGCGAAGTAAGGCAAGACGTGAAGGTGTTGGCGAATCAGTTGTTAAAGCGTTTGCCAGAGATATCAGATCTGTTTATTGGTGTGGATGTATTCGAAGGCAAATCGTCCGCTCGCACCAATGCCAAAGCCGTCCGAGATGCACACAAACATTTGAGTGACGGCGGAGTGCTGGTTGTTTTCCCCGCCGGAGAAGTCTCTACGTATCGTGACCCCGAAACAGGAAAAAGCGCAAACATGTTGGCCGATGTGGAATGGAGCCAAAGCGTCGCCAAGTTTATCAAACGAAGCTGCGCAGTAACGGTTCCTATGTACATCGATGGGAAAAACAGCGCCTTGTTTTATAACGCAGGAAAAATACATCCCTTATTGCGAACGGCCATGTTAGGACGCGAGCTATTGAACAAACATTCTTCGAACATTCAGATCTTAATCGGCAACCCATTACCGTATTCTGAAACAGGGCGTTTTGAAGACAACAAAGAACTGGTCAAGTATCTACGCCTGAACACCTACTTAATGAGCCCACAGAGTGCTGCGCAAACTAAAACTGTATCGCAACACTTAGACCCTGTTATCTCGCCGATATCGCCCGATGTACTGGAATCAGAAATCGACGCATTAAGCGACGAGAGTTGTTTATTGAAGCAAGGGGATTTCGACGTGTATTGCGTCCACACGCGTGATATACCCAATATGATGCAAGAAATTGGTCGCGTACGGGAAGAGAACTTCAGAGCGGTTGGCGAAGGCAGCGGAAACGCATGCGACATTGATGAATACGACCACTACTATCGACAACTCTTTGTCTGGCAGCGTAAAGAGCGAGAACTGGTCGGCGCGTATCGAATGGGGCTGGTGGATGAATTGCTGGAGAACAACGGGATCGACGGCTTGTACTCCAAAAGCTTATTCCAATACGGGCCAGAGTTTTTAGAGACATTAGACACCTCCATTGAAATGGGGCGCTCTGTCGTGAAACAAAAGTATCAGCGTAACTTAAACTCCTTACTGCTACTTTGGAAAGGGATCGCCGCGTTTGCATCAAAGCACCCAAAATACACCAACTTGTTTGGCCCAGTGAGCATCAGCAACGATTACAGCCCAATGGCACGCCAACTGATGATGGAAGCATTGTCGCTGCACTGCTACGACGAACACAAAGCGGAATTAGTTTCGCCCTCCGTTCCGTTTAAAAAAGCAGGCAATACATTTTGGCAGCCGCATCTACTATCGTGCTTAGCCGATACCAGCTTACTGTCTAACTTATTAAGCCGAATGGAAGATGGCAAAGGCCTTCCTGTTTTACTGCGTCAGTACCTTAAAATGAACGGTAAACTCGTCTGTTTTAACCTCGACCCAGACTTTAACGACACACTTGATGGCCTCATCGTCGTCGACCTACGTAATGTTCCTCTGAAAACCCTCGGCAAATACATGGGACGAGAAGAAGCCAAAACCTACCTACTCCAACACGGGCAAGACGTTTAAACCATTTTGTTCCCTCCCTCTCCCTTATCAAAGGGAGCTGAGGGAAAACGGTTGTACAAGAAGGTTCTGGGAAGAAAGTTATAAAATGGATGTCCTGAATTATGTAACTACCGGAATAACCTCTATCTTCATAAATCGTATTGATCTGCCGCCGGCCTTTGCCAACTTGGGAACCAATGAACTCCGCGCACGCCATAAATTGAGCAAAAGGGGTCACGATTATCCTTTTCACAGAGGAGCTAGAATAAATGGCACTGTGTTTAATAGGTAGCGACTCAGGCATGCTAGGTTCAAATACAAACATTGACAATATTTGTATTTGAACCTAGCATTATCTGTATAAATGTCTACCCTTGGAAGTCATCATGCATGTATCCCTGACAGCCGAGCTAGAGTCTCGCATTAAAGCTAAAGTTGAAAGCGGCCTGTACAACAATGCCAGCGAAGTGATTCGTGAAGCGCTACGCTTTATGGACACACACGAAGACTGGATCCACGAAGTAAAATTGGCTCGCCTGCGTGAACAACTGAAAGTTGGGACTGCCCAACTAGACCGTGGTGAGGGCATTGCCATCGAATCAAAATCTGCCTTAGATTCATTGTTCGACGACATTAAAGCTTAAAGCGCATGCCTGCACATCAACTTTTTATAGCCCCTGTCGCTACAGCCGACCTTAAAGAAATCTATCAGTATGGGCTTCGGCAATGGGGACAAGCCCAATCCGACAGTTACTTAGAAAATCTAAAGGATCATTTTTGGTCTCTTACTGAACAACCACTTATGGGCGTTGAGCGCCCCGAACTCCTACCCGGTGTCAGAAGCCTACCCATCGAAAGCCATGCTCTGTTTTACCGAGTCACTGCAGGCACGGTAGAAATTATCCGTGTACTACATGGCCGTCAAGATCCGAATCGACACTTAAAATAGCTCAAGAGGCTTCTCATCTTGACACCGACTGAGCAACTCTCGAACGGCTTTTCATAAATCTATACAGGCATCTATACAGGCCACCCATAACTTCATTGACGCCAAATCTCTAACTCGTTAATCTCAAATAACTTACTCAAGGATGAGGTGGTAACTTTTAAATTCAAATAACAAGTGCGTCCTGTATAAGACAAGACAATTCAGCAGGCGGTTATTACTGCCGCGGCTCCGCTATAAGCCCCTTAATTGTTAGATTCACCATGGAATAAGTAACGTGCATGCATTAATTTTAATCGATCAGCAAAAGGGAATTGATCATCCCAAATTAGGCTTGAGAAACAATCCAAGTGCTGAAGCTGAAATTTCGAGTTTGTTGTCTCTATGGCGTCAGAAAAGCTGGCCGATCTTTCATGTAAAACATCGATCTAAACAAAGAGAATCTGTGTTTTGGCCAGATCAAGAAGGATTCGAATTCAAGGAAGCATTTCTGCCTTTAGAAGGGGAGGCAACCATTGAAAAATCGGTTCCTTGTGCGTTTATTAACAATAGCTTAGATGATGAACTGAAAAAGCTTGGTGTTAATGAGATCGTTTTGGTTGGCGTGGCAACGAACAACTCAGTGGAATCGACCGCAAGAACGGGCGGCAACCTTGGCTATACCGTGTACGTGATAGACGATGCTTGTTTTACCTTTGCCAAACCTGACTATTTTGGCTTAGCACGCAGTGCGGATGAGGTTCATGCGATGTCTCTTGCAAATCTACACGGAGAATATGCAACGGTCATAAGTCGTGAGCAATTGGTTGAGAAGGTAATAGCCTAAAAGTGGATTTTGAAATTTAATATGAAGACATCTACTAAGAAGCTGTCTCTAATGTGGCATTTAACAAATTCGTTAGGTTCTAATCATTAAGGAACTCTGGGGTGCGTAAACAATGCGAGGCCTTTATCTTACAGGGACTCTATAAATAAGGGAGCTGTATTCATATGCTATCTAAGATATTTAAGCGTACTAAACCGCGCGTTTTTATGGCGTCAATTGTTGTAGTGCCAAGAGAGGAGTGGAAACGCTCAGATGAGGAAGGTTGGTTTAAATCTGAGAAGCTAGATCATGAAGCCAAAGTGATTGTGGAGAGCGTTTTTTCGTCGCTTCCGCCTGTTAGTTCTGTGTATGAGCCTGAGGGTAATGACCTAGGCTTGGACGTGATGATCGCCAAAGTGCAAGGAGCTGAGTTCACATCCACAATGACACAACCGTTTTCGTTACCTATCTTTTGGCGCCCAAAAGTTCAGATCAAGTCTCGGCTCTATTACCTAAAGAGTCAACGCACCAAGAAAACTTATTCGGTAACCGTAAAAATGCCTTGGGGTGAATACCTTGCGGGCGTTTTAAGCCTGAGGGGAGTCTTTAGGTACAAGCCGATTTTTGTTTCCAAAGATCTAGAGCCATTGCTTTTAACTGCCTGTGAAAAACTGCTGAAAAAAATGATTCGGTCCACTTAGACCAAAAACTGCTTATCATAAGGTGTTAGTTATCCCGTCTATAGATGAGTAGATAGGATAAAGTTCCATGTTAAATGCTTTTATAATATGGCGTATACGCACCGATAAATTCTTCGATTGGTCGAAGTTGGAAGTAACCATCAATCATTCGAGCGTTTTGGATTCGATCTATTCGAAACATTCGAGAGGACGATCTAAGATGATCCCAAGCAGTGATGTACCAGATAGGCCAATTCAATAAGATGTATTGCGCTTCGATCACACGCGTTGTTTTCTCCCCTGAGTCAGACTGATAATCAATCTCCAGACATCTTTGCTGTAAAAACGCCTCTGCGATGCTCTCGGATAAGGCCTGAGCGGGTTCTGTGTAGCGTGATACCGTATTAGCGGCTGCGTTGTCGCCAATCATGATGCGTTTACGGATATTACTGACGGCACTGCGTTGTTCTTGAGGGAAGGCTTGGAACAGTTTCTGTTTGATCGCTTTTAAATTGCTTGTAAGAAGTGGGGATTTCAGAGACTCCATAATGGCCAAAGAAAGTATCAATTCAATGACCTCATGATGGCTTAAATTTAATCGATCGATTCCCCATCGGCCGTTTAGTCGAATGCCACCACCTCGTCCCCTATCGGACTCAATGGGGTAGCCCGCTTTTTTCAGTTCAGCCAGCTCACGCATTAAGGTTCGTTGGCTTACCCCTAATTGCTCACGCAGGTCTGATGTCTTCCAATATTCTTCGGAGCGAAGTAGGCCGATGAGACGATTACGCCGTTCGGCTCGTTGTTCAAAGCTGGTATTTATCATAGATAAAATATGTCATGAAATGGCATAAATATCCATATACTTCAAATCAGTGGAAAGCTTCCATCGATTAACTTTATAACGAGTAAAAGGAGTATAAACATGAAGCACTATTACAACCCTATGAGTAGAGCCATCACAACAGACTGGATGCTGAAAGAACTCGAGGTAGAGCATGAGCGAGTGTTCATCGACTTTACAACTAAAGAGAATCACCAAGCCGAGTACAAGAACATCAACCCTATGGGCAAGTTGCCAGCGTTGATGGATGGCGACACAGTGGTGACCGAAGTGTCTGCTATTTGTGCGTACCTCGCCGATAAGTTTTCTGAAAAGAAGCTTGCACCTGCCATTGATTCCGCTGATCGAGGTGCGTATTGCCGCTATCTATTTTTTGCAGGTAACACCATTGAGCCTATGTTTTCACTTTCTGTTTGTGGGTTGGTGCATCCAGAACCGACAACGGCAGGTTGGGGGGATATGCCCCGTGTTTTGGAAACTATAGAATCCATGACGCCAGAAACAGGTTGGGCGCTGGGTGAACAATTCACCGCGGCGGATGTGGTGTTTGGTGGTTTGCTCGACTTTTCCATGGTCTTTAAGTGGATGGAACCCTCTCCTAAAGTCGCTGCCTACGTCGACCGGATCCGTCAAAGACCCGCTTATCGAGAAACCCATAGCGCTTTTCTTGAGATGACTGAAAAAGGCTAAATAAATTGGGGGCAGAAGAAAAAAGGGTTGTTGTTCATCTGACCCTAATTTTGACTGCCTCATAAACCTGAATCTAAGCCCTACCGGGTGGGATAGCGGTATCGTTTATGGTCACTCGGCTACAGGTTTTACCGTAACCCAATGCGTACTTTAGCGCAGGGTAGACACGGTAGGAACTAATGGCAAAAGCGATGGTGATAAGTCCGTTTTCACCCCAGAGAGAACGTATTTCTTCTCGTAGATCATCCGCTTCTGGGTTATGGGCCATAACAAACTCAGTGAACCGAACTACCAAGGCGATGTGTGCGGGCATATTTTCCAAATCACGATCAACAATGGCTCGAACCAAATCCGCTTCGACTTTTTCTTCCAGTGCCATGCTCACCACAAGCTGTGTACAAGGGCCGCAGTCATCCCAGATGATTGCGCGGATTCTTGCGGCATAGAGCACCTCTGTAGGTAATTTACCAGCATGAGACGCCATACTTTGAAAGCCCATGAATTTTAAAAATACGCCGAGTCCGGTATTAAGGATGTCTTGTTGGTATCTGACATCATAGTCGTAGCGCTTTTGCATTTTTAACAACATTTTATTGAACATTGAATGCAACATAGTGAGTACCTTAAATGATTGATTGAACGGGATGATCAGGAGATTTATTGTGCGACCACTGAAAGCTTACGCACCATTTCCTGATTACTAACGGGTTTGATTAACAGCAGAATACTGGATAGGAAGATGCCTGCACTGGCCCATAGCATCGGAGAAAAATCCCCTTCTGTAAGAAAGTTGGCGGCGACCATTGGCCCAGAAGCCGATCCCGCGAGAGAGACTACGCTCGCAATGGTGGCGAGTTGGCCACTACAATCCAGTTCGGCGGTGACAGCGAGCATGTAAGATACGACCGCTGTCCATGAAAAGAACAACAAAGCCATCGCGCTGATGTACATAGTGTCTGAGAGTTCTGCTGGTATCAGTATCAAGCATGAAACAAGGGATAAAAGCCCTCCGCCTATAATCCAGAACAAGCGGCCAAATTGATTGGCCGTAATGATCGGTAAGATGGCACCTAACAAGCCGAGTAAACTGGTTGAGGCAAGGTAGGTGGTGACATTGTAGTGCTGCATTCCCGCATTCAGACCAATGAGCTCTGCATAGGCCCAAATGCCACTAGCGGCGCAGTTGTAAAGCATGATAGCCAGCATCAATAGCCATCTGTGCTGCTTGTTATCAGAAAGGGGTGCTACTGCCTGTTCAGACTTCTGTTGAGAATTTAGGTTGGGAACAACAAACATAAATACTAGGCTGATTAAGGCGAGCAAAGCCATCACGTAAAACACAGCATAGTCATTCATGCCTGCTTGCAACGAAGGCAATAAAGCAATGACAACGGCTCCTAGGCTGAACTGAATAAATAGCAGGGTACCGAAAGCGCGGTCAGGGCTGTTGAGACGGGCCAATACTGAAAATGCGATTCCCATGCATAAGCCACCGAATAGCCCTGCGATAAAACGCCATGCCATCATCAACTGAAAATCAGCAATCCACACTGAACCCATATCCATACCCGCCAGCAAGAGCAAACAGAGATACATTGCGGGTTTCCATTCCACCTTACGAACTAAAAATATGGCACCGATGCTACCCAATAGCGCGCCATAGCCGTTTGCGGCAACAATTTCGCCTGCTTGAGTGTCACTAAACCCAATCCCTCCCGCTAGGGCACTGACGACACTGGGTAAAAAGTTAATGTATGAGGTGCCAACCATGGCGATAAAAGCAAATAGAAAATACGATACTACGCTCTGTGCAAAGATGTGCTTCAACATAAATCCTCTGGCAATCTAATGGTTTGTGCTCGACGGAGAGAGTGTATGTCGGTCATAATCACTAAAAAATAGCTATGAATTCCAAATAGTCGTGAATAGTGTTCATGAATCTTTTGGGGTAAGTAGTTCGCACTTAAGGAGTACAGAGCCAAGATGGATAAGCTGCGCACATTGGAGATCTTTTTAGCGACTTGCGATGGGGGCAGTTTTGCTTCTGCTGCAAAATCCTGCAACACCGATCCTTCGACGGTCAGTAAGGCGATTAGCCGTCTGGAAGCTCAGTTAGGTCTGACCCTGTTTCAACGTTCAACGCGACAGTTAAGGATCTCCTCGGCTGGCGAACGCTATGCTCAGACAGTGCGCAAAATGTTTCAAGATCTAAGTGCTTGTGAGGATGAACTAAGAGAATCAAACGAAGTGCCAAAAGGCACACTCAGAATCAGTTCTGCGGTTTGTTACGGACACTTGTATTTGCGACCAATGCTGAAAGCCTTTTGTCAGCGTTATCCGGATATTCGGTTGGAGCTTGAAATCAACGATCTACATGTCGATATCATAGACCATGATATCGACATAGCTCTTCGTACCGGATATCTAAAAGACAGTCGCCTGATAGCACGACAGCTCAGCCCGATGGATTTTCTGACCTGTGCCTCCCCATCCTATTTGAAAGAGCGCGGTATACCCGCATGCGCCGAGGATTTCGCCAATCATAGTTGGGTTGGGTTCAGGATCAAGCAGACTGGGCAGTTGCAGCCAATCTTTTTACCCGATAAAGCCGGGCAGTATCTCCCTTATGAGTTACATAGAGATCATATCACTGACGATGGTGAAACGATGGCCAACATGTGCATTGATGGATTCGGCGTCGCTCAGTTACCTCACTTCCTTGCCAAACAAGCGCTACAAGAGGGAAAACTTGTTTCTTTGTACCCTTATTTTCGACCGCCGCACCCTGACAGCGGAGTCTTCGTGATTTACCCCAAACGGGAGTTTATGCCCGCTAGAGTGAGAGTCTTTATTGAATTCTTAAATGAATCATTGCAAGCCATGGGCGAAGGCCACAACTATACTTGGGCACAAAACTGGCAACATGAAGTAAGCTTTTAAATTTAGGGCCTCAATTCATCATTTTCTCAAGTATAAGTGGCGTATTTTGTCTGCATTTGTTGTCCGAACATGCACCTAAGTCGAAGGAAGTAACATGTACATATCACGCCAACACAGTTTTCTTTTTTGTCATGTTTCAAGAACTGGTGGGACGTCGTTGACCGAACATATAAAACGACATGTTAAAGACGTTGAATAGGTACGTTTACAGCACTTATCTATGAAGGAAGGCAAAGCTATTCTAGGGGAAGAATTCGATACTTTTTTTAAATTTACATTGGTTCGAAACCCCTGGGAGAGGCTAGTCTCTTGGTACGCTTTGATGGCTTTATCTGATGCATCATTTGACCTGAATAGCGCCGTATTAAATGCCTTACCGGATTCACCCCATTGGCGAAAGTTTGATGAATTTTTGGAGGCGGTGTCGACCCAGAAAATCGGAGGATGTCGTGGAAATCGATTGGTTTTTAGCCAGTGGCAGCAATTAGTTGATGATGACGGTAATTTACTTGTAGATGAGATTGGCCGATATGAAAACTATGCTCAGGATATCCCCAAATTTCTGTCAAAAGTGAATGTCATGAAACCTTTCGAAGAAAACGTAAATGGCTCAAAGCATCTGCATTATAGCGAGTATTACTCTGATTTTGGTAAGGAGCTGGTTGCGGACGTATTTCATGAAGACGTATCTAACTTTGGTTACAAGTTTTAGTATGAAAATTAGGGTCAGATGAAAATAGGGTTGTTGCTCATCTGACCCTAATTTGTTTATCTCAAAAAAACTACGCAAACACTGGTGCGTCGAATTCTTCTGGCTCATCGGTATAAATGCAGACATTCCAGTCTTGTGCTAAGCCGTCTTCTGCTTCACAGTAGGTTTGGAAAAAGTCGCTGATTTCCTTGCGGTTGCAGTGCGCTTCAAAGCTTGCCATGTCTTTCCAGATTTCGTGGAACGCGATGGGGAAGCTTTTGCCTTCTGCATAGGGACTGGCGATTTGTCGAGTAACACGGTATTCGATGCATCCATCTTCTCTAAGACTATTCGGCTCTAAACTTTGTAAAACCTTAAAGAGTGCTTTCTCCTGTCCGGACTTGGGCGAAAATTGAGCAACACAGTAGACTCTGCTAGACATTATGATTTCCTTAGGTAATTGTTCGTCTCATTCAGCTTGCTATTTTTAGACGCTGCTGTCGAGATTTGAGCATTAAAATTTTATATAATGTCGATAAAATGCATGATTTATAAGGCTTTTTTGGGTTATTTGTATCGAATTCTCGGTGAAGTGTGAAATAGGCGCGCTAAAAAAAAGCGGAAATTAAGTAAAACACCATATTTTACTGAAAATCCTCGATGTTCAGAGGATCTTTCTGTTGAAAAAAAACCATACGACAGATAATTCTCCCTAACCGACATAAAACACGCGAATTGGGTTTGAATTACGTCAAAATTGACTTGAAATCGCTCATGTCAAATTTGAGCGAGGAGTGGCGGCGAGTTAATATGGTGCCCAATATAAGGGAAGTGTGGGTAAATTTCGTCACTTAGAGCCTCTCTGTAGGCCCACACAAGTATCCTAATAAAGGAAAAAGCGACGTTTAAGTCTGCTTTTTCACTACAAAACACATTTCTAATTTTACGTTTTTACAGTGGGAGTTGGTGTATGAATACAGGTCTTTATCGTCCTGGTGAGTTCAAAGACAACTGTGGCTTTGGTCTGATCGCTCATATGGAAGGCAATTCCAGCCATGAGCTATTGAAGACGGCAATTGAGTCTTTAACTTGCATGACACACCGTGGTGGTATTGCAGCGGATGGCAAAACCGGTGATGGTTGTGGCCTTTTGATTCAAAAACCGGATGCATTTTTACGCAGTGAAGCATTGTCTCTTTTCAATCACATCCTGTCTGACCTATACGGTGTTGGCATGGTGTTTTTGGATCAAGATGAAACACTTGCTTCAGAGCAACGTGACACGCTGACACAAGAGCTTGAAAAAGAAGGTCTTAAAGTGGTTGGCTGGCGTGAGGTTCCAACGGATTCAGCATGCCTTGGTGGCATCGCGTTAGATTGTTTGCCTCGTATTGAACAGGTGTTTGTCGACAGCAACCGTATGGATGCTCGTACCTTTGCAACCCGTTTGTTCGTGTCTCGTCGTAAAACAGAAATCGCACTTTCTGAATACGAAAACTTTTACATCTGTTCTTTGTCTGACCGCGTTTTGTCATACAAAGGATTGATGATGCCGGAAGATTTGCCTTCGTTCTATAAAGATTTAGGAAACGAAAAGCTTCAGACTGCAATCTGTGTCTTCCACCAGCGTTTCTCTACGAATACGTTACCGCGTTGGCCGCTTGCTCAGCCATTCCGTATGGTTGCACACAACGGTGAGATCAATACGATTGAAGGTAACCGTAATTGGGCGTTGGCGCGTGCTTCAAAACTAAGCTCTCCTCTTATTCCTGAGCTAAATGATCTGCAACCTATCGTTAACCTGACAGGGTCTGACTCTTCTTCCATGGACAACATGTTGGAAGTGCTTGTGACCGGTGGTATGGATATCTTCCGTGCCGCGCGTTTGATTATTCCACCTGCTTGGCAAAACGTTGAAAACATGGATTCAGAGTTGCGTGCTTTTTATGAGTACAACTCTATGCACATGGATCCATGGGATGGCCCAGCGGGTCTTGTAATGACTGACGGCCGTCATGCGATTTGTATGCTTGACCGAAATGGTCTTCGTCCTGCACGTTGGGTTATTACTAAAAATGGCTTTATTACGCTTGCTTCTGAAATCGGTACGTACGATTACAAACCTGAAGATGTTGTTTCTAAAGGTCGCGTAGGTCCCGGCCAGATGCTGGTTGTGGACACTCAGAATGGCGAAGTACTTCACACTGATGATATCAATGAGAAGCTAAAATCAGCTCACCCTTACCGCAAATGGTTGAAGCAAGAGGCGATTCGCATTGAGTCGTTGCTTCAAGAGCACGAAATGGAGTTTGTTCCATTTACTGCTGAGCAAATGCAAACGTATCAGAAAATGTTCCAAGTCTCTTTTGAAGAGCGTGATCAAATTTTCCGTCCGTTAGCGGAAAGTGGTCATGAAGCTGTGGGCTCTATGGGTGATGACACGCCGATGGCGGTTATGTCGAGCCAGACTCGCCCAGTAACGGATTATTTCCGTCAAAAGTTTGCTCAGGTAACGAACCCACCTATTGATCCGCTTCGAGAGTCTGTTGTTATGTCTCTTGAAACGTGTATCGGTGTGGAACGTAACTTATTCGAAGAAACACCTAAGCACGCTAACCGTATTATTTTGTCGTCTCCCATCTTGTCGCCACGCAAATACAGCCGACTGTTGGCAATGGAAGATCATCGATTCCACCTTGTGCGTTTGAACACAAACTATAACCCTGAAGATGTAACGCTAGAACAAGCGGTACATAATCTTCAGAAGAGCGCAGAAGAAGTGGTTCGTAACGGTGCTGTGATTATCGTTTTAACAGACCGCGACATTGAAAAAGGCCATTTGCCTATTCCTGCTGCGATGGCGGTTGGTTCGGTTCACCATCATTTAACATCTGTTGGCTTGCGCTGTGATTCGAACATTATCGCAGATACAGGTTTTGCCCGTGATCCGCATCAATTTGCGGTTCTATTAGGGTTTGGTGCTACGGCGATTTATCCGTACCTATCGTATCGTTTAATGAACGATATGATCGATAAAGGTGATGTATTGGGCGATCCAATCGAGTGTCACCGTAAGTACCGTAAAGGCATCAATAAAGGCTTGATGAAGATCATGTCTAAAATGGGTATCTCAACCGTTGCATCTTACCGTGGTGCACAATTGTTTGAAGCCGTTGGTCTTGCAAACGAAGTTGTAGATGTGTGTTTTAAAGGCGTTGCTAGCCGTATTCAAGGCGCAACCTTTGCAGATCTTCAAACGGAACAAGAAAAAGTAGCAAGCGCGGCTTGGAAAGCGCGTAAGCCTATCGTTCAAGGCGGCTACCTTAAGTATGTTCACGGTGCGGAATACCACGCATTTAATCCAGATGTGGTTCGTAATCTGCAAAAAGCAGTCGGCAGCGGTGAATTTTCTGATTTCCAACAATACGCAGAACTTGTGAATACTCGTCCTGCGTCTATGTTGCGTGATTTATTCGGTTTGTCTGATAAGGCAACGTCAATTTCATTAGACACTGTTGAAGGCATCGAAACGATTTTACCTCGCTTCGATTCAGCAGGTATGTCGTTGGGTGCTTTGTCTCCAGAAGCGCACGAAGCTCTAGCACAAGCGATGAATGAATTGGGCTGTCGTTCGAACTCCGGTGAGGGTGGTGAAGATCCTGCTCGTCACGGTACAGAACGCCGTTCTAAGATCAAGCAGATCGCTTCCGGCCGATTTGGTGTGACACCAGAATATTTGGTCAATGCTGAAGTCTTGCAAATCAAAGTGGCTCAGGGCGCGAAACCGGGTGAAGGCGGTCAGTTACCGGGCGGTAAAGTGAACGACTTAATTGCTCGTTTACGTTACTCAGTGCCGGGTGTGACGTTGATTTCTCCGCCACCGCATCACGATATCTACTCGATTGAAGATTTGGCTCAGCTTATCTTCGATTTGAAACAAGTAAACCCAGACGCACTGGTCTCCGTTAAACTGGTTTCTGAACCGGGTGTTGGTACGATCGCAGCGGGTGTTGCTAAAGCGTACGCTGATTTGATCACAATCTCTGGTTACGACGGCGGTACTGCGGCGTCTCCTATGACTTCGATCCGTCATGCGGGTTCTCCATGGGAGCTTGGTTTGGCCGAAGCGCAGCAAGCACTTCGCGCAAACGACCTTCGTGGCAAAATCCGTCTACAAACAGACGGTGGCTTGAAAACAGGTTTAGACGTTGTAAAAGCGGCCATTCTTGGCGCAGAGAGCTTCGGCTTTGGTACAACGCCGATGGTTGCAATGGGCTGTAAGTTCCTACGTATCTGTCACTTAAATAACTGTGCAACGGGTGTAGCGACACAAGATAAACATCTTCGTGACGAGCATTTCATTGGTACGGTTGAAATGATCAAAAACTTCTTCCGCTTTATGGCTGAAGATACTCGTCAATGGATGGCGAAATTAGGTGTTGCGAAACTTCAGGATCTAATTGGCCGTACGGATTTGCTTGCTTTATTGCCGGGTGAAACAGAGAAACAATCGCATCTGGATCTTTCTCCGATCCTTAACAACGATGCAATACCTGCTGAAAAACCTCAGTACTGTGAAGTACCGTTTAACCCACCGCACGATAAAGGCGAACACGCTGATATCATGTGGACGGCCGTTAAAAACGTGGTTGAAGAGAAAGACGGCGGTGAGTTTGCATTTAAAGTAACCAACTGTGACCGTTCGATTGGCGCACGTTTATCTGGTGAAATTGCGAAGCGTTACGGTAATCAGGGTATGGTTGATGCACCGCTAACCTTGAAACTACACGGTACTGCTGGTCAGTCGTTCGGTGTTTGGAACGCGGGCGGCTTGAATATGTACCTAGAGGGTGATGCGAACGATTACGTAGGTAAAGGCATGACGGGCGGTAAGCTGGTTATTCGCCCACCTAAAGGCTCACTCTTTAATTCGCAGGATTCTGCCATTATCGGTAACACCTGTCTTTACGGTGCGACTGGCGGTAAGTTGTACGCAGCGGGTACGGCAGGCGAGCGATTCGCTGTTCGTAACTCTGGTGTTCACGCGGTTATCGAAGGCGCGGGTGATCACTGTTGTGAGTACATGACCGGTGGTTTGGTAACGGTATTGGGTAACACTGGATATAACTTCGGCGCAGGTATGACCGGCGGCTTCGCATATGTACTGGATTTAGATCGTACATTCGTTGACAGATATAACCACGAACTGGTTGAAATTCAGCGAGTGGGAACAGAATTGACCGAAGAATATCGTTCACATCTTCGCAGCGTAATCCAAGATTATGTGAATGAAACTGACAGTGATTGGGGCCGTGAAATCCTAGATAACTTCTACGATTACATTGGTAAATTCTGGCTAGTTAAGCCTAAAGCAGCCAGTCTTGGCGCTTTGTTGGCAAACACTCGTCAACGTCCAGAATAATAACGCAGCCATAGGAGATAACGCTTATGTCTGAGCGCTTAAATAACGTATTTCAATTTGTCGAAGTGGATCGTCAGGATCCCAAGAAAAAACCTTTACTGACCCGTAAAGCACAGTTTGTAGAGATCTATAGACCGTTCGAGGAAGAAAAGGCAAAAGACCAGTCACATCGTTGTTTAGAATGTGGCAACCCTTATTGTGAGTGGAAGTGTCCAGTACACAACTACATTCCAAACTGGTTAAAGCTAGTGAGCGAAGGCAACATACTGGAAGCGGCGGAGTTGAGTCACCAAACTAACTCTTTGCCAGAAGTATGTGGCCGTGTTTGCCCACAAGACCGTCTGTGTGAAGGTGCATGTACCCTTGGCGAAGGTGGCTTTGGCGCCGTAACTATCGGGTCGGTTGAAAAATACATTACCGATACGGCTTTTGCTCTAGGTTGGCGTCCTGATATGTCGAATGTGGTACCGGTTGATAAAACCGTTGCCATTGTTGGCGCTGGCCCTGCTGGTTTAGCGTGTGCTGATATTCTGGTTCGTAACGGCGTGAAACCTGTTGTGTTTGATAAGAACCCAGAAATCGGCGGTCTACTGACATTCGGTATTCCTGAGTTCAAGCTTGAAAAATCCGTAATGACTCGTCGTCGTGAAGTATTCGAAGAGATGGGTGTTGAGTTTGTTCTAGGCACAAGTGTGGGCGACGACGTACCGTTCGAGCATTTGCTTGAAGAATACGATGCTGTCTTCCTTGGTATGGGAACGTACAAGTACATGAAGGGCGGTTTCCCTGGTGAAGATCTTCCAGGTGTTCACGATGCCCTCGATTTCTTGATTTCAAACGTTAACCACTGTCTAGGCTTTGAAGAAAGCGAAGACGATTACGTTAGCATGAAAGGCAAGCAGGTTATCGTACTGGGCGGTGGTGATACCGCAATGGACTGTAACCGTACTTCCATCCGACAAGGTGCAAAAAATGTAACCTGTGCTTATCGTCGCGATGAAGAAAATATGCCCGGTTCTCGCCGTGAGGTGAAGAACGCACGCGAAGAAGGTGTTCAGTTCCTATTTAATCGTCAGCCTGTCGAAATCGTCGGTGACGGTAAAGTGGAAGGCATCAAGGTTGTTGAAACCCAAATGGGTGAGCCTGACGAAAACGGTCGTCGCAGCGCAGAAGTGGTTGAAGGCAGCGAACAAATTATTCCTGCAGACATCGTTTTGGTTGCCTTTGGCTTCCAGCCAAGCCCAGCGCCTTGGTTCGAACAGTTCGGTATTAACATTGATGGCCGTGGTCGCGTTGTTGCGCCAAGCGACAACAAGTTCATGTTCCAAACCAGTAATGAAAAAGTGTTTGCTGGTGGTGATATGGTGCGTGGTTCTGACCTTGTAGTAACCGCTATCGATGAAGGTCGTAAAGCGGCCGAAGGTATCATGGATTACCTAGACATCTAATTTTTAGATGTGAAAAGAACCTGGACATGGAAGCTTGTTGTCAGGCTTTCATAACATGGTGGTGTTGAGCCCTTCTATCATATGATAGAGGGGCTTTTTTTTATTGTGGGAGTGAGTGCGCTAGATTATCGAGAAACCAATAGCGAAACGCCCATGCCTCCGCCAACACAAAGCGTCGCCAGACCTTTTTGAGCGTTTTGTTTCTCCATTTCGTGAAGTAACGACACTAAAATCCTGCATCCCGAAGCGCCGATAGGGTGGCCTAGAGCAATAGCACCGCCATTTACATTGACAACATTAGGGTTGAATCCAAGCCCCTGATTGACGCTCAGTGCTTGCACTGCAAAGGCTTCGTTGGCTTCGATTAGATCAAGGTCTTCGACCGACCATTGGACTTTATTGAGCGCTTTTCTAGTTGAACTAATAGGCCCTGTTCCCATAATTTCAGGCGCAACCCCTGCGCTTGCGGCTGCTTCGATTGTGGCTAGAACGGGTAGGTCCAGTCGCTGGGCTTCTTCGTCAGTCGTTACGATAACCATTGCAGCGCCGTCATTCAGTGTGGAAGCATTGCCAGCGGTAACACTGCCTTCTTTAGCAAAGGCTGCGCGCAATTTTGCGAGTGATGCTTCGCTTGATTCCGGTCGAATTTGTTCGTCCTCTGTGACGATGACGGGTTCACCTTTACGCTGTGGTATAGTGATTGGCGTAATTTCGTCAATAAACTTACCTGCTGACCGTGCCTTGGCTGCTTTGTGTTGAGAATGTGCGGCAAAGCGATCTTGTTCCTCACGCGAAATATTCCATTTCGATGCGATGTTTTCCGCAGTTTGTCCCATATGGTAGTCGTTGAACGCGTCCCAAAGACCATCTGTGACCATTGAGTCAAGCATCGTCCAGTCGCCCATCTTTTTACCATTACGGCTTTTTGGTAAGACATGCGCGGCTTGACTCATGCTCTCTTGACCGCCTGCGACAACCATAGTTGCATCGCCATTCAGGACAGACTGAGCCGCCAGTTGAACGGCTTTTAAACCAGAGCCACAGACTTTATTGATGGTCATGGCTGAAACGGATTGGTTTAGCCCCGCATGTAATGCAGTTTGTCTCGCTGGGTTTTGTCCACAACCTGCACAGAGTACTTGGCCTAGAATGACTTCATCGATGTGTTCTTTTAACGTAGGTGTCTTACCCAGCATGCCTGATAAAAGCTGAGTGCCGATTTCGACAGCACTTAAGGAAGACAATGACCCATTAAAAGAGCCTATGGGTGAGCGTGCCGCTGCTACGATAACTGCTTTCATGTGTGTATACCTGATGATAATTGTTTTGTGTGTGCCCGATGATCGTATTTCGCTGGAATTCGGTGAATTAAGCAAAGACCATTTCAGGAACGTATTCGGGGATAATCAGTGTTCCCTGAGTTTTTTGCTGTATTTCTTCTACGCTTACACCGGGTGCTCGTTCTTTGAGAATAAACGCGCTGTCGTCAATTTCAAGCCACGCTAAATCCGTTAGTACTTTTTTAATACAGCCTTTTCCCGTTAGAGGCAAACTGTAACGGCTGAGGAGTTTGGACTCTCCGCTTTTCGACGCGTGGGTCATGGTCACAATAATATTGTCTGCACCGGCTACGAGATCCATTGCGCGCCCATGCTTTTTATTAGCTTGTTGGGTATCATCCAAGAGGCAATGTTGCCGCTTCGGCGATGTTGGATGTGCTCAGAGAGACGTATCAATAGCGGCGCATTGAGCATTGTTTGTGATCTTTTATTTCTAATGGTTAATCTGGCGTTTTAACGGTCGCGATACTCGCTCTATTACTGTATTCTTCGCGTCTTCTTCAGTTTGATATTTGGCGTGTGCTCATGCTCTTTTTTCAACTGAAACCCGCTTTTATGCGCTATTGCTATTGAACAGAGACCACGACATGTCATTTTCTTCTTTGGGGCTATCTGCTCCTATTCTGGACGCTATTAAAACCCAAGGATATTCTGAACCTTCACCGATACAAGCGATGGCTATTCCCGCTGTATTAGAGGGAAAAGATGTCATGGCCGCGGCGCAAACCGGAACAGGTAAAACCGCAGGTTTTACTCTGCCGATACTTGAGTTACTGTCTAAGGGCGAGAGAGCGCAAAACAACCAAGTGAGAGCGCTGATCCTAACACCAACCAGAGAGCTCGCTGCGCAAGTACACGAAAACGCTTCTGCTTATTCACAAAATTTACCTCTGCGTGCGGAAGTTGTATTTGGGGGAGTAAAAATCAACCCTCAGATGATGAAGCTTCGACGCGGTGTTGATGTCCTTGTTGCGACGCCAGGTAGGTTGTTAGATTTGTTCTCTCAAAATGCTGTCTCATTTAAACAGCTCGAAATGCTTGTATTAGACGAAGCGGATCGCATGTTAGACATGGGCTTCATCCATGATATCAAGCGCATTTTAAAGTTATTGCCAAAAGATCGACAGACGCTTTTGTTCTCGGCGACGTTTTCTGATGACATTCGTGAGCTGGCTCAAAGTGTGGTAAAGGATGCGGTTGAGGTGTCAGTTACCCCACCGAATACAACGGTCGAGGTCATTAAACAAAGTTTAATCCCGGTTGATAAATCGAAAAAAAGTGCTGCCCTTAAGTTTTTGATTCAATCTCGAGACTGGAAGCAAGTGCTTGTTTTTTCTCGCACAAAACATGGCGCAAATCGTCTAGCTACCTTGTTTCAAAAGGCGGATATCGAAGCCGCGGCAATTCATGGTAACAAAAGCCAAGGCGCAAGAACTCGTGCATTAGCTGGTTTTAAATCAGGGGAAATACGCGTGTTGGTAGCAACGGATATTGCAGCTCGTGGGATTGATATTGATCAGCTTCCTTACGTTGTAAACTTTGATTTGCCTAACGTTCCAGCAGACTACGTGCATAGAATTGGTCGAACAGGCCGAGCTGGTGCAAAAGGTGAAGCGGTATCGTTGGTGAGTGAAGACGAAGCGGATCAATTGTCTGACATTGAAAATTTAATTAAGACTCACATTGAGCGTGAATATCTAGATGGCTTCAAGCCAGTGAAGGAAATCGCGCAAACCAAGATTGTAGACAAGACTAGAAAGCCTAAGAAACCTAAAAAGCCGAAAAGCAGAAATCCGTCTGGACACAATAACGGTCAGCGATCAGGTGAGCTTGCAAAAGGGCACAAACCTTCAGGTCGTCGTTAATCGACCGTTTTCTATGTTTGTATTTACGGCTATTCTAATCTTCTAGAATAGCCGTTTGTTTCAGAGCAGTCGTTTGACCGCGTTTATCGATAGACTGACTGCTACTGTACACTTGTTTCTTTTTTGTACGTCAAATAGGGCTGCTCTTTCAGCATCTTTTCAAGTTTCGAAATCTCTACTGCCTTACAGTAGTACCATCCTTGCCCGACGGAAGTTGGCGCTTTGCTTAGTATGTACTCAAGCTCTTCTTTCGTTTCGATACCTTCAAATACGGCACGCGTATCGAGCGCTTTTAATAGCTGGAATATGCCGTCTAGTGTTATTTTATTGACGGTCTGAGTGCCTATGGCTTGAGTGAACATCTTATCGATTTTAACTTCATCAGGCTCTAGGGAGCTAAGCCACGAAAGGTTTGAAAAGCCTGTACCGAAATCATCGAGAGACAGTTTGTAGCCGTCGCGCGCGAGCCTTTTCGCTGAGCTAATTAAGATGTTGTGATCCATGGCTGTTCGTTCAGTGACTTCAAAGACAATTTGGTCGTTGTGAATATCATACAAGCTCATTTCTCGATATATGAAATCAAAGAAGTTGAGGTCGGCAAGATCGAATGCGGATACGTTTATATTGACAGACATTTCTCGGTCTTGTTCTAAGATGGTGTGAAGATCACGCAAAACGGTACGAAATATCAATTGGGTCAAATTCTTGATATCGCCATGTTGTTCGGCCAACGGGATAAAATCTTCTGGAGATATAAAACCATCGGAATCGTCAATCCACCGAGCGAGAGCCTCAAAACCTACTATTCGCCCTGTTTCCAAATGAATTTTAGGTTGGTAAAGCGGAAAAATGAGTTCGCGTTTAATCGCAAAGCGTAATTTGTTGAGCAAAGCTTTTGGAGCAAACTTTCGATATTGAATAAGAAACGCGATGCTAATACCAAGGATGATGCCGAACGTAGTCAAAGTTGCAAGATAGGTATAGGGTTTTGTGTACAGACCTAGCTTTCTATCCATCACAACGGAGCAGTGGTTCTTTGAATGATCACATTGCTTATGTGTAATGTACGAGTTTGGAAATGGAAGCCAACTATAAAACGAAGGTTTATGGTTTATTGCCTTCGTAATATAACTCTCCGGCACGTCGTCCAGAATGGAATAAACAAACCCCGTGTTGTCGTTGTACATCACGGCTCCTGTTTTAGTTGAGCGTCTGTTAATGGCTAAATACGCAGCTGGAGATAAAGAGACAATGATGTTTTTATTTTGAAATAAGGTGCGTTTTTCAAATTCACCTGTTAGAAAAGCAGAAAAACGCCAGAAAATTAAGCCTTGCCCGTCCGCGTTGTCTGAATCTGCTTTTGGTAATCGAATAGGAGTATTGAGTTTCCCCCAAGCAGCACTGCATCGAACGGTGTTGCCATCAGTAATTCCGATGTCTTCAATGTAATGATACCGTGAAACGATTCGCCTAAGTTTACTTAAGGTATTGATATCACAGGTTTTATTTGAAAGCTCAGACCCAAGAGTTAATACTTTCTGTGCTTGAAAGCTGACTTGCAAATTTCTTTTGGCAACATCGTTAGAGTACTTTTTTAACGATAGGGCTTCATTGCTAATAATATTGAAATGAGCGGCATTAAGTATGATAAAAACGCTCACTAAACTGGATAAAGCCGTTGACGACCAAGTAGGCTTCGGCAAGTAGGATAGAAAGATTCCGAATTTAACGAGCTGACTTTTAACGTAATCCAAAAGAGACGATCCCATAATTCGTGTTGTCGCTTTATAGTTTATAGGTATTTATGTCGTTTTCCAGTTTCTGAGTCACACTGCTCATTCCTTTTACGACGCAAACTAGGTTTTCGTTCTCTTTCGCTAAGTCGGTTAAATCTCGTTCTAATTGTTCTACAAGTTGGTATCGAGCTTCTTGATTTTTCTTTAGCGACGCTTTAAACGCATAAAAGTCGTGACAAAGTTCCATTATGTTGGTGGAAGATTTATACACCTCTGTGATTTTCGCTGTGAGTTTGGAATTGAGTGCAGCATCAAGGTGTTCTTCTTCGGTAATAAAAGAGCCTGATAGCACCTTAAGTTCGCTAATTTCTTCTTGAATGAGGTGTTCAAGGTGATGGATCAAGCCTAGCTGCTCAGAGCTATTTTCAGAGGAAGAGCTTGAGGATTTTAGCGTTTCCACGGTTTCGGACAGTTTTGTCGCAAGGCGTATTAGGAAATCGGATCGCTGTTTATTGTCATGATTCAGTGTTCGAAGGTCGTTTAATGCGGATTCGTTGTGTTCAGAAAGCATGAAACATGTTTTTGAATTTTCGTGTAACTCAACTGTCGCTGGCGTTAGCGTGCTTACCATGTCAGCATATTCATTTTCAATGGTGCTGTATTCCGCCAAATGATTTTGAATATTGTTGTGATGTTGTTGGTTTAAATTGATGTTTTTAGACAGTCGTTCAAGGCACTTTTCGCTTTGATTGATGTCGCTGTTTAGTTTTTTGGTTTTGACAAGAAAATCTAAAAAAATGCCGCTCAAGCTTTTGTTTAACAGCATGAGCGCACTTAAAGCACTGTCTTTTTCAGGGTTTGAGACCGTGTGTGATAGATCGCCGCGTTCCATCGCTTGAATGTAGTGCTTCAAATCGATGGGTTCAGCGCCAACTGATCGTTTCACTTTTTTTAGCAGTACCCAAACTATGCCAAGTATAAGCAGGAAGGTGAATATCGACGACACAAAATAGGGTGCAGAGAGGCGCCAAGCTTGGTCATTGAGTTCATCCATATACAGACCATACCCGATCATCCAATCCCATTTTGGAATCAGGGTCATGGTATTTAACTTAACGTACAAATCATTTGAACCAGGTTTGCGGCTTTCGCCTAGGATAAAGTGGAACTGGTTTGCTTTTAAGATGGAGATGTATTTTGCGTAAGAAGACTGGAATGTACCGATCACATCCTTTCTCGTGTGAACTCTGGCAATGGCATTTCCGTCATTTGCCCAAATAAATGACGCGCCTTTATGGAACTTGCTTAGTGTGCTGGCGATGTTGTTTTCCGCCTCTTGTCTTGAAAGCTCTCCTTTCTCAAAACGCTCTATTTCATGTTCTGCTAGCTGTGTTGCAAATCTCAGCAACTCTGTTGCTTCGTGCTTTCTCGCTTCGATCAGATTGTGTTTAGAGGATTGAAACATTAGAGTGCAAAATGCAATGGCTCCAACACCTAAAACAACAGTAATGAGGTTAATTTGTCGAGAAAGTTTCATGATCGTAATTGCCTATGTTTGACCGTTTTCTTTTTGTGCTGTGTGTGACTCTAACTAAACAATAAGACTCCTTTTATTCATTGTTTAGTATTTGCTCAGTTCATATCAGATATATCTCATCTGTATAAACGGATGTTATCGTACTTTGTATGAATTTTAAACATAGTATCATTAAAAACAATCATACTATGACTTAAAGTTGGTCGTTTTGTATTCTATTTTTGCTTTGTTTTTGGTTGTTATTTGTACATGGAAATGGCAAAAAAATTGATATTTATTATTTTTATAATAAAAAACAATGAGTTAATTTTATTGTCGATTATTGATTTTTTGCTTTTGTATCGTGTTTAGTCATTATGTAAAAAGTTGTGTCTGTCCAGGATGTTTTTGTGGTGGCGATAGATTAGAAACGCAGTTTCATTAAACCGTAATGATATTATGAGTGGGAGTGCTATTTTAGTAACAGAACTGGTGTCTTCTGAGTGCTAGCCTTTTTGCATAAGAGCGTGGCGTTCTAAGTGCTTTTGATATCTGGAAAAGTGAGGTCGATGAGCATTTGAGTGGGCATAACTATTCGGGGGCGTTATTATGAGTACACTATTATTTCTGTTGTAGACTTTCCCATGATAACTGTTTCTCCCTTCGGTCAAATTAATGATGCTGCTGGAAAGAGCACGTCAACTCACTTAATTACTTTGCAACTCGCCAGTGGTGTCGCGGTGTCTTTATGTGACTACGGCGCACGCGTACAGAGCTTTAGTTCGCCGGATAAAGCAGGGGTCTTGCAGAATATCGTACTTGGCTATCCAAATATTGAAACATACGTACAAGACACGTCTTATCAGGGAGCGACATGCGGGAGAGTCGCAAATAGAATTGCCGACGGGCGGTTTGAGCTAAACGGTAAAAATATTCAACTTGAGCAGAATGAAGGTTTAAACCATCTTCATGGCGGCTACTGTGGTGTGGATAAAGCCGTTTGGGCGTTTGAAACGGATGAGGGTGCAAATAGCGTTACTTTTAAGTTACTGTGTACCGAAGAGCACGACGGTTATCCAGGTAATGCGACACTCTGTGTGACATACACCTTACTTACAACTGGACTTCGCATAGAGATGAAAGGGAAGGTAGATCAGGGCAGTGTGTTAAATCTAGTGAATCACGCCTACTTCAATTTGTCTGGAGATAGATCTAACACTATTTTAGATCACGAGTTGCAAGTCTTTGCTTCGAAATTTACACCAACAGACATTAACAATATACCATTAGGTCACTGTGAGAGTGTCGAAAATACGGAGTTTGATTTCAGAAAGAGTCGAGGCTTAGACTCATCTGATGAAGTCTTCAGTGAGGAACACAGAGGCTACGATACAAATTTCTGTATTCAGCAGCTTAAAGGTGAAAATTCGAATGGCAATGAGGTATATCCATGTGCGGTACTAAGGCACCCTGAGTCAAATCGTGTCTTGTCTGTTTTCTCGAATATGCCCGGTCTTCAAGTATACACGGGCGGATACCTAGATGGCGCATTACCAATAGATGAGTTTGATACACAGGAAGAAAGCCCGTTAAGGTATTCGGGTGTTGCGTTAGAAACTCAGCATTACCCTAATAGCGTCAACCAGCCAAATTTTCCGTCACCTTTTTTAAAAGCCAATGAAGAATACTGCCATATTGTTGAGTGGCGGATGGATGTGTACTGATCTTTTTAATCGATATGTCTGCGTGGAAATCGAAACATCCGTAGCAGCCGCTACGATTTAGAGCGGCGGCTGCATGTTAATGCTTCAATAGGATTGGTATCCGTTAGGGTTAACGCGTCGGAACTGGACGTGTGATCAATGAGTTCCCCTTGCTGTCAAACAAATAGCAATCTGATAGTTTAGCCCCGATTTCTAACAGCTCTCCAGAGCGGCTCATATTTTGCCCTGACACTTCGATGGTCAGGCTTTCGTCGCCGCATGTGGCATAAAGAAAACTAGTGCCGCCAAGGTGTTCCGCAACATCAATGTTCACATTGAGTTTGATGTCTGATTCGCTGTTAAATTCCGCTAAATGCTCTGGGCGAATACCGAGTGATACAGTGTCACCTTCAATGACTTGATTTTGATCTTTAATGTGCAGCGTAATACTTTGCCCACTTACTGAAATCGTCGCTTTACCGTCAATTACGTGGGTGATTTTTCCCTTTAAGAAGTTCATTTTAGGGGAGCCGATAAAGCCTGCGACAAACTCGTTAGCTGGGTTGTGGTAAAGCGCCATCGGAGAGCCAACTTGTTCGATGTTGCCATCACGCAATACCACAATCTTATCGGCAAGTGTCATGGCCTCAACCTGATCGTGCGTTACATAGACCATGGTTGATTTAAGCTGGTTATGCAGCTTAGCTATTTGTACTCGCATATCAACGCGCAATTCGGCATCAAGGTTTGAAAGTGGCTCATCGAATAAGAACACTTTCGGCTCCCTTACGATAGCGCGGCCGATGGCAACACGCTGACGCTGACCGCCTGAAAGCGCTTTGGGCTTACGATCGAGCAGTTTATCAAGATGTAAAATTTCGGCGGCTTCTTGAACGCGAGATTCAATGTACTCTGGGTCTGAACCTGTCATTCGTAACCCAAAACTCATGTTGTCTTTTACCGTCATGTGAGGATAAAGCGCGTAGGATTGAAACACCATGGCGACGCCTCGTTCAGCAGGCGCAACGGAATTCATGATTTTTCCGTCGATGTGTAACTCACCGTCGGTAATGTCTTCAAGGCCTGCAATTAAGCGTAAAAGTGTGGATTTACCACAACCTGATGGCCCAACGAAGACGACAAATTCACCGTCTTCTAGGTCTAGGTTTACGCCGTGAATCGTCTCAGTTTCCTGAAAGCGTTTGATGACGTTTGTTAATTTTATAGTCGCCATAGTGTAAAGATCCTGAGTATTATGTGGAGGCCATCGCCCCCATTCTGGTTGAAACTTCCGTGCAAGCGTCTTTCACTCGCTCTTGGAAATGCTTAAATTTTTCATCGTCAACGCGGAATTTCGGTGCCGTAATGCTGATGGCAGCGACGGCCTCGTTTCGGTAGTTGAAAATGACGGAAGCTGCGCATTGAATGCCTTCCTCGTGTTCTTCAAGATCCAGTGCAACTTTGGTTTTGCGTACTTGCTTCAGTGCAGAGCGAAGTGCTTGTTCATTTAGAATCGTTGTTTCTGTGTGCTTCTGAAATGACTGCGCTGAAATGGCTTCCTGTAACGTTTCTTCTGATAAATACGCCATTAACGCTTTGCCTACGCCAGTACAATACCCCGGGCCTTTTTTACCCACTGACGAGTACAAACGTAAACTTTTGGGGCTTTCTAGCTTGTCTATATAGATTACGTCGCCGCGATCCAGTACGGCGAGGTGAATGGTTTCGCCCGTTTCTGTCCAAAGTTCACGCATCTGTTCTGCTGCGATGTCTCGAACATCAATTTTGGACCATGCTTGATGGGCCAGTTCCAGAAGACCATAACCTGCGTGATAAACTTGGCTGCCCTCATCAAAACGCACCATACCTTGTTCAATTAAGGTATTGAGTATTCTGTGAACGGTCGCTTTTGGTAGCTCAACGCGTTCAACGAGGTCTGCGAAACGCAATGGAACCGGGCTGCAGCATACTTCGTTTAATAAACTCAGCGCCCGCCCTAAAGAAGAGCTGTTGTTGGTGTTTTTAGTGGTCACTCGTAAATTCTCGCAAGAGTTGTTTCATTTTTAATTCTGAATGATATTCAGTTTATTGACCATTATCGCAGTTTTGGATTCTTCTGGTTAATTTTTTATCTTCGATTTATTAAGTATTGCAAAAAACGAAACTCTGTTCCATTATTTGTCGAAGATTTAAATCTGTCAAGACTAATAAGATAAGAATAAGAGGTATGACTGCAATGCAAACGTTGCGTAGTAAACAGCAACAATGGATGCCGATTGTGTTTCTACTTCCGGCTGTAATCCTTTTTGCTGTTTACGTGATTTTTCCGATAGCTCAAAGTATATGGTTGAGCTTCTTCGAGTGGGATGGCTTGGGTGAAAAGACCTTTGTGGGCCTCGCCAACTATGAGGAGCTTTTTACGGACTATCAGTTTTGGATTGCGTTGAAAAACAATATCTACTGGTTAGTATTTTTTATGCTGGCACCGCCTCTTGGTTTGGCCGTCGCATTATTTCTGAATCAAAAAATTCTAGGCATTCGTCTAGTTAAATCTCTGTTTTTCTTCCCTTTTGTTATCTCACAGGTCGTTGTAGGTCTGGTGTTTTCATGGTTTTACGACCCTTCTTACGGCATTTTCAATAACGTCTTAGGCTTTTTTGGGGTCGAGCCTGTCGCCGTATTGTCAGACGAAGATTGGGTTACGTTTGGCATTATCGTGGCAGGGCTTTGGCCTCAGGTCGCGTATTGCATGATTTTGTACCTCACAGGTTTGAACAACCTAAGTCCAGATCAGATCGAAGCGGCTCGTTTAGACGGAGCGTATGGTTGGCGTATGCTTTGGTATGTCATTTTGCCTCAGTTACGACCCGCTACGTTTATCGCTGTTGTGGTTACTGTAATTGGAGCGCTGCGAAGTTTTGACCTTGTTGCCACCATGACAAGCGGCGGCCCATTTGGTTCTTCAACTGTTCTGGCTTACTTCATGTACGAGCAATCCATCTTTAACTACCGAGCAGGCTACGGTGCCGCTATTGCTACGGTCTTGTTCCTAATAATGGATGTCTATATTGCGTACTTCCTATGGCGTATGTTGAAGAGTGAGAAAGCCTAATGTTTCCAACACCTGTCGAAAAACGTTCGTTACCTTTTAACATCAGTTATCGCGTTGCGGTTTGGATAGCCTTGGTTCTATGGTTGCTGCCTTTGATCGCGGTAATGATGACATCTGCGCGTTCTGTCGCCGATATTAATGCCGGTAATTATTGGGGTATCCCTTCAGAGTGGATGTTGATTGAAAACTACACCATGGTGTTTACGCAAACACCTATGTTGCAGTACCTCCTAAATTCTTTGGTGATTACTCTGCCTGCGGTGTTGGGTTCTGTAGCCTTGTCGACGCTAGCCGGTTACGCCTTGGCTAAGTTTCCGTTTAAGGGCAACGTCGCGTTATTTGCGGCTTTTATTGCTGGTAACTTTGTCCCATTTCAGATTCTGATGATTCCAGTGCGCGATCTTACTATCTCTATGGGAATGTACGATACGGCAACGGGTTTGATCTTGTTCCATGTCGCATTTCAGACGGGCTTTTGTACCTTGTTTATGCGCAATTTTATTATTGGCTTGCCCGATGAGTTGATAGAAGCCGCTCGGGTTGAAGGTGTCAGTGAATGGAAGATCTTTATTCACGTTGTATTGCCGTTGATTCGCCCAGCGTTAGCGGCGCTTGCTGTGCTCATATTTACGTTTATCTGGAACGATTATTTCTGGGCTTTAGTGCTTGTTCAGAGTGACGAGGTGCGTCCGATCACGGCGGGAATAAGTGCCTTGAAGGGGCAGTGGTTGGCGTCTTGGCAGTTGATTGCAGCGGGGTCGATTATTGCAGCATTGCCGCCGGTTATATTGTTCTTTGCAATGCAAAGGCACTTTATTGCGGGCCTAACTCTCGGCGCAACGAAAGGCTAAAGGAAAGGTTCCAGACGTGAGTAGAGCTTTAAATACAATGAATTATGTTCGACAAGATTGCGCAGGAAAAACGTTAATTTTAGCGTTGCCTGATCAAGGTGCTCCGGAGTTACTGTACTTTGGCGAAGAGCTGCCTGCGCATACCAATATAGAAAGCGTTTACCTTGTTTTATCTTCCGCCTTGCCAAATTCAAGTTTAAACGAACCCTATCGCCTGAGCCTGATCCCGGAAGCAGGGCGTGGTTGGATGGCCACGCCAGGCGTTGAAGTCTTTTCCAATGAATTGGCAGCGTGGTCGTTAGCGTGGGAAGTTCATACGGTAAATGAAAATGTGGCTGGCTTTGCGATTCGCCTAGAAGATCGTCATGCTGAACTGGAGCTGATTTTTCAGATTGGTATTAAAGAAAGCGGCGTTCTTGGCTTGTCATTAGAGCTGATAAATACGGGTAGGGAACCGGTTCAAGTCGTGCGCTTGGCTTCGACCTTTCCGTGTCTCAGTAATTTCACCCAAAAAATGAGCTTCTACGGGCGTTGGTGTCAGGAGTTTCAACACCAAACCTCACAGTGGAATGATACATGGATTCAGGAAAGTCGATATGGCAGATCTGGGCATGAAAACTTTCCCGGAGTGGTGCTTGGCGAGTCGAATTTTTCTGAGCAAACGGGTGAAGTGGTCGGTGCTCATCTTGCTTGGAGTGGAAATCACAGCTTACGAGCGGATGTAGCGATGACTGGAGAGCGATACCTTCAAGCGGGTGCATTGTACTTGCCCGGCGAAGAGGTCTTGCATACCGGAGAATCGACCAAAACGCCGGAGTTATTGATCGCGCATTCTTGTCAGGGTTTAAATGGAGTGAGCCAGCAATTTCATCGAGAAGCACGAGCGCGAACGAAATTAACGAAGCCACGACCCGTTCACATTAATACTTGGGAAGCCTTCTATTTTGATCATGATCTCGAACAATTGTGCTTGTTAGCGAGTCGTGCGGCAGAAGTGGGTGTTGAGCGGTATATTTTAGACGATGGCTGGTTCAAAGGGCGTAACGATGATACATCGGCGCTTGGAGATTGGTACGTTGATGAGCAAAAATACCCTAATGGCCTTACTCCCCTTATTGATCACGTAAAATCTCTCGGTATGGAGTTTGGACTTTGGGTCGAACCTGAAATGGTGAATCCAGATTCCGCTCTTTATCGAGCGCACCCTGATTGGGTATTAGAATTGCCAGCGAAAGAGCATCTGTTATTTCGAAATCAACTGGTATTAAACCTTGCGAATCCCGATGCCTATGTTGCCATTCGTGGTCGACTTTTTGACCTGCTAAATCATTATGACATTGATTATATCAAGTGGGATATGAACCGCGATTACGTCTCGCCATCGGGTGATATTCACCCTCAGGCGTTGGCTCAAGTGACGGCTTTGTATCGCTTGCTTGGCGAATTAAATGATGCGTTTCCTGAGCTCGAAATAGAAAGCTGTGCATCCGGCGGCGCGCGCGTGGATTTTGGTATTTTGAATTACACGAAACGTTTTTGGACCTCCGACTGTAACGATGCATTGGAACGTCAAACGATCCAGCGTGGCTTTAGTTACTTCTTTCCTCCTGAAGTTATGGGCGCTCACATTGGTCCAGATAAGAGCCATACCACTAGTCGAATTCACGATGTGGTCTTTCGAGCAGGAACGGCCATTCAAGGGCATTTGGGCATTGAGTGGAATTTATTGCAAGCGACCGATGAGCAAAAATCCAATATCGCCGACTGGATTGAGTGCTACAAAGCACATCGAGAGTTAATGCACTCGGCCAATTTATATCGTCTGCCGAGTGTTGATGGATGCGCTCAGACTCAATGGTATCTAAACGATGAAAAAACCGAAGGTTTGGCCATTTACAGTCAGCTTGCTATGCCAAAACGCGTACACCCAGATCGTCTTCGCTTACCTGCACTTGAAGCTTTGAGTTTATATCGCGTTGAAGTGATTGCGCACAGTCCAATGCCAAGCCACTTAATGCAACAAAAGCCTGCTTGGTGGCAACAGAAAATTCAGCTTAACGGAGCCTCTCTAGAACGCGTAGGCATCCAGTTACCCGTTATGGACCCAGAGTCCGTTTTACTGCTGCGCGTAAGCGTTGCAGACGTTTAAGGAGTTTCCCCTAATGTCCGACAAAAAATTGTCTGAAAATAAGCCTGACACTATCAAAGCGTCTCAACCAGATAAAGCGCCGCAGCCTAAAAAAGAGCTTCGCAGTAAGCAGTGGTACGGCAAACTCGATAAAGACGGCTTTATTCATCGCAGCTGGATGAAAAACCAAGGACTACCGGATCACAGTTTTGATGGTCGTCCTATTATCGGTATTTGTAATTCATGGAGTGAATTGACGCCTTGTAATGCGCATTTAAGAGAGCTTGCCGAATACGTTAAACGCGGTGTTTGGGAAGCAGGTGGCGTGCCTTTAGAGTTTCCTGTTATGTCATTAGGCGAAACTCAAATGAAGCCCACTGCCATGTTATTTCGAAATCTGATGAGCATGGATGTGGAAGAGTCTATTCGAGCGTATGGCATGGACGGTGTGGTGTTGTTGGGTGGCTGTGATAAAACCACTCCCGCTCAATTGATGGGCGCTGCATCCGTTGATTTACCGGCCATTGTCGTGTCGTCTGGTCCGATGCTGAACGGCAAATATCGCGGTAAAGACATTGGTTCCGGTACCGATGTATGGAAATTCAGCGAAGCGGTTCGTGGTGGCTCAATGACGCTGGACGAGTTTATGCGCGCTGAATCCGGCATGTCACGTTCTCGTGGAACTTGTATGACAATGGGGACGGCTTCTACGATGTCTTGTTTAACGGAAGCATTGGGAATGTCATTGCCCGAAAACGGCACCTTGCCCGCGGTAGACGCAAGACGTCAGGCGCTGGCGCATCTGACGGGCGCTCGCATTGTTTCAATGGTGAAAGAAGACCTTAAACCGTCGGATATCTTAACCAAAGCCGCTTTTGAAAATGCCATTCGCGCGAACGCCGCAATTGGTGGTTCAACAAACGCAGTGGTGCATCTTCTGGCTCTAGCGGGTCGAGTCGGTGTTGATTTGTCTTTAGCCGACTGGGATCGCATTGGTGCCACCGTACCTTGTATTGTGGATCTTATGCCATCGGGACAGTATTTAATGGAAGATTTTCATTATGCTGGTGGCTTTCCTGCGCTCCTTAATCGAATGGCAGAACTGTTCGATATGGATGCGAAAACCGTCACAGGTGCCACGCAAGCGGAGATATGCGTAGATGCAGAATGCTTCAATGATGAGGTCATTCGCCCGCTCGATAATCCATTACGGGACAACGCAGGCATTGCCGTTTTGAAAGGCAATTTGGCACCACAAGGTGCGATTATAAAACCGAGTGCCGCGACCCCAGCTTTGCTGAAGCATACGGGTAAAGCCGTGGTCTTTGAAAATATCGAAGATTACAAAGCGCGCATCGATACCGATGAACTGGATGTCGATGAGCATTCCATTCTGGTCTTGAAAGGATGCGGACCAAAAGGCTACCCCGGTATGCCAGAAGTTGGAAACATGGCGCTGCCTCGTAAGGTTCTTGAAAAAGGTGTGACAGACATGGTGCGGATCAGTGACGCACGTATGAGTGGCACCGCATTTGGCACCGTCGTTCTTCATGTTTCTCCAGAGTCGACGATAGGAGGTCCACTTGCTTTGGTTCAATCGGGCGATGAAATTACATTGGATGTTGAGACACGCTTGCTTCAATTGAACGTTACCGATGAAGAGTTAGCATCACGCAAAGCCGCATGGCAATCACAAGAAAGTGAATATCATCGAGGTTATGCGAAGCTCTACATTGACCATGTAATGCAGGCCGATCAGGGAGCCGATTTGGATTTTCTAGTCGGTAAAAGCGGTTCAGTTGTGAAAAGGGAGTCTCACTAATGACAAGCGTAACAAAGTACTCATCTGTTGAGGGTCAACATGTGCTTGTGACTGGCGGAGCCAGTGGCATCGGCGAGGCCATTGTGGAAGCCTTTGCCAAGCAAGGAGCAAGGGTTAGTTTTTTTGATTTGGACGAAAAGGCAGGGAGTGCGTTAGTCGCTCGATTAGAAGAAAAGGGCTTTGATGTCCACTTTTCCTGCGTCGATCTTATGGACATTGAGTCCCTTCAAACGACCATATCGAGCCGAATCAATGCGTGGGGTTACGTTGCGACCTTAATCAATAATGCGGCAAACGATCAACGTCACGATCTTCAGAGTATGACCTCCGCCCAGTTTGATGCCTGCATGCAGGTGAACTTAAAGCATCACTTCTTTGCCGCTCAATCTGTCGCGACGGGTATGGCGGAACAAGGTGCGGGTTCGATCATCAATATGAGTTCTAATTCGTGGATGCTTGGGCTGTCAGGTTACCCAGGTTATGTCACTGCGAAAGCAGGTATATCTGGGTTAACGAAAGGCCTAGCTCGTGAGCTGGGAGGTGATGGAATTCGAGTTAATACCGTTTTGCCAGGTTGGGTAATGACTCAAAAACAAAAAGATTTGTGGCTGACGCCGGAAGCCGAAGCTGAATTGATGGTGCAGCAGGCACTGAAAACTAAAATCGAGCCAGAAGACGTCGCGAACATGGTTGTATTTTTGGCTGCTGACGAAAGCCGAATGATCTCAGGTCAGAGTTTGGTTGTCGATGGAGGTCGGCTATGAGTGGCTCACCCATGTTTATCGCAGTGGATTGGGGTACCTCCAATTTACGGGTATTTCTTATCGATAGGCTCGGCACGATTCTGGATCAAAAGCAAAGCGATCAAGGAATGTTGGGTCTGGCTCCTGAGGCGTTTGAGTCGACGCTTGCAGACATTGTTGCGCCTTGGCTTGAACATAATGTGCCTATTTATATGGCAGGTATGGTCGGCAGTAAAGGTGGGTGGCAGGAAGTCCCTTATCTTCAATGCCCGCATTTGCTAACAGAGTTAAGCGCCAACCTTGTACAACTCGAAACGACCTTACCCGTTGATGTGTACATTGTTCCCGGTGCTCAAGGCATAGGTGTTGGACAACAAGCCGATGTGATGCGAGGTGAAGAAACGCAACTATTAGGCTTGTGGAAAAAGCTTTCGATGGACGCCAGTGTCGACAGCAATAAAGAAATTTTCTTCTGCATGCCGGGGACGCATTGTAAATGGGGGCGTATTGAAAAGGGCGAATTGAAACAGTTTTCTACCACTTTTTCAGGAGAGTTGTACGCTAAGTTATCACAAGAATCGAGCCTTGTTAAAGGCATCTCGTCAAGTGATTCATTCGATCCTGAGGTCTTTCAAAAAGGCTTGGACACATCGAAAAAAGAGGGTGGATTACTGCATCACTTATTTTCCGTTCGCAGTCGTCAGGTGACGGGTGAAATGTCCGATGCGGCAGTCTTTGATTATTTGTCAGGAATCATTGTGGGAAACGATGTCAGCGAAATGTCGGAGTGTCTTCATTTGAAAGGCAAACGATTGTATGTCATCGGTTCCAGTTTATTGGCGCAACGTTATCGAATGGCTTTGAGTGAGAGCGATACCTTCGTTGTGCAGGTTGATGCCAGCGAAGCGAGCATTCTCGGTCTCACGACCATCGCGGATGCGCAATAACATACAACGTACTTCACATCGTTTTTTTAGCGTAACAATAAAAATACATTTTCGATCGCAGACCTGTCTGATCGGAGGGATAGAAATATGACTTTTGAAGAACAAATGAATCGTTTTCCGCTGGTGGCTATATTGCGAGGCATTAAACCAAGCGAAGTGCTGGCTCACGTCGAGGAACTGATAAATGTCGGCTTTGGTATTATCGAAGTGCCACTCAATTCGCCGGAGCCATTTACAAGTATTGCAGCCGTTCAGGAAGCGTACGGAGACAGAGCGCTCATCGGCGCAGGCACTGTTTTGACGACCGAGCAGGTGGCGCAGTTAGCGGATACAGGCGCTAAATTGATGGTGAGCCCGCATACGGATCCGAATCTGATTCGATGCGCGAAAGAAAAAGGCTTATATGCGCTACCCGGTTTCTTCTCGGCGAGCGAAGCTTTTAGTGCGCTTCAAGCTGGAGCGGATGGTTTGAAACTGTTTCCGGCAGAAGCACTACCTTCTCCTAATGTTATTAAAGCGCTCGGTGCCGTGATTCCAAAACACGTCTGGATATGCCCTGTGGGCGGTGTTACGCCGTCTAATATGGACGTCTATTTGGATGCTGGTGCACGAGGGTTTGGGTTGGGCTCTGCATTGTACAAAGCAGGGCAAAGTGTTGAAACCACTGCAAATAACGCGAAAGCTTTCGCCGCGAGCTGGCAGGCTTACCAAGCTCACAAGGGGAATTAATCGCGATGACCACTTTAGAAAACGAAATCTCAATTTCACCTCAGATTACGCCAATCAGCAGCGAGCGACACACCCTAGCCGAAGGGCCATTCTGGTGTGCAGAAACTGAGTGTCTGTTTTGGGTTGATATTCCAAAGCAGCAAGTTTGGAGATGGTCATCACAGACTCAAGAGACGCGTTCGTGGCACATGCCCAAAAAAGTCTCAGCAGTGTTTGCGTCTCAAGCACCGAACTTGGTCGTTGTATTGTCCGACGGCGTTGCAATCTTTGATACCGAAACCGAGATCATCGAATATTTGGTTACGCTGGATGAAGATCGTCCGAGCAATCGTACAAATGACGCGAAAGTTGCACCAGACGGAAGTCTTTGGGTAGGAACGATGGACGACAATGAAGTTCAGAAGTCGGGTCGTTTATGGCGGGTTACTCCTCATGGTGAGAAGCAAAAGATGCTCGACAACGTTGGCATCTCGAATACATTGGCATGGGATGAAAGCCGAGATCGATTCTACTTCGCCGATTCCATGGCTGGTGAAATACACCAGTTTCCTTACCCTAATTTCACGGATACAAGAAACCACAGCCCTTTCGCAAAAGTCGAAATAGGAGCGCCAGATGGATCAGCGATTGATGCTGACGGATGCCTTTGGAATGCACAGTGGGACGGTCAAAAAGTTGTTAAATATTCGCCTGCAGGGAACGTATTAATGACGGTTCAACTGCCATTTGCCAGACCGACAAGTTGTGCATTTGGCGGAAAAAATGGCAACACCTTATTCATTACGTCGGCAAGTGTTGGCCTGACCGATAAGCAGTTAGCACAGAGCCCACTGTCGGGACATGTTGTTGCCATCGAAGTAGACGCGAGCGGCTCAGCTGGAGCGCCGTTTCAAATAAGCGACTATTAAGCAACCGTTAAGCAAATCAAACAAAGATTTTCTGGAGTATAAAAATGAAACTAGGTGTGTGTTATTACCCTGAACACTGGCCTAAAGCTCGATGGGTGCAAGATGCACAACAGATGCGAGAAATTGGTATTGAATACGTTCGCGTTGGTGAGTTTAGCTGGAGCCGACTGGAGCCTGCGCCGGGAGAATTAGACTGGAGTTGGTTGGACGAATCATTAGCTGTTCTTCATCAACACGGGTTAAAGGTCGTGTTAGGAACACCGACACCGACGCCCCCGAAATGGCTCGTTGATCAACACCCAGACATGTTGGCAAAAGATGAAAATGGCAATGTCCGAGGGTTTGGCTCTCGTCGACATTATACTTTCGCCAGTACATCGTATCGTACCGAAGTGGATCGAATTGTGACGCTAATGGCGCAGCGCTATGGCGAGCACCCCGCAGTTTATGCGTGGCAAACGGATAATGAATACGGTTGTCACGATACTATACTGAGTTATGCCGACGCAGATCTTATTGCGTTCCGTATTTGGCTAAAAGAAAAGTACGGCTCTATTTCTGAGCTGAATACCGCGTGGGGGAATGTGTTTTGGAGCATGGAGTATCGAAGCTTTGATGAGATCGAATTGCCCAATTTAACCGTCACTGAGGCGAACCCCATTCATCGTCTTGATTTTCAGCGGTGTTGTTCCGATCAGGTTGTGGCTTACAACAAACTTCAAACGGAAATTCTGCGTAAATTCTCTCCCGATAGAGACCTTATTCACAATTATATGGGCTTTTTCACGGCGTTTGATCACTACAAAGTGGGAAATGATCTCGATATTGCCAGTTGGGATACTTATCCTTTGGGCTTTTTGGATCAAGAAGATATTTATCGTGATGATGAGAAACAACGCTATATGCGCACCGGCCACCCCGATTTCGGTGCGTTTCATCATGATCTTTACCGTGCGTGCGGTAAAGGACGTTTATGGATCATGGAGCAACAACCCGGCCCAGTGAATTGGGCGCCTCATAATCCCGCTCCAGCAAACGGTGCGGTGAGACTCTGGACGTGGGAAGCGTTTTCGCACGGTGCTGAAGTTGTCTCCTATTTTCGTTGGCGTCAGGCTCCGTTTGCTCAAGAGCAAATGCACGCAGGTTTATTGCGTACCGATGGCGAGTATGCGGAAGCGGCATTTGAGGCCAAACAAGTCAGTTCGGACGTCGAGCAGCTTGCTCATCAATTAGATCTTTCTGTGGATGATTTAATGGCGTTGCCGAGTAAAGGGCAAGTCGCATTAGTATTTGATTACGACAGTTGTTGGACTTTTGATATTCAGCCTCAATCGAACGCTTACCGATATATGTCTTGGTTCTATCGTTGTTATGAAGCTATTCGAAAGTTGGGATTGAGTATTGATATTGTTTCCCCTCAATCTGAGTTTGAAGGGTATGAAATGCTCGTGTTGCCGGCTCAGGCTAACATTGATCAAGAGATGCTTTTGCGTCTTCAGGCGTTTGAAGGTCGTATTCTCTTTGGCCCTAGATCGGGCAGTAAAACATCGGATTACCGAATTCCAGATAACCTTGCTCCGGGTAAAGTGCAAGCGTTAGTGGATGTGGTTGTTGAGCGAGTCGACGCTTTACCCAAGCATACTCAACTTAATGTTTATGGAAGCTGGGGGCGAGGTGCGATTCAGAATTGGCATGAACAATTGAAAGCCGAGCCGAAAGAACGTCCGCAGGAAGTCTTGCTGAAAACAGATAACGGCACGCCCGTTTTGGTGAAACAACTGAACAGTTACTATCTGGGATCTTGTGTGGATGACGGGTTGCTCGAACAAATATTTTCACGATTGGCGCAAAGCAGTGGGTTAACGACGAACTTTTTGCCGGAAGGGATACGAGTAAGAGATCGTGGACCGATCCGCTTTGCGTTTAACTATGGAAATGAAACGAGAGAAATAACCTTCTCAGGGTATGAAAAGCTGTTAGGAAGTAATGCTTTAGGGCAATGCGACCTTTCGATTTGGCGGGCGACATCCTAATTTACGCTCGATTTTAATCGATCTGTTTACAACTTAAATATTACTTATTGGAACTGTGTTTCGTTATTGACTTGGTGAGGTGTATGTACAATACTGGAACCAAGTTCCATAAAAAGTCAGCGTTAAATAATAATAAAGTTATTATGTAAACCAGTAGAGAAATAACAATAAGAGGCTCAGAAAAATATGAACATTTTACATTCATGGGCGGCGGGTTCTATGGCATTAATTGCTGCAACGGCAGCCAATGCGGGAACTTTGGTGATCAATTCTGATCAGGCTGATCCTGCACCAAAAGCGGCGTTCGCTGAAATCGTTTCTAAATTTGAAGCAGAGAACCCAGATGTTGACGTGAAGTACAACCTTTATGATAAAGAAGGCTATAAGACAGCCATTCGTAACTGGTTGGCGACAACACCTCCAGATTTGGTCTTTTGGTATGCGGGTAACCGTATGAAAACCTTCGTGGATCGTGGATTGTTTGAAGATGTAAGCGATATTTGGCAAGAGCACAACCTTTACTCCGATATGGCGTCAGCCAAGCCTGCGATGACGGTCAACGATAAACAATGGGGTGTGCCGTATACCTTCTATCAATGGGGTGTTTACTACCGAAAAGACATCTTTGAAAAGTTGAACATAGAAGAGCCCAAAACGTGGCAAGACTTTTTGTCTGCTAGTAAAACTTTGAAAGCCAACGAGATTGCTCCCGTAGCGATTGGTACTAAATATCTATGGACCGCTGCGGGCTGGTTCGATTATCTAAACATGCGTACAAACGGTTTGAAATTTCACATCGATTTGATGGATGGCAAGATTCCGTATACGGATGACCGTGTTAAGAAAACATTTGAGCACTGGAAAGAGCTTATCGAGCCGGGTTACTTCCTTGAGAACCATGCATCGTATTCTTGGCAGGAAGCACAGCCATTTTTGTACAATGGCAAAGCGGCAATGTATCTGATTGGTAATTTCATCACGCCAAACTTCCCTAAAGAGCTGGATGGAAAAATGGGGTTCTTCCAATTTCCACAAATCAATCCTAACGTAGGCATGTTTGAAGACGCACCGATGGATACGATCCATATCCCTTCAAAAGCGAAAAACAAAGAGGATGCTCGGAAATTCTTAGAGTTCATGGCACGTGCGGATAATCAAACGTTAGTGAATAAGGCGCTTTTGCAGATTCCGCCACATAAAGATGCGACAGCCCCTGATAACTACTTCTTGAACAAAGGTGTTTCAATGCTGAAAGCGGCAGATGGTACGGCTCAGTTCTATGACCGAGACACGGATCCGGCAATGGCGCAGGAAGGTATGAAAGGCTTTCAAGAGTTCATGGTGAAACCTGAGCGTATGGATGCGATCCTGAAACGTTTGGAGCGTGTTCGTAAACGTACGTTTAAATAACAGATCTGTTGATCTAATCGTGTCGTTGTAAAGTAGAGTGTTGAAAACCAGATATCTTTTTAGGGTGTCTGGTTTTTTCTATTAAGCATTGTGATGGTGTTTTACTTTGCCTTTGATATGATTCTTGATGTTATTCAAAAGTGAAGAAGGGAGTCAAAGAGAATGCGCATCACAGTAGACAATGTGCAAAGCAAAGACATTATAGAGTTGCTTACTTTCCACCACGAGAATATGTTTTCGTTAAGTCCGCCAGAAAGTGCTCATGTGTTAGATCTTGAGGAAATGAAAGATCCAAGTATCACGCTTTGGTCTGTTTGGATTGATGAGGAGTTGGCGGGTTGTGGTGCTTTAAAAGAGTTGGATAAAGGTCATGGAGAGATTAAATCCATGCGTACATATCCAAAGTTTCTTCGTCGTGGTGTCGCGTCACGTATGCTTAAGGTCATTATTGAAGAAGCTAAGCTGCGAAACTACCGCAATCTTAGCTTAGAAACAGGCACTCCCGAACCCTTTTTACCCGCACAAAAACTGTATCAATCTCATGGCTTCGAATATTGCCCACCTTTTGCCAGTTATGTTGAAGACCCTTACAGTGTCTTTATGACGAAAGTGCTTTAAGAGTGAATGAATCAAAGGTTTGTCTTTACTTTTTTGTATTCATTAATGATTGATTAGAGCCATAAAGTAGTATTTTACGAATACTTAATCCTCACATAGGATAGTGAAATCAAAATAAAAATAACACCGAGGGAATCGAAAATGAGTACACGTGTACGTGTTGGATATCGGGCGATTACAATGGCCAGCTGTGCGTTATTAGCGCTGACTTCTGCTAACGTTCGATCTGAACAAATTGCAATGGAAACCGCTGGGGCAGCAAGTGTATTAGCCATGATTCCCCAAGCGATGGCTCCTTATTGGAGTGACGCAGGTGTGGATTTACAGCTTTCATTAGGGCAGACACTTACAAAATCACTTCTGAAACTTGGCCGTGGAAAATTAGATACGGCCGTTGTTCCTCCTAGTGCATTTGTTTCTATGCAACATGCACGTCCTCCCTATAAAAACTTAGGTAACGTCGCGAAAGAAGCGGCATCAAACGTAAGATCGTTGTTTGGTTTGCCGGGCAGTGTCTACCATGCAATTACTTGGGCTGACGACGATATTACCGAATGGAAAGACGGCGTTAACAAACGCATTTATGTCGGACCACCTGCGGGCATTGCCAACGATCAAATACATGCTTTGACCTCGGCCGCTGGGTTGAAGCCTGATCAATATGAAAGCGTTCGAGCGCCTTGGGGCGTAGGCGCACAAAGCTTCAAAGATGGGCAATTTGATATTTATATCAGCGTGTTCGGTCTTGGATCTCAAACGTTGGCAGAAATGAGTTTAAGCCGCAATATTCGTTTATTGGGTGTTCCCGGTTCGAATATGATCCCTCCTGCGGATCTGGTGATGCAGCCCACTGAAATTCCTGCACATACTTACCCAGGTCAAGTGAATGAAGAGTCAGTGTTGACTTGGCAAACTGTCATGATGATGGCCGCTAGAAAGGACCTCCCTGACGACATTGCATACAGCTTAACGAAAACGTATTTTGAAAACCGATTAGCGGTGGCCGAGAGCAATGCTTCATTATCTACTGTGGCAACGACGGATTACTTTGCAGGCGTTAATGCGCCGTTACATCCTGGCGCGGTCAAATACTACCGTGAATTAAACATCTCAATTCCTGAAAACCTACTCATAAAGTAATGTCATTACATCCTTTAGTGGTGTTTTGAAATGATGAAATGCGGTGAAGCAACGTGCTTCGCCGGCGTTTTCCTCGTCTCTTTGGGAGATCAATAAATTGACTGTTTTTTCTAGACTAAAGACGTTGAACCCTGTCTCTGTATTGAGCTTTATTGTCTGCATTTATGGGTTGCTTAACGTGATGCCTGCAATAGGAGACTTTCGAGTCGGCCCGTTTCCAATGGTCTTTTTTAGGGCTTCCTTCTTTGCTTTATGTGTTCTTGTCATTGGTTTGGCAATGATCGCCAAAAGTCGACAGCAACGCTTTGCTCCTTTTTCAGCTGTGATGAGTGTGCTGGCGACGATTGGCGCAGTTTGGAGCTGTTGGTCATTTTATAAAATCAGTGGTTCGCTCGACGATATGATGTTTTTGTTCGGTGAGCGTGAGATGTGGACTGCTGTTATAGCGTCGTCTGCGTCGATCTATTTTTGTTGGCGAATTTGGGGGTTGCCTGTTGCATTGCTCGGTATTTTCGGTGTTTTGTATATGGCGACTGGCCACCATTGGCCTGCACCGTTCCAAACGGTAAATCGCGATGTTCCGGAAATGTTGGCGCAAAATCTACTGTTTAGTCTGGATACGGGCATTTTAGGCAGTACCTTTTCGATCGTTGTTACGACGGTGTTCCCTTTCATTATCTTAGGGGCAGTTTTAGAGGGCGTAGGGGCTGGCGATTCTATGATTCGCATTGCCTTTCATTGGATGCGTAAAACGGCCGGTGGTCCAGCTCATGCGGCAATACTGTCTTCTGCGTTATTTGGCACCGTGTCAGGAAGTGCCGTAGGTAATGTAGTCGGAACGGGCGTTATTACTATTCCAATGATTAAACGGCGCGGCTTTACGCCTAATTTTGCGGGTGCAGTGGAATCTGCTGCATCGACGGGTGGGCAAATAATGCCACCGATTATGGGCGCGGCGGCACTTGTTATGGCCGACTTTGTAGGTGTGAGCTATATGACGGTCGTGATTGCAGTGTTGATTCCATCCATTGCATTTTACGGCAGTTTATTTGCCAGCGTTGTTTTCGAAAGTCGACGCCTCGGCATAAAACCACAGGATAAAGTGGACGGCGTTGATGCACCGAACCGTCAGGATTATTTGAACCTTGCGTTAATATTTATTCCGTTAGTGGTTATTGTGTTGTTGCTGACTAACGGTATGTCTCCCTCTGGTGCATCCATTGCCGCTCTCGCCTTAATGTTTCCTTTGAGCTTTATAAATCCAGAGATTCGCAAAAAACCATTACAACTTATTAAGTGTTTGTCGGTCGGTGGGCGAACGTTTGCAGGTCTTCTAATGGCCATTGCGGCGGTCAGCATTGTTATCTCTGCTCTGTCTGCGACCGGAGTTCCTATCAAATTTGGCGTACTGTTAAGCAGCCTTGTATCAGATAGTCTGTTGATCTCACTTCTCTTAACGGCAGTGTGTTGTATCGTATTAGGCATGGGAATGCCGACATTACCCGCATACGTCACTGTCGCAACGATCGCAATTCCCGCAATGCAGCAATTGGGCTTAGCACCTTTAACCGCTCACATGTTTGTGTTCTTTATCGCTGTTGGTTCTGTGATCACGCCACCGGTCGCGATTGCGGCGTTTGCAGCAGCAAGTATCTCCAAAGGAGGCCCTGTTGGAACCTCTATCACGGCGTCACGTATTGGCATCATGATTTTTGTGATTCCGTTTGCTTTTGCCTATAACCCTGAGCTTTTGACCGTAAGCCAAGCGGGAGCCGAGTTTGATTTTCTGGCTTGGAGCTGGTTACTGGTTCGCTTGGCATTTGGCATTATTTTAACGGTCAGTGCGCTTTCATTTTTCCATGTGAAGCGATTGTCTTTGCTTGAAGTTAGTGGAAGGTTAGCTGCGGCTGTCATGCTGTTATCTCCAATAGAGTATTGGAACATAGTCGGTGCGATTTTGGGTACGTGTCTATGGGCATGGCATTTAAGACAGAGTGCGAATGGGGCAAGTATGCCGTTGATGACAGCCAAAAATAATAAGACTTAAATAGGATGAACCCATGACAAATATAATTTACATCGTTGCAGACGACCTAGGCTATGCCGATTTGGGGTGCTACGGAGGGCGAGAAGCGCAATTTGGTCAGGTGTCGCCAAATATCGATAAATTAGCGGCACGGGGAAAAATGTTTCTCAATGGTTACTCAAACTCGCCTGTTTGCTCTCCGACCCGCTTTGCTTTGATGACAATGGCTTATCAATATAGGTTGAGGGGCGCTTTGGAAGAGCCACTGAACAGTAAAAGTAAGGGGAGCAGTACGCTAGGCCTCCCACCCGAGATTCCGACGCTTCCTTCACAGCTGAAAAAAGCGGGATACTACACAGGGCTGGTGGGCAAATGGCACCTAGGCTACCCGCCGTACTTTGGGCCAAGAGCATCAGGTTACGAAGAGTTCTATGGTATCATGGCCGGAGGCGTTGATTATTTTTCACACGTTAGCGGTTTAGGCGATAACGATCTTTGGATTAATGAAGAGGAGCACGACGAGGTCGGCTACCTGACGGATTTACTGTCAGATCGTGCGATCGATTTTATAGATCGACGAGCGCCTAAAAGTGCCGAGACTCCTTTCTTCTTAAGCTTGCACTATACGGCTCCGCATTGGCCTTGGGAGACGCGGGACGATGAGCATTTAGCTGATAAGATTACGTCGTTATTTCATCTAGAAGGCGGCAATATCCACACATACCAAAAGATGATCCATCATATGGATGAAGGTATTGGTAGGATAATGGAAAAACTGGATGAACATGGAATTGCTGATGACACAGTAATCGTATTTACCAGCGATAACGGCGGTGAACGTTTCTCTGATAATTGGCCTCTTGTAGGCGGTAAAATGGACTTAACGGAGGGCGGTATACGTGTGCCGTGGATTATTTCTTGGCCAAACGGTGTTGAGCCAGGAACGGTCAGTGAGCAGCTTTGCATGACGATGGATTGGTCTCGAACCTTACTCGATATTGGTCAGGGTGAACTTCCTGAAGATTACCCGATTGATGGGGTCTCGTTGTTGCCTGTGCTACAAGAAAATACGGAGTTTGAGCGTCCCTTGTATTGGCGGATGAAACACCGTAAACAAAGAGCATTAAGAATGGGGTCGTGGAAGTATCTTAAAGTGGATGAGCATGAATACCTGTTTAATATAGACAATGATGCCCGAGAACGAGCCAATCAAGCGAGGCTTCAGCCTGAGAGATTGAATGCCATGCGACAATCGTGGCTCGATTGGGATTCGACTATGCCGCCGTTGGTTGAGGATTCCGTGGTCAGTCTGGTTTATTCAAAGGCGGATATGCCACAGCGTTAAAAGAATTATCCACTTGCTGAAGTCAGAGAGCGTGTTCTTATCATCGTTAACTGCTCAAATGAATGTAAAGGTTGCATGAGGTTCTCTTGCGCTTTGACCGATTCCTTATCAGAATGAATCAGAAATTGGTTCGATCATGATGACGACAGTGGTAGTAAGTAATGGAATCAAAACACCTGATTTATTTGGCAACAGTATTGGATAAAGGGTCGATTACGGCTGCAGCGGATTATCTCAATGTTGCTCAACCGACAATGACCAGAGCAATGGCAACACTGGAAATGCAAGTGGGTGCTGAGTTGTTTACGCGAAGTCGCTTTGGCGTAAGAAGTACAACCGTTGGAGAATCCCTAGCGCGTGAAGGAAGAGTGATCCAACAGCTCCTGAAAAACGCGGAAGAACGGGCGTCTTTTTACAAGTACGGTATCACCAAAGAACTTCGTATCGCGGCAGGGCCTTTGCTGTGTACCAGTTTGGCTCCTACGATTCTTGATCAGTTCGCGGTGTCTTTTCCAGATATTGCGCTCACAGTAACCTGTTTGAACCCCGCTTCTGCTCTAGAAGGATTGCAAAACGATGAATTCGATATTGTTTTAGCGCCGCTGAACCCAGATCAGACAATTAACAGCGTGCATCGAGAACTGATTGTTCCAGATCATCTGGGGATCTTTTGCAGTCAATCTCATCCGATTGCGTTAGCAGCCAATCAGGACAAAGCATTCGAGGATTTTCGTAATGTCGAATGGCTCGGTCTAGGAATGGCATCACCGTATGAAAAGCAGGCGTACGACATGTTGCGTTCTTTAGGTATAAAAGCCACGCAAACAAAAATCATCTTTAAAAATGACGCGGTTATGCTCATTAAAATGCTGCGTACAGGCCGATATCTCGCGACGTTACCTCGCTTTCCTATTTCAGTTATGGAAGAAGCGAATGAATTAGTTGAGCTTCCTGTGCCAACGAATCGTCTTGCGAACCGAGATTTATATTTGTGGTGTAAGACAGAAATGAAGGATCAGGAAATCTTTCAAACGCTGCTAAACATCACGCAAAATGTGTGCGCTGGCCATCAATCTTCTCAGCTTACATAGAACTTACTTATCATTTACAGCTTGTAAGCGCATAAAGTTTTTTTATCTTGCTACTCTTTTTCTACAGTTTGCCAGCAGAAAATTGTATATAAGTCAGCAGGAGAGAAAGCATGTCCAATGGGAAAGAAATTTCTGTAGAAACCAAAAAAACAGGTCTTAAAAACACGCTATTAAAACGGCGTCAATTTGTAAAAGCACTGGGTTTGATTCCATTGGCTTCGGCTGTGTCGGGTCTTGGTGGGTGTGATGGCTCAGGAGCAGGGGTTGATAGTTCGACAACTTCAAGTGCGAGTTCAACGTGGGCATCAGGTACAACCGATCTAATCTCAGTGGATTATCCTAGCGATACAGTGTTTGATTCCGGCTCAACGTGTGAGGTATCGCTTACCCAGTCGACAACCGAAGGGCCATGTTACTTTCAAGATGCGACAGGTGAAGACATTTCGCTTGGATTGTCCGGCTTACCAATGCAACTTTGTTTGCGTTTGATTGACAGCAATTGTGAGCCTTTAGAAAACTATACAATTGAAGTATGGCACTGTGATATCGATGGCATTTACTCTGGAGACACGAGTGACAGCGACGATGCCAGTCACTTTAACACCGGCTTCTGTACAAACGACGAAGAAGACGCATTAGCAAGTACTTGGTATCGTGGTCAGTTGGTGACGGATTCAAGTGGGCGGGTGAATTTCAAATCGTGTTTCCCTGGTTGGTATCGAGGGCGTACGGTTCATATTCATGTTCAAATTACCAGTGAAGATCAACAAACGAGTTTGGTCACTCAGTTTTGTTTCAGCGACAGTTTGGTTACAGAGATCTTCACAGAGCATGAACTGTATAGTAGCCGAGGAGATCAGGACACGCCGCTTTCCGGTGGAACTGATACCGTATTTCCGGACGACGGGTACGATGTGTTTATGCTGACAACGGAACAGAACTCAGACAACACCATGTTAGCTTATGGAACGCTTCAGCTAACCTAACCGTAATGCGTGTCATCACTTAGTAATCCCTCTAGTCCTTCCTTCTTTTAAACAAGGTTCGTTCAGCGCGAGCCTTGTTTATATCGTGCTTTTCACGTTGATTTTTCGCCTTTTTTTTCTTAAACGTTAAATTCGTCACAGTTTCCACGTACACTGAATGGCTCTCGTATTTTGTGTGTTCGATGAGGAGCAGTATGGAGTTTGTCTGGGTTTTATTTGCGTTTGTTTGTGGACTAGCTGCCAAGTTAATTCATTTACCTCCTTTGATTGGTTTTCTCGCCGCTGGGTTTGTATTGAATTTTATGGGTATGAAATCCAGCGTCTTTCTTACGGATCTAGCGGATCTTGGTATTACTCTAATGCTGTTTTGCATCGGCCTTAAACTTCACGTGTCCGACTTATTAAAGCGAGAAGTGTGGGCTTCAACGCTTGGGCATATGGGGATATGGGTTGCTTTTACGGGAGCTCTGTCGCTCGCAGTAGGTATTGCTGGGCTGGGATATTTTGATGTTTTAGAGCTCCAGACTGCAGCTTTAATTGGGTTTGCGCTAAGCTTTTCCAGTACCGTATGTATTGTGAAGCTGTTGGAAGAATCCGGTGAAATGAAAACGCGCCATGGCCAGCTCTGCTTGGGCGTACTAGTAATGCAGGATATTGTTGCGGTCATTTTTCTGGTCTTTGCTACAGGAAAAATCCCATCGCTGGCGGCGCTGTTCTTGTTTGCTCTGATTCCAGCGAGACCGATTTTGCACAAGTTGCTTGAGAGGTCAGGTCACGGAGAAATGTTGCCTCTTACTGGATTGTTTCTAGCGCTCGGCGGGTATGAGCTTTTCTCATATCTGGGGGTTAAAGGCGATTTAGGGGCGCTGATTTTGGGAATATTGCTCGCGTCTCACGTTAAATCGTCTGAGTTGAACAAGTCTTTAATGAACTTTAAAGATTTATTCTTAATCGGCTTTTTCTTATCTATCGGGTTTACAGCATTACCGAATATTGAAATGGTCGGGCTTAGTTTGCTTGTTTCTGCGGTGATTTTATTTAAATTTTTCTTATTTTTTGGATTGTTTTCATCCCTCAGGTTACGTGGTCGTACATCCTTTTTAAGTGCGCTTGCGCTGTCTAACTACAGTGAATTTGGGCTGATTGTCGTTGCTTTGAGCGTTCAAAGTGGCTGGTTAGCAAAAGAGTGGTTAGTGATTCTCGCTTTAGCCGTTTCGATCTCATTTATCTTAACCAGCGTAGTGTACCGTCAGGCGCACGGGATCTACGGTCACTATAAAGAGTGGATCCGCCGTTTTGAACGACCAGAATGCTTACCCGCGGATACGTTTGTTCAGCCAAAAGGTACGGAAATATTGGTTGTCGGTCTTGGTCGTGTCGGCAGAGGTGCGTACGAATCTTTACGAGTATTGGAAGGTGCCTGCGTTGCGGGTATGGATGCCGATCATTTCAGAATCGAACAAATGCAGCGGGACGATCAAAATGTGTTCTATGGCGATGGGGAAGATTTAGATCTTTGGGAGCATCTTGATACAAAGGGAATTAAGCTTGTCTTGCTCGCTTTACCGTCTTCTGAGGACAGCGCAAATATAACCAGACAACTTCGTACAGCAGGATACGAAGGGCAAGTTGCCGCCATTGCAAGGTATCAAGATGAGCGAGATGATCTCTTAGCCTCTGGTATCGATAATGTATTTAACTTCTATACTGAAGCAGGTACAGGGTTTGCCGAAGAGAGTCTTGCTTTGATTAGACGTTAATTCTTCTACTTTTAAAGAATCACACAACTTCCCTCTTTTGTGAGGGAAGTCACGCTATTATATGTCGCTCTTTTGACATATCCATGGGTAACAATACAAGATGAACCAAACAAACACAGCAAAGGCTGAAGGCACCTTGGCGCGACTGTCTGAAAAGGAATTTATTGCGTTATTTGCAACCATAATGTCTTTAACTGCGCTGAGCATGGATTCTGTTCTACCCGCATTTCGTGATATTTCGGTAGATTTTCAGCTGATCGATTACCAACAAACACAATGGATTATTTCCTCTTTGGTTCTGGGCATGGTGTTTGGTGAGCTGCTCTTTGGCCCACTATCAGATTCGATTGGACGAAAAAAATGCATCGTCATTGGTGCTGTCATTTATATTATTGGATGTGTAATCGCGACGTTCGCGCAATCTATGGAAACCTTGTTGTTGGGTCGATTGATTCAAGGGTTTGGCGTGGCGGGGCCGAAAATTGCTTCGAGAGCCTTAATACGAGATCTCTATCGTGGACGAGAAATGGCTCGGATGATGTCATTTATCATGATGGTTTTTATATTAGTGCCGATGCTTGCGCCATTATTTGGACAGACGATTATGCTACTTGGTTCATGGCGCTGGATTTTTGTCGCGGCTGTCTTGCAAGCGTCTATTGGTATGACTTGGTTGATTATTCGACAGCCCGAGACCATTGCGAAGGATAATCGAAAAGCCTTCAACGTCCTCAGAATATTTCGTGACGGCATGTACATTTTAAAACGCGCAGATGTGATGGCATTTACGGTACTGGCGGGCTTTCTTTTCAGTGGTTTAATGCTCTACCTTAGCATTGCACAATCTATTTTTCAGGATGTGTATGAAGTGGGCGAATCTTTCCCGTTATACTTCGCGATGATGGCGATCGGAATGGGGGCATCCTCCTTACTTAATGGGCGAATTGTACGCAAATTTGGTACTAAACGTTTGGCGTCCACAGCGTTAAGCATCATGCTGGTCGCAGCGCTATGTATGACTATCGTTTCATTATCTTTTTCTGGCAAACCGCCTTTTTGGGCATTTATGTTAAATGGAATGGTGGTGTTTTTCTGTCAGGGGCTTATATTCGGAAACGTCAATGCAATGGCGATGGAGCCATTGGGAAAAATGGCAGGATTAGGTGCGTCGATTATTTCCGCACTCTCAAGCGTGGTGGCGATTATTGCTGCGACAACCGTGGGACAGTTTTATCATCAAAGTGTCACGCCGTTAGCGATAGGTTTTGCTACATTTTCAAGTGCAGGGCTGATTATGCTCTATGTCGGTGGTCGATTTAGAAAAGCGTACAATTCAGCGAATGCATGATTTACGGTAAGTAAGCGCTAACACCACATGTTTTTCATTTAACTTTTACGCGGCAATATATGGCGACACAACAGACGGAAACATCATTAGGCAAACAACTTTTTTCAATGACTTGGCCCATGTTGTTTGGTGTGCTCTCTATTATGAGCTTTCAATTGGCAGACAGTGCTTTCATTGGGCAATTGGGTGTTCTTCCGTTGGCTGCACAAGGTTTTACTATGCCTATTCAACTGGTTCTCATTGGGGTTCAGGTTGGATTAGGGATCGCGATGACCTCCATGATTTCCAAAGCGCTTGGTGCAAAGTTGCAAGACTATGCGCGGCAGTTGGCGGGTCTTGTGTTGTTATTAGGAACGGTAAGTGTCGCAATCTGCTGTTCTATTATTTGGTTCTTAAGTGATGGGATTCTTAGTGTATTAAGTGCGCCTGACAATGTGTATGGCGTGATCCACTCGTATTGGCCTTGGTGGCTGCTCAGCGCTCTGTTGAGTGCGTTAATTTACTTCTATTACAGTATTTGTCGCGCGAATGGGAATACGGTATTGCCAGGCACATTGATGGTCGTGACCAGTGTACTGAACATTGTGCTTGATCCTGTTTTTATTTTCGTCTTTGACTTTGGTCTCGAAGGGGCCGCCATGGCGACCATAGCCTCCATTTTTATCGGCCTATTGGTTCTAGTACCGAAAGTGTCGATTAACCATTGGCTTGTATTTAATTTCAAGGGTTTGAATATCGCTAAAACCTTGACTGAAATAGGCCACATTATGGGGCCTGCAATGGTGAGTCAGTTGCTGCCGTCTGTATCATCATTGGCAGCGACCAAACTGGTTGCAGGATTCGGCGCGACGGCCATAGCTGCATGGGCGCTGGCGTCACGCTTTGAGTTTTTTGTGATTGTTGCTGCGTTGGCTTTGACTATGTCTATGCCTCCTATGGTTGGTCGAATGCTTGGCGCTAAGTCGTTCGATGATATTGAAAAGGTCATTAAAATTGCCACACGCTTTTTATTGATCTTTCAATCCGCCGTTGCGTTGCTGTCTTTTGCACTAGCGGGGCTGTTATCGTCTGCTATGACCAGCGAAGCCGCAGTGAGCGACGTTCTTCATTGGCATTTAATGATTGTTCCGATTAGCCTTGGGCCTTTAGGCGTGTGTATGGTCATGGTCAGTATTTGCAATGCCTTAGGTAAGCCTTATCGAGCATTGCTGATTTCGGCATTAAGGTTGTTTGTATTCTTCTTACCCTGTCTATGGATTGGTGCACAAGTTGCAGATTTAAAAGGCATGTTTGTTGGAATATTAGTGGGGAATGTGCTCGCAGGGTTCAGTGCTCACAAACTTTATAAAGCCTCGCTAAAGCAGCTTCGAGCAGGTTAGCTTCTCTTTCTATATTTAGCAGGCATGCTTTTACCCCTTAAACATGTCTGCTTGTTGTATAGAGCCGTCATTCGTACTAACAGCGTTTTTCTTATCTCCTATTACTTTTACTTTTATGTGTCCGGTTATCAGTAAAATTGCTTTTTGAAGTCAATTTTTACCTGCTGTGTGGGTAATTCTGTGTTCAATTTTTCGTCAGAGAAAGCAAGTTTTTATAACATTTATATTGAAAATAACTTCGAGAATCAATATCATTTGCAGTATATGAACACGAGCTTCTGGAGAAGATCATGGCACCCGAAACACAGCAAAAAATTATCGACTTTTTAGTGGTAGGAGGTCCTGTTGTGTGGATCTTACTGGGCTTTTCGGTCGTTGCATTGACCATTGTAATGGCCAAACTGATTCAGTTTGCAGGATTAAAAGCGGAAAGTACGAAATCTGCAGACAAAGCGATTGATGCGTGGCGCAAAGACAATATTGATCTTGTGATTAAAAGTTTGCACACTCAGCGTCCTATTGACGGTGTTGTTTCTTTTGCTATTCGAGCATTGAAAAGTGGTTCGATGGATTTAGCAACGATTCGAGAAGAAACTGAACGTTTGGCGTTAAAACAACTGCACATGTTGCGCTCGTTTTTACGACCTCTTGAGGTTATTGCATCTTTGAGCCCTTTACTCGGATTGTTAGGTACGGTTCTTGGAATGATTGCTGCCTTTCAGAAAATGGAAGGCGCGGGCAGTCAGGTTGATCCGTCCGTTCTTTCTGGAGGTATATGGCAAGCACTTCTCACAACGGCTGTGGGGATTGCCGTAGCGGTTCCTGTGATGACTTTACACGCTTGGTTAGAGCGAAAAGTTGAGCGTGTCGCCCACAATATGAACGATGTGGTCACGCAAGTATTTACCTCCCGTGAAATAAAACGCGTGGATTCACTTCAAAGCAGTGCCAAAGAGGTTAAGCGTGCCGCTTAACCTAGAGCAAACAAAACGTAAAACGGGCATTAGCCTGACGCCTCTTATTGATGTGGTGTTTATTTTACTGTTGTTTTTTATGTTGACGTCGAGTTTTGTTCCTTGGCGTATAGTAGACACTCCTCTCGCCATAGCCTCATCCCCAACAAAAGACGTGACACCATTGGAAAGAGTGGTTTTTACACTTGAATCGAACGATGGGTATGTCCTATTTGAGAACAAGACCGTTGCTATAGATAACCAGCATCAAATGTCAGAATGGGTTAAGCAGAATAAAGATGCGTTAGTGGTGATTCATGCGAAAGAAGGCGTGACGTTGCAATCGCTCATGACGCTTGCAGATCAACTCAAAAAGCTAGGCGCAGCGCATGTGTCTATCGCTAATGCATTCTCGTCGATGGAGCCAAAATGAACATAGGTAAAAAGTTCATCGAGCAACGAGATGCAAGCGGTGATGACAACATGATCCCAATGATCAATGTTGTGTTCCTTATGCTGGTGTTCTTTATGGTTGCAGGTCAAATACAAAAGTCCGATCCCATCAAAGTGCAGCCTCCTGTTTCAATTAATGAAAAACGCGCTCAAACCGATCCTAACGTGCTGATTGTTGTAGGAGTAGATGCAGTTTACGTGAATGACCGCTTGTTAAAAATTGAGGAAATACAAACTGCTCTCGAACAGACATTTGAACATAGTGTCGATAAAGAAAATTTCTGGGTACAAATAAAAGCAGATGGCAGTGTGACCATTGATTCGTTGAAACCTATTTTCGCAGAGATCCGTAAGTCCGGGTTGACGAAAGTAAGTATCGCTACGCAACTGAGTCGGGCTGCACAATGATCAAGAAAGGTCACTGGATTATTGCGAGTACAGCGGCGTTGTCTCTGCATGCTGGTGCCTTCTATTTAGCCTTTTCTAATGCTCAAGAAGAAGGCAGTGTGGCAGCTGGAAGCCAAGGCGTGGAATTTGATTTAGGCATGTTAGGCGATTTGGGCGACAGCGCTGAAACTACTTTATCTAAAGAGGAAATCAGTGAGCAGCCTGTAACAGATCAAGCGAAGTTGGACGACATTGTTGAACCGGTCGAAGATCAACCAGAACCAGAACCAGAACCAGATATTACTCCGCTTGCGCCTAAGCAGGAGATCATTCCAGAAGAAATGGTTGTCGCTAAACAAGAAAGCGACATACTAATACCAGAGCCAGAGCCAGAGCCAGAGCCAGAGCCAGAGCCAGAGCCAGAGCCAGAGCCAGAGCCAGAGCCAGAGCCAGAGCCAGAGCCAGAGCCAGAGCCAGTTTTAGAATCCGTTATCATAGACAAAGCGCCAACGGTTACGCCTGTTGCGGTCGCGCCGAGTTCTGAAGGAACATCGACAGAGAAAACCGACAGTACAAGCGAATCGCAAAAGGCGTCTTCAGGGTCTGGATCATCAAGCAGCTCTGGTGCAAACGCCGGCGCTATTATGACCTATAAGAGAATGCTGACGGCGATTCTGGCGAAGAACAAAAAGTACCCAAGAGCGTCACAGCGTCGTCGTGAAGAAGGTGTTGTGCAAGTCGCATTTACGCTCGATCAAAAAGGAGAATTGGTAACGGTTTCAGTTCGCGAATCATCCGGTCATCGTCGACTTGATAAGGCAGCGTTGAAAGCGGTGAAACGGTCTCGATTCCCCGCACCGCCAGAGTCTCTATGGAGCAGCGAACTGTCGTTTACGGTGCCTGTTTTGTTTGAACAGAAGTAATAAAAATCACCTCTGTTCCATACCTGCCTTTATCTTGGAAGCAGTAACCAGACTCTTCCAAAGTGTTTTAATTGCCCTGCGTGAAAGTGCGCCTCTTCACCTATTCCTTGATACCAATCAATGTGCCCTGGTCCCTTGATTGCACCGCCTTTATCTTGGGCCAACAGCAGTCTAAATTCATGGCGAATAAGTTGTCCTGAATCGTCCAGTATGGGCAGCTCACCTAAGAGAATTGCGCCGAGCGGAATAACATTAGGGTCAACAGCAACAGAATATAACGGCGTAAGGGGAACGTTTGCCGCGCCAATCGGGCGCGTGTTGCCTTCGGCGAAGAAAAGGTAGCTTGGGTTTGTTGAAAGCAATTCTCTAACGCGATTTGGGTGGTCTGCTAACCATTGTCGTATGCTTTGAGCAGAGATGTGTTCTCGGTCTATTTCTCCGCGTTCTATAAGCTCTTTGCCCAGACTTCTGTAGGCATGACCATTAACCCCACCCCAAGAAAGCAAGGCCTGTTGACCGTCTTCATATTCGATGACTCCAGACCCTTGAACATGTAAGAAGAAGTTATCGACAAGGCTTGCAGTATAAGCAATCTCTAAACCTTTTCCATCGAGAGCGCCTTCAAAATCAATTTCTTCTCTTGTCGGGAATGAGCCGTCCGCGCTTGGTTTTGGCTTTCGATAGAGTGGGTACTTATATACGTCCGTTTTTGTATGGCTGACCTTCATGACGGGAACATAATAACCCGTTATTTGAACATTCCCTCGTTGATCTTGGCCTGTTATTTGATGTGCAGACAATTGCGGAAGGTAATGAGCATTATCCAACCATGTATTGATTTCTTGAGCTGTATTTAATAGGTCTGTTTTCGCAACGGTTAGATTGTCTAACGTGTAATTGGTCGTTTTAATTTTATTCAAATAGCGGATTTGTGATGTTAAGCCGTCTCTAAATGTAGCATCCGGCCTTGGAATACCGGGGATAAGTCGTTCTTTTAAATAAAGGTTGTCGCGTACGAGAGCGGATTCATCCCGTCCATTGTTGGGAAAATCGTTAGATGAATCAATCTCTATATTCGTACAGGCCGTAATCAGTGAACCTATGATGGCAAGGTATAAAAAATTTGAAACGCGATGAAAAAATAAATGCATAGACGCCTAATTGAGCCTGAGTATGTACTGATTACTGTAAAGCTTTTTAGTGCATTAAGCACTCATAAGCTTGCCTTAAAGATATGAAGGTGTCCGTATCTCCACCTCTATCTGGGTGAGCTTGGTGAGCGAGCTTTCGGTATTGGCGTTTAATAATATCTTTTGTTGGCGAAGGCTCATCAATGCATAAAGTACATAAGGCCGCTTCGCGTTCATCTTCGTTAACCAACCCATTGTAAAAGCTATCTAGTAGCCTTTGAACTTCGTCTTTGTCTGTTTTTTCATACTCAGACCAATCCAAATAGTAGGTTGCGAGTTTTGCATCGACACTGTCGTTCACCTCAGCAGAGCCTGTGCTGGCGCTGAGCTCTACTTGATGTAACCGGATCAGAGTGGGGTTTATATCAAGCTGAAGCTGTTCCTCAGACCACAGTGACGTTTGTAATTGATACAGCGCATTCATGATTAAAAAATGTTGACGAAAGAGTTGCAGATTCGCGTCTTCAGCTAGCTCGTTTAATTCGGGGAGGGACACTTTTAAGTTTTTTAATATATCAAATTCAGAGATGCCATCTGGGTGGTCTCGTAATTCAGAGAGTATGGGTCGGATTAAAGGGTTTCGCATAAATTATTCCCGTGTCAGTCAACGATAAAAAAATACCCGCATCCTGCGTTGTTCAGTGTAGGTGAAATTGATCAAGTCCGCGAATTTTGAGCTAGTCACAGACCTGACATTTTCGTTAATTAAAGTAATTGACCGTACGGTTAACATAATGATTAACTGTCCACTTTATCGCTTAAAGCGACGTGTCTATCTGCCGGAAAGAGCGGAAACATAAGAACAATGATTGCAAGGTACAGGAGAATATAAACCATGCAGCAAGGATTGAAAAAGGTGACGTTAGGGCTCGTATTAGGCGCAGCAAGTATAGCAAATGCCGCTACTGTTGATTTACGACTTATGGAAACGACAGATATACATATGCACTTGGCGGATTATGATTATTACTCGGATAAGCAAAGTGATTCAGTCGGCCTCTCACGCGTTGCGACTTTAATCAAACAAGCACGCTCTGAAGTGACTAATTCTGTCTTGGTCGACAATGGCGATCTGCTGCAAGGAAACCCATTAGGGGATTACGTAGCAAAAGGGCGAGTGCTGCGTTTTGGTGAAACACATCCCGCTTATAAGGCGATGAACTTACTGAATTATGACGTTGGTAATGTAGGGAATCATGAATTCAATTACGGTCTGGACTTTTTAATGAAAAGTTTGGCCGGCGCAAATTTTCCATATATCAGTGCGAACGTTTATGCGGATGATGGCGATGCCAATCCTGACAATGACCAGCCTTACTTTCAGCCTTATCTGATCAAAGACAAAACCGTTATTGATCATGAAGGTAAAGAGCAAACGATTAAAATTGGCTACATAGGGTTTGTGCCTCCACAAATTATGACGTGGGACAAAGATAACCTGACAGGTAAAGTGATCGCGAAAGACATCCTTGAAACGGCGAATAAATACGTACCGGAAATGAAGGAAAAAGGGGCTGATATTATCGTCGCAATTCCACACAGCGGCATGTACAGCAATCGATATGAAAAAGGCGAAGAGAACGCGACCTACCATCTTGCAAAAGTCGAAGGGATCGACGCCATCATGTTTGGTCATTCTCATCGAGTCTTTCCCGGAGACAAAACGCTGGGTTCATTTGAAGGCGTTGATTCAGAAAAAGGGACAGTATTCGGAATACCCGCTACCATGCCGGGCTTTTGGGGATCTCATCTTGGCGTAATTGACCTAACGTTAGAATCTACTAAAGACGGCGGTTGGCAGATTACCGATGGTTCCAGTGCCGTTCGTGCTATCGCAAAACGTGAGGGTCGTAAGACAATTGCATTGGTCGAGGCAGACACGAGCATTAATAACGCTGTACAAGCGGAGCATCAAGGTACATTGTCTTATATGCGCCGTAAGGTTGGCGTGTCCACTTCCGATATTAATAGCTTCTTCGCGCTTGTTCAGGATGATCCATCGATCCAAATCGTAAACAACGCGCAAATCTGGTACACCCAAAACATTGTTCGAGGCACATCGTACGAGGGTATTCCTATATTGTCAGCGGCGGCACCTTTTAAAGCAGGTGGCCGCGGAGGCCCTGAATATTTTACGGATGTTCCGAAAGGTGATATTGCGCTTAAAAACGTGAGTGACCTTTATATCTATCCGAATGATCTTAAAGTAGTACAACTGTCGGGTGCTCAAGTTATTGAGTGGTTGGAACGTGCAGCAGGGCAGTTCAATACGATTGATCCCTCTATGGAAGGAACACAAGCCTTGGTGAATAGCGCATTTCCAACGTATAACTTTGATGTGATCGATGGAATTGACTATAAAATCGACGTGACCCAACCGGCTCGCTATGATTCAGAAGGTAACATTGCGTATCCAGACGCGCATCGGATTGTGGATGCGATGTTTAATGGACGCACATTAGACCCGAACCAATTCTTTCTTGTCGCGACAAACAATTACCGCTCATCAGGTGGGGGTAAATTCCCAGCTTTAGACGGTTCGACAACCGTGATTGATGCGCCTGATAAAAACCGCGACGTGATCGCGAACTATCTTCTTTCACAACAAACCATTAACCCTTCAGCAGACAGTAACTGGCACTTCGCTGATTTCGGCGATGCTAAAGTGTCGTTCACGACATCGCCTAAGGCAAAAAACTTGGCAACGAGTAACATGATGTATGTCGGTGAAGACAGTGCAGGGTTTGCTGTATTTGAGTTGAAATAAATTCTTACTGGTTTTCATTAGATAAACAGCGAGCAATATAATGCCCCTCAATGGTTGGAATACCAATATTGAGGGGCATTTTTTATGGTGTGTTTCAACACGCGGTGTTCAGCTCATCTTTAACGATAGATTAAGCTTGGTAACCACATTGAGATTGACGGTATAAAGGTTAATAGAAGTAAAACGCTTACGAGCGGCACTAAAAACGGCGCTGTCGCGACGACACAGCGTTCAAAAGGCGTTTCAGATACTTTTGCTAAAACATATAAAACCATTCCGACGGGCGGCGTTAATAGCCCGAGCATCAAGTTCAATATCAAAATAATGCCGAAGTGAACGGGATCAATGCCGATTTGAATTGCGACGGGCAAAAGCACCGGAACCAAAATCGTGATGGCTGCAATAGTTTCCATAAAGCAACCAATGATCAACACCAATAATGTCATAATAAGCAATATCAAGACTTTATTATCGGTAAAAGACAGCAAGTTTTCTGCAAAGAAAGCGGCAAATTGATTGGCCGTTAGGATCCACGCAAAAATCGTCGAAGTTGCCACAATCATTAAGATAGAAGCCGTAGTTTCGATGGTTTCTTGAGAGACCTTTAAAATATTGTTAAACGATAAAGTGCGGTATACGCATAACCCTAGAAAAATAGAATAGGCAACGGCTGCGACAGCGGCTTCAGTGGGAGTGAAAACCCCTGTAGAGATACCGCCTACGATGATGACAGGGGTCATCAAGGGTAAGAATGCTTTTTTAAAGCTAGCAAGCAACACGTTGAATTTAAATCGGTCGTCTCTTGGGTAATTGCGTACTTTGGCAAACCACGACACCATAATCATCAGCGCAAACGCCATTAATAACCCAGGCACTAATCCTGCTGCAAACAGCTGGCCAATCGACGTATCGGCCATAACACCGTAAATAACCAATGGCAAAGACGGTGGAATAATCGGGCCAATTGTCGAAGAGGCAGCCGTTATTCCCACAGAAAAATCTGTATCATACCCCGCGTCTTTCATGGCCTTAATTTCAACATTCCCTAAACCGCCCGCATCGGCGACTGCCGCACCGGACATCCCTGCAAAGATCACACTCGCACCGACATTGACGTGACCTAAGCCACCGGGTAGCCAACCGACCAACGAACGAGCAAAGGCAAAAATACGATTCGTTATGCCTCCTGTATTCATCAGGTGACCCGCTAAGATAAAGAACGGAATAGCAATCAACGTGAAGCTATTAACTCCGTTCACCATATTATGCAGCACCACAATGCTGGGAATGCCTTCAAGTAAAATAAAGATTAACGATGCGACACCCAGAGACACCGCAACAGGCACTCCAACAATCAGAAGTGCAAATAAAATGAGAAACATGAATAGAATAGACATAACAACCCTTATTCTTTAATCCGGTAAAATCTGATTATTTATATGACTAACCAATTCATGACGTGTCAGCTTGCTGCGTTTCACCAGCCATACTAAGGAATAGCAGGCCATAAAAAGAAAGCAGACGCCTATGGTCCAGTAGATATAGGATTTAGGCAGAGGAATGGACACCAGTGTTTGGTTCATTCTCATGGCGACTTGAAACGAGAGATTCGCACAATAGCCGTAAAAAATGATGCACGTAAGATCCGAAAACAGCACCAAAGACTTGGTGACACCTGCCGATGTATAACGATATAAAAACTCTAAGAAAATGTGCGACCCTTTTCTGACCGCGGTAATGGAGCCGACAAAACCAACAAGAATCAATAGAAAGCGTGCGATTTCTTCGGTCCAACCAAGAGAATCGTTCATCACATAACGCGTAAAAAACTGTAGAAATACGATGACGACAAGTAGCCAAAAAAAGAACATGGCGGGTAAGTCAGAAAAATTAAATGTAAACCTTTCCTCGACTTGATTTTCATCGATCAAGTCGAGGGGGAGCGAGCTATCAATATCTGCTCGCCCTTGTTCCTTTTGTCCTATCATCAGGATCCCCCTCTCAATTACAAATAATTTATAGGGCTTCTAATTCAGCCAATTGTTCTGCTGTAAAGCCGTTATCTTGAGCGGTTAATAGCGGTTTGATCGCCTCAACAAAAGGTTGTGTATCAACTTCTTGTACCATTACACCTTGGTTTTTAAACCAACTAACAAGATTCTGTTCAGAGTCATTGATTTCGTTAGATGCTCGAAGCGCTGCTTGTTGGGTGATGTCCGTTAACAGCTCGTAATCTTCGCTGCTGAGTTTGTTTTTTGTATAACTCGATAGCAAAGTAAAAACAGAGTTAGTCATATGACCTGTTAAGTTGATGTACTTCTGAACTTCGTAAAATTTCTTAAACTTAATTGTTGGAAGTGGGTTTTCTTGTCCATCTACCACGCCTTGTTGCAAGGCAAGGTACACTTCAGAAAAGGCCATTGGAGTCGGATTCGCTTTTACGGCTTTAGGAAACATTAGATACAAAGGCGCATTAGGAACACGTATTTTCATCCCTTCCATATCTTGAGGCTTCGTGACCGGGAAGTTCGATGTTACATGACGCGAACCATAGTAAGTGAAACCGGCAACGTCGTGTCCCGTTTGGTTCTCATATTCGGAGGTGATGTTTTTGTATAGATTGCTGTCACGATATTTTTCCCAATGATTGAAATCACGGATCGCAAATGGGAAAGAAGAGATGCGCATTGGCGCGTAAGTTTGTCCAGCGAAAATGTCGCCAGAATAAATAATATCAATCGTGCCAAAATCCAGAGCTTCATTAAGTTCTACTTCTTTACCCAATGAAGAAGCGGGGAATGTATTAATTTTCACTCGCCCGTCTGTTTGTTTTGCCACTTCATCAGCCGCCCAAACAACCGCTTCATGATACGCGGAGCCTACTTCATACACATGCGCCCATTTTAGGGTGGTGGCAGCGTTTGCTGTACCAGCAATGCTGAAGCCTGCGACCACAGTAGAGGCGGCCACCAAGAAAGAACGACGAGTAAACTTACTCAGAAATGTTGGCAGTGTTTTTAGGCCGTTTGTTTGCGAGATTTTAGTCATGATATTACCTATTTTATTGTTATTAAACTTAGAGTTATTCGGCTTTAGTGAATCTATCACCTTTAGCCGAGACAGTATTTATCAGTTACCAGAGAAGCTCAGAGTGCAAAATGTATATATCAAAGAAACGCCTTTTTTCTATGGCGTCGAGTCACCTCCTTTAGCGTGTTTAGCTTTTTTGATCGATGAATCATGAACAGGGCACATATTGTGTATTTGGCTCATAGTAGGGAAGTCTCAGTGTTTGGATATAACCCATTAGCCGACAGACAAGCCGATAACTTAGGGAAGGCTTTAGCTGGCAAAACATCTAAGCCCTTTTGAAAAATCGGCACAATACGGCGCTCAATCTTGGCGTGATGGTTGTCCGCAATGTCGCTCAATTGATGTTGTAAGAAAGGGTTTAAAAAACGCTCTCGAACACTTTCAACATACGATTCAACGTCTTCTGACAAATTTGCAGCTGATAAGATCGGGATGACTTCGTGCGCTAGTAACGACTCCAATTCGGTGCGTAAACCTTCGTGTTCCATGGCTTCTCGTACGGTTGTTATATCCTTAAGCGATTCGCCATTTAGCTCACCTTTTTTCCACAAATCGACGAGATAGGTGTGGGATAAATTTAATACACCCAGTTTTAGAAATTCGATATCTTTTAAACTGTCGACTAACTTAATCGCATTGTGCTGACAGGGTAACTTCAGATGAGGTTTCTTTTCAATTGCCCATAAGGCGTAAGGCTCTGCGACCGCACCGATGGGGTCAATGGCTTGGGAAACGATTCTGTCGACTAAGGAGTTGACCCAGCAACAGCTGTTTTGTAACCAAGATACAAATTCTTCGGACAGTTGCCAGTCTTTCGCTAGCCCTAAAACGAGGTCTTTTAACACCTCGCCGTTATCCACGACCAATTCACAAGGCATGATGACGATTCCTTGCTGATTAAAGTCAAAGCGGGCTTTAAGCAATACTAATAGCTTTGCTGGAAAGCTTTTAGGGGCGCAGTTTTCCGTCAGCAAATCAGCATTGTCTTCCACGTTCAGCTGAAAACCTTGGTCCGCCGTGTTTGATATTACATGAGACACTCGTTGGCAAAACAGCGTTTTGATGGTTTGCCAATCTTCATTTGCTTGCAATGCCATCTCAATGGAATTGACTTGATGTGTATGGTCTACAATATGTCCGTTCTGCATCCCTTGTACTTTTACTGGGTAGCTAGAGCAAGCACTAAACGCGGTCATACGTTGTTTGCCCGCCGGACTGTTTGATGACTGAATTACCGCGATTTTGCTTGTCGATAAGCCTTGAGCAATGGATTCGCCGACAAAAAAATCAACGTGCGCCTGAAGAAAACGACTGGTTCCAAATTGCATAATCAAATTTGGGCTTTCAAAATCCTTTTGCATGAATCAGACCTCGACCAAGGCTTTGATTACACCCGTTTCACTCTTGCTCCACAAAGGCAGCAAGGTAGGTAGATCCAGTAATGATCCTCGGTGAGTAATCATAGATGATACGACGGCACGCCCTTGACGTAAGCATTTAATAACGTGTTCGAAATCTTCTTTTGTCGCATTGCGGCTGCCCATAAGAGTCATTTCGCGTTTATGGAATTCTGGGTCTGAAAATTGGATATCAGCTTTTACAACACTGACCAAAACCAACGTTCCGCCGTGAGAAACCCAACGGAAGCAAGATTCCATCGCTTTCGGGTTTCCTGTTGCATCAAACACGGTCATTGGAAATTCTTGATTGGTTAATGCCGCAAGTTCTTCTGTGGCGTTCTCGCCGGCCAGTACGGTCGCATCGACTTTTAAGGTGTTTTTGCAGTAATCCAAACGCTCCTGATTCATGTCCATCATAATGACACGGGCTCCGCGTTCTTTAGCGAATTGAGCCACGCCCATCCCGATAGGCCCCGCACCGACTACGAGTACATCTGTATTACTCTCTAAGCGCGATCGACGAACGGCATGTGCTCCAATGGCCAAGCACTCAACCACTGCCATGTGATCTAATGGCATGTCATCGGTTTCGACCACGTAATCCATAGGAACCTGCAAATATTCCGTCATGCCACCATCGACGTGTACGCCAATGACTTGAATGTCGGTACAGCAATTGGGTTTGTTATGTCGACACGCAATGCACTTTTTGCAGGCCATGTAAGGGATGACATACACGTTTTGTCCTATTGAAAGGTCGACACCGTCACCAACAGACTCAACTGTGCCGGACAATTCATGCCCTAAAACGCGTGGGTACTCAAAATAAGGTTGTTGTCCACCAAAAGCATGAATGTCGGTACCACAAATACCAATGTGTTTGATTTTGATGATCACGTGCCCAGGCTTATCCAGTGGGCGAGCAACGTCTTGAATTTCAATAACACCGGGTTGAGTGCAAATTGCAGATTTCATAATTGTGTATGTTCCAAAAAAAGTTTGAGTAATTGAAAAAATACAAGCGATGCTTAAGGCCTAGTAAAAGCGCATTAACGGCGAAAAAATGGCATTCACGAAACCAAGTAACTTGGTCGAATATATCGAAAGAGATGAGAAGAATTTTGAAGGATTCATAGGGTTACCTAACATGCTTTTATTTTTATATTCTGGTCAGAATAGAAACTCATAGAACAAAGTTCAACTGTTTTTTATTTATAAAATTCACTCATAAAAAGCAGTTTAGGACTCTTAACGCATGATTATTGTCTTTTTTAAATATAAAAAACTCATTGTCGGTATATAATTAACGATTGAGAAGTATTGTACTTCGAACTTGAGTTCAGGCATCAATTTATCCGTAGCAAAGGTCTAGAAGGCAAAGCGTTCATGAGCCGTAAAAATGTTGTATTTCAAAAGTTAGTGAATACCCTCTTGGAACACGTCAAAAATCACTGCAAAACAGGTGATTATTTACCCTCAGATGTGTCACTGGCGACTCAATTTAATGTAAGCCGCACCACGGTTAGAAAAGCGATTGAGCATCTCGAATCCCTTGATCTTGTGCGTAAAATGGACGCTCAAAAAACGTTATTAGCTATGCCAGAAGCGCATCACTTCTTTGACGTCAGTCAGCACAGTAAACCAAAAGAAAAACTGGTTGAAGAGCACTTCATTAGCCTGATTCAATCTGGAAAATTGAAACCAGGTGACAAATTTTCAGAGTTGGAGCTGGCTCGTCAGTCTGATACCAGTACAGTTGCAGTGCGAGAATTTTTGATCCGTTTTTCACGTTTTGGGTTAATTGAAAAGAACCCCAGATCTCAATGGAAAATGAAGAATTTTGATGAAGCGTTTGTGGATCAGCTCTATGAAGTTCGGCATTTGTTTGAGATGCACTCCTTGTCGAACTTCTTACAATTACCTGAAGACAGTGATTATTGGCAGGAGCTTAATGCGCTTTTTATCGAGCATAAACAACTATCCCTTAAGATGGACACGGATTATGAAGACTTTCCACGATTAGATCATAAGTTTCACGGCTTACTGCAAAAAGCGCATCCCAACCAGTTTATTAATGAATTTTACGACATCATCAGCTTTGTCTTTCATTACCATTATCAATGGGATAGGAGCACTGAACGTGAGCGCAACGCGTTAGCGGTTCAAGAGCACATTAACATCATTGGAAAGATGCTTATGAAGGACTATCACGGCGCGACACTTGCGTTAGAAAAACACTTGAATACCGCGAAGCAATCTTTAAAAAAGACAGCCATTCTTTAGGCAAGAAGCAATTTTGAAATGATCGATTTAGGCCATAAATTTAGGCGCTAATTTCAGATATTATGGGTGATGTACCGCACTTAGTAGCGTGTCTGAAGTCGTTGAAATATAGCGTTAAAAGAGATCTGAAAGGGAATTGAAAGGTCAGTTTGCCGATATTAAAAATAATTCGATGCGAACCCTCCCCTTATGTAAGGGGAGGGAACATTTTAACGCTGTTTGGTTTCGTATTCAGGGTGAATCCAAACCGGTGCGCCAGCAGCAGGTAATGGCTTATTGCCTAAAATGATATCAGCGGCACGTTCCGCAACCATGATGGTCGGTGCGTTTAGGTTGCCGTTGGTGATGGTCGGGAAAACCGATGAGTCGACGACTCGCAAGCTATCAAGACCACGTACTTTTAGGTTTTCATCCAGTACCGCCATTGGGTCGCTGTCTGATCCCATCTTACAGGTACAAGATGGGTGGTACGCACTTTCTACATTGTCTTTTACCCAGCGATCAATTTCTTCATCACTTTGCACGTTCATTCCAGGTTGGATTTCATCCTCACGGAATTTATCCAGCGCAGGCTGCTGAAGAATTTCACGGGTTAGACGAATCGTATCGCGCCAATCTTGCTTGTCTTGCTCCGTCGTAATGTAGTTAAACTTAATACGCGGCTTCGCAGCAGGGTCGCTTGATTCAATCCACAGCTTTCCTCGGCTTTCTGGTTTATTCGGACCAACGTGTACTTGGAATCCGTGACCGTCAAATGCGGCTTGCCCATCGTAGCGCATTGCAGCAGGTAGGAAATGGTATTGAATGTTCGGCCACTTAAGACCTGCACGTGAGCGAATAAATCCGCAAGATTCAAAGTGGTTTGTTGCGCCCAAACCGTTTTTAAAGAGAATCCAACGTGTACCAATCAAGCCTTTACTGATCAAATCAAGCTTGCCATTCAATGTAACAGGTTCATTACAGCGATATTGGAAGTAGACTTCTAAGTGATCTTGTAAGTTCTCACCCACACCAGGTAGTTCGTGAACAACGGGCACATTAGCGCTGTCTAGAACGGATTTTGGACCGACGCCAGACAGTTGCAATAATTGCGGAGAACCAACAGAGCCCGCAGACAAAATAACTTCTTTCGATGCTGAAGCTTGAGTAACTTGTCCGTTATGGCTGAATTCAAGACCAACGGCTTTTTTGCCTTCAAATAACACTTTATGACTTAAGACGCCCGTTCTTACGGTAAGGTTAGAGCGCTTCATCGCACGACGTAGATACGCGTTTGAAGTCGACGCACGTACACCGTTTTTCACCGTCATGTGCATTGGGCCAAAGCCTTCTTGACGGTAACCGTTGTAGTCTTTGGTTTCACCGTAGCCAGCGTCTTTACCTGCATCAATAAACGCTTGGTAAAGTGGGTTAAGCTCCATGTCATTACCGTTGTTTGTGCTTAGTGGGCCTTTGCCACCTCGGTATTCGTCAGCGCCGCCAATCCAAGTCTCTGCCTTTTTAAAATAAGGGAGAACATTCTGGTAGTTCCAGCCTTGAGCGCCTTCAGTTTCCCATTCATCAAAATCGCACGCGTGGCCTCGAACATAAACCATGCCGTTAATAGACGACGAGCCGCCAAGTACTTTGCCGCGAGGGCAATGCATTTCACGGCCATCTAGACCTTCTTCTTTGTCCGTATGGAACTGCCAAGCGTACTTTTCTGAGTTCATTGGATAAGAAAGTGCAGTCGGCATCTGGATAAAGATACTTTTATCTGAACCGCCTTTTTCCAATAAAAGGACGTTGAATTCACCGCTTTCGGTTAGGCGATCCGCTAGCACACAGCCAGCAGATCCTGCACCCACGATGATGTAATCAAATGTTTCGTTTACCATAATAACCTCAGCGTTAGTAAGGGTTAGGTACGTCGTTTAGATCAACGTAAACACTCTTTGTTTGAGTGTAGTGGTACAGTGTTTCGATACCATTTTCGCGACCTACACCAGACTCTTTGTAACCACCTACTGGCATTTCAGCAGGCGATGCGCCCCATGTATTGATCCAGCAAATACCAGCTTGTAGCTGATTGATCACACGGTGAGCGCGCGAGATGTCTTTGGTAAAGATACCTGCAGCCAAGCCAAACTTCGTATCGTTAGCGCGGCGTACCACTTCTTCTTCGTCTTTAAATGTCAGAACAGACATAACAGGGCCAAAGATTTCTTCGCGTACTTGTGGCATGTCGTCAGTACAGTCAACGAAGACTGTCGGTGCGACAAATGCGCCTTTGTCTAAACCGTTTTCAGTGACTTGGTAACCGCCACATAAAAGCGTTGCACCCGCTTCTTTTGCTGCATCAATATAGCCAAGAACTTTCTTCATGTGATCTTTAGAAATCAGGGCACCTACTTGCGTATTTTCGTCAGTAGGATCGCCGATAATCATCGCTTCTGTGCGAGTTTTTAGTTCCGCTTTAAACGCTTCGACCATGTCTTCGTGAACAAAAACACGTGTACCGTGAGTACATACTTCACCTTGAGTGTAGAAGTTTGCCACCATAGCGCCCGAAACCGCTTGATCAACAGGCATATCTGGGAACACGATCATTGGGGATTTGCCACCCAATTCCATGGTTACGTCTTTTAAAGAAGACGCTGACGCAGCCATTACTTTTTTACCTGTTCCAACTTCGCCCGTGAAAGATACTTTGTCGATTTCAGGGTGTCCGGTGATCATTTGGCCAACACGTGCATCACCTTGAACAACGTTGAATACGCCATCAGGTAGCCCAGCTTCTGTGTATATTTCAGCTAATTTTAGAGCGGTAAGAGGGGTTTCTTCAGACGGTTTGAAGATCATTGCGTTGCCCGCAGCCAATGCTGGACCAGATTTCCACATTGCAATTTGAATAGGGTAGTTCCATGCGCCAATACCAGCACAGATACCAAGCGGTTCGCGACGAGTATAGTAGAAGTTACCTGCGCCAAGATCTTGATAATCACCTTGAACTTTGTCGGTTAGGCCTGCGTAATATTCGATTACGTCAGCACCTGTTTCGATGTCAACGACGCTGGCTTCTTGAATTGGTTTGCCTGTATCCAATACTTCAAGAAGGGCAAGTTCGTCATTTTTCTCACGAAGTAAGTCGGCAGCACGCTTAAGAATGCGACCGCGTTCTACGCCTGTCATGGCAGCCCAAACTTTTTGACCTTCTTTTGCAGAATCAATTGCAGCCTGAAGCTCTTTTTCGCCTGCTTGTTCTACGGTGGCGATGACCTCACCCGTTGCTGGGTTAATCGTTTCGAAATGCTCGCCAGTGCTCGACTCAACGTAGCGTCCGTGAATGTATTGCTGCTTATGTGTCATGACTTACCTCAATTTCTTGAATTTGGTGATTTTTATTAAATGATCGTTTAATAAAAAAGAATTGTACCTAAGTTTGGTTACATTTTCAGCTTTTGTGCGAACTTAATACCCTATCGTGGCGTTTTTAGGCAGTTTTGCAGCGATATCGTTGATATCTTCTGATTACTCAAATGCGAATTTAACATAACGCCCTTTTATATAACCTAAGTCAAACATGTTTCAACTGTTTGTAAATTGCACAATTTAGTTGAGGTATAGGGTCTAAACTTAAACTATTCGTGAGTAAGTTTAGAAGACTTATTTACACGCTTTCTTATTGAATCTAGGTATCAAAAAATATAATAAAAGGAGACTGGTATGGACTTGAAAGTAGCGGTTTTGTTAATTCTCGGGGTACTGTTGGTGGCAAAGCTGATTTATTTATCTCAGCGAAAGACGCGTAGAGAAAATACGCAGCGCGCATCTCCCTCAAAATGCAAAAACGAACACGACGTGGCAGCACGCAGTAAGAAAGCGCACGGCGAACACGCTAAGTAGAAAAGCAACAGATGAGTACTTGGAGAGCCGAACAAAGACTCTCCAAGTACTGCGTAGTTTTTCTATTCTTTAACGGTGTATTAAACCGAGATCACGCAATTAGCATCTTGGCTAATAGGGCTTTGTGTGTAGCCGTCTGCGGACTCGTCATTCAACCACGTTTCACCGTCGATCAAATAGCGGAACTGGTAATCGTTATCTACATCCAAATTCAGAGTGGACGCATACACGCCCGTTTTTTGCTTACGCATCGGGGTCGCTTTGTCGTCCCAGCCATTAAAGTCACCCACAAGAGCGACTTTTTTAGCACCATTTAGTATTTCGGCAGGTAACGCAAACTTTACTTTGCACTGAGGTTTGGTTTTTAGGTAAGTTTTCTCAATCATTTCCAACTCCATTTTCAACTAATGAGATGAACAGCACTTTTAGAGACGGCACTTGGACTGTCTCCAAACGTTAAATTGCTATTACTGCCATCAATCTAAGATTCTAGTAGCAAGTCTCACGCCAACAAAAAGACGCTTTGAGTGTAGACTATATTCGGCTTTTAGGTCTGATACAGGTCGAAATTCACACATATATGCCTTTTAACTGATTGCTTTTTGTGCAGATTCACCTTTTTTGGCACAAGTACGGTGCGAGCGTGCTGTGTGTTCAATAAAAGCCGGTATATGTGATCTACTCACCTAAATAGCGTTTTCTTTTGGCCTCTTTTACTTTCATTAGATCAACCAGAACCAAGCCATCGACGCAATAACCAAAATCCGCATCGACACCGAAATCCAAGAAACGTACTCCACCTGGCTCACACAATTCACTGTATTGCTTAAATAAAGTTGGAACACTGGCGCCCAAGTGACCTAATTGTTCTTTCAGGGTTCTAAAATCTTCATCGTAGTCGTCCCCTGAGAAAATATTGTCCAACAGCGGTTTGTGCTCTGTTGTAATCCTGTAAGGGGTGAACGATGCGGCTAAGAATTCTTTATCGGCATAGTATTTTTGATAAAAATGAACAAGCATGTCTTTTGCCATTTGTGGATAGCTGTTGCTCAAGCTCACAGGGCCAAACATGTATTGTATTTCAGGGTGACGGTTTAAGTAGGCGCCAATGCCATACCAAAGGTAATCTAGACTGCGTTTCCCCCAGTATTTTGGTTGTACGAAGCTGCGTCCGAGTTCAATGCCTTTGGCAAAGTAGGGCTCCATGTCACAGCTGTAGCGGAAAAGCTCAGAGCTGTATATGCCGTGGTCATTGCCTTCTTGAAGGTATTTCGCGACTTCGCCTATTCGGTACGCGCCGACAATTTCAAGCTCTTCTTCGTCCCATAAAACCAAATGACGATAGTAGTGATCGTACTTGTCTAAGTCTTTATGTTCCCCTGTGCCTTCTCCGACTTTGCGAAAGGCGATTTCTCTGAGCCGTCCAATTTCTTGCATAACCACTGAGTTTTGTTCGAAGTCGACGAGGTAGATTTGTTTATTGTCTTTGGTCGCGCCTAAATGTTCTGCGTTTTTTAGCTCATTTTTTAGGTGTTGGCGGTTTTGTGGGTGCGATACCGTTTTCTCTGTTTTAAGAAGCGGTTTTTTCCCTTTTGCGATTCGGTATAAGTGACGCTTTATCAGTTTATTCTTTTCTTTATCGCTCAATGGAAGTTGCGCTAATCCTTGAATGGGAATGGTCTGCCCAACTTGCATTGGAATGCGTCGATTGCGCTGACGGAACATTTCATTTGCAAGTTGTATTGTCGAAAGTGGACGATAAAGAATCGAACTTGTGTAGAACATCATAGAGTTGCGACCACCAATATGAACTGGCAGCAATGGGCTGTTGGTCTTTTGTGCAATTTTTAAATAGCTGCTACTCCAGCCTTGATCTTTGACGCCGCTGGGAGACAGTCGTGAAACTTCCCCAGCCGGAAAGATGATCACGGCTTCTTCGTTGTGCAAGCAATTCATGATGGCTTTAACTTGTTTACGGCCAGTTTTTCCGCCAATGTTATCAACGGGCAAAACAAGTTTTTTGAGAGCGTCAAATCCCATTAATAAATCGTTTGCGACGATTTTTACATCCTGTCGGATTTCTCCAATCAAGCGCAATAAGGCCAGACCATCCAAAGCGCCTAATGGGTGATTTGCGACAATAACGACGCGCCCAACTGCAGGGATATTTCGACGGTCTACCTGAGAGACTTGGTAGCCGAAGTTAAAATGGTCTAATACACGATCAATAAATTCAAATCCAACGCAGTTTTCGTTCGCTTCTAGAAAGCTATTAACTTCTTCTTCGTGGAACAGTTTTTTTAGAACGCTTATTGTCGGACGCGTTATCAGTGCGCTTTTTTCTAAAAATTGAGGTGATTTATTGGCAATAAGTTGTTCAACCTGAATCACGGCTGGCTCCAAACGTAAACTTGTTTATATTTCAATCAGATTACAAATTAGCCATGACAGCATTAAGACGATCGTGTGACCGCTAGGTGACACTAAGGTGTCAGAATTAAGACAACACCCGTGCAAAACTGGGAAGTCTTAAGCGGTAAATTTGATGAAGTAGGTCTAATAGAAGCATCAAAGCTTTGCGTCAGTTGCTTTCGACATGGAATCGAGGAAAGCAATTGACGCAGTTAATGCCAGTTACGTCTTTTAAAGGGTGTTATGAGGTACTGGGATGATGTTTACGCAAGATTGGATTCAGTAGACGTGTGAACCAACCAGTAAACTCTATGGGAGCCTCTGTTACCGTTAGACAAATGCATTCAGCGTCTTTGGTAACAACGGGTTTGTGTTTGTGACGGGCGTCGCGTGAGATGAAATCCCCTTTTTTATACACGCCTGATTCATCGGAAAACGCGCCTTCGAGTACCAGCGTAAATTCATCGCCTGTATGAGTATGCGATGGGATAAAAGCACCTGCTTTAATACGTGTTAGCGCAACTTGAGTGCCGTCTTTTTCGTTGCTTAGAGTAGCAATTTTAACGGCGGGCGAAAGACTCATCCATTTTAAATCATCGTAAAAAGAGGGAATAAGCTGTCGTAAGCTTTTCGGAATTTGGTACTTACTTTCCGAGCTTAATGGTCGTCCGCTCTGCAATTTACTCATCCTAACGCTTGGAGCAGCTTGGCCGTATTTATCAAAAGAACTTTCGATTTCACCATTGGTAATCTTTGAAAGTAAATTTGTTTTTAACTGATTGAGTTGTTGATCGCTTGTGGGAATAGCAGGATCAGAAAACAATTCCGCGCCGACGAGCTCCAACTTGTGGGCCTGAGTACGACACTCTTTGCAATGCTCAAGGTGTGCAGATACGGCCACCGCTTTAGCAAGGGAGAGTGACCCTGATGAATATTCAGTAAGCAGTTCGATACTTGGGTGGTAGCGAATCATGAAACTACCTCCTAATGATGACGGTTAGTTTATTGAGAGCAAGCCTTACTCTCGATTTAATGGTGCCGAGAGGAATGTTTAACTCTTCCGACGTTTCTTTATGGGTTTTGCCTTCCAAATAGACTTTGGCCAGCACTTGACGCTGATCCGAAGGCAGCTGTTTTAAACTGGCTCTGATTGTGTCCTGATCACGCTTTTGTTGTGCTTCTCGAAATGGGTCGGCGTTTTCATCTTCGTCATCCGCCCACAAAAAATCAGGATCAATGCCTGTTTGGTAGCGACCATTTTTTCTAAGATAATCGATACGCGCATTTCTTGCGATCGTAAACACCCATGTATTTAAGGACGCCGATTCCGGATTGTAGGTATGCGCTTTATTCCAAATTCGAATCAAGACTTCTTGAGCGATATCGTCTGCCATTAAATTTGACCCAGGTTGAGCGGTCAAACAGAAGGCTCTGATGCGTGGCACAAAATGATCAAACAGTCTAGCGAGCGCAGCTTGATCACGCTTATTCGCGACTGAGAACATGTCGTCCAGTAACGTGGGCGTACGCTCGTCGTTGTTAGTCTGTCCCATTATTTACTCCATCGTAAATTTGAAGGCAAACAGGGGATACAGTTTGCTTATAAAGCTTTTACGTACCTCAGTTTAGTTCGGATCAATCAGATTAGACTAAAATATTAAATTGATCCGTTCTGTCGTAGCAAACGTATACCACTATAAACAGCATTTAATCGCATCCATGAAGGCGTGCAAGGTCTGCGTTTATGGATGATGCGCTCCTTTAAACATTACCTTTAAAAGCACACAGCTATGATTGCAGCACCTGAACTGAAAAGTGAACATCACATTTTGTTGGTCGAAAAGTTCAAAGCATTCTATGAGGATGTTCAGCACCCTCAACTAGAGATGATTGGCGAACTGTACGCGCCTTCTGTGCGATTTAAAGATCCAGTACATGAGTTACAGGGTATTGAGTTTGTTCACGCCTATTTAATGGAAATGAGCGCGAACGTCGAATATGGCCGTTTCGAATATTTAGATCAGTTGGTAGACGAAGACAAAGCGTACATCAAATGGAACATGTATTTTCGACACCCCAAATTAGGCAATGAAATCCATGAAGTGCGCGGTATGACCCAGATTCAATTTACGGATCGAATTTATTTTCATGAGGATGTGTATGACATGGGCCAGTTGATTTACGAGCATATTCCTGTGATGGGAACGTTTGTCAAAATGCTTAAAAAACGTTTGGTGTCGACTAAGTAGCGCTGTATATCCCAATGAAATACAGCAACGCGTTTACTTTATTTAAAACGGAGAACGTGCATCATGACTCGTCAATTTAAAGGCACAGTATGGATTACCGGAGCCAGTTCTGGGCTGGGATTTTCTCTGGCACAAACGTATCTCGTGAACGGTTGGAAGGTAATTGCATCCTCGCGCTCAAAAGGCGAGTTAAAGTTGTTGTTGGACTCAGAAAATAAGGATCGTAGCGCTCAAGATGGACTGGTATTTGTACCTTTTGATATGTCTGACAAACATGGTCACTCTGACGTTAGAGTACAGCTGGAGAAAGAGTGCTCGTCGCTTGATCTGGCTATTTTAAATGCTGGAACATGCGAATACCTAGAGATCGAAAACCCTGACTGGTCAATGATGTCTAAAATTAATCATATCAACTATTTAGGGCTGGTGAACAGTGTTGAAATCTGTTTGCCGCTGTTAAAAAAAGGAAACAAGTCTTTGCTTGTTGGCGTCAGTTCACAGGCGGTTAATGCGCCTTTTCCAAAGGCCGAAGCATACGGTGCGAGCAAAGCGGCAATTCGGTACTTCTTATCTTCACTGAGAATGGATCTTAAGCAATTCAATATTGATGTTAGTTGCGTTTTACCGGGCTTTGTTGATACGCCACTCACAAAGAAGAACGAATTCTCTATGCCCTTTTTAATGTCTTCTGAAGCGGCAGCCAGCCGTATTTTTAATGCGTTGAAAAATCGACCGTTTGAATACGCTTTCCCCAAGCGTTTGAGCGTTATTTTATATTTAGCCAGAGCATTTCCTAAAACTTGGCTAAGATTAAATACAAATGGCTCACACAGCACCAAGTAGACGCAGTTTTAGAATTAAATCTTTGATCTAGGAGCAAGTTTTTGAAGATCGCAGTCGTTGGTAGTGGTATTTCAGGGCTTACCGCAGCGTATTTATTGAATCGTCATCATGATGTACATGTGTTTGAGAACGACCGTCGGATTGGTGGCCATACGGCAACTAAAAGTGTGTCAGTAAACGGGAACACCCAGCAAATAGATACGGGTTTTATTGTTTTTAATGATTGGACCTATCCTAATTTTATCCGTTTGATGAATGAACTGGGTGTGCAATCGAAACCGACTGATATGAGCTTCAGTGTGAGTTGTGAGCAAACGGGGCTTGAATACGGCGGCAGCAATCTGGATACCTTGTTTGCACAAAGACGGAACCTGCTTAATGTTCCTTATCTAATGATGTTGAAGGATATATTAGCGTTTAACAATGATGCAGTCGCCGATTTAGAGTCCGGAAAGCTAAAAGAAGGGATTACACTGCGCGAATACCTTAAAGAGAAAGGGTATGGTCAGAAGCTGGCGAGCCATTATCTCATGCCTATGGGAGCGGCGATTTGGTCGTCGACACTGGAAGAAATGATGTCATTTCCTCTCTTGTTTTTTGTCCGCTTCTTTAAAAATCACGGCTTGCTCAGCGTTAAAGATCGACCTCAATGGCATGTTATAGAAGGCGGCTCAGCCGCGTACTTAGCTCCGCTTACGTCGACTTTTAAAGAAAAAATCCGGCTCGAAACCACAATTAGCCGAGTTGAACGAGACGACACTGGCGCAACGCTGTTTTTTGAAACTGAAGGAAGTGAACGTTTTGATCAAGTTGTATTTGCTTGTCACAGTGATCAGGCATTAAGGCTGTTGGCAGACGCTTCAGAGCAAGAAGAGAACATATTGGGTGCGATTCCGTATCGTGAAAACGAGGTGGTTTTGCACACGGACATTCGTTTGCTGCCTAAACGCAAGAAGGCATGGTCAAGTTGGAATTATTTGCTAGGGAATGACCCAAAGCGCCCGCCGACACTGAGCTACAACATGAATATATTGCAGCATCTTGATATGCCGGATACGACCTGTGTGGTGACGTTGAATCGAGGAGATTTGATTGATTCAAATAAAGTGCTTGGGCGTTATCGATATGCCCATCCGGTTTTTACACTAGCTGGAATCGAAGCGCAATCGCGATGGTCAGACATAAATGGCGTGAACAATACGTGGTTTTGCGGCGCATACTGGCGTAATGGATTCCACGAAGATGGGTGTTGGAGCGGTGTACGAGTGGCCGAGGGGTTGGGGGTTAAATGGGAGTAACTTCTGAGCCTCAGTTAGCGCTTACCGATTTAAACAGCGGTATTTACGTCGGACATGTTCGTCACCGTCGATATACGCCTAAAGGTCACAGTTTTAGTTATCAGGTTTTTATGATGTTGATTGACCTCGATGAAACGGAATCCGTTTTTTCACAAAGTCGGTGGTGGTCAACAACCAAGCGTGCCGTGGCACAATTTAAGCGTGAGGACTATTTTGGCGATAAAGAGGTTCCGTTAAAACAAGCCGTCTTGAGAGAGGTTTATGAACACACTGGTTTAACCCTTTCTCGTGTAACACTGCTGACCAACTGCCGCTATTTCGGGTATCTCATTAATCCCATTTCAATTTATTACTGCTATGACCAACATGATCAGTTGCGAGCTATGTTGCTGGAGGTGACTAATACACCTTGGGCTGAGCGTGTTGCATATGTCCTCAATTGTGAACCAACAAAGCGTACTCAACGTATTACGTTTCAAAAAGACATGCATGTTTCGCCTTTTCACCCAATGAATCATTTTTATGATTGGCGCAGCACCTCACCAGAAAGCAAGGTCGCAGTTCATATGCAGAACCGAGTAGTAGGATCTAATAAGCGTGTCTTTGATGCGACGCTATCGCTTAAGAGAGAAGAGATTACATCAACGAGCCTGAGAAGCATTTTATGGCGCTTTCCATGGATGACCGCCAAAGTGGCTTTTGGCATTTATTGGCAGGCGTTAATCCTATTTCTGAAACGAGTGCCCATTCAACCGCACCCTAAGCACGTCGTGATTCAAAAAAATCAGGAAGATAAAGTGCCCGATTTAAATGAGAGGTAGTATATGAATACAGTTGAAACCACGAACACCAAAACCATCAAAGCTAAATCAAGTTGGTTCGATACGTTCGCTTTACGTGCTGTCAAAGCCTTGATGAACCGATTAACTGTTGGTCATCTTGTTGTTGAGGACAATGGTGAGATTAAAGAATACGGACAAAAAGCCACAGACACAGATTATCACGCTCACATTACGGTGTTGGACCCGCAGGCATATAGAGAAGTTTTCTTAAACGCCAGTATCGGCGGAGCGGAAGGCTACATGAAAGGCTATTGGACAACACCGGACCTGCTTGCGGTGATCCGTTTAATGGTAGCCAACTTAGCAACAATCAATCAACTCGACAGTGAACGCCCACTTTGGTCGCGCATCGGCGCAAAACTAGTCCACAAACTGAATGCAAATACCAAAGCTGGCTCCAAAAAGAACATCTCTGCGCATTATGATTTAGGCAACGATTTCTTCTCACAGTTTCTCGACCCAACCATGATGTATTCTGCGGCGGTGTTTCCTGACAAAAACGCAAATTTACATGATGCCTCTGTCCACAAACTCGATCGTATTTGTCAAAAATTGGAATTAACACCACAAGATCACCTGCTTGAAATTGGCACAGGGTGGGGTGGGATGGCGATCCATGCGGCGCAGCACTATGGTTGCAAAGTGACGACAACGACGATCTCAAAAGAGCAGTTCGAATACGCCAGAGAAAAAGTAGAGTCTCTTGGTTTGAGTGATCGCATTACTTTGTTACTTGAGGATTATCGAGATCTCACAGGACAGTATGACAAATTGGTTTCGATTGAAATGATCGAGGCCGTCGGGCATGAATATTACGACAGTTATTTCGAAAAATGCAGTAGCCTCATTAAAGACGCTGGTCTTATGGTGATTCAGGCAATTACGATTGCGGATCAACGATATGAATTTGCCCGCAACTCGGTGGATTTTATTCAGCGTTATATCTTTCCGGGTGGGTGTTTACCCTCCAACAAAGTCATCGCCGAAAAAATAGCTCTGAAAACAAATATGCAGATTGTCGCGATTGAGGACATCACAGAGCACTACGCGATTACCTTGGCGAAGTGGCGTGAGGCGTTTCATGAAAAGCGGCATCAAATTATTCAAATGGGGTTTGACGACGTATTCATTCGCATGTGGGATTACTACCTCGTTTACTGCGAGGGCGGCTTCCGAGAGCGCGCAATCAGTACAGGGCAGTTTGTTTTTGCCAAACCCGATTATCGGTTCAAATTATAACGATATCTGCCGAAGCGGCCGTTAAAGTGAGCGTTTACTCTCTAGTGTAACCCTCTTGTTTAAAACGCTCATTTAAACCGCCATGTCGCAGTGTAAAGGTGAAAGTCGCATGAAGAACATTGCGAATGCGGTTGGTTTTCAGCTTCTCTGGTTTGCTTGTGTGCTTCTGGGGGATTGGGCTGCCTTGCTCTGTACTTTTCTGTACCTGTTTTTTCACCGTCGGTATCTTCAAACCAGCAACGCCGAATTTGTTCTCATGATTGTATTCTTAGTGATAGGTTGTCTGTGGGATGGCTTGTTGATTCATTTAGGGGTTTTGGTGTTTCCGAACGATTCGTTGCTGTTTGGCGTGCTTCCTCCTTTGTGGCTACTGTGTCTGTGGGTTAGTGTCGCGACCATGTTGAGCCACTGTCTCCGTTTTGTTGCTGGGCGGTATCTTCTTGCTACCTTTTTGGGTTTCGTTAGCCCTGTTCTAAGCTATATCGGTGGGGCAGCATTGTCTGATGTCGAGATAGGTGCGCCGTTTGAATTGTCGGTTCTGATGATCGCTATAGGATGGGCTGTGATTCTTCCGTTGGGATTTTTGTTGAGTCAAAAGCTTCACTTGATCCCCGTTTCTGTTCATAAAGGTATAAAACAATGAAACACGTTTTGCCGAATGTATCGACTTTATTGCCTAACGCTCTCCTCATGTTGGTTGGGGTGTGTTGTTTGGTGTCGAGTATGGTATCGATGAAGGTTCACGCTCTGGAAGCACAAGGGCTGGCTTTTGATCCCAAAACGAAAGCATTGCTGTATACCGAACGTCACTTTTTTTCTTCGCCTATGATTCATGAAGTTCGGTACTTTGAACCGGACGGAAGCTTGTTTACGCTTAAGCGACTGGATTATTCCCAGTCTTTAATCGCGCCAGATTTAGAGCAATTGAATCAACGACAGGGCGAAAAAATCAGCGTAAAGCTTAAGGATAAAATAGTCTTAAGTTATAAGGCGAATTCCAAAGAAAAGCCTAAAGAAACCGTTTTTAATCCATCTAACCAGTTGGTGATCGATGCCGGATTTGATCGCTATATTCGTCAAAATTGGGCGGATCTTACTGCTCATTCTGCGCGCAGTGTCATGTATCTTGTGCCCAGTCGTCACACCACAGTCGAATTCAAGATACAACGAAAAACGTGCCTCGCAGCGCAGGAGCCTTCATTTGTGTGCTTTGTTGTTAAGCCGAATGCATGGTGGTTGTCCTTACTCATCGATCCACTGCTGCTGACGTATGATGCGACTAACAAACAGCTGATGCGCTTTGTTGGTCGCGGGAACATTGCCGATAAGAAAGGCAAATATCAAACAGTCGACATTCGGTACACATACTTTGAATGATGAGAACTTGCCATAGGAGTGTTTTATGAAAACCCTGTTTATTGCGTTAAGTTTATGGTTCTTAAGTGCTTGTAGTGCTCCTAATATTGAGCTGTATAAAGACAATAAGCCTGAACTGGTTCTCAATGAATTTTTCAGTGGCGAGCTGAGTGCTCATGGCGTACTAAAAAATCGAAGTGGTGAGGTAATTCGCTACTTCAATGCGCAATTGTTGGGGTCTTGGAAAGGCGGGGTTGGTACGTTACAAGAAACATTTTTATTTGATGATGGTGAAACACAAGAGCGTACTTGGATACTAGCACCAAATGATCAAGGTACTTACACAGCTACTGCAAACGATGTAAATGGCAGCACAGAAGCCAAGCTCGTCGGTAATGCGTTATTTATGAAATACGAGTTACAGGTGCCTTACGACGGAGACATCATTAATGTCACTGTCGATGATAAAATGTACCTTGTCGATGATAATGTCGTGATAAATGAGTCTGTAATGTCAAAATTTGGGGTCGATGTTGGTTTCATCATATTGACCATTATTAAGCACTGAAAAGCCGCTACTCATTGATTGTATCTTTATACTTGCTAGCACTTTGAAAAGCGTAGATCATAGGGCTTTTAGACTCATTTGATGGATCATAATAAATGGATTCAATGGCACGGAATGCTTTAGTTCCAAAAAGAATAAAGCGCGTATTGGTCGCCACCTCTTTGCTTTTCTTAGTGATCGTATACCCTTTCTATATTTATTATGATTTACAGCGCGACGTGCAGGACACGGGGCGTGAGGTAACATCGTTACTTCAATCTAAAATTGATCGTATATTTAATGAAATGGAGCAGGTACTCGAGCTTCCGTCTTACAAATGCGATCAAAATACAATACAGGCATTGAGACGTGCTTCATTTTATTCGCCTCACCTGTCCGAGTTTGGGCTGTTTAACAGTGACTACCGAGTTGTTTGCACGGACTACGGAGTCAGTGACTTTCCGATATTTCGCTCAATACGAAATCACATTGAAAGCGCGGACAATCATCGTTTGTTGTCCATTGCTTTGTCTAAATCCATTAAAGAGCGAGCGTTGTTCGCTTTTTTATATGACCCTGAACGAGGTATGGGAGCCAATGGCTTAGCACCGCCAAGTATTTTAGAAGACGGCGTAATAAGCACGCTAGGCGACAATTTTAACTATCGCATTGCTGTTGGGCTTGAAGTGCTAGGGCAACATAATGTGCTGCTAGGAAGCACGCTAATCAAACCGTATGAATCGGTCATCCGTTCTGTCAACATTGTTATAACCTTGGCGGTGAAAGATCGCGTTTATATAACGACTTTGCTCTCCCATTTCCCTCTTGCGTTGTTTGTCGTGGCGTTGTTTTCTTGGATGATATTGACCGGCTTTAAAGTTCAAGCGACGCGTACTGTTTCGTTTGATAACAGCGTTCGAAGAGCGATCGCGAATCGTGATATCGATGTTTATTTCCAGCCGATAGTCGACACAAAAACACATCAAGTGTATGCGGGGGAGGCGTTACTGCGGTGGCAATCTGAGCGATTTGGAAAGGTCGAACCGACACGTATTGTATCGGTAGCAGCGAAATACGGTCTAATGCTTGATTTGACCAGTATGATAATACGCCGAGTAGGCAGGACGTATCGAGACCATAAAGGCGTTTTAGACTCTATTCCTATTTTTGTTAACTTAGACTTAGAGACTCTTAATGACGATCGTTTTATTGAGGGTCTAAGGGATGTTTGTGATCTCTATCCTGAGCTTGAAGGGCGAATGGGGATTGAAACACACGGACTGTATTTGCAGTCAAATGCGGAATGTAAATCGACCATTCAGGTTATTAATACCGTGCGTTTATTTGGTATTGCAATCTCGGTAGACGATTTCGGTTTTGGTTATTCTGATACACGCATTTTAAAATCGACTCCTATGGATGCGTTAAAGCTTGATCGCAGGTTTGTGTCTCGCATCACTCAGAACGAAAAATCCAACAGTGACATCATCAAACAGGCATTATCTTTAACTCATGAACGGGAGCTGAAGTTGATTGCAGAAGGGGTGGAATCGCAAGAACAGTTGAATATTCTCAATGCGTTAGGAGTGCGTTACATCCAAGGTTATCACTATAATCGTGCATTGCCTGAGCGAGAGTTTGTTAAAGCGGTGATGAATAAATCCATGATGTTTCGAAGTGAAAAACCGCAAACGGTATCCGCTGAAAAAGCTTGATGGGTATGCGAATACCAAAAGACTGGGCCTTCTCACCTTTATATCTGAATAAATAAAAAATTGAAATTTGGCGAACTCTTGCCTATTCTCGCATCCGACATTTTATAAGAGTGACTACAATGGCAAAGTTGGTATTTCGCCTCAAGAACGTACCTGAAGAAGAGGCGGATGACATACGTCAGTTGCTTAGCGACAATGACATTGCATTTTATGAAACCAGCGCAGGTCGATGGCAAGTGTCTTTGGCAGGTATTTGGGTTAAAGATAATGAGCAAGCGATAACAGCAAGACAGCTTATTGTCGAAGATCAGATCTTAAGAGCCAAAGCTGCCGTGCCTATTAGCAGGCGAGATTGGATTGTCGGTGTGTTTCAACACGCGCGTCACAATCCAGTAGAAATGCTGTTTACCATCGCAGCAATTGTGCTTATTACTGGGTTATCACTTTACCCATTTTTCTTGTCGTTTTAGAAGGTCTGTTAGACAGGTACTGCCAATTCTATGTCTTCTAACAACGCCTGAGTTACGTGTCGTCGCGTGATAATGCCAATGATCTCTTCGCCTTCAACGACGGGGTATACCTTGGGTTTTGGCTCTGACATCATTTTTGCAATTTCCATTATGTGATCGTTTGGTTTCACGCTCAATGGATTAGTTTGCATTACGGTTTCGACTTTTCTTGGTTCTTCGCTGTAATATGCACTTTGCATCAGTGCGGGCAGAATATCTTGCTCTGACACAAAGCCAATTAAATGGCCGTTTGAATCCGCGACTGGCGCTCCAGGTAATTTACGTTTAGCCAATCCCTTTACACAGTCGGCAATGCTGGTTTCTGGATGAACAAAGAAAGTATCGCGGGACATTACATCTCGTACTAACAACGATCCGGTTTTCATACCTCACCCTCCGTCACAGTGTTTACCGTTAGTGTAGGGTGATTAATGAGTATTTGCCTTCTATCGAATGTATTTTTTCTTTAAAAGTATTACGAGGCAGTGAGCTCGGGTTCAGTCTGCTGATTTTTCTTCAGAGCTTTATTCGCTAAGTTCGCCGAAATAAATTGCACTAAAATAGCGGAACAGACCACCAGCCCAATTCCTATCAGACTTAATAAGTCCGCATTCGCGGAACGGATGATGCCTTTCCAGAGTCCAATGGACACGCATATTTCAGTGAGAATAAAAGCCGCGATCGGCGTTAACGCTACTGCGGCACTTACTTGCACAGTTTGCCAATAACGCATTGCTTGAGAGAAAGCGCCGTAAGCGATTAACGTGTTTAAACAGCAGAAGGCGACGATTAAAGTGTCTTGAGTGGATAGAGTCTGTAAATGACTCGGCGTCGCGAATGGCAACATAACAATGCTCGCATAGATATAAATGGCGAGCAAAATGTTGGAAGACGATAGTTTTTTAAACAATGATTTCTGTATCAACGCGTAAGACGTCCAAGCCATTGATGACGCCTGAACAATGATAAATCCTACGCCCATTGACCCAGAGAGCGCGCTGTTGCCGCTAAAGCTTTGCTCAACGACAGGATGAAAGAAAATGGCCATGCCGATGAGAATAAAAGCAAAGCAAGCCCACTGTTGCCAATATATTCTTTCTTTCAAGAAGAGAAAGCCACCTAATGCTAAAAACAGCGGGGCAAGTTGAAAACTCAGTTGAGCGGCCCCCGGATGCATATAATCAAGACTCACAACAAACGTCGTGTAGTTGGTGATTAGAAGAGTGCCAGCTGCCAGCAATCGAAACCATTCAGAACGTGTTAAGCGTGTGAATTCAGAGAGCCTGCGCTGTCGCCATTGCCAAACAAGTATGACGACGGCAGCAAATAAGAATCGTACCCACGTTAATGTGATCGCATCTGAGAAGCCGGTTGACAGTTTGAGTGCAATGGGGAGCATACCCCAGAAAAAAACGGTAATTGCACTGAAAACGAGACCTAAAAAGAACATTCTTTTAGCGTCTGGCATGTTGTTGACCTCCCAACTGTCAAAAATCGATCACGGTGAAGGCCTTCATCATGCTACTAACCCTTTCTTATAGCAATTGCTTAATTGTCCTTTTGGTTAGACACAAAACAAAACTATGATGGTGACTTGCTTCGTCTAAATATTCGCAGCCACCTAAAGCTGATGTATACTGTGTTCTTTAGACGCTGGCATCAGGAATAACATTGAAATCAAAGCACACATCAAAGAAAAATCGCGAGGCGAATACATTGGGCCTTCACCCCAGAAACCCTCATCGCGCTCGATATGATTTTACTTTGTTAGTGGATTCTTTTCCGGAGCTGGCTCAGTACGTACATACCAATCAGTACGGATCAGAGACGATCAATTTTTCCGATCCTGATGCTGTCCGAGCGCTTAACAGCGCGCTCTTGAATCATTTCTATGGCATTAACTTCTGGGATATTCCTAAAGGCTTTCTGTGCCCGCCGATACCGGGCAGAGCCGACTATATTCATCACTTAGCGGATTTATTAGCTCAAAGTAACAATGGCACCATCCCGCGAGGGAAGCGTGTTAAGGCGCTTGATGTGGGTGTGGGGGCGAATTGTGTGTATCCCATTATTGGCTGTAAAGAATACGGCTGGCAGTTTGTCGGCGCGGACGCTAACAGTGTTGCGGTAATGGCGGCGAGCGAAATTGTCAAAGCGAACGGCACCCTTAAAAAAGCCATTAAAATTCGGCATCAACCGGATGAAATGCATGTTTTTAAAAATGTGTGGGGCGCGGATGAACGCTTTGATGTGACGTTATGCAACCCGCCTTTCCATACAAATGAAGAAAGCATGGAGAAAGAAAACGCGCGTAAAAGGCGTGGCCTCAATACGGGGAAGCGTCTTCAGGAATCTAAGCCCCAGCATTCTGTAAAGAACCCTAACGCGTTGAATTTTGGCGGACAAGCCGCTGAGCTTTGGTGCGATGGTGGAGAGTCCGGTTTTATTTCTCGCATGATTACAGAGAGTGTGGCGGTTCAAGATCAATGTTTTTGGTTTACATCGCTTGTATCGAGGCAATCTAATCTGCCTGCCTTGAGAACCTTGTTAAAGAAAGTAAATGCAAAGCAAGTCAAAGAAGTTGAAATGGCACAAGGCCAGAAAGTAAGCCGCTTTATTGCATGGAGCTTTTTGGACGACGATCAGATTGATTACTGGTTGTCTAACTATTGGGATAACTGACCACAGCCTACTAACGAAACACTTTAACTAAAAGTGGGTGTGTAGGCTGCGTTGGTTTTATCAGCGAGTTGCCTTTATTGCGCCGTTAGTTTTTTTGCTATTTTTGCGGCGAGTTGGGCGTTATTGAACACCAATTGAATGTTGCTCGCTAAACTGTTTCCGCCTGTCAATTCTGCTACTCTCGCCAATAAGAAAGGCGTCGATTCTTTACCACTGATGCCTTGTTCGTCGAGTTCCAATAGTGCCTGCTCTATTGCTTGATCAATGGTCGCTTTATCCATCGCAAACTCTGTCGGAATCGGATTCGCGATGACCGCGCCACCACTGAGATCCATGTCCCACTTTACGCTTAAGAAATCCGCAATGTCTTTTGCCGATGTTAGGTTGTAATCAACGGACTCGTCACTTTCGCGCGTATAAAAAGCGGGCAGCGCATCGGTATTATAACCAAGTACAGGTACGCCATTTGTTTCTAGGTATTCTCGAGTTAAGGGCAGGTCTAGAATCGATTTAGCACCGGCACATACGACGGCCACGTTTGTCTTGGCGAGTTCTTGCAAATCGGCAGAGATATCAAAGGTTTGTTGGGCTCCTCGGTGTACTCCGCCAATGCCGCCAGTGGCAAAGACTTTAATGCCTGCCATAGCCGCAATGATCATTGTTGCGGCAACGGTGGTCGCACCATGCTGTTTTTTAGCAACCACGTAAGGGAGGTCTCTACGAGAACATTTTGTCACGGACACCCCAGCTTTTGCTAATGTCTCAATTTCAGCGTCATTGAGCCCTGCCTTTAGGCGACCATCAATAATGGCGATCGTGGCTGGAATAGCACCGTTATCTCGGATCACTTGCTCCACTTTTTTCGCCGTTTCGGCATTTTCTGGCCAAGGCATACCGTGGGAAATGATGGTGCTTTCAAGTGCGACAACGGGCTTGCCGGATGCAATTGCATCCGCCACTTCTGGGTGAATGTCTAAATACTGATTCATAGTGATTCGATCCATTGATTAACGTGTTCGTTGGTTAAATTTGGGTGATTTGCGTTAGGGCATTCTAGAGTGAGCGCGGCACATCCAGCCGCAAATTTGAGGCTTTCTTTGAGTGCGTAGCCTTGTTCCTGAGCATGCAAAAAACCGGAAATCAACGCATCGCCAGCGCCGCTGTCGCTGGTGGGAGTGCAGGGATAGCATGCTTGTTTAAGACAAGTGTCTTGTGACATATAAAGCACGCCTTCGTTGCCTAAGCTGAGTAATACTTGTTGGACGCCTTTCTTGAGGAGTTGCTGTGCAAGCGCGTTAGGCTCGACTTCCTTAGAATCCAATAACATTCGAGCTTCTTCTTGGTTTACTTTTAAAACCGAGAGTTTTGCAAGCAGAGGACGTAATTTTTTCGCCTTCGTTGCCGAAACTGCATCCGCGCACCAGTCTGCTTTTACGTTCAAAGTAGACAGCCATTGAATGGTTTCCTGACATAAATTTGCGTCTACAATGATTGTTCCCGCTGATTGCAACAACGGAATTTTAGTTTGCAATCGTTCTGGTGTGAGATGATCGACAATGCGCATATCGGCGATTGCTGTATTCAATTCACCCGACTCGTTGTTGATGGCAAGATAAGTGCTGGTGGGCAAGCTTTCATGACGCAGCAAGTCTTGCGTCTTTACTCCCGAATTTTGCGTACACACGTTGATCCATTCGCCGTTTTTATCTTCTCCGATTAGAGCAATCAGATGGACGTTTTCACCAAGTCGCGCGAGGTTCTCAGCGATGTTTCTACCCACGCCCCCAGGGCTTTGGTAAATGTTTCCTGGGTTGGAATCAGAAGGCTTTAAGGCGTTGTATGGACGACCATGGATATCAACGTTGACGCCGCCTATAACGACGAATGGATGGTGACTGGCAAGAACGTAGCCTTTGCCGAGAATATACCCTCGTCGGGTTAATCTCATAATATGCCCAGCCAGCGACTCTCGACTCATTCCGATTCGATCCGCAAGGGTTTGCTGAGAGGCGAGAGGTGTTTGTCTGATTGCCTCAAGTACTTTTGCTTCTAGCTCAGTCATATTTCTTACTTCTCTATCCATGAAGAGACTCAAAATTAACAAATGTTAAATTTCAAAACAAATGTTAATTTTGAATTTAATGTATGCAATTAGGTCTATTATGTAGAGACAGATTAAATCGTGTTTTTTTTCTGTGAATAGTATTTAATTAGAAGAATTAATCCTGTTCGCCGCATTCTTTGAAGGAGCTTTTGTGTTTAGGAGTTTTCGTGCTCGACTCGTATTGTTTATTGTGGGGCTTCTTGCGGTCGTTCAAGTTGGAACGGCAGTTGCCGTACTCAACTCATTAAAAGCCGACAATTACCGTCAAGGTGTCCATGCCATTGATGTCGCTGTTAATGTATTAAAGCTTCAATTAAGCGACAGAGCCAAGCAGCTTACAACTGGCGTCAGTATACTGGCGTCTGATTTTGGCTTTAAGCGTGCTGTTGCAACTCAAGATATTGGCACCATTAAATCGGTACTGGAAAACCACGGCGCGAGAATATCTTCCGACAGTGCAATGCTGTTTTCGCCAAATGGCCAGTTAATTGCCTCCACTCAGGAAATTCAAGATGTCAGCTTTGTAACAGAAAGAGTGCTTGAAGCAAGGAAACAAGGCCTGAGATCGATTAACAATTTGGTGGGGGTGGACGGTTATGTTTCTCAGCTAGTTTTGGTGCCTGTTCGTGCTCCCAACCTTATCGCTTGGGTTGGAATGTCCTTTGAACTCGATGAGGTTTTTGCCAAGCACATTGCCAGCATTACCCAGTTAGACGTAAGTTTCGTCAGCGAACAATCTTCAAAAATAAAGCATACTGTTTCAAGTCTTCCGGCTGAAGATCTGAGTTGGGTGGTGACACCTTCTATGCTTAAAAACTATATAGAAACGCCCAAGCTTACCGATAATGAAGCGTATCTTTCGTCCGCTGTTAAGTTGGATGAAGTCGGCGGAGAATGGGGAATCGTTCATTTGCCGTATGCGCCTTGGTTGAAAGGGTACGAAGAAGCCAGAAGCAATCTCACTCTTATATTTGCACTTACTTTGATGTTGGCTGCGCTGGTTGCATTGGTTATGGCGCGCTCCTTGTCCAAGCCAATACAAAAACTGGTTGGTTATGCTCAAGCCATCGGGTTGGGTAAAACAGAACATATCCCCAAAGTAGTCGGCGAGTTTGGCGTATTGGCCAATACCATGCATACGATGGAAAAGGCGATTCTTAATCGTGAAGAAGAGATTATTTTTAGAAGCTCTCATGATATTTTGACGGGCTTATATAATCGATCGGCACTGGAGCGTGAATTAACCAATCAACTGCCTCGAAATTTTGGCGCGTTGCTTCGTATCAATATTAGACGCTTCAAAGACATAAACAGCATGATGGGTTTTGATGCGGGCAATGAAGTGCTGAAAAAGACTGGTTCGATTCTTTCTAACATCAGCCCTGATGTTGAATATGTGGCGCGCACCGGAGGGGATGAGTTTACGGTTATCCTGTCGCAACATCATCAAGAAGAAGATTGCCTTCAGCTGAAGGAGATTGTTCAACATGAAATTGAAAAGGGCATTAACCAACGAATCCGTTTAAAAGTCACGATCGGTGTGTTGCCTTTATCAGAGCAGATCACCACCGCAAATGATGCAATGCGCCGTATTGATATAACGAGCAGTCGCGCCAAAGAGCGTGAGCTTGGTGTTGCGTTTTATCAGCAAGGTTTAGATGAAATAAATCAAAGAAACCTAACCATTATTAATGATATTGATAATTCGCTTCAAGCGGGTCAATTGTTCATGGTGTATCAGCCGAAAATTGCGATACAAGAGAGCCGCTGTTCTGAGGCGGAAGCACTTGTTCGCTGGGTTCATCCTGAGTTAGGTTTTGTTCCTCCCGATGAGTTTATTGGTTTATTGGAGCAAACAGGTAACGTTCAGCAGCTTACGTTTTGGGTATTGGATCAAGTCATTGATCAGGTCGCATCGTGGTGGGATGCTGGGGATAAAGTGACCGTAGCGGTTAATCTATCGGCATTGGATCTTGTAAATGAAGCTTTGCCTGATTGGCTAAGTAATAAGCTAAATGAAAAGCGTTTGCCTGTCTCGGCTATCTCTTTGGAAGTGACAGAAAGTGCGGTAATGTCTGACGCCGACAAGGTTGTATCGGTCTTGCAAAAGCTTCAGGAAAAGCAATTTCACTTGGCGATTGATGATTTTGGTACGGGGCAATCGTCTTTGTCTTACCTAAGAGATTTGCCTGTGAATGAGGTGAAAATAGACCGAGCCTTCGTGCAATACTTAGACAGCAGTGAAAATGATAAATACATTGTGCGGGCTACGATCGAGTTGTCACATAGCCTTGGTTTTAAAGTCACCGCTGAAGGCGCTGAAAATCTGGAAGGCGTAGACATATTGAAGTCGCTAGGTTGCGATAAAATTCAAGGGTATTACTTCGCTAAACCGCTTTCTCCAGACGATTATATTACTTGGCGACATTCTTTTAATTCGACAAAAGTTAATGTGTAATGCTGGCTATTGTTCGTCTGGTTATTCTGGTCGTTCTCATTATTTTGGTGTCGTTAGGCGGCCTAGTTATGTGTGCTTTTTTAGCGCCGATACCGAAACGGGCAAGAGATAGAGTCTATTATTTAGGGAGAGCTTTTGCGTACGCATCTCGATTGTTTGGCTTCACCGTGACGTCGGTTGTACACCCGAAAGCAAATGACGTTGAGCAAGCTGTGTATGTTGCGAATCATCAAAATAATTATGACCTTTTTACAGTCGCTCATGTCGTGCCGCGCAATGTTGTGACTGTTGGGAAATCGACATTAAAGTGGATCCCTTTTTTTGGCACGTTATATTGGGCGAGTGGAAACTTTTTAATTAAGCGGCATGATAGAAACAAAGCCATCGCGCGCATTACCGATATCGTATTAAAAATGCGGCAAACAGGGCTGTCTATTTGGATGTTTCCGGAAGGGACGAGAAGTCGAGGACGAGGCTGGTTACCCTTTAAACGTGGCGCGTTCCACGCGGCGATCCAAGCGGGTGTACCGATTATACCGGTGGTTTGCAGTGATACACACGGACAAGTAAAGTTGAATCGATGGCACAATGGTGGGGTCACTGTGAAGGTACTAGAGCCGATTAGCACCAAAGGCCTTACTGATCATGATGTGGCAGAGTTAACTGCTCGTTGCGAAGCGTTAATGCATCAGGCAAAAGAAGAAAGCCGTTCCCGATAACTACCTATATTTTTTGAGACCTTTGCTCGTGACTTCGTGCAAAGGTCTCACGGTATTAAACGATATAAGTATTTAATTTGGATTTTAGGCCTGTAATAATTTTTTGGTTTTTTGCTGAATTAACGTCATTGGACTCGGGTCGTTGGCGAATGATTTTCCACTCATTTGAAAACTGGGAACCGAGTGATTTTATATCGCTGTTTACGCCTTCATCTAATTTGTACGCTTCCAGCGTTGCATGGCCACGTTGATGTAAATGTTTAATTAAGGAAATGGCTCGTAAGGTGAGTAGGGTCAATGTTGCATCTTCAAGGCAGAGCAGATGCTTTTTCATGACTTTGCTTTTTAGCGTTTCTTTATAGTGTTTTCCTGTTTCCCAGCTAGCGCCCAGTAACGCACCTAGGGTGGTTGCTGTTCCCAGTGATAACCCTGCACTGAGTATGTCGATACTCGCTCCAATTGCAGCCCCTGTCATGGCTGTGGCACCTGCTTGAATACCCCATTCTGTTAAGCTTTCTGGAGAAAATAAATCTTGTTGCCAACGGTTATTTTCGATAGGAAGAGAGTGGATCTTTGTATCGTCTTTTTGAAACTCGTATAAGGCAAGTAAACGCATAATGGTACTTTGTTCAATGGACCGAATAGCGTGTTCGAATGCTTCCTGAATATTCTTTTGTGGCGGATAAGTATCGCTTTCAATACGCATCGATGCGCAGGAGAAAAGCATCTCAGCGACGTATTTTATGGCTTCGACACGTCGTTGTTGCGCTGCTTCATATCGTGTGTCGAGCAATACTTGAAGGGAATCATACTGGGAAGGCGCTAAGCTCTGAAGGGTTTGATATAAACGTTTTTCATCTTCAAAAAAGAACGCCACGGTATCGTACTTTACAAATGTGTGATGGTGACGCTCAGCGAGAATAGATTGCCATTGTCGTTGTTGTTCAGTCTCTGGCTGGCTGAAGTTTAAAATTGGAACAATGGGTTTGCTCGCACAGGCAAGAATACTCAGTTCGTCTAAGTATTTCCCCATTGGCGCTTGTCGAGCATCAATGACGTAGAGAATTATGTCTGCATGAGCCAGTTGTTTAAGGATCTTTCCTTCTTGTTCGAACTCTCTTTTTGATAACAGCGTATTGGGAAAGTCCTCAATCCATTGAGCATTGGTTAGCGTGGCGCATTCCGGTTGGCATCGTACATCCCAAAGACCTATAGAATCTTCAAATCCCGGTGTATCGATGAGCCGTAGAACCGAGTGATTGTCTACTTTTATATCAACCGCTTCGACGTGGCGAGTTGTCCCCGCTGTATTGCCCACTTGCCCAAAGCCTTTATCTCTAATGAGCGTTCGAATTAGGGACGTTTTGCCTGTATTTGCATGGCCTACAATGAGTAGATTAATCGGCACTTTGATCGTCCTTATTAAGGTTACAGTACAAGAGCTTGTCGAAATCTATTGCAGCGCTGTGGGCGCTATGAACCCATTGATCTTTGAATGTTTCTCCGAAAATGAGCAGTTTAAAATGCCTGCTGTTTTGCGCTACTTGCATTAAAAATCGGTATGACCCTCTGTCAGGGCAAAGCTCGCCATTAACCAACAAAGTAAAGGCATCATAGGAGGAGCAATTTTCGATGAAGTGTTTTTGATCGTTGCGGTTGTTAATGCGTTGCAAAGCGATACCATTTACCTCGCTGCTAGCCCACTCGAAACCAAAAAGAGGCGGTTTAAAATCAGAGGGTAAGGCTTGTTTTATGTTAAAACGAGCAGGTGAGGCGTTAGTATTTTGATTAGGGTCTGGATCAAGAACAACGGTTTGATGTTGCTCTCTTTGCGCAATGTGGTCTTCTTTTAATGAACGCCTTATTGTCTGAGAAATTGATAGTTTGTATTTAATGCCAAATAAAATCGCCAAAAATAGTCTAGGAACAACGCCATATAAAACGAGACTAAACAGAATTAGGTACGCCCATTTTTGTTGAAGTGCGGGTAATCTTTCGGGGTTAGAAATGACACTAAGTTGCACCTCAAGCCCATTAGGAACGGATAAACCTAATAGGTTAGGTAAGGTACTCAGTAGCTGTGTAAATGATTGGAAATCAGCATGACTAAGAAGGGTTGTTTCCCAGACAAAATGAACCTCGTGAGTGATCAAAAAGACAGTGATGCTCGCCAAACCACCTGTTAGGTAGCATAGCCAAGCAGAGTGCATAATTGCGCTTGTTATCCATTTGCCATTTTGGTTTGACAGATGCAGTCTTTGGTAGGCTATAACAGTGTTTCGTTCTACTCTAATAAGGTGAGAGCAGAGTTGGATGATCGACTGGATGCAACGATGCCAATGGTTATTTGTTGACGGTCGCATTAGGCTCGTAATAAACCATAACGCCATGCTAAATGTGTTGGCACCTAATAAGAGCAATAAAAGCCAAAAAACATTGATTTTATTGCCATTACTTAGATCAAAGGTACTGGGAGCGATCGACAGCCCAAGAAGAAGTGCAATGCCCAACACGAGAAGAGAAACCGTCTTTTTCACAGCCTCTAATTTCTCAAACGCGGGCTTATAATTCAGATCAAAAAACGCAATTGCCTCGTCTGATTTACGTGTTGTTTTTGATTCATTCAGTTCTTTGAGCAGTGCAAGTTTCTCGCTGTCTTTCATAGATATGGCTTAATGTGTTAGCGCTGATACCAGCGTTGTGTAATGGCTTTTATCCACTCTTGCTATTTGACAGTGACACTTTGCTTAGAAGCTTGGCCGGCTGCTTTTGCATAAGGATCTTACCTTTTCTGATGTTTAAAAGCACATCACCCTGATTTCTCAATACGCTGTAGTCGTCGAACCCGCTCAATAAAATAGCGTTTGCAGGGTTTCCTACTTTTATTCCGTACTTTTCCAGTTTTAGTGTTTTAGCGCTGTTGTCTGAAATAAAATCCAATGCACTGACAAAATCATCATATCCCATCATCTGGCAGATATGCAGACCTGAATCCAGCGTTCTGAGTAATTTTCCATTGCCAAGTGAATACCACGGATCAAAGATGGAATCTTGAGCAAAACTCACGTTCAGTCCCGCTTCATTGAGTTCTTTAACGCGTGTTACGCCGCGACGTTTAGGGTAGGTATCAAAGCGCCCTTGAAGATGAATGCTTTCCGTCGGGCATGAGATAAAATTAATCCCTGAATGTTTCAACAGTCTAAACAGTTTAGAGCAGTAGGCGTTGTCGTAGGAATGCATGGCCGTGGTATGGCTGGCGGTCACTCTGTCACCAATGCCATGATTGAGTGCCTCGTATGCCAGAAACTCAAGAAAGCGTGAATTAGGGTCGTCAATTTCGTCACAGTGAACGTCGATGAGCCTGTCGTATTTGAGTGCCAATTGAACCAAATATTTGACAGATTGCTCACCAAGCTCGCGAGTGTATTCAAAGTGTGGGATGCCGCCCACCACATCCGCGCCAATTTCCATCGCTTCTTCCATGAGCTTTTTACCGTTCAAAAAAGACGGAATCCCTTCTTGGGGAAACGCAACAACTTGAATGTCTAATGTCTCTTTTAGCTCATCTCGCATGGCGCATAGGGTTTTGAGAGCGACAAGTGATGGGTCTGTTGTGTCAACGTGTGTCCTAATGTGTTGGACACCTTGCTCAATTAGAAGCTCAAGAGTTTCGGTTACGCGTTCTCTAATATCTGTTTCGTTGAGCATAGGTTTACGCTGTGACCAGCGTTCGATGCCTTCGAATAGTGTTCCGCTTCGGTTCCATTCAGGTTCACCAGCGGTGAGCGCGGCGTCCAAGTGGATATGAGGCTCGACAAATGGAGCGCATAGAAGATTGCCGTCAGCGTTGATATCAGAGGGGTTAGCAGTAGCAGCTCCGACTTGCTTTTCAATTGCGGTGAACACCCCGTTGCTTATTCTGACAGTGTATAGAGCGTCCTTTTTTCTCAATCGAGCATTAACAATGTTCATCTCTTTCCCCTATAAAATCAATCAATAGTCTTGATACAGTAAATCATATGGTATGAGCTAGGTGAATATTTGTAATCGAAATTATGAACGATTTGTTATGTAACTGTGTTTGTTTTTTTAGCTTAGATCGATAAAAGTCCTTATATTACACAGGGGTATCTTGTTTTTTTGTAGGTTTTTTCCTACGAATATTGTAGGAAAGTGATGTTGGTAGATGTAGGTAAAGGTGTTGAGTTTTGTAAGCAATAATGATGACTCATGTAGGGATATGTTAGTGCCTATTGTGAGCAAATTTTCACTTATTTAAACTGCAATTGTAACTAACAACTGATGAAGGTAATGGCTATGCGCTTACAGTCGATAAGAACAAAAATAACCGCGCCCATATTATTGCTTGCTGTTATTCTGGTCGGAACGTTTGCTGTGATGACTTCTTTAATTGAGACTCAAAAATCAGCAATGAGTCGCCAAGCTGAAAACTACTTTGAAGCGGTTACAGTCGTATTAAATGCAGACCGTGATTTTTACCAAGCACGACTTGCAATGGAGCAACTAATAGAAAAAAAAGGCTCTTTTGACGAACTGTTTACAGACTTTGATGAGAATGCTCAGCAAGTAATTGATCGATTTAATTTTTATCGAGAGCACGTTGAAGAATATCCAGAATTGTACAAAGATTTCCAAAACTTTGATTCGTTGTTTTCTGAATGGCGATCACAAAGTGCTGCGCTTTTGAAAAGCAGTCAATCAGGTATAGACGTTACAGATGAGCTTGCATCATCTGACAAAAAATTCTCAGATCTCAGAGGCATTTTAGACAAAGCGGGTGAAGTCGTTGGTCTTCATGCTAAGCAAGACGGTAAGGAAATACAGGATCTTGTGAACTCAAGAGAAATGCTCAGTATTGTCGCGATTGCTATTACGTTGGTGATTGTATTCCTGTTTGGTCTGATTGTACCAAAACAAATTGCGGGTCGAGCGAACGGTCTTGCGGTGCGAATTCGTGAAATTGCAGAAGGTGATGGTGATCTGACTCAGCGTATTAATTCATCGGCGAAAGATGAATTAGGCGACTTAGCAAACGAGTTCGACAACTTTGTTGAACGTTTGCGAGGCATTATTACAACGATCCAAACTCAAGCTCATTCGTTGGGTGGTATGACGGGAGAGCTTAACAGCGCCTCAAGTCGTACAGCAGGTGTGACAGAAGCCTTGGTTAATGCTTCTAACTCTATTGTGAGTGCCGGACATGAAATGAGTATGGCCAACCAACAAATGTCGGATGTTGCTAGCGAGACAGCAAATGAGTCGCAAAATTCCAATCAGCTAGCGGAGCAAGGTATCACCGCCGTCAATGGTTCTAACAGTGCAATTAGAGGGTTAGTGCTCGACATTGATGATGCCTTAACAAGATCCGATGAACTGCAAAAAAGCTCTGAAGCCATTGCCTCGGTTCTTGAAGTGATTCGAAATATTGCAGAGCAGACGAATTTATTGGCGCTAAACGCGGCAATAGAAGCGGCTCGTGCCGGTGAACAAGGTCGTGGTTTTGCTGTTGTTGCGGATGAGGTTCGAACGCTTGCTACTCGAACTCAAGACAGTACCAATGAGATCGAATCGATGATTGAGCAGTTAAAAGTTAACGTATCAGAATCGTCTAAAGCGATACAAAACAGTCGTTCCAATGCAGACAAAACCGTATCGAATTTTGATGAAGTAATACGTATATTTGGTTCGTTGCAAGAGTCATTCGGTAAGGTTCAAGAGATGGCTGCGCAAACCGCACAAGCGACACAAGAGCAGGCGATTGTGTCAAATGATATCAATGAGAATTTAAATTCATTGAAAGGGCAGTCTGATGAAGTTCAATCCGTCGCTGACGTGATCCAAACACAATCGACTCAGATCTCAGACCTTTACCAAGCACTGAATGTGCAAGTCGGTAGCTTTAAAGTCTAAGAGCTAAAGTGATGTAAGAACTGGCGAGATTAAAAAAAGCGCTTCGGGTGTAAAACCAGAAGCGCTTTTTTATTGCTGAGTTTTAAACACTAAAAATTGTATTACGCGTCAATCTTCTTGTATTTAATACGAGTAGGTGTTGCGTCATTACCGGTACGATTCTTGTAGTCGGCCTCGTATTCCTGATAGTTTCCTTCAAAGAAAACCGCTTTAGAATCACCTTCGTAGGCTAGAATATGAGTCGCGATACGGTCTAGGAACCAACGGTCATGGGAAATCACAATGGCAGCGCCCGGGAAGGCCAATAACGCATCTTCCAATGAACGTAAGGTTTCGACGTCTAGGTCGTTGGTCGGCTCATCCAGTAGCAAGACGTTGCCACCTTCTTTAAGTAACTTAGCCAAGTGCAAACGGTTACGCTCACCACCAGACAAGTGCTTAACGAATTTCTGTTGATCGGAGCCTTTAAAATTAAAGCGACCAATGTAAGCACGAGCCGGCACTTTGTAGTTGTGAACCGTGATCATGTCTTGACCATCCGAAATTTCTTCGAAGACGGTTTTGTCACCATCTAATTCACGCATTTGGTCAACGTAAGCCAGTTGAACTGTGTCGCCTAAAGTCACGGTGCCAGTATCGGGTTTTTCGGTGCCAGCGATCATTTTAAACAGCGTTGATTTACCGGCTCCGTTACCACCAACGACTCCAACAATCGCGCCTTGTGGTACGACCATGTTGAAATCTTCTAGTAGCATCTTATGTTCGAAGCTCTTGCTCACGCCTTCGATTTCGATGACTTTAGAACCAAGGCGAGGGCCAGGTGGAATGTACAATTCGTTGGTTTCGTTACGATCTTGGAACTCTTGAGAGTTCATTTCTTCGAAACGAGCTAAACGCGCTTTGGACTTAGACTGACGACCTTTGGCGTTTTGACGAACCCATTCAAGCTCAGATTTAATGGCTTTTTGATGAGAGGCTTGTTGTTTCGCTTCTTGTTCCAAACGAGCATCTTTTTGTTCTAACCAAGAAGAGTAGTTACCTTCGTATGGAATACCGTGACCACGGTCCAATTCCAAAATCCAACCCGCTGCATTATCTAAGAAATAACGGTCGTGGGTAATGGCGACCACGGTACCTGGGTAATCTTTCAAGAAGCGTTCTAACCACGCTACAGACTCTGCATCCAAGTGGTTGGTAGGCTCATCTAGAAGAATCATGTCTGGTTTGTCGAGTAATAAACGACACAGTGCCACACGACGACGTTCACCACCTGAAAGGTGCTCGACGTTCGCTTCCCAAGGTGGCAGGCGAAGTGCTTCTGCTGCAACTTCCAAGGCGCGTTCTAAATTGTGGCCTTCTTTTGCTTCGATCAAGGCTTCCAATTGACCCTGCTCTTTTGCCAACGCATCGAAATCAGCATCGGGTTCAGCGTATTCAGCGTATACTGCATCTAAGCGCGCCATGGCCTCGATGACATCAGCGAAGGCTTCTTCAACGATGCCGCGAACGTTTTTAGTCGGATCAAGGTGTGGTTCTTGCTCCAAGTAGCCGATTTTAATGCCCGGCATCGGACGTGCTTCGCCATTATGTTCGGTATCCACACCCGCCATGATACGCAATAACGTCGATTTACCTGATCCATTCAAACCAAGTACACCGATTTTTGCACCGGGGAAGAAAGAGAGAGAGATGTCTTTAAGGATTTCGCGTTTTGGGGGAACGATTTTCCCAACACGATTCATGCTGTATACAAACTGTGCCATAAGCTTTTGTCTGTTCCTATTGGGTTGCTTGCAAATTTAAAAGAAGTCAGATTAGCCACTAATTGTGTCAATTAATGGCCCAGAATAGTCGTTTAGGATAGCACAGCGTAGCAATCTCGTAACGGGGAAGTTACTAAGAAACGCGGGTCATGTTGTTCTGTTGTTGGCAACTTTGTTCTATCTGGTTTTTCCCTTCAAAATAGTGCCCAGCGAACTGAAATGTCCGACCAATTAAAAAAAGCCTCAATCAAAAATAATGATCGCTGATCCTATTACAACGAGCAAGGCGCCCATCCAAGCGCCAAACGCGGGGCGTATTTTAGTAGTGAGCCAAAGTCCGGGTAAAACCAGAACAGGAACGGTGGCAGAGAGAGTCATTACAATGCCGACGTTTGCGTTACCGATGCCCCACACTAAAATGCTCATACCAAGTACCATGCCAATCGTTGCCATACCTGCGAGCTTGAAGAAGTATTGAATTGGAATGGCCTTTAGCGGGCTGAGTTCAGGAGAAAGCCTTGGGCGGTAATACGCTAAAAAAACCAGCAACAGTGCGGTCGCGCCCACGGTCACCCGAAAAGCGGACACCGCGAAAGGGTCTGCTCCAGCTAACAGAGCGGGTTTGGCAAGGAGCGCTCCACTGGCCTGCCCAACGGCGCCTCCGAATGCAAGGAAAATCCCGACCCAAAGTCGCCCTTTCGTTTGTTCCCATTCATGGGCTGAGCCACGTTTACCGAACAAAATGGAGACAACAACGCCAAGTAAGACGATCGCGCAAGCCACCAGCTCTAAAAAGGACAGTGTTTCGGACAAGAATAACCAGCTAAGCAGTATGGATACAGGCGCATTGGTGGCAAAGATAACACCGGCTCTTCGGGGTCCTAAGCGGTGTACAGCGTTAAAAAGCATGGTGTCACCCAAAAATATACCGATAAACCCTGACAGTGCTAACGGCAGTGCGTAATCCCATAAAGTCGGGTCAAACCGCTGCTGAATAAGGCAAACTGTAATAAGAATCACACTCGCGATAGAGATGCGTATTACATTAAAGCGCGTTGTGCCGAAATGCTTTATTAGGCCCGGTGCCATGAGGCTGGTGCTTGTCCAGCAAAGAGCGGCAATTAAACCGGATAACTCTCCAAGTAACATCTGTTCTAATCCTCAATGTTCGCTTTCTATCGTTGGGTTCGGTTGATATCATTTGGTTTAGCACAAGCTCCAATTGGAGAGCTTTTAATGTACACCAACTAAATGATGGATGAATCATGCGTTGCCCATTTTGCGGAGCTCAAGATACCAAAGTTCTTGATTCGCGTCTTGTTTCTGAAGGCGCACAAGTTCGGCGACGTCGTACTTGCAACGAATGTCAGGAACGCTTCACGACGTTCGAAATAGCAGAATTACAAATGCCAAAACTGATAAAAAGTGATGGCAGTCGAGTGCCCTTTGATGATGAAAAATTACGTCAGGGCATTCTTAAAGCAATCGAGAAAAGACCGGTAAGCATCGAAGATGTAGAAACGGCGATCGCTCGAATTAAAGAGCAAATGCAGGCAACAGGCGAACGTGAGATTGCGTCTCGCTGGTTGGGCGAAGCCGTGATGGATCAACTAAAGCAACTTGATCAGGTTGCCTATGTGCGTTTTGCCTCCGTTTACAGAAGCTTCAAAGACATCAGTGAGTTTCGTGAAGAGATTGAGCGATTAGAGAGCGGTAACCCGAAAACCAATTAACAGCAGACGCGACAACAAATGAGCAACCCGATGCAGAAACACATTGAATTCATGAGTAAAGCTATAAAGCTTGCTCAAAAAGGGACGTATACGACTCACCCAAACCCTCGCGTAGGATGTGTGATTGTAAAAGGTGAGCAAATTATCGGCTCCGGCTTCCATGTACGAGCGGGAGAAGGTCATGCAGAAGTTAATGCACTTGCGAGCGCAACGCAGAGTGTCGAAGGTGCGACGGCTTATGTGACGTTGGAACCGTGCAGTCATCAAGGTAAAACACCTCCTTGCGCAGATGCTTTAATTGCTGCTGGAATTGCGACAGTGGTTTACGGAATGCAGGATCCAAACCCTCAGGTTGCAGGACAAGGTTTGAAAAAACTGAAAAAGGCAGGCATTGAAGTTATCGGCCCAGTGTTAGAAAACGAATGTGCTCAGCTTAATCCGGGTTTTAATAAAAGGATGAGTGAAGGCTTACCTTATATTCGTGTGAAAATGGCGATGAGTTTGGACGGCCGCACAGCTATGGAATCGGGTGAAAGCCAATGGATAACAGGCTCCGCAGCGCGCCTTGATGTTCAGAGATTACGTGCTCAAAGCGACGCAATTGTTACTGGAATTGGTTCGGTCATTGTTGATAACCCAAGTATGACCGTTCGAATTGATTGCGATGATCAAGAGGTTGATTCAACGTCAGTACGTCAGCCGCTTAGAGTCATTATGGACACCGCTTTGTCGATTCCCCCTGAAGCGAAGATTCTAAAACCGGGTAAAGAAACATTGATGTTTTGTGTCGAAGAAGACATTGAGCAGGAACACTACAATGCGCTGAAAAAATCTGGGGTAAATATCGAGTTTGCACCTGTTGGTGAAGATGGCCGTATGGATTTAATCGAATGCATGGGCGTACTTGCTGATCAAGGCATTAACGAAGTGCTGGTTGAAACCGGAGCAGAGCTTGCAGGCGCATTTTTACAAGACGGGTTGGTGGATGAGCTGATTGTCTACGTTGCGCCGAAATTACTGGGCTCAGACGCACGACCGTTAATGCGTCTACCGATTGAAGCAATGAAAGATGCCGTGGATTTAGAGTTTGAATCGGTGCGACCTGTAGGGAATGATCTTAGAATTGTGTATCGACCAAAATATTTGGATGATGCTCTTTTAGAGGAATAATGACTCACCTTCAGTGAGATCGCGGTTTCTAATCAATTATTGAACTATAGTGCTATTAAAGAGTGCAAAAAGAAGACTTTGAAAATGGCTCTAAATTCGATTGAAGAGATTCTGTCAGATATGCGTCTGGGTAAGATGGTTATCTTGATGGATGATGAAGACCGCGAAAATGAAGGCGACATTATTGTTCCTGCTCAGTGTGTCACGGCTGAGATCATTAACTTCATGGCCGTGCATGCGCGTGGATTGATTTGTCTAACGCTAACCCCAGAGCGTTGCCAGCAGCTTAATTTACCATTAATGGTAAACCGCAATGGCGCCGCTTTCAGCACAAACTTTACCGTGTCTATTGAAGCTGCTGACGGGGTTACAACGGGTATCTCAGCAGCAGATCGAGCATTGACAGTAAAGCGGGCGGTAATGGCAAACGCCAAGCCGGACGATATCGTGCAGCCCGGCCATGTATTCCCTCTAATGTCCAAACCTGGAGGGGTTTTGAGTCGAGCGGGTCACACTGAAGCAGGTTGTGATTTAGCGCGTTTAGCGGGTTATGAACCGGCCTCTGTTATCGTTGAAGTTATAAATGATGATGGAACGATGGCAAGAAGATCAGATTTAGAGAAGTTTGCCGAGAAACATAGGATAAAAGTTGGTACAATCGCCGACCTGATACACTATCGCACGCTAAACGAAACAACAGTTGTTCGGGAGTCTGAACAAGTGGTGAATACGGAGGCGGGTGATTTTAATCTGATTACCTACCGAGACACTGTACAAGACCTGTCCCATTTGGCGTTTGTCAAAGGAAAGCCAAGTGATGCTGAACCTACATTGGTTCGTGTGCATGTGGTGGATCCTGCTCGGGACTTTGCCAATATTGTGCGCGAAGATGGTTCATTGAGTTGGACGATGTCGAATGCGTTGCAGTACATTGCAGCAAACGGCGAAGGTGTTGTCGTGTTAGTAGATGTATCGGATAAACAGACGGATTTGGCGATGAATTTTGTGTCAGCACTGACGCCTCAATCAGGCAAAAATGCTGACAAAAGTGGTTCTGGAACCTATTTAACTGTAGGAACTGGTTCGCAAATATTGCGGGATCTGGGAATTCGAAAAATGCGATTACTCAGCTCACCCAAAAAATATTCTCTAGCGGGCTTTGATTTAGAAGCCGTAGAGTTTATCCCGTATTCATCAGACATGGGGTCTGGTCAGCATTTTGATAGCAGCGACACGCTACAAGAGTGAGGCAAATATGAGTGATATTAAGACTTATGAAGGCCATTATTCTGCGACAGGAGCAAAATTTGCTTTGGTGGTGGGGCGCTTTAATAGCTATGTGGTAGAAAGCTTAAAAGAAGGCGCCATTGATACCTTAGTTCGTCACGGGATAAACAAAGAAGACATAACAGTAGTTTATGTGCCAGGTGCTTTTGAGATCCCTATAGTGATTAAAAAAGTCGCTGAGAAAAATCAATACGATGCCATTGTTGCTCTAGGCGCGGTGATACGCGGCAGCACGCCACACTTCGACTACGTTGCAGGTGAATGTGTGAAAGGATTGGGACAATTGGCATTAGAATTTGATATTCCAGTATCGTTTGGCGTATTAACAGTAGATACGATTGAGCAGGCAATAGAGCGTGCAGGTACAAAAGCGGGAAACAAAGGCAGCGAAGCTGCTTTATCTGCTCTTGAAACTGTGTCTGTATTGCGTAGCTTAGAAGACTGAGGCATAGAATGAGCGATTTGGATAAGTCCAACACAAAAACTAAAAAAGCGAAGAAACCGTCGCGCTCGCAATTGCGCAGTGCATCACGTAGTTTAGCTTTGCAAGCCATTTATCAGTGGCAAATGAATCATTCTTCAGTGAATGAAATTGAAACTCAATTTACACTTGAGCAAGATCTAAGTACTTGCGATAAAGCGTACTTTCGAGACTTGTTACAAGGCGTAACGTCTAAAGCGAAAGAGCTGGATACGCTATTTGAAGAGCTTTTAGACCGTTCGTTGTCAGAACTGGATGCGATTGAACTTGCTGTGTTACGTATCGGTTCTTACGAGCTGGCGCATCGTCTTGATGTTCCTTACCGCGTAGCAATCAATGAAGGCGTTGAATTAGCGAAGTCATTTGGTGCGACAGAAAGTCACAAATACGTAAATGGTATTTTAGACAAGTTAGCACAGCGTGTACGTCGTGAAGAGATCGCGGCTCGCCGCAATAATGGATAAGCGTTTCTAAGCGATTTTTCGTTAGACATGCATCTGAATAACAAAGCCATCGGTAAAGCGACATTACCGATGGCTTTGTTTTAGATAAAACGTAAAAACGATTGAGAGTAGGCGTTAAGCAGTGAAAGAGTTTGAATTAATTCAGTCTATATTTCAGGCCTCGAAAATGGCAGATGTTCGAGGACGCGACGACATATTGTGCGGGATTGGCGACGACTGTGCTCAGGTTAAGGTTCCGTCCCATCAAACGCTTGTGTTTTCGATGGACACGCTGGTGGAAGGACGTCATTTTCCGTTTGACGCAGACCCTCGAGACATCGGTTATCGTGCTGTGGCATCTTGTGCGAGTGATCTTGCTGCCATGGGTGCTAAGCCGGCATTTTTTACGTTAGGGCTAACACTGCCTCATGCGGACCCGCAATGGCTTGCTGAGTTGGCTTCTGGAATGGCAGAGCTTGCGGATCAAATTGGGTTATTACTGGTCGGCGGCGATACCACAAAAGGACCGTTGACTATTACTCTTCAAGTTCACGGCTATGTTGAGCAAGATAAAACGCCAAAACGAAGCGGTGCTCAGGTTGGGGATGATATTTATGTCACGGGTATGCTTGGTGATGCATCTGCCGCCATACCGATTGTGACAGGTGAATTACAAGTTTCACCAGAACGATTTGATTATTTCTATGAAGCTTATTGGCGTCCAACACCACGTTTGATCGCTGGAATGGCGCTGAAAAACATTGTGAACAGTATGCTTGATGTATCGGATGGCTTAGCTCAAGATCTTCAGCATATTACGAAAGCTTCAGGAGTGGGAGCGCGTCTTGAATTAAACCAGCTCCCGCTTTCGGATGCGTTACTTGATTGGCGACCAGAGGAAGCGTTTCAGCTTGCTTTGACCGGTGGTGATGATTACGAGCTGTGTTTTACTGTGCCCAAGTCGTTACGAGAGGAAGTCAGTTTGATTATGCAAACATTGCACTTGCCTTGCAGTTTAATAGGGGAAGTGACTGAGTCCGGTTTTCTAGTTGAAGGTTATGATGGTGAGTTAGAAGGGTGGCAGCACTTTTAACAGGCGTCGTCATGTAGCAATATGAGAAATTCTACAGAGTAAGTAAGAGCAGATTATGTCTAACAATGTACCCTCGTCGATTTGGCGAAATCCGATTCACTTTCTTGCATTTGGGTTAGGTTCTGGAGCCGCTCCAAAAGCGCCTGGAACGTTTGGAACTTTGGCGGCGGTTCCTTTGTATCTTTTGATGCAAGATTTAAGTCACTCCGCGTATTTTGTGGTTCTGCTTGTTACCTCGCTTATTGGCATTTATTTGTGTGGAAAGACCTCAAAAGATCTCGGGGTACACGATCATTCAGGTATTGTGTGGGATGAGTTTGTTGGCTATTGGATCACTATGTGGATGGCTCCAACAGGTTGGGAATACGTCATCGTGGGCTTTATTCTGTTTCGATTTTTTGACGTATTGAAGCCTTGGCCAATCTCATTTATAGACAAACGTGTGCATGGTGGGCTCGGGATCATGCTTGACGATATTATCGCAGGCGTCTTCTCGTTTGCATTATTGCAGCTTTACGTGGTGTTAGCTTAAAACAAAAAAGGCGTATTATATTTCCTAATACGCCTTTTTATCTGCTTTCTAACGCTATGCGTATCTTTTAAAGATCGTATTCCATTATCAAAGGTGCGTGATCTGAGAATCGTTGACCTTTGTATACGCTACCACCTTGGATCAATTTTTGTATTCCCGGTGTCGCGATCTGGTAATCTAAACGACCTCCTTCATTGAGTTTCCACGCACGTTCGTAATCGGGCCACCAAGTATATTGCTTATCTTGCTTGTTCACTTGGCGATACGCATCAATGTACTCATGTTCATTGAAAATTTCATTGATCCATTTTCTTTCGTCGGGTAAAAAGCCAGAGTTGCGTTGGTTTACAAACCAGCTGCTAACATCAATGGGAGAGCGAGCCACATTAGCAGTACCACAGAAAATAAATTCACGACGTTTACGACGAGTTTTAATTAAGTGGTTTTTGAATCCTTCCATGAATGCGTATTTATGCTTTTGCAACGGCTCCTCGTTATTTGAACCGTGCGGCGTTAAAAAGGATGCAATACTTACGTTATCAAAGTCGGCTTGAATGAAGCGCCCTTCAAAGTCACACTCTGGAAACCCCATTCCCGTCATAATCGCTTTTGGCATGGCTTTACTATAGATTGCAACGCCAGCTTGTTCAGGATCTTCCATGGAGTCAAAGAAGTATGTGTTGTACTCTGGCGGAAAAAAAACGCTGTCATTCAAACTGCGCTCGTCAACTTGTAAGTCCTGTAAACATACAACATCTGGGTTCTGACGAACCATCCAATCAAAAAAGCCACGTTCGGCAGCTTGTCTTATACCATTTACATTAAGGCTAATGACCTTCATTTCTGGTCCCTACAATTACTGAGCATGTGTTATATTAGCGCCAATTCGCGGAAAGAGAGCGTTGGTGTATGACTTTTATCATGTTTTCTACCTAATCTCTCTTATGCAGGCGCTCAAATTTTTATTTAATACCTTTTCGGAGTTGGCATGAAACCTTACCAAAAAGAATTTATCGAATTTGCAATTCAGCAAAACGTATTACGTTTCGGTGAATTTACACTGAAGTCAGGCCGTGTAAGCCCTTACTTCTTTAACGCAGGCCTATTTAATAGCGGACAAGCGTTAGCAAAATTGGGTCGTTTTTATGCATCTGCGCTTATTGAAGCAGATGTATCTTTCGACGTTTTATTCGGCCCTGCGTATAAAGGCATTCCATTGGCAACTACTACGGCAGTTGCACTGTATGATCATCATGACGTAGACACACCATATGTGTTTAACCGAAAAGAAGCGAAAGACCACGGTGAGGGCGGTACTCTTGTCGGTGCTCCTTTGGCGGGCAATGTCATGATCATTGATGATGTCATTACCGCAGGAACGGCAATTCGCGAGGTGATGAATATCATCGATCAAGCAAATGCTAAACCAGCTGGTGTTCTTATTGCGCTTGACCGCCAAGAGCGCGGTAAAGGCAAGTTGTCTGCAATTCAGGAAGTCGAGAGAGATTTTAATATGCCTGTGATCAGCATTGTGTCTCTAAACGATATCATGACCTATCTTGAAGAGCAGCCATCTCCTGAGTTTGCAAAACACTTGGAAGCCATAAAAGCGTACCGAAGTGAATATGGTATCTAATTTAGATTACAAAACAGCAATTTGTAATCTAAAAAGTTGTTTCGGTGAGTCGTTTTCTGTAAATGGTTAACGACTTACCATCAAGTTTTGTGCCAATACAGTCCATTGTTCTTTCCACATTTTAAGTGGTTTGTTTTTGAACTCGCTGCGCACATACTGACGAATCTTTCCTTCCAATAGAGAAACGAGGAAGTTTGCACAGGGGGCGATTCCCATATTAGGGCGTAATCCTTGTTTTAAATCGGATTCTCTGATGATTTGCTTTAATTGAGTTTCAATACGATCAAACAATTGTGCAATACGAACACGCAGTCTTTCGGTTTCGCCCGCAAGCGCATCTCCAGTGAGAAGACGACACATACCAGGGTTGTGATCAGCAAACCCTAACACCAAAGTAAGTATCATTTCAGTGCGCTTTAATACGTCACTTTCTTCTTGAATAATGCGTGTGATTCGGGTGAAAAGTGACTCTTCAATAAACTCGATCAACCCTTCAAACATTTTTGCTTTACTTGGAAAATGTCGATAAAGCGCCGCCTCTGACACACCGACTTGCTTAGCCAGTGCAGCAGTAGTGATTCTTGCTCCTGGACTGCTTTCCAGCATTTCTGCCAAAGCTTGCAAAATTTGGGTTCGGCGATCTGGTTTTTTGTTTGTCATGTTCGGCACCCGTAGTAAATTGAAAATCCTGTATTAGTAAGCAAAAATTACGCTTGAGCGTTTTTGCCCTGATTAGTAATCAAGGTGCCAACGCCTTCATCTGTGAATATTTCAAGCAAGGTTGCATGAGGTACACGGCCATCAATGATATGTGAGCTTGTTACACCCGCATTTACGGCAGACAATGCGCAACTGATCTTTGGTAGCATGCCACCGTAGATTGTGCCGTCTGCAATAAGTGCATCCACTTGTGTGGTGCTCAGTCCAGTAAGAACTTGGCCAGTTTTGTCTTGAACCCCTGAAATATTGGTAAGCAACATTAGTTTTTCGGCGTTAACGGCTTCTGCTACTTTTCCTGCCACCAAATCAGCGTTGATGTTGTAGGCGTTACCGTCGGAATCAACACCGATTGGAGCGATCACAGGAATCAAATCACTGTTTTCTAAAACTTTTAAAACACTGGTATCAATGGCAGCGACTTCACCAACATGGCCGATATCCACCTGTTCGGGTGCATTCATTCCTTCGGCTTGATGTTTAACAAACAACTTTCGTGCTTTAATAAAACCACTGTCTTTACCTGTAATACCAATGGCTTTACCACCTGCTTTGGAGATCAGGTTAACGATTTCTTTATTAACCTGCCCGCCTAGAACCATTTCGACGACATCCATCGTGGCTGTATCTGTGACGCGCATGCCATTGATAAATTTAGACTCAATGTTGAGTTTATTCAGCATGTCACCAATCTGTGGGCCACCGCCGTGCACAACAATAGGGTTGATACCAATGGCCTTCATTAACACAATATCGCGTGCGAACCCTGCTTGTAGTGCTTCATCCGTCATCGCATTGCCACCGTATTTGATGACGAGTGTTTTGCCTGCAAAACGTTGAATATAAGGAAGTGACTCACTTAAAACTTGAGCCACATCTAAAGCAGATTCACGCGTGAATGCCATTGAAAAAAAACTCCTATTGTTTTTCGATATGTTGTTATTTGTTCCACAGTCATTAGCGCATAAAGTTGGCTAATTATAGAGTGGATGACTTCGGTGCTTACTAAAGTTGTTGTTTGAAAATGAGCTTGCTTTCTAAGCCTAAAAGTAAAATTCTAGTTGCAGATAGAGTGCAGAGTCTTTTGTGTAACGATGTAAGAAGTATGTAAGCAACCACTTAGGGTTGAAATAATAGCTTGATCTGAATGATTAAACTATATGCAATTGGCGAAAAAGTTAAGTTTTGCTCGTTTCTTCATGGATATTCTGTGGGGGATGAGAAGAAGCTTGAAAAAAAGAAACTTAAATGACCTAAAAGGTGAAAAATACTCATCCTTTAGGTCATTAGTGGTTATTCGAGACTAGGAACGGCGTGCTTACTTTGTTCCGGTGTGACCAAACCCGCCTGCGCCGCGTTCAGTACTTTCGAACTCGGTAACGATATCAAAATCGGCTTGAATAACAGGAAGTAATACAAGTTGCGCAACACGTTCACCGGGTTCGATTGTAAATTCTGTTTGACCACGATTCCAACAAGAAACCATCAGTTCGCCTTGGTAATCTGAGTCTATTAGCCCCACCAAATTACCTAGAACAATACCGTGTTTATGTCCTAATCCTGAGCGAGGTAAAATAGTCGCAGCTAGATTTGGATCTTGAATGTAAATGGCGATACCCGTCGGGAGTAACGTTGTTTCGCCGGGAGAAAGTTTTATAGGCTCATCTAAGCATGCACGTAAATCAAGACCTGCAGACCCTTCTGTTGCATACGTAGGAAGAGGGATCTCTTTGCCGATTTTATCGTTCAATACTTTTAGTTGGATGGCTTGTTTCATCTTTAATGCTCTTAGGTTTTGATGCCTTTATTTAGGCTGATTTACTTGGTAAGTTTGAATGATGTCCACAAGGTGTTTTGCAAGCTCGGTTTTGCTCGCTTTCTCCGGTGTCCATTGTGATTTTTTTGACAGCACGACGACTTGATTTTGGTCGTTGTTGAAGCCTATATCGCTTCGAGACACGTCGTTAGCGATAATCAAATCGAGGCCTTTTCGTTCTAGCTTTCCTTTTGCGTACGCAATGACATCTTGTGTTTCTGCCGCAAAGCCAACGAAGTATTTGGCCGCGTCCTCTGTAGACAACGTGGCAATAATATCTGGGTTTTTAACTAACGTAAGTTGCATCTCGTTTTCATCGGATTGTTTCTTCATCTTCTGAGTTGCAACGTCTTTTACTCGAAAATCTGCAATCGCGGCAGCGCCGACAAATACATCTGCTTGTTCTGCTGCTGCGACTCGACACGCGTAGAGCATTTCTTGAGCGCTTTTAATATCCACTCTTTTAATGCCTTGCGGTGTTGGTAAGTTTGTAGGCCCACTGACTAATGTTACGGCAGCGCCTCGTTCAGCCGCTGCGCTCGCCAATGCATAGCCCATTTTGCCAGAGCTATGGTTACTGATAAATCGAACTGGATCGATGGCCTCCATTGTTGGGCCTGCTGTTATGATCCAGTGTTGTCCTTCAAGGTCGTTTATCTTGGGAGTGAAGTACGTTTCAATTGCTTCAAAAATAGCTTCTGGCTCTTCCATCCTGCCAAACCCTACATCGCCACACGCTTGTTCTCCTGCCGCAGGGCCAACCATAAGAATACCGTTTGAAAGCAGTGCCTCTTTGTTTGTTTGTGTCGCTGCGTGGCTCCACATTGCTTGATTCATTGCAGGGGCAATCATCACAGGAGATTCAGTTGCTAAGCAGAGGGTGGATAACAAGTCATTCGCCATACCTTGAGCCTGACGGGCCATAAAGTCCGCAGATGCAGGTGCAATGACAATGAGGTCAGCCCATTTTGCAAGCTCAATGTGGCCCATTCCAAGTTCTGCGTGAGGGTCTAGCAATGTACTGCGTACAGGGTTGCCAGAGATTGCTTGAAGCGTCATTTCAGTGACAAAAGCTTTTGCGCCGTCTGTCAAAACGACCTGTACTTCCGCGTTTTCTTTCTTTAAAAGACGAATTAGTTGAATGCTTTTATAAGCAGCGATGCCACCTGTAATACCAACTAATATGCGTTTACCTGTTACCCTTGCCATAAAATACTTCTCAATTGATTGGAGTGGGGTTAATGTTGGCCCATTACAATCAAGCAGGCGTTTATTCACCTGCCGGAATGATTGTAGATATTGTTTCAAGACTACCATGAATCAAGGAGAGAATCATGAGTATCAAGCAATGGCCGGAGCAAGAGCGGCCCCGAGAAAAACTTATTCATCAAGGGGCGCGAGCATTAAGTGATGCCGAACTCTTAGCCATTTTTTTACGCACTGGAACGCAAGGGATCAGTGCGGTAGAACTAGCACGTCGAGTATTGGAGCATTTTGGTGGACTACGTCAGTTACTCGGTGCTTCCAGAGAAGAATTCTGTCAAGGATTTGGACTTGGGGATGCGAAATACACCCAGCTGCAAGCTGTGATGGAAATGTCTCGTCGCTATCTTCATGAGCAATTGGTAAGAGATACCGTCTTTAATAACGTCGATCATGTGAAATCTTACCTGTCTAGCCAGCTTAGGCATTCGCCTCGAGAAAAGTTTGTAGCGCTGTTTTTGGATTCCCAACACAGGCTGATCCGTTATCAAGAGCTGTTTCAGGGAACCATCGACAGTGCCGCTGTCTACCCAAGAGAAATCGTCAAAGCGGCTCTTTTTAACAATGCGTCCGCTATTATCGTTGCTCACAACCATCCCTCTGGTGTGAGTGAACCCAGTCAGTCCGATATTCATATAACAAGCCGTATTAAAAAAGCATTAGAGTTGGTTGATGTTGCTTTGCTGGATCATTTCATCGTTGGAGAGGGGCAACCTTTGTCGTTGGCAGAGCGAGGGTATGTTTGAGTTTTATACCCTGTTTAAGGATATGCTCAAACAGGGTTTAAGGTATCGACTATTATATCTATGATGTCGCTCATTTCGGCTTCTTGATTGAATGCACGTATTTAGCGCCATTTCGTAAGAAATTTTGGGAAGAGCTAATGCAAAAACTGATCATTTTTTAACAAAATAATTGCTCTTTAAGGGCTCGTATGTGAAAATATGCGCCGCTATTCAGCTGGTATGGGATTTTTTTGATTCGTTGGGAATCATGCTCCGCCTGAGAAAGTTTGTACTTTCAATAGTTTTGTATAGCAACGAAAGGTATTAGATTATGTCTCGCGTATGTCAAGTTACAGGGAAACGTCCTGTTACAGGTAACAACGTTTCTCACTCTAAGCGTCGCACTAAGCGCCGTTTTCTTCCTAACCTTCACTGGCACCGTTTTTGGGTAGACAGCGAAAACCGTTACGTTCGTATTCGTGTATCTTCTAAAGGTATGCGTATTATCGATAAAAAAGGCATCGATGCAGTTCTTGCTGATATGCGTGCTAACGGCGAAAAAGTATAAGGAACTGAATTATGGCTTCTAAAGGCGCTCGCGATTTGATTCGCATGGTATCTTCTGCAGGTACTGGTCATTTTTACACTACAGACAAGAACAAACGTAACACTCCAGATAAACTGGAAATGAAAAAGTTTGATCCTGTAGTGCGTAAGCACGTAATGTACAAAGAAGCGAAAATCAAATAATTTTTGCTCTCTCAAGTACATAAAAAAACCGGCATATTGGCCGGTTTTTTTATGTCTTTTTTCTGGTTTTATCCGTAAGGAACTGTAAAAAAAATCTCCTCTATACCCCATATGGGGGTTTCCTCTGATCCTGAACAAAAGGTTAAATTTTGCTTTATTCTTGTTTTAAGGAGAGGGACATGTTTCGCGCATTTAGAATAAGGTTCAGTACTCTGGCTGCTCTGTCTATTATCTTAACTGCTTGCGGAGGGGGAGGAGGTGATGACTCTACGAATTCTAGTTCAAGTAATAATGAATCAGGGACTGGTTTCACTGGTACGACAGCGTTTTCAGATAGCCTTGTAAGCGGTAAGCGATTCTATGACGTATATATCGAAGAGGGAGAGGCGGAGCCCTATGGGATTGCTACTATTCTATTCGACAACAGCCACGTAAAAGTCGGTGACGGTTATATTGAGTCTAGTGAGAACGAAAAGTACTTTATTGAGCAATATACTTGGGATGTGCTCGACAATGGCAATTTATTGGTCACTTCGACTGACAGTGATGAAAGTTTGGTTGGGAAAGTCCTGTCAGCCCATACCGATTATATCGAAGTTTGTTTCGAAGAATCGGGAGAAACGGGTAACTGTGACAAAGAGCTCTTATTTAGTGACAAGGCAAAAGCCAAGGCTTATATCGCGTCGAACTCGCCTGTGGGAACATCAATCAACCTAAATAGCATTACGGACTCTGCATTAAACGCCGCTTTCCGAGACCTCGAATACGATTATGCAGAGCAAGTTTATGAAATCGACTTACCCAAGTTTGACATACAGTCTTTAGCTGGCTTGAATCAGTTTATGGAATTGTATCGATTGGTCGTCCCAGAAAACCACATAACGGATATCAGTGCTTTGTCGGCTTTGACAAAAATGGAGATTTTGGATTTAGCGGATCAGACGGACGCGTCAACTGGCGATGATATAAACCTTCTTAGTTACGATGCTATTTATAGTATGAAAGGGTTAGTTTACTTATCGCTCACACAGTTAGGCAACAATGTTACGCTTACCAAGTTTGAGCTAGACACTTTTTTAGCTGCCAGTACCGCTAAGAACGATATAGAGGTCTTAGCGTTCTATAAGTTAGCGCTTGATAATGACGATGTATCTGCGATTAATTCCTTGCCAAATTTGCGCGTGCTGGCCATTGATGAGGGGGAAGTTACCGACTTCTCATCCTGGAATAATAACTGGAGTAAACTTCAGCAGTTGAGAGTGGGTTGGAATACTGACAGCTCAAATACTAAAGTGACGTTTGACCTCAATACTATGATTAGTAAGAGCTTAAACTTAGATAATCTTACTAAACTTGAACTTGCGAAAACCTCAATCACGGAGGCAGATCTTGCAACGATTGTTTCTGGCGTTGGTAGTAAACTCCGTTACTTGGATCTGCGCTCTACGAACATTGATTCATACTCCAATTTATCGAATGCAAGTATGCCGAACTTAGAGAGATTAAAACTAAGGCCCTTAAACTATGGCAATGATGCGTACGATCTTAGTGGTACATTGCCGTTTACAGCCTCAAAACTAACCAAATTGTATTTGGAGGATGGCGACATTAGCAATTTTACAATCTCTAATTTTTCCAGTTTGACGAAACTTCAAATATCGGGCTCAAATGTAATCAGTGAATCGGTTAATGGTTTTGTCAGCGCATTAAATGCTTTGTCTAACTTCGATACACTTGTGATTCGCAGAGACGCTAAGCTATCGGGCGTGACAGTTAACTGTGATGATCTAGTGGGGTTAAAGTCGAGTATCTCCTGTACTGATATTTAGTACAATTCTCAATAGAGGGTTGTTTCATGTGCCCTCTATTCCCCTTCATTTTTGTTCTTATATCCGTCGCTCGCTTTTTAGAGTACGTCCAAGGTTGATGGTCACACCTTTGTTCGCTTCTATTGGTAATTGGGCTATTAACTTATGTGTTTTTTTGTAGTATAAAAAATGTACATTTCTGTGTGTATTCCTTCTTCATGCTTTGTCTAGGGGTTGTGTGAGCAAGTCCACTGGCTTTTGCATGTGGATCGTACTTTTTTTGAGGTTAGTTTTGCCGTTCAATATTGAACATATTGGCTAGAAAGTTAACAAAGCATAAAGTGAGTGCGAATTTAATTTGAAGTACGGCACGCCCTTTTGGGTCTTTCAAAGAAACAGACTATCTTCGTTAAGATAGATAAAAGGTATTAACATTTCTGCTCGTTCTCGCCTTAATAGGCTGTTCTCTGATAAGACTTATTCGTACCTACCCTAGGGTTATAGAATGGATATTGAGATTGTAGATGCTGTAAGTGCGTTGTATTCGACAATTAATGCACCAAAGCGTAATGAAGAAACATACGATAAGCTGGCATCGGTATTTGGCTCAGCGGGTATGACTCAATACAGCGAAAGTAATCAATCTTTCAACCTTCAAATCTCTTCCAGCATTTATAAACGTTACGGAGCTGAATTTGCTGAATACAATAAGCGTTACTCTCAATACGAATCTGAGGGGATAAACCGATTATTTGAAGAGGATACTTATGGCTGGTTAACCGAGCAGGAAGGCTGGCTGGAAGAGGAAAATGTTATAGATAGGGAAGATTTTCTCTTCATTCGAGAAAAGACTGGATTGGCTCGAACGGTAGGAGTTAATTTATCTGAGCCCGCTGGCTGGAAACATGCTGTTATTATCCATTATCCTGAGATAGTGAAAGACATCCCCAAAAACTTAGATAAACATATCGCCTTATTAGCGCCTCATATCGCTAAGACGGTTAACTTGAATAGCTTTCTTCATGGGCTCTACTATAAATATCAAGCGGTATTATCAGTATTGGATGGTTTAAGTGTTGCGGTATGTGTTTGTGATTACCGAGGGTATATCATTGTTTCAAATAGACAAGCACAGCACATTGTTTCCATGAAGGATGGCGTCTATTTAAAGAATCGAAAATTATGTTTCTCAAATTCAGAACAAAATTCTCAGTTTCGGGCCAGCACTCGAAAAATTGCAGGCACCTCGCAAGGTAAAGGTAATCTAACTGGCGTCTCATTTTTTATCGAACGTCCATCAGGCAAGCATCCATTTTATGTTGAGCAATCGCCTATAAAAGACGGATGTTACGAAGTTGAGAATAATCTTAGTGGCAGTATTATTTATATAATAGACACGCAGTCTCCTCCTGAGATAGACGTCTCGATATTTGCAAGTGTGATTTCATTGACGCCGAGTGAAGCCCATATTTCAAATATGATCTTCAAAGGGTTAAAAGATCGAGATATGGCCGATTATCGAGGAGTTTCGGTAGAGACTGTAAGAAAGCAGATTAAGTCAATATTGTCGAAGGCTCAGGTAAACAGTCGAATCGAACTTCTGATAAAGGCTGTCTCTATTCGACCTCCCATTTTGTAAAACGTCCCCAATATTTTTATAGAAGTTGTGTAAGGAGAGATTGCTGTGTCACATCATCAAGATTTTAATGATTCACATCTTCTTCAAGTGATAGAAGACATATATGCGTATGGTTTTGATCACCAAAATTGGGATAAACCGCTTGAAGGTCTATGTCGTTTATTACGAGCAAAGAGCGGCGGGTTATTTTTCTTAGATCATAAAAAGCGAATATTTCGGGCTCTTGGTGTCTATAACATTTCTGAAGAATATATTGAAAAATACAAGCAGCTTGGAGCCTTAGACGCTACGGCAACGGTGATGATACCGCTGCCGGAAGGCGCAGCGAGAGCCGCGATTGATCATAACGTCTCACGTACTGAGCATGTCGATTTTTACGATAAAATATTGTTAAAAGCGAATCTAGGTTATATTGCTGCACTCAATATCTGTAACCACGAGAATTACTTTGTCGGTATCGGTATTCATCGAGGAATGGAATCGGAGCAATTTTCGAAGGATGAGGTGAAGGTGCTGGAAAGGCTTTATTCTCATTTTCGAAGAGTCTTTGAAACAGCGGATATATTAGAGCGTCTTAAACAAAAGGAAGCCATTTTGGTGCACCTGCTCTCCAAGGTGCCATTGGGTATTGTGCTAGTCGATGCTTTTCTAAAAGTACATTATCAAAATGATTTAGCGTATTCATTGATGAAGCACGATCTAGGCTTGAGTATCTCTAAGAACAATTCGTTGCTGGGCGCTGATACTGAAAGTCTTAAGCGTTTAAAGTCATTGGTGATTCAAGCCGCAGAAGACGATGGTAAAGATGTGTCTGTGCACCATTCTCCCATTCTATTTCCGTCGCTAAATGAGCATCCGCTGTCTGTTACTATTGCCCCCTCTCCTGTAGAAAGCTCTCTTTATAGTCCTGATCTTGTGCCTTTGTATATCTCTCATCCCCTTGTTGCCTCATTTGTTTCAGTGGAGATGTTACAAGCGATTTATCCTTTGACGAAGGCTGAGGCCGAGATTGTCATCCTCTTATTAGGTGGCAGTACGTTGAATGACATTACTTCTGTTAGAGGGAGTTCCAAACAGACGGTCAGGAGTCAGCTCAAATCGATTTTTTCAAAGCTAAATGTGAGCTCTCAGCAAGAGTTAATTCGCTATTTGATTACAGGGTCGTTAAATCTCGTTGGCTGATGCACTTACTAGAAAAACGATTAATAAGACGACTGTGTGAACAACAGGCAACGCATATTATAATCTCATGAAAATAAGTATTAGATTGTAGGAGCCTTTAGTGCCAGAACTTCCCGAAGTCGAAACCACAAAGCGTGGGATCGAGCCGAATATTGTAAATAAGACCATACAACATCTTGTTATTCGTCAGCCTAAACTGCGTTGGCCAATTCCTGACGCTGTAAACGCTCTGGTAGGACAAAAAGTAGAAGGCGTTTCTAGGCGAGGGAAGTACATCGGTGTTCATACCAAAGCAGGAACATTAATCATTCACCTAGGTATGTCTGGTAGTTTGTATTTTGTCGATGTGGGAACGCCGCCGCTGTTTCATGATCACGTCGACATTGAGCTTTTAGGCTCTCCAATTGTGATGCGCTATACAGATCCTCGTCGGTTTGGAGCCATGCTTTGGCAAGAAGGTGATTGGTTGGAACACGAATTGCTTAAGAGTTTGGGGCCTGAACCGCTTACTGATGAGTTCAATGCAAAATACCTGTACGAAAGAGCAAAAGGGCGAAAGCAAGCGATAAAAATGTTCATCATGGACAGCAAGGTTGTTGTTGGTGTGGGCAATATTTATGCGAATGAGGCGCTATTTAAGGCTGGAATTCATCCAAAAAGAGCAGCGGGCAACATTAGCCTGGCTCGTTTTGAGAAATTTGTATCGTCGATAAAAATGGTTTTGTCTGCTGCAATTGAGCAGGGAGGAACAACGTTAAAAGACTTTGTGGGTGGAGATGGAAAACCTGGGTATTTTAAACAGGAGTTAGCCGTATATGGGCGTGCCGGTAAGCCGTGCATTGAGTGCTCAATATTGCTAAAAGAAATCCGTTTAGGGCAGCGAAGTACGGTATATTGTAACAACTGTCAGGCATAACTTGATTCTGATGGTATACGGAAAATTGCACATGCCATAAGGCATAAATGCAATAGTAGAAATATGTCATTTTTATGAATTTATCGTGTTAAAAGCAAAAAAAGAACGCTTTTTTTACACATTAAATGACAATAGCATTGCTTTGAGTTAACAATCAGTTTATTTTTGACCGATTAGGCAGGCTCTGAAATCAGAGTTGTCGAAGACCAAAAAATCACAAGAGGAATTGGAATGAAAGGTGTCTTTTTAGCGTCTGCAACTGCGTTTGCAATCGCTGCATCTTCCGCTTATGCGAAAGATGCAGGTCCAGCTGTCGTATTTGATAAAGCGGGTAAATTCGATAAGTCCTTCAATCAGGGTGTTTACGAAGGATCGAAAAAATACACGGCGGATACAGGTATTAAAGTTCGTGAATTCGAACCTAAAAATGAAGCGCAAGTTGAGCAAGGTCTTCGTCGTCTTGCGAAACGTGGTTACTCACCAATCGTTGCAGTAGGTTTCAACCAAACTTCTGCGGTTGAGAAAGTCGCGAAGGATTTCCCTGAAATTCATTTCACTATCATTGATGGTGTGATCAACCTTCCAAATGTACAGTCTATCGTATTTAAAGAGCACGAAGGTTCGTTCCTTGTTGGTGCTTTGGCTGCAATGAAGTCTAAAACAGATACAATTGGCTTTGTTGGCGGTATGGACATACCTCTAATTCGCAAATTCGGTTGTGGTTATGAGCAAGGTGTAAAATACATCACTCCAAACGCAACTGTTATTCAAAACATGACTGGATCGACTGGTGCAGCGTTCAACGACCCTACAAAAGGTTCTGAGCTTGCTAAAGGTCAGTTCTCTCAAGGCGCTGACGTTGTTTTCGCTGCCGCTGGTGGTACCGGAATCGGTGTTTATCAAGCAGCCGCTGATGCAGGCAAATATGCGATTGGTGTAGATTCAAACCAAAACTATTTGCATCCAGGTGTCATGCTGACTTCTATGGTTAAGCGTGTTGACCAAGCTGCTTACAATACCTACGAATCCGCAGCTAAAGGTACTTGGACTTCAGGCATGACCGTACTTGGTTTAGCTGAAAACGGTGTAGGTTGGGCTTATGATGACAATAATAAGGCTGACGTTACCGATGAAATGAAGGCTAAAATGAGCGATATCCGCGCGAAAATCGTAAGCGGTGAAATCAAAGTTCATGACTACATGGCAACCAATTCTTGTACTTTCTAATTGGTTAAGAGAAAACAGCCGTCCGTGTTTCACGTGTACGGCTGTTTTTTTATCTTCAGCTTACATCTGATAAGCTAAATTTTGGCTACTTAAAGCGACGCTTGTCTATTCAATATTTAAACTGTCATCGAGTTTTGTTATTAACCCTGACGGCGGATAGTCATATAAGCGAGAATCCTAAGAAATATTGAATGAGAAGTGGCTTTACCTAGCAGCCTGCTAAGTCTGTTAAAAACGCAACGAGTTTAAAAAGTGGCTTCTAAACTAACAGAGCGATAACAAATTATTAATAAGTTATGAATAAACCGACACATCCATACGCAATAGAGTTGCGTGGCATTTCAAAACGCTTTGGCGCTGTTCAAGCAAATAAAGACATTAATTTGCAGGTTCCTGCGGGTACTGTTCACGGAATTATCGGTGAGAATGGTGCTGGCAAGTCAACTTTAATGAGCATCATTTACGGCTTTTACGAGGCAGACACGGGTACGATCGAAGTTGATGGTCAAGAAGTCAATATTCGAAACTCTCAGGATGCGATAAAAGCAGGGATCGGTATGGTACATCAACATTTTATGTTGGTTGAAAACTTTACCGTTCTAGAAAACGTGGTGTTAGGTGCTGAGGGCGGTACCATTTTGAAAGGTGGTATGGATGCTGCTCGAAAAGAACTCGCTCGTTTAGAAAAAGAATACAGCCTTGATATCGATGTAGACGCGGTTGTGGAGGATCTTCCTGTTGGTTTACAACAGCGCGTAGAGATTCTAAAAGCACTTTATCGCGGTGCCCGCATTTTGATATTGGATGAACCTACGGGTGTACTGACTCCCCAAGAGGCAGATCACTTATTTCGTATATTGGATGCACTAAAGCAACAGGGTGTGACAGTCATTCTGATCACTCATAAATTACGAGAAATATTGGCCTCTACGGATAACGTGTCGGTAATGCGTTTAGGTCAAATGGTTGCACATCGTGAAACTGCGAAAACGGACAAAGAAGAATTAGCCGAATTGATGGTTGGCAAAAAAGTTCGTCTAAAAGTACTCAAAGACGAAGCCGAGCCGGGCGATGTCAAACTGGCTGCGAAAAATGTGTCCTATGTCGATTCGCAAGGCGTAACACGTCTGAAAAATATCAATTTTGAATTACGTGCTGGTGAAGTCGTTGGTATAGCGGGTGTTTCTGGCAACGGACAAAGTGAATTACTCAATGTGTTATCTGGCATTACCCCTATGTCTTCGGGTGAAGTGCATATGGCCGGTGAAGTGATCACGCCCAAATCACCAAAAAATGCAGCTCAAATGCGCGATTTGAAAATGGGGCATATTCCAGAAGATCGTCATAAAATGGGCTTGGTAACGGGGTTTGAGGCCTATGAAGCGGCCATTCTTGGTTACCACAATGATCCTGACTACAACGGAAAAATACTGCTCAACCGTAAAGCCATGCTTAACGAGTGTAATGAGCGTATGGAGAGTTGGGACGTTCGCCCACCGAACCCCCATTTAAAAACAGCCAATTTTTCCGGCGGTAATCAGCAAAAAATAGTCATTGCTCGTGAAGTCGAGAAAAACCCAGATGTCTTGCTTGTTGGGCAGCCAACACGCGGTGTTGATATTGGCGCAATTGAAAATATTCATGAACAAATTATAAAGCTAAGGGTTGCTGATAAGGCGATCTTGTTAGTGTCTGTGGAGTTAGACGAAATTATGGCCCTGAGTGACCGTATACTTGTAATGTTTGATGGGGAAATTGTTGGTGAATTGCCAGCAAGTGAAGCGGATGAACGTACTTTGGGTCTGATGATGGCCAATGCCTTTAACGAAGAAGGAGCATCAGAATGAAGCAAGCCTCCGTTCCAGTTTGGGTCAATGTCGGACTGATTCCTCTGATTAACATTTTGCTAGCCTTCGCAGTATCAGGGTTGGTCATTTTAGCGATTGGCGAAAACCCAATTGAAGCTGCTGGGTATCTTATTTACGGTGCGTTCGGATACGAAGAAGGCATTGGCTATACCTTATACTATGCTACGAACCTGATTTTCACGGGTCTTGCTGTATCGATTGCTTTTAAAGCCGGTCTTTTTAATATCGGTGGAGAAGGGCAGGCTTATATTGGCGGGCTTGGTGTTGGTCTTTTGTGCCTATGGCTTGATTCAAGTATGCCATTCATTGTGATTTTGCCTTTGGCTGTTATTGCATCTGCGGTCTTTGGTGCTGCTTGGGCCTATATTCCAGCATATCTTCAGGCTCGCCGTGGCAGTCATATCGTAATTACCACCATTATGTTTAACTTCATTGCCTCCTCTTTAATGGTGTATTTACTGGTGAACTGGCTGAAAGAAGAAGGGCGTATGGCTGCAAATAGCCGAACATTCGCTGAAAATGCCTGGATGCCGTACATGCATGAAATATTATCTCCATTAGGCATCAACATCAGTGATTCACCGTTAAACGGTGCGTTTATTTTAGCGCTGATTTGCTGTGCGTTTATTTGGGGGCTGATTTGGCATACGCGTTGGGGCTATCAACTACGTACGTTAGGAACCAATGCGACAGCGGCACAATATGCTGGTATTGATAATGCCAAAGTCACTATTTGGGTGATGCTGATTTCAGGTGGCTTAGCAGGCTTTGTAGGAATTAACGAAATCATGGGTGTTAACCACAATCTATTGCTGAACTTTACCGCAGGCTACGGTTTTGCAGGCATTGCAGTGTCGTTAATGGGGCGAAATCACCCAATTGGTATTATCTTGTCGGCGACTTTGTTTGGTGCTCTTTATCAAGGCGGAGCGGAGTTAGCATTTGAAATGCCGACTATTACGCCCGAAATCGTTGTCGTGATTCAGGGTTTGGTTATTTTATTCTCCGGTGCGCTTGAGCATATGCTTAAAGATCGCGTCGAAGGTTTATTCATTCGTAAAGCAGCGTAGGAGGAAAGGGTATGTTTGAAACATTAATTCTGATTCTGGACGCAACATTACGTGTGTCTACACCTTTAATTTTGGCGGCATTAGCCGGTTTGTTTTCTGAGCGAGCGGGTATTGTCGATATTGGTTTAGAAGGAAAAATGCTCGGCGGCGCATTTGCCGCAGCGGCAGCCGCGAGCGTGTTTGGATCTGCTTGGATTGGTCTTGGCTTCGCTATTATTGCATCCGTTGGTTTGGCCTTGGTTCATGGTTTTGCCTGTATCACTCACCGCGGAGATCATATTGTATCGGGTGTAGCGATCAACACCGTGGTCGCAGGTCTAACAATAACACTGGGGTTAGATTGGTTTAGCATGGGTGGGCAGACTCCGGCATTGTCGGGCGATGAACGCTTTTTTGCGATCACATTACCTTTTGCTGACGCGCTTGCAGATGTGCCTGTCATCGGGCTGATCTACTCTGAACTGATCAGTGGTCATAATATTTTGGTGTACTTGGCATTTGCTCTTGTACCAGCGACGTATTGGGTTGTGTTTAAAACACGTTTTGGACTGCGTCTACGCGCAGTGGGAGAAAACCCTCATGCGGTGGACACAGCAGGGATTTCTGTTGCGTTTATTCGTTATCGCGCCGTGATTATTTGTGGTGTGTTGTGTGGTATTGCAGGCGCTTATTTGTCTACTGCGCATAATGCAGGCTTCTTAAAAGACATGAGCGCAGGTAAAGGCTATATGGCTTTAGCCGCGCTGATCTTTGGTAAATGGCGACCTGTTCCTGTGATGTTTGCTTGTTTGTTGTTCGGTTTTCTGGATGCGGTTGCGGTTCGAATGCAAGGCGTGGTTGTACCGGGAATCGGTGAAATTCCAGTACAGGCGATTGAAGTGCTTCCTTATGTGTTAACGGTATTGTTGTTGGCAGGGTTCATTGGTAAAGCGGTTGGCCCTAAAGCTGTAGGTCGTCCTTACGTCAAAGAGCGAGCGTAATTTAGCTCGATTAATCTATTGATCCATCTGCAAACGCAGGTGGATTGGTTGAGGAATCACACATGTTAGAAAAAAAGCTATTGGATTTGGCAAACGCAGCGATGAATAAGGCGTATGTGCCTTATTCAAAATTTCATGTAGGTGCGGCAATCGAAACGGAATCCGGTGCGTTATTTTCTGGATGTAATGTTGAAAATGCATCCTATCCCGAAGGAACATGTGCAGAAGCAGGTGCCATTGCCTCAATGGTGCGTGCAGGTGAAACCAAGATTCGTACTATTTATGTGATGGGGATGGGCGACGAGCTTGTTACTCCTTGCGGTGGCTGCCGACAACGAATTCGAGAGTTTGCGACAGCAGAAACTCAAATACATATTTGCAGCCCAGAAGGTGTGCGCAAAACGTTTTTGATGAACGACTTGCTTCCATTCTCGTTTGGCCCAGAAAACCTTTTAGTCTAGATCAACGGTATGCTGATCCTGAAGCATAGACCTGAAAAATAGCTCAGAAATAGACATAAAAAGGCCCTCTAAAAGAAGAAATCTACATAGAGGGCAAGAGAGTGAGCTGCCATTCAGTTAAAAGCCCTTTTTCAACAAAAGGGCTTTTTATGTTCTACCTCTTTTCTGCGATACCGTTTCCGTTACTCCTTTTCCTTTTTCCTTTTCCTTTATCCCTTTTTTATCGTGGTTTTTTTATAGAGTGGCGATGTACAGCGCAGGCGTGCCGTTCATGTCTGAGCTGTATAGAACGCCTTTACTGTCTGGTGTAAAGGATGGATGAGGATGGTTAACTTGACGGCTGTTGTTCAACACTTCCCAACTGGTTTTGTGCTGGCAAACCGCTTTCGATGTGCCTGCTTTTAGGTCAAACACGTAAATATTGTCGTCGTTTGAAAGCTCGTGCCCTGATGAATCTGCTACATCGACAGGCGTACCTGAACCGTCACCGACAACCAAAGAGCCATCATCGTTACTCATAAGGTGGCTGCAGGCAGGCATGATGGTTTCTTGTTTTTCTTCTAGCGTTTCTGGATCGACAGAGTAGAGCCAACGTTCTGTTTCTCCACGGGTGTAAGACACAAACATCATTTTGGAGCCATCGGGTACAAAAAATTCGTGTGTGCACGATTCTTCTGCACCTTGTTCATAGACCTTACGTACGTTTGATCCGTCTTCATCTACAAACCACATGCGAGTATCGATCAGGTCGTGTGGCCCTTCGTGACAGAAGGCGACGGTATTATCATCGAATGGTCTATAAAGAGGATGCCCCATCCAGACATTTTGATCTAAGATGACACTTCTTACTCCTGATTTCATGTCAATTGAGATCAAGCGACAGCGAGGCTTTTTATGATAAAACTCCGCAAATTTTTTCCAGTCGCTTAACTTCATATGATCTTCGGCTTTTATTTCGATCCCAACTATTTTTGTGCAATCTCGGTTAGCGACCCAAGTACCGTATCCAACCCAGCCTTTTTCAACTTTGTAGATTACGTGATGTTCTTGTGTTTTTATGTCAACTCGAATCAAGGCATGGTTATTTTTCATAAAAATAAGAGCGTCGTCCTGAGTCGTAATAAACCCACCGAAGGTGTTGTCTCCTGTGCCTTCCGTTAGCTGCAGTGCTGATTGCGCCTCTAAATCCATCAAGTAGTAATTCCAAGGGCCATCAAAATCACCCGAAAATAACAATTTATTTCCGCGATCGGAAAAGCATTTTTGATAAAAGTAATTACGGTGACACACCGCGTCATTTGGGGTGAGTTGAGTAACTTTGTTTCCGGTGGATTGATCCGAATAAGTGCTAAACGAAAGCTGGACGGTGTTTCCGATCGCCATAAAATCCTCTCTTGTTATTGTTTGGATGGTTTTATAGAGACAGCGGATGCTGGTCTAAATTATTTTGTCTAACTGTATAAATTATTTTAAAAGTGTAGAACGAAAATAAAAAAATTAAAACGTCTTTTTATTTTTATTGTTTTTCTGTTGCAAAAATAAAAATCCCTTCCTAGTATGTAATTTCAACTGCGCATAAAAATAACTAAGAGTTGGAAATCATGTACGAAAATAGAAGATTAGGTTTAGCCTATATCAGCCCATATATAATCGGACTCATTGTCTTTACAGCGTTTCCGTTTATTTCTTCATTGATCATCAGTTTTACTGAATATGACCTGATCAACACTCCCGAGTACGTCGGATTGGATAACTACGAGTACATGTTAGAAGATGACACCTTCTATCAGTCTATGTGGGTGACCTTTGCGTACGTATTCTTAACCATCCCATTAAAACTTGCTTTTGCACTGTTCATTGCGTTTGTTTTGAACTTTAAGCTGCGAGGCATCAAGTTCTTCCGTACCGCTTACTATATACCGTCTATTTTAGGCAGTAGTGTGGCGATCGCTGTTCTCTGGCGGGCGATCTTTTCGCTAGATGGTTTGCTGAATAGCTTTATCGGCGTGTTTGGCATTGAACCCATTTCTTGGCTTGGTGAACCCGTTTTTGCCATGTTCTCAGTCACGCTTTTACGAGTGTGGCAGTTTGGTTCTGCCATGGTCATATTTCTAGCGGCTTTGCAGAACGTCCCTCAATCGCAATATGAAGCCGCAATGATTGATGGCGCATCGAAATGGCAAATGTTTACCAAAATAACCATTCCGCTTATCACGCCCGTTATCTTTTTTAACTTCATCATGCAGACAACCCAAGCGTTTCAGGAGTTCACTGCGCCATACGTTATTACGGCAGGTGGACCTGCAAAAGCAACGTATTTGTTTTCGCTCTATATCTACGAAACGGCCTTTAAGCACTTTGAGCTTGGGTACGGCAGTGCGCTCGCCTGGGTGTTGTTTATTGTCGTAGCAATCTTTACCGCAATTTCATTCAAATCGTCAAAATACTGGGTGTTTTACTCAGGGGATAAAGGTGGAAAATGATGATATCTCGGATCTTTGCCGATCAGCAAAAGAGCCAAGAAGGCTTAAGTGCAGAGGCAATAAAGACACTGCGTAAGCAAAAGATAGGTGCATTTTTTCGTTACGTCATTCTGATCCTGTGTGGTGCGGTCATGCTGTACCCGTTGGTCTGGATGTTTTCAGCGGCCTTTAAACCGAACTACGAAATTTTTACATCATTGAGTTTGTGGCCGTCTGAGTTCTCAATGGATGGTTTCATTAATGGCTGGCAAACGGGTACGGAATACACATTTGGGCGCTTCTTCTGGAACACCTTTATGTACGTTATTCCAAAAGTCATCCTGACGGTCATCTCGTCTGTCATTGTGGCTTATGGTTTTGCTCGATTTGAAATTCCATATAAGAAATTTTGGTTTGTCACTTTGATTGCGACGATATTATTGCCTAGCTCAGTATTGTTGATCCCACAGTATTTGATGTTCCGCGAAATGGGAATGCTGGACAGCTATCTGCCGCTTTATTTACCGATGGCATTTGCGACTCAAGGGTTCTTTGTCTTTATGTTGATTCAATTCTTGCGCGGACTGCCTACGGATATGGAAGAAGCGGCCATGATTGATGGGTGTAACTCGTTCCAGTTACTTATCTACATCATTGTGCCCATTCTAAGGCCCGCTATTATTTCCGTCGCTTTGTTCCAGTTCATGTGGTCCGTTAATGATTTTCTTGGGCCGCTGATTTACATCTCAAGCGTTGAGAAATACCCAATAGCCTTGGCTTTGAAACTGTCTATCGACGTGACCGAAGGCGCTCAATGGAATGAGATTCTCGCGATGTCTTCCATCGCTATCGTGCCGTCAATCGTTGTGTTCCTTATGTCTCAAAAATATTTTGTCGAAGGCATTACTGCCGGCGGCGTGAAGGGTTAGGAGTAGAGTTATGTCAAAAGTGACCTTAGAAAAAGTAGCGAAAGTATATTCAAACGGTTTCAAAGCAGTACACGACATCGATCTTGAGATTCAAGACGGTGAGTTCATGGTGATGATTGGTCCTTCAGGCTGCGCGAAATCGACCACACTTCGTATGCTGGCGGGTTTGGAAACTATTTCTGGCGGGAATGTACGTATCGGAAAAGACGTTGTAAATAACCTAGCACCTAAAGATCGTGGAATCGCCATGGTGTTTCAGAACTACGCTTTGTATCCACATATGACAGTCAGAGAGAACCTCGGTTTTGGACTGAAACTCGCCAAAGTCCCTGCGGATCAAATAGAAAAACAGGTTGATGAAGCGGCTGAAATGTTAGAGCTAACGCCTTTAATGGACAGGTTGCCACGCCAACTTTCTGGTGGGCAAGCGCAACGTGTCGCGGTAGGTCGAGCGATAGTAAAACGTCCAAATGTATTTTTGTTTGATGAACCTTTATCGAACCTCGATGCCAAGCTTCGAGCGTCCATGCGCGTCAGAATCTCCGATTTGCACAAGCAGCTTAAATCGTCAAACCGATCTGCAACAACGGTTTATGTGACGCACGATCAGACCGAAGCCATGACAATGGGAGATCGAATTTGTGTCATGAAAGAAGGCGTTATCATGCAAGTGGATACGCCTGCAAATTTGTACAAATACCCCAAAAACTTATTTGTGGCTGGATTCATTGGCGCACCTGAGATGAACATGATCGATGCATCTTTCTTTGAACTTGCTGATGGCAGTTTGAATGTCGAGTTTGGTGAATTCGGTTTGTGCTTAGGGGCATCGAAGTCAGAGAAAATAAAGAAGAAGGCAATTACCAGCGACATTACCTTGGGTATACGACCTGAGTTCATTCATCTTGCAGATGAGCATTCGGCGAAAGACCAACTTGTAAAGGGCACAATTGTTCGGATGGAGAACATGGGATCTGAATTTTACGTGTATTTTTCCGTGGGTTCTCAGGAACTGTGCGCGCGTATTCAGACTTCCATTGTAGAAGAGAAGTTACTTAATACTGAGAGTAAAGAGCAACTTTTCTACTTCGATATGGCGCAAAGCCACGCATTTGATCGAAAAACGGAAGAGAACATTTCTCTTTAGTTCTTAGGTATAAATTCATAAAAAAGGGAAAAGCGATGAAGAAAATAAAAAAAATAATGTCATTTGTAGTCATTGGTGGAAGTTTAATGTCTACAGGTTATGTTCAAGCTGATGAACTTCGAATGTCATGGTGGGGTGGTAATTCACGTCATGAAGCAACCAATGCGGCTGTAAAAGCGTTCGAAAAAAAATACCCTGATATTGCTGTAAAAACAGAATATACCGGCTGGGGTGGTCATCTAGAGCGGTTGACGACTCAAATCGCAGGTAATACTGAACCGGATGTAATGCAAACCAACTGGAACTGGTTGCCGATCTTTTCCAAAGATGGCGACGGCTACAAAGACCTGACTGAATACAGCGACATCATTGACCTTTCCCAATTTCCCGAAAGCGCTTTGAAAGCTGGCCAGAGAAATGGCGTTCAAAATGCCATTCCTATTTCTATGGCAGCACGTATCTTCTACTACAACAAAGATACTTGGGCGCGTGCCGGATTAGATTTCCCGACGACTTGGGAAGAGTTAATGGCAGCAGGCGCAATATTCCAAGAAAAGCTTGGTGATAAATTTTTTCCTATGGTTTTAGAGGGAAATGACATCATGGCATTGAATCGCTCGTATATGATTCAAAAATACGGCATTCCGTTTATCGATGAGAAAAACAAGCGAATCGCCTACAGCGAAGAGCATATGATCGAGTATTTTCAGTTGTACGCCGATATGGTGGCGAATCATGTCATACCAAGCAGTAAATACATTGCTTCCTTCGGTGCCGCGAACCTTTATGAATATAAGCCTTGGATCAACGGTGAATGGGGGGGAATTTATATGTGGAACTCTGCCATCAACAAATATAACGACAACTTGAAGCCGCCAATGAAGATGGCCTTAGGACCCTATTTAACTAAGACAGGTGCAACCGATGCAGGGCTTTTTTATAAACCTGCGCAAATGTTTGCTATTGGGAATAACACCGACTACCCAGAGGATGCTGCGAAGTTAATTAATTTTGTATTGAACGATCCAGACGGGTTTAGAGCGATGGGGCTAAAACGAGGTGTGCCGCTGAGTAAAGTTGCTCGCGATACACTGGTTGCAGAGGGTGTCATCAAAAACAAAGATCTGGCCGTTGCGGGTTTGAACTATATCAATGTCTTACCTAAGAAGTCTGGTGTGTCGCAGTACTTTGAAAATCCGAAGTTGCACGATTTATTCGAAGAGATGCAACAAGATATGGACCACGGAAATAAAACAGTGGAAGAGGCCGCGAAAACGTTCTTGAAAAAATCAAAACGTATCCTTCGTAAAGCCATGAAGTGATATTCGATGTGCCGCTTACACAGTTCGGATGAGTAAGCGGCACTGCTTCTGAGATAAACCTTCCACATTTCACGAACACGACAGAAATATCAATTCGTCATAGCTATGGTGCCATTGCTATGTGTTTTTCAAAATAAATTGTAAAACAGTGTTTTACAAAATTAAAACCATATTTCTTTTATGCTATTCTACAGTCATTAACAAGTGTCAATGAAGCTCCTGAGAGCGGGGAGCTAAGAGAGTAATCTATGCTAAATATGTTCAGTCTAGAAGGTAAGGTGGCCATTGTTACGGGTTGCAATACTGGTCTTGGTCAGGGGATGGCGCTGGCGCTGGCGAAAGCAGGTGCTAAAGTTGTCGGTGTCAATCGAACTAACCCAGTGGAAACGGCTGAGTTAATTAAAGAAGCCGGAGGTGAATTTTTAAATGTGATGGCGGATGTATCCAGTTCAGAGACGCCTTCTCGTGTCTTAGACGAAACCATCATCACATTTGGCCGAGTTGATGTGCTTGTCAATAACGCGGGCATTATTCGCCGTAACGATGCCATTGATTTTACAGAGAAAGATTGGGATGACGTTATGGATGTCAATTTGAAATCTGTCTTCTTTCTTTCACAAGCTTTTGCTAAGCAAGTCATCAAGCAAGGTTCGAGTGGCAGTATTGTGAATATTGCGTCTATGCTGTCGTATCAGGGTGGTATTCGTGTTCCCTCTTATACGGCATCTAAAAGTGGCATACTGGGGTTAACCCGTTTATTGGCTAATGAATGGGCAAAAGACGGAATCAATGTGAATGCCATCGCGCCTGGTTACATGGCAACGAACAATACAGAAGCTCTTAGAAATGACGAAAGTCGCAGCGCTGAAATATTGGGGCGTATTCCTGCTGGACGATGGGGTGAACCTGATGATGTTGCGGGCCCTGTTGTATTTTTGTCATCTGATGCATCCCGTTATGTAAACGGTTATACGCTAGCGGTAGACGGTGGTTGGCTAGCAAGATAGCAATAATAAATATAGTTTGTAAGGTGAGAGTGAATGCTAAATAAAGAGAGAGGTTGTCGTATTGGGGTGATTGGAGAATGTATGGTTGAGCTACAAGGAACCATGTTTTCAACCCTCACGCAGTCGTACGGTGGAGACACCTTTAATACGGCCGTTTACTTGAAACGATTATTGGGAGCATCATACCGAATCAGCTATATCACTGGATTAGGTTGTGATGCTTTGAGTGATCGGATGCTGGATCTCTGGCAAAAAGAAGGCATTGATACCAGTTATGTGGTGCGTTCTCCTAACAAGCTCCCAGGCCTTTACCAAATTTCCGTAGCGGATAATGGTGAACGTTCTTTTCAGTATTGGCGAAATGATGCCGCCGCGAAATACATTTTTGACGATGAAACAACGGAATCTCTAGCGAGCCATTTATCCGAATTTGGTTGGTTGTATTTGTCTGGCATCAGTCTAGCAATACTGACAGATAAAGGGCGAGAAACTCTATTAAACGCACTCGACCGTTATGTTGCAGATGGGGGAAATGTTCTTTTTGACAACAACTATCGTCCGGTTTTATGGCCTACAAAAGAAGACTGTCAGGCTTATTATATGAGAGTGTTATCTTTATCGAAAATTGCGCTTTTAACAGAAGACGATGAGCATCTATTGTGGGGTTACGGTTCCATTGATCAGGTGATTGCGCGAACGCCTACGAATGAAATTGTCATCAAACGAGGTTCAGAGCCCTGTTTAATCGACGTTGAAGGAAAACGCAGCGAGGTTGCCGCACAGCGAGTGCAAAATATCGTTGATACAACCGCAGCGGGTGATTCGTTTGCAGCAGGTTATTGTTACGGTCGTATCGTAGGGAAGTCACCAGAAGAGTCCGCTAGAGCAGGGCATTCTATAGCATCAAGAGTCATTCAATACCCCGGTGCAATTATCTCGAAAGAGCGGATGAAGCTTGAGTCAGCTTGATATTCGTTATGAACTGTTTGAAACGTAAATATTTCAGATTTGTAACAAATGCGGGATAAGTTTAATGGCAAGTTGAAGTTAATTTTTTTATACTTTTCACAATATTTTTTCAGAAAAAATAAAATACTATGGCTAATGACGACGAAATTCAAATAGAACCTGTTTCCTCCGTAATGAAAGTGTTTGCAATTTTATCTGCGCTTTCTACTCAAAAGTCGTTGGGTGTCACTGAGTTGTCTCAATTGGCTATGACCTCAAAAAGCACTGTATATCGTTTTTTACAGACGATGAAAATGCTTGGATATGTTCGTCAAGAAGGGGATTCGGATAAATACTCTCTAACATTAAAATTGTTTGAAGTAGGCGCTAAAGCGCTGGAGTATTCTGATCTCGTTGAGCTTGCAGAACCGTATATGAATCGCATCGGTGAACAAACACATGAAGCCCTTCATTTAGGTATTCGTGATGCGGATAACATTGTGTATGTTTTCAAAGTAGATGCGCAATATAACTTACGTATGCAGTCTCGTATTGGGCGTCGAAATCCTTTATACAGTACCGCAATTGGCAAGGTGCTTCTCGCAGAGAAAGACGAGCAAGAAGTGAAAGACATCTTAGCTGAAACCGAGTTTTTGCCTTCGACTAAAAAGACTCATTTAGATGTTTCATCGCTACTGAACGAATTAAAAATTGTTCGAGAGCAAGGGTTTGGCGAAGACGTTGAAGAACAAGAAGAAGGTTTACGCTGTGTTGCTGCGCCAATCTACGATCGATTTGGTAATGTGATTGCAGGTATGAGCTTATCTTACCCTACGTTACGACACAGCGACGAAGATAAGTTGAACTACATAGCCTTGTTAAAAGAAAGCTGTGAGAAAGTATCGAGTAAGCTGGGTTATAACGCATCTTAATTGCATTTCACAATACGATACTGACGATGTCTGATTGGCTCGGTGGTTTTTTAAAATCGCCAGCCGATTAGAAATTCGACTCAGTATCCACTCTTAAAAATCCCCTTTTCTATAGCGCTCGTATGCTTCATAGCTCATGTTATGTTGCGCAATACAGTCATTCGTTTGACTGGGGCGGAGCTCCGTACAGTCGTAGTGCCAGCGGCTTTGAAGTAGTTCATACACCTGTTTATTGGAACAGCCCTGCCCCAGAAAAAGTGCACACAGTAAAAGCAATGATTTAATACGCCAAGTCATTAACTTACTCTCGAATATCGACCGTTTACCGCTCTTAGACTAAGCTCTTTTTATGACTTAAGCGTGACGAAATTGTGTTATTTTTTGCGGGAAATTGAGATCGCAGTGAATCAAGTCTGTTAGACTACTTGGTCTATTATTTATTATCGCAGGTAGGTGAGTTCATTAACCTTGGTACCTTTTATGACCACGTTCCTTGCTTTTATAATTAATGTCGTTTTGTTTTCTGCTTTTCCTCTTTATGCGGCTATGATGCCAGCTCGATTCCGTTCCCCTGCCTTGTATGCTTACATGGGTATTATTCTCGTAGTTGGAGGATTAGCGGGAGCGTTGTTTTCATATCAGGTAACAGAGACGGCCTATATCTCAGGGGGGAACCTTGCGTACGGAGCGTTTATGATGACCGCGGTTATGTTAATAATCAGTGAACATCATACGGGCACATTTCGAAATATGTTGCGGCTTCTTATTTTAGTCGACACGTTTGTTTTTGTTGGCTTCAATTATACAGCGTGGTTACTGGAATCAGATTTGATTTCAAAGCCTGTAGAGATCCCAGCCGATATATTTAAAGTGTCTATCGAAATTCTATTACTAGGAGGAGCGTTGATTCTTCTAGAAATCATACTGATGCTGATCGTCTTTATTCAAGCGCGTCGAATTACCTCGAAACTGTCTCATCTAGCGATCATTTACACTCTTACTTTTATCTCAATCTTGTGTCTCGATGGTGTTCTGTTCCCACTAATTGCATTGAATTCACATCCGGATGTTATCCAGATTATTTTTGGAAACGTGACGGGCAAAGCGATACTGGCAGCGTCTTTCAGTGTGCCTCTAATGATTTTTTATGTGATCTCTCGAAAGCAGTTCGCGCAATTTGTGAGTAGTCCTCTACCGCTCAATGAACTGTTGAGCGCGCCGCGTAAAAAACTATTAGATACGTTATATCAATACGAAATGCGAGATCGACAGTTACAACAAGACAAACTAGAGCTGGTTGAGCGAGCAGAAAAGGATGCGCTGACTGGTTTAGCCAATAGAGGGAAATTTAACCATGTTTTGGATAACCTTTGGAGTGCCAGTAAAAGCGCTCAAACACCCATTACTTTAGTGATTGGAGACATCGATTATTTTAAACAGTTTAATGACACATACGGTCACGAACGCGGCGATGATTGTTTACGGCGTGTCGCTCAGCTTTGGAGTGATACGCTTGAAATGGACGGTGCTCTAGCCGCTCGGATAGGAGGGGAAGAGTTTGCGTTACTCTGCCCGAATTGTACCTATGATGATATATCAGAACGCTTGCAAACATTTCAGGCGCAACTGAACAGTGCCGCTATTGTCCATGAAGCCTCTGACGCATCGGCTTATGTATCGATGAGTATTGGTGTGTCGTCTATGACGCCGAATGACGACGTGAATATCCGCGATTTATATGTAGCGGCTGACGACAACTTATACCGTGCTAAAAAAGCGGGACGAAATAGCATCCATTTTGACGCGTCATAATTTCGAAGCGCGTAAGTATTTAGGTATACACAGCTAGATACTTACGCCTCAGTAACGCTTACCTCACAAAAACCAGCGAAAACTAATTAAGACCCAAATTGAGCGAACTCTACTCGTACAGTCTGCTGTTTTGATAAAAACATATTGTTATGTTATAACATAATTAATGTATTTCCTTCTAAGTGGTTATTTCCATGCAATTAATAAAAAAATTACCTGTTACCGTGTTGTCTGGTTTCCTTGGAGCGGGCAAAACCACCGTTCTAAGCCATATTTTAAACAATAGAAGCAACCTCAAAGTGGCCGTCATTGTGAATGATATGAGCGAGATAAATCTTGATGCCACGTTTGTTCAACAAGAGGTTTCTCTGAATCGCAAAGAAGAAAAATTGGTTGAAATGAGTAATGGGTGTATCTGTTGTACGCTAAGGGAAGACCTGCTTTTAGAAGTAAGAAAGCTCGCTAATGAAGGACGTTTCGACTACTTGGTTATTGAATCAACCGGCATCTCGGAACCTATGCCAGTAGCGGAAACTTTCACTTTCGCAGGTGAAGAGGGTGTTAGTCTCTCCGACATTGCCACGTTAGATACCATGGTCACCGTTGTTGATGCAGTGAACTTCCTCAAAGATTATGAGCAAGGCAAATACCTAGCGGATGTAGGGGAAAGCTTAGGAGAAGAAGACGAACGGAGTGTGTCTGATCTGCTTGTCGATCAAATTGAATTTTCCGATATTCTGCTTATCTCTAAAACAGACCTTGTTGACGAAAAAGAGTTGGCTAGGTTGAGCGCTATTTTAAGAACGCTCAATACGGAAGCGGACATAATTCCGATTCAGAAAGGAAACATAGCAATCGAAAAAGTGCTGGGCACCGGAAAGTTCAGTTTCGAAAAAGCGCAGCAGTCCGCGGGGTGGTTGAAAGAGATGCGAGGAGAGCATGTGCCAGAAACTGAGGAGTATGGAATTGGCAGTTTTTCTTATATTGCTCGTAAACCCTTTCACCCCGAGAAATTTTATAACTTACTCCACAATACGACGCAATACGGTAAGCTCATCCGCTCAAAGGGGTATTTTTGGTTGGCATCAAGGCCTCAGTTTGCAGGTCAATGGAGTCAAGCTGGTGGGGTTGCGCAATACGGTTTTGCCGGCATGTTTTGGCGCGCTTTACCAAAAGATCGTTGGCCAAAAGACCAAGAATCCATTGATATCATCATGAAGGATTGGCATGAGCCGTTTGGAGATATGCGGCAAGAGTTGGTATTTATTGGCCAAGAGTTAAATAAACAAGCAATGATTGACGCGTTAGATCAGTGCCTACTTTCGGAAGACGAGGTGTTAGAAGGTCAAGAGTATTGGCGCTCGTTGTCAGACCCGTTTCCAAAATGGGATGAGGAGGTTGCATGAGTTTAGCTGCCTCCTCTTCCACTGAAAGCTCTCATCGAGAAGTTGTTGAAACGGTTTTTTGCCGATCAAGTCACCTTGTAGAGGAGCTGGTGGACATCTCTCAAATATATGAGAGCGAGCTAAACTTTGTCGCGTGGAATCGAACTTTAGAAACAGCGTTAGAAGAGGCTGTTGAACATTTGGTCTCTATTCTTTCTGAGCGTACGAAAGTATTTTCACACAGTGAAACCGTATCGGTCTTAAGCATCGATACGACATTACGACGTATCTTTCCTGAGTTTGACGGGCGCGACATACTCATCAATGATATAGCTTTGTTGTTCGATGCCTTTTCCTGCCTGTTTGAACTTGAAGAAGTGGGTTTGCGTATTGCTTTAGTTAAACGCGCAATGTGCCCAAGATTTCATGTGGATCAAGTTCCTTGTCGACTTGTTACGACGTATTGTGGGCCAGCTACTCAATGGCTTGAAAACTCAAACATCAATAGGGCGAAGCTTGGAAGAGGGAATGACGGATTAGCGGACGAAATCTCTGGTTTGATGGCGAAAGATACCGTTAAGCTTCAACTTAAAGCTGGAGACGTTGCATTACTTAAGGGAGAAAAATGGCCTGACAACGAATCGCTAGGAGCGGTTCACCGTTCTCCAGACGTATCTGAAGATGAAGTTAGGTTACTCGTGACCTTTGATTTTGCCTAAACTACTTATCAAAATGTTTTATCAAATGCATTTTTTACACGCTTCTAATAGCCAATTAATTTATTGTTATAAGAGACTTTTGCACGAAGTCACGAGCAAAGCCAAGACGAGGCAAAAATAGACGAAAAAGCGGAGTTTATGCGTTATAGATGAGCATTTTGAGTTTGTTTATAACACTGTATTGGAGAGTGCAGTCATCGTGCAAAGGTTTCTATAAATCGATTAGAGTGTAGTAGGCCGTAAAATGAACCGTTATTTTGTATCAACAGATCCCGCATTGTTTGACTTTGATTCTATTCACTCGTTTCTAACGGACAGCTATTGGGCTAAAAATATTCCGAAGGAGACGTTAAAAAAAGCGATCGAGAACTCTCTTTGCTTTGCGATAATTTTAGAATCTAACCCACCCCAGCAAGTTGGCTTTGCCAGAATGATTACGGATAAAGCCACATTTGCCTATTTGGCAGATGTTTTTATTCTAGAAGAGCATCGAGGAAAAGGCTTATCAAAACGTCTAATGGAACATATTGTGTCGCACCCCGATCTTCAAGGGCTTCGTCGTATTATGCTCGCAACAAAGGACGCTCACACTTTGTATTCAAAATACGGTTTCGAGCCTATTGAGCAAGTGAGCCGCCTGATGCAGGTTTGGAACCCCAATGTTTACTTAAACCCCAATAAATAGCGGCATCGTTATTTTTTGAGTACATCATTCATTATTGAGATTTATCAGGGCGACAGCGGGAGAGATTAGGCATAATAGTGCCAAATGAGCTTTAACCTAAGCTCTGAATTGATCGATATAGGTCGGTTGCTTCTTCGTTACTTAACCCAGTAACGCGAGAATGTCGGCCGATGCTACTGGAAATTTGGATGAAGTTCTTTTCTTCTTGCAGTTCAGACGCTGTATTTTCCGCTGCTTCTTTTGAGCGTTGGAACAGCTCCTGTGATGCTGAGCTAAGGGCTACTTCTTCCTTTTCTGGTGGATAGCGGTCAGCTGCATCTCTCTGGGTCGTAGCCTTATTGAGATTGTAAAGAGATTGCTGATAGAGGTTTAAACCCTCGTTTGAGTTAATAGTCATAGCGGTCACTGTTCATTAGACGCACGATAATATTAGTATTGGCGACTATTGGTTAAAAAGCAAACAGATTTTGTTTTTTGTATTTTTCTTTCAGAATTGACTGCTAATACACAAATTTTGTAAGGAAATTTCAAAAAAAACCGCTCAAAAGGTAGGCGATTCTGTAGAAGGTTTGTAGAATGTGCACGCTGCGTTCTGGAGAAGGCGCAAAACAATTATTTTTCCCATTGAGGTTCGTTAAATGCCTGCTTTATTGCAATTTATATTAATTGGCTTAGCTGTCATTGCGTTATTAGGTGTGGTTTTGGAAGACGTGATTCATGTTAACAAAGCTAAAGTAACACTGTTTTTAGGTACGCTTTCTTGGTTTCTACTGTTTATCTTTCATGATGCGGGTCATGAAGGGGCGGTGAATGAAGGCTTTTTAGAAAATATTTCTGAGATAGCCAGCTTATGGCTGTTCCTTGTTGCTGCAATGACATTTGTCGCCTATCTCAACCAGAAAGGTATGATAGAGAACCTTATTCACTTGTTTTTGCCTAAAAAAATAAGTGAGCGACGACTTCTGTTTTTGACCGCGATTTTCTGTTTTGTCTTTTCTTCGTTAGCAGACAACATTACAGCGACTTTGGTCTCTGTAACCTTAATTTTGTCGCTTAACCTTTCAACCAAGAAAACGGTGCGTTTCGCAACCTTGGTGGTTTTCTCAGTTAACTCTGGTGGTGTCTCGCTGATAACAGGCGATGTTACGACCTTGATGATATTTTTGGCGGACAAAGTCAGTATCCTTGATTTGCTGATGTTATCTCTTCCTGCCTTTATTGCCGTACTTGCTTTGGCGATACTCTTGTCTCGCGGCATGTCTGAAACCGTACATGTTCAGATTCGTAGAACGGATGTTCGAGGCGTAGATTTAGCCATTGCTGCGATCTTTCTTACAACAATTATCGGCACGATAGTATCGAATGTACTGTTCAATATCCCTCCAGTGTTGACCTTCCTATTAGGCTTGTCTGTTATGTTCCTAGTAGCGCGCTTCTACGGTGAAGACGAAGATGAGACACCGATCTTGGAATACATCCGTGTAATTGAGTTTGAAACGCTTCTGTTCTTCCTTGGTATCTTGTTGCTTGTTGGTATGTTGAAAGAGATCGAAGTATTGGATGCTTTGGTCAGAATGTATGAAGTCATGCCTCCTGTAGTCGCAAACTACGTGATGGGGATATTGTCTGCTGCGATTGATAACGTTCCATTAACGGCAGCTTTGCTAAAAGCGGGCATCGTAATGACAGAGGCAGAATGGCTTGGATTGACCTACGCAGTTGGTGTGGGCGGCTCGTTATTGGTAATTGGATCTGCAGCGGGTATCGTGGCGATGAGCAAAGTATCAGGATTGACGTTTGGCTCTTACGCGCGCTACAGCTTCTTATTGCTGATCGTTTATACGGTAGGTTACGCTGCATCCATGTTCCTAGCTGAGACAGTGTTGGGAGCGGGTTGATGCCCCTTTAAAGTATTCAACGCATGGATGCACTTTACAACTGTGGATATCCGCCTTGGTTTTCCACAGTTTAAGGCGACGAACTACGAGCTAATCGAAAGAGAAATAAAAAGGCCAACCTGATCAGGTTGGCCTTTTTATTTCTACTGAATTGTACCAAAACACTAAATACGATAGCGCGAAGTCATAGAGCGTTAAGCAATAAAACTAAACCTGCTTATTCTCTTGTGTCGTATCGGTCTGTTCTTCGCTCAGTGTCGGTGCTCGTCGTTCCTTGATGGTTTCCATCAACTCTTGGCCCTTTGTTCTCTCAATGGCCTTTGTGTCTTGGTGCAGTGCTGTTTTAGCGATCATATTAGCGGCTACAGGCGCTGTAATTAATAAAAACAAAGTAATGAGTAACTCATTCACAGAGAACGTACCTGTGTGAACTGAGTGATAGATCATGGAAGCAATTAAGACACCACTGATACCCAATGTCGACGCTTTTGTTGGTGCATGCAAACGCGTATAAATATCAGGTAAGCGCGCGAGACCAATCGATCCGACCAGCAAAAATATGCCGCCAAATACGAGAAGAATACTGATAATGGTTTCTACCAAAAATGACATAGTCAATTTTCCTATTCAATAATGTCGCCACGAAGTAAGTACTTACAAAGCGCTGCAGTACTGACAAAACCAAGCATGGCGATTAAGAGTGCGGCCTCAAAATACAAAGACGTGCCCATGTGAATTCCATACAACATAAGCAAAGCGATGGTGTTAATGTACATTGTATCGAGTGCGAGAATACGATCCGATAGTTTTGGTCCAACCATCAGACGCCATAAATTTAAAAACAACGCGATACAGATAAAAATGGCGACAATAAAAAGGGCCCAATCTAGCATCCTAAAATCTCCTTGATGGGGTTTTCATAGCGTGTCTTCACCGTATCAACCAGTTCTTTTTCATTTGTTAAATGCAATGCATGAATGTAGAGCCATTGCTTGTCTTCTGAAATTTCCGCACTGACCGTACCCGGTGTTAGAGACACTGTACTCGCAAGAATGGTAATGCCTAGATCCGATTCAATATCGATTGGAATCGCGATAAATCCAGGCTGCAGCTTTTTCAAAGGCCCAACGACTAACCACGCGACTTCGAAATTCGCCGTGATAATATCGCCCAATACCATAAAGAAATAGCGAACCGCTAAGAATGGTCTTTTGATCTTCTGTTTTTCATCGCGCATCCCAGAGGTTAACAACGGGATAGTAATGGCGAAAAAGAGCGCCAGAACGATGTGGCCGACACTGGCAGAATTATTAAGCATGAGCCAAACAACAAAAAGCAGAAGACTGTGCATTGGCATAGGAAGAAGACGCATTATTGAACTCCTCCAGATTGAATAGATGGTAGCAGCGGCAGCACAGACAAATTAGGGTCATGCAGTGTATGAGCTGCAGTTTGTGCGATTTCGACGACAGATCCACCAAATAGAGCTAATAAAGGGGAGGCTGCCATCAGTAAGAATACCGCTAATAACTGTACATAACTTGCCTCAGGTGCATCGTCTTGAACGCCACCAGAATGTCGCCAAAACAAAGTCGTGCCAGCTCTAGACAATGTGATCAAGGCTGCTAGGCTGCTGATCAGCATAATAGGCCAAACCCAAATCATTTCCGCGGTAGATTGAGCCGCTTGAAGAATCAAAATCTTACCAACAAAACCTGAAAGCGGTGGCATTCCGATAATGGCAACCGCGCCCACTGCAAACCCAATACCCAAAAATATGGGTTGTTTAAGCGCTTTAGATCGAACAAAGCGATCTTCGGCTTTGCCTCGTTGTTTCGCAATAATGTCGGCTAATAAGAACAGCCCCGCAGTGACAACGGTACTGTGTAATAAGTAATAAAGCGCAGCGCCGGTTGCCACTTCACTTTGTAAGGCGGCACATACCAGCAAACTCCCCGCAGACAAGACCACCATATTAGCAACGAGCAATTTGAGTGTTGGCGCCGCAAAAATACCGACTGTTCCAATACAAATTGTCAGCAAAGACAACGGCCATAACCACGTTTGCGCTATGTTAGCGAGCTCGCCTGCATCGTCGCCGAAAATCATAATATGGACGCGGAAAATGCTGTAGATCCCAACTTTGGTCATAATGGCAAAAATGGCTGCGACTGGAGCACTGGCACTAGCGTAGGTTCGCGGTAACCAAAAATGCAGCGGTAGCAACGCTGCTTTAAGTCCGAATACAACCAAGAGCATAGACGCGCCGATTTTCGCCAAGATTGCATTACTTCCTTCCAACGAACCGACTTTAGCCGCCATATCCGCCATATTGAGCGTACCCAATGTGCCGTAAAGAATGCCTAGCCCAAATAGGAAGATGCTGGAACCGACCAAGTTTAAAATCACGTAATGCACGGTTGCTTGAGTCTTTTGTTTTCCCCCGCCATGAATCAACAACGCGTAGGATGCGATCAGCAAGATTTCGAAGAATACGAAAAGGTTAAAAATATCGCCTGTCAGGAAAGCACCGTTGATCCCCATAACTTGAAACATGAACAGAGGGTGAAAGTAAGCACCTTCTTTGTCATCGCCAGCGCAACCGTATAAATGCGCGCAGAAAGCGAGAAATACGCAAAGCAAAACCAGCAAGGTAGACATTGAATCAGCGACTAACACAATACCAAATGGCGCTTGCCAGTTCCCCAAAATATACTGAGTAGTGCCTTCATTATGAGTTTGCATTAGCAAAATAGCAGCGACCACAATTTGAAGTGCGAACGATGCAACGCCAATCGCACGTTGGCGCGCAAGCGTAGTGCTAAATGGCGGTAGTAATAAAAGGGCCCCAGTTAACAGAGGCAGAATAATAGGAAGAATAGCAAGGTGCTGCATTTAGCGCTGGCCTCCTTGTTTGCCAGATTTTCGCGTCTCTATAGACGACGGTAAACGTCCATCTACATGATCGTTACCCAAGTCAGCACGGGCTCTCATGGCCAATATCACGGCAAACGCCGTCATAGCGAAACCGATTACGATCGCAGTTAATACCAACGCTTGAGGTAATGGATCACTGTAGTTTTCGGATTGCCCTAACACGGCAGCGGCATCCAATTTCAAACGGCCACTAGCAAATAGGAACAGGTTGACCGCGTAAGATAAGAGAGTGAGGCCGACAACCACAGAAAAGCTACGTCCTCTCATTGTAAGAAAAATGCCGCAGGCTGTTAAAATGCCAACGCAAAATGCGTATAAACCTTCCATTAATCATGTTCCTCTAAAACAGGTCGCTCACTGGTCGTCAGTTTGCCTAAGTTCGCAAGAATCAACATCGTGGCTCCGATGACAGTAAGGTAAACACCTAAATCAAATATCATGGCACTGGCCAACTCGAATTTACCGATCGCTGGCAAATAGAAATAATCGAACCAAGATGTTAGGAAAGGTCGATCAAAGAACCAACTGCCAACACCTGTTAGTGCTGAGATCGTAATACCTGAGCCAATCATGACTTGATAATCGAGCTTCATACGACTCTTCATCCAATCAACACCGTGAGCAACGTATTGCTGGATAATCGCCACCGAGGTAATCAAGCCTGCGATGAAGCCTCCGCCTGGCAAGTTGTGTCCACGAAGGAATATATAAGCGGATACAAGCAAAGCAAGTGGCAACAGAGACTGAGAAATAACCGCCAACAAAATTGGATGGCTGTCTGTTGACCAAGGACGGCCGTTTAGATCGCTAGAGGGCATAAAGAGCTTCATACGCGCAATTAGCTTGTAAATCCCCAATGCAGCGATTCCTAGAACGGTGATTTCTCCCAAGGTATCAAACCCTCGAAAGTCAACGAGTATTACGTTCACGACGTTAGTACCACCGCCACCGGTTTTGCTGTTCGCAAGGAAGAAATCAGAAATAGTGTCGAGTGGACGAGTCATCAATGCGTAACTGATGGTGCCAACAATACCGCCTAACATCGCCGCAATACCCAAATCACGCACAATACGACGAGGTGACGATTCTTTTGGTGTTTTCTGTGGCAGGAAGAACAAAGCCAACATAAGCAGGATAATAGTAACCACTTCAACAGACAGCTGAGTAAGCGCTAAATCGGGTGCAGAGAACTTCGCAAATGCCAAAGTCACAACCAACCCGACAACAGAAAGCGTAATCAGCGCGACCATACGTTTACGGTGCCAGAGTACCGTCGCAAGCCCAGAGATAGTAAGAAGTACTGCGGCAGTAATCGACAGCGCATCGACAGGAATTTCAGGTCGACGTCCCGCTGTTGTGTTTAGATCCAACAGGGGAATAGCACTCATGACAATGGTAAGACTCAACACAAAATAGATGTAGCGCTGAAGCGATGCGTTATCAACGATGGCCATAAACTGTTCTGCACGTCTGGAGATCTGTTGCACGATCCCTTCAAACACGAGTTTAGGGTCACTCGCAGGGAACTGTGCTTGGAACTTAAACAAGTGCTGGCGATTGTAATACAGGAATAACCCGCCAATAAGTGCGATAAAGCTCATAAGAAGCGGGAAGTTTAAACCGTGCCACACAGCCAAGCTGTAGTAGGGAACGAAGTCGTTTAATGCTGCACCTGACGCGGCGTAGAGCAAATCGCCCACTACAAAGCCTGGGAACATTCCGACCACAAGACATAAAAATACCAAAATCTCGACAGGGACTCGCATATAACGTGGTGGTTCATGCGGTGTTTTGGGCAAATTGATTGGCTCGCCGTTAAAGAATACATCGTGGATAAAGCGAGTGGAGTACGCCACCGACAAAACGCCGCCCAACGTCGCCATAACGGGCACCATCCAAGAAAGCGAACCAAGAGAGCCTTGATGCAGCGTTTCGGTAAAGAACATTTCCTTAGACAAAAAGCCGTTTAATAGAGGCACACCCGCCATCGCAGAGGAGGCAACCATGGCAAGCGTGGCGGTATAGGGCATGTACTTCCAGAGACCGTTTAGTTGCCGCATGTCCCGCGAGCCCGATTCGTGGTCGATAATCCCTGCCGCCATAAACAGCGAGGCTTTAAAGGTCGCATGGTTGATTATGTGGAAAATCGCTGCCACTAGCGCAAGGTCTGTGCCCATGCCCAATAGCAAGGTAATCAAGCCCAAATGACTGATCGTGGAATTGGCCAATAGCCCTTTTAAATCGTGCTGGAACAGAGCGAGGTAGCCACCAAGTAGGAAGGTCGCAAGCCCTGTCATGCTTACAATTAAGAACCAAAGCTCTGTACCTGCCAAAGTTGGATAAAAACGTGCCATTAAGAATATGCCCGCTTTCACCATTGTTGCAGAGTGCAAGTAAGCACTTACTGGTGTCGGCGCAGCCATGGCATTGGGCAGCCAGAAGTGGAACGGAAACTGAGCGGATTTAGTAAACGCGCCTAAAAGCACCAACACAACAATAACAGGGTAGCTCGCACTTGCTCGCACAAGGTCGCCGCTGTCGAGTACGTCTTGTAAGCTGTAACTACCCACAACCTGACCTAGAATCAGCAAACCCGCTAACAGAGCAAGGCCGCCCGCACCGGTTACGGCCAATGCCATACGCGCACCTTTACGTGCGTCTGATTTATGTCCCCAGAAGCTGATTAACAAAAATGAGCTAATACTGGTTAATTCCCAGAAAACCCAAATTTGAATCAAGTTATCCGACATAACCACGCCTAACATGGCGAACATAAAGAAGATCAGATAAGAATAGAACTTTCCTATCGAATCTTGATCGGATAAATAGTAGCGAGCATAAAGGATAACAAGTAGCCCGATGCCTAGAATAAGCAGGGCAAAAAGCAGCACCAGACCATCGAGACGAAAGGCCAGTTCGAGCCCCATACTGGGAATCCATGGAATCGCAGCATGAAAAGCTTGCCCGTCAAATATCTCGGGTGCTTTTGAAAGGATTAAAAACAATGCTAAAGCGGGTAACCCTGCCGTTAAAAACGCACAAGCTGTTCGGCTATAACGAGCCGAAAATAAGGGTACCAAGGTTCCGATTAAGGGTAACAAGGGTATCCATATTAGAGAGTTCAAGTGAAGAGCTCCTTACAATGATTTCTTTCCAGATCGTCCTTCACAACGAAACGGGAACTAAGTTCTTATCCAGATTGAGTATTACTATAGCGAACGTGGCGTATCTTAGGTAGATTTTTTAAGTAATATCCAAAGATAAAAACGAATTATAATAGACAGGAGGGAGTCGATGAACTGAAAGGCAGTTCATCGACTTGAGTGATTCAATCGCAATATGTTCATGGTGAATAGGGTGTTTAGCCTTGATCCGCGACTTCTTCCATCAGCTTGTCAATGCTCGCAACGACTGCAAGGCTCCCTGCCTCCATATTATCAAGATAGCGATACATTTCTTTTGTATTACCTTGCTCTGCGGAGCGTAACGCTGCTCTGCCTGAATCGTGAACTTGTTTATGAGGTCGCTCAATGGCTTTGAAATTAGAGCTTTGTGCAAAAGCTGCTTTGCCGTAGCCTTCGTAATACCATTTTCCCAGTCGGCATTGAGTATGCTGGTTAACTTCTTCCGAGTAATTTTGATTGGCCAAGCGTTGGTAAACGTCATTTTTCCAAACGACATGATCGAGTTTTACGGTGTTTAAAAAAGAGTGTGTTGATGCAATGTCGATGACGGTCTGCATATGAGAAGAGGAGTCGATGACGTTGTCTACCACGGCGGATATCTGCTCTGATGAGGAAGAGACATCCAAGGCAATATTTTGGTTCTTAGCAACACTGTCTTTAATATGGTGAGTTTGCTGAATCACTTTATTAACCAGCGATTCCACTTTTTCACTCGCTGAGTGTGTTTTTGCCGCTAAATTACGTACTTCATCAGCGACCACCGCGAACCCTCTGCCTGCGCTGCCTGCTCGCGCTGCTTCAATGGCTGCGTTAAGTGCAAGTAAATTAGTCTGATCTGATATTTCTTGGATATTGCTAACCAGCTGACTTATCCCGCTTGCCGTATTATCAAGTATGGTTGCCGCTTCCATACTGCTGTCAGCCTGCTCATTAATCGCCATGGCTCTTTGTTCTAATTGAGCCAACGCCTTGTTTGTTTGATCAAATGTTTGATCCAGTTCTTCCAATTTGCTCTTTTCATGTGAAAGCTCTTCTGCATTATTTGCAAGACCTGATCGGATGGTTTGTAACATATCACCGCCACGAAGTTGCGATAGCAAAAGATTCTCTTCATTGTGAGTTGCGTGTTTTAACAAAGCAATTTCCGCTCTTGCGTCTTGCAACTGCTGGTTCAGAGAATGTTCCATCTCATCTTTCTCTTTTTGAGCCTGAATGAACTCGATCTTCAACTGGCTTAATTCTTGTTTTAGTGCGCCTGATGTAAACATGGGATCCTCGATATATTTATAAGTATTACTGCATTTTATCAGTGGGAAGAGACGAGAAAATTGATATGCGTCAGCGTGCATATTTATTGTTTCATTGATTTGTCGGGTTGAATCGACACATTAAATACAAAAAATACACGATGGTTGAACCGCAGAAGCGCGAAAAGGAAGGATCTTAAAGGAGATTACAGTTAATAGAGATTTAGGCTGAAAGAGATTTAGGGTGAAAGATATTTAAGATAAAAGAGCTGTAAGAGTAAGCCTTTAAGCACCGATACTTTGAAAGAGCGACTTACAAAGTATCGGTGCTTACAGGTATTTGTTAAAAAGTCCGTATTTGATAAAACCAGTGCTAGAAAAAGTTCCAAATTATGCTGTGCTCTGATCCCATACTCCAAAGCAAAACCACCACTCCAAGCATCGCTTCTAACACAAGGATCCCCACACCCAATGTCGTGCCTGACAAGATGAACCCGCGTTTGTGGCTAATGCCTAAGAAGCTTGGCGTTCCCTTGTAGAGCAAGTATCCGGTATAAATAATCCCCAATACCATCGCTAACACACACAGCCATATGATGGGATAGATCGCGAACAAACCGCTTAAAAACAACGGCGTAGCAATATAGCCCGCGAATACAATACACTCGTTACGATCGGGTCGGTCTGGCAAACCACGCGCTAACCAATGAATGAAACTCCCCACAAGCCCCACAGCCAACAGAATTAATGCATAAAATGCGACACCGAGCACGATGCCGTCGCCATACGATACTCTGAACGTTTCTTCGCCTCCGAATGTCCAACCCACTTGAGTTGTACCAATGAATGAACTGACGACAGGAATCGCCGCCATAATTAAGACATGATGCATGAACAAATGGCTGACCGATTCATGCTCATCGCTGATTGACCGCCATTCTCTATCTGGGTGATGTAAAAGTCCCCAAACGTGATTGATCATAACTTCCCCCTATGCTCACCGCTTTTAAATTTAACGTTATGGTTAGATGGAAAAACATTGATCCTTAGGAAAAGTGAAAATACACCGTCATCGACGTAAGCGAGATTGCTAGGCAATCCAATGAAGGCGTATTTGCCCGTTTCCTATTGATCTAAGTCAAAAGTATAGTCAAGGAATCTCAAATCAGCGTGTGAATAAAAAATGGAATTAACGTACTAAATCGTAAAGTCGGTGATCTAATTTCAGACTTGTTTCGTGGGTGGTTTTTTGAGTGGTCCACGGTCATTGCCGCTTTAGTCGCAACTATATTTCTATAAACGGGGTTTTGATGAGTAAGATGATTCTTACTGTACGTCAGTTGTTATGGACCAATACAGTAAACTGCTTGCGATTGAAGTACTTCAAGCCAATTGAAATGCAGAAACAATTAAGAATGACACAGTTTATTAGTACTGCGTGTGGGAGCGTGATTTGCTATTAATCGTTTAACTGCTCTAGAAACCAAAAAACCACCCGAAGGTGGTTTTTAAATTTGGTGGAGGTGGGGGGGGTCGAACCCCCGTCCGCCAGTCCTCTGCCATCGGCTCTACATGTTTAGTCACTTCTATTCTTTGACCAGGAACCGCCCGAAGGACAGGGTGTTACTGGCGAGCCTGCTTGATCTTATACTCTTATCCCCAGGCAGGGCATCGAGTAGCATCTTGTAATTTATGATACTGCGGAATCTCGGGCTACAAGCAACCTGAGGGCAGCACACTAGCAGGTTATTAAGCTGCTAAAGCGTAGTTTTCGTCGTTTGCGACTATATAATTGATACGAGGGGATTTACGAGATCACGTATCACTCTCGACATGCACCTCAGGGTTCGTGACCAGCGTCGAAACCATGTCACCCCCAAAGTATCGGCAATTCTAACGAAAACAGAGCGTTAACGCTAGCAAAACCGTACATAGCGTTTATGCGCTGTGTTTCATTAGGCGTTCTTTATCGCGTGCCCAGTCGCGCTCTTTGGCAGTATCACGTTTATCATGATCTTTTTTACCGGTTACTAGGGCAACTTCACATTTGATCTTGTTGCCTTTCCAGTACAGTGCCATGGCCGCACAGGTTTTACCCTTTTGTTCAGTAACCTGAATGATCTTATCGATCTCGCGGCGGTTTAATAATAGTTTACGCTGGCGTAATGGCTCACATACAACGTGCGTTGAAGCACTCAATAGTGGTGTTATGCGTGCGCCAATTAGCCAAGCTTCGTTTTGATGGATAATGACGTAAGAGTCCACCAACTGCGCTTTGCCTTCTCGTAGGCTTTTTACTTCCCAACCTGATAGGGCCAGACCCGCTTCAAATTTTTGATCAACAAAGTAATCGTGACGGGCGCGTTTATTTAGCGCGATGGTGCCGGATGAATTTGATTTTTTCTTCTTTGATTTGCTCATAGGACAAAATTATACGGTCGATAAACGGAAAAAACTAAGCTTTTCTTGAGGTCTGCGGTGGAATGTAAGAAAATTTGCCAAATATTTGAATATTTCATTGTTTAGCAGACGTTCTGAATGCCATTCAGTCGTTTGGTTAGTGTGTAGTCGAACGAATAACAGAGCTTTAATGTATGACCGAGAGTCGGTGTTTACAAGGTATTTGGTCTAGTCCGTGGATTTTTATCTTTGCAGCCAGTGGAGCGGCAATTGGATTAGGTAACGTCTGGAAGTTTCCTTATATGATGGCAGAAAACGGCGGCGCTGCGTTTCTGCTTGTTTACGGTTTGTGTTTGCTGTTCGTCGCTTTCCCGATTGTGGTTGCGGAGGTCGCGATTGGTCGCACGGTGCGCTCTAATCCGATTGATACGGTCAATGATTTAAGTGAGCGTAAGTTACTCCACCGAGGGTGGGTTTTAGTGCCTTGGCTTGCAGGCATCACAGGCATGTTGATTATGACATTTTACAGTGTCATTGCTAGTTGGGGCTTGGCGTACGTCGAGCGCGCCATTACTGGGCTTTTTGCGAACATCGGCCGGTTTGAGGCGGATGTTATGTATCAAGATCTTCTCGACTCGCCGGTCGAGATGTTGTTTTGGCATTCTATCTTTATGCTTCTTGTGGTGTTAACTGTCGGTCAGTCGGTGACACGTGGGCTTGCAACATTGGTGAAGATATTGCTCCCCGTGTTGATTGTTTTTCTTTCATTGTTGGCGGTATATGCGCTTTCAGTTGGAGAGTCTTCACAAGCACTAGAGTTTATGACCGTTTGGTCTTGGAGTGATTTTTCCTTCGATATGGTGCTGTCTGCGATCGGTCATGCGTTATTCAGTGTGGGCGTGGGGTTAGGTGCAATGTTCTCCTACGGCGCTTATATGAATAAACGGATGTCTATTTCACGAGCGTGTGCGATCGTGGTGGGAGTGGATCTTGTGGTTTCCTTGTTGGCGGCTGTGGTCATTTTTCCGTTAGCGTTTGAGTTTAATATCGATGTAGACTCTGGGCCGAGTTTGGCGTTTGTTACTTTGCCCATTGTTTTTGGCGCGTTGCCGGGCGGCCAAGTTATTGGTGCGTCATTTTTTGTATTGCTGACGATTGCAGCTTTGACCTCATCTATTGCGATGATGGAGCTGTTCGTCGCTTGGCTTCATGAAAAATTTTATATTGGTCGTTTAAAAGCGGCGACGGTGTTGGGGGCTTTTATTTGGCTCGCTGGTATCGCGATTCTTCTCTCTTTTAACCATTGGGATGCGAAACTGATCTTTGATAAGAATCTGTTTGAGTTAGTGGATTCGCTGACGTCTTTCGTTTTATTGCCTTTGGTCGCTTTGTTAATAGCCGTGATGGTTGGGTGGTTTGTCCCCGAACAAATGCTGCGAAAAGAGATGATCACTAAAGATCCAAAGAATTTTGATTGGTGGTACAACGTATTGAAGTTTGTCAGTATTCCGCTAATCGGTCTCATTACCGTGGCTGGATGGATAGGAGTATAATTTGAGTCGTATAGAGCGTTTCGCTCATGTTAATTACAGCCAGCAGCAGATGTTTGATTTGGTGAACGATATTAATCATTATCCTGCGTTTTTGCCTGGTTGTTTAAGTGCGAAGGTCTTATCGCAGAGTGAGGCCGATATTGTGGCGTCCTTAGAAGTGGGGAAAGGGCCTGTTAAGCAGGCTTTCACAACGAAGAATTTTTTAACGCATCCAAATGAAATAGAGATGACGTTGGTCAGCGGCCCATTTAAAAAGCTCCATGGGATATGGCAATTTCAGGCGTTAAGCGACACGACGTGTAAAATTTCATTGAGTATTGAGTTTGAATTAAGTGGAATGTTGAAGTTTGCATTTGGCGGTGTTTTTAGTCAGGTAGCGAATACGATGGTTGAAGCCTTCAGTCAAAGAGCAAAGGTTGTTTACGGTGAGTAAGATTCATGTAGAGGTGGCTTATGCGCTGCCTGAAAAGCAAAAGATAATTGCGTTAGACGTTGAAGAAGGATGTACGGTTAAAGAAGCTGTGATGAAATCGAATATTGATGCTTTTTTTCCGGGATTAGATTTAGAGAATGCGAAGGTTGGTATTTTTGGGAAGGCGGTACGTAAGCCGCAAGAGCAAGTATTAAAACCCGGTGAGCGTGTTGAGATTTACCGTGAATTGACGGTGGATCCAAAGCAGGCGAGAGCCAATCGAGCAGCGAAAACAGCAAAGTAGCGTTTAATTTAAAGGGCTCACTAAAGAACCCCTTAAGTTAACAAAATTAGTCTTGAACGATATCGATTAGCGCGCCATCTTTAAATTTAAGGGTTAGTTGGTTAATTGGACTGGTTTTATCCGCTGACGTTGCGTATTTTGATTTAAATAAGTAGTGCCACTCGTCAGGAGTAAACGTATCTCGAACCATGGGTGTGCCGAGAACGTAGATCACTTGGCGCTCCGTCATGCCGCGGGCGAGTTGTTCAACTTGCTCTTGCTTAATGATGTTGCCCTGCGTAACTGGAACCTTATAAGGTTCAGGTAACAAGCTGCAGGCATTGAGAGAAAAGAGAGCGGCAACTAATAATAGAGTTTTTTTCATTGGTATCATCCTAACTGTGATGTGCTAATGATAAAGTAATTATTAACGAGATCGAATAGAGAATTACTCATGAGTACAGAAAATCAAGAGCTTAAGAAAGTGGGTCTTAAAGTAACTTTGCCTCGCGTAAAGATTTTACAGATCCTTGAAAAAGCCGGTGACCACCATATGAGTGCGGATGACGTGTACCGTACTCTACTGGAACAAGGTGAAGATGTAGGTCTGGCGACCGTGTACCGAGTATTGACTCAGTTCGAAACGGCTGGTCTTGTTGTTCGTCATCACTTCGAAGCGGGCACGGCGGTATTTGAACTTGAAAAAGGCGATCATCACGATCATATGATCTGTTTAGAGACAGGCAAGGTTGTAGAGTTTGTTGATCCTATTATTGAGCAACGTCAAAAAGAAATTGCGGAAGAGCATGGTTTTGATATTGAAGACCATAACTTGGTAATTTACGTTCGTCCAAAAGCAAAATAAGCGATTTCGTCGTACTGTTTAAATAAAAAGGCGGCATTCCTATAGGAATACCGCCTTTTTTTATGCTTAATTTTTTTTACTAAAAGAAAAGTGTGTAGAAAGCTTACTGCTCTAGGAGCACTTTTCTCAAAAGCACTTCTCTAAAATGTATTTCTCTCACAAGTTCTGCTATAAAAAGCGCGGCTTAAGCAATATCGTAGTGTTCACGTTTGTGCTTGGTTATGGGGCTATTGTAAGTGAACATTGCCAAGCATTTCCCGTGCATGAGCGAGCGTTTGATCGGTGAGTTTAATGCCACCTAGTAGGCGTGCTATCTCTTGTGTTCTTTCTTCTTCTTTCAGTGTTTTGACCTTCGAGGAGGTATTTTTATCGGCGACCTGCTTGCTGACCTGAAAATGCTGATGGCCTTGTGCGGCGACTTGCGCTAAGTGAGTGACACAGAAAACTTGCCCTCGTGCTCCGACTGATCGAAGCATGCGACCAACAACCTCCGCGATGCCACCGCTAATACCAACATCGACTTCATCAAATACCAGAGTTGGAATGGTGGAGGTGTGAGCAGTAACAACTTGAATGCCTAAGCTAATACGCGAGAGTTCACCGCCTGAGGCAACTTTACGAAGTGCTTGCGCTGGTTGGCCTGGGTTTGAGGCGATCATGTATTCGATTTCTTCAAAGCCGTTTGCTGTGATTTGATCGAGCGGTTGGCAATCAATAAAGAACCCTGCGTGTGGCATGCCTAAACCGTGAATTTGCTCTTCTACTTTGATGGCAAGTTCGTCTTTGGTTTGAATGCGCTTTTCTGTGAGTAACGTTGCGCTGGCGGTTAGCTGTGCGTACGCTTGTTCTTCTTTAAATTTCAGGGATTCTAAGCTTTCTTCGCCGCCTTGCAGTGCTTTTAGCTCAGATTCGATGTTCTCTCGTAAAAGAAGCAACCCATTGGGTAATACTTTATGTTTACGCGCGGTATCGTAAATGGCGCTCAGTCGTTCTTCTACTTCTAATAGTCGCTGTGGATTTTGCTCAAGCGTTTCTTGGTAGTGTGTGAGGCTAGAGCTTGCTTCTTCGGCTTGAATAAGCGCGTCGTTCATCATTTCCAACGCATTTTCCAATTCTTTGGTTAACGGTTGGATGTTACTCGCACTTTGAATCGCGTTATGCAGCATGGAGCAGACATTGCCTTCATCGCTTTCTTTTAGCAGGCTGCTGGCCAAATAGGCTTGCTGCTGAGCTTCGGCGATGTTTGAGAGAAAGGCTTGTTCTTTTTCTAATGCTTCTATTTCTTGTTCTTTGAGATCCAGTTGCGAGAGTTCTTCTAGTTGGTAAGACAGCAGTTGAATCTTGGCTTCTTGCTCCGCACTGATGTTTATCTTCTGGCTAAGCTCGTCTTTTAAAGAGCGCCAAACTCCAAATTCGTTTCGTACGGTTTGCGCTAAGTCCGTCAATTGGCCGTATGCGTCGAGTTGCGCTCTTTGTATGGTTTTTTTCAATAGGGACTGGTGTTCATGTTGCCCATGAATGTCGACTAGGTAGCTGCTCACGTCTTTTAAATCGCTCAGTGTGCAGGGGCGACTGTTTATATAGGCTTTAGAGCGGCCTTCTTTTGTTATAACACGACGCAAGATACAGTCTTGATCTTGGTCTAGGTCGTGTTCTTCAAGCCAGTTTAAAACTTCTGGGTTTTGGCTAATATCGAAACTTGCGCTGATATCGGCTTTTTTTTCTCCATGTCTTACAACACTTGCGTCTGTTCTGCCTCCTAAGCAAAGTGATAAAGCATCGACCATGATGGATTTTCCAGCGCCTGTTTCGCCGGAAATGACCGTCATGCCTTTTTTAAGCTCTAACTCTAGTGAGTCGACAATAGCAAAGTTGGATATCGCAATACTGGTTAACATGGGATGCTCCAGAGTTATAAATAAAACATATGGTTATTTATACAGTATTTGTTCGTTTTTTGACAAGGGCAAGTTGAAAACTTTTATTCCCGTTAAGCTTCACAATAAACCGTATAAAAAAGCCGCAAATTTAATGAGGGTATGGTGTTGAAAGGTAATTTTGTGTCCCCATATACTTCGCACAGATGGTAATTACTTTCTGTTATTTGGAGTGAAAGAATGAGTGATCAGCAAAAAAAATCAAATCAAGAAGATGAATTGCAAACAGAAAATTTGCAACAAGAGGGCGTTCAGGTAGAAGAGTTACTTGAGCCAGAAGTTGAAGTTCTAGACGACGATGAGCTAACGAAAGCAAAAGAAGAAGCGTTGCAGTACAAAGAAGCGGCTCTTCGAGCACAAGCGGACGCTCAGAACGTTCGTCGCCGTGCCGAGCTTGATGTTGAAAAAGCGCATAAGTTTGCCCTTGAAAAATTTGCGAAAGACATTGTAAAAGTCGCAGATAACTTGGAGCGGGCATTGTCGTCAGCAGAAGAAGGTTCCGAAACCGATTCTGTTCGTGAAGGCGTCGAGTTAACCCTTAAAGATTTGATCGAAACACTTGCTCGTTTTGAAATTCAGCAAGTTGATCCTCATGGCGAACCATTCAACCCTGAATTGCATCAAGCTATGACAATGGTTCCGAATCCACAAATGGAACCTAATACGGTTATGGATGTAGTTCAAAAAGGTTACACGTTAAGTGGTCGCTTATTGCGCCCTGCAATGGTTGTTGTAAGCGCTGCGTCCTAATAAAAATGGGCGATAAAGTGATAAAGCCAAAAAACGCGTCAAAAAATTGACGGTTTAAGGTTGAAATGCTCGGAAGAGCACCCAAATACAGAATTAACAACGAAATAAAGAATTTTACTGGAGAGTATGACAATGGGTAAAATCATTGGTATTGACTTAGGTACAACGAACTCTTGTGTTGCTGTACTAGATGGCGAAAAATCACGTGTAATTGAAAATGCTGAGGGTGATCGCACCACTCCTTCTATTGTTGCTTTTACTGATGACGGCGAAACGTTAGTTGGTCAGTCTGCTAAGCGTCAAGCAGTGACAAACCCAACGAATACTCTGTTCGCAGTTAAGCGTTTGATCGGTCGCCGTTTTGAAGACAAAGTGGTTCAAAAAGACATCTCTATGGTGCCTTACAAAATCATCGCGGCTGATAACGGCGATGCTTGGGTAGAAGCAAAAGGCGACAAGAAAGCGCCGCCACAAGTTTCTGCTGAAGTTCTTAAGAAAATGAAGAAGACAGCGGAAGACTACTTGGGTGAAGCGGTAACTGAAGCTGTTATCACTGTTCCTGCTTACTTCAACGATTCTCAGCGTCAAGCAACAAAAGATGCGGGTAAAATCGCAGGTCTTGATGTTAAACGTATCATCAACGAGCCAACAGCGGCAGCACTTGCTTACGGTCTAGATAAAGCAACGGGTGATTCTACTGTTGCTGTATATGACCTTGGTGGTGGTACATTCGATATCTCTATCATCGAAATCGCTGATGTAGACGGTGAGAAGCAATTCGAAGTACTTTCTACAAACGGTGACACGTTCCTAGGTGGTGAAGACTTCGATATGCGTGTTATCGAATTTTTGGCTGCTGAATTTAAGAAAGACACTGGCATCGATCTTCACAACGATCCTCTTGCGCTACAACGTTTGAAAGAAGCGGGTGAAAAAGCGAAAGTTGAATTGTCTTCTTCTAGCCAAACTGAGGTGAACCTTCCTTACATCACAGCAGATGCAACTGGGCCTAAACACCTTAACGTTAAACTAACTCGTTCTAAGCTTGAATCTTTGGTTGAAGAGCTTGTTGTTCAATCTCTAGAGCCTTGCCGTCAAGCGCTTAAAGATGCTGACGTGGACCCTTCTGACATTGATGAAGTTATTCTTGTTGGTGGTCAGACTCGTATGCCTCTTGTACAAGAGAAAGTGTCTGAGTTCTTCGGTAAGGCACCTCGTAAAGACGTTAACCCTGACGAAGCTGTTGCAATGGGTGCTTCTATTCAAGGTGCGGTACTTGCGGGTGATGTAAAAGACGTTCTTCTTCTTGACGTAACGCCTCTTACTCTTGGTATCGAAACAATGGGTGGTGTAATGACTGCTCTGATCGAGAAGAACACAACGATTCCTACTAAGAAATCTCAAGTGTTCTCTACTGCAGAAGACAACCAAAATGCAGTAACTATTCACGTTCTTCAAGGTGAGCGTAAGCAAGCGGGTCAGAACAAATCTCTAGGTCGTTTTGATTTGGCTGATATTCCTCCATCACCTCGTGGTATTCCACAAATCGAAGTAAGCTTCGACATCGATGCGAACGGTATTTTGAGTGTATCTGCGAAAGATAAAGCGACAAACAAAGAGCAATCTATCGTAATTAAAGCCTCTTCTGGTCTAAGTGATGAAGAAGTTGAACAAATGGTACGTGACGCTGAAGCAAACGCTGAGGAAGATCGTAAGTTTGAAGAACTTGTTCAGGTTCGTAACACTGCCGACGGCATGATTCACGCAACACGTAAGACTTTGGATGAAGCGGGCGATAAAGCGACTGCTGAAGAAAAAGAAGCAATCGAAACGGCTATCAAAGATCTTGAAGCTGCGCTTGAGTCTAACGACAAAGAAGCAATTGAAGAGAAAACCAATGCGCTTACTCAAGCGTCTGGCTCTTTAGCTCAAAAAATGTACGAGCAAGCACAAGCTAACGAAGCGGCTGCTGGCGCGGGCGCAGAAGCGGGTGCAGAACAAGCTTCTCAGCCACAAGACGATGCAGTAGACGCAGAGTTTGAAGAAGTTAAAGACGACAAAAAATAAGCCTTAGTGGTGATTTTTAATCGTCGTCCATGAAGGACAAAGGCAAAACACGGATGTTCCGTGTTTTGCTGTCTTTAGGATTGGCTAAGGGAAGTGTAAATAAGTCTTCTAATCTGAGAGAAACATAGACGGTTTATTTATACCCTCTCTGCTCTCACTCGAAAGGTGCAGGAATCCTCGTAATGAGTAAACGTGATTATTATGAAGTGCTTGGTGTCAGCCGCGATGCTGATAAAAAAGCGATCAAAAAAGCGTATCGTTCGCTTGCTAACAAGTACCATCCAGATAAAAATCCAGACAATGAAGAAGCGCTGGAAAAGTTTAAAGAACTTGCAGAAGCTTATGAGATTCTCTCAACTGAAGAGAAGCGTGAAGCCTACGACCGATTTGGTCATGAAGGTGTAAACGGTCAGGCAGGCGCAGGTGGCTTCGGCGGTGCTGGTGCCGGCGGCTTTAGTGATATCTTCGGTGATGTTTTTGGCGATATTTTTGGTGGAGCGGGCGGAGGTGGCGGCCAACAAAGCCGTACTCGTCGTGGTTCAGATTTACGCTACACCCTAGAGCTTGATTTAGAGCAAGCTGTTTGGGGATGCGAAGAAAAAATTCGTATTCCAACATTAGTGGATTGTGAGAAGTGTGAAGGCAGCGGCGCGAAGGCAGGTACTAAACCTACGACGTGTCCTACCTGTAATGGCGCTGGACAAGTACGTATGTCTCAGGGCTTCTTCTCTGTTCAGCAAACGTGTCCTCAGTGTCATGGTCAAGGGCAGGTTATCTCTGATCCTTGTAATTCATGTCATGGTCAAGGCCGTAAGCAAGAATACAAAACGCTGAATGTTAAGATCCCAGCCGGTGTTGATACAGGTGATCGAATTCGTCTTTCTGGTGAAGGTGAAGCCGGAACGTTTGGTGGCCCTGCTGGAGACTTGTTCGTTCAGGTGTCTGTTAAGCCTCATGCAATATTTGAGCGTGATGGTTCAAACTTGTATTGCGAAGTCCCTATCAGTTTTACCACGGCAGCATTAGGCGGTGAAATTGATGTGCCGACGTTAGATGGTCGTGTTCGCTTGAAGGTAACGGCAGAGTGTCAAACGGGTAAATTATTCCGATTGCGCAACAAGGGTGTGAAGCCTGTTCGTGGCGGCCCAGTTGGTGATTTGATTTGTAAGGTCGTTGTTGAAACGCCAGTTAACCTGACTGACCGTCAAAAAGAACTGCTGCAAGAATTGTCTGATTCAATGGGAGAAGAAAGTGATCATTCTCCGAAGCAGAAAACATGGTTTGATGGCGTGAAGAAGTTTTTTGACGAGATCAAGAAGTAGCTTTTCGGTCTAATGGCCTTTTTCCCTAACCCCATGTTATGAATGTATGGGGTTAGGGAGACGTTTAAATTTAGCTTTTTGCGCTTTTCTTATCCAAAACTGCTTCAATATAGTTTTGTAAGAGGTTTGCCGCATTAGTAAAGCTGTTGTTGTTAGGGATAACTAAATCGGCTTTGCTGCGAATTTCTAACGTTTTTAGCGATGCTTGACGGACGTGTCGCATGTAACGACTTGTAACTTCGTTTACATTTCTTCCCCGTTCCGCGATGTCTCTTTTTAAACGACGAACAATGGCGATGTCCATATCCGTGTCAACAAACAGCAGATAATCTACAGCGTCTCGAATTGCGGCATCTTGAAACATCATATGCCCTTCGATTAAAACAACATGAGTCGGCTCAAGATTACGATAGCCTATGCGTTTATGTTGGGAGTGATCATAAACTGGAATTTCGTTAGGTTGTTGACGGTTCTTACAATTATGGATCGCAAGCTTAATGCTTTCGACGTCCAAAGAGCTTAAATCATCAAAGTTGTATACATCTGGGTCGATGCTACCGCACCCATTGTAGAAGCTGTCTTGACAGAGAACGGTAATGCGTTCCTCTTGTCCTTCAGCCAAAAGAGAGCATAAACGGCTTTTGCCGCTACCCGAAATACCTGTTACGCCAATTACAAGCGCCATGAAATACCTCAACAAATAGAATACAGAACATAACCTTTATAGGTTGTATACTATATCAAATTATTGCTTTTTTTTCTTTCTGACTTTTTGGTCAATTTAGATCTTTCTATTTTCTGAATTAGCCTTATCCTTTAAAGGCTATTTATTTCATCTGGACATTTGAAATGCGTTTTAATTCTTTTTTGTACTGCTCTCTATTTTTGACAGGAGCGTTGGTATCCACCTCTTCATATGCTACGGCTGCAGAGACTCAATCAAGTGAAGTTGATTCTGAGCTTGCAGCGCCATCATTGCAAACCAAAGCTGAGTTGTTTGGGTTGGAAGTTAATAATTTGAGTCAGGCTGATTTTGAAGTTCATTTACAGAAAATGGGGCTTCAGCCATATCCTTCTTACCGAGACGGGGTAGCCACATATAGCTTAGGGCCAGAAGGTATTCTCGGTATTCGTGAGCTTACAGTGCTTTTTAATCAATATAAATTCATTAAGAAGGCGACATTATCAGGTGTGGTAGAAAGTCCTAAAAAACGGGCATCATTGGGTAAGCTGCTGGAAAAGAAATACGGACCACCAAGTGTAGGCTTTGTCCGTGATGGCTACGGTCGAGCAAAATGGTTCTTTAATGACGGGACCGTGATTGTACTGCGCAATACAACCTTCGATGTGTCGGTGAGTTATGTTGATGAAGTGCCAAAAATTCAATCTGAATCTGGCAAGATTGATGTAGAATCTCTACTCAGAAAGCAGTAATCAACTTTTATCCGGTCTTTGCAAATGGATATGCTATTTGAATTAAACACCTCTGCGGCTCGATTTATGCAGCCGCATCTAAACGACATCGCTTTGGCATTTGTCGCTACCTGTTTGGTAATCTACGGTGATCGTATAAACCGCACTGTAAAAAGGGCGGTTTCCTCTTGGGTCTTCCTCGCCAGAATATCAGCATTCATTCTCATGTGTACCTTTGGTTATGGGTTGCTCACTCTTTGGGTTCAGCCTTTAGTGCTATGGGGGTTAACGCACATCAATGTAACCTATCGGCCTTTAACAATTGTCATAAGTTTTGTGATTTTGGGTGTTTTAGCCGAAAGAAAACGATATTTGTAAAAAAAATCATGAAATTTTTTACCCTATCTTGTTTGTTAGTTACGGAATAATTGCAAAATAGACTCGTCTTCCGCGCTATATCATTTTCTTATGTTGTAAATTTTCAACAAGCTCACTTTTATTTTGTTCTTTTCATAAAATATCTCTCTAAATGGCGGATTTTTAACGAATTTTGTTGTCTTGTTACAATTTGTCTTTCTCAAATTTGAAATATAAACTGCATCCCATATCGCATCTATTAGTCTGTTTTCGGGGGCAGGAAATGACAGATACTTGGTTACAAACTCTTTCTCAGGTGGAATCTTTAATTCCATTGTTGGGTAAACTTGGTCGTGAACAATCTCTTAAAGTACAGTTGGCAGGTCAGACTCTTATGTCGGATTCTGTAACTGGATTGATGGAACTGTTTGATCGTTATCCAGGTGTTGATTTGGGGCGCGTAAAACAAGTTTTGACTGACGCTCAAGAAAGCGGCATGGGCAATGGTATTTTGGAACTTGAAGACGCGCTAGCAGATGCGCAGATTTCTGAAGGTCTTCTTTCTGCAACGGGCGAAGAAACGCCGGTTGTTTTGTACGGGTTCGGACGTATCGGTCGTCTACTAGCACGCCGTATTTGTGCTGTTGGTCATACTACTCCTGGAATGAAGCTGGCGGCTATCGTCGTTCGCCGCGCGGGAGATAAAGATCTCGAAAAGCGCGCAAGCTTGCTTAAGTATGATTCTGTTCACGGTACATACGAAGGCGTTGTAAAAGCAGATAAAGAAAACGATGTTCTTCTTATTAACGGCAACCCTGTGAAAGTGATTTACGCATCAGATCCTGCTGAAGTCGATTATGCGGCATCAGGCATTGAAGGTGCTTTGCTAGTGGATAACACAGGTCGCTGGCGCGATCATGATGGTCTAAGTGTTCACCTTTCTCGTCCAGGAATTGAGCGTGTTGTATTGACCGCACCTGGCAAGCAAATGAAGAACGTTGTATACGGTGTGAATGACGTTGATGTTGATGCTGAGGATCGAATTGTATCTGCTGCATCTTGTACGACCAACGCTATTACGCCAATTTTATCTGTCTTGGAAGATAAGTTCGGCATTGAATCGGGTCATGTTGAAACGGTTCATGCTTATACAAACGATCAAAACCTGATTGATAATGTTCACAAAGGTGATCGTCGTGGACGTGCCGCAGGCATGAACATGGTTATGACTGAAACTGGCGCTGCAAAAGCGGTTTCTAAGGCCATCCCTTCTTTAGAGGGTAAGTTAAGCGGCAGCGCTATTCGCGTTCCAGTAATTAACGTCTCTATTGCTGTATTAAGTTTAAATTTGAAAGCAGAAACGTCTGTAGAAGAGATTAACGCTCTTCTTCAGCAAGCTTCTGAAAGCGCAGCGTTAGCTGGCCAGATTGGTTTCAGTGACGCAGCGGATGCAGTGAGTTCTGATTTTATCGGCTGTGAACAAGCTGGTATTTTGGATTCGCTGTCTACTAAGGTTCGCGGTAATCAAGCTACGCTATATGTTTGGTACGACAATGAATATGGCTACAGCTGCCAAGTTGTTCGTCTAATGGAGAAACTTGCTCAAGCAGTCTCTTTAGAGGATCAGGTAGCGGAAGAGCAAGCAGCTTGACCGGAGCACAGTTAAGTAAAATTGGTGATGTGGCTTTTACAGTCTAGTCATCGATCTTCTTAAGCATGTGTGTTACTTAGGCGACCTTTTGGTCGCCTTTTTTTATTCTGTACGAATAGAAAATAAGAATAAAAATTAGAGCTGCTGACTGAGCAGTTTTAGTGAAATCGCTAAGCACATAAAGATGACCATTGGGCGAATGATTGATGCGCCTTTGCTAATTACCATGCGTGAGCCAACCTGCGCGCCTAGCCATTGACCTAGTGCCATAACACACCCAAGCCCCCAAACGATATGCCCTGTAAAGGAGAACATCACCAGAGACGACACATTACTGGTTGCGTTGAGGATCTTGGTATGAGCGGTCGCTGAAACAATAGAAAGCCCCATAAAGCACAAATAGGCGGTTGAGAAGAAAGCGCCTGTTCCCGGTCCAATAAGACCGTCATAAAAACCAATTCCGGTACCAATAATAAGTGCAAATTGAAGGTGACTTAATGTCACTTTGGATGAAATGACGGGCTGAAGCTTAGGCAGCCAATAAAAAAACGCAGCGACTGCAATTAGAATAATAGGTATCGCTTTAATCAATGCGTTACTGTCCAAATAGGAAACAAGTAACGTTCCAGTAATGCTCCCCAAGGCCGTCATTAATATCGCGAACCACATTGTATTTAGCTGAACCTGACGTGTTCTTACAAAATGATACGATGCTGATAGTGTACCAGCGCATCCTTGGAGCTTATTTGTTGCGAGTGCTTCGGCTGGCGAAAGCCCAGCGGCAAGTAAGACAGGAAGGGTGATCAGCCCTCCGCCTCCGGCGATGGTATCGATCACTCCGGCAAAAAAAGCTGTAATAAAAAGACCGAAATACAGCCAAACAGAAAACTCCCCTAATAGCCCTTCCATGACACTCCTTTTGTGACAATATTCATAATTGGGCTATATTTTATCAGGCTTTTTAGAGAAGTAGCGCTAGGCGTATTTCTAAATGTTTATCATCCTGTGGCTGTGGGCGCTATGTTGATGTTTCTTCTGATTGATATGAAGACGGTTGCGAATGCGATAGATCGTTGGATTCAATAAAGTGTTGTTGAATATACTGATCAACAAATTGTTTGAGAGACTCTTTTTGTTCTTGGTTGAACTCAAGCCCCAGTTTACTCCTGCGCCAAAGAACATCATCGGCGGATCTAGCCCATTCAGATTCCATTAGATAGCGTACTTCTGCTTCATACAGGCCGGCTCCGAACAGCGTCCCTAAGTCGGAAGTATCACCGATATTTTTCAACATGGTATGCGTTAGTGTGCCGTAGGAGGCAACAAAACGTTTGGCCATATGAGCGGTTAAGAAGGGATACTTTTGCTGTAAGGATACGGCATAGGAGTCATGTCCTTGAGTGAAGTCTCCTCCGGGTAAGGGTTTACTGTCTGTCCAAGCATCTCCCATTTTGCTTAAGTAGGGCGCTAGGTCTTTCATTGCTGACAGTGCTAGTTGGCGATAAGTGGTGATTTTTCCACCAAAGACACTCAATAGAGGGGCTTTTCCGGATTCGTCTTCAGTATACAAGGTGTAGTCACGAGTTACCGCCGAAGGGTCATCCGATTCGTCTTGGAGCAGTGGACGTACACCCGAATATGTCCAAACAATTTCGTCACGTGAGAGCGGTTGTTTGAAGTGTTGATTGGCAACATTGAGGATGTAGTGAATTTCCTCTTCTGAAATGGAAACGTCTTTAGGGTCGCCTTTATATTCAACGTCTGTTGTTCCGATGAGTGTGTAGTTTTCTCTATATGGGATGGCAAATACAATGCGCTTGTCGGCATTTTGCATGATGAATGCATTGGTTTGGCTGTAAAGGCGTGGTACAACGATATGGCTGCCCTTTATCATTCGTATTCCGTACGGAGCTTTACGCTGTACTTTGGATTCAATAAATGAAGAAACCCAAGGTCCTGCTGCATTGACCAACGCATCTGCAGTGACGGTTCGTACTTCACCGTTTAGTTGATTTTTTAGCTCGATATGCCACGTACCATTTTTTCGATAGGCATTGCTACACTCTGTTCTTACGTTAATTTGTGCGCCATTTTGTTGTGCGCTCAGAGCGTTAATCACGACGAGACGAGCATCGTCTACCCAGCAATCTGAATATTCAAAGCCTTGTTTGATGGAAGGTTTTAGTGGACTAGAGCGATCATACTTTAGCCCTTTTGATCCCGCTAGTTGCTCACGCTTCCCTAAATGATCATATAAAAACAAGCCGAGACGAATAAGCCAAGCAGGTCTTAAGTGAGGCTGGTGCGGCATTTGAAATCGCATGGGTGTGACTAAGTGCGGTGCCGTTTTGAGTAATACTTCGCGCTCGCTCAGTGCTTCTCGTACTAATCGGAATTCATAGTGCTCAAGGTAGCGTAGCCCTCCATGAATCAATTTGCTGCTGGCTGATGACGTGGCGCTGGCAAGGTCACGCATTTCACATAATCCAACGGTCAGTCCTCGGCCAGCTGCATCCGCAGCAATGCCTGTACCGTTGATGCCACCACCAATAACAAAGAGATCAAAATGTGTTTTTTGCATGATTTGCCTCGGCATCGAGCCATTAAACGAAACTAAACGAATGTGATTTTATTCGAAAACGAACATTTTATAATGATGTTATTCCTTTGTGGTCTTTTTAGCAATATAGATTTGAATGAAAAATGATCGATTTGTATTGGTTGAGATGACTAGTAGGTGATGTCGACTTTTGCAATAGCGTTGGGAGCGTGGTTTACAGTATTTGTAATTAATACGTCGTTTGAGGCTTGGCTAAGTAGGGGTCTTAATGACAGATTTCCAATTCTACTTTGTGCTCTTTCATTAATGAAAGAGTTTGCTTTGGCGGTTCAATATCCGTAAAAAGTTTATCTACTTGGCCTAGATGACCTAAGCGTACTACGGCATGACGGCCAAATTTTGCGTTGTCTGCCGCCAGAAATACATTGCGTGAATTTGCAATGATTGTTTGAGCCACGCGCACTTCTTGATAATCGAAATCCAATAGGGAGCCGTCGGCTTGGTCAATTGCGCTGATCCCGATGATGCCAAAATCAACACGAAATTGATTAATGAAGTCTATTGTGGCTTCACCCATTACCCCACCGTCGCGAGAACGTACCGTGCCTCCGGCGATAATGACGGTAAAATCAGGCTTAACGCTTAGGATTGCAGCGACATTCAAATTATTGGTAATCACTTGAAGGCCTTCATGATTTAAAAGTGCTTTTGCAACGGCTTCTGTTGTGGTTCCTATGTTGATGAATAACGAGGCGTTATTAGGGATTTCTGACGCGAGTTGAGCTGCAATCCTGCGTTTTGCGTCTTGTTGAAGTGCTTGCCTTGTCGAGTAGGCGACGTTGGTGGTACTGGAATCATAACTGGCACCGCCATGGTGTCGTCTGATTTGATGTGAATCGACCAGCGTGTTGATATCTCGACGGATTGTTTGCGGTGTGACGGAAAATGCTTGAGCTAATTCGTCGACGGAAAGATAGCCTTTCTCTTTTACGAGTTTCACTATGCGGTCTTGGCGAGTCATTTGGCTCATATTCAGAATACCCTCAATTTTCTAAAAAGCTTGCTAATCCAATTAAAAGTATATTTTAATGACACTATGTTCGAATTCGAACATAGTGTTGGATTTATATAAGCCCATAAGAATAACATACTCAGCCACTTTCTTAGTGACTTGGCAGGCGTAAAGCCGATTATTAATAAAAAGAGAATATCGTCATGACAGACTACCTTCTTGCTATCGATCAGGGAACGACAAGTAGCCGAGCTATTTTGTTTAATCGTCTAGGAGAGTTAATAGAGCAAGCTCAACAGGAGTTTCCTCAACACTTTCCTAATGATGGTTGGGTAGAGCATGACCCAAATGATATTTGGACGTCGACATTGTCAGTGTGTCAGGCGGTACTGGAGAAAGCCAATATATCAGCCTCTCAGATTGCCTCTATTGGTATTACCAATCAACGTGAGACAACGCTGGTATGGAATATAGAAACGGGCGAACCTGTTTACAATGCAATTGTCTGGCAAGATAGAAGAACGGCGGAGTATTGTCAGGAGTTAGTGAATAAGGGCTTTTCTAACACGGTACATGAAAAAACGGGCTTGTTGATAGACTCTTATTTCTCCGCAACCAAAATTCGTTGGGTGCTCGAACAATCTCCTCAAGCGAAAGCTCTGTTGAAGGAAGGAAAGCTGGCGTTTGGAACGGTTGATAGCTACCTGATTTGGAAATTGACCGATGGAAAAACGCACAAGACCGACGCAACAAACGCAGCTCGTACTATGGTCTTTAATATACACGACCAGTGTTGGGATCAAGAGTTGGTTCAATTATTTGAACTTGAGGGTGTTATCTTTCCGGAAGTGATGGATTCAAGTGATGATTTTGGCGTTGTTAGTGAGAAGTGGCTCGGTGCACCTGTTCCTATAAATGGGGTGGCAGGAGACCAGCAAGCCGCTCTGATCGGTCAGGCTTGTTTTAAACCCGGTATGGTAAAAAGCACGTATGGGACAGGTTGTTTTTTGATTTTGAATACGGGAGCACAGCCTCTTACTTCCAATCATAAACTTTTAACCACGGTCGGTTATCGTCTCAACGGTCAAGTTAGCTATGCACTGGAAGGCAGTATTTTTGTTGCAGGCGCAACCATGCAATGGTTACGGGACGGTTTAAAGCTGTTTGAGGATGCTTCGCAAACTAAGAGCTTAGCTGAACAGGCTCGGTACGACAGTGTTTACCTTGTTCCTGCTTTTACTGGGTTAGGCGCCCCTTACTGGGATGCAGACGCGAGAGGAGCCATTGTGGGTTTAACGAGAGATACGGGAATTTCCGATATCGTTAGCGCCGGACTGCGTTCGGTCTGTTATCAAACGAAAGATTTGGTTGATGCCATGGCAAAAGATGGTGCTGACTTTAATTCACTTCGTATCGATGGTGGTATGGCGGTCAATGATTATATGGCACAATTTTTAAGCGATATATTAGAAATTTCGGTAGAACGTCCTAAAATTACAGAGACGACGGCTTTAGGGGTTGCATACCTAGCAGCATTACGCCTAGGATGGTTTAACTCTCTAGATGAAATTACAGATCTATGGCTGGCGGATCGGGCATTTACACCTTCTATGTCGCCAGAAAAAAGTCAAACCTTGTATCATGGTTGGCTTGAATCAGTTGAAAGAATACGGACAAATAGTTAGCGGCCAACTCAGGAAGCAGTAATAGTTTTCTATAATCTTTTCTTATACCTATGTGGACTTTGTTGTCTAATGCTACCGTAAATTTGAGTTACGATTTAAAACACGTTTTCGCTTGTTCTGACTTTCGCTTATCGCTAAGTTAGGGCTTATAATGGTTTGAATAAAAAGTTTGAAAGGTTAGATAGATATGGCAAATGAATTCGCAGAAGTTCACCAAGACGATTTTATGAAGTTTGGTGCTGAACGTCCTAGTTATTTGGATATTGAAGACGAGCTAATGAAGTTAGGTGGCCACGGTGTGGCGGGAAATACCTTTAAGAAAGAAGCGCTTAAGCTCGCTGGTTGGACAGGTGGCGCGTTAACGACCTATGCATCTCGTCCAATTGTTGCCAAAGATGCGTTTAACCGTATTCGTATGGCTTTGACAAAAGTGAATACTGCAGAAGACCTTAAAGCCTTGCTTACTTCTGAGTAAGGAAGTAATCGCAGTTATTCAGCGTGATAAAAACGGTAAGGTTAGTCTGGCTTACCGTTTTTAATTGTTTTGTACTTATTTCAGACCTTCTTGGTCGGCAATCGCTCGGATTCCATATTCTTCGTCTAAGATTTTTCCGACGATATTCTCACCCGCTAAGTGATGTGCGTATTGCATATGCAAGCATCTAATCTGATCCCAATTCTTGATACCGCCAATTCCTAGCTCTTCGAATAACTTTGTAAATCCTTTTTCTTCAATAATGCTTTTATGCTCTTCAGTCATCGCATCCCAACGACGAGCAATGTAATCCTTATGAGAGTTATGATACGCCTCACGTAGATCGGCATCGTCTTTGATTCTTTGTTCTAACTCTTTTACGACACCTTGGCTTTCAATTCGAGCCAATGCTTTGTCGATAGCGCTGCTGGAGAGCCAATAGAACGTTGGGAAGGGTTGATTAAATACCCAAGTTTCCATTTCTAAAACTTGTGGTACGCCATTTGGAGAGCGGTGAGCAATACGTCGAATTCCACTTGGCGCTCGGCCAAGTTGGCGAGTAATGATTTCAATATCATCGGCACTTAAAGGTGTGGTCATAGTCTTTGTTTGATCGTAGGTAGGTGGGTGCGTTTACGCTAAGAAAGCAGGAAAGCTGGCGGCAAATTTTTGAATCCATTCGGCAGCCGCATCATTATAGTTTAGGCGTCGTCCCTGCGTTTTGGCTTGCCTGCGATAGTGTTCAATTTGAGAAAGTTGCTCAATCATTCTAACGCAAAAACAGTCATCATTGACCGGAAATTCGATAGCAATTCGATATTCGCCTTGTTCTGCGTCACACCAAGCTATACGGCCTGTAACACAAAAGTTAGGGTCGATATCGGCAAGTGTTATTCGAACAGAGCAACCTTGCGAATATTTTTCTGTAACAAGACACGTTATTCCTACAAACCCCATACGGTCAGAGCTCAGCGCGGGAAACGCCTGATCATCAATGACCGATATTTCTAATGGTAGGTCTCTAGGATGTGCAACAAATTCCATCGCAACAAGCCAAATGATTCTTTAATTCGGGTTATGGGCCAAAAGCCAGAGTATTCAAAAATGAAAGCGAATTGTACGCTTTTTGTTCTGGCTGTACAGACGAATTTTAATATTTGTGAGATTAAATACATCACGAATACTTATATTCGAGGTTTAGCAAATTTACAGTTTCTTGAAATAACTTATTCTGGTCAAAATAAGGGAGTTGAAAGCTATCCTTTTTGCTGTTTGACACAGAGTTCTCCTAACTCTTTTAAGCAGGCTTCGATCTTGTTGCTCCAAGGTAACGCATAATTAATCCTTATGTGATGACTGAATTGACGACCTAGGCTAAACACATCGCCAGGTAAAATTCCGATCCCTGATTGAATGGCATCTTCATGTAATGCTAGCGCATTTATAGAATTTGGCAGCGTTATCCATAATAAAAATCCGCCTAATGGTGAAGAAACTTCTGTTTGCTCCGGAAAATACTGCTTTATTGCTTTAATACACTTGCCGAGGTTGTCCTCGTATACGGATGTCGTTTTACGTAAATGTCGGTCATACGCGCCGTTTTCCAAGAAGTTTGCGATTGCTGTTTGCGTCAGGGTTGGTGTGGCAATGGAACTAACGTATGAAAAGTGCTCGATTTTCGACTGATGCAAAGGACTTATTATCCAACCTACCCGAAACCCCGGAGCAATGCTTTTTGAAAATGAACAGCAGTAGGTGATATCTGCATTCGTATTTTCGGCTAGTAACGCTTTGGGTCGATGATCAGAGTAACAAAGCTCACCGTACACATCGTCTTCTATAATCGAGATCGACTTTTCCGTGCTTAATTTTAGTAATTGTTGCCTGTTCTCTGTTGATAAGGTTGCCCCTGTCGGGTTTTGATAATTCGGTGTAACAATGATCGTCTTTATTGTGTGACTTTCTGCTGCTGCTTTAAGTGCCTTTACATCCATCCCTTCATTGTGAGTACAGGGAATTTCAATGGCTTTAAGTTCGAGCAATTCCAGCGCTTGTAAAATGCCGTGATACGTTGGACTTTCAACTGCGACAAAATCACCCGGTTTAGTGAGTGCTTGTAATGAATGGATGATGGCGTTCTGACAGCCTAGGGTAATGAGTATGTCGTCGGGTTGGACTTTGTAGCCAGCATCGAGCATACGAATTGCGATTTGCCTTCGTAAGTGCTCACTGCCTTGTGCTTCTGAGTAGTCTACGCACACTTCAGGCTCCAGCCGCATTAAGCGGCCAACTGAACGTTGTAGTTGTCTAACGGGTAAAAACTGTGTACTGGGTACGGAACTGGAAAACCGCGTTATATCTTCGCCAGCATGTTGTTGCAAAAATGTTTCTATCAGCTGAGCGATGGGTTTATCTGTTTGAGCAAGCGCTTTTTCATTTGATGTACCACTTTCTAGTAGTGTTTCTTGAACGAAATAGCCTTTCTGTGGGCGCGCTTTAATAATCCCACGATCTTCGAGCAAGCTGTACGCTTGTAATATAGTTGCGACACTAACGTGGAGTTGTTTGCTGGATTTACGTACCGATGGGATTTTTGTTCCAGGTGCGAAGATACCGTCTCTCACTTGGAGTTCGATTTGATCCGCAATCTTTTCGTATAAAGGGAGGTCCATATAAAAGTTAAACTATCACAACAGAATCGGAAAATTTACCAGATAAGGGCAAACAAAGAAATGCAGAAAACGAACTCTACGTAGAGGAGAAGCATTCTATAGAGTCACTCATGTGAGAACGAATTCACTTTTGCCCGTCAAAATACACTTCCGTTACAGTACCTCTATGTATCTGAAAACACTAAGAGTAGACGTTTTTATAAATTCTTAAAATGTTGTTCTACACTTTTGGTATGACAAAAACCGATGATGACGTTCCTGCTAGGGCGTTTCAAAGCAGTCGTTTCTATGTCGTTTTGTAAATGCGGAGACCATCATGTCGCTTTTCTTGTCGTCGTCAATTCACCTTATTAACAATATTGGTGATTAAATGACCAAAAGTGTGTTTTAAGGTCGCCTAAGGAAAGGTTCTGTGGCTGTAGGTTAGATAGAATGGCAGATTCGTAAATTGCGTAGTCTATTTTGACAGTATTATATGTAAAAAAATGTAGATTTGACTATAGGGTCAGAATACACTGGGTTTAATGTCAGTTTGGAATGAAGTTCCACATTGTATTTTGGAGTTGCAATACCTAGGAAGGTAATCCAGATAATAAATAATTATAAGTGCTGGTTCGTTTTTTATTCTCCTATGTGCGGGTGCCTATTTAATTTTGCTGGTGCTCCTCACAATACTTCATTTAAGAGGTGTCTATATGTCGTTATCAGTCGTCCAACGGGTGTTGTTAGGTTTTACAGTGCTACTTGCACTTTTATTGACCGTCGCTGCCACTGGATTTTCAGGAATTACAAAGGTCGAACAGCGCCTAGAAAAAGTAACGGGTGAAGTCTCCGAGATCGTATCGTCGAGCAATAAATTGAATGACGAATTATCAAGAGCAAACTCATCGGTACTGCAGTATCTACTTAGTCTAACCCCCGAATCTCTTGATTCAGCTCAGCAAGAATACGCATTGCATCAGGGGCTTTTTCAAAAATCAGTGGCGAATCTAACCACTGTGTTAGCGCACTATCCAGAGCTTCTCTCATTGGTTAGCAATATCAATTCTGAGTCATCAGTCTTTTTTAGCAATGCCGATCTTGCGACTAATAATCATAGAAAAATGCTTTCACTTCACGAAGAAGTTAATGAATCAAAGTTGGATCTTAAAGATTCATTGTCGTTCGCTGCCGAAGACTTAGGTATGTTGGTGGAAGATGGGGAAACTTCCGAAGTTAAATTTGCTGCAACGTATGTTCGCAGTCAGGTTGAGAGCTTAGCCCTTACGATCAGCGATTATTTTGATCACAGTGATCTTGAATATATGCAAGATTTACGTAATCAGATGAATAAAAATGTCACCGCTATGCAAGGGAAGATGCAGTACTTAAATGACGACTCTATTTTAGAGCTAGTCAATGAGATAATTGATGCCGTTTCAAGTGAAGAAGGTGTGATCAATAAAGAATACACCTTTATTAAGTTGGATTTGGAATCCGAAATGATGGCAGCGATGCTTAGTACGAGCATGAAAAAAATGCAATCTCACGTTGAAGCATTGCTTAATAACGCTAAAGCCATTCAAAAACAATCTACAGACGAAGCCTCTGATGCTGCCTCTTTAAGCAAATCCGTTGTCTCTGTGACCGTGGTTGTATCGGTTATTTTGGCCATTGCCGTTGCGCTTTGGGTTAGTCGAAGCATTCGTGTGCCACTTGCTCAAGTTATGAGTGTTCTTGATGTTGTTGCAAAAGGGGATTTTACCTCCCGCATCAAGATCAATACCAAAGATGAGTTTGGTGATTTGGCGAAATGGGTGAATGGTTTAGTTGATCAATTGCGAGAAGTTATGGGGCAAATTGATCAAGCGTCTAATGCAGTTGTGAGTTCCTCAAAAGAAAATTATGACTCCGCGGTTATGACTCAGTCTATGATGAAGCAGCAAAGCGAAAAGACCATGGTTGTCGCTTCTGCTATGACTGAAATGGCTGCAACGGTAAATGAAGTCGCCCAAAATGCGGAGGTAACACTCCATAAAATTCAAGGTGTAGATGAAAGTGCTGCCAATAGTCGTCAAAAGATGGAGCACAATATTAGCGAAGTCGAGAACCTAGTTTCTCAGATTGAATCTTCAACCAATGTTGTTAATCGATTAGACGAACATTCGCAAAATATCGGCCGTATTTTGGAAGTGATTCAAGATATCGCCGAACAAACGAACTTACTTGCGTTAAATGCAGCAATAGAAGCAGCACGTGCAGGTGAGCAAGGGCGAGGATTTGCAGTTGTTGCAGATGAGGTTCGTACATTAGCAACACGTACTCGCGCTTCTACGGAGGAAATTAATACGGTTATTGGGCAATTGCAGCAAGGTGTGAAAGAAACCGTTTCTAGTATGCAAATATGCCGCACTAATGCGTATTCAAGTGTTGAAGAAGCAAGAAATGTGGGGATTGCATTAGTCGATCTCCAAGGGTTAATGAATGAAATTCGAGATCTGAGCACGCAAATAGCGACCGCAGCGGAGCAACAGTCCTCGGTTGCACAAGAAATAAATGAAAGTGTGCATGAAATTGCGGACAGTTCGGAAATGGCATCAGAAGGCGCTGTAAAAGGTCAAGAGTCTTGCCATACCGTTTCAGAACTCGCATCGAGACAAAAAGATTTGCTCGCTCAGTTTAAAATGTAATGCGTGAGATGTTTGCTAGATTGTCAGCATATTTTTCTCCTGTGTGGCTTTTTACTGTAATATAGACACAAAGAAAATTGTCGCGGAGAAAATATATGTCCATTCAAATGGATGACATGATGCCTTATGGGCAGTTTCAGGTAATGGGCGAACATGGTCCTGAGAATGTTGATGTAACAGAATTCTTTTCAGGCAAACGAGTGATTGTTTTTGCAGTGCCAGGGGCCTTCACTCCTACGTGCAGTATCAGCCATTTGCCCGGTTTTGTTGTGCACTATGATGCTTTTAAAGAGAAAGGCATTGATGAGATCATGTGTTTATCTGTGAATGATGTATTCGTTATGGATGCATGGGGTAAAGCAAATAACGCAGAAAACTTGGTGATGGCGGCAGACGGGTTAGCTGAACTAACGACATCGCTTGGTTTAGAGTTGGATATTTCTACCGCTAAGCTTGGTGTACGGAGTCGACGCTATGCCATGCTGGTTGATAATGGCATCGTCAGTAATCTCTGGCTAGAAGAGCCGGGAGAATACAAAATCAGTTCAGCTGAACATGTACTCAGCCAAATTTAAAGATCCGACAAAAGCCGCTTTTTAGCGGCTTTTGTCTTTTTAGAGCGTTGGTTTTTGCTCTACTTTCGATACGCAATTTAGAACCATAATTTTATTCAGACTTGAAAAATTGAGATTTACGACCAAAATCTAAGTAAGACAATAACATACGAGAAGGAGTGCGATTATGCTGTTGGAAGATCGCGTTAATGCTTTAGTGGCTCCGAAAGGAGCGTTGGAAATACTTTCTCAAGATGAGATTACTCGATTGTCTGTAGGATCGGGTGCGCTGCATGATCTATTTAGACGTTGTGCTTTGGCCATTCTTAATTGTGGTAGCGACTCAGACGACGCCGCTGCCGTCATGGAAGAATTTAAAGAGTTTGAAATATCCATTGTTCAGCAGGAGCGAGGCGTTAAGCTCCAATTAGACAACGCGCCTGCCAGTGCGTTTGTAGATGGAAAGATGATCAGCAGTGTGCGCGAAATGTTATTTAGTGTACTGCGAGACATTATATTTACTTTTCATGAATACAATTTAGAGCGAAGCCTAGCAACTGCCAGTTCGGACAAAATTACCAACGTTGTATTTGAATTGCTGCGTAATGCAAACGTATTTAGACGAATACGCACACCGGATATGGTTGTATGTTGGGGAGGGCACTCAATTGCGCGTCATGAATACGATTATACGAAGAAAGTAGGACATGAGTTAGGGCTGCGAGAACTAAATATTTGTACTGGATGCGGCCCAGGCGCGATGAAAGGGCCGATGAAAGGTGCGGCGATAGCGCACGCTAAGCAACGCATTACTGACGGAGTTTATCTTGGGTTGACCGAGCCCGGCATCATTGCAGCGGAATCGCCTAATCCGATTGTGAATCAACTCGTTATTATGCCTGATATCGAAAAAAGGTTAGAAGCTTTCGTTCGTACTGGCCACGGTATTGTTGTCTTTCCGGGTGGAGCAGGAACGGCCGAAGAGATTCTGTATATTCTTGGTATTTTAATGCACCCTGAAAACAAGGATATTCCTTTCCCTCTCGTCTTTACTGGTCCAAAAGAGAGTGCCGCGTATTTCGAGCAAATTCACGCATTCTTAGGAAATGTGTTAGGTGAAGAAGCACAGGCCAAATATCAAATTGTGATCGACAATGAAATGGAAGTCGCACAGATTATGAAAGAAGGGATGGAAGAAGTTCGTCAGTATCGCAAACAATTCCATGATGCGTTCTATTACAATTGGATGTTGCACATTCCTGAAGAGTTTCAGCATCCATTTGAGCCAACACATGAAAATGTAAGAGAGCTTAATCTTCATTATGATCAGGAAAAACATTTGTTGGCAGCGGATTTACGTCGTGCTTTCTCAACGATTGTTGCTGGTAATGTGAAAGCACAAGGGGTGCAGTATATTAAGGAGAATGGCCCGTTTGAAATCCACGGCGACAAAAAGTTACTTAAAAAGCTGGATGCGCTTCTAGAAGCATTTGTGGTGCAGCAACGTATGAAGCTGCCTGGTAGTGCGTATGTTCCGTGTTATAAAGTACTTGCTGATGAATAGTGAATCGTATTTGTTTGGATAGAAAAAGGGGCGTGTGCCACATATTGTTGAAATATAGGTACCACGCCCCTTTTGTATGGGCTGTCAGATTAAACGCTTACTATTGAGGTTTTAAATACTCGCTTAGAAACGAGTCAAAGTCGACCTGATCCGATTTTTCGATTTCCTGTTGCTTTAGAAGAGAGCTTGTTGCTTTCTCTTCAAATTGACTCAGTATGTCGGCAGAAGGAGGGTTGCTTAGCCAGATTGATTGCTGACTTTGTCCAATTTTTTCCATGGCTGCCTGATAGCTGCCTTCTTGGAAAATGGATGTAAGTAGCTTAGCTGATGGCAAAAGTTTTGGATTTTCAAGTTTTGCTTTTTGTTCTTCAATTGCTCGAGTGTAGTGTGTGTTGCCTGTTTTTCGGGTTAAAAACTCTGCAACCTGTAAAAGCTCATCTAATAAACTTGATAACTGTGAATGCAATGTTCGAGGGCCGTGTCCGAAATCGAATTCGTAATTCAAATTTTGACCGTGCTTTGCAATTAACTGCTGAGTAGTGCGTAATCGAGCACATTCATCGCCAGTGAGTTTTTCATCGCCGCGTAATGCGCAATATACTAAAAACGTGTCTAGAAAATACAGAGTGTCTTGTGTCATACCAATTGACGACTCTGGGTCTAAATCCATAATGCGTACTTCAATGTACTCTACACCGCGTTTTTGCAATGCTGCGCTAGGATGTTCGCCTGCCATTGTCACCCGTTTAGGACGGATATCGCTGTAATACTCATTCTCGATTTGTAATAAATTACAGCTGAGCTGTTTGTATTCGCCGCCGACCTTTGTTCCAATGTTTTGATACGCTGGATAAGGCGTTTTAAGAGCTTCTTTAATTGTCTGGATATACGTATCGACTTCGTTATAACAGACGTAGAGGCCATCCTGCGCCTTGTTTTGATAACCTAAATCACTCATTCTAAGAGAGGTCGATTCTTTTCCTGTCCATGTCTTCTCGTTCAATTCATCAAGGTCGTCAGGCTTCTTGTCTAAAAAACTAGTGTCTACGGCAGGGGAAGCGCCGAATAGCACGGACAAGGCCCAAGAACTTCTTCTGAAATTTCTAATTAGCGCGAAGTATTGAGAGGATTTAAACTCTTTAAGAGCGCCTTCTTGCGATATATCAGCTTGTTTATAGTCGGCTAAATAACGCCAAAACGCATCATCAAATGAGAAGTTATAATGCATTCCCGCAATACATTGCATGATACGTCCATACCGATTCGATAAGCCTTCTCGATATACTCTTTTTAGCTTACCGGTATTTGATTCACCAAAGTACGCAATGGGAACTTCTGAATTGTCTGACAGGTTGCATGGCATGCTGCCGGGCCATAAATATTCATTTTGCTTTGCGAGCGTGTACTGTGTGAAGTGGTGAATGGACTCAAGTTCACTGATTACACCTTCTACACTGGGATGGACGCCCGTTATAAATTCCATCAGTGCTTCAGAGTAGTCTGTAGTGACTGAATCGTGAGTCAGTGCTGCCCCCAGCTTTTCAGGGTGTGGATGCTGGGAAATTCTTCCATTTTCGGCATTTACTCTCAATGCTTCGCGCTCTACTCCGCGATGAAATTGAATCGCCGATAGATCATTATTTGTAAGATGGGTCGATAAAGCTTCTAAAGCATCGGTTAATTTGGTCAAGGAACAATCCTTCCCATTAGTCGTTTGTAGTTGGCATTGATTGTACTTGGCATGGGAATCGTTCAGCAAGACTTTGACAGCAGGCTTCCTAAATTCCTCACAGATTGCCGTCCAACAACAATATCGGTTCATGGTAGGATATTGTGCATATTAGCGACTAAATGCTACCTCTTAATGCAAGTGAGCAAAATCGATATGTTGAAGAAAACAAAATCCGTATATTGGGCGTTCGCCGTTTTGATATTGGCCATTTTGGCTACCACACTGTTTATACAAGAAAACAATAGAAGTCAGGCAAAAAGTACTCGCCTCGGGGGAGACTTTACTTTAATGACATCGGAAGGAACGGTTTCTCTAAGTGATTTTCCAGATAAAATGAAGTTAGTGTTTTTTGGCTACACTCATTGCCCAGATATTTGTCCTTTGACGCTGGCAAATGTGAAAGTTGCTTTGAAACAGCTCCCCGATAATCTACGAAGCCAAATACAAACCATTTTTATCAGCGTTGACCCTAAGCGAGATACACCAGAACATCTCTCACAATATGTTCGTTTCTTTGATCCACATTTTATAGGTGCGACCGATACTCAGGAAAACATCGATAAGGTGGTGAAGCAATACGGCGCATTTTACCGCTTTGTGGATATGCCAGACTCGTCAATGGGCTATTCGGTTGATCACAGCGCCCAACTGTATCTAATTGGTAAGGACAACCAAATTAAAGAGTATCTGTTCCATGATTCTTCGTCTGAAGAGATTGCCGAGATTTTGAAAACGGCGCTTGCGGGTTAAGTAATAACCAAGTTTTAGTAAGATAATTAAGCGCTGGATTAAATCGATAATTCAGCGCTTAATTTTTATCCATAGATTGGAACGAAGAGAGTTTAAAGTCTCATCTCAATTCCAGCAGCCTGCATGGTTTCTTTTGCTTCTTGAATGGAGTATTCGCCAAAGTGGAAGATGCTCGCTGCAAGTACGGCATCGGCTTTCCCTTCTGTAACGCCGTCGACTAAATGTTGTAGATTTCCGACGCCTCCTGATGCGATAACAGGTACGTGTACAGCGTCGCTAATGGCGCGAGTGACACCAAGATCAAAGCCATTCTTCATGCCGTCACGGTCCATGCTGGTAAGCAGAATTTCACCGGCGCCTAAATCAACCATCTTTTTGGCCCACTCTACGGCGTCAATCCCTGTTGGCTTACGGCCTCCATGGGTAAAGATTTCCCATCGGTCAGTTTCGCCTTCTTCACTGACTTTCTTGGCATCGATTGCAACGACGATACATTGAGAGCCGAAACGCTCTGCGGCTTCTTTTACGAACTCTGGATTGAAGATAGCAGCCGTGTTGATGCTTACTTTATCCGCTCCCGCGTTGAGCATGTTTCGAATATCGTCGCAGGTACGAATGCCGCCGCCGACGGTCAGAGGAATGAAGACCTCTGAGGCAATGGCTTCAACCATGTGTATCGTCGTGCCTCTGTCGTCAGAGCTTGCTGTGATGTCTAAGAAGGTTATCTCATCAGCGCCTTGATCGTTATAGCGCTTTGCTACCTCCACTGGGTCGCCGGCATCTCGAATATCGACAAACTGTACGCCTTTCACAACGCGCCCATTGTCTACATCAAGGCAAGGAATAATACGTTTTGCTAAGCCCATGAATAGGTTCCTAATACGTGTTTTTAGAAAGGTGGCTAAGGTTTTCCATCCCAATGGATGAAGTTCTTGTACAGTTGCAGACCGTCTTTGTGGCTTTTCTCTGGGTGGAACTGGACCGCAAAGACATTATCACGAGCAAGCGCAACACAGAATTCATGCCCGTATTCACAAGTGCCGGCTACTTCTGATGCATGTTCAGGGACCACAAAGTAACTGTGGACGAAGTAGAAACGTGCGCCGGAGTCAATGTCCTTCCAAAGTGGATGATCAATGGTTTGGTTAACTTGATTCCACCCCATGTGAGGAACTTTAAGCTTTTGTCCTGCGTTGTCTTTGTGGTTTTCACCAAAGAACAAGGCATTGCCATCAAAATGGCCTAAGCAGTCAACGCCCTTGTTTTCTTCACTGTGAGACATGAGAGATTGAATGCCTACACAGATCGCCAGAAATGGTTTCTCTCGCATTGCTTTTCGAATAGTGGGAACCAACCCTTGTTTGTGCATTTCGCCAACGCAATCTCGAATAGCGCCAACACCCGGTAGCAGTACGCGATCTGCTGCGTCTATGAGTGCTGGGTCACTGGTGACAATGACCTTTGTTGTGTCATCGGCAGCGTGTTCCAGTGCTTTTGCAACGGAATGAAGATTACCCATTCCATAGTCGATAACGGCAACGGTTGAAGTCGTTTTATTTGTCATATACTTGCCTTATAAACAACCTTTAGTGGACGGCATTTGCCCCGCCATTCTTTCGTCTACTTCTAACGCCATACGCAGTGCGCGACCGAATGCTTTGAAGATAGTTTCTGCTTGGTGATGAGTGTTCTTTCCGCGCAGGTTATCTAAATGTAACGTAACTTGGGCGTGGTTGATAAAACCGTGGAAAAATTCAGAGAACAAATCGACGTCGAAGCCACCCACGCTGCCACGAGTAAAAGGCACATGCATTTCTAGGCCAGGTCTGCCTGAAAAATCGATGACAACGCGAGATAGGGCTTCGTCCAGTGGAACATAAGCGTGTCCGTAGCGACGAATGCCTTTCTTGTCTCCGACTGCTTTATAGAAAGCTTGACCTAATGTAATGCCTAAGTCTTCTACAGTGTGGTGAGCATCGATATGTAAATCACCTACCGCATGAATGTCCAGATCGATCAAACCATGGCGAGCGACTTGATCAAGCATATGATCTAAAAAGGGCACGCCTGTTTCACATTTGAATTCACCGGTTCCATCTAGATTGATGGTGACTTTTATTTGAGTTTCTAAGGTGTTTCGCTCAACGCTGGCAATCCGACTGGACATGTAAGGAGGTCTCCGCTTTCAACCCGCGTGGTTATTCACGACGGACAAATGACAATAAGGAGACATTATAAAGTGCATCTGTCTGCGCTGCTATAAGGTTTTTCATCGCATCCGCCTATGATACGTATTAATCAATCCTAAAATGCTACAATTTGCGCAGTCATTTTGTCTGAGGGTATAAAAGGATGGTTTGGGTTAAGCGCTTGTTGTTCGTGTTGGTATTTCTCTTGGCTCTTGTCCTTGGTGGGATTGGGTACGTATTGATATTTGTAGACCCGAATGATTTTAAAAAAGAGCTTATTTCTCTCGTTGATAAACACGCGAATATTGATCTAAAAATCGATGGCGATATCAGCTGGTCTTTTTTTCCTTGGTTAGGAGTTGAACTTAATGACATCGGCGTGGCGGCGAAAGGCGAATCAACGTTAGCCAAATTCGAAGAGGCTGAGTTTAGGTTGGCTGTGCTGCCTTTATTACAGCAAAAAATTGAAGTAGACACTGTTCGTCTGATTGGCTTGAAGGCTGATCTAGTGATGGATGAAGAGGGAAAGGGCAACTGGCAATTGGGCAGTAAAACGGACAGTCAAAAACAGGCGTCTAATCAATCCTCTACAGCATCTTCTACAGCACTTTCTACAGCAAACATGCCTTCTGAAACTGATGTAGTCACTCCAAATGCAGCCAAAGCCGCTCAGACGCCGTCGGCTTTTACCATTCCAGATATTAATATTGAAAAAATTGAGCTGGTCGATGCCCAAGTACGCTTTGTAGATAAACAAAGTGGTATGGATCTGCTAGCGATGTTTAATACCAACTTAAGTAACGTAAGATGGGGCGACGCGTGGCCGTTGGAGTTTGATATAAAGCTTGAAGGTGTATTGCCAAAAGAGGCGAATGGGAAACAGCAGAGTATCGCGCACAGTTTGTCTTTGGGGGCGGATTTAACTGTTTTTCCTGAGCATCAACGATTGGCTCTATCTGACTTGATTGTAAAGACGCGTACTGAAGCTGCAATGTTGCCTATTTCACCTTTGCTTGCTAATGCCCAAATTCGTCAACTTGAGCTTGATCTCCCACAGGAAAATTTGATTATTGATGGCTTAAGTCTTGATAGCTTAGGTGTTTCATTAGAGTCTCAGATTAAAGTGTTCGAGTTGCTTTCTAAGCCTCAATTTAGTGTAGCGGCGAATGTGGCTGAGTTTTCTCCGCGAGAGTTGTTAAATAAGTTAGCGCTCCCCTTGCCTGAGATGGCAGATGAAACAACGTTATCTGCATTGCAATTGACGCTGAGTCTTGAAGGTGACGCGAATGCTGTGAAAGTTCAACCCATCTCGATGCGACTAGATGAGACGCAACTTGAAGCAAATGCAAGTGTGAAGTTTACGCCACTCTCTTGGAATGTGTCTGTCGCAGGCAAGACGTTGGACTTAGATCGCTACTTACCGCCAAATGTGGAAGGGGATAATAAAACGGATCCAGATAGCACAGAGGCCAGTGGTGAGGAAGTGCAAGAAAGTGATTTAATCCCTGTCGAACTTTTGCGTACACTTAATGGCACAGTGGATTTTTCGTTTGAAAATCTAAAAGCAAAGAATCTCTCAATCGATAAAATTTCAGCGACCAGTGTACAGAGCAACGGGTTGGTAACGCTTAATCCTCTTTTTGTTGGCTTGTATGAAGGCAGAGCCAACCTAAATGCAATGTTAGATGTACGTTCTGATACGCCAAAGATATCGATCTCACCAAATATTGAACATGTTCAAATCTATCCTTTATTAAATGACTTTATGGAACTCGATAAAGTGAAAGGTGCAACGTTTGCGTCAGGTGATCTGCATACCAGTGGTAATCGAATCAGTGAATTAATGAATCAATTAAATGGTGATTTGCTGGTGGAAGTGAAAGATGGCGCTCTGGTAGGTATGAACCTAACGAAATCCGTGTGTGAAGGTATTGCGAGTACGCGTTCTGGTAAAGATGTGAATCAAACCGCTTTTGGTGAAGATACTCCTTTTGAAAGCCTTACTTTTCCTGCTCATGTCGTAAATGGCGTGGTCTCTACTCCTGATTTAAAAATTAAAGCGGTTGGCATACAAGTTACTGGCGATGGTGAAGTTTCGCTACCTGAACAGAATATCCATTATCAGGCTGATGTCAGTATTGTGGGAAGTGATGTGGATCAAGCGTGTCAAATTAAACGCGTCTACCGTTCATTGGCTTTCCCTATCGTTTGTAAAGGCGCGTTTGACAGTGACCCTGCGACGTTATGTCGCCCTGATATCAAAGGGTTTGGTCGACTGTTTGAAAAAGTTGCCAAGACTGAGTTGGATGCGAAACTTGCCGCTGAAAAGCAGAAAGCGAAAGTGAAAATTGCCAAAGAAAAAGCTCGAGCCAAAGAAAAATTGGATGCTGAAAAAGCGAAAGCAAAAGCGGAGTTAGAGGCTAAACTGGCAGAAGAAAAACGAAAAGCGGAAGAAAAGAAGAAAGCTAAGGAAGAAGAGTTAAAACAGAAATTAAAAGATGAATTGAAAAATGGGCTGAAAAGCCTGTTTTAATCAATTTTTTGTACTTTGAGAATGTTTAGAGAGAATTGTGGAAGTCGTAAATACAGTTGAGAATTTTGCTCCTAGAGTACTGGCTTGGTTTGATCTGCATGGTCGAAAAAACCTTCCTTGGCAAAAAAATAAAACGCCTTATCGAGTTTGGATCTCTGAAATTATGTTGCAGCAAACTCAAGTTGCGACAGTGATTCCCTATTATGAAAAATTTATGGAGTCATTTCCGGATGTTTACGCTTTAGCGAATGCTAAGCAGGACGATGTGTTAGCTCACTGGAGCGGGCTTGGTTATTACGCTCGTGCTCGAAATATGCATAAAGCGGCGAACATGCTGGTGGATGAACTTGATGGAGAGTTTCCTGCATCCGTGGAGGGTGTGTGTGAACTGCCCGGTATTGGCCGTTCGACGGCATCCGCTATTTTGTCTATATCGAGAGACGTTCAGGCGGCCATATTGGACGGTAACGTTAAAAGAGTATTGGCTCGATTCCATGCTATTGCGACTTGGCCCGGTGAGAAAAAAACGGAAAACACAATGTGGGATATTGCAGGCTACTATATGCCCAATCAACGTTGTGGAGAATACACTCAGGCAATGATGGACCTTGGGGCAACGCTTTGTACTCGCTCAAAACCAAAATGCCATGAGTGCCCATTAATGGATGATTGTGCTGGTTTTGCTACAGCAGAGCCGACGCAATTTCCAATCTCTAAGCCTAAAAAAGCGGCTAAACCCGTTAAGTCGGCTCAGTTTGTTGTGTTGAAAAGTAGCAGTAAGGTGCTGCTCGAAAAGCGTCCTGCCTCAGGGATTTGGGGTGGTCTGTGGAGCTTGCCGGAGTTCGACAGTGATGCGTCTATTATTCTAGAGGCAGAGCAAAGGTTTCAGTGCGATACCGAATCCGTCACTGTTTTGTCACCTTTTCGTCATACATTTAGTCATTATCATCTTGATATTGCTCCAAGCCTTATTTCGATTGCAAATGGGGTAAGCTTTTGTGTGGATGAATCGGATAAGTACCGCTGGTTTTCAATGGATGAGTCGTTAGAGCTTGGGCTTCCAGCTCCAGTAAGGCGTATCTTAGAGTCTGTTGAAAGAGGCGATACGTTGCTTATTTAGTCTCACAGCTTTAATGAACAAACATCTTTGAATATGCGAATTTTTATCTAGAAAGTGAGGTTGCCCGTGTTGGATGTGTTTTGGCGATTTTTTCTATTAGGTTGTACAAGTTTCGGCGGACCTGCTGCGCATCTTGGGTATTTTCGAAAAGAATTTGTTGAGCGTCTTCGTTGGTGTGACGAACAGCAATATTCTCAATGGGTTGCTCTGAGTCAGGTTATGCCGGGGCCGGGTTCCAGCCAAGTTGGATTTGCCATAGGGGTTAAGCGTGCGGGTCTGTTGGGCGGTATGGCGGCGTTTTTGGGTTTTACCTCTCCTTCGGTTATCGTGATGATTCTTCTCGCTGCACTTGGTAGCAGCTTTATAGCAATTCCCTTTGTCTCTTCGCTCATTACAGCATTAAAGTTATTGGCCATTGTTGTCGTGTTGGATGCCGTTATCAGTATGGCTCGTAGTTTCGTTTCATGTATTCAAACGCGGAGCATTGCGATTGTTGCTTTTGTATTTATATTGGTTTGGCCTTATGGGTATTCTGGGATCATTCTTGTTGCTGTGGCTGGCGTTGTAGGTGCCTTTTTGAAGCTAGAAGCCCCACAAACTTCGTTTAATCTAAGCTCTTCTAGGGTGTTGGGCTTGGCGTCGTTAGCTTTGTTTGTTGTGTTGTTTTTGTGCTCTTTTATATTAACTGATCTCTCTAGTGATCGTTTGGGCGCGTACTTGGCGAACCTCTATCAAGCGGGCGCTTTGGTTTTTGGAGGTGGGCATGTGGTGTTGCCTCTTGTAACAGACGCATTGTCAGGCATTCAAAGTACTGACGACATATTGGTCGGTTACGCTGCCGCTCAGGTTGTTCCCGGACCTATGTTTACGATTGCATCGTATCTTGGTGCTACCGCCGCGCCGGAAGGTGATGTCATTTTATGGGGAATATTAAGCTCTTTGGCGATATTCTTACCGGGGTTGTTGCTTATGTTAGTCGGTACCTACTATTGGCAATACTGGTCAGCCAAAAAAGGGCTGAAAAAGGCGGTTGTAGCGATAAATGCCAGTGTTGTTGGTTTGTTGGCAGCGACTTTAATTGATCCAATTATATTAACGAGTGTAAGTCACTTTTACGATGCCATTGTAGTGTGTGCTGTTTTTATGGCGAGCAGTCGTTTCAAGTGGGCAGTGTGGAAGCTTGTTTTGATATTTTGTGCTTGGGCGGCTCTGCGAATGCTGTTGATTTAGTTCTGCGTATTCCGGATTCTGAATCGTTTTCATCGTTTAATAAAAAAGCGACATAATGAGACTTATGCCGCTTTTTTTAGAGCTTAGAGCTTAGAGCTTAGAGCTCAGAAGCAGGAGTTAAACCGCTTCGGCGATTTGTTTTTTCGCTTCAGCGAAAGCTTCTTCTCCGACTTCTCCCATTGCTTGTCCACCAGCAATGAAGGTCTCTTTGACATTTAAGCCAATGAAGCCAAGGAATGTTTTGATATGAGGCACTTGATGATCCACTGGTGAGTCAGCTAAGAAAGAGCCGCTCGCTGCGAAAATATAAGCGTCTTTATTAAGTAAACCTTCTGGTCCCGTCTCTGTGTACTTGAATGTACGACCAGCACGAGCGACGTAGTCAAAATAAGATTTTAGTGTTGAAGGAATACCAAAGTTGTACATTGGGGCACTTACCGCAACGACATCGGCACTTTCGATTTCTTCAATTAGCTCATCACCAATAGCAACGATGGCTTTTTGCTCATCTGTACGTTCTTCTTCTGCTGTAAATAATGCGCCTAATGTCTCACTTGTAAAATGAGGCAGTGGGTTTGCGTTTACGTCACGGACAACAACTGTGCCGTTAGGATTTTTAATTAACCATTGTTCAACAAAATTGTCAGTTAATTGACGAGATTTAGAAGCGTCGCCTGATGCACTTGAATCGATTCGTAAAAGTGTTGCCATGATCTTCTCCATGTTAATGAATGCTGCGAGTGCAACATGTTTGTCTTTTTCAATGTAAATTATATTAGATTACAAAAAATCGATAATAAAGAGCATTATTTCGACTAAAAATATCGAATTATGCGATATGATCTGACGTCACTATAAGAAGAGTATTTACGATTATGAAAGCACCAAGAGTGACCTTAGAGCAATGGAGAGCGCTTCAGGCTGTTGTTGATAAAGGTGGGTTTGCTCAAGCTGCTGAGGCTTTGCACAAAAGTCAGTCGTCTATTAGCTATACCGTTGCCAAGTTACAGGAGCAATTGGGGTATCCGTTACTGACAATTGAAGGTAGAAAAGCGCAATTGACGGAACGTGGTGAAGTGTTGCTTCGACGATCTAGGCAACTTCTGAAAGAGGCGATTGATCTAGAAGAGCTTGCTCATACTTTGGGGCAGGGGTGGGAACCTGAAATTGAGCTTGTTGTTGATGAAGCATTTCCTACTCCCGCATTGTTGAGAGCGCTTCAAGAGTTTGAACCTCAAAGCCAAGGAACCTTAGTTCAACTTAAAGAAGTTGTGTTGAGTGGTGCCGAAGAAGAGCTAAAGAACGGTTCACCTGATTTGGTATTAACATCGCTGGTTCCAAAAGGTTATCTTGCGGATCCGATTGTTGATGTTGAGATGATTGCGGTTGCGTCTCCTAATCATTTACTCCACAGAGAAAGAGAAGCCATTAATAACGAACGACTCGCAAGGGAACTTCAGGTTGTGATACGAGATTCAGCAACAGAGACTTCCCAAGATGCTGGTTGGCTAGGGTCGAATAGACGTTGGACGGTATCTGGTGTTCAGTCGGCGATTGAAATAGTAGCGAGTGGGATCGGGTTTGCTTGGTTGCCTAAAGCTGATTTACATTCTTTAATTGAAGAAAATGCATTAGCGCCTTTGAATTTGGTGTCGGGAACGGAGCGTAAGTTTCAAATGTTTGCGATTTTTGGAAAAGGCGAAAGAACAGGGCCTGCAACACGCTTATTTGTGGAGCTGCTTCAACATTCATGCAGACGTTGCCCAAAAGCACTTTAATTATTGTTATTAAAGTAACTAGCTTGAAAAGTGGGTCTAAGTTTGTAAAAAACTGAGTTTCCACTCATTTAATTGGATAAAAGGCTGAATAGGTGTGCATAAGGACGTATTCTATACACATAATGTGGAATAGAATTTTTTAAGGTTGTGGATAAAGTGTGTTGCGAAAGGAAAAAAAAGAAACTATCGAGAAAAGAATGGTGGGTCGTACTGGATTCGAACCAGTGACCAATTGATTAAAAGTCAACTGCTCTACCAACTGAGCTAACGACCCATTCTTTTGATATTTAGATATATTCGATGGTCGGAGTAGAGGGATTCGAACCCCCGACATCCTGCTCCCAAAGCAGGCGCGCTACCAGACTGCGCTATACTCCGAATGGCTCCCTGAACTGGACTCGAACCAGTGACCCAATGATTAACAGTCATTTGCTCTACCAACTGAGCTATCAGGGAATTAATCAGAATATGAGGAAATATCAATATTGTATAGTTGGTGGGTCGTACTGGATTCGAACCAGTGACCAATTGATTAAAAGTCAACTGCTCTACCAACTGAGCTAACGACCCAACTATAAAGGTAATGGGGTGGACGATGGGGCTCGAACCCACGACCGATGGAATCACAATCCATAGCTCTACCAACTGAGCTACGCCCACCATATACCAGAAACTTAAAATTAGTGGTCGGAGTAGAGGGATTCGAACCCCCGACATCCTGCTCCCAAAGCAGGCGCGCTACCAGACTGCGCTATACTCCGAATGGCTCCCTGAACTGGACTCGAACCAGTGACCCAATGATTAACAGTCATTTGCTCTACCAACTGAGCTATCAGGGAACAAC
>NZ_SNXC01000015.1:252990-328714 GCF_004362145.1 Marinomonas balearica
CAGACTGCGCTATACTCCGAATGGCTCCCTGAACTGGACTCGAACCAGTGACCCAATGATTAACAGTCATTTGCTCTACCAACTGAGCTATCAGGGAACAACTAATTTTTTCTCACAACCTCTTTTCTGAGAAAAGGATCTTCCAAGAAGGAAGATGGCGGAGGAGGAGAGATTCGAACTCTCGGTAGGCTATTAACCTACGCCAGTTTTCAAGACTGGTGCATTAAACCGCTCTGCCACCCCTCCGTTGCGAGCGAGGTGTATATTACGGATTTGAAATTTCAGTGCAACACTTTTTTTAAAAAAATTTAACTTTTTTGCATTGCAGCCAAAAAAACACGTCCGAAGTTAATTTTGAATGTAGTTTTCGTCGGCAGAAGGTCGAATCCAAACGTTTGAAAACCAATGGTAGTGTTTAGCACTCTTATCTGGCATCGTGCAGTTGATACGACCTCTTCCCGCTGTAAATGCTTTTGGCGCGCTTGCAACGACATGATGTGCATCAATCCAACTTAGTTTGGCTTTTCCCTGACCGGATACATAGCAGGTTAGGTCTTTTAGCCGATAGTTACCTTCTTTAAAAGTCAGACTAATGGATACCGGTTCGTTATCTGCATAGATGCCTCCATTATCATAGGAAACTAAGGGCATTGGTTGAGATGCTAGCTTTGTTTTAAGAGGGCCTAATTTCGCGTAATGGCCAGCGGCAGGAAATCTAGGAAGGTTCGCGAAGTTAGAGTCCGCATTAACAACGCCAGATTGCTGTCCAAACCCAACGATTCCTTCGGATGTTAACCATTGCTGTATTACGTCATTTGATTCGCCATAAGGGTATGCGATCATTTTTGGGCTTGAACCAAGATGCATTACCAGTGCTTCTTCTACACTTGATACCTCTCTTTTCATTCGTACTAACCATTCTTCGTCTGTTTCATTCTCTATTTTTCTGAGCATGTATGGATGACTGAATGTGTGGTTTGCGAAGACGCCTCCGAACTCTGACATTTCTTTCATTTGAGTCCAGGTCAGAAAATGTCGATTTTTTTGTTCTATTTGCAGTGTGTTAATAAAGACAGTAAACGGGAACTGATGTGACTTTAATATAGGGAAGCCGTTTTCATAAATGTTTCTGTACGCATCATCAAAGGTAATAGCTACGGACTTTTCTGGCAGGGCAGTGCCAGCTTTAATCTTATCAAGAGCCGACTTTAGGTCGATTACGTTGAAGTTCTCTTCCTTTAAATAGTTCATGTGCTCTGTGAACTGCTCAGGCGTTAGACTTGTTGAGAACGGAGTGGCTTGTGAAACGTGGTGATATTGCAGTATCGGCAAATAATTTTGTGCGTAGGACATAAAGGGTGCTAATACGGCGAATAAAACTAGAATGCTTCGTAATGTGGATCGACTTGAAAAAATGAACATAAATTGGCTATCTCTGATGGTGACTTGCGTTCAGCATTGTCTCATTAGATTGTGAGATGGGAAATACATTCGTGATCTTTTCGACTTCTCCCTCTGGGGGGAAATTGGGTGCTACACTGGTTATCTAGGCGAGCCGCGGCTAAGGGCGCTTTGGGGCGGTCTGGACAAGTTAATCTCGGTTTTGTTAGATCCGTTGTAATAGGAGCAATGGGCTTTAGGGTCATAAACGAAGGTTAGAGCTTGATCTGTTTGCCGGATGGACCGTTTTTTAATCTGTTGGCAATACTAAAGGGTGATAGGAGATCAAAATGAGATCACTGGCAAAGTTATTTGATGAACCTGGAATTTGGTTAACGGATACGGATATTCCTGCGTACGGGCACAATGATGTGGTAATAAAGGTACGTAAAACAGCGATTTGCGGTACAGATATACATATTTATAACTGGGATGATTGGGCTCGAGCCACTATTCCAGTGCCCATGACAGTTGGTCATGAATTTGTGGGTGAAATTGTTCGTAAAGGACGAGACGTGACTGATTTTTCGGTGGGCGATCGAGTTTCAGGTGAAGGTCATATTACCTGTGGGCGATGTCGAAATTGCAGAGCAGGCAGAAGACACCTTTGCCCCGAAACTCGTGGCGTTGGTGTTAACCGAGAAGGTGCATTCGCTGAGTTTTTAGTCATTCCATCCAGTAATGCATTCAGTATTCCTGATGATATTAGTGACGAACTGGCTGCGATTTTCGATCCGTTTGGCAATGCTGTTCATACGGCATTGTCGTTTGATTTGGTAGGCGAAGATGTCTTGATAACGGGAGCTGGCCCGATTGGAGCGATGGCCGCTGCGGTTGCTCGCTTTGTAGGTGCTCGGAATGTGGTTATTACAGATGTAAATGACTACCGCTTGGCGTTGGCAAAACAATTAGGAGCAACACGCACGGTTAATGTTGCAAGAGAGTCTTTAGAAGACGTGATGTCTGATATTGGAATGGTCGAGGGTTTTGGTGTCGGTCTAGAGATGTCGGGCAATGGAAGTGCTTTTGAGCTTATGCTTGAAAGCATGTCTCACGGAGGGAAGATCGCAATGCTGGGTATTCTAGGGAAAGAATCTCCGATAGATTGGAATAAAGTGATATTTAAAGGTCTGTTGATCAAGGGAATATACGGCAGAGAGATGTATGAAACTTGGTTTAAGATGGTCGCTATGCTTCAGTCTGGTTTGGATATTACGCCAGTAATTACCCATAGATACGATATTCAGGATTATCAGCAAGGGTTTGATGTGATGGCATCAGGAAGGGCGGGAAAAGTCATTCTCGATTGGTCGATGGAGCTTTAGCCAGAATTTTGGAATATAGGAATAAGCAATATGAATTCGTGCATTATACGATTATTCATATTGCTTTATTGAGAAGCCTAATGACGATTAAAGGGTACAGAGAAATCAATTTGTGCTTTTTAGGAAAGTACACGTTTAAGGCTGATTCTACGTCGTTCTTTATCGATGTGTATCACCTCAACTTTTAGAGTTTCCCCTATTCTCACTATTTTCCTAGGGTCTTTAACAAATTGATTTGATAACTCTGAAATGTGTATTAGGCCGTCTTGGTGTACACCAATATCAACAAATGCACCGAAAGCTGTTACGTTTGTTATTACACCTTCAAGAACCATGTTTAAATTTAAATCTTCAATTTCTTTTATGTGGGGAGAAAATTCTGCATATTTAAATGTTGGCCGTGGATCTCTAAAAGGATGAGATAATTCAGAAATAACATTTTCAAATAAATAATATTCCTCTCCTGCATATCTGTCTTTGTAGCGCGCTTTAATTGTATTTATTGTTTCGGTGTTTCCTACTATTTGATGGATAGGGAGATTCATCTCTTCTGCAAGTCTATAAACGATTGAATAAGACTCTGGGTGCACTGCTGTTTTATCTAAATACTCATCGCCATCATCAATTCTTAAAAAGCCTGCACTAAGTTGAAATGCTTTGCTCCCAATACCTTTGATATTTAGAAGTTGTTTTCTGTTTTTAAACCTTCCATTGGACCGTCGTTGTGAGACTATATTTTGAGCCGTTTTTGACGTTAATCCCGATATATACTGCAATAATGATTCTGATGCTAGATTTAGGTCTACGCCAACCGCGTTTACACAGTCTTCGACTGTATTCGCTAACCCTTGGTTTAAATCCGCTTCTTTGAGGTCGTGTTGGTATTGTCCAACACCGATTGCTTTTGGCGGTATTTTTACTAATTCTGATAGGGGATCTTGGAACCGTCTCGCGATAGAAATAGCGCCTCGTAGGGATACATCAATGTTTGGGAATTCATTTGATGCAATTTCTGAAGCGGAATAAATAGACGCCCCCGCTTCAGAAATAACAATTACCTTGCACTTGAGCTGGTGCTTTTGGATCATTTCTCTAGCGAAATGCTCAGTTTCTTTAGATGCCGTGCCATTTCCTATTACAATCCACTGGGTTGTGTAACGTTTTAATATCTTGACTAAGATGGCTTCACTTTCGCTAATGTGTGTTTTCGGAGGAGTAGGGTAGACGACTCCCGTGCATTTCAAGGTTCCTCCAGCATCTAATGCTGCGTATTTGACGCCATTTTTATAGCCTGGGTCGAGTGCTAGCACTGAGGTCGAGCCGGCAGGTGCTGCCATAAGAAGATCTTTGAGGTTATTTGCAAAAACGTCTATGGCACTTTGCTCTGCGCATTCTTTCAATATTACGCGAACTTTTCGCTCTGCGTAACCTAGCAATTTTTGGTCCCAGCTGAGTCTTAACCAATATCGCTTACTTTCTTTTTGACATAGAATTTCGGATCCGTTGAAGTCGATTGTTAAAGGAGTGCCCATCAAAAATAAGGGAACCCCTGAAGAATCTATGTCTTTTTCTACAATTAATGAAATTTTAAGACTCTTTTCTTTTTCTCCTCTAAATAAGGCCAGTAGCCTATGGTGTGAGATATGTGTAATTTTTTCTCTGAGGTTCCAGTAATCTCGATATTTCTCAGACTTCTCTTTCTTTCCTTTGACCACTTTTGACTGGAGCTCTCCGAAACGTTTTAAGTGTTCTGTGCATTTCTTTATAAGCGTTAGATTGTGGGTTAATTTCTCGAGAATAATATCGTACGCTCCGTCTAACGCTTCCTTGTCTGATAAATCACTCAATCCGTTTTCTGATAGCCAGGTTGAGGCAACTTTTAGATGACGCACATCCGTTCCTTCTGTAGACCAAATCTTTTTAGCCAACCCTAATAATCCACGGCTTTCAGCAATTTTCGCTTTGCTTTTTTTAGAGCTTTTATAGGGGCGATAAAGATCTTCCAATTCAGTGAGAGATTTTGCTTCTTTTATAGAGATTATTAATTCGTTTGATGAAGTTTTGTTAATGGACAAAGCATTGATAATTGTATTACGACGTGCGTCTAGTTTTAGTAAATACAGGTAACGGTTGTGAAATTGTCTCAGAATGACATCATTCATTCCTTCTGTTTGATCCTTTCTGTATCGGGCTATAAAAGGGACGCTCATTCCTTCTTCGAAGAAGGAGATTAATGTTCTTACAGTCTTTAGAGAATAGTTAAATTCATCTCTTAGTGTTTCTTTAAGCATGCTACCCCTATTCTTTCCTTATTTTTTGAAATGATTAAACAATTATTAGATCGCCATTAGAAAAAAAAATGATTAAACTACATAAGAGATTAAAATAGATGGAATATCTCTTTAGCTCCTACTATAACAATAGTGAAGGCTAAATTTATAATTTAGGGAATCGAGAAAATCCACAGTAGTAAAATTAGAATTTAAAATAGAGGTAAAATATGGGGTTGTTAGAAGAACTAGCGGGAAATAAAGCCAAAGCACGTGCCGCTGCCAAAGAGCTGAATGTTGCTCAACTTGAAAATTTGATTGCTGGTTTCAACAGTGCCTTAGAGAAAGTAAAGGAAGAAGAATCTGTACGTCTTGCTGCCGAAGCTGAAAAAGCACGCCAAGCGGAAGAGATTGCTAAAATCATAGAAAAGAGCGGTTTAACGCTTGATGAAATTGCAGCTCTAAGTGCACCACGTACAACAACGAAAGGCCGTTCTGTACAGCCAAAGTATCGTATAGTTGTTGAAGGTGAGACTCATGAATGGACAGGGCGTGGTCGCACACCAAAAGTCTTTCAAGAGTATTTTGATGCTGGAAACTCTCGCGAAAGCTGTGAGATCTGATAGTAAGTACTAATTTTTTAGTGCGTGTAAAAAAAACCGACTTAATAGTCGGTTTTTTTTAATTGAAAATGGCTCAACATACATTAGTTCTTTGAGTAAATCAGATCCCATACTCCGTGTCCTAGTTTTTCGCCGCGTTGCTCAAACTTTGTTAATGGACGCCATTCAGGTCTCGGATGGAAACTACCTTTCCCTGAAATGTTTTCGTAGTTAGTTTGCGCATCCATTACTTCCATCATGTGCTCTGCATAAGGTTCCCAGTCGGTTGCCATATGGAAAAGTCCATTCGGTTTTAATGTGTCTGCAACTTGGTTCGCAAAGAGCGCTTGTACTATTCGACGTTTATTATGTTTCTTTTTATGCCAAGGATCAGGAAAGAAAAGCTGGAAGGTTGACGCTTGTTCTTTTGGAAGACATTGAGCCATGACTTCAATGGCATCATGGCAATAAACCCGAATATTAGAAATACCTGCTTCCGCCGCAAGCATCATTAATTTAGCGACGCCTGGTGGATGAACTTCAATCCCAATAAAATCTCTTTCAGGTGCTTTTTTTGCCATTTCTACCAGAGAGGCACCCATACCAAAGCCAACTTCTAGCGTGATATCTGAATCTCGGCCGAATACTTCCTTATATTCAATTGCGCCATCTTCAAAATTCAATCCATAAGTTTGCCAGTTGTTGTCGTAGGCTTTTTGTTGGCCTTCTGTCATACGACCGCCACGAACAACAAAGCTTTTGATAGTTCGCATTTTTAAGTCTTTACTTTCGTCTTGCATAAATTGGTTTTGCCAAATCTGATCAATGGATATAGCGTGTATCCTACCGAAATTATAATCATTAGATAAGTGATACATGCGGTCTGGAAGAAAAAAATTGCTTAAGGCCTTGGTGCGATGTTTCTGTAGGCAAAAGCTGCCAAAAGCATCCAGCCTATTAGATAGAGTGTGCCGCCAACGGGAGTAATTATTCCGAGTGTTTTTATGTTAGTTATCGCCAGCGCATAAAGACTGCCTGAGAAGAGAACATTACCCGCGATAAAAAAGAATGAAGGATGCTTTAGTGCCTTAACCGGTTTTATAATCAGTAAACTGCATAGTCCGGACAAAGTATGGAACATCATATACAGCGTCCCAGTTTGCCACCACCCCAGCGCAGCTTCGGTAAGAGTGCCTTTTAGAGCGTGGGCGCCAAATGCACCTGCTAAAACGGACGTGAATCCCATTAAAGACAGCGTAATTACTAAATAGTGGTATATACGGGGTGAGTTCATTGATTGGAAAGGAATCCGATTGGGTAATTTCTATTGAAGAGTATTTAGGTAACCGTTACTGCCAATTGCGTAATATCGCGCATCAGTTCCAAAGGCTAGTGCTAAGACGCTTGCCGCAGTGGGGCGAAGTACATCTTTTAAATAAAGATCCCATTCCCTTTCTATCTTCCCTGTCGCGGTATTTGCGAGTTTTACTCGTCTATTAACTGAACCAAGAAGAAGTTGGCGATTATCTTGTGAAAATTGGACTTTGCTTATTGTTGAGTTGCGCTCTTTCAATGCACCTGTATCTATATTCGAAAACTCGATGCCTGTTACCGTTTGCCAAACTTTTGCCTCACCTAACTGTGCAGCGCCGAAGACATAAGACCCGTCATCAGAAATAGCAACACTTGCGATGTTGTTAGAAAGTGTCCATTGCTTTTTTACTTGGCCGGAGTTTAGGTCCCAAAGTGTTACGTTGTTTAGGTCGTCGCCCGTTACCGCGAGTTTTCCGTCAGGTGTGACATCAACAGAGCGAACAACTGCATTTGTGCGCAGTGTTTGTAGAATCCCGCCATTTTTCACATCGAAATATCGGGCAGTTTGATCATTCATACCCACTAATGCAAAATCGCCATTTTGAGTGAGTTTTATATCGCGAATGTCCCCTGGTGTATTCCAGTATCCTGCAGATTGACCATTTTGAGTATTCCATAACACGAGAGTTCGTGCACCACCTGTAAGAGCGAAGCGACCAGAAGGGTCAATATCCACGGAGATGAGCGGCGTAGCAGTACCCTGAGCATGGTTCCAGTTATAAAGGCGTTGACTGGGCGCAAGTGACCAATAACTACCCCCATGCTGAATGGAGCCAATTAGGGCATTTTTTGCATTGGGGCTTAATGCCGCTGAATACAGCCCTTGGATTGCCAGTTTTTCTTGGTTGCTAGGGCTATCAGCTGAGCAGCCAAATAATGTCAGACTTAAGGCAACAAGAAGTGCTTTAGGCCGTTTTTTCACTGTGAGCATGGTGTAATCGTTCAATTAATTTATCTTCAAGACCGAAGCGTTCTGCCATTACGACACTTACTGTCTGAATAGAAAAAGGTAACTCTTCTAACTGAGCATTACAGTGATCTTTCGTATCGTATTTGTCGTTAAACTCAATTGCTACTTCGGTTGTACTGTCGATTTCAGGCATAAGCGCTTTAAAGAGTTCAAGAGCTCCAGTGTCATTGAAGTCTTTTGCTTCAAGAGCGAGCTGTTCATAAACACCAAAATGTCCTACAGACACATAGTCAACCAGCATTTCACACAAGCGTTGAATTTTTGGCGTATCGGTTGGGGTATATTCACCTCGTTCTTTGGTAGTGACTAATGCTTCGATTAATTGTTGGCGTTGAAGTAACCAACGGTCAATAATTTCATGCACGCCGCCCCACCTTTCTTGAGCAGATTTACAACGTTCCAACATAACTTTATCCCCGTTTTCATTATTAGTATCAAAACATCATACTATTATGTTTTTAGAATATTCCCTTAGAAATCACGGTGCAACCTATTTAGGTTGCACTTATTGTAATGTTTGGAAACCGCTGTTGTTAATTTTGATTTGAGAACTTGATTGAAATCACGAGGTTCGCAACGACAATTGACGTGAAAGCAACAAGAGTCCAACCAGGTATGCTTAAACCTAGAAAAGTCCACAACGTATCTCCACATTCTCCGGTGCCCATTACCATTGCTTGCATGATTTCTTGCCATGGGAACACTTCAAACATGTAACTTAACCCCGGTAAACACGCAGGTAATTCATCGAAGGGAAGGCTTTGTAGGTAAAGGTGGCGTATGGACAATCCTGCGCCAATAGCTGCGAAGGTGATGATAGTCGGTAGGTAGAATTTTCGCCCTGCTTTATGTAAAGCTGAAAGCGTTGCTGCTATTGCAACAATGAAAAACATGATTCGTTGTAGCATACACAATGGGCACGGCTCTAGTCCCATGGCATATTCCATATAAAATGCGACACCAAGTAGAGACAATGATGTGACGGCAATTAACAAATGAAAGTTACGTACAGTAATGAAGTGGCGCATTAAGGCGATGTCCTTGTATGGTGATCTCTTTTATAGGCTTCGAATATGCTAACTGTTAGCTTATACTATGAAAAGCTAGGATTATGAAAATCACTGACTTTTGCGAATTTTGCGTTAGCGTGTCTTGAGACCGCGAGCGAGCGAGAAAGTGCCCCATTTTTATTGTCCAATTCAAAAACTATATTTCGTCCATATAACGAGGCATAACCCAACTATTATGTCTACGCGAGGAGTGCTATGAGTATACTGACCCGAATGATTAAAGGCTGTAGGATAAAACTATGCTTAATGGTGTTTGGCTGCTCGCTGTTTGCATCATTAGCATCCGTTGTTCATGCTGAAGACGAAGCTGGGGCTCCGATGCCTGTATATATCGAGCTGACGCCTGATTTTATCGTTAACTACTCTGCGAGTGGTGGCAAACTAAAATATATAAAGACTAAAATAAGTTTGCGTTCTAGTTCTGATATGGCAGGTGCGATAGAAGGGAATATGCCGCTTGTTCGTGATGCTATTGTGATGTTTTTGAGTTCAAGAAGCCAAGAGCAAGTTTCCGGGGCGCTTGCCCGTGAGGAAACGAGGGGAGAAGCTGCCGTTGCAGTCAACGAGGCACTAAAAAATGAAACAGGGTTAGAACCCGTCAAAGACGTTTTATTTGCGAGCTTCGTAACACAGTAGCAGTTCTTCTTTTAGCGAGTGCGAATGTTTTTGGATAAACTTCGCACTCCTATTGTTGTATATCGCTTGAGCTGTACCGATCTAGAGCTCTTGAATATCATCAGGACTTACATAGCCCTGAAGTTGATCTGTCTTTTCATTATTAAAAAACTTTTCCATTTGTTCTATTAAGTAGCTTCGTGTAGCGGGCTCCATCAGATTTAAATGCTTTTCATTAATGATCATTGTCTGAAGCGATTGCCATTCAATCCAAGCTTGTTTTGACACACTTTCGAGTATTTCCTGGCCTTTTTTGCCCGGCAGAGGCGCGCGCTGCAAACCTTCTAATTCTTTTTGATACTTTTTACAAAAGACCGTAGTCATCAGTTTCTCCAAATTAAATTTTTATACCAGTGTAACAGACTCTCAAGGCTTTTTTTGCGTGAAAGGCAAAGGACGAAAGGTTGAAATAATTATAACTTTTAAAAATGAGTCGCTTTAACTAATATTTATTATTGAAACATCGTTTCCAAAATAAAAATACATTGCATCATTTATTTTTGGTTCTGATTTTGGTCGAAATAAATGATAAAAACGAAGTGGAGAAAGGAATGAACCGGTATCACTATTTAATGAGAAGTACAGCGATTGCTTCTGGTCTATTAATTGGAGCTGAGGTGAATGCGGCTAAGGATCTGTCTTGGGAAAAAGCGGACCTTCATGAAGTTGCGATTATGATGAGCGAGCCTATGATGCGAGTCGATGGAAGCTATCATGAGTTGTTAGATGCTTACTATCTTAAACCTGTGTATGGGGCGAATAACACCGTAATGGCGCCATTGGAGGATATTTTAGATGAGCTTAATGGTTTTTACGTCACGAATGGCAACCAAGTTAAAATCGAACTGAATGGGCGTATCGTGGAAATGTCGCTTGGTTCCCAAATTGCTTTGGTCAATGAAAATACGGTAGAAATGCCCATCACACCTCAGAAATTTGATGATGCCCTGTATCTTCCATTTAAATTTGTGTTTGAGCAACTAGGCGCAAAATACAGTTGGAACAAAAAAAGGGAGCGAGCAGTTGCCACTTTGTTGCGTCCTAAAGGATCCATGTTTAAGTCTGAAAAAGGTCCTATCTCGCTAAAAACGATCTATAAAAAAGACGATGGGTGGTTTGTAAGCGCTGAAGCCAAACAGGTAGCTGAAGCGATGTTAAGAAACCAAAATACAGATGGAGGTTGGTTTAAAGTCGGAAGCTCTGCGAGCCTAGCGCAGGTTTATAACCGCGATACGTTTCCAATGTATCGACAAAAGTCGACGATCGACAATGATGCAACCTATGTCCAAATTACCACACTCGCTAAGGTTTATGGACATACACAAGATGAACGTTACAAAGAGAGTGCTTTAAGAGGAATCGAATATCTGATTAATGGTCAGCTGAACAACGGTGGTTGGCCTCAATTCTTCCCGGAAACACGAGGCTATCATAAACACATTACCTTTAATGATGATGCCATATCCAACACTCTTACAGTATTAAGAGACGTTGCTAGCCAAAAAGGCGGTTATAAGTTTATTTCAGATACAATGGCGAGTGCGGCAAAAGAGGCCGTTGAAAAGGGCATTGCATTAATACTGGACCGACAGGTGGTCGTAAATGGTAAAAAGACAGGTTGGTGTGCCCAATATCATTATCAAACACTAGAATGTGAAAAAGGCCGCTCGTATGAGCTGGCAGCCATCAGTGGTGGTGAAAGCGTTAAAGTGGTGAAGTTCCTAATGTCAATTGAAAACCCTTCTCAAGATGTTATTAATGCGGTCCACGATGCCGTCGCATTCTTACAAAGCCAAAGCATAAAAGATAAAAAATTGGTAAAAGTGAAGGATCCAACGCTTGAGTTTGGGGTTGATCGCGTTGTGATTGATAAGAAAGGCGCTGTTTCTTGGCCTCGTTTCATTGACAGCACAACGCTTGAGCCATTGTTCTCAAATCGACAAGGTGACCGTTTGAATCGTTTTGATGATATAAGCTATGAGCGAAGCGTGAAATACAGTTGGTTAGTTACCTCTCCAAATAAACTCATCAATGAACTTTACCCTAAATGGCAAAAGAACTATGCCTCTACAATGCATGTGAGTTTATAGCTCCAGTTGAAAAATGAGAGAGAAGAATGGTTCCCTCTCTCATTTCATCTGTCACTATTCCTCGTACTTCATGAATACAAATGCTGTACCACTCAATACTTACTTCGCTTGTCATACATACACGCACATGTTCGAGTGGTATTATTTGGTTAAAGGTTAACCATTTTTACTGGTGATCGTGCAAGTAAACTAATTGGATTCAGTGAGGGATAGAATGAAAATTGCGGTTTTAGGCTCAACCGGATTTGTTGGACAAGCGGTCTTAGAGCGAGCATTAGCCGCAGGGTTCGACGTAAAAGTGCTGGTAAGAACGCCTGAAAAATTGAAAAACAGAGCAAGTAATCTTGAAGTGATTCAAGGCACACTCGAAGACGCGGATAAAGTAGCGGAAACATTGGAAGGTTGTGTTGCAGTGGTGAGTGCTGCTGGAGGTGTGAAAGGGTCAGACCAATACAAAGCGTTTGAAACTATTACTCATATTCTGGTTGCTGAGATGAAGAAAGCAGGGATCAAAAAACTGGTTAGCATTAACGGCTCTGGCACTATTTTACCTAATGAATATGTTGGTATTAAGCGTAAAATCTTAAGCACAATGGTCGGCATCTTCCTTAAGCATATGAAAGACGCCAAGGTCGCTGAAATGGATATTTTGCTAAAAGAAAAAGAAATTGATTGGGTCAGTGTCAGAGCCAATTTAATATTAAAGAAACCGCTTGTTGGTCATGTTTTGGCGGATGATCAAAAGATGCCAGGAAACTCGATTACATTGCCTGATCTGGCCAAGTTTATGGTTGATCAGGTAAATAGCGATACTTGGGTTCATAAAGCGCCATTTGTTTCGATCGCCTAGAAAATCACAGTACGGAGTTTCTCTGGCGACTTGTATGTTAGACGCCAGTTTCTAAGTTGAGTGACTGAAGCAGTATGTTCTCCTATTTATTCAGGCTTACTGCCAAGCAACTCTCAATCAACTCTTTGAGCTGCTGTTTTATAAACGGTAGCTTGTCTTCGTCTAATAGGTAGTGCCCCTCTTTTTGAGCCTTTTCATTTAGGTAGGTCGCCTGAGAAAGTTCCAATTGAATGGCATGAACCCCAGTATTTGGCTGACCAAATTGACGGGTGATGTAGCCTCCTTTGAAGCGTCCATTGAGTACTTGAGTGTAATTGGGTCGTAGTACTTGGGTGACGACATTAGCAATCAAATCAGCGCAGGATTGCCCTTCGTTAGTGCCCCAATTAAAGTCCGGTAATACTCCATCAAACAGCATAGGAACTTCTGCAGCAATACTGTGGGCGTCGAATAGAATAGCGTAACCGAACTTCTCTTTTAGACGCTTCAGTTCTTGCTCAATGGTGTTGTGATATGGTTTCCAGATTAGCTCTTTGTATGTGGATTTTTGCGAATCATCTGGCGCTTTATTTGGCTCAAAAACCGGAGCGTCTTCAAATAGAATGTCAGGGAAGAGCCCAGTCGTTTTGGTTTGATAGAGTGGTTTATCGTCGTACGGGCGGTTTAAATCGATGACATAGCGTGAATAATTCGCTTTGATGCAACCGACTCCTAACGTTTCCAAAAAGTCGTATAACTCGGGGATATACCAATCGGTGTCGGGAAGTTTTCGTGCTTGTTCTGTTAAGCCGGCTTCGACTTCAGATGTTAGCGCTAGGCCAGAGTGAGGCATACTGACTAAGATTGGAGTGTCGCTTTGGTGGAATTCAAATGCAGGTACATTAAGATTCGGCTGCTGACCTTTTTGTATTATTTGATCGTTTTTTGATGTCATAGTCTGTCGTTCCAAAATGGATAGGATGCGTCAATGTTAGCTGATAATACCGTTATAAACTCGATGCTTAACAAGATTTCCACCTAGCCAATAACTTAGCTCCGCGGGTGATTCTATCTGCCAATGGACGAAGTTTGCCTGTTTTCCTATTTCTATCGATCCAACTTGATTGTCTATACCGAGTGCTTTTGCCGCATGGATCGTCACGCCAGCCAGTGCTTCTTCAGGCGTCATAGCGAATAACGTGCATGCCATGTTCATCATAAGACGTAGAGACAATGCAGGCGATGTACCAGGGTTTGCGTCAGTCGCGATCGCCATCGGTACGTTGTGTTTACGAAACCAATCAATCGGCGGCTTTTTGGTTTCTTTTAATACATAGAACGCGCCCGGAAGAATGACAGCAACGGTTTCTGATGCGGCCATTGCGATAACATCTTCCTCTGTGGCGTATTCAAGATGGTCCGCAGAGAGTGCTCTATATTTGGCGGCGAGGCTTGAGCCTCCAAGTGACGAGAGCTGTTCTGCGTGGAGCTTAACAGGTAAACCTAATGACTCTGCGCATTCAAAATAGCGTGTTACTTGAGCAGGAGAAAAACCAATGCCTTCACAAAAAGCATCGACAGCATCGGCCAAACCGAGTTTTGCAACTTCCGGTAATACTTCTTCGCATAGATAATCTATGTATTCGTCTGCATTGTCTTTAAATTCAGGAGGAAGTGCGTGTGCTGCGAGACAGGTGGTTTTCACATCCACAGCGTTTGAGCTTGCTAGCGATCTTGCTGCTTGAAGCATAGCGACTTCACTTGATGTATTCAGGCCATAACCTGATTTAATCTCTACGCTGGTGACACCATCGGCCATTAAACTTTCTAATCGGCGTTGAGCCGATTGAGTCAGTTGCGACAGGGTTGCGTTTCGCGTGTCTCTGACAGAAGAAACGATACCGCCGCCGGCTTTGGCAATGTCTTCATAGTTTGCGCCGTTTAGGCGCATTTCAAACTCGTTCGCTCTGTTACCACCAAAAACGATGTGGGTATGGCAATCCACGAGACCGGGCGTAATCCATCCACCTTTTAGATCCATTTCTTGATCGGCTTGGTAATTTGGTAAATCAGAGCGCTCGCCAACCCAATCAATCTTGCCATCCAATACCGCCATCGCTGCGTCTTCGATTACAGAGTATTGACCGTTTTGCATGGTAGCGATGTTCATCCCATACCAAAGGCTGTCGCAATGACGTGAGTGGAGGGTGTTTGCAGGCATCTTGTGTTTCACTTCTTTGTTTTGATGATCTGTCCTTCCCGGCACTCCAACGTTACGGAGTACCGGGAAGGAATTCGTGCGTATAAATACCGAGCAGTTGTTAAAGGCTTGGCAATAATCCTGCTGGCATTGTGTCGTTGTGTGCGGCTTCTTGGATCAAGTGGGATGCTTTTTCGATATCCATCGCAAAGTAACGATCTTTGTCATAAAAAGGAACGCGGGTTCGCAATGTTGCTTTCGCTTGTTCAAGCGTGTCAGATGTTTTTAATGGCGCGCGGAAGTCTAATCCTTGTGCCGCAGCCAAGAGCTCTACCGCCAATATACCGCGTGTATTTTCTGCCATGTCTTTCAATCGACGTGCAGCGAAGGTCGCCATAGAAACGTGATCTTCCTGATTTGCAGACGTCGGTAAGCTATCGACCGATGCAGGGTGTGCGAAGGTTTTGTTCTCACTCGCCAACGCCGCCGATGTTACTTGAGCAATCATGAAACCAGAGTTTACGCCGCCATTGTCTACTAAAAATGGCGGCAGTTTGCTTAGATTGCTGTCGATCAACAGAGCCATACGACGTTCTGATAGACTGCCGATTTCTGCAATGGCAATGGCCAGATTGTCGGCAACCATTGCGACAGGTTCCGCGTGGAAGTTACCTCCAGAAATGATGTCTCCATCCTCTGCGAATACTAATGGGTTATCGGATACGGAGTTTGCTTCTACGCACAGTACTTTGGCAGCATTTCTGATTTGCTCAAGACATGCTCCCATGACTTGTGGCTGACAACGCAGCGAGTATGGATCTTGAACCTTTTCGCAGCCTACATGAGAACCGCCAATGTCGCTGGTTTCGCCTAAAAGGTGGCGATATGCCGCGGCAACATCAATTTGTGTTTGATGACCACGAACCTGATGGATACGATCGTCAAACGGACGTCGGCTACCTAACGCCGCTTCGACGGACAAAGAACCACAGGTGATCGCAGTGGCAAACAGGTCTTCAGCTTCAAATAAACCTTCTAACGCAAAGGCCGTCGACGCTTGGGTGCCATTTAATAATGCGAGCCCTTCTTTTGGTGCAAGCGTTATTGGCTCTAAGCCTGCAACCGCAAGTGCTGCCTGACCCGAAATAATTTCGCCTTTATAACGTGCTTGCCCTTCTCCGAGTAAAACGGCACTCATGTGAGCAAGTGGTGCAAGGTCACCGGATGCGCCGACTGAGCCTTTTTGAGGGATGCAAGGGTAGACTTCTTTGTTTATTAAGGTAATCAGCGCTTGAATAACATACAGACGAATGCCGGAGAAACCACGCGCAAGGCTGTTTACTTTTAATGCCATGACCATTTTCACGGTTGCGTCGTCCATTAGCTTTCCTATGCCTGCCGCATGAGAAAGAACAATACTACGTTGCAGTTCTTCGAGATCTTCTTCAGCGATGCGAGTATTAGCCAATAAACCGAACCCTGTATTAATGCCATAAACGGTGCGGTCTTCGCGAATGATATCATTGACGACTTTTGTGCTGGCTTCAATGGCCGAAAATGCGTCCTCGTCTAGAGTGATTTTTACATCGTTACGACTGATTTGACGTAAGTCGGAAAGAGTCAATTGGCCGGGTTTTAAAGTGAATTCAAACATAATTAGTCTCTAACCGTTTATTATTTAGTCAACATTGGTAAATGTAGGCCTTTTTCTTTCGCGCAATCGATCGCGATGTCGTAGCCTGCATCGGCGTGGCGCATAACGCCCGTCGCGGGATCGTTATTCAAAACGCGGGCAATGCGCTCAGCTGCTTCATCTGTACCGTCACATACAATGACCACTCCAGAGTGTTGAGAGAAGCCCATGCCCACTCCGCCACCGTGGTGAAGCGATACCCATGTCGCGCCTGATGCTGTGTTTAGCAACGCATTAAGTAAAGGCCAGTCCGACACTGCATCAGAACCGTCTTTCATGCCTTCGGTTTCTCTGTTCGGGCTGGATACCGAGCCGGAATCCAAATGGTCGCGCCCAATTACGACAGGAGCCGACAACTCTCCAGTGCGCACCATTTCATTAAACGCTAAACCAAGCTTTGCGCGTAACCCAAGTCCAACCCAGCAAATACGAGCTGGCAACCCTTGAAACTGAATACGCTCACGTGCCATTTCTAACCAGTTGTGAAGATGAGTATCGTCTGGAATAAGCTCTTTTACTTTAGCATCTGTTTTGTAAATGTCGTCCGGATCGCCGGAGAGTGCCGCCCAGCGGAACGGTCCAATGCCTCGGCAGAAGAGTGGGCGAATGTACGCTGGGACAAAGCCCGGGAAGTCGAATGCGTTTTCAACCCCTTCTTCCATAGCCATTTGACGAATGTTATTGCCGTAATCGAAGGTTGGAACGCCCATTTGTTGGAAAGCCAGCATGGCTTCTACATGTTTGGCCATGGTTTTTTTCGCAGCGGTCACCGTTGATGCTGGGTCATTCAGGGCGCTTTCTCTGTATTCGTCCCAGCTCATACCGTGTGGAAGGTAGCCATTTAATGGATCATGAGCCGAGGTTTGGTCAGTGACCATATCAGGACGAACGCCGCGTTTAACCAATTCCGGCAATACGTCGGCTGCATTGCCACATAAAGCAATCGAAACGGCTTTGCCTTCACTTGTATAGCGTTTAAGGCGTTCAAGAGCATCGTCTATGCTTGTCGCTTGTTCGTCTACATAGCCTGTTCGTAGACGAAAATCGATACGGCTTTGCTGACATTCTATGTTTAGGGAACATGCGCCTGCCAATGTCGCTGCTAATGGCTGCGCGCCGCCCATACCACCAAGGCCCGCTGTTAAAATCCAACGTCCCGTTAAGCTGCCATCGTAGTGTTGGCGACCTGCTTCAACAAACGTTTCATAGGTACCTTGAACAATGCCTTGGCTGCCGATGTAAATCCAAGAGCCAGCAGTCATCTGACCGTACATTGCTAAGCCTTTTGCGTCTAACTCGTTAAAGTGTTCCCAGTTTGCCCAATGCGGCACTAGGTTCGAGTTAGCAATGAGTACCCGAGGTGCGTTTTCATGCGTTTTGAATACGCCGACAGGTTTGCCGGATTGAACTAAAAGCGTTTCGTCTGTTTCGAGTTCTTTAAGGCTATCAACGATTTTATCGTAGCATTCCCAGTCGCGAGCCGCGCGACCGATCCCACCGTAAACGACTAACTCTTCTGGGTTTTCCGCAACGTCAGGATCTAGGTTGTTCATTAGCATGCGAAGTGGCGCTTCAGTTAACCAGCTTTTTGTATTGAGTTCTGTGCCGCGAGGCGCTCGAACTTCACCTTTACGATAACGATTTTGAGTCATGATGGGACTACCTCTAAACTTAAATATATAAACATGTATATACAACTTAATTTAAACATAATGGGATTTTTCAAATCGTGCAAGCACTTTTTGAGTTCCGATGTGTGTTTCGTTTTATATGTGTTAGAGGTCTTGTGTCTTGTTCTGGGTTAATTCTTTCATATAAGAGGGTGCGATTTACCCTAGTTAGAAAAATGTCCAAAGAGCTGAAATCGACTGCCGGGATGCAATAATCGAGCGGTCGTAACGATTTGGTCTGATGACCAAGTACGGCGTTTAATTTGCAAACAGGGCTCGGTGGCCTCTATTTTCAGAAGCTCGCATTCTTCTTGAGTGGGTACTACAGCCTCGACGAGATGTTCGCCTTCTGTCATAGGAGCAGCCTTCATAAGATAGACATACGGTGTTTGTTTTGTGTAATCCTGACTTCCATACTCTGGGGCTAAGTGAGCATTCACTACGCGCTCTTCTAATTGAATGGGTAGGTCGTTTTCAAAGTGTAGGATTACGGAGCAAAATATCTCTTGAGTGGTTCGTATACCTAGGTTTACAGCCTCTTCCATAGTGGCTTTACGACGTTCAAGAAGGAGTTGTTCAGCGCGGTAAGTTCCACCTCTTGAAGCCACTTCTTCAGAAATATTATGCACTTCAAATAAGGCTGAGTGCGCTTTTTGCGGAGCAACAAATGTGCCTAATCCTTGTTGACGCGTTAGGATCCCTTCCGCCGTCAACTCTCTTAGTGCGCGATTGACGGTCATTCGGCTGACGCCAATTGCTGCCACCATTTCAGCTTCGGAAGGCACTCTTTGATTTGCTTGCCACTCTCCTGAAGCAATTTTATGTGCAATGGCTTGTTTTAGGCGTGCGTAAATGGGTTGAGGCGTATCTGGAATATGAGCAAATAAATCATTTAGTAACGGGTTGATGGTTTTAGACACGCTGTATCCTTGTAAGCCGTTTTCAGGGGAGAGCAAATTATACCCTTTACACTTTTATTTAAAAAGTTTAACTTGTATATACAAATAAGGTTTGATTCAGGATAAATCCATGACACAGTTTTTTGCAAAAAGAGCGTATGTTTCAGTATGCAATACTCATGCTGTTTATCAATGGAAAAATGATGTTGTTTTCACGGTAGAGCAGGGGCAGATTTCGGCAATTGAGACGGATGCAGAGAGAACCAGTGAGATGCAGGTTTTGGATGGCCCGGTATTGCCTACTGTTTCTAATGTGCACTCCCATGCTTTTCAGCGCCTGATGGCGGGAATGGCTGAAGTTGCACTGAATCCAGAAGACAGTTTTTGGAGTTGGCGCGATGTCATGTATAAAACGGTTTCGAGTTTATTACCTGAAGAAATGGAAGTTATCGCCAGTAAACTTTACATCGAGCTGCTAAAAGGCGGTTTTACGCAGGTGGGTGAGTTTCATTACGTTCATAACCAGCCTGACGGCAATGCTTATCCAGAAAGTACATGTTTAGGCGATGCCATTCTTAGAGCGGGAGATCGAACTAAGATGGGCGTGACATTGTTGCCAGCGCTATATCAATATGCTGGCTTTGGTGAGCAGCCACCCAATGATGGTCAAGTGCGTTTTACTCAATCGACAAATGACTATATTGAGCAATATCGTGCCTACCAGCAGCGCATACACAAATCAGACAGACATCATTTAGGAATATGCTTTCACTCTTTGCGAGCGACTAATTTTAACGAGATGAAGCAAGTGCTTGACTCTCTAGAGTGTGGACAGCCAATTCATATCCACATTGCTGAACAAACTAAAGAAGTTGAAGACTGTTTAACCTACTCGGAACATCGCCCTGTCGAATGGTTGTTGTCCGAGTTTGACCTCAACGCTCAGTGGTGTTTGATTCACGCGACGCACCTTAACCACAGTGAAGTGGAAGGTATCGCGAAAAGCGGAGCCAGTGTGGGAATATGTACGACAACGGAAGCGAACCTAGGAGACGGTTTCTTTCCCGCAATTGAATACGAAGCGGCGGGTGGTGTGTGGGGAGTCGGGTCTGACAGCCATGTTAGTACTTCATTGCAAGAGGAGTTGCGTTGGTTGGAATACGGACAACGCCTACAACATCAAAAACGTAATCGATTGTATGGAGAGAGGCAGCCCTATATTGCGGATCATTTGTTTGCTATGTCGAAGCGAGGTGGCGATCAAGCGTGTGGAGTGCAGACTGGCCTTTCGATAGGGGCTAGAGCGGACTTCATGGTGTGGTCGACAGCGGAGCCATTTGTAAGTGCAAGTCAGTCTAAGGACTTGTTGAATCGCTGGCTGTTTGGGCTTAGCTCAAATGTTATTAAAGATGTCTATGTTGCTGGAGAATGTGTCATCGATAATTACCAGCATGAGCTTGATGGCCGTATAAATGACGCATTCAACGAGATTGTTGCTAAGCGTTTTGGGTAAATTTCTTTCATGGTGTCGCTAGCATTTAAAAACCTTCCTGCATTAATATTGTATCTTTACGGCATGAAGACGAGAACAAAGTTCTAGTTAGAAAATAAGGAAGGCTATGCGAGAGTCATTAAGGGAAAAAGTGATACAAGTATGTGAGAAGAAAATCGCACAAAAAGGAGAGGCAGTAGGCGTGTCATTTTATGCATTCTTTGCGAATAAGAATGACGACCCTGAGTTGTTAATGGAAGCGGCGACTTGGTGGATTCAGACTCATAAGTTGGACCACTTCGAAAAGGCGAAAAAAATTCCAGCGCTTGTGGGCGAAAGGGAGCAACCGTAGATGATTACTTGTTATGTAAAGTATATCGTTGATCCATATAAACTGGACGAGTTTGAAACCTATGCAAAACTGTGGATACCGCTTGTGAATAAATTTGGCGGTCATCACAGTGGCTATTTTCTTCCGTCTGAAGGTGCAAGCAACATCGCTTTGGCGCTGTTTAGCTTCCCAAGCCTCGCGGAGTACGAACGATACCGTACGGACTCAATGCAAGATGCGCAGTGCATTGCCGCATTTGAATACGCTGAAAATACAAAATGTATTATCAGCTATGAGCGCAGCTTCTTCAGGCCAGTTTTTGAGTAATGAACTCAATCCAATTTTTTGAGTTTGTTTGTTGAGTTTTCAATCAGCTCATCGGTTAGTTTTACAGTAGCAATCACCTGACTGTAATCATCTGGGTCTCGTTGTATGTTAAAGCCTAAGCGTTTACAAAACTCGATCATGTGAACGTTTTCTAAGAGCACGATACCTTTCATAATGCGTAAGCCTTTATCGTTAGCAATGATAAAGAGCTTTCTCATTAGGTAGGAAGCGAGGCCAAGTCCTTGAAAATCATCGCCGATTACAACGGCAAATTCACAACTCTTATCGTCAAAGTTATCAATGTATCGGGCGGCACCGATTAGCTCGCTGTCGTTATTTTGCTCTATTACTGCTAGGAGAGCCATCTCGCGGTCATAATCAATGTGAGTCATGTTGGCTAACATTTTAGGCGTGAGTTCTGATATGTTGGCAATAAACCGGAAGTAGCGACTTTCGTGCGATAGGTTTTTAACGAACTCGGCCATCATCCATGCATCTCGGGGTAAGACTGGGCGTACTGTCGTTGTCAGTATTTCATTTAGTTTTATCTTTGAAATCCACTGTCGAGGATAAGGTTGAATGGCAAGATGCTCGTAGCGACGTAAGTTAGGCCGCGATGAGATCGAAGCACTGGATTTAGTGCTAATACTGCCATCTTTATGAATGTACACGTCCATTAGATGCAGTTCTAATATTTCGGGCAACTCGCATACCATGCTGGAGAGGTTACGCAGTAAGGCTTCCAGCTCAAAGCATTCTGTATTGGGTAAAGCGCGGTTAATTAGATCTTTCGCCAGTATGGTATTTAAAGGCGGTAAACCGACGGCTTCAACGTATTTGGAAGATTGATGGCTACCGCCAAAAGACAGCGCGATAGCAGGTCCAAAGGTTGTGTCTTGAAACACTCGTAAACTAATAGGTGAATTCAGCAGGCCAGACTGCGGGCCCGTTTCGACCATTATGTGGAATAAAGAAAATATAGGCTCTAAATCTAGATGATTTAGTTCCGAAATACCTTGATCTAGTTTGCCCTGTAATTGTTTACGGGCTTGATTAACATCAATCTGAAAACGGAATGCATGGCTGTCAGGAGATTGTTTTGCGAGCTGTTGGTTGCGCTGGAATAACTCCAAAAACTGATAACCTTCAATAGCGGTTTCTGGCGTTCTAAACGTCGGAATACCCGCCTCATTAATACGAGTGCGAAGATCTACAATGCCTCCGCCACCCATCAGACAGACCATGACTAGCTTACGTTGTTTTTTGTGTAATTGAACGACCTGTTCCTGTAACGACTGTAAATCGATTAGTGCGGTTGGACTCAGCATTAGTAGTACCGCACCACACTGATTATCAGTAAGTGCAGTAGTCGCTAGGTTTATGAAAAGATCTGTTGGGCAACTTGCCCAAACGGTGGTGACTGAACCCACGCTGCCTCGACTGTCCATCACGCTTTCAAGTTGCGCCTGCAATTTTTGAGATGGAGCAAGCAAATTAATATTCAGCTCGTTTGCTTTTTGAGCTGCGAGCTCACCAGGGCCAGCCCCGTTGCCTATGATCATCAATGCACCTTCCTGTATTCGTCGAGCATTGGTCATTACTGACGCCGCTGCGACTAAATCGTTGAGGCGGCGGCCTCGAACGGCACCTGTTCTGCTAAGTGCGGCATCAAGTACTCTGTCATCAGCGCCTAAAGAGTGTTCTGTCACGATTGCTACGGGCTTTGAGCGACTGGTTGAGCGCAGACTGCTGAGAAACCGTGTTGGATTCCCTATGTTTTGGACATACATAAGGATGGATTGAGTCTGAAAATCATTTGAGAGGTAATCCATAACCTGATGCGGCATTACATCGATGGGTGTTCCCGTCGCCACTACGTGAGAAAAGCCGATACCCTGCCACGCCGCCCAATCGACTATGGCACTGGCGATGGTTCCTGATTGAGATAACAGCGCGAGACGACCCGCAATGGGATTCGTTAGACCCAGCCATGCGTTTAAACCTTTCGACGGTGAACAAATGCCGAAACTGTTGGGCCCTAAGAGGCGCATATTGTATTGTCGCAGTAAAGCTTGAAGGTGCTCTGGTGAATCAGGAATCCAAGTTAACACCAATAGCGTGCTGATGCCGGCTTCATGGCATTGTTTGATAATGGTTTCTATTGATTTATCTTGTCGACCACACAGAACAGCTAATGTGTCTGAGGGCATCGGAAGCGTCTGCTGTATTAGCAATGATTCTAGCGAGTCGGTATGTGAATATTGGCTTAGGTGATCCTCATGAGGACGACAGCCGACTAACATAATGGATTTGAATACTTTCAGGGTATAGGTAGACGGTCCACATAAATTAGACAGTAAGGCAAGCATCAGAGGGTCGTTTGGGTCGTTTCCCGTTAATACAACGACAGAACGAGGATGGAATAATGTATGCAGAACATGTTGAGTCATAAGGTGCGTTGCTGTCCGTCTAAGTTATACGTTGAGACCTTTGCACGACGACTGCGCGCTCCTATACAGTGTTAAAAAGAGCCTCAAAATGCTCATTTATAGCGCATAAACTCCGCTTTTTCGTCTATTTTTGCCTTGTCTTGGCTTTGCTCGTGACTTCGTGCAAAGACCTCATATTGGAATATTATGCAACGAAAACCTCTCATACACTTAATGTCAGTGAATAGACTTTAGTAGAATAGGACACCATCAAGCAAATGTGTTTTGATAAACCACAAGAGTAACGTTTAAAAAACAACAAAGTAGCTTAGAGGCGTGCCATGACCACGGCTTATCTGTCCCATTATTATTGTGAAAAACACAAAATAAATTCTGAACACCCAGAATCTCCCTTTCGTTTAGGTGCAATACAGGATCGCCTAATTGCGGGTCAATTATTTGATTACTTGATGCTGGTGGATGCGACAGAGGTAAAGCGTGAGCATCTCTACAATACGCATTGTCGTGATTACGTTGATAGTATTTTCAACAGTTCCCCTCTAGAAGGTTTTATAGAGCTTGATGCTGAAACTGTTATGACACCGCACTCTCTTAAAGCGGCATTGTATGCGGCTGGGGCAGTGGTGCAAGCGGTGGATTTGGTTATGAGCAAAGAAGTGGAGAACGCATTTTGTGCTGTGCGCCCACCTGGGCATCATGCTGAATACGATAAAAGTATGGGCTTTTGTTTCTTTAATAACATTGCGGTTGGTGCTCAATATGCGATTAAAAATTATGGGCTTGAACGTGTTGCGATCGTGGATTTCGATGTTCATCATGGAAATGGAACAGAAGACATTTTTGAGGGGAATCATAAGGTGTTTTTCGCGTCGAGTTATCAGCATCCGTTGTATCCATACACTGATCCTGGAGACTCTCATGATAATGTCCTACATATTCCGTTAGAGGCGGGTACAAATGGAGAAGCTTTTCGCGCTGCGATGAACGCTCAATTATTTCCCGTGTTGGATCGTTTTCGACCGGAGCTTATTATGATTTCAGCGGGGTTTGATGCGCATAAAGAAGAGCCAATGGGGCAATTACGATTAAATGCCAGTGACTATGCTTGGATCACCGATAAATTGGTGGCATTGGCTGATGTACATTGTGATGGAAAAATCGTTTCCGTGCTTGAAGGAGGGTATCATCTAGATGCGCTGGGTAGAGCGGCATTTAACCATATTCGTAGCCTAATGAAGCTCTGTTTAGATTGATTCAATTTGGTTGCTTTTGGTTATCGAGTCAAGCTCTTTGGTTTCGAAATATAGATTGAGTTCATCAATTTATATGTTTACTCAAAACGATGGTAATTTCCTAGATGCTCCCCGCCTTTTCTACGACTAAAATTCTGGCTTCGCCAATGGGAGTGGCAATATGCTCTGTACCAATGGAAGCAAAGAATAAATCGCCGAGATTAAGATAAACTTTATACTTTTCATTTCCCTCCTTATATTGCATCTCCACTTTACCATCTAATACAACAAATACTTCTTCTCCATCATTGATGTGCCACTTATAGGGTTCATTAGTCCAATGAAGTCGGGTCGAGATGCCGTTCATGTGAGCGAATCAAGTGCTTCCCATGCTTTGTCAGCTTTGAAATCCTTTGAGCGAATGAGTTTCATGTTATGTTCTTTCCTTTGTCAGATTGTCAGATTGTCAGATTGTCAGTGGATCTCAAAAGTAACGTCTTGGGATATCGATGACAAATTTACGGACGGCAAAGGGTCAATTTGCAACATGAACCGACCACCCTCCATGTTAATCAGTCAAATTGTAATAAAATAAGCGTGTACGTATAAATAATTGCGCAAAGTAGCAATAAAACTAAGGCAATAGAGTTGAGCTGAGGAGGTTGCTTTTTATGAAGTGCTTTTACTAAAGAGAAAGCCCCATGGCTGCTTAACAAAGGCAAGCTTGTATACATTATCAAAATTCCAGAAATAAAAGCGGCATTTCCCCAAAAGTCGCCTAAATGCTGCATCCCATACCAACATGTATTCCACACTGCGCCGAATAAAGTCAGCACAGCTAATTTTTGCTGATAATCAGCAAGTCGCGCTTGCATTGGATTTTTGACAGACATAACTAAAATTAGAATCATGCAAACGGTTACAACGATACCCATCTATATTCTCCTGAAAACGTGTGCTCAAGCGTGGTCTTTAGCTCTTTGACGGGCTGAGGTCTGTATTTATTACACTAGTCAGTGAAGAAGTTTTGGGGAGGATGTGCTTATCTGAAAGGGTGGACGACAAAACCTGTCTGCTACCTACCAAATAGTTCAATAGGCGTAATAGTGTTCTTACGCCTATTGAACTTTCGAGAATACAGGAAAAAATTAATCTTTTGTATTGATTGCCTGGTAAGCCAAGTGCCCGAACATGCTAAAAATGATAACAACAAATAATCCAGCGACAAAAATTAAAATATTGCGTTTACTAACAAGCTCTACGTTATTTACTTGTGGCTCATCGATGTATCGGAAGAGATCATTCACAACACCATATTGACTGCTGTCTATTTTATCAATGATACGTTGAGCAATTGTCGCGTAATCTGCCATAGATTTTTGTATATCATTTAGTGATGGCGCTTGTGTTAATTCTATATTTTGTAAATACACATCATTTGGTTGTTTGTAGTTAGATTCTAGGAATACCTTCTCTATTTCTTCAGCATAGCGTAGTCGGTTTGATATTCGTTGAGAAACTTGTGCAAAAGAGCCAAGTTTTGCGAATGCTGTTGGAAACTTTTCCTGTATTTCGTTGATGTATTCGTTTTTCAGAGTCTCATCAACTTTGTCTTTTTGTGCCTCCGTAAATAAGCTTAAATACTCTCTCAATTCGTTTATTTGTTTTTCAATAACGATTGCTTGTTGTTCTAGGTGAATAGTGTTTTTGTTTAGATCTTGGCGATATTCCATATCGCCACCTTTCTCACTCATTGCGATAATCTTATCCAAAAACGCATCGCCCAGTTGAGGGATAAGAGTAGTTGTTTGTCCCAATGAACTATTGCTTGTTCCACTGTTTTGAGGTACCGAGGATTGGCCTGCTCCACCTGAAATATAGCGACTTTCAGCCGTTTGGATTGCTAGCACTTGTTGGTTCAGGGCATCGCGATCTCGTTCAAGTTCTCTAATTCTAAAGTTGTAGTAAAGAGGGACGCGAGATGTGTTTTTGCTGATTCCCAGTTCAAGCAATGGAGCTCTTAATTGCTGAAGGTCATATGTTTCCATATCGGCAATCAAACGACTTAGGTCTTGAAGCGTTAATCCTGATTTAGGGTCTGTCGCAAGAGACGCGAAAGGTTCGCCTTCAAGAGTTGAAAGATTATTTCTTATCAGTTGGATTCGTTGTGATAGCACGTCAACAGCGACAAGGTAATCAAGATTTTGGACTAGAGATATATCAAACAGTCTTGGAGAGAAAAGGCCTTTATTTAAACTGAGAGGTCCTTCATGGTCATAAGTCCAAGGCGAAGGTGCTTGAACCAGTTGCTGCTCCAAGTTTTCTAAAAGTATTTGTAGGTCGTTGACGGTGAGGTTGGTTTTTTCATCTCTGGCCGTAGTCGCGCTAGAAAGTGTCGCAATTTCAGATAGGTCCAGCTTAAGTTTTTGAAAGTAGTTCCACAGGGTGGTCAGCTGTTGAAGAGGTGATTGACTCTCAGAGAGAACAGTATTAATCACATTTGGTGAAAGCAATGAAATTTCGTGCTTCGTTACTCCACGTACAAAGATGGCTTGTTGTGCCCAGAGTTTTGGGATTTTATTAACGACTTCTACTGCTTGAGCTTGTGTTAGGTAGTTGTTGCTATTACTGAAATCAATTCTTGCAGACGCAACTAACGCATTTTTAAGTTCTTTGGCCATGTTGTTGCGAGCATCAGACTTATCTTCATCTGACCGGTTTTTATCGTTAATAACTGCACTATATTTTTGAATAATGAATTCACGCTCAGGCGAGTAAGGGTATATCTTTAACTCGCTTGCCAATTCATTTAGTGTTATTCCTGTTTGAACTAGGTTGAGTTCATCGTAGGCTGCGTTAATTATGCTGGGTGCTAATATGTCTTCCAATCTAAAAGTATCACCATTAGGGTACTTTCCTTCTTCAATACCCTTGAACGTAAAACCGATTAATTGCGAGTAAGAAGGTATGCTTATAGCTGCCTTTATTGCCAAAACTGCGCTAAAAAGAGCGATAAAAAAGATAGAAAAAAGTAATACGCTAAACCGAGTGCTCCAAATGCGCTTTAGTAATTTTGTTAAATCAATTTCATCGGAGTGATGGCTGTCTTGGTTGAAAACTGCTTTATCCATTAATCGTGCTCGCCTGTTAATAACGTGTAGGATTTAAATGATGCTGTTTCCCTAGCATAAAGGATATTTGTGATAGTTCAATATAAGTAAGTATTTTTCGTATAAAGAAACAAATATCTCTGTATTTTTTGGGTTCTTGTCATTTTTTTAATGACAAGTGAAATTGCTGTGTTGTGACGTAACTTATAATCTATGAATAATTAATATATTTGTTAGGACTCTATGGACTCCGATTTTATGGCTCAAGATATTGTTGTATTAGCGGCTGGCAAAGGCAGTCGCATGAAATCAAATGCTCCAAAGGTGCTTCACAAAGTTGCTGGTAAGCCTATGATTCATCATGTGCTTAATTTAGCTTCTCGCTTATCTGATTCGAAGTTGCACCTTGTTGTAGGTCATCACGGAGAATTGGTCGAAAAATCTTGTCAAGGTTTTAATGCCAATATTGTGTGGCAGGATAACCCTCAAGGTACGGGTGATGCATTACGCCGATCATCTGATTCATTGTCTGAGCGCGGATCAACATTAACTCTGTATGGAGATGTTCCGCTTATTCAACAAGCAACATTAGCTAGAATGGTTGCTTTGTCTTCATCCAATGTCGTGGTTTTGTTAACTATTGAGCTAGATGATCCTTCAGGATATGGACGTATTGTTAGGGATGATTCTGGAAAGGTTACGGCAATTGTTGAACAAAAAGATGCAAACGATGAACAGCTTAATATTAGTGAAGTTAATACAGGAATACTGTTGGCCCCTAATGCTCATCTAAAGCGTTGGTTAAGCAAGCTTACCAACAATAACGCTCAAAATGAATATTACCTCACTGATATTATTGAAATGGCGGCAAATGAAGGTGTTGAAATAGTGACAGCCCACCCTGAGTTTGATTGGGAGGTGTCAGGAGTAAATGATCGTGTACAGCTTGCAACGCTTGAGAGAGTTTGGCAGCGGTTTCAAGCTGAAACAGTTATGAAAAATGGCGCGACGTTAATGGATCCGGCTCGAATTGACATCCGAGGTGAGTTAACTACAGATCAAGATTGTGTGATTGATATCAATTGTGTTTTCGAAGGTGATGTGAATTTAGGTAAAGGTGTTCATGTCGGCCCTAATTGCATACTTAAAAACTGTTCTATTGCAGATGGTGTTGTTTTAAAAGCTAATACTATGATTGAAGATTCTGTTGTAGGTGAGTACTGCGAGATAGGTCCATTTGCTCGTCTTCGACCTGGAACCAATTTAGCTAAAAAGGCAAAAATCGGAAATTTTGTCGAAACGAAAAAGGCTGTGATTGGAGAAGGGAGTAAGGTCAATCATTTAAGTTATATTGGCGATGCTCACCTTGGATCTGCTGTGAACGTGGGTGCAGGTACAATTACCTGCAATTACGACGGCGTCAATAAATTTGAAACTCTGATCGGGGATCACGTCTTTGTAGGCTCAAATACTTCTTTTGTTGCCCCAGTTGAAGTGCAAAGTGGAGCTACGGTTGCTGCGGGCTCAACGATTACAAAATCCGTTTCGAAAGATCAGTTAGCATTTGGTCGAGCAAAACAAATGAATATAGATGGTTGGGCGCGCCCGACGAAAAAGGAAAAGTAACATGTGTGGAATTGTTGGCGCGATTGCGCAGCGCAATGTGGCAAAAATTTTATTAGAAGGCCTGTCTCGCCTTGAATATCGTGGTTACGATTCATCAGGTGTTGCCATTAACAATGAGGTCGGAGTGCGAGCGCACCGTGCTGTCGGTAAAGTGCAGGCATTAAAAGATAAGTTTGAAGCGACCCCACTTGATGGGAAAATAGGCATTGCACACACGCGATGGGCAACACACGGTAAGCCAACTGAAAATAACGCTCATCCTCATTTTTCAGGTGATGACCTTGCAATCGTTCACAATGGAATTATTGAAAATCACGATAAGCTGCGTAATCAACTAAAGACGCAGGGCTATGTTTTTAAATCTGAGACAGATACCGAAGTCATTGTACATTTGATACATCAAGAATTACAAAGTGAACCTGATTTTCTTCAAGCTGTGAAAAATGCTTTGAAATATCTGGAAGGCGCATTCGCCATTGCTGTTACGTTGAATGATCAGAATCATCGGCTTGTCGCCGCGCGTAAGGGAAGCCCACTCGTAGTTGGTATCGGTATTGAAGAAAACTTTGTTGCTTCGGATCAACTTGCTCTTTTGCATGTAACAGATCAATTCGTCTTTTTAGAAGAAGGTGATGTAGTGGAAGTGACTCGTGACGGTGTTACCATTTTTGATTCTCAAGATGTGATTCAAGAGCGTCCGGTTCACGTTTTCAATCACAACGTCGATGCGACTGATAAAGGTGAATTTCGTCATTACATGATGAAAGAAATCTACGAGCAGCCAAAAGTGATCGCTGCGTGCTTAGAAGGGCGTATCAGTGAGAATAAGGTTCTGACTGATTGTTTCGGGGCGGATTCAAGTTTTCTGAAAAATGTCGAGAATGTCCATATCGTAGCGTGTGGGACAAGCTATCATGCAGGAATGGTGGCAAAATATTGGATCGAGGATTTAGCTAACCTGCCTTGTACAGTAGAAGTTGCGAGTGAATATCGCTACCGCAAAGTGGCAGTGCCTAAAAATACGCTCTTCTTGACTTTGTCTCAGTCGGGCGAGACCGCCGATACGCTCGCAGCGCTGCGTAAGGCGAAAGAGTTAGATTACTTGACTTCATTAGCGATATGTAACGTCCCTTCTTCAACGTTAGTACGTGAATCAGCGTTAACGCTTCTTACCAATGCCGGAGCTGAAATCGGTGTTGCGTCTACTAAAGCCTTTACTACTCAGCTGACTGCTCTACTAATAACCGCGATTGCTATTGCGAGTGAGAAGGGTGCTTTGTCAGCTATTAAAGAAGCTGAGTTGGTTAATTCTATGCACTCTTTGCCAGCTCACATCGATGAAGCTTTAAAGCAAGATGTTGCAATTAAAAAGGTATCAGAGAGATTTGCGAATAAGCACAACGCCTTGTTCCTTGGACGTGGGCCGATGTTCCCAATTGCGCTAGAGGGGGCATTAAAGTTGAAAGAAATTTCTTATATTCATGCAGAGGCTTATCCAGCCGGAGAACTTAAACATGGGCCTTTAGCTTTAGTTGATGAGGATATGCCGATTATTTCGATAGTGCCTCACAATAGCATGCTTGATAAGTTGAAGTCTAATCTACAAGAAGTTGCGGCACGTGGCGGTGAATTGTATGTGTTTGCGGACAAAGATGCAGAGCTTCAAAATGCAGAGGGCGTGATATTTACTGAAGTGCTAAAGGTAGATGAAATTTTAGAGCCAATTGTCCATGTTGTTCCCTTACAGCTGTTGTCTTATCATGTTGCAGTTGTTAAAGGGACTGATGTAGATCAGCCAAGGAATTTAGCAAAGTCGGTGACAGTGGAATGAACCTAAACAGCGCTACACATTTGCTATAGAGTTTAAGCTTTAGGGTGTTAGTTTGGTGCTCGATCAAGTCCATAGCTTTACTGTGACTTGGAGGAAACGTGTCGCAATGTTGGGTCGAGCTCTACGAGTTTACTAATTTATTGTAACAATCACCCGCGCTGTCTACTACAGCTCTTCCATTCACACCTATTAGCTATTTAGGAGCCTACCTCCAAACAAAATAGACGTGTGTTCTAACTAAGTGTTTTGATGTTAACCTGCATAACTCTTATTATGATTAACGATCTTACATCGGAAAATCTGCTATTTATTGATTGGGGTTTGGGAGGGCTGCCGTATTCAGTTTACACAAATGATAGTCTGCATTATTATTGCTTATCTTGTGAACGCTCGCTTTGTTAAGGATCTTGCATATGACCCTTTTAGTGGTATCTCGAATTTTCTATTTCGAATTTTTTGTTCGCTCTATTGCTACGCTTGCTAATTATGTTGCCTTGTTACCTGTTCGTACCTTATTTGACATTTATAATCCCAATCAAAGTGATTCCAATATTTTAAGGCTCGACGCTATAATAGAAGATTATCGCTACAAAATCCTAAAGGTCCTGAGTCAGGTCCGCACATCTGCCAGCGTGAGCTCGCTCGCCGTTTCAACATCAGCCTGGGCAAAACCAGTTTCCACCTCGAAGCTCTGATTAGCGCCGAAAAGCTTCAAAAAACAACAAAAAAGGGTACTTATACCTGTTTACCCTGAGTAGTATTGAAGAAAAATCGGCACTGACAAAACGGTTTTTAGAACGAAAGATTAGAGAAAATGAAGAGCTGACGGCCGAGATAGCTAAATTAAGTATCGAAGCATCAGAACAAAGACGGTTGTAGAGAATTTCTCAACGTAACTAATACAAGATTGGTAGTTTAAAATGAGAACAGTTGCATTTATCCCCGCAAGAGGTGGGTCAAAAGGAATACCTGGCAAGAACATCAAAGACATTGCAGGAAAGCCTTTAATAGTATGGAGTATTGAGCGAGCTAAAAACTCCAAGTTGGTCGATAAGGTAATTGTTTCAACGGATAGCGAAGAGATTGCAAAAATTGCCAAAGAAAATGGTGCGGAGGTTCCCTTTTTAAGGCCGGAAGATATTTCAGGAGACACAGCGACTACCGAGAGCGCAATGTTGCATTATTGTGACTGGTTAGAAAAAAATAACGAGCTATATGATAATCTTCTTTTAGTTCAGGTAACATCACCTATTCGAGCTGAAACAAGATTTGATGATGCGATTAACTATTTTAAAAATAATCAACTTGATAGTTTGCTTTCTGTTTGCCCTTCCCACCGTTTTTTTTGGCGTGATTTAGAAAATCCTGTTGCATCATATGATTTTAAAAATAGACCGAGAAGACAGGATTTAAAACAGAGTGAAATACCTTATATGGAAACCGGGTCATTCTATATAACGAAAATAGAAAAGTTAAGAAAACATAAAAATCGACTATGTGGGAAAGTGGGCATGTTTGTAACACCAGAAGAAGAATCATATGAAATTGATTCTCTAGTTGATTTTAAATTCTGTGAAAGCATGTTAACGAATTCTATAGGAACTAAATAATGCTGATAGTAAAAGACATTCAGAAGTTTATGGTTTTTTCTGAAGATTCATTAGGCGATGTATTAAAGAAAATTAACGAAAACAAAGCACGTGTAGTGTTTGTTGTTACGGAGCATACAGTACTTTTAGGTAGCATTTCCGATGGAGATGTTAGGCGTTGGATGACTCAGAGTGAAACTATCAGTCTAGATGTTCCTGCTAAAGAAGTAATGAATGAGTCTTGTAAAACTTTCTTGCTAGGAGAAGACAAAAAGAATCTTGGAGCTTACTTTAAAGATGGAGTCGAATGTGTCCCTGTAGTCGATAGTTCTAATCATCTTGTACAACTGCTTTTTCAGAAAAATGATGGTTTTTTCATTGGGGAGCATGAAGTATCAGAAAGCTCGCGTTCTTTTATTATCGCTGAAATTGGCAACAACCATCAGGGTGACATTAATTTAGCAAAGCAACTAGTTGATCATGCAGTAGAGGCTGGAGTGGATTGTGCTAAGTTTCAGATGAGAAATGTAAAGCAGCTTTATGCGAATCAAGGTGACAGTGATGATGATTCTGCTGACTTAGGCGCTCAGTACACTATGGATCTTTTATCCCGCTTCCAATTGAGCAATGAGGAACTTTGCGAAGTCTTTGACTACTGTAAAGAAAAAGGCGTCATGCCATTATGTACTCCTTGGGATAAAGACTCTCTTGATGCTCTAGAAGAGTACGGAATGCCTGCTTATAAGGTCGCTTCAGCAGACTTCACCAACTTTGAACTCTTGGAAGCAATAACAAAAACAGGTAAGCCATTTCTGTGTTCAACAGGGATGTCTAGCGAGTCAGAAATAAAAAGTACAGTTACTTTTCTCGATAATTTAGGTGCAGATTATATTTTACTGCACTGTAACTCAACTTACCCAACGCCATTTAAAGATGTAAATCTTAAATACATGACACGTCTTAAGAAAATCACTGGAAAGCTAGTAGGTTATTCTGGACATGAACGTGGAACTTGTATTCCTGTTGCCGCAGTGGCCTTGGGAGCAACTGTAATCGAAAAGCACCTTACTACAGACAAAAGTTTAGAGGGAACTGACCATAAAGTTTCATTGTTGCCTGACGAACTGAAATCAATGGTGGAGCAGATTCGTAGTCTGGAGGAAAGCTTAGGGTCAGATTTAGCTCCTAGAGAAATAACTCAAGGTGAGCTTTTAAATAGAGAAAATCTTGCCAAAAGTTTATTTGCTGCTTGTGAAATTAAAAAAGGTGAAAAAATAACTAGATCAAAAATAATGGTCAAAGCTCCAGGGCAAGGCTTACAACCTAATCGAATTGATGATTTAGTTGGTAAGATCGCTCACAGAGATATCGAACTTGATACATGTTTTTTTGACTCAGATATAAATGGAGTTGTAGAGAAGAAACCGGAATATAATTTTAGTAGACCTTTTGGAGTTCCTGTTCGCTATCATGACTTAAGGAAAATTGTAGCAGATACAAATTTAGATTTTGTAGAATTCCATCTTTCATATAAAGACTTAGATGTAGATCTGTCAAAGTATTTTTCAGGTGAAGAAAGAATCGGGTTTGCTGTTCATAGTCCAGAACTCTTTTCTGGTGATCACATATTAGACCTATGTTCAGAAGACGAAGCATATAGAGAGCATTCAATTGCTGAGCTGAAACGAGTCGTTGAGATAACTCGAGATCTTAAAAAGTTCTTCCCAAAAACAGCGTGTCCAGTAATTGTTGTGAATGCTGGCGGATGGGACAGTAAAGGTTTTACTGATCAATCATTGAAAGAACTTAAGTACCAAAAAATATCTGATGCTTTAAAACAGATTGATTTAATTGGTGTTCAAATTGCAATTCAAACAATGCCTCCGTTTCCATGGCACTTTGGTGGACAGTCATACCATAACCTATTTGTAGATGCGGATGAGATAGTAGACTTCTGTACTAGTAATCCAGATATAAAAATATGTTTAGATGTTTCACATTCAATGATGTCCTGTAATTATTACGGTTGGGATCTTATTGAATTTGTTCGCAAGGTTTCTCCTTATAATGTCCACATGCATATCGTAGATGCAAAAGGTGTTGATGGTGAGGGAGTCGAAATTGGAGAAGGCGATGTGGATTTTGAGGCATTGTCAAATCTATTAAACTCTTTAAACCCTGGCACTCAGTTTATTCCTGAAGTATGGCAGGGACATAAGAACGGAGGCGAGGGGTTTTGGGTTGCGCTCGAATTTCTTCAAGAGGTGATGAATGAAGACTCTAGTACTTTATAATAATTCTTATAGTAGAGACTTGAGTCTAGATTATCTTAAATCTAATGTCATGGAAGGTGAAGATTTAGTAGTAAATATTGGTATGACACCTCATGTAGATAGTCCGTATTGTAGTATCTACAAAAAAGGGGTTTTGAGTAGAGTTTCTTTAATAAAGAAGTTGAAGCGAATATCTGATCAATTCGATGTTTTAATTGTGCCAAATAGAAATAGCATTGTCTCGAATGTTTTAATTAGTGCTTTTAAAGAGAAGACTGTTATTCAAGTGACTGAAGGAACACTAAATTATCACCAGAGACCTGAAGAGTCACTCTATAAAGAGTGGTTTAAGAAAATACTATTACTATTTTATTTTGAGAAATACTATCGTGTGCAAGGAGATCCACTAGATCATATTGCTAGTAAAGATGGCGGTATTATTTGTAGGTCTGAGGTTGGTTTAGTTACTAATAATAAAAATATAATTAAGGTTAATAATTTAAAGGTCGAAAATAAAAAGAAGAATAATTTTCTTTATATTGTCGGTCAACATATCATTGAGAAGTCAAGTGATTTTGTGGGTTTGTCAAATATAAAATGCTGGATGGAAAGAAATAGTCTGTGTTTTGATGAGATCTTTTATATAAAGCATCCAAGATCTAAATTCGATGTGGAATATAGATATCTTACAGAGGGGATTGATTGTAAAGTTATAGACAACAAAACTAGTGCCTATGATATATGTACTCAAGTTCCACCATCACATGTTATTGCTCTTGGTGGATCTACTTTATTTCTTGAGTTATCCGATTTTATAGATATAAAGCGAACCGCCTTGGGTATAGATTTTTTGATCTCTAAAGGATTTTCTCAATACAGGCAGCTTAGGGATTTCCACGAAAATATTGGAGTAAATATCTATGAATGATTTCTTTAATGAAATGCAAGAATCTAGCTATTTTATGGAGGTTGATGGGGTTGATGAAAAAACTTCTCACAGCCTTCGTAAAAGGTTACGAAAGCATCTTCTTAATTCAGGTGTAAGCATTGATGGAGGAGCATTACAGCCTGACTTATTTTCTTATGTAGAAAATGTATATGAAGCATTTTCTTCTTCTAAAGTTTTAAAAGAATTGCTAAAAGATCATGATGTTATTTTCTGTCGACATGCAGATGCTCATTTAAACAAGGGAACTGGCTGGCATAAGGATCGTCCGGAAGATCGTTTTTTTAACGAAGATTATAATATTTATAAAATAGGAATATATTTGCAAGATCACACTTTAAAAAAATATAAGGATCGGGCTTTAAGTATTTTAAGTGGTTCTCATAAATATAAGGAATTGTTCTCTGAAAGCTGTAATGTGAAAGTAATTAACCCAAAAGCTCAAGATATATTATTCTTCGATTTAAGAGCTACTCATAAAGGAGAGGAGCTTAGTAAAGTTGAGAAGGTGATGAATAAATTTGGGGTGTTAAGTTGGTTGGATTATATATACGGCAGAGGTCTAAGAAAAAAAGAGGAGAAGTTAGCCGTGTTCTTTTCAGTTTGTATCTTTAAAAAAGGAGATAAAAAATTTAAATTTTTAAAAGATCATATGGCTGAGGTTAGTGAGCGTCAAAATAAACAGAATAAGTCGGAAGGAAGTGATTCAGTCTTAGAGAAGAATATAAAAGGTCTTAAGGAAATTGGATTTAAATTTTATGAATAAGAAAGTCTACCTCGTAAATGACACCTCTGATGACTTGAATTGGGGCTGTAATGCAACAAGCTTGGCGTTAAAAGAAATTCTAAGAGATAAAGGTCACATTGTTGTTGGTGAGCCTTTACTCAAGAAAGCTAGTGGCGCAGAAACTGGTGGTTTTAAAAAATATATAAAAAAAATTGCGCATTATATATCCTCTAGGAGTAAGTTTTTAAATGGTCTTGTATTTTCTCTCATAAAGGCATATAAAAAGAATAAACATGATTATATACCTTATAGCGTGGAAGAATTATTTGCAAATGAAGGGATTCCTAGCGAGTTAAAGGAGGAAGAGCATTTTATTTCTGACAGTGATGTAGTTCTAATTAATGGAGAAGGCAGTATTTATGATTCTCAAAGAAAAGGCTTTTTTCTACTTACATTAGCTCACTATTCAAAAAGTATAATGGGTAAGCCTACTTTTATGGTGAATCATACATGCTCCTTGACTGATAGGAGTATGAGGAATTTTGTGGATAAAATATATCCAAAATTGGACGGTGTCCTTTTTAGAGAAGAAGTTAGTCAGAATGAATATAAAGCTTTAAATCAGGCTGATACTTTTGAAGTTGTTCCAGATGCCGCGTATTATTATTTTAGGAAAGTAAAAATAAAGTCGCAGTACCTTGATTCAAAAAAAATAAAAAAAATATGCCTTGGTGGTTCATCCTTTTTCGGCAGAATTGATCGGTATTATAAAGATCCAGTCGCTTCCTATATTGATCTTATAAAAAAGCTTAGAGGAAAAGGATATAGTATTGTTTTTGCTTGTGCCGATGAAGTGGATGAGGCTATATATCTAAGAATAAAGGAAGCTATTCGTGATTTAGATTCTATTCCTCTACAAACACCTACGAATGATATTCTTGATTCTTTATCTGGTTGTGATCTACATATTAGCGGAAGGTGGCATCCTGCTATATTAGCTGCTTGTGTTAATGTTCCTACCATTTCATTAAGTGCGAATACTTTCAAAACAAAAGCATTTCAAAAACAAGTGGGATTAAATATTCCTATTATAGATGCTTCTAATTTTTCTGCTGAGTTGATTATTTCAGAAATAGAATCACTAAATATTGATTTAGAAGTTTTTCAAGAATCAGTTTCTAAACTCAGTAAATTGTCGGTTCGAAATATAAGTGTATTGGATGAAATTCTACAATAACTTTATTAGATTTTTTTTATATGCAGGAGCGTCCTCTGGAAATAGGGGGCTGCACCTTGTTGTTGGGTTGATTCTTCCTCTATTTTATAATGATGATGATTTAATAAAAACTTGGTACCTATACCTATCTCTTGGTCCTCTCTTCTATTATATTTTTGATGTGGGATTTAGTCGTATAGCATTTAGGGAGGCTTTCTCCAAAGATTTGTCAGAAGCTAATTTATGTTTTCATTTTTGGGCGTGTTTAGCTGTTACAATTCTTGTTATATTGTTTGGAGTTGTTTTTGGAGGCGGTGTTATAATATTTGCCTTGATATATGGTCTACTTGAGAGTATTGCTAATAGCTTTTACAATTATTATCGAGGTATTGGAAAAGAAAAATTATCTTTTCTAATTAAGTATTCCCAGTCTATTTCTTGTTTTGTTTTTTTTATGGCTTTGTTTTTATATGAACAGCCTGAGTATATTTACATATTTTCATTATTGTCTTATCTCTTGACTTTTTTTATTATTTTATTTGTTTGTGATTTTAGGTTTTCGATAAATTATGGTTTAAATAGATACAGATTTTCAGTTTTTTTAAATGATTCGGTATGGTGGGCCCGTTCAACGAGTATTCCTCTAATAATTGGGGTTTTGTTCTCAGATAAAATAGTAATAGAACTAAGTCATACGTTAGTTCTTCTTCAGTCATTATTCGTAATAAACTCCGCATTAGATGGTGTTTTCTCAAGAGAACTATATAGCAGATATAGATCTAACGTTAGTGCGGTTCCAATTTTAATTTTCTGGGCTTTTGCGTTGTTTATTGTAATGTTCTGTTGTGTAGTTATAGGGTTGTTTGTTTTTGAGATGGATTTTTTATATGTTTTTCTTTGCTCTTTATATTGCTACCTTGTATCTATATCTTTGATTTTATCTAAAAAGTTATTTTTTTATAGAGAGACTGGGAAGGTGTTTTTTTCATCATTCATTGGGGTTATTTTAATTTTTATAATTTCTTTGTATGGGGTTTTATATAAAATTGAGGTTTGGTCTTTCTTGGTTGGCTTGATTGTTTCTTCGTCTTTTAGTGTGTTCTTTATTATTTTTTTTAGGGGTAGGAGGTGAACTATTTTTTCGTTTCCTGCTCTTTTTTGTTCACTTTTTTAGTGTTACTTATTTGTTGGTTCTTATTAGATAAAAGAGTCAGGTTTTTTTACACAATAATAATGTATTCTTTATTGAGTAAGCTAGCTTCAATATTCTACTTGTCAAATATTGAAGTGTTTATGATTGAACCTGGAGAAATGTCTAGTATTGATTTTTCATATGTCTATGTTTCTTTATTTCTTGTTGTGTTCTTCTTTTTTTCGGGTGGGTTGACTAGATTTTTTATTCCTTTTTTCGAAAGGAATAATTTTAATGGTTTGTTATATGAGAAGAAATTCTTTTTGTTTTTCCTGGTTTTTTCAATATTTTTTTACGTTTTAAATATTTTGTATTCTGCTGGCTCGATACCTGTAGATAGGTTTTATTTTTGGAAGATGGATTCATTTGTTCCAGAAGAATATATGGTTTTTGGGGTGCTAATGATATATTTTCCTGCCCTAGTTTCAGTTTTGTTTAATAGGAAGTCTACAGTATTTTTTTATATGTCGTTGTATTTTTTTTACTTGTATATTTCTGGTCAAAAGTTTCATGGGTTTTTAGTTCCGTTCGCACTTTTCATTGCAGTTTTTAAAGTTCATTGTTGTTTTAATAGGAAAGAAAAAATATTTTTTTTACTGGCTTCGGTGTTAGTTGTTTTAATTGCAGCATACGACGTTTCCAAAAGAGGGATTGCAAAAGGCTTTGAAGGTTTTTTAGACCCGATATTATATAGGTTTTTTGCCCTACAGGGCGCAGCTTTTAAAAGTTTATATCAAGAGTGCTTTAATGGCATAGAGTGCTCTGGGTTAAATTTTATGTCTTCAATGTCAGATGTTGTTATTGCTGTCTTGAATAAAGGTGGAGTTGATGCATATTTAGAAAAAGGTGTTAATCTATCGGTAGGCATTTTTCACTTGCCTTTTACAGATGGTTTTTTGGGTGTGATCTCTGTAGTTTTCTTTGCAATTATCAGTTCTGCTTTTTTAAGTTATTTTTATGTTTCAGTTAGTCGGCGATCGTTGCTAGATATATTTTTTTGTTCATATGGATTCATATGGATGATTTCAATTGCTGCGCAAGGCTCAATCGCTTACTCTCTAAAAAAATTATTGATGTTATTTGTTATTCTCTTAGGTCTATTTTTTGTTAGAAAAATTTCAAGTAGGTGTTAACTATGAATTTTTTAATAACTGGCGGTGCCGGTTTTATTGGTAGCGCTGTAGTGCGCCATTTACTTTCATATACAGGTCATAGTGTTGTTAACCTTGATAAATTAACTTACGCGGGGAATCTCGACTCTATCCCTGACCACTTAAAGTCTGATCGCTATAGCTTTGAGCAGGTTGATATCTGCGATAGTGCCGAGCTAGATCGCGTGTTCGCTACTCATCAGCCTGACGTAGTGATGCATTTGGCGGCGGAAAGTCATGTGGATCGTTCTATTGATGGTCCTGGTGACTTCATCCAAACAAATATTGTCGGAACTTACATCCTGTTGGAGGCTGCTCGTAAATATTGGGTGACATTAGAGAGCGAAAAGAAATCTGTTTTCCGCTTTCATCACATTTCTACCGATGAAGTATATGGTGATCTTCCTCATCCTGACGAGGTTTATGGCGATTTGCCGTTATTCACAGAGACGACTTCATATGCTCCAAGTTCCCCTTATTCAGCCTCTAAAGCAAGCTCAGATCATTTGGTGCGTGCTTGGTTACGTACTTATGGCTTCCCAACAGTAGTGACCAACTGTTCTAACAATTATGGCCCATATCATTTCCCTGAGAAGTTAATTCCCCATATGATTTTGAATGCACTAGCAGGTAAGTCGCTACCTGTTTATGGAGATGGCTCTCAGATTCGTGATTGGCTATATGTTGAAGATCATGCTCGCGCCCTAGTAAAAGTAGCTACTGAAGGTAAGGTTGGCGAAACTTATAATATTGGCGGCCACAATGAGAAGCGCAATATCGACGTGGTTAAGACATTGTGCGGACTGCTAGAAGAGTTTGTGCCTAACAAACCCGAAGGTGTTGAGCTGTATGCCGATCTGATTACCTATGTAATAGATCGTCCAGGCCACGATGTACGTTATGCTATTGACTCAACTAAGATTGCCGATGAACTCGGTTGGACGCCAGAAGAAACTTTTGAGTCAGGGATGCGTAAAACAGTACAATGGTATTTGGAAAACGAAGTTTGGTGGGAACGCGTTGTCAGTGGTTCATATAAACGAGAGCTTTAGATGGAGAAGTTAAAAGCGTTATGAAGAACAAAATATATTATAGGCCTGAAGTGGATGGTTTACGGGCTGTCGCAATTCTATTCGTTTTAATCTATCACGCAGGCTTCTCTTATAATGGGGAGGCTATCCTTAAGGGGGGATATATAGGTGTAGATGTCTTTCTAGTTATTTCAGGCTACTTGATATCCTCTATATTAATTAGAGAGGTTAAGGATGGTGAATTTAGCTTGTTGAAATTCTATGAAAGACGTTTTCGAAGAATATTTCCTGCATTAATCTTTGTTTTATTAACAACGGTTGTTGTTTTTTATTTTGTTCTTCCTCCTAAGGCGTTAAAAGAGTTCTCTCTATCTGCCTTATCTACACTTTTCTTTTCTGCAAACTTCTTTTTTTATTTTGAAGATAGTTACATGGCAGAAGCTAGTCAACTTAAGCCATTGTTGCATATGTGGAGTTTAGCGATTGAAGAGCAATATTATATATTTTTCCCTTTTTTGATATTGTTGCTTACCAATAAAAGAAAGCTTGTATTTTTAGGTTCTATATTTTTATTGTTTTTTATGTCTTTGCTTTTTTCTACGCATATGGCAACTGCTAACTCAGAAGCAAATTTCTTTCTTCTACCATCTAGGGTTTGGGAGTTTCTTGTTGGTACAGTTATTGCGTTTAACACTTCGTATCTGATTTTTAAAAAGAAGTCATATATATATGATATAGTCTCTTTAATTGGCCTTTCCTTAATTTTTTCATCTGCGATTTTTTTTGATTTTCAGACTAAGCATCCCTCTTTCTATACCCTGTTTCCAGTTTTGGGTTCTGCTTTGATTATATTATTTTCGAATAATTCGATTTTATTTAATCGTTTTATCTCAAGTAAATTGTTGGTTTTTATAGGGCTGATTTCCTATTCTCTATATCTTTGGCATGTTCCTGTTTTGGTTTTTGGTAGGTATTTAGGCTATCTTGATAATAATTTAAATAAATTTACATTTTTGTTTTTTTCGTTTTTTCTTTCGTTGTTCACCTTTTATTTTGTTGAAAGTGTATTTAGGAGCAAGAAAAATTTTACGATGAAAAAACTTTATTTGATATTTTTACCTACATCGTTTTTGCTATTTATTTTTCTAGTATTTTTTGTTTTTACAGGAGGTGCAAACTATCGATATTCTAATATAGACTTTGATGCGGCAAAGCTATCAAGCGAAAGAAGAGATTACGTAAAGAAAAATAAAAGTAAGGTTTTTCAAGATAATGGCTTGAAAAATATAGTAATTGTTGGCGACTCCATGTCAGAGGGTTTGTTTATTTCCCTGAAATCTTCTGATTGGGGTAAAGGTAAATTTAATGTTCAGCCTTTACCATTTGATGATACTTGTTTTATGGCTTGGTATAATTTTGATAGATTTGAGAATTTAGTTGAGGCATCTCCTTATATATATAGGAGGTGTGATGTTAATAAACTCAATCGTCTAAAATCGCATTCTTTGATTGAGAATGCAGATATTATTATAGTTTCGGCTGCATGGACAAATTTTAGCACATCATTACTACCCGGATTTATTGACTATTTGCATCGTGAATACTTACCTGATCGTGTGATTTTGATTCAGAGGCAGGTTTTTAAAGGAAAAATTGAGGATATGCTTATAGAGTATGCCTCGAAAGAAGTTGACTTGAGTGTTGGTGAATTTTTATATAAAAATCGAAAGCCAGACCAAGTAGTAGTAGATCGTCTTAAAAAAATATCTATAGAAGAAAATGCCGAATTTATTGATTTATCTGGTCTTGTATGCAATGTATCTGATGGTTGCATATATAAGGCTGAAGATGAATCATTATATATCGATCATATACATTGGAGTGTTAAAGGCGCTGAACTTGTTGGGGAGAAAATTATAGATGAGGATGTCTTACTCTCAGATTATATCGATAGGTAATTATATTAAAAAGTATTAAGTTGATTTTTGGGCATTCAAATGAATATATCAAAGCGTAAAGGAATTATTTTAGCTGGAGGAAGCGGCACCCGCCTGCATCCGCTGACATTGGCGACTTCTAAACAGCTCATGCCAGTCTATGACAAACCCATGATTTACTATCCGTTATCGGTGCTAATGTTATCTGGCATTAGGGAAATCCTGATTATTACTACGCCAGAAGATCAGTCTAGCTTCCAATATCTTTTGGGAGACGGCAGTCAGTTTGGTGTAGAGTTAAGTTATGAAGTGCAGCCTTCGCCAGATGGCTTGGCGCAAGCATTTGTCATTGGTGAGACGTTTATTGGTGATAGTGATGTTGCGTTAGTGCTTGGGGATAACATTTTCTTTGGGCAGCATTTTTCGGACAAGCTAAAAACAGCGGCAGCTCAAGTATCCGGTGCAACCGTGTTTGGTTACCATGTACATGATCCAGAGCGATTCGGGGTGGTGGATTTTGATGCGACGGGTAAGGCCATTAGTATCGAAGAAAAGCCCGCTAATCCTAAGTCTAACTACGCAGTAACTGGACTGTATTTTTACGATAACGATGTCGTAGACATTGCAAAAGCTATTAAGCCATCGGAGCGTGGTGAATTAGAGATTACCGATGTGAACTTGGCCTATTTAGAGCGTGGTGACTTGCAAGTGTCATTACTGGGGCGCGGATTTGCTTGGCTAGATACTGGCACTCACGATTCTTTGTTAGAGGCTGGTCAGTTCGTTCAAACCGTAGAGCATCGTCAGGGCTTGAAGATCGCTTGCTTGGAAGAGATTGCATACCGACACGGTTGGATTACTACTGAAGAATTGAAAGGTGTTGGCTCTTCGATGAAGAAAACTGGCTATGGGCAGTATCTACTTAAAGTGGCAGATGGATATCAGTAGCTCTAAGATTGAAGGATAATTATTATGAATATTATTAAAACATCGATTGCCGATGCTGTGATCATAGAGCCTAAGGTCTTTGGAGATGAGCGTGGTTTTTTTCTTGAGACATTTCAGGCCGAACGTTACGCTGACGTAGTAGGCATCGATCTTCCATTCGTCCAAGACAATCATTCCCGCTCTTGTAAGAATGTATTACGCGGGTTGCATTTTCAAAAGTCCAAGCCACAAGGAAAGCTTGTACGTGTGGTTCGAGGAGAAGTGTTTGATGTCGCCGTCGATATTCGTAAAGGCTCGTCGACCTATGGTCAGTGGGCTGGTGTCTGTTTGAGCGAAAACAATAAGCGTCAGTTTTGGGTGCCGCCAGGCTTGGCCCATGGATTTGTTGTCTTATCTGAGGTTGCTGACTTTGAGTACAAGTGCACGGATTACTATGACCCGTCTGATGAAGGGGCGTTAATTTGGGATGACCCTGATGTGGGAATCAAGTGGCCTGAAGGTATTGAGCCTATTCTGTCTACTAAAGACCAATTGGCGTTACGGTTAAAAGATATTTAGAAGAGCGTAGTAGCAAACCATGCGAATTTTATTAACAGGTAAGAATGGTCAATTAGGTCGTTGCTTTCTTGATGTAGCAAGCTCTGAACATGAGATATATGACTTCGGCTCTGATCAATTGAATATCTCAGATCCGAGCCAAGTTGCTGAGCGTATCGCTCAGGTTAAGCCTGATATCATCGTTAATGCAGCGGCTTATACCGCTGTTGATAAAGCAGAAGAAGAAAGTGAGCGTGCCTATGCAGTTAATGAATTAGGCGTGAAATATCTAGCAGAGCAGGCAGTTTTGCTAGATATCCCTGTTATTCATGTATCAACAGACTATGTTTTTGATGGAAAGGCTGTTATGCCTTACCTGCCTAGCGATCAAACGAATCCACGAGGTGTTTATGGTGCGTCGAAGTTAGCAGGTGAGAAGGCTTTGGCTGTTGTAACGACAAAATATATCGTGTTACGTACTGCATGGGTGTTCAGTGAATATGGTAACAACTTTGTGAAGAGCATGATTCGTTTGGCGAAAGAGCGAGATTCTCTTAATGTGGTGGCGGATCAGTATGGTTGTCCTACCTATGCTGGAGATCTCGCGGTTGCGATTAAAGAGCTTTGTGAGCAATACCAATCGCAAAACGAGCTTCCATGGGGGATTTATCATTATTGTGGTGATACACCCGCTAGCTGGCATGGTTTTGCACGTACGATATTTGCTTTAGCAAAAGAGCGTGGCGTGATTGACAATATTCCGAAGTTGAGTGCAATTAGTTCAGATCAATATCCGACGCCTGCTAAACGGCCTGAATATTCTGTGTTGAATCTAGAGAGCCTTCATAAGTTAGGGGTTCAAAAAAGTCAGTGGATAGATTCTTTGAACCAAGTATTGATAAGGTTGATGTAATGAGTTTGACAGTGATTATCCCTACCTATAATGGTGGATGTTTGTGGAAAGAGTCTGCTAAAGCAATCTCAACCCAGTTAATGAATATTGATCAAATCAAAGTTATTGATTCTAGTTCAAAAGACGATACTAGAGAGGTTGCTAAGAGCTTTGGTTTTGACGTTTATGTGATCGATCAAAAGGATTTTGATCATGGTGGAACGCGATCTATAGCTTTAGAGGGGGTCGCTACTGACTTAGTTGTTTTTCTTACGCAAGATGCCTTGTTGAATTCAAATGATGCGATTTCTAAACTGATTGCAATTTTTGATGAGGCAGATGATATTGTATGCGCATACGGTAGGCAGCTGCCACATATAGATGCGAACCCTCTCGCTCAACATGCTAGATATAATAGCTATAAAGAACAAGGCTACGTTACAGGGTTAGATGATCACTTTCCAATGGGGTTTCGAAAAGCATTTATATCTAATTCATTTGCTGCATATAGAACCGATTTTCTTAGATCAATTGGAGCGTTTCCAAAGCACTTGATTTTAGGTGAGGATGCTTATGTTGCAGCGAAAGCATTGAGCGCTGGAAAGCGTGTTGCGTATGTAGCAGAGTCTCATGTTCTTCACTCTCACAACTATTCTACTTTCGAAGAGTTTAAACGCTATTTTGATATTGGCGTTTTTCATACCACTCAATCTTGGATGGTTAAACAGTTGGGAGGCGTTGAAGGGGAAGGTGTCAAGTTCGCACTAGATCAAATCAAGTATGTCATCAAACAGAATAAGTATCCTTGGGTGTTCAAATCTATATTTGCTTCTTTGGCGAAGTATTTAGGATATAAGCTTGGAAAAAAACACAAAATTCTTGGACCAAAGATTTCAAGGAAACTATCGATGTATAAAAGTTACTGGAATAGAGTTTGAATAAGGGGGCTGCGTTAAGCGGCATTCTTATGCACAAATCCTTTCCAAAAAGTCAAAAACACAATTTTAATATCCAGCCAGAGTGACCAGTTTTCTATATAGTGAAGATCAAATTCAATGCGTTTTTCTAAATCCGTATCACCTCGCCATCCATTGATTTGTGCCCAGCCAGTGATGCCAGCTTTTACCATGTGTTTTTGCATATAACCTGGTATCTCATGTTTAAACTGATCAACAAACACAGTTCGTTCTGGTCTTGGACCCACAATTGACATGTCACCTTTTAAAACATTGATAAATTGCGGAAGTTCATCAAGGCTTGTCTTTCTGATAAATGCGCCAATTGGCGTCACAGACATTGTGGTTGCTCCCCCCCATTTCACCCCATCCTTCTCACTGTCTACGGACATAGAGCGAAACTTCAGCATGTTAAATGCTTTGCCGTTCCAGCTTACTCGTTCTTGCTTGTAAAATACAGGCCCTGGCGAAGTCAGTTTTACAGCTAATGCAAGGATTAGCATTATGGGGCTAATACAAAGCAAAATAATCGAAGCTAGTACTTTGTCTTCGATAGATTTGATAAAGCGGTTTTTGCCTTCCATCATAGGGGATGTAGTGACGTTGATGATAGGCATTCCAGCGACTTCAGTCATCGACTGATTTAACAGTCTAAAGCCAAACAAGTCTGGTACCATTCGGATGATGGCGGCACTTGAATGTAGTGCTTTTTGCACATCTTGCATTGTTTCAGCCTCGCTCATAGGTAAGGCTATCCAGACTTGGTTGATTTGATATTCTGTTACCAAACGATCTAAATCCTTAATATCACCAACTACTGGCACACTTTTAGGTAAGGCTGTTTTGATCTTGGCTTGTTTATCCGTCACGAACCCTGAAACTGTTAACCCAATGTTTGGATTAAGAATTAGTTTGGCGGCAACCTGCTGACCTAGTTCGCCATCGCCCACAATCAAAATTCGACGAGCGTTAAATCCTTTGCCCCTTAGAAACCCTAGAACTTTTCTCAATGAATATCGCGCAGTAACAATGAGGATAAGTGAGCTTGTAAACCAAGCGAACGTCCATTCCCGAGAGTATGAGTCTGAAGATTGCGTTAGGAATGCGCTGAATATTAATAATCCAAATGTGATGATGTTGGCAATAATCACCGTTTTAAGCTCTGAGAGGAAGGCTGTCCCTCGCCATCCGCGATAGGCTCCAAGGGACGCAAAAGTGACCTCGGCTATCAACATTCCGAGTAAAAGGGCATTTTTATAGCCCCGTGGTAGATCGTAGCTGTTTTGAAACCACCAGAAACATGCTAACCCCGATGTAATAATGGCGATGGCATCCATAACTCGTAATGTTAGTCCAATTGATGCACTGTGTTCTTTTAATGCTTGACCAGCTTTCATTTTATAGTCCTAGAATCGGTAATACAGATGTTTAAACGACTCGATCAAAGAGCTTTTAGTTTTTCGATTACACCAATTACGATTGAATCAGACAGCATTTGGTCGTCTGACTCGCTATAGCATCTTAATTCCGGTGCGTTACCTGACGGGCGGAGGTGGATTACTGTATCGTTTGATAAAATCATTCGGAGCCCGTCTATTTCATTGAATTGTTTGATGGCTACTTTGCTTGAATCGTCAAAGATGCTTAAGAGGTTATTTTGTTCGCTTAAATCTTCTTTGAGGCATGATATATAGTGTTTGCTTTTTTCACTCGGGATATCTTTAATTCTATCGCTTGCTGTGAAGCGCATGGGTAGGCTATTCACCAGTTCACTGATGGCTTTGTTTGCCTTAAACGCCACAGCGAGTATCGCAAAAATAGGCAGAACTGAATCCCTAGTAGGGAGCGCTTCAAGTCTCTCGTTGTTTACATAAAATGCATTGCCAGTTAAAACACCGCCATTTGCTTCGTAGCCGACGACAGATGTACTTTGGTTCTCTGAAGAGAGTTGCTCCATCCCTTCGATGACATAAGGAGAGCCGATGCGAGTACGAAGTGTTACAAGCTTAGGATTAGATAACTCTAGAGCTGTATTGGCATTAATCGGGCAGCTGACATGTGTTGCTTTGAGGTATTGGGATACTAGAATTCCAACGATGTCACCTCGTAGCCATTTACCGTCTTCGTCACTGATAAGAGGTCGGTCACCATCCCCATCGGTGGATACGATGGCAGCTAGGTCATACTCTGCAGACCAAGATAACGCTTTTTGTTGATCTTCTTTTGATACCGCTTCGGTATCAATCGGAATAAAGGTGTCAGTGCGCTCTAAAGAAACTACATCTGCCCCAAAGTGGCTAAGTAAATCTTTAATGGTATCTCTAGCAACACTTGAGTGTTCGTACACCCCAATGCGTTTTCCTTTCAAAAAACCATCTGGGAAAATAGATGCATATCGTTTTTTGAATGTTTCTAGTGCTTTATAATGGATAGTTACTTCATGAGCTGAACGCCCCTGCAAAGGATTATCTATAGCAATAGAATATGAGAGTATTGCTTGTTCGTGGGCTTTAGTAATTTCACCATGTGGGGTATAGAATTTAAAACCATTACGGTCAAAAGGGATATGACTGCCAGTTACCATGATACCTGGAATTTGCTGTGTCATGGCAAAATACGCTAGTGCTGGCGTTGGTAGCTCGCCACAGTAAATAACCTCTACATTCAGGTCTTCTGCTGCTAAGATCATTGCGTTAGCAATAGAAGGGCTGCTCGGTCTAAGGTCAATACCGATAGCGACGGTTTGTGCACTAGGGCATACCTGTGTTAGAAATGCTCTAGCATAAGCGTAGTTAATTTGAGGCGTTAAGCTAGTGTCTAGGGCTCTTACTCCACTGGTGCCGAAACTTACATCTGCCTCGTTGCTGAGTTCTTTCAATGTTTTCATATACAAACTGTCCTGTGGCTATCGGCCATAGCGATCATTGAAACGAACAATATCATCCTCACCTAGGTAACTACCTGACTGAACTTCGATAAGTTCGAGAGGGATTTTACCTGGGTTTTCTAAAGCATGGATCTCACCAATTGGGATGTAAGTGGACTCATTTTCTGTTAGCAAAATCTCTTTGTCACCATTCTGGACTTTTGCTGTACCTGAGACGACTACCCAATGCTCCGCACGATGATGATGCATTTGGACGCTTAGTTTTTCACCGGGTTTCACCATGATTCGTTTAACTTGGTGGCGGTTACCTGAATCTACCGTTTGATAGGTTCCCCATGGCCTGTGAACAGTAGTATGAAATGCGTGCTCTTTACGACCTTCTTTTTGGATGCGTTTAACAATTTTTTTGACATGTTGAGCATTGTTTTTATCAATGACTAATACCGCGTCAGCGGTTTCAATAATGGCGAGATTGCTTACTCCAACTGCCGCCACTAGTCGAGACCTAGCATTGATTAGAGTATTATTAGTGTCTTCTGCCATTACATCGCCGATCAAGACGTTTTGGTCGCTATCTTTTTCTGAGAAGTCATACAGTGCATCCCATGCGCCTATGTCACTCCAATCTCCCGAATAAGGGACTACTTTTGCTTTCTTCGTTAGTTCCATTACTGCGTAATCAATAGACTCTTCGGGACATTCGGAAAAAATTGTAGTGTCTACTCTGACAAAGTCCAGATCTTGTGACCTTTTCTCGTATGCTTTTGATACTGCTTGATATATGTCTTCACGGTGTGTTTTTAGTTCTGTTAAGAATGTGCGTGCTTTAAATAAAAACATGCCGCTATTCCACAAATAATCACCAGATGCCAGGTATTCTGTTGCTTTATCAGAATCAGGCTTCTCTACGAATCGCTCCACATCAAAGTTTTGACCTGCTTTTATATAGCCGTAGCCTGTCTCTGGGCGTGTGGGCTGTATTCCAAAGGTCACCAGTTTGTTTTCTTTCGCTAGCGAAGTGGCTTGCAAAATTGCTTCTTCGAATGCATTAGTGTCGTTAATGACATGGTCTGCAGGTAAAACTAGAAGCATTGTGTCATCTGAGTTGACTTCTAGTGCTGCTAGGGTTATGGCGGGGGCGGTGTTGCGGCCAATAGGTTCGAGAACAATACGAGCGTCTTTGATACCAAGTTCTTGAAGTTGTTGTGCGATTAGAAATCTGTGATCTTCGTTGCAAACTACAACCGGTTCTGAGACATCTAAGTGTTGGGTACGTTGTGCTGTTTGCTGTAATAAGGACAAATGATCGTGAGTAAGGTTTAAGCATTGCTTTGGAAAGTGCTCACGAGATAGCGGCCATAAACGACTACCCACGCCACCAGAAAGAATTACAGGTATGATCTTCATTATAAGTCCTTTAGTACATAAATCGGAAAAGAGTTGTATCTTAAAGAAAAAGCTTAAGGTTGAAGAGTGATACTACTCTGCGAATAAGTGCTCCAGCTTATCAAAAAATAGCCAGATTAGAAATTCATTTAAATAGCCTATAAAATACTTCGATCTTAAATGGAGTGTTTCGCAATGATGTGGTTTGATCGAGGTTTGTGGTGGCTAGCTGGTTTGAGTTTGATGTTATCTTTAGTTGTTCCTAATGGCTACAGTATTGGCATGGCCATGTTGTTTTTAGCCAGTTTATTTGCCTTTTTTCTTAAGGTTACCCCTTCCCTTACTAAACAAGATAGAGCTCTTTTTTTTGTCTTAGTTACCTACTTTCTGCTTATGGTGTTATTTGTTTACTTAGATGGTTGGCATGTCAGAGAGTTAGATCGGCCTTCAAGATTTTTGTTTGTTCTCCCTGTCATGCTTTTGTTGTTAGGCCGCAATGGTCAGCGCATAGCGCTTTGGGTGGGGGTAATTATAGGCGCTTATGGTGCTTTTGGCGTTGCTGTATATGAGCGATTTTTATTGAATTATGATAGAGCGCAAGGTGGCGAGCACTCAATTATGTTTGGTGATACTTCTATGCTATTGGGTTTATTGTCTGCCGTTGCGACACTATTTTTCTTGTCTAGGCGACAATTCTTATTTTCAATACTAGCATTATTTGCCAGCATTGCTGGCATTATGGGGTCTTTGTTATCGGGCTCTCGGGGAGGGTGGGTAGCTTTGCCGCTAATTATGTTTTTTATTCTTTGGCAAAGCCGCGAACTTCTTGGAAAGAAGCTATTGTCAATGATTTGTATTGCTGGAATTGTCAGCATCACAGCCGTTCTAAATATACCTAACTTAAATGTATCCAAACGCCTTTATGATGCCGTACATAATGTTCAAGCTTATATTGATGGAAACCCAGATTCATCTGTTGGCCTGAGGTTTGAGATGTGGAAAGCGAATTTGTATTTGTTTACAACTGCACCAGTATTAGGTGTGGGAGAATACCGTGGTATGGAGCTAAAAAAGCAATTAGCGGATGAAGGAAAGATGGCGCGACCTGCCGCTCAATTCTCTCACGCCCATAATGAATATATTGATGCTTTGGGTCTACGTGGGATTGTCGGCTTTCTCGCATTAATGGCAGTTTATCTTGTTCCGCTTCGCTTATTCCTAGCAAAGATGCGTGAATACAAAGATAACTGGAATGTAAAAGCTTACGCTATGGCCGGGGCTTTAGTTCCGATGAGTTATATGGATTTTGCGTTAACACAATCGATGTTTAGTCACAATATCGGTGTAATGATGTATGTATTTCCAATAGTCTTTTTCTGGGCAGCTACAAGGTGGGCTGAGCGAGAAGAGAAAGGAGAGGTTTAGATTCAAAAGAGTAGGAGGTCGTCTCCTACTCTTTTATGTCCAGGCTAAGAACTATAACCGTTGGGGTTATTACTTTGCCAGTTCCACGAGTCGCGACACATTGCATTGAGGTCCAGTTCTACTGACCAGTCTAGGTTGTCTTTCGCTTTATTTGCATCCGCATAGAATTCTGCAATATCTCCAGCGCGGCGCGGTACAATCTCGTAAGCGATAGTTTGACCGCTCGCTTTTTCAAATGCTTTCACTACATCTAAGACACTGTAACCTTTTCCTGCGCCGAGGTTATAAGCTTCAATGGAAGGGGTTGTTTGTAGGTTTAATTTTTCCAATGCTTTGATATGGCCTCTAGCAAGGTCAACAACATGGATATAATCTCTGACACCAGTTCCGTCTTGCGTTGGATAATCTCCTCCAAAAATGCTTAGCTTTTGTCTTTTACCGACAGCAACTTGAGTGATGAAGGGCATTAAGTTATTTGGGATACCGTTTGGGTCTTCTCCAATTCGTCCACTTGGATGTGCTCCCACAGGGTTAAAGTAACGTAATAACGATATGTTCCAGCGCGGGTCGGCATTAAAATTATCTTGTAAAAATTGCTCTATCATTACTTTTGTACGGCCATAGGGACTCGTTGAAGATAGAGGAAAGTGCTCAATATATGGAATAGGGTTATCTTCACCATAGACTGTTGCTGATGAGCTAAATACAAAATTAAAGACGTTAGCTTCTTGCATGCACTCAAGTAACATGAGTGTACCAGTTAAGTTGTTATGATAGTAAGTGAGTGGTATTTTTGTAGATTCTCCAACAGCCTTTAAGCCAGCGAAGTGGATCACACTATCTATGTTATGTTTGGAAAACACTTTTTTAATGTCTGACTTGTTCAAAAGGTCATACGGGTAGAACGTTAAAGATTTCCCAGTAATTTGTTGAACTCGTTCAAGCGATACCTGATTTGAGTTAATTAGATTATCAACGACTATGACCTCATAGTTTCTTTCTAGTAGTTCTACGCATGTATGGCTACCAATAAAGCCTGCTCCACCTGTCACTAGTATTGTCTGCATCAATTGACTCCTTTTAAATATAGAAGATCATAACATAGCGCCTCTTAACGTGGCAGTCCCTGAAACTAGCGTCATTTAGACGAGAATAAAACAAAAACCGGCCTCAAATGAGGCCGGTTTTTGACGTTTGAACGTTTTATTTATAGAGCGTTCTATCGCTTCTTACTCTGCTTTCGTTTCTTCTGCAGGAATTTCCGCTTTTTCGATATCTAATAGTTCAACAACAAACTTAAGTGCAGAGTTTGCTGGAATTGGTCCTGTGCCACCTGGGCCGTATGCAAGGTCAGAAGGGATGTAAAGTTCGTATTTAGAACCTACAGACATAAGTTGTAAGCCTTCTGTCCAGCCCGGGATAACTTGGTTAAGAGGGAAAGAGATTGGCTCGCCACGTTTGTAAGAGCTGTCGAACTCAGTGCCGTCGATTAGCGTGCCTGCATAGTGTACTTTTACAGTGTCTTCTGCGGCTGGTTTATCACCATCGCCTTGAGTAACGACTTTATACAGTAGCCCAGATTCTGTTTTCTCAACACCTTCTTCAGCTTCTTTTTCAGCTAACCAAGCGTCAGACTTTGCTTTTTGTTCTTCAGCTAATTGTGCTTGTTCTGCTTGAACTTGAGCCATTTTTTCTTGTTGGAATGCTTGGATAACTTGTTGAACTTCTTCTTGGCTCATTTGAGGTTCATTGTCTTGGAAGATGTCTTTGAATCCAGCAATAAATGCATCAATATCGATATCCGTTTCATTGAAGGTTTGAGCAACATTACCACCTACTGCTGCGCCGATTCCGTATCCCAACTTTTGTTCTTTGCTGGTTAGGTCAGTTGTAGTTTCTGCGTTTGCAAAAGAAACGGACGACATAACAAGTGCTGCAATAATCGTTTTTTTCATAAAATAGTTCCATGACTTATGTGGATGTTACTTCAATATTCGAAGCATCGTAGGGTTTTTAGTTGGGGCGAATTGTTGAATTTCAACAGTATTACTAAAAGAGGTCGTAGAGAAGTTTAGTAATTTGCCTTGTGCTTTCGTATCGTAATTAGACAACGTTTTATCGCAATTTGATGACATTTTTTTGAAAAAGCCTCTAATTGGATAATCACTTACCAAAGTGACGCCTTCACCTGTACACATTTGAGTCTCAACGAATTAAAAGCACAAGGCATGATTTGGATTTTGGGTCAGGAATATTGCTTTCGCAACGGCCTTTACAATAAGGTGACGGAATTTATCAAATCGACTTTTTCTTTTCCAAAAATTTCAACATTGTACTTGGAACTACTTGAGTGAATAGAAATACATTAGTCTGCTGATGGCGTATTCGTTACTTTTTCCCATAAAAGATTAACCGCGTTTTTATCTTGATCCGTTAAGTTTTCCGCGGAAATGGTGGCTTGCAACTCGTCGTAAAAGTATTGATCAAACGTAACGCAAGCATCGCCTTCAACACTGCTGTGGAGACCAAGAAGCCCCATGATGTAGGCACAGTAGAAAAGTTCGTCGCTATCTTGAGTTGCGTGTTCGATAGCGCGAAGTTGCTCTGTCAGTTGGTCGGCACGTTCTGAGAAGTGGGTTGTCATAATGAAGCTCGTATATTGTTTGATTGTGCAGTTTGATGCGTGTTTAGAAGAGTTTTAATATAAAAAAGCCGAGAGTGTTCTCGGCTTTTTTATTAATTAAGGTAGCTTAAGTTTGAGGTTGCTCTGGGGCTAATTGAAGTGTATTTAGTGTCTGTTTTCTCACTTCAAGCAGTAGATCGCTATTTTCAATCAAGGATTGTCCATAAGAAGGAACCATTTCTTTCATCTTAGTTTGCCATTCTGAACCAGAAATACGCTCTTTAAAGCAGCTTTCTAAGATCTTAATCATGGTGTTAACCGTGGTTGATGCACCAGGCGATGCGCCAAGAAGAGCGGCTAGTGTGCCATCTTCAGAGGTGATTGCTTCAGTACCGAATTCCAGTTTACCACCGCCATCGGTTTTCTTGATGATTTGAACACGTTGTCCGGCATATGCCAGTTTCCAGTCTTCATTTTTTGCTTCAGGGAAGAACGTGCGCAAAGAGTCACAACGGTCGCTGTGCGATTGCTTAACTTCGCTGACTAGGTATTTAGTCAGGTCCATATTGTTCTTTCCGACGCTTAACATCGGGATTAAATTGTCTGCTTGGACACTTTTAAACAGGTCTAGCTTAGAGCCATTTTTCAGGAACTTCGTAGTGAATCCGGCAAATGGGCCAAATAGAATGGCACGTTTTCCGTCGATAATTCGAGTGTCTAAGTGTGGAACGGACATTGGGGGAGCGCCAATTGGTGCAGCGCCGTATACTTTGGCATAGTGTTGTTCTACTAGTTCTGGTTTCTCGCAGACAAGCCATTGGCCACTGACAGGGAAGCCACCGTATCCTTTGGCTTCTTTAATACCAGACTTTTGCAAAAGTGGTAATGCGCCACCACCAGCCCCTAAGAAGACAAACTTTGCGTTTACTTTGTTGTTTTTACCATTTTGGTTGAACTCAACATCCCACGATCCATCTTTTTGTTGCTTCAGATCGGAAACATTTGCATTCAGTTCAACATTAAAATCGCTCAGAGACGTAAGGTGTTTAGTCATATTACGAGCGATAGCGCCGAAGTTAACATCTGAGCCGTGTTCGATTCGAGTCGCAGCTAGCTTTTCGGTATTGGTGCGTTGACGCATAATCAGTGGCATCCACTCAGTAAGAGTATCGATGTCTTCTGAATATTTCATTTCTTTAAAGGCTGGATGGGCGCTCATTGCTTCGTAACGAGATTTCAGCGCTTTAACGTTATCTTCACCCCAAACAAAACTCAAATGAGGAACGCGATTTATAAACTCTTTGGGGGAGGGTAGAAGGCCTTTATTGACCAAATACGACCAGAATTGAAGGCTTACTTCAAACGCAGTATTGATGTTGACTGCCTTGTCAATATTCATCGTTCCGTCTGCGTTTTCCGATGTATAGTTGAGCTCGCAATATGCCGCGTGTCCAGTTCCTGCGTTATTCCAACCATCGGTACTTTCTTGAGCAATGTTACCTAATCGCTCAAGCATGGTAATTGAAATCGTAGGGTCAAGCTCTTTTAATAGCACTCCAAGGGTAGTACTCATCGCACCCGCCCCGACCAATAATACATCTACAGAATTTGTGGTCATTACATTTCGCCGTGTTGTAGCCAATAATTTCTATGAGAGGAAGCACAAAGGGGCTTTTGGCAAAGAGATAATTTTATATCTCCCCTATAAATGCTTTCTCTCCTCAGAACGTCAATTTCTTATAAAGTTAATTACTTAATGGATTTAGAAACTAAGTTTATAAGACTCTGATAGGGGTAGTCGAAGCTTTAAATTAAGCTTCTGAATTGATTATACGGATTTTAACGCTAATGTCTTGGGACGAAAGTACAACTTTTTATGAAAAAAGGGTTCCAAAAGTCCCCAAACTTGATTATTTCGTGATTTTTGGCTCGATTTTGAAAACTTAGCCTGAAAATTGCTGCTAATATTTAAGTATAGGGAAGATAAATAGTCGAAATTGTTTGCCGAAATGTTTCTCAAAACAGGAGTTCACATGTTAGTGCAAGATGTCATGGTTAAAGAGGTCGTGTGTGTTGAAATGGATGCTCGGTTGCCAGAGGTCAAAACAATTCTGCAAAATCGAGGATTTCATCATCTACCCGTACTAGAAGACGGACGATTAGTCGGTATTATTTCGGACCGCGACATATTGAGGCTAGTGAGCCCATTTATAGGAAAAGTGAATGAGCAAGCGAGAGATCTGGATACGCTCAACCGTGCTGCTCATCAGATTATGACGCGCCAGCCTATTACAGTGAAAGGGGATGCTGAAATCAAAGATGTCGTAAATTGGATGCTAAAAGTGGGTATTTCTTGCGTGCCCGTGGTGGACGACACCGAAGCCGTTGTGGGAATAGTGACTTGGCGCGACTTGATTAACCACGCCAAGTTTGAATTCTAGTGCTCGGTTAAGGTGTTGTAACTTTCGTTCTCTTGAATTCTAGCGCAATGAGAATGAATAAGTTGACCTGAAATAGACGCTAAGCTGGACGTTAAAGGTAAATCGGAAATCGGGAACCAATCGGCACTTTCAATTTCCCCCTCTGCTGGTGTTATCTCGCCACTTTCGTACTCTGCATAGAATCCGACCATGAGCTGATGAGGAAATGACCAAGGTTGTGAGCCTACGTATTCTATGTTTTTAACTCGAATACCCACTTCTTCAAAGACTTCGCGGTGTACCGCTTCTTCTAAAGGTTCCCCTGCCTCAACAAAGCCTGCAATGTTACTGTACATACCTTCTTTCATATGAGGGGAGCGAGCAAGCAAGATAGTATTTCCTTTGCGTATGGATACGATAATGCAGGGCGAAATTCTAGGATAATGCCTGAGGTTGCATGAGCTACAGATCTTAGTGTGTTCGCTGTCATGCTTGGTTGTCATCTTTGTTCCGCAGCGGCCACAAAACTGATGATCGCGGTTCCAATGAGCAAGTTGTTGTGCGCGGCTTAATATTAAGAAGTTACTTTCGGTCTCACGTAGAAGAAGATCTCGTAATGAAATGGAATCGAGCCCCGCTGGTTTTTTTCCTAGAAGGCAGACAAAGACATCATTGTCTTGCCATGTTCCGCAGAAAACCGGACTTGTCTTGTTGTCTGGTTGGAAATCCTCAAGCGAAAATAGAAACTGATCGTCAGAGATTATTACCTGATTTTCGTACAACAATATGTACTGAGCTTGCGTGTGTGGTTTGGGGTGTTTGTCGATCCCAATGGTAAGCATGCGGAAACTACCTGTTGTCTGAATAGAAAAGTCCTAAACAGTATATCTTAGCCAGTAGTTTTGATAACAAAAAGAGATAATTAGAAATTACGAGAGAAAAAAGAGAAATGGTGGAGGGAGGTGGATTCGAACCACCGAAACTTTCGTGGCAGATTTACAATCTGCTCCCTTTGGCCACTCGGGAACCCCTCCACAGCAGCGCGGCGTATAATACATACGCCGGTTCTTGCTGTAAAGTTATTTTTTCAACAAAAACAAATTAACGTGATAAAAGCTTTTCAAGTTTTGCTTTCATACGTTCTTCAGCAGACATTTTGTTGTAAATTTCGTCTTCTTGCTTCGCTTTTGGTGCTGGGCGAGAAGGCTTAGCTTTATGTTTACTTTGTGAGGAGCCGTTATTCTCTTTTCCATAAGATTTTTTGGATTTTGGCATCGGCTTGTTTGGCGCGGCTTTCTTAGGGCGAGCAGCTTCAGGTAAAGCAGGCTCATCACTGACGGCAACGCCTTCTAGATCAAATCTAGGCTGACCAGACAGCAAACACTTTTTATAGCGATCAGAACGTGTGTAGGCGGCAAGTGCGCGTTTCTGCTTACTTGCGTTAAACTGTTCATCAAGCTCCATGTCTTTATCAATGCCCACTTTAAGCGGCTTTGGATTGTTCCAGTCGAATGCTTTCGGGTATCGATCTTCAAGCATTTTGATTAAACGACGGTTATTTTTTTGATTCTTTTGACGCTTTTTTTGCTCTGGTGTCAAAGTTGAAACATCCTTGGCAGCTTCCTGATCAGAAGGCGCTGTCGAATTATCTAATGTTTCAGTCGTTGTGTCGTCTGTTGTTTCCGTAGCGCGTTCTAGCTCTGGGTTTTCTGTAGTCATGAGATCTGTCTGTAAATGATTTATCTTGTTTGATAGGTCTGATTGCTCAGCCTGCTCAAGTAAATGTAGATCGAAGCTTAATTGATTCTTTGAATCGTCACTCGGGGAACCGGAGTCTTCAGGACGAATGTCTGTGCCTATTTCTCTGATTTCTTGTTGTGGCGCTAAAAGATCTAACGAATCCTCAATGTACAACTTTAGTTGGTCTTCGGTCGAACGTTTTGTCATGCCAGACAATAAATCGAGCGAAGCACTTTGTTGTGCCGCAGAAGAAGGTGTTGAGGTAATACCTTCTTCTTTTAATTGCCGTATTTCTTCTTGGGCTAATTCAAGCTCTCGCACAAGCTCCGTTATTTTGCCTTCAAGTTTGGCGATTAATGTTTCCATATAAAAACAAACCTAATCGGTAATGTGCGCGGCCACAAATATGACATTTTGCAATTAACCGTTTACTTTAATGGTGTTAGAGGGACATAGGGCGTATTTGCTCTACCTGTCATCTCTTCTAAAAAATGCGCATTGGGCTCATCGAATCCAAAATCCTCCGACACCCACCAGTCAATTCCCGCATATATCGCCAGACTTACCAGCGCTAAATAAAACATTTTCATCCTATTTAGAATGTTAGCCCAACACCTAGGGTAGCGTGTCTATCATATGCGGTATCACTGCTATTATACACCTTGAAGAACACATCCATACGTGTGTTATCCGATGTAGCAATACGCAGTCCAGCTTCTGGGAAGTATGCTAGATTATCAACAAGATAGGCTCCAACACCAATATAACTCCATATTGGTTTGTTTTTTCCCCAATGGAACAAGGGAGTGGATGTGTATAAACGTGCTCCCAGATTTATGCTGCTTTCGTAGCTGTCTCTGAGTATAAACGTTGCACCGCCATAGAGTGATAAACTTCTAGGGTAAGTGTATTCGATCGACGTATTTAACACACCTGAAGTCGTGCCTGTTGCAGTAGAAGGTTTGCTAAAAACGTATTCATAAGTTACTAGACTTGCGAATTGCCCTGAAGCTGACATCGCGCCTGATGCGCCAAATAACAATGCTGCTGCAACAAACTGCTTCATATTACTTATCCAACTGGTTCAAGCGGTCAAGCATTTGGTTAAGAGAAGACTCCCAACTTGTTTGCTGTTCCGATTTTTGAGTCAGGCCTGCGCGAAGTTCTTCTTTTTCTTCGGACAGTTCATAGTTTTTCATTTCAAGTTCAGATACTTTCTGACGCAGAGAGGAGATTTCTTCAACAGCGTTGTTTATTCTCTGTTCTAAGTGGTGCAGTAGTTCGTTATTCATCTATATTCCTAAGCTTTGAGTCGCTTTTGTCGGTTCTTATAATATATAAAGCATGATTGTAGTGATTTACCATGCGATAACAACATCTTGTTGTTGAACATTCAAAATCTTAGCATCAACGGACAGTTCTCCGATCGCAAAATTAGGCTGAACTTGAGTAATTGTCACGTTAATATTTGCATTATTGAGCTGAGTTTGCGTATTTTGCAGCTGGTTGTAAATTTCGTATCGACGATAAACACGGAATTGATCGCCTTTTTTTATGCCGGCTAACGACCCCGCCGAAAGGTGTATTAGGTTTCCTTCCGTGCGGAAAATATTCGCAACAAAAGGTTGGCAGCGTAATTGATCGCTCGTGTCGAGAGAGCTGTCTCTAAGTACTTGAGCAACCACTTTTCCATAGTTAAGCGACCAAAATTTTCCAGAGCCAAACCTAACTTTGTCTGCTTCGTCAGTATCCCATTCGCCCGATTCATCATAATGATGTTCAAAGATCAGAGCACCACTAAAACCGTCATAAACGTAGAGATCTAACACCATTTTACGTTGTTGATCTTCTTTTTTAGCCCAACTTAACAAGTTGTTGATTGGTGTTTTTTGGTTTGGGTGTTTAGGGTAGGTTTCACCAATATCTCGAATGACACCGCTGATGACGTATTGCACGCCAAGATCCTCGCCTAAGCGAGTGATGTTTGTTAGCGAACCATCGTAGTTTGTTGAGGTAGGCGCATTTATTAAATCTGGGTAGACAGAGATATTCGTTGCAGACAGTGCTTTTAAATACCCTTGATGATTGATTTCTTGTACGAGACTTTTTGGCAGTTCGCGGGAAATATTATATAAAGCCCCTAACCTTGCCTGTTGAGGAACTTGCAATTCAAAGCTGGTGATGGCGACGGACTTTTTATATAAATTAGAAGCACCGTTATCACACATGGATTCAGGTGTAATATCGACTTCAACCAGCAGAGAAAGAAGGTTGTCATCAACAGATTCAGACAGAATTCGAGTGTTTTGTGTTTTGCCTGCGGCTTGAAGCCTTAGTTTGCTGGAAATCTGACCATTGGTTAGTGATTCAGTGACGGATAACCTGGAACTCGCTTGCAAAGTCGCTTGTTTTATCGCTTGTTCCGTGGCTCGGTAGCGCGCATCTGTAATGTCATTATCGTAGATTATCGCATCGCCTCGCGCCTGAATCGTGGTCGCAAATACATTTGCTGCCGTGAGCATACAGGTCGTAATAATAATCGCGAAAGTGACAACTGTTTTCTGCAAAGAGCGCATACGAACGTCCTTTTTACTCTACCGTATATAAGCTAGTGGCTGTGTTTGTTCCGCGGTTTTGCGTTGCACTCGATGTTTTGTAGCTAGGGCGAACTTGGCACGCAGGGTTGCTCAAGATGGAGCTTGGAGAGCTAACGCATTGTCGAAAATTTTCTTGTAACGCCATTTCTACAACCGTTTCGAATGTGCCATCTTCCAATTCCCGTTGTGAAACAACTTTCGCACCCACTAAATAAGCATCGACATAAGTACGCAATTCATCATGCGTTGCCATCATATTGGTTATGGAGCTGGTGCCGTCAATTTTTAAACCGTAAACGCGTTCCGCTAAATTTCGATAAGCGTCCAGTTTTGAGCCGCGCAAGGACATTAATCGAGCCTGAGACTTAGACAGGTTTTTTCGGCTGATTGGAGCAGAGTAGCCTGTTGCGTTAACAATGATAGGGTCACGAGGAATGACGTCAATGATTTCGATGTCTTTTTCTTCACCTGTAGTGATATTTGAAATACTGTTATTACAAGGTGAAACGGACGTACATTCAGGAGATAAAACAGGGCCGCCGCTGCAGGCTGATAACACAATAGAAGCGATTGCAAGAAAAGGCAGTTGTTTAAAAACAGACATGTTGTATCTCCAAGTAGTGCACTACGATGTTTGAAATCATGTTTTTCATAAATTGGTCAATTTTCGCCGACAGAGATTACCTTATCATGCGTTATATACTTCAAGCACATAGAACGCGTTTGGGGTTTCTTAATGAACTCTGTAAATTTTTAGCTTTTGTTTAGGCTTAGCCACTATTGTGGCATTTTTTTCCATCGCTGTATCAGAATTTGGCGTAGGAACCATTTCAGTTTTATTCTGATAATAGTGATTGTAAGTGCAGCCACTTAAAAATACGGCCATTGTTACGCTAATTATTGTGTTTATTGAGAAGACTCTCACGCTCAATGCTCCTGAAGTATCCTAATAATGCATTATCTACTAATTTTACGGATTTTTAAGGTAGTTCTTGAAGAAGATTTGCACTTTTTGACTCAGAAATTCGTCTATTCATCGTCAACATAGGCGCATTGAGTGTATTATACTGGTTGTATGTACAGTCTTGGGGTGTTTAATGCGTAAAATCATTCACATCGATGCCGATTGCTTTTATGCGGCAGTCGAAATGCGAGACGACCCAAGTTTGTGTAATGTTCCATTAGCAATTGGCGGGCCGTCTAATTCTCGCGGAGTGCTTGCTACTGCAAATTATAAAGCGAGAGAGTTTGGTGTTCGCTCTGCCATGCCCAGCTCCGTTGCAAAACGATTATGTCCTGATCTGCTTATAATTCCGGGTAACATGTCAAAGTATCAGGAAGTCTCTCGACAGATGCACGCCATATTTCGAGATTATACTGACATTATTGAACCTCTTTCGCTGGATGAGGCCTATTTAGACGTTTCAGAGAGCGGCGCATTTGGCGGTAGTGCGACGCTTATTGCTCAAGAGATCAGGCAAAGAATCGAAAACGAAACCGGTATTACGGTATCGGCAGGTGTCGCGACAAATAAGTTTATAGCCAAGGTCGCAAGTGATTGGAATAAGCCTAACGGCATAAAAACAGTTTCGCCATCTGAGGTTCAGGCATTTGTGACCGATATTCCCGTGGCTCGAGTATCAGGCGTCGGAAAGGTTGCTCAAGAAAAACTGAGCGTAATGGGCGTAGAGACCTGTGGAGACCTTAAAAATATTTCGTTTGATCAGCTATTAAAGTCTTTCGGCAGTATGGCCTATCGTCTTCAGCAGTTTTCAAAGGGAATAGACGAACGGCCGGTTCAAGTATCACGAGATCGAAAAAGCCTATCCGTTGAACATACTTTCGCTTTTGATTTAGAAGGCACTGAACAATGTATTCAGCAGCTTCCGAACATAATAGAAGAGCTCAAAATCAGAGTGAAAAAAAAGCAATGTCTTCAAAATATCCGAAAATACTACCTAAAATTGAAGTTTAGTGATTTTTCTCAGACAACCATAGAAAGGCCTATATCAGGAAAGTTAGACGATTTCGTGTTTTTTGAATTACTGAATGAGGCATATTCAAGACACAATAAACCCGTGCGCTTGATCGGTGTCGGGTATCGTCTTACTGCGCCAATATCCAATCAACTTTCGTTATTTTCTTAAATTGTCTTCTCTCGATTATGTGCTAAGTGACTTTTAGTATCGCTCCATTAATAAAAAATAACTGTCTATATTTTGTTCGTTAGTAACCTGTCTTCTATATTGAAAAAGGGCATGGCGCAGAATATCCGGCGGTGGTTGTTGCAAGTAGGCACGTATTGCTGCTCGAAAGCGCAAATCTATAATGACTGCTGAATGACACGGCAGCACACTCAATAGGTGGCTGACTATGAGAACGTCGAGTGAATTAAAAACTGAATTAGCAAGAAGTACCCCTGGGTCACTTTCGCAGCGGCTCAGGTTTGATGTGGAGCAAACATTAAAAAGCCTGTACGCAGATGAATCTCTTGCTGACAGAATGGACGATCTATTTATACCCTTTGCAGACTGGGTAAGTGAACGCTCTAGACCGAATATTGGACCGCTAATCTTGGGCATGTCTGGTGCTCAAGGATGCGGCAAAACAACGTTTTGTACTGTTGTGAGTCATATATTAAGAAAGGGGTTTGATCTAAATGCCGTTGTTCTGAGTTTGGATGATCTTTATCTCACTCATTCTGATCGCATGAAATATTCGAATGAAGTCCATCCTTTGTTTTCGGTACGAGGTGTGCCCGGAACGCATGACGTAGTGCTGGCTGATACGATTATTCAGCGGTTAAAAGATCTGAAAGACGGCGAAGTGATGTTTTTACCCGCGTTCGACAAATCGATGGACGACCGTAAGCCTGTTCATCGCTGGACTCAAGTGGAGGGACCCGTTGACGTTGTGTTTTTTGAAGGTTGGTGTGTAGGTGCAAGTGAAATGCCTAAAAAAACATTGCAAGAACCGATGAACCTTCTTGAAGAAAAGAATGATTCCAGTGCGCAGTGGCGAAACTGTGTTAATGAACACCTTAAGCACGATTACCGGTCTCTGTTTGAGCACATTGATATTTTACTTTGGATGCAAGCGCCAAATTACGACGTGGTTTATGACTGGCGAAACAAACAGGAAAGAACCTTGGAAAACCATTTGTACGATATTCATGGTGGTATTCTTGATACTTTGGATATAAAGGTCATGTCGAGCGAAGAATTAAAAGCGTTTATGCAGCATTATGAGCGGCTCACCCGATTTATGTTATCAAGTATGGCGGGACGTGCAGATGTTGTTTTTACACTCGATGAATCTCAAAAAGTCGTGAAGTGGGATTACCCTATAGAGCATTGATCTAGGGGATTTCGCGAGGCAGTAATGCGATTGGTGAACTCTATTTCAGGTTATTCGTTGCTTCTTTAATATGATAGGCTATCACGATAATTGATAGTCTATTTTTTTGTTAAGCGAATGTTGCATTTGTTACTCGTCTTAACGACCTGTTGGAGAATATACCTATGGCTGGCTCGCTTGAAGCAATCTACGTAGAAACGAATGAAAACCCCACTCATGCGGTTATTTGGTTGCATGGACTGGGAGCTGACGGCAATGATTTTAAAGGGGTTGTTCCTTCTCTTGGTTTAGATAATGCCTCTGTTCGATTTGTTTTTCCTCATGCTCCTATCCGACCTGTAACGATAAACGGCGGGATGGAAATGCGCGCATGGTACGACATTCTAGAAATGGATTTAGATCGTAAGGTGGATATGGCAAATATTGATGAATCTTGTGAGCAGATCTCAGCCTTGGTCGAGGAGCAAATTGCACAAGGTATTACGTCAGACAAGATCATCATAGCGGGCTTTTCTCAAGGCGGGGTGATTGCATATCAAATGGCATTAACGTCAAAACATAAATTTGCTGGCGTAATGGCGTTGTCTACTTATTTAGCGGATTTTGAGAGCGTTCCTGAGGCAAATACGGTTGCGAATCACACAACGCCTTTTCTCATTCATCACGGATCTTACGATCCCGTTGTTGAGCCAACGCTTGGAGCTCGTGCCAAAGCAATTTTGACAGACAAAGGGTTTGATACATCGTATCAGAGCTATCCAATGCCTCATTCGGTTTGTCCTGCTCAGATCGGCGATATATCGGCTTGGCTTAAAGGCGTTATCGAGTAATGGCTGCGCTGGCTGAATATTTAGTTTTTGCGAAAAAGCTAGCGCACCACGCCGGGGTGATGATGCTAGAGGCAAGACAATCCTCAACCTTTGAGAGTGACTATAAATCTGGACACGAACTCGTTACCAGTGTGGATATCGCTGTAGATGACTATTTGTGTTCACAAATCAGAGAACAATACCCTGAACATGACATATTCTCTGAAGAATCGACGCCAGATTTGTTGATTTGTGGGGAGAATAGCGCGCCTGTCTGGGTGATTGACCCGATTGATGGCACCGTCAATTTTGCACATGGTTTGCCTCATGTTGCAGTTAGTATCGGTTTGTATATAAATGGCAAAAGACAGCTTGGTGTTGTTGAAGCGCCATTCTTAGGTCAAACATACTGGGCTGTTTTAGGATCTGGTGCGTATTGTAATGATGAAAAAATAAGTGTTTCTAATCAAGAAAACCTACGTAATGCTCTTGTGGCAACGGGTTTTCCTTATCGAAAAGAAACGCTTACCGAGCTCGTTCCGAAAGTAGGGCGGATACTTGAACACTGTCAGGATGTTCGTCGCAATGGCTCCGCTGCATTGGATCTGTGTGCGGTTGCTCATGGTTTCATGGATGCCTACTACGAAAGCGTAAAGCCTTGGGACATGGCCGCAGGCGCCATTATCGCGGAAGAAGCTGGCGCCTCTATTGGTCACTTCGGTGATATTCGCAAAGAGTGGCCAGAAGCGCTAAATGGAGACTGTTTGCTCGTCTCAACGCCAAAAATATATGAACAACTAGCCTCATTGCTCAAGTAATGCCGAACGTAAAGCGTGTGTATTGAGGCTAACGCAAATATCTAAGAGGAAGTATGTCAACTGTATCGTTTATTGTCGCTTTGGCCGTTTCGGTCATTGTTATCGTAGTGTCATTGGGTTTTATTGTCCGTCAATTAAAGAAAAACAAACTCAGGGAAGAAAAGATTGCTGAGGGCGAAAAACGTTTGGCTGAAGAACGTGCGAAACGGGTAGAGAGCGTTAAGGTTATTCTTCAAGCATTGGAAAGTGATGAGAACTTAACTTGGATTGAGGCAAGTATCCGGATTAAAAATCTACTGGATCAACTGAGTATTGACCTTTCAGAGCACGAAACAATCAATGCTTTTTATTCCGTTGAAGCAGAAACTCAGCACATTCCAACACATCAGCAATGGAGCGATCTCCCTGTCAAAGCTCGTATGAGTTTTTTGAAGGAAATGGATTCAGTAGAAGCCAAATATAAGTCCACATTAGAAACAGCTCGAACCGATTTGCTGGCATTTCCGTTAGAGTAAATAACGGTGTTTTGGCAGATTTTGTTATCGGTCGGTTTATGTTTTAGTCTCTTGTGCGGGCTACTGATATTCTTTATACGTTTTAAAGAGCGCGTGCCTTATTACATTATTGAACATCAAAAGTGTATTTGTTTACTCGATCTTGCTGTAAAAGGTAGGTTGCCTGAACATGATTGGCATATTTTTATCGGAATGGGCGTTCGAACTGATGAACAGGTTGAAGCTCTTCGGGAGAAATGTGCCGAGATTGATGAGGCATTTTGTCGAGGAACGAAGTTATTTGAGGGACGGCCGTGTGTTGCCTTTTCAGAAGAAGGAATCAAACAACTTACTGCTTTGTTAGATGAGTGGCGACATAAAGCCAATTATCAAGCTTAAGGTCAATGTAGCGATTCGATATAACTTTCCTTAGTTTATTCAGAAGTTCAAAAATATGGGAGCGAACCTTTAATGAATGATCTAAATGATTTGCTGGATCAAGGCTCGCAGTGGGCGCCGTGGATCGTCGATATGGCGATTGGTCTAGCTGCAGGCATCGTCATTTTCTTTGTTGGTCGTTTTTTAGCGAAGAAAATTTCAAAATGGTGTGAACGTCGAATGCTTAAGTCCAATGTGGACAAAGCGGTTGCTGGGTTCACGGCAAGTATTATATATGCGCTGATTTTTGCGGCATCGACTCTAATGGCGTTAGGTCAGGTTGGGGTTCAAACGACGTCGTTTATTGCCATCTTAGGTGCAGCAGGTTTAGCCGTTGGCTTGGCTTTGCAAGGATCTTTGTCTAACTTTGCCTCAGGCGTGCTGATTATTATGCTGCGTCCTTTCCGCGCTGGTGATTTTATAGAAGCAGCGGGTCAGATGGGTGTTGTGGATCGCATCGAGTTATTTCACACAGAGTTAAAAACACCGGATAACCGCGTAGTTATCATTCCAAACTCCAGTATTATGGGTGGCAGCATCGTGAACTTTTCACGAGAAGCGACACGCCGTTTGGATCTGGTAATAGGCATCAGTTATGACGCAGATATCAGGTTGGCAAAAGAGTTGTTAGAAGGCATTTTAAACTCAGAGGATCGAGTTCTTAAAGATCCGGCTTATGTGATCGCTGTTGGCGAACTGGCAGACAGCTCTGTAAACTTCAATGTTCGCCCTTGGGTGAAATCTGAAGATTACTGGGGCGTAAGAGCGGATTTGCTAGAAAAAATTAAGTACACATTTGATGAAAATGGCGTCGGCATTCCATATCCTCAAATGGACGTGCATGTTACAAAAGCAGACTAGCTGTCTGCTAATTAGTTGTAGCTAATAAAATTGACTGAACCCTTTACACACAGTTAAAGGGTTGCAACGCTCGGCTTAGGTCGAGCGTTTTCGTTTGTTGTACAATTGATGCTTTTTGGAATTTGGGAGTTATTAGAAAACGCATTATTAATCGATAGAAAGGCACCTAAAGTAGGTATTTGTTCAATAGATTTATGTTGCCCAGTAAGTCTCCCTTCTATTCGTTTTAGGAGTAGGAAGACTTTATCTAATCTTATATGCTCCGTTAATCCATTTTTGTGCTTCTCAGTCACCAACTCAACATTTTAGATAGTACGGTTAGTAGGAATTTAAAATGCGCACAAAGCTCATTACTCGTGAAGGTTATCAAAAGCTCAAGGATGAAATTGATTTTTTATGGCGTAAGGAGCGTCCTGAGATTACCAAAATTGTTACTTGGGCTGCAGGTCTTGGTGATAGATCTGAAAATGCAGATTACCAATATAATAAGCGTCGGCTCCGTGAAATTGATCGTCGAGTACGTTTTCTTCGAAAAACTTTAGATGGTATTAAAATTGTAGATTACCATCCGCAGCAAGATGGAAAAATCTTTTTTGGTGCTTGGGTAACCTTGGGAAATGAGGATGAGAAAGAGCTTAAATTCCGCATTGTTGGCTCGGAAGAAATTTACGATAGAAATGATTACATTTCTATCGACTCTCCAATGGCGAGAGCCTGTCTAGGGAAACAAGTGGATGATGAAATTTTAGTACGAGCACCGGGTGGTGATATAACTTGGGATGTATTAAGTATTAAATACTTACCTACTTAGGGCTAGGGGCCTTTTTGGGCTTCCTATAGTTTTATAGAAAGTAGTTTCTTTTAAAAAATACATTTCTTCGAACTTTGCCGAGAACACGCCGCCTTTATGATAATGGCGTTTTATCGGATTGTATAATATCTCAATAAAACTAAATCTCTCTCCCTTTCACATCTTTCTTGCCGAATAGATCTTTCGTTTTGTTAATGGCTTCTTGAAGGTGGAAAAAAAGCTTTCTGCCACCGCGTTATCATGACAACTCCTTCGGCGACTCATTGAAGAAATCAAGTTATGAACTGCCATAAAAGCGAGATAGTCATTGCTCGCGTATTAGCTTCCCTGATCACAGTGTACTAATACTTCATGTGGTAATCCTTCGTGGGTTTTGAGGTAGGTGATACCACTTACCCACGCTTTATTAGGAGAGTCAGGGTTAAGCTGATGCTTCAAGATGTTATCAGCAATCGTGCCGACCTTGCACCCTTGGATGTGACGACCTTTATAGCCAATCTGAGCCTTAATGTTGTTATTGCGCATGATCCTGGCAACAGGATGTGGACTACAGGGTTCTCCTTCATCACGGAAGTTGCGGTGTATCCATCGGTTGCTATAGGTTCCACCGCTAGCAATGTGACATTCTCGTATTCGCACTAACAGTCTCAGATCTTTAATCAACCGATCAGATAACGGCTTCTTTAACCGCTTCGTTTTTGAGTTCTTCAGGGTAACGTTATGGGTTTCATAAAACACCTCTTGATAAGCTAGATTTGATTTGAATAGGTGTCTAATAGTCTCTGAAATGTCTAGGCTTATTAAGAGATATAATTGAATTTCATCAATTGAAACAATGATATAACGAAAGTGTTGTATCATCCATTTGTAATGTATGGTAAATTAACCGTAAATGTATTCATGTTTGTTTTTAAAAATGAATATTTTTATAAAACATTTTCGCGTTATTTTTCCCAAAATAATCAAACTGTATAAATTTGTATATCGTAAGTGAAGAATAAAAATGTTCTGTTGTACTCAAAAGATAATACCAATCATTCCCCTCTCTATTTTACTGTCTGCCTGTAGTGTTTCTGATTTTGAACCTGGCAATTTGTCGTTAGACTGTAGTTCTGAATATACTAGATGCAGTCCTGGTTTAGGGCCACGAAAAGTTGATGGGCTTGTTGTTCAGTTGGTTGATAGTCAGTCTGGTGTCACGGCTATTGATGAGATACCTGTCGTTATCCCTGATATTGAGCCTCTATTGTTTGGTTTTGACCAATGGCAATTATTAAGACAAGAGGACCTTTCGAAAGCCATTGACTTCTTGTTATTGAATCGACACTCAGGTGTTACTCTTCATGGCTATGCGGATCAATTTGGCAGCCAAGATTACAATCGGAAATTATCGAAATTACGTTCTCAAAGTGTTGAGAGTCTGCTACTCGAAGCAGGTGTGCTTCGCAATCAAATTCATATAGTCGGCCATGGCGAAACATCTCCAAAAGTTCCTGAAATTAGTGCTATGGGTGAGCTAACAAAAACTGAAATTATCGCCTATTACGCCCCCAATCGTAGAGTTGAACTTGAATTCGATCTCTCTTCTTTTATTGTCCAATCCAATTAATTTTAGATAAGGAAATGTCATGGCTTTAAGCCCTTTTTTTGGCAAAGCAGCTGTTGCTGTGTCTGTCTCGGTTGCATTGACGGCTTGTTCTGTAACACCTAATCGTCTTACCGATCAGCAGGTAATGTCTAATGCCTTTGATAATAGTGAGCTATTGGCACTCGACTTCGCGCCTATAATTGAGCCTATCGACTTAAATGATGCTTTTGCCCGTATTATTAAACATAACCGTGATGCCAGATTAAAAGCATTTGAAGCAGTGGTTTCTCAGGGGCAACTTGCAGTTGACCAATTTGATATGCTGCCAGAATTGGCTGTGAAGGCAGGTTATTCTAAGCGCAGTGAATATGATGCGTCTGCTTCTGTTAGTTACTCTGGTGGAAGTGCTACATCTTTAGGAGAAAATCCAAGCTACTCTGTTTCTGAAGATAAAAGTAATCTGAATGCCAGTATTGGGGCTACATGGGATACTTTAGATTTTGGTTTGTCTTATTACCGTAATAAGCAACAAGCTGATCGTTTTTTGATAGCCAAAGAGCGAGAGCGAAAAGTGGTTCATACTATAATGCAGCAAGCGAGAAACGCTTATTATAGGGCGGTTTCATCTGAACGTTCACTTAATAAAATTGATCCTTTAATTGCTAAAGTAAGATCGGCTTTATCTGATTCATCTCGTATTGAAAAGATGCGAATCCAATCTCCTATGGAAGCTCTGAGTTACCAGAGATCCCTATTAGAAGCACTACGTACTTTGCAAGAATTACGTAAAGATCTTATTCCAGCGAAATCAGAGCTTGCTACGTTAATGGGTCTTAACCCTTCTCAAAAATTTGAGCTCGCTGATGTAAGTCGTCCCCAATTTAAAGAGCCTGTAATGAATTTGGCTGTTGAAGATATGGAGAGAACTGCTTTGGTTCAGCGACCAGAGTTAATAGAAGCTCAGTATCAAGAGCGCATTACAAAGGAAGATGTAGATTCTGCATTTTTGACATTATTCCCAAGCCTTAGCCTAAATGCCGGGGTTTATTATAATAATTCGGATTACTTAAAATATAACGATTGGACCTCGGTTGGTGCAGGCGTTAATTGGAATCTGATGAATGTGTTCCGCTATGGCAAAATTAAACAGCTCAATAGTCTTAAGTTAGCGGCAACAAAACAGCAGGCGTTAGCGACATCAATGGCTGTCATTTCACAGGTTCATATTGCTAACATTCAGTTCTTAGAATCTAAAGAAACCTATGGTTTATCTATCGACTATCTAGATGTTGCTCAACGTATTCATGAGCAAGTCATCTCTAGTAAAGAAAGCAATAATATAGGTGAATTAACGGTTATTCGTGAAGAGCTCAATACCTTGTTAGCGGAACTGCGACGAGATGTTGCTTATGCTGACCTGCAAAATCATTTTGGAAGAATCTTAGTCTCTATTGGTGTCGACCCGTTGCCGTCTGGTTTTGGCCGTATGGATTTAGCTCAATTATCTAATGCTTTTGAAGCTATGTTTAGCCATTGGGAGCAAGGCGATATTCAGCTTGTATCAGAAGACGAGGTGTTATCTGCTGCTAAAGCGGAGAAAGCTGCTGAGCTAGAAGGTTAACGAAAATGATGCGATTTTTTATCCTATTGTGCTTAGGTTGTGCTGCCAGTGTCAGTTTTGCAGAAGGTCGTGCTCGCGGTTTGTTGATTGCGAGTCATAAGGCGACCTTATCTAGTGAGCTGTCTGCCAGAGTGGTTACTATCTCTAAAACAATGGGAGAAGCCTTCAATAAGGGGGATCTACTGGTAGCATTAGATTGTCGTTTATACGAAGCACAAAGGGATAAAATTGCAGCAGAAACTAATGTGGCGAAAGTCCGTTTAGATAATAGTCAGCAGCTAAATAAACTTCGTTCTATTGGTACTTTAGATGTTGCGATTGCTGAGTCCGAATTTAAAAAAGTTCAAGCTGAACTGCGTATTTCTGAACTCAATGTTGAGCGTTGCTCTATTTATGCGCCTTTTGATGGGGTTGTCGAACAGCTTGATGTTCAAACCTTTGAAATTGTTCAGCAGCAGCAAACGGTATTGAATATTGTCAATCGGAATCAGTTAGAGGCAGAGATCATTGTGCCTTCAAGTTGGATGTCTTGGTTATCAATTGATCAAGATATTCAGTTGGAAGTAGAAGAAACAGGGCAATTCTTGTTAGCAAAAGTGAGTCAAATTGGCCCTAGCATCGATCCAACCAGTCAAACATTGCAATTACGAGCACAGATTGCAAATTTACCAGACAAGGTGTTACCTGGAATGAGTGTCATCACCGAGTTTTAAAATCTATCTAATTTAGCGTTATTAATAAATGGACTTATTGAATGTTCAGGGGACTAATATGAAAAAATATCAAAGCAAAATTAAACCAGCACGTAAGCCACTGATTTCAGCCCTTGAGCCTCGTTTATTGCTAGATGGTGCTGCTGTTGCGACGGCCGTGGATGTATTGACGGATACGCAATTACAAAGTATCGAAGATCAAAATTCCAGTGAGACAGATGATAAAGCGTTAGCTCCTACAGAAGTGAGAGCAGTCGATGTAAGTCTTAATAATGGACGTAAAGAAGTCGTTTTTATCGATAGCAATATTGAAAATTATCAAACCCTTATTGAGAGTATTGATGAGGGTATTGAAGTCCAACTAATTGATGGCAACCAAGATGGCTTAGCACAAATAGCTATGTGGGCTGACACCCATTCTGGATATGATGCAATTCATATCTTGTCACATGGTAGTGAAGGGCAAATTGATCTCGGTAGCGCCACTTTAAACTCCGAATCGATAACAAGTTATAGTGACGAGTTAAGGCTGTTAGGTAACAGTCTTAATGAAAAGGGTGATCTTTTATTATATGGCTGCGAAGTAAGCCAAGGTGATGATCAACGCTTTATTGAGCAGCTTTCTCTAATAACAGGGGCGGATGTGGCGGCTTCTGATGACTTGACTGGTTCAGCTTTATTGGGAGGGGATTGGGAGCTTGAAAAAAGCATTGGCGTGATAAATAGCGATAACATTGAAAGTGACGTTTATGAACTAACCCTATCTGACAACAACGCACCTATATTCAGTGCTGGATCAGGTGCTGGTGCTGCACCAACTCAGATATCAGTGTTTAGCTACCCAAATCTAAACGGCTATGATCTAGATCCAGGTGAAGAAACTGAAAATGCTAATTTGGCCAGTATCATTCAGTCGGAGATTAATGATGGCGGTGCATATACTTTAGATACTTCCATTCAGAACTTTACCGATGATGATTTTGAAGATAAGTTAAATGAAAGTGGTTTCTTTTTCATGACAGATATGGAACATGAGGACCCAGATTCAGACGCTTTTTTACCCGATAGTGCGCAGTCGATAATTAAAAGTTGGGTAAGTAATGGCGGTGTCATCATGATGACAGGTACATATGGCTCTGATGATGTAAGCTTCTTAAATAATATTTTTGGTTGGGATTTAACTTCTCAGTACGGATCGAGTTGGAGTTTAAATGAAGACAACGCGTCAGGTACACCATTTGAAGGGGGGCCAACCTCATTAAATCGTCCTAGTGCCACAGATTCGATTGGCAGAGGTACGGTAGAAGGTTTTACTGCTATTTATGGTACCGATGATAATGCCACTGTAGCGACCATAGAGTATGGTGCGGGTACTATTATTTTCTTAGGATATGATTTTTATGATAGTGGTGTATCTGGTACAGGGTTTACCGATACCGCGACCCAATATGGAAATGATGTTGAGACTGGCAGCAATAATTCAAATGACTGGGTGCAAGAAATTATTCCTAGGGCATTAGACTATTCGGCAAGATTATCAAGCAGTAGTTATGAACTACTTTCTGATGGCTCATCATTAACCTTAGACAGTGATTTTATCGTTACTGATTCAGATACCTCAGACAGTGTTACCTTATCGGTCTCTTCTGTGACAGCGGTACAGAAAACAGAGGGCAGTGATGCTGTTACCCTATCTGATGATGAAGCAGTAGCATATGAAGGTATGTTGGTAATAGCGAATGAGAATGCGCTTGATTCTGAAACAAGTACAACAACGGTAGATTGGAACTTTAGTGCTGATGCCAAGGCTTTTAGTGCTTTAGCGGGTAATGAAAGCCTTGTTCTTACATACGTGATTGAAGCAGAAGACAGTAATGGCGCAACAGCAACTACTGAGATTGAAATTACCATTCATGGTTTTAATGATGCGCCAGACATTCAGGCAGTGGATGTTATGGGTACTATCACAGAGGGCACAAGCGTCGCGGACAGTGGCAGTATCACCTTTACTGATGTGGATCTATCTGATACACCAACGGCGACTAAATCCACCAAATCTGTCAGTGCTATCGGACAAGATGGCACCACCGCTCTGACGTTGACGGCAGAACAACGGGCAGCCATTGAAGCGGCCTTTAGCATTGAAAACGTCAATACGAACACAAATGATGGCACGGTCAACTGGGCCTATAACATTAGCGAAGCAAACCTGAATTTCTTAGGTGCTGGTGAAGT
>NZ_SNXC01000016.1 GCF_004362145.1 Marinomonas balearica
CTTAGAAGTGTTCTTCTTAGCGTCTCACCCGTTGTTCTGAGTGGTTGTCCGTGTCAGTGGGTGCGTATATTACCTTCCAGATTTTTTTACGCAAGCACTTTTTTCATTTATTTCGATTTTTTATCAAATAGTTAAAAGAGTTCCCTTCTATATTAAAAAAGCCCCTATTTGATATTAACAAATAGGGGCTTCTACTAGATCACTATTCTATTCGGATTTAACCCAACCACTTACGAGCGTTTTGGAACAAACGCGCCCAAGGAGCCAGCTCTTGCCACTCCGCAGGTGACCAGCTGTGTTGAATAGCGCGATACACTCGCTCAGGGTGTGGCATCATAATCGTTACTCGACCATCTTCTGTTGTCAGACCTGTAACCCCTTCAACAGAACCATTCGGGTTGAATGGGTAGCGCTCAGTTGGTTGACCATAGTTATCAACATACTGAAGTGCAATCTGTTGATTTGATTGCAATGCAATTTTATGAGCCTCATCACGGTATTCTGTCTGCCCTTCTCCGTGTGCCACGACAATTGGCATACGAGAGCCTTCCATACCTGAAAGAAGGATAGACTTAGATTCCTTCACTTCGACTTGAACCAATCGTCCTTCAAACTGAGCAGATTGGTTACGCACAAACTTCGGCCAGTTTTGTGCGCCTGGGATCAAATCATGTAGGTTTGATAACATCTGACAACCGTTACACACACCTAATGAGAAAGTATCTTGGCGGTTGAAGAAAGCTTCAAACTGTTCGCGAGCTCGTTCGTTAAATAAGATGGATTTTGCCCAACCTTCACCAGCGCCTAATACGTCACCGTATGAGAAACCACCACAAGCGACTAGCCCTTTAAATTCTTCTAGAGAAATACGGCCAGACAGAATATCACTCATGTGAACATCTACTGGTGTAAAGCCCGCTTTATGGAAGGCTGCTGCCATTTCTACTTGACCATTAACACCCTGCTCACGCAACACTGCCATGCGCGGCTTAGCACCTGTTGAGATATAAGGCGCAGCAATATTTTCATTCACATCAAAACTTAGCGATGCAGATAGCCCCGGATCTTTGGCATCTAACAAGTTATCAAACTCTTGCTGTGCTGATTCAGGGTTATCGCGTAAAGCTTGAATGCGGTAACTTGTTTCAGACCATGTGCGCTGCCAAGTGATACGGTCTTGAGTCAGGATAACGTCATTATTTAACGTAAAGTTTAATGTATCGCTATCATTAAGTGTCGCCACTTTATGAACCGCAACACCTTTTGCTGCATACGCTTCTATTATTGCTTGCGCATCAACATCATTAACCTGAATCACTGCACCTAGCTCTTCATTAAAGAGAGCAGATGCCGCTTCAACCTGATTTGACGCGATCAAATCAAGATTCACATCTAAACCGATGTGACTTGCGAAAGACATTTCTACCAAAGATGCAAATAGGCCGCCGTCAGAACGGTCATGATAAGCAAGCAGCTTACCCTCTCCATTCAATGCCTGTGTTGCATCAAAGAAGCCGGCCAATGCATCAGCACTGTCAACATCAGGAACAGTTGAGCCAACTTGGTTGTAAACCTGAGCAAGAACGGAGCCGCCTAGTCGATTTTGCCCAGCACCAAGATCAATAAGCAAAAGCTGAGTATCTGCATTATTAGTCAATTCAGGCGTCAGCGTTTTACGTGCATCCTCTACAGGAGAAAATGCTGTAATCACTAGTGATAGCGGAGAGGTAACAGACTTATCTTCACCATCTTCTTTCCATACCGTTTTCATCGACATGGAATCTTTACCAACAGGAATTGCGATATCAAGTGCAGGACATAATTCCATACCTACCGCTTTCACAGTTTGATACAGTTTTTCGTCTTCGCCAGCGTGACCCGCTGCGGCCATCCAGTTAGCAGACAGCTTGATATGGTTACGCTTAGTAATTTTTGCAGCCGCTAGGTTAGTCAAAGCTTCACCAACCGCCATGCGACCAGATGCAGGTGCGTCCAACAAAGCGGATGGAGTGCGTTCCCCCATTGTCATCGCTTCACCGGTATAACTGTCTAAGCTGGATGTCGTCACAGCAACATCGGCAACGGGAACTTGCCATGGGCCAACCATCTGATCACGAGCAACCATACCCGTAATTGTTCGGTCACCAATCGTAATCAAGAAACTTTTAGAAGCAACGGTTGGTAAGCTAAGAACGCGATTTGCTGCATCCGCCAAATCTAAATTCTCGCCAGAGAAGTTGTCGCCTTTTACATTGGCCTTTTCGGCAGTACGATGCATTTTAGGTGGCTTGCCAAACAACACTGACATAGGAAGATCGACAGGCTTGTTATCAAAATGAGGGTCTTGTACTTCTAGATGAAGCTCTTCTTTCGCTTCACCAACAACTGCAAACGGACAGCGCTCGCGAGCACAAATATCTTCAAACTCTTCTATACGATCAGCCGGTACCGCTAGTACGTAGCGCTCTTGAGATTCGTTGCACCAAACCTCCAACGGAGACATACCCGGTTCGTCGTTTAGCACTTTGCGTAAATCAAATGCACCACCACGCTCACCGTCTTTAACCAGTTCAGGCAATGCATTAGAAAGACCGCCCGCACCAACATCATGAATAAAGCTAATTGGGTTGTTATCACCTAGCTGCCAGCAACGATCGATTACTTCCTGACAACGACGCTCCATCTCGGGGTTACCACGCTGAACAGAAGCGAAATCAAGATCTTCGTTACCATCAGCAGACGCCATAGAGGATGCAGCACCACCACCAAGACCGATCAACATTGCAGGTCCACCTAGTACAACCAGCTTCGCGCCAACATCAATCTCGTCTTTTTCTACATGATCACGGCGAATATTACCAAGACCACCCGCCAACATGATCGGCTTATGGTAGCCTCGAACTTCGTCTCCATTTGCTCCCTCTACTTTTTGTTCGTAAGTACGGAAGTAACCAAGAAGATTTGGGCGACCAAATTCGTTATTAAAAGCAGCACCACCAATCGGCCCTTCGATCATAATATCCAAAGGCGTTACGATACGAGAAGGCTTACCGTATTGGCTTTCCCATGGTTGTTCAAAGCCAGGGATTTTAAGATCGGATACCGTGTAGCCAGTTAAGCCAGCTTTCGGCTTAGCGCCAATACCTGTCGCACCTTCATCACGGATTTCACCGCCGGACCCTGTCGCAGCACCAGAGAAAGGCGCAATCGCAGTTGGATGGTTATGCGTTTCTACCTTCATCAGGATATCGATATCTTCCTGACTGAAATCATATTCTTGCGAACCAGGAGCAGGATAAAAACGACCCGCGTGATGACCTTCCATCACTGCAGCGTTATCTTTATAGGCAGATAAGGTGCCGTCGCTATTATGCTCGTGCGTATTCTTGATCATCTGGAACAAAGAGCGGTCTTGCTCTTCGCCATCGATCGTCCAAGAAGCGTTGAAGATTTTGTGGCGACAGTGTTCAGAGTTTGCCTGTGCAAACATCATCAACTCAATGTCGTTTGGATTGCGACCAAGTTCAACGAAAGATTCAACTAGGTAATCAATTTCGTCATCCGCCAGAGCTAAGCCCAATGTTTGGTTTGCCGTGACCAATGCATCTCGGCCACCGCCCAGAATATCAACATTGCTCATTGGAGCAGGCTCTGCATGACTGAACAGCTGTGACGCCTGACTTGTTAGTTCAAGCAAACTTTCAGTCATACGGTCATGCAGCAACGAAGCAACCGTTTGGCGCAGATCATCAGACAAAACTGAGTCAGAATGAACGAAATACTGAACACCACGCTCCACACGTGCGACTTTATTCAAACCACAGTTATGAAGAATATCCGTTGCCTTTGAAGACCATGGAGAAATGGTGCCAATACGAGGTACAACCAACACGCTTTGATCAGACGTTTTAACGGCATCTGTCTTAGCTCCGTAAGTCAACGCTTGTTCCAATATTAGCTGCTCTTTTTCAGACAACGAATCGCCTGAATTTAGCTCAATAAAGTGTATAAATTGCGCATCAATATCCGTTACACCTGGAGCAACGGCTTGTACTGTAGAAAGGAGTTTAGCCTTACGAAACGCAGAAAGAGCTGCGGAGCCATGCAGGGTTAGCATGTCGAGTGTTACCTCATATGGTTAGTTCGGGGATTTTGCGGGGTATTTTAAATGAATGAGTGGGTAAGGGATAGTAGCAGCAAGATCTCATTAACCTGTTTTATTTGACCGATCGTTTCAATTTCTTTTTTTGCTCTCGACGAAACTGAAAGAATGCCGTCAACTGTTCTGACGCTTCCGATGCCAACACCCCCCCGACCACTTCTACTTTATGATTCAAAAAGGCCTGTTCAAAAAACTGTCCCTGACTTTCTGTTACACCACTTTTTGGCTCTGTCGCTCCATAAACCACTTTCGCGATGCGTGCATGCACTATCGCTCCGGCGCACATAGAACAAGGTTCTAGCGTCACATACAAAGTGGCGCCTGGAAGACGGTAGTTATTTACGTTGGCACATGCATTTCGTATTGCTTGAATCTCTGCATGAGCAGTGGGATCACACGTACTAATAGGCCGATTAAAACCTCGTCCGATTATTTGGTTATTTTGAACAACAATCGCACCGACAGGGATTTCACTTTCCTGTGCTGCTTCTTCCGCTAACGCTAGCGCCTCTTTCATCCACTCATCGTCTGTCATATTGATTTATCTCAAACTAAAAAGTTGCTGGTCTTCTATTTCGTCCTCTAAACTGAGTTCAATTATTAACGAGGATTATAGGTGTGAAAAAAGTTGTAGATTTAATGATTACCAATCTAGTTACAATTAAAGAAACCGACTCCTTGGCATCTGCTAAGGAACTTATGGCGGAAAAAAACATTAGAAATCTGCCTGTCGTTGATGACGACGGAAAATGTCTAGGAATGTTAACCCAACGAGAATATTTAAAGCACGCTTTTTACCTTGTTAGTCAGTTTGGCACACAGTTGTTGAGCAAGAAAGAAGCCCAGACGCCAGTCAAAAATGCCATGAACACCGACATATTGACGTTGACACCTGACACAGACTTAGACATTGCGGCGCAGTTTTTCATATCAAACAAATACGGAAGCCTTCCAGTAGTCGACGACGATAAGCTTGTCGGCATCCTTACTCCCGTCGATTTCGTAAAGCTCGCTCACACCTATTTAAAGGACGCTTAAACAGCCTCCCAAACTCTTTTCTTCAACCAGTACAAAAAATGCCAAGTACACACTATGTGTCTTGGCATTTTTTATTAACATCGTACTAAGTCGCTATTCAAACCTGCATTCAAATAGCAGGCTCACATAGAGTTAAAGCGATTCAATTGATACTTTTTGCTCTTCAAGCTTAGCAACCGCTTGCTTTAGATCGTCTGATTTAGCACGTTCTTTAGCAACAACAGCCTCTGGCGCCTTAGCAACGAAACTCTCGTTAGAAAGCTTACCTTCAATACGTTGAAGATCCTTCGTTGCCTTGTCTATTTCTTTTTGTAGACGAGCAAGTTCTGCATCTTTATCAATCAGGCCTGCCATCGGTACCAACACTTCCATATCGCCAACCAGCGCAGTTGCAGACATAGGCGCTTCATCGCCTTTTTCTAGCCATGTTAACGTTTCAAGTTTTGCCAGCTTTTGTAAGAATGCCGTATTCGCAAGCATCCTAGCTTTGTCTTGCTCCGAGCCATTACGGAATAAGATATTTAGAGGTTTAGACGGAGCAATATCCATCTCACCGCGGATATTACGAATACCTTCAATCACTCCTTTCAGCCACTCGACATCGTTTTCAGCGTCATGATCTAACTTCGAATCATCTGCTTCTGGATAAGAAGCAAGCATAATCGTTTCACCTTCAACACCTGCTAAAGGCGCAACGCGGTGCCAAATTTCTTCCGTCAGGAACGGCATCATTGGGTGAGCTAGGCGTAAAAACGCTTCCAGAACACGAACCAATGTGCGGCGAGTACCGGTCAACTGAGCTTCTGTTGCATTCTCATCCCAAAGCACAGGTTTAGAAAGCTCAAGGTACCAGTCACAATACTCGTGCCACATAAATTCATACAAAGCTTGCGCTGCAAGGTCATAACGATGCGTATCATACGCTTTGTTTACCGCTGATTCCGCTTGCTGTAAGCGACTGATAATCCATCGATCGGCCAACGAAAGCTCTACATCTGAGCCAGACTGACCACAGTCTTTCTCTTCCGTATTCATCAACACATAACGTGTTGCATTCCAGATTTTATTACAGAAGTTGCGGTAACCTTCTAAGCGGTTTAGATCAAACTTAATATCACGACCGCCCGATGCCAAAGAGCACAGCGTAAAGCGCAATGCATCCGTTCCGTATGCCTGAATACCTTCTGGATAAGCGGAACGTGTGTTTTTCTCAACTTTTTCAGCAAGACGTGGCTGCATCATGCCGTAGGTGCGTTTTTGCACCAAAGATTCGATATCGATGCCATTAATCAAATCAAGTGGGTCAATAACATTCCCTTTTGATTTGGACATTTTATCGCCGCGTTCATCGCGAATAAGTCCTGTGATATAGACTGTCTTGAAGGGCACTTTATCTGTGAACTTCAACGTCATCATGATCATTCGCGCGACCCAGAAGAAGATAATATCAAACCCTGTTACCAACACATCGGATTCACTAAACAGTTTGAACTCTTCTGTCTCTTCTGGCCAACCTTGCGTAGCAAACGTCCACAATGCAGAAGAGAACCACGTATCCAGAACATCTTCGTCCTGAGTAAGCTCAACATCGTCACCTAAGCTGTATTTTTCGCGAACAGTTGCTTCATCTTTTCCTACGTAGAATTTACCCTGCGCATCATACCAAGCTGGAATTTGGTGTCCCCACCAAAGCTGACGAGAAATACACCAATCTTGTAAATCACGCATCCAAGAAAAGTAGGTGTTTTCCCACTGTTTTGGAACAAACTGGATATCGCCGTTCTCAACAGCTTCAATAGCAGGTTTCGCTAAAGTTTCTACGGCAACATACCATTGATTCGTTAAATAAGGCTCTACGACGGTATTGCCACGCTCACTGCGAGGCACTTTCAACTTATGGTCGTCAATTTTATCCAGTAGGCCTAATGCTTCGAAATCAGCAACAATCACCTTACGAGCCTCGAAGCGATCCATCCCTTGGTATTTTTCAGGGGAGTTATCATTAATCGACGCGTCGTCGGTCAAAATATTGATCATTGGTAAGTCGTGGCGTTTACCCATTTCGTAGTCATTGAAATCGTGAGCTGGGGTAATTTTCACACAGCCAGTTCCAAATTCTTTATCTACGTAGTCATCAGCAATAATTGGAACCTTTCGACCAACTAATGGCAATTCAATTTCTTTGCCAACTAAATCTTGGTAACGCTCATCGTCCGGTGCCACTGCCACTGCTGAGTCACCCAACATGGTCTCAGGACGTGTTGTCGCAACTACGATATAGTCTTTTCCATCTGCCGTTTTAGCACCATCGGCCAATGGATAACGGAAATGCCAAAGGAAGCCATTCTCTTCTTCGGAAATAACTTCGAGATCTGAAATAGCGGTATGAAGTTTAGGATCCCAGTTAACCAAACGTTGGCCACGGTAAATAATGCCTTCATCATACAAGCGTACAAACACTTCCTGAACCGCTTCAGACATGCCTGGATCCATCGTAAAGCGCTCTTTAGACCAGTCGACAGAGTCACCTAAAACCCGCATTTGATCAGAAATCGTACCACCAGACTGACCTTTCCACTCCCACACTTTTTCGAGGAATTTTTCACGGCCTAGCTCTTTACGAGTGGTATTTTGTGCGGCCAGCTGGCGCTCAACTACCATTTGCGTTGCAATACCTGCATGGTCACTGCCAGGTTGCCAAAGAGTTTGCTTGCCTTGCATTCGAGCACGTCGAATCATGGCATCCATGATGCTGTGCTGGAATGCATGCCCCATATGAAGACTCCCCGTTACATTTGGCGGTGGAATCATAATGGAAAATGGAGCGCCATTTCCGCTTGGCGCGAAATAATTGTTTTCTTCCCAACGCTGATAAATTGGGGCTTCGATACTCTGAGGTTGGTAAGTCTTTTCCATTATGTTGTCTTAAAACTCTATAAAATGGCAGTTGATAAATAATCGAGGGATTATAGCGTGTCAACACGAACGGAGGAAGCCGCTCATGTCGTCAATTGAAAGATAGAACAAAGGAAGCATGGGAAAGGCTCCCATTTCTTGCATGATATGGTCACCCCTTGCGCTTCGTATACTCAATCAGTACATCTGTGATCAAACTAGGAAGACGCTGTTCCAGAACGGTTTGAATCGCCGCTTCAAGATGCGCTCTGTCTCGTTGTTCGTCGTCTTGTTGTTCATCAATCGCAGCAAGTGGCGTTTGAGTGTCACCGTCGTCCATAGAAAGAGAAAAATAGTCCTCTTGTGATAGAGGCGAGTTAGCAGCCTCTTTTTCAGACGACGAAATTTTTAAGGCAGGGGAAGCTTTTTCAACATTTTTAGACTCAATATCCAAAACACTGTCTTCTGAATAAACGGCGCTTGGAGTCTGCTCCTTTTTTTTAGAAGAAGCCGTTTGCTGAGTCGCTTTGACATCCTGTGTACCGACAATATCCATCAAGATAGGAATATCATCCTGATTTCTTAAAGCATTCGTGAGTACCGTTTCATCAGGTTCGGCGTTAAATGTTTGTGTCACAGTATCCGACATAAAAAAGGACCAATAAGTTAGAACTTTTTGACAAGTGTAAGCACTGGAATATCGCGGTAGTAACTCAAACTGACATTCATATCCGTGCGATTTTGATGTACAACTTTGGCACTCACATAAGCAAATGTCCAGCCCAACAAAGCCTGTGAAGAGTAATGTTTGTTAATCGCCACCCTTGCAAGCCCCGGCATAACAGACAAACCATAGAATAACGCCTTCATTCCTGTGGATTCAGATAGCATCGCGGCATTAATCATAGGAACCGCTCCTGAAAAAGAATGACCGCTAACGCTATTCACGTCATCGAAAAGGCGCCAGTTACTGCTTCGGCCCTCATTTGGCCGACTTCCACCTAGAATATTTGCGGTAATAAAACCTGAAGGAGCGCCTACCATGAAGGTTCGAAAAGAGTACCGTCCCCATTTACCGTAAACGCTTTCATGATCACTTAGCCAATAATCGAGCCCCATAACCCCTAAATAAATGGGAATACTGGGTATCGTGCGTGTTGAGTCACCGAAATAATTGACCTGCTTTGAGTCATTAAGAAAACTTTCATCGTCATGCGGCAACTGCTCATGCAAATATTCGTCAATATTACTATTGGCCATAACGCCCGCTGTAAGAAGACCAGGAGACAGTGATTTCAATGTCGAGGTAGTATAAAAAGACTGATAATCCTGTACTACTTCACCGTACAACGTCCCCCAAAAACCGTCACTCGCACAAGCAAAAGGAGCGTTTACAGCTATAAACGCTCCACAAAAAAGCACCCAAAACTCTCGGATGCTTTTCATACTACTTTACTTTATTCAACAAATACTGAGTCAACAAGCCTACGGGTCTTCCGCTAGCACCTTTTGCAGCCCCACCCGTCCAAGCGGTTCCTGCAATATCCAAATGAGCCCATGGATAAGATTCAGTGTATCGAGACAAGAAACAAGCAGCGGTAACCGAGCCAGCTTCAGGGCCTCCAATATTACCCATATCGGCAAAGTTGCTGTCCAACTGCTGCTGGTATTCTTCATCTAAAGGCATTTGCCAAAGTTTATCCGCAGCACCTTTACTCGCTACCTTTAAGCTTTCAGCAACCGTATCGTCATTCGCATACATCGCTGAATTCACGCTGCCTAATGCAACAACACAAGCACCTGTTAGAGTCGCTATATCCACAACGGATTGTGGCTCAAAGCGCTCAATATATGTTAAGGCATCACAAAGAACCAAACGACCTTCAGCATCCGTATTCAAAATTTCTACGGTCTTACCAGACATAGTACGAACGATGTCTCCCGGTTTTGTAGCATGTCCACTCGGCATATTTTCAGCGGCAGCAATGACCGCAGTAAAATTCACAGCAGGCTTCATTTCACAAATGGCTTTCATGGTACCGAACACGCTGGCCGCGCCGCACATGTCATATTTCATTTCGTCCATTTTGGCGCCTGGCTTCAATGAAATACCACCAGTATCAAAAGTAATACCTTTACCAAGAAGCACGTGAGGCGCTTCGCCTTCCACTCCGCCTCGATAATGCATAACGATAAGGTAGCTTGGCTGATCACTGCCGCGGCCTACAGACAACATACAATGCATGCCTAACTCGTCCATTTTTGTCTCGTCTACCAACTCGACATCAATGCCATACTCTTCACCGAGACCCTGCGCTTTAGAAGCAAGGTAGCTAGGAGTACATACGTTACCTGGTAGATTTCCAAGTTGACGAGTAAACGCCGAGCCTACTGCCGTAGCGACACCAACGGACATAGCAGATTCGTCTGTACCTTCGAGTAAAATGGTCTCAACGTTGGTTGCTTTGTCTTTATCATCTTGTCTGAACCCAAGAAACTCATAGAAACCTTCATTTAACCATTGCGCGGCAAGTGTCAGTACATTAGCTTCTTGACGGTCAACAACACTTAGACCTTTTAACGCGACAGCCACTTTTGCAAATGGAAGCCCTTTAATTTGGGATGCGATTGCCGCTACGACTTTTTTCGCTTTCGCGTCAGAAAGAGTTCCTTTTCCCACACCGACCAGCAAAACAGCGGATGCAAACTCTTCAGCTACAGAAGGTAGAAGTAAGGTCTGCCCCACCGTGCCTTTAAAAACGTTAGATTCACGCAGTTGCAAAATTTGTCCCGATGATTTTGCATCAATCCATGCGGTAGATTCCGGCAACTCGCCTTCACTAGGTACAAAAACAACCGTCAAATCTGCTTCTACTGCGGATATACGATCGAACAATGCCGTTTTCATTTAATCTTCCTCTTTCCTAATAACTTGTATAAAACACTGGATAATCACTACCTTATCGCGAGATAATGGGGACTCTATAATTTGCTATCAACACTTTGTTGTAACTTTAATTATCCATTGAGGTGAATTTGAGACTATTCAGATACTTGGCGAAAGAAGTGCTCGTGTCAACAGCTGGAGTGACTCTAATTCTTCTTCTCATCATTCTCAGCGGCCGATTTGTAAATTATTTGGGGCGTGCTGCTGAAGGTAAAATGTCATTTGAGTTCCTTTTTATCATTCTAGGGTTCCATATTCCCAGTTTTATACAGATGATTCTTCCTTTGGCGTTTTTCATATCTTTGCTTTTAGCATACGGTCGCTTGTACATAGAAAATGAAATGTCGATTTTATTTTCAAGCGGAATCAGTAAAGCAAAATTAGCGCTCTACACTTTAGGTATAGCAGGCGTTTTAACGCTCGCTAGCGCTTTCATCAACTTCTGGCTCTCCCCTTTCTCAGAATATCAGGCCGAACTGGCACGACAAGAACAAGACCAACTGACCGCATTTGATTTCATTCAACCAGGTCGCTTCCAAGGACGAGGACAGAGAACCACGTATGTTGCGAGCTTCACCGCTGAAGAAGGCTGGATGAATGATATTTTTCTATCAGACTTTGTACGCAAAAATGACCGAGACATTCCCACACAAACAGTTGCTAAAAACGCAGAGCAAATCCGCATAGAAGCAGAAGGCGGTTTAAACTATTTAGTATTCAAAAATGGCGTTCGATACGAAGGCGTACCTGGGTCAGCGGAGTATCGAATCATGGAGTTTGATACCTACGCCATTCGACTAGAAGACAAAGCATTTGAAAAAATAGACCGAGCCTTTGCCGTTCCGACTTCTGCCCTTTTAGGATCCGAAAACCTTAAATATGTCGCAGAATTACATTGGCGCATGGCGTTAGTTATCATGATTCCAATTTTGGCAATCATTGGCGTTTCATTGAGCCAAGTTAACCCACGACAAGGGCGTTTTTTCAAAATGCTCCCCGCAATATTACTGATGATCCTCTACCTTGGTTTACTTATCTGGGGGAAAACAGCACTAGAGAAAGGAAAAATCCCCGCTCAATTTGGGTTATGGTGGGCACACGCGATGTTTGCGACCATTTCAGGTGTATTGTTTCTCCAATTTAATCAAACATTTGCTCGCAAAAAAGCCAAACTTCCGACCGCAAAGGAGAGCCAATAATGAACCGCTTTGACCGATATATCGGCAGCAGCGTTCTTTGGTCATTCGCAGCCGTTATCTTCGTACTCCTAGGGTTAGACTTTGCACTAACCTTCATAGACCAAGTAAAAAAGGTAAGCGACAGTTATACCACAACCGCACTACTTCAAGTTTTAGCCTATCGCGCACCCACTAAATTTGCAGAATACATTCCCGTGGCATCCTTAATCGGCACCCTAGTAGGGTTGGGGGCATTGGCCTCAACTTCCGAACTTACCGTTATCAGAGCCGCAGGTACTCCCATCTGGCGCATAGGGTTCGCAGCCTGCAAGCCAATATTTATTGTTGCTATTTTGGGAGTGTTTACTTCTGAATACATCTCTCCCTACACAACACAACAAGCAGACTTAATAGAGCGACTTCGTGGGCAAAGCGCTGGAAAATTCGCCCTAACAGGTGGTGTCTGGATAAAGTCCGATGGTAACTTTGTTTATATCAACGCAGCGGACCGAGACGGCGTACTTTATGACATTCAGATTTTCACACCGAAAGACCATGCTCTAGAAAAAATCCAAAAAGCTAAATTCGCAAAACACCAATCTGGTGAACAATGGACACTGGAGCAGGTCACAGAGACACACTTTCTAGGTGATAATATTGAAACAAGCTATCAAAAGACTGCGTCGTGGACAACATCATTAAAACCCAATCATTTATTCCTTGCCTCGCAGGAACCTGAAGCACTATCTCTAACTGAGTTGCACAATTATCAAGACTACCTCGTTCATCAAGAACTGAATGCGGGGCTGTATCAACTCGAATTTTGGACGAAAGCTCTTATGCCTTTTGCATGCTTCGCGCTTGTCATTGTTGCTTTATCCAGTGTGTTCGGACCACTTAGATCCTCAACAATGGGAGGAAGAATTTTTTCAGGTGTTTTGATCGGTATTATTTTCCAAAATGGTCTCAGCCTTTTTGGAAAAATGAGCCTAGCCCTTCATTTCTCTCCATTTATTGGTGTCTCAATCCCTATCACAATCTGCTTTGCTATCGGCATTTTCTTAATGCGACGCAGGGGTTAAACCGAATAAAAAACAATGAAACTTATAAATACGATGATTGATCCGCCCCTGTCACGCCTTCAATGGGCAAAATCCAGCTTACTCTTCGGCCTGCTATACACCCTGCTGGCCTATGTAATTACTCTAAATTACACATCCTTTATACAAGTAAGCAGCACTCTGGGCACAGTGTATTTGTCATTCGCCTTCATTGGACAGATAGGATTATTGTGTTTTCTTGGCGTTATTATTTCTACGTGTTTAGTCACTCTTATTAAGCAGAAACACCTAAATCTATTTATTTTGTGGCTAACAGGCACAGGCATTTCAATATTATTTTTTACTGACACCCAGATATATGAGCTGTACCGTTTTCATCTTGGAGGGTTCGTTTGGAGCCTTGTATTTGGCGAAGGTGGCAGTCAGGTTGTTTCTGTTTCGTGGCTTACTAAACTACTAATCGCTGGTGTTGTTTTTCTTTTTATGGGAGTTTGTGCTGTCCTTCTATGGGTCAGCATTAGACTTACCCAAAACCGAAAGTTAAAAAACCTTCGTTTAAGCTTCTATTCACTGATTGTTTTATCGTTCCTTAGTGCCAATCTAATACACGCGTGGTACGACGCTCACGGCAACACTGAAATACGAGCCATGACACGACACCTTCCGCTTTACGAACCCGCCACAGCGGTGCGGTTTATGGCGAAGCAAGGTTGGATTGACCCAAATACCGTCACTCAACGTGCACCGTTTGCAAAAGAACACACAGGGCAACTTAATTACCCAACACAAGGCTACGACATTAAAGCCGACAACAAACCAAACATTTTGTTTATTGCCATCGATGCATGGCGCGGGGACACTTTTGACAATACCGTAACGCCCTATACGTTCAACCTAACTCAGCAATCAGATGCGCTGTACTTTAAAGACCACCAAAGCGGTGGAAATGTCACAAAAGGGGGGATATTTAGCCTTTTCTACGGCATACCCGGTACCTATTGGGACGCATTTACGGCAGCACAACTGCCTCCTGTCTTTATTCAGTCTCTGCAAAAAGCCGGCTATGAGACTGGAATTTGGAGCTCAGGCCCAATTATCAACCCGTCATTCCATCGCAATGTTTTCAGCAGCATTCCTAACTTAGCGACAAAAACCGAAGGTGACGCGCCCTACAAAAGGGATAGAAAAATCACAGACAACTTTGTCGAGTTTGTAAAAAATACTCACTCGCCATTTTTAAGCTTTCTATTTTTTGACGCCGCTCACGGGTATGCTCCACCAGAAGACTATAACCCCAAATTTGAACCTTATTGGGACCGAGTTGATCATCTCGCTTTGAACGAAGATTTTGACCCAACACCTTATCGGAACAGATATCGAACCGCTTTGCACTTTATTGACGAGCAAATAGAAAGAGTCATAAACAGTTTAGAGGAAACAAATAAACTAAAAGATACAATCGTGATCATCACATCAGATCATGGAGAAGAGTTTAACGACACGGAGCAAAATTACTGGGGACACGGCAGTAACTTCACGCAAAATCAAACTCATGTCCCTCTTGTTATACTTTGGCCAGGAAAAGCGCATAAAGAATACCACCACAGAACCAGTCATTACGACATTGTCCCAACCATAATGACTGAAGCTCTTGGAATCACAACACCGATGAACACATACAGCAGTGGACGCTCCTTATTCGACCCAACCGGAAGAGATTGGTTACTCGTACACAGCTATTTCAACTACGGCGTCATCATGAAGGATCGCATCGTTACCACTTTCCCAACAGGGCAATTCGAAGTAACCGACTTAAACCTAAACAAAACAGATAAAAACATGCCTGCTGGCGTTACATTGTCAGTTCTAAAAGAGATCAGTCGCTTTTACAAATAACAACTTACTCAATCGATAGATTGCCACTTTGGAACACCTATCGATTTATAAACAGCTTTATTCTAGACAAAGCCTCTTGCAGGCGCTCTTGATCACACGTGTACGCAAAGCGCACATACTTGTGCGCATCTTTAACACCAAAATCTGCACCAGGCGTTAGCGCAACGTTCTTTTCTTCTAATAACGCCAAACACCACGCCATAGCGTCATCAGTGACACCAGATACATCAACATAAACATAAAAAGCCCCCTGTGCAGGAGCGACAACTGGCAAGCCGATTTCTCTTAACCCTTCGAGTAATGTGTTACGACGCTCGGAAAACTCTTCTTTTCGCGCCTCGCACTCTTTTAAAGACTCTTTATCAAATGCTTTTATTGCAGCATATTGCGAGACACTAGGAGCCGAGATAAACAAATTTTGAGCAAGCTTCGTAGCCCCTTCGATTGCCCAATCTGGCACGACAATCCACCCTAATCGCCATCCAGTCATTGCAAAAAATTTTGAAAAGCTATTAATCACAAAAATATCGCGATCGATACTTAATGCGGTAAAATCCTCCCCGTCATATACCAAGCCCTGATATATTTCATCAACAAGAAGATGCCCTCTTCGAGCAGCTACTTCCTTCCATGCAGATTCGATATAGTCTCTAGAAAGTACAGCCCCCGTCGGATTAGAAGGCGATGCCAACCACATACCTGACGTATTTCCATCCCAATATTCATCCAACGAAGACAAATCAATTGAAAAATTCTGCACCGCATTCGTTTCAACCAACTTTGCTTGAGCGCCACACTGAAGCAAAAAATGCCGATTGCATGGATAGCACGGATCAGGCATTAAGACATTGTCTCCTGACTCAACCATAAGTGATGCCATTAGGAGCAAGGCACCAGAGGCTCCAGGAGTTACAATAATTCGATCTTCTTCAACAACCGTTTCATAGCGATCAAAATAATGCTGACTAATTGCCTTTTTTAACTCAGGTAAGCCGTTTGCCGCGGTGTACCCTGTGCGCCCCTCCAATATTGTTTTGCATCCCGCTTCACTCACGTTCCGAGGCGCTATAAAATCGGGTTCACCGACTTCAAGATGAATAACATCAAACCCTTTCGATTGAAGATACTTGGCTCTTTCCAATACGGCCATTACATGAAAAGGGGAAATTTGCTCTACTCTTGAGGCTAACTTATGCATTTTTCCATCCATTAATACAAAAAAGCGGTACACTAAAGAAAATTGCGCGAAAAAAAGTGGTTATATTAGGGAATTTCTGATAACTTTCCGCCCGAAAAATTTCTAATTTCTAAACTTAATCAGTACAGGGTACCACAAGGAACGCCTGTGAAGTGAGGCAATGCGTATGCCAAAAACGAATCCCGAATCATTAATGAAAGACTTCGAACCCTACGTTTCCGTAGCGGGCGAAGAGTACATGAATGAAAAACAGTTGGCACACTTTCGTAGCATCTTGGTCAACTGGAAGCAAAACTTGATGGAAGAGGTCGATCGTACCGTTCATCACTTGCAAGAAGAAGCGGTGAACTATGCCGACCCAAATGATCGCGCAAGCCAAGAAGAGGAATTCAGCTTAGAACTACGTGCACGTGATCGCGAAAGAAAACTGGTTAAAAAAATCAACCAGACAATCGAGCGCATTGACGAAGACGATTACGGTTTCTGTGATGAGTGTGGTATCGAAATAGGTATTCGACGCTTAGAAGCACGTCCAACTGCAACAATGTGCATCGACTGCAAGACACTTGCTGAAATGAAAGAGAAGCAAGTCGGCGGCTAGTTTAGACATGCAGCGTATTTATCGCGGCCGGTTCGCTCCTTCGCCAACTGGCCCGCTGCATTTTGGCTCCCTTGTGGCAGCTCTTGCAAGCTACTTGGATGCCAAAAAACATAATGGCGAATGGCTCATCAGAATCGAAGATGTTGATGGATCACGCTGTAAAAAAGAGCACGCTCAATCACTTATTTCTGCTCTTAGTAGTTATGGGCTTCTGTCAGACTTACCTATTTTAAAACAGTCCACCCGCTTCGAACTCTACGAAAACACCCTACAATCCCTTAACACACAAAAAAAAGTCTTCCCATGCCATTGCACACGCCAATCTCTAAAGACCTATCAAGGAAGGCACCCGCACATCTGTTCACCGAACATCAGCAACACTGAAAAGCCAAGCTCAGAGCATTCTTGGCGATTACTAACCAATCAAAAAGCAATTTTTGAAGTGAACGACCCGATACAAGGCCACCTCCTATTTGATGCAGAAAAACTCCAAAATAACCCAATACTCAAAAGAAAAGACGGCTTTTTCTCATATCAACTTGCGGTTGTTGTCGACGATCACGCTCAGGAAATTACACACTTAGTTCGCGGTTCAGACCTACTAGACACAACAACCGAACAACTCTACCTATACTCTATACTGGACTGGGAACCACCCAGCATGTGTCATATTCCAGTCATCCTAGACAGCAATGGCAACAAAGTAAGCAAACAAAACCATGCCAAAGCACTACTGGCGGGAGATAAACTCACGCTGTTAACCGCTTTAAAGTACCTACAAATTACGAATATCTCCCCTGCACTTCACATTCAAGAGATTCTTCAACTGGCTATTAAGAAATGGAACCCTGAGAAGATACAACAATCAAAAAGTATACAACTCAAGCCTGAAGATTGTTGGCTCATACAATAGAGCATCCATTCAACAAAGCACCTTCAATAAATCACACGCTATTTTCATGAACCTAAGCATGTGTATAATCGTTACACAAGTTACAAGAGGTGACACTTATGCACCACATCATGATCATATGCCCTGAAAACTCTGAACTGAAATTTGCAGAAAAATGGCTCACTAGAAACGGCTTTCATATCAACGTCAGCCACTCAATTCAGCAAGCCGAAAAATATTATGGGCTCACAGACTTCGACCTAATTTTACTCGACATCGATTCACTCAATCAGACCGACATCGAAAAAGCACTCAAGCACTCATGCATCATCTTCGACGACAAAGCCAGCCTCAACAAAGCAGTCGACTTCATGTCAAAAGGTGGCCTGTATTACATTTCATTGCCTAGCTCAGCAGAGCAAGTCCTCCACCATGTAATAGATGCTCTGGAACGTCCAAACTCATCGACTTCGACACTCGAACCACCCAAAGGCGAAGAGGACGTTTTACTATTCCCCTTAAGCCCAAAAGCAGAAGAAAGCAAAAAACTCGGCACCCCTGAAAGCGGCATTATTGGACAAAGCCCCAATATGCAAACGCTATTCAGCGACATAAGAAAAATTGCTCCTACTGACGTCACCGTACTCGTACGGGGCGAATCAGGGACTGGTAAAGAATTGGTTGCAAAAGCGCTCCACAATCTCAGCAGCCGACACTCAGAAGCCCTCATCAGCGTCAATTGCGCTGCAATCCCAGAAAACCTAATAGAATCAGAGCTTTTTGGCCACGAAAAGGGAGCATTTACAGGAGCAGCGAGTGCCAGAGACGGCCTAGTCATCGCTGCCAACAATGGTACTCTATTTCTTGATGAAATAGGCGAACTGCCACTGGAAGCTCAAGCAAGATTGCTCAGAGTACTGCAAGAAGGAGAAATACGCCGAGTCGGTGCAGTACAGTCTACCAAAGTGGATATTAGACTTGTTACCGCAACACACAGAAACCTAAAGCAGATGGTCAAAGAGGGCCAGTTCCGAGAAGATTTGTACTATCGACTCTATGTAATGGAACTCATCCTCCCTCCCCTTAGAGAGCGAGGCGACGACTTATCACTTATTGCCCAAGCACTACTGAAATCGACGTGCAAAAAGTACAGCACACATCAATACGAATACTCAAAGGCATTTGACAACGTCATTAGAAGCCACTCTTGGCCAGGAAATGTACGTGAACTTGAAAATGCGATAGAACGCGCTGTCATATTAAGCCCAAGCACCCACTTAGACCCTCAAAACCTTAAGCTTGAGTTACTTAGCGACACCCCGCAAAAGCAACAACCGCACGACCAAGCATTCGGTGGCACAACACTTGATGATTACCTAAAGCACTTTGTTCTATCGCACCAGCAGGAGCTCACCGAAACAGAGATCGCCCAATCATTGGGCATTTCACGAAAAAGCCTTTGGGAAAGAAGACAAAAACTCGGAATACCCAAAAAAGTAACAAAATTAAAGTAACACTTGATACCAAAATACCCACACGAGAGACTCAATATTGTAAAAAAAATGCACAGCGAAATACTTTTTTTTAACATTTTCAATGAGTTAATATTTTTGGCACAACAAATGCCTTATAAGTGTCGCAACGATAACAAGGTTGACTGATAATAAAAATAAGTTAATCGTCGTAGAGTTCCTTGCCAATAACAACAATATTTAAGGAACACCATGGTCTCTCAAATAAAAATAAAATCTGAGACCATGGAATGAGAAATCGCTTTGGATAGTTGATTTTTTTAGATATGCCAGCCTTTAAGTAGGCGATGAGAATGTTGAAAAATAAAAATAATATTTGAGTAGAACTGCAGAAGCAGCACCAACAATATTTTCTGAACTAGTATCTTCAAAGTATCCAAAGCGATTATTTTATTTTCGCCTTTCGCTCGTACCTTCACACCTATATAGTCAGCACTTCCAATTACCAATACATTTTGTATCATGTAACTTTACTCTCTACATGTGTAGAATGTGTACTTCATTAACTTATGACAAATTAACTTCTAATGCTTACAGGTTTTAAAACACTGGTTCGTAAAGCAACAGCACTATTCACTTCTGAAAACATTATGGAATCGCCTTTGGTCATCCCAAAAGAGAAGCACTCGCTCACCGACAACGAATTAAGCCCTAATGCGCTGAAAGTTCTCCATAGATTAAATGGAGCGGGATACGATGCCTACCTCGTTGGAGGCTGCATACGCGACCACCTAATTGGCATAACACCCAAAGATTTTGACGTCGTTACCAACGCCACCCCAGAAGAAGTGCACAGTTTATTTTCAAATTCGCGACTGATCGGACGGAGATTTCGCCTCGTACATGTCACCTTCGGCAGAGAAATCATCGAAGTGTCAACGTTTAGGGCAAACACTACCATTGATAGCTCCCAAGCTCCGAAACACGACGAAAATGAGTCTCTAAAAAACAAAGATACTGCACGTTCATCCCATGGCATAATTTTACGAGACAACGTTTGGGGAAGCATTGATGAAGATGCTCAGCGCAGAGACTTTACGTTTAATGCACTCTATTTCAATGTAAAAGACCGCTCCATACACGATTTTTGTAACGGTCTTAGCGATATAGAAAACAAACAAATTCGCATTATTGGCGATCCTCGCGAGCGCTACAAGGAAGATCCTGTCAGGATGCTTCGCGCAATACGCTTTGCAGGAAAACTGGGATTTGATTTAGAACCGGAAACAGCCGCTCCAATCAAAGAAATGGCTCACCTTCTGGATCACATCCCGCCAGCACGCTTGTTTGAAGAAGTTTTAAAACTCTTGGGCAGCGGGCAAGGCGTCACCACATTCCAGCTTCTACGTGAATATGGCCTCTTTAAATATCTTTTCCCAGACACTGACGCCATTCTAAATAGCGGCTGGAAAAGGAATGATATTGATCCCGAACGCTTTGTACTTCAAGGGCTCGAGAATACTGATCTGCGCATATTAGACGGAAAAAGCACAGCTCCGTATTTTCTATATGCAATTCTACTGTGGCCAAGTGTGTGTTTGCGCCATGAAGAATTTGAATCTCAAGGGTTACCAACCACTCCAGCGCTTCATCAAGCTGCAACCATGGTATTAGACAACCAAGTTGCGTCTACCTCCATTCCGCGCAGATTTTCTACGCCGATGAGAGAAATATGGGACTTGCAATTCCGTTTACCGAAACGCTACGGAAAACGCGCCTTCGTCTTGCTTCAACACCCAAGATTTAGAGCTGCATTTGATTTTCTCCTAATCCGAGAGTTAAGCGGAACCGAATTAGATGGCCTCGGCGCATGGTGGGAAAACTTTCAACATGCCCCCGAAAATCAACAAAAAGATCTTATCTCAAAAGCAGATCCTAGAAAGTCTGATCCGGATGCCAAAAAACGTCGCCCTAGAAGACGACGCAAAAGCAATGCCGCGAAGAGACAATCGCCGGAAAATTAAGCATGTCTAGACACACAGTATTTATTGGATTAGGGAGCAACCTAAATAACCCCTTAGAGCAGCTCAATGAAGCCATTGCTTACCTCAACGCTCACGGCGACATTGACTCTTTTGAGTGTTCGCCGTGGTATTCGAGCAAGCCTGTCGGCCCTCAGGATCAACCTGACTATGTAAATGCAGTTGCTCGCTTTAATACCTCGCTAAGCCCAATAGAAACGTTAGATTTGCTACAAAGCATCGAAAACAATCATCACAGGGTTCGTGAACGCCATTGGGGCCCGCGAACACTTGATTTAGACATCCTTTTAGTCGATAACGAAATAATTTCTCTCCCTCGATTAAACGTACCTCACCCATTTATGCTAGAAAGGGGGTTTGTGATCCAGCCCTTGTCAGATCTAGTACCTGAGCTGCTCCTTCCCAACGGCAAAACCGTTAAAGAGCATGTAAAGCAACTTGATACCAGCGATTTGGTCTCGATTGAAAAAGAGTAAGTTATGTATTCAGATTCTAATAAAAAATTAACTCGCCCTGTAACCCTCTCAAAGCTCCAGAAAATGAAGCAAGAACAAGAGAAATTCACATGCCTAACCAGCTATGATGCAACGTTTACAGGTACGATGAATGCGGCGAATATCGAGACAATACTGATAGGCGATTCGTTAGGAATGGTCGTTCAAGGCCAAGACAGTACACTCCCTGTTTCTATTGAAGACATGTGCTATCACATCGCAGCAGTAAAGCGAGGCAATGATAATGCATTCTTACTCGCAGACATGCCATTTATGAGCTATTCCAAACCGGAACAAGCCTTAGATAACGCCGCGAAGCTAATGCAAGCAGGCGCGCATATGGTCAAGTTAGAAGGGGGTAGCTGGCTAAAAGATACCGTTAGCCTACTAACAGAACGAGGCATTCCTGTATGCGCTCATCTAGGTTTAACACCTCAGGCAGTACATAAGCTGGGTGGCTACAAGGTTCAGGGAAAAGACGAAGAAACGGCTGCACTACTTCTCAAAGAGTCACTAGAGCTTGAGGCCGCTGGCGCCGATATTTTACTTTATGAATGCATCCCCACTGAGCTTGGAAAAACACTGACTCAGGCCGTCGCCATTCCTACAATTGGAATTGGCGCAGGACCTCATACCGATGGACAAGTATTAGTCATGCACGACATGCTTGGCGTCACTCAAGGACGTAAACCTCGTTTCGTAAAGAACTTCTTAACCGATGGACGCAGTATTCAAGAAGCTTTTGAAGCCTATTCCAATGAAGTAAAATCCGGCACTTTCCCTGCACCTGAGCACGGTTTCTAAGATATGAAAACATTCCACACAGTTAAAGAGTTACGAGATGTACTCTACCAAGAACGCCTAAAAGAAAAACACATTGCATTTGTTCCCACAATGGGCAATTTGCACGAAGGGCATATGGATTTGGTTCGCAGAGCCCGAGAAGAAAATGGCATTGTCGTTGCTTCTATTTTCGTAAATCCAATGCAATTTGGTGAAAACGAAGACCTAGAACGTTATCCGAAGACGCTAAAAGACGACCAAGCATTGCTAAAATCAAATGGATGCGATTATTTATTCGCACCAGACGCACTGGAAATGTACCCTGATGGCAAACGCAGCCAAACGCAAATCGAAGTAACAGGGTTATCAGATATTCTATGTGGAGCAAGCCGCCCTGGACACTTCATAGGTGTCGCAACCGTCGTCACTAAACTTTTTAATATCGTTCAACCGGACAGCGCGATTTTTGGTAACAAAGATTATCAACAATTGAAAGTGATTGAAGACATGACAAGAGATTTGAGCTCCAACGTTAACATCATTGGCGTTGATATTGCTCGCTCACAGTCAGGTTTAGCATTAAGCTCTCGTAATGGCTACCTTAGCCAAGAAGAAAGAGACATTGCATCGACTCTTTATGCCACATTAGAATGGGCAAAAGATCAGCTTGTATTAGGCAGCACGAGTCACGAAGAAATCCGCGAACAAGCTCAACAGAAGCTTGAAGCGGTGGGCTTTCAGCGTGACTACTTTGAAATACGTGCGCAAGACAATTTACAAACACCGTTAGAGGAAGATAGAAGCCTAGTCATCTTGGCTGCGGCATATCTAGGAAAAGCACGACTAATAGACAATATTACTGTCGAGCTTACCTAATTCAAAATCAACGTAGGGAGATTGTAATGAGCTCACCCACCGCACTTCCAGCTTGGAAGGCTTTGACTGAACATAAAGAAGAAATGTCCAACGTAAAAATGGCCACTCTTTTTGATGAAGACAGCAATCGTGCAGAAAAGCTAACGGTTTCAGCAGCAGGCTGGACATTGGATTACTCGAAAAACAGAGCCAATGAAAAAACACTTTCTCTTTTAAATCAACTACTCAACGAAGTAGGCATGAACGATGCGATTCAAAGCATGTTCAACGGCGAGAAAATAAACAACACCGAAAAGCGCTCCGTTCTCCACACAGCCCTTCGTGCTAGCCACGCTCAAGAAAGCTTGATGGTTGACGACGTAAATGTCTTGGCGGAAGTTCGCTCAACGCTCAAACAGATGGAAAAGTTTGTTTGGCAGCTGCAAACAGGCCAATGGCGAGGTTACTCCAACCTTCCGATCACTGATGTAGTATCAATTGGCATTGGTGGCTCATACCTTGGCCCAAAGGTGGTTGCAGAAGCGCTAACCCCTTACAAGCAATCAAACATCGATGTTCACTTTGTTGCTAACATTGACGGTTCAGACATTACTGAAAAATTGCGTCACTTAGACCCTGAAACAACGGTTTTCATTATTTCATCAAAATCGTTTGGGACACTAGAAACACTCTACAATGCCAACGCCGCGCGCGATTGGTTCTTGCGCAATGGCGGCCCTGAAGAGCTTGTGCATAAGCATTTCGCAGCAGTAAGTTCCAATGTTGAAAAAGCGGTCAACTTTGGCATTGCAGAAGAAAACATTTTCCCTATGTGGGATTGGGTCGGTGGACGATATTCTCTTTGGTCTGCAATTGGTCTTCCAATTGCCGTCGCAATCGGCATGGAAAACTTCAATGCCGTTCTAGACGGTGCGTATCAAATGGATACTCATTTTAAAACGGCTCCACTAGAAGAAAATTTACCCGTTATTATGGGTGCTTTAGGCGTTTGGTACAGCAGTTTTCATAATGCTCAAAGCCATGCATTGATACCTTATGATCACTATTTACGCGCCCTACCCGCTCATATTCAACAGCTGGACATGGAAAGCAACGGGAAAGCGAACTTAGTTGATGGCACGGCTGTAGAAACAGATACAGGTCCTATCATTTGGGGCGGTGCGGGTACAAACGGCCAACATGCGTATCACCAGCTATTACATCAAGGCACTCGCCTTGTACCTGTCGACTTTATTGCACCTTTGAAAAGTCACAATCCGGTTGCTGACCACCATGCCCAACTGTTTGCAAACTGCCTCAGCCAAGCCCAAGCCTTGATGGTGGGCAAAACACTAGAGCAAGCTGAAAATGAACTTCGTGGCGCGGGCGCGAGTGAAGCGGAAATCGCTGCTGTTGCCCCTCATAAAGTGATAAAAGGCAACCGCCCAAGTAACACTCTACTCACTGAAAAAATGACTCCTTCAACCGTCGGCGCACTCATAGCGCTATACGAACATAGGACATTTGTGCAGGGTACTATTTGGGGAATTAACTCTTTTGATCAATGGGGTGTCGAACTAGGAAAAGTACTCGGTACAGATATCTATGATCGACTCACATCGGATTCAGATAACAGTAAGCTCGATGCATCAACACAAGCTTTGATTAACGCGTTTAAAGCAGCGCAAAACTAACGCAGCTTTTTATCCCCCCATCAAACTGAAAAGAACAGCCATCGCGCTGTTCTTTTCAGTTTGATGGGGGAATTAGTTTTAAGAAAAATTGAAAGACCTCTAACACCTCACCATCATACCTTCCAATCACGTATCCTAAATTCCGTACCTGCAATCACGCTAAAACTGTCTCAAACCATTTGGCGATTTGTAACAGTCGATCATCATCACGATGCCTAGCAATCAACTGAACGCCCAAAGGCAAACCCGCTGAATTTTGCATTCCTGGCAATGTAATAACAGGCAAGCCCATTGCTTGCCAAGGACGACTCATATGAGGTGAGCCAGTTTTATCATGTCCCAATGGCGCTATGTCAGCCGCCGCAGGGGTGAGTACAACATCGACCTCATCACACAGTGACCAAAGCCATTTATCCGTCTCTTCCGCGGCTTTCAGCGAGCTCAGATAACGCGCTCGCTTCATCGTCTTACCTTGCTCCATTAAGTCACTCAGTGGATCACTGAGCATTTCCGGCGAATTAGATTCTAGCGCTAAATTTCGACATACTTCCCACGCCATAATGTGACCATGATGATCCACCATCTCTAGCAGCTCATCACCCGCCTCTAAATCAACAACATCAACACCTTGATTAAGAAGTCTGTCACTCAGTGTAGACAAGGCTTGCGCCATTTCGACAGAAGCGTCGCCAATTAGAGCACCCTGACATAAAAGGACTCTAAGCGGCTTAACCGACTCATTCGGCGCATCAGACAAGCTCTGACGTAATAAAATAGAACGTAGCAGCTGAATATCTTCGACATGACGAGAGAACAAACCTAGAGAATCGAGCGACTGAGCCAGTGGCTGCGCTCCTCTCAAAGAATACTCTCCTCGACTACCTACGTAGCCAATTGAGCCACAATATGCTGCAGGACGAATGACAGAAGCGGCGGTTTGTGATCCTAATGCAACAGGCACCATCGTATCGGCTACTGCTGCAGCAGAACCACTTGAAGAGCCACCTGGCGTTCTGGCTAAATCTTTTGGATTGCTGGTTTTACCAGGCTTAAAATAGGCAAACTCAGTCGTGACGGTTTTTCCAAGAACAATCCCACCAGCCTGACGAATCAAGGCAACACAAGTCGCATCATCAATCGGTTGACGCCCCTTATGAATGGGTGACCCCATTTCAGTTGGCATGTCTTTAGTATCGATAATATCTTTGATGCCAACAGGAAGGCCTTTTAGAAGGCTGCTTTCATAAAAGCTTTGATTATCGCGATACTGCTTCAAATACGCTTCGCGATCTAACTGGTATTGCCACGCGCGCACATCAGGTTCGCGTGCTTCAATTTGATCGAAGCACGCATTAATAATGGCCTCCGCAGTGTGTTCTCCCTTTTCAATAGAGCGACACATCTGGCTTAAACTCAACGTATTCGGTTTAAGTGGTAACGTCATATTTCAGGTAGACTCCAAAACAAAGGTCATAGGAAGCATTAGCGTGCGCTAGATTGCTCATTTAAGGCGTGATAAGCACGATTAAAGTACACAAGACCTTCGCCATTCTCTCCAACCACTGCATCTTTTACTCGGCAATAAAAAATAGAATGCGAACCCATTTCATGGGACTCATGTATTTCACAGTCAAAGCTCACTAACGCTTCTTCCAAAATTGGCGCGCCCGTTTTCAATGTTGACCACTTATGTTTTGCAAAGCGCTCTTCACTTGATAAATCACGGTTTGCGAAATTCCAAGACACGTCCTGATGATGACCTTGCAAGACATTCACACTCAACACACCGTTCTTTTGAAAATGCGGGTAAGCAAATGAATTACGGTTCATACACACTAATAGAGTAGGTGGCTCATCTGTCACACTTGTTACTGCCGTCGCGGTAAACCCAAAACGCCCAGCTTCACCGTCTGTTGTAATGACAGTAACCGCACTTCCTAATAGTGACATGCCGTCACGAAATAATTTCACATCAACCATTTACGCTCTCCCGATCATGATTTAGCTTTGTTTGTTATATTTTTAGCTTGATTAAATATCCAAAACCAGACGATCCGATAAAGAGCGAGAACAACAAAGTGTCATTTGATCGTTATCATCTTTTTCTTCATCAGTAAGGTATACATCGCGGTGTTCGGGCGTGCCTTCCAAAACATCACATAAACACGTTCCACACGTTCCTTGCTCACAAGACACCTGAACTTTAACGCCTGCCGCTTTTAACGCGTCAGCAACGCTTTCGTCTTCTTTCACGGTAACTGTAATATCACTTTGCTCCGCATACACTTCGAAACTGTTACCGCCTTTTTCAACATCAACCGTAAAGAACTCTCGGTGAATCGCTTCGTCCGCAAAGCCTTTTTTCAGCGATGTATCGATCACCCATTCCATAAACCCTGTTGGACCACAAACATAAACATGGCTATTGCTTTGTTTGTCTTGTAGCACACTATCTAGGTTTAATGGCTTTCCGCCTTGTTCAGAATCAAAATGCAAATTCACTTTATCTGCAAATGGCGCCGATTTTAGTTCATCTAAGAAACCGCTGGTTTCTGGAGATCGGCTACAGTACCAAAGCTCAAAACTACGACCAGCGTGTGTCAATTCATACGCCATTGCGATCATAGGCGTAATACCAATACCGCCACCGATTAAAATAGAATGTTGTGCTCCCTCATCCAAAGGAAAAAGGTTGCGTGGCTTACTCACCACCAACTCTTTACCTTCGAGTAAGTTATCATGCACAGCGATCGACCCACCTCTAGAATTAGGATCCTTAAGAACACCTAACCGATACACTTTGTCGTTGGCAGGGTCGCCGCATAATGAATATTGACGAATAAGCTCGTCTGATAGGTGAAGATCAATGTGCGCGCCTGCGTCAAACACAGGTAAGGCATTGCCCTCTAAATCTGCTAATTCCAATGCCACCACGGTATCCGTATGCATCTCTCTTTTCTGGACAACTACTTTTAATAACTCGTCAGACATGCCCTCTCCCCCTAATTCTCTCTTATTTCTTTATGCTCTTGTTGCGGAACGAAAGGCACGTTAAAGCAGTGGCTAGGTTATAAAACCGGGCCTTTGTTAAACGGTTCCGCATAAGGCTTTATATAACGACAATAAACACACAGTACGCTGATAAACGTTAGGGAATACCCTAGCGCATAAACAATCCACCATTGACATCCCAAGTGGTGCCTGTAGTGAAATACGCTTCAGGGCGGGCAAATTGAACAACCACATCTCCGATAAAATCAGCGTCTCCTAACTCTCCAACTGGAATTGCTCCCAGTAGCGTTGGTAAACGCTCCTCAGGCACCAGCGCACTGACCATTGGTGACTCGATTGGCCCCGGTGCAACCGCGTTGACGGTTACCCCTTTCGACGCCAACTCTTTCGCAAAGACTTTCGTCACCGTAATAATGGCACCTTTAGAAGCCGCGTAGTGCGCGCCCGTTGACGTGCCACCATTTTGTCCTGCTAACGAGGCCATATTAACGATACGGCCATAGCCTTGTTCAGCAAAGTAAGCTCCAATGACCTGACAACCGAAGAAAGTACCGCCAAGATTTACGTTGACGACTTCATTAAACTCTTCAGGCGAAATCTCCATCACTGGCGTCGCTCTAGTAATCGATGCATTGTTTACCAATACCTGCAAGCTACCGAATCGTTTGAGCGTCTTTTCAAGGGCCAGCTCGAAGTCAAACTTGTTTGCTATATCCAAGCTCAGTGACAATACGGTTTCACCACTCGCGTCCAACTGCTTAGCCGCATTTTCCGCTGCGATGGGATCTCTATCTGTGACAACTAATTGATAGCCCGCCAACTTTAGACTTTTGGCAATATGGAAACCAAGCCCTTGTCCCGCTCCAGTCACTAATGCTGTCTGCAATTTCACTTCACCAGTCATGCAACACTCCTCTCATAAATTCCAAGCTCAAAAAACGTCGATAACATGGTGTTAGAAAATAAAACTTACGGTTCTTAAATAACCGTCAGCGTGCAACAGTTTGACCACTTTACGCTGAATGCTGTAGCTGCTCCCTTTCGGCGTTAAAATGTACTCAACGTCCGCAGGATACGTGATCAATTTACCGTGACGCAGCTCGTTTAGCGTCATTGCGCATCGTGCAGTCACTTGCTCTTCATTTTGTTCAACAATGCGTACTCGAGACATCATACGAACCGTCATGCTTGCAGCTCCTGCCGATACAGACTCACCACTTTCTAGACGAGTAACACGCATACGGCGCATGTCTTTGTCATCTAAAGCAAGGTTAAGAGTCGCCTCGTAATCCGTTTCGTTGTTGTCTGTTGGAACAATGTAAAGTCCAGAGTCATTCCAAAGAGTCAACCAATCTTGGTATTCTTTATGATCAAGAAGATCGGCTTCGTGCCAAATAAACGCGGTAACGTTGTTTACCAAATTTGCATCAACCGTCATGACTACTTCTCCTCACCTGCTGCCATCATTTTCTTGTAGTGCTGATAAGCACCGCGCATGCCTGTTTCTGAACATACCGCGCCTGCTGTATTGCCATCAGGTGTTGTGAACAATTTACCCATGCCTCGGTTTACAAGAATCCAACCGTCTTGACCGGCCATCGATCCTTTTTGAACACGCTCCCAAGCTTCTCCATCATCTGGAGTACCAAAGCCCATTGGCCCTTGGAAGTGCTCATGTAGACGCATACGTTTTTGGTTGAAGACAGCCGGAGCACCTTCACCACCTAAGGCAACGTGCTGAATTTCAGTCTCGTTCACGCTCACAGGACGAAGAACACGGAAAAACGCCATTGAACAAGAGACATTCGGAAATAGGTTTAGGTTAAATCCTGTACCATGTGACGCACGCACTAAACGTTTGATTTGCTCTTCGCTTTGACCTTCTTCACGAAGTGCTTGAGCAAGTTCTTCGAATCGTGCTGGGATTGGCTGATCTAGATCTGCTTCCAAATCAATTAGCTCAGGAATCATCACCATAACACTGTGACCATTGCCTAGATCTTCAACAAAACCTTCACCATCCAAGAAATCGAAAATGTCTGCGGTCGCATCATCAAGCGAGCTTACGAATGACTTGTGGACTATAGGGAAATGGTAGGCGTCTGTTGTGTTTTCCAACTGAATTTTCCAGTTACCCGGAAAGTTGAAACGGTGCTCACCCAATACTTTAAGAGGGAAACCTCCGCCTTGTTTAACAAACAAGTCGATCCATTTTTTAGCCTTACCTAAAAAATCTTCAAGCGGCTCAATGTCGTCTTTAAAGGTAGCAAAGACCAACCCTTGGTAAGATTCATGACGTAAGCTCTCTAATGGCAACTCATTCTTATCAAGAACACCATCGTATTCTTCAAGCTTTGGCACACCACGTAGGCTACCATCTAGGCCGTAGCCCCAACCATGGTAAGGACAAGCAAAGGCTTTCGTTTTACCTTTGCGGTGCTCACAAACTGTCGCACCACGATGGCGGCAGCGATTAAGCAAAACATGAGTGTTCTTTTTACGATCACGACTTAAAATAACAGGATGACGACCGATATAAGAGGTTTTAAAACTCCCGGCTTCTGGTACTTCACTTTCATGGCCAATGTAAACCCAAGTGCTATTAAATACTTTATCTAATTCTTCTTCGTAAATCGCGGGATCAGAATATAGGTCTTTATGTACTCGACCTTCTTCAACCATATCTGCTGCTTTTAAACTAATATTTTCTAATGAAATCAATTCACTCATGGTTTTCTCGCTTAATTCTGTCTGCTTAAGTGACTGGCTAACCAGCAGCACATGCGCTCTGAAGAGCCACCTTCAAAAGAAGGTGTTCAACTATTTTTCGGAACCTGGAACAGGTAAGTGAGCGTCGTCGTTCCAACTGCTGACGGGACGGCTAAATCGATTTTCGGTCTGGAAATGAGACATCTGCCATGTATCACTTTGACGTTCGAAATCGATTGTCAGTCGGGCACTGTTTAGATGAGATCCACCTTCTGAAAAAGACGATACCTGCAGCATATTCCAGCTTGCGGATGCACGATCGCCATCCACACGTATCACTTCCGACGTCAAATAATGCACATTGAGCGAAAAATGAGCAGGTTCTGCCGTATATTTCGCTAGCATATCGACAATAGCCTTACGCCCTTTAAAGCCGCCAAAGCTCTTCGCATATCTTGCACCTTTTCCTTCCCAAATAGCCCCTTCTGTGAACAACTGCCCAAGTTCATCTAAAGGAGTTTCTGGATTGAGGTGGTCACACAAATCCATATAACGATTGATGCACGCGCGAATTTTATTCTCGCTCTCAAGTGCATCTAAACGTTTCAATATTTCGTCAGTAGCCGTCATATTAGGCACGCTGTACGATTAGCTCACGACCAACGCGGGCTTCTACTTTCGCGTAACGCCATAGCTTGTAAGGTGTGTCGCCAACTGCTGTAGATCGGAACAAGTTGCAGCACGCGACGACGGTGTCGTAGTCTGCCACATCAGCCATCAAATACGTTGTCCAAGGGTAACCATCAGAAGGTCCGACCATACTTTGGTCGTCATCCATATTGCCGATTACTTCCACACCTTCCATATCGTGAATGCCATTCCACATTTCACCAAACGCAGCCCATACATCTAGCTGCTCATCTCTCGCAGCATCCATGAAGTTTTGGTTGATACCCATGCAAAACAAAACGCGAAGTGGTTTTTTATCGCTCATAACTGTCTTCTCCATTCACCGCAATAATTAAAGATAACCAGGCAGAGGATCCTGCCCAAAGAAAATGGCACCGGCATTTTGCCAAGTGATATCGCCCATAAAGGCGTGTTGAGTCACTACCTGAGCGTCATTAACAAAACGAGCAAGAGGGCTCGCTTTATAGATTCCAGTCATACCAGATAGCATTTGAACTTTACGTGCTACATCCGCAGCAACGCGTGTAAGGTGAGTAGAAGAAAGGCGCAACAGATTAGTTTGCTCTTTGCTTACCTCTCCTCCCTCTTCAAGTGACGCCCAAGCGTCATCAATTGATTCGTAAAAGAAAGAGCGAGCTGCACGTAGCTCTGCTTCCGCTTTTGCAACTTCGACTTGTGTCAGTGGTCGCTGCCCCATATTGGGTGCACCAGTAACCGAAGCACGTCCAGCAGCCATCGCCTGCAATTCATCCAGTGCGGCTCTCGCAACACCTAAACCAACGACCGCTAATACCTGTGTCGCAAAAGAAAGCGAGGGGTAACGGAACATATTTTCAGTAAGGTTCGAAGCCCCGCCACGAACAAACGACCAATCTTCAGGAACAGTCACGTTATCAACAACTAAATCGTGACTGCCTGTGCCCGCCATACCCACGGTATTCCAAGTCTTATCGATAGAGACTTTATCAGCGCTCATGACAGCCATACGTGGCAGGCCTACTTTGTCGCCCTCTTTTGGCGCAATACCAACACCGACAACGTCCGCCCCCATGCAACCGCTAGAAAATTTCCAGCGACCTTTTACAGCAAAACCTTCCTCAGAGACGTCAGCCGCTTGCGGAGGGAAGATACCACCAGCAAAAACCAGATCCGGAGTCTTCGCATATACTTTTTTTAGCGTCTCAAGCGGCAATGCTGACAGGTATACAATCCCCATAGCAAAGCTTCCAACCCAGCCCGCAGAACCATCCGCTTTGGAAATTTCTTCAATGACTTTACAGAACTGAGCCGCTGTTAATTCGTCACCACCTAGCGATTTAGGCACCAGTGCGCGATACAATCCAAACGCTTTAAATTTATCGATTATGTCTTGGCTAATGAAAGTTTGTTCATCAAATTCGTTTGCGCGTGCACGTTCGCTAATCTCACTTAATAATTGCTGGAACTCGCTTGTGCCCAGCGCATCGTAGATAGTGCTACGCTGTGCTGATTCATAGGCTGGCATCATTATTATCTCCTGACTTATTAAAGTGCGCCTCAGTAATTTGAGACTCGTTCACTCTTCGATAGAGACGGCTGGATTGCCTCTAACACTGGCTCAACACCTCGCTTTCATTTCAGTCTTTTTTTTTGAAACGCAGGCATAACACCCTTATGCAGCAACACATCAAAAAGAGAATGAACAGATGACGTTTTTACTTAAACTGGCCTCATTTACTTTACTTGTCAACTAATTATTTAGTCTAAATTCAGGTAAAAAGGAACAATAAAACAACCAATAAAACGTTTAATTTCATTAAAAAACAACACGTTATATAAAAATAAAATCACGTAAGAATAATCTTAAAATATTTCTAAAAGCGTCAAAAAAGATATTTTTTCAACTAATTTTAATAGCCCCCCCTTTAACACCGAGTGAAAAACAGCACCAATCTGCGAGTCTAAAAATCAAATCATCCGAAAAAACACATGATTAATACCCACAAAGATCACATGAAAAATTAGTTGACAATTCAATTGAATCAGGGGATTTTCGTATTAAGTACATTTAATGTACAAAATATGGAGATTGATATAGAAAACGAAAAACTTGCACGCAATTTGCTAGACAAAAAAATCAGCAAGCCATTATAAATAATAGAGATTTTTCTTTTTTTATCGACAGGAACCCATATAGGAAGCATATGAACAAACCGTAAGCAACGATCGAAGGTGAGGAGTAAAACAAAGCTCTTCTCAGCGAAAAAAACAAGTAAAACATTGTTTTTATAATTAAATAAGGAGCAAATTATGTCGCTAAAAAGTAGATTTCTATTGTTAGGTTGTCTTTTGTCTACTATGTCCGTCCCAAGCTTTGCAGATATCAAAGTGGGCGTCATATCATCAAGCACCGGCCCCATTGCCTTGGTGGGTATTCCACAAAAAAACTCCATTCCTCTGTTACCAAAAGAAGCAGCAGGAGAAAGCATCACCTACATTCCTCTAAACGACAGCAGTGACCCAACCGCAACCGTTAAAGCCTTCAAAAAATTAATCGATGAAGAAAAAGTAGACGCTATTATCGGACCGTCCGGTTCAGGAAACGCCATGGGCGTTATTCAATTTGCGGCGAAATCTGGAACACCTATGCTGGCGCCAGTAGGCACCGCTGCGGTCGTCTTACCGATGACAGAACAAAAAAAGTGGGTTTTTAAAACTACTCAAAATGACGACTTAATCGCGTCCGCATTAGTTGATCATATGAAGCGCACTGGTGTGAAAACGTTAGGTCTAATTGGCACGGCAGATCCATTTGGAGAAAACTGGTCAAAGGTGATGAGGAAGCTTGCAAGTGATAACAGCATTGAAATCGTCGCCAACGAGTCTTTTCAACGCCAAGACACCTCGATCACGGGCCAAAGTCTAAAACTACTATTAGCAAGCCCAGACGCCGTATTAATAGCCGCACCAGGAAGCTCATCAGTTCTACCGCAAACAACATTGAAAAGTACGGGCTATCAAGGTCAGATCTACCAAACTCACGGCGCAGCACTTGATCCATTCCTAAAACTTGGCGGGGACGCAGTTGAGGGGACGATATTGGCTGCAAGCTTAATGCTGGTTCTTGACCAAGCACCAGAGACACCATCAAAAGCAATCGCGACTAAGTATGTCGAAGACTACCAATCCCTCTACAACAAAAAGCCGGCCACGTTTGGCGGTAACGTCTTTGACGCAGGGCTTTTGCTAGAAACCGCCATTCCTACTGCCTTAAAAACAGCAAAACCAGGCACACCTGAATTCCGTGCCGCACTTCGCGATGCATTAGAAAGCACAACGGAGCTGTCAGGCACACAAGGCGTTTATAACATCACGCCTGAAGATCACAGTGGTTTTGATGAACGGGGTCGTGTGCTCATCACCGTTAAGAACGGCAAATGGCAACTTCTAGAAGGATAACGCGTAGATAAATACGTTATGCCGCGCTGGCGCACCCTAAACGACAGCGCGGCATTCTATACGACGATGTGAAAACGCTGGATTCAGACATGCCGTTTTAACGACAAGAGTGCCACTTAAGGCACCTATACGATTGAGAAGTTACAAGGAAAAGAATATGAATGTTCAAGTCGCTGCGTTACTTGGACAGGATGGATTAACCAATGGCGCAATTTACGCTCTGTTGTCATTATCCATTTTGTTAGTCTTTACCGTTACTCGAATTTTATTAATCCCTTTAGGCGAATTTGTTACCTTTGGGGCGCTCACAATGGCCGCTATTCAAACAGGTAAGCCGCTGGCTTTAGAATGGCTTCTGGCGACATTAATGCTAATAGACATTGCACTGGATGTTTACTCACGAAGGGACAGGACAGTAAGTCGAAAGCAGTACCAAATGATCGCTTTAAAGGCCGCTTACCTTGCTGTCGTATTGTTTGTCACACAAACCTTTACTCTTTCTGAACTGCCTATGCTGGCACAATCCATCTTGACGTTGTGCCTTATTGTTCCAATGGGCCCAATCATGTATCGACTCTTTTTCCAACCATTGGCGGATGCAGCACCTTTGGTTCTGCTCATTGTGTCGATTGCAGTGCATGTCGCCATGGTAGGAATAGGGCTGCTTCTTTTTGGGCCAGAGGGAGGGCACACCAAGCCTTTCTCAAATAGCATGCTTCAAATAAGCAATATCTTCATAAAAAGTCAGGCTTTATGGGTTATTTTTAGCGCCCTATTTCTCATCCTCGCACTTTTCTTCGCGTTTGAGCGCACTTTATACGGTAAAGCACTCAGAGCCGCCGCGGTGAACCAAGTTGGAGCACGTTTGCTTGGCATTTCCCCCGTATTCGCAGGTAAGGCCACTTTTGCTTTAGCGGCCTTTATAGGCTGCGCGTCGGGCATTCTTATCGCCCCCATTACAACGCTCTACTATGACTCTGGTTTTGTTATCAGCCTTAAAGGGTTTGTTGGCGCGATCATTGGCGGACTAGCAAGTTACCCCATTGCCGCGTTTGGCGCTGTCGTCGTTGGCCTAATAGAAGCTTTCTCTATGTTCTGGGCCAGCAGTTATAAAGAGATCATCGTGTTCACTCTGATTATTCCTTTTCTTATTTGGCGCTCAATGAAGGCCTCACATGTGGAGGATGAATAATGAAACCTCGTATCCTAATTATCTTAGTCGCTTGTGTGGCGTTACTTGCACCGCTTGTATTACCTAGTTTTCAGATCACGCTATTAAACTATATTGGTCTCTACGCGCTTGTTGTCCTTGGATTAGTACTGTTAACCGGTGTAGGCGGAATGACCAGTTTCGGGCAAGCTGCATTTGTAGGATTAAGTGCCTATACGACAACCTATTTAACAACAACCGCTGCTCTGCCAGACTGGTTAAGCTGGACAAACGGCTCCCCTTGGTTCGGTTTAGTATTTGGCTTGCTCCTTACCGCTGCAATAGCACTTATTCTAGGCGCACTTACCTTACGTTTGTCTGGACACTATCTGCCACTAGGCACGATCGCTTGGGGTATCTCACTGTATTATTTCTTTGGCACCATGACATCAATGGGTGGGCATACTGGGGTCAGCGACATTCCACCTTTAACCTTCTTCGGGCTCATCCTTGATCAGGGTGAAGAGATGTTTTACGTGATTTGGGTGATTCTTGCCGCGGCCATGTTTATCACACACAACCTTCTATCATCACGTGAGGGTCGAGCAATACGCGCCTTAAAAGGCGGTCAGCTCATGGCGGAAGCGATGGGAGTAAATACGTTTCGATCCAAAATGATTGCGTTCGTTATATCCGCTCTATTCGCCGCGCTTTCTGGCTGGCTTTACGCTCACACACAACGCTTTATCAACCCGTCGCCTTTTGGCTTACACATGGGGATAGATTACCTCTTTATGGCGTTAATTGGCGGAGTCTCCAGCGTTTGGGGCGCTTTATTAGGCGCTGGTACGCTTACTATTATGAAACAGTGGCTGGAAGATTTATTACCCCTCATTCTAGGCAGTGACGGCCAATATGAAAGCATCGTTTTTGGCCTTCTTATTGTCTTGTTAATGCAACGCTCGCCGAGTGGACTATGGCCATTTTTAGTCAAACTAACCCCAAGCTCCTGGCGCAGTAATAATCATCTCACTATCGATGATAACGCCAAGACGCTCGACCGCCGAGATCTGCCTGCAAGAGAGTCATTACTACTCGAAGCCAAAGACGTAACACGACGTTTTGGTGGATTAATTGCCAACAATAAGATGAACTTATCTCTGCATGCAGGCGAAATACTTGCGCTTATTGGCCCTAACGGCGCAGGTAAATCGACCATGTTTAACCAGCTGTCTGCGGTCGATACGCCGACTGAAGGCGAAATCATCTTTAGAGGCAAAAGTTTAAAAGGCAAAAATGCACGTCAGGTTGCCGAAATGGGTATGAGCCGAACATTCCAACACGTCAAGATGCTTCCGACGATGAGTGTGCTTGAAAATGTGGCGCTTGGTGCACACATGCGGGGTCAAAAAGGGGTTATCAGTGCCTCTCTGCACCTAGAACGCGAAGAGGAGCAGCGCTTATTAAAAGAAGCGAAGCTGCAAATCGAACGCGTCGGCTTAGGTGAATATGTCTTCGAAGAAGCTGGCAATCTCGCTTTAGGGCAGCAGCGACTGCTAGAAATTGCGCGCGCTCTGTGCTCAGATCCGTGTGCACTTCTGCTTGATGAGCCAGCCGCCGGACTTAGATTCCTTGAAAAACAAGCCTTGGCGGAACTGCTGGTGAAGCTACGTGGAGAAGGCTTGGCCATTCTACTCGTCGAACACGATATGGATTTCGTTATGAACCTTGCCAACCGCATCGTTGTGATGGAGTTTGGAGAGCTGATCGCAGAAGGCCTGCCACACGAAATTCAAACTAATCCAGCAGTCTTGGAAGCTTATTTAGGAGGCGTGGAATGAACCAGTCACAAACCGCACATCATGTAGCGCCGGAGACTCTTCTGGACGTAAACAACTTACATGTCTCTTATGGCAAAGTAGAAGCGCTAAGTGATATTCAATTATCACTTAAAGAGGGCCAACTGGTGACCGTCATTGGACCCAATGGAGCAGGGAAATCCACACTTCTTTCCGCCATTATGGGTTTACTCCCCTCTACCGGGGATATTTTATTTGACGGTGAGCACTATACCAGCCCAGAAATTGAAACCCTCGTGGGGAGAGGCTTAGGACTTGTGCCGGAAAAGCGCGAGCTATTCAATACGATGAGCGTGCAAGACAACCTACTGTTGGGTGCATTTCAACGATATCGCAGAGGAGATAAATCCTATCTACAGTCTCTTGATGAGATTTATGAGCTTTTCCCTCGTCTACAGGAACGCAGCAAACAGCAAGCCGGTACGCTTTCCGGTGGAGAGCGTCAAATGCTGGCCATTGGGCGAGCGATGATGGGGAAGCCTCGTTTGCTTATGTTAGACGAACCAAGCCTCGGATTGGCACCTCTCATCACTCGGGAAATTTTTCGCATTTTTAATGATCTACGCAGCAAAGGTGTCTCGATTTTACTCGTAGAGCAAAACGCCCGCGCCGCTTTAAACGTTGCCGATTACGCCTACGTACTTGAAGGTGGCAAAATCACTATACACGGTGTCGCTTCAGATTTAGCAAATGACTCGAGAGTCATTGATGCCTATTTGGGGTTAGCCAGTAAACACCAAGATATACTATCTAATTAAGGAGAGAAACAAATGAAAATCTGCATAGCGGGGGCAGGCGCTATTGGTTGCGCCTTGGCAGCGAGGCTGGCGAAAGTACACAAACAACTTTGCTTACTAGCCAGAGGCGACAACCTAATTAGGATCAAAGAGCAAGGAATCCATTTAAGCGACTTGGACGGTGAACATCACGTTCACGTCCGTGCAAGCGATGATGCAAACTATTTAGGCCCTCAAGATCTAATCCTCGTATGCACTAAAACCATGGCTCTTGAAACTATTTTAACCAGCATCCAACCAATGATTCACTCAAACACTGTGGTTATTCCAGTCGTTAATGGCATTCCTTGGTGGTACTTTAAAGGTATCGAGAGCCGCTTTGGCGGCGAAAACATTCGCGCCCTTGATCCTAAAGACCAATTAGAGACACTGCTCCCTCACAGCCAGATAATTGGCAGCGTCATCTTTTTAACAGCGTCACGAGTGGGACTGGGAAACGTGAAAGCAAATAACCCACACTTAATCGTACTGGGTGAAATCAATCATGAAATGACTGATCGGTTGGAAGCAATACGCACTGTGTTTGAACTAGCAGGAATCGAGTCTCGCTCAACCGACAATATTAGAGATCAGGTGTGGACCAAAGTCGCCGCAAACTTAACGTCAAACCCGTTGTCGGTCGTAACACAAAGCACACTGGAGCAGATCTATTCTAATCCAAGGTTAACCCCTTTAGTGCGGAGTATATTGGACGAAACCATGCTAACGGCAGCAGCATTTGGTGCCAGAATACGTTTTGATCCTCAGACCTTTATGGAACTAGGTGCTGGAATGGGCGCCATAAAGACCTCTATGCTTCAGGACTACGAAGCGGGGCTTCCATTAGAAACTGACGCGATAGGACACTCCGTCTTAGAACTGGCCTCTAAAATGAATCTTTCTATGCCCACCACAAAGCACATTATAAACCTCGCTGATTTTATGTCTGAACAACAGCGCTCAATGGCGTAAGGAGAGAATATATTGTCTCATGCAACGAAACCCGATCAATGCTCAGAAGAAGAATGGCAACTAAGAATAAAGCTGGCACATTGCTATCATTTAATTGATTTCTTTGGTTGGACGGAAACCATTTTTAACCATATCTCGGCACGTTTGCCAAACATTGATGGAGAATACTTAGTTAACCCATTCGGGCTAAATTACACGGAGATCACACCTAAGAATCTCATAAAAGTCGATGTAAAAGGCAACAAACTTGACGATTCACCTTATGACGGAAACCCAGCAGGGTTTGCCTTGCATGGAGCGATTCATGCCGCTAGAGAAGATGTCCATTGTGTGATTCACACTCACACAAATGAAGTGTCTGCTGTCGCGATGAAAAAAGCAGGATTTTCACACGATAGCTTCTATGGCGCGCAACTTTATGGACGCGTTGGTTATCATGATTTCGAAGGCATCACATTATTTGATGACGAGAAAGAGCGGATGCTAAAAAGTTTAGGAGATAAACATATTTTAGTACTGCGAAATCACGGCATTGCCGTCGGTGAGTTCGATATTGAACGTACCTTTTTCTTACTCTGGACGGTACAACGTGCCGCCGAAATCCAAGTCACATCTGGCGCACTTGGTGGCGCGGACGTTTTACTTGGCGAAGACGTACAAACAAAATGTGCGGATCTAACCCAGATGCTAATAAAAGACAGCGGCTTTGCAGATAAATTTTTCAATGCCATGGTTCGAAAAATGGAATTAGAGAATGGACCTTGTTGGTAATCATTGTCATACATCCTGTCACCTTTGCATAAAATCATACTATAATGCGAACGCTTTAATCTAAAAACAATCAGATTAAAGCGTTCATGCTATGCGCTAGACACTGTTAACCTCTCGCTTTGCGGTCCAGATGATAGCCTTTAACGTATGAATGCAATTACCTAACTTTTCAAGGATTTTTGACTTTCTATGACCAGTGTAAAGCGCTTACCTCGCAGTCAGAGATACAACCCCGCCAGCGAAGATTTTCACAAAGAAGACTTTCCTTTTTATTGGCTTGCGCGAGTACATGGGCGCTATCAGTTTGCGATGGAAAGAGCGCTGAAAAAAGTAGGTTTGGACATTCCTAGTTGGCGCATTCTCTTTATCCTAAAAGAAGAAGGCGTGTCTAGTATGTCTCAAATTGCTGAACATGCCATAGCCAAACTACCGACAGTCACTAAAACGGTATACCGAATGAAGAACGACGGTTTACTCGACACCCAAGTGTGTGATGGAGATGGCCGTGTAACGCGTGTGACACTCACTGATAAAGGCTGGAATGCCGTCCATGTGATCGAGGAAGCTACTCAAGGTTTATTTAAGCAAAGCTTTAAAGGAATGACCGAGGCACAAATAAAACGCCTAAATAAACTTCTAGAACAACTCTTTCATAACCTCCCTGAGCCGATGTAAGCCAAGATGGCTACCTGCACCGCATTCGCTGTGTATTTTGATCACCATCCGTCGCCTTCTAAGAAAGTTATTCTCGACAAGCTATGTTATTAATTGCTGTCAACATACGATTACACGCTTCGGTGACTTTACTCAGCTGTTGCTTCTGACCCTCTGTCAATTCTGTCATGGCTAAGTCGCTTAGAGGAGACAGAACCGTCTCCTTCATAAACTCGACCATTTCTGAGTTAATACTTCTTTGAGCATCCGAGAGCATGACTTCTTGCGTATTTTTCAGTTTTTTTGTATTCAAATCGCATGAGATCACTGTTAACCCATTATCCAAGCCCTTAAAGGCCAGCTTGAGCTCACGCTCATTGTCCAATTCAAGGCCTTTACACAGCTCCTGAAAACGCAGATCTGCGAACCACTCAGATAACGTTGTACCAACCTGAACGGCCATCACACCCTCAAGCATTCCTCGCATTTTCTGATTACAGCGTATTACCTTTCCTTTTCTATCCACCACAATGTAAGCACCTTCTATTACCTTAAGGCGCTTCTTTAAGTCCTCATTATGCAACGTATTCATCTCAATGATCTCGATGCTATATTGCAGCGTTTCTCCCTGCTTTTTTAAAGACAACTTAACTGGGAAAAAGGTATCTTGAGAGGTTTGAGCAATACGAGTTTGAGTAGGAACACTCCAGCTCTTTGCAGACGTATCTTGATTACCTAAAAAAGAAAGATGCTGTTGAAATGAACGATCAGCAAAAAGCTTTTGCAGCAACTTTCCTTGTAACTCATCGACTGAGTAGCCCAGAGATTCCGCCAATTTTTCATCAATCGACACTATCTCATGCTCAAGCGTGGACTCAATCATCATGAAAGGTGAAGCAAGCGAAGCCACGTCCAAGACTTCAAGGTCGTCAAAATCCTCTTCTAATTCACTGTCAGATGCTTGTTTATCTAATAAAGATTGATTGATTTGATCGATTAGCTCGTCGTTGTGCCAAGGCTTCACTAAGTACTTATGAACAATCCCCGATTTCAGTGATTCCATCACGCTTTCGAAGTCTGAATGGCCACTCAAGATCATACGAATAGAGTCAGGTTGAAGCGCCTCCGCTTTCTCAAGAAAGTCCGTTCCAGATAAACCAGGCATCATATAATCAGAGAGAATCAGATCTATCGGTGTATCATTTAAAACAGCCAATGCCTCATCACCGCCTTCGGCCGTTATGACATTGTAATTTTGCTTACGCAAAACGCGCTTTAGCGCCATGAGAATTTGAGCTTCGTCATCGACCAATAAAATATTTTGCATCGCCTCTACCTTCTATAACGATTCATCCTTGCTAGACTAGTATAGTCGGTATCTCCAATACAAAAAGCGCGTTAACCGATAACCAACAGAACCCATACAAAAGCTCATACATATTTTGCAATCAAAGACACAGCCTTATTGCGCATTGCGGACTAAGCGGTAAACGGCAGCCTCATTTTGGCTGTCTTGATTCGAAGATCCTACGCTTAAAGAGGTTATCGAACCATCATCGAAATCAATTCCTAATACCCAAGTTGCTCCAGACTCACGATACGAGCGAGGCGTACTTGTAAAATGCTCCCTAATGTCATCTTCGGTCGAACCAGTATCTTCATAGGGAAACACCTCTTCGTTCAACGCCAACCCATTACAAGCTTCCTCAACGATGGATCTAAGTTCTTTTACATTAGGCATTCGCCAATCGGTAAACCCAGCAAAACCGGATCCTGCATTCAATGACGCAATATTTTGAAGAGCAGTTACATAAGTCGATTTTGTATCTTCGCCGGTTTTACAGTCCGTACCTGAATACCCTTCAATACAACGCTTCCACATCAGCCCCGTTGTTTTATCAATAACAACTTCATCTGTAGCGCTAATCTCAAAGTTACTCGTAGGGGTAGTTTCAGTAATCGCACCTCGACATGACGCCGATGCATAATTGACACATACAACACCAAATAAAATCGCCGTAAAATATTTAATCATTAGATGCGTCCCTCACTAACATAACCCCTAACAACGTACCTTTCGTACTTGAGTTTGCAGACCCAGAGGCTTTACCGGCCTGACCAGTAATACCACTTCCTCTAAATGCAACACCCCAAGCCTCATCACCTTTATTTGTATCAACGTCAAAGTAATGGCTACCCGCCCAATATTTCCAGACAAGCGTGTCATCTGGGCGAGGGAAGTAATCATCATCAATTAGATCTGTCGTACCAGACGTTCCAATCGAGTTGTAATAGACTAAACTTAAAAGCTCATTGGTTTTTGGCATACGCCAATCAGAATAACCACAAAGCGCAGCGGTGTTTACTCGACTCACGTATGCACTGGTGTTACACGCCGATGCAGAATCGCATGTGTTAGGTGAGGTGCTGTGGGTTTCCGTCCCCGCAGTGGCACTCGACCCAGCAATTGTTGGCTCATACCATGTAAAGGTATCATCCATATCATGCAAACCTTCATCTGCCATTACGCCATTCCCACCTTGTTTCACTTCCCACATCAAGCCCGTGACATTATCTTTCACACAACTCCAATTGGAAGCGCCAGCACTTTGTGATGTCCCAGAACTGTCCACCTTAGTAAAACTAAACCCAGCCACACCGTCCGTTCCGCTTGCTTGAGTAACATCCCGACCAAATGCACAGTCCTGCTGTGAGGAGACAAGGCCAGAATCAGAAGAATCTTCACCACAACTTCCCAAATGGGTTACCGTGGTAAGAGCATGCGTAGCACCCGTGTCATTGAGCTCAACGACATTCGATAAGTCTGCTGTAATGGTTGTAGGTGTGGCTGATATTTCGGAACTCGCTGCGGTCTCTTCAGTACTGTCTTCCGCAGTTACAACTAAATAGTAAGTCGTCGAGTTGGCTAGCCCAGAAATTGAGCTTGAAGTGGAGGCAATATCATTAACAAGCGTTCCGCCGGCCAATGTAGCGTAATTGCTGATATCAGAAAGGGAGGAAAAGCTTTCAGTTGCGTAATATAAGTTATAGCTCGTCGCGGCAGTGACGGCCGTCCAAGAAGCATGGATGGTTTGACTAGCCACTGTTGCAGCCAGCCCTGTCGGGACTGTAAGGGTGTCAGACCCTGTCGATCCGCTACCACTAGAGCTTTCTCCACTAGAGCCGCTACCGGAACTACCACTGGATGAATCACTTCCTGTTGAACTTTCGCCTTCCGCTGGCTCAGGTGCACCACACGCTACTACGAGCGTCATGCACATCAAAATCGCACTGATTTTTCTGAGCTTCATATCGAACGAACCGTTTTCACTTAAAGTTTAGTTGATTGAACAGAGCATCTTCTTCTTATCGGTCAACATGCCATAACCTTAATTAAAATAGTTAACATAAAAAAACGCCAGTTTGTTTTACCAAACTGGCGTTTTTTTAAACGGCAAACTTATTTAAAGTCTTTCTTTAGAAAAAGCATCACACTTAAATGTGCTCTACCTTTTCAATTTCGTAAACAACTTCGCCACTCGGTACGTTAATCGCTACCTCGTCTTCTTCAAACTTACCAATGATCGCTTTTGCAATCGGTGAGGCATAAGATATTTTCTTATGTTTCACATCCGCTTCATCATCACCTACGATTTGATAGGTTACCGTTTCTTCAGTATCAACATTGTATAAGGTCACTGTTGCACCAAAGATAACCTTCCCTGTATGAGGCATTGAATTAATATCAATTACCTGCGAATCAGACAGCTTGCCTTCGATCTCTTTAATTCGACCTTCAGCAAAACCTTGCTCTTCACGAGCAGCATGATATTCCGCATTCTCTTTCAAATCACCGTGTTCACGCGCTTCTGCAATGTCCGCGATTACACGCGGACGAACAACAGATTTCAGGTGGTTAAGCTCTTCACGTAAACGCGCTTCGCCTACGAGCGTCATTGGTACTTTTTTCATTATTTCCCCAGGTGTAAATCTTGCAATCTTCTTACTTTTATCTCTTCGTCCAAACTAATCGCCAAGCTTGTCGCTTCTGCGCCAGCCAATGTTGTAGTGTAACAAACCTTGCGCTGCAATGCTGTACGACGAATCACTGAAGAGTCTGCGATCGCTTGAGTACCCGATGTAGTGTTTATAATGTAGTCGATTTCGTCGTTTTTCAACATATCGACGATATGTGGACGACCTTCGGTTACTTTGTTTACCTTAACGACATTGACACCGCTGTCAGCCAAGTACTGTGCAGTACCGCCTGTTGCAACGATTTCAAATCCGCTCTCGATTAAACGCTTCGCCACATCAACTGCGCCCGCTTTATCTTGATCACGGACAGAAATGAAAGCACGACCAGACGCTGGTAGAGTCGTCCCGCCACCTAATACGGCCTTGCCAAAGGCTTCAGCAAACGTATCGCCGACACCCATTACTTCGCCCGTAGATTTCATTTCAGGCCCAAGAATAGGATCAACACCTTGGAACTTATTGAACGGGAATACTGCTTCCTTAACGCTGTAGTACGAAGGAATAACTTCTTCAGTATAACCAATTTCTTCTAGCGTTTTTCCAGCCATAACTGCCGCAGCAATTTGAGCAAGTGAGCGACCAATACATTTAGAGACAAACGGCACTGTACGCGAAGCACGAGGGTTCACCTCGATAACAAAAATTTCGCCATCTTGCACTGCAAGCTGAGTATTCATCAACCCGATTACACCAAGCTCTAATGCCATACTCTTAATCATTGAGCGGATTTCATCTTGAATATCCGCTGGCAAAGAGTATGGAGGCAATGAACAAGCAGAATCGCCAGAGTGAACACCTGCCTGTTCAATATGCTGCATGATGCCACCAATCACAACCTGCTTTCCATCAGACACACAATCAATATCCACTTCAATAGCGGCTTTTAGGAAGTGGTCAAGTAACACAGGACTGTCATTCGAGACTTTAACCGCAGTCGTCATATAGCGGCTTAATTCTGCTTCATTATAGACGATTTCCATCGCACGGCCGCCCAATACATAAGATGGACGAACGACCAATGGATATCCAATTTCTGCCGCTTTAACAATTGCCTGCTCAGTACTACGAACCGTTGCGTTGTTAGGCTGCTTGTAACCCAGACGCTGAATCATGCTTTGGAAGCGTTCACGGTCTTCAGCTCGGTCAATTGCTTCTGGTGTTGTACCAATTATAGGCACGCCTTCATTTTGCAATGCACGTGCAATTTTCAATGGTGTTTGGCCACCAAATTGAACAATGACACCTTTCGGCTTTTCTGTGCGTACAATTTCAAGTACATCTTCAAGCGTTACTGGCTCAAAGTACAGACGGTCAGACGTATCGTAGTCAGTAGAAACGGTTTCAGGGTTACAGTTTACCATGATCGTTTCAAAACCATCTTCACGTAGACCTAATGCAGCGTGTACACAGCAGTAATCAAACTCGATACCCTGACCGATACGGTTTGGACCACCACCTAGAATAACGATTTTATCTTTATCCGTTGGCGCTGCTTCACATTCATCTTCATAAGTTGAATACATGTAAGCGGTGTTCGTTGCAAACTCAGCAGCACAGGTATCAACACGTTTGTACACAGGGTGAACATTGACAAGATTACGGCGCTCTCTCAATGACTTCTCAGTCACGCTGAGTAAATCAGCAAGACGAGCATCAGAGAAACCTTTACGTTTCAGGCGACGCACATAATCGTAATCAAGATCCGCTAAACCTTTATCAGCAAGCGCAGCTTCTTCTTTAATCAAATCTTCGATCTGAATAAGGAACCAAGGATCCACACCCGTTACCTGATACACTTCCTCAACGCTCATATTTTGACGGAATGCATCACCGATGAACCAGATACGATCTGCACCCGGTGACTTCAGTTCACCAAGAAGCTTCTCTTTCGAATCTTCTTTCGTAAAATCTAATTGAGGGTTGAATCCATCGGAACCTGTTTCTAGGCCACGTAAGGCTTTTTGTACAGATTCTTGGAAAGTACGACCAATGGCCATCACCTCACCCACGGACTTCATTTGAGTCGTTAGGCGGTCATTCGCCGTTGGGAATTTTTCAAAGGTGAAGCGAGGGATTTTAGTAACAACATAATCGATCGACGGCTCGAAGCTAGCAGGTGTCAAACCACCTGTGATGTCATTCTGAAGCTCATCCAACGTATAACCGATTGCCAGCTTCGCTGCAATTTTTGCAATTGGGAAGCCTGTCGCTTTAGAAGCCAATGCAGAAGAACGCGACACACGAGGGTTCATTTCGATAATAACCAAACGACCCGTTTTTGGATCCATACCAAACTGAACGTTAGAACCACCCGTTTCGACACCGATCTCACGCAATACCGCCAATGATGCATTACGCATGATTTGGTATTCTTTATCGGTCAGCGTTTGCGCAGGTGCAACAGTGATTGAATCGCCTGTATGGACGCCCATGGCATCGAAATTCTCAATGGCACAAACGATGATACAATTATCGTTTTTGTCACGAACCACTTCCATTTCATATTCTTTCCAACCAATCAATGATTCATCGATTAGCAGCTCATTGGTTGGCGACAAATCCAAACCACGAGTACAAATTTCTTCAAACTCTTCCATGTTGTAAGCGATACCGCCACCAGTACCGCCCATTGTGAAGGAAGGTCGAATGATACATGGGAAATTCACTTCGCTTTGAACTTTAAGCGCTTCTTCCATGTTGTGCGCAATTCCCGCACGTGGACACTCAAGACCTATCGACTTCATCGCTTGGTCAAAGCGATTACGATCTTCGGCTTTGTCGATCGCATCGGCGGTTGCACCGATCATTTCAACATCAAACTTTTCTAGAACACCATGACGCTCTAAATCCAACGCACAGTTAAGCGCGGTTTGACCACCCATTGTAGGCAATACTGCATCAGGGCGTTCTTTTTCTATGATTTTCTCAACCGTTTTCCATTCAATCGGCTCGATGTAAGTCGCGTCCGCCATTGAAGGGTCTGTCATAATGGTTGCAGGGTTCGAGTTAACCAAAATAACTCGGAAGCCTTCTTCACGAAGGGCTTTACAGGCTTGAGCACCTGAGTAGTCAAATTCACAGGCCTGACCGATTACAATCGGGCCAGCACCAAGGATTAAGACGCTTTTTATATCAGTACGCTTTGGCATAATCTCTTTGTTCCCGTTCAGGCTTTAGTAGCTTTGATATTTTCAATAAATTGATCAAACAAAGGCGCAACATCATGTGGGCCTGGGCTTGCTTCAGGGTGACCCTGAAAGCTAAAGGCTTTCTTATCTGTTCGTGCGATGCCTTGTAACGATCCGTCGAATAAAGATTTATGAGTCGCTTCTAGGTTGGCAGGAAGACTGTCTTCGTCCACAGCAAAACCGTGGTTTTGGCTGGTAATCATTACCGTGCCTTTCGCTATATCCTGAACAGGGTGGTTTGCACCGTGATGTCCAAACTTCATTTTCTTAGTTTGCGCACCAGACGCCAACGCAAGCAGTTGGTGACCTAGACAAATACCAAATACCGGAATCTCTGTTTCAAGAATCTCTTTAATGGCCGCAATTGCGTAATCACATGGCTCCGGATCACCCGGTCCATTTGATAGGAAAATACCGTCAGGATTCATCGCCAACACTTCGTTCGCAGGCGTCTGAGCTGGTACAACAGTTAAACGACAACCACGCTCAACCAACATGCGTAAAATATTGCGCTTTACACCAAAATCATAAGCCACGACATGAAAATCAGACTTTTCAGGTGTCGTGTGCCCATCTACTAAATCCCAAGTGGATTCTGTCCACTCGTATTTTGTTTCTACTGTTACTTCCTTTGCTAAATCCATGCCTTTTAGACCTGGAAATGCACGAGCGGCAGCAATTGCGTCTTCCTCGTTGATATTATCTCCGGCGACAATGCAACCTGCCTGCGCGCCTTTTTCACGAAGAATACGAGTCAATTTACGTGTATCAATATCAGCGATACCCACGACCCCTTTACGCTTTAGATAATCCGAAAGCGTTTCTTCTTTACGCCAGCTACTCGCCAGCAAAGGTAGATCTCGAATAATAAGGCCCGAACACCATACCTGACTTGATTCTTCGTCTTCAGAATTAACGCCAGTGTTACCAATATGGGGATAGGTCAAAGTGACCATTTGTCGAGCATAGGAAGGGTCTGTAAGAATTTCTTGATAACCGGTCATTGAGGTGTTGAATACCACCTCTGCGGTCGAGGAGCCATCTGCCCCGATTGAGACGCCTCTAAAAATAGTGCCGTCTTCCAGAGCAAGAATCGCTGATGTTGCCAAAGGAACCTCCCGTTAGAGCCAAAAAATGGTTGCAAAAAAGCGAGACAAACCGATGGTTTATCTCGCTTTTAAAATACGCTACTTTACTGCCTGTAAGTCTAGTACTTTTACGTTGAAGACCGCAGTTAAAAATCTGAACAATTTTACTCTTATACGCAATTTTCGTCCATAGCAAATCAGCTAAAAAGACCAAAGATAACGCCTTTTTTGACGAGTTTTGATTGACCTTTTAGTCAACATTAACAATAGCTCAATGCGCGACTAACAAAGTAACCCATCTGCCACTTCTTGAGCTTTATCGTAGCCCTCAAGATTCGCCAATACCGCCAATGAAAATGCCATTACCATAGCTGGCCCTTGTGCAGTGATAATATTACCATCCATCACAATAGGCTGATCGGCAAGATACTCTGCGCCTTTTAGATTCGATTCAAAGCCTGGATAGCACGTTGCTTGTTTGTCTACAACAAATCCATGCGTGCCAAATACCAAGGCGGGCGATGCACATATTGCCGCCAACAGCGCATCTTGAATATCATGCTTTTCGAGCAAATCAATTAACAATTTACTGTCACGGAGGGACTCTGCTCCTGGCATTCCTCCGGGAAGCACAATCGCGTCAAACATTTCGCTGGCAACATCTTCAAGAAGAACATCCGCCTCTATTTTTATGCCGTGGGCAGCGATTATCGACTTTGATTCATGCACACTTGCAACTTTAACCTCGACATCGCCCCTGCGTAATACATCAATAATTGTAATCGCTTCAATATCTTCACTTCCATTGGCGATAGGAACAAGCACCTTTGACATAGTTTCTCCTCGTTTGAATTCGAAATGTTTTTTTTACTTTAGGAACAAACTCATAAGGCAAGCGGCTTCCTTACCAGAGCTGTGGGTGTAATAGTTTTTACGACGACCGACTTCTTCGAATCCTATCTTGTAATAAAGCTCTATTGCTGCAACATTTGACTCTCGAACTTCCAGCAACAATTCATCATGCTTTAGCTCGTCGGCCCAATTTCTCCAAGCTAACAGCAAGGCTTCTGCATAACCTTTTCGTCTTTCATCTTTTGCAACAAGAATCAACTCAAGCTCAGATTGACCACATACATTCGATGCAACTAACCACGCAGTCAGAGCATCAGGTCGGGCACTATCACTCTGCAACACCCAAGACGTTCTTGCATTCAGAGACTCTTCAATTAAGCGTTCAGACCAAGGATAAGGGTTAGAGGAATTATTTAAATCTACAATAGCGACAAGGTCACTTATTTTAGCCGTGCGAATACTGTAACTCATACAATCTTTATCTCTTGAACGCCGCTTGCATCGCTTGCCACGCCTCTTTTCTAAGTTCTGGAATTTTCAGCATTTGCGGCAGACTTTCTACTTCCGCTATTTGAACGGAGGTAAAAGACAGTTTCCCTGTCGACTCTTGAATCATCTTCTGTGCATGTATTCCTGCAACAACCAAGCGAATGGAAGCCTCATCGCTTCCAATAAGCGTCTTTATGAATGATTCAAATGCTCCCAATTGCCAATCTTGACGAGCAAAAAAGTAAGGGTTTTTAAGTTGGTCAGGCCAAGAAAAAGCAAATGACTTCCATTCCAAAATATCGTGTTTGAGTAGCGCTTTCCCGAGGTTTAAAGCCAGCCTATCAAGCGCATCTGGTTCGCTAAAAGCAAACGGAACATCGGTAACAATAAAAAGATCCGAAGCCAAAGCATAGCCAGTAATCGCAACCCGAGAAGGTAAACCCGTAACACGTTCACGCGGCACCTCAACATGTACGGACTTTTCTTCAATCGGCTGTAAATCTTCAACAATAAGCTCCGGGCCCGATGTAAGCTCATTTTTTAAATTGAGAACGGAAGAAATAGGCGTCGCGCTTGAATCGCCCGAAACATCTAAAGCAGGCTTTTTTAACGCACGCTCCGCTACGGCAGATTGGAATCCAGATGGTGAATCATTCAGCGTATTTTTTGAATACTCTAATACAGCACTGGTCTGACAAGCCCAAGGAGAAGAAGGGCGATATATAACACCCTGACTGTCAGTGTGTTTGGGTAGCCAAGTTGTCACTCCCATCAATGCAAGGCATTCACTTTGATACGCCTGATAAGGCGTAATGTCTTGTTGTAATGGTGCTTGACTTTCAGTCGATATTTGCAATTGAGGTGTCTCAGATACTATGGCTACAGTAAAAAGATTATAGCGCTTTCACACACGGTCTCAAAACACTAATATTCGTATAAAATCTCGTCAGAAAAGAGTTTTTCGTAGAGCCTTAAATAAACTGTAGGTATAATAAACTAACCTTTTGTTCAAATTTATCATCAATAACCCCATTCAAATTGAGGAACTTCATGAAGCGATCTTTACTAGCGACTGCCGGTGCTGTGTTTACGGCACTTATGATGACACAAACGGTTCAGGCATCGGACTTACCAGACCTAAAAGGACGCACCATCGTCGCTGTAACGGAAAACGCATACACTCCTCTAAATTTCGCAGATCCGGAAACGGGCAAAGGCATTGGTTGGGAATACGATGCATTCAACGAAATTGCAAAACGCCTAAACGCAAAAGTAGACTGGCAACTAAGTAGCTGGGACACTATGATTCAAGCGGTAAAACAAGGTCAGTATGACGTCGCGATGGATGGCATTACGATCAATGATGACCGCAAAGCGCAGGTGGATTTCTCGGATCCTTATATGGTTTCAGAACAATTCATGCTAGTACGTGCGGATGAAACTCGCTTTAGTAACGCTAAAGATTTCGCTAAAGACGATGATTTGTATTTTGGCGCACAGCCAGGCACGACCAATTTCTATGTCGCTGTTTATACCGTTCTTGATGGCAATGAATCTAACTCTCGAATTAGCCTATTCGAAACATTTGGTGCTTCTGTACAGGCCTTAAAATCAGGCGATGTTGACTCTGTTTTAATGGACGCAACGTCCGCTCGCGGCTACATCGGCGCAAATCCAGGAACTTTTAAGGTTATTGGAGGCCCGTTAGGCACAGAAGAATTCGGTTTTATTTTTACACCTAATTCTGATTTAGTTAAACCCGTTAATGCGGCACTGAAGTCTATGAAAGACGACGGTACGCTTGATTCACTAAACCAAAAGTGGTTTTTCGACTACAACCATTAAGAGCGCACGTTATTCTGTATTCGCTTTCAGGGAATGTACCAGAAAGCGAATACTAATTTGTGGAGGTCATCGTGATATAACCTCCTAGTCTCTTTATGAAGCTGCTATCAAAAGGCCAACTAATGCCTACAGCAACTTCTTCTTTTAGGACTGCTCCTTTTTCAATGCAATCAGTTAAACAAACTCTTGATAAAACACCTTGGTGGCTTGTTGCTGCTCTTACTTTATTTCTACTTTTAGCTTGGCACATCGTTGCTGACGAAAGTTATAGAAAAATTGCAAACACATTAGGAGAAGGGTTACTAACAACCATTGGTGTTACATTCGCAGCCTTTTCTATTGCATCTTTTGCGGGTCTTCTTATTGCGCTAGCAGGCTTCTCACGCCATCGAGTATTGCGAGAAGTGTCACGCTTTTATATTGAAATTATTCGCGGCATTCCTGTTTTAGTTTTGCTTTTCTATATCGCCTTTGTCGGCGCACCGGAAATCATCAAACTTTACAATGGACTACTTCAATACCCAATTGAACAAGGCTGGGTAGATAAAGCGCGGACTCGCGATTTCACGCTTCTCTGGAGGGCGATTTTTGCACTGTCCATCAGTTACAGCGCCTTCATTGCCGAAGTTTTTCGTGCAGGCATTCAGGAAGTCGGCAAAGGACAAATTGAAGCAGCACAAGCTCTGGGGCTATCAAGCTGGCAACGATTTCGTTTAATTATTATGCCGCAAGCAATACGTAAAATATTACCGCCGCTTGGAAACGATTTTGTTGCAATGATTAAAGACTCGGCTCTGGTTTCCGTACTAGGCGTACAAGACATAACTCAATTAGGGAAAGTCTATAGTTCCTCAACCTTTCAGTTCTTTGAGACATACAATGTTGTGGCCTTTATGTACTTAGTGCTCACCTTAGGCTTATCGCTATTAATCAGCGCATTCGAACACTATTTACGTCGACACGACCGGCAAAAATAAAGACAATTTAACTGAAAGGGGATGAGCACAGAGTCAAACGAGTCCGTGCTCAAAAGTGTCGCAGAGTAAGAGAGATAGGGTTAAAGCGATTCGCTTGTTACTGAAAGCTTAAGTTTATGTGTGTCGCCCGATTCCAATACATATTGGTTGTCCAACGCATTCGCCGTTTCAACACAAACAAAAGATCGATATTCATCATCTTCAATGTCAGTACGCTTTTTCGACAAGGCTTCACCGGGATTCCAAAGCACAGTACTGTGACTGCCTTTAGTCTCAATAACAAACTTCCGTTTTAACTTAGCGTCGTGCAACTCAGTCACTTTTGGTGCGTTGAGATACACTCTGTCCATACTTTCACATGGACTCACAACGCCTTCCTGAGTTTTCATTTCGCCGTTGGCAACTTTATCAATGTATGAGACACCTTCTAACCCTGAAACACAGGCTTTTTGGTTATCTGAAACTTTAAAATAAGTATGAATGGCTTCTGAAACGGCAAATGGCTGGTCTGACTTGTTTTCTGCAACAAGAGAAATAGAAAAGCCTTCTCCTAATCGAAAAGTTAGCTGAAGTTCAAACGCCTGATGCCACATCTCTTCAACGAGAGGGTGATCCTCAGACTTTAGGCGTAGTACAACTTTAATATCGCCATTTTTAAAACGTCCAACTTCTAACAGTTTCCAGCGAAAGTATCTTGCCAAACCATGAGCAGGAAAATCGGACTCAACTTCATGAGCACCAAACCAAGGCCAACATACCGGAGCACCGAAATGCCTGCGCCCAAAACGATTAACGGCTCCCTCATTTTCTGATTGGAATAACCAATCTTCCTGTCCCGTAGGAGTAAAGCTAACTAGGTGTCCACCCCACAAGGCAATACGAGCTGTAAAGCTTGGCTGATTAATAATGATTTCATCACAGTCTCGTATAGTAGAAGGCAGCAATTCCCCACCGACTTCTTCCAACTCTTTAATCAGTTGGCCGTTCATTCATTGCTCCAAAATTCAATAATTATAGGAACATATTAGCTTCAGATTAAATGATTACAATAGTTTGTTGTTATGCTCATCATTCAAATCACATTTTCATGAACAAATGCACGATCAAAAAGACAGCAGAAAAAGACGTTTATATGCTATGCAACGCAGGTTCTATTACGGCCTTCGGACTTTGCTTTGTATAACGCATCATCGGCCCGAGAAAGCCAAGCGGACACGTCTTTCTCATCATCGCTTAGTTCGCAAATTCCTAAACTGATGGTGATACTAATATCCCCTTGATCGGTTTTCACTTTGCGTTTAGCGATGGCTTCCCTAATTTTTTCACTGTACTTATACGCGCCTTCTTTGCTTGTGTTAGGCAGCAGTATGACAAACTCTTCTCCTCCAAAGCGCCCAACAAAATCGCCACGCCGAGAAGAGCCACCAAGCGCCTTTGCAACGTCTTTTAATACTTCATCACCTATTGTGTGACCGTATTCATCGTTGACGTTTTTAAAGTGATCAATATCAGCGATAACCAGAGAATGAGTTCCTTTGTTCTTTTCATAAGACGTGAATATCATTCCCAGAGCGCGATCAATGTTCGCTCTGTTGTTGAGATCTGTTAAGCCGTCCGTCTTACTCATTTGATCGAGTCTTCGGTTAGCTTCAACAAGAGAGCGTTTATTCATCGCAACTGCGGTCACATCATACACCACAACACAAACATGGCTCACGCCGCCACGTACATCGGTAATGGGTCTTAGTACCACGTTTTGATACATATGCTCAGACGTTCCGGTAATAGAACGATATGGTTTAAATTTAAACACATAAGGTCTTTGTTCCCAGGAAACATAAATCGGCGTTTTAAGAGCAAGCACTGTATCCACTTTCTTCTTAAGCCAATCGCTGCTCACATCAGGAAAAAGCTCGAATAAAGATTTACCTTTTACCGTAGTAGAGCTCTTTCCACTGTGGTTTTCCATAAAACCATTCCAAAGAGATACTTGGTATTGGCTGTCCAATACGATAAGACCAACGTCGATATGCTGTAGCATATCGAAAAGCCAATGTAACTCAGCTAATTCTGACGATTCAGTAGACATATTCGATAAGCTCTAATCAATAAGATAGGAAATAAGGCGCTCTAGCGGTTCAAGTGAGTCTTCAGTAAATAATAACAGTAGATCACAACTGATTTTATAGTTTTCAACTTCATATACTATTTCAACGGCCAAAGTTTGCGTCCAGTCTTCTTTTTTCACCGCCACCAAATCCTGAACTTTTATATGCTGACCCATTACAGCTGGATGGCTTTGGCTGAATTCAATGTTTAGCTGCTGACTAAGTGCGGACATAAAAGGCCCTACTAGGACAGACGAAACATCCATCAACAGTTCAAGCTCCATCGAAGAGTCAATGCTTTCAGACATTCCTAGCAGTTTGGCCATATCAGGAAAGCTAGAGTCAGAAAAAATCAGTAATGTTTCGATCGAAATTCCCGCCCCAACAAATCCTTGAGTTACCGCAGAGCACTGTCCTTGATCAGTACCACCATAGGAGAGCGCCATCTGCAATTCACTGACTTCAAGAACATTCACTTGAGGGACAGGTAACTTAATAAATACATTCAGCATATCGGCAAGGACACTGGCTGCTCGACCCATAGAAACGTTAGAGATTTCTTGGAGACCACTTGCCAGTGTCAACTTTTCTTTCAAATCGCCGAGATTTAAACCGCGACTCTGTGTGGAAGATCTATCTGTAAAAATAGGAAGATCGGACAGTGCTTCAAGAAGGGTTTCTGAGGAAACAGGTTTCTTTAAAAAGTCCCGTGCGCCAAGATCTGATACACGCTTAATCGCCAGCGGCTGCACATCTCCCGATACAACCACAACAACGGGGGCATTTTCATTGCTCTGAAGCCCTTGGAGTGTTTGATATCCATCCAACACAGGCATGTTCAGATCAAGAAACATAATATCAACAGGAGTGCTGTCGATGATATCCAGAGCTTCCTGACCATGCTTCGCATATTTGACTTCAGCATCCCAATCGTTAGGCAACGCTCTCGCAAGTTGCTTTCTCGCTAAACTGGAATCATCGCAAATCAATATATTGACGCTCATTCATTCTCTCTCTGGGAAATTAATTCTACGGTATAACGGCTGGAATTCGCTCTCGTGTATTGCTAAAAAAACAATCCATTGTGTATATTTAGCCTAGTAAGCCAAACTTACTGAGGAAAATTACAACTTTAATGTCGCAAGGTTACCGCCATATACCCTTATGTGCCGTTATTTATTGTAACAAAATTATAGTGTCGTTAGGCTATTTAGTATTAAGTCATTGATAATAAAGCCTCATTTACCAATACCTCGTCATACTTATTTTGATTAGTCGAAATTAACGGTGTTTTTACAACCGACACTCCAAGCTCGTTGAGTTCTTTTACATCCAAGTTACCGTAATCATAATGTTCGTCCATCAACAAAATATCTAGGGCTTTCCCATGAACACACCCACTGTCGTTAAGGTTTGCTAACCAACGCACTCGTTTCATCAATGACCAGCCTAATTGCTCCGGGTCAACGCCTAAATTAGGGATGTAAATTTTGGGGTTCGGGTTACTCTTAACAGCAGACGCCACGCCATCAGGCAGTAAATTTGCAACAAGGCTAGAAAAGAAACTTCCTGGGGGAAAACAAATGAGGTCGGCATCGAGTATGTCCGCCTTTCTATCCTCAGATAGAGTTACAGACGTTTCACACACTTCATCCAGCCCATCATTAAGCCATATTTTCCCAATCGGACTTTGCAATGGCTGAGTTTCCTTGCCCGTTAAGTTATGCTGCCCAAGAATCGTATTCCCATTCTCAAGGTGTGTACCTAAATGCAAAGAGGTATCTACAACGGTTTTTACCTGTCCAAGTGTTTTAACAAGCCGAGAAAACAAAAACACAATGGGATCAAGTTGCTGTTGATTGTTTAAGTAGCCACCCGCGATAATGAGATTACCAATACTGGCACCTTTCAGGTCAAACATGTCACCTATCCTTTCCTTTGTCACGGATAGTTGTGTTTGTATAAGCGATTTCATTGGATCAGGAATTGGCAAAATCAAAGGGTGCATACCATGTACAAGCTGATCAAATTCCTCTTCCAAAAGCGATTTATCAACAGATTTTGAAAATCGATACGTGAACAACTCGTATACTTCAGGTTGTCCTAGAACCGTTTCATCTGCCAATGCCATAAGTCGACTTCTGAGGTCGCCGACAGCAGGCATGTCAAATTCGTTTCGCAAATGAGCAGAACTCCCCCCAGAATCAAAGGGCGTTACAAGATGAACAGAATTGTGAGTATAAGATTTAAGAACTCGGCTAATCTTGTTTAAAGCGGAACCACCACTAAAAAACAGAATTTTAGGCCCTTGCTCGGGAAGGCTTTTGTAACGATGAAGCCTCACTGAATCAGGTAACTTCAAACGTCGGGTAATTTTCATCTGTTTACGTTATTCCTTAATACTCAATACAAAGCTCAACTAAATGGGATTTTTAGAACCTATTAAAGCGAAAAAATTGGTTTTTACTATAATACAAAACAATTACGACCATTTGCTTTCGCTTGATACAGCTTATTATCAGCCTTTTCAAAATACTCGATAGCGACAAAATTTTGGTCCACTTCGCTCACCGCAACACCTGCACTGACCGTTACAACATTATGTGTGGAAGTCGGATGCGGGATGTCCAGCGCCAATATACTTTTTAGTATCTCTTGTGTTAGCTGCCTTGTCGACTCCAGATTGGTGTCTTTCGAGATAACAACAAACTCCTCTCCACCGTATCGCACAGCATTAGAATTTGCTCCGATGCTGTCTTGAATGGCTTTTGCCACTTGTTTCAAAACCGAATCACCTTTTAGATGACCAAATGCATCATTGTATTCCTTGAACTGGTCAATATCGATGACAATAAACGAGTATAAAACCTCGCCTGTCATTGACTCTAACTCTTTCATTGATACATCAAAATAGTTGCGATTATACAACCCTGTCAACGCATCTACTTGGGCTTTCTTCTCAGCATTAGACAGGTTTTTTTCAAATTCTTGAGAGGCTTTTTCACGCTCAGTGACATCAATGAACATAATAAGGTTAGAGTTTTTCCCTTCCCATAAAATATTGGTTCCATGCATATCGAACCACCTGTCTCTCACCACATCATGATAGCCACTTAACAAAACAACATTGCCTTCATTTAACTGACGTGGTTCTTTGGCCAAACTCGCTACGTTGTGTGGCAATTCATTCAGGAACGACAACTGCTTAATATGGAATAGGTCGGCAAACATGTCATTGTGGAACAAAACACTTTCATCCTGTACTACTGCTACACAAAGACTAGAGTAACGAATGACAGATTCTAATTGGCTACCAGTTTGTGCCAGCTGGACTTTCTGCAGCTCAATCGTATCCAAATAATCTTTGAGCTGGTACACCAGCCTTCCAATCTCATTACGTCGATCAAATGCTTCTAAATCTTCATCGGTAATGGCTTCTTTAGAAGATACAATTCCTTGTAAGTTAACCAGCTTTAAAAACAAACGCTGTCTTAAAATAAGGTACGCAACGAATGTGATACCAATCAGAGCTAAGATTGCGACAATCAATATGTTTCGGGATAAGCTTGCGCTTTTTTGCAGAGCATTGGCCTGTTGAGCAACACTTCTTTCTCGCTTTTTATAGATTCTTTGGCCGTAATCGACAATGTTCCCCATCAATATGCGATTTTGTGTATCCAAACTGATTAACTCTGTCTGAAGAGCCTCTCTTTGTTTAATAATACTTTCAAGGCCATCCTCGCCCGCTAAGATAAGTTCGACATCATACAGCAGTAATTTCCCTGAAGGAGAAACAACTTCATTGAGCTGTTCTAGATAGAAATGAATTTGTGCTAGCCCATGCTTTAATTCATAAACCTTCCCAACAGCTTTTAGGTTAGACACTTCTAACAGCAGTTGACGCCACATACCACCGCCGCCTTCCAAACTGGCTTCATCAATAAAAGCGCCGGTCAGTAAGTGTTTTGCCAGAAGAATGTCCGCATCAAAGCGCTCATCCAGCTCAAATGTTTGCTCCTTTTTTTCAATTAACAAACGTATGCCAGGTCGAACGCTATCAAGAATTTTTCGAAGCTCAAAAACCTCTTTGCTTTCTTCAAGCGAACTTAGGTTGTAAGAAATATCATTAATCAGCTCATTCGCATGAGAGATCAAAGTACGAGACTTCGCACCAGAAGTACTCGCGACAAGCTCAATTCCGATCGAAGACAATCGAGTGATGGTCAGCTGAGTCGTGGTTAAAATTTCTAAAATAGGAATGTGTGACTCAGCGTGTTCCTTCGCCACATCATTAAACTTCTCCATTTGGTAAATAAGTAACGTACTTATGCCGATCAGAAACACAACGATGACGGAAAAAACAAATCCAATTAACCATCTAAGGCTATGAAAAAAGCGTATTTCTTGATTCATTGAGATTTTGCCTTGATCTCAGAAAGAGACAAGCCTGAAACATCCACCAGCCGGCCTTCTCGTTTGGGTGCCACTTTCCCGTTTACATCTAAGTATTCAGACACAATGTTCCACATAAGTCTTTCTCTTACGGACACCTTATTGACCACTTGATCTTCGCGAATACGGTAACTATCACCACCATAACGAATGTAGTCTGGCACCGCCAATGTGTAAATATTGTCAGGGGAAAGATCCTCGCCATTTTGAGTGAGCTTAATCACACGTTCGCCAACAGGTTTAGACAGATCGTATTGAGCTTCAAAGCCCGAAATCTGAAAAAAAGCGCCGTGACGTTTGTCTACTCGACTGACAGAATGTTCCATCAAGGTAAATAGTTCATCTCGCGTCACATTGAGAACATAAAGACTTCCACCAAAAGGCAGTTCTGTTTGAATGTCTTTATACTTTAACCTATACCCTTTGTGGTATTCTCGGTTTCCCCTAATCGATCCACTGTTTATCGCCGCAAAGTCGGTTTCGACTTCTTCTCTGATTGCATCGGCAAAAAGGTTACCTAGTGCGGACTCACCCGAACGTAAATTTGATTTAAGCGTATTCGCATCAACTTGTAACACAGCAAGTTCCCGTTCCAGTATCAACTCTAATCGACCAAGGTATTTACTCAGCGAAGCTTGCAACTCAGAGTCTTCTTCGAAATTTGAAATAGAGTCAATTTTAGCAACAGGCTTTTTTCCTATCTCCCAGTCGATAACAGCAACCTCACCATCTGCTCCACCACTCGATACGGAAAGAACGCTTTCGTCTTGAATTTTGTCTTTCGCTTCTTCTGCGAACAAAACTAGGTCGACATCATTAGCCAATTCAGAAAGCCCCGTCGGTAGGGCTGAATGCTCGGCGATCAACACCACGGCCTTTGCACCACGGCGTTTTAAATCTTGAGCCAACTTCTTAGCCGTTTTTATTGGAGACATCACTTCCACATCGCGTGTTAAATAGATATTTTTTATGGTTTTATCTATCACGGAAACGAAACCAATTATCCCTTCTTTGGTCGGATACAAATACTTATCGACCGTACCTTCAATATGTCGGCCAGTCCTCTCATCAATCAAATTACTTTGCAACATAGGAAATTCAGCTTCAAATGTACGCAATGTCAATTGATCAACTCCTTGCTGAAATTCCCTCTGATTTACAGCAAAAATATCCGTACCAATGACATTCAAAAGATCAACCATATGGACGCCATTGTCATAAACGGAAAGCGCATTTGGAAATAAGCTGTCGCCACCATGAACAAAAATGACATCGTCGTCGGCTTGCTGACGATACGACTTAATATAGGATCCCAGTTTACCAATAGAATACGCACCGTCGGTTTCAAAGAGGTTAGGGATATTTGAAGTAAATAAAATAGTGAGCGAAAAGCTCTTGGTCGAAATGAGAGCGCACGAGGTGAATACAATAGCAAAAATGACTCGCTTGATGTCTCTTAAACAGCTTCTCATACACGCTCCAACATGGGTATCGTCCTTAGAAGTGTAAACCGCTTAAAGAAGCATTAAAACAACTGTCAGGAAACTCTCAGTAAACTATTGTAATAAATTTATGTTATTTCTCTGTTTAAAAGTCAAACAATCAAATAACGGCACACTACTTTCGTTTTTTGCAACGATAATGAGATCAGCGATTTCAGCGACCTCATAACCGTCTTCACTTTGTGTTACGTATTTCGGAAAAGTTATAAACTCATTTACATCAAGAGAACTGATTCAGAGAATTCGTTTACTTATCAAGATGCATAAACACGTTCGGATCATCGGTGATGACTGAGTCCATACCCCAGCGCCAATGTTGCTCCGCTAAAGACACTGAATTGATGGTGTAACACAACAATTTATAACCCGCTTGTTTGATGTCGTTTGCTTGCGATTCTGTTAAAAGCGCATAATCACAGTGCAGACTAAAAGCGTCGATATCAGCAAGTTGTTCCTGCCAATTATTAGGTATTGATTCGTACAATTGCCCTAGATGTCGACTCGAATCCATCTCATGGCACATAACAAGTGCAGCATGATTAAAGCTTGAAATAATCAGTTTTTCATTATCTTGCCACTGTTCTTGAAGCGCCTTGATGACATTCGGAACGATCTGATCAATATCAACATCATCATGCTTTATTTCAAGATTCAAACCTAAACCTAGCGATTGAATGCAATCCAACGCCTCGGTTAGTGTCGGTATGACTTCCCCCTCATAATCTGGAGAAAACCAACTACCTGCGTCTAGGCTCGCTATGTATTCCAAATTTGCAGCTCTTAGCTTGCCTGATCCGGTTGAACAACGATCCAGAGTTTCATCATGAAAGATTACCAGTGCGCCATCCGCAATCAACGACACATCAATCTCAACCCATTTTACACCAGAAGCGGCCGCGGCTTTAATGGCGGCCAGTGTATTTTCTGGCGCGAGCGACGCTGCGCCACGATGCCCTATCACTTTCGTTAGTTGCATAATGAGTCCACCCATTATCACGTTTGAGAATTGAACGTATGTCGCCCTTTGACGCGGGTTTTAAACCAAATACGTTCGCCGCAAGGAGGATTATGCGCGCCCAATATGCGAATCGCCACCGTTTGTTATAAAGGAGTCCTTTAGATGCTATGAGCGTCGTATTAAAAACGGTAGGTAAGTAGGATTATCTCATTCAACGAGACAACATTTTATCGACAATCTCGGAACTCTAATTTATAGAGCGGCAGTCAACCACGCTATGTCATTTAGACACTATTGTCTTATAAAAAAGAGAGTTAGGTGAGCGGCTAAAATTCGAATTCTAGGCGCATCTCTCCTTCTAAGGCTTCAAAACTACGCCTTAAATCCGCTTTGAAAATAAGCACATCTTCAATAGTTTTGGCCCTTGCGGCTAACTCTAATTTCTTTGCTAAGCTCGGAAGATGCAGGCTTGATACTTCTGAGCTTGCGCCTTTTACTTTATGAGCAAATGAAGCGACGTCATCCCAATTCTCAGCTTCGGTAGCACTCTCAATTTTATCCAAAAAAGCATACGTCTCATTCAAAAATTCGGAGACGACTACTTTCATCAACTCAGTGTTCTCACCAAGCCGCCATTTAAAATCACTGTAATCAAATTGTGTTGTTGTTATCGTCATACCTGTTCCTCATCGCCAGAGCGAAGCCATTGTTCCAGTACTTCCTCTATCCTTTTCTTCGAGATAGGTTTGGGTACATGACCATTCATTCCAGCTTGAATGCACTTTTCGTCGTCCCCTTTCATCGCGTTGGCACTTAATGCCACTATTGGTACGTTTGAACTGGTTACACTGCCTTTTGGTAGCTGCCTAATTCGTCTTGTCGCTTCATACCCATCCATCACTGGCATTTGGCAATCCATAAAAATAAGGTGATATTTGTTGGCTTGCACTTTTTCAAGCGCTTCTTGACCATTCTCAGCAATATCAACCGTGATACCAAACAAACCAATTATGCCTTTCCCGACAATTTGATTAGTGTGATTGTCCTCAACCAGAAGCACATTTCCAGTAAGTTCGATGCGCTCGGCATTCCTTTGGTTAACCGGATCTGCCACAGTGTTTGTTCGGTCTAGCTGACAAATACTGTCCCACAGTGCGGTTTCCTGCACGGGTTTTAACAATGACACAACATTTTGCTCACGATCATTGTTGGTTCTAAGTTCTCTAGCACACAACACCACCACTTTTTTGCTTGCTTGTTCTTGTGCGAGTTTGGAAGCATTATTATATTCCTTAAACGACTCCCAAACTTCCTCGTCTACTACAAACAGTGTAGACCCTTCGTTTAAAAAATGATCATCTGATTGATCTTTGATGTAAATGTTTGATGCATGCCAACGTTCAAATACTTTTTCTAGATAATGAGCAAGCGTACTATTTGATACGCAAATCAATACGGACTGCCCTATTAACGATCGCTCAGGATGTGAAGAAAGCTCTCGCCCGTCAAATGGAGCTTCAAAGATAAACGTCGAGCCAACACCGAGTTCGCTTTCCACACGAACATCACCGTCCATCATCCCCGCAATTTCCTTACATATAGACAAACCTAACCCCGTTCCACCATACAAACGGGTTGTCGAACTGTCTGCTTGTTTAAAACGCTGAAACAATTGATTGATTTGCTCGTCTGAAAGACCTATTCCAGTGTCTGACACCCTCATAGAAACCCAATATTTGCCCTCATCATATCGACTAGTAATCGATAAACTCACTTCACCTTTGTGAGTAAACTTCAGGGCATTACCTAACAGATTCAGAATAATTTGCCGAATCCTAAGTTGATCGCCTAGCACCTCAATAAACGGGAGAGGCTCGGCTGGAACATTGAGTACTAGATTTTTTTCCAGTGCTTTTGCTCTTAATAAATCGCCTGTTTCTTGCGTCAGTTCCAAAAGAGACACAGGCTTTTTATCCAAAATAAAACTGCCCGCTTCGATCTTAGATAAATCGAGAATGTCATTGATTATTTCTAATAACGTCAGAGCACTTTGTCTGGATATCTCTAAAAGACCCCGTTGCTCTTTTTCAATAGATGCATTTTGAAGAACAAGCGTAAGAGATCCAATAACACCGTTTAGAGGTGTTCTAATTTCGTGACTCATATTCGCCAAAAAGTCGCTTTTGGCTCGATTGGCCTCTTCTGCTTCGGCTTTAGCGATCTTCAATTTTTCACGAGATTGGCTAAGGGACTCATTACTTTTGCGTAAGGCTTTGGTGCGCTCTAAAACCTGATGCTCAATTTGTGCGGTATGACTATAAATGAGGATAATTAACCAGCCAACGAGGCCAGAAACAAGAACCCCCCCCGCGATCGCTAAGTGTAAGTTCCAAGGAGGATAGATAAACGCATTATTGTTTATTTTTATCATTCTCCACGTATGCCCGCCAATAGGGATGTCCGTAGAATAAATGGTTCTAATATTCCCATTTCGTTCATCTTCAAGCAGTTTACTTGCGTCGCTATAGCTGTCTCCTCTGCGGATCAAAATATAAGGAGAACCGTCTGTCTTTCTATCAACCAAATAAAACTCAGAACTCACTAATTGACTTTGGGTAATGGCTAACTCAGCCAGCTCTTTGACTCTTAGCGCCGCTGTCGCATAGGCATAGAGATACTCTTCACCCTTCTCGTCTGTCAGAAAAATAGGGAAAAAAAGTAATACCGCCAATTCTTTTTGGACTAAATCCAAAGCCTGCGTAGGGTAGGCTGAATTGATGTCTCGTGCTTTATCAAGCGCATATCGGCGATCAGTTTGAGAGTAAACATCGTACCCTAACGCCCGCTCATTTCCACTCATAGGATATAGATAAGACACAACAACATGACGCTCAGCAGGAATGCTAGGAATGAGGTTTCCTGAAGAATCGCTTTGAGTCACTACAAATGAAAACGGCTCGTAATATGGCGAAAAACGTTTTGTTAGCGTCTCAATTTCATCGCCATTGATGACTAAATTCAGAGAAAGGGCTTGCATTGAATTTTCATACCTTAGCGTTTCCCGAGCGAACGTCGCAAACTCTTGAGGAGTAACATTCTCACTGCCTTTCACATAACTTGCGATCGAACTGAGTGCGCTGATCGTTCCTTGCGCACGACGTGTTAATGTCGCAGCAGAAAACTTAGCATTGTTTTCAAATTCGGTTTGCTGCTTAGTAAGCTCCGCCTCATAGATCATGTGAGACGCAAAAATTGTTAGTAATGTAATAAGCGTAAAGGCACTTGCAATTTGCCGAGGATTTGAAAAGTGTGTTCCAGAAAACTGAGGAAAAAAAATCGCAATCCAGGGGACAAAGAAGGCGACACCAATCACTTCCCCCAACCACCAATTGAAACCACTTATCAACAAAAATTGCGGTTCAACAAGACCAAAACTGTATAAAGAAAGCGTGGCTAGAATTGCACTAAACAAACACGACACGGGGCCTGCAATAAAAATAAATTTAAGTGCATATCGGGCATCGGAAAAAGCTCTTTTGTAAAAAGGCCGTGTAAAGTGTTGGGAAATTTTAACCTGAACTAAAACGCTAACTGAAATACATAAAGCAAGAGCAATAGAGCTGCTCCCGTAGTTTACTGAAGAGATATAAAGATGAAGTAGAAAGGCACCGAGTGCCACCCCCAACAAGGCCGCGTTACCAAACATCAATACCGCGATGACAGCCAAGCCCGTAGAAGGCCACACAATCGCGGCATATTCAGGTGATATCGAAAAATACTGCCCGACAAAACCCAATAAGAAATACAGCGTGGAAGAACCGAAAACAACCCGTAACGTCTTTAACATCCTGAGATATGCCCTTAAATTAGTATCTACGCCTACTTATTATCTAAGTGGGTAAATGAAAAAAGTGCCAATATTTCTCGTTTGATTTTTGTTAATGCACGCTACGAGCTTCTAGAACAGATAACACTAATTGTTCGCTATGCTGCCTCCTTTAAGCGATATACTGTCTGCACAGATCTCAATGCTGCTTCCACTTAAAACCACCCCGCCCGATCCATTCAGTTCGATACTCGCATCGCCCTGCGTCAAGCTCAATGTCGAACCGTGGGTGTTTAAAGTGATGCCATTCTCTGATGAAAGCTGATAACTCCCATCCTGCACCTGAAGCTGATAGTCACCCGCATCAACGCTTTGATGTAAACCATTCGCAGTTTGAAAAACCATCGCACCTTCACTTGTGATAGTGACGTCTCCTTCTCGACTTTGAAGTCGCATCCCTTGCGCAGATGTTTGATCCAATGTTGTTCCGGATTGAATAATAACGTTCGATTCTTGAGTCATCAGCTCAAACGTTGTGTTAGCATTTATGGAAATGCTTTCCCCCGCCTGATAAGACTGCCCTTCACCACTTTTTATCAATGAAGACTTACCTGCCGTTAGCTGAATATCGCCTTCACTGGATTCAATCTCTATACGATGCCCATTGTTGGAAGCGTCAAGCCTCAATACATTTTTCTGTTCATTGGTTGTTAGTTCGATCCTCTCACTGTCATTGGTATCATCAAAAACAAGGCTATGCCCAGCTCGTGTTCTTATAATATTTTGATTCGGGTTTTGGCTGCTGACCAAAACCGAGGAGTCCTGATCTTGAATACAACCATGAATGACAGGCCGTTCAATATCGCCGTTTTCAAACTGCACGGATACTAAGGTACCCACTGCGAGCGGAAAGTGCATTCCTTGTTCACTTCCCCCCAAAGGTTGCGCGAGCCTGACAGGTGGGCTGGATACGCCTTCCGAGTCGGATCGACGATCAAACGCAAAACGAATTCGATAACAGCCTTTCTCATCGAGTTCACTGGTTGTCATTGCCGTCAATGCTAATTGAACAGGTGTACGTGGAACATACTCTGGCACAAATTCAACTCCGGCTGGAACGGCAATAAATCGGCACCGAAAGCCTTTAGCATTCGCATCGGAACCATTTGCAATTAAGTTTCCTTGAGAGCCAGACAAGGACACTTCCAATACACGATATTGTCCAATAAGTTCGCCAGATGAACTTGAAACGTTTATCAAAACACCCGGTGCAATGGTTCGACAATTGGATTCAAATAAACAATGATTATTCAGACAGTCTTTTGCTTGTAAAAATCGCCTAGCGAGTTGTTTTCCTTGATTGGCAGTTGAATAATTAAGCCCCCACAACTCCGTTTTTAGCGATATATCGCTCTCTGACGAAGCGGTATCGATAGACTCGCTGACACGTAAATTTTGATTATGCCATGGGAAAGTATCATTCAACTCTAAGCGGGATACGGCTCTCTGAGTTTGGCTGTCTTGTTTATAAATATGCTCAGAATCTTTCGCCGCTCCCACATTCTCCAGTAAAGGTAACGTTAGTGTACTTTCACTCTGAGACGTTTGAGTAATGCGGTCACACAGCTGGATATGAGTCGTTCCTTCATTTTGATGAAGATTAATAAACACGCCTTCTTTTGCCAAAATTCGAGTAAGGAAATCCAGATCGCTTTCCTGGAATTGAATACAAATAGGCAATATGTCCGTGTCACTGCATAGAGCTTCAACCTGAGCAGACCCATTTATATCCTGCTTCAACACCTCTTTCGCAATATTTAACGCGCTTTTGTCGGTAAATACTCGATTATGCTGTTGTTCGGACAGCAAGGATAAAACTGATGAGAGAGTAAACGTGTATTCAGTAAATCCATCGTTTAATAGCCCTGTAACCCGAACGCTCGACACCAGCCCGTGAATAGGCCGCAATGTGCCATTGGAAAAAATATTTAAGGTCGCAGATTTATTCAGAAGATACTTTGCATCCACCGCTTCAACGCTTACAACCTTCACCGTTAATTGGTGATCCCTACTAAACCCCCACCGCTCTATATCGAACGACAACACCATAAATTGATCTTGCGGAAAGTCAGCCAGAGATAAAAAATATTGACGAGCATCAGCGGATCCAAACTCTTTGAATTTTCGCCTGATTTCAGAAAGAGAAAATTCCATTCTTACGCCTCAATTACTTCGTCAGTGCATTCATTCTTTGAGTGATCCGTTTGTTTATCTAGAAAAATTACATCGATGGCACCGTTCTCGCTGGCGGTCATTTGTAAAATGTCCGGTAAATCAGACTCGACCAAATACTGCAGTATCTCATTCGCAATTTTCGATGACAGCAATGATTCAATACGTTGGTTAATAAGTCTCGCCCCGGCATTGCTTTCCTGACACAGCGATAACAACAACTCGAGTGCTGACGTATCACAGCGTAGTTCCATTTTGTATTCTGACATTAAGCGTTCAGCAAGCTTGTCCAACTTATGTGTCACTATGGCTTTCAATGATTCTTGATTTAACGAAACAAACGGCACAATTTTCATTCGTGCTGCAAGCGCCGGCGCGAAGTGGTTGCTAATAATAGGCTGAATAAGCGCTTCCAGCTCTGATATTGAAGGCGCGACTGAAGGAACCACACTGTCACTTCCTTCCTCGTTTTCACCTTCTAATGTTGTCTCATGATCTAATGAGGTTGGCTCTGAAATTTCGGACGCCTCAATCGTCATCTTTTGAGACATCGATTCTAAAATAAGCTCTGACCCCAAATTTGAAGTCATCAATATGATCGTGTTTTTAAAGTCAATTTCTCGACCTTCTCCATCACGCATCACCCCTTGATCGAACACTTGATAGAAGACGTTCATCACATCAACATGGGCTTTCTCAACTTCATCTAACAAGACTACGGAGTACGGTTTTTGTCGAACGGCTTCCGTCAACAAACCACCCTGCCCATAACCCACATACCCCGGAGGAGATCCTTTCAACTGAGAGACGGTATGCGCTTCTTGATATTCACTCATATTGATCGTAATAAGTGAGCGCTCACTTCCAAACAGATGTTCCGCTATTTTTTTTGCGGTTTCAGTTTTACCAACACCACTGGGGCCAGCTAATAAAAAAACGCCCTGCGGCCCCTCAGAAAAGCGTAATTTGGCTTTATTCGCTCTAAGGTTTTGACCAATACTTCGAATTGCATCGTCTTGCCCGATGATGTCTTCGCCTAACGAGGCTTCAAATGTCAGAAGATTCTGAAGGTCATCTCGAACCATGCTACCAACGGGAATACCCGTCCAATCAGCAATAACATCGGCAATGGAGGTGGCATTAACCTCTGAGTGCACAGATAAACCTGCGGTCGATTTTTCTTGCTCTTCTTGCAATAGCTTCCGCAATGAGTACGCCCGATGTTTCAACCTTTCATCGTGTTCGACATGTTCAACTGAGCGTTGGATTTCTTCAACAAGCTGATTTTGCTTCTCCCAACTGCCTTCGAATGCAACAATCTCTGATTGTACTTTTTCCAGCTCCTCGCTTAATTCAGCACTTAGATCTAAGTCGCTTTCTAATCCTTGATCAAACTCTTTTTCAAGTCCGGCTATTCGATCCTCTAAATACTGAGCTTTTGCCTGTAACCCTTCCAATAGCTGCGGAGGAACAGCCTGCCCCATTTGAACGCGAGCCGCTGCGGTATCAATTAAGTCGATTGCCTTGTCAGGCAGAAAACGACCACTTACGTAACGGTCTGACAATTCCACTGCCGCTTCAATTGCTTCATCTGCGATGCTGACATGATGGTGTCGCTCATACTTTGCTTTTAATAGAGTCAACATATGCTTTGCTGCGTCTAATGTCGGCTCGTCGACTTTCACCATCTGAAAGCGTCTGGCAAGCGCCGGATCACGCTCAAAGTACTGCTTGTATTCGGACCACGTAGTCGCAGCCACAGTCCTAAGCTCACCTCTTGCTAACGCGGGTTTTAGCAAATTCGCTGCATCAGCTAACCCAGCCTCTCCACCAGCACCAACCAACGTATGAGCTTCGTCAATAAACAACATGATGTCATCAGAATGAGCGACTTCATCAATGACTTGTTTCAAGCGTTTTTCGAACTCGCCTTTAACGCTTGCGCCGGCTTGCAACAACCCCAAATCAAGCACATGTATGCGCTTTTGTTTTAAAAAATCTGGCACATCACCATCGACAATGCGTTGCGCCAGACCTTCTACTACGGCGGTCTTACCGACACCCGGCTCCCCAACTAAAATAGGATTGTTTTTTCGTCTTCGACATAAGATATCTACGGTGTTTCGAATTTCTTTGTGCCGCCCACTAATTGGGTCTAGCTCGCCTTTTTGTGCCTTTTCCGTCAAATCGTTTGTAAAGCGTTCAATAGCACTGGAGGCGGATGACTGACTTGAGAATGACGAACGATAACGGTCGGACGCCGTATTAGGGTCGTCGATGGCTTTATCTTGATCTTCTTGGCTAAAATAACCTTGTTCATATTCGCTTGAACGTTCCGTAATACTTTCAACGTTGGATTTCAACATATCCAAATTAATACTGTTTAGCGCTCTGTAACTTCTGTAATGCGGCCAATTTTGCGAAAGGTGAATAAAGCTTTCGAGAATGGCCAAAGAGTCTATACCGATTAAAGTAGGGGGATTCGAACTTAATGATCGAGAAGAAGTCGGGCGTAACGTGCAGACTAAACAAGCGCGCTCTAAAAGTTGGTACACCTCTGCAGACAAAACCGCTTTGTTTTCATGGTGAACTCTTTGTTGATTCACATTATCGACAAGCTCTTGCCACAAGATATTTTGATCAACGGAAAAGTGGCGTAATGCACAGGCAAGATGGCTAGACTCACCTTTCATCTCACCTTCTTCTAATAATTTTAAGAGCAAATGTTCAGGGACGATTTCTCTGTGCCCTCTTGAATTTGCGAAACCAGCGGCCGCTTCTAATGCTCTACCACAAAGTGGGCTTAGCTTATCGATCAATACTCTCAGTGTTTGACTGTCCATAGTTTATTATTCCTCTCGGTATTCCCTTTGGCTTCCTGAACTTGATGTTAAATATTCCCAATTACACAACAATTATCTAAATGCGCTTATAGCTTTGATCACTGAACTCATACTCAATACTTTTATTGCTTTCCCCTAACACTAAGGGGGCCCCCAGCTTGCTCTCCCCACCGTTTGGGCCCAACTCAATTGACCGCATACCCTCAGCTCTAACACTGGCTTTTACACAATAAGAAACAAGCGGTGGCAGGCAGTATTCCAATACGGTTGATAGCTGCGTCGCGCGTACGCCCCCAGGCTTAAAATCTTCCAACTCGTCTAGGCTAACTACCCCTAGGCTGACTTTTACTGCTTGCCCAGAAACAGCTACACGACTCCCCAATAGCGTGTTCTCACCTAACGATAGCCATTCGCCTAACGGCAAAACTTGCTTTGTATCCACAAGCGTCACAACATCAGAAGACACGCTTAAACGGGGTATGGAAAGTGCATGTCTGAGAATATTTTCCACGACACACAAACTTTGCTTTCGGTTAGACAATGCACCAAGTGAAAATCCGACTCGCTGGGCTCTATCACTTAGTTGGCGTTCTTGAGTACTGTTTTCACGATATTTATTATTTTGAAGTGCAAGCTGCCCAGAAATGGCAAAACACATTCGAACAAATAAGTTTTCTTCGCCGACGCTAGTTAATGGCTGAAATTTTTGCCAGCTTTTATGCAGCAACCAATACGCATTTTGATTGAATACGTCCAAAAATGAAGCGATGCATTTGCCTGCCTCGGAGCCTTGCGTTACATCCTGTAAGAAATAGTGAGGAGTGGGCGCATCAACGCCATATAACCCGAAAAAAGACGCCTCTAAATGCCAATCTTTATTCTCACTCTGGACAAGCTTACGAACATCCGCAGCAGGAAACGACAACCAGTCGGAAGGTTTCAGTTTCAGCCAAGACGGCTTGTCCCTGGTCTTTATTTGCCCGTTCATTTTTAATAAAAGATCGAGCAATTGATGATAATCATATTCGCAAGCCGACTCACTGAGCCTTTGGGAATCTAACTCTCGATGCATAAACTTGCTTCCCAAAACCATTCCTTGTTTGAGGGAACAGCGGTGATTTTTGTTTCTATACGCTCCGATATATCGGCATAAGCACTAAAAAAGGCATGTAGAACAGAGCCAAAAAAATAGACATCGGCGCTGGAACTAAAGCCCGCTTCGCTAACGGTTAATTCGAAACAAATGATATTAAACAGAATGCCTTTTTTCACCCGCTGCTGACGAGTTTGAGTCAGCCCGTCTATACCTAAAATTCGGTTCTTATTTTCTTCAAGGCCACTCCAATCAAACAGCCCTAATAAAGCGCGAAGTTTATTTGCACTGTCCAGAAGGGTAAGGTTTTGAGACAGCATTGACACCAATTGCCAACCAAAATCATGATTTGACGGCGGCTCCATAACCTTGCTGGGTCTGGAGATATTGCGAACAGATACGGATTGCTCAATTTCTGGCGGTAATTCACAGACATCGCCAACATCTAAGTACTTTCTTGGATAATTGTTATTCGTCGCGGTTAACCCAATACTCAGAGTCTGCTCATCCATATTCTGTGGGCCCGCTAACGAAATGTAATGCTGCCACTTCCCCGTAGAGCTTCGCTTCAATTGTGCCATGAAGGTCGAATCTTGTTCCGACCGATAATCAAGCTTGTGTAGCGATTTATACTCAGTAACAGATCCCGTTTTTAAATCACGACTGGCAACCTCGGAAATCCAATAAGCGCTTGCTTGGCTCCCGCATTCCCTATCAACACTCACAAGAAAATCTGGGAGCTTAGAGCACGCTTTTATGGGTTCAGCTTCTGCTGGAAAAGTATTAATTCCAGATACACTGTTAAGTCGAAACGTTTGTCGATCCACCTTATGCGTCGATGGCAAAAAAACATCTGTCTGTATCGTTACCGTTAACCTTTGAGCACTGTCTTCAAGCAGCGAATAATCTAAGTTCGTTAATTCAATGAACATAAAGCGATCACGTGCGTTAAAGTAATCAAACAAAATGTTATAAGCTGCGTGACCTTGCTCATAGCTTGGAAGAGTATTCGCGTCGATGCTCAGCCGAGAAGCCGAAATGGCAGCGTCGCCCTGTCTATCGTTAATTTCTAAACCATACATGGCTGTGGCATTGGTCAACGCTTCATAAAGAACATATGCAAGTGAGCGGTCACAATTCAGGAACATAGGAAGGCGTTTAACTTGAATATCAGCCCACGCAACACCGACATTTTTCTCTAATTCGATAACCAGCTTCGTTCCTCGTCCCAACACGTCAGTCGCTTTAATATCCTGTATTTGAAACGGAACAAGCTCGATATCCGAAGTCGTTTGAAAGTGACACTTTATGTCATCGGGCCCTTTATATTGAGACGAAATAACTGTTCCTTTAGGAAGGCCAACCACACTGTTTGAGACATTTGAACTGGAAAACTCAAGCACCAGATGAGATGGAAACGGTCGACATAGTGATGGAGCAAGTTGATCTAGAAGGCTTTGGCTAAGCTCAGGTACAGAGTCATCTAATCGCTCACGTATCTTTGAAGTCAGAAACGCCATACCTTCGAGAAGTCGCTCAACATACGGATCTCGATCTCGAACGGCACTGAGGCTCAACATCGCAGCTTGTTCTGGGTAAGCCTTAGCAAACTCCTGCGACTCTTCTTTTAGTAAGCGTAACTCCGCCTCAAAATATTCCTTCAAACCGACCTTCCCTTGCGAACGTTTAAACTAATATCCATATTGATGTGAAACACTGGACGGATTTGCGACTTCTGCCGTTCCACTGCTTTTAAAATTTGTCTTGAAGGAAATCGCCTGTCCATTATGCGTCTTTCCCGTTATCCGAATAGACACAACACCCGAGTTCAAATCTCTGGGTAGCGGTATAACATGAACCCCCGTCAGCCGAGGTTCGTATTTTTCCACGATTTTTTTGACGGCAATTGCGATATCATCCTCAGAGTACGGTAAGGCTTGATAGAGTTTATTTAAATCAGGCATTCCATAATCCGGCAAATGCGACAAACTACCTTGCCTCGCATTTAACAGCCTGACCAGATGATCGTGAATGCTCATTAGATAATCTTCATACGCCGGAAAATCACTGAGCTGTGACCCCGTCATATGTTGCTGACTCAACACTTCATACAATGACAGCACAATACGTCCCTGTAATTAATACGCTGTACCGATCCAAATGCGAAAAAAGGGCGCGCTTTCGCGCACCCCCGAGCAATTGGACTCAAGGAAAAGGAAGTCGAGTATTATCGACCTTCAATCCATGAATCAGAAAACTCAATGTTGCCATCTAGGAACGTCCAAGTGATTTTCTGATAACGAATCGCTATTTCCTCTAGGTGAGGGTAACGCTCTTTATCAAGATCCTTAACGTTTGCCATAGTTGGACTAACGGACGTCACTTTTACACCCTCAAGTGTATGACGGAAGTACTCGACCTCAGTCCCAGTTTCATCGATTTTATACCAGCTAAGCACGAGGCTATTCAGCGTTTGACCGTTACTGCACGCCTTGTAAAGATACGGAGTCGCAGCGTCATACGCTTTCGTGATAATCAAAGGTTCGTGTTTACGAGTGCCTGTTAACTCACCAGTATCTCGGTCAGTAGGAATGCGAAGTTCGTGATCAAAAGCAAGAATTTCGATTGAACCTTCACGCCCCGCAACTGTTACAGAACCCTGTACGTCGTTACCTTGATCATCCGTAAGCCACATGTAAGCAGGAATTGCCATTAAATATCTCCTTATATTAATTTCCAAAAAATAAATGTTGTGTATTTCTTAGAGAAATACATTCCCAACGCACAACAAGAATATTGCACGCCAACGTTTGAGAATTCTTTGAAAAGCAGACGATGGAGGGGGATTGATATCCGAAGTACTCCGTACTCTCCTCACCGTCGCGCTTGTAAATTTAGTCCATTAAACTTCTGGCATTTGAGAAACAAGTGAAAGCTTCACATCGACGCCTTCGACTTGAAAATGCGGTTGCACATGCATGTTTACAAAGTAGTATCCCGGATTATCTTCAGACTCACTTACGAACACACGCCCATCTTTTAGAGGATGAGTTGCAGCAAGTTCTGGATCAGGATTGTTCATCTTCGTTACCAAGCCCTGTAACCACGCATTAAGCTCGTTTTCGAGATCCTGACGAGATTTCAAAGAGCCGATATTTTCGCGCTGCAAAATCTTTAAGTACTGAGCAATACGAGACACTAAAAAGATATATGGCAACCTCGAATTGATTCGGGCGTTTGCCGTATCTTCAGCTTCGTCACACTCCATAGGTCTCTGTGATGAATTCGCAGAGAAGAAACAAGCATAATCGCTGTTTTTATAATAACTCAGCGGGATGAACCCATGATCTGCAAATTCCAGTTCCTTCGTTTCTGAAATCAGAACTTCAGTCGGGATTTTAGACTCGGTACCGCGACCAGACTGGTAAAAGTGTATTGGCAACTTATCCAATTTACCGCCAGATTCAGGTCCGCGAATATTGACAGTCCAACCATTTTTCTTAAAGCTACGAGTCATGTTTGCTGCGAAAGCAAATGCAGAATTCCCCCATAAATAGCGATTATGCTGCTCGCCTTTAACGCCCTCACGATAGTTAAAAGAACGAATGGGGTTTTCTTCTCCGTAAGGTAAACGCAACAGAAAACGCGGAAAAACTAACCCGACATAGCGAGAATCTTCCGTTTCACGAAAGCCTTTCCATCGAATGTATTCAGCACGGTCCATATAGGTACCGATATCCTGAATTTTAGGAATTTCTTCGACGCTTTCCTTATCAAAAAACTCTGGGCCAATCGCACTGATGAATGGACAATGTGCAGCACTGGCTACTTTCGACACTTCAGTTAACAACTCAACGTCAGCTCCCGTACGATCAAACTCGAAATTAGCAATCATTGCCGTAACAGGCTCACCACCAGGTGTATCGTATTCCTGAGTATAAATTTGATCGAATAAGCCCGATTGAGTCGTATCAGGAGACTCTTCAAAGTCTTCTCTAAGCGACTCTTTAGTACAGTCCAATAGCTCAATTTTCATATTCGCTTTAAAATCTGTACGGTCGACCAAAAACTTAAGACCTCGCCACGATGACTCCACTTTCTGGAAATCTTTGTGATGCAGCACTTCGTCTAATTGCGCACTTATTACGCTGTCGATGGTCGCGATATACTGGTCTAAAAGCGTCTTATCAATGCGCTCAATTTGTGTGCCCGACTCCAACGCTAGCTCAAAGAATACTTTCAGTGCTGCTGTGATACGCTCATTTGTATCGACCTCAGCCATGTGCTTAGGGTTTTGAAATTTATTAATGTCTACCGGTGCGTCTACCGGATCCATTTGAATCAAGCCACACAATCGTTGGTAAACCGAATCCTCAGCAAATTCGACGCTATGAGTTCCCGCAGATACAGTTTCTTGTACAGACATTATTGAGCTCCCTCAGCGTTTTCCAAAGAGCGTTCTTCTACTAACGCTTTCAACTCGGTTTTCAGCGCATCCATATCTGGCTGAGTATTTAAAATACGCTCTACTTCTTTTCGTAACGTCGCATTGTCCAGCAAGTTCGATTTAAGATCTTTTAACAGATTTCGCATGGATAACAGATCACTCAGTTCAGGAATCTGAGCGGCAACCTGCTCAGGGTGGAAAGAATCAAAGCGAGAGGCTGTAAGGTTTACAGAAATATCACCTGCACCCTCTTTTATTCTATTTGGCACAGCAAATTCCATTTTCGGTGCCATATTCGCAATCACCTTCTCTAGGTTATTGCCATTAATATTAATTCGCTCACGCTCCATCAGCTCACCGTCTGACTGTCCATTACTAAAATCACCAACGACCAGCAACTTCATGGGTAATTCTTTTTTCTTTTTACCGCTGCCGCTGTCTAAATCCAGCGCGATATTAACGCGAGCGCGAGGTATTTCGCTTTGAAAACTATCCGACATATTCCCTTCCTTAAAATGATATTCCATTGAACAAAATGGGCATTTTAGCCACTGATCACAACCAATCTACCGCCAAAGAAACGTCTGTCGCACACATACGCGACTGTAAACGTAAGAGCTCTCTTTCAGTATGCGATTTACTTTCCTGATCGGAACTTTGTCCGATCACATCCTTCAACGCCAGATACTTTTGTCGCCAGATTTTCATCGCTAAATTTGGCAAAAGAACCGACGTATTCGTCTCATCTACTTGTTTATCCAAGGCGTCAAGTAACGCCAGAGCGGCGTCCGTTAACCCCTCTTCATAGCAAATACAAGCCTGTGCTAACTGAACTGTAAGCTGTTGTGCTATGTCTGAGCCTTGTTCTTTCTTCAGCCATGCGAGCGCCATGGCCAACCCTTTTTCTTCTTTTAGTGTGCGTGCTTTCGTCAAATAGTCATCTTGCTCTGCATTGTTCGAGCTTACTTTAAATTGGCTTTCTACTTGCTCATACCACGCCGCTCCCGCTCCAGTGAAGAAGCCCACACCATTTTCAAAACTGAGCCTTTTTAAATTTGGAAGTCGAGTTAATAATGCATGCACCAACAATTCAATGTTCACATAAACCGATTTCAAGCCCGCCTTCTGAGCACTGACGGCACTCCACCTCTGAATATCAAAACTAAACAGCCCACCTGACTCCATGAAAGCATCTTCGGCCGCTAAAAACGCCTCAATCCAATTTTCACTTTCATACGCGGCACGGATTTTATTAATACTTGCATCTCGCGGAGCGGGAACGCGTGTTTTATTGTTCTCATTTGCAGGCAATTTAAGGTCGCCCCACTTTACCGCCCGAGCAAGACAAACCATCGCACCATATTCCTGCTTGCTTCGATAATGCTTTAGCAACTGTCTATGCGTTTGTACAAGCTGTGCATCAGAAGAAATGACCTCAACACCCGCATTACTTTGTTTTATACCAGCCGCTTGATGTGAAGCAGGGCGTTGTGTTTTATTGTGTTCAAGATCACTGGTACCACTCGGCGAAGCGTTATTGTTTTTAGCTGAGCTGGATAACAAATTTTCTTTTTCTACGAGTTGTTTTTCAGTTTTAGCTAACCAAGTATTCAGGTCAGGCCAGCCAAAATCTTCAGTGTGTTTTTTTGCGAGCACGCATAACGCGTCAAACGCTTTTTTCAAATTTTGTGTCAACTTAAGCGACGGGGCATCGTCATTTTTTTGTACGAAAATTAATATTTTGCTTTGCAGAGGCCAAAGTAAAGCCATACGACGAGCTTTATCTTTCTCAGGAAAAAGTGCTCCGTCAAAGTTCTCTAACAGCTTTAGCAATAATAATATGCCTTTAAATAAGCCTAACGCGCCCTCAAGTTTACTTGCTGCAAGCAAGTAATATCCTGCCGCTCTCACGTCTTTTCCCACTTGGGTGATCACGTTCTCAGCCAGATCTTTTATTTGCTTATAATTAACGTCTTGCTTCTTCTCCACTTCGGCTTTTAATTCGATAAAAAGATCATCGTATCGAGGATCTACACCAGCCGCCGAAGGTTTGCCCTCAATGGGAGAGCAAAGCTGCTCAACCCATGACATCACTTCCGGATTCCACGCGATGTTCTCTTCCGAAAACATTTGCTCGGAGCTCATTTACCGTGTCCCCACGCAATAACCGCATCCAATAATAAAAGAGCGTTATTTGATAACATCTTTTCCGCCCAATTTTGATCAACACAATGATTAAAAACCGGTGTGTCGGTGCATTGCTCCCCTAAGAAAGCTTTGTTTAAACGACTCGGGGTTAATGGGCGATCCAAAATATACAGGTGAGAATTTGTTTCATGCATGGACCAAATAAAATCAGGGCGCCATTCTTTTCCTGCCAACAACAAAGATAACAATTGAAACCAAAATAAAAGACTCAATTTAGCGGATGAAGCCGGACCTAAGGGTAACGTCAACTCACCATTCGCACCTTGATTGATGTAACGATCCACTTTCGCATGCAACATTGCTAACGCCGTCGTTTTACACCTAATGTCGTTTCCTAAAATGCTTTCGATCCAACTTGTAAACGATGTCGTAACCATGCTTTCCATTGAGGCGGATTTAAGCTGTTTAACAGAAGGAGTCGTATCAATCTTCTCCAGATCTTTAAGCCAATCCAGCTGTTCACTATTAGGCAGAGCAACAGGTAATTGAGAAAGATCCAGTAAGCGTTGAGATTGACTCAACGAACTGTCAGCCACTTCAATGCTCTTGTTTGATAAAACTTGTTCAGCAGCAAACCACGCTAATGCAGGGCGAAAATACAAATCTGTTAACGTTAATCGAACAAAATAGCTAAAAGGGTATCGCCTTCCTAGGCGATCCGTACTGTCGTAAATTGCCCCCACAATAGTTTGTCGACCATGCCCTCCTACTAACGCAAATCCAACACTGTTCAGTCTTCGATCTTGATTACTTTGGCTTTCTTTTTGATCTAAATCCGTGACCCATTGCTTTAAACAATCATCAAGCTCCTGCGCTTCACGCGATGCAAGATTCTGACTTAAAAAGTCCGCATGGCTTGGCAATTTTCCTAGAAAACCAACAGACACAGCCGCAAGTCGATTTTTTTCAGCGTTAGCAGGTAGCTCATTTTGAGCATTTGCTTTGGATTTATCAGAACGAAAACCAAACATTATCTTGCTCCGAATAAGCGTTTCGGTAGCTCGAAATCACCGATTATGCTGGTATTGAGCACACTGCCTTCTCGATCTGCACGTATCCGATATTTAACCGATGTACTAGAAGTTCGCGCTAAGGAATCTGTCGTATCGCCTTCAAAATCCGCATTTAATTCAGCGCTCGAGTCATCATTCATCGGCCACTCTAGTTCAAACTCTGTTCCTCTAATGTGATGTACTATGGCTTTTTTGAGTAACCGGAGCAGTGCCCACTGGCCTGATTCTTCGAGCAATTCAGGATTGGAATCATAGGCAGTTTTTACTGTCACTTTCGCTCCACCTTGATTGTCGACGGGACGCCAAACAAACTCTCGCCACTCTTGTGGTTCATTACGATAGCGATAACGCTCTCCGTTCACCTCAAATAATGATTCCGTTACTCCCGGGACTGGTATTGGGTAAACGGCATACGACATTTTCATTTCAGTCGTACCTTGCTTAAATAAGGCTTGTGATATTCGATTTGCACCCGCTAAAGAATTGATAAATGAGCGATTCACCCCAAGCCCTTGTTTAAGCCAGGTTCGATTACGCCATTTATTGTTTGAGTAGCGTAAGAATGGCTCAAGCTCATCTTTAAAAAACAGCCAGAAATCACCCGAATCAGGCAATAAAAGACCTTGTACATCCAAGGGGGCAGCATCCACTACATTGTCTTTGAACGGAAAACGACCATGAATCTTATCTAAATAAGAAGCATATACACGACGTTCCCAATCTTGCTGAATTGCAGTTCTAGTGCTTGCTAGAATCGTCTTCCAAGCGTAGCTAAGCGGCGCTTTAAAAGGCTTACTCAACACCTTACTTTCCAAAGGGGACATTTCTAATAAAATGTTGTTGACCTGAATCCACGTACTGTACAGCTGACGCTTGCCTGCCGTTTGCCCTGTAATAAGAGAGCGCGCATAGGATTTTGCTTCTGCGTTGATATCGGCAGAGGCCAATATATACTCAAACTCTTCACTCAATGCCCCCATCGCGTCTTGGTAAAGCACTAAATTCGTATTTTCAGACACGCCTTTTTCAGGCTGAATGAGCGTCAACAGATCCGTGGCGGCAATTTCAAAATCGGGAATCAGCGGAATATCGATCGGTATTTGGTTTAAAGCACTGTCAGCGTGCTCTAAAAGGCCGTCGGCTTTTGCTTCGGTCTCTTCTGTATTTGCAAATTGCGCAAGCAACTGAACTTTATATTCAGGCTCAACAAGTGATATCTCGATCGCTATGCGATCAAACAGCGTTTTCCAAGGCGAGTTTTCAATACCTAATGCTTTTAATCCTTGAGTCGCTTCTGCGAGATTTTTGAATGAAGACACTTTGACAGAGCGTAAAAACTGACTCCATGCATGAGCATAATCATTAAAATAGCGCTTTCTAATGTCTTTACGAAGTGTATGAAGAACGGATTCGTCTATTTCAGCGGAAGCTGCCTGAGATACACCCAGTACCCAATCACCTTTACTGGCCACTTCAGATACGTCTTCAATCCTTTGTGAAACGTAATCAAACCACGCGCCTTGCGTAAAAATCCCATCAACAGACACATTGGAGTACATGACAGACAGTCCTGATTGACTCAAAACATCCGACAGTGACAAAGAAGGAAATCTGTTTTTTGCTTCTGCAATCAAGCGGCGATACAAAGCATCTGGATCTGCTTTTGTTGTTAGCTGAGATTGTGCAGTGGCGACTATATCTTCGGACTTTTCTGAAGCTGCTAGTAATAGCCAAGGGTTTTTATACCCTGGCGTATTTGTATTTGATTGATCGCCACGATGTCCTATGAAGCGTATTTCGCCCGTATTTAAGATACTCTCTGTTAAATACAGTTTTGCCATGTCTGAAAATAGCAACTGACGATCTTTAAAGTTCAAGCGAACTTCTGCGTCTTGATAAGATCGATACCACATGTCGCCAATTGCTTGGCTAACGAACCCCATATCAAATCGGTCTTGATTGCTTGTCAGCATAAGATACGTTTTCAGTGATACATAATAGTCATCTTGTATATTCTGACGCTGAGCTGCGTCCAATGCCGGCCATGATTTAACATACTCATCCAATGACGACAGCAATGTAGGCACCGCTTTTTGATGAATGGTATCCGCAATCGTATTTTCCAACAGCCTTTTGATGGCTTCGCCATGAGATTCAACAAAGCTGTATTGGTGTACAAGTTGAAGTGGCGAATAAGTTTGAATATTTTCAAGTTTTTGATATTGCTGATACATACCAACGATCGCATTTAAACGGTCAAGTTCTGACGACGTTGTATCATTGACTCGCTGCATCAGCGTTTTTACCTTCGCCTCGTAATCGGCAATGAGAAGCTGGTTGGCAGTATAAGTTGTAAACAACCCAATACCCGATACGGTTAAAACACCTAAGATAGAAAGAACCGTCGCTGTTTTGGCAAGGCGGCCTAATTTTTGGCGCTTTCGATTACCCCGTACCGCATCTTTTAAAGGGAAAATCACGTCTGAAAAAAGCTTATCGATAAAGTAACTTTGCTCTTTGTTTTTTGCTTTCGAAAACCGACGTCCGACTTTTGCGAACACGCTCTTTAGGGCATTGGAGCTGCGCTCCAATGTGTCGCCTTCTTGCGTACCGGAAGTAAAGTAGACACCGGCAAACCAAGGAGATTCATGGTAGGGGTTATCCTTAAAAAGGAGTCTTAATAATTCGTTTAATTTATCTACTGCGCCAGAAAACTGATTCGGGAACTGAAAGGCTTCAACTTTGTTCGTTGCATCGGTAGCCAGATTTACTTTTTGTATTGTTTGTTCTAACAGGCGCTCATACAAATCGTTTAATCGTGTTTCTACAACCGCTGCAATATCAACACTTTTGTTTTCTGTTTCCTCTAGCGTGTATATCCCCCAAGGACTCTTCGTTTCATTTGCACTAAGGTCATCGAAAAAGGCTTCAAAACCTTTAAGTTTATCTGCTTTCGTCACCACAATATAAATCGGAAAGGTCACACCCAATTCAGAAATCAACTCATGGAGGCGGTTCTTTAAATGCTTTACATGCGCTTCTAGTACTTCTCGCTCCGTTGTGAGAATTTCATCTAATGGAAGCGCCAGTATTAAGCCATTAATGGGCGCTTTTGATCGGCTGTCTTTTAGTACTCTTAAAAAGTTAATCCATTCATCATTGTTTTCATCTTCTGTATAGCGACCTGCGGTATCTATCAGAATCGCTCTATCGGAAAACCACCAATCACAGTCACGCGTCCCACCGATTCCCTGGAAATGAAAGCGCTGATCATCTTTTAATGGAAAATCCAGCCCTGAACGTGCGAATAGCGTGCTTTTCCCAGCTCCTGATGGCCCTATTACCATATACCAAGGGAGCGCATACAATGCTTTATCGCCTCGATATTGAGCACCAAGCTGGGATGACTTAAGCGCTTTCAATACATCTGAAATCTTGTCCTGAAACAACCCTGTCGTTTCATTTCCGCTTGCATTATCCAGTTGGCTTTTAAGTTTTTTAGTACGTAAAAAGAACACCAGCTTATGAATAAGACAGCCTAGAATAAAACACGCCAAGATAGCGGCCATTACTTGAAGCTTCAACGTCTCATCAGAAAGGCCAACTTTGCTTCCTAACAACCAAATCAGAAGTAATATTGCGCAAATGCCTGCCGACATACCAAACAGGCGCGACAGCAGCAAACCTTTAAGTAGGCTGCCAACGGAACTCTTAAACATCCTTGTTACCTTATTTAGAGTGAATCTACCGAGTTAAAATATACTCGGCTTGCTCAATCCTATGAGCACTTTCATTCAGTGAATATTTCATAACTGCACCGTATGTCAAAACCATAGACACCAATACGGCACCACCAACAGACAGCATCACCCAATAGGGTTGGCGTGTTCCAATTCTATAAATTAGCTTATTTTCAGGTATTGCAGCTTCCGCTAACGTACGTGGAGCGGCTGAGAACGTATCGTCTAACTGGTTTCTAAACGTAGACAAGTAGGCTTGCAACCGTTCATACCCTCTAATGCGATACATACCTTGGTAACCCAGTTGCAGACAGACGTAATAAAGACTGATGGTGACTTGGTTCTCTAACAGGTTTTCTCGTAAAAGATCGAGCTTATCAAAGAAGGCTTCCCCCGCCTTACTTTCACCAAAATACTCAATACAAAGAGGCCGGCTCATCCACTCTAGTTTGCTCTCTAAATTTGACGACATAACAGCTTCATCAACATATGCAGCAAGCGCGAATTTTACATCCCGCGTCATCGCGGCTGACCACTCCATTTCAAATGCTCGACGTTCTAAATCAGTAAACGCTTGCTCAACTGCTTTTCTAAAATCTATGCTTTCGTTGTTCGAGGCACCTGTTTCATGGCTTTGCGAGGACGCTACCTCCGGCTCTTGCTGAGTTGATTCAGCATTACTCGGCTCATTGCTTGCTATCCTAGCTTCTACTAGGCTAAAAATAGGTGCTGCACCTTCAACCAACGTAGCATCTAAAATATTTAATTGACTGTCCATTTTATTACTCATCAATCGGTATTAACTCAACTTGGGCATCGGCGAACTCACCAAATAGGATTCCAGATATTTTTTGTGATTTTTGAACACCTTCCCAAAGCACGCTGTCTTTACTAAGGAAAAAGTATTCGTAACCAGACTTTATACGAATCTTTGAAGGCACTCGCTGAATATGCTGCAACGTCAGTCCTGACATACCACTAGCAACGAGACCTTGAATATCGGTAGGCGACGCCAATTTCACTAGACTTGGCAATCGGTCTATCCAAGATGATTCTGAGCGTTCTAGATAGACAGCAAGATAAAAATCACACCGTTCCAAACTCGAGGAATTAATCAAAGAGGATTCGTATAATCCAGGCGCCTTCATATCAAACCGAATGGTCGCCTCCATCCTGACATTGCTTAACCCAAAGATTTCACGGATAGCGCCACATAATTCTGAAAACGTCGTCGAAAGGTTATCGTGTAAGTAAGGTTTTGTATAAGGAACTCGATCTGGTTGAGTATGTAACGCCAATTTGTCGTGTGCTCGGCACAAGGTTGAATAGAGCTGAAGTGAAGAAGCGCTTGGATTTTGTTCTATGATGCGAAACTCACTCAGAATTTCGCTGATGTCCGATACAAATAAAAAATCAGCCATCTCAGAAGCGGTATAACTGCCAACATCAGACACGTTGGTACGGCGAGAATTGATCTCCTTAAAACGCACAGACAACAACTCACTCAAGCTATTTAGAGAGCTCATCAATGAATGAGATGCATGTACGCTAACTAGAGGAGGAACGTAGTCAGGGTCCAATTTATAAACACCATCAACCTCCTTCTTTATACGGGCAATATTTAGAGAGATGACCCGATTGGTCTCAGTGCCCTCTGCCATAAGATTTATCTGAGGCTGAGCAACCAATACTTCGCGCTTACGGTTTGCATCAAACCGATCAGCAACATCCACATATTCGGAACTCCAAGCAGCGTTCCCTTGCGTACTATACCCAGTAATATTATCGACTCCATCACTGTCTGCGATGGTAAGTTGAATATTGAGCTCAAGGTTTGACATATTTGCCAGCTCAAGGCGAACGGGTAGATCGCGGCTTCGGTCATAATCTATAACCTGCCCATTGGGAAAGACCGCCAAGCAACGTGCTAAAACAAGGTATCCATTTTCAAGCGCACCAGTATCCCAAGCAATGTCCCTCACTCCCCAAAAGTGAGATTCATATATCTTAGTTTTAAGCGACTGTATTTTTGCTTGATAAGCGTCCCAGACCTGAAAGTGCTGTTGCCCTAAAAAGACACCTTCAGCCCACACGACCTTCCTTAGACCTTGAAAATCCATATCTCTCTTCCCTGATAAATACATTCAAATGAATTAGAACAACGACTAAATCATTTCGCCTTAGAAATACTGGTAAGCAGTATTGGCTAATGTGTTAACGAGGCTCCATCTCAATATCATATCCCTCGATATTGAGCTCAAGTTTTGCAGTTTTGCTTAGCAAACCCGATTGGATTTTATCGTATACCTTCCAAACGCCTTCTCTAGATCGGAAGAACGCCATGACTCCAACATGTTTAGCGGCTTCAATTCGTTCGAAAACCAGCTCACCATGATAATCAGGCGAGATAATAAACTCTTCGACAGACAGAACCGTATCTTGCAGAGCAGACTCTGATGATTTCCAAAGGTCATCATAGCTGGCTTCTTCAAATAGGCGGGCATCATTTAACTGATAAACACGAACGATGACGGAGTAAACATTATCGTAAGCATCAGGGTTTAGGCGGCTAGCAGCATTTACATCTATAGACAAACGGTTTGTAGAACAACCAAATAGAGAGATTGCCAAAAGCAAGGCAACAGTAGATTTGAAAATATGAATGGGTAGCATCCTAGCCTTCCTGAACTAACGTCCTGTTAGTGATTAAGTATCAACGCGGCGATATTTTGCTTATTTTTTCAGCGCGGTCAAGCTTTTTATTTAAAAATATTTTAAAGCCCTAACACTCTTATCGAGCAAAAAGCTTAAACAGCCTTGAGTAATAAACGACTCTAAATGAGCATGAATGTAAGCAATTCTAGGGCAGAAACAGTTTACTCTGTTCCAAATAAAGACTGGATAAAAACAAAAAAAGCCAGCTAAATAGCTGGCTTAAATAATGGTGCCCAGAGGCGGAATCGAACCACCGACACGAGGATTTTCAATCCTCTGCTCTACCGACTGAGCTATCTGGGCAAAAATGCTATGTACTTACTTATTGAAAAAGCACACATAAAAAAACCAGCAAAAGGCTGGATTTTAAAATAATGGTGCCCAGAGGCGGAATCGAACCACCGACACGAGGATTTTCAATCCTCTGCTCTACCGACTGAGCTATCTGGGCAAGTGCGGCGTATTATAAACGACGTTTTAGATGGGTCAACACTTTTTTCAATTTTTTTAACAATCACTTAGAGATTTAACCATACTGAATTCGTTCACTAAACATTCGCTCCTTAGCTATTCGCAGCCTTTACCCCCTCTGGTATGATGCTAGGAATTTATTGGAGAGTTCATCGATGCTTCACATTGTTTTATACCAGCCAGAAATTCCACCCAATACAGGTAACGTCATTCGCCTATGCGCCAACACTGGCTATCAATTGCATTTGATCGAGCCATTTGGATTTGACCTAGACGATAAAAAGCTACGAAGAGCTGGGCTCGATTACCATGAATTTACGCATGTGAAAAAGTATCCCGACTGGGAACACTTTATTAATCAGAACAATGATTTGGGTACTTTGTACGCACTTACAACGAAAGGAAGTCGCACTCACAGCGAAGCCGAGTTTAAAGAAAATGATGTGCTAGTATTTGGCCCCGAGACACGAGGTTTACCCGCTGAGTTTATTGATTCGCTACCAAAATCTCAACGCCTGAGACTTCCTATGCAAGCGGACTCTAGAAGCTTAAATCTATCCAATACGGTTGCAGTCATGGTGTATGAATCTTGGCGTCAACTCGACTATAAAATGCCTTCATCGGACTAGTTTTTTATATGAACTCACTTGGATTATTTTTAAAAAATCGAAGCCAAGGACGCCAACGCTTTAAAAAAGTAGTCCATCAACACGCCGTGAAAGATTTGAATCGGCGATTTGTCATGCTCGCAGGTGTCGTCATATGTCATAGCATTGCTATGGTTTTATTTGAAGATTTAGACTGGTGGCAAGCATTTTGGCTAACGATGACCTCTGCCAGTACAACGGGTTATGGCGACATTTCCGCCGTAACATTTTGGGGACAATTCGCGACCATTGTTCTTATCTATGGTTTAGGTATTACACTACTGGCACAAATCGCCAGTGATTACGTTGAGCTGCGTTTGAGTCAACGCGACATGCGTATTAAAGGAAAAATGGAGTGGAGCACTATGCGCGATCATCTACTTATAATAAATACACCGGCGTTACACACAGAGCGCTATCTCAAATTGCTCATAACACAAATAAGCCACACTCCTGAGCTAGAAGACACGCCTATTCAAATTTTAACGCCCCACTTCCCCGACGGTTTACCAGAGAATATAAGAGAAATGGGGGTTGTTCACCATACTGGCGATGCAACAGAACCGGGCAAGCTTGAAGCATCCGGCGTAGACAAAGCCAAGTACATCATTGTGTTATCACCTGACAGCCAAAATGATCACAGTGATAGCGTAGTATTTGATACTCTCCATAGAATTCACGAAACAGGCTCTGAGGCATTTTTACTCGCGGAAGCCGTGAACGATTTAAACAGAGATCGTTTTAGAAAAGCAGGGGCAGACGCCGTCATACGCCCTATCAGAGCGTACCCAGAAATGTTAGTAAGATCTTTGATTGCGCCAGGTACTGAGCAAGTCTTAGAAAACCTATTTAGGTACCAAGGCGATCATACCGTTCGTATTGACGTTAACCTCACTAATGTCACTTGGGCTGACGTTGTGACGCGTCTCATTCAGGCAAATATCGGTACAGCATTGGGTTATGAAGACGAGTTTGGAAATATCATTACTCATCCGAATACACATTCATCGATTAGCGCAAAATCGCTAATTGTGCTCGTCGGCGATGACTCCAATATACGTTCGGGCGATGAGATTAGAGCTCTTTTCTAAGAGCTCTTTTTAGAGTTCTTTCAGTCTTTCATTGTTTAAAAGGACGAATTAGGCTCATTCAAAAACGCTGTTTCTTCAAGAGAGTTTGTTCGTCCTAAAATTTGATTACGATGCGGATAGCGCCCAAATCGTTCAATGATGACTTTGTGCTTAAGCTCAAATTCGTAATTGTTTTCTAAACCAGGTTGATCAAAAAGCCTAATCGCCTCTTCATGAACGACAAGCGATTCACTGTGCATATAGGGCATATAGAGAAAGCTTCTTTGCAGTATCGGCAGTTCGTTATCCAACCCCTTGGCGACAGCCTCTTGAGCTAACACCAGCGCCATGGGATCTTGTGCAAATGATCGTACGGTGTCACGATAAATGTTTCTAGAAAACTGATCGAGCACTATGATTTCCGCTAAGCGCCCTAGAGCAGAGTTTCGCCAAGTATACAGCTCCCCTTTTGAGGCTTGATCGAGGACATCTCCAAATAATTCGGTAAGCTTACGATCAAATTCGACATCTTTTTTGTACCATTGATCGGGAGTACAAGATTCAAACCAAAACTCGATAACATCATCACTTGCTGACATACTGTCACCTTTTGATAAAAGTGTTTGTGAGCGAATAAACAGATCAAAAGTATAGCGTGAATAAGCTCAATTCGTACGCACAAAAAAGCCAGACATAAGTCTGGCTCGTTCGTAAGAATGCTGGAATTTAGAATTAACCTAAAGCTGCCCCGTTAAGACCAAATATTTTTCCATCAACTCTTCTTCCGTTTCGACATAATTTTTGTCTTTAGGAATGCAATCAACTGGGCAAACTTGTACACACTGCGGTTCATCGTAGTGACCCACACATTCTGTACATTTACCTGGGTCAATTACATAAATTTCTTCACCCTGACTAATCGCTTCATTAGGACATTCAGGCTCACAAACATCACAGTTTATACATTCATCGGTAATGATTAGAGACATGGTATTTCCCTCAAATTTGAACTGGCGCTAGCCTATCATAAACTTGCTGAAAGTCGTTCTTACTTAGCATTTTGATAATGATCTTTAAGTACTTTTTCGACTTCAGGATGAACAAACTGTCCGAAATCGCCACCTAACGATGCAATTTCACGCACAAGCGTAGACGAAATATAAGAATGCTTTTCAGACGGCGTTAAAAACAAGCTTTCTACATCAGGCGCGATTACCCTGTTCATATTCGCCAGCTGAAATTCATACTCAAAATCAGATACAGCACGCAGGCCACGCACAACAACCTGTCCATTGACAGATCGTGTGAACTCGGTCAACAAATTATCAAAGCCTACGACTTCTACATTGTGTAAATGACCTAATACATTTTCCGCCAGCTCAATACGTAGTTCATGGGAGAGCGCTGGGCGCTTCTTGGGACTCGCTGCAACGGCAACAATGACTTTCGAAAACAGCTTCGCAGCGCGTTCTACCAAATCTGCATGCCCATTAGTAATAGGGTCAAATGTGCCAGGATAAACCGCAATCGTACTCATAACTCTCATCCGAATTATTATAAATAAGAAAGTTGAGAACTATCGTAGCTGAACATTCCCAATTTTAGGGGCGCATCATAAAGGATTACGCCCTGCTTCTCAATTCCTAAGCTGGATAGTGAGCATACACCAGCTCTATATACTTAACTTAAAGCAGTTTAGATCACATATGGTCTTAAGAATTGCTGCAATATTGTAATGCTCAGAAAAATAAAGATAGGCGACAAATCTAAACCACCTAGATTAGGCAGAAACTTATGGCACAAACGATAAAGCGGATCACAGACCTGACGGACAACCATTGCTCCTGGATGATCTGCATGTGGAGCGACCCAACTTAAAACGACTGTAATAATGACTGCCCAGAAATACAGCTGCAAAATATTATAAAGCAGACCTGCTACGGTATAGATTACATAATGCGCTGGTGTCGCATTAAAGTTCGCAATCATAAAGATTAGAAAAACCATGATAAATTGCACCAGAAGCGCTAAAACAACGGATGAAGTATCAAGACGTCCAATAGGTGGAATAACCTTGCGCAAAGGCAAAAGTACTGGACTAGTCGCCTTCACAATTGCTTGGCTGATTGGATTATAGAAATCAGCGCGACTTAGTTGTAAAAGCAATCTAAGTACTACTACGAATAGATACAGACTGCCTAATGTTTTTACGATCAAAATAAACGGATCACCGCCCATAAATACCTCTAACTGTTCGCCATTTCACTGGCAAGTTCTTTAGAACGCTTTACGCAAGCGCGCATAGCATCATCCATTACCTTATCTATATTGGCATCATTTAGTGAATTCAAGGCTTGTTCTGTCGTGCCATTGGGTGACGTAATATTAACGCGTAGCTGAGCAATAGAATCATCGATTTCGGTTGCCATTTTAGCAGCACCCAGCATCGTCTGAGCGGCCAATTTACGACTATTTTCTTCTGACATCCCCTGCTCGATACCCGATTTAATCATAGACTCTAGGATTCGGAAAAAATAGGCGGGGGCACTGCCCGACAACGCGGTAACCTGATGCATTTGCGTTTCATTTTCAACCCAAACACAATCACCAAAGCTGTTAAAGACACTCGTGATCCAGTCTTTTTGCTCTTCTGTCGTTGCGTCATTCGCCACCAAACCACTCATACCACTCATGACCAACGCAGGAGTATTCGGCATACTTCTAACAACCGCAGCTGGCGTCGGCAACCAAGATTCTATCGAACTGATTTCTACTCCGGCGGCAACAGACACATACATTTGACTCGAAGAAATAACGTCAGCAGCTTGTTCTAAGACACTTCGAACCTGATTAGGCTTCACACACAAAAAGACGATATCAGCCGATGCGATAGCCTCGTTATTTGATGCCATCATTTTTAAACCAAATTTGGCTTCAAGTTCAGGAAAAGAGTCCGTGTTAAGGGCCGTGCCACAGATTTTGTCTGCGGGGTAGCCACTGGCGACTAAACCACCAATAATGGCTGAAGCCATATTGCCCACACCAATAAACGCTATACGTAAAGACATTAACCATCCTATATTAAAATTGTAAGAATTGAAGCTGGATTATTTATTTAAGTTTGAATAATCACGAGCCCCAAAAATCGCGGTTCCAACACGAACCAAAGAACTGTTAGACGCAATGGCAGCGGGAAGATCATTTGACATGCCTATTGAGAGCGTATCCACCTGCGAGTTTTCTTTAGCAAGTCTCTCATAGGCTGCCGCTAAAGGACGATACACGTCAATCTGAGCTTCTTCACTTTCTTGTGGAGCGGGAATTGCCATTAATCCACGAAGGATTATATTAGGTAAAGAATTGACTAAATCAACCATCTCACCCAACTCAGCTAAGGTGATTCCAGCTTTAGTCGACTCTTGGCTGATATTAACTTGAATTAAGACATTTAACGGAGGCATATTCTCTGGCCTCTGCTCACTCAAGCGTCGCGCTATTTTTTCTCTGTCGACGGTGTGCACCCAATCCATCGTCTCTGCTATTTGTCGAGATTTATTGGATTGAATAGGGCCTATAAAATGCCAAACGATTCCCTTATAAGCGGATAAGGCTTCGTGCTTTGCAACAGCCTCTTGGACGTAATTTTCGCCAAAAAGACGTTGCCCAGCATTATACGCAACAATTATGTCTTCGGTCGGCTTTGTTTTACTGACTGCAAGCAAGCTAATGCTGTTTTGAGGTCGGTGGAAGCGAGTTTCAAGCTCATTGATGTCTTGCTTAACCCGCAAAAGGTTATCTGAGATGTGAGTCATCACTCATGCCTTATGAACAAACTCTAGCAAAAAAAAACATTATAGATCATAAGCATCGTCCATTGTTTTTAGAAAACGCCCATGATACTCAATGCGATACCCTACTGGCTGATCAACCTTATCGGCAGCGGCGTTTGCAGCAATATACAGCGCCTCAAGGTTAGATTGTTCAGGATAAAATGCAACCCCAATACCAACATTGCCACGCAATGAATTGTCTCTTCGAAAGGCCTCGTTTGAGAGTGCTCGGTATATTTTTTTAGCTATGATCTCAGCGTCGTCTAAGTGTCCGATTCGGACTCCCATCAAAAACACATTCTCGCTGTATCGAGAGATCAAATCATTGTCTCGCAACGTTTCCTGTAGAGCTGACGATAGACTTCTTAAGCATTCAGTAAATACAGGGCCATGAAGTTTCACACAGATCACAGCGAGGCGTTGAAAGTTCCTACGGGCATCTTTCAGGATCAGCTCTAGGCTAGTATCAAACATGGCATCGCGTAACAACCCTGTTTGCTCATCATAATGCTCAGAAATAAGCAGTTTGCGGTCTGCGTTTTTCCTTTCAAAGCCCGCTTTGATCCATTTCCCCATCCCTTTTAAGCTCTGCTCAACCATAAACTCTGTGATATTTTCAGACAATGTTTCATGGTCAAAGAACAAGGCAACGGTCAGCCAGTTTCCATCATGGTCTTGAACACTGTGCATCCAGCATCCCGCAATGCCTTCTTCGGTAAGAAATTTATGCCAATCAAACCAGTCAGATTGACTACTGATGTTATCAACACGGACAAACGGACGCGAAGGGCTGGCAGCAAAAGTCAGCAAGGCTTGCGGAATATTATCGACTTCACCGATGGTGTTGCAGACGATGTTAGACCACTCTTTATGATTCTCAACTCGCCAGTGAGCTAAGTCTTTATCGCACCATAATAAGCACGGCCTCACACGGGGGAAAAAACGCTTAAAATTATCCACCAACGCAGATAACAAAGAATCTTGACGTGCTCCTCGTGCAACCATGTAAAGCAGTTCTTCTTCCTGCTTTCTCACATTACTGATGAAATCAAGCTCTAGCTTTAAGCGATCAATATCCTCGGCTTCAGACCTACTCGAAGAGGATTGCAATAGCTCTGACGAATTGTCTACCATGTACGTTTAACAGCCTTATTAGTTCATATTACTCATAGGTTAATATGCTCAAATTAAAAGTAAAGAAGTGAAGCAGATCAAGAACACCTCAAGACTAAAATGCATTAACATTAAACATATTGACTATTTAGACAAGAAACCTATAAGTAACATTTTGTATACAAATAAGCCACTTTGTTACACTAAATCTTGGTAAGTTTTAATTTTTTTGCACACTCAGTAAATTTATTATCGACGACAAAAGTGCAAACTTAACCACTAAAGCTATAAATACACTGCCCTGATACATAAGTTTGCGTTACACGTCCGGTCAATTCAATTCCATCAAAAGCAGAATTGTGCCCCTTTGAACGTCGAACATCGTCACTCCATGTCCAGCTCTGAGTGCTGTCAAATAGGATGAAATCTGCAAAACTACCCGGTTTTAACGACCCTGCCTCTAATCCAAAACACGATGCGGGGCCAGACGTTAAGGTTTTCAAAACATCCGTTAAGCTCAAATCGCCCTCATCCATCAATTGCAAAGCGAGTGGCAATAGAATTTCAACATTCGCCATGCCCGGCTCAGTCGCCGCAAATGGCGCGATTTTTGCCATTTTTTCATGTGGCTGATGATCGGAACAAATAGCACTAATAGCGCCTTGCTTGATGCCTTCAATTAACGTTAGGCGATCATTTTCTCCGCGAAGAGGAGGGATCACATGAAATTGACCATCGAATTCATTTAACACTTCATCCGTCAATAACAGGTTATGAAGTGCAACATCCGCAGTGACCGGTAAACCCGATGCCTGAGCATCAGCAATCATTTCAACAGACTTAGCACAGGACAGTCGAGCGAAGTGCGCACGCACACCCGTCTTCTCAATTAAAAGAAGATCACGCATTAGTGCGATGGTTTCCGCAGTTTCTGGAATGCCGGCTAAACCGTGTATTGTAGACATCATGCCTTCGTGCGCACATCCACCTTCAGACAAGCTTGACTCATCAGGGTGAAACACCACCAATAAATCGTGCGTTGCAGCGTATTCTAACGCGCGAGAAAGTACCAAAGTATTGCGCATGGGGCGTCTGTGATTTGAAAGCGCTACACAGCCCGCATCCGTCAACGCAACCATATTGCTAAGATGTCCGCCCTCTAAACCTTGAGTTAACGCACCAATAGGAAATACATTAACCATTCCAGCTTGATCCGCTTTGTCTTGAATCAATGCTGCAACGGCCGGTGTATCTACAATAGGGTTCGTATCAGGAGGGCAAACAAGTGTCGTAACACCACCCGAAATTGCGGCACGACCTTCGGTAGCAATATTACCTTTTTGTGTATATCCAGGCTCACGCAAAGCGACTGCAACGTCTACCAACCCCGGCAGCACCCATTGCCCACCAGCATCAATAACCTCAGCCTCTTCAAAGCCATCCGGAACCTCACCTAGACCGACCACTTTGTGATCATCAATAAATAGGTCTATGGTTGCATCAAGGTCTTGGCTTGGGTCGATTACACGACCATTAATAATGCGAAGTTTCATCTTATGCTTCTACTCCCAGTCCACCTTGTTGTTCTTGCACTTGACCACTCATTGACATCGACAACACCGCCATACGTACCGCGATCCCATTCGTAACCTGATCAAGAATCACAGATCGATCGCTGTCCGCCACTTCTGACGAAATCTCAACACCACGGTTGATTGGTCCTGGGTGCATTACAATGGCATCCGGTTTTGCCCAAGACAAAGCCTCTTCTGTCAAACCATACAGTCTGTAAAATTCACTTTCACTGGGCAGCAGTGCGCCAGACATTCGCTCTTTTTGAAGACGCAACATCACCACGACATCGACATCATCGAGTCCAGCAGACATATCATGACAAATCGTGGCACCTAAATCGGCAAAATAAGAAGGCACCAAGGTCTTAGGCCCAACTAAACGTACATCCTCTACGCCTAACGTAGTCAGAGCATGTATTTGAGATCGCGCCACACGCGAATGAAGAATGTCGCCCACAATGGCCACTTTCAATCCTTCAAACTGCCCTTTATTACGACGTATCGTGAGCATATCTAACATGGCTTGCGTTGGATGTGCATGGCGACCATCTCCAGCATTGATGATCGCAACGTTTGGCGTGCAATGTTCCGCAATAAAGTGTGCTGCACCACTGTCTGAGTGACGAACAACAAACATATCACTTTGCATCGCTTCAAGGTTTTGCAAGGTGTCCAACAAGGATTCACCTTTTGATGTCGCTGACGTTTCTATATTCAAGTTAATGACATCGGCAGACAGACGCTTAGCAGCTAATTCAAAGGTCGTTCGAGTTCGAGTGGAATTTTCAAAGAATAGGTTTACAACCGTCTTCCCTCGAAGAAGAGGGACTTTCTTAACCGATTGTTCCCCCATTGATAGGAATGAATCAGCTCGATCAAGAATCTCAGTAAGAATGGTTTTATTAAGTCCATCTAACGTTAAAAAGTGCTTTAGCTGACCATGTTCGTTCAATTGTAACGCCCTAGGGTCGGATCGCATCATAATTTGCTTTCCTCAAACTGCAATACAGTATTCATTACTGTGTAGATAGGAAAATGCCCAGCGTTGCTTGGTCTCATTTGACAGGGCAAATTGCCACTGACACGTTAACCACTACTGGGCATTAGTGGCGTTTCTATTCACCACATGTTTATACCTATATTGTCGTACGTGACGTACAAAAAATAAAGCTAGATTAATCGCTTTAAGGCGTTTCAGTTACTTTGTTTCAATTATTGACACTGTAAGGGGGTTAGGCCCATTCAACTTGACTCTTTGGTCAGGAGATAGTGTCAGTTTTTCCCCTACGATGTCCGCTTGAATAGGCAACTCCCGGCTGTTTAAATCATAAAGAATCGCCAATGAAATACTCGCAGGTCTGCCAAAATCAAATATTTCATTCATGGCTGCTCGGACCGTTCGCCCCGACATCAAAACATCATCCACTAGAATCACATGACGATTTTCTAATGCAGGTAATTGGGTATGACCGACTTTTGGATTCAACCCTGCTTTTGTGAAATCGTCTCGATAAAACGTAATGTCCAGAGTTGCTAAAGGCTCTGGTGTTTTTACACTATCGATCAACTCGTTCGCCACCCAGACACCACCAGAATGTATACCAACTAGTACAGGGTTTTCGATTTCCTTATCCTGACAATACTTGGCAATCTGGCTTTTCATTGATGTAAGTGCTTTGTCTAAATCCAAGTTCATTAATGCTGTCACCTTGTTTCATTCACTGTGTAAACTGCTCAGAAAACCACGTTTCTAGAATCAACTGAGCGGCTAACCCATCAACTGAGTTTTCTTTAAAGTTCCGATTCCCACCTTGGGAAATGACCTGACCTTTGGCATCGTACGACGACAATCTCTCATCCATCATATGGTAAGGTTGGTTGTAGCGTCCATGTAATCTTTTAGCAAATTTACGCGCTCTTTGACACATCTCATTTTCAGTACCATCCATATTCAGTGGGAGCCCTACAACAAAACAATCTGGCTCCCATTCCTTGACTAACTTCTCTATAACATCCCAGTTAGGAATGCCTTCATTGGCTTTTAATGGCGACAACGGGCGTGCAGACATTGTGAAGCTTTGCCCGATAGCAACACCAATTCGAGAGGTGCCAAAATCAAACCCCAATACAGTTTGAGCTGTATTGGGGTTTGAAGTATTCGTTTGCTCATCTTGTGATGAAGATGATTTTTCTATCATTTAACTGTGTCCCATATCCGGAGATAACCAAGTCATGTCGACCCCAAGCACTTTAGTCGCAGCGCTAAACTGCATGTCACTCGGAGTATTAAATAATACGTCTAAGTCGGCCTCACATACCAGCCAATCATTATTCGCAATTTCATTTTCTAACTGCCCTTCATCCCAACCGGCACAGCCCAGTGCAATTCGGTAAGACGAAGGACCATTTCCAACGGCGATGTTTTCAAGTGTTTCCAGAGCCGCTGACAAATTAATTTCTTCCGTAACACACAGTGAATTGCCCCAGCTTTTATCTGACGTATGCAATATAAAGCCACGCTCAGATTCCACCGGGCCGCCTACATAAATGGGTTCTGAAGCTAATCTAGGGGCTTCTACTTTCATTCCCAGATGGTCTGCTAACTCAGTAAAATCGATACTGGAGGGGCGGTTAATAATAATACCCATCGCACCTTCTTCTGTATGTTCACAAAGGTACACCACGGTATGTTCGAAGTTAGGGTCATTCAAATGTGGCATTGAGATCAAAAAATAGTTCTTTAAAGACTGGAATGTATTATTCATAAACTACCCTCTATATTGTTAGACGAAAAAACATATCGTCAGGGTCAATTTTTTTAACTACCTCTATAAAAACAATCTTATAAATTTCAATAAGCACTTCCAAGTGCGCGATCATTGAGACGCCGTCCATAAATCGCAGTATAGGCTAAGCTTGAGATAACCCCATAAGAAATAGTGTATTTTTTCTTAAACCGGGCTTAGCACTTCAAATCGAGGCTAAATCGCTATAACATGACCATTCGGACAAATTTGTTTTAAACCAAACGAGTAAGCCCTCAATGTTTTCAGTAACCATCAAACATCATTTACAGAATGAGAAAACCAACTCACTTGGTTTCACATTCTGCGGAAAAAGTATGGTTATGTCATTTTGGTCTCATCACTATCAGGCCGAAACGGTAGATCTACGTTACTTTTTCCATAATGGCTGGTCATCCTAGCGTTTCTGTTTTTTCCCTAACAACTAAACAATAACGACCATTCTGAGGATTGACTCAGAGCCTGTATTTAGGATTAAAACCATGAAATTAGAAGCAGTAGACTACCAAAGCCCTAACGCCGCAGAAGAATTTGTAACCTCCCTTCGTGAAACTGGGTTTGGTGTACTTAAAAATCACCCTATTCGCCAAGAGCTCGTCTCATCTATCTATGCGAATTGGCAGACTTTTTTCGACAGCAACGAAAAGGAAAACTATCGCTATAATGTCGGAACGCAAGACGGGTACTTCCCGCCAGATGTGTCCGAAACAGCCAAAGGCCACACGAAAAAAGACATTAAAGAATATTTCCACTACTACCCATGGGGGCAATGCCCAGAAACGCATAAAACTCAGCTGGCTCAGTATTACAGCGAAGCTAACTCTCTTGCGGAAGAGCTATTAAAATGGGTTGAAGAATATACGCCCGCAGATATCGCTCAGAATTACTCACAGCCGCTTTCCAGTATGATTGAGAGCAGTGATCAAACGCTATTGCGCGTTCTCCATTACCCGCCATTAAAGGGAGATGAAGAGCTAGGAGCTATTCGAGCAGGAGCTCATGAAGATATAAACTTGCTCACCGTTCTACCATCGGCAAACGAGCCCGGTCTTCAAGTCAAAACAAAAGAAGGCGGTTGGATGGACGTTCCATGTGACTTCGGCACGCTTATCGTTAACATCGGAGACATGCTCCAAGAAGCATCAGCAGGTTATTTCCCTTCAACGTCACACCGAGTTATTAACCCTGACGGCTCAGATAAGACGAAATCCCGTATTTCATTGCCGTTATTTTTGCACCCAAAACCCGAAGTCGTTCTATCCGAGCGTCATACAGCAGGCAGCTACTTACACGAACGATTAGTAGAGCTCGGCGTTATTTAACATCACTGTAGACAGTAGCGCGGTTTATTAAACCCACTTCGCGCTACTGTCCAGACGATGCAGTAAAGGTATTAATTACCGGCTTTTGCAATATCTTGCTGAATACCACGAACACTGCGTGCCCAAGGGTTCAGGCTGCGTAAATCATTAGGCAAACCTTCAACAGCCGCTATCGCCTCACTGCGATTTCGGTAGCTGCCATACAAAACGACAAACCACTCTTTTCCTTTGTGAATCGCTTTAAAATAGCTGAATTCGTCAATGCTACCTTGATCACGAATAAAGTCTTGTACCGTACTTAAGTTATGCGTTCCTAAAAGTTGCAAGGTATAACGTGTTGGAGTCTGAGTTTTCCAAAACTGCGTTTTATCAAACGGATTCTTTTTCACGGCAACAACTTTAGGTTCCACTTTTTTATCAACAGCTTGCGTCGAAACTGTCTGCGCTAGAGGACGGTTATTTTGCGTTACGGGTGTGGTTTGTCGAACGGGTGCGACAGCGACACTCGCAGATTCAAATGACGGAGTGTCTTCGCCAACAGTTGGTTGCAGCACGTCCGCTGGAATCGGCGGTAATTCAACAGGTGCATCCGCCTTTAGCTTGCGCTGCATATCTTCGATTCGACGTATCGTTTCACTGTTGCTCTGACGAACGCCCCCCGATGATGCTGCAATAGGCGGAATCGATTCAGAAACGCTGGACGACGGTCCCTCACTGTCGTCGCTAAACAACACCATGATTAAAATGCCCAGCATTACAACCGACAACAAAGCCATATGAACTAAGGGAAACCCTAAACTTAGGCTGAATTTACGTTTGCTTTTTACCTTACCCGTGGGGCCCATCCCCATCAATGTTAGAGCAATTTCATTAATTCGCCCGGGCTGACCACCAGATTCCTGATAAATGGATTTTATCTGCTTATCGCTAAAAGGAAGATTTATTCCACCGCCTACCGCTCTCACACGGTGTAAGAGGTACGCCTTTGTTTGTTCAAACGAAAAAGGTTCCAACGTCAGGACATGACTAAGCTGCTCATAACGGCTGGTTTGGTATTGGTCCAGGTTTCTGGCTATTGAAGAATCGCTAAACAGAGCCACATGGGGCACTTCTTGTGCTTCCGTTGCGAGAGACATCATGTCCATCAACATGATAATGGCGTCTGTATTCAGCTCTTCTGCATTATCAATCATGATAATAGCTTTACTACCAGAGCCTTCCAACTCATGAGCAAACTTTAGAAGAGGACCGAACGACGTTCTCGATTCCACATTGGGTAAGACATCAGCAAACCCAGTATATATGGCTTCAAGCAGCTGACCCGCGGTCATCAACATGGTCGCTTTCACACGGCTGATTGCAGCGATGTCTTCTTGTGTGCGAATAAACTCGTCCAGAAAACGCGTTTTACCGCTGCCTTTTCCACCCTCAATAATAGAAAGTAGATTGCTGTAACGACTCAAATGTTCGAGTAGAGCCAGTTGTTGATTACGTTCTTCTGAGGCAAAGAAAGCCCCCCCTTCTTGACTGAAAGGGTTTCTCAGCATGACTTTTGGCTGCTGGTCAAGAGCATCCTCTAGATCAAACTGAAAGCTGGTCTCTGCCATAGACTTCTCTACTCCTTCGAAGGCTGCTTATTAGCGGCGCAAATGCACCGCATACAGTGGCTGTTTTTAATGCGCACAACTCGCTTCTAACGCATCTTCGATACATGCGTTAAAGTACTCGTGAGAAAACTCAGATGTTGTAATAGCGTCTCCCATTGATTCAAGCAATACGAGTCTTAAATTACCATCAAGCACTTTTTTATCCAAAATCATGCGCGACAAGAAAGCGTCTTTCGTCATAGTTTTTGGCGGCAATACAGGTAAATTTGCTGCTTTTAATAGATTGACCGTTCTCATCAGATCATCTGATGAGATATTACCCATTCTACATGAAAGGTCTGCGGCTAAAACCGTTCCTACTGCCACAGCTTCACCGTGAAGCCACTCTCCATAGCCCATTTCGGTTTCGATCGCATGTCCGAACGTATGACCTAAATTCAATATAGCTCGAATACCGCCTTCTCTCTCATCAAGTGCCACAACTTTCGCCTTGGCTTCACATGATTTGTAAATAGCTTCTGTAATAAGCTCAGCGTTCAAAGACATGAGCGCCTCTACGTTAAGCTCTAGCCACTCAAAAAACGGCTTATCACAAATGAGACCATATTTGATCACTTCCGCCATGCCAGCAGACAATTCCGCTGCTGGTAAGGATTTAAGTGAATCAGTATCAATAATCACCGCTTGAGGCTGATAAAACGCGCCAATCATGTTCTTGCCTAGAGGATGGTTAACACCTGTTTTCCCTCCTACAGACGAATCAACCTGAGATAATAAGGTCGTTGGCACCTGAATAAAGTCGACGCCACGCTGATAGGTTGCCGCAGCGAAACCGGCCATATCACCGATCACACCGCCTCCCAGCGCAATGATGGTCGTCGTGCGATTATGCTTCGCTTCCAGCAAGGAAGTCATAATCTGCTCATAAGTATCAAGTGTCTTATACTTTTCGCCATCAGCAAGGATACACGTATCAACCTGATAATCAGAAGAAAGCAAATCAACTAAGCTGTCAAGATACAAAGGTGCAACGGTTTCATTCGTCACTATCATGACTTGCTTGCCTTTTATCGCATCAGCAAAAAGTGATTTTTGCTTACGAATACCCGCACCTATGTATATTGGGTAGCTTCGATCTCCTAAATCAACCGTTAAGGTTCTCATAGTTATACCGGACTCTCTGAGTTTTCTATTTGTATTTTTATTGCATCAAGTACCTTGTTCGCAACCGCTCTAGGATGACGAGCATCTGTTTCCACAATTAGGGAGGCCACCTCTCTATATAATGGATCGCGTATTTTGAACAAATTGGTTAATATTTCTTTCGGATTGCCTTTTTTTAGCAATGGCCGATGGTTACTTTTAGACGTACGGTGAAGCTGCTGTTCAACTGAGGCGTATAGATACACCACCATTAATTCACTTTTTAGTAAGTCACGGTTTTCTTCTCTCATGACGATGCCACCACCGGTTGCTAACACGACTAACTGCTCTTTGTCGTCTAACATGGTCTGTAACACCTGAGTCTCCCTGCGACGAAAGCCGTCTTCACCTTCTTTATCAAAGATCCAGGGAATGTCTGCGCCCGCTTTTTCCTCGATCACTCGATCCGAGTCAAAAAACTCTCTTTCCAAAGTCTGGGATAGTAAACGGCCAATGGTCGTTTTTCCTGCTCCCATCGGGCCAACTAATATAATGTTGGGGGCATTTTTCATTGTATTTTTTACGTCAAAATGTCTAATGTCTCTGATCAAGAGATAGTCGAAAAGAGATAAAATTCGCAATGAATTATCTACCTTCGACTTTGTCTGACCTATTTTATCGTCATTTGTAGCAGTTTTGGCGTAATAAATACAAGTAATTCAACCTTTTCTGTTTTATCAGAGCGATGTCGAAACAATGCTCCCAGTACGGGCAAGTCTCCAAAGACCGGAACTTTAGAGACATTTTCAAACCTTTCTTGTCGAAAGATCCCGCCCAACACAAGCGTTTCGCCATTTTTAACCTCGACTTGTGTATTCAATCGGTTGGTCTCCAAGCTCGGTACGCCGTTCACCATCTCGCCCACAGAGTCCTGATGAATCTTTAAATCCAGTCGCAATACACCAAGCTCTTTTACAATAGGAGTGACTTCTAACATCAATCCGGCCTGTCGAAATTCAACGGTGGTCGTGTCATCGTGTTGAACCTGATAAGGGATTTCCGTTCCGGATTCAATTTTTGCCGATTGGCCTTCTGCCGTCACAATTTTAGGCTTTGATATCACATTGGCGTATCCATCAGTTTCAAGCGCATCTAATAACAATGACAATCGGCTGCCACCATTAGAAGCTTCCATTGTGAGGTTAGAAGTCGCACCGATTGAACTCAAATTCACCACGCCCGTTAAAGCCTGCTTGGAGCCTTCCTCAACAACTGATTGCCAATTTACGCCTAACGTCTTTTGAGCGGACCGACTTACTTGTGCAATATGAGCCTGAATTTCAATCTGGCGAACAGGCGCATCCAACCACTTGAGAGTTTGTTCAAAGACACCGTCATCTGAGCAATACTTAGCCGCGATAGAATTCGTCCGCTTATCTACTATTAACTTCGTTTTAGGAAAGAATGGCGTAATTTGTTTGCCCACGTCTTCTGCTCGCGCATGCTTTAAGGTCCAATGCCTCGGCACACAGTCTATTTTCGGTTCAACGATCGAACTCTTATCCTGCTGTTCTTCAATTTTGGGCATAAGCAGAGCGATGTTATCTTGCCAAACAAGATCCACACCTAATTGCTGCGCTGCGGCAGAAACGACCGAAAACCAAGATGCATTCTGAATGGAAAAAGAAAGCATTCCTTCGATGTCAGGATGAATCACAATGCTTTCATTCATTTGAGTGGCAATTTCAGGGAGAATCAAATTCACTGGCTGACGGTCGATCATGACATCCATCGCTCTTGCACTTGAGCTCATCGCCAGAACACTCATTAAGGTAACGACTATTATTCTTTGTAACATTACCGCCCACTCCGCATCATGGGCTCAATATGCCACGTTCGTCCAATATTGTTTGTTAACGTTACACTGCGTCTTTCTTGCCCCGTCAGTGTTGCTTGAAGCGATGGGATCCAGTCGCCGTTTTTAACCCAAAATTGTTTCCCGTGATGTTCAAGCTTTACCCAGTGATTATCTTTCGTCGTTAATGTACTTACTAAGCGAACAGTAGGCACATCACTTAAACGACTCGTTGGATCATCAATAGGTAGCCAGTTTTCAAACGTGGAATTCGATTTCGGAGGCAATACCCTAAGCTTCGAAATCAATTGCCACTCTCCAGCCTTTCTTTTCCAGCTCATTTTCTCGACAGAAAAAACAGCAGTCGATTGCAGCGATTCCAATACGTCTTCCCATTGCGATAGCGACAACGTCCCTTCAACGGCAATACCTGAAATATAAACGTCACCATCGAACTCCTTTTCGATGCTTAATTGAACCCCCACTGGAGGTTGCCAACGCGCTAAAGAGTTCTGCTGGCGCTTATCACGGTCTATTTTTGCGATAACACGCGCAGCGTTTCGTTCTACTTCCCCATAGTCATCCAACAATGAGGAAAAGAGCGGCCACCAAACCGCCAGCTGGAATAAAAATAACATTCGCCATTGAGATACTGTAAAAGGCGATTTTGTGAAAATCAGAGACAGATATTCAGCGGATTTGAATGGTAGCTTCATACAGCCCCTCCTGTTTGCTGGAATTCACTGCCTTTGATTTCAAAACGGAGCTAAATTCGAATTGTCTTCCCTTGAGCTGCGTTCTCCATTGCTCCGCCAACAACGACAGGTTGCTTTGCGTACCTGTTATTCGTACGAGTGCTGAACCTGCATTTAATGACAGCGCATCTAGACGAATGGTTTTAGCCATTCCCTGAACCTTCTCAAGTAGCGAAGTTTCAAGCGCGGAAATGGGTTGGCTATGTGCATGCGAACGTCCCCAAGGAGAAACATAGTCAGGAGTAACTGGGATAGAGGCTTGAAAATAGAAGTAAACGCAAGTCAGAATAAAATGGCTTAGGAGACTTATCGCAGTAAATTTTTTAGCTTGTTTCACCCATTTATTCTTATTTCTTTTAACTGGTGAAAACGGTTCTAAAATAGGAAAGGTGCGATTGATATGAAACGCCTTCTTCTTCACGGCATCGCGCATCATGTCACTTTCTAGTATGTAATATGGCGTACAGCGTTTATCTTTAAGAAAAGCACTGATCTCGTCTAACTTGTCTAAAGAAATTGCGTTTATAGACAGTAAAGGAGCAGAGTCATCTTTCTTAAGCAATTGATATTGAAAGATAAGCTCATCCATCTGAACTGCACACACTTCACTCGCGAAGGTCGCCGCTGCGAGATAGCAGAGCTCGTCATCGTAGGTAGGATCCACATTTTCCTGATAATTAACAACCCAAGAATCAGGAACTGCAACCATTACAGCGGATTCAGAAAGAGAAAAGCCACTAGGATATTCTGATAGAGAAACAGGGGGTGAAGTTGGCGTAGCTTGAACACACCAAAAATCCGGCTTATAAAAAGCCAGCATTACGGATCGGGGCACTATTCATCATCCTTGATAAAAGAGCTTAAAATTATTACGCATCGTCCTGATGCACCTAAATCATGGAAAAGCCTGTTGCCATACAGCGGACACAGCCTTTCCATTAAAAACGCTATGTAATGTTCTTTTTCTATCGAACTCCTCGCCGAACTCCTCGCAGCTCGATACATAAAAAAGGGTAACAAGAATACACGATTTCCCCCAAAACTAAACCAGCGTGCTGTATACTTTTTCCGCTATAATGGCGCGCGCTTTCGATTTCTGAATATATGGGTAGATATGTCAAAGTTTATTAAAATTTTTCTTGGTCTGGGAATTCTAGGTACATTAGCCGCTGCAGGTATTGCAATTGGGATGTACTACCAAGTGAAAGACAAAATACCTACCGTTGCAGAATTAAAAGACATCGAGCTTCAAATCCCGTTGCGTATTTATACAGCAGACGCCAAGTTAATCGGCGAATACGGAGAGCAGCGACGCACTCCAATCAACTTTGACGAAATTCCTAAAAACCTAGAAAACGCGATATTGGCTGCGGAAGACACCAACTTCTACCATCACCCAGGAATCGACATAATGGGTATGGCTCGCGCAGCCTTTCAATTAGTCAGCTCAGGGCGTATTCGTGGCGGTGGTAGTACCATCACAATGCAGGTCGCTCGAAACTATTTCCTCTCTTTTGAGCAAACGTTCACCCGAAAATTCACCGAAATACTTATTTCATTAAAAATGGAACAAGAACTTTCTAAACAGGAAATTCTGGAGTTATACGTAAACAAAATTTACTTGGGTAAACGGGCATACGGGTTTGAAGCAGCTGCTCAAGTGTATTACGGAAAACCACTAGCCGAGCTCAACTTGGCTCAACTGGCAATGATTGCAGGCTTACCTAAAGCCCCCTCTTTGTATAACCCTATCGTCAACCCATCGAGAGCTTTGATTCGACGCAATTGGATACTGCAACGCATGCTGTCACTTGGCATGATTGAAAAGCTGTCTTATCAAGACGCCGTTGAGGCACCTGTTTCTGCGAAAAATCACGGTGTATCGCCAGACATTGAAGCGAGCTACGTATCGGAAATGGTTCGCTCAGAACTCTATGAAACGTTTGGCAAAGATCTGTATAACGAAGGGTTAAAAGTCTATACAACGATTATTTCTGATCGGCAAGAAGCCGCGAACAAAGCCATCTACAATGGCGTATTAAGCTACGATGAGCGTCATGGCTATCGTGGGCCTTTAGAATCACGTCCAGACTTAATAGCGGCGGATTTAAAAGAACAAACAAAAGAACTGAAAGCAATATCAAACGTAAAAGGCTGGCAAACCGCCATCGTCATCCAAACAGAAGAACAAACACTTGATGCGCGTTTAGAGAATGGCGATCAAATTACCCTGTCATGGGATGCACTGAAATGGGCAAAACCCTATATAGACGAAAACAAAACCGGCCCCGAACCTAAAACTACCGCAGACATTCTTGTCTCTGGCGACATCGTCCAGCTTAGACCAATAGAGACTACTACAGAAGAAACAGGAGAGAAGGTTCAAACTTGGCGGCTAGCACAAACACCCGCTGCACAGAGCGCTCTCGTGTCGCTAGATAGCCATAACGGCGCGATTCAATCTTTGGTCGGCGGATTCGATTACTATGAGAACAAGTTTAACCGAGTTACTCAATCCAAGCGCCAACCCGGCTCGAATTTTAAACCCTTTGTTTATTCCAGCGCGCTAAGTCGCGGCTATACTGCGGCAAGCATCATCAATGACGCCCCGGTTGTGTTCCATGATAAAAACTTAGCTACTGCTTGGCGCCCGACAAACGACGGCGGTAAATTTTACGGCCCAACCCGTTTGAGACAAGCCCTATACCGTTCGCAAAATGTGGTTTCTGTTCGCTTACTCGATGAAATGGGCATTAAACCCACACTGGAATTCTTACGCCGATTTGGCTTCAATCCAGAAAAATTGCCTCATAACCTTTCTCTGTCATTGGGCAGTGCGAATTTGTCCCCACTTCAAATAGCAACAGGCTATGCCGTCTTTTCAAACGGTGGATTCCGAGTACAGCCCCACTTGATTGCACGCGTTGAAGACAGAAATGGAAAGTTACTGTTCCAATCTGAACCCATGACGGTATGTAAACAATGTACGCTGCTTGAAAAAGCCTCTGAGGACGAAAGCCAAATGGGGCTCTTTAACGTAGCAGGCAACTTCTCAACGCTTCCCGTTGCACCACGAGTGCTTGACCCAGAAGTCGCATACATCATTTATGACATCATGCGTGATGTCATAAAATACGGTACAGGCCGCAGAGCGCGAGTGCTTAAACGGGATGATATCGCAGGAAAAACAGGAACAACGAACGACGGCCGAGATGCTTGGTTCTCTGGTTTTAATGGTCAGGTTGTAACCTCAGTATGGAGTGGGTTTGATAACTCTTCACCGCTTGGACGCGGAGAATGGGGTGGTTCAGTTTCCTTACCCTCTTGGATCTCTTACATGCGCCATGTACTTGATGAAGAGCCCAAGTCATACATTGATAAACCATCTTCACTGGTTACCGTGCGTATTGATCCGAAATCCGGCGAGCGGGCGTTACCAGGGCAAAAGAACGCCATCTTTGAAGTATTCAGAAAGACGAATGTGCCCGCTAAACGTGTCGTTGCCGTTCAGAAAACCGAGCCTCAATCGACCGTAAGTGAAACACAACGAGAAGAGAAAACAGAATCAGCGCTTGAAAACCTTTTCTAGCTCTTATTCTAGCAGTCAGTATGCGTAAGGAAGGCACGTGGAGCCTTCTAGCTTTTCTGTGAGCAATTAGACGGAACGCCCCTAATAATGCTACAAGGCGTTGCTAGTTGCTCCACTTTTCTTGCGGCGCTTCATAGCACTCAAAAGCTTTAATAAGCGCTTCAGGTTGGCTTTCTTCGATCAGCATCTCGACATATGGCGCCTTTACAAACCCTTCATTGCGCATACTTGCGATCATTTCAATCATAAGGTCGTAATAGCCATTTACGTTGTAAAATGCGCACGGTTTACGATGTAAGCCTATTTGAGCCCACGTATAAACTTCGAATATTTCTTCTAAAGTGCCAACTCCACCCGGTAACGCAACAAACGCATCTGCCAGTTCCGCCATTTTTGCTTTCCGCTCATGCATGTCTTTCACAACATACAATTTCGTTAAATCCGGATGCGCAATTTCCTTCTGCTCTAAATGCGTGGGAATAACGCCAGTCACCTTGCCACCGAATGCCAACACCGAGTCAGCAATAACCCGCATCAATCCGACATTACCTCCTCCGTATATCACTTCTATTCCATTCTGCGCGAAATAGGCACCTAACTCTATGACAGCGTTTTCATATTCTTTTGAGTGCCCTAAACTCGATCCACAAAACACGGCGACTTTCATAAACAACCTCTAACAGTTCAACTGTGTGTTTTCTAGCATATGTTTGCTAACAATACGTTAAATAAGCGATTTGACAAAATGCAGACGAAAAAAAAGCGATGCTCAGCATCGCTTTTTTATAATCACTTTAAACCTTATGATTCAAAGCGATCCAAACTTTCTAGTGGGTAGAAATCTGGGTAAGGTAGAGTCGCAACACCAGAATCTACTGCCGCTTTAGCAACTGCGCCAGAAACTTCTGTTAGCAAGCGAGAATCCATTGGCTTAGGCAAGATATATTCTTTACCGAATTCCAATGCACCGCCGCCGTATGCTTCAATTACGTCCTGAGGAGCTGGCTCTTTCGCTAGATCTTTCAGTGCGTTAACTGCTGCTACTTTCATTTCTTCATTGATCTTAGTTGCACGAACATCTAGCGCGCCACGGAAGATGAATGGGAAGCCAAGAACGTTGTTTACCTGGTTCGGGTAATCAGAACGACCTGTCGCCATGATCAAATCGTCACGAACTGAGTGTGCAACTTCAGGGCTGATTTCTGGATCAGGGTTAGAACATGCAAATACAACTGGCTTCGGTGCCATTTTTTTCAATTGGTCACCAGAAAGTAGATCCGGACCCGATACACCGATGAATACATCAGCGCCATCGATAGCATCATCCAATGTGCGCGCATCGGTATCGATCGCAAACATTGACTTGTATTTGTTTAGGTCGTCACGACCAGAGTGAATAACGCCTTTACGGTCAAGTACGTAAATGTTTTCACTTTGAGCGCCACATGCAATGATCAGTTTCATACATGCTGTTGCTGCCGCACCTGCTCCAAGACAAACGATTTTAGCGTCTGCAATGTTCTTCTCTTGAAGCTCAAGCGCGTTTAATAGACCCGCAGCAGTAACGATTGCTGTACCGTGCTGATCATCATGGAAAACAGGGATATTACAACGTTCGATCAACTCACGTTCAATTTCAAAACACTCAGGCGCTTTGATATCTTCAAGGTTAATACCACCGTACGTATTCGCAATACGTGCAACCGTATCAATAAACGCTTGTGGGCTTTCAGATTCCACTTCAACGTCAACAGAGTTAACACCAGCAAAGCGTTTGAACAACACGCCTTTACCTTCCATTACTGGCTTACTTGCTAGAGGTCCAATGTTTCCTAGACCTAATACTGCTGAACCATCAGAGATAACCGCAACAAGGTTACCTTTACCCGTGTAGCGGTAAGCAGTTTCAGGATCTTTTGCAATTTCACGGCAAGGCTCCGCAACACCCGGGCTGTATGCCAAAGAAAGGTCACGAGCAGTAGCAGTTGGCTTGCTAATCGTGATATTCAATTTACCAGGAACAGGATTCTCATGGTATTCAAGTGCGGCTTGTTTTAAATCTTCTGCCATTTTGATGTTTCCGTCTCTTTAGGTGTAATGAATTTGAGAGTCAATATTGCGGCTTATATTGGAAGACTCACAATTTGCTCTTTATTATTTTAGCTATTCACTTTAACTTGTAGCTAACGGGGCTTCGAATTCGTTCATACGACACGCCCTCTAATTATGGATGCCAGAATAGTTCATCTTTCGGTGCCTTTCAAAGTTTAACCACCTTATAATGATTATACTCACACACGAATGCCGCTAAGCGTCAGACGACACATCCAGCAAATCATTGGGATGTTTCACAATGAGCACCCACGATTTAAATCTTTGCGACTGACTATTACGCTGATGTTGCCAGCCTCTGGCTTCTATGCGCTTATTTTTAAGCGAATAAACATCTTGCTCGGACCATAATTCCGATACCAGCCTTGGCAAATTAATCACTAGATCCTGATTCGTCTCTAGCCACCAACCGCCCCTATTTCGGGTGATTGAAGTAATGGTTACCGAAACCTTTGTAAAGCCAGCTTTTGGCTGCCAATTTTGAGGTGCTCGCCACAGTCCCTTAAGAGCCTTACGCGCATTCCACTCCGATCGGATCAAACAATCCTGATACTCTGTATTTGGAGGGATCGCAATACGATAACCTAGTCCTTTCGATATTAACCGACTCGCTATAGAAATACGATCATTATCAAATAAATAGTACAACTTTCGACCATATCTATCTTCGTCATTTCGTGATGCTTGCCAATACACTTTATGGCCGATCAACGACTTAAGATAGCGTTTGGCTTCCAGCGCAAACGGTTCATGTTGCCCGCTTTTATGATCCAACTCTGGCGTATTTACCCCCACCAGCCGGACTTTTTTACCGTCATCAAAATACACGGTATCGCCGTCGACAACACGTTTGACCGTTGCCAATGTTAACTGGCCGTGCGCTCGGCACAAGGGATCAAAAGTTACAGTCTGACCAAAACTTTCAAAAACAATCAGACATAAAAAAAGCGCCAAGATAACTTGGCGCTTTTTTCGAAAATAGTGCTTCATTCAACGTATTATTTAGTTGAACGACGAGCTCCGAAACGCTTGTTGAAGCGATCAACACGACCACCAGTATCAACCATTTTTTGCTGACCAGTGTAGAATGGGTGACACTGAGAGCAAACATCGATGTGTAGGTCTTGGCCTAGAGTCGAGTTAAGAGTAAGTTTGTTACCACAAGTACAAGTTGCAGTAACAGTATCGTATTTTGGATGAATATCTTTTTGCATTGTTTTTACCTTAAAGTTTGGTGTGCCGCCACTTAGTCAATCAACAATGAATAAATAAGCAGTTCGTTAATGCACTGCCAATAAATTGGATTGCTTTTTTTGCCAAGCACCGCACGATTCGTCGCGCATTAAACACGCAGTGGTGCCAAAGAGTGCCGTATTTTAGGGATTGATTAACAATTCAGCAAGCGTTTTTTTACTGTGATTTAACTGCAATATCACACTCGCACAGAGGCCACGGCTGGCGTACACTCACAACGATATGCCGGAGCTTACACTTTTTCCATATAAACCAAGGTTTTAGTTTTAAATGCAGGAAACATTGCTTACACCACAACCCTACATAAAAGTAGCGCTACCTGTACCTATGCGGCGTACATTCGACTATAAAGTCCCCAAAGCGATTGCAGTACGCCACCATCTAAAACCGGGAATGCGTGTTAAAGTCCCTTTTGGTAAAAGCCAGCGCATTGGCATTATCGAAGCACTTGCGGAAGAATCACAATGGAGCGATGCGCAAATTAAACCGCTCAGTGCTCTACTCGATGACTCACCCGCACTCAATGAAGAAACTTTTTCGCTGTGTGAATGGGCCGCTCGATATTATCACCACCCGATAGGTGAGGTGCTTTTTCATGCCTTACCGGTTTTATTGCGTAAAGGCGAATCGGCAGATTTTAGAACAGAGACGTGGTGGTTTGCGACAGAAGCAGGATCACAAACCCAATTAGACGATTTAAAGCGTGCACCGCGCCAAGTCGAATTCTTGAAGGCCGTACAGCAACATCAAAATGGATTAAGCCAGCAGGTTGTTTCTCTGCTCGGGCTAGCGCCCGCCGCAGGAAAAAGTTTAGAGGAGAAACACCTCGTATACAGAGAACAACGCCAATTTTTAAAAATGGCAGAAACTCATGCTCATCAAAAACAAGTCCCTCCGGTGTTGAACGACGAGCAGCGTATTGCGACCGATCATATTCTAGAGCATGCAAATCAATTTCATGTCTCCTTGTTAGATGGCATTACAGGCAGTGGTAAAACAGAAGTTTTTTTACGTGTTATCGATAAGCTCATAAAACAAGACAAGCAAATTCTGGTCATGGTTCCTGAGATTGGCTTAACGCCACAAACGCTGAAACGTTTTGAAAACCGATTGGATACCGACATTGTTTTAATGCATTCCAACATGACAGACCGAGAACGTCTAGATGCATGGTTACTCTGTCGTCAAGGTCATGCAAAAGTCATTATTGGGACACGTTCATCGATCTTCATGCCGATTAAAAATCTAGGAATGATCATCATAGATGAAGAGCACGACGCATCCTACAAACAACAAGACGGCTTTCGATATCACGCTAGAGATTTAGCCATAAAAAAAGCTCAATCTGTAAATGCGCCAGTATTATTAGCGTCGGCAACACCTTCGTTTGAGTCACTTAACAATGCCAGACAAACCAAGTTTGCTTGGTTAAAACTTAGAACCCGTGCCGGAAGTGCACAGATGCCGACCATTGAACGAGTCGACCTTCGAGGCCAATCACTCATCCACGGGCTAAGCGAATACACCCTAGAAAAAATGAAACAATGTCTGGCTCGAAAAGAACAGGTGTTGGTATTTTTAAATCGCCGAGGTTACGCCCCGACATTAATGTGTCATCAATGTGGCTGGATTGCCGCCTGTGACCATTGCGACGTCAATATGACGGTTCACAGGAAAGCAAACAAACTCCACTGCCATCACTGCGATCACCATAAAGCACTCGTTTTTGAATGCCCTGAATGTCACTCACGAGAACTCTTTACGGTGGGCGAAGGCACAGAGCAAGTAGAAGCGGCATTAATCCCCATATTTAAAGACACCCCAATATTGCGCATTGACCGTGACAGCACGCAACGCAAATCCGCAATGACGCAAATCACACAAAAAATACATGAGCACGATCAAGCCATATTGGTTGGCACGCAAATGATCGCCAAGGGTCACCACTTTCCTAATGTTACCTTGGTCGTGGTAATGGACGCTGATGCTGGGCTTTTTTCCGCGGATTTCAGAGGGATGGAACGAACCGCTCAATTGATTACTCAAGTTTCTGGGCGTGCAGGCCGAGCAAGCAAACCCGGTCAAGTACTCTTGCAAACCTATCACCCTGATCATGATGCTATTGAATGCTTGTGCGAACGCAGCTACGAAGAATTTGCATCAGAAAACTTACAAGAGCGAATCGCACTGGCTTTACCTCCATTTTACCATCAAATTATTATCCGAGCGGAATCTGCAAACGAATGGGAAGCGACTCAATTCCTTAAGAACTTAAGAGAAATGCTAATGCCTTATTGCGAAGCAGGGATTGGGTTCGTGGGTCCTTATTCTGCCATTATTGTACGCAAGGCAGGACAACACAGAGCGCTACTGAGTATAAAAAGTCCGCAACGGGGGAATTTGCATCGATTGACCTCAATAGCAAGCCAATGGCTGGAGCAAGAATCGAGAACTCAAAAAATTCGCTTTGCAATTGATGTCGATCCACTAGAAACTTACTGAGCATATGCGCATAATGTGCGCTCATAATCGATCGTTTAACAGGTAATTTACTTCACTCATGGCAACAAAAGGAAGCCGTCCTCGTAAGGGCGCAACGAGAAAAGCAACAACAATACCGAAACGAAAAACCTCATGGTGGATGTGGTTACTTGTGCCGGCAATTGTCCTAGGCTTTATCTATGGATTAATACAGTTGAGTCAGGTCGATCAAACTGCGGCATCACCCACACCAGTAGAGGAACCAGCGCCTAAGAAACCGGCACCGGCTCCTGTGAAACCAAAAGCCGTTTCTAAGCCGAAAGAAAAAACATCAAAGGATGTTGCTGATACTAAAAAAGAGAAATTTGAATTTTATCAAATACTTCAAGACAGTGAAGTCGATACCAGTCATGTGGATGCTTACGAATATGAACCCCGTGGCCAACAGGACTTCCTATACATGCTTCAAGCAGCCTCTTTCAGAAGCTCAGCAGATGCGGATCGACTTAGGGCAGAGTTGATATTATCTGGCTTACCTGCCTCTATTCGCGAAACCACAGGTAAGAATGGCGCACCTTGGTATCGTGTTACAGTTGGGCCTTACCTTTCTCGTTCAGAAAAAAGCCGCGCTCAAGATAAGTTAGTTACCAAAGGTATCGAGTCCTACACATATAAAATCCCTCGTCCGGAGGGAAAATAAAGTAAAGCGCCCTCCTCGCGAACAAAACAACGCAATTCAACCGCTCAATTCCAATAACAGCCGATGAGGAACTTGTTTCCCATCGGCTTGAAATCCCCTCAGACGCCCCCATTTTGTTTATCAATGAAACGGGAGTAATACATGACTACGATTTTAACCGTCCGTAAAGAAAACGAAGTAGTGGTTGGTGGAGACGGTCAAGTCTCACTAGGCAACACAGTAATGAAAGGCAATGCACGTAAAGTGCGCCGTCTATACAAAGGGGAAGTCATCGCTGGTTTTGCTGGCGGTACTGCCGACGCTTTTACGTTATTTGAACGATTTGAAGGTCAACTGGAAAAACACCAAGGCCACTTAGTGCGCGCTGCTGTAGATTTGGCCAAAGACTGGCGATCAGATAAAGCACTGCGCAAGCTTGAAGCAATGCTGGTTGTTGCGAACAAAGACAACACGCTCATTATTACAGGTACTGGCGATGTGGTTGAACCACAACATGGCGCATTGGCCATTGGTTCTGGCGGCAACTATGCTGAAGCAGCGGCCCGCGCTTTAATCGATAATACAGACTTGAGCGCACAAGATATTGTTGAGAAAAGTCTTAATATCGCGGCGGACATTTGTGTCTTCACAAACCACAATCTAACGATTGAAACCATTGCGATAGACGCCGCGCTAGAAGACCAGACTAACTAACTTAAAAGATTCAGATTTAAAGAGACTGACTATGAGCAATATGACGCCAAGAGAAACCGTCAACGCATTAGACCAACACATCATAGGCCAACAAAGTGCAAAAAGAGCCGTTGCTATTGCACTGCGAAATCGCTGGCGTCGTATGCAACTGCCTGAAGAGATGCGAGCAGAAGTCACGCCGAAAAACATTCTAATGATCGGCCCTACGGGTGTGGGTAAAACAGAAATTGCCCGTCGCCTAGCAAAGCTGTCTAACGCACCGTTTATCAAGATTGAAGCAACGAAATTTACAGAGGTAGGTTACGTTGGCCGCGATGTTGAATCCATCATCCGTGATTTGGTCGAGATGGCAATTAAGATGCTGCGCGAGCAAGAGACCTCTCGCATGCGCCACAAAGCAGAAGACGCAGCGGAAGATCGCATCCTTGATGCATTGTTACCTCCTGCTCGTGGCGGCGATCCAGAGCTAAATACTGAAAGCAATACACGCCAAATCTTCCGTAAAAAACTGCGAGAAGGTCAACTCGACGACAAAGAAATCGACATTGATGTTTCTGAAACGCCAGTCGGTGTTGAGATCATGGCACCTCCAGGCATGGAAGAAATGACAAGTCAGTTGCAGAACATGTTCTCTAGCATGGGCAACGATCGTAAAAAACGCCGTAAGCTAAAAGTAAAAGACGCTTTCCGTCAGGTTCGCGATGAAGAAGCGGCGAAACTCGTCAATGAAGACGAACTAAAAGCACGTGCCGTCGAAGCCGTTGAACAAAACGGCATCGTCTTCTTAGATGAAATCGACAAAGTCGCAAAAAGCGGCGAACGCTCAAGTGGCGAAGTTTCTCGTGAAGGCGTACAACGAGATTTATTACCTCTTGTTGAAGGCTGCACAGTCACGACTAAATACGGCATGATCAAAACCGATCACATTTTGTTTATCGCATCTGGTGCATTCCACCTAACAAAACCGTCGGATTTGATCCCTGAGCTTCAAGGTCGCTTACCGATTCGTGTTGAGCTCGATGCATTAACGGTCGACGACTTTAAACGCATCTTGGTTGAGCCAAGCGCATCCTTGACCAAACAGTACGTTGCATTGGCTAAGACAGAAAACATCAACCTAAACTTTACCGATGAAGGCATTACTCGCCTTGCTGAGATTGCTTGTCAGGTAAACGAAACGGTTGAAAACATCGGTGCTCGACGCTTACACACTGTATTAGAGCGCTTGCTAGAAGAAGTCTCGTACTCAGCAAGTGATATGCCTGATGATCAACAAATTGACATCACAGCAGCCTACGTTGATGAGCAACTTGGTGAAGTGGTTAAAGACGAAGATCTAAGTCAGTATATCTTGTAAGTAAACCCTCCCAACCTCCCTCTTATTAAGAGGGAGGAGCAGATAACCGATAATTTAACATATTTTCTGTTCCCTTCTCGAAAGCGCTAGGGAGAGGTCAAAAGCAAATATTGGACATGATAAAATGCTAACTCCGACGAAGATTCACTATCATAAGAAATCACGCGAACTAGAGATCGTCTTTTCCGACAATCAAGCATTTCGACTGAGTGCTGAGTACTTACGCGTTCATTCGCCTTCTGCCGAAGTGAGAGGTCATGGACAACAACTGCCTATCCTGCAATTTGGTAAAAAAGACGTCGCGATTCAAAACATTGAAGCAGCGGGGAACTACGCGCTCAAAATCACCTTCGACGATGGCCACGATACAGGACTGTACTCTTGGGAATACCTTCACAACATAGGTAAAAATCAGGAAGAACTTTGGCAAATGTATCTGGCCCGCCTTGAAAAAGACGGTAAGACACGCGACACTTCCGTTATACAAATCCACCAGCTTTAAAGCACCAGAAGATTACTATGCATTCCATTAGCCTTTCAGCACTGAGCGCCATCGAAAAAACCGTCAACCTCGCTCTTGAGCAAGATACACCTTCATTGGAACGTCTTACTAAGCTGTCAGGACAACAAATCTTTCTTGAGGTAGACGATTTTAATCTGATACTTCAAATTCACATTCATGATTCCGGCGTTATGCTGTTTAAACCGGAAAGCATGGAAGAGATCGAACTGGACCCTAAACTCGATACTCATGTAAAAGGCCCAAGCAGTGCTTACCGCAAGCTACTCGAAGGAGATGGTTTCTTCGACGGAGATTTAAGAATACAAGGCAACGCCCAAGCCTTAATGACACTGCACAAAGTACTCGAAAACTTTGAGTTAGACTGGGAAGGTGTATTAGCTGACTACATCGGCGATCTGCCCGCCAGTGCTCTTGCACGCCTGTTGCGTTACCAATGGGGAATCACAAAAGAAATCTCAACCCAAGCTCGTATCCAATTAGTGAACCACTTCCAAAGCAACAGCCAACTGCTGCCCAGTAAAATCGAATTCGACCACCTTGTGGATGATCTAGAACGATTTGGTGTTCAACTGGATCGGTTTGAAGCAAAAATGAGATTGTTTGAGCGCAAAAAAAAGGCTTAATCCGCCTTTTTATCCACCTTATCTACAATGTATTCCCCAATGGGGATCGCCGATGTTGCCGCTGGCGATGGGGCATTACAGACATGCAAACTACGAGGGCTTTCAGCAAAGAGAAAGTCGTGAACTAAAGTGCCATCTCGCATCACAGCTTGCGCACGAATACCTGCTGGATAAGGCTGTAAATCTTCTAGGCTAATTTGCGGGCAATACTTTTGCACACGTTTCAAATAGCCTGATTTCCAAAGCGAGTTTTTTGTTTCGGTTAAGCCATTCTTGAAGTGCTTTTTTGTGACTCGCCAAAACCCAGGAAACATCACCATATCCAAAATATCGCGTAAATTGATATTTATGTGACCATAACCTTCTCGTTTCCAGCCCTGCACTGCATTAGGACCAACCGTGACAGAACCGTCTATCATGCGAGTCAGGTGCACCCCAAGAAAAGGCAAATCGGGATCGGGAATCGGATAAATCAAGTGGTTTACAATTTCATTGTATTTTTTAGGAAGTTGATAATATTCACCACGGTACGGAATAATTTGAAAATCCGTTTTAATACCCAACATCTTTGTGGTTCTGTCGGCCATTAAACCAGAACAGGTGATCAGAAATTTTCCTTGAAATTCCACTTCACACCCTTGGTGAATCGCGCCTACCGTAATAAGGTCATCGTTTTCGCGCAGCTCAACGACATCGTGCTTTAAACGCGCTACACCGCCTAATTCAGTAAAGCGCTTTGCCATTTTCACAGTGATTTCTTGATAATTAACGATCGCAGTGGATTTTACATAAATCGCGCCCAAGCCTTTAATATTAGGCTCTCGCTCGTTTAATTGTTCACCGTTTAACAGCTCAACTTCGATTTCATTTTGCTGGCAACGCTCAAACAGCGCATTCATGCGCTCGGCTTCCAGCGGCGTTGTTGCCACCAGTAACTTTCCACACTGGTTATAAGGCAACTTATGCGCTTCACAAAAGTCGATCGTCGCCTTCACGCCTGCCTTACAAAATTTCGCCTTTAAACTGCCGGGAGCATAATAAACACCAGCATGAACAACGCCACTATTGTGCCCCGTTTGGTGTCTGGAATACTCTGCTTCCTTTTCAAGCAGCAGCACTTTCTTATCAGGATAACGCTGCTGTAATTGCCACGCAGTTGATACTCCAACAATCCCACCGCCGATAACAATGTAATCGTATGTCATATAAGCCGATTATCTCCGATCAGACCATTCTGCTGAAAAATTTTAACGGTTATTCAAATTCGGCTCTCAATGCCGAACCTTCTAAGCCCTTACCAATCGCAATGTGAAGCTTAGTAAAAGCGGCTTCATAGGTCATATCTCGACCTGAAACCACGCCCGCTTTCACCAAAGCAGAACCCGCAGCGTACGCTCCGGCAACGACCGAGCCAGCACCACATTGGCTGACGTTTACGATACACACACCACGCTCCGTGGCTTCTCTTAGCATAGCCAAGAGTTTGTCATCTTTATCTGGAGCATTTCCTGCACCATAAGACAGCAGCACAGCGCCTTTAACACGATCATTAAGAAGCCCCGACCAATTGTCTGCACTCACCCCCGGAAATACGGGCAACAGAGTGACCGCATCCGATTGCATCTCAGGTAATTGCATTGTCATCTCTTGACGCTCACTCACGAGAGGCGTCCATACCCAATCAATGCCTAATGTGCCAATAACAGGATAGTTTGGAGAACTAAAGGCCTGCCAATCCGTGGTGTTTGCCTTGTGAGCGCGATTGCCTTTAATTAATGAACTGCCGAAAAATAACGAAACGCCATTCTTCTGCTCATTGCATGCAGAAATCGCGCCCAATACATTGTTCAAACCATCCGTTCGAGCCTGAAACATAGGCACCTGAGAACCCGTTACGATGATGGGTTTGGAAGCATTTTCAAACATATAGAATAACGCAGAGGAGGTATACGCCATGGTGTCGGTGCCATGAAGAACGATGAACGCATCAAACTCATCCCATTTACCCGCTAAATCTGATGCAATTTGACGCCATTCATTAGGCGTTGCATTGGAAGAGTCAATCAGCTCAGGATAACGATAAACGCTGTATTCGTTCTTCTCTTTTGATGTTGGCGCTAACTCATCGAGCTGTTTCTGAAGGACTTCTGCGAAATCTGGATCGGGAATCAATCCGTCGTCTGACTCTTTCATCCCAATCGTTCCGCCAGTATAGGCAATATAGATATTCATCGTTTCGTCTCTACTCACTCGTCTTTGTTTTCTATTCCAAATTACGCAGTGTATTTTAGCGGGCTTCTTAAAATATGCTATTAAAACAACAGACAGTGAAAAGACATCATCAAAGAGCCTGCTTTGAAAGCTCTTTCTTAAACCATCCGAGTTTTATGTTCAGGCGGCTCATATACACCCCAGCCACCGTGGTCACGACGCCAACAATTTGCAGAGGCGTCATCTCTTCGTTGAAAATAAAATAGCTTTCTATGGCCGCTAATGGCGGCACCAAAAGCATCAGCATAGACACAAGAGAAGCCGGTACTTTTCGGTACAACCATACAAGTAGGAATACGCCACCGCACGAAAGAACAAAAATCCCCCAAGCAAATAAGAGGAGCGATGTTGTATTAATAATCAGTAATTGTTCACCTAGAGCGACAACAAACACACACGAAACCGCCGCCGCAGACAAATTTTGTATGGCCATCGTTGTGACGATGTCCGATTTAGAAATCGACATCTTTTGATACACAGAGCCAAATGAAAGGCAGAAAATCGCTAATATCGCCAGCAACACCATATCAATGCCATAACTGTGGCCTTCGATATGAAGGGAGGGACTAATAACAAAATACAACCCTAAAATCGCAACAGCCATGCCTATCAACCCCATTACAGAGGTTTTTTCTTTCACGATTAAAAAAGCTAAGAGCGTGACAAGTACTGGCTGGAAAGCGCCTATCAATGCCATCACGCCGGCAGGTAACCCGTGTGCCACAGCGACATAAGCAAAGCCAAGATAAAGGCCATTGAGCAAAACACCCGCTACAATGTGTTTTGGTAACTCAGAAAAGGAAGGGAAAGAGCGTTTGAATAACAAAGCGCCAACGAGGAAGAAAAGCCCCGTTAAAGCAAACCGAATGGCTAAGTAAACATTGGGATCGACTAGCCCAACAATCAGCTTGCCAACCACAAACCCAGTTGACCAAGTCAAAACCAATAAAACAAACAAAATCTGCACGGCGAGTTCCCTCTCTTTTTATTAGAGAATGGATACAGCGGCACTCACATGAGCGCCGCATTCTCTAAGTTTGAATCGGTGTATTTACACCTTACATACGTTCAAGCGTTTCGATGCCTAGCAATGACAATCCAAGCTTCAAGGTAGAAGCCGTATTTAACGCTAATTGTAGACGACTGTTTTTCACTTCTTCTTCGGCTTTCAATATTGGACAAGCCTCGTAAAAGCTCATGAATGTGCCTGCAAGTTCGTACAGATACGCACATAAGAAGTGTGGCATACCTTCATTTGTAACCTGCTGCACCGCTTCTTCGAACTGAACCAGCTTAACGGCAAGCGCACGTTCTTGGCTCTCAACGATAGAGATCTCACCCTGTAACTCAGCAACGTCTATCTCTGCATTACGTACAATACTGGCAACGCGAGAATACGCGTATTGAAGGTAAGGTGCTGTGTTACCTTCAAAACTCAACATAGTGTCCCAGTTAAAGACGTAATCACTGGTGCGGTTTTTGGATAAATCTGCATATTTCACAGACGCAACACCAACAACACGACCAATATTACGAAGCTCTTCCTCAGACATTTCTGGATTCTTGGAAGCAACCAACTTATAAGCACGCTCTTGCGCTTCTTCAAGCAAGGCAGACAGTTTGGCAACTCCGCCAGAACGCGTCTTAAACGGCTTACCATCACTGCCCATTACCGTGCCAAATGGCATGTGTTCAAGGCTGATAGAATCATCCGCAAAGCCCGCTTTACGAGACAAAGTAAAGATTTGATCAAAATGCAGCGATTGACGCGCATCGACAAAGTACAACGCACGATCCGCCTTAATGACCTTGTGACGGTGACGAACAGCAGCCAAATCTGTCGTCGCATACAAGAAACCACCGCCTGTTTTTTGTACGATGATAGGCGTTATTTCGCCGTCTTTATTCGCAAACTCTTCAAGGAACACACATTTCGCACCCTGATCTTCTTTAATCAGACCTTTTGCATCCAAGTCATTGATTACATTTTGAAGATCGTCGTTGTAAGCACTCTCAGGCATAACGTCTTTACGCTCAAGAGAAACGCCTAACATCTGATAGGTTTCTTCACAGTGCTCAAGCGAGATGTTAATAAAATCGTTCCACAATGCGATGCACTCCGGCGCACCCGATTGAAGTTGAACAACCAACTCACGAGCGCGAACAGAAAACGCTTCATCATCGTCGAAGCATTTTTTAGCTTCACGGTAGAAGGTTTCAAGATCCGAAAGCGCCATGCTGATTTCACTGTTTTCTGAACGCAAGCGCTCCATGTAGGCAAGGAGCATTCCGAACTGTGTTCCCCAATCTCCTACGTGGTTTTGACGAACCACATTGTGGCCTAAAAACTCAAGAGAGCGCACAACCGCATCCCCAATGACCGTCGAACGCAAATGACCAACGTGCATTTCTTTAGCAAGGTTAGGTGCTGAATAATCAACAACGACCGTTTCTGGTTGTGATACGGTCGCAATGTCTAGGCGCTCGCTTGTGCGTAAGTTATTTTGCTCTTTGCCCAACCACGCGTTATTCAGGAAGATATTAATGAAACCCGGGCCTGCAATTTCAACTTTATCTGCAAGATCGGTTAGATCCAACTTTTCCAGAACCTGTTCTGCAAATGCACGAGGATTGGTTTTCAGTTTCTTAGCGACACCCATGATGCCGTTTGCTTGATAATCGCCGAACTGTACTTTAGCGGATTGACGAACCAATGCTGGAGATTCTTCTGGTGCGCCCGCTGCGACCATAGCTGCTTGAATGCGTTGATTCAAAAGGGTTTGAATATTCACGTAAAACCTATTGTGTAGAGGTTATGCCCATATTTTTGAGCAGAATCAAAACGTTACAACCCGCACCTCGTAACAACGAAACGCGGGCTGTAATTTGTGTTTGTTAATGGTCGATATGATAACCGATTTTAGGACAGTTATCTAAGCGCAAATGCACAAGGAGAAAGATAGAGAACCTTTGCGGCATATTGAAACTGACGGGCACTTGCTCAAGCTTTTGAGCGAGTACCCTAACTCGTAAAATTAAAAAACGGCGGCCTCATAACATCAGCGGATGATCGTATTCCCTCCTCTTAGCAGGATTAGGATGGGGTTAATTGCCTGCACAACATCGAAGTTACTCACAGCGTTACCCAATAGAAAAAAGGGTATATTTCCAATCTATTTTTGCCCCACCTCAAAAATGGCACACTATTTCTGAGGTGAATGACACTCACCTTCTCGCTTTGTCTATTACGCTTTTTCAAAGTGTATTAGTATCAGGAGTATAGTGAATGGATAGCCGAAATAGTGTGCCATAACGATAAATACATATGCGCATGCTCGTTTTCAATGCTCGCTTTTTCGGGAGGGTTGAAAAGTTATTTTTGTTCATAGGGTTAGGAAGAAAGACAAAATAACCCGACTGGATAAATGAGCATGCCTATTAATAAAATGTTAGGGCTCTGACCTAGACTGAAGGATCTATTGAGTTAAGTATGATTGATGACCCATACCCCGAAAAATGGCAAGACCTTCAACTAGGCGTCCGTAGGATATTTCGAAATGTAGGTCTATCAGCAGACGTCGAAGTAGATCTAGTGACACCCCGTGGCTTAGTCAATGTTGATGTTCTGGCAATCGATGGCCAAAGCGTAGATAAGATTAAATATATCGTTGAATGTAAGAACTGGGGTAAAACTATACCTCAGTCGGTTGTACATTCCTTTACCACAGTCATGGGAGAGACTGGCGCCAATATCGGATTTATTATTTCTAAACATGGCCTCCAGTCTGGAGCAAAGGAGTACACACGAAATACGAATATCGTTGGGCTAACTTATTTAGAGTTTCAACAAAGATATTTCGAGGCTTGGTGGAAGAGGTATTTCTGCCCTCGGATTGGTGATGCAGCTGATCGTGTCTTGCAATATACCGAAGAGTTTAATCGTTATCGAGACAAAGAATACAACAAGTTACCCCCAGAGAAAAAGAAAGAGTTCGATCATTTACGCTCACAATACATGGTTCACTCAATGACTTTTTCGATGTTCAATTTTCCGACATTGAGCTCTAAACTTAACACTGGAACACTACTTGATGTACCGTCAGACTTGGAAGGATTCAAGAAGAATGTTTTATCCTCAATCGCCCCTGGAATTGAATGGCACTGCACAACATTTCGAGGTTTATTAGGTATTATTCTGGAGTTCCTCCAGGATGTCGAAGCGGAATTCAATTCCTTATTCGGTGGGTATATTTTCGATATTGAGCCGGTTAGCGGCGTAGGAGAAGAAGGGCCGCCTATAGAGGATGAGTGCTTATGATAAGTAGCTGTCTCGCTCCCACTGAGTACGCTAAAGCCCTAACAAACAGCTGCTGTCGGACTGGCAAAAGCTCCGGCTTCGCCTCCACTTTTACCAGCCGCAGAGCTGGGCGTTATGCATATAAGGATTTAAATGCGCACTTTCGGTGAAATAAATGGAGTTAGTCCTGGTGATATCTTTGATGATAGAGGGTCTTTAGCTAAAGCTAAAGTCCACCCTCCTTTAGTTGCAGGGATAAGTGGTGGTAAAAATGAAGGTGCCGATTCTATCGTACTTTCTGGTGGGTATGAGGATGACGAAGATTTTGGTGACGTCATTATTTATACAGGCGCTGGAGGACAACAAAACGGAAAACAGGTGTCAGATCAAGAGCTAGATGGTGTAAACCTAGCTTTAGCTAAAAGCAAAATAGAAAACCTTCCTGTCCGAGTAACTCGTGGACACAAACATAAAAATGAATTAAGTCCAATCAAAGGTTACCGATATGCAGGACTATATCATGTAGAAAACTACTGGTACGAAACAGGAAAGTCGGGGTACAAAGTTTGGAGGTACAGATTAATTGCTCAAAAGGGTTCACTTGCTGATTATATAGTGAAAGAGCCAACTGGCGAATATGATACACCTGGTAGAAAACCATCAACGGTCAATCGTATTGTAAGAAACTACCAAAAAGCTAAAAATGTAAAATCTTGGCATAACTACACATGCCAAGTATGTGGGGTAGCTATTGAAACTAGCGCAGGATTATACGCTGAAGCAGCCCACATTAAACCTTTAGGTGAACCACATAACGGACCTGATATAGAAAGTAACCTTTTATGTTTATGCCCTAACCATCATGTTATGTTTGACAATGGAGGCTTTGCTATAAGCGATAATTTAGAGTTAATTGGCATTAAGGGTAAACTTAGAGTCGTAAAAAAACACCTCATCAATATCGACTTTATTAGATACCATCGAGAGCATTATCATAAAAATGCATAACAAGCCGCTGAAGAAGGAAGTTGGAAGAAAGAAAACTATATGGATAATATGAAAACTTACCAAGGGTCATGTCATTGCAGCACAGTTCAATTTGAGATCGATACTGATCTACCGGAGTTAACGACTTGTGACTGTTCTACATGCATCCGTAAAAATGCCCTTATGGTTAAAGTCCATGAAAATTCCATGCGCATTTTATCGGGCACCGATTCGCTAACTACCTATCAATTCCATACTCATACAGCCGAACACTACTTTTGTAAGGTATGTGGTATTTATCCGTTCCATAGGAAGCGAGTTACACCCGATTATTATGGTGTTAATGTATTCTGCCTAGAAGACTTTGACCCTTCAGCTGCTCCTATTCGTGCCACTGTCGGTGCAGGGATGAAGTAATGTGTAATAAATCAGCATATAACAATATGGTCAAATTACCACGGCGTTAACTTTCACGAGTATAAAATGAGATTAGATTATCCGTTGGAGCTGATTAACTCGAAGCTCCCTAAGAAACAACCATCCTACTACCAAAAGTGGTTGATCGGCTTGTTCATAGGAATCATTGCCTGCCTATTTGTTCTGCTTATGGCTGAAGCTAGCGAATCAACTATCAGCTTGGTATTAGGCGCAGTCTGTGCGCTAATGTTTGTAGTGTTTTTTGTCTTCGGCTTATCGAAGCTGTACAACGATGAAAGTGATGGCCGTGATTTTATTAGCGTGTATCTGCCGCCTTTAACTGCGTCACCAATATTCAACTCTGCTTATGGTTGGCTTAAGCGTTTCAATAGATGGTTCTTAGTTGTTTTTTCATACATGGTGCTAGCAATGGTGCTTTTAATAATTGTGTCGGTAGGCTATGCGAGCGTCAAAAGTTAACAAGGAGCTGTTTTCGGGGAAGTTTTCCTCTGCGCTTCAAACTTGCCGCAAGCCATTTATGCCGGCTTTAGATTTCCTTCAAATAAGTGGTCTTGTTAAATGCCATAGTCAGACTCGACCTTAGATATACGAGTCTTGAATGATGAATACCATTTCTCATGACCAAGCCTTTGAGCTTCTTGGTGCTCGGAATTCTCTTTCCATTGTTTAATGGATTCAAGATCAGACCAATATGTAACGGTAATTCCAACATTTTCTCGCGCGGTCTCGATCCCTAAAAAACCTGTTTGTTTTGATGCCAATTCGACTAATCGCTCTGTCATTTGACTATAACCGTTATCACCTTCCGTTCGGAGGGATGTAAAAATAACTGCGTAGTACGGCGGCGTTGGTGTATTCGCTATAAGCGTCATCTTTGCTCCTTTGGGTACCTTATATTTTGTTACGTCGTCTGGAAGGCTAATTCGGCTTTTACCGTTTAGCGGAGGTCTATTCTAGGCGAGTAAGACCCCATCCCAACCTCCCCCTTGGTAAGGGAGAGGAGCATAGGGTTCAAGCCCTCGTCCCTTGATAAAAGGGAGGAGAGTCTACTTTTTTATTTAAAAAACAACTTGCACGCTGCGTTGTCGTTTTCGTCTTGATACGGATAACCTAGTTCATCAAGGTAGCGAGTCACGTCTGTTTCCTCACCAACGGCTTGCAACCCGACTAGCACTCGGCCATACGCGTCGCCGTGATTTCGGTAGTGGAACATAGATATATTCCATTGTCCGCCGAGAGTGTTCAGGAATTTTAACAAAGCGCCCGGACGTTCAGGAAATTCAAAGCTGTACAGTAGCTCACCTTTGTCACTGCGAAGGTGGCCACCGACCATATGACGAACGTGGACTTTGGTTGTTTCATCATCGGTCAAATCGACAATTTCGTAGTCTTTTAGGTCTTGCAATAGTTCCTGACGGCTGTCTGGACTGTTGCCAATCGCGACACCTACAAAAATCACGGCTTGCTCTGCATCACCATAGCGGTAGTTAAACTCAGAAATACTGCGCCCAACCAACGCCTGACAGAACCCTTTGAATGCGCCCGGTTCTTCTGGAATTTTTACTGCGATAATCGCTTCGCGTTTTTCACCCAGCTCTGCTCGCTCTGAAACATGACGTAAACGGTCGAAGTTGACGTTTGCACCGCTGTTGATCGCGATGAGCTTTTTATCTTTGGCACCTGTCGATTCAACGTACTTTTTAAGGCCAGCAAGCGCGCACGCTCCGGCAGGTTCTGTTATTGAGCGTGTATCATCGTAAATGTCTTTAATTGCCGCGCACATTTCATCTGTTGTCACGGTAATCACGTCGTCTACATTGTCTTTTGCAATATTGAACGTATGCTCGCCGATTTCTGCTACGGCAACGCCTTCAGCAAAAATACCCACTTGATCAAGACGTGTCGGTTTGCCTGCTGCCATCGCGGCCTTCAAGCAGGCTGCATCTTCAGGCTCAACGCCAATGACTTTAATCTCAGGGCGAAGGTACTTTATGTAGGCCGCCACTCCGGCGATTAGACCACCACCGCCGACGGGAACGAAAATCGCGTCGATATCACCTTCAACTTGGTGCAAAATTTCCATGCCGATTGTGCCTTGCCCCGCGATCGTATCAAGATCATCGAACGGGTGGACATAGGTTTGACCAGTCTGAACCATGATCTCTTTCGATTTGACAGAAGCTTCGTCAAACGCATCACCAAAAAGCACGACTTCGGCACCATGATTACGTACTGCCGACACTTTTACATCAGGCGTGGTTGCTGGCATCACAATCGTTGCTTTTACACCAAGTTTCTTGGCTGCTAGCGCTAAACCTTGAGCATGATTACCGGCGGACGCTGCAATGACTCCACGGTCTAACTCTTCTTGAGTTAGCTGACAAATTTTGTTGTATGCCCCACGAATTTTGAAAGAGAAAACAGGTTGTAAATCTTCTCTCTTCAAAATAATCTCGTTGCCCAATCGTTTTGAAAGTTGATTGGCACGAGATGCGGGTGTTTCTACAGCAACGTCATAGACGCGAGCTTGTAGAATTTTCTTGATGATTGTGTGGGGCATAAGGGTTCCTAACAAAATAATTTACGTATCGCGCCTATGTAGCGCTGTTTTCCAGTCTGAATTTCCAAATACTCTTAAATTGAAAAACGGAACAAGAAATATACTCTTTCCCGCCCTTAAGGCCAATAGCAGTAAGGCTTTTAGCGTAATATTCTCGTTCGTCTTCGGTTGGCCGTTTAAACCAAAAAGCGGTAACAATAGAACCTTGATGTGGCTATAATATCGACACCGTCAGAGGTAACAATCGTAGCATTTGCTGCTTTATAACAATCACACTAAATAGGTTCTGCTTAGCATGACTCAAGACGAACTCAAAAAAGCTGTCGCACAAGCGGCTGTTGAGCACATTCTTCCCCTTCTTGAAGAAGACACTATTGTCGGTATTGGCACGGGTTCTACTGCCAACTTATTTATCGATGAATTAGCAAAACACAAACATCTTTTTGATGGCACAGTCGCAAGTTCTGAGGCGTCTGCTGAGCGCTTAAAGGGTCATGGCATTCCCGTTTATGATCTAAACAGTGTTCCAGGTATGCGTGTTTATATCGACGGTGCGGACGAATCCAATCACCACTTGCACTTGATCAAAGGCGGCGGTGCGGCATTGACTCGCGAAAAGATTGTCGCAGCGTGTGCGGAAGAATTCGTGTGTATCGCAGACGAATCTAAACTCGTTAATGTCTTGGGCGACTTTCCTCTCCCTGTTGAAGTCATTCCAATGGCGCGTAGTTACGTTGCTCGTGAGTTAGTTAAGTTAGGCGGTGATCCAGTCTACCGCGAAGGTGTCGTTACTGATAATGGCAACCACATTTTAGACGTCTACAATCTTGAAATTCTTGATGCGGTTAAGCTTGAATCTCAAATTAACGCCATTGTCGGTGTCGTTACGAATGGTTTGTTCGCTGCACGTTCAGCAGACGTTCTGTTGCTTGGCACACAAGAAGGTGTAAAAACACTGAAAGCCTAATCAAAAGGCTTATTGCATAAATGTAACGCGCTAAGCGTTACATTTATGCCCTATATAAAAAGCATAACGCGCAACAAGCCACCCCTAAAACCCTCGATATATTAGACCTCTGAACAGAGCACTAGTAAAAAACGCTTGTTGGTTCCCTTACACTAGAAAGGAACTTTAAGCGCCCTTCTTAATTGATTAAGCTTAATTTTCTCTTAAAAACTCGTCTAAATTTCAAGATCTCTAGCTGACTCCTCTTTAATGCAATGGCATAATTTCCGATACCATCCATAAAAAGGAAATGCTCAGTATGCAAACCCTCTCACAAGTTTTGAAAGCATCAAATGCTCCTGTTGCTCTACAAGACGTGCTGACTACAACAACAAATACGTGCATCGATATTTGCAAAGCACTCCATAAAGGTTCGTTGGCAGGCATTTTAGGCGTTGCAGGTAATGAGAATGTTCAAGGAGAAGAACAAAAGAAACTAGATGTTATTTCCAATGATATGTTGAAATCCGACCTAATGAGCTGCCCAGCAGTTCGTGCAGTAGCATCGGAAGAAGAAGATGACATTGTTCCAGCCAATACCAATGGCGAATACTTGATAGCCTTCGATCCGCTTGATGGTTCTTCCAATATCGACATCAATGCGATGGTTGGCACTATTTTTTCGATCTACCACGATCAAGGAGAGAAGCCCGCAACAGAAGCCGACTTCCTAAAACCCGGCACAGAGCAAGCCGCTGCGGGTTATGTTCTTTACGGGCCTTCTTGCATGTTAGTGCTTTCAACAGGTCAAGGCGTAAAAATGTTTACCCTTGACCCGGAGAAGAACGAATTTGTCGAAACTCAGGAGAGCGTCACAGTAGACAAAGACACTCAAGAGTTTGCAATCAATATGTCAAATCAGCGTTTCTGGTCAGAAAGCATGCAAGGCTATGTCAATGACCTAGTTGCAGGTAAAGACGGAGCACGCGATAAAAACTTTAACATGCGTTGGGTTGCCGCAATGGTGGGGGACGTACACAGAATTCTGTGTCGTGGCGGCATTTTTATGTACCCTTGGGACAGTAAAGACCCTACCAAACCAGGTAAACTTCGTCTTATGTACGAAGCAAACCCTATGGCTATGCTAGTCGAGCAGGCTGGCGGAAAAGCGCATACTCATACGCAACGTATTCTGGATATTCAACCAGAAGGCATCCATCAACGTGTTCCTGTTATTCTTGGCGCAGCAAACGAAGTGGATAAGTGCTTAAGTTATTAACACTTAGATTGTAGCCATGTCGTTTTCTGACGATTGGGGATAACCGAAAAACGGAGCGAAAGTGCTCCGTTTTTTTATTTAGGATGAACATTAAGTTCTCATAGCCATTGGATGATCTGGGTTTAGCTGCAATAAATCCCAAAGGTTTCCATATAAATCTTCAAACACGGCAACTGTTCCATAATCAGCTTCACTGGGCTCACGCATGAAATTTATTCCATCAGCCACCATTCGATGATAATCACGCCAAAAATCATCTGTACTAAGAAACAAAAATACGCGACCGCCAGCTTGATTACCAATAAACTCACCTTGTTCTGGATTCGAGGCCCTAGCTAACAACAACGTAACGCCATTCGCTCCCGGAGGTGATACTACCACCCAGCGCTTATTCTGCTCTGGTTGGAAAGTGTCTTCTATCAAATCAACATTGAGCTTATTAACGTAAAAATCTATAGCTTCATCGTAGTCTTTTACGACAAGAGCAATGTGAATAATCGACTGTCTCATTTAATACCTCCAAATGAATTTTGCTACATGCGCCTAAAAACGTTCATGTTTATCGAACAAATGAATCGTATTATTTTTTTAATGCTTAAAATGTAAAACTTTTCGAAAAACTCGTCCTACCGTCGATATCATCATTGACCTGTTTCAATAGTGCCGTCAACTCAATGACTTGAGAGACTAAATTAAAGCGCACACACTGAAGACCAAAACCTTCTATAGTTACAAAACTTGACAGTTAGTCTGGTTTATTGATCGATAAGGATGGATTAGAATGAATTTATTGACTAACCTGTCAATAATGTCAGCGTCACCTTTTAAATAAATAATCAGAAAAATGAAATTGAAAGGAACCTAAGATATGAAATCACTCAAGCTATTTATATCAGCTATCGCTATCGCCTTTCCTCTTATCGTGTCAGCACAACCGGTAAAATTAACTACCATGAACTGGTCGCCGTTTTATGCGGAAAGCCTAAATAACGGTGGCTTTATAACTGCTATTGTCGAGGAAGCTTTGTCTGAAGCTGGCTACGAGAGCACTGTAGAGTTTACAGGATGGCAAGCTGCTCTTGATTCGGTAAAATCAGGTAACAAAGATGCGCTTATCGGTGCTTACTATACTGAAGAACGAACTGAGGATTATTACTACTCAATCCCCATTTATACTGTATTAGTTGGCCTAATCAAGAGTTCCGACTTCCCTTTAACAAACTACACTTCTTTCGAAGCTATAAACGACTACAAAATCGGTAAAATTGAAGGTACTTCCGTCGGAACTTCCTTCGACGCCTTTGGCTTTGCTCAACTGAATGAATTCGATTCTGTGAGTAATGCTGTAACTGCACTAACTAAAGGTGAAATAGACCTATACGCAGATAACTTGGCTGTCGCAAAAGATGCGGCTCAATCAGCAGGGCTAGACGCATCTCAACTGCAGATTTTGCTTCCACCTTTAGAGAAGAACGACCTGTACTTGTTAATTTCGAAGTCTATTCCTAATGCAGAAAAGCTTAGAGAGGCATTCAATAATGGACTTTTCGCACTTCATCAATCAGGCCGATTCAATGAAATTTTAGCTGAATATAATCAATTATAAATCTCGATCTTGTCCAAAAATAAAAAAGAGCACTATTTGTGCTCTTTTTTATTTTTTAGATTCATCTAGTTTTAAATAGCTCTAATAAGATCAACAACCTTGTATGCTCTTCTTAGATCGTACGTTTTAGCCTTTCAATCGTTTTATTACACTACAGAAATACATACCACCCTTTAGACAAGCTCAGGGAACGCAATTGGAACGGGCTTGATAACTTCGATATGATTGTGAAGATGAAGTAAGTGAAGCATATCGTGACTGCTGACTGAGTGTGTCGAAGCCATGGACACTTTATAAGCCTTTTCAATCCCCCTTAAGCCAGCCTTCGACAGGCTCTGGGAGCGGAATAGGCTCTTGTTTCTTGTCTCAAACTAAGGATTCAGAACTTCAGTCAGGATTACGCGTTTCAGAAACGAGAAAAGCCCTGACCATTTCTGATCAGGGCTTTCTGTATTAGAAGCTTGACGACGACCTACTCTCACATGGGATCCCCCACACTAC
>NZ_SNXC01000017.1:0-2925 GCF_004362145.1 Marinomonas balearica
GCGACGATCTCTGAGACAGCAGGCAGCGCGAGCACTACGATCGACGACGCACAAAGCGCGCCAGTGGTGAGCATCGCGGCGGATCAAACCAACGTGACCGAAGGTCAAGATGCGGGCTTCAGCGTGAGCATCGACCAAAAGGCTGATGAAGCGGTTGTTGTTGACTTCACTTACAGCGGTGTTGCGGCAGACGGCAGTGACTTCGAAGGTGTTGCGAGCGTGACGATCCCAGCGGGCGAGCAGTCAGCAGACCTAGACATCACGACTCTAGAAGACGGCACCTACGAAGGAGCAGAATCCTTCACAGTAAGCATCTCAGATGTGACCGGAGCGGAAGCGACGATCTCTGAGACAGCAGGCAGCGCGAGCACTACGATCGACGACGCACAAAGCGCGCCAGTGGTGAGCATCGCGGCGGATCAAACCAACGTGACCGAAGGTCAAGATGCGGGCTTCAGCGTGAGCATCGACCAAAAGGCTGATGAAGCGGTTGTTGTGGACTTCACTTACAGCGGTGTTGCGGCAGACGGCAGTGACTTCACAGGTGTTGCGAGCGTGACGATCCCAGCGGGCGAGCAGTCAGCAGACCTAGACATCACGACTCTAGAAGACGGCACCTACGAAGGAGCAGAATCCTTCACAGTAAGCATCTCAGATGTGACCGGAGCGGAAGCGACGATCTCTGAGACAGCAGGCAGCGCGAGCACTACGATCGATGACAGTAACGTTGAGGCGCCTTCAGTTACTATAACCGAAGATATAAATGACGATGGAATCATTGCAAATACCGAAATAGTTGGATCTGTTGGCGTTGAGATTACGTTGCCTGAGAGTGCACAAGAAGGCTACAAATTGTCTGTAACGGGACAAGAAACAATTGTATTGACAGCTGAGCAAATTGCGCAGGGTGCGATAACACTAGAATACGATCAACCCGCAGACGGAGAGACTTTAACTGTTGAAGCAACAATAACGAATGATTTTGGTGTTAGTTCGGATGTTGCATCAGACTCTGCAACGATGGGAGACACTGCTTCAACGGAGGCACCAAGTGTAACCATAACAGAAGATGCTAACAATGATGGTTTTATCAATTCTATAGAGCTTGAAGGACAAGTAAATGTCACAATTTCTCTAAAAGATACCGGAGCCCTAGAAGGCGATACGTTAACCGTAAATGGTGTTGAAATTGAGTTGACCGCAGATCATATCGCAGCAGAGACGGTGTTGACGGAGGTAGTTGCACCAGTACATGGAGCGACGTTAATCGTTGAGGCGACCATTACCGATGCAGCGGGCAACGTGTCCGAGAAAGGTTCGGACAGTGCAATAATTGATCTGACATCTAATGCTAATATTGATGTCGACATTATTACGTCAGATAAGATTATCAACTCATCCGAGTCTGCCGAGGGAGCTTATGTTCCAATTACAGGTTGGGTGTCTGGTGACGCTCTGCCTGGCGATACAGTAACTATTACATTAGGCGGAGAGGCTATTGGTTCTGCTGAAGTAAGCAGTGAACAAGATGACGAAGGTCGATACTTATATGAAGTTCCAGTTCTTGGATCTGACCTAGCGGGTACCGATTTAGCGAATCCGTTTATTACTGCGACGGTTACTGGTGCAGATGAATTAGGTAATCCTTTCGAAGCTAGCAGTACCGAGATTTATAAAGTTGATTTGTTTGCTGATGTTTATGCCACTGTAGAAGATGATAACAAGGATATGGTTATTAACTTCGACGAACAAGGAAGCGTTAAGGTCGAAGGCTTTGTAGAAGACGGCGGGGATGTTCAGTCTATTACGATCACTGACTCAGTTGGTACTAAACTAATTGTTACTGAGGGGATTGATACAAAAGACGAGGGCGGAAATGTTTCTTTTAATTCTTCAGTAGATGTAACTACCTTAGTAGATGGGCCACTTACCGTTGTTGTGAACGTAACTGATGGCGCCGGAAATGAAGGGCAATCTGAAAAATTACTTATTGATAAAGACACGGTTGTTGCTGAACCATCAATCATATTTGAGGAAGGTGCAGAGGACGGCGTTTACAACGCTGAAGAGCTTGGCGAAGACGGCACGATCACCGCGACGATCACGGTAGAAGGTTCCGAAGTAGGCGATACCTTGACGTACAGCGTGAACGATGGCGAAGACGTCACGGTTACCTTAAGCGCAGATCAGATTACGAACGGCATTACAATTGATGTGTCTCCAGAAGACACCGTGACAGCGAGTTTGTCGGATGTAGCGGGCAACAGTTCAGACGAAGTCAGTGAGCAAGCGGCGAGCGCGGACGCTTCGGATCTACCGAGCATCGACTTGACGACCGTAGGCGACGGCAACATCAGTGTTAACGAAGCAGACGAAGTGACCTTGTCAGGTAGCACAACGAATGTTGAAAACGGTCAGACAGTGACCTTGACCGTGACTGACAGCGACGGCAACAAAGCTGAGTTCACAGCGACCGTGACGGAGGGTGCGTTCAGCACAACAGCAGACCTAACAGGTAAGGGTCTGGTTGATGGCGACATCACAGTGGTTGCGGACGTGACAGATACAGCGGGCAACGCGGCGACAGGCAGCAAAGATGCGACGTTGGATGCGGACAATGCGGATCTACCGAGCATCGACTTGACGACCGTAGGCGACGGCAACATCAGTGTTAACGAAGCAGACGAAGTGACCTTGTCAGGTAGCACAACGAATGTTGAAAACGGTCAGACAGTGACCTTGACCGTGACTGACAGCGACGGCAACAAAGCTGAGTTCACAGCGACCGTGACGGAGGGTGCGTTCAGCACAACAGCAGACCTAACAGGTAAGGGTCTGGTTGATGGCGACATCACAGTGGTTGCGGACGTGACAGATACAGCGGGCAACGCGGCGACAGGCAGCAAAGATGCGACGTTGGATGCG
>NZ_SNXC01000017.1:3021-110719 GCF_004362145.1 Marinomonas balearica
GGTAAGGGTCTGGTTGATGGCGACATCACAGTGGTTGCGGACGTGACAGATACAGCGGGCAACGCGGCGACAGGCAGCAAAGATGCGACGTTGGATACTTCTGTAGAACCTCCAGTCATCACTAATATTACAGATGACTCTGCGGGTTCCGATTACTCAACTGTTACATTGCATGGTACGGGTGAAGCCGGTGCAACGGTTACGTTGTGGGTTATTGCTAATTCGACAAGCCATGGTAACGACACTCAAACTGGTGAATATACTGAGTTGTCAGAAGTAACGACGACAGTATCAGAAGACGGCACTTGGTCTTTGGATGTGTCTAACCTCAACGATGTGCCAGTCAACGACAATGAGTTCTTTAAAGCGGTACAAACCGATACTGCTGGTAATACCAGCGACTTTTCAAATACCGCTCACTACTGGCATGGTACATGGAGTGGCATCTCGGCTGAAGCTGACGATGATTATGTTATGACCGGTTCTGGTAATGACTCCATAACCATTAGTTCGGATGATGCGAATGATTCGCTGACAGTAGATGGCGGTGCTGGAACGGATACTGTGATCTTCAACAATTTCGATGTTGATCAAGCAACCTTTGTTGTTGATGACAATGGCAACCTTCAAATCACTCGCGGTGATACGAACGATGTAGTTCTGCTTATTGATGTTGAAAATGTCAAAATTGGTGGATCGACTTATACGGTTGACGAGTTGTTCAAACCGACTGTGGAAATCACAGAAGATACGAACAACGACGGTACGATTAGCCACACCGAAATTGATGGGCAGGTGAATGTAAGTGTAAGTGTTGGGTTGCCAATTGGCGCGGTTGCCGGTGACGTGTTGAACGTGAGCGGCCAAGACGCGGTGACGTTAACGCAAGATCAAATCGACGCGGGCACAGTGACGTTCGAATACGATCGTCCAGCGGATGGCGAAGAGTTGAGCGTGACGGCGACCATTACGGATATTGCGGGTAACACGTCAGAGGAAGGTACAGACAAAGCGACGATGGGTGACACCATGGCGACAGCGGCACCTACGGTCAAGATCATAGAGGATGATAACGACGATCTCACGATCAGCAACGCCGAAATAGGCAACGCTGACAAAGTGAACGTAAGTGTTGGGTTGCCAATTGGCGCGGTTGAAGGTGACGTGTTGAACGTGAGCGGCCAAGACGCGGTGACGTTAACGCAAGATCAAATCGACGCGGGCACAGTGACGTTCGAATACGATCGTCCAGCGGATGGCGAAGAGTTGAGCGTGACGGCGACCATTACGGATATTGCGGGTAACACGTCAGCGGAAGGTACAGACAAAGCGACGATGGGTGACACCACGGCGACAGCGGCACCTACGGTCAAGATCATAGAGGATGATAACGACGATCTCACGATCAGCAACACTGAAATTGGCAGCGCTGACAAAGTGAACGTAAGTGTTGGTTTGCCAGCGGGTGCGGTTGCTGGCGACGTATTGAACGTGAGCGGCCAAGACGCGGAGACGTTAACGCAAGATCAAATCGACGCGGGCACAGTGACGTTCGAATACGATCGTCCAGCGGATGGCGAAGAGTTGAGCGTGACGGCGACCATTACGGATATTGCGGGTAACACGTCAGATAAAGGTACAGACAAAGCGACGATGGGTGACACCACGGCGACAGCGGCACCGACGGTGACGATCACAGAAGATTTTGAAGGTATACAGACTGGGAATCGTACAAGGCCAGATGGAATAATTAGCAGTAAAGAGCTTGATAATGATGTTGATGTTTCTGTAGGTCTGCCATCTGGTACTGTGGAAGGGGATATAATTGTAGTTACTGATTATGAGACGTTAATTCAAATTACAATTGACTCTAACATGCTTGAGGCTGGTTCAGTATCTGCATCGTTTGCTAATCCTGGTGATGGCAATACAATTCAAGTTGCCGCTATTTTGATGGATCAATATGGCAACATTTCTGAGGAAGGCAAAGCCCAAGCGCTTATGGATTTATCCGCCGAAGCAGGTGAGGTCACTATAGATCCTATTGCATCCGACAATGTGATTAATGCAACGGAAGCTGCGGATGACGAAGTGCTAGTGACGGGTAATGCATCTGGCGGTGACATATCAGAAAACGATACTGTTTCTCTTATAGTTAACCACATTACTTACACAACAACCGTTGGGGCAGACGGCTCTTGGTCCGTTAAAATAGCGGGTTCTGACCTTTCTGAGCAGAAAGAGCTTACTGCGGTTGTGAGTTCAAGCGATGCTGTTGGAAATACAGTAGATTCAATTGGCACTACTACTTATAGCGTCGATACAGAGATTGCGACGCCAACGATCGCTATAGCAGGTGATGGATCTGAGGATGGTGTTTACAACGCAGAGGAACTTGGTGAAGACGGCACGGTAACGGCGACTATCTCTGTCACCGGTTCTCAAGTAGGTGATACCTTGACCTACAGCGTCAGCAATGGTCAACCTGTTGAGGTTAAACTTACACAAGTGATGATCGACAGTGGCATTGAAGTTGAGGTGTTACCAGAAGCTACAATCATTGCGTCTTTATCTGATGCAGCGGGTAATGTCTCTAACGACGTTAGCGCAACGGCATTGCCTGCGGATACTTCTGTAAGTCAGCCTACTGTTTCGATTGACCCAGATAGCGATACAGGTTCTTCTAATACCGATGGTGTTACGAATGATACTACGCCAACATTTAATATCTCTGGTATTGACTCAGATGTGTCATCTGTTGAGGTATTTGATGGTGTTAATAAGCTTGGAGATGCTCAACTTGTTGATGGAAACTGGACGTTCACTCCATCCTCTGAATTGTCTGATGGAAATCATGACATTACTGTCGTAGCGACCGATTCAGCCGGTAATAGCAACAGCTCAGAGAGTTTGACTATTGAGATAGGCGGTATAACCGCTCAGGATGAGACGGTAACTACAGAAGAAGACATTGCGATTACGATTGATGTTCTTGCAAATGATTCTGATCTAGATGGCGATGCATTAAGTGTTGATGCTGCTGAGCTAACGAGCGGTCAAGGTTCTGTTGAAATCGTTGATGGTAAGGTTGTATTCACGCCTGCTGCGAACTTCAATGGCGAGGCTACGATCAGTTATACCGTAGTTGATGGAAATGGAGAAACCGCGACCGCAGAGACAACAGTAAATGTTACCGCTGTTGACGATGTGTCTGAATTGGCTTCTGATGTAGGTTCTTCACAGGAAGATACAAGTATTTCCGTATCAAGTGCGAATGGATTGTTAGCGAACGATTCTGATGTAGACTCAACACTCGAAATCGCATCTTTCTCGGTGGACGAGCAAAACGCAACGGCAGGATCAACGATTACTATTGCAGGTGTTGGTACGCTAACAATCGAGGCAAGCGGCGCGTACGAGTTCACTCCGGTCGATGACTGGTCTGGCACGGTTCCGCAAGTGACCTACACGACCAATACAGGCTCAGAGTCGACGCTTGATTTGAATATTACGCCAGTTGCTGATGCACCGAGCCTGACAGTAACACTCGGTGATGCGACCTCTGGAGGCTCAACGGTTACAACGTTAGATGCGGACAATGTAAGTGACTTAGGTAAAGATACGAATAACGAAGACGTTGAAACGAGAACGTTTGACTTCGGCAGTGAGAATGCAGGTAAGACAGTTACCCTGTCTTTTGCCTCTAAAATTTCTGGTAGCTGGGATTCTAGCGGTAAGTATGCCGATAGTTATGAAGTCTCTTCAAACGGTGTGTTGCTAGAAAGCTTTACCTATGACATGAAGCATGACAGCAGCAGTCAGTCGCAAAGTAATACCTACACAGTTCAATTGGACAGTGATGGTAAAGTTGCCATTGAATTTAATGTCGACAGCACTGGATCTGATGAAGAAGTTGACATTTCTAATATCCAAGCAACATTGACTTCGAGTAGCGATACGTTATATCCACTTACTATCTCTGCTGCTCAAACAGATGCAGACGGTAGTGAGACATTGACGTATAGCATTGCTGTATTGACTGATGGCGTGACGCTACAGGATCAAAATGGCGACACTATCGAGCCTAATCAAGACGGTAGTTACACCTTGGTTGAAAGTCAGCTAAGTGGTCTTAATGTCGCTGTTGAAGATGGTGTTTCGAATGACGTCGATATTGCGGTTACTGTAACGAGTTCGGAAGGTGGTTCTAGCGCTGTAACGACTGAGACAGTAACAGTACCTGCTGACAACGATATTGATACGAGTAGTAGCTCAGGGCTGTCTGCAGAGTTCTATAACTACAGTAGCAGTTCAAATGACGGAGTGGGGGGGAATATTGATAGCATCACGGAAGCGTTGCAAGTTATTGATAATGCTGAGTCTCCAAATGCAACCTTTATTGCAACGGAAATCAACTACACTGAGGGAAGTGGTAACCGTGATTTAGGTATGGACGATCATCTTGAGGACTTCATTGGGGATGATTCAACTACTCTGACATACAATGATCAACAAAGTACTGATGACTCCGTAATTAAGTTGTCAGGATCGGTTACGTTAGAAGAAGGTACGTATACATTTAAGGTAACGGCGGATGATGGTTATCAGATTAAGGTTGATGGTGAGGTTGTCGCTGAATATGCTAGTGTCCAATCAGCAACGACACGTTATGCGACATTCGAAGTAAAAGAAAGCGGAAGTCATGATATCGAGATTGTTTACTGGGATCAGTATGGAGGACACCAATTAACTGTTGAGCTTGCTGATGAGTCAGGAGAGTACGATTACCTTGGTAGTGATGCTTATCCAACAACTCATACTTCGCCTGAAGATGGATCTAATACTGACACTGATAACGCTGAAAGAGACTCTGACGATGATTCAGATAATGACTCTGACGATGATTCAGATAGCGGCTCTAATACTCCTTCAGGAGATTGGTCTGATAAAGCGGAATTAGAAGGTGCCATAGATCACTCGAAGACCGACTATAGCAGTATTAGTGGTTTTGAACATTGGAAGAAAAATACTGTCGAAGGAACGTCCGGCAACGATGAGATTGACGGCGGTTCTAAGAATGACGAATTATACGGTGAAGATGGTGACGATAAGCTCGTCGGTAGCTCTGGTGATGACAAACTATTCGGTCAGGGTGGAGATGATTGGTTAGTTGGCGGCTCTCAGAATGATACTCTGGAGGGCGGCAACGGAGACGACTTATTACAAGGCGATTCAGGAAATGACAAACTGTATGGCGGGAATGGAAACGATGTTCTTGATGGAGGGTCTAACAAAGACGAACTGTTTGGTGGAGATGGAGATGACCTTCTTTTGGGCGGCTCCAGTAAGGACACGCTAGAAGGCGGTGATGGTAACGACTACCTCGATGGGGAAGGCGGCTCTGACAGCCTTATTGGTGGAGCCGGAGATGATGTTCTTTATGGCGGTAGTGAACACGCCAAGGATACGCTTGAAGGTGGTGAGGGAACCGACTTATTCATCCTCGCTGACGATAATGCGGGCGATGTTCTCGTAGATTTCCATGCTGATGAGGATGTGTTAGATGTATCTGAATTGCTAACCGTACCTGAAGACACTGATGATATTCAGGCGTACTTGAGTGACAACTTGTCGATTACAGAAGACGGAGTTGGAGTAGTAGAGAGCGAGTACTATACTAAGCAGATTGCTACCTTCGGCAATGATTCTGATATCGACTCGTCCGGAAGTATTACAGTCCTTTTCAATGATCAGGAATACACTATAAACGTAGATGGCTAGTCTGTTTATGTAGAACAAAAAAAGCTGGTGATCGAGAAATCGACACCAGCTTTTTTATTGGTCTTTTATGGAGTGAATTTGATTATTTAGATGCCAATCCGATTTGACAGCTCACGCCCGTTCCACCAAGCCCACAATAACCGTTAGGGTTTTTATATAAGTACTGCTGATGGTATTCCTCTGCAAAATAGTAAATAGAAAGTGCTTCTATTTCGGTTGTGATGGGACCATACCCTGCTTTGTTTAGTAATGCCTGATAGTTTAGTTTACTGTCATTTGCCGTCGTTAAATCTTCTTGAGTTGAAGTGTAAATGACGGATCGGTATTGACTGCCGATATCATTACCTTGGCGCATTCCCTGAGTGGGATCATGGTTTTCCCAAAATGTTTGCAAAATTGTTTGAAGAGATGTGACCTTGGTGTCAAAGAGAACTCTAACGACTTCTGAGTGTCCTGTAAGCCCAGAACATACTTCTTCATACGTTGGGTTAGGAGTATGCCCTCCCGCGTAACCTACGCTTGTTACCGTTACCCCCGGCATGTTCCAGAACTTGCGCTCGGCTCCCCAAAAACACCCCATTCCAATAATGATTTCTTTTTCGTCCTTATTAGGTTGGCGTTTAAGGTTATCCTCGTTAATTGCGCTGATACCAGTAATCGGCATTGCATTCTGCCTACCAGGCAGGGCCTCGTCGGATGAAACTATGGTTGTTTTTTTCATTTTGTCTTTTGTAAAGAACATTTTGATATCTCTTTAAAGAATAATAACTTAATTATAGAGGCTTATTTTAGCTTTACATAACCTTACTAGGTGCTACATCTGCTTGCAAAAATCCACCCTGTAGAGACTAGCGTGCGGTCTTTAAAGCGTTACACTTCTATATGTTATCCGTGAGAAAGTACTGTATGTTAGACATGTTGATTTTATGGGATGGAAGAGAACCGCCGATCTCTTTGCTGAATTTTATTGAGAGCTTGAAATCCGAACTCTCAGAGTTTTCTACGCAGGTACAATTTCTTGCCTTGTCCGATCAAAATGATCCTGTAAAAGGTAAATTCAAAGCCAGTATGAGAGGCCTACTGGATCATATTTCAGCTTTGAACCCCAATAGACTTATTTGCTTTGGTTCTCACCCATCCGTTTTAGGGCGATTAATCCAGCCTGCGCTTCGTTGCCCGCTCTACACTAATCAACTTCCTCTTCATATGGACCGCAGTTCAAAGAAAAAAGTAAGGCTTGAACCTATGACTCGCTTTCTATTAGGTGGAGACATTTGGTCCTCAGAAAGTTTGTCATCGAATTATGTCTATTGTGATGCTAATGAGACGGATGGCGAACTACTTACTGTAGGGCTCGTAACAAACGATCCAAACTTAAGGGCATATGAGAACCAGATCAAAAAAATTGGACTCACTACTTCTTTATTCACCAAGAAAAATATTTTTGAAGAATATAACCCGTGCTTTAAACACGTCGGTCTTTTAATGATATCGAGTGAAATAGATCCTGACAGCAAGGTCATAGATGTTGCCAATGCATTAGGTAAGCCTGTTCTTTTGGTAAGTGAGTTTGGTGTATCGTTAGGAGTAGAAGACGGAGTAAATGGTTGGGTTACATATTCTGCAACCGAGCAGAGGCTTAAGCAGTGCTTAGTGAATTGGAAAGGCATGTCTTGCGACGCTCGAAGTGTACTCGCTCAATATTCAAAGCGTCACCAATCAAAACGATCTGGAATCAGTAAGTACTTCTCTCAGTTCGAATTGAATAAACATAACAATTTGAATTCATTTCAAAAAATCTCTTGACCTCTAAGTTTACTTCCCTATAATACGCACCTCGTTGACGCGGGATGGAGCAGTCTGGTAGCTCGTCGGGCTCATAACCCGAAGGTCGTCGGTTCAAATCCGGCTCCCGCAACCAATTTTAGTGCGTAAATGTTATTGATTTATTTTTCCAGAAATAGACAGTAGCTGAACTAAAAATTGATCGTCATCGAAGTGAACTCAAGTATTGAATGTTTGCGCAAATTAATTTGGCGCGGGATGGAGCAGTCTGGTAGCTCGTCGGGCTCATAACCCGAAGGTCGTCGGTTCAAATCCGGCTCCCGCAACCAATTTAAAATTGACCACGGTCATCGGTTCGCTGTACTTAAGTAAGCGACATGATGAAAGCAGCATTTAAAGGCGAAAGCCATAGTGTAGTTCACATGATAAAAGCGATTTACGAACGTAAATCATATGTCGCGGGATGGAGCAGTCTGGTAGCTCGTCGGGCTCATAACCCGAAGGTCGTCGGTTCAAATCCGGCTCCCGCAACCAATTCGAACAGTAGGAAGAATTGGTGCATTTTTTATCAGTTACAGCGTATATCTTTTATTGAAAATAGATATTTAGGCGCGGGATGGAGCAGTCTGGTAGCTCGTCGGGCTCATAACCCGAAGGTCGTCGGTTCAAATCCGGCTCCCGCAACCATTACAAATATCTAGAATCAATGTAAGAGTCGTACCTGTTGTTGCCATAATAGGTATTCAGTCGCGGGATGGAGCAGTCTGGTAGCTCGTCGGGCTCATAACCCGAAGGTCGTCGGTTCAAATCCGGCTCCCGCAACCATTTCAAATATCTAGAATCAATGTAAGAGTCGTACCTGTTATTGCCATAATAGGTATTCAGTCGCGGGATGGAGCAGTCTGGTAGCTCGTCGGGCTCATAACCCGAAGGTCGTCGGTTCAAATCCGGCTCCCGCAACCAATTTAAGATCGACCAAAGTCGTCGGTTCACTCTCTTCAAAAATACGCGGCTCCCGAAACCAATTTAAGATCGACCAAAGTCGTCGGTTCACTCTCTTCAAAAATACGCGGCTCCCGCAACCAATTTAAGATCGACCAAAGTCGTTGGTTCGCTCTCTTCAAAAATATGCGGCTCCCGAAACCAATTTAAGATCGACCAAAGTCGTCGGTTCACTCTCTTCAAAAATACGCGGCTCCCGCAACCAATTTAAGATCGACCAAAGTCGTCGGTTCACTCTCTTCAAAAATAAGCGGCTCCCACAACCAATTTAAGATCGACCAAAGTCGTCGGTTCACTCTCTTCAAAAATACGCGGCTCCCGCAACCAATTTAAGATCGACCAAAGTCGTCGGTTCATTCTCTTCAAAAACACGCGGCTCCCGCAACCAATTTAAGATCGACCAAAGTCGTCGGTTCACTCTCTTCAAAAATACGCGGCTTCCGCAACCAATTTAAGATCGATCAAAGTCGTCGGTTCACTCTCTTCAAAAATACGCGGCTCCCGCAACCAATTTAAGATCGACCAAAGTCGTCGGTTCACTCTCTTCAAAAATACGCGGCTCCCGCAACCAATTTAAGATCGACCAAAGTCGTCGGTTAACTCTCTTCAAAAATAAGCGGCTCCCGCAACCAATTTAAGATCGACCAAAGTCGTCGGTTCACTCTCTTCAAAAATACGCGGCTCCCGCAACCAATATAAGATCGACTAAAGTCGTCGGTTCATTCTCTTCAAAAATAAGCGGCTCCCGCAACCATTTCAAATATCTAGAATCAATATAAAAGTCGTATCTGTTATGCCCATATTAGGTATTCAGTCGCGGGATGGAGCAGTCTGGTAGCTCGTTGGGCTCATAACCCGAAGGGCGTAGGGTCTTTTTTCAAATCTTGAAAACAAGCATAAAATATAAGAAACTCTCGCTGTTCTGTCTCTATATTTAACTATTCTGTATTGTTTGATATATCGACTTACTTCTTGTATCGAAGTTGGAGAGAGCTTTAAAAATTATCCGTGATAAAACTTTTCAGCCTTTGACTTCATTTTCACGATCAAATAATAAGGAATGTATCAATGAAACTCGTTGTTGCTTCACTAATGTTATGCCTTTGTACTGCATGCTCTAATCTTAATGTAGATAAAAATTGGAAATCAAATTTCGTTAAAGATGTCGCTCGTAATAGCGCCGTACAGCAGTGTAATGAATATCCATCAATGAGTCGTCAGTATGAGGATTGTGTTGAAGAAACGAAGGAGTTTTACAATAAACATCAGGGGAATTGAGCGAGGCGCGTTCGTGACGTGAGACAAGGCTCTATTTGTAAACGAAAAACGCCAGCGGGGACGCTGGCGTTTTTGTATTCGGTTATGAGTACGTTGGAGCGGTCGCTCTACACTCTCTAAAGGTTAACCGCGATGCCTTCGTCGAAGCCGAGCATGATGTTTAAGTTTTGAACAGCTGCGCCAGAGGCGCCTTTGCCTAAGTTATCAAGCTTAGCGACGATCACGCCCGATTGGTTGTCAGGTGCGCTTAATACAGACAGTTCGACGTTGTTTGTATTGTCTACACCATGAGGTGTCAAGAATGGCGCGGCGTCATCTGCAATCAGGTTAAGCTCATTTACAGCCACAAACGATTCGTTATCATACGTTTCGGTTAATTTTGCGTGGAGCTGCGCCATCGTCGTGTCGCCGTCTAGGTGCATAGGGAGGAATGTCAGCATGCCTTGACGGAAATCTCCCACACTTGGAGCGAATATTGGCGCTTTTTCCAGACCAGACCAGACTTTAAGTTCTGGCAGGTGTTTGTGATTAAAGTTCAAACCATAGGCACCGAATACAGGCGCATCGTTGCCGTTTTCGTAACGGTCAATCAATGCATTGCCGCCGCCGCTGTAGCCCGAAACAGCATTGATGGAGTAGTTTCCATTTGCAGCCAGTAAGCCTGCTTCAACCAAAGGTTTTAATAGAAGAATAGCGCCCGTTGGGTAGCAGCCGGGGTTTGATACGAACTGAGCATCTGCAATTTTTGCTCGTTGACTCTCATCCAGTTCTGGTAAGCCGTATACCCAGCCATCCGCAACACGGTGTACAGAGCTTGCGTCTAGAATTCGGCAGCCTTCTTCTTTTGCAAGGATAACACTGTCTTTTGCCGCTTCATCAGGTAAACACAGTACGGTTACGTCGGCTTCTTTCATTAGACGACGTTTTTCTTCAACATCACGTTTTTTGGCAGGATCAATACTGATAATTTCAATGTGAGGATGATTAAGAAGACGATCTCTAACTTGCAGGCCTGTTGTGCCCGTTTCACCATCAATAAATACTTTTTTCACAACCTGTTTCCTTAGATATAGCAAAGCTCAATGCGATCGTTAGGCATTGAGCTGGGGTATCAATTTTCATTTAACGTTTAAACTAAGTTTAAAGCATCGTGAGGTGAGTATATAGCGCGAAAGCCAAAAAATTAGCCGAGAGCCTGACTCACTAAGGCGTACTGACGTATTTTTTCATCTCTTTCTGGAGACTCTCCACGTACCATTTCAACAACGGTGTCGACCTGTGGTAACCCAATTTCTGTTAACCACGAGCTAAGGTTGCTGTCAGCAGGGATGTCGATACGAACAAATTGACCTTCGTAGGCGTTTACCCAATATTGAATAAGCGCTTTTGCGTTCTCCTTAGTGGAGGCGATCACTGGGCCGATTGCGTATCCTCTTCCGAAAGGGCGCATGAGTGCAAAGCCTGTGATCTGATTATTTTCTTCAAGAGCAATGCCTTCACCAAAGCTCATTACGTCTGCAATCATTTCGCTTCTTGCTATTCCGCAGGCTTGTTCCGCTAATGCTATGATGCTTTTGTGGTCTTCAAGAGTGGTTAAACGAAGTGATCCGCTTTCTAAAGGTGCACTAGAAGAGGGTTGCTGAACAATCGCCTGATGCTGATGTACTTTCCCTGTCGCTTTGAAGTTAAAGCTTTCGTACAAGGGTTGTCCTGAAGGTGTGGCAAAAAGAATAACGCTCTTGTCATCGCCAATATTGTTCAATACTTGATTCATCAGCTTACGGCCGATACCACGACCTTGTTTCTCTGGAGAAACAATCACCATTCCCAATGAGGAATGTTTGTCACCGTGGCTCCAGCAAAGAGCCGTTCCAATTGGCGTACCGTCTTCCTCGGCAACAAACGAATTCCCTAAGCGCATGACCATTTTCCAATCTTCCATTCGATGAGGCCATTTCACCACTTGGGATAATTCATAGGCGATAGGAAGGTCTTCATCGGTCATAGGACGGTAGTTAATCGGTGATTCGATGTTCGCCGATGTGTCTTTGGGTTGGTCTTGAACAAGTGCCATAGAGAACTCCTGAAAGTGAAATGGTAAAGGGACTAATGTGTGTCTTAAAAGAGAGAAACCTTGAATTTAGGCAGCACGAATAGGAAATATTGTGGATAGGGTGACGGCAAAAAACTAGGACATTCTTGCCAAAATTCAGATTGATCATAAAAACGACATGGAGTGTGAAAAAGCACCGTTTATCTTAAAGCATATGCCGAACTTAGATGCCTTTACAGCACAATATTTTGAGACCTTTGCATGACGACTGTGCTCTCCAATACAGGGTCAAAAAGAGGTTCAAAATGATCGGAACACGGACCACAAGGCAGTGTATATAACACGCCCCTGTGATTGTGCGTCAATAAGAGAATCGCTAGAAATAAATCGCGTTAATTTAAGGCCTGACTTGCTAATGCATAGCAAGTGAATTGTCCTTGATGTGGCGTAAAAGAGTCTTTTGTCATTGCGGTAACCGTATCATATTCCGACAGTCCAGAACGGGTAAGATACTCTTTGAATGTTCCGGTTGTTTGGGTGGTGTCTATGCGCAAAAACGAGCCGGAGTGCTCGCTGATGTGAGGTGCTGTTAGTGCAATCGCATCGTCGTTGTTTTTGGCGACAATAGGTCCTACTACGTGACCGCGTCCAAATTTTCGACATAATGCAAAGGCTTCTATTTGGCCGGAACGAATCAAAACAGTACCTTGTGCGCATTCAATAATGGTCTTGATAACATTCTCGCGATTGTGCCCAAATGCGCATTGATCAAGTGACACAATCGAAGGAATGTCTGAAGGTTTTAGTTCTCGAATGTGAGCGTTATCAGGTTCCGGTACACCAACGCTTGGAGACGCAATTCCTTGATGTTGGTAAACAGTGTGAATAGGACGAAATGACAACGATTCATATAAACGGTAAGCCGCTTTTGTGGCGTTGAGTAAGATGTGTTTGCCTGCGCATTCGCGCATAACATGTTTCATCATCCAGCGACCTGCTCCTAAGGTTTGTAGCCTTGGTGATGTAATCAACATCCCAATTGTTGCAAAATTTTCACCGTGAGGAAACCACATTGCTGAGGCAACAATTCGGCCAATCGAGTCACAACCAACATAACCTTTACCGCCCAATGATATAAGCATTTTCCAGTCATTAGGACGATGTGGCCACCGTACAGCGACAGAAAGTTCATGCAATTTATCTAAATCTTCTTCATTGAGTTCGCGAATAGTCAATTCATAAGTTTGTAGACGCTTCGATGTTTCGGTTAGCACCCTTTGATCCTCGGTTTTTTGATTTGATTAAAGAACAGTTTGTCACCGTCAGAATGGAATTTCTACTGGGTAGAGCACCCAAAAATACATTCGGCATGAACGAGTAAATATCGAGAGAACAAAGTACGTTTTGTATCGATCATTGCGTTTCTAACGGCATAAAACGCTGACGAGACCTGCATAGAATAGTAGGCAGTTCAATTTATTGTTAAAGCGTTATGTTAGAGCTCTTTTAATTGTGGAGCCTCACGCTTTTACCAACATCCTCGACAAAGACAGTGGAGATTAAAAATGTTGTCGTTTAACCCAGATGAGGTTCGAATTCCAAATAATCACTTTATCGGCGGAATCGCGGTAGAGGGTGGAGAGGCGATAGATGTGATGCGTCCTTCGGATGCTGTGCTTTATGCGTCCGTTCCTAACGCCAGTCACGATCTGGTTGATCAAGCTGTTGAGAATGCATGGCGAGCATTTAAAGAGAGTGGTTGGGCAAATCGTTCGCCACGCGATAGGGCCAAAGCAATGAAGCGCTGGGCAAACTTAATCGAACAGGACGTAACGACGCTTGCACAACTAGAGTCAGTTGGTTCGACGCGACCTATCAGTGCTACGGTAAATTGGGATATTCCCTTTTGCGCCGAAGGGATTCGTTTTTATGCGGAATATGCAGATAAATGTGGCGGCGATGTCATTCCCACACAAGACGATCATTTGGGTATGACCATTACTGAACCTTTTGGTGTTGTGGGAGCGATTGCTCCGTGGAATTTCCCTCTCGTCATGGCATCTTGGAAAGTCGCGCCAGCGATTGCTGCGGGAAATGCCGTTGTTTTAAAACCGTCGGAAATGACGCCGTTTAGTGTGGTTCGATTGGCAGAGCTTGCCGTTGAAGCAGGCATACCGCCGGGGATCTTCAACGTTATTCAAGGTGATGGGTTGGTTGGAGATACACTGGCTCGGCATCCACTCATTTCCAAAGTTACTTTCACTGGATCGACTCGAACGGGCGCGCTTGTTATGACGGCGTGTGCTCAGTCTGGCACTAAGCCTGTTACGCTGGAATTAGGGGGTAAAAGCCCTCAGCTGGTGTTCAACGATATTAAAGACATAGATAAAGTAGCACGCCGTATATCAGGTGCGATTACGACAAACTCCGGTCAGGTTTGCGTTGCCGGTTCGCGCTTACTTGTGCAAGCAGGCGTCGCAGAGCAGTTAATAGAGCGTATTTCGTCGGTTTTTGAAGAGCAAGTCGCCCAATCAACTTGGGAAAATAATGCAACGTTATCCCCCATTATTTCTTTAAAAGAAGCCGACAGAATAGACACTGTAGTGCGGAAAACGGTTGAAGAAGGCGCGAGCCTATTTACCGGAGGTTGCATGGTGGGCGGAACAGATTCGTCTGCTTTTTATAAGCCAACTATTTTGACCAACGTCAATATGGAAATGGACGCCGTGAGAAACGAAATATTTGGTCCGGTACTGTGCGTAGAAACGTTTGAAACAGATGAAGAAGCCCTTCAATTAGCCTCTCACCCTTCATATGGCTTATCCGCTGGAGTACATACTGCCGATTTAAATCGAGCAATGCGAATGGTGAAATCGCTGGACGCAGGGACAGTTTGGGTCAATAGGTATGGCCGGAGTTGGGATTTCGCGATACCAACAGGTGGCTTTAAAAGTTCTGGTATCGGCAAAGATTTGGGGCGCCAAGCCTACGAAGCAAACCGCAGGACAAAAAGCGTATTGATCGACTTTTCCGAGTAAGGCTGTGAATTTTTAGTTCGGAATAATGTGCCGAGGCGTATGTGAAATTCCATCAAAAATGCGCTTCTGTCGGACGAAATCACGCTAAAACGCTTCTTAATAGGTGTTGTAATAGTTTCATCACATATTTAGTGAGTTTTGACAATTAAGAATCGGTGACAGCTTAACTTAGCAAAAGTCGCTAACCGGAGTAGATAAGATGAGTGAGTTAAACCCGAAGTACATAACATTTGATTGCTATGGCACCTTGATCCGTTTTCAAATGGGACCAACAGCCAGAAGAGTGTTTGAAGATCGAATCAGTGCTGAAGACATGGATCAGTTCGTAAAGGATTTCTCGGCGTATCGATTAGATGAAGTGTTGGGTGATTGGAAACCGTACGACCAAGTTGTATGTAATGCAGTGAAGCGTACGTGCAAGCGTTGGGGGATCGAATACCGCGACGACGAAGGCATGATTTTTTACAACGCGGTTCCAACGTGGGGAGCGCACCCAGATGTTCCTGATGCGCTTAAACGTCTAGCTAGCAAATACAAGTTGGTCGCTTTAACTAACGCTATGGACGATCAGATTCCTCATAACATTGAAAAGTTAGGGGCTCCTTTTCACGCAGTTTATACCGCCGAGCAAGCGCAATCTTATAAGCCGCGAATGAAGGGATTTGAATACATGTTAGAGCAACTTGGTTGTGAACCGGAAGATCTTCTGCATGTCTCGTCAAGTCTACGTTACGACCTTATGACCGCAAATGACATGGGTATTAAAAATAAAATCTTTGTCAATCGCGGGCACGAACCATCAACGCCGTTTTACGAGTACCAAGAAGTCAATGATTTGGCTGAGTTAGCGGATCTGCTTGGCGTTTAGTGTCGCTATAACGAACATGTATTTATAACAAATATGTATCTGCAACAAACATAGGATGAAAAATGAAGTTAAGTTCCTATTGGTTAGACTCGGTGAGCGGCTTTTCAAAGGGAGAGCAGGGCAGCGCAGTTGGCCATTATGATGTTGCAGTTGTTGGTGGTGGCTACACGGGGTTATCCGCTGCCGTTGAACTGGCGAAACAAGGTGTTTCAGTCGTTCTATTTGAAGGTGGCCGTGTTATAGGCGAGGCGTCAGGCCGCAACGGCGGTCAATGCAATGCTGGACTTGCACACGATTACGGTAGCTTAGCGAGTAAAATCGGCCAAAAGAACGCTACGGACTATTATCGTGCCTATCTCGATGCGGTGGATTCGGTTGAAACCTTGGTTAAAGACGAAAACATCGATTGCGATTTTTCTCGAAATGGCCGAATAAAATTAGCGGCAAAGCCCGCTCACTATGAGGCTCTAAAACGTGCTTACGATCGATTGGTGAGCGACGTTGACCCGAATGTGAAACTGCTAACGCCTGCGCAAGTTTGCGAAGAAACAGGCACAGATCGCTTTTACGGTGGATTGCTTCAAACAACCAGTGCGCAAATGCACATGGGAAAATTTGGTAAAGGGCTTGCGGACGTCGCGGTTGGATACGGCGCAAAGATCTTTGAAAATGCGCCAGTGTCTACCATAGAGCGCAGTTCAAACGGCCGTTATCAAGTCGAATCAACGCGTGGTCGAGTGCAGGTTGATAATATTTTTCTGGCCACTGGAAGTTCTGCATCGGGGCCATTCCAGTATTTTCGTCGACGTTTAGTCTCCGTTGGCAGTTTTATTATTGTTACCGAGCCGCTTGATCCAGACGTTTTAGAAACGCTCTTAGTGAATCAGCGAAGCTATGTTACGACTAAAAATATTGGTAACTATTTTCGAATAACGCCGGATAACCGAATGCTATTTGGAGGCCGTGCTCGTTTTGCCATGTCGAGTCCAGTATCGGATCAAAAAAGTGGTCGTATTTTGCGCAACGCCATGATTGAAACCTTCCCTGTACTTAAAAACGTGAAAGTAGATTACTGCTGGGGCGGTTTAGTGGATATGACGGCCGATAGACTTCCTCGCGCTGGTCAACATGAGGGGATGTATTTTTCGCTCGGTTACAGTGGGCATGGAGTGCAAATGTCCACTCACATGGGGAAAGTGATGGCCAATGTTATAACAGGAAAAGCAACCAATAACCCTTGGCGTAATTTGGATTGGCGTCCTGTTCCTGGGCATTTTGGAAAGCCATGGTTTCTCCCTATTGTCGGGGCGTACTATCGTTTTCAGGATTTGATTCATTAGTCGTTTTAATTGGATCAAGTGGTGATCCTTAAAACGCGATTCATCAAAGGCACATTAGAAGTATTTAATAAAAAAGCAATTATAAAAACGTACCACTCACATAAGGAACCGATAAGATGAAAGACGAAAAGAAACATTTAATAGACGATCAACTGGGTTCAAAAATCATTACTGAAGGCGTGTCTCGTCGTCAGGTACTGCGTGGAATGATGAGCAGCGGTCTTGTTGCTGCCGGTTCTGGTGCATTGGTGACTGGCTCGTCGCTTACCTTTGGTGCGAGTGCTGAACCTAAGCGCGGAGGCAAACTGAAAGTTGCAAGTGCTTCAGGGTCTACCGCCGATACTTTGGATCCAGCAAGAGGCTCTAACTCTACAGATTATGCGCGTGCGTACATGTTTTATAATGGCTTGACTCAAATGGATGAATCGTTAACGCCAAGAATGTCGCTTGCCGAATCATTTGAGACCAAAGATGCTCAGAGATGGATCATAAAACTGCGTAAAGACGTCGTATTCCATGACGGAGCGGCGCTGACTTCTGCCGACGTTGTATTCTCGTTGAATCGCCATAAAGATCCTAAAGTGGGGTCGAAAGTGATGAAACTCGCAACTCAAATGGATTCGGTAAAAGCGGTTGGCAAGCACGAAGTGCATATTCATCTACTTTCACCAAACGCGGATTTGCCCGCGATGCTCGCGACCTCGCATTTCCTTATTGTACGTGATGGCGTAACGGACTTTTCGAGCGCTAACGGTACTGGGCCTTTTTCAGTTAAAGAGTTTAAACCTGGAGTACGCGCGGTCGGTTTGCGCAATCGTTCATACTGGAAAGAGGGTCAACCCTATCTTGATGAAATTGAGTTGTTTTCAATTCCAGATGAGGCGGCTCGTGTGAACGCATTGCTGTCAGGCGATGTTCACATTATCAACTCCGTAAACCCTCGTTCTGTGAATCGAATCAATTCAAACCCAATCAGTACTGTTTTAGAATCTGCATCGGGTGGCTATACCGATTTGGTTTTACGTGATGATTTTGGTCCGGTTAAAAACCCTCATTTTGTGAAAGCGATGAAGCACTTGTTTAATCGTGAGCAGATGCGGAATGTTGCGTTCCGAGGTTTTGGTACTATTGCTAATGACCACCCAATTGCGCCCAATCACCGATACTACAACGCAGATTTACCACAGACACAGTTTGATCTAGATAAAGCAAAATATTATTTAGAAAAGTCAGGTATGAAGGGTAAAAGTCTACCTGTTGTTGCTTCCGCAGCGGCAGACAACTCCGTCGAAGTGGCTCAAATCCTTCAGTTAACGGCTCAGCAAGCGGGCTTGAAGTTGGATATAAAACGTGTCCCTGCGGACGGTTATTGGTCTAACCATTGGATGAAGGACCCAATGGGCTTCTCCAATATTAACGCTCGTCCTACAGCAGACCTTGTGTTTAGTATGTTCTATCAGTCAGACGCGAGTTGGAATGAATCCGGTTGGCAAAACAGCCAGTTTGATCAGCTCTTGCTGGCCGCTCGTGGCGAGACAAACGAGATAAAACGTAAGCAAATGTATGGTGATATGCAATTGTTGGTTAATCAGCATTGTGGTGTGTGTATCCCACAGTTCAACAGCATTATCGATGCCTACAACAGTAAAATCGGTGGTTATACCCCACACCCATTGGGTGGCTTTATGGGGTACATGTTTGCCGATCAAGTTTGGCTGGAAGCGTAAACGCGCCAGTATGTATATGTACTAAGGTTGTGAAGAACAGTTGTGAAGAACAGCCTGAAAATTGCATAAGCAATGTACCGAGTTAGTTGTTGATTTGAACTAACTCGGTACGCGCTTCAAATTTGATCATAGGTGAACAATGAATAGTACTATCGCACGGTTAATTGTGAATCGACTTGGTATTGGTGTGCTAACGCTTTTTATCGTGTCCATTGTCGTTTTTACCATTACTAGCTTATTGCCGGGCGACGCCGCGCAAGAGATGTTAGGGCAATCCGCCACACCAGAAACCTTGGCTGCGCTTCGAGCTGAATTTGGATTAGATCAACCTGTTTATATTCGATATATCGATTGGTTAGGCGGTTTGCTTTCAGGAGATCCTGGGACTTCTCTCGTGAACGGTATGCCAATTATGGAGTTGATTGGAGGGAGGTTGCCTGCGTCATTGAAACTTGCTGCCGCTGCTACACTAGTGTCTGTTCCTGTCGCCCTTTTTATTGGCATTTTTTCGGCCATGTACCGCGGCTCGGCATTTGACCGTTACAGTAATATGTTTGCTGTTTTTTCGGTATCCGTTCCTGAATTCTTAATAGCGACCATCGCAGTTCTTATTTTTGCCGTCAATCTTGGTTGGTTGTCTGCGCTTTCACATATATCAGAGGATGCAAGCTTTTCTGAAATGGTTCGCGCGTATGCGATGCCCGTTTTAACTCTTTGTTGTGTGTTAGTTGCGCAAATGGCGAGAATGACTCGCGCCGCCGTCATTGATCAATTGAGTTCACCTTATGTTGAAATGGCGATGTTAAAAGGAGCGTCATCAATACGGATTGTTTTGCTTCACGCGCTGCCCAATGCGATCGGCCCTATTGCAAATGCTGTGGCGTTGAGTCTTTCCTATTTACTCGGCGGAGTCATTATCGTTGAGTCTATTTTTAACTATCCCGGTATCGCAACCTTGATGCTCAATTCGGTGACAACCCGTGACATGCCCTTAGTGCAAGCGTGTGCGATGTTGTTTTGTTTTGGGTATTTAATTTTAGTTTTATTCGCAGATATTTGCGAAATTGTATCAAATCCGAGGTTACGTAAATGAAAACAGCTGCTGCCTCTTTATTCGTTCAGATCACATCTAATTTCACCCGTTCTTTGGGCGCTGCTATCGGGTTCATTTTGGTCAGTTTTTGGTTATTGATGGCCGTAATTGGGCCTTTTATCTCTCCATACGATGCCAATGCGTTTGTCAGTTACGATGTGTTTGGCCCAATGTCTGCTGAATTCCCATTAGGTTCCGATTACTTAGGACGCGATATTTTAAGTCGTATATTGCATGGCACGCCTTATACCATTGGTGTCGCGCTTATCGCGACGGTGAGTGCGTGTGTAGCGGGTGTTGTATCGGGACTGATTGCGGCGGCAAACAGTGGTTGGGTTGATGCAACGATCAGTCGCACGCAGGACGCTTTGATATCGATTCCCAGCAAAATGTTCGCTTTAATTATGGTGGCGTCTTTTGGTTCTTCGGTTCCGCTTCTTATTGCAACCGCTGCGATTGCATACATGCCGGGTAGTTTTCGTATCGCGAGATCGCTCGCTGTAAACGTGATGACGTTGGATTTTATTCAGGTAGCACGCCTTCGAGGGGAATCAACCCCGTATATTATTTTTCGTGAAGTGTTGCCCAATATGTTTAGGCCAGTGTTAACCGATTTTGGATTGCGCTTTGTTTTTATTGTTTTGTTGCTGAGCTCAATGAGTTTTCTTGGTTTGGGTATTCAACCCCCCGAAGCGGATTGGGGATCTCTTGTTCGAGAAAATATTTTAGCTCTCGGAGAAGGTGCACCAGCGGTGATCGCGCCAGCAGTTGCTATCGCAACATTAACGATCGGCGTAAATCTTCTCATTGACAGCTTGGGCGTTAAACCTGATCAAGATAAGGGTCACTGATATGGAAAACCTTGTAGATGTAAAAGGATTAAAAGTCGCTGTCAGACCCAAGAAAGGCGTCGAAATTCCCATTGTTAAAAGTGTGGATTTCAGCCTGAAAAAAGGCGAGGTATTGGCTCTGATCGGAGAATCCGGTTCGGGTAAAACCACCATTGCGTTGTCTCTAATGGGTTATGCCCGTCAGGGGTGTCATATTGTGGGCGGAAGTATCAGAGTTGGGGAACATGACATTTTATCCATGTCGTCTGGTAAGTTGCTTAAAGTGCGCGGCCGAACAATTTCTTACATTGCACAGAGCGCGGCTGCGGCCTTTAACCCAGCAAGAACTATCATGGATCAAGTCATTGAAAGCGCGTTGATCCATAAAACCAGCTCGCGCCACCAAGCGGAAAAAAAAGCCGTTAAGTTGTTTCACGAGCTGGCGTTACCGGATCCGGAGCATATTGGAGAGCGTTATCCGCATCAGGTTTCTGGAGGTCAGCTGCAAAGACTGATGGCGGCAATGGCGCTGATCACGGACCCTGATCTGGTTATATTGGACGAGCCGACGACAGCGTTGGATGTGACAACGCAAATAGAAGTGCTCAATGCGTTTAAAAAGGTCGTGAGAGAACGCAATACGACCGCTATTTATGTGTCGCACGATCTTGCGGTAGTCGCGCAGATGGCCGATCGCATTATTGTATTAAAAGACGGCGAGGTTCAAGAAAACAGCACAACTCAAGAGATTTTAATCGCGCCAAAGCATGAATACACCGCGAGTCTACTTAAGGCGATGCGCCATGATCGACCCTCACGAGATTGGAATACAGAAAAACGCTTAGGAGAGAAAAAGGATACGCCATTGCTTGAGGTTAAGCATCTTGAAGTCGAATTTGTTAAGGGGATTCCCGTACTTCATGATATTGATCTTAAGATCGAACGAGGGCAAACAATTGGTGTGATAGGTGAGTCAGGGTCAGGTAAGACAACGTTCGCACGTAGCATTGTTGGTTTAAACTCGCGCTCGAAGGGAGATATCTTTCTAGATGGGGAGCCTCTCAGTGATACATTAGACGGACGCACAAAAGAGCAATTGCGCCGAATTCAGTATGTGTTCCAAAATGCAGACACCGCGCTGAACCCCAAACTTACAATAGGGGCTATTTTAGCTCGCCCATTGGCGTTTTATCACGGAATGAAAGGCCAGCAGGTTGAGGAGCGCGTGGCAGAGCTGCTTTCATTAGTTCAGTTGCCCGTAAGTATCTCAGACAGACGTCCTACTGAATTGTCCGGAGGGCAAAAGCAGCGTATCAATTTGGCCCGTGCGCTTGCAGCAGAACCCGATGTTATTTTGTGTGATGAAGTCACGTCCGCTTTGGATACCGTCGTCGGCGCTGCAATATTAGAGCTTATGTCTGACCTTCGTAAAACACTCAATCTGTCGTATTTATTTATCAGTCATGATATTCGGACGGTTCAGTCGATTTGTGATGAAGTTGTTGTACTTTATTCAGGGGCAAAAGTTGAGCAAGCTGCAGGCGCGTCGTTTAGTTTAGCAGGAGGAGAGCGTTTGCCTCGTCATCCGTATACCGATTTGTTAATCAATTCAGTGCCTGAAATGCGCCAAGGTTGGCTGGAAACCGCACATCAAAGTTGCAGCAGTTTACCCATTATTGATGCAACGCCTGCCGATGAGTCGCTTTGTCGCTTTTTATCTCGATGTTCAAAGCGAATAAATGGAACGTGTAACCAAACGGAACCTTCGAAACTGAGTATGGCAAATGGACAGCATATTCTTTGTCATTTGGAATATGCTGACATTTCTGGTGCAAACGAGAATGTAGTGAATCACGCAAGTGCTAAGCCAGCACTCGAATCGTATCAATAAATCGCCAGCTTGATTAAGTAGGGTAAGAAATGAGTCAGGCGACATTAAATCAGGTAAGCAGTCTTGTAGATGATACAAAGCTATGTGACATATATGACAATCCAATTGAATTGGCCAAGTGCTACATAGACCGCTTTTATAATGAATCAATTTGCCTTGATGACTTGGCTAATTTATCGCAAATGAATCGCTTTCGTTTTGCGAAGCAATTTCGAGCCTATGTTGGCGTATCTCCTTATCAATATGTTTGTCGCGTTCGAGTTTTGGCCGCTCAAAAATTGATCCGAAAAGGAGCCAAACCAGCACACGTCGCTGGTGAGGTGGGCTTCTTCGATCAAAGTCATTTAGCTAAACATTTTAAAAAACTATGTGGAGTTACGCCAAGGCAATATAGAGATGAGCATTTTAAGCAGTAGAGTCTCGGATGAGGGAATTTGCCTGATTTTACAAAGAACGATAGTTGTTTTTAAATACTAATGATTCGCAATCTTTTTAAAAACAGCTTATCGACATAAAATGCCTCTCATATTTACGATTTATGCTCATTCAGGTCTATCGAAATGTGTGAACAAGTATTAAAATCTGCGCAAATTCCCTATCCCTTCGCTAAGGATCGTTCATGACTTTGTCGACCAGTCAGTCAACTAATGTTGTTGTAGTTAGTAACTCCTCTGATAATCCATTTGCAATTGATGTTGCCTACGCTATGGGCCAGCACGATGATATTGCAGATTTGATCAGCATGAAACAGTTCATGAATTCTGAATTCTGCCCACGCTTTATCTCTGATGAAACCGATTTTGAAAACATTGGAGTTTCATTGCAAGGTAAAGCCGTCATCATCGTAAGCACAGCCGGTTATGTTAAGAGCCGTCAGGAGCTTGCTATGGCAAACTTGATTATTGCCCGTGCAGCGAAGGAAAACGGTGCAGAACGCGTGGTACTTGTTGAACCGGATTTGTTCTACAGTGCTCAGGATCGCGGTGCTCATAAAGATCTAGGTGAAACCAGCTTTGAGCGCGATGTTAAAGACATCAAAAAGTTCGATGGTCAGCCATTTACCGCTAAGCTTTATGCGCAAATGTTGAAGCTTTCGGGTGTTGACACGGTAATGACGATTCATAACCATTCCGAATCTGTACAGAGGATGTTTACTGAAGTCTTTGAAGGCGACTTCCATAACTTAATCCCTTACGAGATATATGCTCATTACTTGTTAAACTCCGACATATTGCATTACGGAGAAGACGGCGAAGGTCTTGTATTGTGTGCTCCTGATAAAGGCGCACGAGATTTCGTAAAACAAATGTACGCAACACTTGGTTTAAGCAAAGCGAAGTTCATTATGTTGGACAAAGAGCGCACCGCTGAACGAAAAGTCGACATCGCATTGCATAAAGAGAGTGAGCACACTTTCGATGGCTTAGACGGCGCGAGCATTGTTTTGTTTGATGACATGGTTCGTACGGGTTCAACCGTTGTTAAATCGTGCCAGTTCCTTCAGCAAATTAATCCTAAGCGTATGGTGTTTGCAGTCTCTCATTTCTATGCAAGCGATGAAGGTCGTCAAAAAATGGCGCACCCATCATTAGGCGAAATCCTAACGCTGAACACCTTGCCAACGATCTTAAACCGTGACGAACAAGGGCGTTTACGTAAGAAGATGGTCGTTCTGAAAGTAGAGAAGTGGTTAGCACAAGAACTGTCTAGCATTCTTGGTTTACCTGATAACCAAGAGGTAAACCCTTATAAGATTGATATGTCCTCTAAAAACCCAAGATTTAAGCGAAAAATTTGGTTTAGTGAAGAGCTTCACGAGCTAAAGTCTAAATAGAGACGAAACTAAAAAAGCTCAGGTGATGTAGATACAGCCTGAGCTTTTTTATGCCTATTGCTGCCTTTGTTCTATTCACGAATTTTCAGAGTGCGACGCGAGTTAAAACTCTGATACTTTCCCCCACGCACTTTTATTTAATCTATCCAATCGGTATTGCTGGTGGTTAACGAACGTTTCTTTCCCTGATATCAGTTCACTGATTAAACGGCCGACCCCTGGCCCAATTCCAAACCCATGGCCTGAAAAACCTGCCGCCAGAGTAAACCCTTGAATGTTGTTTGATTGGTCGATGACCGGAACACCGTCAGGCGTGCTGTCGATGTAACCTGCCCACGAGGCTTGAACAGGAATGGTGCCAAGTTCAGGGAGCATTTGCCGTGCTCTTCTTAGCGTTTCGTTTATCAACTTTTGGGATGGTTTAGGATCAAGAATACGATTTTTTTCCATTGGTGTGGGACGATCCAGTAGCCATTGTGACCTTGATTCATGTCCAGACAGCCAACCTTGTAAATCACCGGGGGAAAGCACTTTCCAGCGTTTCGCAAACATGGGTAAGAAACTGGGTGCAAAACGTATTTGTTGTGGTGTTACATCCACATTGGCGGTTCCAGATATTGCGAGTGTATAGCCGCCATCTCCACGTTTTGTGATCGATATTTCTGAGGTATGCATGGCGTCTGGAATGTTTTGTGCGCCCGGCATAATAGACAAAATGGAAGAGCGAACAGCGGATTGAGGGAATCGAATGCCTAATTGCTTACAAAATGATGAAGCCCACGCTCCACCAGCCATAATGACTTGCTTGGTTTTGATCGTGCCTTTTTCTGTAATCACGCCCGTTACTTTATTCGCCGCGGTTTCAATTCCCCGTGCTGCGCAAAATTGGTGAATACGACACTGGTATTTTTCACTTGCGCCTTTTGCGATTAAAGGCGCTGCTTTTGCAGGATCTGCGATACCATCTGACGGTGAAAATACACCGCCTTTCCACGGTTTGTGAGTTGCTTTTCCGCGTTCATTTGCTTCGCTGGTGGACAACATATGCGTGATGACGCCTTCTCCTTTGGCGAAGTCTCTCCAACGGTTCCAGCCATCGAGTTCTGCTTCGTTGTCGGATAGATAAAGTAGGCCGCAGCGTCTGAATCCAAGATCCATATCGATGTCTTTTGCAATTTCTTCCCATAACGCCAAACTTTGGGTGGCAAGCGGGAGCTCTCGTGCATCGCGATTTTGTTGACGACACCAGCCCCAGTTTCGGCTTGATTGCTCTGCACCAATGCGTCCTTTTTCAACGAGAGCAACGGTCATTCCTTCTTTTGCTAGAAAGTAGGCGGTGCAGACTCCAATAATGCCTCCTCCAATTACCACCGCATCGGCTTCGTTTGTCCATTCCTGTGTTGATGGAATGCTTAGTAAGGGTGCAGGCATTAGTGAATCCCTCTTTCTTGTGATTCATGATTTCCTTTATCAGTACTGTCTTGAAGCTGACCTAAACGTACAACGGTGACACCAGGCCTCAGTTGCCGTAACGAAGGCATTACTAAGACGCAGTTGGGATAAGGGGTGGAGATCGTTCTTCCATCCTGTACCGCAATTGCGGAGCCTTGTTCTTTGAACAGCTCCAAGCCAAGATACAGATCATTAAATTCGAAATTCATCGTCTCTGCCACAATCGGTTCTGTCACTTGAACGACTTTCTGGTCTGCGCAATATATGGGCTGATACCAGCTTTGTGGTAAATCAGATTGCTCTATTATGTTTAGTGCAAGCAAAAATCGTGCGGATGAATCGCGTGCAACTTCTACTGAAATGGCTTCCCAGTGTTGGCCGCACTCGATGAGCAGGGCATTTTTAGGGCTGTCAGGGTTACCAAAATCTGCGTAATCTCGCATACGGCAACCTTCGGGATGGCCTTCGTCGCGAATAATCCATTCTGGAACCCGCTGAGATTTTACGAACTCAAGTCCTTTGTTCAGAGGGCCACAGACACCAAGTGGGGCACAACGCTCATGCATCGAATGTATATCGAGCAGGTAATCCACGTCGTCAATAATGGGTCGAAGCGCTCTTGCGCGGCGAATTTCGGATGAATCGAGGGCTGGGTTATCCAAAATTTCTTTTGTCCAAACTCGGTTTAAATCTTGGTCGACAAAGCGAGATGAATCCGGAGTGGTAGGGTCAAATTGAAAATAGGCGTCAACGTTTGCAAAAGCGAGAGTGAGTTTTCCGCGCCGTGGCGTTATTCCAAGTTCAAGTAACTCCTTTACCGCGATCGCGCCGCAAACTTCGTTTCCGTGGGTGATCGAGTTGATCATGACGTGTGGGCCTGAAACACCGCTGTCAAAATGGTACAGGTAAGGAATGCCAATATTCCCTTCTGCAAACTGAGATAGGTCTGGGAATTCGATTTCTATAGGGTAACTTGGCAGTGGTCGTGTGCTAGACATGATAACGGTACTCTCCATTCTTACTCGTCCACAAATCACGTGATGTGTGGCAAACCTTTAAAGCAGAGCTGATTGTGTAAGGCTCTAAGGATTATTTTAAGAACAAGAGACAGGTGAGTTGGTGGTATTTTATATGCCCGACAACGTAAATTGGTGTTTTCGAGCAAGAAACCAGCAGCTTATGCCGTTATGAAAGGCTTGATGTCGGTTGGGATTTAAGAAAGAGTACAACAAGAAGAGGAACAATAAGAAGAGTCACGTATTTTTACTCAGTCGGTTCAAAAAGGTTTTCGATAGGGTAATACTGTTTTACGACAGGAGACTTAATGACAATGTAACTGAAATACTTATCGATGAAGGTATTTTGGTCAAGCAGTTCTTCCATTACGGTTTGATAATGAACAACATTTCGAGTTAGAAAAACCAACTGGTAGTCGAACCCTCCGCTGACCAAATGGCACTCTTGTACTTCATCAATCTTGCGAATACAGGCTTCGAATTTCGCGAAATGATCGGGTCTATGATCGGTTAAGGTGATTTGAGTAAAGACGCGCTGGACGGTTCCAAGCTTTTCGAGCTCTATATGTGCGCCGTAGTTTGTAATGTAGCCTGCTTTTTCCAATCGTTTTACGCGCGTTAAGCACGGGCTTGGTGACAGCCCAACTGCATCGGCTAAATGAACATTTGAGATGCGACCGTTTTTTTGTAAATGACTGAGGATGCGGACATCAATACGGTCTAATTTCGGGGAATCGATCATTAAAAACTCCTTTTTACTTAGAGAGTTGCGTATCTCTTTATAATAATTGTATACACTTCGATAGTATCAGGAAGTTTTTAAGTCGTCATCCAAGACATTTGACTCTTTTTTCAATATTTACGAACCACCCCCAAAGGGTTATTGAGGTTTTTGGGGGTGGTGCGAGCACTGCTCATTTAAACTCACATGTTGGTGAACGTTTGCGACTAAGTTAAGACTGCAATGAGGCTTTTACGTCTGGCTGCGCTAATACGTCGTCGAGCGTCTTTCTAACTCTTTCGAAAAGCAATTCAAAATCGTGTTGGCTGAAACACAGGGCAGGAGCGAACCCTAGAATCCCATCTGAAAAGCTTCTGAAAATGACGCCATTTTTATACGCCGCCTCAGAGATTCTTTCAGGAAGTTTTAGGTTCGGATCGAATTGTGATTTAGTGTGTTTGTTAGATACGAGTTCTAACGCGCCGAGTAATCCGCGACTACGAGCATCACCAACCAATGGGTGGGACAGCAGTGATTGCAAACCTTTTTCGAAGATGGGAGTCACTTTTTGTGCGTTTTCAAGAAGCCCACCTTCTTCATATAGGCGTATCACTTCCAAGGCTATTGCAGCGCTAACGGGATGAGCCGAATAGGTATACCCATGACCAACAGGCGCAGTTTCGGTCTCGTCTCCAGCAAGAGTTTGATAAATGCGGTCACTCATCATGACCGCTCCCATAGGTGCATAGCCCGCTGTAAGGCCTTTCGCCATGGTCATTAAATCAGGGTTTACGTTTTCTGCATCTGAGGCAAACATGGTTCCTGTTCTACCAAACCCCGTGATAACTTCGTCGACAACAAATAGGATTCCAAGTTCGTTACAGCACTCCTGCATCGCTTTTAACCATCCGTTTGGTGGGACGATAACGCCACCAGAGCCAATGATAGGTTCGCAGAAAAATGCGGCAACATTGTCTTCGCCAAGCTCGCTCACTTTGTTTTTCAGCGCAGCAACCGATTCTGTGATAACGGCGTCGGCATCGTCGCCGTGGGGTAATCTGTAGGAATACGGACAAGGGATCTTATGTTGATTGGGCAATGGCAAGTCGAAGTTTCTATGAAAAACAGGAAGGGCGGTTAATCCAGCGCCTTGAGAGGAAGAGCCATGATAGCCTCGTTCGATGCTAATAAATTGCTTTTTATTTGGTTTTCCCAAAGAGTTGAAGTAGTGAACGATAAAGCGAATTGCCGAATCCACTGCGTCAGACCCGCCTAAGCTGAAAAATACGTGTTGCAACGAGCTGGGTGTTATCTCAACCAGTTTAGCGGCTAGCTTGATTGCGGGTTCCGACGCGAAATGAAAATAACCGGTTGCGTAGGGTAGGGTGCGCATTTGCTCTTGGGCTGCATTGACTATACTTTCGTGGCCGTAACCTGTATTTACACACCATAAGCCTGAAAATGCATCTAATAAGGTGTTGTCATCAATGTCTGTTAGATAGGCGCCATTCCCTGATTTAAAAATGGTTGCGCCACGTTTTTCATGAGCACGATAGTTAATAACAGGATGAATATAATGCTGTTTGTCTAACTCGATCAGATCGTCTTGCATGTAAAGTCCACCGAATGAATAAAATGCGAGAAGTAGAAATGTTTAATTTCTTACGTTAAATGAATGCGCTTTGCTTGAGCGTACTGTCGATAACGATAGTAGCGTGGGAAGGTCGGTGGATTATGTCGAGTGTGAACAAACGAATTTAGGGAATATAGCGAATTTAGAACCAAGACGAAATATTATTTCGTCTTGGTTTCTCCGCGCAACTTGAGTCAACCTTACTTATCGCTTGATTCATGAATAATCACGGACAGTATTTTGATTGGCACGACCTCCAATGCTTCGGGTCCATGGGGGATATCAGAATTAAAGGACAGGGAATCGCCGGGTTTCATTTCGTATAGATGGTTGCCGTGGCGATATTGAAGTTGCCCTTCCAATACATGAATAAACTCGTAACCGGGGTGTGAAAATGTAGGGAACACCTCACTGGCATCGTCCATGGTAATGAGAAACGGCTCGTAAACTTGTTTTTCTCCCCGGTTATAGCTGAGCAATTGGTACGTGTGCCCTTTATCTGTGCCTCGGCGAATGACTTCCATACCTTGTCCGGCTTTTGTGAGCTGAGCACCGCCTTCAGGTCGATCGTAATCGGCAAACAATTGAGAGATGGATAAACCAATTGCATCGCACAGTCGGTTTAGAGTATCCAAGCTTGTCGATACTTGCGCATTTTCGATTTTACTGACCATTCCTTGGCTAATTTGGGCGATTTTAGCCACATCCGCAATTTTTAGATCGAGCGCGACTCTTCGCTTTTTTACTTGCAGAGCAATGTAACTTTCGAGCTTAAGTTTGGGCGAACTTTGCTTTTCACGGCTGATTTCGCCCTCTTTTAGTGCTTGAGCATGGCGGGACGGTGCATTTTTATCCATGTGTCTGAACCTTTTCAGATCGTCAGTGGGTGTCAGTTTACGTTTCGATGCTGAAATTACAGCATAAAAATCAGATTCTTACACCAAAGAGAATAAAAAATTCCCTTTAGGAAAGGACATGGCAAAAATTTTGCTTTCCCAATAATAAATAAATATTCCTGTCAGGAATTATAGTTTTGTAGTAGATTTGAATTAATCGACGTTCAGAACGTCATAAATATCGGGAGAGTAGCAATGCAACCAGATACCGTTGAAAGCTTTATCGAAGACAACAAGATTAAGTATTTACTCGCGCAATTTGTTGATATTCACGGCGTTGCGAAAACGAAATCAGTGCCTGCAACAAAAATATTTGATGTTGTAGAAAATGGAGCTGGTTTTGCGGGGTTTGCAACAAATGGACTTGGACTTGAACCTCACGGTCCTGATTTTATGGCGCGTGGAGATCTATCGACATTGACCATTGTTCCATGGCAACCGGGCTATGCGCGTATTGCGTGTGACGGTTATGTCGACAACAATCCTCATCCATATTGCTCACGTGTTGTATTGAAAAACCAACTTACCAGATTGTCAAAAAAGGGTTGGTCTTTGATGACAGGGCTTGAGCCTGAATTCTATTTATTTAAAAAAGGCGAGAACGGTGCGCTTCTTCCAGTCGACGGTTCCGATACGTTGGCGAAGCCATGTTATGACTATAAAGGCTTATCTCGTTCGCGTACTTTCTTAGAGCGCTTGGTGGAATCTCTTCAAGCGGTCGATTTTGATGTTTATCAGATCGACCATGAAGACGCCAACGGCCAATTCGAAATAAATTACACCTATGGCGATGCGTTAGAATCGGCTGACCGATTTACCTTTGTACGAATGGCAGCTGGCGAGATCGCCAACGACATGGACATGATTTGTTCCTTTATGCCTAAACCCGCTGCTGACAAAACGGGTAACGGTATGCATTTTCATCTGTCGATAACAGACGAATCCGGTAAGAACTTGTTCAATGACGATTCGGATGTTAACGGCATGGGATTGTCGAAAATGGCGTATCACTTTACGGCCGGTATCTTAGCGCATGCAAAAGCCATTTGTGCGTTTGCAGCCCCAAGTGTTAACTCTTACAAACGATTGGTTGTGGGCGGAAATGATTCTGGAGCGACATGGGCACCTGCCTACGTTTGTTACGGCGATAATAATCGTTCTGCCTTGGTTCGAGTCCCTTACGGTCGTCTTGAATTCCGTTTGCCTGATTCTGGTTGTAACCCTTACCTTGTCCACGCTGCTTTGATTGCCGCAGGAATGGATGGCATCGAACGCCAGCTAGAGCCGGGCGACCCAATGAACATCAACCTGTATGCGCTTTCATTGGACGAAATCATTGAAAAGAACATCGAAATTTTGCCACAAAATCTAAACGAAGCATTGGATGCATTAGAAGCAGATTCGATCTTTATTGAGCAGATGGGTGAAGAGATCGTTTCTGAATTTATCAAGGTGAAACGTCAGGAATGGAATGAATATTCTCGCCATGTTTCTGATTGGGAAACGGCTCGATACGCAGAATTTTTCTAATCAATGTTGCTTGAGAGGCTGTTTTTTTATAGCGCTCAAGTGACGTTAATAAATCCGGAAAAGGCGTTTTTCATAGAACTTATTGAGAGTTTGTTCGTGAATTACGCCTTTATCGAATAACTGAATGAGTACATTTTAGAGGTTTAATTATGTGTGGAATTGTCGGCCTTTACTTAAAAAACGACGCACTTGAAAGCAAACTGGGCGAGTTGTTTGAGCCGATGCTGATCTCAATGACAGATCGAGGTCCTGACAGCGCTGGATTTGCCATTTACGGCGATGAAGTGGGAGAAGGTTGGTTAAAGCTGACTCTTCGTCATCCTGATGAATCTTTCGATTGGGCAGGATTGACTGATCAAATGGCGACAGCACTGCAGTGCAGCGCGGATTGGATGAATAACGCCAACGTTGCCGTTCTTAAGATTCAGGCGGATGAAACCTCGGTACGTGAATGGTTGAGTACTCATTATGAAGATGTATTGATCTTAAGTGCGGGCAGTTCAATAGAAATTTTAAAAGAAGTAGGGCTTCCTGAAAACATCAGCTCTAAGTTCAGCTTAAGCGGTATGAAAGGAACGCACATAATCGGTCATACGCGCATGGCGACGGAATCTGCCGTCACAATGGAAGGTAGCCACCCGTTCTCAACTGGATCCGATCTTTGCCTTGTTCATAATGGCTCTCTTTCAAATCACAACCGTCTGCGTGAAAACCTTAAACGTGAAGGCATTACATTTGAGACAGAAAACGACTCTGAAGTGGCAGCAGGCTACTTAACATGGCGTTTGAACGAAGGCGATACTTTGAAAAACGCACTGGAAAGTGCGCTTAAAGATCTTGATGGATTCTTCACCTTTACCATTGGTACTAAAAATGGTTTTGCCGTAATGCGCGACCCGATTGCTTGTAAACCAGCTGTTTTAGCAGAAACCGACGACTACGTTGCAATGGCTTCAGAGTATCAAGCGCTTGCTTCTCTGCCGGGCATTGAAAACGCAAAAGTCTGGGAGCCAGAACCGGCGACCTTTTACATCTGGGAACGTCACTAAGCGCTAATCTGGGCAGGCTTTTAGAGGAATTTGGAGAACATAATGAATACGTTTGATCTATCTACAAACACAGTCACCGAACTGAATCATGCGTTACACGCACAAAAAGATAAAATGACTCAAGCTGAATGGGTTGTCACTAATCCGAAAGGTTCGCATAACTTAGCCGTTGGCCTAGACAGCGAACTGGCGGTCGACATCCACGGACACGCTGGCTATTTTTGTGCGGGAATGAATAAAACAGCGAGCATTACGGTACACGGTAACGTCGGTCAAGGCGTTGCAGAAAACATGATGTCTGGTGTGGTTCGAGTAAAAGGCGATGCGTCTCAAGCGGCGGGTGCAACTGCGCACGGCGGTATGTTGATCGTTGAAGGCAATGCCGGTGCCCGTTGTGGTATTTCAATGAAAGGAGTGGACATTGTCGTAAAAGGCAACGTTGGGCATATGAGTTGCTTTATGGGGCAATCCGGTAGCTTAGTCGTGTGCGGTGATGCTGGTGAAGCGCTGGGTGATTCGCTTTACGAAGTGCATATTTACGTAAAAGGCGAAGTAAAATCACTTGGTGCTGATTGCGTTCAAAAAGAGATGCGCGAAGAACACATAGCGGAGCTTACTGCATTATTGGCAAAGGCAGGCGTTGAAGAAGACCCTGCGAGCTTTAAACGTTATGGCTCTGCACGCGAGCTGTATACTTTTAAAGTCGACAATGCATCTGCCTACTAACTTGTTGAAAGAGATTTTGATTATGAGTAACGATACACACAACCCTAATTTACGCGAATCAGCGACTTTTGACCGCTCAACAATGGCAGAGATCCGTCGCGCAGCGGAAACCGGTATTTATGATATTCGAGGATTTGGCGCGAAGCGTAAACTTCCTCATTTTGACGACCTACTTTTCTTGGGAGCAAGTATGTCTCGTTACCCATTAGAAGGGTATCGTGAGACTTGTAATACCTCTGTTACATTAGGTGATCGTTTCGCTAAAAAACCTATAAAATTGGACATACCTGTCACGATTGCGGGAATGAGTTTTGGTGCTTTGTCTGCAAATGCTAAAGAAGCGCTAGGTCGCGGCGCATCAATGGCAGGTACGTCTACCACTACAGGTGACGGTGGGATGACACCAGAAGAGCGTGGGCAGTCTAAAAAATTGGTTTATCAATATCTGCCTTCTCGCTACGGAATGAACCCAGATGATTTGCGTAAAGCCGATGCGATTGAAATTGTACTGGGCCAGGGCGCTAAGCCTGGCGGCGGCGGCATGTTGCTAGGGCAAAAAATTACGGATCGTGTTGCACAGATGCGTAACTTACCAAAAGGGATTGATCAGCGTTCTGCATGTCGTCACCCTGATTGGACAGGTCCTGATGACTTGGCGATTAAAATTTTAGAACTGCGTGAAATCACCGATTGGCAAGTGCCAATTTACATCAAAGTAGGCGCAACACGTACTTACTATGATGTGAAACTTGCGGTTAAAGCGGGTGCAGACGTTATCGTTGTAGACGGTATGCAAGGCGGCACAGCAGCGACACAAGATGTCTTTATCGAACACGTAGGTATTCCTACATTGGCGGCCATTCCGCAAGCAGTACAAGCTCTGCAAGAAATGGGCATGCATCGAAAAGTACAGCTTATAGTTTCAGGTGGTATTCGAAATGGTGCTGATGTCGCTAAGTGTATGGCATTGGGTGCGGATGCTGTCGCAATTGGTACAGCAGCGTTGGTTGCATTAGGGTGTAATGATCCTAAGTGGGACGACGAATTCAAGAAGATTGGATCCGCTGCAGGCTATTACGACGACTATCAGGAGGGTAAAGACCCTGCGGGTATTTCGACGCAAGATCCCGAGTTAATGAAACGTCTCGACCCAGTGGACGCGGGTCGTCGTTTAGCGAATTACCTCCGAGTGCTTACTCTTGAGGCGCAAACATTAGCTCGAGCATGCGGTAAAAACGATCTTCGCAACCTGGAACCAGAAGACCTAGTGGCATTAACTGTAGAGTCTGCTGCTATGGCTCGCGTCCCCCTTGCGGGCACAACCTGGGTACCAGGACAAAAGTTCTAACTCCCACTTTTGGATATGTGAGGAAGTCATCCTTTCATATCCTGCCACATATGTTTACCCAAATTTTACCACGCTTAACGGCGTGGTTTTTTTTGCCTTATTTTTTGTTTCACATTTCCATGGTCTTTCTAAGCAATACCTGAATGAAGGCAGAGATTTGACGTTGTTGCATGCAGTGAATGCGGAACATGGTTGATAGCGGATAAGGTCTTCTGCCATTCTCTGGTTTAGGATAAAACGGCTCAATAACCGCTTCTAGTTGATCCCAAGGCATCAACTTATTCATGCGAGAAAGGAAAATCTCCTTACGTGTTTTACGGCGTTTGTTGTTGAACTCGCTGGCGGCAAAAGTGAGTGGGTGTGACATGGTTGAGGCTCTAAGACGTAAAGCGCGATTATTGCATGGCTAGGACTTGTTCGCATGTTCCTTAACATGGTCCAACTATGCTTAGTGGATGTATATGAAAGAAAACACGAAAAAAAATCAAAAAAGGATAATATTCTTAACAAAAACATCATCTTTGAAACCACATTCCTTAAGTTATAAAACTTGTTCAGAGACTTTTTTAGACGCCTCGAGAAAGCCTTTTCTCAATATATCAACAAAAGAAATATCATCCTGTCCAACACGACGAAATAGACCCCATTCGTAAGGAATTTCTTGTTCAGTGGGGACGACTTTGATTCCGTGAAGGCCGATGCCATATACCGAAACAGGATCGACAATCGCGATTCCGAGCCCTTCGCGCGCTGCTAAAATTGCATTAAGCGAATTATTGGTAGTCAGAACCTCATTCGCTATGACGCCTTTGTCATTAAGAACCATGTCGATTTTGTGGCGTATACGATAGCTATTGGCGAGCGTTAAAAGCCGACGTTCAGAAAATTGTTCAAAAGACACCATATCCAATGGGTCATCCTGCGGCAAAACAGCAACCAATCGCGATGTGGATATGGCTAAACACTCCAAGCCAGCGTGGGATAATGGTAAAGCACAAACGCCATAATCAACCGCACCTGATTGCAAAGACTGAGATAAATGTTCGGCGTCTAATGTCATAAGAGAGACTATCGCCGGAAGTTCATTAGCCATCAACGAAAGCATGGTTGGGACAAGGCCGGCAGCCATCGTAGGCGTTGCGGCAATCGTGAGAGAACGTACTTGTGTGTCGCGTATTGCAGCTGCTCTGTCTGCGAGCTGTTCGTAACCGGTTAAGAGTCGTTGAGCTTCTTCAAAAAATCGCAAACCTTTAGGGGTTGGGGAAATTCGAGGTCCATTGCGTTCAAACACAGGAAAGCCAATCGCTGCTTCCAAATCACGAATTACACGAGTAATAACAGGCTGTCCGATGCCTAATTGTTTTGCAGCACCTGTCATGGAGCCCGATGCCATAACGGCGACAAAAGCTTGAATACCACGAATATCTGGCATCTCATTATTCTTATGTGACATAATTATCTACTTATGATCTATTAGATGCATAATATATTAAATGCATAAAAGGATACCCACAATCCATTCTAGTCATATTGCGCATCAATATGAAGGCGCGAATTACAAAGAGAAGTTAAATGATCGATACTTCAGACACAATAGGTATAAACGCGGAGCTCGCGCCCAATAATTTGGTTCGAATTGGGCGTATGTTTCGACCTGAATTTATAGAGGGTGCAAAAGACTGCCGATACGCGGTACTTACGCCCAATGATCCCCTTGATTTATTACATGATTTGCGTGTCGCAGTCGCGCGCAGGATTACGAAAACCGCCGCAAACCCTGACAGCCAGCTTAAGGGATACCCTATTCCTACGGATGAGAGCTTGAAGGCATTTTCTGCCGGAGAAATTTGCACAGATCCAAAGTTGGCGGTACTTGCAGCGCATGTGGATATGATCGCATCAGAGCCCTCCAAAGCATCGGCACAGCACTTGTCAGATCTTCAAACTGTTGGTTTTTCTGTGCCTCAGATCATCGCTCTGTCGGAACTTTGTGCCTATGTGTGCTTTCAAATCCGCTTAGTTCATGGGCTGTCACTTTTGGAGACGCATCATGAATAAAATCATCAAAATCAGACTAAAGCCTTTAACATGGTCTCCCTATTTGCCTCCGGTTGAGCTAGCAGATGCAACCGAAGAGCAACTAGCCGCGATGAAAGTAACACCATCGGCATCAAAGGTATCACCCTATGTGCTAACACTTGCTCATGATCCTGAAAGCTATGTGGCACGAACAAAACTGTTTAACGCCATCATGTATGCTGAAGGTGGTCTGCCTAGAGAAGACCGCGAGCTTGGCGCGCTTGCTGCGTCATTGGCTAACGGATGCCGTTACTGCGCAAATGTTCATGCACGCCAACATGCACGATTAACCAATTCTACCGATGTCACTTCCGCGCTCTTTGCGGGACGTACTGATACATTGTCTAAACGCGATAGCGGAATTCTCGCTTTTGCCACAGCTCTAACCGCAACGCCGCCTCAAGCCAACCACTCACACATTGATGCGCTCACTGAGGCAGGCATGGATAAGCTCGAAATCATCGACCTTATCCATGCCATAGCAATCTTCGGCTGGGCCAATCGACTTATGCATCCCCTCGGACACTCCAATTAAAAGGCACTTATATGACAAATAATCCTGACGGTATCGCCACACTCAATAAACAGATCGCTAAAGATTTAACGCTTTTGGAGCTGCCTTCGAAGTCGTGGGTCGAACAAAAATATCATAATGGCCAGCACGTTTGGGATGTGATTTTTGTTGGTGCGGGGATGTGTGGTCTTGCTGGTGCTGCGAAACTCAAGCTGGCAGGTGTGGACAATATAGTGCTGTACGATACAGCGCCAAAAGGACTAGAAGGACCATGGGAAACCTTTGCACGAATGGAGACCTTGCGCTCACCAAAAACGCTCGCGGGACCTAGTCTTGGCATTCCTTCTCTGACCTTTCGTGCGTGGTATGAGGCACAATGGGGAGAAGATGGATTTGAGGCGCTGACGCTCGCCCCAAAAAATGTTTGGATGGACTATCTACGGTGGTATCGCGAAGTTTTATCTCTACCAGTTGTCAATGAAACTCGTGTTTTTGATGTTCAGGACGCGGGGGAAAATATCATAGCAGTGAGCATCGAAGACAACAAAGGCCGTCGTATCCAATACTGCCGTCACCTCGTTTTAGCGACTGGGCGCTCTGGACTTGGCGGCGGTGCAGTTCCTGCCTTTTTGAAAAAGGTCGATCACCAATATTGGTCGCATAGTGCTGATCACATTGATTTTTCCACATTAATAAACAAGCGTGTGGTTGTTATTGGAGCTGGCGCGTCAGCAATGGACAATGCTGCGACAGCGCTTGAAGCGGGTGCGGCGCATGTCGATATGTTGATCCGCCGCAAAGAGATGCCGCGCATCAACAAGATGACAGGCATTAGCTCGCAAGGCGTTGTGAATGGCATGCGTTTCTTGCCAGACGAGTGGAAATACAAATACTTTGCCTATGTAAACGAACAGCAAGTTCCACCACCACGTCCATCCACATTGCGCGTCACAGAGCACGAAAATGCCCGTATATTTTTGGGCTGCCCTGTAGAAGATGTGGTCGAAATAGACGGTCAGATTGCCGTCAAAACGCCGCTTCATACCTTTGAGGCAGATTTTCTGATAGCCGCCACTGGCTTTCGTAATGATTTTACAGGGCGAGCAGAATTTTCGGCCTTTTCCGAGCACATTCGCACTTGGAAAGACGGCGTTTACGATCCATCGATGGGCAAGCCTCTTTCGGGCATGTTGGATGCACCCTATCTGGGCGACACCTTCGAATTTCTAGAAAAGCAGCAAGGATGTTGCCCGATGTTGTCACGAATCCATTGCTTCAATGATGCTGCAATGCTGTCCCACGGCAAGCTGTCTGGCGACATTCCAGCCATTTCTTCAGGCGCAGATCGACTCATGCGCGGCGTTGTCGCTGCATTGTTTGCAAGTGACGCTGAGATCTATTTTGAACGCCTTCAAGCGTACAATAGCCCTGAACTTGAGGGCGACGAGTGGGAAGACGCAAGCAAAAAGCTGCTTCCCAGAAAAGACCGCAAAAGTGGCTCAAATGCTTCAACCATAGCAAAAGGAAACTTACATGACCAAACCTAGATTTTCACTTTCATTAATCGCAGCTATTGGCCTTACGGTGCTAAGTTCGACCGCTGCCATAGCCCAAAATTACCCAGACCATGCCATAGACGTAATAGTGGCATTTAATCCCGGCGGCGGCACAGATGTTGCTGCTCGAACAATCGAGCCTTACATCGAGAAATACCTTGGCGAAGATCTGGTAATCATCAACAAACCTGGAGCAGGGGGCGAAGTTGGTTTCTCATTGCTCGCGACAGGAAAAAAAGATGGTTATACGATGGGCTTCATCAACTTGCCTGCCATGTACAGCTATTCTTACGAACGCGACACAGCCTATTCCCCTAAAAGCTTCACTGGTGTTGCCAACCTTGTATATGATCCAGGTGTGATCGTTGTGCGCTCCGACAGCACATTAAAAACTCTACAAGATCTGGTCGATTACGGCACAAAAAATCCAGGCGCTTTGCCAATCGGTACATCCGGTTCGATTGGTTCATCAGAACATATTGCCATCCTTGGTGTTGAAGCGGCAACAGGCGCCAAATTCAACCACGTACCATTCGGCGCAACAGCACCTTTGCGAACAGCACTTTTGGGTGGCCATATTCAGGTCGCAGCTTTTAACCTGTCTGAAGCTACTGAGTATGTTAAAGATGGTTCAATGCGTCTACTCGGTGTCATGAGTGATAAGCGCAATGCAATGTCGCCGGACACACCGACATTCCGTGAGCAAGGCGTAGATGTTATCTCTGGTTCTTCGCGTGGCCTTGCAGTTTCGGCAGGAACAGACCCTAAAGTGGTTGCGATCTTGTCAGCAGCGGTTGAAAAAGCGGTTAATGATCCGGAATATCTTGCCAAAGCGAAAGCAGCTGGTGTTCCAGTGCACTATATCGGTGGTGCGGATTACGATGTGTTCCTTTCCCAAGTTAGCGCATCTTTAGATGCAGCTTGGGCGGCAACGCCTTGGAGTAAATAAGCCACAAGGCTTTCAATGGGTCACAGTGCAGAGCGCTGTGACCCTATTAGATTCCACATTAGGAGCAACTCTATGAGCTTTCGTATAGCCGAATGTTCCGCCGCAGCGGGCATGATTTTATTGGTAATTATCGGATGGTTTCAAATCAGTGATCTGCCTACGGACGCACGCATGTTCCCAGCAGCGCTGCTCTTGATCATCGGTATATTATCCACGGCTTTGCTCGTTCGCGGCATTATAGGCAAAGCGGCACATTTTCTTAACGATGAAGCAAAACAATGGCGATTTGCGATTTCAGGCAAACGTATGTTCATCGGGTTTGCAATGCTGGCGCTGTATTTTTTGACCTTACCCTACCTTGGTTTTTTCACTACTTCGTTCATCTTGATCATCGGCATAGCCAAGGGCGCTGGATATCATAAACCCATACCTCTTATCTGCTCGGCACTCGGGTTCTGCATTTTTGTGTATGCGATTTTTGTGGCGCTCTTTGAACGGCCTCTACCTGAAGAGTTCTTTGTAACGCTTCTCTCGACCTCTTTTTAAGGACATATGATGGAAACGCTTCAAGCTATTTTTCACGCTCTTCCTGCTGTTCTTGCATGGCACAATGTTCTGGCTATGGTCGTTGGCACCCTTGCCGGAATGGTAGTCGGATCACTTCCAGGCCTGACCGCGACGATGGCGATTGCGGTATTAATCCCACTGACATTCTCAATGTCACCTCTTGTGGCGCTAGGGATTATGGCTGGCATATACAACGGTGCTATGTATGGTGGCGCCGTACCGGCTATTTTGCTCAATGTACCGGGCACTCCACCCTCCATTGTGACAACTTTCGATGGCTACCCATTGGCTAAACAGGGCCGTGCAGCTCTAGCACTTAAAGTGGCCTGTTGGTCCTCTGCGATCGGTGGAGCGCTCAGTGCGATTTCATTAATGGCGCTCGCACCACCATTAGTCTTGGTCACCTTACTCTTTGGACCTTCGGAGTATTTTTGGCTTGGGATCTTGGGCATGTCGTCCATCGCAATACTACTTGGAAAAGATCCGATCAAAGGCTTGATTGCTGCTGCAATTGGCTTGCTTCTTGGGACGGTTGGATCGGATGTTGTCACGGGACAACAGCGTTTTACATTCGGCCGACTCGAGCTTATCGACGGCATTAACCTACTGGTTATTCTAACAGGACTCTATGCAATCCCGCCGGCCATTCGAATGATTGAAAAACGATACAGCGAAAATACAGAACGAATCGAAATCAAAGGTCATCCTGACGATGGATTCTTTAAAAATTTCAAGTACTTATTGCCTACATGGTTGCGCTCATCCCTGATCGGTATTGGTGTCGGTATATTACCTGCGACAGGTGGGTCGATGGCGGCTTTTCTCGCTTACAATGAAGTTCGCCGGACAGCCAAGAACCCAGAACTTTTTGGAAAAGGTGATATTCGCGGCGTCGCAGCTGCGGAAACCGGCAACAACTCGGACAACTCTGCCGCAATGATCCCCGCCTTGGTTCTAGGAGTACCAGGAAGTGGCGTTTCTGCAGTGATACTCGCAGGTCTTTTGGTACATGGCTTACAGCCTGGTCCGCAATTATTCCGCGATACACCGGACATTGTTTACGGCTTTATGTGGCAGATGCTCTTTACTTCTTTCATGCTCTTTGCACTGGGTGGAAATATTGCGACACGTCTATTTTCTCAAGTAATGCGCTTACCACAAGTGATCCTTGCGCCAATGATCATGTGCCTGACACTCGTTGGGATTTATGCACTATCCAATGACATGTTCAATGTATGGATTATGTTCGGAATGGGTATAGTTGGCTATATTCTCAATCGTCTGGACTTCCCACTTGCACCGATTGTCTTGGGTCTCGTTCTTGGAAACATGATTGAACAAAACCTGCGACTGACAATGTTGATCCATCAAGGTGATCTCACAGCACTTATTGCATCTCCGCTTTCTAAAGTGCTTTTTGGTCTATGTCTGATATTGTGCGTCGTACCAATTTTTCGCCGTCTACGCAGAGCAAAGTCTTAGTTGAGCAATTGTGGCCAGCTTCATGTTGGCCCACTCTTGTTTTTCAAACCCTAGGAAACATGCGATCAAGTAGAGCTGCATGCCTTAACATTCTGAAAAGCCCAATATCAGTCAGTAATTTGGGTGGTTTATCACTTTTCTAAGGAACCTCTGAAAAAAGACGAACTTATGGCATGATTCTCTTTATTTCTTTCGACTTGGAACAATACCATGGATCAACTCAGCTTTTCCGATGCCGAACATAACTGCAAGCGTAAACAAACAAAACGCGAACGCTTTCTTTTAGAAATGGATAAGGTGATTCCTTGGAAACGCTTAGAAGGGTTGATCTCGCCTCATTACCCAAATTTTACCACGCTTAACGGCGTGGTTTTTTTTGCCTTATTTTTTGTTTCACATTTCCATGGTCTTTTTAAGCAATACCTGAATGAAGGCAGAGATTTGTCGTTTTAGTGCTTGTTTAAGAATGTGCCGACGAGTACGTTAATCTTGATACTTGGCCAGAGTTTACTCTATTCATGTCGTTCATCTTAAAAAACATAAGATTCAATGGAGTGGGTTTTTGCTTGCTGCTTTTTACTGCAAGTGCATACTCGCAAGAATGGAAGCTATATTCAAAAAGCACCTCAGTGGCTGTGTATTCGCGGCTAACGGAGGTAGGTCTAGAGGTCAAAGCGATTGCGACGGTGAGGTCTAAGCCAGACGCATTGCTTAAGCTTCTGGAGGATACCGACGCTGCTTCTCAGTGGATAGCAAACTGCAAAGCCGTTGTGGTGAAAGCTCGCCCGTCAATAAAAGAGCGATTAGTTCATTCCTATTACAATGCGCCGTGGCCTGTGCGGGATAGAGATATGGTGACGTACTCTTATGTTGTGTCTGATGGAGACGGAAAAGGCTATCGAATCGAAGTGACCGATGTAGGGCAAGATTTCCCTCAAGATCCTGCCTACGTTCGGATGGAGCAAGTGTCTGGTATGTGGCGTATTAAAACGATAAGCGATCAGCGTGTCCAAATATCGTATCAAGGTCGTGGAAGCGCTGCTGGTGCAATACCGAAATGGCTCTCAAACAAGCTATTGTTAGAATCTACAGCGGAGACATTTGAGAATTTAACGAAGATGATCGTTAAAATGAAATATCAGAAAGGTTAACGTACGCGGAACGGAGGCAAGAAGCGCACTTTGGGTCGTATGATATTCGTTCGAAATCTTCTTCTCTAATGGAACTCATACGAACGCAGAGTGCGTTGGATAACAAAAGCCTTCTAGTTAAGAAGCGTCCTTCTCAATGTCACTGCGTTCCCATTTTGAATACACTGAACTGTGCTGAACTTTCCAACGCAATCGAACTTTGGCTCCGGGTTCAATTTCTGGAAGGTCTGTCGCAATGGATTTACTCGTGACCAAAGACCCGTCGGCAGTAGTGATACTGCATGTCAGGCTCTCCCCTAAAAAGACGGATTCATTAACCGTACCAAACGCCTCGTTCTCATCGGTTTGTATGGGAGACTGCGTTGCTTGGTCTTCGCTAAGAACCTGAAGGTTTTCAGGGCGAATCATAAGCAGTGCTTGTTGATTAAATGGAACGTCGTGCTCGCTGTCTAACTGGATTGTTTGTCCTTCAAATGTGGCAGAGTTAGGCCCACTTACTTTTACTTTTAGGAAGTTAGAGCTTCCTAAGAAAGACGCAACAAAGGCATTGGGTGGTTTACGGTATAAGTCTTTGCCTGTGCCTAAACCAACGATTTTACCTTCTTTGAAGATTGCGATGCGCTCTGATAAACGCATGGCTTCATCCTGATCGTGTGTGACGTAAATGATGGTGATGCCAAGTCTTTTATGGAGTAAACGCAACTCATCTTGCAAGTCTTCTCGTAGTTTTTTATCCAAGGCTCCTAATGGTTCATCCATCAGCAATATATCTGGCTCGTATACAAGTGCTCTAGCAATCGCAACGCGTTGCTTTTGACCTCCTGAAAGCATGGAAGGGCGACGATCTGCAAATGTTTCTAATTGAACCAGCTTTAGAATGTCATCGACTTTCTTATCTCGTTCCGCTTTTGGGATCTTTCGAATATCTAAAGGGAAGCCAATATTGTCACGCACGTTCATATGAGGGAACAGGGAGTAGTGTTGAAACACCATTCCTATACCGCGTTTGTGCGATGGAATTTGAATAAGCGAATGTTCGTTTAATAATATTTCGCCAGAGGTCGGTGTTTCGAACCCAGCAATCATAGACAGCGTCGTACTTTTACCAGACCCACTGGAGCCTAAAAAGGTAAGAAACTCACCTTTTTGAATGTTTAGATTGATGTGATCAACCGCGGTAAAGTTGCCGTATTCCTTGTTTAGAGACTGTAAACACACTAAAGGGGAATGGGAAGAAGTGCCGTTGTTTGTTTGTAAGCTCATATCGATTCTCCTAGTGAGTGGTTAACGGTTGCTGTATCGACGGGCAAGGCCAGCCATAACCATAATGATTAAAGAAAGAAAAATAAGAAGGGTCGATGCAACCGCGATGACAGGTGTAAGATCTTGTCGTAATGTCGACCACATTTTTACTGGCAGTGTTTGCAATTCTGGACTGGCCATCATGACGCTGATTACAACCTCATCCCATGAAACAAGAAAGGCGAATAGAGCGCCTGCGAAGATACCCGGTTTAATAGAAGGGAAAGTCACCTTGAAAATGGCTTGTAGACGATGTGCTCCACAGATTACTGCCGCGTCTTCAATGGATTTATCGAATAAGCGTAATGAATTGATAATCGAGATGACGGCGAACGGTAAAGCAACAATGACGTGACTCACGACAAAAGCAAACAGCGTTCCTGTTAGGCCTAAGTTTAAAAAGACGCCATAAACGGCGACTGCAATGATCACCACAGGGACAATCATCGGAAGGGTAAAAAGGCTGTATAAGTAGTCCCGACCTTTAAATTTTCCGCGTACTAAAGCAAACGACGCAGGCAGCGCGATTAGTGTTGCGATAACGGATGTCAGCAAAGCGACTTGGAGGCTTGTCATTGCCGAGTCGATCCACTGTGGGTTTTCAAAAAACTTTTCGTACCATTTTAACGTCCATTTTGGCGGTGGAAACACCAACCAACGAGACGAGCCAAACGACAAAGCAACGATAAAGAAGATAGGGAGCGCTAAAAAAGCCGCAATCGCGCCAGTGATTACATACAGCGATGATTTAAGCTTCCATCCCATAGAACCTTGAGAAAGTAGCATAACTAGGCTCCTGTATTTGTTGAAACGGGTGAATCTGTTTGTACTTTCAGATAAAAGTAAAACATCACAATCGTTAGAATGATGAGCAATGCGGCCGACGCACTTGCAAGCCCCCAATTTAAGAAGGTTTGGATTTGCTGAACGATAAATTCAGGCAACATCATGTTCTCAACGCCTCCTAGTAATGCCGGAGTAACGTAGTAACCCAATGACATAACAAACACCATTAAAGCGCCTGAAAATAGACCGGGCTTACAAAGAGGTAAGAAAATTCTAAAGAAAACGGTGCGTGCTGGCGCGCCACAAATCGAAGCTGCCTGCAAAACCATTGGATCGATCGCACTCATACACGCCTGCAAAGGCAAAACAACGAATGGGATCATAATGTAGCTCATACCGATAATTACGCCGGTTAGGTTGTGAACCATTGTGATGGGCTCGTCAATAATCCCAATCGCCATTAAGGTTTTATTTATAACACCGGAGGTTTGAAGCAATACCAACCATGAATACGTTCGAGCAAGCAAGCTTGTCCACATTGACAAGAGAATCACACCCAGAAGCCAGCGTCCCCAGCCATTTGGCATGAGCGTAATGCACCAAGCGAGAGGGAAACCGAGCACGAGTGAAATAACGGTCACCAGAGTGGCTACGAGAAAGGTGTTAGAAAGAACTTGAACATAGGTCGATGTGGCTAGAAGTTGTTCAAAGTTTTGCAAGCCGAAACTTGGCTCAGTTAAACTTCTGAGTAAAAGACCTGCTAGGGGGATGAGAAAAAATACACATAAAAACAGCAGAATAGGGATTAATAGAGTACCTTCCCGCCACTTTTTTCTCGACAAAGTCATATACATGGTTGCGTACCTTAAAGCGTGAAAACAGTGCTATACGATGTGTATCGTGCAGATGGAGTTCTCTTAATACTGGGCTTTTAATTCTGGACAAAGCAGGATGGCGCAGGCCTTCCTAAAACAGTGGACTGATGAATTGCCCTGATAATGAAGTCGCTATCAGGGCAATAAAACCAAAGTTAAAACCGAAGCTTATTAAGGTCTATTTCAGTAGCCACTCATTCCAGCTTTTAGCAATATCTGGGCCATGCTCAGCCCAATATTTATAATCTAGAGACACCTGATCATCAGCGTAAGTTGTTGGCATAAATGCCATTAAGTCTTCACTGATCATAGAATCGCTTTCTTTGTTGATCGGAGAAAATGCCGTTAATTCAGCAAAATCTGCCTGACCTTGTGCGCTGGTGGAGTAGGCTAAAAATTTCATTGCAGCATCTTTGTTTTTAGCGCCTTTTGGAATGACTAGGAAATCAGACATTACAAGGTTTTGTTCCCAGCTCACGCCTACTGGTATGCCGTCTTCTTGCAGGGCAAACATACGACCGTTCCAGAATTGTCCCATTGACACTTCGCCTGAGGCTAGCAACTGCTGAGATTGAGCACCGCCACCCCACCAAATAATGTCTTTTTTGATGGTATCAAGCTTTTTGAACGCACGATCTAGATCAAGAGGGTATAGATCGGATTCGGAAACACCATCAGCAAGTAAGGCTAACTCGATTACGCCAGGGCTTGGCCATTTGTAAAGTGCTCGCTTGCCGGGGAAGGTTTCAGTATCGAACAATGCTGACCATCCCGCTGGTTGACCTGAAATTTTGCCCATGTTGTACGCGAGTACGAATGAGAAATAGAAGGAGCCGATACCGTAATCGGATACGAATCTAGGGTCGATATTTGATTTATCGATAATGGAGAAATCAAGCGGTTCAAGTAGGCCTTCTTTCGCTGCACGGTAGGCGAAATCAACTTCTACGTCGACTATGTCCCACTGAACGTTGCCACTTTCTACCATGGCTTTTAGTTTGCCGTAGTCTGTTGGACCGTCTTGAATGACTTTGATGCCTGTTTTACCTGTGAAAGGGGTTGCCCAAGCTTCTTTTTGAGCGTCTTGTGTAGAGCCGCCCCAACTGACAAAGTTTACGGATTCTTGTGCATAACCTTGAGTAACGCCTGCGCAGCATGCTGCGGCAATGATCGCTCCTCGTATTGTGTTCATCATCATGTTCTGTTCCTTTTGTGCTTTTAAATAGTTTTTGGTTTGAAACAATTGATGCAATGGTTGTTGCCACTGGATACATGATTATTAGCACTCTTATTGGTGTTTTTAGTTGAGTGAAAAATAACCTTGAAGTTCCATAATATGGTATACCATTTTTTATGCAAGTACTGATGTGGTTTTTTTTATGTACTTAAATTTCATTGATCAAAGTATTTTCGATCGTGTTAGAAAATTGGGAAAAAGAGGGGGCTCGATGATCGTTCATCGAGCAGTAACACAGTAGCGTGCCATTTAAGTGAGCACGGTTGATGGTGAACGGACAAATGTTATTTGCCCAATGTTGGGCGGAATTTACGCGAGTCCCTTCATAATAAGAATATGGGCGTGAGAGCAATCTTTTCTGTGCTCTCTTGCGGCTTGATACTCAGGAGACTGGTAACAGGCTAACGCTGTTTCGTAGGTATCAAATTCAAATACAACGGCACGATCAGGTGCAGAATCAAACCCTTCAATAACGGTAACGTTTTCACCTCTTGATAGCATTTTTGCACCGTATTTTTTTAGCGCATCTGGCGCTAAAGCGAGGTAATCTTGATATTGATCTTGGTTATGAACATCAACAAAAGCGATCCAATATCCTTTCATAAAATCACACCTCTTTTATTCTGAATCCTTTGCGGCTAACAGCCCACGTTCAGTAAGAATTGGTCGAGCGAGTCGGAAACACTCTACTCCTTGAGGAACCCCGCAGTAGATGGCGATGCTATGAATGATCGCGCGAATTTCTTCAAGAGAGACGCCATTATTGATGGCTCCATTAAGGTGGAGTTCCCATTCTTCCATCTTTCCAAGCGCAGCTATCATGGTTAGATTCATCATAGAGCGTGTTTTCGGCTCAATGGCATCGTCACCCCAACCGAATCCCCAGCACCACTCTGTCATTGCTTCTTGAAAAGGGCGATTAAAGTCATCTGCTTTTGCAAGATTGTTTTCAACGTATTCCGCACCTAAAGTCGATTTACGTTGTTCCAAGCCTAGTTCAAATCGTTCTTTGTTCATCTGTTACCTCATAGTGATTGAAAGAGGCTGAAAATCAGCCTCCGTTGTTTTCATCTCATTAGAGAAAGTAGCGATCAAGTCGAGAGGGTTTAAGCGGTTGAGTGTATCTTTATCTCGCTTTTTTCATCGGCTTAACCTTTTTGACCGTTCTGATCAAGATGAGTGGTTATTTCGTATGCTTCCTTTAAGTGTCTAGCGCAGATATCGCCTGCTTTTTTTGCGTTCTTTTCTTCCATCGCTTTTACAATGTCGTAAAGGTCTTTAGGTCCTGACTTTTTACGACCACTTGTGCTGAGAGTTAACCCTCGCAATCTTGATATTCTAGAATTTAGCTGCGCGACGAGATCCCAAGAAACATGTCGTTCGGCGGTTTTAAAGATGAGCTCGTAAAACTCTGTTGTCAGTACAAGCCCTGTTTTTATGTCATCTTTTTCAAGCGAAGATGCAATTTCTTTTTGCAGTTGGTACAGAGTATCGATAACGTCTTTCGAGGCTTTCTCACAACAGGCTGTCACTGCTGAACATTCAAGAAGAGCACGGATTTCGTATATTTCTTTTATTTCGTCTTCGCTCAGGGATGCGACGACAAAACCAGAATTAGGAATGCCAACCACGAGCCGTTCGCTTTCTAAGTGCCGGATGCATTCTCTTACGACGGTTCGGCTCACTCCCATTGTTTCACACAAATTGCGTTCAACTAGTCGGGCTCCTGGTTTTAGCACATTCCCGGTAATTGCGTCCCTTAAAGATTCTAAGGCATTTTCTTTGAGTGTTTTCGGGCGCTCGACCTTTAACATTCGACTTTTCCTTCCTCAATACAAATCAATAGTAGAGCGATTTTAGCACATTTATGATTGCACAATATTAGATAGTATGTTTATGTTTCCATATTATGGTATACCATATGACATCGTGACTGTGTTGTCACTCTTTGTCTTTAGTGCGTTTGTCTTTATCGCACGCTTAACTTCTCACGAAGTTCGAGGCTGCATAACGATAAAGAGGTCATTGATACACCGACAAAATACAACTGTTAGGAATTGAGTATGAGTTTAGAAATTCGAAAAATAGTGAGCTTTGAAGAAGAAACTTTCATTGAGGGTTTTAAAGAAGCAGAGAAGCCTCTGCGTATGTTTGCAGTTGCTGCTGTTGTAAAAAACCCGTGGGCAGGTCAATACGTTGAAGATTTGCGCCCTGTTGTACGAGATTACGGCCCACAACTGGGTGAACTGCTAACGAACAAAATCTGCGAGTTGGCGGGTGGCGCTGAAAACATAGAAGCATTTGGTAAAGCGGCAGTCGTTGGGTTAAACGGCGAAATTGAACACGCCTCCGCACTGATTCACACCTTACATTTCGGAAATTTCTATCGTGAAGCGGTAGAGGCTAAGTCATTCTTGTCGTTTACCAATACTCGTGGGCCGGCAAATGCGCCTATTTCTGTTCCAATGATGGATAAAAACGATGGGGGACGCCGCTCTCATTACTTAACACTGCAATTCAATATTAATGATGCGCCGTGTGCCGATGAAATCGTCGTTGTTTTAGGCGGCTCTTCGGGCGGTCGTCCTCATCATAGAATCGGTGATCGCTATCAAGAGCTTAAGGAGTTGGGACATGACATTGAAAATCCCGCAGCGGTCTAAGTCCATTACAGGACTGTCGTATGTGACATTAGGGCAAGGTGATCCACTTGTCCTAATTCATGGTGTGGGGTTGAAGTTGGAAGCTTGGTTCCGACAATTGGACGTTTTAGCTGAGCAATTCACCGTGTACCTGGTCGATATGCCAGGACACGGAGAAAGTGAATTGATGCCTGAGTGCACGTCGATTTCAGCCTACACAGATGTGATTGCTAAATGGATTGAGTGCGACATCCAAGCGCCTGTTGTAATTGCAGGGCACTCTATGGGGTCAATGATTGCGTTAAATTTTGGTATTCGAAACACACAAAGTTGTCGAGGTATCATCGCAATGAACTCAGTGTATCAGCGTTCAGAAGCTGCAAAGCGCGCAGTTTATGAGCGAGTTCAAGAAATAAAACAAGACATCGACAGTTTGGATGTCACTGCACCGGTAAAACGCTGGTTTGATTTCCCTCTTGAGGGAGAAAGCAAAATAAACGCTGAACTTTGTGCTCAATGGTTGAGTCAGGCCAACCTAGACGGTTATAGCCAAGCGTATGAAATATTTTGTATGAATGATGGCCCGTTAGACACCGATCTTGAAAATCTAGCCTTGCCAACTCTTTTTATAACTGGCGAAGGAGATCCAAATTCTTCTCCCTTAATGTCGTCTCGAATGGCCCAGTTGTGCCCGAGCGGGCAAGTTTATGTTGTTGAGCAAGCTCGCCACATGGCTCCAATGACCCATTCAGATGAAATAAACCCATTAGTGATCGAATTCTCTAAGCGCTGTTTTAATTCAGCATAGGAGGTTTTTATGAGTGATTTTGATGTACGCGAATTACGTAATGCTTTCGGATCGTTTTTAACGGGCGTAACGATTGTTACCGCCGTCAGTAAAAGTGGCGAAAAAGTCGGTTTTACTGCGAATTCTTTTACCTCTGTTTCTATGGATCCGCCATTATTGTTGGTGTGCCCTGCAACGAGGTTATCAAGCTATGATATCTTTGAGTCGTGTGATCATTTTGCCGTAAGTATATTGGCCGAAGATCAGCAAGACGCATCCAATATTTTTGCAGGTTCAAAAGGCGATCGTTTTGCTCAAGTCGCGTGGCACGAAGATGAGTTTGGCTCTCCATTGATAGACGGAGCGGTTACGCATTTTTCGTGTTCTTCATTCCAAAAAGTGCCTGCTGGCGATCATTTGCTTCTTATTGGTGAAGTAAAAGGGTTCTCAAGTTCTGAGAAATTTGGATTAGGCTACGCGAAAGGCGGGTATTTCAGCCTAGGGATGGAGCACAAAGCGGAAGAACATACTGACGCGGCTATCGCTCAAGTCGGAAGCTTAGTGGAATATCAAGATGCTCTATTACTCAAAAAAACCTCTGAAGGATATAGCTTGCCAGAAACATCCATGGCAGCGGGGCGCTCTTCACAATCCTCATTAAAAGAATACTTCCATTCGATCGGGATCAGTGCCGAGGTAGGTCAGGTTTTCTCCGTATATGAAAAAAGCCAAACTGGCAGTTTTAGTGCCTACTACCGAGCCGAAGCAAATTCAAAATGCGATGTTGCAGAGTGCGAATTTGTGTCATTTGACGCGTTAAGTGGCGTTACTTTTGCTTCTTCAGACATCGCGTCGATGGTGTCGCGCTATGTAGAAGAAAAACAAAATGGCGTATTTCGTTTGTATATTGGTAATGAAAAAGAAGGAGAGGTGCGATGAAATTTTCACTTTTTGCTCATATGGAGCGTGTTGACGAACATCAGCGTCAGCAAGATTTATATGATGAGTTTATTTCGTTGTGCCAAATAGCTGACGAAGGTGGTATGAGCACCATCTGGACGGGTGAGCACCATGGAATGGATTTTACCATTGCTCCCAATCCTTTCTTAAACCTGATTGACCTATCACACCGCACTAAGAATGTACGTCTTGGAACGGGAACGGTCGTTGCTCCGTATTGGAACCCGATAAAGCTTGCTGGAGAAGCTGCGATGACGGATATCGTGACGGGGGGACGGCTAGAGCTTGGTATCGCTCGTGGTGCTTATTCGTTTGAATATGAACGCATGGTTCAAGGGGGCATTGATGCATGGGAGGCCGGCGAACGCCTCCGTGAAATGGTGCCAGCGATAAAAGGTTTATGGAAAGGAAATCACACACAGGACAGCAAGCACTACCAATTTCCTAAAACGACTTCGGCTCCTAAACCGCTTACCGAAGATGGTCCGCCAATTTGGGTCGCTGCGCGCGATATTAACAGTCATGAATTTGCTCTCAGTAACCACTGTAATGTACAAGTAACCCCCCTTTGGCAAGGTCTGGATGAAGTCGAGACCCTAATAGCTAAGTACAATGAGGCGTGTAATAAATTCGATCGTCGTACCAAAATCATGATTTTACAACATGCTTATGTTGCAAATGACGAGTCCGAGTTAGATCGTGCCGCAGCGAAATTACATGAATTTTATTGTTATTTTGGTGCATGGTTTAAAAATGAAAGACCCATCAATCATGGTCTGATTGAGTCTTTAACAAAAGACGAAATTGAAAATCATCCTTTCTATAAGAAAGAAGCTATCCGCAAAGACTTAATGATTGGTACTTCAAAGCAAATTATTGAGCGTTTGAAGCATTATGAAGATCTAGGATACGATGAGTTCTCATACTGGTCCGACTCCGGTATGAGCCGTAGCGAGAAAGAAATCTCATTGCGCCGATTCATTGATGAAGTCATGCCTGCATTCAGTTAAGGAGTAATTTATGTCGGAGCAAAACTATCCTCATTATCCGTTGCTAATCGACGGGGAATGGGTGCAGGGAAAAGAAGGTAGGGTATTTGATTCCATTAACCCTGCCACAGGGCAGAAATGGGCAACATTTGCTTGTGCTGAAGTAGACGATGTCGATCGTGCTGTAAAAGCGGCGCGTCGCGTATTGTCTCAATCTAACTGGGGTGGATTAACGCAAACCCAGCGAGGAGCCTTGCTGTATAAATTGGCTGATCTATTGGAACAGCATTCGCAAACGCTTGGGGAGATTGAAACGACCGACAGCGGCAAACTGGCAGCCGAAACCATGTCTCAAGCGAAGTATGTTGCAAATTACTATCGTTATTATGCTGGGCTTGCTGACAAAATCGAAGGGCAAACATTGCCAATTGATAAGCCAGATATGCATGTGTTTACCAAGCCGGAACCCATTGGAGTGGTCGCCGCGGTTGTCCCGTGGAATGCTCAAATGTTTCTTACCGCGACGAAACTGGCTCCAGCATTGGCTGCGGGTTGCTCTGTGGTGATAAAGGCATCAGAAGTCGCCCCCGCTGCGATTTTAGAATTTGCTAAACTAATCGGCGAAGCAGGTTTTCCGGATGGTGTTGTGTCGGTTATTACGGGAGATGCCGAAGGCTGTGCGATTCCTTTAACATCCCATCCAGATATCGACAGATTGGCGTTTACCGGAGGGCCGGAAACCGCAAAACATGTGGTTCGTAATACGGCGAATAATTTTGCGGTCACATCGCTTGAACTGGGCGGGAAGTCTCCAATTTTAGTGTTTGATGATGCGGATTTAGAAAGCGCAACAAACGGCATTATCGCCGGTAACTTTGGAGCCTCGGGTCAGTCTTGTGTCGCAGGATCTCGCGTTTACGTACAAAGGCCACTTTATGACAAAATCATCGCCTTATTGCTGGAAAAAACCAAGCAAATTGTAGTAGGTAACCCGCTTGATTCAGCAACGCATATTGGGCCTTTGTGTACTATGGCTCAAATTGAGTGCATTGAATCCACCCTTGTGAAAGCGAAGGAGCAAGGTGCCAAAATATTAAGCGGTGGCCAGCGACTGTCAGACCTTGGATCCGAACATTATTTTGAACCGACGATTGTTGAGTGTCCCACCGACGATATTGAAACCCTAAAAGTTGAAATGTTTGGCCCCGTTCTGTCTATTGCTTGTTTTGACTCCGAGGAAGAGGCAATTGTGCTAGCCAACGATTCTCAATTTGGACTAGGATCTGGCCTTTTTACGGAAAACTTGTCCAGAGCTATGCGAGTGTCGCAAAAAATTCAGTCCGGTATTTGTTGGGTAAATACGTATCGAGCGGTTTCGCCTATTGCTCCTTTCGGTGGAGTGAATCAATCAGGGTATGGGCGAGAAGCCGGGATACAGGCTATTCAAGATTATATTCGTATACGAACGACTTGGATCAGTACTTCCAGTGAGCCGATGGGAAATCCATTTGTGATGCGTTAATGGTGGTCTAACAGGGTGTTGCTCGTAAGAATGCACTTTCTTTATAGGGAGGTGCATTTTTTTTCGTCGTCAGTTTAATAAGGTGAGAAAAAATAATCTATTACCTAAGATTATATCGTTTGTTATGCTAATTGCTTGTCGATATTATGCCTCTTAATGACAACGAGAGCAGATATATCTTATCAAGATATGATCGTCTCCAATCAAATTCACCATATTGGAGCCACAAATGAATTTAAATAACGACTATTACCTAGCTAAACCAAAATCAAATGCTCATGTATCTGATATTGAGCTAGACTTTTTTCATGCTCAACTAGAAGCTCATTTGTTGTTCGCAAAGTGGATTAAAGCGGGAATCCGCAAGATCGTTAAGTGTGTTGTAAGTCTTTCAAAAGCGTCTTTAACGATCCGCCCTGTTCAGTTCGCTAAACGCTAAACACAACATATTCATTTACCCCTTTAAATGTATATGGAACATGGATGTTCACCCTAAATTTTTCTTTTCGATTCTTTTCTTTTTCTTATCTCGCTTTATCTTTTAAGGTGTTTCTTTTGAAATAGCCTTTGCCGTTTCCAGCAATAATGTTTTTGCTTCTTCAAATTGTTCCTGATTGTTCATGATTTGGTCCGCGCCAGAAATGTTGATCGCAGCAACGGTTTTCCCTAAATAATTGGTCACAGGTACGGCGATTGCGGTAGCGTTGTCAGATCGGTTACTAGAATATCCTTGATGCCACTCTTTTTTTAACAGTGTTTTCAGTTCTGGGAGGCTTTGAGGGTGAGGTCCTGGATAACGGTCTAGTTGAATGGTCTGATACATTGCATTGAACTCAATGTCGCTTAACTGCTGCAATAGTAATCTTCCCATGGCGTTCGAATGGCAAGGTAATCGAGCGCCGACAGGCATATTTACTGATAAACGCTGTGCAGCTTGCGCTCGGTAGATATAGACAGTGTCTAACCCATCACGTATGGCCAAATGACAAGAGATAGAAGTATTGTCGCGCAGTGCGTTTAAGTGAGGAGCAGCAATGTCGACAAGATCTTTCCCCGCCAAAAAAGCAAAGCCTCTGGAAACAACCTGCGGTCCCAGTTCGTAAGCATTGCGTGTGACTTTTTTCAGATACCCCATGTCCAATAAGGTTTGAACAATACGATACGTTGATGATGCGCTTACTCCTAGTTGGTCTGCAAAATCTTGAGTGCTTAATACTCGATTTTCCTTATCAAACATTTCGATGATTTGAAGCCCTCGTGCCAATGCTGGTACGTAGTAATCAGGCACCTTATTGTTGGTGGATTCCGGCATTTTCTTCCTCATGTAAAAATATTTTTCATATTTGAATAAAATTAGGTGATAGTTACTTAAATATTGTGATTTTGTTTTCAAAATAAAATTTATTTCAATATATTGAATTTAAACCTGTATTTAAAGTGATAAGTACAAAAAGTTTATTCATATATGTATTTAAAGATTTAGAGGAGTGATTCATGTCTCAACCGAAAGAGTTCGTACTGAAAGCCTCATGTGATGCAACAAGTGGAATCGTGGCGTCCGTTTCTACCTATTTGGCAGATCACGGGTGCTATATTTCTGAAATGCATCAATACGATGATGAAGACACCCAACGCTTCTTCATGCGTGCTCTGTGTAAGGTCGAGTCTGATGATAATTCTATTAGCAGTATTCGAGCAGGTTTGGATGATCAAGTTTCGCGCTTTAATATGGATTGGAGTATCTATGATATGGATGAGCCAGTCAGGGTGCTACTAATGGTCAGCAAGTTTGATCACTGTTTGGATGATCTGCTTTATCGTCACCGTAAAGGTGAGCTTCCGATGGAAATCACAGCCATTGTTTCAAATCATAAAGACCTACGATCTATGGCGGAGCGCGAAGGTATTCGTTTTGTCCATTTGCCTGTGACCAAAGAGAATAAATTCGATCAAGAAGATGCATTGATGCAAATTGTTGAAGAGACCAATACCGATTTGGTTGTATTGGCTCGCTATATGCAAATTCTTTCGGATTCCTTGTGTAAAAAATTGCACGGTCGTGCGATTAATATCCATCACTCTTTTCTACCCGGTTTCAAAGGTGCTAAGCCTTACCACCAAGCCCATGAACGTGGCGTTAAGCTAATTGGTGCGACCGCACATTATGTCACTTCAGATTTAGATGAAGGCCCAATCATTGAGCAAGCGGTTCAGCCTGTTGATCATACTTATTCATCTGAGCGTCTCGTGGCCGTTGGGCGCGATACGGAAACCGTTGCTTTAGCAAATGCGGTGCGTATGCACTTAGAACATCGTGTATTCATGTACGGCAATAAAACGATTGTTTTTAAATAACCTTCAATACGTCTTTTAGGTAATGAAGCAGAAAACCAAACGACAGTTTAGATAAGGTGGCAACGTGGCGGATAGAATTGACGGGAAACGTCTTGCGAATGGTCTTATTCAGGGACTGACTAAAGAGGTTGAACAGTTTAAAGCGAGCCATAATGTGGTTCCCGGTCTGGCCGTGGTTCTAGTCGGCCACGATCCAGCGAGTCAGGTGTATGTATCGAGTAAAGTAAAACGCGCAAAAGAAGCGGGGCTTAACTCAATTGAGCATTACCTCAGTGAAGACTGCTCTCAATCCGAGTTAGATGGTGTGATTGAGCAGTTAAATTCCAACCCAAATGTTCATGGAATATTGGTTCAGTTGCCGTTGCCTTCTCACCTTTGTGAGAAAAAGGTGATCGAATCCATTGCGCCTGAAAAAGACGTAGATGGATTTCACCCTCAAAATGTCGGACGTCTTGGTACAGGAGAGGCGAGTCTAACGCCGTGTACGCCACTCGGTTGCATGCTGATGTTGCGTCAACATTTTGGCGACTGTCTAAGTGGCCTCTCTGGAAAACACGCTGTGGTGATCGGGCGTTCTAATATCGTTGGCAAGCCAATGGCACAGTTATTGTTGCAAGCCAATTGCACGGTCACAGTTGTTCATTCTCGCACTCAAAATATTGAGTCATTGTGCCAACAAGCCGACATATTGATTGCTGCAGTCGGCCAACCTGAAATGGTTAAGTCGAGCTGGGTGAAAACAGGGGCTGTTGTCATTGATGTGGGAATCAATGCAATAAGCCGAGATGGAAAACGAAAACTAGTAGGGGATGTTGAGTTTGACTCTGTTTCTGGTGTTGCGTCAGCGCTGAGCCCTGTGCCCGGCGGAGTAGGGCCCATGACGATCGCGTGTTTGATGCAAAACACATTAACCGCAGCTAAAAATCAAATTAACTTACCGACCAATAAACCCTTTTCAGCTCAAATGCAGACGGAGATGTAAGCGATGCCTTTTTCATTACTGAAATACGGTCTTAAAAATGACTATCCTTTCGAGCAAGACGCAGACCTGCCATCGCCGTCTGAGCTTAAAAAACACTACGATGTTGTGATCATTGGTGGTGGCGGACACGGCGTCGCCACGGCGTACTATTTAGCGAAGTATCACGGCATTACTAACATTGCGATATTAGAAAAAGGTTATCTCGGTGGCGGGAATACTGCTAGAAACACCGCGGTTATTCGCTCGAACTACCTCACTTCAGAAGGCGTTAAATTCTACAAAGAATCCGTGGATCTATTTCAGGGGCTTTCGAATGAGTTTGATTTCAACATCATGTATTCATCTCGTGGGCAACTGACGCTGGCGCATACTGATGCCACCGTGCGCTCATTTCGACAACGTACTGAAGTCAATAAGCACTTCGGTGGACGAACGGAACTGATTGACCCTCAACAGATTAAAGAACTGGTTCCTACATTGAATATGAACCCTGCAGACATGCCTGTGTTGGCGGGGCTTTGGCATATTGATGGCGCAACAGCACGCCATGACGCCGTTGCATGGGGTTACGCTAAAGGTGCGACCCAACGAGGTGTTGAACTACACCAACTAACAGAAGTCGTTGATGTCATTGTTGAAAAGGGTCGAGCAACCGGAGTTAAAACGAATCGCGGAACTGTTCATTGTGATTGCGTGATACAAGCGGTGGCGGGACACAGTTCGCTTGTTGCGGCAATGGCTGGAATTAAAATGCCGATCACGACCTATCCATTGCAAGCGATGGTCACTCAACCGGTAAAACCGTTTCTTGATCCTTTGGTAAGTTCGTCTGCATTGCATTGTTACGTACAGCAAACGGGCCGTGGAGAGATCGTTTTTGGTGGGGGCTCAGATCCTTATCCGTTGTATAACACTCGTTCTACGCTCGACCTTAAAGAAAGTCTGCTGGCTCATGCGGTTGAAATGTTTCCGTTTATGGCAAATCTAAAGCTCATGCGTCAATGGGCAGGTATCACCGACATGACGTCGGACTACAGCCCGATTATGGGGTTAAGTCCTGTTGAAAATTATTATCTTGATGCCGGTTGGGGTACATGGGGCTTTAAATCAACGCCAATATGCGGAAAAACGATGGCGGAACTGGTCGCTTCAGGAGGCAAGGTGCCCGATCTTATCGCACCATTTTCAATGGATCGATTTGATGAGTTCCGTCAGGTTAACGAAATGGGTGCAACGGCTGCGAGCCACTAATTAAATGAGATGTGAGGAGCAGTGACTCATGAAATTAATGAATTGTCCGCTAAACGGACCACGTAACATCAGTGAGTTTGTCTACGGTGGGGAAGTCCGCCCTATGCCAAACCAAGCGACCTGTTCAGACAAAGAATGGGCAGACTATGTGTTTTACTCTGATAACAACATCCGCATCGTCAAAGAATGGTGGTTTCATTCTCCATCAGGTTATTGGTTTATTGCTGAGCGTCACACCGCGAGTGACGAAATTGTTAAAACCTATGACTCATCCGAGCTTTTTAGTGAACGTGTTGAATTCAACGCTCCTGATGATCAACCTGCACCAGTTTTGCAAACGGAGGGGCTAAAATGAGCATAAATAACCGCTTATCCGCACCAAAAGGTCTTTTTATTAACCGGGATAAAACGGTTAAGTTTGAATTCGAAGGCATAGAACATGAAGGGTTTGAAGGCGATACGATCGCCAGCGCTTTAATCGCAAATGATCAATGGCTTATGTCTAGATCATTCAAGTATCATCGTCCTCGTGGTCCATTGACCATGGCAGGGCAGGATGCCAATACACTGGTGCAACTTCCATCAGAGCCGAATGTGCTTGCAGACAGAACGCCTTTGTCTAACCAGCTTAAAGTCCAAGGGCAGAACTACAACGGTTCGTTAGAAAACGACAAAGACGAAAAATTGGGTTTGGCGGGGCGTTTTATGCCTGTTGGTTTCTATTATCGATCGTTCTATAAACCGAAAGGTGTATGGGACAAATGGGAACCCTTCATTCGTAAAAAAGCAGGTTTAGGTACTGCTGATTTAACGTTTGATCCGATTCATAAAGATACAGATCAATATTACGACAAAGCCTATCTATTTCACGATGTCGCCGTCATTGGCGCGGGACCTGCTGGGTTAGCCGCTGCACTAAAAGCTGCGGATGCGGGCGCAAGTGTTTTGCTGGTGGACGAAAACCCAATCCTTGGTGGTGCATTGAGCTATCATCGATTTGATGTAGAGGGCGTTAAAGCGGCCACGCTTCGTAACAAACTTGTGTCTCGTATTGAGGAACATGAAAACGTTCAAATCTTAACGAATGCGACGTGTAACGGATGGTTTACTGATAATTACCTGCCCGTAATTCAAGGCACTCGAATGTATAAGGTTCGCGCCAAACAATGTGTGGTTGCGTCAGGAGCGTTTGAGCAACATGTGGTGTTTCGTAATAACGATGTCCCCGGTGTTGTCATGTCCAGCGCAGCGATGCGCTTAATGTCTCAGTATGCAATAAAGCCCGCGCAACGAGCGGTCGTCTTAACAGGAAATGACGATGGGTATTTGTGCGCGTTAGAGTTAGCGGAAAATGGTGTTACCGTTCCTATGCTGATTGACATGCGCGCACAGGCAGATGACCTGATATTGATAGAAGCGGTGAAATCCAAAGGTATCGCGATTCAAAATAACGCGACGGTCTATGAAGCGATTCCTTCATCCGATAAACGTCATTTGGCTGCCGTTGACGTGCGCGGGATCGTTGGAAAAGGCGCAGTTGCGGAGGGCGGCGTTACTATTCCATGCGATATGTTGTGTATGTCTGCGGGCTATATGCCTGTATATCAGTTGTTGTGTCAGGCAGGTGCGAAGCTTAGCTACGATGATATGAGTTCCCGGTTCTCCTTAACGAATCTTGTTGATGGTTTGCATATTGCCGGTTCTGTTAATGGTGTGCATGAGCTGGAGCTTGTTGTCAAAGACGGCGAATACGCGGCATCTAAAGCACTGATTGCATTGGGGCTTGAAGACAATAATCACAACACAGCGACTCAAGTGCTTTGCACTAAGCAAACGAATTTTGATTGGCCTATTTTTAAACACCCTAAAGGTAAAGACTTCGTTGATTTCGATGAAGATTTACAAGCAAAAGACATCGTTAATGCCACGCGACTTGGATATCGTGATGTTCAGCTTGTGAAACGATTTTCTACCGTAGGAATGGGGCCGTCCCAAGGGCGTCATTCTGCACTACCTACTGCTCGATTGGTGGCCGATGCCACTAATCGAACGGTTACTGAAACGGGGGTGACTACTGCGCGTCCTCCCTTTGTTCCGGAGAAGCTGGCCAACATTGCAGGGCGAATATTTAGCCCTCAAAAACGCACGCCGATGCATAAGCGACACCTTGAACTTGGTGCACACATGATTCCCGCTGGTATTTGGCGTCGCCCAGCATTCTATGGCGACCCTAAAAATAGGGATAAGATTATTCAGCAAGAATCTCAACAGGTTCGTAACGGCGTAGGGATGATTGATGTTAGTACATTGGGAGGTCTTGAAATTCGCGGAACCGACGCTGCGGAATTCATGAACCGAATATACACCTTCGCATTTTTAAAACAGCCTGTTGGAAAAACACGTTATGCAGTATTAACCAATGAGCAAGGGGTGGTTATTGACGATGGCGTCTCTTGTCGAATAGCAGACGATCATTATTACGTTACTGCTACCACCAGTGGTGTCGATGCTGTGTATCGTGAAATGACAAAGTGGAATGCACAGTGGCGTTTAGACGTCGATATTACTAACGTAACCTCAGCCTTTGCAGCTGTAAATGTCGCGGGGCCAATCGCTCGAAACGTGATGAACAAAGTGTGTAATGACGTTGACTTCAGTAATGAGTCGTTCCCTTATCTGGCGTACCGAGAAGGAACAATAGAAGGCATTCCGGTTAGATTGATGCGAGTAGGGTTTGTAGGAGAGCTAGGTTACGAGATCCATATGCCGGCTTTGTTTGGCGAGTTTCTTTGGGATCTACTTATGGTTGCTGGTGAAGAGTTTGGGATGCAGCCTTTTGGGGTTGAAACACAACGCCTTTTACGTTTAGAAAAAGGCCATATCATTGTGAGTCAGGATACTGACGGTATGTCTCATCCAGGAGAGTTGTCACTTGATTGGGCTATTAGCCGTAAAAAGCCGTTCTTTGTGGGGCGTAAATCAGTCGACATAGTTATGGCAAGAAAGCAGACTCGTAAATTAGTTGGCTTTAAGCTTCCACCTTCCGCTATCAAACCGAAGGAAGGGCATATCGTGCTCGAAAACGATCGCGATCCAACGTGTGCCATCACAGGGAATATAACGTCAAGTGAATATTCCAGTACAATCGGCGCCAATATTGGCATGGCTTTTGTGGGGATTGATCAGCAAGATGTTGGTAATACGTTTCCTATTCGGGTAGACAATGGCGCCGTGGTCATGGCTGAAGTCGTTAAGCTGCCTTTTTACGATGCAAACAACGACCGTCAAGAGGTATAAAATATGACTGCTTTAAATAATGATTTCAACCTAAGTGCAGCCTCTCATCTACGACGTAGTGTTGTTGAAGTAGAGCAACAGGTCTCGCCTAACGCGGGTGTCACGATATCGAACCATACTGTAAAAGCGCGAATTGGATTTCGTGGCAAAGGCGCCATTGCGTTTTTGCGGGAGCAAGGTGTCACTATCCCAGAAAAGCCAAACCAAGCTACTTTCAGTGGTGGTTTTGCCGTATTGCGATTGAGCTTTACGGAAATTTGGCTATTGGATATTGAGTCGGATTCGAATGAAACATTTGAGCCTAAGCAAAAAAGCAAAAGTGAATATATTGCAGCCTTGGAGAGTGCGGCAAAAAATAGCCCCGACGTTTACCGACTTTTCTGTCAGCATAGCCATGCACTCTTTTCCTTTAACGAACGAGATAAAGGAACGCTAGCGAACTTATTTGCTAAAATCTGCGGTGTTGATTTACGAGAATCTGTTTTTCCGTCGGGTAGCATTGCTCAAACTTCGGTTGCTCGTGTTAATGCTGTTGTGTTTAAACAGGTAATATCAGAAAAAACCGAAAGATATTACCTTCTTTCTGATATTTCCAGTTCAGAGTATCTGTGGGATGCGTTAGTCGATGCAGCAGGAGAATTTTAGATCCTAGTGTTATTTCTACCTTCTATATAAGGGAGGTAGAAATAAACGAAATTTTGTTGTTTTTCACTGAAAGTCCCAAAGGGCGTGCCGGACATCGAGTTAAATTTTCGCTGAAGCCAGTGGACTTGTTCACACCTTCCCTAGATAAGTAACTCCTTGTAAAAACTCACATAGAATATAAAAGGGAGTTACTGGTAGCTCAAAAACAAAATCACTTTTGGTATATATAGTTCTGTGAATGTTAGCTCGTATAGCATATAACGTTTTTTTAGTTTATTTCTATCTTAGCAATTTCTTTATTTTCTCAGTTCTATCCAGCTTTAGTGGTGTACTAATTTACTTCTTAGCATGGATTGACAGTCTAATGTCTCAAAGTCTAAAGTTGAGCCCTGTTCAAATTTGAGTGACAAAGGGAAGTTTGTATAGTCGACGGAGGGAAGTCGTTGCCGTCACTTATGATTGATGTTCTTATTATGTACTTCATTTGCACTTTTAGTGCGCTATTGTCTTATATTTGAACAGTTCGTTCATGTATAAAAACCTTACTTTACAACCAAAACTTATCTTTTCAGAGCCTTACTATAATTCTGTTTTCCATATGCTATGATGCCGCGAAATATAACGCCCATCTTCTCTTTATTGATCAGAGATCAAATCCTTAAGATAAAAACAGTATTATGACCATTAAAAACAAACTATTTGGAACACTTTTTATACTTTCAGTACTTATTTTGTTAATAGGTTCAGTTTCATACTTCACCTTACATTCAGTAAATAATGAAAATAATATTCTGCATGAGATAAATACAGCAAATAGAGAAGTGTCGCTGGCTCGATTAGCTCAAGAAGATTACATGATCGCAGAAAAAGAGCAGTTCAAAATTGAATTTTATGAGCATGTCCGCAATGCAAAGGGGATTATTTTAAATGTCCAAAAGCAAATGGATACGCACTCTAATTTTTCTGCTATTAAAACCATCCTAGATGATATTATAGAATTCGAACACTCGTTTGATGATTTCTATGACAATAAGAAAAGTGCAATATTAGCACGTAAAAAGTTTGACAATGAAGCTGCAAACATCTCCAAAAGTATAAACGCTGTATTACTTTCTATTGCTCACCACTTTGCTGAAAATAGACATGATTTTGAAGAGTTTAATCGCTATAAAAATGCAAAGTTTTTAAAAGATCACTTAAATGATATTCGTGTTTGGGTTTGGAAGTACAATACAAAGCCTACAGAGAAATCAGCAGATTATATTGAAAAAGAAATTTCTATTCTGGCTGAACAAGCGGAAACATTACAGAAGACGATGTTATCTGAAAATACCAAAAAGCTATTGGTAGAATTGAACGACAGCGTCTTGGTCTACCAGCACCTTTTTCGTGAAACGCATAAGACAAATATCAAGTTATCGAAAGTAACATCAAATATGTTCTTGTTGGCGTCGGATATCAGTAAAACGATGCGCCTTTTAGTTGAGTCCGAAACGGCTCAACTAAAAGTGAAGTCAGCACGTCAGATTTTTTCCATGGAAGCGATCGTTGTTGTTGCATTATTGGTTGCCTTGATAATGGGCTACTATCTATATACATCGATCATGACTCCATTATTAAAATCCATTCGCTTTTCTAAATATATTGCTGAAGGTGATTTAACACATACGATAGACGTTGTCGCCAATGACGAGTTTGGATCACTTAATGCCTCACTTAATCAATCTGCGCATTCGCTCTCAAATATGATCAGTAATTTGAAGTTGTTAACAAGCGACATCCAGCAGTCTAGTACATCAATGACTCAATCGGTCGCAAACTCAAAGAAATCCGCCGACAATCAACTAATGGAAACCTCTGCGGTTGCTGCTTCTGCGAATGAAATGGCCGCTGCGACCCATGAAATCTCAAGCAATGCGACGCAAGCCTCTGGGCAAGCGAAAAGTGCCGAGGAACAAGTTGAAATAGGCATATTAAAAGTAAATGAGACGCTTGAAGCCGCGGGAATGCTATCCAAAGATATGAATAAAGCGGCGGATATGGCGGGTAAGCTAGAAGAAAGCAGCGCTAACATTGCAGAAATTATAGACGTTATACGAAATATTGCAGATCAAACAAATTTGTTAGCGTTGAACGCAGCCATTGAGGCAGCGCGAGCTGGCGAACAAGGTCGTGGTTTTTCTGTTGTTGCAGACGAGGTTCGAAGCTTAGCATCAAAAACTCAAGACTCGGTCGATCAAATTTCAAATATCATCACGACCATTCAAGCGGGTTCCGAGAACGTAGTGCATGCGGTTAACACTTCTCAAGCAGGCGCCAAAAATGTGGCGGAATTGATGGAAGAGTCCGAAGCCGTCTATAACTCGATTGCACGCTCTATTGATTACGTGACACAAATGAGCATCCAAGTGTCCGCAGCCTCAGAGCAGCAGGTAAGCGTAACAAACGAAATCAATGTAAACGTTCAGAAAATTAGCGACCTTTCGGGTAGGAGTGTTGACAATTTACAGAGCATTGAAGAAGAAATTCAAAGTCAGGAACGCCAGTCTAACGATCTTCTGACAGCGATTAACTTCTTTAAACTTGCCGAAAAAAGCTAGTGGAATATCTTGTAGTTCCTGAATTCAAGTTCGAATTTTACCCATAGTGTCGCTTCCACTAGGGCGCTTTGGGATAATTCTCTACCGTAGGTTATACTGGATTGCACTTGTAACGAATTCCAAGTCCGGCGTTTAATAATAGTATAGATTTCAATCGTCGCTCAAATCTCTCTTATCTTTATATGTTATGTGTTCTATGTTTCATATGGAATATCTTTCGCGTTTAATACGTTTTCGTCTTACACATAATAAAAAGAAACTATTCGAAATTCTGGAATATGCGTCTCATTCCCATTTATCTGATTTTTAAATTTCTTCCTTATTTTCGTTTCTTATTAATAAATATTTTTTAAAAATAGCATATTAATCTTCGTTACTTTCTGATCTGAAAATAATATTTTTCATTAGATTGCTATATATTTGATTCAAGTCACTATTTTGATTTTTTAATTGTGTGTAGTATCTGCGCGAAATAGTATTTGCCCGTGATATAGGCAAAGGAATGAACAGTTTTTATAATTATTGAAAAAGTTATACAGATTTAAATATAAAGGTATATGATGAACTGGAACAAATTGTCTATAAAAAGTCGCATGTTTAGTGTTTTGGCGTTACTGCTGGTCCTGTGTTTTGTTGCTTCTGCTTATCTTCGCGCATCTTCAACGGTTTCATTAGAATTGGAACAGCTTGAAACTGAAGTCCTTCCTAGTCATTTGGAGGGTATTCACTCTCAACTAAACGCTGAAGTAAAACCATTAATTATTACCTCTGAGTTGATGGCAAACGATGAATTTATTAAGAAATGGTTAATAAATGGTATGCCGAATGATCAACTTTCTACAATCAAAGAAAGTATGAAATCGATCATCAATATGGTGGGTAGCGATTCATCGTTCTTTGCAGTGAGTTCTGATAATGGACTTGAATTCTTGAGTCATGACGGAAGAAAGTTTGAAAAGGTTCCATTGGAGAGTTATCCCTATAAGCAGTTCTACCCCAACTTTTTGGCAACACAAAAAGACTACGAGTTAAATCTACAATACGAAAGCGAAATGCTTTACATCAACTACAAGAGCTTTGATGTAAACCCCAATACTCATAAGCCGTATATTGTTGCTGGGTTGGGGCTTGAGGCTAGCAAGCTAATTGAAATGGTGAAGAAACTCAAAATTGGACATAGCGGGCGCGCTATGTTGGTCACCGAAGATGGCGAAATTCAAGCCAAAGGTGTATCTTCTTCGATTCATGAGCTTGGTCCTCAACACCTCTCGAAACTTATTTCAGATAAACACAATATCGTGATCGATGAAGTAGAAGTGGGCGATCATATGCATTATTTAGGTTCAATTTGGATGCCGCTTTTAAGTCGCTTTATCGTCATTGATGTTCCTCGAAGCCAAGTAATGGAGCCTATTTATAAGCAAGTTAAGACTGATGTTGTTACGTCGTTAATTTTTATTGTGGTTATGCTTGGTATTTTGTACTGGCTCATTGGGTCGCTCGTGAGCCCAATTATTCGTATTGCGAAGGATGTTCGAGAAATATCGAAGAACTTGAATCTAGGTTATAAAATCACCAGTACAGATGAAGCGGAAATTGGGGCGTTAGCAAATGAAATCAATCAGTTGATTGGTACAATTAAAGATTCTTTAAGCAGCGTTAACCACACGGTTTCTACTACAGATGGTGCTATCTATGGGCTGAACCAGCAGGCAGATCAATTATCTGAAGCGTCTGAGAATGATAAACAGTCTGTTCAGCGTATTTTTGCATTGACGCAAAACATCGCAGAGCAAAGTACAGAAGTAATGCATGTAGCGACAAAGGCCGGTGAACTTTCTGTGCAAAGTAATAAAGAGCTTAAAGAGGCAAATCAAGAAGTTCATCACAGCCTCGGTTTTTTGCAGGAACTAGAACATGATATGACTCAAAGTAAATTGAGTTTGGATGAGTTGAACGACAATATCGAGAAAATCATGTCGGTACTAGATGTTATTACGTCAATTTCAGACCAAACAAATTTACTTGCGTTAAATGCTGCGATTGAGGCCGCCCGAGCAGGCGAACACGGCCGAGGGTTTGCAGTGGTTTCGGACGAAGTTCGAATGCTTTCACAGCGTACTAGTCAGTCTACTTCTGAAATACAGACCATTATTACCCAGTTAAAAAATGCGTCGGCGCAAATGACCAATCGTGTTGATGTCGCGTGTGAGAAAAGTGTCGAAACATTACAGAGCCAGAAAATGGTTGCTGAAAAAGTGTCATCTTTAGATGCTTTCTTACAGCAATTATTTGATATTAATGAACATGTTGCTGAGCGTGCAAGGGTCGCAGATGTTGCAGTGTCTGATATTAACGCTCTTCTTGAAATGTTGGCGGATCAAAGCGAACAGACATCAGAGCTGTTTAACGAAAGTCGCCAAAGCACTGGATCAATTGGTAGCGAAATGACCAACCTCAAAGAAAAAGTCAGTTTATTCCAAGGTATTTAAGCCAAATCATTCTCTTTAGCCGCAATCAAAAGCGGTAATTCATAAGCCAACTTTGCAGAGAGGGTCAGCAGGGTTGGCTTATATTGCTTACCTCTTATACAAAACCATTTTTTGAAACAAAAATGAGTAAGATGTGTATGAAATATAAAGAGATATCTTATATTTCCACCCCTGATTTTTAGCCTACTTTCCTCCTTATTTGTCGCTCTTGTGTAAGTCTATTGAAAAGAGCCTTAAGATAAAGAAATGGGGTTCGATATGTAAAATGAGCGTCATAGAGGTGCGCATAATTGCCCTGATTTGTCGCTAAATTTTCTTACTAAATGGAGCCTACGCATGAGCGCTATCTCAATGGACCTTAGTTCAATTAAAGTACAATCCTCGTCCAGTTCATCATCAAGCAGTCAATCTAAAATAGAGCAATTAGAATCCAAAGTAGAAACATTGGAGGAAGAGCTTTCCGCGCTGTATGAGGAAACAGAATTATCAGAGGAGGATCAGGATCAAGCGGATCTGATTCAGCAACAAATTACGATGCTGCAAGCGCAAATTGCGAACCTTGAATCGCAGCAGGCAGATAAAGCGAAATCTACTGAAAAGACAGACAATACGGATTCATCTAATGAAGAGTTTGAAGGTGAAGATGACGACGATGATCCTGATGCCACGCTAGGAACTGCGGTCGATACGTACGCCTAGCAACACGGCTAGTTCAGCGGAGCATATTCATTACGTCTTTAATTTTGCTGATAGATGCATATTGACAAAAAACTATGTGTTGTTAGCAAAAAGAAACGGTAATACAAGGCGCTAAATGCGAAAATTGGGTGTTGTATTAACGATTTTGAAGAGACCTGATTGTGCTAAAAGACATGCGAATTACACATAAACTGCCGTTGATTATGATTGCTTTTGCATTGATATCGGCGCTTACGACAGGTGTCGTTGCCTACTATCATGCTGTGGATGCGATTGAGGATCAGGCTGAGTCGAAATTGTATTCGTTGCTTGAATCGCGAACGTCATCGTTGGAACACTATTTTGATTCGATCCAGCGAGACATCGTCTATCATGCTCACAGTCATTTGGTTCAACGTGCCCTTAGAGATTTCTCCCGTACATGGAAGTTACTTCCAGAAAATGCAGTAGGGAATAAGCCTGCTACCCAGAGTAAAAAAACGGCTTATCTTCAAAAGCATTATATTACGCTCAACCCTTTTCCTTTGGGGCATAAGGCGAGTTTGTTGAATGCAAAAGACGGCTCGCTATATTCAAAAATGCACGAAGAGTATCATGTCGATTTTACCGCTTTTATCGATGCGGGCTCGTTTTATGATGTGTTCCTAATTAATAAACAGGGCGATATTGTTTACTCGGCCAAAAAAGAAAATGATTTTGCGACCAATTTGATTGATGGATCTTGGTCACAGACGGGACTGGCCGACGTTTTTAATAAAGCGGTAAAGAAGCCAGTAGATTCTGATTTGTATTTTTCTGATTTTTCAATCCACACTCCCAGTAATGATGCCCCTGCAAGTTTTATAGCAACACCTGTAATGGATGAACAAGGACACTTTCTCGGTGTATTCGCCGTACAGTTATCCATTGATAAGTTAGATCAGGTCATGCATGTTACAGCGGGGATGGGCAAAACGGGAGAAACGTATCTTGTTGGTGATGATTACCTGATGAGAAGTAATTCTCGCTTTTATAATGGCCGGAGCATTTTACAAATAAAGGCGGATACAGAGTCAGTAAAACGAGCGCTAACAGGTGAAGAGGGCGTTAATGTCTCTATGGATTATCGTGACCACTTAGTGTTTTCTGCATTTAAACCGTTCGATATTTTGGGGCATCGTTGGAGTGTTATGGCTGAAATAGATAAAGACGAAGTGTTAGAACCCATATATGCGTTAAATAGATTACTTTTATTGGCCGGAGTAGTCATTGCAGCGGCCATCGCATTAATTGGTTATTTACTTTCTTCAGATTTGTCCGCACCGATTAAATCCATGACCGAGACGATGAAAAAGCTTGCTAAGAATGATTTGTCAGTCAATATTTCAGTTGAAAAACGCAAAGATGAAGTTGGCTCTATGGCGCTGGCGCTTATCGAGTTTAAAAATTTTGCAATGGAGCGTGAGGCTCTTCGAAAACACCTTAATTACATGGCAAATCACGATACGTTGACGGGCCTGCCAAACCGAGAATTTGTGATGTCCTATCTAGGTGGAATTTTACAAAAAGAAGAAGAAACGATTTTCACTATTATGTTTGCAGATCTTGATGGTTTTAAAGGTGTAAACGATGATATGGGGCACCAAGCAGGGGATGAGTTACTCAAACAAGTCAGCGAGCGTCTTCTAGGTAGTGTCGGAGAGGCGGATGTGGTCGGCCGAATTGGTGGTGACGAGTTTGTGGTTATTTTACCGAGCGTGGCGAAAGAGGGCGACGCTAGAGAAGTGGCTCTAAAGATGCTTGAAACGGTTAAATTACCCTATCAAATTGAAGAAAAAGACGTGAATATTGGCGTCAGTATAGGAGCCGCCTCTTATCCTGCACACACTAATAATATTGACGAGTTATTGAGAGCGGCCGATGCAGCGATGTATCACGCCAAACGTACCGGAAAGAACCGCTTTGTTTATCATGCCCACCTTGTTTAGCGGAGGGCAATTTTGATAAATGTTACTGACACTAATTTAGATCGATTTGGCTGTTACACGCCAATGATGTTGCCGCAGCTGTCGGGAAACACATAAGTAAGATACCCATTCGTTCGACACTCTCAGGGAACAGCCAATAAGTACACCCGTTGGCTGAGCCTGTCGAAGTTGCTTAATCTAAGAAAGTGAAAACCCTTCGACAAGCTCAGGGAACAGCTAATAAGTACATCCGTCGGCTGAGCCTGTCGAAGCCACTTAATCTAACGAAGGTGGACACCCTTAGACAAGCTCAGGGAACAGCCAATAAGTACACCCGTTGGCTGAGCCTGTCTGAGCCACTTAATCTAACGAAGGTGAACACCCTTCGACAAGCTCAGGGAACAGCCAATGTGAAAACCCTTCGACAGGCTCAATGTTACTGGCACCAATTCAGGAGGGTTTGGCTGTTACACGCCAATGACGTTGCTGCAGCTGTCGGGCATGCCTTCTCTTTTTCCATAAACTGGCTTCGATACCTTGATGCCTAAAAAGCTTTTTGTTTTCACAAAATCCATTAAGAACGGAGATTCGTTCCATTTTGACGCCTCTTTATACAGTTTTCTTAAATGAGAGAGTGTTATGGTGTTCATAATGAAAACCATATCATCCTGCCAGCCGCCTTCTTTTCCTAGGATGACTTCAAGGTCCTCTTTGGTCAGAGGGTAATTGGGTGGGTAAAAGTCGGGCAGTTTTGTCAGTAGAGTAACGCCAATGCCTCGTGGGTCGGCAATGTATTCTGCGAGTTCAGGAAATATTGTAACCTCCTCAACCATCGCTTGAGCAAACATGAGTCGATAAAGCGTAATGTTGAGAAATTCCTTTTCAACATCATTTTCAAGCGCAACACAGCCTTCGTAACGTTTATATCCATCTAGAATGGTTGAATTGTGCGCGATGTACCAGTTTTTAGGCGTTGGGTCGTTTATAAAGTTCAACCAATTCTGCACAGGCATCGGAGCATCGGGGTTTACAACGTTGTTCTCTTTCATCATGCCAGCGAGCTCAGAAAGAAAGATGAAGTTTAGATTGGTATTACGCCACCATACGCTGCCTGAGTGTTTTGTATTGTCGATCGGGTTTAAAGTGCCACGCTTAATCTCCCATTTAAGAAACGCCAGCTCAGACCGACCGTAACTGTGACCGTCTTGTTCAACATAGCCATATTTATCGTAGAACGCTGTTCTAATTTTTAATCGTCCTTCCGGGTCATTTGCAATGCTGTCCGTTAAAAGTCTGACCTCTCTTACCAGTTCATCATATGTTTTAGTACTCACTTCGTAACTCCTTTGTGTAGATAGTTATAGGTTAAAACATGAAAAAAACTCACCTAATTTATAGTTTGTATTGTATTCTAATTGGAATGAATAGCGTATTGATTGAAAGTAATGGAACCTAGAATAGCGAAAATATTTGATGCATACCCTGAGAAAGCGACTTTTGTTCTTATGCAATGTCGTCAGGCTGTGTTTGACATCGCACAGGAGTATGAACTCGGAGCCGTAGAAGAGACGCTTAAGTGGGGAGAACCAAGCTACTTCGTAAAAGGCGGAAGCGCTGTGCGTATGAACTGGAAACCGAATCAGCCAGATTGCTGCTTTGTCTTTTTTCATTGTCAAACAAAACTGGTCTCAACCTTTCGTGAGGTATATGGCGATCTGTTTGAATATCAAGGTAAACGCGCTATAGCTCTAAGGCTTGACGCTCCTATACCGCTCGATCAACTGAAACATTGCTTGTCATTAGCGATGCGTTACCATTCGATCAAACATTTGCCACTGCTTGGTTGTTAATTATGATCTTTCCTTGCCCATCCCATGAGGCTCGTTTTTGCGCTATATAACAAAAGAATAAAGTATTCTCCTGTTATGTGAAATTACACGGCATTACACTTCGGATAAAGTATGAGGAGATCTAAGAGGTAGGTCGCTAATGTGGCGGAGTTTATGTGTTGGAATGAGAGGAGTGGCGAAACCAATACGTTGAAATAAATAGGGAGTCGCCACTAACGTTAGTTTATTCTATTGTTCAGAGGGCTTCCTGTTGCAAGCCTTCGCGTGTTCTCTGAAACTTGCTCTATCAGTACTTCGCTTGAAGACGCAGAAGCCATATGAGGTGTAATAAGCAGGTTTTGGACTTCCCAAAGAGGGCTGTCTTGGGCTAATGGTTCTTCATCAAACACGTCAAGAATCGCGCCACGTAGCGTTTCTGATTCAAGCGCTGTTTGGAGAGCGTTGTAATCAACATGGCCGCCTCGGCCGCAATTAATGAGTGACGCACTGCTTTTGAGCTGTTTGATAAAATTGCTATCAATAATACGGTTTGTGGCGTGATTTAATGGCAACAAATTGACCAATATATCGGTATTCTTTAGAAAAGAATGGAGCTCATCTTTTCCTGCAAAACACTGAACATTAGGGATGTCTTTCTTAGAATTTGACCATCCAGCTACTGTGTAGCCTTGCTTTTCAAGCCCTTGAGCAACGTAAAGACCAATTTCCCCTAGCCCCATAACACCGATTTGAATGTCTTGTGCTTTTTGTTGCGGGTAGCGTTGCCAGTGGCGTTGAGTTTGCCCTTGGATGGCTCTGTCGAAGTCTCTTTGAAAGTAGAGAACTGCCCAGAGTACGTATTCAAGCATTCCTTTTTTCTGTTCGTTATCAACGATTCTGCAAACTGGTAGGGCTGCATTAAGAAGAGCGTCCCCAAGGTGGTCAGCTCCCGCAGCAAGAGAGTGTAAACACTCTAATGCAGGGAACTCTGACAAAATCGTCGAATCGGGATACCAACATGCGGCCATAATTGCTTTATGAGCATTTGGGTCGTTAGGCAGTACCCACTGAACATCGTCATTCAGCATTGATGTGCTCTTATTTGCATGGGTTGTTGATAGAGATAAGAGCTCGTCGTTTAACTCTGAATCCGAAGAAACTAAGAGCACATAATGCGTCATAAACTAATCCTTATAAGACGGATCTATTCTATCAAGTTTTCTTTTCCAAGCCTTCCATACAAGGTGTCGCTCATGCTCGACCTTCTTAAATTGACTGGAAACGTAATCGGCAAGCGAGTCCGGAATCGTTGCAATAGGAGAAAGGCTGGCCATTTGTCCCGCTGCAAGTTGAATTTCGCATGCTTTGTTTAGGTAATACATGATCTGGAAAGCATCAGCAACAGAGGAACCAACACTTAGCAAACCATGGCTTTTTAAGATCAAAGCCATGTTATCGCCAAGTGATGCTTGTATCCGTTGACGTTCTTCTAGATTAAACGCAACGCCTTCGTATTCGTGATATCCCAAGCGATTGTGGAACTCAGCGCTGATTTGATTCAGGTTTAATAAACCGCTATCGCAAGCTGCAACTGCCATACCAGCAAGGGTATGCGTATGAATAACACAATGTGCATCTTCACGTGCCATGTGTACTGCACTGTGAATGGTAAATCCTGCTGGATTGTAGTCCGCATTGCCTTCCACCACGTTTCCATTCAAGTCGACGATGATGAGGTCGCTGGCGCAGATTTCGTCGAACATAAAGCCAAACGGATTAATCAAAAAGCGCGGTTCGCCGTTTTCGTCGTTGTCGGGCATTCTTACAGAAAAATGCGTGTAAAGAGTGTCTTCCCAACCCAGCATCGAGGCCAAACGGTAGGCCGCAGCGAGGTCTTGGCGAAGTTCTAATTCTGTTTGATGCATATTTGTTTCTCCTTATGCACGTTTTCTTCTATTAGGATTCTATTCCCATGAATTGTTTAGCACGCAGTAAATCAGGCGTTTCACTGTTGGCATTTGTGATCTCGGCAGGGCTAGCATCTGCCTGAACGACACCGTGTTCCATCATTACAACACGGTCAGATACTGATAGAGCAAAATCCATCTCGTGCGTTACGATAACCAGTGTCATACCTTCTTTTGCCAAATCTTGTATTACTTTCAGTACTTCACCAACCATCTCTGGATCAAGTGCTGATGTTGGTTCATCAAACAAGATAATGTCTGGAGAAAGAGCAAGTGTTCTTGCGATTGCAACACGTTGTTGCTGACCGCCAGACAGTTGATGTGGGTATTTGTCTGCATGTGCTAAAAGGCCTACACGATCCAGAAGGTACAATGCTTGATTGCGGTTTACTTCTTTGTCTTGTGGTTTGCCGTGATAGCGAGGCGCTAACATAATGTTTTCAAGTGCTGTTTTATGAGGGAACAGGTTGAAACTCTGGAACACCATGCCAATTCGCTGTAAGCCTTGACGCACTGTTTTAGAGTTGGGTTTTTGGCCCCCTTTGATAAAGTCTTCTCCAAATAAAACGACTTCACCGCCATTCAGTGATTCAAGCAAGTTGATAGTACGAATGAGTGTTGTTTTACCAGAACCGGATGGACCGATAATACTCACGACTTCCCCGATCTTAATCTGCATATCAATTTGTTTAAGCACTTCGTGATCGCCGAACTGCTTGCGGATTTTCTTAAGATTAAGCGCTGGCGGTAAGCCTTTAGTATCAACGTTCTCCCTCATAGGAATAGCGGTTGCTTGTTTTCTTAGCTCAGCACACTTGCTATCAGTAAGTGTTTCAGGTTTGCGTGAAGGTACGTCGAGTTTTTTCTCTACCCACTGCAGAACAGAGCCAAAAATCGTAACGATTGCTACGTAGTAAACGGCTACGGCTAATAGTGTTTCCATAACAAGGAAGTTTTGCGAATACAATCGTTGCCCGACTTGTAGTATTTCTACTAAAGAAATCGTAGAAACCAGAGAGCTTAACTTGATGACGGTTACGTATTCGTTAATCAGAGCGGGCATAGAGATACGAATAGCTTGAGGAATTATGATCAAGCGCTGAATGCCCAAGAAACCAATGTTTAATGCGTGTCCCGCTTCACGTTGCCCTTTGGCGACCGATAGAAGGCCGGATCTGTGGATCTCTGCCATATAAGCGGCTTCGGTAATTACCAAACTTACGAGACCTGAAATGAATGCAACACCTAGATACGGGCCGGTCGATGGAAACAGTTGGGGCAAGTTGTAGACGAAGACAAGTACAACCAGCAAGGGCACGCTTCTAAAAAACCATATAAAGACACCTGCTGGGATGTTCATCCAGCGGGAAGTAGACATTTTTGCACATGCGACAACGAAGCCCAGACCAAGTCCTAATATCCATGAAAGGGTGCTGAGGATCACAACTGTGACACACGCCTTATAAAAAGATGCCATTGTAAATAGAGAGAAAAAGTATTCCCAATCTAAGCTCATGTTTACTCCTTCGCATTAGAAAGAAGACTATGTTCTTCCTAGAGCTGCGTTTATTAATGTGGGTGAAAGCAAAATAAAGAAAAGAGTGTATGGGAGTCCATTGCCATACACTCTTTTGCTACATAACGTTTTTATCACGAGGTAACGTTATATAAAGGTGGTGCGAGAGGCGTTAGTTAACTGGAGTCAACTCGTATTTTCTGATCAAAGCATCGTATGAACCGTCTGCTTTGATTTCTGCCATTGCTTTTTCATAAGCGGATTTTAGCTCAATGTTGCCTTTCTTAAAGTAAATGCCCAGCGTATTTGGGTACATAAGTTCAGTAGAGCTTATTTTTACACGACCTTTGGTTCGTTCAACGAACATTAGCGCAGCGCCAGCTACTTCAACTTGAGCTTGAACGTTTCCTGAAAGCATGGCTTGAGTTACTTCTGGAGCAGATGGATACTCTTGAACAGTGATTGCGCCTTTACCGTTTTCAAGGCAGTAAGATTTAGACAGCTCGCCTAGCTCTTTAACCCAAGAGGTGCCTTGTGCAAGGCCTACTGTTAAACCACAAAGGTCTTTGTCAGTCGCTGGAGAAACTGGGCTGTCTTTAGTGACCATAATGGCCGCCCCTGTTCTTGCGTAAGGAACCGCATCGGCAATCTTAAGGCGCTCTTCCTTGATGTACATTGCAGACATAACCGCATCAAATTTGTTTGCGCCTAAGCCAAGGATCAATCCTGAAAACTTATTATCACTGTAGCTTTCTTCAAGACCCATTTTCGCGGCCAGTAATGCAGTTAGCTCTGGATCGAAACCAACAATTTTGTCACCGTCGTAAGATCCAAAAGGAGGGTAAGAGATTTCCATACCAATCACCAACTTACCTTCGGTAAGCGTGCCAGCAGCGGCTGTTTGGCACATTACTCCTGCCGCTAACAATGATAATCCTGATACCAATTTAGATGTAATTTTTTTCATTTTCGATTCCTCAGTGATACGTTTTAGTTCTCTTTTATGTTTTTGCTTCTAGCGTTTCATTTTAATTATTGTGGTTTTTCATATGCCCAAAGGTCGCAACATCGGTTGCTCGTTCAGGCAAGGAAAGTTCACCTTTAGCTACTTTGTCTCTTAAATAGCTATAGGTTTGCAGTGCTTGACTGTACATGTGATCGCCAATGCTAAGCTCTCGGTATTCTTCTGTACCTTTGTCGAATTGAGGCAATGGGCGAATCAATGTGTGGTAGTCGCACGCAAAGAATAGCGGGAATGAGTAACGCTCTTGTGCCACTTTACGTACACGGTGAGACGTTGCGACAAATTGTCCGGCAGTTAGAACTTCCAACATGTCGCCAATGTTAATTACAAGTGCTTCTTCATCGTTTTCTTTTAGCGGTGGAGCGTCAACCCAAACGCCGTCGTCGTTCATGACCTCTAGGCCTGGTTGATCTGATAACAGCATCGTGAAGCATTCATAATCGGTATGAGCGCCAATTCCTGGGCGGTCTTCTGCGTTCGCATCAAACGGGTAATGGATCATGCGCAGCTTAGCTGGCGGACACGTTACCATTGATTCGAAATAGTCTTCTTCTAAACCAAGCGCAAGAGCAAAGCCTGAAAACAGTTTTCTGCCTAGTGCGAAAACAGTTTCATAATAATCTAAAGCAGGTTCTTTAAAGCCCGCCAGAGTTGGCCAATCGTTAGAGCCGATTAATGGTGTTTTATTAACAACAAATGGGTGGTCTTCTGCAGCTGGAAAGCCAATGTCGAACGCTTCTTTTTTGTCTGGTTTGCCTGTTCCGTAAATTTCTTCGCCTTCAGGTACAAAGCCTTTATGCGTTTTTGAAGTACCGATGTAGTAGTTCATTTTGTCTTCAATAGACTGACCAAAGAAGTTTTTGGCTGCGCTTCTTAGGCCTGCGATTTTTTCTTTTGGAATGCCGTGACCAGTAACGTATAAAAATCCGACTTCATTGGCTGCTTTTCCCATTTCCGTCGCGACTTTTTGACGTTCTTCAAGAGATTCACTAAATAGGCCTGCAACGTTTACAACAGGAATGCGAGTAAAGGTTTTGTTTTTTGAGCTCATATTAGCCTCTGGTATAGGTGACTGATTTAACGTTATTAATTAAAAAATACACAGTGTTTAAAGGTGCGCTTTAGCGAAGCGAGTAAAATGCGCGCGTTCTTCTATAGCAATCCAATCGTTTAGCGACCATAAATCGGCAACAGGTACATTGGTAAATGGAAGATGATGTAAGTAACCGTCAGGTCCAAATTCCGTCGTCATTGTTGTGACGTTTCTGCCTTCTGCTAGGTGCCTTTTCCAAATGGATTCCCACACTGATTGATGGAAAGCTAAATAAGGTTGAAACTCTGGCGCGCCTGGATGTGGCACTTGTGCCCCTTGATCGTAGCCAACTCGTGCTTGAACATGGTAAACACGATCCAAATATTCGCTTAAATCGTCTTCAGGTTTATCCAGCAAACGTTCACATACTAATATCCAATGACTGATATCCATTGTGAACTTGAGATTTGGTAATTGCTTAATCAAGTCCAAGGTGATCCATGGGCTATAAAGCGATGTGCCACGGTGTGTTTCAAAGCTGCAAACAATGCCTGCTTTTTCCGAAAGCTCTTGAGCTTTACCGAAAAAGTCGACTTGCTCGCTCATTCCCCAGCGATCGTTTCCGGCAAGAACGTTGATGAACTTAGCGTCCAGCTTTTGTGCGGATTCGATCAGTACTTCCATTCGATCTAGATGATGTTTAGGCGTCTCTGATTGATCCGGTATAACATCACCGCCAGAGAAGAGGATTGCGATGTAATCTAGATCGTTTTGAGAAAGACCGTTTTTGAATTGAGTTAGGTCTTTCTCTGTTAGGGGAATACGACCTTCAACACCGGTAAATCCCACTTCTTTAAGCTTTGGGGCGATCTCGTCTAATGGAGTAGTGACGCCCCAAAGTGTTCTGTATATTTCTAAATTCATAATTGGCCTGCCCGCCGTAATGACGTGTTATCGATATTGAACACCTGGTAAAACACACAGCATTTCATATAAATAGTTCGCTGCAAGTTGAGAGGTGTTACCACTGATATCATATGGAGGTGACACTTCGACGAGATCTCCCCCAATTATATTTAGTCCTTTACAGCCTCGAATGATTTCTAGGCCTTGAATTGATGTAAGGCCGCCTACTTCTGGTGTTCCGGTACCCGGTGCCCAAGCAGGATCAATGCCATCAATGTCGAAAGAAATGTAAACAGGACGATCTCCTATTTTATTCCTAATTTCGCTCATCAAGGTTTCAAGCGATTTATGCCAACACTGCTCTGCTGTAACCAACTCAAAGCCTTGGCTTTCGCCCCATTTGAAGTCTTCTGCTGAGTAACCTTGAGCACGCTGACCTATTTGAAAAACGTGATCACAATCCAGTAACTCTTCCTCAACCGCGCGGCGGAAAGTGGTTCCGTGTGCGATTTTTTCACCAAACATGTTGTCGTTGGTATCTGTGTGTGCATCAATATGGATCAATGCAACTGGACCGTGCTTCTTTTTGATCGCGCGAAGGATGGGTAAAGTAAGGGTGTGATCTCCGCCAAGTGTTAGCGGAATCAACGGGAATTGGTTCAAATGAGTGTAGTATTTTTCAATAATATCTACAGATTTCAATAGGTTGTAAGTGTTGATTGGAACATCACCAATATCACCAACTGACATGGAGTCAAAAGGTGCAGCACCCGTTGCCATATTATAGGGCCTGATCATGACTGATTCTGCCCTAATTTGGCGCGGCCCGTATCGAGTTCCTGCGCGTTGTGAAGTACCTACATCTAGAGGGATGCCTATGAATGCAGCATCCAATTCTTCAAGCTCCTCAACGAAGGGTAAACGCATCATCGTTGCACGCCCACCAAAGCGCGGCATCTCATTACCACTTTGTGGTTGGTGAAAAGGCTTTTCTTTAGGATCTTGCATCATGAATCTATACCTTATAAGTCTAAAGGGTCAGGTCTTATTTGCTGAATGACATTCATCCTAGAAAAGAGCTCTTGACTGTTAAATAGCAAATGCAAAATAATCACTTCATAGATTACTGAAGTAAGATAAAACAGGAAAAAGGGTGTATGAGGCAGGACAAGCGAATTAACGTAAGGCTTTTGGATGTATTTATTGCTGTAGTGCAGCATCAGGGGTACGCAGGTGCGCAGCAAGAGCTTAATTTAACGACATCTGCCATCAGTAATTACATGAGTGAATTAGAAGCCTACGTGGGCTTTGTCTTATGTCAGCGTGGGCGTTCGGGGTTTTCTCTTACGGAAAAAGGGCAACAATTTTTCCATCAATCGATTAAATTGCTTGATGAGATGGATCAACTAGAGCGGCACGCAGAAGCGCTGAAAGGTGATATTGGTGGTACGTTTTGCATAGCAGTACTGGATGCAACGGTTATGGATAAATCCTTATCCCTGCATGAGATCATTCGAAAATTCAGTGAAAAATTTCCCGCTGTCCACCTTAACCTTCAGATTCGAAGTCCGTATGAGCAGGTTCAAGGTATTCTAAATAATCAAATCGATCTCGCGATTGGCAATTATCCATCCAGTGTAAACAATGTTATCGAAGAAAAACTCTACCGAGAGCAGCATTGGCTGTATTGCAGCCACTTGCATCCATTATTTGAAGAAAATTACATATCGGTTGAACAAGCGACGAAGTGCGGGCTGGTCACGAGAAGCTACTGGAATACATCAGATTTAAGGAAAAGAGGATTCGGACACAGTACTGCAACTGTAGAAAGTATGGAGGCTCAGCTCACACTGATATTATCAGGAAAATATGTTGGTTATTTACCTGAACATTATGCTAAAAGCTTCGTCAAAGAAGATCGCTTACGTCCCATATTGCCCAGCGAATTTGGTTATCAGGCACCGTTTTCTATGATTTGTCGCCGTGGTCGAAGCCGAGAGCTCTTTATACAAACGATGCGTGAATTGCTCAGCCAACAAACGGCGAAGAGCGCAAAATAGGAAGATACCCCCTCGGTAACGTCGGCTTTTTGGTTTTTAGCGAGCGCACAATTGACTCAAAAGTGATTGCAAATGTTGAGGGGGTTCTTTAAAGTCCCATTTTTTTCTAAATGTGAGAAACTGTGCAATTGCTCTCATTTAGGAAAATGTTAACTAGAATATGTACTTAAAAGTAAGAATAGAAGGTGATTAACATCGCATAAGGCGAAAAGCGAACTGGCTTTATATGACCTGAAACTTCCTCTAAAACGTCATCATTCCCACCTAAATTAGATATAAAAATGTCCCTTTAGGATGTAGTAAAATAGGAATCACATGAATAATCTATCAATGAGAGCAAAATTTATAGCGCTTGTTAGTTCCATCATTATCGTGTTTTTGGTGGCATTGAGCGTAATGAAGTCGAAAAGTACTGACTTGGTAGACAGCTTCGACCGCTTTTATAGTGAAAGCCACGCCACTTCATTAAATTTGGAGCGCATTAAAGAAGCTCAAGTAAGCATTATGGTTAATGTAAGAGGTTTACAAATTGCCTATCTACTGTCTTTAGATAAACAAACCCCACCCTATTTAGAAGCCATTTCAGAAGCTTACAACAAGACCCCTGGATTATTTTCAAACTTGAGCGAAGGCTTTAATGGCGATACGAGTGTTTTGAAAAAACTGCAGGACTTGACCGAAGATTTTGAATACAAGACACAAAATTTCGTCAAAGCGATGCAAAATTCGGATAACCACAAAGCGCCATTTCCAGTGTTTTCTGCTTTTATGACGTCTTACAAGACGCTGATGGCGTATTTTTCTGATTTGACTGAACAAAACCACTTAGAGGTTTTAAAAGCCAAGCAGGAAACTGAAACGCTTGTATCTGAAATAGAATTTTATTTCTGGGGCGCAATTCTCATTGCCTTAAGTGTTTCGTTAACACTGGGCTACATTATTTCAAATAATATTGTGAATGGAATCCGCAATGTTCGAAGTGCCGCACAAAGTATGGCTGAAGGGCATTTGAATAAACCTATCGCAGTCTCGGGCAACGATGAAATTTCAGATTTGGGCAACGCGATCAATGTGACAACTCAAAATCTACGTACTGTGATCAACAACGTATTGAGTTCAGTTAATACTGTTAACGAAAACAGCCAAGGTGTACTTAAGGCCAACAACGATGTTGCGGAGTGCTCACTGGAAATTATGGAGAACACTGAACAAGTTGTTGTTGCTCTTGATCAGATGTCAGCCAATAACCACACTATTTCTGACAATACACAGCAGTCTGCGGAAGCCGCCAATGAAATTCGCAAAGTGGCACAAACCAGTCTATCAGCCGCACATAACACGCTAAACGCCATTAATGACTTAGTTGCTGCTTTAAAAGAAACCAACGGCGTTGTCAGTGAACTTCGTAATGAAACTAATAACATTGAGACGATTCTTGGTGTCATACGAGGAATTGCAGAGCAGACGAATCTGCTTGCATTAAATGCCGCAATAGAAGCAGCACGAGCAGGTGAGAGTGGGCGAGGTTTCGCAGTCGTCGCTGACGAGGTAAGAGGGTTGGCTCAACGCTCCCAAGACAGTGTAAATGAAATAGAAGCACTGCTACTGAAGCTAAACGACGCCAGCAATCGGGCGGTTAGCCAAATGGACAGTAGCCTAGTGCTCGTTGAGTCCTCTCACGATCAAGTCGCACAAGGCAATGAACTAACGAGCAATATACTGGAGCGTATTGAAGGCATTTCTGATCAAACTCAGCAAATTGCTTCTTCCGCAGCAGAACAGATTTCTGTGTCAGAAAACATCAATAGAAAAATGCACTCTGTTCGCGATCTAACGCAGCACAATGCAGAAATCGCAAAAAGCTCAGGTGTAGACATGGCCGAAAGCAGTGTCGATGTACAGCAGCAGCTTAGTTTCTTTAAGCTCTAATCGTTGCGCTATCCATACTCGTATTCACACTTAAAGTAGTTAGTAACAAGTGAAGGTGTGAATACGGCTTCTGATTTCGGTTATACCTTTCTCTTTCTCTTTCTCCTAAAGCCCGATTTACCTGAATTGGGCTCTATTTACTGGTCATTAGGCTCCAAAACGCCTCGACCATCGGGTTCTTTAGGCTCTTGTTAAGAGTGAATAAGCCAATGTCGTACGGAGCGAGCTCTGGCTGAACATCCCACACTTGTACACGTTCTTTTAAGGGGCTGTTGTCCAGTACGATGCTGGGCACAACACCTACACCAAACCCCAAACTCACCATACTAACAATGGCCTCATTACCGGCAACCTGCGCATAAATAGTCGGGGAGATGTCTTGTTTACGAAACCATTGATCAATGCTGTTTCTTGATACACCCGCTTCCGAAAGGATCATCGGAACTTTGCTCCATTGGTCGGCTGTCTCAGGCGGCTGGGTCGGAACACTGGGCAAATGCTGTTCCACAGGCGCAATGAAAACGAGTGGCGATATCGTTATAGGCTTGAAGGCCAAGTTGCGCGCAACGGAAGTAGGGTGTGCTGCAATGGTAATGTCTTCTTTACCGTCTAAAATTCGGGCAATGGCTTCATCTGGGTCGCCGGTGTGAAGCTTAATTTCAATGCCCGGATGCACTTGTCGAAACTGATTTAGCAGTTCAAACAAAAAGCTGTAACTTGCCGTAACCGAACAATAAATACTGATTTCACCGTGCAATTGATCGGAGCTGTCGGCCAGCTCGTGTCGAATGAGTCGCCATTGACTAACGGCATCGCGCGCATACGTCAGAAATTTCTTCCCTTCTTGTGTGAGCGTTACAGTTCGGTTGTCACGCGTAAACAGTTCAACACCTACTTCGTCTTCCAATTGGCGAATGTTTCTGGAGAGGGCTGAAATGCTGATATTGCATTCCTCGCTTGCTCGACCAAAATGCAAGGTTTCTGCTAGTGCTAAAAAGTGTTTTATCGATTTTATATTCATATTGTCCATTCTAAATCAGTATTGCAAAAAATGGGACGTTATATTGCAAATATATCAATTTACGAAAGAACGATATTTAACTAAAGTAACGGCCATTGTTTACTTAGGCTCTTAAATGTCTTTGTAACACGTATTTAATATCAGTGTGGCTTGATCACTGATACCACTAAAACAGATTAGGAAATGCTTATCATGGCTAACTATTTCAATACTTTGCCGCTTCGCGAGCAATTAGAACAACTAGGCAAATGTCGTTTCATGGACAGCTCTGAATTTGCTGACGGCGTAGAAGCGCTTAAAGGCAAAAAAATGGTTGTTATCGGTTGTGGTGCACAAGGCCTTAACCAAGGTTTGAACCTACGTGACAGCGGTCTAGATGTATCTTACGCTTTGCGTGAAGCTGCTATCGCTGAAAAGCGTCAGTCTTGGAAAAATGCTACGGAAAACGGCTTCGTTGTTGGTACATACGAAGACCTAATCCCAACAGCTGACGTTGTATTGAACCTAACGCCTGATAAGCAACACACTCCAGTTGTTAAAGCGGTTATGCCTCTTATGAAAGAAGGCGCTTGCCTATCTTACTCTCACGGTTTCAACATCGTGGAAGAAGGCATGCAAATCCGTGAAGACCTAACAGTAATCATGGTTGCTCCTAAGTGCCCAGGTTCTGAAGTACGTGCTGAATACGTTCGTGGTTTCGGTGTACCAACGCTTATCGCTGTACACGAAGACAACGATCCTAAAGGCGAAGGTCTTGCACTAGCGAAAGCTTACGCTGTAGGTACTGGCGGTCACAAAGCAGGCGTTCTAATGTCTTCTTTCATCGCAGAAGTTAAATCTGACCTTATGGGTGAGCAAACTATCCTTTGTGGTATGTTGCAAACTGGTTCTATCCTTTGTTTCGACAAAATGGTTGAAGAAGGTATCGACGCAGGTTACGCATCTAAATTGATCCAGTACGGCTGGGAAACAGTAACAGAAGCATTGAAATACGGCGGCGTGACTAACATGCTAGATCGTCTTTCTAACCCAGCTAAGATCAAAGCATTTGATCTTTCTGAAGAGCTTAAAGTGATCATGCGCCCTCTATACAACAAGCACCAAGATGACATCATCAACGGTACTTTCTCTCGCGTTATGATGGAAGACTGGGCGAACGATGATAAGAACCTTCTAGGCTGGCGTGCAGAAACGGCTGAGACTAATTTCGAGAAAACACCAGCAGGTGATGTTGAAATTTCTGAGCAAGAGTTCTTCGACAACGGTATCTTGATGGTTGCTATGGTGAAAGCAGGTGTTGAACTAGCATTCGAAACAATGACAGCAGCGGGTATCATCGCTGAATCTGCATACTACGAATCTCTACACGAAACACCACTTATCGCGAACACAATCGCTCGTAAGAAACTTTACGAAATGAACGCGACAATCTCTGATACAGCTGAGTACGGTTGTTACCTATACAACCACGCTTGCCTACCGTTGCTAGGTGACTTCATGAAAGACATCAAGACTGACGTAATCGGTAAAGGTCTAGATCTTGAAGACGCTGGCGTAGACAACGCTCGTCTAATCGAAGTAAACGAAGCGCTTCGCAGCCACCCAGTAGAGGCTATTGGTGGCGTTCTTCGTGGCCACATGGCTGACATGAAGAAAATCGTTTAATCGGTTGATTCATTAGTCATACCAATAAAAAAGCCGAGTCCTAATATGACTCGGCTTTTTAGTTTCTGTTCACACACTTTTTTGTTTGGTAAGTAAAATATGGATACTCAAAATAGCTTAGACGGCATTCGCCTAGAAAATCTAACCGTCAACTTTGATGAAAAATTTACGCTATGCAATATTGATTGGACAATTGAACCAAGCCAACATTGGGTGATCACAGGAACAAATGGCTCAGGTAAATCGGCGCTTGCTGCGATACTTGCAGGAGTAGGGGAGATTACGTCCGGCAAGATCGAAGGAGTACCGAATAATATTGGGCTTGTATCGTTTGAAGCTCAGGCAGAATTGATTGCCAATGAGCTGAAGAAAGACGATGCCGACATCATGGATGTTATCTCATTAGGAACACCCGTTCATGAAATGATCTTCACGGATTGTTTAGAGCCAGAACTGGCGACTGAGCTGGTGGAAAAATTTGGCCTGACTTCGCTCATGGATCGTGCGTTTCGCAAATTATCAACCGGTGAAACACGCAAGGTAATGCTTATTCGGGCATTATCGAACAAACCTGATCTACTGCTGCTAGACGAACCATTTGATGGGCTAGATGCAGACACCCTCGCCATGTTGCAAGCCCATTTGGCATCCATCATCGAAACCACGCCCATGATCATGGTGTTAAATCGTTTTGACGAAATGCCAGACTTTATTACCCACATCGCCTACATGGATAAACAGGGCGACAGCGCAGGACAACTGAAATACACCGTCAATCGACAAGATGACGTGGCTTATAATGAGCTTTACCAGTTATTGCACCTTAAAACGACGGATCTTGATGTCCCCGAGATGGATGAGAGCGAAAAACCGCCCGCGTTAGATCCAAGCCAGCCTTTAGTAAAGCTCACTGATATCAACATCAAATACAGCGATACCGTGATTGTCGATAAGTTAAATTGGACGATTGAGCCCGGAAAACACTGGCAACTTAGCGGCCCAAATGGCTGTGGTAAAACAGGCATATTATCCCTAATTACAGGCGATCACCCACAGTGTTATGTAAACGACATCTTCGTGTTTGGCTTTCAGCGCGGTAACGGCGAAAGCATTTGGCAGATTAAGCAGTACATTGGCTATGTTTCCACCTCATTGCAATGGGAATACCGTGTCAGTACCAGTTGTCGAAACGTAATCATTTCAGGCTTTTTTGACAGTATTGGCATGTATTCACGGCCGTCAGACAAACAGAAAAAAATCGCAGACGAATGGCTAGCGTTGCTTGGTATGACCGACCGAGCAGATCAACCGTTCAATAAACTTTCTTACGGCGACCAGCGTTTACTTCTCATTGCCCGTGCGATGGTAAAACACCCACCGTTACTCATCCTCGATGAACCTTGCCTTGGTCTCGACGACATGAACCGCCAACTGGTTTTAGCGCTTATTGAAAAAATCTGCGCAGGCTCAGAAACCACCGTCCTTTATGTAAACCACCATGCCGAAGACAAGATCAAAGGCATTGAAAACTACCTCGCCATGACGAAAAATAACGAATGAACTAAAAGTTCACTTTAACTAATGCTCCCTTGCCTTGAGCTAGGGGGGAGGCTTAATAGCACCTACGGATTGTCAGATTCCCTCCCTTTGCCAAGGGGAGGGGTCTTTGTTTGCAAAATTTTAGGTTTATCAAAGTGTTGTAAGCGAAAGCCAGTGTTATAAAATGTCGTCTAAGGGGCTGTTGGTTCCTGCAAAATGCTGCCCGATTACGTGAGTGTATATTTGAGTAGTGGAAACGTCTTCATGTCCTAATAGCTCTTGAACGGTGCGGATGTCTCGTCCAGATAATAGCAGTTGTGTTGCAAATGAATGTCGGAACGTATGGCAATTGACTCGTTTTCCTTCAATCTTGGATTTCGATACAGCTTGTTTTAACGCTTTTCGAGCAACGGAATCATGTAGATGATGTCTGCAAAGTTCGCCTGTTAACGGGTGAGGGCATAAACCAGTGGATGGAAATAGAAACATCCAACCCGCTTGTTGATAGGCATTGGGGTATTTCCTTGAAAGAGCAAAAGGTAATGATGGGCCGACGCCTTGTTGATTGTCTCTAGCTTGAATCTCTAGTACCGTTTCCTTTTGAGCTTGAATGCTTTCGGTAAGTTTGCTGCTTAAAATAGTCGTTCTGTCTTTATTGCCCTTGCTGCATCTAACATTCAAACTGCCACGCTCTATGTCAATATCCTGAATTCGGATTCTGAGACATTCACTGATTCGTAAACCACTGCCGAATAGTATTGAAAATATTAACTTATTGCGTGAGCACATCTCGTCAAGAATTAATCGAATCTCATTAGCAGACAAAACGGTAGGGAGCCGTCTTCCCTGTTTTGCGTGCTGAAACCCTAACTCCCCCAATGGTTGCTCAAGGACTTTGTTGTACAGAAAAGCAAGTGCGTTCAACGCCGATTTCTGTGTGTTAATGGCAACATGGCGCTCTGTTGCGAGAAAGGATAGAAAATCACGAACTTCGCTCGCCCCCATATTTCTTGGGTGAGTTAATTTATGGTAACGAATAAAAAACCGTATCCAATAAAGATATGACTTCTCGGTTTTCATGCTGTAGCCGCGAAGGCGTAGTTCCTCTTTTATCCATTTCATAAAAGGGCTAGATGACATTTCACTCTCCTTGTGAAACTTAATAAACTGTACAAATATACAGTTTATTTTTGATTTATCAAAATTTTTGCTCGTATTTATGATGTGAATGAAATTCACTTTCTCGTTTTGACTATTACGTCTACTAAAAGTGTATTAATATCAAATGTATAGTGAATGGGTGGCCGAAATAGTGTGCCATACCGATAAATACATATGCGCATGCTCGTTTTCAATGCTCGCTTTTTCGGGAGGGTTGAAAAGTTATTTTTATTCAAAGGGTTAGGGATAAGTGTGAAATAACCCGACTGGATAAATGAGCATGCCTATTAATAAAATGTTATGACTTTTGAAGTATGAAACCAGAAATTGCGATATCTCATTACAAGTTAGGAAAATTATCGAGCGAAGAGATCGTCAAATTGGCTGACTCTTGGTTAGAGCAAGGAATATTTACAGATTCCATTAACTTCCTTGCTATGGAAACGACTCCGATAATGGCCGCTGTAGGGCCAATGCTAGAAGCGGCAATTACTGAGCTGGGAGGCGAAATTCCATCAAAGGTAGGTGCGGCAAAAATAGCGGCTAAAGACATCGTGAAAAAAATGCTATCTGGTGATATTGATCTAATGAAAGGCGCTAATTTTCTTTATTGGGATATTCACCATGAAGTAACAGATGAACTGCCTGACGGTGAGTATCTGGGCACAAACCTTGGTTTCGAGCATATGTTTTGTTGGCTCAGAGAGGTTTGGGATTGTCGAGACGGCTCCAGAATCCTGTACTACACCGACTTACCGAGAGATCAAGCAGAACAAAAATTTCTAATGCACCTCAAAGAAGAAGCGGAGAAGTGGCTTGATAATCAGTCATAACAAACAACTGCAGCGGATCAATTTACGCTGCGCTCCAATTACCCGCTGAGTTGGGCGTTATACGTAAATTAGAGATCATCATGTTAGATAGAATATTGAATTTAAGGTTACGCACAAGGTTACGCAAGACACCCATTCGCTATTAGAAAAGCAGGGTTATATATCCAGTCTATTTTTGCTCCATCTCAAAAATGGCACACTATTTCTAAGGTGAACGATATTCACCTTCTCGCTTCGTCTTCTACGCTTTCTCAAAGTGTATTAGTATCAAGTTTATAGCGAACGGTCGGCCGAAATAGTGTGCCATACCAACAAATACATATGCGCATGCTCGTCTTCAATGATCGCTTTTTCAGAAAGATTGGAAAGGTCTTATAGTTCAATAGGTTAGATAGAAAAATGAAATAACCTGATTGGATAAATGAGCATGCGCATTGATAAATGTTATGCATTGTCAGGGAAACTCAAATGGATTTAGAGTACGAGAAGTATAAAACCGACAAATTAGTAGATTATTTCAAGTTTATATCATCAGCGCATTTGGCAGTTATAGGCGTTGTTGTCACTTTTAAGGAGAAGTTCTTAAAGGGTCCAGAAGTGGATCTCTACTTTTGGATAACAATTGCTCTTTTATTTGTGTCTTTTATCGTAGCAACTTATGGCTACATTACTTTAATTAATAGCTATTTCGAGCAAATTAAGCATCACCTAAAAATTGCCAAAATCGCACGAAAATGGCCTGGGTACATATTAATTGCCTCTATAACATCATTCGCTATCCAGGCTGGTTTTGGTTGAGTGAAATAAATGCATAACAAAAATGTCAAACACCGCTACATGCCTATGGCATGTAGCTGGACTCGCTCCTGCGCCGCTCGCCGTTTACATTGGCGTTATTTTTAAATTTTGTAGGTAAAATTTGCGTAAATCAGACAGACTTTTCCAGTTAATTAATATTCTGCGTAAGCACCAGCCACTTACTGCAAAGCAGTTAGCTGAAAGGTTAATGGTATCAGAGAGGTCTATCTATCGCTATGTTGATGATTTGTCTGTCTCTGGAATACCTGTCTATGGAGAGCCTGGTATCGGCTACCGCTTATCAGAAGGGTTCGAATTACCACCTATGCAATTATCCTCGGGTGAGCTGGAGGCACTTATTGCAGGGGTGAGTTTCACTGCGTCTTTGACAGGAAGAGATTTTGCCACTTCAGCATATTCTCTGTTGTCTAAGATTGAAGCTGGATTACCTAATGAATCAGAGATAATTTCAAGCAAAGATAGAGTGGTTAGAGTTCCAGCGCACCACCGTGAATCTGAGGTGTATTCTCTCTGGGGTAAAATCCATTCGGCAATAGTGGAGAAGTGTTGGCTGAGCATAGATTACAAATCGCTTTCGGATGTTTTGACGGTCAGAACTGTATTTCCATTAGGGTTGTTCTATTGGGGAGGTAAATGGACACTAGGTTGTTGGTGCGAGCTTCGCAGCGATTACAGAGACCTCAGAGTTGACCGCATAATAAAATTGACGCCGAGCGAACATAAAAGTATCTTGCCTGAGCATGTAACCCTTTCAGCATACATTGAACTAAAAAGTAGAAAGCCTACTGACACAATGTTGTCAGTAGCAGAGCCTTAAAGTTGGGTTTTAACCAACATTCGAGGTATTAACGTGATAAAAAATGGCAACATTGAAAATATTGGAGGCTTGGAGTTCGCCACGTTCAGGCTAAAAAATTGTGTAACAGAAGATGATTTGATAAAACTTTCTATTAAGGTTGAAGAAAGGTTTCTTAGTCAGCAAGAGGAGCTAGTTCTTCACTTTTTAGTGCGTGGCGCAGATGGCGTTTATGCTGATGTTGCTATCGCCAGTTCGCAAGAGAAAGCTGAAGAATATTGTCAGCAATGGCTACATAATGAAGTTGCACTCGAATATTTAGAGGTTATTGAAAAAGAATCTGTAAATATGACATTTTGGCAACGAATCAACTAAAAGCACACACAACGTGCTGCAAAGGATGCGCTACGCGCACCTTTTAGCACGGCGTTACGCAGCAAAGGGAACTCGGTGTTGATGTCACGAATAATATTAATATTTAGCTTAATCTTTTGTTCTTCAGTAATTGCTGAAGAATGTAAAGTTAAATACTTAGAAGAATTAGATTACACAGATATTGAATGTCAGTTTTATATGGGCACTGCTGCATATAGAAATAAAGTATATTCTGTTGCTGCAGCTCATTGGAATTACGTTATCAATTCACCTTTAAAATATGAAGGAGAAGAAGTGATTAAAGCTATGGCTTTAAGCACTAAGACTTTTCTAACCTATCAAGGGCTAGGTTTAAAACAAGATAGGAATAAAGCCGTAAAAAACTGGATAGATGCAGTAAGTAAAGGGGATCTTGAAGCAAGAAGGCATTTAGGCTTTGCTTATTCAGATGAAAAGTTTAAGAACAAAGATCCTATAAAAGCATTAGGTTGGTATGAATCTATTTTTCTATTACATCCTAACAAAGATGAAGTCGACGAGTCTGACTTAGGTGTGTACCAAGATGCAATTGATGGAGCTGAAAAGTTAAGGAATAGTTTGTCTTCTAAACAAAAAGAAGCTGCAATAAGTTTTGCTAAGTCAACTTTATAGTGCAGCATGGTTACGCAAGACACCCATTCGATTTGACGGCACATACATTTAACTGTATAAATAAACAGTATGTTTTGTTTGGAAAAAGGAATTTCCGTATGCCTCGTCCGAGAAGTCAACAAGTCAGTTTGTCTGACACCCCTTACTACCATTGTATTTCGAGATGTGTTCGCCGTGCTTTTCTTTGTGGAGAAGATGTCGTCACGGGCAAAAGCTTTGAACATCGTCGTGGTTGGATCGAAAACCGTCTCTTGTTTCTAGCTCAAATATTTGCAATCGATGTGTGTGCTTATGCTGTGATGAGTAACCACATTCATGTTGTTTTACATGTGAATGAGCAAGATGCCAAGGACTGGACAACTCGTGAAGTGATCGAACGTTGGCATAAACTCCATAAGGGGACATTGCTCACTCAGAAGTACATTCGGGGTGAAGAGTTGCCAAAGGCTGTGATGGAGATGTTGGAAGTGACGGCCGAGACTTATCGTCAACGGCTTATGGATATTAGCTGGTTCATGAGGGATCTAAGTGAGCCAATAGCAAGACAAGCAAATTTTGAAGATAATTGTACAGGCCGGTTCTGGGAAGGGCGCTTCAAGTCTCAGGCACTGCTGGATGAAGCTGCGTTAATTGCCTGCATGGCTTATGTCGATCTCAACCCACTCAGAGCGAATATTGCAGATAGGCCTGAAACCTCTCAATTTACCAGCGTAAAGAAACGAGTTAAATCAACAAAGAGGGCAGAGCAACCAAAAGAGTTGATGCCATTTATAGGCAATGAAAGAGAAAATCAATCGACTGGAATTGCCTTTAAGCTTAAAGACTACCTTGATCTTGTTGACCTCACCGGACGCGTTGTTCGGGAGGATAAAAGAGGGTCAATTGATCTATCACTTTCGCCTATTTTACAAAGAGTGGGCATTTCTCACGAAAACTGGATAACGATTGCAACTCAGTTCGAATCAAACTCAAGCAGTATCGTAGGAGCGGAAGCGAGCTTAAAGGAATATTCGTACTCTAATCCTAAAGCCAGACCAAACCGCAGGTGCACAAGGCTACTCGCGTAGTTTAACCCCATTCCTAAGCGGATCTAAGATCATGTAATTTGAGTGGTATGAGGTCATTTCTTGCGTGAAAATTGAGACTAATCCCCTTGTTCATCTTGAACTTCTAAGATGGGCGGTTTAACCGCTGGTTTTAGATCGATAGATTTGATTGTGGAGCTGGAAAGAGTGTCGCGATTCTATGTAGTGGGTGTCTTGCGTGTTTTCAGCTGGTTTTAGATCGATAGATTTGATTGTGGAGCTGGAAAGTGTTTCGCGATTCTATGTAGTGGGTGTCTTGCGTGTTTTCTTCTTGCGTGTTTTCTGAGTTTTATAAAACGCAAAACGGGAAATAGAAAGAGTCACTAGAAATACCAAAAAAATCATTACCTGAAAATTCTATGGTACTGGTCCGTGATCCAACGGATATTCCTGTGGGTTGTGAACCCCATTACTACTATCATTATTTAAAAATGATAATCATTATTGAATTATTGGGGAGTTGCTCAGACGGCTTGCCATCTACAAATGATGAAGTGTTACCAAATATTGAAATAACTCCAAACAGCAGTGTTGGTTTACTTATTTACAACAGCCGTAAAAATGGCTTATAACAAGAAAATCCAGCCGACCGTTAACGCGTCATCTGAATAAGGCGCTAAGCGTCGAAGTTACTTAAAAACTAAGATTGGGAGAGGAATATGGCCGATTGCATCACTATCTTTTTCGAAGCGTGGCAAATTCAGGAAGCTGAAGCTCGACTTGCTAAATTAAATAGCTCTTTGACAGAAAGTATCCAGTACGACGATCCACGTACACCAGAAACAGTAAATGGTATCGCAGCATTAAATAACTATTTAGGCATGTTTAGCGCAAATGCTCCCGGTTGGTCAGCAAAAGTTATTAAGACTGATACGGTCGCTGGTGTCACTCGTGCCACCGTTGCTTTCGGAGGAGCGGGGCCTGATGGCTCTGAACAAATCCAACTCGGTCAGTATTTTATTGAAAACGACGGAGATCTAGTGTCCCGTATGGTAGGTTTTGTTGGTACTGGTGAGCAAGATTAAATTTGCTCATAGTCGCGCATAACAAACGCGCTCCGCAGTTTCTGCCAGTGTGCGGGAGGGATAAATATTGGAGCGAGGGTATATTGACGAAGCATTTTAGTAGAATTTTTGCGGGTCTTTTGGTGAGCATATCAACGTCTACTAGTGCGGATGGATGGTTTGCTTCCGTTCATGCAAATGCCAATTATTCGTCGAACTCAAGTTTGAACTCTGGCGGAATTTCTTATGATCTAGATGTGAATAATAGCATTACGCCAAATGTTGCTGTTGGTTATTTTATTGACGGAAATACCGGTACATTTAAAGCTGGAGTAGAGTTGTTTTGAGTGGCTCAAAATATTGATTCCTATAGCGGAACTGCCCTTTCCGTCGAAGAGAGCTCTAAAATAACGAGTTTTTTTCCAATGAGTTAATACTGTTTAGGAGTCGGTCTTGAGTTTATAGAGATTGATACTAGTCTAGTGGCCCAAAGTGACGACGCCGTTTGCGACAACGCAATTAAATGAGTTAAGTCAGCGAAGAGGGCGGAGCAACCGAAAGTGTTGATTCCGTTTTTAGGAAATGAAAGAGGAAATCGACCTATTGAAATTGCTTTTAAGCTTAAAGAGTACCTTGATTTGGTTGATCTCAGCGGACGAGTTGTTCGAGAGGGAAAAAGAGGGTCGATTGATCTATCTTTGTCACCGATTTTACAAAGAGTAGACCGCTAAACTCAGATAATAAGATATTAAAACCTTAGTCTCTCTATGATGTTTTGGGCAACGCACTAGAAAAATCAAGGAGTCTGACTCCTTGATTTTGAGCTAATCACCTGTCTAAAAATTACACTTACAGATTTGAATCTATTAACGCATGTAATGGAGTTGGCGATTAATTTTCAGCCTTAAAATGTGTCTTCCATAGAGACAAAACCTCCCTTTCTGAAAATTCGGATATACAAGAAATCTCTTTATGGCTATCCTCTTCTTTGTCTAATAACTCTTTAATAGCAAAAAATTTGGACGCAAGCCAACAATATAAGAATGGGTCTCCAGCAACATTTCTAGAAAAATTAACAGAGTTTCCATTACATACAAAGAAAATATTTTTACCATGTTCGTTATATTCAGCTATCTCATGAGAGTTTTTTTCTTTACGTAAAAGACTTAAATTACCAAACTCATCATCAAACGATGTGCATGATACGATACACACTGAGTCTTTAAGAAGATGGATATTAGAATTGGAAATAGCACCGGAACCTGTAGAGCTAAAAATAACATCACTCTTTTCTAATAACTCTTCAAGACTTGTAGCGATATCATAGTTTATATAGGCTTCCATGTTTCTTATCTCATCCTTATCGTATACCAAAACTTTTTGTGGCCCCGGCAGAGAGTCAAGACTTCGAGCAATTCCTTTACCAATTTTTCCAAAACCAATTATCCCTATAACCTTTTTTCTCTCGATATGAATGCTAAGGTTATCTGCTAATATAGTGTCTGTAGTTTTAACGATCTTTTTAGCAATATATTCGTCGCACATTGATTTTAAATAGCTGCGCGCCAATGAAATAATATTAAACTTATTCTGTATGTTTAGGTCTTGTAATGATCTTTCATATTTTTGGTGCCCGTTTTCGGTAGTTTCTAAAATTCCTATAATTTTTTTCTGTATAAAAATGTCTTCGTGAAAAATATCAAGACATTTAGCAAAATATCCTCCATGATCCATAAGAATAATTTCTTCATCGGGAAGAATTTTTTTCTTTAGAAACTCTATGGCAATTTTTGGGTTATTATGTATGTCTTCTTTTCCCAAGGATGAAACAAGTTTATGATCTTTTCCTAAAAAACTTAAATCTTTAGTTCTGTCACCCTTAGGTACTATGGCAGCAACACGTCCTATATTTTTTAAACCATCAATAATTAAAGTCATGTTAGGTATTAAATGATAGACTAATATAAAAGCTACTTTTCTTTGAGTTTTTACTTGTCTAGCGGAGTTGTTAAAGAAACTTGATTGTTTTTTAAGAGAAAGTATGTAATGATCCATTCGATAACTTACTTATATTGTTAATCTTTTTTGTCATATCATCTGCCGTATCTATAAAACCTAACTTTTATGTAGGATGTCTATAGATTGCAGTTCATTTTTTTAGTTTCAATTCTTCTATCAAGAAGTTATTTTATATGTTAAATAAGGTTTTGATTTAGGGGTAGCTAACCTGTTTATAAGTGAATTCCACTTTGATATAGCTTGAGAAGAAGATTTATTTTTATAAAAAGATGAATTATAAGAACTTCTGTAACCAATTTTAATAGCGTTAGATAATGTATCAACTGCATATTCATCACAACGCTGGAAAGAACCAATAGTAGCGGTTAAAAAGCTTACTTTTGGTGAATTTATACCATTATTTAACTTCATTGAGAGCATATTTATTTCTACTTACCATATAAAAAATGGCACTCTATACTATACCTAAGAGAAATTGGCGCAAGTTTTTTGTGAGCGCTCAAGCATACCCGTCTCGCGTTGTTACACTTTACGGTAATAACACTTCAACATTGTCCAACCTTTCCGCTCTGGGCAGTAATTCAAATACCCCCTTCATGTAATTGTACGGTTCTACATTGTTCGTTTTGGCGCTTCGATCAGACTATACAGATTCACACTGTAGGTTGTTCCCTGCAACTCGATTCAAGGGGGAAGCGCCCGTAGTTTCCTAGGCGCTCAAAATGAGAACAAAAACCGAGCGGCTTTTCCGTCCATTTCGCTTAACGTTTTCACTCAAGGGAAAGTCGTGTTTATACCTAAAAGTTTTGTGGTGACTTACAAAAATGAAGCATTTTCTTTTGTTAAAGAAAGTGCTTTCGGTCAGCTGGTTTCAAGGGCAGAGGATTAATCGAAGATAATAGGGCATTTGGTGTTGAAGTTACAAACGATGAAATTCAATGTAAGTATAAATTCTGCCAAAATCGGTCATCCCATAATCGTTTGAAAGTTACTGAGCAGCTAAAACGTGCTGGCTCTGAGACCTTTGCCGAGGTTATGGAGCACAATGAGTTATAACAAGCACATTAAAATCGCCGAAAAAGACAAGGACTGGCCTCGCTCCTGCAACGCTTGCCGTATATCTGGCGTTATATTTATAAATGCCCCACCTTCACATAAATCAGAGCTCCATCCTCTTTCGTAAAAGGTGCATGTTGGCTCATGTGAGGGCTACGAATCCAAGTGCCTTTGGGGTATCGACCATGCTCATCATAAAACGTGCCTTCCAAAACAAGAATTTCCTCCCCGCCCCAATGGTTGTGCCGTTGGAATTGTGTATGAGGTGCCCAATTCACTAAGGCTACATGCTCCCCTTTAAACTCATGGAGCGGCATCACCGTTAACCCATCTACAAGCCCTAGATTCCAGAGGCTGTTTTGTGTGTCTATTATTTTTTGCTCTCTATCGTCTTGATTAAATTGATGGAGCTTTACAAATATCGTCGCACCTTCTTTGCCTATTTTGGGTGTGTGAGAAGTACCAATTGGATTGCGCGCATAACTCCCCTTTGAATAGTTTTGATGCTCGTCTGCAAAAGTGCCCTCTAGTACTAAGAATTCCTCCCCCCCACTATGAGTGTGTGGCGAGAACTCACTGTGAGGCGCATAACGAACGATAGAGGTCGCTCTTGCGACCTCATCGCCAACGCGATCAAGCATCATCCGCTCAACGCCGGGCATCGGAGATTCAACCCACTGATAGTCGGAGGGTTGAATCACTACACGCTGCTCGAAATTAGTATTGATTAAAGTTGTCATATCGTTCTTCCAATAAAAATTATTCCTCTAAGGAAGGAGTGAACAAGTCCACTGGCTTCAGGGCGTGGATAACTCTTCTTTATTCGCGGCAAGTTTCGCTCACGCCCTTTGGGTCTTTCAGAGAAACAGCCTATTTTCGTTAAGAGTGATTGAAAGGTATTAACATTCCCGCACACTCTCGCCTTAATAGTTTGCTTCTCTGATAAGACTGAAGTTCATAAGATTTATTCGTACCTTCCCTAGTTTCTACCTGCAATAACACCGCCGTCCACGTCCCAAATCGCACCGGTTACCCAGCTTGAATTATCTTGGAGAAGAAAGACGATCGTATTAGCGATGTCGTCAGGTCTGCCGATACGACCAATGGGATGAAAATCATCAAAACCAGCGAGGGTCTCGTCCATTTCTGCCGGATCGATAAAGGTTTCATATATCGGGGTTTTAACTACTGCAGGTGATACTGCATTTACCCTAATGTGGTGATCCGCTAATTCCATTGCCATATGTTGCGTTAAAGCGTGTAGACCCGCTTTGGCCATGGAGTATGCGGAAGACGGAGTCGCTTTGATTGCTTGCTTAGCCCACATAGAGCCAATATGAACAATCGAACCTGCTCCATTGTTACTCATATTTTGGGATACGGCTTGGCTAATAAAAAAAGTAGCCCGATTGAGAGCAGCATGAGCATCATAATCCTCCAAACCGTGTTCTAAATATGGCTTAGGGTTAAAATAACCGGCTGCATTAACAAGGTATTGGATATGTCTTTTATCCGAATTCACTAATTGAATTACTCTGTCGACATCTTGTTGCTCGTAAAGATTTGCTTGTAATGTCTCAACCTTAATACCATCAGTCGCAATTGCAGTTAGCTCAGATTTAGCCGATTCCAGTTTTGTAGTGTTGTTGCCTAAGATAATAACACTGGTGCCTTGAGTAACGAGCTGTTTTGCTGTTGCCAGCCCCATACCACTAGAGCCACCAATGATGAAAGCTATGTTTGAAGTTGTCATAAGTTTTCTCCGATACATGTTAAGATTCGTAGGTAATCTATCGAATCACCGTAGCGTTAAAAAGTAAGTACATATTGGTAAGGTACGTACTTTTGGGTATATCTTTATGAAAAACAAAGAAAAAAAATACTTGAGAAAAACTGCGCCTAGCGAAAGTGCAAAGATGGTAGAGACCATTTATGGTTGTAAATGGTCTCTTACGGTTTATCAGCTATTGGCAGACGGTATCAATCGGCCGGGTGAAATGGTGCGCAGTATCGACGGTTTAACCACTAAAGTTCTGAACCAGTGTCTGCGTAAAAATACCGAATTTGGGATCTTGGAACGGATTTCTTACAATGAGGTGCCTCCAAGGGTGGAGTATAAGGTCAGTGACTTTGGTGCCAAATTTATGAAAATTCTTGAAGAGCTTGAGAAGCTACAAAGTGAAATTGACAATCAAGATAACAAACATGTCAATTAGGACGTTTGAAAGCCCGCGTCCACTTCGCGGGTGTTGTTGTCGAAAATCTTGAACTCATATACAAAGTAAATCTCATTATAAAAGGAGTTAAGTTACATGAATTTAGTTGTGCGTCAGGTAGCTTTAGATGATGCTGAAGACATTACAAATGTCCTCAACCCAATCATTGTTGAAGGCTTATACACTGTATTAGACACTACTTTTACGGCTGAAGAAGAAAAAGAGTTTATTGCTCATTTTCCAGAGCGCGGTGTGTTTACCGTTGCTTTGTCCGAAAGTGACTCAAATGTCATTGGTTTTCAAAATATCGAGCCATTTGCACAATACACAAAAGCTTTTGATCATGTAGGCATCATTGGTACGTTTGTCAGTGAAAATGCTCGTGGTAAAGGTGTTTCAAAAGAGCTTTTCAACTCAACATTCGAAGTCGCAAAGCAAAAGGGCTATGAAAAACTATTTGCGTATGTTCGCAGCGATAATGAGCGAGCTTTGGCAGCCTATCTTAGACAAGGTTTTGAAGTCGTGGGTACTGCGAAGAAGCACGCAAAAGTTCGTGGGGAGTACTTAGACGAAATCCTAATTGAGAAGTTTTTGTAGGCGTAGAACTCATCTTGTTTGCGAAGATAAAAGGGGATAAATCGATTTATCACTCTCGCCCCTTTAACAGAGAGTTGTTTTTTCACAAAAACTGGATAACGAGTGCAACGCGGTTCGAATTAAACTCAAACAGTGTTGTAGGAGCGGAAATGAGTTAAAAAGAATATTCACTCTCTAGTGGTCAAACAGAAGCGGTACAAGGCTATTCGTGCACGGATCTAAGATCATACAATGTGCGCAGTAAAGAGGCTGTGTATCGTGTGAAAACAGAGAATAGTTTCCAGTTCGCTGTGAGCTTCCAAGATTGACATACTAATTTCCGGTTTTAAATCTATGGATTCGATCTTGGGGCTGGGCGGTACTACTCTAGTTCATGTAGTCGGAGCATTGCTTAGGCTATCTCCTAATTTACCTATGATCAATTTGTGCATTGATTATAGGATCCTTGATTTTGTCATCTGCAGCTAGCAATACGGCCTTAGATAAAATCATTGAAAGTGTTTTATCGCCTTCAAACGGCAAGAATACACCTTTGTCCATTGTGTGTTTTTTCGAATCAGTAACAATACATAAATACTGGTTATTCGGTTCCATCAAAATATTTCCAGAACCTAAGTGAATTTTATAGATTCGACGCTTACCTTCTACCACCAAAAACTTATCGATAAATTTACATTGCGGCCCAATTTTTAATTTAGGTACAAGGTACTTAAAAATTTCTTTTCTTGTTTGCGCGCTAGCAGATAAATCACCAAAACTGAATTCATGCCAGTAGTTGCTATATCGGCCATCCGGTCCACCATCAGACCACTCTGGGTCATTACCCACAGAACAGATACCAACAAACAAATCGACATCTCTAAATATCTCACTAAATACCAAAGCTGGTACTTGTTCTAATGGTATGGGTTGATCGCGATTGATATTTGCGTCATTTAAACCATTCATATCTGGTCTAACTTCATAAAAACGTACTTGATCTGAGCTGACATATAAAAAGATGCCTGACTCCGACGTATCATTTCCATATTCACCAATGGTATTCACCCAAAACTGGGCATATAAATTATATTGATCCAACCGGATACTACAGATGTCATCATAGCCGCCATCCCATGCTCCCTGAAGAGTGTAATGCCAGCCCCGTGTTGATGCTAAAGCGTTAAATTGATGCTGCTTAAGAACATGTGAGGCAAACCGGTTACTATACGTATTTGTTGTTCTCTCTGCATCTGTGAGTAAATACACTTCTCTGTGTGCTTGCTTGAAGGGTTGTGTTAATTCCAGTGTATACAGTCGCTCCCGCCAAGCACGAATTTCTTCAACAGAGGAGGAGATGGGATGCCAAAGCGATACCTTGCTCTCTTTTACTATTTCGGAGACATCATCACCTGAAACATTTTTAAATAAATCGTCTTCGAATATCGCAAGGCATTTGTTATCGCCATACTCAAACATCCAAATTAATTTTCTAGCAAACACCCCCACGAGTGGATGATTAATGTAGCGATCTTTCCACGTATCAAAATCCCAGCTGTTAGCGATTAGAAACAGACTCTCCAAACGCTCTTTTTGTATGGAAAGCATGGATTTGATATCTTTAATATTTCCCTTTAATTCTTTTAGCTCAGCTCCAAAATTCTCTTTCACTAAAGAAGGGACAGTTTTTTGAATTTTTCCATCTTCTTTTCGCCAAGTTAGATCAACACTATTAAACCCACTAACAGTCAGCAATGCAGTGAAATCGCCTAAAACCTCTTCACCAAGGCCTACATCATCTAAACCAAAGCTAGGCACTCCCATTTCAGCTAACTCATCTACTGAGAATCCCTCGCGCTCAGCCGCCGCTGCTAGAGACTTTTCAAGAAGGCTAATAGCGTGACGATATTTTACTTTAATTTTGAGTACAGCAAGCTGATAAAGGCCCGACCTTCCAGGCATTACAGATAACGCGTAAATAACTGCGTTACCAATGCGCGTGGATTTTGCTCCTACCCCCGGTATTTTTTTAAATGAAATAATACCGACTTTTGTAAGAGCGCTCGCAATCTCACTGCTCTCTTCAATCGAACAACACCAAACCAAACCTTTTATCAGGTCTGCATTGCTATCATTAAATACTAAATTAAGGTCCGTCTTAAATTCGTTTCGCCTCGTCAGCGTAATCGTCCGAGGCTTATCCAACAGGCTAAACCATGTGGTTGTGTATTTGACAAAGTTCTCCCTCCCAATTTTATCAAGCGAAGTCTGCGCTTCTTTAATCCATTTTTTTGACGGTTTAGATGGCTTGGTATTTTGGCAAGTCTTAAATAAATCACTCCACGCGAGCTGAATACTTTCGTCAAATGATTGAATATCCTTAACAGCTTGGTCACCCCACGCTTCTCCCATACTTATGGGAATAACAGCGTTACCATCTGAACTCAGTATTCTTAACACACGGTCTGCCAGGCGCCTTTCATCAGCTCTGCCTTCGCTCGTTTTATGAATGTTCTCGGCGATTTTTTCAAGTAATTTTTTTGCTTCCATATCTTCATTGCTATCAGAATAAAAAATTTCTGTAGCTTTTACGATTGGTGCTATTGGAAATTGATAGGTACTAAGAGTTTTAGCTTCAGCCAAGACTTTCAACATCAATAGAATGTGATCACGAGTGTAAGGTAAACTACGTTTTAGCATCCCCCTAATAATGGCTTCTTCCCCTGCAAACTCATATCTATCAATTCCCCAGTTATCAGCTTGTTTATGCCTTCTATTTCCTAAGCGTACTAGCGCAACCATTAATATATCCAGGGATTCTTCTGGAGTAAGAGCCATAACTTCCTTACCACTCTCTAGATATGATAGAGAAATATCATAGAGGCGTTTTTTAGATTTCAATTCACAAATTACTTTGTCAATTAACTGTGATAAATCAATGTCTGTTTTAGAAACACGTTGAATGGATGGCTCTGTAGAAGTTTTTGAAACGAACTTCAAAATATTACTAAAAAGATTCACTAAAAATACGTCCTTGTTTGGGATTACCCACCGACAAGTGGAATTAGTTTTAGAAATACAACTCTCGATTTGGGGGTGATAACGATTTCGTCATCAAGCTCAATGAGTTGCTTATCGTTTACCAAGAGAAAAAAACCATTTGTTTGAAATGCTTGAAGGGCTACTTTTTTTTGTTCTTCGAGGTTGATAGTTTTCACTTTCTTGAGGCGGAAACCATTCAATTCTTCCTCTGCATCTTTTGGTCGAACCAGGCCAAAAAATTCTTCTTGCTTTTGTTCCCGATATTTTTCAACTTCTGCAGCGACTCGGGTCTCTATCAAAGTTCGGACTGAAACGATTTCGGCGGGGAATTGGATAATGGTGGAATTGATGACGTCACCAGAAGTGGTTTCATCTTGGATATTAAGTGCGAATCCCATAAGGTTTATTCCTTTAGATTTTCTTAAAACAGCTCAGTAAAACAAGATATCGATTACAATGAGTATCACTAAAAAAGCGTCTAATCAGTCCGCCCTAGCATAACTCGATCAAAAATTTCTGCAACGAAAAAGTCGGCATAAAATGCTCATGCTATGCTGCATGGGTGTTTATACTGATCACGCCCCCCACAAAATCTTCCAACATGATTAGGCAAGACAGACATTGCAACGAACCTCGACTATTTTGCGTTGTTGAAGGATCACGATGTCATTGTGTTTACCAATGGGGTTTACAGCGTCAGAAATGAAACAAGCATTTTTCCAAAAAGTCGATATCGTTTCATTGAACTTGAGGCTAAATGACGTGACTCGTGGGTGTGTTAAGTGCTCGGATTTAGAAGCGATGAAGTCGGACTCTCTACTTGTGAATATCAGTCGTGCAGAATTGATAGAAGAGGGTGCCTTGTATGCCGCATTGGCGTCTAACCCAACCAAGCGTGCCGTTATCGATCTGTATGACACCGAACCTGCAAATCTAGCAAATGAGCCATTACTTGGTTTGCCAAATGTCTTATGTTCTCCTCATATTGGTTATGTTGAGCGCAACAGTTACGAGTTGTATTTCAGTGTGGCGTTCGAAAATATCCTGAAAAACTCTCCTTAAAAAACGCGAATAAAAGTTACCACCGAGCCTCCAAATATTCGTGTATGGGTTTGGTCTCTGAAAAAATATGAAAATATATCTTGCTATTAAGTAGCGCGCTATGTAATATCTGCTTTATCGAAATGACTCATCGTGGTTAAGTAAAGTGACAGACCAAATGGACAAGTTAGTAGACATGCCAATAAAAGAAGGGCTCCTCGACTTGGATAATCAGTTGTGCTTTGCTTTGTATTCTGCCTCGTTAGCAATGAATAAGCTTTATCGGAAAATCTTAAAGCCGCTTGGTATCACATATTCGCAGTATTTAGTATTGCTTATATTGTGGAAGCAAGATGAGTTATCAGTAACCGATATCGGAGAAAAGCTATTTTTGGATTCGGCAACGTTAACACCTTTGCTTAAGCGAATGGAAAGCGCAAATTTGATTGAACGCCGTCGAAGCGAACATGACGAGCGACACGTTATTATTTCTTTAAGCCTTGAAGGCAAAGCGCTTAAAGAGAAGGCTAACGAAATTCCTTACGATGTTCTTTGTCATACGAATTGCGATAAAGAGACCTTGTTAGAGATGAAAGAAAATTTGGAATCATTGCGCAGTAATATATTGTCTCGATTGTAGAGTGCAAAATGGCGGTGAGTAAATAAAAGGGAATTCGTCCCTTTTTTAACGGCAAATAAGTAGTGCGCTATTTAATAGTTATCTAATTATTGTTCGATTGTTTATATTTTTGTTCAAATATTAGGAGAAGAAAATGTCTTTAGATACAGTTCTATATACAGCGCAAGCTAATGTAACAGGCGGACGTGAAGGTCAAGCAACAGCAAATGACGCAGCGATCGATTTAACATTAACAACACCAAAAGAATTAGGTGGTGCTGGTGGTAACGGTACAAACCCTGAGCAACTTTTTGCAGCTGGATATTCCGCTTGCTTCATGGGTGCATTGAAATTGGTTGCTTCAAAGCAACAAGTTAAAATCCCAGCTGAGACAAGCATTGAAGGTTTCGTTGGTATCGGCCCAGTAGGTCAAGCATTTGGTATCGAAGTTGAATTGAAGATCTCTGTACCCGGTCTTGATAAGGCATTAGTTGAGCAGCTTGTAGAAACAGCACATGAAGTTTGCCCATACTCTAATGCAACACGCGGCAACATCGACGTAACGTTGACTATCGTATAGTTTTAACCTCGTAGTGCTTTGAACGCCTGTTTCATGTGCCATTGTTATATTTGGCACAGTTGCAGGCGTCCGTTCTTTTCTTGAACTCCAGACCAAACCCTCCTCAAAACCAAATGATTCCCTAAGGTCGACCTAGCCACTCGCATACAAAAAATGCAGAGCGTAAGACGGTGATTTAGTTCTCTCTTCAATTGCTGTGTTTAAGGTATAATGTTTAAGTTAGTTGACTATCTTGCTATCAACTAAGCACGCAGTCTCACCGGATTCATTTTTATAGTAGGAGAATAAAATGGACATCAGCAACGTTATGGCGTTTATCGCAGTAGCGACTTTACTGGTGATTTCACCAGGACCGAATGGTTTTCTTATTGCTAAAACGGTTCCTGTTTCAGGCCAAAAAGCTGGTTTCTCGAATGTATGGGGCTTTGTCGCTGCTTTTTACGTTCATGGTACATTGTCTATTTTTGGCATATCCATTCTTCTAGTTCAATCCTCTCAAGCGTTTTTTGTCTTTAAAATGTTGGGTGCGTTCTATTTAATCTGGATTGGTGTTAAAGCGTTAGTCAGCGCTTTTAAAAGCAGTAAACCTGCCAGTAAAAATGTTAAAGAAAAAGTCGAGCTAACTGTTTCAATGCGCTCAGCGTTCATGGAAGGCTTTATTACCAATGTGCTGAATCCAAAAGTGTCGATGTTCTATTTGGCGGCTTTTCCACAGTTTTTGCCTGCCCACGATAGTTCAATAAATGCGTATGCTTTAGTTTCAGCGCATTCTGTGGTTAACCTCGTATGGTTTTCGGTTATGGTTGTTATACTATCAAGAGTTAAAAGCGCCACAAACAATGCTAAATTCAAAAGATGGTTGAACTCAATCACGGGTGTGATTTTTATTGCTTTTGGCTCGAAACTCGCGTTGATGAAAAACAGCTAACGCTTCTCGTAACAGTAACTCACGCCGTTGAGCATTGTTTAGATGATTTGTAGCGTTAAGCATCTAGGTTTTGCGATTAGAGGGCAAACAAAAAAACACTACCTCAACAGCGATTAAGTCAAGGTGGTGCTATGGGTAACCGTCAGATCAAGTTAGAATTAGTACGCAGTAGAAATGATAGGCAATCATTGAAGTAACAAAGCCTACTGCCCCGTCTACGTCATTTTGAATTTGCTCGCAGCTAAATCGGCAGATGTATGAGTTTAATTTTGTGTAAGTTGTTATGCTACTCGTCTAATTAAGAGAGGCGGGTACCTTCGAGTGGAAAGTAAATTCGAGCGAAGGCGATTCCGTATACTTTCTTGACCCCGATGGGCACAAACTAGAGATTCATTCCGGCAACCTCATGAGTCGTTTAGAAAGCCTCAAAGAAGCGCGTTATTCGGGGTTGGTGTGGTTGTGACTGGCTTTGAATTACTTTGATGCCAGCACTACCCTAAATTCAGAGAGCACTTGATAGCTCGATAGCCAAAATCCCTTATGAGTACGTGGTTGCTAGGCCATCAACTTTAGCCAGCATTTTAAGCATTAGCTCTCCCTGTTAAGTGTAATCCCGTGTAATCGACAGGTTCTTTTTTTGCGCCTAATCTTCATTGCGCACCGACTGAAACGGTGTTTTTTACTCAACATTCAAAACTTGGAGATATTACAATGAAAGAAGGACTTTACCTACTAGAACTTAGTTTTGTTCCAGCAGACGGCGTTGTTGGCGCAGGCAGAATGTCGCTTGCTTTAACAGTCAATGCTTCAACTGGTGCATTGCACGGTCAGGCGCATGGGACTATTTTGGAGGGAACGCAGCACCCTCAAAGCTTTACTGCTGCTGTCTCGGGTTCGATGCATAGCACTGGGTTCGGCTCTATCGTTAAAGTCGGTGCGGTTACTGGTGAAGGTGCTGTTTCTGTTGCCGCTCCAGCTATAGGTACTTATTTAGCGCCTTTTTCTGCTAGTTTCGGGGTTGATTCCGATTGGATGGGAGAGGGACAATTTCGTATTGGTGAGCAGGTTTATAATTCAGTGGTTAAGAAAGTTAACTAGTCTATTAATGCATTAAGTCTTCACTAAATACGGGGTTCATGTGATAGCTCTTACCGTGATCAATCGAGTGAATGCTATTTTATTGATCGCCTTTTCTCGCTAGCGCAATTTAGCGCGAGAGTATGAGGTCGTTATTAGAGAGTTACTAGGGAGCCTGCGAATAACTCAGTCTATTAGTCGCTCAGCGTTGAAGTTTTGCATTTGCGCTCTATAAACATAAATTTCGAGCGCTTTTAACGCCATTTTGGGATTGTTACTCCCATTTTTTGGGGCGCTAGACGGACTAATCCCGTGCAGATCGTATCATTTGGTCGGCTCGCAGTAAGTTTCCAAGCGCAAATAATAAGACGGTAAGCTTCTTGTCATTCTTCGACAAGCCTTTGTAGACGACTTTTCGGAAGCCAAACTGGCATTTTAGTATTCTAAACGGGTTCTCGGCTTTGGCTCTGATACTGGCCTTTAAATACTCTGTTCGGATGGGGTTCTTATTTATACGAGGACGTTTCTTCCAAGCCCGTATCTTACTGGGCATTTCAGCAATCAGCCAATCCAGTTTCTTTCCTTTAGTTTCCTCTCGTTTTTCTACACCATGGTAGCCTGAGTCGGCTGAGACAAATGACTCGTCGCCATGTATGAGTTCATGGATTTGGTTTAGATCATGATCATTGGCGGGTGTAGTAGTAAAGCTATGCACTAAGCCGCGTTTTGCATCGACACCAATATGTGCTTTTAGTCCAAAGAACCATTGATTTCC
>NZ_SNXC01000001.1 GCF_004362145.1 Marinomonas balearica
TAAACAGCGGTGGCCTAACCTTGAAATCGAGGAGTGGTAGCCATTAACAAGTACATGCACAGCGACTCGTAAACTCGCGCGTGCTGTAAGCGTTAGGTAATCCGTGACCAGAGGTTATTATAATGTTTGAGAAAGTAATACTGAAAGGAACGCATGTTCGTCTGGAACCCTTGTCAGAAAGTCATAAGGAAGGCTTATGCCAAGCAATTTCTGACGGAGAACTATGGAAATTATTTGTTACCTTTGTTCCTCATCTAGATGATGTTGAAAGTTTTGTAAATGATGCCTATTTGGCACACCAAGCGGGTGATGGTTTGGCTTTCGCTATAATTGATGAGACTACTAATAAAGTAGCTGGCTCTACCCGTTTTATGAGGGCAAGCCTTCGAAATAATAGAGTGGAAATAGGATCTACCTTTCTAGGTAAATCCTTTCAAAAAACTAAGATAAACACAGAAGCAAAGCTACTTATGCTTGCACATGCTTTTGAAGTATTAAATTTAAACCGTGTCGAGTTTCTCACTGATTATCTAAATACTGCGTCGCGCAATGCCATATTGCGCCTTGGTGCAAAACAAGAAGGAATATTGCGTAACCATATGGTCATGCCCAATGGTAGGGTAAGAGACTCTCTGCTTTTCAGTATAATTAAAAATGAGTGGCCTAGTATTAAACAAAACCTTGAATATAAACTTGCCTAACAAAGCCAACCACAATCGCCCACAAAAAGCGTGGGCTGGACTCGCTACCGTTCGTCTGTGTTGGTGGCGTTATACGAGATTGAGCTAATTTACACTTTTATTGTATTTATTTCCTTATCAGGGCAACAATAAGTGACACACACATCGAAGTTACTCACAGCGTTATCGAATAGAAAACAGGGTATATAACCCGTTTATTTATGCCCTACCTCAAAAATGGCACACTATTTCTGAGGTGAATGATATTCACCTTCTCGCGTTGTCTTTTGTGCTTTCAGAAAGTGTATTAGTATCAGATATACAGTGAATGGATGGCTGAAATAGTGTGCCATACCGATACATACATATGCTCATCAACATGGCACGGTTTGTCTGAAAGGCTAAAACTCTGTTTAGATTAGAGTGTTAGAGGTCGGGTAAAAATCATACCAGTGCGGTTGAGTATGCCTATTAATAAAATGTTAAGTCACTCTCTCAACTCAATACTCAACTCACAGAATGTTTATGGGTCCGAGTGTATATTGACTGCAATGGACTTATAAGGGTATTTAGATGGTTGATGCGGGAATTAAAATTACAAGAAATCTAAAAGTTGGAGCGTTAGACGCAGAAACAGATAGTTCATTGTTAGATAAATGCTTTGTAGATAAAGGTGATCTTGACGAATTACTTGATGTAAGTAACCCTGCTGCGGTTGTACTTGGTAGAACTGGTTCGGGAAAAAGTGCCTTAATACATAAAATTGAAACATCAGCAGATCATTGTTCTAGGCTTGATCCGAATGATATATCTGTAAGATTTTTAGAACACTCGGATATTATTAAGTTTTTTGATGCTTTAGATATAAAATTGGACTTGTTTTATAAACTACTTTGGCGGCACTTATTAGTCGTAGAAATTTTGAAGTTGCGATATGACATTAGAAATGAACAGGATGGAAAGCGCTTTACAGATGGTATATTTTCTTGGTTACGAAGAGATAAGGCTAAGAAAAAAGCTATAGAGTATTTCAACGAGTGGGGTGATAAGTTCTGGTTAGATACTGATGAACATTTACGTGAAATTACGTCAAAGCTAGAAAATGATACGAAGGCATCGATAGGCGCGAAATATTCGGGTGTATCCCTTAGTATCGATGGTGTTGAAAAACTTTCGGAACAAGAACGGACTGAGATTAGACAGCGTGCAAGTCAAGTTGTAAATGGGCTGCAAATAAAAAAGCTTAACGAGGTTCTTGAGTTGTTAGCTCTTTACTCTTTTGATGATAATCAAAAAAAATTCTATATAGTCATTGACCAATTAGATGAAAATTGGGCTAATACCTCAACTCGTTGCCGATTTATTAGAGCACTTATTGAGGAAATTAAATCATTTCGAAAGATAGAAACAGTAAAAATTATTGCTGCATTGAGAAAAGATTTGTTGGATTTAGTTTATGACCAAACTAGAGATTCTGGGTTTCAAGAAGAAAAATATGAAGCCTACATGTTGGAATTAAAATGGAGCACCGAAGAGCTAACTAAGCTGGTCGAACTTAGAATTAATGAAGTGTTCCGAGTTCAATATACTAAAGAGGTTGTTAGCTTAGACCATATTTTCCCCAAACCCAAGAAAGGTGGAGGGCAAACTGCCATAGGGTTTATTCTTGAAAGAACATTACGGCGTCCTCGTGATGTTCTGCAATTTGTGAACGAAGCTTTTAACATAGCTTCTGAACGTGAGCGAGTATCTTGGAGAGCTCTAATTTCTGCTGAAGCGAACTATTCTGAAAAACGGTTAAAATCTTTAAAAGAAGAGTGGGGTGAAATGTATCCATCGTTTGAAGATACTGTGGAAATTTTACGAGGTCTACCGTCTACATTTTCACGCTCAGCTATAAATCAAGATCGTCTAAATGATGTTTTTATAGCATTAAGTGAGGCTCACAATAATGACCCATGTGTCAAAATGGTTCATAGCTACTTTGAAGCTAAATCAGTAAAAGATACCGATGTATTATATGCGATTTTGCAGTGTTTATATCGAGTTGGTGCGATTGGTGTAAAGGTTAGTTCTTTAGATACATTTCTGTGGGCGCATATTGATCAATCAAGTGTGAGTAAGGGTGAAGTTAAACGGTCGAGCCATCTGAAAATTCATAAAATGCTCTACCGAGCTCTAGATATCGAAACTGAAGACAAATCAATGTTCGTAACTTAAGTGACATAACAAAGCATTTAAGAGTGATTCCCAACGCTTGGCATTTTTCATTCCATCGTTGGGTTTTGTATTTACGGTGGTATGGTTAAGTTTTGTGGATGCGTTGCTCACATCTTAATGCGGCGTTGAACTAAGCCGCTTCGCGGAGCGTTCTTTGAATACCCAAAATTAGCCGTTAGCGACCAAACTTAACTGTCCTGTTAATTCATTATAGGAGAGTTTATATGTCTGCGTTACGTCAAAAAATCATTGATTCAATGACCCTTGAAGGGTTATCCCCCCTGACTCAAAAGGCCTATCTTTATCAGATTGGTGAAGCCTCACGCTACTTTAACCTACCGCCCGACCGTATTCGGCGGGCAGATATACAGCGTTATATCCTACATCTTATACGGGATCGGGGCTGGAGTTGGTCAAGTTGCCGACAGAGTGTTCATGCTCTGAACTTTTTGTACCAGAAGGTGCTGTCTAGAAACCGTTTAAGAGTTGCTTTACCTCACCCAAATCTACACAAAGTCTACACAGGCAAAGTCTACACAGGCCACCCATAGCTTTATTAATACCAAATCGATAACTCGTTCGTCTCAAATAACAAACTCAAGGATGACGGAATTCGTTATGCCTAGACCAAGAAGCCAACAGGTCAGCCTGCCTGACACGCCTTATTATCACCGTATTTCACGATTTAGCGCGTAAACCTTGGTAGTAAAGCGACGCCATCTCAATCAGACGGCTGTAGGTCCGGCGAAATTCAAACAATAAAGAACCATTCAAATATAAAGAATCAAGAGGGACATCGGCATTGAGAAAAAGCACCGCCTGATGGTCATAACATTCATCAACCAAGCTGATAAAGCGCCGAACCGCATCATCATTAATACCCAGCGCCACTTCTCGATCGCCTGTTTGACCAGACCCTATCGCGCCATCTTCGGTACCACGCGCTTTAATATGCTCAAACGGCTCACTACTGAGCTCAGGAATGCCGGAGACCAATATACAAGAATACCTTGCCGCTAATGCCATATAATCCATAGAAGACCTCGGGCCATCACACAAATCATAAAAATCAAACCAGACAACATTGTCTGATTCTTTAACTATTTTAATTGGCCGACCACATACTTGTAGTTCTTCTTGTTGAATCGCGCCTTGAGTCAGTTGATTAAAAACAGACTCTAGCTTCTGCTCTTCTTGGACAAAATACATCGGGGCGGCATGCGTATGGCGTAAACGATGATCTTTACCGCCCGCCAGATTAATACTCACAACATTTGCTTGCAATAAGGTAATAGGCGTCGCAAATCGTTGCTTTTGTAGCTGGTTTTGGAATAAGTTTTCAACGGCTATATTTGACGTCGCGACCAATACAACCCCTTCTTCAAACAAGGACTCAATCAAACCACCCAACAGCATGGCGTCGCCTATGTCAGAAACAAAAAATTCGTCAAAACATAAGACCCGACACTCTGAAGCCAATCTTTTCGCGATGCCTTTTAGCGGATTCTTTTGACCAAAAGCAAGGTTCAATTCTTTATGCAGCCGCGCCATAAAATGATGAAAGTGCAATCTAAGACCAACGCCCTCAGGCAAACATTCATAGAATAAATCCATTAAAAACGTTTTACCGCGCCCCACATCTCCCCACATATAAACGCCTTTACACAGACTTTTTTCGGCCTGTGTGGACGTCATATTTATGCCCTGATTTTTCGATGGGGAAGTCGTAGAAACTAAGATCTGGTGGACTCTATCTAATTCCGCCAAAGCAGCCTGCTGGTGCTCGTCAGAGACAATATTATGCTGATTAATACGAAGAAGATAAGCTTGTGACGGTGATAACATGCAGAAGGGCGTCTCTAACGGTAAAAGAAAAATTGTCCCTCTTTATCCCTATATTCACAAGAGAGGCACTCGTTTATTTTCTGGCAGATGCCTTTCTATAAGATTGTGAAAACTCCTCGTTCTGTACTTTCTATACCGACCGCTTTCTATACAGACCACCTATCACTTTATTGACGCAAAATCGATAACTCGTTAGTCTCAAATAACAAACTCAAGGATGAGGGAATTCGTTATGCCTAGACCAAGAAGCCAACATGTCAGTTTGTCTGACACTCCTTACTATTACTGCATTTTATGCGGTGTCTGCCGTGCTTTTCTCCGAGCAACTTGAACAGGAAGTAATTAGCTGCGATTTGTATAAAGAATTTAGACTTGCACAAGCCATGTTCCAAGTCTCTATAGAAGCTACATGGTGTCCACAGGGGGTCGTGGATAAGGCTTCAAATTACCCCATAAATGTCACTGAATTTATCGAAGGAACTTAAGGAACTCTAATGCTAGTAAGAAACGCTGAAATACAGGATTTAGAACAGGTTGTTTCTCTTTTCCACGATTATCGTGCATTTAATCAATGCGATAACAACCCGATGGAAGAAGTCGAATTTATAAAAAATCGTCTAGAAAACAATGACTCAACCATTTTATTAGCTATAGATAATGGCGAAGTTGTTGGTTTTACCCAGCTGTATCCACTCTTTTCATCGACCGCCATGAAAAAATTATTTTTGCTGAATGACTTATATGTACTTCCTGAATCCAGAGGCAAAGGTGCTGCCAATAGCTTAATTGAAAAAGCAAAACAGATGGCCATAAAAGAGAATGCAAGAGGCTTATTCTTAGAGACTCAAGCAAGTAATAAAACGGCTCAGAGCCTGTATGAAAAAGTTGGTTTTGTTAAAAATGACAACTTTTTTTACTGCATGGATCTGTAAGCAATAATATTAATTCAGGTCATTCAGAACTGTTAGGTTATAAAATGGATGCCCTGAATTATTCATTGCACAAATCTCGCGGATATTGTTACGCTTTACCGAGTCAGTATGTAGAAGATATGGATATAAAAAACATGAAGTTAGAACAAGTACGAAATAAGCTGATGGCGCACGGATTTAAAGCCTCTATTGATAAGCGCGGGGATCGACTGCAGGTCGGAACTTGGAAATCTTTATATCGCTTCACTGTGCGTTATCATGAATTATCTAACACCTGTAAATTGGAAAGCAGTAAAGTATTCGGCCCCCTGAATATTGCGATTGGTTTGTTTGGGGTTTGGCAGTTGATTAGTGTTTTTTTCAATACGGAGGGTGAGGAAATCTCACTGTTCTCAGTGTTGCTCGTTCCTATTATCTTCTTATCTTTATTGACAGATGTTCTACGGTTCCTTTTCCAGCCTTCAGCTGAAAGAAGTGCGTTAAATATTATTAATACCTGTTTAAGTGAAGAGTAAGTCTTTTTCTTATTCAATCACGGTAAAGTCTGCTTTTTTGTACTGCGGCATGGTCATGCCAACATTGGCGTTGATGTAAGTGGGGTCGGCGACGGTATACCTTTTCCCTTTGTAGTTAACACTGTCACCTCGAACCTCGTGTGACAAAGACACCGCGGTAGCAACGTGATTAGAGTATTTCAGTCCAACTACATCTAGCCCCAGTAGGCTTTTTACTAATGTTTGAAATAGGATGCTGCGGTCTTCGCAATCGCTGTATGGGAAGTGAATCGTTTCGTCGGGAAACATGACTTTTTCATAAGCGAATTGGTCACCGTCTGTTTTGTATTTGAAAGCCGTTTGAGTAAAGCGCAATAAAAAGTTCACGGCTTCCAGTTCGGTCATTCCGTTTATATGAACTGAGAGGCCTTTCAGAAGGGAGTTGTTTATTTGCCTTGAGTTGGTGGCATCAAAGTAGATGCGATAGTCGGATTGAGGCAGGGTGTTGTAAAAGGAAACCAGAGTGTCTGAGTACGTTGCGTTGACGGTGTAGGAGCGGTTCTCAAAATCAAAGGTTAAGGCTTTGCGCTGAATGTCGTTGTCGATTCTAAGTGGCGTTTTGATTGCAAAAGAGAGCTTTTGCCTTGCATCTGGATAGTGGCCTTTGTATGTATGCAGACGCTTGATTGGGCGGCTTTCTTTGGATAATGCTCTGTTTGTTAATGCTTTGTTTGTTAATGCTTTGTTTTCCAATACACTGTTTGGCAATAAATAGTATCGCGCATTGTCGATGTTAAAAAACGGCACGCTGTAAAGGCTGTGTTGCATCGCTGAAAGGAGGTAAACATCGTGTTTGTCGTAGCCTACTTTGAGATCGTAGCCCATTTTAACCATCATAAACCAAGTGAATAAGTTCGCTTTGTTCTGATTTTTATAGAGCGTTTGCCCTGCTTGTTGAATAAACAGGTATTTTGCCCAGTCGTTTAGTGCTAGCGCTTTGATGTAATCTTGCATTTGAGATTCCAATGTTTGGTATTTGGATTCACTCAGTTGCTTCCATACGCTTCCGATGCTTTCGTTGTTGGTGCTTCTAAAACGGAATAACAGGCTTCGATCGTAATTTAGCGTGATGCTTTCACCAAAGAAATGAAACTGAATCTTCTTTTTGCGCTCCTCTAATTTAGGCATCACTTTGGTGGGGGGAGTGGCGGTTTGTATTGGTTTCGCTTTTATCTCTACTTTTGGGGAATGTTTAAGTTCGTCGTTATTGAGCGGCTCTTGCTTTTTCGCAATTGGGTACGTTGACGGTTTGGGTGTTGTATAAGGTGCTGAGGTTTTTATGGCATTAAACTCTTGCCATGATTGCTGTAATAAACTGGCAAACTCATTATCTACCGACTTTTTAAAGGCATCAAAGTCGTCGTCTACGGATTGTTTGAAACGGTCGAAGTCTTCTAGCATGTCGTCTTCAAAATGCTCGAACTTCGAGCTCTTTTTACTGTGCTTAAGTTCGGATTCCAGTTCCGCAAAGGGGTCCGAGTCTGCGAGAGCGGGTTGAGCTAAGATCAGTGTAGCGAGAATAAGGTTTTTCATGTCATCCCTGAAGCGGCAGGCGAAGAATGTCTATGTTGCTTTGAAAGGCTGTAATGTACAAGTTTCTTTATAGTTGAAAGTCGCGGCTGCGCCGCTGTATAACCCTTAATTTTTTTGTAGGAAATGGATGAAAGAAGTAGCGCTTCGTGCAATTAGTGAATTAACTGAAAAACACGCCCCCGAATTTATTGTTCTCTATGGGTCTGTTGTTCGAGGAGATTTCACTGAAGACAGTGATATTGATGTTGCCTGTTTCTGTAGATCCCCTGAAGTTTCAAAAGATGTTCGCACTTTTGAAGGAAGGAAGCTTGATTGCTGGATTTACAGTTTGGAAGACGCAATTCCAAATAAAAACGAATTCCTGAGATTTGTTGGTGGTGAAGTCTTTCTCGACAGCAAGGGCAATGGCAAGAAATTTATAGAGGATGTTACTGCGATCTTTAATCAGGGGCCAGAGCCACTTAAACCTGACGAGGTGTCTCATTTAGTTGAATGGTCCAATAATATGCTCATTAGAGCGGGTGGAAATTCAACTGAAGCTAGGTATCGAAGAACTTGGTTATCAGTTGAACTTCTTGAAATATATTTCAGTCTGCGGAACCTTTGGTATATTGGTTCTAAACAAAGCTTTGCTTGGTTGGAAGAATATGATCCAGCTACTTATCTATTGTTTGATAAGGTGCTCTCTGATCCAACAGACTTAGCAGTGCTAAATGATTTGGTTAGTGCCGTTACAAACACAGAACAAGTACAAGCAATGGACGTGAGAAAGTCCTAGTATTAGACCTCTTTAAATTGGAGTCACCATGGAAAATGTAAGTATCCCGTTTCAGACAATAGACTGAGAAGGTGTTCCTCGAACTGAGCACAAGGGCGAAACTGGAACTGCCTATTGGCAAACAATTGAGTTTGAAGGTTTAAGAGTTCGGCTTGTTGAGTATTCCAAACATTATAAAGCGGACCATTGGTGCGAAAAAGGACACATTGTCTACTGCTTGGAAGGTGAAGTGGTAAACGAGTTAAAGGATGGTACAAAATCCAAATTAGAGTCCGGCATGTCATACATAGTGTCAGACGACCTTAGCTCTCATCGCTCGATCACGGCAGAGAAGGGCGTAAAGTTGCTCATCATTGATGGAGCGTTTTTACAGTCCAATGCCAAGTAAGTGCCTTAAATCGGAAAATCGCCCTTTATCTCTTGCTTAGATATTGGCTATTGATGTGTGTTCATACGCGGTGAGTGGTTACTCCATATTCAAATAGGGTAGCCATAACGCTATCTCTGGGATTAAGCAAAGTATGAATGCGGCTAAACACATTAGAACGAAGAACGGGAATGAAGCCGCAGCGACTTGACCAATTTTCTCTCCTGTTAACCCTTGTAAGACAAAAAGATTGAAGCCAACCGGCGGTGTGATTTGCCCGAGTTCTATAAGTATGACGAGAAAGACGCCAAACCAAATGGGATCAAAGCCTGCTTGAATGATGATGGGTAAAGTGATCGGCAAACTCATCACCGTTATGGAAATTCCATCTAAAAATAGGCCAAGGATGATATAAAATATAGCCAATGCTAAAAGCAATAAAGCCGGAGAAAGGTCAAGGCTGGCAATGTAGTTGGCAAGCTCTGACGGTAAATGAAGAAACCCCATCGCGGTCGATAATAGAGCCGCAGAAACTAAGATGCTGCACACCATGGTTGAGCTAAGCAGTGTGGATCTCATTGCTTCTTGTATCATTTTAAACGACAGCTGCTTTTCTTTTATTAACAGAACGATTGTCGCAAAGACACCTACTGCTGCGGCTTCTGATGGCGTTGCGATGCCCGTATAAATAGCGCCCATCACAATGGTAATAAGTAAGAAAACGGGCATTAATAGCGCGATACTTTTTAGTTTACCGGTTGTGTTTGGTTGTTCAGGAGGGCAAAGAGAAGGTGTTCTTAATGTTCTGAATATTATGTAACCTGAGTAAAGTGCAGCGATTAAAACCCCAGGTAAAATACCTGCCATAAACAGCTTACTGATTGAAACCTCCGACTGTATGCCATAGACGATCATGACAAGAGAGGGTGGGATTAATAGACCCAAACTTCCCGCTCCCGCTAAGGAGCCAATGGACAGTTTTCTGTTGTAACCGCGTTTCTTGAGTTCTGTTGTTGTGATTTTTCCAACGGTTGCTGTTGTTGCAGCACTTGAGCCACTGACGGCCGCAAAGAGTGCGCAACCAAAGACATTGGTATGCAAGATTCCGCCCGGAATTTTTTTAGTCCAAGGTTCTAAGCCTCTAAAAAGTCTATCTGAAATATCTGACCGAAAAATGAGCTCTCCCATTAATATAAAGAGCGGGATGGCTGATAACTCCCAAGAGTTGGCCGATCTAAAAAGAATGCGGCTAAGTATGGCTCCCGCACGGTCTACGCTGACATCTCCAATGACAATGAGAGAGAGTAAGGCGACAATGGCTAAGCCTGAAAACACCCACACTCCAAGCCCAAGAACCAAGAGTATTAAGAGAATGATAGCGGCGGCAGATAATACAGTTTCCATTTTATTTCAGTGTCTCGGCGTTAGGGGGCTGGCGTGTAGAAATGAGTAAAAACATGCGAACAAAGAGTGTGAAACACAAAATACCTAAGCCGATCAAAACCATGCTTTCTGGAATCCATAGAGGTGTTTCTGCAATGGATTCACTGGTGATGTTTCGTTTAAAACTCCTTGAAACATTGAAGTACCAGTAATAAGAAATCCAAGAAAAAAGACTAAAAGTTAGAAACGAAATGATGAGGTCTAATAGCCAATGATGTTTTTCAGGCAGGTGATCACTCAATATATTTACTTTTATCAGACCATTGTTCTCTAAGCTGTAACCCAATCCCAGAAACGTAATTGTGGCAATGGCATAACCAACAAATTCATCAAGTACGTATGTCGATGTTCCAAATAAACGTAACGTTATTTCTAATAGGATGTGACAGAGTAGGTAGCCTATAAGTAGCATAGCAAGCAAACCAGACAGCTGGTTAAGCCGTCTGGAAAAGAGCACTAGTAAGTTAGTGATCATTTACTTTTCTCAAACTCAGCCATAATATTTTGGCCTGATTCTCCCGTGTCTTCTAGCCATTCAGTTAGAGAGGGCTGAGCAGATTTTTGCAACCAACCGATAAAGGAGTTTGGCAAGGATTCGTGAAGCGTCACATTATGAGACGTTAACTCTTTATAGTTTCCTGCAACACGTGTTTTTACGGTTTTCCAATTATGCGCATCTGTTAATGCGGCCGCTTTCAAAATCGCGCTTTGCTCTTCAGTCGATAAGTCGTCAAAGACTTCTTTGTTCATGTGCACCATATTGAGAGGGATGGCATATTGAATCGCGCTGTAGTGATTTAGGTGCTCCCAAAATTTCCCACTGGCTCCAGCATCAGCAGACGTTAGTACGGCTTTTATTCCCCCTGTCGATAATTGAGGCACAACATCGCCCCAAGACAATTTAATCGGTTCTGCTCCCGCTTCTCGTAGAGTCAGGGTTCCATTTTTATCGTAGGTACGGATTTTTAAGTTGGTGAGTTCTTCTTTTGTTGTGACCGGTTTCTTCGACCAAATACCACTGGCTGGCCAAGGAGAAGCATAGAGTAGAATCTGGTCGTTTTGTGCGAAGATCTTCTGATAATAAGGCTTTGCAATCTTGTATAGGGTCTTGGCTTGGTCTTCGTTTTCAGCGATGAAAGGCAATGATGATAGCAGAAATATAGGGTCTATTCCGGCCATACTGCCTGCTAAGGTATCGGCAATTTGAATGGCGTTATCCGCAACCGCATAGAAATTATCAGCAGACTTAAAACCGAGAGAGCCACCAGTATGGAGGGTAATGTCTATCTTGCCTTCGCTTAGCTTAGCGACTTGTTCGATGAAATATTTGTCGCCTTCCGCATGAATTGAGGTTGCATTGTATTCGTTTGAGAAATCAAATTTTGCGTCGGCTAGTGTAAATGGGGCTTGGAGCAAGGCAAGAGATACTAATAATAGGCTAGGATAGCGCATACAACTTTTCCTTCGGGCGTTGGGATACCTTGACTCTAGGTTGCTTGCCTCTTCGCGGGTTTTCTTATTGCGGCGGAACGTTGACGGAATGCGCAAAGTTGTTTTTGATATTATTGATAACGAGAGGTTTTAGGCGGGCGGAATTTGCCTTTGGTTGTTCACTCTTTGAGCTGAAAAGTTTACGCTTCGCTTTCTAGAAATGAACGACGGAAGTCGATTGGCGATTTACCAAAGAATCTATGATATGTACGACTAAAGTGAGCTGCGCTTACGAATCCGCACGCAATCGATATTTCAAATATACTTAGGTTAGATTGTTGGATTAGTTGTCGTGCATGAGTTAATCGATACTCCATATAATAACGTGCAGGGGTGACACCCACATGGTTTTTAAACAACCTCTCGATTTGTCGTCGAGAGGTTCCAACGAGTTGCGTCAGCTCCCCTATGCTTAATGGGTCTTCTACATTGTTTTCCATTAGCTGGATCGCTTCTTTTATGCAATCAGGGGTGTGTGATTCAGAAAACAGAAAACGATTCATCGCATTTGAGTCTTTTTTATTAGACCGATCACACCCAATCACTTCTGCAACGGCGTGTGAAAAGGCGGTTCCATGTGAGCGATTGATGAGCTGGAGCATCATGTCTAATGTGCTGTTGGGGCCGGAGCAGGTTAGTACTTTATCTTCCTCGGTAAAAGTCGATGTGGATACGTTTAACGCGGGAAACCGTTCTTCCATTATGGCTTTGTTATTTTGATGTATCGAGATGGTGCTTCCTGTTTTGATTTTACTATTGGCAATATAAAAACTTCCGTTCCATATCCCTATGATGGTGGCATTTGATTGGGCTGATTTGGTTAGTTTTTTAGTAAGCAACGGTTCGGACTTTAGCGGACTACGAAACCCGCCACAAATCACTAAAACAGTGTCTTTGCTTGTTTCAATGTCTTGTATATTGCCATCAGTCTTAATTTCGAGAGAGATATCAGACAGGACTTTGTTGCTGTTTATACTGTATGTTTTGCATTCGTACAGTGGCGTGCCATGCACTAGGTTCAGAGTGATCAGAGAATCGATGGCAATGGAAAACGAGGACATAGAAAAATGATCGAGTAGCACAAAATTGGCTCTTTTTGGCTGTATCGAAGAGTTTGTTGTTAAGTTTGAGTTAGCATGTGCAAAATTTGAGCGCTTTAGGTGGCTTTGAAAATACGTGGAGTTTGGCTTGCTTCTCATTTCTAACATACTTGGATTCCTTTCTGAGTCTTTATGAACAGAGCGTTTTGTTTCCAAGCACAAAAAATGCCGTTTTTCGTTTAAGCCATGTATTTAAACTTAACGTTGTTTTAAGTTAGGGTAATCTTTTGGAAATCCTGCTTTCTTATTAGGTGCTATGAGGTAATTCAGTATGAGTACGAATCAATTTATCTATAAGATTGTTCCTACCCGACCGGATATGCTGACTTCCGGCCCGACCGACGATGAAGCTGTAGTGTTGAAGCAACATTACGAGTACTTAAGAGATTTAACTGAGCGAGGAATTGTCAGAATAGCCGGCAGAACACTGGTTGAAGACGAATCGACATTCGGCATCGTCATCTTTTACGCAGAGTCTGAGCGTGAAGCGAACACGGTAATGAATACTGATCCCGCTGTTAAATTGGGTGTAATGCATGGCGAATTGCACCCCTTTCGTATTGCCTTAGATTCCAGTTCGGTTAGTGCGGGAGTTCATGAAAAATCTGACACCTAATAATGGTTTTTTATTGGAAAATTGAGTGCGTTTTTTTTCTGATTTGAAGAGAAAGTTCATTCATATGTACTATGGAATAGAATGTGAGTAACGTCTTAGAAATCTTGTTCGACTTCGTCGTCGAAGTGCTGAAATTTATTTTCATCGTTGTATTATTAGACAATATTGTTTTTTACTTGGGAAAAGGAACTTTGAAGCTGCTTTCCGGCGGTTCATATCCACCAGTTGAAAGAACACAAACGTCAATTAACATAACCATTTTTGTCGGTTTGATTGTTACCGTAACCGCGTTCATCTGTATCGTTTTGGTAGCAGATAAGATTCGATATGGCATATAGCAATGCCGTGGAACGGGACGGAGGTTCATTAAGCTTTTTATGTACAAGGACAGTATCTCAATGAAAACTATGAAAAATGTGTGTTCAGCCTTTTGTATTCTGATTGGTTTAGTTGGCTGCGGTGAAGAGAAGTCTTCGAATAAAAGTACAAACACTAGTACGAAAACCAGTACAGAGAGCCTGATTGAGAGCAATTTGGCTTTATGGAAATCGAGCGATATAAAGAACTACATGTTCACCTATGACGCTTCGTTAAATGATTGCCCACAAGCGGATCCTGCACTATCAAGAGTCATTACGGTGGAAAATTCAGTCGTGGTGAGTGTGTACGTACCAGATCGTGGTGTTACTATCGATGTTGGTAACTATCCTACAATCGATGGCGTTTTTTCGTTAATGGCCGACGCAGCTGCATCAAATACAATGGTGTTTTCGAGAAATCCGAGAGATACAGATAGCCCTCCAGAGTTTAATCAACAGTACGGATTCCCTGTCGCGTTTTTTATTGATCTGTCTGAAGGTGAATGTGATGGAACGGTATACAGCATCAAAGGCTTCCAATAGACATACGTATTATATCGATGTTCGTATTCTCGAGTCTTATACATAGCTATAAGGCTCTGAATTTTTTGCTTAACTCTGCAATCACCCCAACTCATCAGTCACTTTTTGTCTGTTCAATATAAAAAAATGTACTTTTTTTAAACTTAGTTTTATGGATTCCAACATACATCGAAATATGCTGATAAAATAGCCGATTAATCGTCAATCACCATTCAAAGCTGGTACCTTGTGAAAACACCGAAACGTCTACAACCCCTCATCGAAGACGGTTTAATCGATGAGGTGATCAGTCGCCTAATGAGCGGCAAAGAAGCCGATATATTTGTTGTCCGTTGTGGTGACAAGATTCGATGCGCTAAAGTCTATAAAGATGCCGTTAAGCGTAGCTTTAAAAAGGCCGCGCAATACCAAGAAGGACGTAAAGTACGCAGTGGTCGTCAAGCCCGAGCGATGCAAAAGCGCTCCAACTATGGCCGCCAACAACAGGAAGAAATTTGGCAAAATGCCGAAGTCGATGCGTTGTCCCGTTTGGCGCGAGCACAAGTACGTGTTCCTGAAACCTTTGGTTGCATTGACGGTGTGCTGTTAATGGAATTAGTTGTAGATGAAGCGGGCGATGTTGCTCCGCGTCTTGGCGATGTGACCATGTCGGAAGAGCAAGCGATTGAAGATCATGCTCTCATGATGCATTACATTAAGCTTATGCTTTGTGAAGGCATTGTGCACGGTGACTTGTCTGAGTTTAATGTACTCGTTGATGATTACGGCCCAGTGATTATTGATTTACCTCAAGCGGTCAATGCCGCTGCGAATAACAGTGCACAAGAAATGTTCGCGCGTGACGTCAATAATATGCGCCGATATTACGGTGAATTTGCTCCGGCGTTATTACACACTCAGTACGCCAATGAAATGTGGGCGCTGTATGAAGACGGTAACTTAACACCTAATACCGCCCTTACTGGTGAATTTGTCGATAACAGTGATAGCCCTGATGTTGATGTCGTGTTAGAAGAAATCAACGCTGTTTTGAAAGAAGAGCTAGAGCGCAAAGAGCGTCTCCGTGAAGCTGAAGAAGACTGACTCATTAAGCTAAACAGCTATTAAAAAACACCTGCAACGTCGTTTTACGGACATTTGCGGGTGTTTTTATTTCGGTCTAAAGACAATATCCCCCATCAAGAGGGTTGTAGAGCCATACGTTGTTGGTTACTACACTTAAATAAAAAAGGGCACAGATCTGCTCGACCTATGCCCTTAATTTATATCTGACCCAGATTACGGCCCGATTTAGAGATTAACCGGCTGCCATCATCGCGCGAACGCGAGCCACAGGTCTTTCATCGATCACGATATGGATTATTGCAGTTAAGAATGCAATGCCTGCTGCCATCCACCAAACGATGTTGTAAGAACCTGTTGCATCGTAAAGATAACCGCCTAACCAAACACCACAGAAGGAGCCAAGTTGATGGCTCAAAAAGACAATGCCGTACAGCGTGCCCATGTACTTAAGGCCAAACATTTGCGCGACCAAACCAGACGTCGGTGGCACTGTTGCTAACCACAATAGCCCCGTTACAATCGAGAAAACATAGACGTTCATGGCCGTCATAGGTAACAACATGAACGCAGCAATAGAAATAGCCCGTAAAGCATAAATATAGGTCAGCAACATTTTCTTAGAATATTTGCCTGACCACGAGCCAGATAACAAACAACCAAAAATATTAAACAAGCCGATTAATGCCAAGCTTGCAACGGCAATGCTTTCGTCAAAACCTTGGTCAGTCAAAAAAGCGGGCATATGGACTGTGATAAAAGCCAGCTGGAAACCACAGACAAAAAAGCCGATCACTAACCACCAATAATGTGAATGCTTGCTCGCCTCTTTAAGTGCTTCTGATAACGTTTGGGTATCTTGAGCATTCGTACTTTGCTCTGAGTTTGTTACACCTTTGAACGACAAGGCCAAGAACGTCATGAGAAGTGCTGAGCCAGCCAGTAATATCAGTGCAGTATGCCAACCGTAAGCTTCAATAAACCCTTGTGCCACAGGAATGACCAACAACTGTCCTGCTGAGCCCGCCGCGCTGCCTAATCCTAAAGCAAACGCGCGTTTTTCAGGACGAACCATACGAGCCATTGCAGGTAAAACGACACCAAACCCCGTTGCGGCTATGCCCATGCCCATTAAGAGTCCAGCGCCTAAGTTTAACCCTAAAATCCCATCTGCATGGGCGGTCACAAACAGACCCAAGGCATAGATAAGAGCACCAATAACGACGGCTTTTGCTGTGCCATATTTATCTGCAAAGGCCCCTGCGATGGGTTGGAATAATCCCCAACAAAGGTTTTGTAAGGCAAGAGAGAACGCAAATACTTCTCGACCGTAGTGAAATTCATTGGAAATCGGGGCCATAAAAAAGCCCATAGAGGAGCGTAAACCAAAGTTAAGCGCTAATAGTACGCAAGTAAACGCAATGGCAAAGCTAACGAGTTTTACTGGGGTAGACATAACTAATCCTAAGTTTTGGAAGATACAAACAAGTACACTGGTTTAACCCACGTCCTTTTGAGCTTTCTGAGCGTCTCAGAAAGCGTATTTGCACTGTCCTTTTTGATCTATATACAGACTATTGATCTGCGTGAACACTAGTCTGGTGATGGCTTCTAGCATGTTACGTGTTGTCGCACTGCTTTTTTGCACGAGGGTGCTGTGCAAAAAAGTCGTTATTTAGACCGTGCGTACTGCCTTGTACATGCCTAGATTTGAATCTGGCAAGGTGTCATTTTCAGTGGCCACCATACCGCGATAATGGATACTTTTTTTGCCTAAAAGCGACATTTTTCAGCCGTCATAGGACCGATTAGGGGACTTTAATTCGCACCGGATCGGGCAGTACTCTCACAATTTGTGCTCTGGCCTTATGCCAGAACCCGGATAATACCAGCAATGATAAGCCAAGTGTCACACCAACGGTTGCAAGACTGTCTTCTAACATGCCGTAGGTGTTCATAAAGTCAACGAGCGCATACAAAACATACGCTAAGGCCGACACCATAAATGCACGGCGATCGATAATTAGAGAGATAACAGTAAGCACCAGATACAAAGCAATGATGGAGAGCAATTGCGTGCCACCTGTATTATCGGCTGTTAGGTTAGCAAAGACCGAATGAACGATCAGCGGTGCTGCGCTTAGGTGTAGCCAGAATGCGATGTCGGATTGTTTTTTAACGCGTTTTCTGTCCTGAGCGTCCCACCAAATAGCAAAGGCAAATAAGAGCGCGCCGGAAATAAACGCCAATTCGTCAATGTATTGAATGTCTTGTAGGGTAGGGAAGACAGACAGTGCCAGCGAAACAAAGAACACAAGCGTTGCGATAGCGCCTGCCGCAATGGTGATAGGTACAGCAAAACGGCGCCAGTGTAGATAGGCTGCGGCGACGGTTACGATAGCGGAAATGATTAAACTGTTTTCTTCGGCGGCAATAATAGACATAAAGAAAATAGAACAAGCGCTGAAAATTCCGCCAGTGAAACTCAGTAGCAAGACTATCGCAGGCAGTGCCATTTTGCGTTTTAACACGAAAAACTCTGCTAACCCCCACGACGCGACAGCGGCCAATAGCGGACCTACGGCATCATGGAAAGAGTCGCCTAACCAGACGAGAGAGAACAAAAATAACCCCATCGCAATGACGACGAAGATGTCGTTGAAGCTTGTGATCAATCGAACATTTTCTTCGTCCGCAGACGTTGTATGTCGCATGGACTGCATATAATCACGAAAGCTCGCAACATCCTCCGGTTGAAAAATGCCTTGAGCGGCGGCGTTGTCTAGATCTTCATCCGTGTACATGTTTATGGTGCCTTTATGATGAATGTTTACTTTTAAAGCGTGTGAGGCGTACCATGAAGGATAACGCATCGCGTTTCAAGGTTGTCACATTCTTTCCTTAGAAACAAAGAGATTCGAAGCACTGTTATGACTCCAACAACTCAACCACTATTTTGGCGAGATACCGCGCTTCCTTTTGTAGAACTTCGACACATTATCGATGGGCACAAGGTTCGCTATGTTCCTCATTCACATGAGCAATGGTCGATTGGTGCTATCTTAGGCGGTGAGAGCGCGTACCTCTGCGCCGATCGTATATACGATGTCGCAGCGGGAGATTTGGTTATCATGAACCCGCAGTTGGTGCATGCCTGTAACCCCAAAGTCGGATCACCTTGGTCCTACTATATGATGCATGTCGATTGTGACTGGTTAGCAAAGCTTCTTCATCGAAACGGCGTGAGATCAACGCCTTCATGGGAACCAAGTCAAACGGACTGGCTGACGTCGCCTGATTTGTTTGAGCGCTATAGGGCAATGGCGGAGGTTTTATTCTCTGAGCACGGAGCACAGAGTGATAAAACAACGGCACTGGAATCATTCTTATGCCACTTGTTTGAATCGATCGACAAAGCCGCTGCTCAAGAATCAAAACTTCCAGTGACGCCAAATAAGCTAGCACGAGTCGCGAATTATTTGTTGGAACATTGCCATTTAGAGACGCCTATCGAGGACATTGCAGACCAGTTTGGTTACAGCGCCAGCTATTTGACGCGTCAATTTAAGCAATATTATAAGATGACACCTCACGCATACCGATTAAATCGTCGCATCCAGCTTGGTCAGCTAGCACTAAAAAATGGCGTGCCTATTGCGGAGGTTGCTAACGCATTTGGGTTTAGTGATCAGGCGCACTTTCAACGCGTCTTTAAAGAGCGAGTGGCCGCAACACCGAATCAATATCGCTCTATACATCGTTAAGAGTATTCGTCGCGGCGCTACGTGACATTGATTAAGATCGTCAAACAGCTTAACGCCAGCCCAATCGCAAGGGTTTTGTTTAATCGTCGAACTCTTATTGGTGTGCTCAACCAATTGCCTAATACCGCGCCTGCCATTACCCAAGCACTGAGCGACAACCAACAAATGGGCAGGTAGACCACGATAAACATCAACAGCAATGCGTGGTCTTCTCCGTTTGACCCAGTTGCATAGGTTGCGATTCCAGAAAACGACGCGAGCCATGCTTTTGGGTTAACCCATTGCATTATTGCTCCTGTCCAAAAGGTAGGTGCATTATGAGAGTGTTTATCTGCTATTTCGCCGTCATCTTTGAAAAGCTGATAGCTTAGATATAAAAGAAACAAAACCCCCGCCCCTTGAAGCGCTGGAATAAACCAAGGTAACGCCGTAATGAGGTGGTGCAGCCCTAAGCCAATCAAACCAAATAAGGCAATAAAGCCAAGTGTTGATCCTGTCACGAACATCAAACCTACAAACACACCAAATCGTGCAGCGCTGCTAATGCACACTAGGTTCACCGGACCCGGTGAAAGCGACGATGCCAATGCAAACATACTCATAGGTATTAGAATCGAAGCACTCATAACCACTCCTTTTTATGATAGAAAATGAATAAAAGGAGTTTCGCAGGCGAGCGAAGTTAGGTATTGAAGAATACTGACCAACTAAAAGAACGGGGTTGTTTTGACACAGTTAGATGAGATCCGTTTGAGAATCAGTTGTTAGGTAATTGAGACGAGCGATTGAGATTGGCAAGTTCACTCTCATCAGGCCAAACAACCGATTGAGCGTTAATCAACTGATAGAAGCTCATTACTTTAGGTGGGTTGTTCTGCAAAAACCGTCTTAACAATGTGAGCGTTTTTTCTCCCTTAATGGAAGTGGGAATAATCGCATGCAGCGGGTGTGCACCGGAGTCACTTTGAATGTAGAAAGCGGTATTTGGCGAAGCGTGCGCTTTGCTAATCAAAGCCTGAAAGAGTTCACTGGGCACTAAAGGGGTATCACACGGGGAAATGAGCAGATGCGAGCACTGGGCATCGATTTTTTCTAACCTGTGTTCTTTTATAGGTTCCTGCATGCGCTCTAGGCCGGCAAGAATACCTGATAGAGGGCCTTTATCCTGAAACTCGGGGATGTCCTGAACAATGTCTATTTCGCCTGATGTGAGTGCAATGTAGTCGTCAATTTGGCGATTAGCACTGAGCAGTAGCGGCGAGCATAAAGGTGCTAATACAGCGTGAGCATAGCCAACCATCGGCTTGCCTTGAAAGTCGACGAGCCCTTTCTCTACTCCGCCCATACGGCTGCCTCGGCCGCCGGACAGGATCAATCCAGCAACGGTAATTGAAGACGTGTTGTTTATATGGCTTGTATCTACGCGACTTGTGTCCGTTTGAAGCATTGTTTGTCTCTTTGTTGCCACAGGACTTCCGCTTTTTTCAAAGCCTGCTCTCTATTGAAATCTGGAAAGAGCATCATGACAACGACCGTGAGGGTTTGCAATACGGCTTGTTGACCGAAAGCGTCTTCGCTTGATCCTGACCAATGTTCAAGTAATCGAATAGGATCTAAATTGTCTTTTTGGCGAACGTGTTGCTGTTCGGCTTTGTTCCATGTTTGCCAATCAGGAACTTGGTTAGTATTGCCTTTTAGAAAACCCACTGTGACATCACGTTCAGGATTTACTTCTGCTTCCCCATTGCCGCCTCGAAACACCGCGACCGACGGGTCTTTTAAAATCTCTGCCGCGTCTAAATGAAGTTCATCGTACCCTTTGTGAAACACGCCATGAACACTGTGTTTTGCATTGAATGGATTCATCATCCGAACCACTGTGTTGACGGGAGAACGCAGCCCCAGAGTCAGTTTTAGATCCATTAGTTCGGCTAAATTCGTTGAAATGGCGTTTAACGGAACATAAGTGAAGTTACCCCGCTCAAGGTTTTCCTCTGCTTCTTGAATTGTATCGGCAGAGCTTAAACCCAACCACTGGATCGTCTCTTGCACATAGATACGGTTCTCTTCATCAAATGAGTGACCGTGCATTGCAACTTTATAGCCGGCTTGTGCAAGGGTTAAAGCAGACAGCAAAAACCAAGGTAATTCATTACGTTTTCCTGCGTAGGCTGGCCAGTCGATATCGACTTGAGATGCGTTTGTGCGGTTTTGCGCTAAAAACTCTCGAACCGCACGAGTGAATCCTACGGTTTCTGCCACCGTTTCTTCTCGAATGCGAATAAGCATCCAAAAGGCTCCGATTTGTTCAGGCAGTGCTTGATTGTTCAGAATCATTTGCATAGCAAGTTGCGCTTCTTCTGACGTCAAGCTTCTGGTGCCTTTTTTGCCACGCCCAAGGATTTTAATAAAGTGTTTAAAATCGTCGATCATGAGGCTAACTCCTCACTGTCTAAGGTCGTTGATGTCGTGCTGGTGGACTCTATGAGTGCTTTTAGCTCAGGGATGCAGGAGCCGCAGTTTGTGCCGCATTTTAGGGAATCACCTAGTGCCTCGGCCGAACGACAACCTTTGTGGATGCTGGCTTCTATTTGTTTGCTTCCGACTTGGAAGCAGGAACATATAATGTCACCTTTGTCTTCGACATCGGTCGGTAAGCCTGCGAGCAGCGCGATTCGTTCCGATGTGTTGAGCGGGTCTTCTCGCTCGAACAGGCTGGTCAACCAGCGGCTGTCTGGTAAATTGGGGAACGGTGAAAAATAGAATGCGGCGACAAGGCGAGATTCACTGCCTTCTTTTGTGATGAAAGCAAAGCGATGTTCGTTTGTAATCGGGTTCGTATAGGTCAGGCATACAATGTCGCCTGAATTAGCGCTCTGTTCCGACTCATTATGTATCGCTTGTTGTACGAGAGATGTGAGATCCAAAGGCAATTTAATCGCGACTTCGTAGCGTTTTCCTTTGGGAATGGTAACGTCGCTCCAGTAATCAAACGCCGACAGTTCAAGTGGGTTCAAAGCGAGTGCATAACCATAATACCTGCATTCTACAGGCTCTAAATTAACGCAAGCATGTTTAGATTCTGGTTGTCCTGAAAGAGGGTCAAATACTTGAGGAACCAAACTGGAAATGACGTTTGCACTGTTGTATTGATTGGTCCAGTGAATCGGAACAAAGACGTTTCCTGATTTTTGTTTTTCATTGATTTTAGCGCGCATCAATACCTCGCCAACACGCGAGCTTAATTTCACCAGTGTTTTGTCTTTTACGGCCAAACGTTCTGCGTCACTGGGTGACATTTCCACGTAAGGTTGCTCACTGTGGTTGAGCAGAATAGAGGCTTTACCTGTACGCGTCATAGTATGCCATTGATCGCGCAGGCGTCCTGTATTGAGAACAAGAGGCCATTGTTCGCTTGGACGTTCAACGGGCGCTTTAGGCGTAATGGGAATAAAGCGAGCTTTTCGGTCGGGAGTGAAAAACAAACCGTCTTCAAACATTCGCTTTGTGCCTTGTGGCTGGCTAGGCGTAACTGGCCACTGTATGGGCGAAAGTGCATCGTATTCAGGCTTGCTGAGCGTACTTAACTCACCAATATCAAAGTCTCGTAACGTTGAACCAGCGTTTTCAAAGGCGGAAAGCGCAGCGTGTTCGATGAAAATTTCGTTAGGGCTAGCGTAGTTAAACGCCTTCATAAAGCCCATACGTTTTGCGACTTCGCACATTGCCCACCAGTCGTGTTTCGCTTCTCCAGGAGCTGGCAGTAAACCTCGTTGACGAGATATGCGTCGTTCCGAGTTGGTGACTGTTCCGTCTTTTTCGCTCCACGTGGTTGCGGGCAGCAATACGTCAGCCATCGCGGCTGTGTCGGTGTTCATTTGGCAATCACTGACAATCACCAACTCACATTTTTCTAAAGCTCTGCGGACTTGGTTGGTGTCTGGCAAACTGACCATCGGGTTCGTCGACATAATCCAGACCACTTTTACCTTGCCTTCTTCGATGGCTTGAAACATATCGACGGCTTTTAAGCCGTTCTGCGTTGCCATTTTGGGCGCTTGCCAAAACTGTTGGACTAAATCTATGGCGCCGGGTGTGGCAAAGTCCATATGCGCCGCTAATTGGTTTGCGAGTCCGCCGACTTCTCGGCCACCCATCGCGTTAGGTTGACCAGTAATTGAAAACGGCCCCATGCCTTCGCGGCCAATACGACCCGTTGCCAGATGACAATTAATAATGGCATTGGCTTTGTCTACACCGCTGGAAGATTGGTTAACGCCTTGAGAATAAAAAGAAACGGTGCGCTCCGTTTGGCACCACCATTCGACTAATTTACTGAGTTCGTTGACTGATATGCCCGCTTCTTGGGCTGCGCTTTCGATGCTTGGTGAGGATGCACGAGCTGCTTGAACAGTATCTTTAAAACCGTTGGTGTGGTCATTGATAAATTGAGAATCCAGTTTTCCTCGGCGTTCCGATTCAACCAGCAGAGTGTTAAAGATAAGCGCGTCACTGCCGGGCGTTATAGCAAGGTGAAGGTCTGCAATATCGCATGTAGCCGTTTCTCTTGGGTCGATTACGACGACTTTCATTTCAGGACGTTTTTGTTTTGCGGCGGATATACGTTGAAACAAAACGGGATGCGTCCAAGCCGCATTGGAACCAATCATAATCAGAAGATCACACTGCTCTAAATCTTCATAACAACAGGGAACAGTGTCTGTGCCGAAAGCACGCTTGTAGCCGACCACGGCTGACGCCATGCAGAGTCGAGAATTGGTATCGACGTTTGCTGTGCCAATAAACCCTTTGGCGAGCTTATTTGCCACATAATAATCTTCGGTAAGAATTTGGCCCGAGAGGTAGAAAGCAAAAGCGTCGGGACCGTGCTCCTCAACGACTTGCTTTATTTTTGTGCTGATTGTGTCTAGAGCAGTATCCCAAGACGCTTGTTTACCCTTTACAACGGGGTGCAACAAACGTCCATCGAGCCCAAGTGTATCGATTAAGTTACTGCCTTTAACACACAGGCGACCAAAATTAGCAGGATGATGGGCATCACCGCATACTTTATTTTTATCGTTTTTATTTTTGTTGTTCTCAAGCGGTCTGATATCTTCTTTCCACTCATTGACTGGAAAATCGACACCACAGCCAACCCCGCAATACGGGCAGGTTGTTTTACCTATCACCTGCACTTGTCTACCTCTCGTCCAAAAAAAAGGCCCAGTTTCCCTTAGAGAAACCGCGAAAAACGCACCTTCTCTAAGGGAAACTGGGCCACATTGCCTGACTGATCGTACCCACCACCGAGTACGACAAGCTAATCGTCGTGCTTACTAGAAGCATTTCATATAAAGCAAACTATGAGCCAACTAATAAAAATTTATATAAATCAAAATACTAGCGTTTCTAGGCATCGACTATCGATCTAACCTGAAAATAATTTGCTCAGAGTTGGTGCGAAGTGCAGGGTAATAGGGCATGCTTTATTTACTCTCGGTATGTAATTGCATATCAAATTGAGACCTTTGCTCGTGACTTCGTACAAAGGTCTCAAATTACGTCAAAAAAGGATTGCTGATGAAACTCTATTTAAATGAAACGTCTCCCTTCTCACGCGTTGTGACAGCTGTAGCTTTGATGTCGGAAAAGGCTTCTGTTGAGCTTGTTTGGGTGGATCCATGGTCGTCGCCAGATGCATTAAAACAGGTGAATCCTTTTTGTATCATCCCTGCATTGGAACTCGACGATGGAACCGTTTTGACGGAAAGCATGGTCATTTGTCAGTATCTACTCGCAACCTATCGTAACGTCTTCCTCGCACCAATGGACCTTACCAACAAACAAGAAATGGCACTGCTTGGTTCAGCCAAAACTCTAATGGACGTGGCGTTTAAAACGGTGGCATTGAAGCGCTTTACCGAGGGCAAGAACGAACTGACTACGCGTGGTATCGAGGGGCTAAAAGAAGCGCTTCTAAGGTCGAAAACAGACATTCGAAAGAATCCCGCCTACAAAGAGAAAACACTGGCGACGTTATACTTTCATATTGCCCTAGCGTATATACAACTTCGTCATGAGGCGCTGTTTGAACAACATGCAGCAGGAGAGATTGAAGCTTTTCTTGAAAAATCACCTTTCAGCGACGTATTGGAAACAATTAGCCTTGAGACATTGGCCGAAAAACCGAGCTTTGAGGGTCTTAGAAATAGTATTTAAAGAGAGATAGATAAGGTGTACAGCGCCATTCGCCAATACACCTTATCTATTTGAGCGCTTTGGTATTAGTTCACCGCTACAAATACGTCGCCGTTTTCAATCTTGGTTTGCCAAGTAGGTAAAATGCAATTTTCATCTTCTAGGCAATGACCGTTTTCAAGGTTGAAATGCTGTTTGTATAACGGGCTCGCGATCACGGGTTGTCCGTTTAAATCGCCTACAATCCCTCTCGAAAGTACATTGGCTTTGCCAAAAGGATCCCAATTAGACAGAGCAAAGATTTTGATGTGTTCTGCTTCATCAATGCGAAACAACGCAATTTGTTGTCCGTTTACAAGCGCAGCAGTTCCGATTTCGTTTTCTAGTTCGTCTTGATGACAAATGTATTTCCAGTTCATTTCAGTACCTCTTAACGGCTACCTTTTCCCTCCCCTTAGTAAGGGGAGGGAATACAAGGGGGGTGACGTTCTAAACCGCTTTGGCGATTAATTCGTATTTCTCGGACTCGGTCGCAGGGCGAATCTGACCTCGCTCTTCAACAAAGACGACGTTGTTGTCTTCCTCGTCGGCGTTCACAAACTGACGGAATTTTTTCAGCGCTTTTTCGTCTTTTAATGTGGTCGTCCATTCGCATTGGAACGTATCGACAATGTGTTGCATTTGCGCTTCGAGTTCCGCACCAAGGTCAAGAGAGTCTTCAATGATCACGTCTTTGAGGTAATCTAACCCACCTTCTAGGTTGTCCATCCAGGTTGCGGTTCGTTGCAGGCGATCCGCTGTTTTGACGTAAAGCATTAGAACTCGGTCTATGTATCGAATCAGCTCTTCGTCGGTGAGGTCGGTTGCAAACAAGTCTGCATGGCGTGGTTTCATACCGCCGTTACCACATACATAAAGATTCCAGCCGTTTTCGGTGGCGATCACACCAATGTCTTTACTTTGAGCTTCGGCACACTCTCGTGTACAGCCAGATACCGCAAATTTAATTTTATGAGGACCACGCAGTCCTTTGTAGCGGTTCTCTATATAGATGGCCATGCCGACAGAATCGTTTACGCCATAACGACACCACGTGCTACCCACACAAGATTTAACGGTTCGAACGGATTTACCGTAGGCTTGGCCGGTTTCGAACCCTGCATCAATCAGTTCTGACCAGATTTTAGGCAGTTGCGGTAAGGTTGCACCAAACAGGTCAATTCGCTGACCGCCTGTGATCTTAGTGTAGAGGTTATAGCGTTTGGCGACGTCGCCGATGGCGATTAAGCCGTCGGGCGTGATTTCACCGCCGGGAATACGTGGCACGACCGAGTAGGTGCCGTCTTTTTGCATGTTTGCAAGATAACGGTCGTTGGTGTCTTGTAAGGCGACGTGCTCTTTTCCTAAAACATAGTCGTTCCATACACTCGCTAAAATCGAGCCGACCGCTGGTTTACAGATATCGCAGCCTTTTCCTTTGCCGTGCTTATCTAACAGTTCAGCGAAGGTTTTAATGCCTTCGACCTTAATTAGGTTGAACAAATCTTGACGGGTGTAGGCAAAGTGCTCGCAGATATCCGTGCTGACTTCAATGCCAAGGGCGAGCAATTCGTTATCGACCACTTTTTTCAGTAACGCGGCACAACCGCCACACCCAGTTGCTGCTTTGGTGATGCCTTTTACATCGGCAACACCGGTTGCTCCGTCTGCGACAGCGGCATTTATGTCGGCTTTTGTGACATTGTGACAACTGCAGATTGATGCCGTATCAGGCAGTGCATCAACGCCCAGTGCGGCTGGTGCGCCATCTGATGCCGGCAGAATGAGCCCTTGAGGTTCTTTCGGAAGATCGATGCCGTTTAGGTAATATTGCAGTAAAGTATCGTAGTAACTGTTGTCGCCGACTAATACAGCGCCTAATAGTTTTGATCCGTCCTCTGATACAACTATTTTACGGTAGGCGTTGCTTAATTCATCTTGATAGACAAAAGATTTAGCGCCTTGTGTTGCTTGGTGAGCATCGCCAATCGAACCGACATCACAGCCGAGTAGCTTGAGTTTGGTGCTCATGTCAGCGCCTTCAAAAGCTAGGCTGTTATTCCCTATTACATGATCAGCGGCCACTTTAGCCATGGTGTAACCCGGCGCGACTAAACCAAAGATCTTGCCATTCCAAAGGGCACATTCACCAATGGCGTAAATGTTATCGACAGACGTTTGGCACACATTGTTGATTTCGATGCCGCCACGTTCACCCAAAGAAAGCCCGGATGAGCGTGCTAATTCGTCTTGAGGTCGAATACCCGCAGAGAAAAGAATGAGATCGGTCTCTAAGTGGCTGCCGTCGGCGAAGTTCATGCGGTGGAATGCGGCTTCGCCGTCTACGATTTCGTTGGTTGCCGTCGCGGTATACACGTCAACACCAATTCCTTCGATCATGTCTTTAAGCATTGCGCCGCCAGTCTCATCAAGCTGAACGGGCATAAGACGTGGCGCGAATTCGACCACTTGAGTTTCTAAACCGAGGTTTTTGAGTGCATTAGCGGCTTCAAGGCCAAGTAAACCGCCTCCTACGACTGTTCCTGTTTTGCAGTCTTTTGCGCATTCACGCATTGCGTCTAGATCATCAAAGGTACGATAAACAAAGGTATTATCTCGTTTGTGTCCCGGAATCGGTGGCACAAATGGGTACGAGCCTGTTGCTAAAATCAGTTTGTCGTAATCCACTTGAGTGCAGTCGTCTAAACGTATGCTGTTGGCTGGTGTATCGATCGCAACGACTTTCGTATTCGCGTGGAAATCGATGTTATTGTCTTTGTAAAATTCGCTGGTGGTCAGTGACAGGTCTTCTGCGTTTTTGCCGGTAAAATACTCGCTTAGGTGTACACGATCGTACGCGATGTATTTTTCTTCGCCAAACACCTGAACATCAAATGCTTGATTGGCACCAGATTGAATGAGTTGTTCGATAAAGTGATGGCCGACCATCCCATTACCAACAACGACGATTCGTGGTTTGTTTTGATTCGTTGTCATAGAAGCCCTCGTATCTCAGCTTGCTTTATGTCGTTTTTCTAAGAGCTCTTTCTCGTGCTCTATCGGAGTGCAATAGGCTTCTCCGAATATAAGACGATCTAGTAAAGCGCTGACATTGGTTTGATTCTGTATTAGCTGGAAGTACCAGCCACCGTCGGCGACGTTGCCAAAAAGAATTGCGCCGACGAGTTTGTCGTCGTTGACCACGAGTCGGCGGTAATGATGCTGCGATGCATCTACAAATGTGATGGAGTTGCGATCGGTGAAAGTACTTAAATCACCGACGGAAAACAGGTTGATTCCAGACACTTTAAGCTTGACCGGAATCGGGTTGATGCGAAACTTTGGTGTTTCATTGTGCGCCAAAGCGTACTGACTTGATGCGATTAACTGTTCGCAAAGCACGTCAATTTGATCCCAAATCGGGGCGACCAACCCAAAAGTCGTGTTGGCGAACTCCGAGCATTCGCCAATGGCGTAGACACCTTCGACGGATGTCTGAAGACGCTCATTGACCTGAATGGCTCGATTTACGATAAGCCCTGACGATTTAGCCAACTGTGTTTCTGGCGTGATGCCTGCGGCCATGACAACGCATTGCGTCTCTAGGGTGCTTTTATCGTCAAGCACAACGCTGTGTACTAGGTTTTGTTCGCTCTTTATTAGCTTGGTTGGGTTAACGCCAAGGCGAAATGCAATCCCCATACTCTCCAGTTTATTTTGTAAAAGCGATGCCGCTTTCTGGTCGAGTTGGCGATTTAATATGTGCCCTGAACGATGCACAACCGTCGCTGTATGGCCTCGTTTTGTCAAACCAACGGCGGCCTCTAAACCGAGTAAACCGGCACCGATGATCGTTACCTTGCTTCGTTCTGGCAATGCTGCCATTACGTCGACATCTTGCCAGTCTCGAAAGCCGATGACATTGAGGGCGTCGTTACCCTGAATATCTAACGTTCTTGAGCGAGAACCGGTAGCGAATACTACTTTGTCGAAATTAAGGGATGTGCCTGAACGCAACACAACCTGCTTATGATCATAGGAAACACGGATCGCAGGATCGTCACAAATAAATTGAACACCTTGCTCTGAAAGCTCATCTACATTGATGAGGTTCATATCCTGTTCTTTAATTTCCCCCGCAAGAAGGGAAGACAGCATAATTCGGTTGTAGCCAATGCGAGCTTCTTCACCAATCACCGTAATCCTGTATTGATCTGGGGCTTTGGTTAACAGTTCGCTAGCAAGCTTACTGCCCGCCATTCCGCCGCCGATGATGATTAGGTGTTGTTTTGTCATAATTGAATTCTTAACGAATGACTCGTTTAAGCCTGCTTTGCATTCGGTTCGTTGTTCTTGGTGCCGCTTTTTGCGTTGGTTCTGTGTTTATCCAACGTTTCTACTTTTTTTTGCTTCTCATAAAGGAATGTCAATACTTGCGCTCGGTAATCGACGTATTTAGGGTCGTTTGCCAGTGCTAAGCGGTCTCGAGGACGTTCAAGGTCTACGTGGAGAATTTCACCTACTGTGGCTGCGGGACCGTTGGTCATCATGACAATACGGTCAGAAAGAAGTACCGCTTCATCCACGTCATGGGTAATCATAATGACGGTATTGTTCAGGTCGGTTTGGATTTCCATTAGGGAATCCTGAAGGTGTGCACGAGTCAGTGCGTCCAGTGCGCCGAAGGGTTCGTCCATCAGTAGAACGCTGGGTTCCATTGCCAACGCACGAGCGATACCGACACGTTGTTTCATGCCACCGGAAATTTCGTCAGGACGTTTGTCAATCGCGTGAGTCATGTGTACTAACTCAAGGTTGTGACAGATCCAGTCGTGCATTTCTTGTTTGCTTTTCTTACCTTTAAAAACCTGCTTTACCGCAAGCTCGACGTTTTGATAGGCCGTTAGCCAAGGTAAAAGAGAGTGGTTTTGAAAGACGACGGCGCGTTCTGGCCCCGGCCCTTTTACTTCTTTGCCGCCTAACATGATGCCGCCTTCGGTGGCATCGTAAAGGCCTGCGACAATATTAAGGACGGTCGACTTACCACAGCCGGAGTGACCGATAAGAGAAACAAATTCGCCTTGTTGTATTTTTAGATCCACTCTATCCAAGGCTTTAAAAGGGCCTTTTGGTGTCGGGAATTCAATGGATACTTGGCTGATATCTAAATAGTTATGCATATTCTTTACCTTCGCGTAATTCGCTCGTGAATGTGTTTTTAATCGTTATCTCAAAATCTGAGATTTATCCCAAGACACCATTTTTTGGATGCTCAACATGGTTCGGTCTAATAGGAAGCCGATTAAACCAATCACGATAACGGACGCCATAATTCGGCCAAGCGAGTTTGAGCTGCCATTTTGGAACTCATCCCATACGAACTTACCAAGACCTGGGTTTTGTGCGAGCATCTCGGCGGCGATCAGTACCATCCAAGCAATACCCAAAGACAGGCGTAAACCGGTAAACATCATAGGGATAGAAGAAGGAATGACGATTTTAATAACATGAGTGAACCAACCAAGGCGCAATACCTTAGAAACGTTTAATAAATCTTTTTCAATAGCAGCAACACCGACCGCAGTGTTGATTAATGTTGGCCATAGGCAACAAAGTGTCACAGTGAACATGGAGGTTAGGAACGACTTTGAAAACATGGGATCTTTTGATACATACGCCGCACTGACAACCATAGTCACGAGAGGCAACCATGCTAGCGGTGAGACGGGTTTGAATATTTGAATTAATGGATTAAATGCACTGTAGACGGAACTGCTTAGCCCAATAATGATCCCGCCGGGTATGGCGATTAAACTGGCAAGCACAAAGCCTGCAACAACGGTATAGAGGCTTGTTCCAATTTGATCAAAAAAGGTAGGTTTGCCTGTATACGGGCGGACTTTTATTTTGGCATCAGGGTTTTTTGCGAGTTTTTTTGCATTTCGCTTTTCCTGACGCTCATAGAAAGCAACTTCCTTTTGGCGTTCACGCTGGTGATCCGCAATTAAGTTCTGAAATTGCTCATAGACAGCAACTGGCCCTGGGAATGTACCAAGGGAAGTATGAACGCGGCTTGCGCCAACATTCCAAATCACCAAAAAGACCAAAATACCCAGTATGGGTAACAGCAGGTTCTTAATGGAAAAGCCTTGATACCAATCCTGAATAGATTTTAGTTTTATGTTTGGTGTCATCATGTTTGTCTTTCTCAATACGTTGTTCTTAGAATAAAAAGGCACGTCCTTGTGCAGTTGGGAGCTAGGTAGTCTTTAAATTTCTATACTTCGTCGTCGCCTTTTAGGCCGATTTCAAAGCTCTCAAGGTATTTATTTGGGTAACGTCCATCGTATGTAACGTTGTCAATAAATTCGCTTTGAGGTGGTTTGAATCCTGTTTCAGTTTCGAAATTAGGGAACTCGCTTGCTTCCATTAACCCTTCTTCGATCAGCTCTTTTGCTGCGGTTGCATAAATGTCAGGGCGGTATACTTTTTTCGCAGTGTCCATGAACCAAGAATCTGGTTTGTTATCCGCAATTTGTCCCCAACGGCGCATTTGAGTCAGGTACCAAATCGCATCACTGTAGTAGGGGTACGTTGCGTTGTAGCGGAAAAATACGTTGAAATCAGGCACTTCGCGTTTATCGCCTTTCTCGTATTCGAACGTTCCCGTCATACTGTTGGCGATAACGTCATAGTCTGCGCCGACGTATTCACTGCGAGATAAAATTTCAACCGCTTCTGGGCGGTTTGCGTTGTTGTTTTCGTCCAACCATTTTGCCGCACGAATCATAGCCTTAACGACGCGTAGGTGCGTGTTTGGAAATTCGTCTGCCCATTCATTGCTTACACCAAATACTTTTTCTGGGTTGTCTTTCCAGATTTCATAATCGGTAATAACAGGTACGCCGATGCCTTTAAAGACGGCTTGTTGGTTCCACGGCTCGCCCACGCAATAACCGTAGATAGTGCCTGCTTCCATGGTCGCCGGCATTTGAGGAGGAGGCGTAACGGACAACAGTGCGTCAGCACCGATTTGACCGCTGATGTCTCCTTTTTTCGGAGCATAGTAACCCGGGTGAATACCACCCGCTGCTAACCAGTAGCGTAGCTCGTAGTTGTGCGTTGAAACTGGGAATACCATGCCCATATTGAAGGGTTTCCCTTCATCTTTGAAACTTTCCACAACCGGTTTTAACGCCGATGCGCTAATCGGGTGAACGGGTTTTCCATCGGCATCTTTAGGGATGTTTGGTTTCATTTGAGCCCAAATATCATTGGAAACCGTGATGCCGTTACCGTTTAAATCCATACTGAACGCAGTGATGATATGCGCCTGAGTACCGAAGCCAATTGTGGCACCAAGTGGCTGACCTGCTAGCATGTGCGCGCCATCCAGCTGGCCATCAATTACGCGGTCAAGCAGCACTTTCCAGTTTGCTTGTGCTTCTAAGGTGACATAGAGGCCTTCGTCTTCGAAGTATCCGTTTTCGTAGGCAATCGCAAGAGGTGCCATATCCGTCAGTTTAATAAAGCCGAATTTTAAGTCTTCTTTCTCTGGCTCACCAATTTCAGCTTGAGCTTGCATGGAGGCGACTAGTGCGCCAACAGCTGCAACTTTCGTCGCGAACTTAATTGCGCTTGCAGCATGAGTTTTGAGAAAACCTTGAGATTGTTCGTAGTGACCAAACGTCTTTTTCATGTTTGTACTCCAATTGGATAGACCCAGAAACGAAAAAAGGCGCCAGACTCACTCTTCTATTGCTAGAAATATGTGTGTCTGGCGCCTTTGCCATATTTGAATCGTCTTCGATTCTTAATTTTTATATTGCTTAAACAAACGTTGTTAAAGCAAAGTGTTCTTTTGTGATATTACCGGTTATATTCTTAATGTAAGCAGAACTTGTGCCAACTTTATAAGTTGTTGAATTTAAAGGGATGTGCTCTTTTTTTTGACAAAGCGTTCATTTTGAAATTTGATTCGTGCACCGAATAAGAACCTTTTTGCTTATTATGCACCCAATTGGAAATGGCGACACAGTGACTGGAATTGTGCGTAATGGCATTCGCAATCGATCACTAGATGAGTTCGTGATCGAGCGCTGTGGTTATTTACCCAATGTGGTGAAAGTCAGGTCGGTTTATTTATAAGTTCGCAAACAATCTAAACTTTACGGTATTGGCTTCATTCATACTCGCGTCGTCCGCGGAGAAGACGTCTTTGGTGTATGAGTCTGGATCACGCAATGCAAATTGCGCGTCGATTGAAAACTTACCAAAGTTGTAGCCGACACCGACTGGGAGCTGTAATCCTGTTGCGACGTATTGATTGCCGCTGCTTGTCGATTCCCATGTTTCGCTAAAGAGCCCGACTCCTGTATAGGCGTAGAATCCCTCATCAACGAGTGAGGTGCTGAGCAGCATGTTTAACTCTAAGCCCGAAACATCAAACACCGAGCGGCCTGAATCGGTTCCCTTCGTATAGTCACCAGCACCTGGATAGTAATAGTTTGATTCCAACGCGACGTTTTCTTGTGGAATCAACCGTGCGGAAAAGACCGGAGAATCAAACGATGCCTCATAGTCGTTACTGTTTTCGCTCACAAAACTGGAGTGATAACCGCCACCTATTTGGGCGAATGTATCAGACGTGTTGCTCTCTGTCTCTGCAAAGGCTAAAGCAGGCAGAGCAAGAACCGCAACGGCCGGTAAAGACAGAAGAGCGGTTGTGCTCGCAATGGCAAAAATGGACTTTCTCATAGATCTTTCCTCACATTGAAGTATTCAAGCAGTAATTAATGTCGTTTCTGGTCAGTGCGACTTCCCCTGTCGCTACGGTTGGAATCGCGTTCTCCCCTTTTCGAACTGCGATTGCCGTTATCTGAATTGCGTGAACGGTTGCTGGATTTTGACTCAGACTTAGAGCTATTTTGGGAGCGAGTGCTTTTAGAGTTATTGTTTTTAGAGTTATTGCTCTGAGCACTGTTGTTTTGAGAGCCATTGTTTTGAGAGTTAGCGCTCGTCTGCTGGTATTTGTCGTGATCTTTCGTCGGTGGTTGAGTGTGTTGTGTGGGTACATGAGGATAAGGCGGCGCAACGAAATCTGGGTCCAAGTTTGAATATGGTCCACCGTTTTCTGTTGATGTGTCGTTAGTGTTAGCTCCGTTCGTGTTAGCCCCGTTCGATTGATCGCTAGCGTTGTTCGTTATCTCTTCATCTGAAGCGTTGGATGGGGCATTTGAAGTGACGACGCTTTCATCGTTTGAGGTACTATTGCCTTCTTCATCTGTCGCAGAATTTGAATTCGAAGATGCAACATCTTCGTCTGAGCCTGTACTGACTGTTTCTTCATCTGTCGCCGTGTTGTTTTCTGTTGTCGTGACCGACTCATCAATTGAGTTTGCAGTGGTTTCTTCATCGGAGGCGTTCGTAGCGCCGCTATCTTCTTCTGCAGAAGTGCTGGCAGCCTCTTCATTTACCGCCTCTGTAGCGGAATCACCGGTCACATCTTCATCTGAGGCAAATGACATGTTGCTTGCTATACCCATTGCTCCTGTAACGAGTAAAGAGACTAAAAAACGTTTTTGAAGTATCTGAATCATAATTGCCCTCACATTAAGTGTGAAAAAATCACACGTTGGATGTTTTTTATAATAGGTGTGAAAAAATCACACGTAAAGAAGCGGGACGCGGATCTTGTGTAAGTTTTTGTAAATATTTTTCGGGAGGAAGACGAAAAAATTCGTAAGGTTGAGGTTTTGAATACGAGCGTCGACTACATTTGATCGTTTAGAGTCAAATTGACGAAGGGTTAGATTCGTTACGCTATGGCTTTAAATGGAAGCGGTTTTTGAATTCTTTAGGGGACAAGCCCATGATCTCGACAAACTTTTTTCGCAATGCATTAGCGTCCTGATAGCCAAGATTAAATGCGATGGATTCAAATGGAAGGTGGGTGGTTTCCAATAGCTGACACGCTTTTTGAACACGATATCGCTGAATATATTGGGATGGGTTGTACCCTGTTGCTTTAATAAAGCGTCGGTGAAGCGTTCTTTGCGTGAAATGAAATAAAGACATCAGTGATTGGATACTAAGATCCTGATCAAAGTGAGCATGAATATGGTGTTGTAAGGCAAGTACCGCTTCATCGCCATGGTTTAACGGAGGAATGAATTTAGCGTAATAACGCTGCTCTCTTGGGGATGTATCAATGACTAAGTAGCGTCCAAGCTCTCGAAGAGTTTGTACGTTTGTAAATTGAGTCACGATTTCAAACCCTAAATCCATCCATGACATCATTCCTCCTGCCGTGATGATCTGGCCTTCGTTTATTAAAATGGCATCGACCTTTAAATTGATATGAGGGTATTTTTGCCTAAAAGTACTTTCTAAACGCCAATGCGTGGTAATCGAAGTATTTTTGATCAATTGTGCTTCGGCAAGAATAAAAGCCGCGGCACACGCCGTTGCACAAATTGCGCCCTTGCTATATTGCTCTTTAAGCCAAGTAATGAAGTCGTTATTAGGATTTAAGTAATAAGAGTCGTGAGTGCTTGGCGGAAGCAAAATTAGATCATATGTTCTTTGTTGTGTTGTGACGTCAGACTCTTTTATTAATTGCGTGGAGAAAGACACATCAAGACCTTGCTCAGAGCAAAGGCTATTCGCAATCTCAAACATCTCCTCTAAGCCGTATACGGCAGATAAAAGACTCCCCGGATATTGAATGATTGCAATGCTTATGTAAAAGGTTGGCATGGGCTCTTCGTAATTCATAAATAGTGTCTGATATGGCCAATAATATGTCATATTAGACGCTTAAATCCCAATTGAAAGCGTTCCAAAATAGCTGTACCACTAAATTTCTTGGAGATGGCTATGAGTTCTACCGTTAATAAAAAGACAGCATTGATTGTGATCGACGTACAAAATGATTATTTTGCGGGTGGAAAATACCCTCAATGGGAGGCTGATAAAACACTGGAAACGATAGAGAATTCCATTATCTCAGCCCGCGAGAAAGGTTGGCCTGTTTATTTTATTAAACATATCGGAACAACTGAAAGCCCATTCTTCGTGCCCGATTCAGAAGGCATCGCGATACACCCACGTGCTCTTGATGCTGCACCAAAGGCAAAAGTAATAACGAAAAAGCACGCGGATGCTTTCTTAAACACGGAGCTGGAATTAACCTTAAAATCAGATGGAATTGAGAACCTTCTAATTTGCGGAATGATGACACAGAACTGTGTTGCCTTTACCGCAATGTCCAAAATGGCCGATCAATATACTGTCACCGTGATAGGAGATGCCTGTACGAGTGTCGACCGTATGGTTCATGGTATTGCCTTAAGAGCGATTGCTGACCATGTAGAGGTCAAAGCCTTCCACGAGTGCTTCTAATTCGCGGGACAATTCTCGATTTTAAACACTATGCTATGCTCGGTTTTGAATCTGTATTTTGGCAGCACTGTAGGATGAAACACAGTAGGGAACAAAGTAGTTTAGGAAAAGTTTGCCCCATTCTATATCCAATGAGTTAACAATGGCATCGCCTTGGTTTATGGCATTTAAAACCGTCCCGACGACCAATGCAATTTTGAGTGCGTTGGTCGCGACGGCTTTTGACGTTAAAACGGGGATCCACTTTCGCATAGTGTTGTCCTTTACGTAGATTCAAATGTGGATAGGGAACTTTGTGATAAGTCGTACCACATACTCTCAGATCTGTGCATTAGATGCTATTTTTACCAAACCAAAAGGCGACTTATCATGCGTATTCGAACCGCAACGTTTAATGATCTCGACAAAATGGCTTATTTGTCGGCTCAGATTCAACAAGATCAATATGAATTTGAGCCAGAGCTTTTTTTGGTGCCGGATGATGTGGGTGACAAAGAGTATAAGCGTTATTGGAAACAGATTCTGAACGGGAAGGATAACCGCGTATTTGTTGCAGAAATCGACGGTGATATTAAAGGGTATATCAGCGCCCATATTATTCGATTCAATATGCCGTTTATGGTGTCCAAAAACCTTGGGCGTATTGGAACCATTGTAGTGTCACGCACAATGCAACGTTCAGGTGTGGGGCGAAGTCTATCCGAGCATGCGGAGCAATGGCTTATATCTGTGGGTGCCGAAGCCGTGGCGTTAGAAGTACTGGAAAAAAATAAAGACGCACAATCCTTTTATACGACGCAAGGCTATAGAGCGCGCACTCGTACGCTGTCAAAAAACCTTAGTGAGCATTGACATTGCCTCGCTCATGGAAGGTGGTTCAACGCCCAGTTATAAGACAAGTAAGCAATCTCTAAGTCGTGTGTCGAGAGCTTTCTTTGCTGCTCATCGGTCAAGTGTAATGCTTCTTGATAGCTCGCTAGAGAATCGAACAGAGACGTGTAGCCCATCCATCCTTTTTCGAAATCCTCTTTGTACCATTTAAAAATAGACGAAAGTTCTAGGGTGTTGTTATTCGCTCGATTTCGGCTGCCATCGGCCAGAAAGCGAAGCGTTTGAGATTCTAGCTGCGCTTCCATGGGTTCGAAAAGAACCGTCCAAGCGTTATAGGCATTGATCAGAAACGCGAGCTATTTACTAAGCGGCCATTAATCAAAGTCGGATCTCGACACAGCAATAAGATAGAACATAATGTGCGCATACCTTGTTATCCTCTTCGCCATGTGTGGTATTTTTCGAGCCATTTCAGTACGGTTTCAGGTGCGTGTGCTTTTTTCCACTCACCAGCTGCATATTTGTTGGCTTCTGCCCATGTAGGATACGTGTGTATGGTGCCGAGTATTTTATTAAGACCCAGCCCATGCTTCATGGCCAGAACGAACTCCGCCAATAAATCGCCTGCATGGTCGCCAACAATCGTTGCGCCGAGAATTTTATCTTTACCGGGAACGGTCAGTACTTTCACAAAACCTTTATCTGCACTTTCAGCAATGGCTCGATCGAGATCATCAATGCCGTATTTTGTTACTTCGTATGCAATGCCTTTTTCTTTTGCATCCTGCTCGCTGAGTCCAACTCTGGCAACTTCCGGGTCAATAAAGGTTGTCCAAGGTATGACACTGTAATCGACACGGAATTTCTTCAAGTTGCCAAACAAGGCATTCACGGCGGCATACCAAGCCTGATGCGCCGCTGTGTGCGTGAATTGATAAGGCCCCGCAACATCGCCAGCGGCGAAAATATTAGGGAAAAGCGTTTCCAAATAGTCATTGGTGACGATTGTGCGTTTGGTCTCGATGCCGAGTTTTTCTAAGCCGTATCCTTCAAGTCGAGCAACACGGCCAACTGCACAAATCATGTCGTCAAATTCGATGTGTGATTCGATGCCATTGTGTTCGACCGTGAGCCTTTTTTCACCGTTTTCAAGCGCACATCGAATTGCGGAATGGTTGGTGAGCAGCGTTACGCCACTCTCGCTGAGACTTTGAGTCGCATACTCTGAAACGTCTACATCTTCACGAATCATGATGCGTTCAGAGCGCTCAACCAAGGTAACGTCTGAACCTAATCGAGCAAAGGATTGTGCCAACTCGCATCCTATTGGCCCGCCACCTAGAACCACTAAGCGTTTAGGGGCTTCGTCGCGCTCTGCAAACGTGCTCCACAAAGTATCGCTGGTTTCGTAGCCAACGTCTTCAATACCAGGCAGCGGGGGAACGAAAGGGCGCGCACCGGTTGCGAGAATGATGGCGCGACTGGTGAGACGTTGGGTTTCACCATTGTTTAATTTGATTTCGACTGTCCAAGGGTCAATCAATTGAGCGTAGCCTTGAATGACTTCCACTCCTAATTTTGTGTAGCGCTCAACGCTGTCGTGTGGTTCCACTTTGGCGATGACGTTGTGAACGCGTTCCATGACTTTTTTGAAGGAAAATTTTGCATCGCTTGCCTCAAGACCGTAGTTATCCGCGTGTTTCATTTGGTGAGCAATCTTGGCGCTTTTTATGATGGCTTTGCTGGGGACGCAGCCGTAATTCAGGCAATCTCCTCCCATTTTATGTGCTTCAATTAAGGTGACTTTGGCTTTCACGGCAGCGGCAATGTAAGCACTTACTAATCCGCCAGCGCCTGCTCCGATGACTATGAGATTACGGTCGAACTTTGCAGGCTTAGTGTAGCCTTGGTATACGCGGCGTGCTTTGATAACGTCCAGTATTTTCTTAGCGATCAATGGGAAAATACCAAGCAGTACAAACGAACCTAAAAGAGCGGGGGAAAGAATGCCACTTAAGCCTTCAAGCTGAGCCAATTGAGTGCCCGCATTGACGTAAACGATGGTGCCTGCCAGCATACCTATTTGGCTTACCCAATAAAACGTTGCGGCTTTAAGGGTGGTCAACCCCATTAATAAGTTGATCAAAAAGAAGGGGAAAACTGGAACGAGACGAAGAGTGAATAGGTAGAAGGCACCGTCTTTTTCGACACCTTCGTTGATTGCTTTTAGACGATCTCCAAATTTAGCCTGAATGCTGTCTCTCAGCAGATATCGGGATACAAGGAAGGCCAGTGTCGCTCCAATAGTGCTTGCGAACGATACAAGTAACAGCCCCCACCAAAGCCCAAATAACGCGCCCGCTGCGAGTGTCATGACCGCAGCACCGGGTAGAGAAAGCGCGGTCACTAACACGTAAAGAACAAAGTAGCCTCCAGCCACTAAAAGAGGGCTCGCATCCAACCATTGTTGGAACTCGCTCAATCCAGATTTTAGACCTGAAAACGTCAGCAAGTGATGCAAATCAAGATAGAAAAAGCCTGTAATGACACATGCCAATACCAAGACCAAGCCCAATTTTTTCATTCAAACTCTCCTAAAGAGTAAATCAACTGTTAGTTAGTCGTTTGTTACATGCTCTTATTACAGCATAGATAAGAAAAAGTAGGGTGAGGTATATTTGAAATTTTAGGAGCCAGTGAGGTTCTGAGGTTAAAAACTGTCTCTCGATAACTTCCTGTATATACTGTGAAATATGTAAATCATGGAGGTGATATGAAATACTTTTTACTGCTCTTTATTTTATTTTCTGTGGGATGTGCAACAAGACCTATTCCTGAAACATCCAATCCTAAAAAGAAAATAGAAAATGCTTATCGACTGAGAGATCGTGGTCAGCCTATCAAAGCTGAGACGCTCATTGGAGAGGCTCTTGCTATCTTTAAAAAAAGAGATAGTCGTTCAGGTGTTGCTGGTGCTTATATCGCCTTTGGCGATCTATATAAATCTAAGAGTTATCAAGGTGCAATTGACACTTTAGAAAATGTACATGAACTAAAATCCTATCAAGATTCAGCAAATTACTACCAAAAAGCCTCAGATGTGTATTACGAAGAGGGAAATACATTCATGGCTTCGTGGGCTCTGATGGGAATGGGGGATGCATACTATAGTGCAGATAATCTTGAGCAAGCATGTGAATCATATGACATGGCTGAAGTGATTTCTCAGGAAGTATCTAAAAATAAGAGAGAATTGGAATCAGGGATTCGTCGATTTAGGGATCATGTGAATTGTCACGAATAAATAGGACGTCCATAACATAAACGTATTTAACCGTGTTTTGATATCTCCTGTTTAATATGTGTCCCAATAGGGGGTATCTGAACCAATCTGTTCAACCATGAAGTCGATAAAAACTCTCACTTTTTTGGGTAGGTAATGTCGCTCGGGGTATACCGCATACATGCTTTGACGTGGCATCTCGTATTCCTCAAATAAGGCAACGAGATTGCCTTTTTTTGTCTCAGGCCCAGCAATAAAGGTAGGCAATCTACCGATACCGAGTCCCTGAATAATGGCTTCTTTTAGTGCTTCACTGCTATTGACCTGATAATTACCTGAGATTGAAATGCGCTGTACTTCGCCTTCCTTCATAAAAGTCCATTCTCGTTTATCGTTTGAGTACGTGAAAGCAAGACAATTATGCGAAGACAGCGCTGTCAATTCAGCGGGAACCCCGTGCTGATTTAGGTATGTTTGAGAGGCGCAAAGAACACTTCGCAGCGGTGCGAGTTTTCGAACTACCAAATTGGAATCTGGCAATACTCCGCCACGAATAGCAAGATCAAACCCTTGACCAATGATGTCGCTGATTTTGTCGTCCATCACGAGATCAATCGTAATTTTAGGGTATTTTTTTAAAAATTTTGGGATAAGTGGTGCGAGATGTAATCGACCAAAAGACATTGGGCAACTGATTTTCAAGCGGCCTTGCGGTTCCCCCTGTAATTGAGCAACGGCGTCGATCGCGTCTTTAGATGCTTGATGGGCGATTTGAGCGTGTTTGAAAAAATGCTCACCTGCTTCCGTCAAACTCAGTTTTCGAGTCGTTCTGTGCAGTAGCTTTACACCCAGTTGTGCTTCTAGCTGACTGACGCGTTTGCTGATAGCGGATTTCGATATCCCTAGTCGCTCTGCTGCTTTTGAAAAACTGCCGGATTCAACGACTGTCACCAGTATTGAAATATCACCTTGGCTGTCCATGTGGACACCTCCTTTAGGGAAACTGTTTCCATTATCTCAACATAGAGTGTCTGGGGGCTTGGATTATTAGCATAAAGGAGAAAGTGTATGCTTGCTAGATATTATCTGGAGGGAATACATATGATGACTGCTGCTAAGAATAACGCGAAAACGCCAGTAGATTTGTTCGATCAAGTCCTGCCTCGCACTTGGCCGATACATGGCTTGATGTTGGTGATGGTCTTGTTTGTGGCCAGTTCATTTCCGGTTGGTAAGCTCATTGCAGGTAAATTGCCTTCCGATGTCATGATGCTGATTCGGTTTAGTATGGCTGCCTTACTGTTCGCTCCGTATATCTTTATTAAGCATGGATTGCATATTCCAACTGTTCGGTCGCTTTGCCGTTATGCCTTATTAAGTTTGCCATTGGTGACGTTCTTTTGGTGTATGTTTGAAGCGCTAAAATATACAACGGCTCTGAATACGGGCGCTTTGTTTACAACCGTACCGCTTATGACGGCAGTATTTTCGACCATTATTAATAAAGAGCGTACGAGAATACTCAAAAGCACTGGATTATTATGTGGCGCTGTTGGGGCAATTTGGATTGTTTTTAAAGGAGACTTTTCAGCCTTACTGTTTTTAGATTTCAATATAGGCGACAGCATTTTCTTAGTCGGAGCGCTGGTTTTTAGTTTGTACAACCCGCTTATAAAACGCATGCATGATGGCGAACCAACGGAGGTGATGACATTTTGGGTAATCTTATTTGGTGCAGGCTGGTTGTTGTTGCTCTCACTTCCTGAGTTGGTGTATGTCGAATGGGGTAAAGTAGACGCAATGGTTTATGGAGGGCTTTTGTATCTGGCAGTGTTTACTACTTTACTTAGTTTTTTCCTCACTCAATACGGCATCGTTAAATTAGGAGCAACAAAGGTTGCATCTTATAGCTTTTTAAACCCATTGTTTGTATTGGTACTGACAATTTTGATGGGGTCTGTCTCGTTTTCGTTGAGCTTTGCTCCCGGCATATTGCTGGTGATTTTTGCTATGTTTCTTATACAGATAGAGTGATGAGATCGCCCTATATCGTGTTTTGAGATACCGATCGAATATGTCTAAATTGCCTCGTTATTATTGATATCTAGTGTTTATTTTCTAAGTGCAGTTTGGAAGAGATCGGTACGGTAGTCTTTTCCATTTCAGCAAGAAAGAGTGGTTCTTTTGATTTCCTAATATTTAGTCCGCAACAAATGTTGCTCAGTATCAATGGGAAGCTGTTACTTTAATTTCGTGAATTGCGTTGCTATGATGATCTTCAAGGTAGCTAAATTGCTATTGAAAGGAATGTTTGTGGAAACATGGAGTATGGTGGGTATTCTAGCTCTCTATGTTTCAAATATATGCTTCAAAAAAATAGTCCTTTCCAGATCCGCTAAAAGCGCTTCTTTCCATAAAGAACGAGAATTGAATGTATGACTGTGTTCAAGACCTGCACCAATGATTCGAGCTGCTATATAGATGTTGATGAGTTAACTTATAATTTTGGCGTTGAAATAAAGGAATTTGTTTTACAGTTAAGTCAGTCTTTTCGTCTTTATGCAGAGCAAGGGACATTGGCGCTCGATAAGGTTGATATAGATAATGCTCGCATTTTAATGATCTCCGCATGGTTTGCAGGATGGAAAGTAGCGGTGATTCCTGAAAACAAACTGGCTGACCAAAAAAAAGCGATGGTAAGCGACTTACAGGCTGATATTCTTATTACTGGTCAAAATGCGAGAGGCTACAAAGGGACTTTCTCTCACTCATTCTTACATCTTGTTGTTGAGTCGGATGAGAGTGAACCGAAGCACTATGAACAAGACTTCTTTCTCTGGTTCTCAGAGCAAACAAAACGGATTCTCGAGTTAGCTACCGAAAGTTATCGTTGGGCGCCAAATTCTCCAGCATTAGTATTGTTTACATCTGGCACGACGGGCAAGCCAAAAGGTGTGCTCATCTCCATCCACAGTTTGTTTCATTTGGCAGAAAATTTTACGCGTCATTTTGAGATTACGAAAGACGACCGGCTCTTAAGTACAGCGGCATTACACACTATTTCAGGTATACGGAATTCAATATTTATCCCTCTTATGTATGGTACTGAGGTAATTGCCCCGCAATGCACTTTTTCTGTTAACAGTGTTATGGATCTTATGATTAATGACTCGCCGAGTATTATCTTCAGTGGGCCTAAGTTTATCCAGCTTATGGCTGCAATTGGAGAAAGAGAGACAGACTCAGCGCTAAGCTTGAGGTTCGTTATTAATGGAAGCTCCAGAATGGATCACCAGCATAAGCTACAGGTTGAAAAACATTTCAATGTCCCCGTTTACAACACCTACGGCTCGACTGAGGCGATAGGAACGGTATTGGCTGAAAAGCTGCATGAAAGAGCCCTTAACTTAGGGCTGGGCGGTAAAGCGTTTGGCGATATGACTCTAAAAGTGCTTGATGAGAATGGGATAGAGCAAGATACCGGCGAAGGTGAACTTAGAATATATTCTAATTACCTTTTCCTTGGTTATTTAGGGAAGGAGGGCGTTAAGCCAACTTACATTGATACTCAGGATATTGTTGAAATCAATGAGGATGGGTATGTTTCTTGGAAGTATCGTTTAAGCAATCGGATAAAAGGCGATAGCGGTGATTGGATTTTTTCCGAGCATGTTAATCAGTGCTTACAGCAGTATTCATGCGTGAGTGATTTGAACACGACTTTAACCTATAACGAGGTCGGCGTTCCTTCTTTTCAGGTTGAAGTGTCTCAAGATGGCTTAATTGATGGTGAGCAGTGGAAAAAGGAAGCCTATTCTAGGTTGATTATCGAGTTGGGAAATGACTATAAAAGAACAGAATTGATAATAGTCAAAGACATTGTTCGTTCAAATTTGGGGAAATTTGAATACTCGATTAAATAGATGTAGGTGACAATGAAAACACTTAACGATATATATCAAAATTTATCCTCTGAAAGTAACAAAAAGAAGACATTTATAAAGTTTGAAGCGCGCCATTTTAACTATCAAGAAGTGACCCTTTCTATACGTAAGTTATCTGGTTTTTTCAGATTTCATTGTCTGGAAAAAGGCCATCGCATATTAATATGCAGTGACAGAGAGGATATCGTTGTTTTTAGCGTTTTATCCTCTTTACTGAACGGCATTTCTTCAGCAGTACTTCCCACTGATATAAGTTCTCATCGTGCTCAAAGTATATTAGAGACCTATCAACCAGATTTAATCATCTTAGACGAAAACCTTACGGCTTTTAGTGAAGCTAGTTTTCCATATTTCAAAATCAAAGATAAAAAAGCGACTACTACTAAAGGCTCATTGTTATCTCGTTTTATTAATCGAGATAACTCTCCAGACCTGTCTATGTTTGAAGCATTCGAAGCGGAAGAGCCGAACTTGAGCGCGATGTCTGATAATTTGGCATTTGTTAATTTTACATCGGGTACTACATCGTCACCTAAAGGCGTCAAAATAACCTATAAGAACTTGTTTTCTCACCTTGAAACACTGGGTAAGCAGTTTAGTTACAATGCAGATAGCCGCATATTAAACAACTTAACTCTTTCGCATGCCGATGGAATGATACAAGGTCCGGTACTGGCACTTTATTACGCTTGCTCTCTATATCGGCCCTGTAGTACTGATTTACAAAAGCTGGAATACTTCCTGAATAGTATACATCGTGAACAAATTACTCATATGATTACCGTGCCGACGATATTGAGTTTTATGGATCGATTTGCAAGTTATAACGATTATTTTGACACACGCTTTTTTCAACACCTTTTGAGTGTCGCTGGAGCCTTAAATAAAGACTTATGGAAACGAGTAGAGCAACGCTTTAAAACAAGAGTGTGTAATGTATATGGCTTGACGGAAACGGTCGCTGGAGGGGTATTTTGTGGCCCTAATGATAGTACCTATAAGACTGGAAGTGTTGGTGTTCCGGTTGATATGGACGTGAAAATTGTTTCAAAAGAAGGAGCTGAGCTGCCCAAAAACATCGAGGGAGAAATTCTTCTTAAAGGAGATAACGTTTTTGAAGGTTACCTCAACAACGTTCAGGCGACGGAAGCAGCGGTGAAGGATGAATGGTTTCTCACAGGGGATCTGGGCTATAGAGACGAAGAAGGCTTTCTCTTTATTTCAGGAAGAGCCAAGGAGCTTATCATTTCAGGTGGCTTTAATATCCATCCAGCAGAGGTAAATGAAGCACTGTTAAAAATAGAGGGAGTAGCTGAAGCCGCCACTGTCGGTGAGCCGCACCCTGACCTGCAAGAAACAGTGACAAGTTTTGCTGTATTAAAAGCAGGTGTAAGCGAAACAAAGGATTCGCTATTAAGGAAGCTTCCGAATTTTTTAGAGCATTACAAAGTCCCAAAAGATCTTTTTATTGTCGATCAACTTCCGGTAGGTGATTCTGGGAAAGTGATCCTAGCTGAACTAAAAAATATCATAAGTCATTCAAGAAATAAGCATAAGAAAGAGGAAATACTAGACCTCGATGCATTTTTTTCTTTAGTGTCAAAAGAGCTTAATGTCGATAAAAATGTCCTTTCGTTGTCTACGTCGTCACAAGATCTGCCATCTTGGGATTCTTTAGCCCATTTAAATATTATTGTCTCAGTTGAGAGTGCTATTGGCTTTAAACTGTCTAACCAAGATGTCGTTTCTATTACATCATTAAACGATCTTTGGCAAATAGCTTATAAAGGGTTATAGCTTTATTATGAAGAATACGTTGTCGATTGAAGCATGGCTCGTTATTTTTATATGTTCATTTCTTACCGTTTTTATAATGGGGAGTGTTTTTCTTTTTAAAAATGATAATGCATCCGAATTTTACAATATTAATAGGCTAAGTATTAAAAAAGAAAGTCCTAGTGTTTTTTTAGTGGGAACTTCCTTAATTAAGTGTGGTTTTTATTATGATGATGAACTTGAGTTTGAGTTAAATGAAAAAGGTTTGAATTACGATTTTTTTAGGTTTACAAAGCCGGGTTTTGATCCTCTTCCTTTTAGCAAAATAATTGATGAGATTCTAGCATTTAAACCGGACGTTATTTACTTGCATGTAGACTATTTTATTGACTATTCTGGGACTGATAGTGTTGTCTCTGATTATCTAAATCAGTACAGACAGTTAATAATATCAATAAAAGAAATGTTTCTTGATGAGTTTTTTTATCAAGGAGAAGTTGAAGAAAAAGAAAACTATCCATCACCTGGAAGTTGTGTCACCGAACAAAAAAAGTTTGATATTGATAGGAAATTGAAAAATACTTATTCTGACTGGTTCCCGAGGCTAAAGAGCTATGAAGAGATCCCATATTTATATGATTTTATAGAAGCTTTAAAGGCGCAAGGAACTAAAGTTATCTTCATTGAAATGGGGCGTTCAAAACTGGCAAATCGTTATTTAGGAGAGCAGAAACTAGAAGTCCTTTCACAATCGTTAGAAGAGCTAAAAAGCGAAACGGGTGTATCGTATTGGCGTTTTCCTGCGAATTTAGATGAAAAATACTATTTGGATTTTTCACATTTAAACAGTGAAGGTCGCCAAATATCAACGAACTGGTTTATAGACCGACTGTCTCAGTATACTCAATCACATGACTAGTTTTCACTTCTATCACTTCATCGCTTTAGTCATCATGTCCTTAATAGCATGGTCTCTTCCTAAGAAAACTCAGCTTCCTGCGGTGTCTCTTTTAGGTAATTTATTTGTTTTATGGTTCGCTCCCTATGCGTTTGTCGCAATGTCTATTAGTGCTTGTCTAGTGTATCTAATAAGTCATGCGAAAAGCCAGAAAGGGCATTGGGTTCTATTGGGTGTTGGGTACTGCATCTCTCAGTTTTTGTTGTTGCGCTTTCTTCAAGAGCACAGTGTTGATCTTGGATTAGGAGGGAGCTTTTCGGTATTGGGTGTTGCGTATTTTACCTGTCGTGATGTTCATTATTTAGTCGAATCTTACAAAGGTAATGTGAGAAAAAATATTGTTACTTTTTGGTATTATCAAAGTTTTCTTCCCGTTATGATTGCGGGGCCGATCAATCGATATCATGAGTTTGAAAGAGAGATTCAGCGAAGAAGCTTAGATTTTGATCAAATTTCTAAAGGGATTGAGCGAATCATATATGGGTATGCAAAAGTAACGGTATTAGGTAATTATCTGATTGAACATAAAATTCAGTCTTATCTTACTCAACTCCCTAATCAAGAGAGTATTTTGCATTCTTGGCTTGTGTCTTTGGCTGACTGGGCCTATTTGTATGCTCAATTTAGTGGTTGGTCTGATGTCGCAATAGGTTTCTCGCTGTGCATTGGGATAAAAGTTTCTGAGAACTTTAACCGTCCGCTAAGTTCAAAAAGCTTAGTCGATTTCTGGAAACGTTGGCATATTTCCTTATCGTCTTGGTGTAAGGATTATGTGTTCACGCCTGCCTTACTTATTACTCGAAATTTATTTATAGCGATTAGCCTTTCAATGGTTACCATGGGGCTTTGGCACGAGTCGAGCTTGTATTATATTTTTTGGGGTATCTATCATGCAATAGGTATAACATTATGTCGACTCTATATGAAACAAGACAATGAAATTGTGGAGTATCTAAGGCAACGATTTTGGTGGTCTTCATTTACGAGAGCATTAACAATATTCTACCTTATAAATGCGTCTGTTTTTATAGGCCTATTTTATGATGGGTTGTATTGATTACTCAGTGAGGTTCTTATGTACCGCTTTTTTGGATTGATCGATCGAGCTTTACCCAATAATGTAAAGCAATTTATAAAAGGCGTTTGGTTATATTTGTTGGTGCTGATGATTCTTTATGCTCTCAATACAGAATCTGCCGATTTCATATATTGGAATTACTAGAAAAGAGTTTGAGTGAAAATATAAAAATTTCAAACTCTTTTCTAACGTGCTTTTAAGCAGTTTGTTGTTGGACCGACTGTCGGGTTCTTGCTTCCTCAACCATCCTCAGTCCTATATTACCTGCGATCAAAAGCGTTGCGCCCGCCACTTGGTAAAGAGATAAGGACATATCCAAAAATACCCAATTAATCGCCGCTGCGAAGACTGGAAAAGTGAGTTCGGCTAAGGTTGCCATTTGTGCTGGTAACGTCTTGAGTCCCTGATAATAGAGCCACATACCAATTAATCCGCTTAGCAATGCCATGACAACCGTTAAGCTAAGGTCTGCGGTTTGAATGCTCTGTAAGCTTTCTGGGGCAGAAAAGGCAAAAAGTATCAGTACGATTAATCCAGAGAAGAAGCGCCCAGACAGGATTGCATTTGCAGGGAGCGCCTGCATCGATAAGTATTTCCCGCATACGGTTGATGATCCCCAAGCAAAGACGGCGATCAGTGTATAACCATATCCTTTTAGAAACTCATTTTGATCTGGGCTGTAATGCAAATTGCCTGTATTAAGCAAACGAATGTCCGGCCACATCATAATAAAACTGCCAAGCAGTATGACGCCCGCCCATCGTATGAAGTGCGATTGAATATTTTCTTTTAATAGCCAGTACGCCAATAAGATCGCCACAATAGGCTGAAGCTTTTGCAGCAGTATTACCACCGTCGGATTGAGATACTGAAACGCTTGTGTAAACGCCAAAGTACCGATGGCAGAGCCAACGCCGCCAATAAAAAACAAACTCGCAAAAGATTTGGTTGAAAGCCTAAAGTAATGCTTTCTATAACGAATAAGCAGAGGTGCGGTAATGAGCACCAACGTAAGGTGTTCGATTAATACGATTTGGAGTGTGCTGTACCCACGCTCCAGTAGCGGGTAACGAATTAACGTATCTAAAGCCCACGTGAAACACGCCGCGATGATAAAGAAAGTGCCTGTCATCTAATTATGTCTCCATTAGTCATAAGATGAACAGGGTCGATGATTGAATCATTGCCAAGCAAAGGAGTGAAAAACAAACAGTTTGCCACACGATGAACGGATTCATCGTGCCATTGCTCAGTCGATCTTCTTTCATCCGGACTGTAACCGTCGGCTTTGGATTCACACCAAATCTGCTTGACCCTTTTTTCACGACATCGTAAGAAAAGGCGCTCGCGGGCTTCTTAATATGACACTCTTTAAGGAGAGCATTATTTCAAGTTACCGCCGGTGGGGAATTTCACCCCGCCCCGAAGTTCGATTTTAAATATACCTAGGTATTAAATTTATCTTGGTCAATTGGTCAAAACAAGAGCAATAAGGCAAAAAGTAAGAAGAAAACGGGATTTTCAAGATGCTCGTCAAATAAATGGTCTATTTGACGGGCTCTAATTGTCATAAATCGATCCCAGAGTAGTCACTTACTTGCATGAAACATTCTCCCGTTTTTGTTGTTTTTCTTATATGAACATCAAGCCTAGAGCAGTAAGGTTGTAGCGAATAATTGATTATGTGGCCAACAGCATTGAAATATGAGAGTTGAATAAAAATCGCTGTGAAAATTTAGGTTGTTAATAAAAGGTTGAGTCTTTAAACTCGCGCGTTACTGCTATACCTACCCGATACAGACTAAGGAAAGGGAACATGATGTCGTCATCTAAAGCCGGACTATTTTGCGCATTTAGTGCTTTTACATTGTGGGCGATTGCTCCAATGTATTTTAAGCTGATGTCCTTTGTTCCTGCGACGGAAATTCTTGCAAATCGTATTATTTGGTCCTGTCTATTGGTTTTTATACTGATTGCTGGAATGCGAAAGTGGACTGAATTTAAGAGGGTGCTTACGTCGAAAAGTGCGGTTATGGCTTTGATGGCATCAACGGTCTTGATTGCTGTGAATTGGGGAACGTTTATTTGGGCCATTAACGCCAATAAAATGCTCAGTGCAAGCCTTGGATACTACATTAATCCTTTAATCAGTATTCTGCTCGGGGTTGTCTTTTTCAAGGATAAGCTCGATAGAGTTAAACAAGGTGCTTGTGCGCTTTGTTTTATTGCCGTTTTATTGGAGGTGATTAATTTTGGTTCTCTGCCTTGGGTTGCGTTAGTTCTTGCATCTACCTTTGGTTTCTATGGGTTGGTAAGGAAGAAAATTGCAGTCGACAGTGTTACCGGTATGGCGCTTGAGACCTTGCTGCTTTTACCGTTTGCGTTAATCTATTTAATGTCGGTTCAGACGCCAACGTCTAACATATTCGAAAACTCATTTGATGTGAACTGGTTGTTATTTGCTTCTGGCCCCATAACCATGGTTCCTCTTATGTTATTTGCGACTGCGGCAAATAGAGTGAGCCTAGTCACATTAGGGTTCATGCAATACATAGGGCCCACAGGCATGTTTATTTTGGCGGTCTTTGTTTATGGTGAGCCTCTAGGTACAGAAAAACTCACGACCTTTGCCTTAATTTGGGGAGCGTTGGCTTTGCTTATCCTCGATACACTCAGAAAACTACGTAAATCCTCACGTTAATTCGTCACCACTGTACATTCGTAACCACTACGACAACACAAAGAGTTTAAAGGCGGCCATAGCCGATAAAATCCGTATTACCCACTTGAAGTGATGCGGCTTTACTCGCTTGAGGAAGTGGTAACCTATCCAGATCCCAATCGCTAAACCGGGTAACGCGTAGATGCTCGCTTGCAGGCTTTCGTGAGTAAACAGGCCTAGGAAAAAATACATAGGGAGTTTGGATAAATTGATTAGGAAAAAGGCCCAAGCTCGGGTGCTGACATAGCTTTCTTTGCTGAGTTTTTGTTCTAAAAAATACAAACTGTATATGGGTCCAGCGGCATTAGCTATCATGCTTACGGAGCCTCCTAGAAACCCCATAACATAAGCCGCCCAAGTAGATTGCATAAAGGTTGCGGGTCGCATTTCAAGGTAAACGCCCAACGCCAGCATACTGAGGATGACTATGCCTAAGATCGTCATAAATTGCGTTGCGTCAAGGCTAGATAATACACTGGCACCCACTAGGACTCCCAAAAATGCGAGAGGCATTAGTCGTAATAGAACAGTCCATTTTATGTGCTTTCGGTAACTGTAAATCGCCATGAAATCGGTGACTATATAGAGCGGCAACATTACCGCTAAGGCTTCTTGCCCGGGAAACGCAATCATTATTATTGGCAATACCAGCATTCCCATACCGCCCACTGAGAACTTAGAAAAGCCAGTAATTAAGCCAGCGATCAATAATATTAAAACTGTAACATCCATAGGGCACTCTTGTTTAGTAGATGAGTTGTGCGGCAGAGTCTATATTTATCTTACGCTAATTCGTTAGGGAAGCTGTAATGGTGATGTTTATTTTCACATTCATAGAAAATGCTATCTAGTTGTAGGTCTAAACAATCTCAAAATTCGCTTTAATAAACAAACTGTTTACAAAAAAAATCTTGATATTTTTCAGCCGATCCGTATGAATATAATTGTCAGCACGATCTTTTTCTATAGATATGTTCAGTTCAGGACGTACTTAGAGCATCTCAATATTTAAAGAGTCTTTTCGTGAAAATACTTAATAAGGCAGCAGGAATTACATGGGTAATTTAAGTAATTCAAAGACTAGCCGCAATAAAAAATTAATAGTAGGTTCCACATGAAAATAAAGACTAAATTGATTGCGGCTTTTTCGGTCGCAATACTTCTCCCTGCGGTATTAATTTGCGTTATTACTGCCCACCTCGCAACCAAAAGCGCATTGAAGTCGTTTGAAGAAAGCAGCGAACAAACGGTTACGGCCGTGGAACGTTCTTTCAGCTTATTTATGGACGATATTAAGTACGTCGTTGATTTTTTGGTTGCCAATAAAACGGTCAATGACCCAAACGCACAGCCATTAACCACCTATTTTGAGAAAAAGGGCAAAGCTCCTCAAGAAGTGTCCGTCATCAAAGGGGGGAGAGAGCGTGATCTCTTCCAACTGTTTGAAGCCATTGGAACAACCAATCCAAACTTTGTTTATATTTATGCGGGTGACAGTACGGATGGCTATATGGAGTGGCCTGGTACTTATGGTTATTCAGAGTGGCACCCAAAAAGCAGACCTTGGTATCAATTAGCTGAGAAAAAGCGAGATCAAACGTTATTGCGAGAATCCTATTACTGGGAACCCGATGATGCCATTTATATTTCTGCAGTACGTTCTTATAACAAAGGGAACTCGTTCGGCGGCGTAATTGCGGTCGACGTTTCAATTAAAACACTTACTGATATGGCCTCCAAAACTAAGTTAGGTGAACACGGTACAGTCATGGTTATTGAGGATACGGGTAAGATTCTCGTAGATGTACTGGAACCAGACAATGGTTTCAAAACCATTTCTGAACTGGAAGGGGAGGCGTACCAAAAAATCGCTAAGACTTCTGAAGGTGTTGTAGAGGTGAATATTAAGGGAACAGACTATTACGCAAATGTTGTGATTTCACCGGATCTTGGTTGGAAATTCGTTGGTATTGTTCCTAAATCAGAGATTCTGGCGACAACGATAAATTTGATCAACACGACGGTCATCGTCAGTATTGTGTTGTTACTTGTACTGCTGAGTCTTGCGTATGTTATGGCTAAACGCATAATCAAACCGATTGAATCGGTCTCAGGCCATTTGCAAGTTATTGCAGAAGGCGAAGGGGATCTTACCGCACGAATCAATACCGATTCCAAAGATGAAACAGGCATCTTATCGAATTGGTTTAATCAGTTTATTGAGAGTACCTGTAATCTCATTTTATCCATTAAACAGTCGACGGTTCAAATGGATAGTGTCGCATCGGAAATGGCCAATAAAGCACAAGAAGTTGCGAGCTCAACCACTGTTCAGCTTGAATCGATTGATCAAATTGCATCAGCCGGTAGAGAGATGGTCATTGCAGCAAATGAGGCGGCGGAAAACTGTGAAAACACCGCACGTTTTTCTGATCAAGGGTTAGAAACAACCGTCTCAGGTAAAAAACTGATTGAAGGCAGTTCGTTAGGTGTTCAACGATTGGGCGACAAACTAAAAGAATCGAATGTGGTTATCAGTGAGCTTGAAAAAGAGACGGGTAACATTAATCAGATTCTTTCTACTATTCAGGATATTGCGGAACAGACAAATTTGCTTGCGCTCAATGCCGCAATCGAAGCGGCAAGGGCTGGCGAGCAAGGTCGAGGTTTTGCTGTTGTTGCTGACGAAGTGCGCGGATTAGCGAAACGTACTCAGGATTCGACGGAACAAATTGCCAGCATATTAGGGCTGTTGTCTGATCGTACGAAAGAAGCATCGTCCGCGATGGTGTCGAGCTTGACTGAGTCTGAAAGCGCAATTGAATTGTCAACTCAAGCACTGGATGCGTTTGATCAAATTGAAGAAGTAGTGAAACAGATGCGGGATATGACGATGCAAACGGCGGCTTCTGCGGAAGAGCAGCGTCTGGTGACAGAAGGAATCAACGAGAATATTTTATCGATTAGTGATTCTGCAAATACCATCTCAAACTTGTCTGGCGACGTCGCGGAATTAAGTCAACAACAAGATGGGCTAAGTCGAGAAATCCATACATTGGTTTCCAAATTTAAAACAGAGTAACTTAAAAAAGAGTAACGTTCAGTTGCTCAAATAAGTAGGAAACGAAGACTTTAAAAGAGCCATTTCTCATTAAGACCGAGAGTGGCTCTTTTTATGTTAGATCTTTTTTTATAGTATAAAGCGGGTTATCGAGCCGCGATTGCACATCGCAAAGTGAGGTTATGTTTGCTCAACGGCGACATAAATGTCTGTTAGTAATTCATTCGGTGTGAATGGGGATTATCTCTGCCTCATCTTATTTTTTTATGATTTACAAGACGATCAATATGCGGCTAACGATTTTAATATTCAGATGATTGATTGTCTTTTGCGTTGAAAAGCTCCTGACAAATTTTAGCCGCCATATGGGTTCCAAACAGTGCATGAGGAATCGGAGCAATAGCCATAACAATATCGACCGAAGGCAGTTGAGGTAAGTTATTCTTTTCTAAAATGACCAATTGAGAATCCGTGCTCGAAACGGCCATTGCACTGATCGCTAAATTTTTTCGCAACAACGCTTTGATTGCCGTTGCGCTCGCCGTGCTACAGAGTATTCGGTAATCGCGACCTTGCTTTTCTAGGCCGTCAATTGCGGAGCTGTGAAATTTGCAATCTGGTTCATAAAGAATAAGCGGTATTGCTTCGGAATCTTTAAATTCGAATGCCTCTCCAGCAACCCATACACCGGAATCGTGCCGTATAAGATAGCCTTCTTCAGCCTCAGGAGAGCGAGTGAGTATGGCGATATCAACCGTACCTGCATCCAGTTTTCTACGCAGTTCGGTCGAGCAATCACACACAATTCTAATATTGAGTTCAGGTAAGTAAGTACGAATTTTTTCAATAACGGAAGGTAAAACGGATTCAGCGTAATCATCGGGACATCCTATCACCAAAGGCGGCTGAATGCGGTTGCTAGAAAAATTGGCCAGTGCTTCATCGTGTAATGTAAGGATTCTTCTTGCGTAGCTGACAAGCTGCTGGCCTTGCTCTGTTAAAGCCAGATTACGACCTTCCTTAACAAATAGGTTATGCCCCGCCTCTTCTTCCAGCTTTTTCATCTGCATGCTGATTGCGCTTTGAGTACGAAATGTTTGCTTTGCTGCGCGTGTAAAGCTGCCTGTATCAACGAAAGCAATAAAGCTACGTAGCGTGTCGACATCCATAAGCTGAATCCATAACCAATGTTGATGGGAGCCATCAAAAGTATTCGCTAGTCGCCAAAAATGCAACCTGAAACAATAGCTACCATGAGTCAACAACAGAAAAGTGAAGGACAAAATATGAAACTTATAATAGGCAATAAGAATTACTCATCATGGTCTTTACGTGGCTGGCTTGCGCTTAAGCTGTTTAATGTACCCTTCGAGGAAATCAACTTAGAGCTCTTCAGTGAGGAATTCTACAGTGAGTTAGCCAAATACTCTCCGGTCAAAAAAGTCCCCGTGTTGGTCGACGGAGACATCAGTGTTTGGGACTCTCTGTCCATATGTGAATACATAAACGAGCAATGTATCCAAGGAGCGGGCTGGCCGTCTGATAAGGGACAACGTGCGAAAGCCCGATCGGTTGTTGCTGAAATGCATTCGAGTTATGCCGCACTTAGAAGTGAGATGCCGATGAACTGCCGTGCACGTAAGGTTCTGACTTTATCGGAGGCCGCGCAAAAAGACGTAAAGAACATAGACGACTTATGGGCTGAATTATTGTCATCACACACTGGAACGTTTCTGTTTGGAGAGATCAGTTTGGCGGACGTCTTTTTTGCGCCAGTAGTGTACCGTTTTAATACCTACGGCGTTTCATTATCGGATGCTTCAAAGGCGTATTTGGATACCATGTTGGCGCTGCCTCATATGCAAGAGTGGCTTGAAGGGGCTCTGAATGAGACGCGTGTTATTGACTCTGAGGAAGTGGGGGAGCCGTTGAGCCAGTGAGCAGCTGACGTTAAGTTACGTGTGCTGACGAAACTTTGACATTTTGTGTGTGATTGTCATTAAATGGACAACTACATACAAGATGTCATTGTTAATAAATGAGGGATTATGCTGATTAGATCTGTGTTGGTAGCCACAACGCTGTCGTTATTAGGGTGCAATGGAGGTTCAAGTGACGACGGGTCAGAATCTGTTGCTGGTGGAAGCTGCTCTATTCCTGATCAAAATGAGTATGTTTACCAGAAATTGAAAACAAACTACCTTTGGCCTGAGACGATCCCCGACGGTCTCAACTCGTCTTCTTATTCTTCTCCAGAAACGCTTCTAAATGCGCTTCGTTATCGAGAGTTCGACAAATACAGTTATATAACGACGGAAGCGAAATATAATGCCCAGTCGAATAACGAATATAAAGCGACAGGTATCTATTTTAAGTGGTTGGTAGAAAACGGTGAAGATATATTGATAGTGCGCTATACCGATGAAAACTCTCCAGCTCGATCCGCCGGGGTTGTACGAGGGGATGAAATTATCGAAATTGATGGTATGACGATCTCTGAATACATAAAAAAAATAGAAGAACTTAACTACGATTCTTGGGAAAAAGTGAGACAGGGCTTTGGCAACCCGAACGACTATGTTTTTAAAATTAGAAGGACTGATAGCAGTGAATATACCGTCTCTTTGATACCGGTAACCTATTCGACCAATACCGTTCATGATCTCAAGTTTTTTGATACCAGTGCGAACAAAGTTGCTTATTTTGCTTATAAAAACTTCTCGTCGGCTTCCAAAGAAGAGTTTAAAACCGCATTTTCTCAAATCAAAAGGAATCAAGCCGATGCATTGATTTTAGATTTGCGAATGAACCCCGGCGGTTCAGTTCTGACAGCGAATCACCTCGCAACTCGAATTGCGGGCCAACAAGTATCAAGCCGGACCTTTGCTAACTTTATGTTCAGTGCTCAGCGCTCAAATGAGAACTTTAGTCGTCCTTTTAAGTACAATGAAGTTAGTGATGCTGTCGCCAATCTGAATACTTTATATGTGTTAACGAGCTCAAATACCTGTTCGGCAAGCGAACTGGTTATTAACAGTCTAAAGCCTTTTATTGATGTGAAGGTGGTTGGTGGTAAAACGTGTGGTAAGCCCATTGGGATGTACGGTCACTCATTCTGTGGCAACATCCTATTTCCGATTGAGTTCCAGCTCACCAATTCTCAAAACGAAGGCGGATACTTTGACGGAATATCACCAAGTTGTGAAGTTGATGACGACTATGCTCATCGATTTGGCGATGAGAGTGATCCATTGTTATCGACAGCATTGCGGTTATCGGCTGGGGGGAGTTGCACCGCGCTCAGGTCTCGTAATCTTGTGAATCGCCCCGCGCGTTCGGAGCCCGCTTTTATGATTAAGAGCGAGCCTTCGCAATTTAAAGAGGACTTTTTCTAGCTGGATAAAAGCTCGCTATCAAACGTTGTTTCTTGCTTAAGTTGGACGTTTGTATTGAGCTTTTATAGCGTCGATTTTAGGTTTTAGGTGGCAGTCAGGGTGATGGTCGTTTACCAACCCCATGGCCTGCATGAATGAATAAACGGTTGTGGGGCCAACAAATTTCCAGCCCATTTTTTTGAGCTGTTTGGATATCTCAGTGGATTCCACCGATGTTGAAACAGCTTCGTATGTCGACTTTTCCTCTGGCTCAAACCGCCAGAAATAGGCGGCAAGTGAGCCTTCTTTTGTAATCAGTTCTTGGGCGCGTTGTGCGTTGTTGATTACGGCGGTGATCTTGCCTTTGTGTCGAATGATGCCTGCATCTTGAACAAGTCGTTCGACATCGTTTTCTGTGTATCTCGCCATCTTCTCTATTTCAAAATTATCAAAGGCATTGCGGAAATTGTCTCGCTTTTCGAGAATCGTGCGCCAGCTTAATCCAGATTGAAAGCTCTCTAGACACAGTTTTTCAAATAACCTTCGATCATCATCGACGGGAAAGCCCCATTCTGTGTCGTGGTATTGGGTGTATTGTTCCGTCGCTGAGCACCAAGAACAGCGTTGAATCTTGTCTTCACCAGTGTACGTTGTCATTTTGTCTCTCCGTATAAGTGTTCTTAGGCTCTATGAATGCGTTAGATCAATGATAGTTGATCGCCGGACTTTGGCGGAATACGAAATCGAGAGCAATCTAACTCTGTTAAGCGCTTTCCAGACAGCCCCGCTTTTTTGATTGTGATGTTAAATCGTTGGCGAATGAGGTCTGCGTAGAGGCCGTCGCCCGTCATGCGTTTGCCAAATTGGCTGTCATAAAGTTGTCCTGCATGCATGTCTTTTATGCGGTTGAGAACGTGCTCAGCTCGGTCTGGTAAGTGAGTATGCAGCCAGTCTGTGAAAAGCGGAGCGACTTCATGAGGTAATCTCAACATTATATAGTGCGCACTCTGCGCGCCAGCCTCAGCGCTTTGATGAACAATGGATTCGAGCTCGTGGTCGTTAACGAAAGGGATGACGGGTGCGGCAAGTACTGTGGTTGGAATTCGGCGCTCCGAAAGCGCTTTGACTAGGTTTAGGCGAGTATGACCAGATGCCGTTCTGGGTTCTAGTTTGCGTTTTAGGTCGTTGTCTAGTGTTGTGATGCTGATCGCTACGTGTACGAGGTTTTCAGACACCATTTTCTCTAAAAGCGGCAAATCTCGCAGGATAAGTGCGCTTTTGGTAATCAGAGACACGGGTTGCCTGTACTCATACGCAATCTGGAGTAATGATTGGGTTATTTTGAGAGACTTTTCTATCGGTTGGTATGCGTCTGTATTAATACCAAGCGCAATGGGTTGGCATTGATAGCGTACATTACGTAATTCTCTTTCGAACACATCTGGAGCGTTAATTTTTGCCGTTAACTTGGTTTCAAAGTCCAATCCCGGCGATAAATCAATGTAAGCGTGTGATGGTCGTGCAAAACAATAAATACAACCGTGCTCACAGCCCCGATAAGGATTAATGGACAGCTTAAAAGGCACATCAGGAGAATTATTGGATGTGATTAGGCTTTTGGCCGTTTCATATCGAACTTCCGTTTGGATGAGGTTTTCATAAGTGGCTTCGTAAGCAAACTCATCATCAAGGTAGGACTCTGTTTTTTCAAAGCGACCTGTGATGTTGCTGTTTGAGCCTCGGCCTTTAATGAAGGTTTTTAAATCGGATGGCACGACATTACCTACTATACTGTATTTTGACTGGTTATTTATACAGTATAGTAGGTCTGATGGCGCTTCTTATGCAAGCTTTTCAGATTGTGAGGAGCGACGGAATTGTTTTAAAAAATGTAAAGGATCTAAGTCCAAACTTCTCTTATCCAAGTTTCATATTTGATCTCTTTGGGGATGGAAGCGTTAGCTGGGCTGGTAGAGGGAAGCGTTACCAATTCGTACTGTTTAAAAAAGTCCGCTTCGGCTTTTAAAATGTGCTTTTTGAATGACTGAAAAGCTTTTTGGCCGTTAAAACATATTTTTTTCAGAGACGGTGTTTGTTTCAGTAACGTCACAATGTCATTTGGTTTTTCAGACGACTTAATTATTTTCGAATCTAAGCTACCTTCGCGTTGGCATTGTTGTAAAACATCCCAAAGCGCTACTCGATAAAGGTCTAACGATTCAATTCGCTCTAGGTAGCTTTCAAGAGAGGGCGCATTCGGTAAAGACGCGGGTATTTTCCAAAATAAGTTTTGGGGATGAGCATAATAAGCCTGTTTGTCTAATGAGGCTTCTCCTGGCATCGAGCCAAGAACTAAAATCATTGCTCCAGCGGGAACAACGGGCTTGAAGCTGTGTTTTACGGTCATGTAGAGATGATCTCTTTTTATTTAGGCGCTATTGCATGGCTGAAGCGGGAAAATTAAACATACCGTTACTGTTCTTTCTTTGTTCGAAGGGCGGTACATTTTGAAGCACATCCCAATGTTCTACGACTTTTCCATCCTCGACTCTAAATAAATCGTAGAAAGCCGTATGTGTTCCATTTAGCTCCCCTTCGCTTACAGACAATACGAAGTTGCCTTGGCCTAATATCGCATGAACTTGGTAGTATTGGAGAGTTTGCCCTTGTGCAGCCATGGCGCTGAAACCCTGTAAAAGAGTGTCTAAGCCGTCTCCAAACCAAGGGTTATGTTGGATGTAAGTGTCTTCGCTAATGTATTGGCTGGCTTTACCAAACTCGCCTTTTACAAACAGCGTGTCTATCATTTCTTTAACCAGTGCTTTGTTTTCAGTCGTTTTAGACAGATCAGCGATTTTGGTTGTTCCATCATACATAGTATGGCCGCTTTCGTTGGGTTTTGTACTGGGCTGAATAGCGTCCCAATGCTCAACCATTAAACCATCATCGAACCTGAAAATATCAAAGACCACGCCATCAAAACCTTTAACATGTGAATGCACAATGACATAGTTTCGGTCGGTAAAAGATCGAACCACATTGCTTTCTTTTACCTCTACTTTTGGGTAGTTGCTTAGGAAGCTGAGCAACCCCGCTTTGCCGCTGGGAGCAGATTGATTGTGTTGAATATACTGCTCGTCACTAATGTATTTTAGCGGAGCTTGATTTGTTGTCCCAAGACTGTCTAAAACGGCAATGGCTTTTTCTTCATTTGTCAGAGGCTGTGTCTGTTCTGTACTGGCACAACCGGTTAATAGTACGGCTGAGCTAATTGCCGCGAGACCAAGCCATTTAAGTTTCGTAAGGGGACTCGTTTTCATATTCTTAGATTCCGTCATTGGAGGTTTCTCCGATAAATTATTTCTAATGTGTCAAACTGTGCTTATTGGCATGCATAACGATAGCTATCATCGAGCGCTAGAGGCAATACCAAGGTCTGAATACGCAGAGCTCTTGCTTGTTCGCATAAACGCTGATTCAAAGGACCATTATTGCTCCACTCTGTCTTATATTCTGCATTGAAAACAGGTTTATTCTGTTGGATAAAGGGCATGAGTTTGTTGCATTCATTGAATTCAAAGCATTGCTCATTTACGGCAAAGTCAAAATAATCCACTAAGTCGAGCACTTGGTTCAGATCGTTTTTAAGCGCGATGGCCAAACCTCTCTGATGCGCCTCTCCAGCAAGGAAGCGATTAAATTGAATTTGATCGTTATAGGTTAAGTCAAAACCGGTATCTTGTAGGTAGCCATCAACATTATCGGGTTCCACGCCATCACATCCTTTTTTTTGCGCTAAGTTTAGGCGCGCAATCATTCTCATTTTGATGTGACGGGTTCGTATGTCTACCCAGCGCTCTCCTTTCCAGTTATCCAACGAATTACCAATGTATTCTGGTTCAAACAGGGCTTTATCCTCACGCCAATCTTCGTATGTACCTGCCGAAAAATAGCAGATGACTTTATGGCGTTTTGCGTGTAATTCTCGGATGGAATTCCAAGAAGTATCAAACAAATCAACGTCATAGATTGTTGCTTTATAGGTCGTGTTTAATGTTCCCTGTAGTTGCCACTGCCAAGTGTCGTTGATGTTTGGCAGAAAGTGGCTTAACGCCATGCCGTAAGAAGGGGCGAAGAAAAAAAGTGCAATTAGACTTTTAAAGTACATACATAATCTCGAACCGAGTTCAGATATAAGTTCTGGTTGTTTTTTGTACGACCATCTATGTCGTATTCTATATTAAATTGCTCTATTTATCCGCCGTAAACAAGAACGTGAGAGTGCATTTTTTCTAACGTAAATTCCAGTGTGGAGGGATAACCATGGGGACGCTGAACTTGGGTATGTCATCGAGTCGTTCATTTGTGCGAAATGAAACGGTGCATCAGATTGAGTTTATGAGAGTTAGAAATCGAGATTCAATGGAAGAATCAGAACGAACGGAATCAAATACGAATGCGGTCAATATCCGTGCTGTTTCAGAATCTATGCTGAGCCAGACGCAGGAAGTCTCATCGGTGTCAAAATCCTCAGGAGAGACGGAAGAGGGAGATCCACTTGAAACATTGTCGGTTCAGTATCAAAAAATGCTGACGTTAATCGAGAAAATGTTCAATGTAGAAATTGATCTCTACGCAGAGAATATGCCGTCATCGTCCCCAAATGAGAGCACTACAGTCGGCAGTGTATCAAACCAAACTGTGGAGAGCGTTCGACAGGAATATCATCAAATTCACGAGCAAGAGAATACGTCTTTTAGGGCCAAAGGTGAGATTGTATTGAGCAGTGGGAATAGCATCAATGTTGATTTTAATTTGGATATGTCTCGTACCCGTGATGAATCGTATTACGGAGAAATGATTCTCTCAGGTGCGATGACCGACCCACTTGTCGTGAACCTAAGAGGTAATATGGCTCAGTTAACCCAGAGTAAAGTAGGGTTCGATTTAGATCGCGATGGAAAAACAGATCAGATCCATTTTGCATCGGGTGATTCCGCTTTTTTGGCATTAGATAAAAACAGTAATGGCATGATAGACGATGGTTCTGAGCTTTTTGGACCTCAATCAGGAAGCGGCTTTGCGGATCTTGCTAAATACGACGACAATGGCGATGGAATGATCGATGAACTCGATTCGGTGTTTGATCAACTTGTTTTGACCCAACGCGATGAGAATGGCAATGAAACGCTACTTTCATTGAAAGATGTTGGAATCGAAGCTTTCATATTAGAACGATCCGACACGCCTTTTAGTCTTTTTAACGATAAAGGTGAAAGAACCGGAGTCATTCGTGAAACCGGCTTGTATGTTAGAGACAATGGCTCAGTTGACAGCATGCAGCATGTTGACCTGATTATATGATGAATCGTGCAAAGGTCTCTCTAAGCCTTAATTACTCTAGCGCTTTCTGGCTCGAAAGATCAAAGAAGCACTGAGGAAATTCACACAGTAAAGCGTTTTACCTGAGCCGATAGCGTATCCGAATTCGTCAACGTTTCTTGAACCGACTTATTTATTTTTTGGGATATATCGAGCACTTCTTTAGAGGTATGCGCAAGTGTCGTAAGGCTTTCGGTGATTTCGTCTGTTACTTGGCTTTGCTCCTCTGTTGTGCTGGCTGTTTGAGCTGTAAAATCATGAATTTCTAGCGTTGATTTTTTAACTTCGTCTATCGATTTTTTAGCCATTTCAGATCGATATTCGGTTTCCTTTACCATCGAAACGCTTTTGGTTACGACGTTATCCGCGTCACGTACGCCCTGTTTGAGGTTGGTAATCATATCTTGAATATCGACTGTGGAGTTCTGCGTTTGACTGGCTAAATGTCTTACTTCGTCAGCGACGACTGCAAACCCTCGTCCTTGTTCGCCGGCTCGTGCTGCTTCTATCGCGGCATTTAAAGCAAGTAAATTGGTTTGTTCTGCGATATTAAGGATGACATCTAAAACCGAAGCAATGTTTTCAGAATGCTTAGACAAAGATTGAATTACATTGTATGCGTGGTCAATTTGAGCTGACAATTGATTTAGCTGAACGGCAGAACGGTCTAGCATTTGAAGGCCAGCATCAGATCGATCGTTAAGCATGTTCACTTGATTGACCGTTTCAGATGCATTGTGAGCCACATCTCGCGTTGCCCCTGCCATTTCTTCTATTGCGGAAACAATAAATTCCAACGTTTCATTCTGTCGCTCACTTAATTCGGCAGATTGATTTGACGTCTGGTTTAAATATTCCATTTCCTCTCGAATATGCTCTGTACCGTAGCGTACCTCTCGAATAATACCGGCAAGCTTAGCGACAAAGTTATCCAGCTCCCGACTCAGTTCTCCGGTTTCGTCTTTCTTTTTATTATTGATTCTTTGTGTGAGGTTGCCGTCTCCACGACTGATATTCTTAACACCTTGAGTCACGCGTTTGATGGCTGAAGACATATTTCGGGGCGCAAACCAGGCAAGTAATAAACTGGATATAAGCACCAAGACTGAAAAGCTTGCGATACCAAGTTTGAAATTATCCGTTACCGTATTTATTCGTTCTTGCTCTTGGTGTGAGTATTGATCGATTAACTGTTCGGCAATGTCGTACTTGGCTCTCACGTTGGTGAAGTCATTTGCGTTTGTCGTCGTGAACAGTAAAGAGGCTTGATTGAGTTCTCCTTTATTATAAAGATCAACAATCTCGCGGGTGCCGTTTTCCCATGATCTAAACAGCACGTCGAACGAATTTAGATGATGTGTAATGCTGGAAATGTCAGACGAGATCGCTCTAAAGTTTTGCATTCTATCTTTCGCCTGCTTTGCATTGTCAAAAATACGTTGCATCGATTGCTGTTTATCGAGTTCGCTGGCTGATTTAGAAAATAGTAAATGCGTTAAGCTGACTCTTGATTGATAGAGGTCTCTGTCCGCATTTTGAACCAACAGAATGCTTTCAGAATATTTGTTTATGTTATTTTGCAAATAGTTCACGAGTTGATACGCACTTATAACCAGAATCAAAAATAGCGTGGTGAGTGCACCGAAAGCCAATGTGTATTGCCCTCGAATACTATTAAGTGTGTTTTCCATCGTCATAATCCTTTAATTTTTGTGTTAAACAACAAATCGTTTTACTTGCCCTGCTAGCTCATCTGAATTCGACAATGTTTCTTGAACCGATTGGCTCACTTTTGTCGATATGTCGAGTACTTCCTTGGACATAGTGGATAACATGGATAAGTTTTCATTGATTTCATCCGTTACTTTACTTTGTTCCTCTGTGGCGCTTGCTGTTTGAGTTGTAATGTCATAAATCTGCTCAGCCGCTTTCTTGACTTCCAGTATAGATTGTTTGGTTTCCTGCGATAAATCCTGAGTAGAATTCGCCATTTGGACACTTTCATTAATGGCAACGACGGCTCCTCGAACGCCTGATTGCAAATCATCGATCATGGATTGAATATCGCTGGTGGAGTTTTGGGTTTTACTCGCAAGGTTACGTACTTCGTCAGCGACCACGGCGAATCCACGACCTTGCTCTCCTGCTCGTGCGGCTTCAATTGCGGCATTAAGTGCCAGCAAATTCGTTTGTTCCGCTATTCCCAGAATCACGTCTAATACTGATGCAATGCGTTCAGAATGCTCTGAGAGATTATTAATCACGGTGGCGGCATCGGAAACTTGGTGTGATAAGTCTGCAAGTTGTTCTACAGAGCTTTCTAACATCGCAGTGCCTTGATCCGCACAGTGCGTTAAATTGTTGACCTGATCCACTGTTTCGGACGCGTTTCGGGCGACATCTCTGGTTGCGCCACCCATTTGCTCGACCGCTGTGACCACGAAATCCAAGGCAGTGTTTTGCCTTTCACTCAATTGAGCGGATTGTGTTGCAGATTTTCCCAACGAATACATTTCTGATTGGATATGGTCACAGCCTTTACGTACCTGACCTATGAGGCTTCCGAGCTTGGATACTAGTCCATCGAGTTCGCGACTGAGTTCACCTGTTTCATCTGACTTGGTGCTGTTAATTCGTTTTGTTAAATCGCCATCGCCTTTGCTTATCTCTACCACTCCTGTAGTTACACGTTTAATCGCGTTAGAAATGTTTCTCGGTGCGTACCATGCCAAACTTACGCTAATAAGTAGGACGATTGTCGCAAGCGCCGCAACCGACGTTTTAAATGCATTTGTGAACGCGTCAATTTCCTGTTTTTCCAAATGAGCGTGTTTGTCTATTAATTCTTCAGAGATGTCATAAAGGCTTCGTAAGGAAAGAAAGAGTTGTTCGTTACTGTCGATAAATTGAAGGGTTGCGAGGTCTGCTTCCCCCTTTTTCAGGTGATCTAAAATGCTGTTTGAGTCGCTGTTCCAGCGTTCGTACCGGGTTTCAAAGTCGCGTAGTGTGTTTTGTACCTCGTTGATATCTTTGGTCAGTGCAATAAACGATATCATACGGTCGTAGGCTTGTTGTGCGTTTGAATACGCTTGCTCTTGCAGCTCTTTCCGGTTTGCATCAGTCAACTTGGCTTCTGCAAATAAAAGCGACGCCATAGCAAGGCGAGACTGATACAAATCTCGGTCTGCATTTTGAACAAGAGACAGCCCTGAGCTGTATTTACCTACGTTTGTTTGAAGGTGTGTAACCAGTGCATGAGTTGTGAGTACAACAAGTAAAAAAACCGCACTCAACCCACTAAAAGCGAGAGTATAGCGACTGCGGATACTCGATAATGCCTGCATTATAAATCCCTCTTTCATCCTTTGAATTGCCGTGATAGTTACAACGTGGTCACGAGTTGTTTTTGTAGGTCACTGCATTTGTTCTAAGGGAACGCATTGCTATTGATCAAAGCGTTGAAGGAACAAGGCCTAACAAGAATATTACAAGTTTAAAGATGGCATGGATTTCAATTCTGACAAGGTGAAATGCAAGCAAATCGTTATATTTGTGTTTCATTATGTAATTGGGCTGTTGACACGCTTTGGTATTTGAACTTCTAAAATTAGACTCAAAGATCTCAGTGTTTGCTCAGAATACGTTTACGAATTCACCGCCCAATTCGCGGCGTTGGTATACAGCATTATTAGCGAATAACGTACTCGTTGTTGTTTTTAAATAGAGAGGAGATAGGGGGAGTCGATAAGCATGGTTTATAGCATGTATGGTGCTTCAAAAAGTTCATTTCTTTTGTACTTGCGTGTAAGTGATGTTGATCGACGAAGCTTTTTTTTGGAGAAGAACAAACTCCGGGGCTGAATATTTTGATGACTATAACGACCCTTCAGGTTCCGGTTATCTCTAATCCAAAAAAAGGCCAACATGAGTTGGCCTTTTTTTGCTTCTATAACTGATTGATGTTTTGTTGTTTTACGTAGATTAAGCCAATGGCCCACCAAGAATGGTGTTTTTTAGGCCGTTTATGATGCCTTCACCGGATTCTTCTTTCAGCTCATCGTACCACGCTTGAGTTTCGGTCATGTTTTTCCCATGCGTGACATCACAGCGTTTTCTGGCTTTTAACACTAGGTCTTTTACTCGGAATCGACGCAATGCTTCGTATTCTTTGAGCGCAGTCTCAATGTCTGTGGTTTTCGCGAAGCATTGCCCTAATACAACGGCGTCTTCAAGAGCAGAGCAGCCACCTTGACCAATGTCGGGTGTCGTGCTGTGAGCAGAATCGCCCAATAGCGCAATCTTTCCATTTACGAGTTGATCGAACGGTTCGATGTCGTGTATTTCAATGCGGTTTGTGGTTTGTGGATCAATTGCATCAATCAGTTTTTGTACTGGTGCCGTCCATCCGTTGAAATAGCGTTTGAGATCTTGCTTCACAGTGGTTCTGTCTTCAGCTAAACCGAGTGGCAGCGGAACATCGAAAAAGAAATAGAAGCGTTTATTCGCGATCGGCATGATTGAAACACGTTTACCTTCACCGACAAACATAGTCCACTGATTGTGAGGGGCGATTTCCTCGTCTACATCGACTAAGCCATTCCAATTTACATAGTCGGCGTAACGTCGTTCTACTTCATAGCCTAATACATGTTTGCGTGCTTTTGAGTGTGTACCGTCTGCTGCAACGACAAAGTCTCCTTCGGCGCAACTGCCATCCGTAAAGTACGCAATGACGCCGCTCTCAGTTTGCTCTAGGGAGTCCAAGCGCTTTCCGAAATGAATGTTTTGTCTTCCCCACCAGTCGATCATTTGGCTTTGTAAATCGGTTCTGGATACTGGACAAGGGCGTTCACCAACGGCCTCTACAAGGGGTGAAAGGCTAAATTGGGTCATAAGGCTGTTACTTAGCCCGTCCTTGTACGCCATGTAATGCATCGGTCCGCCTAGGCGATCCATAATGTCGCCCATACCTAGGTGGTTCATGCATTTTACGCCATTGGACCAAATTGAAATCGCAGCACCGGCGGGTCTTACTTCCTTTACCGCTTCAAAAATTTCACATTCAATGCCTTGTTGTTTTAATGCGGCAGCAGCAGCTACTCCACCTATTCCAGCACCAATAATTAACGCTTTCATTATGTGCACTCCTTTCGAATTCGTATTGTTATGAGAGACCTTTGCACGACTACTACGCTCTCCAATACAGTGTTAAAAAGAGACTTAAAATGCTCATTTATAACGTATAAACTCCGCTTTTTCGTCTATTTTTGCCTTGTCTTGGCTTTGCTCGTGACTTCGTGCAAAGGTCTCTATGAATTCGAAAGGGGCAAATTTCATGCCTTATGAGGCTTGCTGGAGTATTTTTTATTGTGTAACAATGAAATTATTATATTTGACCGATCGTTTAGGAATTTATCTGATTCAATGATTTCATAGTACGTTGGTTTGTTGGTGGTTATTTGCTCATGGATGGTGCGAATGGCGACGAATTCCGATTGATCAGGGCGATGATGGTGCGCTTCTTCGTTGCAATTCTAACTGCCTCGGTAGGTGCTGTAGGAGAATGGAGAGACGAGCAAGGGAACGTGGTAGTGAGCCTCTAAATCATTAATACCAAATCGAATGACGACAACATCCAAAAAGCGTGGTTCTGGTAGCTCTACTCCTTCATTCGCATAGTACTCACCGATATCGAATTCTAGCTCGTATGTTCCGATTTCAAACGTCTGTTCGGTCAAAATTGGGCTGTCGCATCGTCCATCATAGTTTGATGTGGTATCTGTTATAAGAATCCGCTCGCTGGCCTCGCCAATGGCGTAGAGGCGAATGTTGACGCTTTCAGCAGGTTTGCCGTTGGCTGTGTCTAAAATATGTGTAGTAAGATAACCCATGGAAGATCCTAAATTGTTAAGCAATATTAGCGACGTTTTTATGTGATAAAACATACACCAACAAAATTTGTGCCACTGACAGCGCCAACACAAGTATATAAGGTAATAATAGCCAATAAATAGGAGGATGACAGTGATGATAGACGACGCAAATGAAAGTAAGTTAGTAGCACTCACTAAACTAAAGAAAGCGGAATTTGTTCGTGTATTAGGAAGCATTTATGAGCATTCGCAGTGGGTGGCTGAAACGCTGTTTGACCATGCTCCTTTGTCTTTCAACTCGACAAAGGAGTTAAAAGATCGAATGAGATTGATTGTTGAAAACAGTACTCAGGAACAAAAATTGGCTCTGCTCAATGCTCATCCAGACTTGGCAGGCAAAGCCGCTTTGGCCGGCGAATTAACCGACAGCTCTACACAAGAGCAAGCGGGGGCAGGTTTAGATCAATGTACCACAGAAGAATTAGCGCGTTTTATGGATCTCAATAATGAATACAAACAGAAGTTTGAGTTCCCGTTCATTATGGCGGTAAAAGGGGCAACGAAAGATCAGATTTTAGAAGGATTTGAGAAAAGAACACCGAACGACTGGCAAACGGAGTTCGATACTGCCATTCAAGAAGTCCACAAAATTGCTGGCTTTAGGCTTGATGCGTTATCGATGTAAACTTGATAACTCTCACGGTTAGGCTTAGGAGATAAGCAAGTTCAATGTCTCTCGTCTGAATTATAACGCCGAAGTCATGCGCGAAATCAGTGGACTTATTCTCAGCTTCCTTAATACTTAGCGTAGATGTTTTTTTAAACTGAAAGGGCGACGGTATGGCAACAATATTGTGTTACGGCGATTCTCTCACTTGGGGCGCGGTGCCGAATGGCGGCCGTTATATGAAACAGCTTCGTTGGACTAGCATCCTTGACGAGTTGCTCGATAAAGAACATCAGGTGATTAATTTCGGTCTTCCTGGGAGAACCACTCTTTGGGAAGATCCGTTTCGTGACGGACGTGTTGGCGTAACCTACATTCAAGCTGCATTGGAGACATTTGGTCCCGTCGATGTTTTGATTATTATGTTAGGAACAAACGACTTAAAACGACATTTTAATGTGGGGGCTTTTGAGGCTGCGAAAGGCGTCGAAAAAATCATAGAAAAGGCTCGAATGCCCAATAGCCAAGACTTTCCGGCACCTAACATTATTGTAGTTGCCCCCCCAAATATCATGTCACCAACCGGAGACATGGCGGAAACGTTTTCTGGCGCAGTAGAAAAATCCCAATACTTCCACCAGCATTACCAAAACATGGCAATGAACAACGATTGTCTATTCCTTAACGCGGCAGGTGTGCTGCAAGCGAGTCAGGCTGACGGCGTTCATTTGGATACGAATGGCAACAAGTTATTGGCCGAAGCATTAGAGCCATTCGTTGTGAAGTTATTGAGCTAAGAGTGGGGCGGTCTAGACGAGAGGTACTTGCTGCGTAATACAGTGTAGATTGCCTCCACCGAGTACGATTTCACGGGCGGGAATGCCAATCACTTCTCGCTCGGGGAAAATGTTTTGCAGTATTTGCTTTGCTTCATCGTCGTGTTCTTCATCCAACAACGGAAAGAAAATCGCCTTATTCGTAATCAGAAAGTTGGCGTATGACGCACCTAATCGCTCGCCTTTGTGACGCTCCATCCGTTCTGTCTGAATGATGCCATTGGCTTCTTCTTCTGTAATGAAGAGCGGTCCAGGCATGGGCAGTTTATGAACAACGATTTGTCTTCCTTGGGCGTCTTTTTCTAAAGAAAGTACGTCTAATGCAGCTTGGCTAATGTTGTATTGAGGGTCTTCTGGATCATCACAAACCGTGATGATGACTTCACCAGGACGCACTATGTGCAATATATTATCCACGTGGCCGTTGGTTTCGTCGTCAAACAGCCCTTGATCAAGCCATACGATCTTCTTTGCACCTAGGTAATCATAGAGGTTTTGTTCGATCTGCTCTTTTGACAGTGTTGGGTTGCGACTGGGGTGCAAAAGGCATTCGGACGTTGTATAAACAGTGCCTTCACCATCGCAGTGTATGGAACCACCTTCTAAAATAAATGGGGCTTTATATGCGGCAGTTTGTTCTACATCGGCGACTTGCTTGGCGATTAACTCGTCGTCAGACCAGTTTTCATAAAGACCATCTAGCTCGCCGCCCCAAGCGTTAAAGTGCCAATCGACAGCACGCTTCTCTCCTTGATCATTGATAACGAATGTTGGACCGACATCTCGCATCCAAGCGTCGTTCGATTTCATGGTATACAGCGTGACAGTCTTTGGAAGTCGTTGCCTCGCTTCGTTTAAACGTTCTGGAGACACGGCAACTTTTACTTCGACATACTCGGACAGTTTCGTAATAAAACGTGCAAATGTCGCTTGCCCAGGTTTTGCGTTTTCTCGCCAGTTGTCTGGGCGCTCTGGCCATATTAGCCAAACACTCGAGTGAGGATGATGTTCCCCTGGCATATGAAAGCCGTCTTGTGCTGGTGTCGACGCTAGATATTCTTTTGTTAAATGACTGTTTTCGATGGACATGGTGATACCTGCTTCCCTTATTTTACATTGCCGTCTAACGTTTTAATTACATCGTAATGCTCAGGACGGCGGTCGCGGAAAAGACCCCATGCCTGACGTTGGAAGCGTATTTCGCTCAGATCAAAAGTATGAACTAAAATGCTTTCAGACGTTCGGTCTGCTTGCTTGACGAGGTTTCCTGTTTCATCACATATGAACGAAGAACCAAAGAAGGTCATACTTAGATCGCGGTGTTGCGCCTCTTCTTTACCTATGCGGTTGGAGGCAATGACGGGGATCATATTTGCGGCTGCGTGGCCTCGCATTACGTTGGTCCAGTGCGGCATACTGTCCATATCGGGTTGACTCGGTTCACTGCCAATGGCGGTAGGGAACAGTAAAATATCAGCGCCCATTAATGCCATTGAACGTGCAGTTTCAGGGAACCATTGATCCCAACAGATACCAACGCCAATCTTTCCGTATTGTGTGTTCCAAACTTTAAAGCCTGTATCGCCAGGGCTAAAATAGTATTTCTCTAAGTAGCCATCGCTGTCTGGGATATGAGTTTTACGATATACACCTAACAAACTGCCATCGGCGTCAATCATTGCTACGGAATTAAAGCGAACTTGCCCCGCTTGCTCATACCAACTAAAAGGTAATACCACGTTCAGTTCTTTGGCCAGCGCTTGCATGCGATGAAACATCTCATTTTCTTCAAGCGTCGTCGCTAACATCGTATAGGGTTCATGAATTTCAATACAAAAGTAAGGTAGTTCAAACAGCTCTTGTATAAGAATAACTTGAGCACCTTGCGCCGCGGCTTGTCGAACGAGTGATTCTGCTCGATCCATGTTTTCTGCTTTGTTCCAAGTGCAGTGCATTTGTGTTGCTGCAACCGTCATTTTGCTCATTTTCGACGCCTCTTTTTCGAGTTATTAATCTAGTGTCTATTCTTTTTAGTGGTATTCGGATTATTCTGGAAGTGCTAATTTTGATTCTCAGTATGAGAAAAACTAATAACATTGGGAAAGTGTCAATACGTTCCCCCTAGAATTTGTACACGGGATTAAGCCATGGACATAGACATTCAGCAACTTAGATTACTGACCGTATTGGCCGAAGAGGGTAATTTATCTCGTGCTGCGGACAAGCTGTTTATGAGTCAGTCTGCTGCCAGTCACATTCTGGCAAAGTTGCGTCAGCGTTTAGATGACCCGTTGTTCGTTAAAACTCGCATGGGAATGGAGCCATCGCCACTTACGTTAAGTTTATTGCCTGATTTGCAAAAAGGGCTTAACAGTATCGAGATGGCGCTTTCTCGAGCGAAGCCTTTCAACCCAGTATTGGACGCAAAAACCTTTAATGTCGCCGCCGTGGACTACTTTGAGTTTTTTGCATTGCCTCAGCTTGTACCTGTGTTGGAAAAAGAAGCGCCTAACGTTCGAATCGCCATTGAAATCTTGCCAGAGAAACGCCAGCGTGAGCGCTTAGAGTCCGGTGATATTGAAATGATCATCAGTGTTGATCAACCTTCCACTGTGCCTAAGTATTATCAAAGGTACGATTGGCTGGATGATCCACTTGTCGGAATCGTTGCCGAGGGTTCTCATTTGCCTGAAGCACTGACGTTAAAACAGTTTCTCGAAACGCCACATATTCATTTGCCTAATGCGTCGACGGACCCTATCGACGACTGGCTCTTACAACAGCATCAGGCACGGCAGATTGCAATGATTGTCCAAAGTTACGCAATAGGCGGCATGGTCACCGCGAAATCGAGTTATCTAATGTGTGTGCCATCTCGGATTGCGACGTCTCTCTTAACTATGTTGCCGTTACGCCAGGTTGCGCTTCCCGACGGTGTTCCTCCATTAAAATTAAGTTTAACGACGCATCACAGGTTTGATAATCAAGACAGCGTACAATGGTTAATTCGTCAAATACTCACATTAAAATAGCGTGATACCTCCTAAGGGATATAGTTTTACTTAAAGCATGTCGGTAGCTTTAGATGTATTGAAAAAGTAAATGTGTCCAAAAGGCGGGTATCCATACTTAATTATACCCAATACACCACATTTAGCGCACGATACAGGAAGAAATTATGAAAACTTACCAAGAATGGCTGTCTCTTCGTGACGAGCTAATCAGTCAAGATCGATTGCCTTATATGGCCTATATTGATGGTGCGTATGTTTCCGCCGTGAATGGTGAAACATTTGATTGTATTAATCCAACCGATGAGTTGTTGTTAGCCAAAGTAGCAAGCTGCGATGAAGACGATGTGAACGTCGCGGTAGAAACTGCTAAGAATGCGTTTAAAAGCGGTGTTTGGTCGACAATGGCGCCAGGCAAGCGCAAGCGTATCCTTCAGAAATGGGCGGATTTACTAGAAACGCATAAAGACGAGTTAGCCTTAATTGATACACTGGATATGGGTAAGTCGATTAATGAAATGGTCAATATTGATGTGCCCGATTCCATTGATGCTTTGCGTTGGTCGGCAGAATGTATCGATAAATTGTATGGTGAAATTGCGCCTACAGACCCCAAAAACCTTGCTTTGATCACACGTGAGCCTTTGGGTGTAGTTGCAACGATAACGCCCTGGAATTATCCACTCATGATGGTGATGTGGAAAATTTCTGCGGCATTGGCAGCGGGGAATTGCATCGTGCTGAAACCTTCTGAAAAATCGCCTTTGAGTGCGCTTCGCATTGCGCAACTGGCGACACAGGCTGGTTTGCCTGACGGTGTGTTTAATGTTCTCCCAGGCTTTGGACACACTGCGGGTAAAGCCCTCGCATTGCATATGGATGTGACGACACTTGCGTTTACAGGATCTAGCCGAGTTGCTGGCTTGTTGATGCAATATGCGGGGCAATCCAACATGAAACGTGTATGGCTGGAAGCGGGCGGTAAATCACCTTGTATTATATTTTCGGACTGCAAGGATATCGAAGCGGCTGCTGAAGGAGCAGCGTCTGCGATCTTTACTAATCAAGGTGAAGTTTGCATTGCCTGCTCGCGTTTGTATGTGCATGACAGTATTAAAGATGAATTTATGGCCGCGTTGTTACGTGCGGCGAAAACATATCAACCTGGCGACCCATTGAACCCTGCAACCAAGATGGGGCCAATGGTGGATAAAGCGCAACTAGAAACCGTAACGCGCTATATCCAAAGTGCGAAAGAAGAGGGGGCAAACCTATTATTGGGCGGCGAGCCAGATTATTTAGAAGGCAATGGTTTCTTTGCGAAGCCAACGATTTTTGATCATGCGGATAATGGCATGACCTTTGTTCAAGAAGAAGTATTTGGTCCTGTGTTGGCGATTCAAACTTTCCAGACAGAAGACGAAGCGATTGCATTGGCGAACGACTCTAAGTATGGCTTGGGCGCAGCCATTTGGACGGCGGATCTATCAAGAGCACATCGTGTTAGTCGGTTATTAGAGTCGGGCATGGTGTGGGTGAATACGTGGGGTGACGGCGATACGACGGTGCCTTTTGGCGGTGTAAAAACGTCTGGTAATGGTCGAGACAAATCCTGGCATGCGCTAGAAAAATACACCGTAGTGAAATATACCTGCATTCGATTGTAAATTTTTTGTTGTGCTTAACCTTCGTTCGGACTGTGTTTTTAACGATAGTTCGGCTGCTTTATTAGGAGTTAATTCATGTCAGGGCCCTCACATATTGATTCGTATTATGCGGCATCCGCTAACGATAAAAAGGTTAGACCTAAGCTAGAAGGTGAGCATCAGTGCGATGTTTGCGTTGTAGGTGCTGGATTTACAGGAATCTCTACCGCGCTCAGTCTTGCTGAGCGTGGTAAACGCGTTGTTGTTTTAGAAGGAACACGTATTGGGTTTGGTGCGTCAGGTCGAAACGGAGGGCAAATCGTAAACAGCTTTAACCGTGATATTGATTACATCACTCGCACGTATGGTGAAGACATCGGCCAAAAAATGGGAAGGATGGCGTTTGCTGGCTCAGAGCTGATTCGAGAACGAATAAAAAAGTACAACATCGATTGTGATGTAAAGCATGGCAATGTTTTTGCGGCCTGCAACAAAAAGCAATTCGAGGACTTAAAGTCGAAGAAAGCGCTTTGGGAAGCGCACGGTCACAACGACTTGGAACTTCTGTCTGCGTCTTCGATTCAAGATCATATTGGGTCGGATCGCTACGCAGGCGGTTTGCTCGACCGTAAAGGGGGACATATTCAGCCTCTGAATTTAGTTCTCGGTCAGGCGCAAGCACTGGAATCCCTCAGTGGCATTATCTTTGAAGATTCAAAGGCCATTCGAATCGAACAAGGCACACCTGCGAAAGTGGTGACAGAACATGGTGTAGTGGTCGCAGATACCGTTGTGGTTGCAGGTAACGCTTACTTATTAGGTTTGATTCCAGAAGTCGAGAAGAAAGCCATGCCCTGTGGTACTAAAATGGTTGCGACTAAAATTTTGCCTGAAGAACTTCAACAGCAACTGCTTCCAACGGGGTATTGTGTCGAGGACTGCAATTATCTGCTGGACTACTTCCGTTTATCCGGTGATGGGCGTCTTATATACGGTGGAGGCACCTCGTATGGCGCACGTGAACCGGGCAAAATTGAACAGCTGATCGTTCCCAAAATGTTGAAAACCTTCCCATACCTGAAAGATGTGAAGATCGATTTTGAGTGGACGGGCAACTTTTTGCTGACGCTGTTGAGGATGCCGCAAGTTGGTTGTATTGGCGATAACCTGTTTTACGCTCAAGGTTATTCCGGTCACGGTGTCACAAATTCTCACCTAATGGGTGTGATTTTGGCGGATGCGATCGAAGGTGACCGAGAGCGTTACGATGTCTTCGCTAGTATGCCTCAGTATCCGTTCCCGGGCGGGCGTATGTTGAGGGTGCCTTACACTGCCATAGGTGCGTCTTATTATATTATGCGTGACAAATTGGGTATTTAAACCGAGGTTCCTCGTGAAGCGCGAAGGGGAGAAAGGGCCTTCTCACCGGCGTGTTTTGAACATGTCTTGATAGAAAGTAGCCCCCTAACTTTTTTCAGAGGGCTACTATGTCATCACTGTTCGTTATCAATACAAGTGTTGTTGTGATGGTATTTATTAACGATGTTATTTGTTGATTGTAACGCCATGGCTGCTGGTGTTGTTCCCTTTACCATTACCTTTTAACAGGACGCTGCTTAGGTTTACCGAACCTTGTGCTTCTTCAGACGTCGTTTCATCTTCAACTAACCACTGCTCGATTTTTGCTCCGTACTTTTTGCTGTTTGTCACACTAACGTTGTTTAGCGCGACTTCGATTTGACCTTTGCCAAGCTCGGTAAATTGAATGCCGTCATCTTGGCTGTGATCGATGCTGACGTTGGATAGCGTGGCATTAATGCCGCCTGCGTTTTCTTCGTCTAATTTGATGGCTTCGTCATCAATGTAGGAAGCGAAGACGTTGTTGATTGTTGCTAGAATACTGCCGTTGCCTGTTTCATCAAAATCCAAACCTTCGTCACGGTTTATGGTTAATCTGTAAGTTATTTAGCGTCACAATTAAATCACCGTCGTCGCCGTCATCTATATCGAATCCGTCGTCTAGATCTTTTTCGTTGTATGCGCCGTTGTTGTTAATAGCCACGTTGTTCATTGTCGCGTTGACATCGCCTGCGCCAGCTTCGTCTAATTCAATGCCGTCGCCGCCGTTACCAATAATGTTGGTGTTGACGATGGTAGCGGTAATGCTCCCTTGTGCACGCTCGTCAACACGAATGCTGTCAAAGTCAATTGCACCAGTACCGTTAGCGATAAAGTTAGAGTTGCGGATGTCTAGTTTGATACCAATCGCAGACCCTAAGTCACCGTCGTCCAATTAACTTAGATTGTCATCAAGGTGCAAGCCGTACAGAGACGATCCTTTTACATTGACGTTGTTGAGCGTCATGTGAAGGTCTTTGCCTTTGGCATTTTCTGGTACGGTGACGACAATGCCTCGGGTATGGCTATCGACCGCTGATAGTGATGTCTGCAGCGGTTTTAAAAACGAGCGTGCCATCATTTGTTCGAACGGTTGTTATTTTTTCTTCTTTGTCGTAAAACTCTTCGTACGTCCCTGACTTTTCGCCGTTTAGTACCGCTCCGTTTCCTTCAATAGAAAGCGCTTGCTTTCCGGTATAGATAATTGGAGAAGTAAGCGAAATGGCCGCGTCCTTTTTTAAAACAATGCTCGAGGTGCTTGAGTCACGATTTGCTTGCTTGATGGCCATATTCAGCGATGTTTCACTGTCTACTGGCTTCATGGTAAAAGCAAATGAAGAGAGCATAGCGGATAACACGGTAATACTAGGTAATACGTTGTTCATAATAACTCCGTTGTTTTAATTAGGAATGAAGGCATGAACAGGCTGAAATAGGAAACGAATTAATGACTTGCGACATCAGTTTACAATCGGACAATGATAAACATGTTGCGGTAATGCGTTGCTCGAAATGGGTTAAGTGTTATCCACGTCGTCTAGATGGTTCAAAAACAAGGTGAAGATTTCCGATTGTGTCGACGTGTTGAGTCTGGCGTGTATGTTTTTGCGGTGTACTTTCACGGTACCTGCGCTGATGCTCAATAAATCAGCAATCGCTTTAGAAGAATGACCTCGTAGGATAAGACCTAATATTTCTTGCTCGCGAGCGGTTAATACACCACGAGCGAAAGTTTTTAACGCGTGTTTTAATGCGCCTTTTTTCGGGGCTTGATCCAGATAGTCTCGTGCCTGAGCTAACCAGAATTGACCTATGAGCGCTTCAATCATTGGAAACGCAGTTTTCAAATTATTTAATTCCGTCCTGCGTATGGAGCCGACGACTTTTTTTCGACCGAGTGTAATCGCCAATGTGGTCGATTGGTCAACGGAAACAATGAGATTAATTTCATCGACTAAATCGAACTTTTTATAGCAGGTTTGAAAATACTCAGTTTCTTCAAATGAATCGGGTGCTATGTCGACTAATCGGCTGATACCTGGGTTTACGCCGTTTTGAATCGCATTGAAGAGTGGATCAAGAATGTACGCTTTGTTGAGATATAGCTTTAGTGAAGGGCTATGCTCAGCTGGGTCAAGAGGATGAATAAGAACCGGTCTAAGGGACTTTTTATAAGAGACAATCAAAATGGTGTCGAAGTAACATAAACTGCTTAGAAAGCTTTCCATAACGACGGGAAAGCTGTGAACACGCAAATGAGTGGTCAATACCGCAAGGTCTTTGATTAGGCTTGATGTGTCCACTTGTGTCTTGTGCATTTCGAGTGTTCCTATGCTGGGTGCGTTAGCAGGTTATTGTTATTCAATTTATGTACATTATGATTTTAAACTCGTCAGTGTTCCCTGATATCAATAACGGTTCTGCATGTTCGTCACAAAACGTTCAATGCTGCATCTCGCTGAAAAGGCGCCTAATAAAAATAGTAATGGAATCAGGTGTAAAGTACATATACCCACTCGGGGATAGTTACTCTTCCTGTTTGTAACGGGTAAGGTGATATATATCAAGTGAAAGTCAGTGTCATTGAACCCGTGAATGAAAATTTACCGTGGCTTGAAATTCATGACGTTCAATACATGTTTTATAACGACAAACTTCAGAGAATGACTATGTCTATTGTACAAGAAGGGAATGAATTTGATCTATTTATTACGGATTTAAATGGAAATTTACGTGGTAAGCGCATTCCCGCATCTGGTCTGAAAGGCGTCATGACACAAGGCGTTAACTTACCTCAATCTGTAATTGGCTTTGATCACTGGGGGGACGATGTTGTTGAAAATGGCTTGGTATTTGAAACAGGTGACAGCGATGGTATCTGCCTTCCTGTACATGCAGATCCTATCACTGTTCCTTGGGCCGCTGAGCCGAGAGATCAAATTCTCGCTATGATGTATAACCCCGACGGCACGCCATTTATGTGCGATCCGCGTCAGATTCTAAATAATATAGTGGAACGTTTTAAAACGCTTGGTTATACCCCTGTTGTCGCGACCGAGCTTGAGTTCTATTTGTTGGACGGAGATTCCGAGTCTAAGAAACGACCTGCTGAGCCGACGATGACAGAAGGAAGTCGCAGCACGCTTACTCAAACGGATTGTTACTCTATCGAAGAGATGGATGGGCTAACGGGTTTCTTTACCGACGTGCGAAATGCGTGTGATGAACAGGGTATTCCTGCGGATACGATCATTTCAGAACTCGGGCCGGGTCAGTTCGAAATTAATATGAATCATACATCCAATGCCGTTCAAGCGGCAGATCATGCGAATCTATTTAAGCGTTTGGTGAAAGGTGTTGCGCGCACACATGGCTTCGGAGCGACGTTTATGGCGAAACCTTACCCGCAAAAAAGCGGCAATGGTTTCCACGTTCACTTTAGTTTAATCGACAATGATGGTAAGAACGTTTTTGATGACGGAACTGAAAAAGGCTCTGAATTGCTTCGCCGCGCGGTAGCCGGATTGCTGAATCGCATGTCCGATAGTATGTTGATTTTCGCTCCGCATTTGAATTCGTATCGTCGTTTTCAATTAGGTACCCATGCGCCAACCTTTGCTAGCTGGGGGTATGAGAACCGCACAGTATCGGTTCGTATTCCTGAAAGCCCATGTGTTGCTCGCCGTATTGAACATCGCGTTTCGGGGGCGGATGCCAACCCTTATCTCGTATTGGCTGCAGTATTAGGAGCGGCGTTATATGGCATTGAGCAAAAGCTTTCGCCGCCAAGTCCGATAGAAGGCGACGCCTATGCCTTAGCTGATCAGCATGAAACCCTTCCAAATCGCTGGGAGTTGGCTTCGGAGTCATTCAAAGACAGCAGTTTCGTAAAGGACTATCTAGGTGAATCTTTTGTTCGTGTTTTCGCTGCGGCAAAAGAGCAGGAGCAAAGTAAGATATTTAGTCAAATATCAAACGTTGAATATGAAGCCTATTTATAGGCTTTATACTCACAACGCGAAAACTAATAATAATTATCCGCTATCGCTATTCGTTATCACAAAAGAAACCAACGAGGAAAGCAGAAGGTAAGTCTAATAATTTTCACTTTACCAAATGCCTCCTTAAACTGGAGAAACTCTATGCAAAAGAAATACTTAGGAAACATCTTGTTGAAAACTATGGTTATCGGCAGTAGCACTCTTTTTGGGGCTGCTCAAGCTCAAGATGTCGTCAACGTTTATAACTGGTCAGACTACATGGCACCAGACGCAATGGAGAAGTTTGAAGCGGAGACCGGCATTAAAGTAAACTACGATGTGTATGACAGTAATGAAGTCTTAGAAGCGAAACTGATGGCGGGCAGCACGGGGTACGATCTAGTTTTCCCTTCAAATTCATTTGTTGAACGCCAAATAAAAGCTGGGATTTATCAACCAATTGATAAGTCTAAGCTAAGCAATACGGGCAATATTGACCCTATTACTGCAAAGCAAATTGAATTGCATGATCCAGGTAATGAATACAATATTCCGTATGCTGGTGGCACGATTGGCATCGGCTACAACGTTAAAATGATTGAAGAGCGTTTAGAAACAAAAGACATTGATTCGTTAGATGTGCTTTTTAATCCTGACATTGCGGCGAAACTAGCGGATTGTGGTATCGGTATATTAGACTCTCCTGCTGAGGTGATGGCCGTGGTGAACAACTACCGTGGTGTTAACCCGAACTCCGAAGATCGTTCAGAGTTGAAACAGTCCGCAAAATTGCTTTCTGCTGCTCGTTCTTCTTATAAATATTTCCACTCTAGTAAATACATTGCAGATTTAGCCAACGGTGATGTTTGTATTGCTCTTGGTTACAACGGTGACATTCTTCAGTCCCAATCTCGTGCAGAAGAAGCAGGACAGGGCGTTGACATCAAGTACGTGATTCCAAAAGAAGGTACTGTCGCTTGGTATGACGTGATGGCAATACCTAAAGACGCGCCACATCCAGAAGCGGCCTACAAGTTAATAGACTTTATTCTTAAAGGTGAAACGGCGGCTGCAATATCTAATTTCGTGTATTACGCGGTACCCAACATTGCAGCGGTGCCATTGCTAGATGAAGAAGTGAAAAGCAACAAAGGCATTTACCCAACTAAAGCCGTGCAAGAAAAGCTATTTGTTCAAATCGCTCATACGTCTCGATTCGACCGTTCTTTAACTAGAGCATGGCAATCTGTTAAAACAGGTCGTTAATACGGTATCGATCATTATATTATTAGGCGTAGGGACGCGACAATATTATTAGCGCTCCCCATTTTCTTCTAATGTCTATAGAATCGAATACATGAGTTAAATTCACATAATGGGTCTGTCTAAAAGTCTGTCGCCTTAATGTGCTCCGCTTAAGTCTTAGTTGTACTATGGCGGAGATCTAAGTCATATCAGATTTAAGTGATGCAAGGTTGCTTTTAGAGGTCTCGTTTTGAACCTATATTGCACTGGTGAGCTATGTCTTTGTCCTCGGTACCTGAGTCTATATCAAGTGAAACACCTTGGCGCACGTCTGATGCGACGCCCTATGTCAAAATCGAAAAGGTTACGAAGCGGTTTGGTGACTTTACAGCAGTCGACTCTGTTTCTCTGGATATCTATAAAAATGAACTGTTTTGCCTGCTAGGAGGTTCTGGTTCAGGCAAAAGTACATTATTGAGAATGTTAGCGGGTTTTGAAGCGCCAACGTCTGGCCGAATCTTAATTGATGGCGTTGATATGTCGCACATCCCACCGTGGGAGCGCCCGGTTAATATGATGTTTCAGTCCTATGCCTTATTCCCTCATATGTCCGTAGAAGCCAATGTAGCGTTTGGTCTTAAGCGAGAAGGTGTTCCAGCCGCGCAAGTGAAAAAGCGCGTCGCGGATATATTAGACATGGTCCAACTTAGTCACTTAGCGCGACGTAAGCCGCATATGTTGTCTGGTGGTCAACGTCAGCGTGTTGCATTGGCGCGCTCGCTGGTTAAACAGCCGAAGTTGCTTCTTTTGGACGAGCCGTTGGGCGCTTTGGATAAGAAGCTAAGGGAAGAGACTCAATTTGAATTAATGCGTATCCAAGAGGAATTGGGTATCACGTTTGTGGTTGTGACGCACGATCAGGAAGAGGCAATGACCCTCGCGACTCGCATTGGTGTGATGAACAATGGCGTGATCGTTCAAACGGCCGAGCCTCATGAGGTCTACGAATACCCAAGTAACAGTTTCGTTGCTGAGTTTATTGGTAATGTAAACTTGTTTAGTGGCGTCGTGGTTGATGACGAAAGAGATAGTGTTACGATTCAATCGGATGATATGGGTGGTTTGATTAAAGTCGATCACGGTATTAGTTGTGCGCCAAACCAAACCGTGAGCGTGGCAATCCGCCCAGAAAAACTTCGTATCGCAAAGCAGTCTTTTGATTTGTTCGATAGCAATGTGAATTGCGCGAAAGGGCAGATCATTGATGTGGCGTATATGGGGAGCCAGTCAATTTACAAGGTCAAGTTGTTGAGCGGAAACGAAGTCCGCGTAACGCAGCCAAATGTCTCTCGTTCGTCGGAAGATCGTTTAACATGGGACGATCACGTTATTTTGACGTGGGATCCAGACAGTAGCGTGGTACTCACCTCATGATGAACTCGACACTGAAGAATAGCAGGCTCGTAAATCGACTTATGACTATCAATATAGGTCGTCTTTTTGTGATATTAGTGCCGATGCTTTGGCTTGCCACCTTCTTTTTTATTCCGTTTTTGGTGGTATTCAAAATCTCACTCTCTGAAGCGATCATCGCTGTCCCACCGTATTCTCCTATTTTTGAATGGGATGCGACGGATGAGTATGCCACGTTAAAAATAACGTTTGGTAACTATCTATTTCTGTTTGAGGAGTACTTTTATTTAGACGCTTACCTCAGTTCGGTCAAAATTGCGGTGATTTCAACGATCATCACGCTTCTCGTTGGTTTTCCGATTGCCTACGTTATTGCAAAAAGCTCCTCGACCATGCGCAGCATATTACTTGCGCTGGTCATTTTGCCGTTTTGGACGTCATTCCTGCTGCGTGTTTATGCGTGGATGGGGTTGTTAAAGAAAAATGGCTTAGTGAATGAGTTTTTAATGTCGATTGGCTTGATTGATCAGCCTATTCAGATGTTACAAACCGACTTTGCTGTGTATTTGGGGATTGTTTATACCTATCTTCCATTTATGATTTTGCCTCTTTATACCACGTTGGAAAAGATGGATTTAAATCTGATCGAAGCCGCTCAAGATCTCGGTGCGAAACCGTATCAGGCATTTTGTTTGGTGACCTTGCCTTTAGCCAAGCCCGGTATTATCGCTGGGTGTCTTTTAGTCTTTATTCCTGCTGTCGGTGAGTTTGTGATTCCGGCGTTGTTAGGTGGTTCAGATACGCTAATGATCGGACGGATACTATGGGATGAGTTCTTTCTCAATCGCGATTGGCCGATGGCGTCTGCTGTTGCCATTATTATGCTGATTGTCTTGGTTGGGCCGATTATGTTTATGCGTAACGGCAATAAGGAGGCGGTGTAGTGTCGAGTACGACAAAAGGTCAATCTAAGTTTTTGTTGGCGAGTGCAGGTGCGGGCTTCCTATTTCTATATGCGCCTATTATTGCCTTGATTATCTACAGTTTTAACGCGTCTAAGTTGGTGACGGTGTGGGGCGGTTGGTCGTTTAAGTGGTATGTTGCTTTGTTTCAAAACGAGCAAATCATGAACGCCGCGTGGGTCAGCTTGAAGATCGCTTTTATCAGTGCGACCTTAGCTGCGGTGTTAGGCACCATGGCGGGTTTTGTGCTGAGTCGCATGGGACTGTTTAAAGGTAAAACGTTATTGGCTGGGTGGGTTACTGCACCGCTGGTGATGCCTGAAGTGATTACAGGGCTTTCGTTACTGTTATTGTTTGTCGCAATGGAGAGTCTCTTTGGTTGGCCAGCAGGTCGCGGTATGACAACCATTATCATTGCTCATACGACCTTCTGTTTAGCGTATGTAGCGGTGGTGGTGCAATCTCGTTTAGCCTCACTTGATGTGACTTTGGAAGAAGCCGCGATGGATTTAGGGGCGAAACCCTCGTCTTTATTTTTTCTGATTACCTTGCCGTTGATTTCTCCCGCTATTGTGTCTGGCTGGTTATTGTCTTTTACTCTGTCACTCGACGATCTGGTCATCGCCAGCTTCGTATCTGGTCCAGGTAACAGTACCTTACCTATGGTGATTTTTTCCAAAGTGAGATTGGGAGTCACGCCTGAGGTGAATGCATTGGCGACACTCATGATAGTGGCAGTGACGGTTGCTGTGTTGGCTGCTGTTTTTATTATGCGTCGTCAAAATAAAATTGAGATACCTCGACACTCATGTTGGAGATAGTTAAGAAATGAAAATAGGTATTTTAGCCGCTGGTATTACACCAGACAGCCTGTTGTCTGAATACCCATCGTATGCGGATATGTTTGCTATTCAGTTAGGTAAGATTGAATCGAGTCTAGAGTTTCGCATTTACGACGTGCGTCTTGATCAGTTTCCAGAGAATGCGAAGGAATGCGATGGATGGCTTATCACAGGGTCAACCTCGAATGTCGAGGAAGCACTGCCTTGGATGCTGCAATTAGGCGATCTAATTCGTGAAATTGACGAGTCAAAACAACCTTTAGTCGGTATTTGCTTCGGCCATCAAATCATTGCTCATGCTTTAGGCGGGATAGTCGAGAAGTTTTCTGGTGGATGGGGAGTGGGAGTTCATTCCTATGTGGTAACAGACGATACTGTCCCAGATATCCCTAAAGGAGAAGTGTTGTCTATTTGCGCGTTCCATCGATATCAAGTGACTGAAATACCTTCGAGTGCGCGTGTTTTTGCGCGTTCTGACTTCTGTGAATGTGCTGGATTAATTTACGAGGATCGTATTTTGACTTTCCAAGCGCATCCTGAATTCTCGAAAATATATGAAAGCGCATTAGTGGATATGTACAGCAACGATTCACTTCCCGCAGACGTGGTGGCGAAAGCCCGAGAATCGATAGAGAAGACCGACCTTCATTCACCCGCAATGATGGATTGGATTGCGTCTTTTTTAAGTCGTAAGTTGTAGTGTCTGCTGCCTTCACTCTTTGTTATAAAGGGTGAAGGCAATACGATTTTTACTTCTCTAATCAGCCTTGCTCGAAGACCTCGATAGATTCCATTAACACTTGCCCTTCGACCACAGAGAGCGATGCTTTTTCTAAGCTGTGTGTAAACACCGTATCTGTGCAAGCAAACAGACCATTGTTAATCAATAACTCACAACTTGAAGTGTCTTTTGCTAACACGAAATCGAGGCTTTGTTGAGCTGGCATTACAAAACGCGACTGGTATGGAAACTGCTGGTTGAAGGTTGGGGATGCAGACACAACAACTTTCCGTTCTGTTTCGACAAGATAGTTAGAATCAGTGCGTGAAATGCGATAGACCAATGAATCGTCGCCAAACGGTTTAATCTCAATTCTAGAGCCGTGAGCCAGTTTGAGTTCTGCTTTTATCAGGCCATGATTAAGATCAAATTGCCAAATGCTAGGTTCAACATGTTGGACTTTTTCGTTAGAGGCTTTTGCAAATGATTCCGTGATAAACGACTGTTTCAGGCGTAAACCTTGTTCAGTCGTGACTAATGACAGCTCTCGTGGAAGTGTCATTGTGCCACGGTAGCCATCGGTTGGCACATCGTTCGCGTACAACCAGTTGCTCATCCAAGCTATTGCGATTCTTCGTCCATTTGGGGCATTAGAAAAGCTCTGCGCCGCATAGAAGTCTTTACCATAATCTAAGTAAAGCGCGTCTTCTTTTGCGTTGAGGTTCGTAAAGCGTTCCCCATCGAAGTGACCGACCATGTATTGAGTGCCACTGCCGCCAGCATGGGCTGCTCTTTGAAGCCCAATAATAAGCACCCAGCGCTCAATGCCTTGATCATCCGTAATTGGGAAGAGATCAGGACATTCCCAAGGAAGTTCATCGTGAACCCCCTCATCGTTGCCCCAAGTCGAAAGTTTGTTCCACTTAGTTAAGTTTATTGATCCATATATGCCAATACATTGCCCTTCGGTAACGACCATGATCCATTTTTCGGATGCATCATGCCAAAACACCTTTGGGTCTCGAAAGTGCTGGATGCCTTCGTTAGGGGCAACTGGGTTGATGTCTGCATGTTGTTTGAATGCTCTGCCGTCGGTACTGGTGGCAATGGACTGTGCTTGCAAACCATTGTCTTGCACTTGGGTTAATCCAATGGTGTTTGTGTATAACGAAACGAAGTTGTGAGGGCTAGGGTTTTCGAACAAGCCGGATGTATTGTTTGAATCAACGATTGAAGAGCCAGAGAAACACTGACCATTTTGATCTGGAGCCAAGGCGATTGGCAAATGTGTCCATTCTAGTAAATCGCGACTCACTGCGTGACCCCAATGCATAGGGCCCCATGTCGTGCCAAATGGATAATATTGATAAAAAAGGTGCCACTCGCCGTCCATGTAGATCAACCCGTTGGGGTCGTTAATCCAGCCAAAAGGCGCTGAAAAATGTATGGCTGGGCGAAAATTTTGATTCTTATCTGGCATGGTAGTGTCTTATTTAACGTTTCTTAATCGTTTAAGTGTTTTTTGGATTATCCATATTACGCTTTATCAATCAAGACGGGGATACGCTAAAACGCCGATGTTTTAGATGATTTTCTCTGATTTATGGATCTTATGGCTTTAAAAAAAGCATCTTATATTTAATTAGTTATATCTGGCGCGGAAAAACGTATGCGTTTTGCGTATAGGGCATATCGTTATTTCGATTGGTCATTTTAGGCGTTATACGTACTCTGTCTAGCAGCCAAACTTGTGATGTTTGCATAGGAACAGAGCAATGATTGGCTAATGGGGGCTCACGGATGAGACTGAGCCTCTCGCCTATTAATCTAAATGATTTTAGGTGGGAGGCTTTTAATGAGCCTGTCTGAATTAATCCAAGAAAGAAAATCGGGTCAATTCTGGAAGAACCGTTAGTCATCAATACTGACTTGTCCAAAACAGCACGCAAACAAAAAGCACTGGATGTGATGTCGAAAGTTGGCTTGAAGCCAGAACATTATGATCGTTATCCGCATATGTTTTCAGGTGGTCAGCGACAGCGAATTGCAATCGCCCGAGGTTTGATGCTGGATCCACAAGTGATCGTGGCGGATGAACCTGTATCCGCGCTGGATGTGTCTGTTCAGGCTCAGGTTTTGAACCTTATGATGGACTTGCAAGAGGAGTTCGGCCTCAGTTATGTGTTCATCTCTCATGATTTGTCCGTGGTAGAGCACATAGCGGATGAAGTGATGGTGATGTATCTTGGAAAAGTTGTGGAGCGCACATCATGCGAACAGCTCTTTATTAATCCGCAACATCCTTATACGCAGGCGCTGTTGTCGAGTACACCTCAGCTCTCGCCAGATAAGCGACGTACACGAATCAAGTTGGAAGGTGAATTACCTTCCCCATTGAATCCGCCATCTGGCTGTGCTTTCCATGGCCGCTGCCAGTACGCGAATGAGCGGTGTAAAACAGAGACACCTGAATTGATCGAAACTCGGTTTAATGAACAAGAGCATTGGATTGCCTGTCACGGTGTTCAGGAAAAGCGTATTTCCTAGAAATCATGTCGTCAGGCAGGCTTATCGCCTGCTGACGATCAGTCTGCTGAAGAGATACGGATAAGGTGTCCATCTGGGTCTTTTACTAAGAACGTTTCACCAAAGACATCTGTATGCAGTGGCGTATGGATGTCTGCATTCGCTTCCCACTCAGAAAATTACCTAACTCGCTATTTTTGGCACATAACTCGTAACCTGTGACCATCAGAATCAACTGCTGTAAAGCTGTAGCCAAAGTCCATTTCAATAATTGGCTGAAGGATGGAAAGATTGAGTGATTCGTACTTTCCTAGTTCTTGTTCAAGCTGGGTGGGAGTCTCAACTGCGAAAACGATCTCCATGCCGCATCCCGTCTCTTCTAGCTCAGGGCGTACCTGATCTTTTTGCCAAATGCCAAGCATTAAACCCTCGTTTGTGCGGAACATGGCGAAGTTTGGTGATTGGTCAACTGGTGGAAGACCGATCAGTTGAGTATAAAGTGCAACGCTTTGGTTGATAGATTCTGCATATAGAACGACGCAGTTTAGTTGCGACATGTTAGGCTCCTTGATTACGAGTTTGACTGTGAAAGCGAAACCAGTTTAAGGTGACCTAGTGTCAATTTTTGTCAGTAGCGTTTAATACCGTTTGAGATCGTTTTTTATGGATTTGTATTTAATTGAATGGCTCTTAGGAGTTACACCAACAGTTGTTTTTGTTGGGTTTATATCGTTCGCTACTTTCCTAATCGAACCTATTGCAAAAATGATGACTAGAAGTGGAAGAGAGGCTCATTTTCACCTATTAGATATGAAAGATGGTTGGGTACGCCTTCCATTAAATGTATTTAAGCGAAAACGCTCAGTGGTTTTCTTCAGTATCTTTATGTTGTCTATTATTTTTGTAATAACGTCTAATACTTTATATGGAATGAAGCTCCAAAGCTTGCTGAGATGTGAAGGTGGTCAATCACAGTTACTGAATAGTCAAGGTATAGTAATTCAATCAGACTTGAGTACTCTGGGATATCATTTAGAGCGTAATCGTGCACCTAGTCGCGACGAAATAAACGTTGATCGAGGTTGGTTAATGTGTAAAAGTGAAAAAATTGAATTGGGTTATATTCGCCCTTCAAGCAATAATGATCAGTATTTATTACTTTCTGATCATTAACTAATGATCCCGTTTTCCTTTTTCCACTCTGCTGCGAGAGCCCTTTTTGATTTAGGGTAGCGCTCTTCAAGTAGGGTTAGATTTCCAATTCGGTCTGTACGAAAGTGTCTGTTTGCATTGCGTGTTTCACACCATCCTACTAAGACGGAAACAGATTCGAAATACCCCAATGCAAAAGGCCAGACTGTTCGAGATGACGCTTTGCCATCTAAGCTTTTGTAGTCAAATTGAACGATCTTTTCTTCTCGAATGGCTTGTCGCAGAGGAATCAGAATGTCTTTAGAGGCGTTTTCTGTTTTACTTTTTTGAGGCGGGGGTACGAGTAGCGTATTGTGAAGCACTTTGTCATCCAAGTCGTCTGGCAAGGCATTTCGGATTTTAGCAAGTGCAGAGATCGCATGGGATTGCATCTCTGAGTCCGTTTGTTTGGACGCCCAGCGCATACCAAGGACGATAGCTTCCAATTCTTGTTCGGAGAACATGAGTGGCGGCATCCAGAATCCCTCCTGCATAACATAACCTACGCCCGCTTCTCCTTCGATTTGGGCTCCTTGTTCCTGCAACGTTAGGGTGTCTCGGTATACACTGCGCACGCTAATGCAAAGTCGTTCAGCTAATTGCTTAGCGGTCACCGGACGTCGGCTTTGTCGAAGAAGATCGAGGAGTTCGAGAAGTCGTTGAGAACGAGTCATCGTGATGTCTACGAGACGAACTGATGTTCTAAGACATCATAGTGATGAACAAATGTATCAGGGTCTAGCTCGTATACATCATCTTCTGGATAGAGCTTAGCGACATCGATATCTTGACCCGCAAATTCCATAACGCTCTCACGATCAGGCCAATAGGTGATTAAGGTGATTTCAGCGTTTCGGTCATCAAACTGTCGGCAAAATATTTGAGCGCCATTAAAGCCTTTTGTCGCTGCGGTGTCTTTCACTCCGGTCTCATGGAGATAGGCGATAAAGCCGTCTTTATGTTTATTTGGAACTCGTGCTTTCCATTCTCGAGCAATCATGTCTATGCCTTTTTACAGGTGAAAACTCAAGTTTAACACTGATATTTTGCAATGGGGGATTGAAAAATCAGAATAAAAAAGCCGCCTAATATCAGAAAATCAGGCGGCTTTTATTTCTATGAAGAGCTATCGCTTTTTAAGTATTACTTTAATTTAAGCGCGGATTGGATTTCTCTCCAATCGACCATTTTGAAGTTTTGTTTTTTCAATTCGTACTCGTCGTTGATGTTGTACCAATCTTGCGCAATGAACATACCATTCGGGTAGGCGCTACCAAGGTTGCCAGAGAACGCGTGAACGCCATCGGTATCGCTTGTCCCGTCAATTCCATTGTCATCATCACCAATGATAGCAAAGCTGCCTTTGTACTGGTTGTTGTCGTTCATATCGTAAACCGCGTACGTGTTGTTACCTTGGCTGGAAGCGATCAAGTAACGAACTTGGTCTGTTTCGTAGATAGTCACACCTTCAATGTCGTCAACCAACTGCTTGCCGTCTACTGCCGCAAATAGCTTGGCTTTGGTTGAGCCATTTTCGCGAGCATCGAAAGTCCAGATTGCTTCGTCTTCTTCGCCGACATAGATTGTTTGAGTCTTGTCGTCTACAACACAACCTTCAGGTTGGCTTTCAACAGAGAAGGTACGAACAATCTCACCCTTGGCGCCGTCTTTTGTTAGCGTGATTTTCCATTGTTCTGTTGTGCCGTCTTTACCGTTAACAAAAACGTAAGGAGTACCGTCTTCACCTTGTCCCATACACAAGCCGTATACGACATCTACATTAGAAATCAATTCAGGAGACGCATCATGAACGTTGTCGCCGATGGCAGGCAACAGCTTGATTGGCGTATCCGAACCGTCGATTGTGTATAGCGTCACCGTATTTAGGTCACGGTTTGAGGCAGCGGCCAATGTGATCTTGCCGCCTTTTCCATCATCGATGTTCTGGCGTAGGTCTACATTGTTTGGACGACCTTCTTCGAAGAATTGAATTTCGTTCCCTTCAAGATCGTAAGCTAGCAATCCGCCTTTTTTATCAGTTGCGATAATTAGACTGTTAGCAGGGTTTGATTCGTTGTACCAAACGGTTGAGTCATCCGCTGCATCGCCTTTGCTGTCAACTGCATCGGTTTCGCCAGACGCTGTGACGACTTTGACGCCCGCTACTTTGATGTCTCGGTTACTTTGTAAACCAGCAAGGCTCACACCGCTTAATGATGTAAACTCGTCAGCGCTCATGAACTGGTAAACAGGTTCGTCCGCTTCGGTGTTGCCAATCCAAATTCCGTTGCGTGCCGTTGTAACTAGCTTAGCTTCTTCGACGCCTTCTACATCGAACTTTGCAAGGAATTCGCCTGAGTTGCGGTCGTAAAGGTTAAAGCCTTTGCCTTCGTCAGCGATCAGGATGACACCTTTTCCACCTTCTTGGATCGCGAGATCGATGTTCTCGATTTCTTCAAGTTTTCCGTGTGGCTCAACGATGTCTAATAGCGCTCGGTCTTTTACGTTTTCAGCATCGGCGCCGTATATCCAAACGCCAACATTTTGCTCGGCTACATAAAGTGTGCCGGATTGATCATCGACGATACAACCGCTTAACTCGCCACCGACATTAGTGTGACGTACTGGTTCGGCAACGTCGCCCTCGTTGAAGCGGCTTTTTACTTCATTTCCATCCAAAATCAATTTGTACTGAAGAAGATCGCCGTCTTCAGTGTAGGCTGTCGCCGTGATTTGGCCGCTTGTTGGGTGTTGATAAAGGCAAACCCCTTCAGGTGTTGCGTCAATGTTAATGGTGCCCACTGAGCTAAGAGGGTGTTTTGCATTGCCAGTGATTTTGTAGAAGCCTAATGAGTCTTCATCAGGAAGGCCAATAGCGACGATGTCCATACTCGCGCCATTATCATCCGTAAGGCTGTAGCGAACGTCCGCACCAAGCGCTTCTATGCCCTCGATGTGCTGAATCTCTTTGCCTTGCTCGTTAAATACGGCAATGCCGTCACCTTCGAGAGTGGCGATCAAAAGGCTCTTTGAATTGTCTTGACTAACCCACGTCGCTGCATCGGCAATATCTTCATAGGTAGTTTCGGAAATAACGGCTGCATTCACACTAAGAGAAGCGCACATTGCACTGCTGATTGCGGTCGCAACTAAATGACGTTTGAACATGATGAGATACCTTTAGAGTTGGTTTATAGGTCTGCACGTTAAGCCGCTCTTATGTCAATTTTGTTACGTTCTTTTTTCAGGAGATGTGAATAGATCGTTTTGACGGTGTTTACCCATGCAAATGAGCTAATAAGACTATTGAGTAGGAGTGTCATTTCTCTTAGATACACCACTGTTGAGGTTGTTTACTCCCTTGGTTTGTCTCTTTTATATCGGTTGCATGAGCGATTCGGACTAAACCCATTGAGTTCGCTAGCGCGGGCGCTGTTTGTCATATTATGGCAATGGAAATGTCATAAAATAGGCGTAAAACGAGGCACTCTAAATAGGGGTTCAACATGTTTCGCTCTCTTCATACCTTTTGTTATAGATTGTCTGATTTCTTCTATCGAGCACGACCGCATATATACTGGTTGATTGCTTTGGTGTTAACTGTCTTCTCTTTGACCTTTTTGAATATGAGCGCGAGCGATGTAAAGCGCGTTTCTGACTGGTCATGGATCGATATATTTGGAGAAGGCGCTACCGCTCTTTTTCTTGGTGTTTGGTTATGCATTGTGCTGGCATCACGTCCGAAAGGAAGAACAACAAATTGGCTAGCTTTTGGCTTACTCGGTGTGTTTGCGTCGTGTTATCAAGATGTACTGGATGAGTTCTTTAAGCTGCATGAAGGTCATTACTGGGATAGCTTGCTTGAATCTTTGCCTATAGGGTTACTTGCTCTCACTTTTGGAATGTTTCGCTGGTATCAAGAGCAGAAGGAAGTTCAAAAATACCTTCATAAGCGCGCTAGGATTTTTCATAGCATGCCTCACCGTCTTCATGGTGAAACGTCCTTGCCTCAAACACCCCATTTGAAAAAAGCATTGGTGTCTGAAAATAAACAACTGCTTGTTTTTTTGGATGTCGTCCCAGACATTGCTTCAGAAGAGTCGACTCTAGCGCGCAGTGAATATGGCAAACTGAGATCCATTATTGCGGATACGATTCTTTGGAACTTGCCCGATGAAAGCCGAGTATTTCACATAGTTGGCGATCAATATGCTGTGCTTTTAGTTTTGGATTCGCCTTCTCAACCTACTTTAGACGATGAGCGGCAAAATGAAATAGTGCAAGGGTTGATCGGCGCATTGCGTTCAGTACGCTACTTTCCAGCATCGGCTCATTCTGCTATCGACATGACTGTCATGCATTCCACCCAGCGTGTTTCCGAAAATATGAGCGAGGTTGAAGCTGTACAGGTCATCAAGCGAGCTCAATTTGCCTTAATTGAATCCATCCCGTTAAACAATGGATCCACTAACATAATTCAAGTTAGATAAAGTCAACGTGAATAATAAAGGGTGATTTACCTGTGCCTATCAAGCAAAAAGCATGGCTAGAAAGTACGGATGCTTTTATAAGTTTGCAGTCCGGTATGGCATTGTTAAATGATTTATTGATGGAGTTTGGCGAATTACCGGATGTGTTTCTTCGCAAAACTAGGCTGTTCCAAAATGATTTTTTGTCTCTGGAGCGAAGAGTCAGTGCAGAGCAGATGGCACAGCTCTGCTATAACGCAACGCTCACTGATCACAGCTCTGATTTGGCTTTTCAATTAGGGCAGCGACTTTTACCCAGTGCACTTCAGACATGGTCGCAAGGGATGCAACATGCGCCTACTTTAAACGATGCGTTTTATTTGCTGATGAATAGCACGAGTCACTGGTCTCCTCTTATCGCTGTTGAATGCAGGCAAACTGAAGAACGTTTGTATTTTGTGTTTCGAGATGCCTTCGGTCTTCTACAGGACAGTATCCATAAACAATTTGTGATGACGTACAGCATGGAGGCATTTCGATATGCGTGTGATTGGTTGCTGCCCATTGGAACCGTCATTGATTGGCAATTTGAACTAGAAGGTGTACCTGAAAACCTAGAAGAATATTCCGGTATTTGGGGAAAGGAAATCGGTGTCGGAGTGAAGCGTTACAGCGTGAGTATATCGAATCAATTCGCGCAATCTGCCCTGAAAATGCCGTCTCAAGGGCTTTATCAAACAGTGTTGGCTGAAGTGATGAGCAATGAAACCTCTAGCATTGTTGAAGAAGTTCGTACTTACTTAGCACAGGATGTTCGTTGCATTCCTTCGCTAGACGCGTTGTGTGAACACGTTGGAATGAGTTTAGCGACTTTGAAACGAAAGCTTAAAAAACACAATACGAACTACCAAATGCTGGTGGACCAAATTCGTGAAGATGAAGGACACTTTTTACACGATAGAATGTTATATACAGAAGCGGATTTGGTTGAGCATTTCAGTTTCTACGATGTGAGTAACTTCCGTAGGGCTAGAAAACGCTGGCGCTGGGCATTGCATGTTTCTAAATAAGAGTCATTGGGGTAGTGAAGCGAACTGTGGATCTTATGGAATGACCATGGTGAGATATAGCGAAGTTCTTAGAGTTTCTGATAAAAATGGACGAACGGATACACAGCGTATCCGTTCGTCACAGGTCATGTGGTCACACAGAACTCTATTTTACTTCGGTAATAAAGTGTTCTTTTGCGCGACGAACCTTTTTCAGCTTGGCTAACCAATCACCTTCTTCTGCGCGATAGCCTAGAGGCAGAAGGATAACAGAACGAAGCCCTTTCTCTTTTAACCCTAAAATTTCGTCTACTTTTTCAGGATCAAAGCCTTCCATTGGTGTGCTGTCTACGCCTTCTTCTGCCGCAGCGATCAGTGCGGTTCCCAAGCCTATGTAAGCTTGGCGTGCCGCATGCTCATAGTTTTCTTTTGCGTCACGAGGAGTGTATGCAGCAAGTAATTTTTGACGATAAGCTTCCCAGCCATCGTTTGTGAAACCGCGTTTTTCATTGACTAAATCAAACATTGTGTTGATTCGATCTTCAGTGTAGTTATCCCACGCAGCGAAGACGAGTAGATGAGAGCCGTCAGTGATCTGAGTTTGTCCCCAAGCATGAGGTACTATTTCTTCTCGCAGCTCTTTGTTGGTTACCACAAACACTTCATACGGTTGAAGACCGCTGGACGTTGCGGTTAAGCGTATTGCTTCTAGAATCGTGTCTATTTTTTCCTGAGACACTTGTTTCGTTGGATCCATTTTTTTGGTGGCATAGCGCCATTCTAGATTTTCTAATACCTTAGACATATTCATTCATCTCGTAGAGTTGTTAATAAGATAATACTAATGTGCCATTGCTTTCTGGAATCTCAAGTACAACATTAAGGAAGTAATAAGTATTGCTATAGATTTTCTATTTGATTGATTGTCATAGGTTTGTGGTAAAGAAACCCCTGATGCAGCTGAATGTTTAATGCAAGTAAGCTGTCGGCTTGTTCTTCTAGTTCGATGCCTTCTGCGATTACGTCAAAATGAAATGCTTTAGACAGCTCTGTAACGGCTTTTATAATAGATGTCTGCTCATTATCGAGTTGAGTAATAAAGCTTCTGTCGAGCTTTATTAGGTCAATTTCGAAGTTTTGCATATAGGCCAATGATGAATAGCCTGTGCCAAAATCGTCTATGGCAATTTGTACTCCCATTGAGCGAAGTTGTTGTAACTGTTTGAGAATAATGGATTTATCCTCCGCCATTGCGGTTTCAGTCATTTCAAGCACTAATTTTTCTGGTGGAAACTCGGTCAGTTCCAGTGAGCGAGTAATCAGCTTCGCAAAGTGTGCATCGTGAAGCTGGTTGATGGAGACATTGAAGCACAGTTTGGTCGCTGGGCTTGCTTCGATAAATGCTTTGGATTCCGTTAATGCTTGTTCAAAGAGTTGTCCTCCCAGAGATTTAATGAGTCCATGTTGTTCTGCTACGGGAATGAATTCCGCGGGGCTTATTGGGTCTTCGTCGAGAGTCCATCTGGCGAGAGCCTCAATAAATGCAATGCTCTCATTTGATCTATCAATGATGGGTTGGAAGAGTACATAGAACTCATTTGAGCCAATGGCGTTGAGCATGCAATTGCGTATGTGCAGTTCACGTAGCAATTGGCTTTGTAAATTATCATCAAAAAATCGTGCTTTACCTTTCTCTGTCTTTTTTTGTTGGTACATTGCCATGTCAGCACGTTGAATCAACATTTCTTGTTCAAGACCCTGTTCAGGGTAAATGGATATACCAATTGTAGCCCCAATATTTGCACTTGATTGAGCCGTGACGGGGTAAGGGTAAGATAAATTTTCGATCAATTTGTTGGCGAGTTTGAGTGTTTTGGTTTTAGAGACATAAGGATGAAGAACAAGAAACTCATCGCCGCCCCACCGACAGATCAGGGGAGATTCCGCACAACTTTCGGTAATCCGTTGTGCAACAGATTTCATGATTTGGTCACCTGCGGTATGCCCCATACCATCGTTAACCAGTTTATAACCATCTAGATCGATAAAAAGCAGAGCGCAATGCTGGTTTTCTGGGGAGTTGCTAATACCCTTGAAAGCGTCTAAAAACGCTGCTCGGTTTAATAGCCCTGTTAACGGGTCTTTGTGGGAAAGTTCGTAGATTTGACGTGAACGCTGTTCTACTTTTTCTTCCATTTTATCCAGTAGATCTGTGTTCGCAAATTTCAATTTAATTGAGTTAAGTAAGAGCTGTGTATTCATCTTAGCCATTACCGCGAGCGCGAGCGCGGCACACAGCCCAATTACACCAAGGCCATGATGGTGGACGGAGGAGGAAATGAGCAAGATGAGAGAGTAGGGCACCATGAGAATAAAGATGAAACTGATTGATGTCAGTTTGTGTGCAGCTAATGTAGTTGCGGCCCCTCCCGATAATCCTGTCATGACGATCATACTGGTAGTTTGTTCATTAACCGTCGCGCCTTGGTATAACAAGAAAGGGTAAGATGACCAGATCACAGCAGAAGCAATGCAACCAATAGAAAATCGTCTTTGGTACTTTTGAGCGTTGAAGTTCGATGAAGACCGGGTTGCTCTCCGAAATAGTAATAAATCTACAATGCGTTGGAGGCAGCTCACGGTCAGTGCGAGCAACCACCACAACTTCGTCGAATCTCTTTCATCGCCAAAAAATACAAAAACGATGGCTACTGCAGATATAAATGCAACTGCAAGCCCCGGTGGTAGATTGCGATAGAGAATTGAAACCGTTTCTTTATCGATTTTATTTTGCTGAGAGTCAGAACTCGTATCATTCATTTCCATTTGCTGTTTTCTGCACCATTTAATCGACAAAGCAATTTATTGAATGTAAGTGATTGTTCTGGAACTTTCAAATTTTCGACTTTAAGCCTATCTTTTATAGTACAAGCTGTGTCCCGCGTCAGTTTCAATGTCATGAGTGTAGGAAGGTAGTATGTCTCAAACATTAGTTTTAACAGTGATAGGCGAAGATCGCCCCGGTTTAGTTGAAATGTTGTCTAACGTTGTTCAGCAAAATAACGCAAGCTGGAAGGAGAGTCGGATGGCTCACCTTGCCGACAAATTTGCGGGCATTGTGACCGTTGATGTTGAAAAAAAACAGGAATCTGAGCTTGTTTCCGCGTTGGAAGATCTCGAACCATTAGGGCTTAAAGTTTCTGTGGAGCGAGCAACGGTGGTAGATCGAAACTTACCTGAGTTCTCTGTGCGAGTCATCGGAAACGATCGACCAGGGATCGTGAAGGAAGTTGCGGAAGCATTAGCAAGTCTTCAAGTGAACGTTAAGGAACTCGAGAGTTTTTGTGAGCCTGCCCCAATGAGCTCCGAGATGCTGTTTACGGCTAATTTTTTGTTAGCTCTGCCCCAACATCTCACGGAATCGGATTTGGAGAGTGCGATTGAAGACATTAGTAGTGATCTTATCGTAGAGCGTATTTAAACCCCCTTTAAAAATTATAGATAAGAAAGCGATTGTCGCTTTCTTTGGTTGTGCAATGGATTGCCGCTGATTCCCATTGTAGTTGTCGACCTATCAAGCATTTCGGTTTTAGTCGAAGAATGAACGCTGCGTTCATTTTAAGTTGAAAGCTCTGTTTGATGAGGAGATGGCTGTGCTTCAAACATTCCGTTCACTTGAAAGTCGATATTTTCGTGTTTGGTTGGGCAGTGTTTTTGTGTCCAATATGGGAACGTGGTTGCAACGAACGGCGCAAGATTGGCTTGTGATTGCGTTTCTTTCTAAAGACAATGCTACTGCTATAGGTATTGTCGTGTTACTGCAATATATACCTCAATTAGTCTTATCTCCCTTTACAGGTTTTCTAGCGGATTATATTGATCGCGCTAGATTATTGTTTATTACTCAGCTGTTACTAATGTCTACGTCGCTAACGTTGGGTATTTTAGCTGTTAGCGAGCTCGTCACATTGAATCATCTCTATCTTTTAGCATTGATTCACGGTGTTGTTGTGGCGTTTGATATTCCGGCAAGACATGCGTTCGTATCTGATATCGTTTCAGAAAAAAAGCTAACCAATGCGGTTAGTTTGAATTCAGTCTCGTTTAACAGTGCGCGTCTTATTGGGCCGGCTATCGCTGGAGTGCTTATTGCTTCAACAAGTACAGGTTGGGTGATCTTGATGAATGCTATGTCTTATATCCCTATGCTGTGTTGCGTTCTCTGGTTTTCGCTCAAATCTTCCTGTGTGTTTAAACATCAATCTTCAACAAAAGGGCCGAATAAAATCTCGGATGGCTTTGTCTATATTTCGTCTCGTCGCGAGATGGTCGTTGCTCTGGCAATGGTGTCTTGTGTGTGCGTGACCGGAATGAGTTTTGCTGTGTATTTGTCTTCTATCAATGTCAATGAGTTCCACGGAGGCGCGATGCAATACGGTCTTTTAGTGTCAATGATGGCTGTAGGTTCTATTACGGGAGCTGTGTTGACTGCAAGCCTTCCTGCTCCAACCGTTAGAAGAATGATATATGTTGCAACTGCTTATGCTGTGGCCTGTTTTTGTGTCGCAATGAGTGACTCTATGTGGATGTTTTGCATTACGCTAGTCTTCCTTGGAATGACGTTGCAACTTATGACTACGTCTGTAAATGCGTTTATGCAAATTTCTTCAGATAAAAGATATAAAGGTCGTGTGATGGCGGTTGCTATCAGCGTTATTTTAGGAAGTACGGCTCTGGGTGGGCCAATTGTTGGCTGGTTGTGTGACGAGTTCGGAGGGCGTTATGCTATAGGGTTGGGAGCTTTGTTGGGAATAATTGCCTGTATTATTGGTATTGTATCTTTAAGTCGTTCCAGCTGTACGATTGTATCCAAAATGGAATTAAAGGGTTGAAACGGAAGAGAGCATACAACGACGAGTTTATAAAAAATAAAAAAACTGGCTGCTTTCGATTAAAGTCAGCCAGTTGGTTTTGGTTGGCACGCACAAACCAAAGTGAAATATTGAGTTTAAACTACATTAGCTTCTGATTAAGTGATCAAATGCTCCAAGAGCTGCTGTTGCGCCAGCACCCATTGAGATAATGATCTGTTTGTATGCTTGTGTGGTTACATCACCAGCTGCAAAAACGCCTGGAATTGATGTTTGTCCTCGGCCATCAATGACAATTTCTCCACGGTCCGTTAACTCTAGTGTTTCTTTCAAAAATTCACTGTTTGGAACAAGGCCGATCTGAACAAAAATTCCCGCGACATCGACAAGGTGTGATTCGTTAGATTTACGGTCAGTGTACTTCAAGCCTATGACACGTTGACCGTCGCCAATAACCTCTGTTGTCATCGCTTCTTTTATAATCGTAACATTAGCAAGAGACTCTGCTTTCTTAACCAATACATCGTCTGCTCTTAGCTGATCGCCAAATTCAAGTACAGTTACATGTTCTACTATTCCGGCTAAATCAATTGCTGCCTCGATGCCTGAATTACCACCACCGATGACTGCGGTTTTCTTACCTTTAAATAGCGGGCCATCACAGTGTGGGCAGTAAGCAACACCTTTGCCTTTGTATTCTTGCTCGCCAGGTACATTCATTTCTCTCCAGCGTGCGCCAGTCGCTAGAATAACGGATTTACTTTTTAACACTGCTCCGTTTTCCAATTCGACTTCGATTAATTCTTTTTTCTCAAGACGTACGGCTTTTTGCGTCTTCATTAGATCTACATCGTAATCAAGCACATGCTGTTCTAAATTCGAAACAAGCTTTGGTCCCTCTGTTTCTTTGACAGAAATAAAGTTTTCGATCGCCATTGTGTCAGCGACCTGCCCACCAAATCGATCCGCAATTACGCCCGTGCGAATGCCTTTACGAGCAGAGTAGATAGCTGCGGATGCTCCTGCTGGACCTCCACCGACAACAAGAACATCGTAAGGCGCTTTTTCAGACAGTGCGGCAGCTTGTTTGTCAGATGCGCCGGTATCTACTTTATTTAGGATTTCATCTAATGACATTCTGCCTTGGCCGAATAGTTCGCCGTTCAGATATACAGACGGTACTGCCATAATATTGCGCTCGTTGACTTCGTCTTGGAACAGCGCCCCATCAATCATGGTTGTAGTGACATTCGGGTTTAGTACAGCTAATAGGTTTAAGGCCTGTACCACTTCTGGGCAGTTCTGGCAGGTCAATGAAATATAAATTTCGAAATCAAGTTTATTAGTAAGTGACTTTGCCTGTTCAATGGTTTCTTTCGATTCTTTTGCTGGGTGTCCACCTGCTTGTAATAGTGCAAGTACAAGTGATGTGAACTCATGTCCCATAGGAATTCCTGCAAACTTAACGCGTGTTTCTTCTCCTTGGGGGCCAATTGCCATCAAAGGTGCTCTTCCTGTTGGGGATTCATCAACGGATAGAGTGATTTTTTCATTCAAGCTCGTAATATCTCGAGCAAGATCTAGTAATTCTTCTGCTTTTGCGGTGCCATTGGTGGACACAGTAATCTCGATCGGATTAATGATATTCTTTAGATAAGTGTCCAGTTGCTGCTTAATATTTGAATCTAACATGTTCGTTAACCCGTTACTGTGTTTTAACATAGAGTAGAGAGCCTCCCTCTAAGAGGGGATGAGGGAGGCTAAGTCGGCTTTGTCTAAATTAGATTTTGCCAACTAAATCTAAAGATGGTGCTAATGTTGCTTCGCCTTCTTTCCATTTTGCTGGGCAAACTTCGCCTGGGTGCGCAGCAACATATTGAGCGGCTTTTATTTTGCGAAGTAAGTCATCAGCATCACGACCGATACCTTCAGCTGTAATCTCTACTGCTTGGATAGTGCCTTCTGGATCGATCAAGAAAGTGGCACGGTCAGCAAGACCTTGGCCTTCACGCATTACACCGAAATTGTTTGTAACGTTACCTGTTTGATCTCCTACCATGTAGTAGTTGATTTTGCCTATTGTCTCAGAACTGTCGTGCCATGCTTTGTGAGTGAAGTGAGTGTCAGTAGACACAGAGAATACTTCAACACCTAGCTTCTGAAGCTCTTCGTATTTGTCTGCAACGTCACCTAGCTCTGTTGGGCAAACAAATGTGAAGTCAGCTGGGTAGAAAAAGAATACAGCCCATTTACCTAGTACATCCTTTTCAGAAATCTCGACGAACTCACCTTGTTTAAATGCTGTAGCGTTGAACGGTTTGATTTGAGTGTTAACCATTTTTTATCTCCTAAAGTTAATTGCGGTTTGCGTTACCAACGAGAGCTATATTAAAAACAGTCACTAAATTAATGAAATTGTTAATATCTACAAAATTAATAGTTAAAAACTATTCCGTGTTTGGCTGTATCTTATAGTGGCTAGTAAAGTGGATGGTTTCGATTTGGATAATAGGGCGTGAGTAGAAGAAGGAAAGGGCTAAGTAAGACGAGGAGGGTAAGAAGCTAGTATGACAAGCGCAAGCTTCTTTAAAGCTTGTTCTCTAAAGCGCAAATATAGGTAAAATGCCGCGATTGATAAAAAACCGAAATAAATGAAAAAAGTGCTTGCGTAAAAAAATCTGGAAGGTAATATACGCACCCACTGACACGGCAAGCCACTCAGAACAACGAGTGAGACACTAAGAAGAACGCTTCTAAGTAACCGAGTCGGTACGCTCTTTAAAATAGATAATCAGATAATTTGTGTGGGCGCTCGCTGGAGACTTCTAAAAAATTAAAGTCTTTGATGAGTGAACACGTCAAT
>NZ_SNXC01000002.1 GCF_004362145.1 Marinomonas balearica
GTAGTGTGGGGGATCCCATGTGAGAGTAGGTCGTCGTCAAGCTTCTAATACAGAAAGCCCTGATCAGAAATGGTCAGGGCTTTTCTCGTTTCTGAGATACGCAATCCTGACAGAAGTCCTGAATCCTGAATTGAGATCAGAAACGAGAGACACACTTATTGAGGCGGTATGCTACTTTCTAGCAAACCGTATCGACTCAGCATTAATTGAAAAGAGGTTTTCTCTTTTCTTTAAAGGCTGCTAATGCTTCTTTAGTGTCTTTAGAGGCCGACAATATCTCAGTCTGAGATTGTTCGAATAAATACCCTTCGTGTAATGGTAGGTTTTCTGTCGTTAGAAAGGATTTTTTTGCAGCACGAACAGCAGATGGGCTCTTAGATGCAATCTCTTCAGCAATATTTTTAGCTAGCGGCATGAGCTCAGCTAATGGGACGGAATGAGAGGCAACATTCTTTTGTACGAGTTCAGGGCCAGAAACACGCTGAGCGGTCATAATCATAAGGCGAGCATTAGATTCGCCAAAATGACGACGTACATGAGAAACGCCTCCCGCTAAACCGACATTCACTTCCGTCATTGAAAGAAATGCTGTATCGGCTGTTACAATGATGTCACAGCATAATGCCAGTACGCAGCCTGCACCAATTGCAGCGCCATTTACAGCTGCAATCACAGGCTTTTTGCACTCAAAGACACAATCAAAACTCGCCCTGACTCTCCGGTTGTGCAGTGCATATGCACCTGCCTCATTAGCAGGACGCTCTTTAAGGTCTGCTCCTGCCGAAAAGGTTTTGCCTGCTCCGGTAAGAATGATGGCTCGCACATCCTCCTGATCGCCCAACTGGTCAAAGACTGTTGTAATTTCAGTTCTAAATTCGTTATTTTGTGCATTTACTGGTGGACGGTTTATTTCAACGATCGCTACATAATTATCGACTGTTACGGTGAAGCAATTTACCATGTTTATTCCCCAAGGAGAGTGAGTTAAGCCAGTTCTGGTATGGGATAAAGCCCACTGTCAGGAACATCCAATTGATTCTCTAGACCTTCAGGCATTGGAATTTCATGTGTGTTTAGTGTCATTGCAACCATTGAGTAATATCCGATGACTGCTGTTAACTCTACAACACCCTTTTCACCCCAACGCGCTACAATAGCTTTGTAAGTTTCAAGTTGCGATGTCCCATTCATAAGAATTTCACGGGCATAGCAATATACTTCTTCGCCTGATGTATCGTTGGTAAAGTCAGGTTTGCTTCCGGTTCGAATGGCCTCGATGACATCCGTCGAAAGTCCCGCTTTTTCAGCCTCTTTTGCATGAATAGACCACTCTACTTGAGCATTCCAGCGACGAGCTGTTAATACGATGGCTAGCTCATTGAGAGACAGGGGTAATGACGTTTCATAACGTAGTACCTTTCCTAGTTTTTGCCAGCGGTCGGCCAAATCTGGATTGTGAATAGCGGCTCTTAGTGGGCCAACTACCACGCCTCTTGGGCCAGCTACGACAGAGTCATATACTACTTTTTGAGCGGCTGACATGACTTCGCGTGTTGGTAAGCTAATTCGTCCCATATCTACTCTCCATCGATTCCTAATTCAGCTAAAATTTCGGAGGTATTTTCACCCAATTGAGGCGGCGCTTTGTCGAACTTAAGTGGTGAGTTAGTGAACTTCATTGGAGAAACAATTTGCGGCACTTTACCTGCTAATGGATGATCAATATATTGCAACATTTCGCGATGTTTAACCTGAGGCTCATCCAGGACCATAGGTACGGAATTAATTGGGCCGCACGGTACTTTGGCAACATTAAAACTGTCTAACCAATAGCGAAGTTCTTGTTTTTTTAGTTCGTCACAAATCAATGGATGAAGGACGTCGAGGTTATTCACACGTTCTTTATTTGTTGAGAAACGAACATCTTGTGACCATTCTGGCTTATTGAGTGCTTCTGAAAAGCGTTCAAACTGCTCGTCATTCCCTACGGCTAATACAATATGTCCGTCTTTTACCTCGAAAACATCTTGCGGCTGTATGTTGGGGTGCTTGTTGCCTTTACGAGAAGGTACATTTCCTGAGACAAGATAGTTCATACCTTGGTTTGCCAGCATAGCTGTTGCTACATCGAGCATGCCTATATCAATTACATCTCCCTCTCCGTTTTCTGCCCGTTTTGCTAACGCCGCTAATACTGAAATGGCTGCGTACATTCCAGTCATCATATCAATAATAGGAATACCTACTTTCTGAGGTCCCGCACCCGGAGAGCCGTCTGCTGCGCCGGTTACACTCATTAGGCCGCCCATTGCTTGGATCATGAAATCATAAGCAACATCTTTAGCTTGGGGGCCGTTTTGTCCAAAGCCTGTGACAGAGCAATAGATGAGCTTTGGATTAATCTGTTTTAAGTCATTTGCAGAAAGGCCATAGCGCTCTAAAGTTCCAACCTTAAAGTTTTCTAAAACAATGTCAGATGTCTTTGCTAACTCTTTAATAATGTTTTGGCCCTCGTTGCTTGCAAGATCGACTTCAATTGAGCGCTTGCCACGATTGACGCATAGGTAATACCCTGATTCCTTAGTTTCATTACCCTCAGTATCCTTCAAAAACGGAGGCCCCCAGCGGCGAGTGTCATCACCTACACCCGCACGCTCTACCTTAATTACGTCTGCGCCTAAATCGGCTAAAATCTGGCCCGCCCAAGGACCAGCCATAATACGGCTTAAATCTAATATGCGAATATGAGAAAGTGGACCAGCCATGCTTACTCCTTAAAAAACTGTATTTGAGGCGCTTTAATAGGAAACGCCGTGGATGAATCTTCAACTGCACTTGGATTTTCTTTGACTGAAGGGCGGTCGCTTACGTCTTGAGCCCAAGCTGCCAGCTCAGGGAAGCTTCGTCGCCATTCACTGCTTGACCATCGAAAATCTAATTGACCGAGAACGCAGAGAGTTGCGATATGACCGATACCAAACTTCTCTTGCCGAAACTGCTGTATATTGGTGTTTAAGTGAGCCATGGTCGCACCGACTTTTGTTTCAAAGTTGGCACATATCGCGGTTGATTTTGTATCTCCACGATTTATTTCTGTCCGCCATAACAGCAGTGTTTCGTTTAGGCCATCTGCTAGAGACTGCCAAATCAAATGGGTTGTATTTGCTTCATAATCTGTACCGTATAACGAGCCATTATGTGACGAATTAAGGTATTCACAGATTACTCTGCTATCCATTAAAACCTTCCCATTTTCTAAGATTAGAGCTGGGATTTTACCCAAAGGATTCACCTCTAAAATGGATTTAGGAGGTGTGATAGGTAACGCCAAATTGGTTAGCACTTTAGTCGTTTCGTCTTGCAGGTTTAGCTCATGCAAGACGATCGCGACTTTGCGTGCAAATGGCGATCTAGGGGACCAAAGTAGCTTCATTAGTACGCTTCCAAACGGTCAAAAAAGGGCGTTAATAATTGATTTACGTTATTTGGTTGTTCGTAGCAGGCCACATGTCCAGCTTTTGGTATCACGTGAAAATCAGCAACCGGAATGACGTGTGACATTCTTTCCATTGTATTTGGCATTTGCCCATCTTCAGCTCCTGCTATCAGTACACACGGCACAGAAAGGGACTCTAATACAGACCTATAGTCGTAGCTTTTTAGGGCGTTGGCGCTGGCAATAAAGCCAGCTAATGGCGTTGCGGCCATCATATCAAGAAGATCAAGGCGCTTCGCTGCGTGATTGTCTGGTGTGATCCATCGTTTAGACGTAGCATCGGCGAACATGGGAAGCCCGTTTTCTATTGCGGCTTCGATTCGGTTTTGCCATTGTTCGGCTGCAGCGGGTGCGCTATTGGGTTGACCGTCTATAAAAACCATCGCACAGAATGGCTCAGGCTGTTTTTCATAGGCTGCTATTCCGGTGGGAACGCCCATTGATAAACCGATAAATATGCATCGCTGGATGTCAAAATTCGATATCAGTCCTAATAGATCATCGGACAAAATATCGAAATTTAGGGGGTTTTCGGTTATTTCTGATCGACCGTGCCCCCGCTGATCATAGCGTAAAATGTTGAATCGCGATTTGAACTCATCGAACTGAGCGTCAAAAATAGACATGTCTGTCATTAATGAATTACTAAATACCAACCATGGAAGAGTTGGATCAAGTTGATTCACTGAGACATTTAATGAAGTGCTATTAACTGAAATTCGCATGATCACACTGCCTCCAACGCAATAGAAATACCCTGACCGACGCCAATGCACATGGTAGCAAGCCCTTGCTTACCTTTGCCTGCGGCAATGGATCGTGCCAATGTTCCTGTAATACGCACGCCAGACATACCTAATGGATGTCCTAGTGCTATACCACCACCATTAGAGTTAATAAAATCACCGTCATCGGGTAGATTTAAATGGCGGAGGACGGCAAGCACTTGGCTTGCAAACGCTTCATTTAGTTCAATAAGGTCAAAATCGGCGGGTGTAATGCCTAAGCGATCGCAGAGCCTTAAAGTAGAAGGAGCGGGGCCAAAGCCCATAATACGAGGCTCTACCCCCGCCGTCGCACCTCCTCTTATGCGTGCCATAGGAGTCAAGTGGTACTTACGAATACCTTCTTCCGTTGCTAGGATCATTGCTGCAGCACCATCATTCACTCCAGATGCATTACCTGCGGTGACGGTGCCATTCTCTCGAAACGGGGTTGATAACTTAGCGAGTGCCTCTGCGCTAGTGCTACGAGGGTGCTCGTCTTGGTTAAAAATAGTGGGATCGCCTTTACGAACTGGAATGCTGACAGATGTAATTTCTTCTTTAAACCAGTTTGATTCTATTGCTTGCGCACAACGTTGCTGGCTTCTAAGTGCGTAGGCATCTTGATCTTCACGAGAAATATTAAATTGCTCAGCCACATTTTCGGCTGTTTCTGGCATTGAATCGACACCAAACTGCCGTCTCATTAACGGGTTGATAAAGCGCCAACCGATAGTGGTATCTTCAACTGTGCTTTGACGAGAAAAAGCCGTTTGAGCTTTTGGCATGACAAATGGAGCGCGAGTCATACTTTCAACGCCTCCAGCAATAGCAATCTCTGCTTCCCCCATAGCAAGTTGTCGCCATGAAGTTAAGATAGCATCCATGCCAGAGCCACATAGACGGTTAATGGTTGTGCCTGCAATGCTGTTAGGCAATCCTGCGAGCAGTAGTGCCATTCTAGCGACACAACGATTGTCTTCTCCGGCTTGATTTGCGCAACCTAGAACGACATCACTTAGGTTTTTCCAATCGATGTTTGGATGTTTCTCCATTAAAGCTTTTAATGGGATTGCAGCGAGATCATCCGCCCTAATGGAAGAAAGCGCTCCTCCGAAACGTCCTATGGCCGTTCGGGTATAATCACAAATAAAGACATCATGCATTTGATTGGCCTCCTTTTTGAGTTAAGAATGAGACGATTTCAGAAACTGGGCCTGTCTTAAAACCATGGCCAACAGAATTAGAAAGTTGCTGTAAAATCTTTGTTAGGTGTATTGGATCTTGTTGGCTTGCCCAATAAATAGGACCGCCTTTATGGCGAGGGAAGCCATAGCCATTGGTGATAGCAACATCAATATCAGAGGCGCGTTGTGCTACTCCTTCATGAATCAAACAAGCGGCTTCGTTGACCATCGAGACAAGAAGTTGTTGCTGAATCTCTGATTCATCATAGTTTTGTATTTCAATTCCCTGATTGGTACGCGTCTCATTGATAAGCGTTTTGACGAATTCAGAAGGCAGTGCAGTCTTGTCTTGGTAGGAATACCAGCCTTGCCCTGTTTTACGACCAAAATGTCCCGCAACACATAGCGAATCGGCGAGGGTGACGTAACGCTCATTAGGATCTCTATCGGATGCTTTGCGTTTGCGCATCGCCCAAGCGATGTCTAATCCTGACAGGTCAGAGACTTCGAATGGACCCATAGCAAAACCGAAATTCTTGATTGCTTTGTCAACTTCGTAGGGACATGCACCATCAAGTACTAACAGTTCTGCTCGTCGTCTATAAGCGGCGTAAATGCGGTTGCCAATAAAGCCTTCGGCAACGTTTGCAACGACCGTTTGTTTGCCAAGCCTTTTAGAAAAAGCGAGAGAGGTTGCTAAAACTGATTCAGAGGTCTGCTCAGCACGTATAACTTCTAAAAGCTTCATTCGGTCTGCGGGACTAAAGAAATGCAAGCCAACAACGCGCTCGCGATGCTTGAGATTTTCACTCATCTGATTGATATCCAGATAAGACGTATTGGTTGCAAGGATGGTTGCACGAGGGACAATAGCATCAAGATCTTCTAACAACGCTTTTTTGATTTGCATATCTTCGAATACCGCTTCAATAATGAGCTCGCATTCTGTAACTGCCTCAAATCCAACAGTGCTGGATAAATTATCTAAATAATTCTGTACTTGATCTGGGCGATAGATCCCTTTTTTCTCTAAGTTTTCGTAGCTGGTTTTGATTGCTTGAAAAGCGCGTTCAGAGGATTCGCTGTCTCGCTCAATAAGTACGACTTTTAGCCCTGCATTAAGCACCGCCTTTGCTATGCCTTGCCCCATTGTTCCGCCGCCAACAATTCCTACATAAGTTATTTTGGTAGCTTTTGTATCATTGATAGCTTCGATTCTAGAGGCCGTTTTTTCAGCAAAGAAAAGGTAGCGCAATGCAAAAGCATCTTCACTCAAGCGCAATTTATTGAATGTTTGGCGTTCATCGATCAATGTTGCTTCCGCATGATCGTTACTGCTGGCTTGCACTAGACGTATTGCTTCACTGATGTTTTCACGGCCTTTATTTCGCTGCTTAATTTTGAAAATCGCCGCATTAAGCTCGCTTTCTGAATCTACAGGGACAGACTGCTCAATACTCAAACGTTTATCTAAAGGGTGATTATCTTCAATAAAGTGGATCACTCCTGAGAGCAAGTCACCTATACATACTGAATCGATAAAACCCATAGAAAGTGCCATTTCAGAGGTGACGCGCTTACCGCTACAGATAAGGTCAAGCGCTTTCAATTTCCCGATTAGACGCGGTAAACGTTGAGTGCCACCTGCACCAGGAATCATGCCCAGCAACACTTCTGGTAAAGCGACTAAGGCACCGGATTTTCCCACTCTATAATCACAACCAAGCGCAAGCTCTAAGCCTCCTCCCAGTGCGATTCCATGGATCGCAGCAATGACGGGAATCGGGTGCTGTTCAATCGCTCGTATCACATCGGGCACTTCAGGCGGAAGTAGTTTGGTTCCAAATTCTTTGACATCTGAGCCTCCTGAAAAGCCTCGACCTTCGCCAATAATGACAACGGCTTTTAGAGAGGCCGAGGTACATCCTTTCAACGATTCAACGATACCTGCACGAACAGGATGAGACCCCGCGTTTACAGGTGGATTATTAATTGCTATCACCGCAATGCCGTTGGCAATTGTTAAAGACACAGGGTTGCGACCTTTAGAGTCGACTTCTTTTAAGAGACTGTCTTTCATGGTTTTACTCATTGTCAGGTTCTTAGCTAGCGTTTAGGCTTTTTATGTACGTATGCATTACATGAGCGACCGCGTTGGGTTTTTCATCGGGCAGTGCATGACTTGCATCTGAAACGACCTCAACCGTAACTCGGTTCCCAAGCTCACTTACCAATGACATTCTTTGTTCAGGAATACGGAAAGGGTCTTGATCTCCAATGACATCTAAAATTGGAGCATCTCCTGCGTGCCACCACGTGCTTTTATCGGACGTTAATCGTATATGGCGTTGTGATGCGAGTAAGGTCGGTGACCATCCCTCTAGCCACTGCGGCTTTACGGCTTCCTTGCTCGCAAAAAATGCCTTGGCAAGCATGTCGATTTTTTCTTCTAGAGTGGCGCTTCCTTCGGTCAACAGATTGATAATCTGACTTAACTCTGGCGCAAAATTCTTTCCACCAGCGGCCAAAAGGATGATCGCTTTAATCGAGCTTGGAGATGCTGATGCACAAGCCCGTGCGACCATACTGCCAAACGCATGGCCTGCGACAATGGCTTGAGGAAATTCGTCAGATTTCTCTTTCTCGATAACGGCTAAAATGTCTTTTGCAACGTCCTCAAACAATAAGTTGTCAAGCGGACCTGTACTGCCATTTATGCCGCGAGGTTCGGGCAAGATCACTTTATAGTCTTGTGCGAATAGCAAATTGGCCAGTGTTACGAGATCTTCAGTGCCACGTGCAACCGAAGGTAATAAGCAAATGATTTGTCCTCTACCTATTGTACGATAGGCAATATTGCTATCACCTGATCGTATGTATTTACTGATAAATTCTGCAGTTGAGTTAGGCATTTTTTTCATCACCGGCTGTTACATTTTTCGCTTTCTTTTTCCTATTACCACGTGGACCTAAGAAAACTACAGACGCGACGGACAAAACAAGCAAAGCAATTGCGATTGGGTGATATACCAGCATTGTAATATCGCCATCCGTGATTAACCGGGCTTGGATAATAGACTCTTCAAGCTGGGGCGTTAGAATAAAGGCAACGATAAATGCAACAATTGAATAGCCAAACATACGCATTAGGTAGCCTACAACTGCCATTATTATGGCAATGAAGGCAGCGAACGTACCGCCATCTGCAACGTAAGCTCCGGTTAGACAAAGTAACAAAGCTGCTGCGAAGACCACTGTTTTTGGCGCAGAAATAACTTTTGCCCAAAAGCGCATACAAAACTGCGCAATGCCAAGGTTACAGAAGTTAGCAATCAACATAGCACCAAACATGCCGTAGACCAGCTCACCTTGTTCTTCGAATAATAGAGGGCCTGGTTGTATTCCGTGAATCATCAGTGCAGACACTAATAGCGCAGCGGCGATATTTCCCGGAATACCGAGCGTTAAAAGAGGTATTAAATTTGCACCGACAACGGCGCTGTTTGCCGTTTCCGTCGCAGCAATACCACGAGGATCCCCTGTTCCGAATTTCTCAGGATCTTTTGCACTCTGCTTGGTAATGGAGTAACTCAAGAACCCTGCTGTTGTTGATCCTAATCCCGGAATGGCGCCGATAATCGTACCGATAATCAAAGCGCGGAATGCGACAAATTTATTAGCGAGTACTTCTGCCCAACTAACGTGAGAGTCTTCTTTCGACTTGGAGTTGATCTTAATTGAGGCCGCAGATTTTTCCCCTCTGCGTGTGTTTACCATGCCATGCAGCAATTCGCTCATAGCTAAGGCTCCGATACTCAGCGCCGTTAAATGTAGACCATCGTAAAGGTCTAGCATTCCGAAGGTAAAGCGAGGGCTTGCAGTAGCAGGGTCTAATCCAACTGACGCCAATAGAAAGCCAAATGCGGCAGCCGTTAAGCCTTTGATCATAGAATTTCCTACGAGGCCACTGATAACCGTAAAGGCTAATATCATCAACGCAAGAATTTCTACTGGTCCCATTTGTAAGGCCAGTACGGCTAGAGGAGCGGCTATCAATATTAAGATAATATCGCTTGAAAGATCGCCAAAGAATGAATAATAAAGACCATACTTTAAGGCTTTAAGCGGCTTCCCTTTTTTCGCCATTGGGTGACCATCCAATGCGGTTGCAGCAGATTCTGGTGTCCCTGGAACATTAATAAGTATTGAAGGAACTGCACCGCCTACCGTTCCACCTTTGTTTACACTGATCAGAAACGAAATAGCGGTCAACGGATCTAATGCGAAAGTGATGGGGATAGCGATCGCAAGCGCCATAATGATGCTTAACCCTGGAGTCGCACCAACAATCTGACCGATAACAACCCCTGCGAGTATGTAGCAAATGTTAGTTAGCGTCATCGCGTTCGCTAACCCACTAATAATGAGATCTAAGTCAAACATAGTCGTAATCTTTCCAACATATCAGCTAAGGTAAAGGACGCTGTAAAATTTGTTCAAATAACAACCATGTCCCGATTGGTACACCTACAATGGTGAGCGCAATCCAATGAGGTCGCTTTTCAAATACCATTAAAACGATGACGGCCATTAATCCCATTGAATAGGGAAGGAACCCTACAATAGGCAAAAGGGACGTCCCAAGTACCATTGCTCCCACGAAAAGAACTAAGCGTCCCATTTCTTGTTTTGATGGCAGCGTTTCTTCCGACGGAGTTGCAAATAGAATTTGTAATCCCCCTAACACCAAAAATAGCCATCCCGCTATACGTGGAAAGAAACTGGGATCACCGCTTTCGGTGACTTCACCCGTTACGAATGTCGGAATTAAATAAAGTAAAAGGAGAGCGCCGAACAGCGCTCCTCCTACCCCTAAAAGGCGCTCTTTAAGGATCATTTTGCTAATGCCTCCTGATAGAATTTCGAGGTTGCTTGCAAATAGGATGTTGTACCCTCTGCGCCCAGATTAGATGCCGCAGCCTGAAGCTTATTCATCATGTCGGTGTACTCGGAGGATTCGGTTACTTCTGCGAGTGCTTCCGTTAAGCAGGTTTGAATCTGAGAATCGGTATGCTTAGGAGTGAAGAAAATAATATGGCCATCAATCGCGAGGTCTAAGCCGTTTTCAATTAAGGTTTTTGTTTCTGGGGCGTATGTCGCGCGTTCGCTAGTCAGAGTAGCAAGCTGAACCATTTTTCCGGCACGAATTTGTGATACATGTGCCGTTCCCTGAACTGTTGCATCGACATGGCCACCCAATGCATCTTTTAGTGCGCGAGAAGAACCCTTAGTAGGGATTGGGATCAAGCGCACACCATAATGCTTGGCGATATTTCGTACGGCAATTTCATATGACAACGAGCCGACGGATACGGTCGCTCGACCTTTATCACGAGCGTACTCTACAAACTCTTCTAAATTGGAATATGGCTTTCCTGATTTCGTTGTTAAGCCATAGTTCAGCATCATACCGGTGCCCATATAGTTGAAATCTTGGTAGGTATAATTTATGTCTTTGGACTTATATGGGTTGATAGCAAGTGTGGTGGTTGAACCGACGCCAATACTTAGTCCTTTGCTGTCGGCTTTTAGTAACCCTTTTGCCATTACGCCGCCACTTGCACCAGGGTGATTTTCAACATAAACCGTCCAGCCTTGCTGCTGCTGTAAGAGAGAGGCTGCTTTACGAGCGACTGAATCTGTACCGCCGCCCGCTGAGAAACCTACTTTCAGAGCGATGGGGCCATCTGGGAAGTCCGCAGGACAAGTCGCAGCAAGTGCAGGGGTTGCCAAAGCGCATGCTACTGTAGCGAACACGGGTGATGCTTTTTTCATGATGCTTGAGAACATATTAAGTCTCCGGTTTTTATTGTTTTTGTGTTGATATGCTATATTTATAGCACAATGATTTTAGGCCAGCAATATTCATATTTCGTTTTATTTATAGTCTAGTCGAAATGGTTTAGGTGACAGGAAAAAGAAAAAAATTGAGTGATTAACATACAATCTTGACAGTAAATCTCTTGATACTAAGCAATATGAAGGCGTTTCATTAGTGAAAAAATTAATGAAAATATGGAGTTAATTGAATCCAGAAAGCTTATGCCTTAATATAGCTTTTAGTAAAAAAGGCGATGAAACGATCGTTCTAACCGCTATATATGAGCGCCTCTTTCGCTTATTTAGCATCTACATTCAGGTGTAAAATTGTGTCTGTAAAAATAAAAAATACCACCGCTTCTGCGCTTGATAAGAGCTCGGTAGCTCGTTATATCCAGCTTGCAACGATTTTTCGAAAGCGCATAGAATCTGGTGAATGGACTGTTGGTTCTAAAATTCCGACCGTCGCTCAGTTAGTCGAAGACTGTGGCGTGGCCAGCATGACCATTCGGCAAGCTTTAGGACAATTGGAAAAAGAAGGGTTAATTGAGCGATTTAGAGCCAAAGGAACGTTTGTCAAAAAGCAGCCCCGCCGCGATATTTGGTGTGAAGTAAAAACCGATTGGAATGGCTTGCTCATTTCTAGAGCCGATGCACAGATTAGCGTCCTGTCTCAACGCAGTGATGTGGTTCTACAGCAAGAGAAGTTTGAAACAGGGAAGGTTGCAGCCTCTTATACGCATCTTACGCGCTTACATGTTCGTGAAGATGAGCCTTTCCTAATTGCAGATGTATATATAGACCAACGACTCTGCGAACAGCTGAGTGAATCTGACTACATGTCGAAAACTGCAATGCGCCTTGTGTTTGACCTACCTAATATTACGATTGTTGATGCACATCAAACGCTAACGGTAGACTCAGCGGATCTTGATACGGCGACTTATCTGGATATTGAACTTGCAGCGCCTGTAGTTAAAGTGCAGCGTATTGCGATCGATGACAAAGGAGACTTGGTTTTGATTGCGAATGGAGTATATAGAGGAGATATGGTGCGTATCGACATGCAGTTATTGAAATAGAATGTATTGTCCGCTCTATGCCTTCCAAGCACTTCCAATGTGACTTCGAATCCTTTAGTCATGATGTAAGGGCATTACGCATGCAGCCAAACAAGAGAGACTTACAGTTGAGCCGAACTAGCACGAGTTCGGCGTTCGCTTACCTATAAGGTCATTTGTAGAGATACTAATTGAATTACAACATGGCGACGAAGAACTGTACTTTGTTATGTTCCTCCACCGTAATAGTCAAATGAAGTCGACCATCGGCTATATCCGTTCCCTCTCATAAGACCAAGCATGTAATTTGTTGACCTATCGAGCCCCTCTTTAATATTTCCTTAAGCAATCATCCTTAATATTCTTAACTCACACTCTATCTTACTGGGAGATAAAAATGCGCCTTCCTGGCTTACTGTTGGTTGTCACTTTACTGCTTGTGCCAAGTTATGAGTTCTACACTCTTGCTGGTCAATATCCGGTTATGCCCTTAGTGAGTCAATTCTTTGGGGTAGCTGCGATCGTCGCGATGGGTTTTGTTCAGTTAATGGCAACTCGACTAACAGGGCTTGAGGCGCTCTTTGGTGGGATGGATCGTATCTATATATTTCACAAATGGCTGGGGATAGGGGCGTTAGCTTTGGTTCTATTGCATGACAATATAGATCCTGACATCCGCGGTTTGAAAGGTGGGAATCTGGCGGATTTTGGTGAGAGTTTGGGGGGCTTTAGTTTAGACGCATTGCAAGTTCTCATTCTAGTGACCGTGCTGACGACCATTCCTTATAATTTGTGGAAATTGAGCCATAAGCTAATGGGTGTGATGTTTATCTGCGGTGTTTTGCATTTTGTTTTTATTCCAAAGCCGTTTGAGCTGACCAGCTTTGTCGGTTTGTATACCTCAGTCTTTGGTGTGGTCGGTATTGTTAGCTATTTCTATTGTTTAGGTTTTCGGATATTTATGCGAAAGCACTATCGTTACCAAGTTGAAAGCGTTGAACGCAAAGGTAAAAGCGTTGCCATAACACTTTCGCCTATAGATAAAGCGATGAAACACTATGCTGGTCAGTTTGCCTTTTTGAAGTTCAATCAAGCTGACCTGTCGGAAGTTCACCCGTTTACCATCAGTAAAGCACCGGATTCAAAGGGTAATTTGCGCTTTACGGTAAGTGCTTTGGGGGACTATACCGAGCGCCTTCAAGCGCAAGTTGCGACTGGAATGCAGGCGACGATTACCGGAGCGCATGGTAATTTCCTCATGAAACGCACAAAGCATCCACAAGTGTGGGTTGCAGCGGGAGTAGGAATCACTCCCTTTGTTGCTTGGGCAAATGCACTGGGCAGTGAGCAAGAAGTTCATCTGTTCTACAGCTTTAAGGAAGAAAGCCATGCAATGCATTTGGATGAGCTAAGGTCCATTGCAAGAGAAAAGCCCAACTTCAAGCTACATTGTCTAGAATCCTCCCAAGGGGAGCGCTTAAGTACGGCTTTAATTACTCAAAAATTAAAAGGTAGTTGGCCAAAAATTTCGGTGTCGTTTTGTGGCCCAAAAGCAATGCGCCAAGACCTGCTGTCAAATTTGCGTAAACAGGGATTAAGTGGCCGACGGTTCTATTATGAAGAGTTTGAGATTCGTTCGGGTATTGGTTTGATGAAACTGATTCGTTGGGGAAATCGCCTATTTAAGTCGCGCTTCCCCGTACAAACTGTACGGTTCAATTTACTGTGGAAAGATGTGTGGAATAACACGGTTCGGCGTGTAGAATCTTGGTTGAAGTCATAAAGGTTGAATGACGAGCGTATCAATAGACATTGAATGGAAGAATGCACATGAATCAAGTATCTGGCAGTGTAGAAGACTATTTAGCGGAGTCGATCTACATAGACTGGCGTAATCCTAATATCGTGCAAAAAGCGAAGGCGTTAGCAAAGAGCTGCGATAGCGAATTGGAAGTGGTTAAGCGCTGTTTTGAGTTTGTTCGAGACTGTATTCGTCATAGTTGGGATTACAAGGCCAACCCCGTCACATGTAAAGCCTCTGATGTGTTAGAGAGTGAAACGGGTTATTGCTACGCTAAAAGTCATTTGTTAGCTGCGTTACTCAGAGCAAATGGCGTTCCAGCTGGCCTATGCTATCAACGGATTACTATAACGGATGATGTTCCTCCATTTTGTCTACATGGGTTAAACGCGGTTTATTTAAAAGAGTTTGGCTGGTATCGAATGGATGCCAGGGGCAATAAAGAAGGTGTCAATGCACAGTGTATTCCTCCAATAGAGCAGTTGGCATTTCCAATTAAAGTTGACGGTGAGTACGATTGTCAGGAAATTCATGCAGAACCGCTTGAAGATATTGTTGCGGTTTTGACGAGCAGTAAAACGTATTTAGACGTCGCAGAAAACCTTCCTGATATTGCAGAGTAGAGAGGGGTGATTGGCTTATTGATGGGTTTATTCTTATAGAGTAAAAATAACTGGGTGAGCCGAAGCTTCGTCGCCTATAGTTAGATACATTGTGAATAAAAAGTACCCACACGTCGAAGTGAGAGAGCGTGTCTGTTGTTTCTTTTAAGACATAAGTGTTAGTTAATAATCAAAGGTGAGTTTGTTGCCTGTGAGTATCTTCTAGCCAACCCCAACGTTCTCTAAAATGGATTTTCAATGTATTTAACCAGACTGATATACGCCAGCACGATCTCGAACGATATTTCACCTTCTGCGGTTGCGGATATTCTTGATAGTGCGAACAAGCACAATAAACTGAATGATGTAACGGGCGTCCTCTTTTTTGATGACAAGTATTTCTTACAATGTCTTGAAGGGTCTCGATATCAGACCAATGAAACCTACAGCCGGCTGCTTCTTGATAGTCGGCATTCGGATCTTGTGTTATTAGAGTTCAAAGACATTTCTGTACGCTCATTCCCTGATTGGACGATGGGTTTTATTCCTGAGTCGGTACTGTCTAAGTCTATCTACCTTAAATTTTCTCCGCAAAAAAGCTTTGATCCCTATAACTTAAGCAGTGAGAGTGCGTATAAAATGTTGTTGGAATTAAAAGAAGTGCTGCCAGAATAACGAGATCCCGAACCGTTAGAGGGGCATGAGTGATGCTTGAGCTTAGAATGTCAGTCCCAGTTCGATTTCCGTAAGGCTTTAACCTTCCCGCGTTGTTTTTTCGAATCGACTCGCTTTCTCTGTGAGGAACGAGTGGGTTTGGTTGCGCGCCGCGCTTTTTGAACTCGAGTAGCAGATAAAATGAGCGCTTTTAGTCGCTCTAAAGCGTCTTCTCTGTTTAATTCCTGAGTTCTGTGTTGCTGTGCCTTAATGATAATCTCACCTTCCTTAGTAATGCGTGAATCACTGAGCGACAGCAAGCGTTCCTTATAAAACTCGGGCAGTGACGACGCTTTGATATCAAACCGAAGATGAATGGCACTGGATACTTTATTCACGTTTTGCCCGCCAGCTCCTTGCGCTCGAATTGCAGTGAGTTGGATTTCATGAGGAGGAATGCTAACGGAGTGAGAGATGATAAGGTTCATTAGGAAGGTTGTACAAATACCCTAGTATAAAGGAACGAATTTAAATTCTTCATACTAGGGTAATGCATGTAGCGATGGATTTAAATCAAGAGTTGTTTAAATCGTTGCTGCTCTGCGTGCTATCAAGTGATTGGTTTAGCAAACTGTTGCCATTGACCAAGTCATTTAAACTGCCATTTTGGCTGTCTACTACGCCGAGCTCTTTTAACAACGAGTCCACCAACGGAGCATTTGCTCGGTAACTTAAGGCTGCATTCGTAACCTGATCTGCCATACTTGGGCTGGTGGATTCTCCCATCGAAATAGGATTAGATTGGCCGCCGTAGCCTTGTAAAATTTTAATTCCTTCGATGCTTTCAAGTGGTTTCACAGCATTTGCGACGAGTTCAGGAAGGACTTTTAATATTGCTAATGATTTTTGTAGGTCGATCTGTTCGTCCTTTAGCGTATTTTCGGCTTCATAGAGGGCTTCTTTACCGGCCGCTTCTACCGCCAATACTTTCTCATCTGCTTCTGCCTGAAGGATTTTTGCATCTGCACTTGCTTTCGCTTCTGTTAAAATTGCCTCAGCAGTGGATAGACTCGCTTCTTTTTTAGCGGCCGCTTCGGTTGTGACGCCAACGGCTTCTCTTTCGGCTTCTTTTTTAGCATCGATCACTTCAATGTCTTTGCGACGGTTTGCTTCTGCTAGATGCCTAACTGTGATGACCTCTTCTTCTTTTTGAGCTTTGATTTTTTCTGCTTCGGCAGCTTTTGCTCTTGCTGCAGATTCTTCCTCTGATTTTTCGGCTATGGCAATTTGTTTCACTTGCTCTGCAACTTCAACGGCTTGCTGTTGTTGGATCGTTGATTGTTCTAAGGCTTGGCGCTTCGCAATTTCACGTGTTTCTATTTCTTTAGATTTTTCAATTTCTGCGGTTTCAATTGCTTTTTCTTTGGCGATCATCGCCTCTCGTTCTTCGCGCTCTTTTTGTTCTCTTTGCTTCGCGATTTCCGCTTTTTGTTCCTGACGTTTGAACGAGAGAATTTGCTCTTGGTTTAGACGAGCTTCTTCTTCACTGCGCTTTACGTCCAACGATTGCTTTTCCGCTTCGAGGTTTCTTTGTTCGATTTTTATACGGTTTTCTTGTTGTATATCATTGGTTTCTTTACGTTTTTCTTCAATTATCTTTGCAAGTCTCGCTCGGCCTTCTGCGTCGAATGCGTTGTTTTCATTGAAAAACTCTAGATCTGTTTGGTCGAACCCTGTTAATGAAACGGACTCCAGCTCCAAACCGTTTTTCTCTAGATCATTGGCCACGTTTTGCTGCACTTTTTGAACAAAATCAGCCCTTTGTTCATGCATCTCAGTCATGCTCATTTCAGCAGCGACTGCGCGTAACACATCGACAAACTTGGACTCCATGAGCTTTTTGACTTCTTCAACCCGCGTGGTTCTTGTTCCAAGGGTTTGCGCTGCCATTGAAATCCCTTCGGCATTCGGTGCGACTCGCAGATAAAAGTCCGCTTTAACATCAACACGCATTCTGTCTTTAGTGATCAACGCGTCTTTTTGAGTTTTTTCGACTTCTATTCTTAGCGTGTTCATATTGACGGGGATCGTTTCATGGACAACCGGAAGCACGATAACACCACCGTCTTTTACTACTTTTTCCCCTCCTAATCCGGTTCTCACAAAGGCAACTTCTTTCGTAGCTCGAACATAGAGTCTCGCAAAGATTAAGCCGATGGCGATCAAAGCGAAAAACACTACACCGATTATGATGAGTGTGAAGCTTGCTGCTGTGTCGTTCAAAAATTCCATTTATTTCTCCTCATTGTTGATCATTGACGCACGCAGGAGTGAGCCTTTCCAAATCCCTGCGTCTTTTTCGATTAGTACAACCTGTTGCCCCTGCGAGAAAGTTTCTTCCGCTAAGGGTTCAACCATTACATAATGTTTTTGTTTATATTTATCGGTAAACGAGGCTTCGGCTGGGGAGCCTTGTCGCGCCGTTCCAATTGTGATGATGGCAACACCTCCGGTAAATGAATCGGTTGCCACTGCAGATGATTCATTGTTAGGCAATATTTTTATCAGGGCATTGCCCGCGATTCGAGTGATGAAAATACAGGCAACGAAAGCGATTGGCAGCGAAATCATGAAAGGTAAAGTGACGCCAAGCATTGCCCAAAAGACATAATTAGCCGTAAGTCCAGACAGAGAAAAGCTCGTGATTAACAGTATTAACCAGATGAGTACGGGGAGCCTGCCAAGGCACATCCACCCTAAAGTTTTGGTAAGCGCTCCTTCTGGAGCATCAATGTCTATTGGGGTTAAATTATCAATTAACGATGAAAAACTAAAACCCACCAGAGTGCAAAAACCTTCTAAACAGGCGATAACCAATACACTCGCCACGAGAAGCAGGTAGATGCTGTTGCCGTCCGCTATTATGAAATCAAGCATTTACGAATCTCCGATACTCTTAAATGCAGTTTATTCTGCGCGCGTTTTTATTTTGTCTAAAATGTTTTGAGCTGAAGTTACGTTTAGCGTAATGCCTGCGTTCTTGAGCTTTTCATCTAGGGTTGAGCGGCTCTCTAACTCTTGAGAAGCTTCTAGTCTCGCTTCAAAGTGCTCTTGTTTATTTCGAATGCGCTCCAAGCTTTCTTTTGCAGATGCTACGGAAGGTTTTCCTGTGAGAATATTGGCATGCATATTTTCTTGTGCTTTGTGAACTGAATCTGTTGCCTTCACTTGTTCTAATTGACGATAAAAGTCTGAAATGTCAGTTTCCGCTTTTTGGATCTGAGATCGCAATGTGTGTGCGCTTTTAGCGAAATGTTCTGCTTGGTCTTTGTTGTTTTTTTGTTCTGCTTCTAGGGTGGCGATGTGATGCGCAATCTCTAGTGCTAATGCTTCGTTATTTTGCTTTAGCGCGACAAACGCATTGTTCTCGTATTCTTCTATTTGGCTGGAGAGCTTTGCTATTTTCGCTTCCGCCTGTTTTTGGCTCGCTAACAGCGTAATTTCGCTCTCCTTAGCAAGATCCAATGACGCTTTTGATTCTCGTAGCTCTTGCTCAAGAATTCGAATTGCATTGTCATCAACAACGGCTTCTCCCATTTCTGAAGCGCCACCTTTTAAAGCGGTAAAAAGCTTACTGAATATGTTCATCATTCACTCCTTTGGATTTCAGTTTATGGCTTTAAGGTATTAAAACGGTACAGAGGTTCGAGCGTATCAATGACATGAAAGGTGTTCCTTACTAAGAGTTGCAGCTCTTCAATAATGACTTCGATCTTGGAGTTGGTTGAGAGCGCACCAAAAATGACATACCAATCAATACCGCCAATCGGTTGAATTCCTATTGTGCTTAATGGTAGATATTTGTGGGTTGTCAGAAGTCGGTAGTCGATTTCAGATGGATTTTCAAATTCATGTCGCTCCACCAAGGCAGCCTCTACAAGGATTTGCCCATCGCCTATTGCCATGATGATAGGCAAGTCTCCGAATTCATTGAAAATGAGGGTCAGTGTGCTTTCTTCAAAGGAAGCAGATACATGGTGTGATTGATAAAAGCCTGTCTGAGTAAAAGTGTTGTGAATACTTTCCAAAGTCCAATTCATGCTAACGTCCTTAAGCTTTTAGTTCTCTAAAACCATAACCATGTTTTTAAATATATTCAACAAAAATTAAATATATTTAACTAAAGTTGAAAATAAACGTTCATTTGCTATGCTGTCAAACACGTTACATTAGTGAGTCACATTGCCATGCCTAAAAAGGATCCTTCGATAAGCCAAGAAATGGAAAGCCTTCTTGTCGTGAGTAAAATGGAATGGAAAGAAACCTTAAAGAACTGGTTGCCTGCGTACATTAAGAGAGCTGGCCTCGATCATGAGACTCTGTCTAATCAACTGTGGGAGCAGTTTAATGTGCGTCAGAAAACGACGAATTTACGCTCAAAATTTAGTCAAGGCACGGTTGACGGGCAGCTATTGATGCAAATTCTTTTATTGTGCGACCAACAAGTGAATTTGACGGAAATCAGTGAGTGTTACGAAAGAGCTAAAATGAAAGTTAGGGATGCAACTACGCCGGATGACACAAAGTGTTAAAGCATGACGAAGGGGTTACGCATATTCGTCAACTTATGAATCTGGGCCCAAAAAGTGAGAAAGTACTCCACGATATTAACATTAAGAGTGTCGATGCTTTCTTGTCGGCAGATGTCTTTGATGCGTATAAGCGGCTCTATGAAAAGAGCGCGTCGGGAGTAAGTCTCAATATGTTGTATGCCATGATCGGGGCGCAAGAGAATGAGCATTGGCAACGTATAAAAGCAGAGCGTAAGACGGAGATCTTGTTACATCTGGATGACTTAGGAATTGCAAGGTAATGATTTCCCCTGAAATTTATATAAAGAGAGCGCTAAAAGCTAAGTATGTCGATCGGATCGAGTCTATTCAAACGTTATGGAGTGGCTATGGGGAAATTGTCCGATATAGGGTTCATGAGTCTGGGGTTATTGGAGAGCCTGACCCTCATTACGTCATCTTAAAATCCATCAGATTAGACAAGGTTAACGAGCATCCGCGAGGTTGGCAGTCTCACCATGCCCATGAACGCAAATTGCGATCTTATGACATGGAAGCGAATTGGTACGAAAACTGGTCAAGTCGGTGTTCTAAATCAGAACGTGTTGCGCAATGTTATGGCGTCTGGCGCAGCGATGATGCAATCTATATTTTAATGGAAGATTTGGATGCATCTCATTATTCGGTTCGAAAAGTGAAACTAGCGGTGCATGAATGTTTAGCCGTATTGGATTGGTTGGCCAACTTCCATGCTCGATTTCTGGGTATAGAAAATAGGACCGATTCTTTCGATCTTTGGCAGAGAGGAACGTATTGGCATTTAAGTACACGACCCGACGAGTGGCACGCTATGACAGACTCTTTGTTAAAGGAGCACGCCAATCGAATAGACTCTGCAATGGAAGGAGCCACCTATAAAACGTTATTGCACGGAGATGCGAAAGTGGCGAATTTTTGCTTCTCAGCGGATCTTAATCAGGTCGCGGCGGTGGATTTTCAGTATGTTGGGGTAGGGATCGGCGTTCAAGATGTCGCGTATTTTTTAGGGAGTTGCCTCAGCGAAGAAAATCTATCTGAAAACCTTTCGTTTTTATTAGAGCATTATTTTGGTGAGCTTTCGAGGTGCTTGGTTGCAAGGGGCGAATCGCCAGATTCTGCTGAAAAAGTTGTAATGGAATGGGACGCTCTATTTGTTGTTGCATGGGCCGATTTTCATCGATTTATTCTTGGCTGGAGCCCTGAACATGCCAAAAATACCGCCTTTAGTCGCAACATGGCAACTAAAGGCGTAGAGTTTGTTTTAAGACGCGATGGATAGACGAGCGTTCTCGTCGTCTTCTGCGTCATGTGCTAACGGTGACTCTTCAGATCGGGTTGGCGGTGGAGATTGTTGTTCTGGTTTCGCGTATATACGCTGCATATAAAGTCCCGCAATCGCCAAGAACACCCCAGTAACAGCACTGATGAAGGCTAATGAAGCGAACCAAACTAATGCAACTAAACCAACCGTCGATTTGGAAACCTCAATGGCTTGTTCCTTGTTTTCAACGTAAGCCGCCATACGATAAATTTGGTTTGAATTTACTAGGCGGTTTACTTCGTGTGCAATCAGTGTCTGTTGTTGCTTGTATTCGTAGATTTGAGCATCAATGCTCGTCACTTCAACTTGAATGCCATCGTACTGAGTAAGTAACTCTGTTTTTTCGTTATTTGCTCGGCTAACAGACACGCTGCGTGAGCGAGCAGCAACATCTTCTGTTTGTTCTAAGGTGGCTAACAAGGTTGCTTTTTGCGAACTGTTCTTTTGCTTTTGTTCTTCTATTTGCTGTTCCAAATATGTAATGCGATTTCGTACTAAGTCGATGCGTTTTTGGTAATCTTTGCCAAGCAACTGCAATTGATCTTGAAGCTGTTTTTCTGTTTGAGTGCGCTTTTCTAATGCGCCGTCGCCCGTGGTTCTATCTGTTACTTGATAGAGTCTTTCTTCTTTCTCTTTGATCAAAGCCCGATATTTCTTTTCTACCTGAGAGCGGGTAAAAAAGCCTGCATCAGCCACTTCACGTTCCATTTCCTTTTTCAGGTCTTCGAGCTCTTTTTCTTGCTTGCTTCTATCGCTTTCAGTGTTGTTCACATAACTGTTCAGCAACGCACGGAAACGTTTTTGCAGCGCGTTACGTTCTTGATCCCAAGCGTCATAGATGTCACGCTCTTTTGCGTTCAACGTTTGAATCTCTTGCTCATAACTGCCAGTGCCAACGTTACTTAGTCGATCAAGTTGTGCGTTTATGCGCTCTTTTTCTTGATTCATTTGAGCAAGGTAATAGCTATGAGCGGAATTAATTTTGCTACGGTAGTCCTTTTCGACTAATTCAGGGTCAATGGTATCTATTTCAGCCTTACGCGTTTCTAAATCGTCGATTTTGGCTTGAATCAGCAAAGACTCATTTTTTTGCTCATCAATGGTGAGGTTTAGATTCGAAAAGTTACGCTCAAATCCGTTCAACATAGTTTCAAATGTGATGGTCGCGAGTAGGGTTAGTCCTAAGAAAAACAGGATACGCCAGTAGAAGTGCTTCGCGTACATCATGGCTGTTGCCAATGGGATTTTTGCCGCTTCAACTACAGCCACTAAAACAAAAGGCAACGCAGCGACGACAATACTGCTGTAATCGCCCATTGAAAGTGATTCGCTTCCGCGGTTTCTATTGAGCTCGGTGTAAGCTGAAAATGAGACCACCAAAGAGATCATGAAACCGATGGAAACCGCTAGAATTTCCACAACCCATGCGAAACGTACCAATTTAACGCCGGTTTCAAAGAGTTTTTTGTTTGAGAGCGGGTTGTAAGTATCCATATAGTGAGGCGTCCGAGTATGAGATTAAAGTAAACGTAATGCTTATCGTATTAAAGAAGACTAATGATAAAAACATCTTATCTTTGTTCAACGACTGCCGTGTTACAGCCGAGATATAAGTGTAATATTTTGTTAAAAATAAGCAGCACAGTCTAACATAAAGCACGATTAGTGCCAGATTTAAGAATTCCTCACTTTCTTTCAAACATCAACGTTGAAGTGCTCGGTTGGTTTTACTAGTGGCCGTTGCAGTTAAAGGATCTTCAGGCCAAGGGTGTTTAGGGTAACGCCCTCGCATTTCTTTACGTACTTCTGGATACACATCCTGCCAAAAAAAAGTCAGGTCCTTAGTCACTGCAAGCGGTCTTCTCGCGGGTGAAAGTAACTCAATTTTCACCGGAATGCCCAATACTTTGGGGCTGCTTGTCTCGCCAAACATTTCTTGAAGCTTCACACTGAGAACGGGCTCACCAGAAGAGTAATCTACAGAATAGGACGACCCAGACGCGACTTTGATTCGTTCTGGTACGATATTGCCAAGTTGCGTTTGTATCGGCCAAGGCAAGTAAGCGTTAATAATTTGCTTAAGATCCAGTTTATTTAACTTAGCTTGGGATGTGACGCCGGTAAGGAAGGGAGATAGCCAATCGTCTAGTGACTGTATCAATCCGTTGTCTGATACATCCGGCAGTGAATCTGCCAGTGTTTTTAGATCGTTAGATACTGCGTTTCCGGCTTCTTGCATCGCGGAAGATTGAATAAAGCGCAACCGTGCGAGTAATGCTCTGCTGGAGTCATCCCAAGGTAAGGCATTGAGGCCTTCCGTTCTAACAAAATCACAAAAGGCTTGGTTTATCATGGATTGGCTGAGATCGTTTCTAGGAGTGGAAGAGATACAGAGTTTGTTGATCCATATTTGCTTTTCACCGATGAGGCGCTGTGTTTTTTTGTCCCACTCGGCCACTTCTTTTTTTATCAGTAAATTGGGACGATGTAGCAATAACGAGTTGATGTCGATTTCAGAAGCAAGAAAAATTCGATCGGAATTTCGGTTTGCGGCGCCGCCTAAATCTAATACAACAATATGTTCACAACGTGAAAGAGGGTCGAGCGAGCTGAGCGTGGCGGTGCGCCCATTGCTTAGCTTATAGAGTGTTTCTTCACCTTGTTGTCTAACTTTTTGAGCAATTCGGTCGGGGAAACCGTAGGACAGCATTAGACCCAAAGAACATTCAGAATCCATTAAGTTAGACTGCTCTTTTGCTGCCTTTATCTTTAACGCCGATAGTCGCTTCTCCCATGATTGAGCGGTATAAAGGTAGCGTTTTGCCTGCGCTTTTCCGTCACTTAGCCAAGTTAGTCTATGCTGTATATCGCTGTTATTCCCAGAATGTGATGGAAAAGGGTCTCCTTCATGAATCAGTGCGCACAGTTGTGTAATATCCCTTGGTTTCGTCGCGCCAGAGTGGTTCATCATAACGGCCAAACGAACAGGGGCGTTGAGCTTACTGATGTTATTGCCTGACGGTGTCAGTGACAACGTGTGTGGCGATGACAGTACACCAAGTTCAAACAGCAGAGATTGTGCTTGTCTCCAGTGCCCGTCTGGAGGGGGCGTAATCCAGTTTAATTCAGATTTGTTTTCGCATCCCCATAAGGCGAGCATAAGCACAACATCCGTAAGGTCTTCTAATTCGATTTGAGGCTGCGCTTGCTCCGACAATTGGTTTTGTTGCTCTTGAGACCACCATCGGTAGCATACGCCAGCTTGTGTGCGTCCCGCACGGCCTAAGCGTTGTGTGCTTTCTGCTTTTGTAACGCGGCGTGTGTGTAACCTTGTTGTGGCGGTATTAGCGTCTAAACGGGCCTCTCTGCTAAGGCCAGAATCAATGACCACTCGAATGCCTTCTATGGTTAAACTTGTTTGAGCAACGCTCGTTGCGAGCACTATTTTTCGTTTACCTTCTTTGGCGGGCGCAATGACCTTTTCTTGTTCCGCCATCGACAAATTGCCATACAACGGCAACACATCTACGTCGTCGAGATATCGTTCGGTTGTACGAGCGTTGAGTAATTCGCTCTCGACTCGTCGAATCTCACCTTGCCCTGGTAAAAACACTAAAATGGAGCCGGGCTCTTCAATTAAAGCTCTTAAAACGGTCTTGGAGACGACACTCGGAATCTCATAGTGTTTTAACGATTGGTTTGAATACTTAATCTCGACGGGAAATTGCCGACCCTCACTGACAATGCTTTGACATTTTAAGTGTTGCTCTAGCAACGTTGTATCTAACGTCGCTGACATGATCAGCAGTTTCAACGGGTCTTCATCACGAAATAATTGTCGACACTGTTGGGCGAACGCAAAAGCGAGGTCGGATTGTAAGTTACGCTCGTGGAACTCATCGAAGATGATGAGACCGACGTCTTCAAGAGAGGGATCATCTTGAAGCATACGAGTCAAAATCCCTTCGGTGACGACCAACAATTGAGTTCGTTGGCTTTTTTTTCCTTCTTGGCGTATTTGATAACCGACTGTTTCTCCAAGTGGCTCTCCCAGTTGCTCTGCAAGTCGTTTCGCGGCCGTTTTTGAGGCAATGCGGCGAGGTTCCAGCATGACAATAAGGCGATTTTCTAACCATGGCTCTTGCAATAATGCTAACGGAACAACTGTCGTTTTTCCTGCTCCCGGTGCTGCTTGCAGAATGGCTTCGTTATTATGAAGAAGCTGTTTTTTTACTTGGGGAATTACATCGTAGATAGGGAGATGTTCGTTCATGCTAATGTCATGGTCACTTACAGTCTGGTAGAAATAAAAGAAAACAGTATGACGCCAACGAGCTTGCAGCGGCGTTGAAACAACTCAGTGTAACGCATACTTAAGGTCTCATTATAACGGTTCTATAAAATATCCAATCTAGTAAAACGATCTATTTAGAGGAGCGTTTGGCGTATTTTGCTTTTGGAGGGCCAATAGTAACGGAGGTTTCGCACGTCGCAATGCAAGGTAATATATAGCCATCAAATTGTTCTTGTTCCGACAAACCGCGTGGAATCCGGTTGCTATAATGTATCTTGCCCTCTAGCAGAGGAGTAAGGCAGATTCCACACGCCGCATTTCGACAAGCGTGTTTAATATCGATACCCTCTCTTAGCAGAGCGTCAAGCAACGTTTCACCGTCTTGAACTGGGATTGTTACACTTTCTCGTTCTTTCGAGCTGTTATCAACTAGGCAGATCGTTATAGAATCTGAAGACATAATTGTGCGGATATCCAAATTGATGACGGTAAAATGGCGAATTCCGTAAGTCTGACTTAATTGTCCAATAATTAGAACAAGTATCATATTAATGACAGAATTAAGTAAAAAAACCTTGCTCGTGGTCGACGATGATCAAGATATACGAGAGTTGCTTTGCGATGTTCTATCGCAAAAAGGCTATGTCGTTATTACCGCCGAAAACGGTGCCGATATGTGGCCTCACTTGCAGAACCAAATGATTGATTTGGTTTTGATGGACCTGTTTCTACAAGAAGAAGACGGGCTGCAACTTGCTCGGCAAATCCGCGAACAGCATGCAATGCCCATCATGATGCTAACGGGGAAAGGCGATGAAACGGATCGAATTTTAGGGCTTGAACTCGCGGCGGACGATTACATGATGAAGCCGTTTAATATTCGCGAATTAACGGCTCGTATTTACGCATTGTTGCGCCGTGCGAGCGCGATACCTGTGACGCCAAACAGCGTCGAAGAAGAGCACGAATGTTTGCGTTTTGGAAATTGGATTCTAGATCGAACAGCCCGCACCCTAAAAGACATACAAGGAAAACAAATATCGCTAACACACGGTGAGTTTTCATTGCTAGAAGTGTTGGTAATGCACCCTGATCGAGTCTTAACACGAGAGCAAATTATCGATTACAGCCGTGGTTTAGAGACAGAAGTATCGGATCGAACGGTCGATGTGCTCATTCTCAGATTACGACGGAAAATAGAAGTTAATCCTAAGACACCTGAGTTTGTGAAAACGCAACGAGGCATAGGCTACTTGTTTCAAGGTCCCGTCAGGAAAAACTAATGAAACTGACCAGCATTCGGCAAAAAGCGTCACTTTCGATCCTGACCATCAGCCTCGTGGCATGCTTCATGGTGGCGATTGGTTGGCAGGCAATGCGTGTGAGTGAATCAAGTTTGGCTGAGTTCGAAGCTCGAACCTTACCCGAGATCAGTACCGCGCTTACGCTTGCTGAAGGAGTTGCTCAACTTGCTGCAACCGCGCCCTATACCGCCAGTTCTGCCCGCCCATTTCAATTGCAAACAGAAGCCAAGCATTTACAAAACGGAATTCAAGCATTGCGCAGTGTTGCTGAATCGCTCTTAGACCCTGATTTTAAATTAGAAGTGAATCAACGTCTGGATGAACTTCAAATGACATTGGAAGAGTTGGTCAGGCTTGTGCGCGAAGAATTGTATATTCGAGAAGACAACTTAGCACAACAGTTTCGCATACGCGTTTTGGAAAGCAGTGGCGTGAACGAAGGTGAGTTGAGTGTCGAGCGTACAAAAGTACTTTTTTGGCTGCTAAAACTCATCGAAGACTCAGGCCAAGTGTCGCAGGACATTGTGAGTGATTTAGATCTTCTGCATCAAGTGCAGCCAAGTAAAGACATTACAGAACGCTTTCTTGCTGCTCAAAAAAGAATGAATGAAATCACAGAGCGAAAGACCTATCTGTTGATTTCAACCCGAGCTAAGTCGGAGCTATTGAGTGAACGAGTCAGTAACTTCGTAGGAGCATTGAAAAAACGGGTCAGCCGGCAACGAGAAAAAGTTGCAGAAGTAGTAGCGAATGGCCAGCTCTGGATATTTGGTATTTCCGCATTTTTGCTGATTGGTCTAATGCGCCTTTACTGGTATAGCCAACGCATGACGAAGGATTTAGAGGCCGTCACCCGCGATATGGAGGCCTTGTCTAAAGGCGCGTTGGATTCCGATACCATCCAACTAGATCGGGACGATGAGATAGGAACATTGGTGGATGCGTTTGAAGTGTTTCGCCGTGATGCAATATATCGAATTGAAGTAACATCGGAACTTTCAGAGCAAAAACACTTACTTGAAACCATCTTTGACAATATGAACGATGGATTAAGTGTGTTTTCAGCAAAAGGTGAATTGGTTGCTTGGAACCAAGGATACGAAGCGGTATTTGGCTTGAATAAAGGCGATTTGAGCGTAGGAATGACCTTGCCCGATGTGCAGCGGCTCATCAGTCTAGTAACGCATCGCAATGTGAGTATCGAAAACGAACTGGTGTATATGGATGAGGTAAACGAATCCCGCCATCATTCGTCGCAGAGCTTTGAGCGTCATTTTGACGACGGACGTATTATCGAATTTCGCTCTAAACCGATGCCAGAAGGTGGTTTTGTTACCTTATATACAGACTTAACAGAACGAAAAAGTGTTGAAAGCCAGCTCAGACAGGCCCAAAAAATGGAAATGCTCGGTCAGTTAACGGGCGGCGTTGCGCACGATTTTAATAATCTCTTAGCGGCCATTATGGGTAACTTACAAATGCTGTCCGACAGTGAAAACTTATCTTCGGATCAACGTCGGTATACTGAGCGCGCGCTGGCCGTTTCGGAAAAAAGCAGCAACCTTGTACAACGACTCTTGGCGTTCAGTCGTCGGCAACAGCTCTTTCCCGAATGCACTCATATTGATGATCTAATTGAAGGAATGCTGGATCTGGTGGAATACAGTGTGGGCAGTCATATTGTCGTCAAACCCAGTTTAAATTGCCCCGACATACAGTGTTTAATTGACCCTTCTCAGCTGGAAAATGCACTGTTGAATCTGTCTCTAAACAGTGCAGCGGCCATGCCCAATGGCGGAACCTTAACGTTCTCAACCAAAGCTTGTACCTTACCAGACAGCGATATTCCCGCTATTAGAGTGGCGGTTGAAGATACTGGAGAAGGGATATCGAAAGACGTATTGGCGCGTATTTTTGAACCCTTCTTTACGACTAAGCCTGTTGGCAAAGGCAGTGGCCTTGGTTTGAGTATGATTTATGGCTTTGTCAAACAAAGTGGTGGCGACATCATCGTCACTTCTGAAGAGAATCAGTGGACAAAAGTGTGCATCTTCCTGCCTCAACACGCAGCATCCCACATCGCCTCTCGTATAACGACATCGGACGCGACTGATACAAGTGACACTGTGTCTGTATCGATCCCAGAAGATGCGTTAATTTGGCTGGTGGAAGATGACGAAGAAGTGCGAAATGTAATGCGCTCACAGCTTATTCAACTCGGTTTCATTGTGCAGAGTTTTGATCGCGTGGAAACCGTATTGGAATCCCTTGAGAAAGCCATTCATCCTGATGCAATCTTAAGTGATGTAAACCTCGCGGGTGTGAGGAATGGCGTGGAGTTGGCGCACTTTATAAAACAAAATGAAGCACTATCAAGTATTCCTGTGGTCTTGATGTCGGGGTTGCCAAAGCAAGAGCTGCATAACAAATATGCATTAAAAGAAGACGATTTACTCTTGTCGAAACCGTTTACCATTCGAACGCTAGAAGCGGTGTTTAAAAGTAAATAATCCTATTAATTTCTGAATTATTACAAATATTTCAAAAAAAAGTACGGCTTTGAAATTCTCCATTAGTTTTTATCAGCCATAGTGATGGTGAAGCAGATATAAACATCTGGCTTTAAAGTTATAAACCGACCGATAAAAATAATTCTGGAGTCGAACTAATGAAATTCATGTACCGTAAACTCGCTTGCATGGTTGCTGCTGGCGCCCTATCTACTGCTGCTATGGCAGAAACCCCTATCATTGGTCTTATTACCAAAACCAACACAAACCCATTCTTCGTAAAAATGAAAGAAGGCGCTCAAGAAAAAGCACAAGAGCTGGGTCTAGAACTTCGCACATTTGCGGGTCGTTATGATGGAGATAATGAAACTCAGGTTCAAGCCATTGAGAACCTGATTGCATCGGGTGCGAAAGGTATTTTGATTACACCAAGCGATCCAGCAGGTATTGTTCCTACCATTCAACGAGCACGAGAAGCTGGGCTTCTTGTTATCGCACTAGACACACCTCTGTCTCCTGCAAGTGCAGCGGATATGACCTTTGCTACAGATAACTTTAAAGCCGGTGAAATGATTGGTAAGTGGGCCAAAGCGAAAATGGGCGACAAAGCCAAAGACGCTAAAATTGCATTGCTTGACCTAAATACCAGCGAAATTTCTGTTGATGTTGCGCGTGACCAAGGCTTCTTGAAAGGCTTTGGCATAGATATCAAAGATCCGCATGACATCGGCGATGAAACTGACTCTCGCATTGTCGGTAACGACGTGACTCAAGGTTCTGAAGAGGGTGGACGTCGCGCGATGGAAAACCTAATGCAGAAAGACCCTGACGTTAACCTTGTTTATACCATCAACGAACCGGCTGCGGCGGGCGCTTATGAAGCACTTAAATCGTTTGGTATGGAAGACGACGTGATGATCGTATCGGTAGACGGCGGTTGCCCAGGCGTTCGTAACATTCGTGACGGCGTGATCGGTGCAACGTCAATGCAGTTCCCTCTAAAAATGGCCGCAGAAGGTGTTGAAGCCATTGCGACCTTCGCGCTATCTGGAACGAAACCTACTGCAACTGACGGGTTGGATTTCTATGATACAGGCGTGACCTTGATCACTAATTCACCTGCAGACGGTGTTCAGTCTGTCGACTCAAGTGTCGGCCTGAATATGTGCTGGGGTTAATCTAACGCTGAGAGAGAGCCGCACAGCGGCACTCTCTCAAAACGAAATAGTCTCACTCTTCCGTTTTTGTGCGGCTAGCAGCTCAGACGCTTGCTGCTGGTCGTCTTTTCTCGCTCGGAGTTACCGTAATTATGAGTTCAACCAATTCTCAAAGTGCAAACGACAAAGTCGCAGAGCACGATAAAGTGGCTGATCAGGCTGGCACGTATGTCGCTCAGTTTGAATCAAAAGGAAGCTTGGTTCATCGCTTTCAAAAATTTCTTCATCAATACCCGGTCGCTGCACCACTTATCGTACTTATACTTGCGATTTTCGGCTTCAGTTTGATTGTTGGGGATCGCTTTTTACATCCTTTCAACCTTTCTCTTGTGTTGCAGCAAGTTACGATCATCGGCGTGATTGGTATCGCCCAGACCTTGATTATCCTTACTGCGGGTATCGATTTGTCTGTAGGTGCCATCATGGTTCTGTCTTCCGTTGTGATGGGACGAATGGCAATCGATTATGGTATCGACCCTTCATTGGCTCTATTGATCGGGCTCGCAACGGGCGCGATAACGGGATTTATAAATGGCACCCTAATTACGCGCCTTAAATTGCCGCCTTTCATCGCAACCTTAGGCTCATGGAACGTATTCTTTGCGTTAAACCTATGGTATTCAAAAAGTGAAACAATTCGCTCACAAGAGATCGCAGCGAATGCGCCTCTACTACAATGGTTAGGTGAAACGATCAATTTATTTGGTGCTCGCTTAACGTACGGCTCTATATTAATGCTGTTGTTGTTTGTGGTGATTTGGTATGCCTTAAACTGGACGGCTTGGGGTCGCCATGTCTATGCAACAGGGGACGATCCAGCGGCCGCGAAATTAGCGGGTATTCGTACAGATCGCGTGTTGCTTTCAGTGTATGTTCTAGCGGGCGTTATTTGTGCTGTCGGAGCGTGGGTGCTGATTGGTCGTATCGGTTCTGTGAGTCCTCAAGCTGGGTACACGACAAACTTAGACAGTATTACAGCCGTGGTTATCGGCGGGTGTAGCCTCTTTGGTGGTCGAGGGTCGATATTCGGCACATTGGTCGGTGCGCTTATCGTCGGTGTTTTCCGAAATGGTCTAGCACTGGCGGGCGTTGATGTACTTTGGCAAGAATTTACCGTCGGTATTCTAATTATCGTTGCCGTTGGCGCGGATCAGTGGATCAGAAAGGGGACAGCATAATGAGCGTTGATATGACACAAACACCCGTTCTACAGGCAAAACGTTTAGTTAAACGCTACGGCAGTGTTACTGCGATTGACCATGCAGAATTTGAACTTTATCCCGGTGAAATTTTAGCGGTAATTGGTGATAACGGAGCGGGCAAATCGTCTTTGATTAAAGCCTTGTCCGGCGCGCTTGTACCGGATGAAGGTGAGATCTTATTAGATGGAAAGCCTGTTTCCTTCCAATCGCCTATGGAAGCACGTGAGTTAGGCATTGAAACGGTGTATCAGAATCTTGCTGTCGCGCCTGCATTAAACATTGCCGACAATTTGTTTTTAGGGCGAGAACTGCGTAAGCCGGGGATTTTGGGTTCGGTGTTCCGTATGCTTGATAAAAAAGCGATGGAAGAGCGCGCTCGTGCGAAAATGCAAGAGCTTGGTCTTTTGACGATTCAAAACATCAATCAGGCTGTTGAATCTCTTTCTGGAGGTCAGCGCCAAGGTGTTGCAGTTGCCCGTTCCGCTTTATTCGGCAGTAAAGTTGTGATTATGGATGAGCCAACGGCCGCATTAGGCGTGAAGGAATCTCGCCGCGTTTTGAACTTGATCAAAGAAGTACGTGACCGAGGGCTGCCCATTGTTCTGATCAGCCATAACATGCCTCATGTCTTTGAGGTTGCGGATCGAATTCACATACATCGTCTTGGTAAACGTGCTGCGGTGGTAACGCCTCAGTCTCATTCTATGTCTGATGCCGTTGCGATCATGACAGGTGCTATGGAAGTAGACGAATCCACTGAAGCGGCGTAAGGTAGGCGACTTCTTTACGTAAAGTGGCTTCTAGCAGGAAAGGCGGTTATGAGCAGGTTCACAGCAAGACTCAAGAAAACAGCTCGTTTAATTAAGAGTAAGCGCTTGCTGACCTGTATCGCCTTTTCGCTCTTCTTTACCTCATCTCCGTCTATCTCAACCGAACCGAGCGTATTGCGCTCAATCGGCATCAGTGTTGCCGATTTAGGCAACCCTTACTTTGTAAAATTGGTGGAGTCGACTTCGAGCAAAGCGGAAGAACTTTCTCCCCATCCCGTCAGAATGCACATTCGTTCGGATGCTTACGATTTAGAGCGCCAAACGGAGCAACTGAATCAATTCATCGACGAAGGCGTTGACCTTATCGTATTAACCGCAGCGGACGAATACGGTGTTGCCCCAGTGGTCGCAAAAGCACGGCGGGCGGGTATCAAAGTCATTGCTGTGGATGTGAACGCAGAAGGTGCAGACGCGACCATTACCACTGATAATGTTCAGGCTGGGCGCATTGCGTGTGAGGAACTAGCAGAGCGTATAGATTACAAAGGCAACTTTGTGATTATCAATGGCGTTTCTGTTTCATCCGTCGTGGAGCGAGTTGCGGGTTGTAAGTCAGCGATCAGTCGCTATCCAAAGATCAAATTACTCAGCGACAGACTAAACGGTACAGGCAGCCTTGAAGGCGGTATGGAAGCCATGACGTATCTCATGGAAGCCTACGATCATATCGATGCTGTATTTACGATAAACGACCCAACCGCATTGGGCGCGATGCAAGCAGCCGACCAAGCCAACCGGAGTGAGTTTCTACTCGCTTCTGTAGATGGGGCAGAATTTGCGAAACGTTATATTGATAAAAGCGACATTTGGATCGGCACCGCAACGCAGCAGCCTGTACAAATGGCAGAAAAAGCAGTCGAAATTGGCTTAGATTTGTTGAACGGTAAGCAAATAGATCAAAAATTTATACTGATACCGTCAGAATTTTATGAGGCTGAAAAATAAAGGCGCTTCAATTGAGCGCCTTTATTCTGTATTTCTAAAGTGGGTTTTTAATGACCCCCACAATCACTATTAGAGCAGCCACCTTCTTTCATTAATTCTTTCCAGTGTTTCAGTTTACTTGTGCCCCCGATGCCGGGATTGAAGGCGTTGGTTGGGTCGACTTTCTGGTAATGGTCGCGCAGTGCTTGCTTGGCAATGTATTCATGGCCAACATTATGCTCTGCGGGGTATTCGGCTCCACGAGTATCGAAGGATTCTAAAATCTTATTCTTCACCGCTTTCGCATCGACCCCTTTTTTCATAATGTAGTTTTGGTGCATGACATGACAGAAGAAGTGTCCGTAGTACATCTTCACTGCGATTTGCTCTTCAAGCTCTTTTGGTAACGTTTCGAACCACTCGCGTTCGTTACGAGGGAAGGCCACATCAATGGTCATAATGGAGCCAAGGTCTTTGCCCTCCATTAAGTGGTAACGCCCAATCGCGCCACCAGCAACAAAACGATGAAGAATGGCTTGATCCGCTTCGCGCTCAGTACAAGCGAAGAAATCGCCTTTGTTGTCTTTGAAGAACTCATCTAGGTAAGCTTGCGCTTCATCTACACCCGCGTTTGCTGTTTCCACAACCCAATGATGCTCGAAGCGTTCACGGAACTGTTCCATGCGTTGTGGTAGATGGTTCGGGAAAAAGTCTGCAATAAATTGCATAGCGCGATCAGAGAATTTGTTTGGTAAAAACGAAAATTTACCCGCGATACGGTCGACAGTTCGTTTCATGGCAAACATCTTAGGCATGTATTTCGTGCCCATCTTGTCGATGACCAAGTAGCTGTCTTTTCCGTATTTCTTACTGATGTCGTAACACGTTTTGTGCATGTACTCGCCAGAGACTGGCAAGTTGTCGAATTTTGACAGCATATCACGACGAATTTGTTCCATGACCGCTGGATCATTCGTGCCAATGTAGAACACTTGGTGTTTTTCAGGGATCGGAAAGGTGTCCATTCGTACGGCAAAGACAGCCAGCTTACCAGCACAGCCAGAAGATTCATGGAGGCGGCGAGGGTCAGCGTTAAAGCGAGACGGTGTTTCGGCATCGACATCACGAATACGCTTATTGTACTCGTTGTCAGAAGCCCGTTTATCAGGGAACAGGATGTCCGATTCTTTATACGTTTTGTTCTGAAGATTCGATAAAATTTCTTCAGGTGTTTCACCCAAATCAATACCCAAATGGTTCACAAGACGCAGCTCACCTTCAGGCGTAACTTCCGCATATAAGGTAAGTTCTGTATACGCTGGGCCGCGTTGTACAAGCGCTCCACCAGAGTTATTACAAATGCCGCCAACGATCGATGCACCAATACAAGAAGAGCCGATAACAGAATGCGGCTCACGACCAAAAGGTTTAAGGCGTTCTTCAAGCCCAAACAAGGTACTGCCGGGTAAGCCAACAATTTGTTTGCCTTCGTTAATAATATGAATGTCGTCGATGCGCATAGTGCTCACGACTACAATAGGGCGATCGTAATCGTTCCCGTTGGGTGTTGAACCGCCAGTTAAACCGGTGTTGGCGGCTTGCATGATGACAATGGCGTCAGCTTTGACACAAGCCTCAAGCACTTTCCAAGTTTCAACTAGACTCGCTGGTCGAACAACGGCATACGCTTCACCGCCACCCAATCGAAACCCTTTGCAAAACGGTTGTTTTTTGTCTTCGTCCGTTAGTGTATGCGCAGCGCCAACAATGCTTTGTAGCTCGGCAGCCAAATTTGAGTTGAAACTTGGGTTTGTCATAAGTGTCTTTCGTCGTATGGTGAATAGAGAGTGTAAGTATACTTGACTAAAGTTGGTGCAAAAACAGGCAGTGCCAGATTATTGTGCGTTACATCATTCAATTTAATTACGGTATCAAGAATGCTTATTGGTAAATGCCTAACTTGATGTTTTTCTTATTAAGTTAATTCGCGTCTATTACATGAAAGATTGCCATTAAAAAAAACCACCCTGAGGCTTGGAATAGATGATTACTCGACTGGCTCAATGTCCACTATATTTGCGCTAAGAAACGAGACTTACTGGGAGCCGTCCATGGACAATCAACATACGAATAAACCAAACCAAACAAAAGACATTAATGCTGTCGGAGTGGGAACACAGGCCGTTTGGGGTGGCGAAACGGTAGGTCATCCGTATCGTGCGACTCAGACGCCTATTGTTGCAAGCGCAGCCTACGGTTACGAAGACATCGACGAGTGGTACGACGTTGCTTTGGGCAAAGCCCCCGGTTTCATATATAGCCGTATGAGCAACCCAACGGTTGAAGTATTGGAAGCGAAGCTGTGTCAGCTAGAGCGTGCTGAATCAGCGGTTGCATTCAGTAGCGGAATGGCCGTGATCAGCAGTGTGTTGTACACCTTTTTGTCGCATGGCATGCGCGTTGTTTCGACCAAAGACAGCTACGGTGGCACGAATAAAATTTTTGAAGAGTTTCTGCCAAAAATGGGTGTAGAGGTGACACTTTGTGAAACCCAAGATCACGAAGCCATCGAAGCTGAAATCGCCAAAGGCTGCGACCTTCTGTATTTAGAAACCCCCACGAACCCGACTTTAAAAGTCTTGGACATTAAACGTCTTGCAGCCGCCGCGAAAGCGCAAGGTGCCATTGTTATCGCGGACAATACCTTTGCCACGCCGTTGAACCAAAGCCCTCTGACACTTGGAGTCGATGTTGTGTTGCACAGCGCGACTAAGTTTTTAAGTGGCCATGCGGACGCAATGGGCGGTATTGCCTGTGGTGCAGAATCTTTGATGAGCCAAGTTAGGCACTATCGAGAAATCAACGGAGCGTCTCTCGATCCATTTTCTGCTTACCTCATTATTCGCGGAATCAAGACGCTTGCATTGCGAATGCGCCAACAACAAGCCAGTGCAATGGCTTTAGCGGAGTATCTGCAAACCGAGCCAGAAGTCGAAGCGGTTAATTATCCGGGGCTACCGACGCATACAGGGCATGAGATTGCTAAAGCGCAAATGAAAGGTTTTGGTGCAATCGTTAGCTTTGTGCTCAAAGGCGGGATGGAAACCGTGACCAAACTCTTGCCCAAACTGCAATTTGCGCATTGCGCTGGCAACCTAGGTGCGGTGGAAACCATATACGGCCCAGCAAGAACGACAAGTCACGTTGAAAACACGCTAGAAGAACGTCTAGCGTTGGGGATTTCGGAAGGGCTCGTGCGTATCTCTGTTGGAATCGAAGACACTGAAGATTTAGTGGCGGATCTCAAACAGGCTTTTGCTTCTTTATAAGCACAACACCATTGCGCTCAAAGAGGCTTTGTTCAAAAGCCTCTTATGACCTCTTTTTTGTTAATGACTTTTCCTTTGGTAGCGGGAGCGTTACGATTACCTGACTATTTGCTGGGCGTTTCAAATGAATCAAAAAGTTCTCCCTCCACTCAATTGGCTGCGTGCTTTTGAAGTCTCAGCGCGTCATCTGAATTTTACTCATGCCGCATCTGAGCTGTGTTTGACGCAAGGCGCAGTCAGCCAGCAGATACGCCTACTCGAAGATCACTTAGGCATCCCACTTTTTAAACGTCTACCAAGAGGGTTAAGCTTAACCTCCGAAGGGCAGTCTTACCTACCTGTTGTTCAGGATGCCATCTCTCGTCTCGCCGCTGCAACCAGCGAACTCGTTAACAAAGGTGCCCATAAGCCGATTAAGATTCACGGTAGTTTATCTTTTTTTGTCCACTGGCTAGCGCCCAAATTGACCGATTTTAAGCAGCGTTATCCGAACATCGATATTCGCTACACCACCTCGCTTTGGGTCGACGATGTTGATGACGATCACGAGCTAGAAATACGCTGGGGCAATGGCGACTGGCCGGGCTTTATTGTCAGACGGCTCACATGGGACACACTGTTTCCCGTTTGCGCTCCTGCTTTGCTCGATACAATCAATGCTCCCTCCGACCTTGCTAATCACACTTTACTCCACACCATCGGCTACGAAGAAGGGTGGGGATACTGGCTTTCAATGGTTGGAGAGCAGAATGTCGACCCAGCAAAAGGCATGCAAGTAGACACACTCCTCGCCGCGCTCAAAATGGCGGAACTGGGGTTGGGTGTCGCACTGGCCCGCTCGTCCATGACAGAAGACCTGATCGCGGAAGGAAAGCTGGTGGAGCTGTTTGATAAAAGGCTCAACGCCAGCGAATCCTTTTATTTAGTGCATAAAACAGGAGCCGAGCTGAGTGACGATGTAAATGTGTTTTTGGAGTGGTTGGGTTATTTGAATTTGCGACACTAAACTTGCTCTCTAAAATACTCAAATTCGTTGTGTTATTATTTATCGGAGTGCTTACGGTATTGTGAATATGGTTGTCTAGAGGGAGTAAAAATGCCATCTAATCCAATTTTTTATTATTTCGTATCAATATCAATATCAATATATTTAATTTGTTACTTTTTTGCTAGCTCTTCGGCAGCAAAAAGACCGAAAACTAGCTTATCTAATCGTGTAGGTTTATTTTTTGTTGTTGCTTCATGTTTAGTTTCTAGTGTCCATTATGCTGTTTTTGAGGATGGAGCATTTAGAGTAGCCTCTTACTCATTTTTTGAGTTCTATAATGATTATAATATCAGGTTTTTTGCTTTCGTAATGATGATATTAGGGGTGGTTTTTCCTATGAGAATTTTTAGGAAAAACTGGAATAAATAGTCTCTGATATTTGTATAGGAAGCTTTATGAAAAGCTAATATCCTGGCTTCCTGTTATTTTATTTTCGTAAGCAATAAAGTGAGAGAGGAATAGTTCACCATTTATAAAAATCAACGAGCATATTTATTTTAAATCTATATAGATGGAGGGTGAAGTAGAAAAATGAGTCCATATTTATATTTAGCGTCATCTGTCATGTTAACTACATTTATATATGCTATTTCAGCATTAGCTGCTAAAACTCGTCATGGGAAAGATTTAGCATCTCTCGTTAGTATTGTTATTATACTTTTTTCTATATTTGTTGGTACAGGGCAATATACTATATCTAAAGATGGTGCCTTTTTCTTTGTCGATTTTACGGAGAATGGTTATATTAGAGTTTTCTCTCTTTTTATGGCCGGGTTAAGTGTTTTTATTCCAATTAGAAAACTAGGAAGAAAAAAATAATTATATGGTTGTTTTAAGTGGAATTAGGTTTTTTATATTAGTATTTTGGAGTGATATATTATCGGTCACACACTCCTTTTTTGGAACCAAAGTTCCCTAATTTAAAAGTATCGCACTTATTGTCTTAATTTAGGGAGGTATATTATGAAGCTGAATGAGTTTTTTTGCATTGCTATCGGTTTAGTTACTTGTATGTTCGGTTTTAAGATTTATTTCAACGGAAGTTATAAAAGCTATAAGTATGACGTGTTAAACTTTGGAAGTAATCATGAATATATAGGGATGGCTATAATTATTACTGGGATCTATTTGCTATATTTAGCGTTTAATAAGTTTATTAAGTATTAATACAGGCCATATATGGACGTTCCGGCTAGGTCAAGGCCGCACTTAACCGAACCACCCTTTTTAGGGCATTAATACGATCTTGTTGACCTCACCGGACGTGTTGTTCGGGAGGATAAAAGAGGGTCAATTGTTCTATCACTGTCGCCTATTTTACAAAGAGTAGGCATTTCTCACGAAAGTTGGATAACGATTACAACTCTGTTCGAATCAAACTCAAGCAGTATTGTAGGAGCGGAAGCGAGCTTAAAGGAATATTCGCACTCAAATCCTAAAGCCAGACCAAACCGAAGGTGCGCAAGGCTATTCGCATAGTTTAAATCCATTCCTAAACGGGTCTAAGATCATGCAATTTGAGTGGTATGAGGTCATTTCTTGCGTGAAAATTGAGACTAATCTTCAGTTCACCGTGAACTTCTAAGGTTGGCAGTTTTGCTTCTGGAATTAAATCGATAGATTTGATTGTAGAATTGGAAAGTGTTTCCTGATTCTATGTAGTGGGTGTCTGTTAGTATGTAGTGGGTGTCTGTTAGTATGTAGTGGGTGTCTGTTAGTATGTAGTGGGTGTCTGTTAGTATGTAGTGGGTGTCTGTTGGTATGGTTAATAATGCTTCTAATATGCACTTCGGTGAGATAGCTGAGTTTGATGGGTAATTTTGATGACTAAAGAACAAAAGAAGCTTGCAGAGCTTAACTCTATTCGGTCATGGTGCATGACCGTAATTGAGTATGCAATTAAAGTTGATAGCTCTTCTTCGCCGGTGATGAATCAGTTTAAGTCTATTGTTGATTCAACTTTTGAAATGAAAAACCTTAAGGGGTTAAAAACTCTCAAAAGCGATTTAAGAGAGCTTTTTGGTGACTTAAGCGTTTCACAGCGCGAGGAGCTTTCTAATCTGTTGGCTTTAGAATCAACTGACTCAGTGACAGATTTGAGTCAAAAGGCTGAAAGTATCTTATCTAAAGGGAGTATAGGTAACGAAGATGATTATCGCTTCTTGAGTAATTATATTGATTATCTCTTGGAGAATAATACGACTGAAAAGATTGAATCGATTAATAAAATATTACTTCAGTATGTGAGGCACTTAAATAAAAATCATAGCGATAAGTGAATTTACATTAATACAGGCTACCCATATCTTTATTTTTATGAGGCTACTATAAAAAAGACAGGGGTGATGGAAGATATTTTAGGTGTTGTTGGCAAATATTTTTGTGAAAAAGTAAAACTTGAAGAGGTCTTTAGAGTTACTATTGGAATAGGAATAAGTGAGCTGGGGAAAAATCTGGACATTTATTAGATGGCACAATTACAACCACTCACTATGTAACATATCGAGTTAAACAAAAGTATGTTTATAGCATAAAAACCGATTTATGCAAAACTTTCGACAGCTAGGGTTGTGCAAGTATCAAGAGGAAAATGGTTTAAACGGGAGACACTGTGCTTCTTGAGGAGCTTAATCGTGAACCTGTTACTGAAAGTACTTAGTGGGATTTTTGGGAATAGTTAAGGGTGAAAATATGCGGATAATACTAATAATATGTTTTACTTTTTTTCTAGTTTCTTGTTCGAAAGAAAAAGCTCATATTGTGTCAATATCATTTCCTTTTTATAAAAGCTGTCAAGATGAAATTGAGAGAGCAAGAGCGCTATTTAATGATTTGACAAGTAGAAAAGACTATAAACTCTCTGTCTCTATAGAAAAATTTGATGAAGTACCAAAGCTAGAGACAGAATTAGTCGGAATAGTACGTTTTATTTCAGAAGGGGATTGGAAAACATTAGATGGAGGAACTCCTTTGGACTATCTCAAGTTAGAAGCAAAGGGCGTCCAATACAGCTGTACTCCTAATAACTCAATAATTGTTCCAATCAATGATATTGCTTTAGAGTATTTTAGAGTGAAGTCGGAAAAAAAAGGTGTAGCATTAAAAATATTAAACCAAAAAGATGCCATTATCTATTTTAATGATGGAACGTTACCATATAATTATTAAGAGTTCGTAAATTTATACTGTTTATAAAAAGATTACCCAAGACACCCATTCAAATTGTTCATATTAAGAAATCTATACAGGCCATATATGGACGCTCCGGCTAGGTCAAGGCCGCACTTAACCGAATCACTCTTTTCAGGGCATTAATACGATCTTGTTGACCTCACCGGACGCGTTGTTCGGGAGGATAAAAGAGGGTCAATTGATCTATCACTTTCGCCTATTTAACAAAGAGTAGGCATTTCTCACGAAAATTGGATAACGATTGCAATTCAGTTCGAATCAACCTCAAGCAGTATTGTAGGAGCGGAAGCGAGCTTAGAGGAATATTCGCACTCAAATCCTAAAGCCTGAGTAAACCGAAGACGCACAAGGCTATTCGCGTAGTTTAAACCCGTTCCTAAACGGATCTAAGATCATGCAATTTGAGTGGTATGAGGTCATTTCTTGCGTGAAAATTGAGACTAATCCCCAGTTCACCGTGAACGTCTAAGGTAGGCAGTTTTGCTTCTATTAAGTGGGTGTCTGTTAGTATGTGGTTAGTATGAGCGTACAAAAAAATACAATATCGTAAAATCAAAATGACCGGATCATCTACTATCAAATCAAGTGTTTTTGAGATATCACTTTATTTCGATACAATAGAGCATAATGATAAAGAGAATCTATCTTATTTATCGAAAAACACAACGTTCTCTTTTACCAAAACCCGTACAACAAGCAGCTAGGAAATCTAGGTATTCTTATGGATATTATTCGAAAAACGTCCTCAACCACGGAAGCTGCGCTGCTAAAACCTCATGTATTTCGCGGTCTCCTCCTGTTCGCAATGAGTGCGTTCGCGGCCATTTGGTCTATTGATTATACAAGTGGCATCATCGCGTTTTTTGACGCTGTCTCTTATCCTATATGTATCGCAGGATTTGCCACAATCTATCTATTAAGTCGAACAAAAAAGGCATCTGAGCAATCCCTTCATCTTACTACCTACCTTATTGTTGCGGGTTACCTGACCAGCAGCAGCATTTGGCACCACATGGCAGAAAATGGCTTATTTTCAAACTCAGCTCAATGGCTAGGGTTGAATTACGTCATAGCCTATTTGTTTTTGGAGGTGCGTAAAGCGGTTATCGTGACAATAGCGTCCTTTATAGTTACCTTAATCGGACACTACCTCGCACTGATTCAACACTACCCACTGGATGATACGGTAGGTGTTGTTTTGAATATAGGCATCGCTCATACCGTTTATATCGTATTGCTTTGGACGGTCGTTCAAATGCGAGTGGAACATACTAAAACTCACGAACGACTGAGCACACTTGAACAACATGCGATGATCGACCAACTAACAAACGTTTTGAATCGTCGAGGCATTGAAGATGTATTTAAACACGCAGAAGAAAACTGGATAAGTCATAAACAGCCTTATGCCATTCTATTGATAGATATTGATCATTTTAAACAAGTTAATGATCAATATGGCCATTTAGTGGGCGACAAGGTTCTCGCTGACTTTGCCGCTTTACTGAATAAACTCACACTAGCGAGTAATAGCGTTGGTCGGTGGGGTGGTGAGGAGTTCATCATTCTCGTAAAAAGTAGAAGCAGTGAAGAGTGTTTCTCGCTCGCAGAAAAAGTGCGACAAACCGTTGAAAGGTCAACGTTAGGGGGGCTAAAAGAGCTGTCGATTAGTATTGGGATAGGCTATGCCAACGAGGAAAAAAGCTTGTTCGAAACGTTCCAGCAAGCCGACTCTTACCTTTACGCCGCGAAGAAAACAGGCAGAAATAAAGTAATTGACCGCAACCAGATTATTAAGAAGAGGCAGGAAAGCGCGGCAGAAGTCTAAGATCGCCTCTTTTTGCACATGCCTAAAGCCTATCTATATGCAAAAAACTTCATACAAACTGTTATAAAGTCTGTATGAAGCTTGAGAAGTTCAAATTATGGGTGTCTGTTAGTAAGTCCTTTTTTCTTAAAAATGCTACTGCTCTCATCCAGACTCCCGCTGTTCAAGCCAAATAGCAGCCTTTCTCCAAGATACTTATCAAAAACTCAACGCCAGTGAATTCTTTTGTTTGCTACGTAAAACAGGGAGTGAGCAGAGTGAAGATGTAACAAGTATTTTGCGGTTGCCTAGATCATAAAAACACGTTGAACTGATGGCTATTAATGTCTCTCTCCCCACTTTAATCCACCCTGAGCACCAAAAATAAGCAAAATAGGAATGAAAATTGCTTGTTTTTGTCTCGAATAGTCAATTTCAAGCCTTTTTTAGTCAATTGGTGCGAAAAAGGCGCAAAAATAAGAGCAATAAGCGCTTGCTTGGTGCAATTAAATAAGAGGGTTCTTTGTGACAGCCACAAACAGTGCAGTAGAAATGCTGATAGCCAATTCTAATACCTTTTTTATTCTCCTAGGCGCCATCATGGTGTTTGCGATGCATGCAGGTTTTGCATTTTTGGAGGTAGGAACCGTTCGCAGTAAAAACCAAGTCAACGCCCTTGTAAAAATCATGACAGATTTTGCGATTTCCGCTCTCGTGTATTTTTTCATCGGCTACCAAATCGCCTATGGCATTAACTTTTTCGAAAGTGCTGCAACCCTTTCTGAGCAAAGTGGCTACGCGTTAGTGAAGTTTTTCTTTCTAATGACGTTTGCTGCTGCGATTCCTGCCATTATCTCCGGTGGTGTGGCGGAACGGGCAAGGTTTTATCCGATGCTGATCTCCGCCGCTGTTATTGTTGGCGTGGCTTACCCATTTTTAGAAGGCCTGATCTGGAACGGTAATTATGGTTTTCAAGATTGGTTAGAAACACAATTCGGCGCGCCTTTTCATGATTTTGCGGGGTCTATCGTCGTACACGGTTTTGGTGGCTGGGTCGCGTTAGCCGCTATCATCTTGCTTGGGACGCGTAATGGGCGTTTTAGAGGCGACAAATTGGTCGCTTTTGCGCCGTCCAATATTCCTTTTCTAGCGTTGGGAGCATGGATACTTTGCATTGGCTGGTTTGGCTTTAACGTTATGTCGGCACAAACCTTAGACGGCATCAGCGGGTTGGTCGCAGTGAACTCGTTAATGGCTATGGTCGGCGGTATTATTGCCGCTATGATTTTGGGTAAAAACGATCCCGGTTTTATTCACAACGGCCCACTGGCGGGGTTGGTTGCTGTCTGTGCAGGTTCAGACATCATGCATCCCATCGGCGCATTGGCAACGGGTCTTGTAGCGGGTGCGTTATTTACTTGGCTATTTACGCTGATCCAACAAAAATTCCAACACATAGACGATGTCTTAGGCGTATGGCCATTACATGGTATTTGCGGAGCGTGGGGCGGTATAGCGGCAGGTATTTTTGGTCTTGAATCCCTAGGTGGGTTAGGCAATGTTAGCTTCTTATCACAATTGGTCGGTTCTGCCATTGGTATAAGCATCGCCTTAATCAGCGGCTTTGTTGTATATGGAACGGTGAAGGCCGTCAGCGGATTGCGCCTAAGTGAAGAGGAAGAGTACAACGGTGCCGATCTTTCTATTCATAAAATCGGTTCGGTGAGCAACGACTAAGGTCGGGTTTTATTGATAATAAAAAGGCGGTCTCTGTTGTGCAGAGACCGCCTTTTTTCTTGATCCAAACAGATTTGGCTAAAGGCTAAATCCTAGCCATTTCAATGTTTGTTAGTAATATGGCTTTGCAGCCTAACGCTTGTAGGCTATCAAGAATTTGATGTGCTTCGCTCTTCTTAATCATGGATTTCACGGAGCACCAGTTCGGGTCTTTCAACTGGCAGATCGTTGGAGATTCAAGCCCGGGGGTGAGTTCGCAAGCTGCATCAAGGATCTCTTGAGGAGAATCGTATTCCACTAACTGATAATCCAATGCGATCAGTCGACCAGTAATGCGATTTACGATTTTGTCCTGATCCGGCTTATTGGTTGGGCTAGGAGCTGAATAGAGAGCGGCATTTGACGTAAATATTGGGTCAGATACGACTCTTAATCCAGCGGACTTTAATGTAGAGCCGGTTTCAACAATATCAACCACGCAATCAGCAAGACCAAGGCTCACTGAAATTTCAACGGCACCATCAAGTTCGACGATTTCAATGTCATTACCTTGAAAGTAATCTCCCACGATATTAGGGAAAGAAGTCGCCACTCTGAGGCCAGAAATATCATCTTTATTGTTTAAAGTTGAGTTTTGCATGGCTGCAATACAGAGCTTTGAGTGGCCGAACGGCAGGTCTAAAAGGTTTACTGCGTTGCTCTTCTTCTCGCTGTGGAAATCTTTGCCTGTAATGCCGATGTCTATTATGCCTTTGCTTAAATACATCGGGATATCATTGGCTCGTAGGAAATAAAATTCTATTTCATTTTTTTCATCATAAAAAAACAGCCCTTTAGTAGGCTTTTTAACGTTGTATCCGCACGAGACAAGTAAGTCGATGCAAGGCTGATACAAGCTCCCTTTGTTCGGCAGGGCCATCCTAATCATTATAAACTCCGAATAAAGCAATTCTATTTGTGGGCTAAAGTAGCATTTTGTAGAGGCGTTTTATATAGCTCTGAGCCATCAATACAGCGTATTAAAGAATGCGTGCTGCTCCAGTTTCGATCTGTTAAGTGGCTAATTTTAAAATAAAAAAACGTCAAGTTTGTTACGCTATGGGCTTTAGCGTAAAACTAGCGCAAGAAGTGGCTTTCGATCGGTTCTTGTTCAATCCTCCCCTTTCTGCGATGATTTTCATTGTTTTGTTAATGATGTCATCACTCTATGTCCGAAGTCCGTTGTTCAAACCCCCACAATCGCTTTTCTCAAGAAGCGCTTTTAGGTATTAAAACGCCCGCATCTCCAATTGGGTTCCAATCGTTTTGGCAGCAAGCGTATCAAAGTACGCTTTTAAAAAAGCCAACAATGAGCCTGAAGGATTCTGGTCGACGTGTGAAAAATTGGAAGGTCATGGATGTCCAGTATGAATCAACGGATCAGGTTATGATCGGTGGTTGGCTGTTGCTTCCAATTGATCGTCCTCCTGTTAGAGGTTTTGTGGTTGGGCATGGTTACGGTGGACGTGAAGAGCCTGATCTTCATTTGCCTTTTACGGATTCTGCGATTTTGTTCCCTTGTATGAGAGGGATTTCCCGCAGCCCAGCGCCACCGATTTCTCCTGAGCCTCAATGGCATGTGCTTCACGATATTGACAAAAAAGACCGATATATTATCAAAGGGTGTGTTGAAGATACTTGGTTGGCGGTGTCGTGTATGGAGCAATTGTTTCCATATTTGAAGGGTAAGCTGGGTTATTTAGGCATTAGTTTTGGTGGCGGCATTGGCGCGTTGGCGATGGCATGTGAAAAACGGGTGTCGCGGGCGCATTTAAATGTCCCGACGTTTGGAGATCATCGTTTAAGGTTGCGCTTACCGACAGAAGGAAGCGGCAAATCCGTGCAAAGGTTCTTTAAATCCCATCCAAGGTTGGCGCTTAAGACATTGCGATACTTTGATGCAGCCAATGCCGCGCAATGGATCGATATGCCTGTGCACTATGCGTTGGCATTGAAAGACCATGTTGTTACTCCACCGGGGCAATTTGCTATTTACAATGCGACCTCAAAAACTAAGCGGCATCTAATGGTGTTAAAAGAAGGTCACAGTGATTACCCTGAAAAAGTACATGAAGACAGCGCATTGCTAGCGGAGTTGGATGCGTTCTTTGAGGCATTAAAGTAAAAGTGAGAGATAGGTGTTACGCGCGACATAAGGTTTATATTGATATGTAATTATGAGGCGAGGCTCAGCGTGAACAGAGAATATCACAAGTGGTGGAGTCCCAATCTGCAACGAGATATGGAGTTGTTGGTATTTGGTTCTGGTGGCGCGAAGGTGCTGGTTTTTCCGACGCGAGGAGGGCGCTTCTTCGAGTATGAAAACCTCGGTATGGTGGAAAAAATCCGCCATAAAATAGAGGCCAACCAGCTTCAGCTTTTTTGCATCGACGGCATCGATGCGGAGTCTTTTTATTGTTATTGGGCGCATCCAAGCGGGCGAATGACGCGCTATATGCAATATGAAGAGTATGTATTGCGCGAAGTTTTACCTCTTATGCATACGATCAATGCGCACCCCACGACAATCAGTCACGGGTGCAGTTTAGGCGCGTTTCATGCGGCGAATATCGCTTTTAAACACCCTCATTTATTTAATAAACTTTGTGCGTTTAGTGGGCGATACGATTTAACCTTACAGGTTGAGTACTTTCCTAACTTGCTCGACGGTCACTATGACGAATCAGTGTATTTTAATACGCCGACGCACTTTCTTCCCAACCTCCACGGTCACGATCAATTAAATGCATTAAGAGCAATGGACATTGTGTTAGTGATAGGAAAAGAAGACCCCTTTTTGGATAACAACTTACACCTGAGCCAAATACTGAACGAAAAAGGCATCGACCATCAACTGCACTTGTGGGAAGAGCGTGCCCATCGAGGGTATTATTGGCGACGCATGGTGCCTTTGTACTTGTGATAAAAATGCTGTCGCTACATAGTGATAATCGATAGGCCGTAATCGAAGACCTCAGGCTAGACGTTACCGATAGCCTTTGGCTTGCAAGGTAAATAAGTGTGCGTATTGTCCTTGTTGCTTTAGCAGACTTTCGTGTGTGCCGCGTTCTTTAATCTCTCCATGTTCCATTACGATGATTTCATGAGCAAGACGAACCGTTGAAAACCGGTGCGAGATCAGGATCGCCATTTTATCTTTCGTGTGTTCTTGGAAGTGTTGAAAAATCGTCGCTTCAGCTTGTGCGTCCATGGCAGCTGTCGGTTCATCTAAAACGAGGATGTCTGCATCTTGACGCATAAACGCACGAGCCAGAGCGATCTTCTGCCATTGTCCACCGGACAGCTCTTGTCCTCCTTTAAACCAGCGGCCTAGCTGGGTCTGATACCCTTGTTCGAGTTCTCCAATGAAGTCGCTTGCTTTTCCGAGCTGTGCGGCATGTTTCCAGCCTTCTTCGTCATCAAAGCGGCTGTCGTCACCCGCGCCTATGTTTTCTCCCACGATAAATTGGTAGCGAACAAAGTCCTGAAAGATGACGCCGATACGGGTAAGCAGGGCGGTTTCGTCCCAGTTTTTAAGATCAAGCCCGTCTAACAAGATACGCCCTTCTGACGGCTCATAGAGTCTTGTTAGCAGTTTAATTAAGGTTGTTTTGCCGGAACCATTTTCTCCGACAATCGCGAGACTTTGTCCGGGAGTAATATGCAAATTGATGTTCGATAGAGCGGGTTTGGCCGCGTCTGGGTAATGAAATGTCACGCCTTCGAAGCGTATTCCATCATTTGGTTGCGGGCCTTGCGTACTGTTTTTTTGTGGGAGCGGCGAGGTGTTAGCGGTTGGCTGTTCTAAATACTCGTAAAGGTTGGACAGATAGAGATTGTCTTCATACATGCCGCTGATGGAGGTGAGCGATGCGGATACGGCACTTTGGCCCTGTTTGAACAGAATTAAATACATGGTCATTTGACCGAGTGTGATAGCGCCTATAACGGTGTCTGTCACAATCCAGCCGTAGGCACCGTAAAACACGAGCGTGCCAATGATACCAAGGGCAAACCCCCAGCTTTCACGGCGTAAAATCAGGCGTTTGGTTTCATTAAAGATGGTGGTGAATATGTTCCGATAGCGTTGTAGAAAACGCTGTCCAAGTTGGTAGAGTCGTACTTCCTTTATGTGATCTTCACGCGCGAGTAAGGTTTCAACATAGTTTTGATGACGAAATTCAGGCGAGCGCCACCGTGACATTCGAAACGCATCACCCGAAAATTTCGCTTCAGCAATAAACGAAGGCAAGGCTCCTGCTACCAAAAGTACCAATACCCACGGGGAGAATTTCCACAGTAGAATGGCAAAGCTGGTCAGAGTGATGGCGTTTTGCAGTAGGCCAAATGTCTTATTCACTAAGGCGAGTGGTCGGCTAGAAGCGTCTCTGCGGGCACGAATGAGTTTGTCGTAAAATTCAGAATCCTCGAAATGCGCGAGACTAAGTGTCTGTGCCTTTTCCAAAATCATGGTATTTACTTTTTGGCCAAGTAATAGCCGCAGTATGGCTTGTTGTGCGGCTAATGAGCGTTGCGCCGCAGCGGTGGCGATCACCAATATGCCTTCGAGAACAACGTAGTTTAACGCCGTGCGATAGTCTAAGGTTTTACTGTCCTCATAATGCTGCATCGCAGCGACGACGGCATCGACAATGAGCTGGCCTACATACGCCATGGCGGCAGGTAGCAAACCGCTGATTAAGGTCGCTAAAGCGATCCCAATGGTCAGGCTTGGTGAGGTTTGCCAAACAAGCGTGATGGCTCTGCGACTGTAGCGAAAGACACCTAGCATGTTTTTATCAACCGTGTGTGAGCGGCTTTTCGGCCTCATAATATTTCCTAGGCGTTAACCCGTATTTAATGTTTCTCAGTGGAGTCGATTAGTTTGAGCCCTTCCGTCTGGTCTCGGTATTCCTCCCAGCTAGTTTGAATTTCTTTTACTTCCTGTTTGAGCCATTTCCTGAATTTTTGAACTTTTTCATACTTAAAGTGGCTTGGAGGCGCGACGAGGTAAAAGTGATAGGTGGATTTCATATAGAAGGGCAGCGGGCTAATCAGCTGACCTTTTTTAATCAAGTCATACGCTAGGCTAAATCGCATCATGCTGATGCCCTGACCTGATAAAAGGGCTTCGATCAAAATCGTCGCGTCTGACACTTTCAAGTAGGAAGGCAGCTGTTCGGAATCGTCGACTATGTGTTGTTGAAGTACGGACCATGTGGCACGCATATCCGGCCCTGTGTCTTCAATGATTTTTAGTTTGGCTAACTGTGGTTTGATGGGTTGGCTTTGATCAATTAAAGATGGGTGACAAATGGGAATCAAAAACTCTTCAAATAAGAGTTCGGACTTTAAATCGTCGTATTGCCCTTGGCCAAAGCGAATGGAGAGGTCTAGGTCTTGATCTTGAAAGCGCGCGATTTGAAGGCCGGGAATGAGGTACAAATTGAGCGATTGTTCAACGGCCTGAAACTGACCAATGCGAGAGACCAACCAACGACTGGCGAAGGAAGGTAAGGTGCTAATAATCAATTTAGTTGGGTTAGGGTCTTCTACAATCGTTCGCACGCCTTGTTCTAATAAATCGAAGGCTTGCTCCACGTATCGGTAAAGCTGTTCGCCTTCTATGGTTAAGGCCACTTGTCGTGTTTGACGCTCGAACAGTGTCATGTCCAACGTATATTCTAGTGTTTTTATTTGCTGACTTATGGCCGCTTGAGTCACATTGAGGTGTTCTGATGCTTCTTTGAAGCTCAACGATTTCGCAGCATGTCGGAATGCGAGCAAGGATTTGAGTGGCGGTAATCGAACGTGCGTCATAATGGTTTTGAGGTTTGAATGACCATAGTTAAGATAAACTTAATTATGGTGTGTTTTTTCTCGTTTGTCAGTGTTTGTTTATTGAACGATTATTTGATCATCAACAAAACGACATAGGAGAATAAAATCATGAGTCACTCAATTCACTTTCAAGCACAGTGTGCACTGCAAAACCAACAGCAAAGACAGCAGCAAAACCAACAGCAAAGACAGCAGCAAAACCAACAGCAAAGACAGCAGCAAAACCAACAAGAAGTATGCAGCGAGTTGTTAGGCAAGGTTCAGTTAACTCAGTCAGGCATGCTCATGCAGCGAGTTTTACGAGCGATTGCGCGAGTACGTCATAACTGGCGGACACGCAGTCAGTTAGCAAAGTTGAATGACGCTGCATTAAAAGATATTGGTGTTACACATGCGGATGCGTATAACGAGTTACGCAAACCATTGTGGAAGTAATCCGCACAATGGGAAACCGCAGTGTATATGATGTAGAGCTTGCAGCCATGATCAGAGTGCCAACCAGCGATGCGCCTTTTGTGTTTAAAGGGCGAATCGCTTTTCTATCTATGTAGGCTTGATAAGGACAATCAGTTCGAAAATTGAAAGAAATGGTTATTTTTTGAACACTAATTAGAAGAAATTTCATGGTTGTGCTTTAATAAAATGCTCTTGCCGAATGGTCGGCGCGTTTGATACGAGTCTCCCACATGAAAACAGATCCAGAAAGTTTGCTAAAAAAAAACGATGCGATGGTGCACAGTGACGCATTAAAGGTGAAATCGCACGTACAGCGTAATGATGAAGAGTGGGTTCAACACACATTGATGATTGAAGGTTATGACGTGCCTTTTCGTTTCCGTCGCAAAGGAAAATATCGGACGCTTCGAGGTGCAAGAGTAAATTTGACCTACTACCCTACAGAGGAAAACGTCGCCGGCATTCCGATGGAAATCATGAAGGTGGTACGCGTCAAACGTAGTTAGCGTTTTAATGTGTATGCTAGTCTGTTGATACAGTGATCAATGGAATCTACGCAGTATGCAAATGTCAGAACAACGCTTTTCTGAACTAAACCTTTCAAAAGAACAAACTGAAAAAGTCCAACAAGGCTCCCCTTTATTGTGGCCCAACCCAAGTTATCGCTCTGATGCTGCATTGTCTCCCGAGGTGGCTCTGATTCATCAGGCAGACGCGCGATTGCGTCGATTTTCATCTGTACTGACTGCATTATTTCCTGAACTAAGAGGTACGGATGGCATCATCGAATCCTGCCTAGTGGAAGTTTGTTCATTATTTCAAGCATTAAACCACGCTGGTGGACGTTTGTTTATCAAAGGCGATCATCAGCTTCCTGTTGCTGGATCCATAAAAGCACGAGGCGGCATTCATGAAGTGCTGCATTTCGCAGAGTCTCTCGCACTGTCTGAGGGGATTATTGAATGTACGGATTCCGATTACGCCGCTTTTTTATCTGAACCTGCCAAAACGTTATTTGCTCAATACACTGTTGCGGTCGGCAGTACGGGAAATCTAGGTCTTAGCATCGGTATTATTGGTGCTGCATTAGGCTTCAACGCCGTCGTACACATGTCTTCGGATGCAAAAAACTGGAAAAAAGATCGTCTACGTAAGCGAGGCGTTCAGGTTGTCGAGCATTCTGCCGATTATGGAGCCGCCGTGGAAGCGGGTAGAGTGCAAAGTGACGCAGACCCTTACAGCTATTTTGTTGATGATGAACGATCGCCGCACTTGTTTATGGGGTATGCGGTGGCCGCACTGCGCTTAAAAGCGCAATTAGAAGAATCGAACATTCAAGTCGATCGTGATCATCCTCTATTTGTGTATCTTCCCGCTGGCGTTGGCGGTGCGCCGGGTGGAATAACCTTCGGTCTGAAATCCATTTTTGGTGAACACGTACATTGTTTCTTTGCGGAACCTGTGCAGGCTCCTTGTATGCTTTTAGGCTTAGCTGGTGCGCCGCACAGTGAACCGACACCGGTTTATGAGTTTGGTTTGGCTGTCGACACGGATGCGGATGGCCTTGCGGTGGGGACTGCATCTCAATGGGTGTGTGACGTAACGCGCCATTTGGTTTCTGGTGTGTACACTCAAAGTGACGACACTCTCTATCGAGATCTTGAAAGGCTGAAACGTTTAGAAAACATTGAGGTCGAGCCCTCTGCCGCTATTAGTTGCAGCGGTGTGGAGATGCTGAATACTAATAGCGGACAAACTTATCTCAAACGCCATGGTTTGTTAGATAAGATGGAAAGCAGTACACACATTGCTTGGTTGACCGGAGGCTCTTTTGTGCCTGCTGAAGAATACGAGAAGTATCTCAAGCTAGCCTGCATTTAGGTTTACTTTATTGAATGGGCAAATAAGACCTTGAAAGTTTAGTCCGTCTCTCATTAGTATTGCCATCAGAATAAGCGTGTGTGAGGTAATCTCGTATACGAATACATTATTGATCCGAGAGGCGTCCCCCTGATGGAAGTAACCCCTTCAAACTCTTTTCTAGGTTTGGTTAAGCGCGTTGAACGCAGTGTCTGGTTTCAAGGCTTTATTATCAGCATTATTATCATTGCTGCATTGACGGTAGGCGCGAAAACCTATTCGCTGCCCTATGAAGTTGAGCTGGTGATTAACTACCTCGACACCGCGATTACGGTCTTTTTCTTAGTCGAGATTGTTCTGCGGTTTATTTCTTATGAGAAAAAGAGTGCTTTTTTCAAAGATCCTTGGAACGTGTTTGATATGGTCATTGTAGTCGGGAGTCTGATGCCAATTTCCGATACGGATATGATACTGGTGGCTCGATTGCTACGCGTATTCCGTGTTTTAAGATTGGTCTCGATCATTCCTGATTTGAGAGTGCTGATCAATGCACTACTGAAAGCGATTCCTAAAATGGGCTACATCGCTTTGCTCATGTTTATCATCTTTTACTTGTTTGCCGCAGTTGGCTCAATCTTCTTCGAAACGGTTAATGAAACACTGTGGGGTGATATTGCTATCTCCATGTTGACCTTGTTTCGTGTTGCGACATTTGAAGACTGGACGGACGTGATGTATGAGACGATGGCTGTCTACCCGTTCAGCTGGATCTTCTATGTTGTGTTCATCTTCTTAACCGCGTTTGTTTTTCTTAATATGATGGTGGGCGTGGTGTTGGATGTGATGACTCAGGAAACATCAGCAAAAGAGCATCAAGAGCAAGAAGACAATCATCAAGCTTTGGTTAATCAGATCTCTGAATTGCAAAAACAAGTTCAGGCATTGAGTGATAAGCTCGATAAAGGGCAAGATTAACAAGTCGATAATTTGCAATATGTGTGAGTTGTTTGTTTTACCCATTCGCAGCTCACACTACTATGGATTATTGAAGAAGAGTTTAATGGTTAATTTTTTGTGGGTTTAAGCAATCTCGTATTTCGTTATTGAGGCTGTTTTGTCGAAGCGTTTACATTTTCAGGCTTTTTAAAGTAAACGTTACGTATTTAGCAAGGAATGTGAGTGACTCGATTCATTTTAAGCGGTACGATGTTTCAAGTTTATGGATTATATTTTGTGAACGCCCGCTATATTACATTGCTATATATGCTGCATGTTTGGCGTTTATTTGAGGGAAGGTAGAGCGTAAAGAGCTAGAATAGTATGCCTAAAAAATACGAATCATTGGTTATTACTCGCGTTTATTCGCGATTTTTTGCCGTCGTTGCAATTGTTAGCGTTGTCCTCATGGCGTTTAGCCATTCGTCTTTTAATCAAAAGGCGGCTCCTCTTTTTACCGACCCTCTCAATGACATTCGTGCGAACTATACCGTTAATGAGCCCGTTACAGATCAAATTGCGCAATTTCAGACCATTGAAAATGGTTTTATACTGCAATGCCATGTTTCATTAGAGCACCCTATTGAATATTGTGGTGGAAGCCTCGTATTCCCGCGAGAAGCCGGAAAAGAAGTTTCATTTGAAGACATCGATGAATTCTCTTTTGATATTGAGTTAGATTCTAATGCGCCTGGTTATGATGGACGTTTCCGCATGTTTATCAAGTCGATTATTGATGGCGGATTTGACCCCCACCCTGAGAATAGCCATGTAAAGTATCATGCGGTTCGAGTTGATGGCAGCGGACATAAAAGCATTCCTCTTAATCGCTTCGACGTTGAAACATGGTGGGAAAACAAATACCAAATTGCCTTTTCTGAAGCATATAAAGACTTTTCCAAAATCCACAGTGTAGAGTTCGCTATTAATGATGTGCCAGTAAAGGCGGGCGATTATAAAATCCGAGTCTCAAACTTGGTTGCACATGGTCGTGTTATCGATGTCGACCAGTTAAACCAGTGGCTGTTGTATGGCTGGGTATCCAGCTTAGTTCTATTTCTGCTTCATTATGCTTGGCTTAATAACCGATTGCTGAGCCTTGTCCGACGTAATGCGCTTCATGATGCGAACACTGGCCTGCTAAATGCCGCTGGTTTTGAGGATTCGTTACGCACTTTTGATCGTAAATCAGGCTATTTTTACCTAATTAAACTGACTAACTGGCAAAACCTCGTTAAACACTTCGGGGTTATAACGGCTCAGGAGCTTATTAAGAAGAGTCAGATTCATGTCTCTAATCTTCTGGACGACGACAGTATCATCATGGCGAGTCTCGAGAGCGATGAGCTTGCGCTATATTCACCAAAAGGTCGCTTGAGCGTAGCGCAGGAAAAGGCGCTAATTGAAACACTAAAAGAAGGTGAAACGTTCGAGCAGCTGGGGCACATCTGTCTAGAAGTTAAAGTCGGCATTATCGAAGAGAGTTTACTAAAGCGAGAAAGCGATACTTGGATTCACAGTGCGCGTGAAGTGATTGATTCTATCAGCAGTGTGCATGATGAAATTAAAGTGTACACCGATGAGGTGCATGAGGCGGTACGTTATTCGGCTTATATAGAACAAGAAGTGCGAAAAGGGCTAGCGGAAGACAAGTTCCACTTGTTGTTTTTGCCTGTCTATGACGCTACTCGTAATCAAATTATTGGAGCGGAAGCATTGTTACGTTCAAGCTTAGACAGTTTGAGCAATTTGTCTCCTCAGGTTTACGTCACTGTTGCGGAAAAAACAGGTTTGATTCGTGAAATCGATTGCATGGTGATGAACAAAAGCTTGAAAGCGCTGGAAAGCTTATCCTTACCGGACGACTTTATCATATCGATTAATATATCTGCTCAGGAACTGCTTGATACAACCTTTATTGATCGATTTGAAGAGGCGGTTGGCAAAAGTTCCATTTCCCCTTCTCAGCTGCGTTTGGAAATTACTGAAACCTCGTTTGTCGATTTAAATCAAGCCAATACGGATATGTTGGAACGCGTTCGAGAATTAGGGTGCAGTATCTCGCTGGATGATTTTGGCACCGGTTACACATCGTTTAACCACCTTAAAAACATCCCTGTTGATGAAATCAAAATCGATCGTGAGTTTGTTAACGAGATGGACGAATACGAGACAAGCGTTATTATTAAATCCATGATTACGATTGCCCGTTCGTTTAAATATGACCTTGTTGCAGAAGGTATAGAAACGCAATCTCAAATAGAGAGCCTGTATGCGTTAGGGTGTACACGTTTCCAAGGTTATTTCATTTCAAAGCCAACTCAATTAACCGATGTCATTGATTTAAACGAGCGACTTAAATCGAACGAGTTAACGTTAATCAATGCCATCGATTAGTTCTGAGTAGGCTTGGACAGAATGTGTTAATTATGAGTCCAATTGACATCCCTCCCACTAAAAAAATGAAGCCTGTCATCAAGTAATAACGCGGATGAAGCGAGGTTAATCTCTTTTATATAAAGACTCAATGGTGCTGGTGGCAATAGTATTCGCGTTAATCATGTAACCTGTGAGTGCTCCAGATGCATTCTCAGGTAGGTCGATTTTTTCAACTGAAAGGGCGTGTAGTGTGAAACGGTAGTGATGAACGCCGTGGCCTTGAGGAGGGCAAGCACCGCCAAAACCATGCACACCATAATCGTTCGCTGTCTGAACGCTGCCTTCGGGAGTGAATTGGCTGTTCGGGGTTCCTGCGCCTTGTATAAGTTCTTGGACATCAAGAGGGATATTAATAATCTGCCAATGCCACCAGCCACTGCCGGTTGGTGCGTCAGGGTCATACGCCGTGATGGCGAAACTTTTTGTTCCGTCAGGTATGCCAGACCAAGTAAGCTGAGGAGATAGATCATCGCCCGAACAACCGAACCCATTAAACTCTTGGGCTTTTGTCATAAACTCGCCATCGGAGATGTCCTTACTGGTCAGTGTTAATTCTCCCGCCCAGTTTAGCTGTGACACACACAGAGTGGAGATGACGCATAATTGTTTTAAATTCAATGTAATATTCATTAAGTGTTCCCTTAAACGTAGTTAATAAAGACCGTATAAGGGTAGCCTTCTATTCCATGCAGCATTATTCAGATGCTGTCAGACTTTCGCTCAAATCCGCCAACTTTGTTTTTCGCAAATCGCTTGGTGTTAAGCCGAAACGGGTTTTAAAGCGATTGGAAAATCTTGATTGAGAGAGATAGCCACACCGTTCAGATATGATTGATATGGGTAAATGAGTGGTTTGCAGCAAGTGCAACCCCAGACCCAATTTGACTTGGTCTTTGATTTCTTGAACCGATGTTCCTTCGGATTTAAGTCTGCGACGCAAGGTGGATTCGCTCATTGCTAATTCATCACATAGTGTATCCAGAGAAAGATCTTTTTCCGGCTGCAAGCTGATGATGTGATGCAATTTTTGGCTTACTTTATGATTAGAAACCATTCCTAATATGTCGGAGTGCCCCGCTAGAGAAAGTACATGAAGAAGCTCTTTGCGTCTCAACGACCAAAGTTCTTTCGGTGCCCACCGTGCAAACTCAATAAACTGATAGAGACTTTCGTTTAGTTCATGGGATACGTCTCCAATGTAATAGGAGTCTGTATTTTGCGAATTTGTCACATGTGATAACTCGGTGAAATCCTGCCGCTCAAATTCAATGACGAGAGCAAAATAGTGGCTTGGGTTGGGGAGGTTGCGCATATGTACATTCGGGTTGTCGGACAGAAAAACGAATTGCCCTGATGCGCAAAGGTGTTCGCTCACAGAGCCAAGAGATTTCTGGCCGCCCAGTACGACAATCAAGAGCGGATTTACAATGGGAACATTCTTCATCACCTGCTCATCTTTAGCGGAATAAATCGAAAACGGTAAAGGTCTTTCGGTATATGTTACGTCCGTTATCAGATCGATCATCTTGCTGGGTTCCACAATAAGCTCCTTTAGTGATAGATGAATCGCCGCTTCTGTCTCGAAGGCAGAGCCTATGCGTCAAACGTTATCATTAAAATTGAGTAAGACTACAGAAAATAGCCGAAACCTTTTACAATACGGCAAAAATTAAACTCTATCTAATGGGTGATACCTTGTCTTCAGAAAAGTCTTCAGAAAATACTAGCTTCGAAGTTCGATTACAAATGGCGCATGACGAGCTGGAGAAGCGAGGAGTGTGGCGTTCAAATTATAATCCGCCAATATACAGCTTGCTTCGTCGTCTAGGTATTAAGTTACCGCCCCCGTACTTCCTTTCATTTCACGCTAATGTGATCGTAAACTTTGTCTATATGTTAGCGTTAGCCTCAATTATTTTTGCGTTTACTCAAGGCGGCTTTGATGCCAGTGTGTTTGATAAAACACTGCTCTGGAGTATAGCTTACAGTATTTTTATGGCCGTTTTTTATCTGTGGCGTCGCACACAATTAAAATTAGGTGCGTGGAAAAACATAGGATAACCATAAAGCGCAATTAGCACATAATATCGATAAGTTAATGAAATTATTATCGTTTGATAGCTTGACCGTATTTGTCTATACAAGATGCGTCAAAAGAATGTTATCTATCCGTTTACTTGCTGACCAATTGGATATATTGTGCATAAAATGAGATGGCTGGAGTGATGTATTTAAGTACGGCTATTTTAAGGCTAGAAATGAATAATGTTTTGCCTTAACGGTTGGCAGGTTTATTGCTTTTTAAAAGCAGTGAGATAGACATTATTCTAGCAATCTAATGGTAAATTAATCTTTTAAGTATTCTAAAAAACAAACAATGGGGACACTTATGAAATTGGGTATTAAAAAAGCCTTAGCGGGTTTGGCGTTGGCAGGTTCTCTTGTCGCTACAGCAAACGTTAATGCTGCGTCTGCAATCGATGGTATCCTATCAAGCGATGAGCTTAAAGTGTGTTTCGAAGCGGGTTACATTCCGTTTGAAATGAAAACGAAAGACGGTCGATTCATTGGTTTTGATATTGATATTGGCAAACACATGGCTCGAACCATGGATGTTAAGTTTGTTCCTGTTAATACCGCTTGGGATGGCATCATTCCAGCTCTTCAAACTGAGAAATGTGACATCATCATGGGTGGTATGACGATTACGGCTCAGCGTAACCTAAAAGTGATGTTTGCTAACCCGTACATTACGATTGGTCAAACTGTCGTGATAAAGCCTGAGCTAGAAGGCAAAATCACAAGTTATAAAGACCTAAACGATCCAAAATATACAATAACGTCTCAGCTTGGTACGACCGGCGCAGAAGCTGCGAAAAAGTATTTGTCGAAGGCAAAATTGGATTTGTTTGAAACGTCCGCAGACGGTGTACTGCAAGTAGCAAACGGAAAAGCGGATGCGTTTGTTTATGACCTTCCATTTAACGCTTTGTACTCTTCTCAGCATCAAGACACAGTCGTTCATTTAGATGAATCGTTCACTTACGAACCTCTTGGCTGGGCTATTCGTCAAGATGATCCGAACTTCCTTAACTTCTTGAATAATTACCTTACACAAATTAAGAACGATGGTACGTATGATCGTATTTACTCTAAGTGGTTCGAATCGGACTCTTGGGTAGACAGCATTCAATAAGACTCCTTCCCGAGAGGGCTCATAATGTTATGGGCCCTCTTTCACTGCTAATTAAGAGATATCATGGAAACACAATCTAGTCGCTGGCTGGGTCATGGGCTTTATTTGCTTATAATGGCTATCCTCATTTCCGGAGTGTATTTCTCTGGACAACGTATCAACTACACTTGGCATTGGGAGCGTTTATGGCCGTATATTGTAAACACTGACCCACAAGATATTTTTGCTGAGACAGACGGAACCGTAGTGATCGATGAAAAAGGGACTCTAAGCATTGAACCTGATTACGGTGGCGATCCTCAGATTGTTAGAGAATACACAACGTTAGTCGCATATGATGGCGATTTAATCTTTCAAGGCGATACGCTGGCACGATTGGAAGGGTGGCGTTTTGGCCCAATTGCCGAAGGCCTTTGGGTGACGATAAAATTATCGTTTATATCGCTGATATTTTCGATCATTTTAGGGCTAATATTTGGCTTGATGCGGATATCGCACCGGCAAGTGATGCGCAATCTCGCCGTTACGTATGTTGAAGTCATACGCGGTACACCATTATTGGTGCAGATCTTTATCGTCTATTTCTTTATTGGCACTGTATTTGATCTCGATCGATTTACGGCTGGGGTAGCAGCACTGTCTATCTTTACGGGCGCCTATGTTGCTGAAATTGTTCGCGCAGGAATTCAGTCAGTGCCGACAGGTCAAATGGAAGCTGCTCGATCGTTAGGCATGAATTATGTCCAAGCGATGTGCTATGTCATTATGCCGCAAGCCATCAAGCGAACACTACCGCCTTTGGCTGGGCAGTTTATAAACTTAATTAAAGATTCCTCATTGGTTTCTGTTATTTCTATTACAGACTTAACAAAAGCTGGCCGTGAAGTTGTGAGTGGCAGTTTCGCACCGTTTGAGGTGTGGTTTACGGTCGCAGCTCTGTATCTCATCGTGACGGGAGCGTTGTCTTGGGCCATTCAGATCTTAGAAAAGAGGTTATCTGCAAGTGACTGATAAAACATTAAATGCGCCCATTATTCAGGCTCGTCATGTTGATAAGACCTATCCCAATGGTTGTCATGCATTAAAGAAAGTGTCGCTAGATGTTAAACGCGGTGAAGTGGTGGTTATTATTGGGCCAAGTGGTTCCGGTAAATCGACGTTTCTTCGAACATTGAATCAGCTTGAAACCATTTCTACTGGCGCAATCGATATTGATGGAATCGAACTGACCGACAGTTCAACCAATATTAATAAAGTTCGTGAAGAAGTCGGCATGGTGTTTCAGTCGTTTAACTTGTTTCCTCATAAGACCGCATTGGGAAATGTGATGTTGTCGCCGATGAAAGTAAAAAAGGAAACTCGTGCTGAGGCTGAAGTTCATGCTCGTGAGTTACTCACGCGTGTTGGCTTAGCGGAGCGTATGCAGAACTACCCTTCACGTTTGTCTGGTGGACAGCAGCAACGAGTGGCCATTGCGAGAGCATTAGCGATGAAGCCTAAGATCATGTTGTTCGACGAGCCGACTAGTGCGCTGGACCCTGAAATGGTGGGTGAAGTGCTGGATGTTATGAAAGGCCTTGCTCAAGAAGGCATGACCATGGTGGTTGTAACACATGAAATGGGCTTTGCTAAGGAAGTCGCAGACCGAGTTGTTTTCATGGAAGAGGGCGAACTTATTCTAGAAGAATCGCCCGATACCTTCTTCGAATCCAACCACCCTCGTTTGAATCGCTTTTTGGGACAAGTACTGTAATAGTTTGAGTGGCTTTTTCGAAGCCACTATTTCGATTGTTTCTGTTGTCAGGAACGGAAATGGAAACAATCGGAAATATCCATTCTTTACCACTCTTCAGACATACATCACGTTACACATTACTCAACAAACAGACACAATTGAGCCTTCAACGACTGCTATTATTATGTAAATACCTTTATTAGGGTATCAATTTATAGTTTTTAGTGGTGCTCTCGGTGAAAAAACCTGATATTCCTACCAACGATGAAGCGCGTTTATACGCTTTAAACATTCTGCGTATTTTAGACACAGAGCCAGAACAGCGTTTTGATTGCATTACCCGTTTGGCCAGCAATATGTTTGATGTCCCTATTGCCTTAGTGAGCTTAGTAGACGAAGAACGTCAGTGGTTTAAATCTAAAGTAGGTTTGGCGGCCTGTGAAACGAGTCGAGATATTTCGTTTTGTGGTCATTCAATTAACGAAGAAAATCATCTTATTGTTGAGGATGCGACGAAAGATATTCGCTTCTTTGATAACCCTTTAGTAACGGGGGACTTGTCGATTCGTTTTTATACAGGGAAGGTATTGCGAGATCACCAAGGCTACGCTTTAGGAACATTGTGCTTAATTGACACTAAACCTCGGCAGTTCAGTGATGAGAATCTCCAGTCTCTCAATGATCTCGGTAGCATCGTTGAGCGCGAGTTACTTGCACTGCGTTTGGCCAAGTTGGATGGATTAACCCAATTGCTTAATCGCATCGGGTTTGTATCTGACACTGAAAAGTTGTTCTCTTCTGCAAATGATGTACGCTTAAAAGCCTATTATTTTGATTTGGATAACTTCAAATCTCTGAATGACAGTGGAGGTCATGACTTAGGAGACAAGGCACTTAAAGTGTTCTCCTCAGGCTTGCAGGCGAGTTTTCATCATTCTGATTTAGTGGGACGATTGGGTGGTGATGAATTCATGGTCGTGTCCAAAGCAGAGAATAGCAGCGATCTAAACGTGAGCGACCCTATTGCTCAACTAGATCAATATTTGAATACAAACCCCTTGTATGATGAAGGCAATACGTCGGGGCTAAGCTACTCATGGGGAGTAACGGACTTTATCGTTACTCCTGAGACAGACTTTGAGCATATTCTTAAATGCGCAGATCGTGCAATGTACGATCAGAAAATGCGGAAAAGTGATTGCTCTTGAATTCACCGTTCTCTAATGTACTGTTTTCTAACTCATTGCTTATATATTCATGCATTGTATCGTTTTTGCAGCTGAGAAAGTAACGTCTCAAAGACGGTTAAGTCCGTATACAAAGCAGAAGGGTCGACATCGCCCGTTAGAAATAGCCCGTTAGCGATATGGATGCCGCCTTCAAGCATGAGATTATCCATTAAGCCAAATTCTTCTATTTTGTGATCTAGTTTGTCTCGTATTTCTCCTTTAGGTGCATTCGCAAGGTCACCTTCGCCATATTGGTGCCATACTCGATCTAAAAAAGGCGTCGTCGTGTTGCTGTAGGCGGCCAACTTTTTACGTAACCCTCTGCCTAAACCTAGCTCGTAAATTGTCCCTGCGTCTGCACTGGTTCCCCGAAAGGGCGTGAGATTAGCGACTACGATATCGCATTTTTCTACCAACAACTCATTTCCCTTGCTTATTGCTAGGGCCGTATCTAGGGGAGTGGCCTGAGGTGCAATGGTTTTATCTAAAGGAAAAATACCAGTAAACCCATATTTTTCGCACAGCGCTTTTTTCGTTTCGCCGATTTCTTCCGCATTTGGTAAGAATACCTCGGGGCCCGCTAAGTATATTTTTTGCAAAGTAATCTCTCCGTAAATTAAGGCTTATGATGCTAAAGAGAGCGGAGCATAGATTCAAGTCGTCAGATCAATAGTTTTAGACGGGTCGTAATTCTATCCAATCAGGGCTTTTTCCAACCTTAAGTCGGCTCTTGAATGTGAGATGGCCTGAGTGTGGGTGAATCGCGTAGCAGGCAATGTGGTTGGACGATTGACCAGCAGCAATTAAAAATACACTGTCGCGAGTAAGTGCAATGCTTCTCGGACGCTCTTCTGTTTGAACCGTTTGTACATGACTCATTGCCCCTTTCTCGTTTAATGCAAAAACATCGATCGTTGAGGAGCATTTTTCGGATGCATATAAAAATTGCCCATCGTGGCGAATGTGGATGTCTGCCGCCGCAATGTCATTGCGTGGGTTGTATAAGCAGGCGGAAAGCAGCATTTCTTGCTGAACTGTGAGCTTATTTTGAGTGTACTGTATGGCAGTTATTGTGCCGTTTAACTCTCCGATAACGTAAATGAAATTGAGCGTAGGGTGAAAGCCAATATGCCTTGGCCCTGTGCCTTTAGCCAGCTGTAACGTTGTGTCAGGTTGTTCCAACGCTGCGTGCTTTATAAAAGGGGCGGCGCTCCACATACAAATCTGATCACTGCCCAAGCTGCTCGCAAAAGCAAACATTTGGCCATCGCGTTTTATTGAACGAAACATATGAGAATGAGCGCCGATATTGGCGCTTATTGGCGACTTACCTATCGTGTGATCGTTATCTATTTGATAAAGGGAAATATCATGATCTACATACGATGCAGAATATAAAATGTCATCGTATTTGGACGCCCAAATGTACGCGAGATTCTTCTCAATATTTGTTGTTTTTTGATGAACAAGGGCGCCATTATTCTTGATTAAAAAGGTGTGAATGGCGTGTGGTTCTCCGCGGCACGCTGCGTAAAGGTGTTGGCCTTCTGGCGATATGGCTAATGGTAATGTACCGCCAAATTTTTGCACATCAGGTAAAGCTAGGTGACTTACTTTGGACAAGAAACCTGATTGCGCATTGAGCCGACAATGAACAATGTCGTTGCTCCGCGCACATCCAATGTAAAGGTCATAACTCAGCTCAATCTGATCCAAAATTGTACGCTCGAAGAGTAGATTTAAGTATGCTACCTTTAATTTAGGAATAAATAAAACGCCGTTTTATAAAAAAGAGGTGAATATGGATATCGTGTCAATTGAGGTCAATGTGATTCAGTACCTGTCTCAGATATCTCGTGATCAAGCAGGACATGCTCATGCTGGAGCACCCTCAGAGGCTCAAATTGCGATGCTCCGACTTACCTCTGATGACGGCCGTGAAGGCTATGCGTTCGCTCCCCCAGAGGTGATACGTCCTTATGTCGTAGAGCAGTACTTTAAAAAAGCCGCGCTGAATGTGTCAATCCATGCGCGGGAGAGAATCTGGCAAAATTTGTGGCATAGACAGCGTGGCAGTGCAGGTCAACTGACGGATCGTGCCATGGCAGTATTGGATTCTGCATTATGGGATTTAGCAGGGCGGCAACTGAAAGTGCCAGTACATCAATTACTGGGTGGGTATCGAGATAAAGTAAAGGCGTACGGAAGCACGATGTGTGGTGATGAAGTGAGTGGTGGTCTGTCTACTCCAGAGGAGTACGCCGACTTTGCCAATCAGCTCGTACAGCTCGGTTATAAAGGAATTAAGCTCCATACATGGATGCCACCGGTACGCTTTGCCCCCAGCGTTGACCGAGATATTCGGGCATGTGAAGCAGTGAGAGAAGCGGTTGGAGCGGATATCGCTCTCATGTTAGATGGCTACCATTGGTATTCGCGTACTGACACGCTAAAGATAGGGAGAGCGCTTGACCGCTTGAACTTCTCTTGGTTTGAGGAGCCCATGGTTGAAGAATCAATGGAATCGTATCGATGGCTTCAAAGCAAGATAGAAACTCCGATCGTAGGTCCTGAAACCATCGGGGGTAAGCATTTTAGTCGGGCGAGCTGGGCCAAGCAGAATGCATGTGACATTTTACGAATAGGGGTGGCAAACGGGGGCGGTATTTCTCCCTGCATGAAAACTGCCCATCTAGCCGAGGCGTTTGGAATGAATTGTGAGATTCATGGAAATGGTGCCGCAAATTTGGCAGTGGTGGGGGCAATAGGAAATTGCGAGTGGTACGAACGGGGGTTATTACACCCTATGTGTGACTATGATAAGCCGCCAGCGTACCTTCATTCTTTAATTGACCCTATGGACGGCGACGGCTACGTTTCTCTTCCCAAACGACCTGGTTTGGGTGAGGACATTAATTTTGAATACATAGAGTGTAATACAGTGAAGCGTTACTAAGGGCTGCGACGCTACTGCACTTCCCTCTTTCTCGATTATTCCTTCAAAACCATGTCTATGCACATGACCGCAGCAATAATCAGCTGTCTTGCTGGGCTGTTGGCTGCAATATGATCTGATATCTCAAGCACATAATTGTCCGCACTGGTGAACATTTCTTTTCCTATCCCTGCCCATTGTTTGCTTACATGAGCCATTTCGACATCACCATAGAGGAACTTGAAATCCCAGCCAGTCCATTTTCCTTTAAGCTCACAAACTTCATTGCCATCTTGATCATGAATGGAAAATTTTCCTCCAATTGAGAGGAGCTTTTGATGGAAGCTTCCGAGTAAGCGATCGTTTTCGTCGAGCACTTCTACATGAGACCGAAGCAGAGAAATCCCCCTTTTTACTCGAACAACCTGACGGCCATCTTCGGTTCGAATGCGTACATCAAATGGCGTGTATGTTTTATAGTCTGTAAATCGAAGTATCTTAGTGATTAACCCTAAATTTTCTTCGCGACATTCTAGAATTTTGTTGCCCGTCTCTGGGTCAAAAATGTCAAAGTTGTTGGCCGCTTTGAACATACCAACATGTTCTTTAACTAGATAGAGGTTACGAGTTAAGGTGTCCACAGAGATTCTCCTAATGTGTTGAGTCAATACTACGACGATGTGCTCGGAGCATCACGCGTTTAAGAGATTCGACTTTACCATAAAGACGGAATTAAGGTGTGAGTACGTGTTGTTGATGATTTTTCGCGCGCTCGATTAGCATTAAGTAGAGCTCGTTAACGACCGCAAAGCCGTATCCATTAGGGTCGTCACAACTAGAACGGTACTTATGAAGCAGCCGCATTAATTCTGGCAGCACTCTTTCAAAGTACGATGATATGCTTTCGTCTTCTTGCCACTCGACAATATTATGTGATTCCAGCAAAGCCTGCTCGATGACCCAACCGGTATTGCCCCAAAAGTACGATGCGGCTTTCTTACTGTTTGCATCTTTCATCTGTTGTTGCAATAAAGCACTTATTTGGTTTTTCAGATTGGTTTTTAGTTGGAATTCGGTATTTGTGTTTCTTTCATTCGAGTCCGTTTTATTCAACTTACTTAGAATATAGTGTTTCATGAATGCATCCTGCAATAGCTCGAAAGGTAGAGAATATAATCTCTCATGCATTAGATTAGCAGACAAGTGTATTTACACGAGTATTTTTTATTTGCGCTAAGTTTCTTTTTTGATTTTCATCAGGCTCCTGATTCAAACGAGTCATTGTTGGAGTTCGGAAACAATTTTTTTCTATTAAATTATTGACACATTCTGAAATTATTCAGCATACTCTTTTAACTTTTGTAAGGGATATGCAGGATAATTCATTTTATAATGTTCTGTAGTTTGCACTGAAATCTTACTGATATAAATAACAATTATGTGGTTATCTTTAGGGTAATTATTTCATTCGGATTTATTGCAGCGTCGTTATTAAGGAATTAGAGGTTGGGAATGTTAAATACGTTGAAGGGAAGGCTGTACTTAATTGCATTGTTGATTGTGTCGCCTTGTTACGTATTTATTTATCTTAGTTTTGATTACAGTAAAGCTTCTGAAAAGAATGAACTGCATCGATACGCAGATCTGATTTCTATTCAAGCGGTACAAAATCAGGATGCTATTATTGCATCAACGCGTCAGTTTCTTACTTCTCTCGCCGCACAGCCTCCACTGCAACGCCCGGATTCAAAAGAGTGCCAACAATTTGTCCAACGATTAACCTATCTTGATGATCGATACGCTAATATTGGGGTTCCAAATGCCCAAGGTATACTGACTTGCAATGGAACGAAGCTTAACGCTCCTGTAAATGTTGTAGATCGAGGTTATATCAAAGAAGCGTTGACTGAAAAACGCTTTACGACGAGCGGAGCATTAACAGATCGTGCGATTGGTCAACCGACGATCAATTTTGCCTATCCAGTTTGGAGTGACGCTGACCCCGAGGGAAATAATGTCGTAGGTGCTGCTGTCGTTGTTATTTCTCTCGATTGGTGGGCTGATCTCTTAAGCAGTATTGAGCTGCCTAACAAAAGCCTTGCTTACGTCTTAGATGCTAAAGGCAATGCGGTGGCGAGCTTCCCAAAAAACAGTGAATACGAACCTGTTGAAAGTCCGTTCTTGGCCTCAGATATCATAAAAGGCCATGATGGCGTGGAAAGAATCTTCATTGAGTACGATGTTAAAGATGATCTCGGAAGGGTCATGTTAACTTTCGTTACCGGCATCGCAGTCGATGAAGCGTTAGCGGACATTGATGCGCGTTATTCTTTTATTTTTGCTCTTTTTACCGCTTTTGTCGTGGCTCTATTACTTTTACTTCGTATCTTCTTTTTAAATTCCATTCTTGGGCCGCTGAATACTTTGTCAAATATGACATTTCGTATGGGGCTAAATGAAAAGATAACCGAGAAAGACGCAACGGGCGTAAAAGAAATGGACCAGTTGCAAAACCGGTTTATGGTGATGGCTGAGAGAAAAGAGCAGGCAGAACAAAAGATGATTCAGCAGGCTCAAACTGACTTGCTGACAGGAATTGGAAATAGGGAACGCTTCAATCAAGGCTTAATAAACGCGTTGCAAGAGACAAAACGTCATAATCACCAATGCGCTCTTTTACTCATCGATTTGGATCTCTTTAAAGAAATAAACGATACGCGAGGACACCAAGTTGGCGATGAAATCTTGCGTGTTGCGGCAAAAAGGTTGCAGGCTCTGTGTCCAAAAGAACAGCTTATTTGTCGCTTAGGAGGCGATGAATTTATTTTTTTGTTGAGTGGTGCTGGCGTTAACAACGATTACGTACATGATTTTTGTCAAAATATTCAATCTCAAATTTGTACTCCGTTTGATATTTATGATGAAGAAATATTTATCAGTTCGAGTATCGGGATCGCAACTTTTCCAAGGGATGGCTCTGACGAACGTGAGCTAATGGCGGCGGCAGATCAAGCGCTGTATTCTGCAAAACATGCCGGTCGAAATCAGATAAAAGATTTTAATGTCGAGTTGAAATACGCATTACTGGAAAAAATTGAACTCGTAAAAGATCTTCGTAATGCGATTGCGAACAACGAGTTTCATCTGGTTTTTCAACCTATTGTGAATCGATTTGGGAAAGTGGTGAAATTCGAAGCTTTGATTCGATGGTCGCATCCGACGAAAGGCCTGATACCCCCAGATCAGTTTATTGGTTATGCAGAAGAATCTGGCCAAATTATTATGATTGGTGAATGGGTTATTTTGGAAGCGAAAATGGCGTTGGAGAAGCTGAAGGGTTTATATGGAGAGGAGATTCAAGTCAGCGTAAATGTTTCTCCATTACAGCTTTCAAACAGTCAATCTGACAGTACAAAATTGTTGTATGAACTTTTGACGGGCGTGTTCAGTGAATCGACGCCGAATAAAAACGGATTGATCGTTGAGATCACAGAAAATGTATTTATGAGTTCAGAAGAAGGCGCGCAACAACAGCTGTTGAATTTTCGAAAGCATGGTATTCAAGTCGCTTTGGACGACTTTGGAACCGGCTACTCGTCCCTTGCTTATATAATGAATTATCAAATGGATTACCTGAAAATTGACAAAACGTTTGTCAGTCGTCTAGATGGGCCAGAATCATCGGTTTCGTTGTGCGAAGGAATGATTGCCATGGCGCACTCACTGGGTATGACGGTCGTCGCCGAAGGGGTGGAAACATCAGAACAGGCGGCGCTTTTGTGTGAATATGGTTGTGATTATTTACAAGGGTATTATTACTCAAAACCGAAACGATTAGATGAGATTTTGGGCCGCGAAGTGGATCAAAATGTTACTAATACGTAAACACTATTCACTGCTTTAGCTGTTGAGTTTGTAACGATTCCCTTTTTTAACATGTAAACATCCGTAATGCTTAACAGCGTTATGTAGCAGAGGCTTGTAAATTGCTCTCGACCGGAGTAAACCTTGAGTATTAGCGCTTAAGTCGTAAATTAACGACTGCCAAGTTGGACAGTACGAGTTGGATAGTAAGAGTAGATCGTGAGAGCTGGACAGTACTAACTGTGTGCGAAGAGCGTTTGCGATGATGTGCTGCCGCTTTCGTCGTCATCCAACACATACGACAAGGGGGAAAAGTGGAGCAAGCTGTGAACAATGTTTATTCAGACAGTTCCCATTCAGAGAGGCGAGAAGTTCTCAGCCTTCTTTATACTCGCAGTTTAGTCGGTATAGGCGCTGCTCTGGTCTTAGCTTTTGTCTTGGTTTTTGGATTCGACCATCCTTTTGATATGGCGCAACGGCTTATATGGCTTGCTGTGATGACGACGATATTAATGGCTCGGGTGGTGGACCATTTTTGTTACGTTTTCGCAGTTAAACATAATCAAGAACGAATTTATCCTCGTTATATAAAACGCTTTTCTATTTGTCTTATTCTGACGGCGCTTACGTGGAGTGTTTATGGTGTTTGGTTTCACGAAACCTCTACTTTTGTATCCAATATTTCGTCGGTGGTTATTCTAGGTGCGCTGGCAAGTGGCTCAGTTAACTTTTTGTCGGCAAGCCGTTTTCTTTCGGCTGCCTACTCCACGTTGGTGTTGTTGCCGTATTCAATCGTGTTAATTTTCTCTTCCACAGCGAGCTTTCATATATTTGGCTGGCTCGGTATATTTTTTACATCGATTATATTTGCCAATGCGCTTTCTGCCTCTCGTTTTACCAAACAAGCCATTTCACACAAGTATCAGAACCTGCACCTCATATCCCACATGGAAAATGAGATAGAGCAAAGAACGAAACAGCTTGATCATCTGTCGCGGTTTGATTCGTTAACAGATTTACTCAATCGTTATGGTTTTTTAAAAGCGTTAAAACACATTCAAAAAGAGAGCAGACATTATTCTTTAATGTTCGTCGACCTAGATGGGTTCAAATCCATTAATGATCGCTTTGGTCATGCTGTTGGTGACGATTTATTAAAGCAAACGGCTGAACGATTAAAACATTTACTCAATGATTCTGATGTGGTCGGACGATGGGGCGGCGATGAGTTTTTGATTCTGACGCTGGATCAAGAAAAGCTCGAAGAGAAAGCGAATGGCTTGATTCAGAAACTTTCACAACCTTATCTCATTAACCGTATGAGTTTGTCTGTAGGTGCCACGATTGGTGTGGCAAGTTATCCAGAACACGGAGATTCTCATAGCGCACTGATTCAAAATGCAGACATTGCGATGTATCAGCAAAAAAAGATCGAGAAAGGGCTCGTTGGTTTTTTCAACCAAACATTGATTGAAAAGTACAACAGAGAACTCATGCTGAAGAAGAAGCTCGATGAGGCCATCCGAAATAATAGTCTCGAACTGTATTATCAACCTATTTTTGATGCGCGCACGAATGAAGTTGTGTCTTTTGAGGCACTGTGTCGTTGGCAACTTAACGGAGAGTTTATTTCACCAGATGAATTCATCGTCATCGCTGAGCAGCATGGTTTGATACAGGCCTTAGGGAATTGGGTGTTAAAAAGAGCGTGTGAGGACAGCGCGTCATTGAGTCAAGCGTATCCAAATGCCGCAATAGGCATTAACGTTTCTGTTATCCAGTTTCAAAACGATGAGTTTGTTGATCTTATTGAGAAGGTGTTAGCTGAAACAGGCGTAGGTTCATCAAAAATCCATTTAGAGCTGACCGAATCTGTTTTTGCAACTGATAAAGGCGCACTGCTAAAACGTATTGAACGTGTGCGAGATATGGGTATTAAAGTTTCAATTGATGATTTTGGTACAGGGTATTCCTCTCTTTCTGTTATTCAAGACATTGGTGTGGACGTTATAAAAATCGATCGCGCTTTTATAAACAACATATTTAAAAATGGTTCTGCCATTATTGGTGCTGTTGTTCATATGTCTCAATCTATGGGGCAAGGCGTGGTTGCGGAAGGTGTGGAGACGCAAGAGCAAGCGGACAAGCTCATTGCTAATGGTATTTATCATCACCAAGGTTTTTTATATAACAAGCCAGTGCCGCTCTCTGAGTTATTGAAACAAAATTGTTGATAACCCCAGAATAACCCCTCAATCTATCCCCAGATCACTTTTAACGGTTCGAATTGTGGATAGATTGACATTGGGTGATAAACATCGTCAGCGCGTCTGGTGAGCCTGTAATGAGTGCTGAGGGTTGTCTTCGTTCTAAAAAGAGTCCTTATTTGAGATATCTAGCGTCGAAAGCGCATCATCAGCCGAGGCGAAAAAATGATCTTCGCCGATATTCTCCATTAATCCGTAGTTTCTAATTTCGTCCATTACGGTATTTTTAAGTGCGCAAAAGTAGAGAGAGCAGCTTTCTTGTTCAAGGCGACGAGCTTCACGTTCCAGCATTTCCGCTCCGGATAAATCGATAAAGTTGATGCCAGGGCCATGTATGAGAATGTGTCGTAATTGTGGGTCGGCTTTTTGGCGCAACTGAATTTCTTTTTGAATGTGGTTAACAGCGCCAAAAAAGATCGAGCCATCAATTCGAATAATTTTGACCTTTTCAAGCTCGTCTAGATCGAAACGTTCGACGCTACGAAGATCAATGCTTGGTTCGTAAGATTTTGGTGCGACATTCATGACTCTAGGCTGAGACGTGCGTTTTAAATACATTAACAAAGAAACCAATACGCCAAGATAAATGGCAAATTCCAGTGCCATAAAGAGTGTCGCAAAAAAGGTAACTAATAGAATGATGGACTCTTGCCGGTTACTCTTAAAAATATGATGGATATGTTTTGAATCAATCAGATTCCATGCAATAAGCATAATGGCACCGCCCATTGCAGACAGCGGTAAATAAGCCGTTATGTTGGGCACGAACCAAAGAACCAATATGAGCATAAAAGCCGTGAACAGAGCTGCCAGTGGTGTTCTCGCGCCAGCGTCGTAGTTCACTCCAGAGCGTGTAAACGATCCAGAAGCCGCATGACACGAGAAAAAGCTTCCAATCATATTTGCCAGCCCTTGGCCGATAAACTCCTGATTACCGTCAATTCGCTGGCCCGATTTAATGGCGATGGCGCGAGAAATAGAAACCGCTTCTACGAGTCCTAAAATCGCCAGTGCTGTTGCACCGGGTAATAATGCACTGAACAGGTCCTGCGACCAATTCGGCACATAAAAAACAGGTAAACCAGACGGCATTGCACCCACCATACTGACATTATGTGATGTACCTTGAAGCAAGAAACACACTAAAATGCTGGCAAGCATTCCCAACAACATAGGAGGAATAGGCGACTTTAATCGCTTTGCGATCAAAGTGAAGACGATGGTACTGGCAGCAATGACGATATCATAAACATTAGCTTGCCCTAGTGAAGTGAATACGTGGTTCCATGTTGCTAGAAACGACAGCCCTGACTCAAGCTTAACCCCCAAAACATACTTAAATTGACTGGTCGCAATTAAAAGCGCTGCACCCGCGGTGAATCCAATCACGACCGTATGTGAGATAAAGTTGACGAGAACGCCCAACCGAGCGATACCGAGCCCGAACTGGATTACCCCGACCAAAAATGTCAGCAACAGAACCGCAGAGATAAAGTCCGATTGAGTGCTGTCGGCAACACTGCTAGCAATACTTAACACGACGATTGAAATGGCCGCAGCGGGGCCTGAAATAAGATGCCAAGATGAACCAAAGAGTGCGGTTACAATAGGAACGATAATGGCGGTATATAAGCCGTACTCAGGAGGCACGCCCGCAATTAAGGCGTACGCCACACCTTGAGGAAGAACAACGATCAATCCCGTTAAAGCTGCGAGAAAATCAGAATAGATGGATTTTTGGGTCGATGCTTTCATCCATGCTAGGAAAGGCAAATACTGTGCTAACTTCGCGTGGGTAAGATCTAAAGCTAAGCCTGACTTCTCTCTCTCGTTATTCAATGTTTGGTCTCCGACAAAACAACTTCTTTTAGGCAGTGACAAGCGATGAGTCGCGCGCATGTAGGTGCATATACATGTTGTACCATGTAGCAATGGGCGTATCTACTCAATCAGTGTGTGAGTGTAGCCAGTTTGAAGCGCTTTTAAAATGACGTAGATTGATTACTCTGAGGAATGACAGAACACTTATCGTCATGGTCAATTAAAGGGAGCCAAAACGAAAGGAAAACATAATTTGGCTGCCATCCGGTATTTTTCGCACCATGAGAGCTGCCAAATTAAGGTTTTCAGCAGCTTAATTGGTCGTTACTTGATGACTTTTTCTCTCAAGGTTGAATAGCCTTTTAGTACGCCTTCGTACAGTTGATCAATGACTTCTGTGGCTTCTTTGAACAATACATCTGGGTCTTGATCTCTTAAACTTTGGTTTTCAATTCCTTGGCGAATTACAGCGATAAAGCTGGAAATATGTTTAATACTGCGCTCTGGAAAATGCTGATCCAACCCAACTAATCGAGATTCAATACGCGACAAGGTGTACAACAGTTGCAGCTTTTTGTCGGCGCTGACTTCATTATGGCTTGCCGCTTGAACGGACAATGCTCGTATCTGACCGATCGATTCTGTTAGTTCTGGAATGTTTCGGACGAATTGCGCTGCAAGCTCTCGAATTGCGGCATCAGGGTGCGTTGTTAACCCAAACTTGTCTGATACATCCCAGAGCGTGTCTAAAAGCCGAGAAATCAGCCCAGAGTGTGCTCTGAAGCTTTCGTTGCTGGATTGAAAGCTTGCTTGAGTGAGTCGCTTCCAACGGTGTTGAAGTTCTGTTGCTCCGAAACCTTGTTTAAAACTGTGTGTTTCCTCAAATTGTTTAAGTACGGTAAAGCGATGTTGAATATCCGTTTCCAGCGACGCGAGTTTACCTTTGTAGTCGGTTTTACCGTTTAAGTAACCTGAGTGAATACCTCGGTGTTGTTGAATCAGTTTAATAATACCGATGAGCTGTTTAAGGCCTTCTAGACCATTTATGGCTCGGTCTTTTGCCGCCTTTTTAGACCAAACAGTGCTAAAGACGGCGAGGAATGACAAGCCGACAATGATAGAGAGGGCTATAAAGAGTGTCAGTGTCATACAAGTTCTCCTTGCGGTTTGAGCTTAGAAGAAAGCCATTCTAAATAACGAACCATGTCTTTTGTGTCTCGGCTACTCTTTGAGTTTAGTTCACTTACGGAGGCAAGGTGCTGTAAACGTTGCGACATTTGTTCATTGGCTAGACGAAATTCTTCCATCGTTGCACGTGACATGACGACTTCTTCCTGTGTGTCATTCGCGGCAGACTCAATGGAGCTGAGTGATGAGGTAACGTGTTCTAAGGTTTGCTGTGCCTGATTGGTTAATGTGTCGAGATGCTGACTGTTTTTATACGACAGCGTGACCCTGTCATTCATACTCGAAACCAGCTCTGAAATGTCTAAAGTGGCGCTTGCCGTATTTCTCGCGAGAGTTCTGACTTCATCAGCGACGACAGCAAACCCTCTACCTGCTTCTCCCGCGCGTGCGGATTCGATGGAAGCGTTCAAGGCGAGTAGGTTGATTTCCGACGTTATGTCCTTAATACGATCGACAAAGGACGAGATTTCATTCGCGCTTTGAGTGAGTGAATCAATGTGCTCTTGGTTGTGAGTCACCATGCTGCCCACCTCTTTTAGCCGATGCGTTAAATTCAGCAAGACCTCTCGACCTTGCTTGGATTCCGACAACGTACTGAGTGCTTTGGCGCTGGTGCTGTCCAAGTTACCTGCAATATTAGAAATAGTGGCGTTCATTTCTTCACTTGTAGCGGCCAGCGAGTCTAATGCTTGAAACTCTTGCTCAGCGCCAGAGGCAACTTGAGAAGATGAGTTTTGAAGCTCTTTCGCGGTGTATTCCGCTTCCATTGAGCAGTTTTTTAACAGCTCTTCTTTTCGGTCTAGCTCGCGAAGCAATCCATTCACTAGGTTTGCAATATTGTTGAAGTCCTTGTCTTGCTCTGTCAAAGGAAGGGTTTGTTCCTCGCGCTTGAGGGCGGTGATGTGTTCCATTAATGAGCGTATTCGCATACGGCTCAGCCGTTGGCTTGCTATAAAAAAATAACTGGCCAGCAGGAAAGAGACCAAGGGCAGGTCTGTACTGGAGGGCAGCGCATTTAATCCAACATAGGGCGTGAGTGCGCATAGAGTGAGGATTCCGAATAGAACAAGTTTTCCACTATCTGATAGATGTGACAGTACGATTATGCCAGGCGTTAGCAACATACTATTTCTCCTAAGGGCTTTTAGGGGTATAAGCAACAAGTGCGCCATACTTAAAATGGACTTAAGAAGTGAGAAAGACCTTTTTTAGCGAGGAAAACGCCGGAGTATAGAAACTTTGCACTGTAATGGTGCTGGTATTGTAATTTTTTGTAGGAGGGAATGAGTGAGTGTTAAGTTTTCATACTCACTCAGGCTGTTGATAAGCAATGACACAATTTCGACCGTTTCTTTTTGCTTGATACAGAGCGTGGTCTGCTCTACTTACTAATTCATCAAGGCTAATTTCTAGGTCATCGTTGCTACTGACACCGCATGATACTGTAAATTTGACAATATCTTCGGAGCCGTCAGGTGTAGACAATTTGGCAAGCTCCTGTCGGAGAGATTCGGCAATACTGGTCGCTTGTAGTAAGTTTGATTCAGGGAGCAGAATCGTAAACTCCTCTCCACCAAGTCGCCCGACGACTCCTTGATTACCGATGACATGCTTGCTGCATTTCGCTAACGCTTTCAGTACGTTGTCTCCGACTATATGACCGAACTGATCGTTGATTTTTTTAAATCGGTCGACATCAAGAATAACAACAGACATAGGAATGTGTTGTTGGTAAGACTCTACTAGAGAACGTTCGGCTAATTCAAAGAACCGGCGGCGGTTCACCAGTCCTGTTAAATGGTCGGAAAAAGCCCAATTTTCAAGGTCTAGTTGGGTTGAGCGGTTTTCTATCGCTATGGCCGCTAGGCGAGCAGCGAAACCAATGAGATCGATATCGTCATTATTAGGGCTTGATGGCGTGTCGTTGTAGATTGCAAACGTACCAAGAACATCGCCCGCAGAGTTTAAGATAGGTTGCGACCAACAAGACTGTACTCCAGCTAGCTGAGCGAGTGCGGTGAAATCGCGCCAATATTCATTTGTCATGATGTCTTCGACAATCACTCTTTTGCCAAGATACGCAGCGGTGCCGCAGGATCCAACCCCCAATCCAATTTGAACACCGATTATGGCGTCGTTGTAGTTTTTAGGGAGACTCGGCGCGTAACTTTTTTCGAATGAGGTGTGCGTCTTATCCAGAAGCAGCACCGAGCACCGCGATCCTGTATTAATATTGTTTTCAATACGCCTAACAATGGAAATAAGGACTTCATCCAACGTGGCGTTTGTAAGCAGCATTTCGAGCATGCCATATCGCGTTTGCATTCGGTTTTCCGTTTCCGACAATGCAGACAGATCCATATAGCTGGTGACCCTGTGTTCTCCTAGCCAACGCACTCGTTGAAGCACTTGGCGTGTACTTCCATCTCGGCAAACGACATGAGTTCTTATATCGGGAACCGGAAGGCCAAGCGTGCGGTAATCCGCAATTTTCTGTGACCGTGATGCAATTATGTTATTGCGAAAACTTTCGTCTGGGTAGGCGCGCTCCAACCAATCATCCATCGTTGGAATATCGTCTAAGGAGTAACCAAACACTTCTTGAAACATTGGGTTTATGAACTCAACGTTCCTTGTTTGACCATTTATGTAGCTAATCGCAATAGGGGCGGCGTTGAGAATATCCCGAAAATGATGGTTTTCATTGTTCTCTGAAGTTACGTCTTGATCTAACGAAGATTCAATAATTTGCTTAACGCACATCATGATTGCATCCGCTTTATCTGGGTCAATAACGTTCAGTTTTACGGTGCCAATGCGTTCTAAGTGGTGAACAAGTATAGACGTCACCTGATGTTGAGCCTGACGTGTACGAAGGGATGAAAATCGAAAAATCTCTGTTCCATTCGCTGAATGCAGTAGCAACCCTGAATCTGTCGCTTCGCAAAGGTTGGTAATTGCTTTTAGAAGAGTAGGGTTATCTAGCCTGCAATCAAATTGACTATGGCATAGTGTGTCGAGAGAGGGAGTCATACAAAATCAACCTGATAAAATGGGCTTTCCTGAAGCCAAGTGTATGAGGGACGAAAGTGTAATGGCAAGTATAACTCCGTAAAAAATAAAATAGCGAGCGATTAGTACTCTTAATTACCCGTCGATTTGGATAGCGTACCCGAAATCAGATGTGAAGTAATCGGAGTTTGCGGCTGACAAGGTGCTGTCTAACATTGTGTTTAATTCAGATCTTTCGCTCAGTATATCACTGTCTTGGTTGGTGTTTTTATCTATTTGCAGAGTCTCAGAGACACTTGAATTACCTGCCGCGTCAGTAGCGCTTACAATCACTGACAGTGTTCCGTCACTTAAAGCGCTCATGTCGATATTAGATTCGAAGTAGCTCCACCCGCTTTCTTCTTCAAGGGTAATGGCATCGGAAATATTGATAGCATTGCCGCTTTCATCGGAAATCTCGATCGAGAGCACGTCACCACCTGATTCTATCCAGCCGCCGACTTTAACGCTTTCTTGCTCGTCAAAATCGATTTGCTGGTTTCCATTCGCTTCATCGATAAATACCTCAATATCTGCGTACAAATCGATTTTATAAATTTCAGTGCTGCTGGCGCTGCCCGTTTCTGACGCGTCACTCACGGTTGCAGTAATGAACGGGCTTTCGAGTGACGTTTGTGCAAGTGTAGAGCCCAATACTTTGACGTTAAACAAATAGCGGCCTTGTTCATCCTGCTCTTCACTTACAGCGGCTTCGCCAATGACATTATTTTCTAACGATATGGCAACCGAATCTCCCGGTTGAGCATCTCCAGATACCCAGCCTGAAATGCTGACGGTTTGTTCTGGCGCTGATTCAACAGAGCTGATGATTTTGTCAGAGGTAATGAGATTAACGTCGATACTGGCACTGTAGATATTGGATGCGTCATAATCGACTTTATAAATTTCAGTGCTGCTGGCGCTGCCTGTTTTTGACGTGTTGCTCACGGTTGCTGTGATGAAGGGATTTTCGAGTGACGTTTGTGCAAGCGTAGAGCCCAATACTTCGACGTTAAACAAATAGCGACCTTGTTCATCCTGCTCTTCACTTACAGCGGTTTCCCCAATGACGTTGTTCTCAAGTGATATGGTAACCGTATCGCCAGGTTGAGCATCCCCAGACACCCAGCCTGAAATGGCGACCGTTTGTTCAGGCGCTGATTCATCTGAGCTGATGGTTTTGTCTGAGGTGATGAGATTGACATCGATACTTGCGCTGTAGGTATCGAATTCGTCACTCGACGGCTGCAGGTCAGTTGTGGGTTCAATCGGAGGTGTATTAGTACCGCCTGTATCAGTACCCTGAGGGATAGAAGTACCAGTTATTGTTTCAGAGGTATTAGACGACGCTGAATAAGTGCGGCTTTCTCCAATGTCGGTGTCGTCATTACCACTGCTGATTAATATGGGATTGAAATTGTCCGTATCGTAACCAAAGGTAGGTGTATTTATGACATATTCGCTGTCGATAGAGACATATACGGGGGATTCTTCGCTGTTGATTAACGAGTCACCTGCCGCTGGCGCGTCTTGAATTAAAGTCGGGTCTTGTCCTGCTAAAATAGCCTGTTGCAAAGCTTCTTCCGAAACCGTATCAGTGTCAACGCCTGTATTTTCATTGTCAACGACGTCATTGTCGAAGTGGTATACAGAATCGTTAATTTCTACCGTTGACTGGTTGTCGATGAATAGCTCTGTACCGTCATCAAAGACAATCGTCGCACTGCCGTTGCCAACAGCAATAATGCTTTCCGCGTAGAAAATCGAATCCTTGATTTCTAACATTCGCACCTGTCCATCAATGGAATGCACTTCGACATTGCCAGATACTTGTTTCGCGTATCCGATCGCTTTGCCTAGTGTTGCGAAAGTTGTTTGATTGTTGTCCATATTAAAGCCTGCGGGTCGTTATTTCACTTTCCGGCTACTTTATGGGCTAACGTCAACACTATCTATTGTACCTTGGTACATTTTTACATTCTTACAACAAAACGTGGCTATGTTTACACCTTTCCTAGCGAGAGGTTTTCACAATCATGTTTTCTGGAGCTGAAGCAGACAATGTAATGTTGTTAATTCAGTTGAATCAATTTGGCGAATTAATTTGGGCAATCTTCTTTGCTTACCATGGTGTCGTGGTAGTGGGGGTGATTGTTAAATCGGAATTTATGCCGAAAATACTTGGATCTCTACTGTTGATTGCAGACCTAGGATACGGTCTTCATGGCTTTGGAATGATTTCACGTCTTTCACTTGAATTTCGCGTGGAACCAGTAACGGTCGTTGCTGCCACTACTGGAAAATTGCTATTCATATTTTGGCTGTAGTTTAAAGGTATTCAAAAAAAGGCCTCGCGTGCTGCTCAGATTGACTCATAAATATGCAAAAATAATGAATAAAAAATAAAAGGAGAACTTTTAAATTTAAGTCGTGTCTGACTCTTTTATAGCCTTAATTATCATTCAAAAAAATTGAATTTATTTTTTAAATATATCCGATTTTCATTTTTTCTTGAGCCGTTATAGTAGGCATTATTGAGAAACGACGCAGCGGTTGAACCAGATGTATCGACCTATGTGCTAAGACGACAGACTTTAAATTTTAATAGGAACACGATTATGAACGCTTCGCTTATTCGCACAGTACTTCACTCCAATGCCGGTATCGCCAGCTTAATTTTGCGCTTACCTGTTGGGATCATCTTCATGGCCCACGGTGCGCAAAAACTGTTTGGCATGTTCGGTGGTTATGGCCTTGAAGGCACCGGGCAGTGGATGGCATCCATGGGCATGGAGCCAGGTTACCTAATGGCATTATTGGCAGGAAGTGCAGAGTTTTTTGGTGGGTTAGCATTAGTCATCGGCTTGTTGGTTCGTCCTGCTTCCGTGGCTTTGGCTTTTACTATGCTCATCGCTATTGTAACGGTTCATTTTTCTAATGGTTTATTCATGGCCAGCAACGGCTATGAATACGCGTTAAGCCTTTTGGCTGTGACGGTTTCTTTGTTCTTCAGTGGAGCAGGCTCTTACTCTGTAGATAAGGTAATTGCAGATAAGATCTAGGCGATCGCTGTACCGAATTTCACTATTCCCTTTGTGATATTATCTTTGCCCGATTGAGTTAACTTAATCGGGCTTTTTTTTGATTTGACTTTGATTCAAATGCGTCAACAACCATGTCTGGAATGCGTCAATTCTCGGATCAATTGTAAGTGCGTTAAGGCTTAGCATAACGTAGCGATATCCTGTTGCATTAAGTCCAAATGGAGCCATTAGCCTTTTTGAAGTTAAATCGTCTGAAATGATCGGCTGAGATCCAATGGTAATGCCCAAGTGACTTTGAGCTGCTTGTAAAGCATAGAAAAAGTGATCGAAGTACTGCGCTGTTTGTTGTGTTTCTTTTTGTGATGTTATGGCATTGGTAGCATTACGCCATTCTTCCCAAGCATTGGGTCGTGTTCTGCTATAAAGTAATGTGGCCTTATCAAGGTTACTATCGATACTGCTCCAGTAGAGGGAAGTGCAAACTGGGCCAGACGTTTCTTCGAATAAGTCGGTCACTTGGTGATCGTCGGGAATACCGAAATCATTGCGGCGTATGGCGAGGTCACATCCGCTGGCAATTAAATCGATTGGACCGCCAGCCATTCTCAGCTCTACATTTAATTCAGGGTGCAAGGCGTGGAACTCTCCAAGCCTTGGCATGAGCCAACGCATGGCTAAACTCGGCTCGCAGGAAACCACCAAAAAGGGTGAGTGGCTTTGGTGTCGCTGCATGTCTTCTGTCGTTTGATTCAGCTCATCTAAAATGCGCTCGGTGGTTTTAAACAGCCGCTGCCCTTCCGTAGTTAAAAATACCCGACGATTTCGTCTAGTAAAGAGCTTGATTCCTAGGCGTTCTTCGATGAACAATACGGCACGACTAACCGCGCCATGGGTAACGTGCAATTCTTCTGCTGCTTTTGTAAAGCTCTGATGGCGAGCCGCCGCTTCGAATGCTGGCAGGGCACTTAATGGCGGCAATGAGCGCTTTCTGTGAAAATTACTCACACTATTTCCTATAAAAACTCGATTTTATTCATTAAATAAAGTGTTCATCCTTACATTATTCACAGAATGTTGAGGTTTTCTATGTTCAATTTATCTATCGAGTTGTTTTCTGTCGTTGTGATTACGCTTTTAGCGGTGATCAGTCCGGGGCCGGATTTTGTATTGATAACCAAGCAGGCTATCTCCAACGGAAGGCGGGCAGGAATTATTTGTTCCTTGGGTATCGGCGCGGGGATTTCTGTGCATTTGCTTTACACGCTGGTGGGGCTTGGAATGCTGCTTTCTGAACAAGAGTGGTTGTTAAATACGATGAAAATATTGGGAGCAGGCTACCTGTTATGGCTTGGTGGTAGTGCGTTGTGGCCAGATTTGAGAAAGATAATGAAATGGCGTCGATCGCATTTAGGCGAGCGAAACTCAGACGAACGAAACTCGATTAACCCCGTTGTTTCGAATGAAAGCTCGAATGCCAGCCTGAATGCAAGCCAACCACTTGAACTGAAGACTCAAAAAGGCTTAAAAGCGTCGTTCATGTCGGGATTTATATGCAATGTACTTAATCCGAAGACGATGCTGTTTATTGTTGCTCTGTTTAGTCAAGTGATTAGTCCAGAGACAAGCATTGGCGTGCAACTAGTCTACGGTGTTTATATTGCGATCGCGCACTTTATTTGGTTTTCACTCGTGGCGTGTTTGTTCACCACGAGTGCGATCCAGTCCCGAATTCAAAACGCTAAGCGTTGGCTAGAGCGATTGTCAGGCGGCGTTATGTTTTTGTTCGGGATGAAACTGATGAGTCAGTAAAAACAGTGAGGCGACGAACGAGGTAACACGCAGACAGGGATGTCGGTCTGTGTGTTTGCCATCGTATCTCCTTGCATCCTCTTAACGGGCTCTTTACGTTCGAGCTAAATCCTGCAATAGAGATTTCAGCGCGTTTAGCCCTTCAACCAATCTATCATCGTCCGCGATTGCCATTAAGGAAAGTCGAACACTTGATTCGCCTTGTGTGTGACTGAAGAACTGGCCGCTGCTGACGATTAAGCCCTTCTCTTTCGCTAATGTCACAAAGTCAGAAGCGCGTATAGCGTGCGGAAGATGCAGCCAAATATGATAACTGCTCGCTTGTGATGCCAGCTTAAAATCGCTCAAAATCTGTGCAGCAGTGTCTTGCCGTTGCACTGCAATGGCTTTTTGTTTGCTTGCGTATTCAAACGCCTTTTGTGATTTTATGAGTTGGGTGGCAAACTCAAACATTAAGGGCGCGCTTAACCAAATACTCGTCCGGATGAAGGACGCTAGGTGTTCTGTTTGAGAAGGCGGTGTTTTAATGTAGCCGCAACGAATACCGGGGCTGATCGCCTTTGATAAGCTGCTAATGTAAAAGCCTCTATCTTTAGATAGATTACAGATAGGGGCAACAATTTCATTGTTGAGAAAGGCATACAGATCGTCTTCTACAAGCCAAATTTGTGTTTTATTAACAACATGAGCAATCGCCTTTCGACGGCTTTCTGGCATAGTTACTGTCGTCGGGTTTTGATGTGATGGGATGACAATGACCATCGTCACGGACTGCTCTAAACACGCTTTTTCTAACGCGTCGGGGCACATGCCTTCTTCGTCCATTTCAATTTCTATTGCATGCCTACCTAATGATTGAATGATGGACAGTATGCCAGGGTAAGTCAGCGCTTCAACGGCAATGTTATCCCCCGGTTCCGAGTAGCATTGAATAAGAGTTGATAGCGCATGTTGGGCACCGTTGGTCAGCAATACTTGCTCAGGCTCGTCTATTTCTAAGCCAAAATGACTCATCCATGTTTTACCTGCCTCTTTATGAGATCGATCTCCCGTTTCTTCGATATAGCCAAACAAAGCGGGGTTGTTGATATCGTTAAAACAGCTCTTAAGCTCATTATTAAGAGAATCGAGGTGTTCCCCTAAACAAGGTTGTAAGATCGAGAAATTCCATTCATTCTGATCAGGTTGTGAGCGAATGACATGTTTGAGTGACGTGTCTTTTTTGACAAAGCTACCTCGGCCAACATGGGATTCAATGTGCCCTTGTTCCGCCAGTAGTTGATAGGCTTTTGCTGCCGTCATAGGTGTCGTGCCGTATTCTTTTGCGAGGGCTCGATGAGTTGGGAGTTTGCTACCCTCTTTAAAATGTCCTATCTCGATTTGGTTGCGAATTTTACGCGCTAACGTTCGAAATTTTGCCTCGCTCAATGTACTGCACTCATGTTGTGATCGTTGATGCAGAAGAGTGTAACGGAAGGTCAGCGAAATATCGATTTTGAAATTAACATAGGTCAATTCTATTTTTATATTGACATAGGTCAATTTGAGTTTTAATGTAGTTAACACGTTCTAACACCACGAAGGAGAAGGTTATGCAAAAACAAAAAGTCGCGTTTATCGGATTAGGTGTAATGGGATACCCAATGGCCGGACACCTTGCAAAAGCGGGTTACGATGTCACTGTTTATAACCGTACTTCGAGTAAAGCGGAACAGTGGGCAGTGGATTACGATGGCAAGTTCGGCGTCACTCCGAACCTCGCTGCAGACGGTGCCGATGTGGTGTTTGTGTGTGTCGGCAACGACAATGATGTTCGCAGCGTAATCTATGGTGATGAGGGCGTATTATCCTCCATGAAAGAAGGAGCTGTGCTCGTAGATCATACAACGACCTCTGCCAATCTTGCTCAAGAACTGTTTGAAGCCAGCCAAAAGCAGAGTGTTGGCTTTATTGACGCGCCAGTGTCGGGTGGGCAGGCTGGGGCAGAAAACGGTAAATTGACCGTAATGTGTGGCGGCGAAGCGTCCGTATTTAATTCCGTCAAAGACATCATAGACAGCTACGCACAGCAGGTTCAGCTAATGGGAACAAGCGGCCAAGGGCAGCGAGCGAAGATGGTTAACCAGATCTGTATTGCGGGTATTCTGCAAGGTCTGAGCGAAGCCTTATTGCTAGCTGAAAAAGCCAATCTGGACGTGCCCCAAGTGGTGGAGACATTACAACACGGTGCTGCGGGTTCATGGCAGATGGTGAATCGTCTAGAAACCATGGCGCAGGACAAATTTGATTTTGGCTTCGCCATTGACTGGATGCGTAAAGACTTGGGTATTTGCCTTGAAGAAGCTGAGCGTATGGGCATCAATATGCCGATGACCAAAGAAACCGATGAGCGTTACGCTCGCCTTCAAGAACAGGGGCTTGGTCGCATGGACACATCCGTGTTGGTGAAATCTTTCAAATAACCTTTATGATTGTGTTATGGCATTGCTAATAAACTGAATAGCAATGTAGAACAAAAGCAGTGCCATAACGCGGTTGACCCATTTCATAACATTCGGATTCAACGCCGCTTGTTTCAGTTGATTTCCCGCCAGTAAATAACTCGTTGGTGCACCAAAAGCCAGACAACCCAAAGCCAGCGACATTATGGCGATCATGATTCCTTCGACATGAGCCGCTGGAAACTGAACCGTCGCCACGGGCAGAATCACCACCGGTGCTTTCGGGTTGCTCAACTGCATAAGTAAGCCCGTCGAAAAGCGCATATTGGTCGTGTCCAAGCTCGTTGCAACCGACGACTTAAAGCTCGCTTTCATGACCTTGTAACCAAGGTAAGCGATATAAAGCCCCCCTAGTATCGCAATCACACTTTGCACCGACTTAGGGATAATGGCATTCCCCGCGTAGCCTATCCCGATAAACATGATGGCCATCGCACTGCCGACGCCAGCACAGAAACGCAGTGCCCGCCAGCTTTCGCCACGAATACCCGCAAACAATGAGATCATATTAACGGGACCTGGGGTGTACATGATACCAAAGGCGAATACAAAAATTTCCAGCATAACGATTCCTCTAATGTAGGCAATTACCGTCGTTAATGACGACAGACAATGGCTACAGATAATGAAAGTATAAAAATGGAGGTTTGATCAAAAACGCGTTACGGCGACAAAATGAGCCGTTGATATTGATAAGGCGTCATCCCAAATACGGGTTTAAAACGTCGATTAAAGTGGCTTAAATCGTTGAACCCAAATGTATTTGCAACGTTTGAAACGGGTATGCCACTTTTGAGCGCTTGTCTGGCACGGTTAATTCGTATGTTTAACCAATACTGATGTGGCGTCATACCAGTATAGTCTTTGAAGCTTCTTAAAAAGTGGAACTTTGACAAACAGGCAACCTGACACAACTCGTCCAGCGCCACCTCTTTGGTGTAGTTATCTTGCAAGTATTCTTTCGCGTTGTTGAGTAGGCGATGCATCCGTGAAGCGGGTTGTAAGACACTTTGTTCTTGCATAGGAACCAACTGCTCCGCCAGTTCGAACAGCCCGGATTCGTACTCGCTGGACGTTGTGCCGTCTGATTCGATTAGCGATGCCAATCGTAGAACCTGATCGCGTAATGTATCCTGTTGACTGACCGTATGCTTGACGCGAAAATGCTCTGGATGTGGCATGCCTAATGCGCTCAACGCAGGTGTCAGTTGCTCTGGTTTAACGTACAGCATTTTGTATTCTAAGGCTTTGTCTCCACCTGACTCCCCATCGTGTGCGTCGTCTGGATTCAGAATGATAACACTGCCTGGATGGCTTTTATGGAATTGGCCGACGGCAAAAAAATCTTGTCGCCCTCTGAGTGTGACACCAATCGAAAACTCTTCATGGGCATGTTTGCCATAGGTGAAATCGGTCATAGAAGCGTTGAGCAGGACAATATCGTCTACAGCACTGCTTTTAGCGAACTGAAATCGATTTTGATCACTGCATTGACTCGACATGCGAACCTCTCACTGTTCTTTCTATTGAGTAGGTATCTTACGTCTTAATTATACATGAGAGTGGGACAAAATTGCTTAAGTTAGCGGATGCTTTTGACGATGGCGAATGGATACATCGGTATTGGTTAAATCGTTTAAATAACGGATTAAGAGCGTCTCGCCAGAGACGCTCTTAATCGCTAGACGAACGTGGCGCCGCGCGTGTTAACGTACAGCGAATAAACAGAGTGCGAGCTGGCGATAAAGAGTCGATTGCCTTCTGTTCCGCCAAAGCATAGATTGGCACAGTATTCAGGTATTAAGATATGTCCGATCGCTTTCCCTGATTTATTGAACACCATCACACCGTCCAGTTCTTCGGATTTAACTCCCAATGCCCCCGTGCTTCCCCAACCACACCATAAGTTATCGTCTTGATCGCATTTAATGCCGTCAATTCCGCCATGGTTGATGCCTTCGATAAATTTACGGCGGCGTCCAAGGCGACCGCTGTCTTTGACATCGTATGCCCAAATAATACGATTGGGTTTCGATAAGCATTCAACAACGTAGAGAACGGATTCATCCGCCGAGAAGCATAGGCCGTTAGGGCCAGCAATGTCTGTAATGACGGCTTCAATCTCTCCAGTAACAGGGTCCAGACGATACACGCTGTCTGGAAGCTCATTGTCGACAATGTGACCTTCGTACATGCTGCCGGATTGAAACGGTGGATCAGTGAACCAAATCGTACCGTCACGCTTCACCACCACATCGTTAGGTGAGTTAAAGCGTTTGCCTTTGTAATTATCGGCCAATACGGTAATTTTCCCATTATGTTCTGTGCGAGTAATGCGTCGGCCTTCCTGTGATGTGGTTGAACCTTCACAAGCAATGAGACGACCTTCTAAATCTCGGCACAAGCCGTTAGAGAAATTTGAATTATGGCGATAGGTACTAAATTGATTCGTGATCTCATCCCAACGCATGATGCGATTATTCGCAATATCGCTGACCAAAAGGTAGCGGCCGTCTCCACTCCATACAGGGCCTTCTGCCCAACGCATACCGGTTGCTAGTCGCTCGACACTGGCGTTGAAAAGGCGATATTTTAAAAAGCTGTCATCGAGTACTTTGACGTTCACATCTGGGTAGCGCAGCGTCAAAGGATCGGCTACAGCACCACCTGAAAAGCTGGCGCCTACCGCGGCAGCTCCCGTCAGTGCTAATGTGTTTTTAAATAAACGTCTTCTGGATTGTTCCGGTTGATCTGAATGGCCTTTACCGTTTGCTGTATTCATAGCGTGTACTTCCCTTATTTATAGGTAAAGAATGAAAGAGCTTCTTTTTGAGAAAGAGCAAGCCCAGCGAGTTCTTTTGCCGCTTCTTGAGTTTGTCCGACTGCCGAAACGTTTTGATTGACCAAATCCACTGTATTGGTGGTATTGCGGTTAATATCAGCGGTTACGCTAAATTGTTCATGCGCTGCGGATGCGACCATGGTGTTGATGTCGGTGATGGTGTTAACAAAGGCCACCACTTGGTCAAATGAGCTTTTGACGTTTTCGGAAAGATCAACGGATTGCTTTATTGCGGTAACGTTCTTGATCATATTGTCATTGGCGAGCTTAGCTTGCTCTTGCAGCGTAGAAATAATGGTTTGGATCATCGACGTTGATTCTTGGGTCTTCGCGGCAAGGCTGCGCACCTCATCGGCTACCACGGCAAACCCACGACCTTGCTCTCCTGCACGCGCCGCTTCAATTGCAGCATTCAGGGCCAGCAGGTTCGTTTGCTCAGAAATGGAGCTGATTACATCGGTTACTTCTCCGATGTTCATCGTTTCCGTTCTCAGTTTCTCGATCATGTCGGCGGTGTTCTGCACTTCTTGGCTGATTGAATGAGTCAGTTCTTGAGACTGAGCAAGATCCTTATTGCCTTGTTCGATGCTGTCTATTGCTTGTTTGGCTTGTTCTTCCGCCTGAGTCGCGTTTTGGCTGACTTCTTCCGACGCATTGGAAAGCTCATTTACCGCATTGGCGATCGACTCTACTTCACTCAGTTCATTGTGAGAGTTATCCGCTGTGTTTTGCATCACCACGGTAAGCTCTTCCGAAGCAGACGAAACACTGTCAGAAATAGAAAGACTATTGCGGATGATTTCTGACAATTTGGTGTTCAAAACAAGAATGGATTGATAAATGCCTGTTTCAGAGCCAGATTGCGTCAGAGATTGAGACAAATCACCGTTTGCTATGTTCGATAATATTTCTGAAATGTGTTTTGGTTCTCCCCCAATCGGCTTGTATATCAGATGGATGAAGCCAAAGTACACAACGCCCAGAGTGATCAGAATCAAAGGGATTACCAAGGCAAATGAGTTGATAAGCATTTCTATACTGGGCTTAAGGACTTCATCATCGGCACTGAATGCGACTACATTCCAATCCCGATTGGGTAGGTGAGCATGTACAGCGGTCAAATCGACGTCTTCGCCATCAACGTCAATTTGGTAGTGTAATGTCGAGTTACTTGGGCTGAATTCGCGGAATTTGGATTCTTCTTTGTAGATGTCTTTACCCAGCAGCTCTTGGATCGGTGCTGCCAATATGTAGCCTGCGTCATTAAATACAAAGATTTTATTGGACGGTGTTAACTGATCAATAAAGTCAGTAAAAGCGGAGACTTTGAGGGTGATGGCAACCACCGCAACGATTTGGTTGTTATGATAAATGGGAGTGGCAAACGCGAAGACATCCGCTTGTTCTCCCTCACCAAAGTAGGTTTCGGTGATGATGTTTTTCTCATTATTAAAGGCTCGTACATACCATTCTTTTTGCAGATCTTTGGCATTAAAATTCGGAAAGAAGCGACCATTTTCGAAAGAACGACCATCTTTTAGGGCAACAAAGGCGGCTTGTGCATCAGGTAGAGTGCGTTTTAATTGATCTAAATTTCGTGAAACCTGATCGGGGTCGGCGAACGTATTTTTGTCGTTGAAATCGATAGAAAAGCTATTAAGGGCATTAAAGTAAGTGTTAATTTTCTGCTCAAGCAACTCCGCCATAAGAGACGTTTCTACCTGACTTTTTTGCAGAGCATCTTCTTCATTGAATTTACTGAATTCGTCGTAACCATTCCAGGTTAGCGCCCCTGATATCACAATAATAAGTAATGAGGTAAAACAAAGGATTTGATATTTTAATGACAGCTTCATGATGTCCCCTTTTAAGATGTCGGATGGCCAACGAGCTGAATTTAGGCAAGCAACTTGGTTCGACTTCACTAAATGCTCGAACCTAAACTACCTTAGCAAAGATGAATGAAGCTATATGAAAACCAGAGATCCACAATTTATTAGAATATGCACTTAAACAATAGAATTAATATAAAACATTGATGTTTAAGTCTTTATTTCTTCATATTGTGGTGTTGGTTCGGTTGCTTTAATTTAGATAAAACTAAATTAGATCGGTGTGTTTTAATCAGGCTTTGTGCTGTAACCAAGAGTATATGCCGCTTTTGTTATTGAGTTAAATAAACGGGGAAGTGCGCTCGTATAAGTGCTTTTTATTCTTTAAAACTGAATCTGATTTCATTAAGTAAAGCATTTATTTTGGAGGGAACTTCTATCTTAAGAGCTTTAGATCAAAAACGGGTTGTTTTATCCTTATTTTTAACTAAAACGAAGTATTTTGTGTCAAGAAGGTAAAGTTGGCTCCATTAAAATTGAGCCTTGCTCATAATTAACCTCGCGGCCTTAAATTTCGGGATAATAATAGAGACGGAAAAAAACATTCAATTTGGATCTGTATGCTCGCTTCGTCTTCTAACGTGTTCTCGCTCCCTTTGGGACATCCCAAGGTCTTTTAGAAAGCGTTCATGCTCATCTGGAAACCGTGCTTCAAATCGGTCATGCCACGCCCACATGTCTGCCTCGCTCAAACCGCTTTCGCGTAGCATTTGACTCCAACTCTCTTTTGTTAGCTTCGCTTGGCTCGTCCATTCCTGTCGTTTGAGCAGCTTAAGCAGCTCCGTTTGTTGAGCTTGTAATGCAAGGATATCCTGATTAATGCGCTCTAATTGCTTCTCCAATAATGTTCGATCAGAGTGTGTTTCTCCGTCGAGTATTTGCAGAATGTCTTTCACAGGAACACCAACCTGACGATATAAGCAAACTTGCGCCAGTCGTTGTTTGTCTTTGTCTGAGTACATTCGATAATTGGCGGAGTTACGCTCCGGCGCTTTAATTAAGGTCATTTTTTCATAATAGAGAAGCGTAGACCGAGATAAGCCAAACTCGTCACACAGCGCTTTTATGGAATACATACAGACACCTCTAAAGTGTTAAAAATCGAAAGATAAGGTTCAGGGATGATTTGTTTATCAGGCGGTATAAAGCCTAGTCGAGCATCGTCAGAATACAGTGTCGCTTCATGGTAAAACGACCTTAACAGTATCGGAGCCTCGCTGATCAGATCAGAGTTGATCACCATAAACTCAGCGAGTGATTGTGTTTTCTGAGCACGCTCCATACGTTGAAAAATGAAATAGCACAGCGCGCAAGTGAGCGTAACATGAAATTTTGATGTGGCTCCTAAATTCTCCGCATAGCCTTTTATCAAGCGTACAACTTCCTGTGTCGCCTTTGCGGAGCTGAATTGCTTATTAAGAATAAACGCCAGCCGTAAATGACCGTTGTGATTAAACTGCGCTGGAGGCAGCGTTTTATTCTCGACGTGTTTAAGAAACTCATGATCTGTCATTGTCTTACCTCGTCATTCGTTGAGATAGGAATGCTAAAGTATAAAGCGGTAGACAGGTCAAAGGTTAAGGATGAAGAAAGTGTATTAAGCCGTATTTCTCGCATTCTTAATAATATAAGTGCCGCTGGCAACAATGACGATCGCTCCGACAAGTGTTGTCGTATCGGGCATTTCTGTCCAAAAGAGCCATCCTAAGAGCGTTGCCCAGAGCAGCCCAGTATAATCAAGCGGCGCAATAACGACCGCAGAGCCGAGCCGAAAGGCTTGCGTCATCAATGCCATGCCAGTTATACCAAACAGAGTAATTGCAGCAAACAGCCACAAATCCTCAACGCGAATGGCCGTCCATACAAAGGGTACGAGCAAGCCGCTTAATATTCCGCTTATGCCTGTGAGATACAGAACCTGTGTCCAGACACTCTCGCGAGGGTCTATTTGGCGAGCGCCTAACATCAAGAGTGCGTAGACCACCGCCGTGGCAATCGGCAAGGCTGTCACGGCGTTGAACGCAATCAAGCCGGGACGCACAATGATCAGCATTCCGACAAAGCCCGCTAAAATGGCCAACCATTTCGCGCGGCTGACAGACTCTTTCAAAAAGACCGATGAAATAATGGCAATAAACAAAGGCGCGACGAAGATCAACGCAGTGGCTTTGGCCAGATCAAGGTACTTAACACTGGTGAAAAACATAATGGTCGCAGCGATCCACAGTAAACTGCGCACAACATGAACGGCGGGTTTATAGGAGCGCAATGCGCTTGTACCGCCAGAATAAAGCGCCAAAAATAACGCAAAAGGGAACGCCAGCACGGTTCTGATAAACAATATTTGAAACGGGGAATAATGCGCCATCAATATTTTGGCAATCGCATCGTTAATACTCAAACAGGCCACGCCCGTACACATCATAAAGATCGCGGTATTGGTATCGCGGTTCAGGTTCGGCATGTTAGGCGCTTCTCAGGTATTAAGGTTTTTAAATGTTTGATTTGTATACAGTGTGCCCTGAATTACCTCGTTCGTCATCCCTTTGTCCGTCACTGCAATAAGAACAAAATACACAAACCTGACTGAATGAGATTGAGCGTGACTTAAAAAGAGCCTTGTGCGGGAAAAGGTGCAACTTGTGGTCAACTCCCGTGATGATACTGTTCGGATGATTAACGGTGTAATACTATGATCGAAACCCAAACGCCCCCAAATCGCACCGTATATGAATTGAAGAGAGCACTGGAACATGTCTGATTACGATAAACTTACCGCCCATTACCAAACGATTAACCGCTTCGGCCATGCTCAGTCCATACTTGGCTGGGATGCCGCCGCCAATATGCCTTCTGGTGGCAACGATGCCCGTGGCGATGCCATGGCGGAATTGTCGGTTCATATTCATCGCCTTTCGACCCAACCGCAACTGGCAGATTGGTTCGCAGGGGCAGAGCAAGCAGCGTTAACGACTGAGCAAAAAGCCAGCCTACGTGAGATGAAACGCAGTTGGCAGCACGCAACGCTCGTACCTGAAGACCTAGTGCAAGCGCAATCCGTAGCCGGCTCTAAATGTGAACACGCGTGGCGAATACAGCGTCAGGAAAACGACTGGGTCGGGTTCGAGAAAAACTGGAAAGAAGTTGTCACGTTATCGCGTGAAGAAGCCAAAATCCGCAGTGAAGCGCTTGGTTTAACGCCGTATGACGCCATGCTCGATAAGTTTGAACCCGGAACCAGCTCTGAATCACTGAATACTTTATTCTCAGACGTGAAAACATGGTTGCCAGAACTCATTGAAAAAGCACTCGACAAACAGAAGTCTTCAAACATCATCATGCCATCCGGCACCTACCCTGCTGAGACTCAAAAAGCGTTAGGGCTTGAAGTCATGAAGCTACTGAAGTTCGATTTCGATCACGGGCGATTGGATCAAAGTGTTCACCCATTTTGTGGCGGCGTGCCGACCGATGTGCGTATCACCACACGTTATGACGAGCAAGATTTTGTACAAGCGTTAATGGGCATCGTTCATGAAACTGGCCACGCTCGTTACGAGCAAGGCTTGCCAAAAGCCTACGCAGGTTTACCCGTTGGCGAAGCGCGTTCCATGGGGATTCATGAGTCCCAATCGTTATTCTTTGAAATGCAAGTTGGCCGCAGCAAAGCGTTTGTTTCCCACTTGTCGCGCTTATCTAAAGACGCCTTCAACGCACACCAAGACCCTGTATTCGCCGAAGAAAACCTGTCTCAACTTTATACGCGAGTTGCAAAAGGCTTCATTCGAGTAGACGCCGACGAACTGACCTACCCAGCCCACGTCATACTTCGCTATGAAATTGAACGCGATCTGATCAACGGCGTAATCGAACACACCGACGTGCCTGAACTGTGGGATGAGAAAATGAAAGCCGCATTAGGCATCTCAACCAAAGGCAACTACAAAAACGGCTGTATGCAAGACATCCACTGGACTGATGGTGCGTTTGGCTACTTCCCAAGCTACACCTTAGGTGCCATGTACGCTGCCCAATACAAAGCTAAAATGACACAAACCGTCGACATAGACGCAGCAATTCAAAGCGGCGACCTAAGCCCCATCTTCCAATGGCTCAGCGACAATATTTGGTCACAAGCATCACTCCACACCACGGATGAACTGGTCACACGAGCAACGGGTGAAGTGCTGAATGCTGCGCATTTTAGAAAGCATTTGGAAGAGCGTTACCTAAAATAAATTGAGAGGAGACTTTCGTGATTTTGATGTTCACAGTGTATTTATGTTCATGATTCATGAACGACGTGCTATTGTGAACATTGATTTTTGATAACGTGATATTAACTATGCCTAAGCCATCATCATTGGCGGTCAATGCACTGGCATTACTGCCTACTCACATTAAAGCTCAGTTTATGCCGAATGATAAAATCATGAAGCATGACGCGCTAAATAGCAGCAGCTTCGCCTGTGGTGAACTGTGTCTGACAGTTAATGATGATAACTATCACTTTAATGTTGCGGTAAAAAATATACATCGAAAGGAAAGCCTAGAGGCGCTATTGAATGAAAGCGCTTCAAATACCTTATTGATTTGTAATCGTCTTACACCTTATTTGGCAGGTATATGCTCGAAAAATGGGCTAAATTTTATTGATGCTGCCGGTAATATAAGAATTGATAATGACGGCTTACATCTTTGGGTTGAGTCGCAAAAAGGCAACGCTAAAAAAGCACTAGTTAATGAAACTAAATCCAACAAGTTCGGCGAAGGTTCAGCGAAACTTCTGTTTGCTTTACTGTCCCAGCCCGACATTCTAAATTGCTCTTACAGAGAAATAGCAGAATGCGCGAACATTTCATTAGGAATGGTGAGCAAAGGCTTAGGAATTTTCGAAACTGAATCTCTCGTTAGCTTAGGGAAAAAAAGACGAATACTCGATTCAAAGCGCATGCTCGCTATTTGGGTAGACGTTTATCGTTTTGCTATTCGACCTAAGTTGGGTGGAATTCGCCTTGAATATAAGGGCAATGGGCAAAACATAGCAATGGACGAGTTCGATTACTGGGGCGGAGAAGTTGCAGCGCAAATGCTCAACGATTACCTTCACCCCGAAGACCTGCAATTGTTTACCCGTTTACCACTTCAAAAAAAGTTGGCTCAACTGAATTGTCGACCGAATCCAGAAGGTAATTTATGGCTCGTTCCTGTCTTTTGGAGTGATAAATTAGAATGGACGGAGAAAAGCCAAGCTTTATTGGCTGTAGCAGAACTGGAAGCGAGCATGGATAGCCGCAATCACGAAGTCGCAAGGATGATTTATGAAAAGTATCTATACACTGAAACACCCGCTTAACCCCGCATTTGAAACGGTACTTGAAGTCATTATTAGTGTGACATCACGGCTTGGTATACCTTATTTTATTGCTGGGGCTACAGCACGGGATTTGTTGCTTTATCATGTCTTTGATAGAGACCCAGGTCGAAAAACCCATGATATAGACACGGCCATTTTGGTCTCTAACTGGGACGACTTTACATCAGTTAAAAATGCATTATTGGAAGAACCTGAGTTAAACGATACAAAATTGCCCCACCGTCTAATGCACAAAGAAAGCAGACTGCCTGTAGATATAATTCCGTTTGGTTCCATTGCCGATAACGCTGGTGAAATTCAATGGCCACCAGAGCATGCTATCACTATGTCTGTTGCTGGTTTTCAAGAAGCTTTTGATCATTCTGTGTTAATCGACATTGGTAAAGGCATAAACTTGAAGGTATCTTCGTTGGCTGGCTTTGTGCTGCTTAAGCTACTTGCATGGCAAGAGCGGAAACTAGAAACCAGTAAAGATATCGCTGATTTTCTAACGATTTTGACGGAATACCCCAATGTCGAATTCGATCGTTTATACGAAGATTTTATACCTGCGGAAAGGCTCAATTATAATATTGAGCGGCAAGGGGCGTTTTTATTAGGTTATGACCTAAATATGCTTTTGTTACATCCAAACACTAGCTCGAAAACGCTAAGCCAACTAATAGAACTCAAAACGACTCAAACGGAGCTGTTAATAAGCAGCTTGCTCAGAATTCGTAGTCCACATCTTCCTGATCAAATAGAACAGTTGCTTGGTGATTTTTGGGATGGAGTGAACTTGGAACATTCGTGATCGACGGGGTCTTTGTTTACTCAACATACTGCCTTGGCGCTGCAATTATTTAACTCATCGCTTTACTCACAAACATATCGCGTTCCTTCTCCTTACCAAAGGGAAGGATGGTGTATATAACCCGTTTATTTTTGCCTTATCTCAAAATGGCACACTATTTCTGAGGTGAATGATATTCACCTTCTCGCTTTGTCTATTACGCTTTTTCAAAGTGTACTAATATCAGGTGTATTGTGAATGGATGGCCGAAATAGTGTGCCATACCGAGAAATACATAGACGTATGTCCGTCGACATGGCACGGTTTTTCTGAAAGGCTAAAACCCTATTTAGATCAGAGTTTTAGAGATCGGGTAAAAATCATACCTGTGCGGTTGAGCATGCCTATTAATAAAATGTTATAAGGCAAAACATGAACCCTGATCGAGATACAAAAAAAGCACTTCGCTGGGATGCCGGTTTAAGAACTAGCGAACCTAAAGCAAAAGTGTCTGGGCCCGAGTATTCAATGTCATATGCATGCCTTTCTTGTAAAACTGCTCATAAGCGTCATATCGACGGTGCTCCATCCGAATACCCTTTGAAAATGGAATGCCCGATATGTAAAGGAGTAACATTCAATCTAGGAAGGCACTTTAAAGCGCCCAAGAAATCCGACGATACTCAATGGAAAAAAGTATCATTCCTTATTGAGCATGGGTTCCTATTTCAAAAAATTCGACTAGATCCAAATAGCTCTGAATCAGTTCCATACCCAAAAACATTGGCGGAAGCTAAAGAGTTCGTGATCAAATACAAAGATTGGGCAATAACCCATGCCTTATAACAAGCGCGTCAAATACGACGCTCGTACCTCGCGCGTTTTACGCGGGCGTTATGCATCAAAATAGAGAGCAGTTATGAACAAAGGTGAATTGACTTTTTTCTGCGGGAAAATGGGTGCGGGAAAGTCAACTAAAGCTTATGAGGTTGCACAGCATGGCAACACAGTATTGCTTTCAGAAGATGAATGGCTTACGTCACTGTACCCAAATAAAATCTCATCACTAAATGACTATATTGAATATTCAAATCTACTTAAACCACAGATTAAAAAACTTGTTCAATCTATTTTGTCTTCGGGCACTAATGTAGTTATGGACTTCCCAGCAAATACTCGTTCGCAAAGAGATTGGTTTCGGAGTATTTTCTCCGAAATCGGGGCTCCACATAATTTGATATACATTGATTTGCCAAATGAAGTCTGCCTAGAACAAATCGAAAAAAGACGTATAGAGCAGCCTGAAAGAGCGGATACTGATACGCCAGACATGTTTGAGCAGGTTACAAAGTATTTTATGGCTCCAGCATCCGAGGAAGGTTTCAATACAACCAAAGTAACGAAAAATGCATAATAAGCACATTAAAAGTCGCCCACAAAAAACGTGGGCTGGACTCGCTAACGCTCGCATTTTTCCGGTGAGCAAGGTGTTAGCTGCCAGGACAAAGTAATGCACAACATCCTGTACATGTACTTAGTTTTAAACCAAACTTGTTCCATATACTGTACAAGTGAGGTGCAAAAAAAATGAGAATAGTCTCTTTTACCGAAGCCCGAAATGGCCTAAAAGCCGTTTTGGACAATGTAATTAACGATGCGGATACTACTGTAATCACTCGTCGTGACTCTGAAGATGCTGTTGTAATGTCATTGGATTACTACAACAGCCTTATGGAAACTGTTCATTTACTTCGTTCTCCAGCTAACGCTGAACACTTAAATCGTTCAATTGCACAGTTTAAAGCGGGTAAAACGACCCAGCGAGCGCTTATTGATGAGTGACAGGTTATTATCATGGACTGATGAAGCTTGGAATGGTTACGTCTATTGGCAGACTCAAGACAATAAAACATTGAAACGAATCAATAAGCTAATTGCCGATGTTAAGTACTCTCCATTTGTTGGGATTGGAAAACCAGAGTCCCTTAAAGAAAACCTTTCTGGCTTCTGGTCTCGCAGAATAGATGATACCAATCGTTTGGTATATGCCGTGGATGATATAGCAATTACGGTTATCTCGTGTCGGTATCATTACTAGCGAGTGCCAGCTAACAAATCAACAATCTATATAGGCCTCCCATAACTTTATTGATGCCAAATCGATAACTCGCTGGTCTCAAATAACAAATTCAAGGATGACGGAATTCGTTATGCCTAGACCAAGAAGTCAACAGGTCAGCTTGTCAGACACGTCTTATTATCACTGTATTTTACGATTTAGCGCGTAAACCTTGGTAGTAAAGCGACGCCACGAAAGAATAACAAGCCACCCATGTTTTAAAAAATGGTAATTTCTAGGTTTTAAGTATGTGTGCCCTAATTTATTATTCGTGATCGACGGCGTCTTTGGTTACTCAACATATTGCCTTGGCGTATCAGTTATTTTACTCATCGCTTTACTCACAAACATATCGCGTTCCTTTTCCTTAACAAAGGTGCTTTGACCCAAAGGAATTTTCACTAATTTCATCTAAATTAGTCGTTGATGGAATCAATGTTAAGTGTTAAAAATGTTTGTTATGAATTCATTATTAAATTTTTCTCAAACTAGTTTCTCTACCACCACGACCACAAGGTTGTTTGGGGGGTAGCTTTTTTTATGTCTACTTCTTGTTATTCGCTCAGAGTTTTTCGTTAAAAACCTTTTATTAGGAGAAAGGTATGAAAACTCATCGCGAACTTGCGGAACAACTCGATTTATTTCATTCAGAACAGCAGGCACCTGGAATGCTATTTTGGCATCCCAATGGCTGGCATTTATTTCAAAATATTCAAGAACATATGCAACGCTGTTATCGTCAATATGGTTTTAAAGAAGTACGTACACCTCAGTTGATGAAAAAAGAGCTGTGGCATATATCCGGCCATATGGCTATGTATGCACAAGATATGTTCTTTGGCGGCGAGCAAAATGGTGACCAAGAATACGCGTTAAAACCGATGTCTTGTCCTGCTCATATACTCATGTACAAGCGAGGTGTTCACAGCTACCGAGACTTACCTATGAAACTGTTTGAATTTGGTTTGGTGCATCGCAACGAATCATCGGGTTCATTAAATGGTTGTCTACGCTTGCGGCAGTTTACTCAAGATGATGCACATGTTTTTTGTGCATGGTCACAGGTTAAGCATGAAGTTGGCCAGTTTTTGCAGCGTGCAAAACAAATTTATAGCGATTACGGCTACCAAGCTTTGGAAGTAAAAATCTCCACTCAACCAGAGCAAGCATTAGGCGATGATGCCTCGTGGCAGAGGGCGGAAGAGATACTTAAAGAAGCGTGTCAGGCAGAAAGTGTCTCTTTTGACATTCAAGTGGGTGAAGGGGCTTTTTATGGACCGAAAATTGAACTGGCATTGCAAGACGCGATAGGACGAATTTGGCAATGCGGTACAATCCAGCTAGATTTCAACTTACCTGAACGCTTTGATTTAGAATTTAAGAACGATCAAGGGGAAAGGGAGCAACCTATTATTTTGCATCAGGCTGTCTATGGATCGATAGAGCGCTGGATAGGAATATTACTCGAAGCATCTCAAGGCGTGTTACCAGAATGGATACACCCTCAGCCCGTTGTATTAGCTACAGTGAACGATTCCGTTTTGGCCTATGCCAATAAAATACGGGTTGATCTAGAACAACAAGGTATCAATGTCTTATGTGACTTTGGTGACCGCTCCGTTGGTCGCAAAATAAAACGCAGCTTTGAACTTAAAATTCCTAATATCGTCATAATCGGTGAACAAGAAGCTCAAACTGGAAAGCTATCTGTTCGTCGTGGGAAACAGGTTGAAAGCATCCAAGCAAGCGAACTTTTCGCCTTTTTAAAAGGTAAACAGAATCTATTATTAAAGGAGTGAATTATGACCACCGAGACCAGATAGGCCGCCAAGCGATTGGCGGCCTTTTTAATGAGTTCAATATCGTACTAAAAATGCAGGTTACTTTGAGCACAAGACAGACGGTGCGTCTGGTTGCTTCTCAAGCGACACCTTAGGCGCTATGTACGCCGCCCAATACAAAGCCAAAATGACACAAAACGGCGACCTAAGTCCCAACTTCCAAATCAGTCTCAACACTTCGATACGACTTAATTACGAAGTGACATTCAAATAGTTAGCTCATTGCTTTGACAAAAAAATTCGCATTCCTTCCCGTTACCAAGAAGGTTTGCATGGGGTCAATTACTTGCATTCACATTGAAGTTACAGGCAGCGTGAGCGAATAAGAAACAGGGTATATAACCCGTTTATTTATGCCCTATCTCAAAAATGGCACACTATTTCTGAGGTGAATAGCATTCACCTTCTCGCGCTGTCTTTTGTGCTTTCTGAAAGTGTATTAGTATCAAATGTATTGTGAATGGATGGCCGAAATAGTGTGCCATACCGAAAAATACATATGCGTATGCTCATCAACATGGCACGGTTTGTCTGAAAGGCTAAAACTCTATTTAGATCATAGTGTTAGAGGTCGGGTAAAAATCATACCAGTGCGATTGAGCATGCCTATTAATAAAATGTTATATGAAGTTAGAAATTGGAGAAACGTAATGCGCTGGGTAGTTCTGTTTGATGATGCTCCTGAAATGATGGAGCATCGAAAAGAAAATAAGCAGCAGCACGTCGATTATGTCAGGCGAAATAAATCTGAAATAGTGATCGGCGGTGGGTTCAAGGAAGACCAAGAAGGTATATTTGTAGGTGGTATGTGGATACTAAATGTTGACAGCCGAGAGCGGGCTATTGATCTAATAGAAAACGACCCGTACTTTAATCCCACCCATAGAAAGTATAAATTATTGCTTTGGGGAAAAGTGCTGGAAGATGAAACCGTTGAGCTATAAGTGTTCATATAACAATCAGCTCCAATTGACTCCGGCGCTGTCGCGCCTCCGCAATTGAGCTAAGCGTTATGAGTCTTAAGTGAGTCAGAAGGAAGGTTGCACTTGAATGATAATTTGGAACAAGAAGCTAGATCAATTTTGGAGCTTTTAGAGGGAAAGCGTATCTCAAAGGTGTTTAGGCCAAGGGTCGGCGAAATATGTATTGAGTGTTCTGATGGAACACGCTTATTTGCCAATACCAAAGATGGTAGTGCCTTAGATTTTTCAATTACAGGTGGGGCAGGCGAATAAATCTGTAGTCTCATTCAAACTCATAACAAGTCAAGGCAGCCTCGCCACTTCGTGGCTGGACGCGCTAACGCGCGCTGCTGCTTGAGGCGTTAGTTGCAGGAAATAGGCTTCATGAAATACGTTAAATCAACCCAATCTGACGGGAATAAGTTAGCTGAAATAAGAGCAGCTGCAATGAAGTCAAGCTTAGAGGCTTTAGGTCGATTTGATGAAGAGAGAGTTAGAAGAAGGTTTCTAGAATCCTTTGTACCAGATGAGACCTTTAAAATTGAATCGGATGATGAGATTTTAGGGTTCTTTGTGGTGCGGGATAAAGGTGACCATGTTTTCTTGGACCACCTTTATGTAGAGCCGCGCTTTCAGAATATGAAAATTGGTAAGGATGTTGTTAATCTAGTGAAGAAAGATGCAACTCAACGTGACTTGCCTGTGCGGCTAGGAGCATTAAGAGGTAGTAAGTCGAATGACTTCTACAAACAAAATGGTTTTGTAAAAACCCATGAAGATGAGTTTGATATTTACTATGAGTACCGCAGTAGCAACTAACAATCCATTGTTGTTCAAGCCCGCAATAAACTTGCTACGCAAGCGGGCTTCGGACTCGTTAACACTCGCCGCAAAATATTGGTGTTAATGGTCATGAGTGAAAAATACCTAGTCGATACTATTTCTAATATTCCTGAGATTATGGAATTACTGAAGATTCTGAATGATGTAGAGCTT
>NZ_SNXC01000003.1 GCF_004362145.1 Marinomonas balearica
ATTGACGTGTTCACTCATCAAAGACTTTAATTTTTTAGAAGTCTCCAGCGAGCGCCCACACAAATTATCTGATTATCTATTTTAAAGAGCGTACCGACTCGGTTACTTAGAAGCGTTCTTCTTAGTGTCTCACTCGTTGTTCTGAGTGGTTGTCCGTGTCAGCGAGTGCGTATATTAAGGATCTACAGATTTAGTGCAACCCCTTTTTTATCTTTTTATCAAAAAAGTCATTCTAAAAGCCGAAAAGACAAACTTGAATTAGGCTAAAAGGCTTATTAATAAAGGGTTACAGCACATTACTACTCAAAAAAGTTAATCCCCCCATTTTCTTTAAACACGCAAAATACACGACAAAAAAACAAAAAAGGCGCCAAGGCGCCTTTCATTGTATCCATTTCTGCTTCAAATGAAGGTCATTTAGCCACCAACATAACTCAGCATAACACCAGCAGCTACAGCCGAGCCGATGACACCCGCAACATTTGGCCCCATCGCATGCATAAGCAAGAAGTTTTGCTTGTTTGCTTCAAGACCCACTTTATTTGCTACGCGTGCAGCCATCGGCACCGCAGACACACCTGCTGCCCCGATAAGAGGGTTTATTGGATGAGCAGATACTTTATTAAGCAGTTTCGCCATCAAAACGCCCGTTGCCGTACCAATAGAGAAAGCAACCAATCCAAGAGATAGAATTCCTAACGTTTCTAAATTCAAAAATGCTTCAGAACTAAGCTTTGAACCAACACCAAGACCTAAGAATATAGTAACGATATTAATCAATGCGTTCTGCGCTGTATCACTAAGGCGATCAACTACGCCAGACTCTTTCATCAAATTACCAAAACAGAACATACCCAACAATGGAGCCGCCGAAGGCAAGAATGCAGCTGCCAATAGAGTTACCACAATAGGGAAGATTATTTTTTCTGTTTTCGTCACATGACGAAGCTGCACCATTTTGATTGCACGCTCTTCATTAGACGTCAGCGCTTTCATAATTGGTGGTTGAATGAGTGGCACCAATGCCATGTACGAATAAGCCGCTACTGCAATCGCACCCAAAAGATCTGGGGCTAATCGACTCGCTACAAAAATCGCTGTTGGCCCATCAGCGCCACCGATAATACCAATCGCAGCCGCATCCGCTAATGTGAAGTCCATGATACCGTATGCTCCCAATAGAACAGCACCGATCACCGTAGCAAAAATACCAAACTGAGCTGCTGCCCCCAATAGAAGCGTTTTAGGGTTAGCCAACATCGGACCAAAGTCGGTCATCGCCCCAACCCCCATAAATATTAGGAGTGGAAACAATCCGGTCTCAATACCGCCATGATAAATGTAGTATTGCAATCCACCCGGAGACACCATATGACCGGCAGCATCATACACAGGGGCAGCCATAAAACCAGCACCAGGAATGTTAACCAAAATTGCACCCACACCAATAGGCAACAACAACAGTGGCTCAAACCCTTTTTTGATCGCGAGGTAGATCAAAAGCATGCCAACCAACATCATAACAGCCTGTCCAAATTCCAGCTGATAGATACCAGTGTCATGATATAAATTTAATAATTTTTGTTCCATATTGAACGAACCCTTCCTCTCGAAGAAGCATATTTAACGCGACCTTCCTACCTCTATATAAGAAGGCCGCCTTTTAAAAAGGCAAACAGATAGACAAAACACTCTTTATAGGGAGACGAGAGCCTGCCCAACTTGAACCGCATCGCCTTCTTTAACATATATAGAACCAACCACTCCCGATTTAGGAGCAGATATCTCTGTTTCCATTTTCATTGCTTCCAGAACCATAATCGTTTCACCTTCTTGAACTTGCTGCCCAGGTGAAACAAGCACTTTGAATATATTGCCAGCCAAAGGAGCAGGAACATCTTCACCTCCACCAGCAGGTGCTACTGGAGCAGGCGCAGGTACTGAAGGCGCACCCCCAATTGGTTGGATCTGGCTGATATCACCACCATCCGTCACCTCAACAACATAGCTTTGACCCGAAACATTCACTGTATAAACAGCAGGCCCCTCTTCGGTTGAGTCCTTAACAGCCACCTCTTTACCTGTCGGAACAGGCTCAAACGCACTCGCATCACCACGATTTTCCAAAAATTTCAGGCCGATTTGAGGGAACAATGCGTATGTAAGCACATCATCAATAGATTCATCAGAAAGCGTAATGCCTTTTTCAGCCGCTAGAGAGTCTAACTCTTGAGTTAACTTCTCCACTTCCGGAGACAGTAAATCAGCAGGGCGACACGTAATGGGTTCTGCACCATCAAGCACACGCGTTTGCAACTCTTCATTAAACTCTGCGGGTGCTGCACCATATTCACCTTTTAGAACACCAGCAGTCTCTTTAGAGATCGACTTGTAACGCTCACCAGTCAATACGTTCAATACTGCTTGCGTACCTACAATTTGAGATGTCGGCGTCACCAATGGAATCATTCCAAGATCTTTACGCACCTTTGGAATTTCTTCCAACACTTCATCAAACTTGTCTGCTGCACCCTGCTCTTTTAGCTGATTTTCCATGTTAGTTAGCATGCCACCTGGCACCTGAGCGATCAAAATACGCGAATCCGTTCCTCTCAATGAACCTTCAAATTTGGCATATTTTTTACGCACCACACGAAAGTAAGCTGCAATTTCTTCTAGCAAAGCCAGATCCAAACCCGTGTCTCGGTTTGTTCCCTGTAGCGCCGCAACAACAGACTCTGTTGCAGAGTGACCGTATGTCATCGACATCGAGGAGATTGCAGTATCGACGCGGTCAATACCCGCTTCGATGGCCTTCAATATGGTCATATCTGACAAACCAGACGTTGCGTGAGCATGCAACTGAACCTCCAGATCAGTCTGATCCTTAAGAAGAGTTACCAATTCAAATGCGTCGTAAGGCGTTAAGATGCCAGACATATCTTTTATCGCAATCGAATCTGCACCCATATCTTCTAAGGTCTTTGCGTAGTCAACCCAAGTCTTAGTCGTATGAACCTCACTCTTAGTGTAAGAGAGAGTACCTTGAGCGTGCTTGCCAACCTCTTTTACAGATTTGATTGCTTGCTCTAAGTTACGAGGGTCATTCATCGCATCAAAAATACGAAATACATCTACACCGTTTTTAGCTGCGCGCTCAACAAATTTAGCGACAACGTCGTCCGCATAATGTCGATAGCCTAAAAGGTTTTGTCCGCGAAGAAGCATTTGCTGAGGCGTATTCGGCATCGCTTTCTTAAGCTCACGAATACGATCCCATGGATCTTCCCCGATAAATCGAATACAAGAGTCAAACGTTGCTCCCCCCCACGATTCAAGTGACCAAAAACCAACCTTATCCAATTTTTCTGCGATAGGAAGCATGTCATCGATACGTAGGCGTGTAGCAAATAGAGATTGATGTGCGTCGCGTAGTACGACATCGGTTATACCAAGAGGTTGTTTAGTTGTTGTCATAGATTCAGCCTCGGCAAAATGCGTCTGTTAATTTTATCGGTTGCGATGTTGATGTATTGCCGCTGAGATAGCGGCTACGATTTGAGGGTCTACTGTATTATTTGCCGTTACCGGTGCACTTGGCACTTTAGCAGCAGGTTGAGCCGCCTCTGGAAACAGTTTATTAACCAAGGTAGACATATAACCAGTAGCAAAAATCAGAATAACCAAGAAGAGGAACACAAAGCCCATCCCCAAGACCATTAGGCCGATACCTTCACTTACCAATTCGTTCATTGTTGCACCCTTACTTGCACGAATTATTGCCTTGTTTAGAGGCTGCGAATGTGATCTTATTCAAATTTTGAGCAGATCTTCAGTTTTGGTTGCTTATTTTTACCACAAACCAGAACAGTTTAATATTTTTTTTGCATAACAGTTTAATTCAAATCGTGAATACACATAATATAATTAATAAGCAGCCAACCAATAACTCCATCCTCTATAAGAAGAAATTCACATTAGCAGTAGCTCCGATGGAAGGAGTCATGGATCACACCATGAGATCACTCTTATCCTCTATCGGCGGAATGGATTATTTAGTTTCAGAATTTATTCGAGTTTCTCAGAACGCCATCCCTGTTACTGGTTTTAGAAGATTAGTACCTGAAATCGAAAAAAATAGCCAAACAGAGTATGGACACCCTGTTCACGTACAATTTTTAGGTAGCAATGCAGAAAGAATAGCACAAAGTGCAATAAATGCAGTGGCAGCCGGCGCAACCCATATCGACATGAATTTTGGCTGCCCAGCGAAACGAGTAAACGGCCATGGCGGAGGGTCAGTATTGCTGCAAACACCAGAACAACTGCACGAAATCATGAGCAGCCTCTATAAAGCCCTACCCAACCACATAGGCCTATCTGCAAAGATCAGATTAGGCTATGAAGATGAAGCACTGCTTTTCGAAAATGTATCCGCTATAGAAGATGCAGGAACACAGACTTTAACCGTTCACGGACGAACAAAAAAAGATGGGTACAGGCCACCCGCTAGATGGGAGAAAATTGGTGACATTAACGCCCGCAGCAAAATGCGCATTATTGCCAATGGCGATATTGAAAACTTTGATGCCTTAATGCGTTGTCACGACATAACAGGGTGTGTCGACTTCATGATCGGACGAGGCAGCTTAAGCAACCCGTTTATTTTCCAACAACTGAAAACAAAACTACAAGCCGAAGACGCATTACACTCAAATTCAATCGATACACTCACAAGAGAGCCTTTACTTCAGTTAGTAGAGCAATATCAGAAAAACCTAAGAAAAGAGTGTGATGAGTTTGCAACTATGGGGAGACTCAAGCAGTGGTGTGCGCACCTAAGAAAACATTACCCATACATAGAGACTAATTTACGAGAATTAAGAAATACCACAACGATAGAAGAATTTTTACACTTGCTCGATAAAATTGAACGCGATTAAAAATTCAAATAGAAAAAACAATAAATTCAACACAGGATAAGAATTGAACAGAAAAGTAAAACTTTAGATTTATAACAATAAGAAGGAAAACTAAGAACTATTTTAGTTTTTTTTGAATGGAGTTCGATTTGAAAAAAAGAGATAAGAATAAGTAATGGCGCATCCGGGAGGATTCGAACCTCCGACCGCTCGGTTCGTAGCCGAGTACTCTATCCAGCTGAGCTACGGATGCGTATCAATACTTTTTACAAATTTTAAATGGCGCATCCGGGAGGATTCGAACCTCCGACCGCTCGGTTCGTAGCCGAGTACTCTATCCAGCTGAGCTACGGATGCGTAAACATTTAAAATATTTTTTGCGATATTACCATTGGAAGGATAGTTACCAATATTCGCGGAACTTGTGATGGCGCATCCGGGAGGATTCGAACCTCCGACCGCTCGGTTCGTAGCCGAGTACTCTATCCAGCTGAGCTACGGATGCATCAAAATGGCGGAGAGTGAGGGATTCGAACCCTCGATGAGTGATTAACCCATACTCCCTTAGCAGGGGAGCGCCTTCGGCCACTCGGCCAACTCTCCGAAACAAGTGCGGCGTATTATAGATGCCCCAATTGTTTTGTAAAGACTTTTTTTCCAAAAAGTTTAATTTTTTTCAATTAATCTTCTAGGTTGTGTTCGTCTTGCTCTTTTTGGATGCGAAGATAGATTTCTTCACGGTGTACAGAAACATCTTTAGGAGCGTTGATACCAATACGTACTTGATTCCCTTTAACACCAAGAACAGTAACAGACACTTCATCACCAACCATTAGAGTTTCACCAACGCGACGAGTAAGAATAAGCATAATAGATCTCCTTTGAGTCCTTAATAAAAATTCGATGTCAGGAAATTCCTTCTAGGTTGTAAGAATTCCCCTACAAAACGAATTGTAGCTTCAAGCAAGACAATACGCCACCCCTAACTTGTGAGTGATTGTTAAACTTCGCTAATACCTGCTGCTGATACGTTAAGCTTGAATGCAGAATGTAACGCACGTACTGCTAGCTCCATATATTTCTCATCAATAATGACAGAAACTTTGATTTCAGAGGTAGAAATAAGCTGAATATTGATTGCATCTTCTGCGAGCGCAGAGAACATAGTACTCGCGACACCAGCGTGCGAACGCATACCAACGCCTACTATAGAAACCTTCGCGATTCTCGCGTCTGTAAGCGTGTCACGCGCGCCCAGCTCCGTTTCAATAGACTTCAGTATACCTAACGCCTTGTCGTGATCATTTCGATGCACAGTAAAGGTGAAATCCGTTGTACCATCCGCTGAAACGTTTTGAACGATCATATCGACTTCAATGTTGGCACTGCTGATTGGACCAAGAATCTTTGATGCGACTCCTGGAATATCAGGCACGCCTTTTAAAGTGAGTTTGGCTTCGTCTCGCGTAAATGCAATACCAGATACGGCAGGTTGCTCCATAGTGTCGTTCTCCTCAGTTGTTATCAAAGTGCCTTCGCCATCTTTAAAACTGGAAAGCACTCGCAAAGGCACTTGATACTTACCAGCAAACTCTACTGAACGGATCTGTAAAACTTTTGACCCAAGGCTGGCCATTTCCAGCATTTCTTCAAACGTGATCTTTTCTAAACGTCGAGCGCTGTCAACAACACGAGGGTCCGTCGTATATACACCGTCTACATCAGTATAAATCTGACATTCATCCGCTTTTAGTGCCGCCGCCAGTGCAACGCCCGTTGTATCGGAGCCACCACGACCCAGCGTGGTAATATTGCCTTGCTCATCCGCCCCTTGAAAACCAGCGACCACAACAACGCGCCCAGCATCAAGATCTTTGCGCATACGTTCAGTATCAATCTCTTCAATACGTGCTTTGCCATGTGCGCTGTCAGTTTGAATACGGACTTGAGAACCGGTATAGGACACAGCAGAAAGGCCGCGCTTCATTAATGCCATAGACAATAGCGCAATTGTTACTTGCTCACCTGTCGACAACAACACATCCATTTCGCGTGCATCTGGCGCATCTTGAATACTTTTTGCCAAAGCTATTAAACGATTGGTTTCACCACTCATCGCGGAAACGGCCACAACAATATCATCACCTTGCTGCTTGTGTTTCAGCACTCTATCTGCCACGGCCTCAATTCGTTCTACCGAACCAACGGACGTGCCGCCATATTTTTGTACTAACAACGCCATAATGTTTATCTACTCTAATGTAACTCCGCCACCGAAATAACCTTAAATCAAGGTATCGCAGTGGCGGAATATTCCTGTTACTTTAAGAACCCATTTTGATAACGCGACCTATGCCGTTATGGCATTAGACGCGCTCTTTTACCCAATCAGGCACTCGCTCCAACGCCTCAGGCAAAGCACTCGGGTTATTCCCTCCCGCTTGCGCCATGTCTGGGCGGCCACCGCCTTTACCATCTACTAAAGGCGCTACCATTTTGATCAGGTCGCCTGCCTTCACTTTTTTGGTTAACTCTTTTGTTACGCCAGCGATAAGGCTTACCTTACCGTCATTAACTGTCGCAAGAAGGATTACCGCAGACTCAAGTTTACTCTTCAGTTGATCTAGCAGATCACGAAGCGCTTTCGGATCAGATTCAACTTGAGCAACCAACAGTTTGCCACCTTCAATATCAACGGCTTGAGCAGCAAGATCGCTACCCGCAGCGGCTGCCAGCTTAGATTTCAACGCCTCAATTTCTTTTTGCAACGCACGCGCTTGATCGTTAAGTGCCGTTACCTTTTCAAGAGCATTGTCTTTATTGCCTTTGACGATCGCAGCAACGCCACTCAATGCGTTCTCTGAATGACGTACTGCATCAATTGCCGCTTTCCCAGTAACCGCCTCAATACGACGAACACCCGCAGCAATGCCACCTTCCGTTAGAATTTTGAAAAGGCCAATATCTCCGGTACGTTTAACATGAGTACCACCACACAATTCAACAGAGTAATCCGCTCCCATAGTGAGTACACGCACTTCACTGTCGTATTTTTCCCCGAACAGAGCCATCGCACCTTTTTCTTTCGCAGAGTCGATGTCCATGATTTCGGTTGTTACTTCATGGTTTAAACGAATTTGCTCATTAACCATGTCTTCAACTTGTTCAATTTCAGCGTCTGTTAAGCCTTCAAAGTGTGAGAAGTCGAAACGCAATCGTTCAGCATTAACCAACGAACCTTTTTGATTAACATGATCACCTACAATACGGCGAAGCGCTTCATGAACCAAATGAGTGGCTGAATGGTTTAACCCTGTTGCATTACGCATGGTACGATCCACTTGTGCCGAAACCGTATCGCCCACTTTAATAGAGCCTTCTTTAAGCTCACCTTGATGCAAATGCGCTTTGCCTTGCTTCGTAGTATTTGAAACTTTGAACGCACCTGGACCGCGTAACCAACCTTGATCTCCAACTTGTCCACCCGATTCGCCGTAAAATGGCGTCGAATTTAGCAAGATAATGGCTTCTTGGCCTGCTGACACTTCTTCAACATTTGAACCGTCAACGATCAATGCTTCGACAACACTCTCACCTTCTAGCTCAGTGTAGCCTGTAAATTCTGTTTCAGAATCAATTGATACATCACCTGACATATCCATGCTGAAGTTGCTTGCTGAACGAGCACGAGCACGCTGCTCTTCCATTGCTGCTTCAAAGCCAGCTTCATCGATTTCTAACTCATTTTCACGAGCAACGTCGTTCGTCAAATCTGCAGGGAACCCGTAAGTGTCATATAACTTGAATACGGTTTGACCTGGAATGATCTTGCTATCACCTAATTCAGAGATTGCGTCTTCAAGAATTCGCATACCCTGATCAAGCGTTTTGGCAAATTGCTCTTCTTCTTTAAGCAAGATAGAGGCAACACGCTCTTTCAGCTTTCTCAATTCTGGGTATGCTTCACCCATTTCAGCATCCAGCGCCTCAACCAATTTATGGAAGAACACACCCTTTTGACCTAATTTATTGCCGTGACGAATCGCGCGACGAATAATACGGCGCAAAACGTAACCACGACCTTCATTAGAAGGCACAACACCGTCCACAATCATGAAAGAACAAGAGCGAATATGGTCAGCGATGACGCGAAGCGACTGACTGGTTAAGTCGTCTGTTCCAACTGCGTTGGCAGATGCTTTAATCAAGTTTTGAAACAAGTCGATTTCATAGTTACTGTGAACACCTTGCAAAATAGCAGCAATACGCTCAAGCCCCATACCTGTATCAACAGAAGGTTTTGGCAGTGGCGCCATATCCCCATTCGCTGAACGGTTAAATTGCATGAAGACGACGTTCCAAATTTCTATAAAACGATCGCCATCTTCTTCAGGAGAACCTGGAGGCCCACCCCAAATATGCGCACCATGATCATAGAAAACTTCTGTACAAGGACCGCATGGGCCAGTGTCGCCCATCTGCCAAAAGTTGTCTGATGCATAACGTGAACCTTTGTTATCACCGATGCGGATGATTTTCTCTTTTGGCAATCCGATTTCTTTATGCCAAATGTCGAAAGCCTCATCGTCATCTGCATAAACAGTAACAAGCAGTTTGTCTTCTGGCAGCTTGGCCACTTTTGTTAGGAATTCCCAAGCGTATGCAATTGCATCCTGCTTGAAGTAATCACCAAAACTGAAATTACCCAGCATTTCAAAGAATGTATGATGACGTGCCGTATATCCGACATTCTCTAAATCATTGTGTTTACCACCCGCTCGTACACAACGTTGTGATGTGGTCGCTCGTGTATAATTGCGTTTGTCTGTGCCTAAAAACACATCTTTAAACTGCACCATACCGGCATTGGTAAATAACAAGGTCGGATCGTTGCCCGGAATCAAAGAACTTGATTCAACAATCTGGTGTTGCTTACTTTCAAAGTAAGACAAAAATGACTGACGTAACTCAGAACTTTTCATAGTTGGATGAGACTCTATTTCTAGTTTCTTGGCGAATAAGTATGTGTAAATGCGATTTCAATTTAACGCACTGTTGGCGTTGAAAACCTGTCATTGTACACACAAAAAGTCGGTATATTAAAAATGGGACAGATTTTAAGCCTATTTAGATTAAAAGGTAAACACAGACAACAAAAAACACGCTTATATCCCTGATTATTCCCTGCCTTACCAAAGTTAAAGGCTAAGGTTAATCCGTGTCATTTTCGGATGTGTAAACTCTCAAAGGTCGCTTCGTCATTCGAGTAACCAATTCATAACCTATGGTACCTGCCATAAGTGCAACCTCTTCTACAGGAACACTTCCTCCCCATAGCTCTACTTCCTCACCTAATTGAACAGCGCGTTCTTGATTCGACAGTTTTACAGTAATCATATCCATCGAAACTCGTCCCACGAGTTCGCCTGAATCACCGCTAATCATTACAGGTGTGCCGTTCTGTGTACTGCGTGGATAACCGTCACCGTAACCGACCGCTACCGTTGCTATCTGATGTGGTTTTTCGGCTTTGTATGTTTGACCATAGCCAATCGCATCACCCGCTTCAACGTCACGAACTGAAATCACCTTAGAGGTCAATTTCATTGCCGGCTTAAGACCTAATTGCTCCCCCGAAACATCCGCAAATGGAGAAATGCCATACAACATAATTCCTGGACGAATCCAGCCACCTTCAGGCACCGTCCATTTCATTATCGCCGCGGAGTTTGCAACACTTGTAGGGATTGAGCCAATTGATTGATTCACTCCTTCGAATAACGCTAATTGCTTAATCGTTTCTAAATTCGAAAGGTCATCAGCACATGAGAAATGCGTCATAAGGACGACTTCTTTGACTAAACCAGAATCCTTAAGTGTTTTAACCACATACTCAGTACCTTCTTGATCAAGGCCAAGTCGGTGCATTCCTGTATCAAGCTTCACAAATACCTTTTCTATTTGGCTTCCTGAATCCAATAGCCACTCGAGCTGTACACGGTTTTCAATGACGCTCCAAAAGCCTAACTCTTCACATAAAGGCCACTCGCTTTGCTCAAACACACCCTCAAGTAAAAGAATGGGGGACGTGATATTCGCCTCTCTCAGTTCGATTGCTTCTTCAATCGCCGCCACAGCAAACGCATCCACGACATCATCAAGATACGCAGCGACGTTAACTGCACCGTGCCCATAGGCATCACTCTTTACCACCGCCAGTGCGTTGCATGTCGGATGTAACTTCTTAGAAAACCTGTAATTTTCTTTAATTGCTTCAAGGTCTATTGTCGCTATAAGGGGTCGAGCCATGTATCTCTCTCTTTAAGGAAGTATCTGAATTCTCTGTTTTTTCATACCATTAGCAATAAACGCAGGCAGTGCGCCCATGGAATTGAATATAACAAAACTGGGCTCTTGTTTGGCGCTAACATTCCAACTTTTCTATATACTAAAGGCGCAGCATATACACCTATTCGCCGCGTTATGTGGTCAGCACTCATATATTTAGGAAAAACTCTGAATACGAGTGTTGGGCAAACTTATAGAGTTTCATAAATTATAGAAAGAGCCGACAGCACGCTCTACGAATAATAAAAAACGTATTTTCCCTTTTATCAGTAGTAAAAAGATATGACACAAAACGAAATCTACGACAATGCTATGTTGATTCTGTCTCAACGAGATCACAGCATTAAAGAGATCAAAGAAAAGCTGGCAAAGAAGGAAGCAGATTCAGAGTTAATAGACGCAGTAATCGCTCTTCTTCTCGAATATAACTATTTGAACGATCGTCGCTTTGCTCAAATTTATATACGATCCAAAGCGTCTCGATTGTACGGCCAATTTCGCATCAGGCAAGAACTCAAACAAAAAGGAGTAACCCAAGAAGACATTGCGATTGCGTTCGACGAAGAACCCGTCGATTGGTATGAGAATGCAAAATCGCTTCGTCACAGGAAGTTCGGAACATTGGTTCCCAGTGATTTCAAAGCAAAATCGAAACAGATGCGCTATTTACAGAGCCACGGTTTTAGTTTTGATGAGATTAACTACTCATTTGAGCCTGAAGAACACTAAGATCGATTTTAAGACATCATGGCATTTAGGTATTTTTCTTCCATTACAACATATTGCGCTTGAACCATTTCAATTCTTTGATCTAAATCGACAATCATATCTTTGAGTTCAAGCGTGTCTTGATCGTCCTTACTCAATTCTGATAACTCATCTTTGAGTTTTTGTAGCTCTCTTGAGAGCTCACCGTTTACCTCTTTCAGGTTTTCTATTTCTTCTCTGATTTGGTTTTCATTTACAACGGATTGAATGTCTACTTTTTCACCTCGAAGAGCGGCCTCTAACGTCTCATCGAGCGCGTCTTTCTTTTCTCTCAGCTTATCCAGATCCAATTCGAGCATTTCTACATACAGCTCAGATTCACTTACCATGGCTCGTAGTTCGCCGACTTTTCCACCTTGTTCGGCGTGAAATTCCTGAGACTCTTGGGTCAATGGAATGTCGCTAAGCAGTTTTTCCATATTGTTCATAGCAGAGTATTCTTGCTCAATGACATCGCGCCATTCCTCAGAACCTGAGTTTGCTCTCTGCTTCTCTTGCAACATCGCGCCTTTATGAAGAAGCTCTGCTTCTCGGCGTCGAACATCGACGTTCAAATTGTGTTTGATGGTCTGAACACTCGCCAGCTTATTTTCCAAAGCCTTAATCACTTTATTGTTCTCAAGCATGGCTTTTTCCATGCGTGCCACCGCAATGTCAGCAGTATCAATGTGCTTGTCTCGGATCGTGCGCTCTTTCGCTTCTTTCAATTGCTTCTTAAGGTCTGCAATTGCTTCTGCTTGATAATCAGCCAAATGCTTCAAGTCACTGATTTTATGGTTCATTTCATCGGCAACAGGCGCGAGAAAATCATTACCTAACGCGCCATCTAAGAAATCATCCAAAGCAGAATGGTATTCATCGGAATGAGCTGCGGTCTCAGAATGAGATTCACGTTTAAGGCGCTCAGCTAAATCATACATACTCGCAATTTCGGCACGCAGCTCGGCAAGCTCTTGATCTAATTCCGTTTCGTGTAGTAGTTTGGCTTGAGCCTTATCAAGCTGAAGATTCAAATTCGCGGTCACGTTCATTTGAGCGAAGACTTGATCGCCCGTTTTTTGAACAATTTTATTTATCTGTTTAAGTAATTTGGTATTGATGGACAATTTACGCAGCATCATTTCGACATCCTGCGCATCCATAAGCCGCTCAACCAGCGGCGTAAACGCATCTAATAAGCGTTCTGTCTCTTTGATTTCATGGTTGTTGGACAACAGTGTAATTTCGACATCGAGAAACGTCTGCCAACAGGTCAGTATCGCTTTTTCATGCGCACTGGTTTGACCGTATTGCTCTAGTAAAGTCTCACATACTGCGCTTTGCTCCATGAGCAGCGATACCCATATATCCTTATCTTGTGTGATATTTTTTCCTGAGTCTGTAGGGCCGCCTCCCGATGCATTCTCGGAATGCTCTGCACCCTCACCCGACGACTCATTATCAGGTGAAAGCTTCTGACGCCGAACATACAAATACCAGCCTGCTGATATCAAGCACGTCGTTGCAGAAAATGCTGCTGCCCCAATAAGTAACCAAGACAAAAAACTCATCAAATTCTTCCTTAACTTTTGGCAAAAAGTCCACGATCGACACACAAAATAAGAACGTGAACTTTCAAGAATAAAGAGGAACGATGATCTACGCTAGAGCCCGCTGCAAAAAACAACAAACTATTGCATTTATTATTCAACCGTTACGGATTTGGCCAAGTTTCTGGGCTGATCCACATCCGTTCCTCGTTCTACCGCTGTAAAATAGGACAATAATTGTACTGCCACGCTGCTAATAAACGGAGCCAGAATTTCATTGACCGTAGGAAGTTCAATGCTGTAATCCGCATAACTCTTACACATTTCGCATCCCAATTTGTCACTAATGAGCAAGACTTTTGCGCCGCGCGCTCTCACCTCTTGTAAATTAGAGACAACTTTTTCAAATAAACGATCATAAGGCGCAACAACCACAACGGGCATACCTTCATCAATAAGCGCTATTGGGCCATGTTTTAGTTCACCTGCCGCATACCCTTCGGCATGAATATAAGAAATCTCTTTGAGCTTTAACGCGCCTTCAAGCGCGATCGGATAACATTGTCCTCGTCCTAAAAATATAGCACTAGTCGCTTGATTAAAAAGAGGTAAAACGTCTTTAACCCGCATCTCTTTCATTAAAACTTGATGCATACTGCTTACAACATCATGTTCTGGCGAGCGCCCGAGACTTTTTAACAGCGCCTGACCGCATTGCCGTTGATGCGCGGCTTTCTTAACGAGATGAAAAAGAACAGCCAATTGAGAGGTAAATGCTTTGGTTGAGGCCACGCCTATTTCGGGACCACACAATGTTCGCAACACGCAATCCGAATCACGTGCTATCGAACTGTTCGGCACATTAACGATTGAAAGGCAGTACTGGTTCTTCGATTTAGCAAAACGCAGAGCTGCGAGCGTATCCGCCGTCTCACCACTTTGAGAAATAAATAGACACCCACCTTGTTGACTCATCGGTGGCTCTCGATATCGGAATTCGCTCGCGAGGTCGACCTCAACATTCAATTCCGCAATTCTCTCAAACCAGTATTTCGCAACTAAACCTGCGTAATAGCTAGTACCACAAGCCACAATCTGAAGTTTGTCGAATTGAGTGAAATCGACTTCTTCCGATCTTGCAACACTGACACTGGAAAGCCCTTCCCACGTTCTCGCCAACGCACTGGGTTGCTCGTGAATTTCTTTTAACATAAAGTGATCATAGCTTCCTTTAGAGGCTGAAAACTGATCATAATCCACTTTTACCTTTTTGCGATCTACAACAAAACCGTCGTAATCCGTGATGTCTACGCCGTCTGCTTTTACGAGCGCGATATCATCTTCTTCCAAATACAATATTTCATCCGCTAAGCCAGAGGTCGCCACCATATCAGACGCGATAAAAGCAGAATCGGAATTAAATCCGACCACTAATGGGCTTCCTCTTCGCGTTGCAATGATTTGATCATCAACACCTTTAATGATGATCGCCAGCGCAAACGTACCTTGCACATCGTTCATGGCATAACGAACCGCTTCTATGGGATCATCACATTGTGTCAAATACAAAGCAATTAAATGAGGCAGGACTTCCGTGTCTGTTTCACTAAAAAAACGTACGCCACTGGCTTTAAGTTGCTCTCTAAGGTCATCTGCATTTTCAATAATCCCATTGTGGACAACGGCGACATTTGTCGCTCTATGAGGATGGGCATTCAGCTCTGTCGGCTTTCCATGGGTTGCCCAGCGAGTATGAGCAATACCCGTTGCACCGCTCAATGGCCAGTCTCTGATCATACTTTCCAGATTCACCAACTTCCCTGGGGCTCGACGGCAACTGATGTTCCCTTTTTGCAAAGTTGCAATACCTGCTGAATCGTATCCACGATATTCCAACGCTTTTAACCCTTTCAAAAGAGTATGAGACGCTTTTTCATCATTCACAACACCAAAGATTCCGCACATGCGAACCTCCTAATAATCAACGTGTACGTTAATATTGCGAACGATATGCCAACTTTAAAAATATATTAAAGCGTTGTTTTTATTGGATTTTAATAATGTAAACTAGGACTAACCATGAGCCGAATTGCTTTTTGAAAATATCATTAGCAAATTGCAAAGCGCAATTTTTAGAGAAGAGTTTGAATAGAAGCAATAACCACACTTCGAGCTTCATCAAATTGCGATAGCAGCATCGCACATTCTGAAGGGTGCTCTGTCTTTGCAGCAATCTCAAGCGCAGCAGTAATAGCGGCAATTTCTAACGCTGCAACACTTTCCGAACTGCCTTTTAGTCGGTGTGCAATAAAAGCCAGTTGTTTTAGCTCCGTTGAAGCTTCTAAAGAAGGTTCAACGATAATGTCTAAGCGTATGCTCTGAAATGGGCTGTCTAAGTCTTTTAAATATTGACGTAACATCGTTCGGTATACATCTTTGCTGCTACCGCATTGCTTCACCCCCTGAGAAATATTCAAGCCAAGTAAGTATTCTGGCCATTGAATACTTGGATGAGAGTGTATAACGGGAGAAGCATCATTATCGGTTAAAAGCGTTTTATCTTTTGAAGGCTCGATATAACTTATAGGTTCAACGTCAATTTCTTCCAGCCCCAGCCATTTTATGAGAGTCGAGTATAAAGTCTCAGGAACAACCGGTTTCGACAGGTAGTCGTTCATTCCGGATTCGAGCGCTTTTTCTCGATCGCCTTTCATCGCATTTGCCGTCATTGCAATAATAGGAATGTCTTTTAATTTAGGATTTAATCGAATTTGCCTTGTTGCCGAATAGCCATCAAGAATGGGCATTTGAACATCCATAATAATCAAATCATATGAGTTCAACTTCAGCTCATTTACCGCTTCCTCCCCATTGGGTGAAAAACCGATAGAAGCCGATTGCATTGTCAAAAGCTGCCCTAAAATCTGCGCATTTAATGCATTGTCCTCAACGATAAGTATGTGCTTATCTTTGAAGTACTGCTTTTTGCTTATGATACCCGCAGCATTTGACCGAACGAGTGCATTTTTTAGTGTCCGAGTCGCCAGATATTCTTTGACTGCTGTCGGAGTAATAAGCCCTCCTAAGCAGTGCGTTCCTAACATATTCACTCTTTGCAGCGCTTTTGCGCAATTGGGATAGATTACAACTCTCGGTAAGCGTTTAATCGATTCTGGCTGTTGATTTAATTGCTCTAGCCAACCTTTAAGTTCCTTAAAACTGTAAGGTAATAGCACGAGTTTATTGGGTAATGTTCGCTGTAAATAAAAGTGTGAATTTGATACATCAAAAAATTCAAATTCCCAGCCTAATTGCGTCAACAATTGGTTGAATCCGGGACGTCCTCCTATTACAGCGACCGTACCCTGAGGCGAAACAGTGTCACCTTCCTCTTCAGGTTCAGCGTGGATCAGAGGACATTCAAGCCGAAACTCACTTCCCGAACCAAACTCAGTCTTTACGTGTATTTCACCACCGAGCAAATCAGACAATTGTTTTGTAATTGCTAATCCTAACCCTGTGCCGCCAAATCGTCTTGTCGTACTCGAATCTTCTTGTTTGAATGCTTCAAACAAGGACTCAATTTTGTTTGGCCTAATACCCAAACCAGTATCGACAACGCTAAAACGAATCCAAGCTGTTGAATTCCGTTCAATTTGGCTCACTGTTAATGTGACTTTCCCACTATCGGTAAACTTAATTGCGTTACTGACGAGGTTCACCAGAATCTGATTCATCCTAAAAGCATCACCTATCAATTGATTATCTAACCTAAAATCTCGATCTATGATAAACATCAACCCTTTTTCAATGGCCCGCCATTCATTTAATACAAAAACTTGCTCAAGCAAACTGTCCAAATTGAAATCACGTCGCTCTATTTCGATCGCTCCCGACTCAATTTTAGAAAAATCCAAAATGTCGTTAATTATCGACAACAAGCTGTCTGCAGATCTAAGCATTTTTCGAACATATTCAGTCTGAGTCTGATCCAAAACAGTACTTTGGATCAAATGCCCTAATCCAATAATGCCATTCATCGGTGTCCGTATTTCATGACTCATAGTCGCCAGAAACTCTGTTTTTGCTTTCGTTGCCGCTTGAGCTTTAACAAAGTTCTCCTCAAGCTCTTTTGTTAATCTAATCGCCTGGAGGTGCTTTTCATCCGATCGTTTGCTTTGCAGTACCAATTCAACAATCAGAGCAAGCACCGACAACGCGAGGCCGCCGAGAAGGTAGGTAAAGTAATTAAACAGTGTGACTAGGTATAGCTTAGCGGTGTAACTCTCATTCGCTTCGTATAGAAGGCCTTTTAACTCAATGTCCAGAGCCTCATCTAGCGCTTTTTCCAACTCAGGCATAATAAGTGACACAAAATCAGAGGAATAAGATTCCGCTTGAACAAGATCGTCCATGATATCCACCTGTCGCTTCAAGGACTCGACATGCTTCTGTAAATCATCATTACTACGATAAAAACGCCCAAGTTTACCGGTCTGCATAATGGCTACGCGACTGTAGACGAGATCAAAACGAAACGCTAAATCCTCTCGATGCTGGTTGAGATTGACAGTTTCATTCAAAAAAAATTGGAATCTCAGCAGTTCTTTTTCCGTTTGATGTACAGCACGTAAGGCGTTTTCTTCTGCGGGTGAAGCAAGCATTTTTTGTTGATCATTGATTAAGGTATAGAGGCCAATTGAAAACACAAGAAAAAGCAGACTCGCCAAACCAAAGAGCCACAACCGCCAGTTCCTGAGTAATCCTAATGTCACCATAGATCTCGTATTCCTTTTTTATCAACATGCGATCGTCAATGTGCAACTGATCAATTTGCAACAGAGAGCGGTCTGATCCTGTCACAATTGTTCGTGAGGGTTTGATTGTTCATTTCCAACAACCCTAAACCTAAATCATAGTCGGGTTTAAAGCCAAAATATCGTATCAAATTGTTAGGATCACCAAGAGAACTGTGAATATCCCCTTGTCTTTTGGGACCATAAGATATGCCTACCTGATAACCTGAAACGGAAAATATCGTTTCGGCAAGGGCTTTAATACTGCAAGGTTTTCCAGTACAAATATTAAATACGGGCGCGCTGCATTTTGCTTTCCCCATGCCTGCGACGAGATAACGAATCACATCTTTCACATAAACAAAATCCCGAACCTGACTGCCATCGCCATTGATCGTAATACTTTCGTGATGTGCAACGCGATTTGCAAAAATAGAAATCACACCGCTGTATGGAGAGCTCGGATCTTGCCGTTCACCGAAGACATTAAAAAAACGAAAACCGATTGTCGGTACCTTATGAATAACACCTGCCACTTTGGCCTGAAACTCACATGACAATTTATCCACGCCATAAGCTGATAAAGGACGTTGTTCACTGTGTTCTTTAAGCGGCGTACTTGCATTGTCACCATATACCGCCGCAGAAGAGGCGTACACAACAGGAACACAGTGATCCAGTCGAGCACTGCATTCTAAAATATTAACAGTCCCTGTTTGATTAACGCTGTGTGTCTCAGCCCATTCTAGATTTGACTTTTCAACCGACGCAATCGCCGCCAGATGAAAGCAGCCATCTATTCCGTGCATCAAAGTTTTAAGCAGCTTGGTATCCCGGATATCTCCTACAAAAAGCTTTACTCCAGTCGGCAAGTTTTCTTTCTTGCCTGTCGAAAGGTTATCTAAAACATCGACATCATGGCCTTGCTCAAGTAACGCTTCGCAAAGATGAGACCCGATAAACCCACAACCGCCTGTTACTAAATAGTTCGCCATGATTCTCTCCTGTCTTTTTATTTGATATTCAGGAGAGATCAATCTCTGTGCCAACCCATTTTTTTAAATATTAATCAATAAGATAAAAGAATCGCTGTCATGATGGTGACCGTGATTCATGCCCCGCGTTGCATTTTGCAAATACATCGTTGGCATTTACTTTGCTGAACCATTATTAAAAGCACAAAACAGAGAGACGCTTGTATGATAGACATCACACTTTTTGTTGATTCCTGCGGTGTAGGCGGAATCGAGACTCACATCGTTCAACTGGCGAAAGCGCTAAAAGCAAACGCCATTCTGGTACAGGTTGTATTGTGGCAACGTTACGCCCAAGAACCTCATGTCATCGAATCATCGCTTTCCCAAGAAGCGATTCCCGTGTTTTATGCCGACGGATCATTACAGCGTTTACGCGATCTTACTCATTCAAACGGCACGCTTCATACACACGGATACAAAGCAAATTTGATCGGAAAATTTGGCCACTATTTTGGATGGTGGAAGACAGTACCTACTCACCATAACGGAGACCTTGGCACAGGAAAACTAAAGCTGTACGTCAAGCTGGATGAAATGACTTCACAACTCTTTTCGCCAATCTCAGTCAGTCAGGAAATCTTTCATCGACTGCATCACAAAGGCATAAAGCTGAAAAATTTTGTGAATTACGACCCATCACTCAAACCTCAGACGCGTAAAGATAATACACAGAGAGTGGCCTTTGTTGGCAGGCTCAGTGACGAAAAAGACCCAACTACTTTCTGCCGTCTCGCCGAACAATTTTTAGATCATGACTGTGAATTTCACGTCTACGGTGCGGGTGCAATGCTAGATGAACTGAAAGAGACGTTTTCACACATTGAGTTTCATGGCCAGACATCGATGGAATCAGAATGGGAAAAGATTGATTTGCTTTGCATCACGTCTAAAACAGAAGGCTTGCCGCTGGCCGCATTGGAAGCAATGTCTAGAGGTATCCCAATAGTAGCATTTGGAGTCGGTGATTTACCCGAAGTGATAAAAGACGGAGTGAACGGATGGCTCATTCCCTCGGGCGATATCAACCAACTGCAAATTGCCATAAAACAGTGGCTATCGCTCCAACCTTTTCAGCTGGCAGGTATGATGTATCAGGCTGAAAGAATCGTTAAAGATGAATATTCTCAAGAAGTTGTTCTCCCTCAATTACTCTCTCATTACCCTTCAGATCCATCAGGTAGAGCCAACCATTGAATAGAACAAAGTAGCATGAAGTCACACTCGTCTCTCATGCTATAAACCCTCGTACTCAGTGCCCTTACATTTAGGAGCAAGGGCACTGAGTAGAAGTTATCCAACCAAATCTATCTATCAAAAACGATTCTTTTACTGGCTAGATACGTCCATTATTAATTCCGAGCACCTTTTACAAAGTGGGACAGCATTGCCCATAAATTACGCTTTGTAGGCAATCCTGAACAGGCCTTTATATAATGCCTAAGGGCGCGTAAATAGTGTCCCGATTGATCTCGGTACGCTTCGGCTTTGGCAATGGATAAGCGAGCATAAGCAGGCGCGCAACACTCTGGGTTCAAATTTTCCATATCCTTACGATGACGGTCTAATATGAGTTCAACACTGGCAATACGACGTTCAGCATTTCTGGAAATAGAGTTCGATCTTACTAAGTACGCCGTTGCCGCTTTTTTATGAACGATAACATCACCCAGTAGACTGATTTTAAGCCATAGATCCCAATCACTGGCAGAAAACAGTGTCTCATCAAAGCCACCTACTGCCTTTAGTGTCTGTGTTCTTACAACCACTGTCGACGTTCCGATGACGTTCTCTTCGTAAATACTGGTTTTCTTTTCTCCTGTTAGATATACCACCTCATCATCGCTCTTTATACGTTTTTGGAAGCGTGGCCAAAAATCAAAACAGCGTCCTAAACATTCATTTTGCTCACCAAAATGGTCGTACTCTGTAAAACTCAAAACGCAGTTTGGAGATTTTTCTAAACAGGCTAATTGATCTTCTAACTTCCCTAAATACCAATAATCGTCAGCATCCAAGAATGCAACCCAGCGACCTTTTGCTTGCTGGATGGCCAAATTTCGAGCGGCAGATACGCCTTTGTGCTGACCTTTGATCACTTTTACCCTAGCATCACGTTCGGACATTTGACGCAGCCAGTCATCTGATCCATCTGTCGAGCAGTCGTCAATCACAATCAACTCTAGATCTACTTTTTGGCAAAGCACACTGTTCACCGCATCGGGTAAATACTCTAAACAATTGTATGTTGGCATTATGACAGTGACGTCTATTCCATTTTCTTCCAACGAACCTTCACACCCTGTTTTTTGTTTTCCTACATATTTCTTCATATTCGTATCCTCTATTTCGGTTTGGCACTTAGCTTGCTCTAGTCAATATTAAGAATGCTTTGCACGCCCTTTTTAGAGGGAATATTCAGTTACTCGTCATAACTTACTTAGCATTCAATGTGCCAACGTCACACTTAAGACGGATGAGAACAGGAAGAAAAGAGATGAAAAAAATTGCGTACATAGCAACGGCTTTTCCCGTTTTATCAGAAACCTTTATTGGCAATGAAATAAGGGCGTTACAGCGACTCAACCATACTATTGAGCTAGCAACATTCGACGCACGAAACGAAGAAGGACAACAGGAAGACAAAGAACTATCGAAACACGCAGTTGAGCTAAAAAGCATTGAATGGCAAGAAGCTTTGAAAATGCTAACCACCTCTGGATTTGGTTTGCAAAATGCAATGCAATTTGTCAGTAAACAATCTGGTTTACCTAAACGCTCGCTGCTTTGGTATGGCGCTAAACTCGCAGCGTTCGTTAAAAAGTCAGAATGCCAGCATATTCACGCGCATTTTGGGCTTGCGAGCACAGCAACCGCCATTGTAGCAGCGAGGCTGACGAACCTTCCCGTATCGTTTACTTGCCATGGTTACGACATTTACAAAAATCCTTCTGATCTGCCATTAAAACTGTCGAATGCCACGTTCGCTGTCGCGGTGTGTGACATGATGAAAAACGATATGGAAGCGCTCGCTCCCTCTTCAAATATTGTCAAAGTACGCTGCGGTGTAGACGTGTCGAGCGCTAAAAATATCAATGAACCGAACTATCGAGCCAAACGCCTGCTTTACATAGGAAGACTGTCTGAGACAAAAGGGTTGTTTGTCATGCTGCAAGCGCTGGCTTCTATCCCTAAAGCACATAGACCTCAAATTGATTTAGTCGGTGATGGGCCGTTAAAAGAAGAACTACAAACCACAAGTCGCATTCTAAACGTCGATAATTGCGTTCGTTTTTTAGGTGCAAAACAATCCAATTGGATCGCAGAAAATCACCATCAATATTGTGGCCTAATTGCGCCCTTTATCGTGACGCCAGCAGGCGCTCAAGACACAGGGCCTTTGGTAATAAAAGAAGCCATGATGTTAAAGCTGCCGATCATTACAAGTGACATACGCGCATGCCTAGAAATGCTAAACAACCAGCCAGATAACAACGCTCTGGCAAACATTGTGAAATCAGGCTGCTCTCTTTCACTCGCAGCCAAAATGATCGAATTTCTAGAAATGGCTCCTGAAGAAAAACGCGATCAAGCAAATCGAGCCTATTCCCACTTACTTGAGCACTTCCTGATCGACGATCAAGTCAAACTGCTCTCAAACGCGTTTGAAGAATGTCGATAGGGAGCGAGGGATGAAACAATACACGGCATTCAAACAAGGCTTAGACAGCATATTCGTTGAACAAAGCGCGCTCGCCCAGCAAGCGTGTTACGCCATTGGAATTATTCTTTCAAAAGCCATTAGTCTTTTCTTACTTCCGTTTGTTGCTGGTCAGCTTGGTTTAATCGAGTTTGCTCGACTTGAAACCATTATTGCTCTGCTAAACGGCGCAGCAATTGTCGTCAGCTTTGGCATGGTAAACCTTCTTTATCGTCAAGCAGGTGAAGCAAAAGATCGCTCCGCTAAAAAGCGCATCGTTGCCTCGCTTTTCGGAACCACATTATGCATCGCGGCCCTAATAGGCGGAGGCGTCTTCCTAAGTTTCTCAATAAGCCTTCCGCTTATTAATCAGATCACCCCATTGTCCGCTTCTGAGCTGATCTTATGTACGCTAATTATGTCACTCGAAGGCATTATCGGGCTTTGTTTAGCTTGGCTGAGAATGGAAGAAAAAGCCTTTATATTTTTACGTTCAATGCTGATGCGCACCTTGGTATACAGCTTATTAACGGTCATTGGTTTAAGTCTCGGCTATGGTCTGACTTTTTTGCTTTTCGCGTCTCTCGCTGCCAGTCTCATTCAAGCAAGCGAACTCATCGTCCACCAGCTTAAAAGTTCTGGCGTTCGATTTGATGCAAAGGCACTTTGGCACACTTTACAATATGGCTGGCCTTTCGTGCTGAGTGGGTTCGCCATGTATGCCTCCCAAGGAATGGAAGTGGTGATACTTGCTCAATATACATCCCCTGAATTGCTTGCCGCCTACGCGATCGCTATAAAGTTTTTTCTCATCGCAGCCTTATGCAATCAGCCGTATTTACTTTGGTGGTATGCACGACGTATGAACGTGCTATCAAATCCGCATGCATTACGCAGTGCAGGAACAGGCGCAACCTTAGGTGTACTAATCGCCATGGCAAGCAGTTTATTGGTTTGGCTTTGGTCTGAGTGGCTTATCCTTCACCTATTTGACCCAGCGATTCTACAAGCCATGAATTTCTTACCGTGGCTTTTAGCGGCGGGAGTTCTCAAACAATGGGGCGCGCTCTACAACTTAGGTTGCTTTAGTAGCGAAAACAGCCGTATTCAAATGTACATAGAACTGGGCACGGGGGCATTTTGCGTTATTTGCTTCCCTGTTTTGATTTCCTCATATGGCGTACATGGCGCTCTGCTTACCTTTGTTATCAGTCAGCTTGGTCGTTTAGTTGCGTACTGGTTCGTCAGTCAACATGTGCTGTATATCGCTTATCCGCTGGGTCTATTAGTAAAAGGTGCGCTGGGGTTAACAAGCATTCTGCTTATTACCTTGATGACCTCAACTACGTTAAATACCGTGATAACAAACACCAAATTTACCTTTTGGATCATGTTTTCGGTGGCTCTGTGCGCATCCATCGCCTGTCTAGTGTGGGTCGTAAAACTTGGGAGGCCCTATGCAAAAACTCTCTAATCTCAAACGTGTGGGGCTGTCGCTCTTGCTGTGCGGTGCTATCGGGTTAGTTTGGTGGAAATTACCTCATCCGTTTCTGGTTTTACCTTTGGTTTTTCTGCCCTTGGCGGCTTGGTTCGCACTTAAAAACACAACATGGATTTGTATGGGGTTTATCTTGTTTTCGTTTTTTAGAATCCATGAGGCCTTTCCGGTTTTATATTCTTTGAAAATACCGCAATTACTCGCTCTTGGGTCTTTGGGTGTTGCAGCGTGGCATATGGTGATTACCAAAGAGATAAAGCCCTATTGGAACAGCCACATGACTGGATTCATTGTCTTTTGTGCGTTTGTAACCATTGGGCTTCTATTCGCCAGTAATCGTGGTGAAGCGATGGCGGCTTGGACTGGCAACTTTATTAAAATCGCCGTTATGGTTTTCATCATTGCTTGGTTACTAAAATGCAAACGAGACTTTGCAATATGCAATTGGGGGATATTAATCACCGGCAGCGTGATCGCTCTCATCGCCTTACAAAACAAGATGAATGGAATCGGTCTGGTCGAAGGGTCGCGTGTGACAATCGGTCGAGATATTGGTTCGATGCTTGGCGATCCAAATGATCTGGCGCTGGTTTTGCTGTTTCCTACAAGCTTTGCGCTGGCCATTATTTTCTCTCCAGATAATAAACGTTTTTTAAAGTTTATTGGGGTGTGCGGGTACATATTGCTCGTATCCGCCATTATTGCTACACAAAGCCGAGGAGGCTTACTTGGCATTATGTCCGTTACGGGTGTATTTGCTTGGCAAAAAATTCAAAACAAAGTGTTACTCATCACCCTTACAGGTGCCGCTGCCATGCTTCTTCTGGCTCTGGCGGGCATATCAGATAGAGCGTCTGGAGGCGCTGCGGAAGACGGCATTGATGCATCGGCCATGGGCCGGATCTATGCGTGGCAGGCGGCATGGAATATGGCCATCTCCAACCCATTCAGCGGCGTCGGCTTAAACAACTTTTATGTGAACTATTTCTTTTATGGCCCACATTGGGATGGCAAAAATCACGCAGTTCACAGTACTTGGCTGGGCGTGTTAGCGGAAACAGGATTCACAGGTTTTATCGCTTTCACAACAATGGTCGTTCGCCTCTTAATCAACAATATCAAACAAGTAGCGTCTCTTAACGCTGCGCTAAAAAATAAAGACTTACGAGCCGGCATTCCCATTCCGTTAGCCGTCAGCGCTCAAGCAACGCTTGCAGGTGTGATCGGCGTCATGGTGTCGGGCACCTTTCTGACTCAAGGCTTTACGTGGCCTATTTATATTTTGTTCGCACTCAGCATGGCCGTGACTGCCAATTTAGGCCCCATTCTGTCTTCTATTAAAAAACAGGATTCCAGTCAAAAAATGCAATTTGCAAATGGCACAGAGGATGCAAACACAGAAGAGAACTCTTCACGTAGCACTATGTGAATAGACGAATTGAGGAATAGCGAGGACGACATCATGCAATCCATTCAGTCTGTAAAATATTGGGCAAAAACCAGTGACACCTCTGCGGCAAAAAGTATTCGCCGTTTGTGGTATTCATGCCAACAATTGGAAATGCCCTGCATTCCCGTTTTTACCCAATGTTTGCTGCTTCTGCATAACTTTATAACAACATTCTTTACCAGCCTGACTCGAAGAATCTATTGGACTCCGCTGTTCAAAAGCCAGATTCGAGGAGGAAAGCATCTTTATCTGTATTCAGGTATGCCACAAATATTAGGTAAGCCAACAATACAAGTCGGTCAAAATTGTCGGTGGTCGGGTATCAGTACTGTCTCGGCGCGTTGGGGGAGTAAAACACCTCGCTTTATTGTGGGTGACAACGTTGATATTGGTTGGCAAAGCAACATAGCAGTTGGCCAAGATATCATTCTCGAAGACAACGTTCGTATGGCAGGAAAAGCGTTTTTAGCGGGCTATCCGGGCCACCCAATTAACCCAACGGACAGAGCGAACGGGCTGCCAGAGCTTGACTCGCAAATTGGCAACATCCATTTAAAACAGAATGTTTGGTTGGGAACGGGAGTCACGGTGCTGGGAGGTGTGACGATTGGGCGAAATAGTATCATTGGTGCGGGCAGCGTGGTGACAAAAAGTCTCCCTGACAATGTCATCGCTGCTGGAAACCCAGCCAAAGTTATCAGGCATCTAACAACCCAAGAATGCAATGAACACGAACGCGCTCCAACGACCAACCACCTTGCTGAACAAGGAAGTCTATTATGAAATGGACAGTATTTGGAGAAGATTGGGGAAGTCACCCTAGCAGCACGCAACATCTATTTCGCTACCTTTCTGCGAATGAACAGGTCGTTTGGATGAATTCGATGGGGCTACGTCATCCGAAATTAAACGCTCATGACATCAAACGCCTATACACAAAAGGCAAAAAAATGATGACACGAAACGCTTCCAAACATGCGTCGTGTTATTGCGAACCACCTTTATTGCAAAGTGTTCCAGTAACGCCTCCAGAATCCAGACCGCAAACAGTCCTATCGCCAATGGCATTGCCTTTCTATGGATTTCCCCCTGCCCGAAAAGTAAACAAATACTGTCTGTCTAGACAGATCAAAAAAGCGCAGGCATCAATGCAAAAATCCCCTCATGCTCTTTGGCTTTCTTTGCCTTCTGCCGTTGATGTAATCGGCCACTGCGACGAAGAAGTAAGCGTTTACTACTGCGGCGATGATTTTAGAGCGCTTGCTGGGGTCGATCATAAGATCATAGGCAGAATGGAAGACGAACTGGTTGAAAAATGCGATCTCATTCTGACAGCAAGTGAAATGTTGGCGGATCGGTTTCCAGCACATAAAACCCGTTTGCTGGAACACGGTGTTGATTATCGTCAATTTGCTCAAAAGCGTTCAAAACCCACAGGGGTCCCGCACACCAAAACACTTGGCTTTTATGGTCAACTCGCCGACTGGGTTGATATCGAACTGTTGGAAAAGATTGCGGATCATTATCCTAGTTGGACCCTCATGCTCATTGGTGCCGTCCATACCAACACCAAAGAACTACTGAACAAGCCAAACGTCAAAATATTACCTCCAATGCCTCACTCTCAGTTATCCGCCTTTGTGCAAAATTGGGACATTGCACTGTTACCCTTTCGGCATTGTCAGCAGATCGATCATTGCAACCCATTGAAACTAAGAGAATACCTAGCATCAGGAACGCCCATCGTGTGTACGGATTTCCATGCTGCGCGTGCCTATCAATCTGCCATAACATTAGTAAGCGAGCACGACGATTATATTTCAAAACTGGATCACATCGTCAGAGAACTAGGCCAATGCTCCAATCAGGAAAAGCAGACGCAACGCGCCCTGCAATCCAATCTCGTGAAGCAAGATGATTGGTCTCAAAAAGCCAAATTAGCACACCACTATGTACTCTGTGCACTCAATGAAAAACAAGGCATCACTCCCCCTAAGACGTTCAACTCAAAAAGAGAGGTTTGCATTGAATTACGTTAAATGGATGCTCTGTTTGAGCTGCGTTTTCATTGCGACTCATACTGTAAGTTCCGATGCAGTCGAGACAAAGCGTTCTGACTCCTCTTTGTCATCTGAACAGCTCACGTTAACTCCGCCGTTTAAAAAGCAGCTTTGGTCATTTGAATCAGGGGTAGATAACGGACATGAGCTGGTGATTAAAGGCAAAGCGCTATCAAAAGGCGTTAGAGCGCTAATACGAATTGATCATCCCAAGAGCCATCATTATTTTTCACGTTTTAATCACGAGCAATTACTAAGTAAAGGTAACTTCACTATTCGAATCGATTTAGACAATTTGAAAACCGGACGTAGTGCTACCTTCTCATCCCATAAAATCCGTCGCATTTACTACGCCACAATAGAGGGTGAAACAGAATTAATTGACGCGAAAATCGCACCAAAAATCAAAGCACCAAAAGAGCTTATAGGATGGGATTTCGGTAGTCAGGAGAAAAGCGGAGCATGGGGCTTCTACCCAGTTTCATCAGGATCAAGGTGGGAAAACATTGGAGGAGTCGGTTTAAACAAACCAAGCGATGTTTTATTGAAAGGTAATCTGAGAGCTCGCAACAGACCCTATCATGATGGCTTGATCAGAGATGGTTTTGAAGGAATTGACTCTATCACCCTGCCTATTCGTAATGGTTTTTGGCGAGTGCGTTTATGGATAAACGACATAGGTGAATGGGAATACTTACCGCACCCTCTAAACCGTTCGATATCCATTAATGATCAGACGATTTTTGCACAAGATCTAACCCCAGAACAATGGCATGATAACTACTATTTTAATCAACCTGATCTGTCCGGCGTTTCGTCTTTAAACGCCACCTCCAATCGCATCATTGCCGAACGTTTTTGGGAATCTTTTATGATTTTCCGAGGCACCCCCATAGATGCCGTTGTCCAAGTTGAGAACGAACAGCTCAAAATCAATCTTGAAAGTAATGTTCCAGCAGGAAAATTTCTTTCAGGTGTGATCGCAACCCCTTGGAATGGAGGGTCTGAAAAGACCATGGAAAAATTCGATCAACTTCGGAAACAGGCATTCATTGAACAATGGCCAATATTGCTGTCTTCTGAACCATGGGAAAACGACGCCAACTTAACCGTATTTGGGGAGAGCGAAACGCATGTCGCACACTCTGAGCTGGTTAGTCTGAAGATCAAGTTTGATCAACATTTAGGTCGCTTATTGTCCCATCAACTTCCCATTACTGAGGCTATTTGGCTAAAAGAAGAATCAATCCTTGGACGAGTGGGAGGACAAGAAAAAGCCCTAACACTACGCTCATACCTTAAATCGTTTGACCCAATGACGACAGATGCAAAGAATGGTGACATTTGGTATCTGCTCGCCAAGGTTCATCGAGCGCCACACCACACTCATAATAATATATCCTCTGTGGGAGAACTTGTTTTTTCAAAGGGATCGCTCAACCACACTTTTATTCATATGCCTGTGCGTTTGCCACAAACGCCTGTTCCGGTTGGCATTTATTTGGATTATGCACCCCATTTAAGTTGGTTTTCGAACGATCTCGCCATAAAACAAGCTCGGTGTGACTATCGATTTTTAAAACGTTTCGGCCTGTCTGGAGTCGCGCCAGCACTGCCAACCCCATCGACAGAGCCTGAATCAATAATGGCGTTCAAAAAAGCCATACAAGCGCCATTACTAGAAGGACTCCAACCCCCTTTACCAGCATATACGCCGCTAAAACGCATGGTCAATCAACCTTTGCATGAACAAATTTCTGTGCTTCAGAATCTAAAACAATCCCACCCTTACACACTGTGGTCTTTGGCAGACGAGCCGGGACTCTTTATTAAAATGGATGAGCAACTCAATGCTCTGAATAGCCAACTGGCGGATTTTCTGCCGACATTACGTCGATATGCTCAACTGAACCACAATGAACATGCAGACGTGATTGAAAACTACTCTGACGTATTAATTAATCAAGGATATGGTCTCAACCCGTCTTCATTTGAGACGTTGCAAAAAGCAGGTACACGCTATTATTTGTATAATTTACCGAACCTTAGGTACTCATCTGGCGCGTATCTATGGCGCTCGAAAGCGAGAGGATTCTGGCAGTGGCATGGCAGAATGCCCACCGCCCATCCATTCGACCCAACTGACGGTCGCGAAGACGATGTTCAGTTCTTTTTGCCCAACAAACAAGGCTGTAACTTTCCCATCATTCGATCCGACCTCGTTCATATGCGCTCGGGAATTAATGATTTGAAGTGGTTATTTTGGCTTTCTCAAAATGCAAATAACGATATCCATTTTGCAATTTTAAAGCATCAGCTAGAACAGGCAATCTCATTAGAATATTCAAAAAAATCTATATCAAACAAGGATATAAACTTATTAATCAGCAAAATAAAGAAGCTGGCACAAAGCCTGCCCATAGAAAGATAGGATTAATTTTTATGGGCCATTATCTATGCATCTTGCAATCCAAGCCAGAATATATCGCCTGCTTTGTGCCGCATGGAGGCATCGATATCTATTAATAATACCACCGCTTATTCTGCCCATTGTCGGTTATCTATTATCGACTTCTTCGGCCAAAATTTACGATAACCACACCTCATTTCTTATTCAAGAAAGCGCCACGTTAAACCCATTTTTGAAAGATCTCTCTGTAGAGACTCAAATTCAGCAGCGAATTAAAGCACTCGATACACTTCTTCATAGCCGTCATATCTTAAAACGCGTCGCAGAAGAAAAAAGCCTGTATGCCTCGAACGCTTCGAATTACGCAAAAGATCAAATCATCGGCAAGTTATCCGCCAATTTAAAAGTTAACCTGTTTGGCTCTGACCTCATTCGTATTTCATATCGAAGCGGTACCCCAGAAGGCATGAGCCAAGTATTAAAAAAAGTCAGAGAAGTCTTTATCGAACAATTACTCGCCCCTGAGCGCAGCTCCATGAGCAGCTCAGAAGACTTTTTGCTTAACCAACTTATCGAACAACGCGTTCAGTTGGAGGAAGCCGAAGTAGCACTGGCGAAGTTTAAGTCTAAAAATGCGCTTCAGCTTCCAAGCCTTTTTAATAATAACGTTCAAAGTATGTCAGAGCTTCGCCAATTGATTGCTGATAAAGAGATAGAACTTGCAGGTCAGCAGGCCGTCATGGACAGCTTACATACCGAACTGTTGCGCAATAACCCGCTCATAGGGCTGCTAGAAAACGACATAATGCAGCAAAAAAGAGAGCTGAATAACTTACTCGCTCGATACACACAAAAACACAGCAAAGTCGTTATTGCGACGGCAAATTTATCAAGGTTAGAGAAAGAGCTTATCGAGTTTCTCAATATAACCAAATCCATTACAAGCTTTGATGAGCTGGAGCGACTTTGGTTGTCCAGCCTGTCCAAGATCGAAGACGCGCTACCAAACTCTGGGGCCAATGTAAGCTTCATCCCCGGCGAGGAAATCGAGTCTGCTAAATTGCGCTACTCACGCATGAAGCAAGAGTTGGCTCAACTAAAGCTTCAGCAAAAAGACTTACTTGCCTTTATCTCATCGAGCAGCACTGTCGAACAACAACTCAAAACGTTAAACAGAGACATCGAGGTTAAAAAGAAAGTTTATCAAGATACGCTAAATCGTCACGAACGAGCAAAATTGACTGGCGCTCTGGGTGACTATGAACAAAAAGACCGAATAAAAGTCATTGATGAAGCCTATACCCCTTCATCGCCAAGCAACATGCCCGCCATTTTATACATGATTCTTGGCGTAATTGCGGGCATTGGGCTGGGCTCCGGTGCGGCACTGATTATAGAAATTACCGATTCTCGATTGCGTTATATCACCGATGTTCAGTCCATAGCAGGCGTACCCGTTTTGGCGCGCATTCCTAAAGTACAAGATTCACGTCACCAACTGGATAGGCTCCTAGCGTCGCCTGATTTCACAGAAAACACGCAATCAACATTACCCCAAAAAACGTTACTTAACTCGAAAAGACACTCTTAATCGGAGAAGGTTATGAAAATCATCGAAGTCGTACAACATCTCGCGCCGGGCGGCATTGAAACACTCGTATTGGAACTCGAAAAGGCTTATCAAAACATCGATCACATCACTATCGTAAGTTTAGAAGGACAACAATCTAAAGCAGAAAAACAGTGGCCAAGATTACTTCAAACTAAGTGTGATATGGTGTTTTTAGATAAGCAACCTGGGCTACAGTGGTCGGTTGTTCAAACCTTAACGTCACTGTTTAAAAAGCATAAACCCGATGCAATTCACACACACCATATTGGCCCACTGCTATACGGTGGTTTAGCGGCCAAACGTGTCGGCATTCGTAACATAGTGCATACAGAGCACGACGTTTGGCACCTACAACAAAGTAGAAAGCGCTATCTGTTGCAATCATCACTGTTGTCGGTCGTAAAACCTACACTGGTGGCAGACGCGAAGTACGTCGGTCGCGCCTTGTCGATCTTATTTCCTAAATACAAAAACTGCATTATTCCAAACGGTATAGACACCGATAAGTTCTCTCCAGGCAGTCAGTTTCAAGCACGTTCGGCGCTCTCTTTACCGCAAAAGAGTGGCCTTGTAGGTTGTGCGGCTAGGCTGGTTCAAGGTAAGGGTCATACGTATTTGTTCAACGCAATGTTGGACATACCAAAAGACATACACCTTGCTTTAGCAGGCGATGGAGAGCTACGACAAGAATTAGAAGACGGTGCCGAGGCTTTAGGGCTAAGCGATCGCATCCACTTCCTTGGAAACCTCGATAATATGTGCGATTTTTATCGCTCATTAGATGTCTTTTGCTTGCCGTCCGAAGCTGAAGGTCTTCCGTTATCCCCGTTAGAAGCTCAAGCATGCAATATTCCGGTCATTTTGACCGACGTGGGCGGCTGCGAGGAAGCGATTTGCCCTGACTCGGGAATGCTCATCCCCGCTAAAGACAGTGAGGCGCTTGCATTGGCCATCAGTAAAAAGTTGTTAATTGATGAAGATAAAATTCCTCCAAGACAGTTCGTCGCATCCCAATATTCTTTAAATAAAGCCGCGCAATCTTACCGAACATTAATGCTTAAATTAGGAGAAGCCTCATGATCCTCTTAATGTCAATTTTTCTCTTTTGCAGCTTGCTGATTGTTTACCATCATGCAGGATACCCCATACTGATTAAACTCATTTCCAAAAACCGAACATCGAAAAGTAACAGGAAACAATCAGAGTCTATTTCAGACGCTGAACTACCCAGTATTGGACTGGTCATTCCCATATACAATGAAGAAAACGTAATTGCAGATAAGCTTCGAAATATTTCGTTCGTTGATTACCCAGATGAAAAATTAACGGTTCATCTAATTTTTGATGGTTGCACCGATCGCTCATACGAAGTTGCAAAGAAAGTGTTAGAAGAACCGCTACTGGGGCGACTTAACGTATCGATTCACAACAGCCACATAAACAAGGGGAAAGTAGCGCAACTCAATGCAGTTCTTCCTTGTATCACGTCTGATATTACCGCTCTTTCCGACGTTTCTGCTTTACTGTCGATTGACGCACTTACAATTGCAGCACGGCATTTCCAAAACACAGAAATTGGCGCTGTGTGTGCGACATATCGTTTTTTGAGCGATGGCGCAGTACAAGAAAAAAGTTATTGGAAGTATCAATGCGACATTAAAAATTCTGAAAGTAACCTAGGTTCAACATTAGGTGCTCATGGTGCATTTTACGTGTTTAGAAGCGACTTATTTTGCCCTCTTCCTTCAGATACCATTAATGACGACTTTGTACTTCCATGCACGATCATCCAACAAAACCATCGTGTAATTTACGAGCAAGAAATGATTGCAGTGGAACTTGAAGCAACCGATGTCGAACAAGATTTGAATCGCCGGCTGAGAATTGGTGCCGGGAATTTCCAGCAAAGCATCCGCTTACTGCCTTTACTCAATCCCAAATATGGCATGACAGCCTTTATGTTTTTTTCGTGTAAATGGCTGCGCCCTTTTATGCCAATGTTATTTCTTTTAGCGCTACTGTCCTCCGGCGTTTTAGCAGCCTATAGCCTTTGGTTTGTACCTATAGTCGCAGTTCAACTACTCGTATATGGCGTAGCAACGCTGCAACACTACTTTAAGATCAATAACCATTTACTGGTAAAGATTCACTATGTGATCTCAGCCCACTTTATCAATGCGTTGGCCATATCCCATTATCTATCTGGCAAATACACCACACCTTGGAGAAGATCTCATGATTAATTTAACCAGCACTCAAGATCAGGCTATTCAAAGCGCGTCTGTCACTTATGTTCCTAACCGAGTGAGGCTGTGTAAGCGCGTATTCGATGTCTTTTTAGCCACAACATTACTGCTCATCACCCTGCCAATTTGGCCACTGGTTATGATCGCTATAAAACTCGATTCCAAAGGCCCGATCTTCTTCTCTCAAGTTCGAATAGGCTTGGGAAATAAAAACACATCGAGCCTTTTCAAAATGGTGAAATTTAGAACCATGGTTCAAGATGCGGAATCAGCGACCGGCCCCGTCTGGGCTCAGAAAAATGATTCCCGCATAACCAAAGTGGGAAGGTTTATGAGAAAAACACGCATCGACGAACTTCCTCAACTCTTCAATGTGTTGAAAGGTGAGATGTCGATGATCGGCCCTCGTCCAGAAAGACCCGGCATAATGGGCAAATTAGAAACACAAATCCCGCTGTTTAGTGAACGAACCTATGGCGTTTTACCAGGGATTACAGGGTTGGCACAGGTGTATCAGGGATACGACGAATCCATTGAAGACAGTCGCAATAAGCTTGGATACGATTTATCTTATTCCGTCGCTCTGACGTCCTTCAAACAATGGATTTTAATGGACGCGCTCATTACGTGGAAAACCATTACCGTTGTTATTATGGGGAGAGGACAATAACCCTTGTTAAGTCTCCCCGCTCTTCTTTTGCAGAATGCAAAACCATCCGTTGCATTCTGCATTTTTATTCTTTCATCACATCAAAAACCCGCTTAGTTAAAAATAAAAACAATATAAATCAATGCTTTATATTTTTTAATATGTTGGCCTAATCTCTGCAATCTCCTAATTACACACTCACATTATGTGATCTAGGAGAAAACCATGTATCAAAACCACTATACCTTAAACGCCTATGAAGTATTGGAACTCGCCGGTGAAATGGACTGTGTCGCAGTCGCTGAAAGCAAGGATATTTTAGAGAAAATACCGCAGGACTTCGCAGGCGACATAGTCTTTGATTTATCAAAAGTCACCTTTATCGATTCATCCGGTATTGGGGCGATCGTTTTCCTATTTAAACGCCTGCGTGAAGAGGAGCGCGCTCTTTTAATAACGGGATTGAACGGTCAACCAAAAGAACTCATGACATTACTCAGAATCAATCGAGCGATTACCATCAAAGACGATGTTCGAAGTTGTGCCGTTTCATAGGCGCGAATTCGATCCAAGGAGGTTATCATGAATCATGTAACGTATATCTTGTCGCTTATTTTAATAGCATCTGCTTTATCGGCTTGCAGCCATTTTAAGCCCGCCGCTAAACCTGCTGATGCAGACTATCCCCTACCGCTGCAATTTACTGAACATGGCCGGATATCAGACGCTCTGCGAATTGCCGCCGTTCGTGTAAACCAGCTTGAACATTCAGGTGGTCAAGAATGCATGCCTGGGCGGATCTACAATATGCGTAAACTTCTCTTGGTGGCCAATGGGGAACATGAATCCGGCCTTAACGAAGATGCCGCTTTAAACCTTCGAACCCTAGATCAACGCATTGAAGAAGCTGAAAAAGGCCTAACCTTTTTACATGCCAGCAGCACGTGCTTGGGTGAGCAACACGATGACGCGTTAGCAGAAATTCTTCCTCTCTTAGAGCAATTATCTAGAACTAACTTTGCATCAGGCAGCGCTCAGATGCCAGCAGAGATGCCAAAACTGCTCGATGAACTGGCCAAATGGCTTATTTTAAACCCCAACTTCAAAGTGACGTTAGTGGGACACACTGACGCTCGTGGAAGCATTGAAAATAATGAACATTTGGCACTTAATCGAGCGGCAACGGTTTCAAGATATCTCATTGCACACAATGTCGATGCACATCAGCTTCGATGCAATGGTGAAGGCCCTTGGAATCCCATAAGTCATAACGCCAACGAGCAATCTCGGAAATACAACCGCCGCGTTGAAGTAATCGCCAGTCGTATGGATGAAGAGACGTTTAAAATAGACAAACTCAAATACTGGCCTAGGATTACAGACATCTGGGGAGGGAAGTAGTATGGATTGGTTGAACCCTAAGTTACGGATAGCGTTGATGATATTGCTGTTAATATCGCCGTTTAGCATTGCTCAAGATAATGCAAACAATCTGATTCAACCAGGAGATAGTCTACAAATAAACTTCTTGGGAGACGATGCATTCGAAGAACCGTTTGAAGTCGACCGATTGGGTAATATCGTATTGCCAGAAGTCGGTGTCATTACGTTAACAGGGCTCAGTCTAGCCGACGCGACTACGCTCATTCAGGTTCAACTTTCCAGCCATTTTTTAAACACAGAACAGTTAACGTTGTCTCGGGTAGAGCACCGATTACTCATTACTGTTTTAGGTTATGTCAAAACACCCGGCGAAGTAGAAATTCCGCAACATGGCAACCTTCAAATGGCGTTGACCGAAGCGGGCGGAATAAAGCCCGGAGCACAATTAAATAAAGTACAAATCCGCCGCAATAATGACTCCTTTGTAATCGATTATAAGCAATACCTTGATACGGGAGACGCAAATCTTATTCCTGAGTTGCAATCTCTAGACACCATTTTTGTGCCGTCATCCCCATTAACAGGTAACGTCGAGGTTGAATTTGATGCCGCCAGCTTGCTTTCTGGCGGAGATGCTGCGGAGAAAGCACTGTCGGTAAAAATATTTGGTGAAGTACATAAACCAGGGACATTCACCTACGACACGACACAAAACATTGTCGATATGCTGATGCGAGCTGGAGGAGTAACTCGCTTTGCAAGCGTTGGACAGATCAGACTGATTACCGATGGCGATCCAATATTGTTCGACCTAAAAGACTATTTGGACGGTGGAAGTGATCAGCTGCTCCCAAAAGTCGCTCCGGGTGCAACCATCTTTGTTCCGATGAAAGAAGAGGAAGTAAAGTCAGGGAATAGAACGGTTTATATCATGGGTGAAGTCTTTCGCCCCGGTGCATACGAAATCCAAGAAAGTGCTTCTTTTATAGAAATATTAGCGAATGCAGGCGGGCCATCTCGGTTTGCCAGAACCCGTGCCATCCGAATTATTCGCAACGATAACAGCGTGGCAGAGTTTGATCTCCAAGCCTATACGGAAGGGCTTTCCTCAGCGACACCTCCAGCAGTAGAACCAGGCGACGCCATATTTGTTCCCGAAAAAAACGACGTTAATCAGACTTCTTGGTTAAAAATAACGTCTGACAAAGCAATACATATCATTGGCGCTGTCGTCAAACCGGGTCGATATGAATGGTCAAATGAAATGAGTTTAATGGATCTAATCGCTGAAAGCCGAGGCCCGACCAAAGATGCCGACATAAGCAACCTTTCTATTAAACGCCCAAACTTGCCCCCTATCCAATTTAACCTCGCTCAGTATCTAGGCGGAAAGGGAGAGCAATCCATGCCGAAACTAAAAGGTGGCGATACCATTGTTATTCCGCGCCACCCACAATTTCCTGTCAGTGACAAAGCAGAATGGGTAAAACAAACAGGCGAAGACTCCGTTTTCGTGATGGGACAAGTGGGCATTCCCGGACGTTATCGCTTTACTGGAAAAGAAAGTTTTCTAGACGTTCTAGCTGCGGCCAATGGCCCCAGCGACAGCGCTGATTTACGCGCTGCTAGGGTTATTCATCGGAACGACAGACAGGCAAAAACAACAAAGGTTAACCTTGCATTGTATTTTGATACGGGCGATGAAAGCCTTCTGCCTTCACTTCAAGCAGGCGACACACTCTTTCTCCCTGGAAAATCACTTAAAGATTACAACGGACAGGCGCAACGCTCAATCAAGGTTATGGGCGCACTGGTCAGCCCAGGGCATTATCGATTTAGTGATGACATGAACTTATTAGATGCGCTGGCACAGGCGGGTGGCCCTACTAACTCGGCTGACATCAGTGAAGTCAGAATTGTTCATGAAGGGTGCTGTAATACTACCTCATTGGTGTTCGACCTCGCGGCGTATTTACGCTCACCCGAAGGCGCTCTTCTGCCTGTCATTCGCCCTGGCGATACCATTTATATTTCGTCAACAGAAAACAGTATGTGGACGCAAACAATGTCTTTCGTCCGAGATATGATCAGCATAGCCACCCTTCTTATTTTGGTACTTTAGCAAACGAATTGGAGAGAAAGATGAATAATTTACCCGTCAATTATGTCGAGCTAGAGTCCATATTTACCGCGCTCGAACGAAAAGGCGCACACGTTACTAATTTATGTGGGGCACATAATCAGTGTGGAACCTCAATGACAGCGTATGCATTGGCGAAACGTTATCAAGCAAACGGATATCACGTTCTATTGATCGATTTAAACTTGTATAACCCAAGCCTTGACCGCTCTTTAGGACTTCCAAGAAGCAGATGGAGCATTGGGGAAAACTCAGAAAAAGCCATCATTAAGCCCTCTCCAGTCGGTACCCATTATTTACCGGCTCCAATTTGCAGTACCGCGCCCCTTAGCTTTCGGGACCCGGGATTGGTTCGCACCCAAATAAACGATTGGCTGAAAAGCTACGATCGCATTGTCATCGACACTGCGCCCATAAGCGGAAACAATTATCGAGATATTCCAACAGACCTTATCTGTTCCGTTTCGGATGCCTCATTGCTCTTGGTTCAGTCTGAGGTCACAACTCAAGCCGTCCTCAAATCATGCTGTGACAAATTAGCAAAAGCAAAAACGAGTTTTGCAGGCATTATCATGAACGATATCGAATTCCCCTCTTTGGCAAATGAGATGGTGAGAGAAGCGAACCGGTTCAACCGCTACCTTCCTTGGCTATCTAATATACTAAAGAAACTGATAAGGCGTTCTGCATTTCTTAATTTACGAGTATGAAGAGGTTCACATGCTAAAAAACCAATCCAAGTTATTAGTGGTTTGCCTTACAGGTGGATTCTTATTGTCTATTGCAAACCTGCTCCCGTTGTTTGAGCCTATGTTTTTCTTGCTGCATCTTGGCGTTCTGCTTAGCCTCATTGCAAGCATGGCAATTGTTTCTATCGATAAGAAAACAAAAAAGAACCTAGACGAAACAGCAGACAGCAACGTGTTGTCTAACATCGAGTCTATGTCGCCCGCTGAAGCACATTCCACTTACTCACCAGAGCCGTCGAATCATTCAGATCTACTTACGATTATCAAGCAACTGCCGATCGCTACGGTGACCTTCAATAAGGGCAATATATTAAATATTAACCCAGCGACACTCGAACTGTTTTGTGCAAATGATGATCGTAATTTTTCTCTTGAAGATGCATTAGACAGCGCGGGAACAAAGCAGGTGATTGCGTACACGCAATCAAGATCGGAAACCAAAACACTTAATATCAAAAGAACCAACGCGATCAGCCAAACAAACTCGATTCTGTCGGTACAAATTCAGGGGTTCTCGGTAGGAGAAATAGACTGCATCGTTTTTATTCCTAAAGACGCATCTAACGAACCTCTGCAATCAAGTATTCCTCAAGCCAAAAACAAAGTTCTTATCGTCGACGACAGCCCTACAAATTTAATCTTAGCGAAGAGTTTACTGGACGAAGCTAATATTCCTGCGATTACTGCAGACAGTGGTAACGACGCTATTAAGGTCGCTCAACATGAGCCTTTATCGTGTATTTTAATGGATTTACAGATGCCTGATATGGATGGATACGAAACAGCTAAAAAAATAAAACAGCTGGATCGGTGTCGTAACACACGAATCATTGCTCTTTCTGGTACCGAAACTGCCGATTTAAAAACACGTTTAATCGAGTCGCATATTGAGGATTTTATGCTTAAGCCTCTCAATAAGGAAAAGCTACTTCAAGCACTCAAGCGGTCTCCTCTAGAACCGAGCGCGTCTAGCATTTCAACCGCCTCACTCAATGTCACCATAGACGAGAATATCGAAAAGCCACTGGACATTTCTCAAGACGCCGACTTGCTAGATTTAGCGGTAATAGAGCAAATGAAACGCGACATCGGCTTAGACAAAACCGTTCATATGAAAAAAATTGCCGTAAACGAAATCGAAAACAGGCTCACCATTCTAGAAAACCCAACGGCATGTGAACTGCCTCATTTACAACGAGAAGCCCATTCGATTAAAAGCACAGCGGCCAGCTTTGGATTTGTGTCTCTTGCCAATATCGCAAAACAAATTGAACACCTGTATGCGACCAATAATATTGACACAACAGCCTCTCTCATCTTGCAAGCAAGAAAGAGCTTCGAAAACTCAAAACACCAGCTGCATCAAACGTTAAACTAGGGGCGACAAAATGGGGATAGCACATACAATCAATTTTAACTTCGATCTAGACTTACCACGAAAGCTCAGAAATGCGGCCCAAATGATTTTACTCCAGTCGCCGCTGTCCGTTTCTCAGCAAAACTTAGTGTTACTCGCAATCAGCGAAATCAGTGCAAACTATATTAGACACAGTCATCCCACACCAACGCAAATAACACTAAAACTCGATTGGAGCTCATTGGATTTTACGCTCACACTCGATGATAACGGCGGTAAGATAGCCAATTTAGAGATCAATGAACTTGACGAGTTACTCAATGCGGATCTGCAAACCAGCGGGTATGGTTTGTCTATTTTGAAAGATCAGTTTGACCAATGTACCTATCACGTCGGCACGCCTAAAAATCAATGGCGACTAAAGCTTCAAACAGAGAATAAAAAAGCGCTCTACAAAATCGCTATTATCGACGACGACACTGTGCAACTGTCTTTACTGGAGCTGTACCTCCAAGAACACGAACTTTGTCTTTTCCAATCACCTCTAGACGCTTTCCAATGGCTCAAGAATAATCAAGTAGACATCATCATTTCAGACATACACATGTCAGAGCTTGATGGCATATCCTTTCGTGAGCACATCAGCGCCATCACCCATTTAGCAATCACGCCCTTTGTTTTTTTAACGGGCGACAGTAACGAATCACTCGAAAATGGAATCGCACGATTTAATATTGATGACTTTATCCTAAAGCCTATTCAAAAAAACAAGCTCATTAGCGTGATTGATCGAGTTCTTCAACAACGAAAAAGCATAGAACAACAGACCCATAAATTGCTTGATACAGACATAAAATCCAAACTACGTCATACGGTTCACGAAGAAATTCTAGACGGTTACCTCATTAGCACGTTTACACAAAGTGCAGACATTGGCGGCGGCGATTGTTGGCATTTCGAAAAACTAAACAATTGCTCGTTAGGAATAACACTGTGTGATGTCATGGGACACGATCTAAAATCCAGCTTTAACGCAGCAAGGCTGCTCGGCGCGGTTCAATCTTCTTCTTACCATTTTCAATCCACTAATTTGGAAACATCGGATTACCCCTCTTACCTTTGCGACACAACAAATCACTGGTTAAACCTAGCAGGCAATGATGTTCTGACGACTATGCTTACGCTGTCTATTTCAAACGAGAGTATCAATATTCTAAATACAGGTGGCCTTCCACCCTACTTAGTAACCAAAGAAGGAACGCTCGCCTCCTTGCCATTCACAGCACCACTTCTTGGATTATTTGGCTCTCCAATATTTGAATCGAATCAATGTGTTCTCAAAGATGGCGAGCGTCTGCTATTGTTTACTGACGGTTTAGTTGAAATAGCAAATGACTTCCAAGCAGAAACAGACAGGCTACAAACATTACAATCACTCTTCAATACGCCGTATCAAGACCGAAAAGATATGCGAGATACGATATCGGAATTTGTCACTCTATTACCGAACATCGACGACATCAGCTTAATTGTTATTGAAAAACAGCCTCATAAAAACCTCGCAGGCAAATTTGCCTGAAAACATAATGTGAGGTAGATGGCGTTAAGAAACACGCTAGTTTCAATAACTCACTCGGAGATTTGTTTATGGCATCAAGGGAAGCTTCTATTCTTATTATTGAAGACAGCCAAACTATGGCTGAGCTCTATCTAAGTTATTTGGAATCTCTTCCCTATGGCCTCACCGTCGTAAGCGACGGGAAATCGGCGCTGGATGCGCTTAAAAAAGCATCTTTCGATGTGTTGTTAGTCGATATACATCTACCTGATATGAATGGGCTTGAGATTCTAAAGTTCGTTAACAGCAACGATTTACCCTCTTCTTCTATCGTTATCACCTCAAATGGCTCCGTAGAATACGCAGTAGAAGCCATGCAACATGGTGCAATTGATTTCATCGAAAAGCCATTTAGCGCTAGCCGATTGATCACCACTGTGCAGAATGCGCTAAGAAGTCGGCAATTAGAAACTCAAATTAAAACGCTCAAAGATAACTATGAACGCAGTCATTTCGAAGGGTTTGTGGGCAGTTCTTTAGCCATGCAGCGTGTATACAATATTATTGACAGCGCTGCGCCCAGCAAAGCAACCACATTTGTTACTGGCGAGAGCGGCACGGGCAAAGAAGTCTGCGCTGAAGCCATTCACTCCCTTAGTCAGCGAAAAGAGAAACCATTCGTGGCACTCAATTGCGGTGCCATTCCTAAAGACTTAATGGAAAGCGAAATTTTCGGTCATTTGAAAGGTTCGTTTACAGGAGCAATATCGCCACGCCAAGGTGCTGCTGAACGAGCGCATCAAGGGACTTTATTTCTTGATGAAATTTGTGAAATGGATCTCGATTTACAAGTTAAGCTACTTCGATTTATTCAAACGGGTAGCTTTCAAAAAGTGGGGAGCAGTGAAACCAAACAAGTCGATGTGAGGTTTATCTGTGCAACAAACAGAGACCCTTTAAAAGAAGTTGAAACAGGCCGATTCAGAGAAGATTTGTATTATCGATTACATGTTATTCCTATACATTTGCCGCCATTGAGAGATCGCGAATACGATTTGATTTTACTAGCACGGCATTTTTTAAACCTTTACAGTAAAGAAGAAAATAAGCATTTTTCCCAGTTTTCCCCCAAAGCCGAAGTGGTAATAAACAGCTACCCTTGGCCTGGCAACATACGTCAGTTGCAAAATGTCATCCGTAATATCATCGTTTTAAACGATGGAGATACTGTTGATGAAGACATGCTGCCACCTCCGCTTAATAACCTATCTCGCACGCTCGGTGATGTGGCCGCCCCGATAGCGCCTCCAATGGCAGAGTTGTCCAGAAACAGGTCTCAAGCAAGCGCGATAACAAGTAATTTAGCGCCTTCAAATTCTTCCATGCAATCACCCTCTTTGGCACGTTTTAAAGCCTCCTCTACTGAGGATATTCGCCCGCTCTGGATTGTCGAAAAAGAAGTGATTGAAACCGCCATTGAACTTTGTGACGACAATATCCCCCAAGCGGCTGCAAAACTCGAGGTGAGCCCTTCCACTATCTACCGGAAAAAACAGCAGTGGGATGCGATGAAAGAAAATAGCGAAACAAAAGAAGGCTAATTGCCCAACTTTGCGACACCCACTTATTTTGGAGATTTGCAAACTGCAAACCCTCCTTCCTGATGTTACCGTATTTATGTTTGCATTTTGCAAAAAAACGCATAAAGAACTCATCTAATACGTTGATTTAAAAAGACAAATATAAGTAGGCTTACTAGTTGCAGTTATGGAGTATGTTACCAACCTATGGAGCGCATACTCATGTACAAATACCCCACTATGATAATAATTGTCATGTTATTAAGCGGGTGTGGCGGTGGCTCCGGCACTTCATCAACCACCTCTACCGATAACAGTGATTCTGCCGATAATGAGCCATACAACTCGACAGATACCACCACTTCAGAACTTAAATCGTCGGCAGACTTTAACTTTTCCAACCATCATAATATTTCGTTGGATCTCCAATTAGCGGCCTTCGCAAACGAGCGCGTCATGGTAAACATATGCTTACCAGTAGGCTCAGAATCGGCTCTTACAACCAGAGAACCCCCATCAATTGATTATTCCCAGTGCGTTTTTAAAGCAACCATCGCGACGGGTGAGCTCCAAATACCGCTTACAATCGCGAAACACGAACATCTTTTGATCCTAGAAATGCGCCCTTATTCAAACTTTTCAGAAAAAACAACCTATCAGTGGCAGCCTACCGATGGCGGTTACTGGGTAGTGCGCTAATGCCAGCTAAAGGAGAAATCATGAAAAATTATAAATCTCTGGCTCTCAGCGGGTTAGTAAGCGCTGCACTGATACCAGAATTGCACGCCAGCCCGTTTACTGAGTGTCCAAGCAATGCATTCCTAATTCAAGGTACTGTCGCTAAGCTTTACAGTGTCGACCTTGCTACAGGGTTCTATGAAACGCTCTCTGATAACTTAGGGACAAACAACACGTTAAACGCAATGGCATACAACTTCCACGACGACTATTTATATGCCTACAGCAAAGAATTTACCGGCATCACTCGGATTCACTCTAATTATCAATTAGAAGCATTAGCCGCCTCAAATCTACCCAGTGCCAATTTCTATGTCGGAGACATTTCACTTGTTGAAAATACGTACTACTTATATCGTCCTGGCAGTGCGTATGGACTGTATAAAATAAGTTTAGATTCATCCTCACCTGATTATCTTCAAACTCAACGAGTCGTCGATGGAAGTGTGCTTAATATCGCCATCTTCGACTTTGCTATGCACCCAGTGAACAACCAGCTTTATGCCGTTGATCGCCATGGAACACTGCACCAAATAGACACTGACATTGGCGATTCAATTGCACTCGGCAACGTGGGACAAAGCGGTACGTTTGGCGCATCTTATTTTGACGAGAATGGAACGTTTTACATCAGTCGAAATTCTGACGGCCATATTTTTCGAATTAACGTTCAAGACCCTTCGCCCGAAGCTGAATTTTTTGCACATGGCCCTTCATCATCTCAAAACGACGGAGCACGGTGTGCCTTTGCCAACTTGTTAGACGAGAGCTCCAGAGTGGACTTTGGAGACGCCCCCGACAGTTACGGCTCCAACATTGAAAATAACGGTGCACGGCACAACATGTCAGATACGATCTATCTTGGAGAGACACTCGGTGGAGCGCCCAACGGAGTGACGCCAGTAACAACATTTGAGCAAGGGTTAGATACTGCGATATCCATCAAAACAAAAGGCTCAGGCGCCGTTAATATGTGGGTCGATTGGAGTCAAGATGGCGAGTTTAATGGCTCCGATCAAGTGGTAACCGATCAATCACTGACTGAGGGTGATAACCTCGTCGTTTTTGACACTCCAGCGAACGCAGAGACTGGAACCACATGGATGCGCACTCGATACTCTACTTCGAGTGGAATTGGCCCCAATGGGGGCGTATCGGATGGAGAGGTCGAAGACATTCAAATTGTCGTATCCGAGCAAGGAACTACAGTCTATTCTTACCCTTCTGCAAACAGACATACTACCTTAGCATACGAAGATAAATGGCCCGTTATTGGTGACTATGATATGAACGACGTTGTTGTCTCTTATAATACTCATAGATATGTAAAAGAAGGTCAGGCCGTTAGATACGTTATCGAAGGCAGTATTCTTGCTCATGGTGCAAGTTACAGTAACGGCTTTGCCATTCAGCTAGACGGAATCCCTCGCTCTGCTGTAAACCAAGCCGCCATTGTGTTCCAACTCGACAATACGATTATTCCCGATGCGAAGCCGCTAGAAAAAGGCTCAGATACAGACGATGCTGTGGTTGTGATTGCGAATAACCTTTGGGATCACATTAGCAAGCCAGACGGATGCCGCTTCTATCGCACTCAAGTTGGTTGTGGCGAATTAACAGAATTGGATTTTTCGATATCTGTTCCTTTATCAACGTCAATAGACGATACAACCGCTCCTAAAGGGGTGCTTAACCCCTTCATTTTTGCGACACCAAACCGATGGCATGGTATAGGGCAACCAGGTCGCGGACTCGAAGTGCATTTAAAAAACAAGAAAGTATCGGCTCGCTTTAATCATTCTTTGTTCGGTACTTATGACGACCGATCGGATTATCCAAACAACGCATTTTTAAATGAAAATGGAATGCCTTGGGCCTTGGAGCTGCCAGTATTATGGAATCATCCCATGGAACATATTGACTTGGTTAAAGCCTATCCGCGCTTTGTCGATTACGTCGAATCTGCCGGACAACTCGAACAAGACTGGTATAAAAAACCGCATTCATTACAGCGAATAATCAGTAATCAATAAAGGTGGGGGAAATAAAATTTAGTTCTACAAAAAATCCCCGCACTAGGCGGGGATTTTTTGTAGAATCGAGAATGAAGAAAGATTAAAACTCTAACTTATCTTCATCAGCCTTGTCTTTTTTGTCTTCTTTTTGCGAAGTTGGCAATAAAGCTTCGCGAATTTTGGTTTCAATTTCTTGCGCTATTTCAGGGTTGTCGCTTAGGTATTGCGCAGCATTTGCTTTACCCTGACCAATCTTATTGCCACCGTAAGCGTACCAAGCTCCAGATTTATCAACGAAGCCTTGTTTCACACCCAAATCGATGATTTCGCCCATACGGTAGATACCTCGGCCGTACATGATCTGGAATTCCGTTTGTTTAAACGGAGGTGCGATCTTGTTCTTAACAACCTTAACTCGAGTCTCGTTACCGATGACCTCATCACCCTGTTTCACCGAGCCGATACGGCGGATATCAAGGCGAACTGAGCTGTAAAACTTAAGCGCATTACCACCTGTTGTAGTTTCAGGAGAACCAAACATAACCCCAATCTTCATACGAATTTGGTTAATGAATACGACAAGGCAGTTTGCATTCTTAATCGAACCCGTCAATTTACGCATTGCTTGAGAAAGCAATCGAGCTTGCACGCCCACTGACGAATCGCCCATTTCACCTTCGATCTCAGATTTAGGCACAAGTGCTGCAACCGAATCGACGATAATAACGTCAACACTGTTAGAACGAACCAACATGTCACAAATTTCTAACGCTTGTTCACCAGTATCAGGCTGAGAGACTAAAAGCTCACCAATATTAACACCAAGCTTCTCTGCGTAACCTGGATCTAATGCATGCTCAGCGTCAATAAATGCACACGTTTTACCTTGCTTTTGCGCTTCTGCAATAACACTTAACGTTAGCGTTGTTTTACCAGAGGATTCTGGACCGTAGATTTCACATATACGTCCAAACGGCAGGCCACCAGCACCCAGAGCAATATCCAACCCCAATGATCCAGTCGATACCGTATCGATATCGAGTTTCGCTCCTTCACCCATCTTCATGATGGCGCCTTTACCGAACTGACGTTCGATTTGGGAAAGCGCTGCGTCTAGCGCTTTTTTCTTGTTGTCTGCTGTTGACATATAAAAGCCCTTCTAAATAATCTTCTTTCGAACACGCTGCGTATGTTTTATGATTGCAGTGGTCTCTAATATCTTGAATGCAACTCTATCTTCTTTTTCTTCAGCACACAAGAAAATACTGTATAAAAAAACAGTATTTTTTATTTTGCGCTCGACATCACTCCTTCAAGTGCTCTTATGACTGTTCTCTGTCGGATCTCTTTGCGGTTTCCTTCAAATTGACAACGCTCAACATAAGCTTCAGAGCCTTTTCTTTGCCAGCCGATATAAACGCAACCGACAGGTTTATCATCCGACCCGCCCGAAGGACCTGCGACACCACTTACGGCCACAGCAATGTCACCACCAAGATGTAACGCCCCTAGACACATCTGCTTTACGGTCAGCTCGCTTACCGCACCTTCGTCTATAAGGGTTTGCTCACTGACACTGAGACCTTTCACTTTTGCCATATTGTCGTAACTTATTACCCCACCAAAAAACCACGCTGAGCTGCCTGAAAGTTCAGTGCAAGATGCGCCAATTAAGCCTCCCGTGCAAGACTCAGCCGTTACAAGCATCCAGCCACGACCAGACAAGACTTCTGCCGTTTCTACGACCAATTGGTTAATTTTTCTTTCTAGATCATTCATTTAATTTACCTTAAATCCCTTGCGCTTTTAGCGTAGAATGCGACGTTATCTATTATTGTGTTTTGATTCTAGCGTGACATTGTTATCTGCCAACATACTTACTGTTTAAAAGTGCGTTAAGGCGTGTATATAAAGTCAAAACGTATTACACAATAGACATAAACACTCAGTGTAACAACAACGTAACGAACCCTATGACCAAATCCTCTTCAGACAACCATACTCCTATGATGCGCCAGTATTTTGGCCTAAAGTCCGAGCACCCAAATCAAATGTTGTTTTATCGCATGGGTGACTTCTACGAGATTTTTTATGAGGACGCCAAGCGTGCATCGGAACTATTAGACATTACGCTTACTGCTCGTGGTCATTCTGGTGGCAAACCTATCCCTATGGCAGGCATCCCATTTCACGCAGCGGAAAACTACATAGCACGCCTTGTAAGGATGGGTGAATCGGTTGTTATTGCAGAGCAAGTAGGTGACCCAGCAACATCTAAAGGCCCAGTAGAACGTCAAGTCGCTCGTATCGTTACACCTGGAACAATCAGTGATGAAGCTTTCCTTGAAGAAAAAAGAGAAAACCTTCTATTGAGTATTGCCCATACTCAACGTAAGGGACTGGATGTCTTTGGCTTTTCTTACTTAGACATGGCCAGTGGGCGTTTTTGTCTATTTGAAGTAGATGGATTTGATGCTCTTTCCAGCGAGTTGCAACGTCTATCTCCAATGGAAGTGCTTATTTCTGAAGATTTCCCTGCTCGTGACTGTATCCAGTTAGAAAAAGGAATTTGTGAACTCGGTCCATGGCATTTTGATTACGAGTCCAGCTATCGCCAACTTATTCAACAATTTAATACAAAAGACTTATCCGGTTTTGGCTGTGAAGCGTTAACCGCCGCGACAGCATCAGCCGGCGCTCTTCTACAATATGCAAAAGATACACAGCGATCTTCGCTGCCTCACATCCAGTCGATAAGTGTTGAACAAAGAGATGCCTCGGTACTGATCGATGGAGCAACGCGAAAAAACTTAGAAATAGATCAAAATCTTACAGGCACCCAGACCAATACCTTGGTCAGTGTTTTAGACACCTGTGCAACGCCTATGGGGTCTAGACTGCTTAAACGTTGGCTGCATACTCCTATTCGTCAGTTAGAGGAACTTCATCAGCGCCAAGCCGCTGTAAAAGCACTTAAAGATGGCGCAGGTTATGACTTGATTCAGCCTATTTTAAAACAAGTTGGCGACCTTGAACGTATCCTTTCACGTGTCGCGCTGCGTTCAGCAAGACCTAGAGATCTATTAAGACTGCGCTTTGCTCTCGACAGCTTCCCTGAAATTCGCCTTATTCTTAAAGAGATCGAAAGCGAGCGCCTTAATTCGCTCAATAAACGAATCATTGAACAACCTTTAATCGCCAATACATTGATGCGTGCATTGGTTGAAAACCCACCTTCTGTTATTCGTGACGGCGGAATTTTTGACCTTGGTTACGACTCCGAATTAGATGAACTCATCTCTTTGTCGACCAATGCCACGGACTACCTTGCTGAGATCGAGCGACGTGAAAAAGAACGTACAGGGATTCAGTCTCTTAAAGTTGGTTACAACCGTGTACATGGCTATTACATAGAAATCAGTCGACTGCATTCAGACATGGCGCCCGTCGAATACGTGCGACGTCAAACACTGAAAAATGCGGAGCGTTTTATCACGCCGGAGCTGAAAGAGTTCGAAGACAAAGCCTTAAGTGCAAAATCTAAAGCGCTCGCCCGTGAAAAACAGCTTTACGAAGATTTGTTGGATCAACTTAATGACATTTTAGGAGAGCTTCAGACCAGCAGTCAGGCGGTGGCACAGCTCGATGTTCTGACGTCCTTTGCTGAGCGTGCAGAACGACTTAGTTTTAACTGTCCAGATCTGCACAACAACGGCGGTTTGTCGATCCAAGCCGGGCGTCACCCGGTCGTCGAATCAGTGATTTCAGACCCCTTTATTCCAAATGATCTGGAATTAAACAGGCAGCGCAGCCTACTCATGATCACAGGTCCGAATATGGGTGGTAAATCTACCTATATGCGCCAAGTTGCAATCATCACCTTGCTCGCACATACCGGAAGCTTTGTCCCCGCACAAAAAGCATCGATTTCGATCGTTGATCGTATCTTTACGCGAATGGGGTCGTCCGATGATCTCGCCGGTGGACGATCGACTTTTATGGTGGAAATGACTGAAACTGCGAACATTCTAAACAACGCTTCTAAAGACAGCTTAGTCCTTATGGACGAAGTGGGCCGCGGAACAAGCACATTTGATGGATTATCTTTAGCATGGTCAGCCGTTGAGTATCTGGCAAACCAGCTAAAGTGCTACGTTCTTTTCGCCACTCACTACTTTGAGCTAACGACACTCGCGGAACAGCTCCCACAAGCGGCTAACGTACACCTAACCGCGACTGAGTATGAAGATGAAATCGTCTTTATGCATCAGGTTCACGACGGCCCAGCAAGTCAATCCTACGGTTTACAGGTTGCTCAACTTGCGGGAGTACCTCGTACTGTCATCGGTCATGCAAAAAACAAATTAGCTGAATTAGAATCAGACAGCCTGCCCATAAAATCGAACACATTGACTCTGTCGGACTCACAAGATCACACGAACAACACTCACTCAAGCCAAGTTCAAGAAAGCTCACAAAACTGGCAGCCAGATTTATTTGCCGAAGCAGAAAAGAACGAGCTAAAAGAATCCATTCTCGAATTGGATCTTGATAACCTAAGCCCGATTGAAGCCCTAAACACGCTGTATAAGTTAAAAGAGTTTCTATAAAGGTTTTTGTTATATAAAAATATGTTTTAATAATATTATAAGCTAAGACCAGATAAGTTTAGATGAATACTATTTGTTCCTTGCTGAAAAATAGTCTAACACTCTAAAATATCGCCACATTATAATTAGAGGAAGTTTTAGGATTGACGGAAGGCCAAGCGCCAACGCAACCTCTTCCCAAACATTTGCTTTTAAGTTTTAAAGGAGAAGCTGTATGGCTTTCATCGTTACTGATAACTGTATTCGCTGTAAATACACTGACTGTGTAGAAGTATGTCCTGTAGACTGCTTTTATGAAGGTCCAAATTTCTTGGTCATTAACCCTGATGAGTGTATCGACTGTGCACTTTGTGAACCGGAATGTCCTGCTAATGCGATCTTCTCTGAAGATGAACTACCGGAGAATCAAGAAGTTTATGTTGAGTTAAACAAAGATCTTGCTGATGTTTGGCCAAACATTACTGAAAAGAAAGACGCGCATCCTGATGCTGCTACTTGGGATGGTATTGAAGATAAATTAGAGCACTTAGAACGCTAAGTTCAGAGACTTTAATTGAAACAATATAAAAGTCAGACACAAAAAAAGCGACTATGAAGTCGCTTTTTTTGTTGCCGTCCTGACAACCTCTCATTCCTGAGTATCGATATTCTATCGAGTCCTAACCACTCCATATGGCAACACAATCCGTCGCGTTGTGTCGTCCATCTCCTTGTCAGCGTCCAGCCCTATCCTTAAATATGAGTGCTTCCCTAGCAGGCAATTCCTTATCGCCAATTCCTGAAATATCCTTTCATGAATCTAAAGATATGACCTTATTCAGGAATACACAAATACTCAAAAATACGACGTGAAATCTATTTTTTTATATACAACAAGCAGTTAATAAAAATCAAAAAGAAATGTCAGGTGTTCGGACAGTAAATAGAGATTATCCTTACAGACTTTGTAGGAGGATTCGGACGATTGTTCTCTACAGGTGAGACTTTTATATTCGAGCCATAAACTCATCAACCCACTTTAGAGCTTCTACGTAGGTTTTTTGTATGATTTCTCGATCGTGCTCGTCTTGAATGAGTCGGCTCTTCTCAAATAATTCAACCAACTCTAGGGCATGACCCACACGCCCAGTTCGCTCTACGATCGATTTCTTAAACTCATCGGGCAAAGGCAACTCTGCGAGTACATCATCAAGTTGTTGACCAACGCACACATCGATCATTGACATCATTCCAGCTAGGAAAAAACGATCAAGGTTACTGTATCCCTTCTCTGTCGCGTACAATTCAGCATGCTTGGATCTTACAAGTACCTGAGACAATACAGCCGGGCGATCTTCTGTCATTGCTGACATCAGCAATAAATTGGTCAATGACTTCAAATGATCTACACCAATAAGTGTAATGGCAAGCTTAACCGTATCAACAGATGCAACAAGCCCAGTCATTGGTGAGTTTAGATATTTTAATAATTTATGAACAAGCCCGACATCTTGACTGACGATTTTTTCAATTTCATCGATATCACCGTCAGAGTTCTTGATCAAAGCAGCCATTAATTGCAGAAGCGTCATTTGATTGACTGTCGTAGACTTATTCGTAAGTACTTGAGGGCGTTCGAAGAAATACCCCTGATAGTAATCAACTTCTAGCAATTTAGCGAAATGGAAGTCATCCCACGTTTCAACTTTCTCTGCGATGATCTTTACATCAAACGCTTTCAAAGCAGTAACTTGGGCATGAAACGCCTCTTTACCGAGCGCTAACAAATCAAGCTTGACGTAATCAGCAAGCTCTACGAAAGGGGTTAACTTTGCTTCAAATTGAAAATCATCGAGCGCAAGCTTATAGCCTGCACCTTTCCAGCGTCTAAGAGCGGCAAGCAGAATAGGATCAAAACCGGCATTTTCAAGCACTTCAATTACAGCGGTATCACGTGGGAGCGGAACGCCACTGGGATTCGTTAAATAACTTCGTGGAAAATTAACAAAGGCTTCATTATTTCCAACTATGTTATTCAAGCCGATATCAAGCAATGACGATGTTATGACTTGAGCTGTCGCCCCAACATCATCAATTATTTCCGCTTCCTTTGCCTCCGAGTCACGACGGTACAACAGTTCGTACGCGAAAACTGCAAGCTTATCATCAACAATCGGCTGTCGAGCCACTGCGACAGTTTGATAACTCACCATTTAAAACACCAATTTTTTCCTAAGTTTGACAGTATCTACTGCAATTTAACTTGGAGCAACCTTTTCTTAGTATTGAAAAGCAGAGTTTGCATTTTTTTACATTCGACTTTCAATATACGACCTCTAACAAAATTCCATTGGGTGATTGAAAGAATCTTGATAAGATAGACGGCTATATAAAATATATAATATCTGTGGGGAAACCGATGCCAGACTACCGTTCCAAAACGACCACCTCAGGCCGTAATATGGCTGGTGCACGTGCACTATGGCGTGCAACGGGCATGAAAGACGATGACTTTCATAAGCCGATTATTGCCGTTGCAAACTCATTTACTCAATTTGTACCGGGTCACGTACATCTAAAAGACCTAGGACAATTAGTATGCCGAGAAATTGAAAAAGCCGGTGGTGTTGCAAAAGAGTTTAATACTATTGCAGTCGACGACGGCATCGCTATGGGCCACGATGGTATGCTTTACAGCCTTCCATCGCGAGACCTGATCGCAGATTCAGTTGAATACATGGTAAACGCACATTGTGCTGATGCTCTGGTTTGTATTTCTAACTGTGACAAAATCACACCTGGAATGCTGATGGCCGCTATGCGCCTTAACATTCCAGTTATCTTCGTTTCCGGCGGCCCAATGGAAGCGGGTAAAACTAAATTGTCTGAGCATAACCTTGATCTGGTTGATGCGATGGTTATTGCAGCAGACCCAACGGCTTCAGATGAGCTTGTTGAAGAGTACGAACGCTCTGCTTGTCCTACGTGTGGCTCATGTTCAGGGATGTTCACTGCGAACTCCATGAACTGCCTAACAGAAGCGATGGGATTAAGTCTTCCAGGTAACGGTACAACCCTTGCTACCCATTCTGATCGCCGTCGCCTATTTGAAGAAGCCGGTAAACGCATTGTCGACATCACTAAAAAATTCTACGATGAAGATCAGCCTCAATGGGCACCACGTGCCATTGCGACAATGGAAGCTTTTGAAAACGCGATAACGCTAGACATTGCGATGGGCGGATCTACAAATACCATCCTTCACTTACTCGCGATTGCTCGTGAGGCTGAAGTTGACTTTACTCTAGAAGATATCGACCGCTTGTCTCGTACCGTGCCTCAATTATGTAAAGTGGCACCTAACACTCAAAAGTATCATATTGAAGACGTTCATCGCGCTGGCGGAATATTCGGCATCTTGGGTGAATTGAATCGTGCGGGCATTTTGCATAATCAAGTTCATACCGTGCACGCTGACACCATGTTAGATGCATTGAAAAAATGGGACATTATGGAATCACCTTCGGCTGAGATCGTTGAGTTCTATAAAGCGGGACCCGCTGGTATTCCGACTCAAACGGCTTTCAGCCAATCAACTCGTTGGCCTACTTTAGACGGCGACCGTGAAAATGGTTGTATCCGCTCTCTAGAAAATGCCTTTTCCCTTGAAGGCGGTTTAGCCGTTCTTTACGGCAACATTGCATTAGATGGCTGTGTTGTTAAAAGTGCAGGCGTAGACGAATCTATCCTTGTTTTTGAAGGCACAGCTCACGTAACTGAATCTCAAGATGAAGCCGTTCAAAACATTCTTGATGATAAAGTAAAAGCAGGCGACGTAGTGATTGTTCGCTATGAAGGGCCTCGTGGTGGTCCGGGCATGCAAGAAATGCTGTACCCAACCTCATACATTAAATCCAAAGGATTGGGTAAAGAGTGCGCTCTTTTGACAGACGGTCGTTTCTCCGGCGGTACTTCTGGCCTGTCTATTGGTCACGTTTCTCCTGAAGCTGCGGGCGGCGGCGCTATCGGTTTGGTAGAGAATGGCGATAAAATTTTGATCGACATCCCTAACCGAAGCATCAACGTTATGATTTCGGACGAAGAGTTACAAAATCGTCGTGATGCGATGGAAGCGAAAGGCAGCGCTGCTTGGAAGCCAGTAGAAGAGCGTCCTCGTAAAGTATCGCCAGCATTAAAAGTGTATGCACACTTTGCTACAAGTGCTGACAAAGGCGCGGTACGCGATCTAGACCAGATCGACTAAAATAGATCTTTTTCTTTATAATAAGAGAGACAGATCAAGGCCGCGCCTTTCAAAGCGCGGTTTTTTTTCGATTACTATTAACGTATTCACATTTAATTTAAGAGTGAGTGTGGGTACGTAACAAGCCATTACCTTGGGATTATTATGCTCAGTTACCGTCATATTTACCACGCAGGCAACCATGCCGATATTCTAAAGCATCTTGTGGTAAGCCAAATTTGTCGCCATTTCGTCAAAAAAGAAGCGCCTTTCTTTTATCTTGATACGCATTCTGGCATTGGCATGTACGAGCTAGCGTCCGATCAGGCACAGCTAAATAAAGAATTTGACACTGGAATAAGCAAGCTTATGTCCGATGATCAATTGCCTGAACCCCTTCAACAATACAAAGAAATAGTAAAGTCCTTTAACCCAAACGATCAGCTAGAAGTCTATCCTGGTAGTCCAAAGGTTGTTGATTACTATACAAGACAAAAAGATAAGCTACACTTGTGCGAGCTTCATCCAAATGATTACCTCTTATTGGCATCGATGTTTCCAAAAAAACGTAAGGCAAACGTCGTAAAAGAAAACGGTTTTGGTGCGGTAAAGTCCATGTTACCTCCGCCACAAAAGCGCGGTTTTGTACTAATGGATCCGCCTTATGAGGTAAAAAAAGACTATCAAGATGTTGTAACAGCGCTTCAAGATGGACACAAGCGTTTTTCACAAGGTACTTACGCTGTTTGGTACCCTGTATTAAACAGAAGACAAGCTGATAGCTTGTTGAATGCAGTAGAACAGACCAAAATTAGAAATGTACTGTTGTTAGAGTTATGCATTCGAGAGACTGAAGAGAAGCGAGGAATGGCAGGCAGTGGTATGATCATTGTTAACCCTCCGTGGACGTTAGAAAAAGAAGCACAGGAGTTTATGCCGTATTTACAAAATACGTTAGCTGAAACCCCCGATGCACATTTCCAAATAAAGTGGATAACCCCAGAATAAAATAAAAAGAGGAGTAATGGATGAGCGTTCCATTCCAAACCGCTTTTGAACTAATGCCAACACCCGCGTTTGTCGTACGTATTACTGACGGCGAAATTGCGGCGGTCAACCAGACCTTGAAACAATTGTACGCCAATGTCGACGCTATCATGCCCGACAATTGGAAAAAGTGTATAACAGAATCCATCGATGAAAACGCATGGAGCCTATTTGTTGAAGGCGTAAAAGCACACGATATAGAGCGCTGCTCGGTTGCACTTCAAATGGGTTCCAGTATGCTCGACGTCGACATTCAGTTTCGGGTCGCAGACGACAATCACTTTATTGGATGTGTTTATAGCCCAGAATATAAAGATCTGCGAGCGACGGAAAATACGTTACTCAAATTTACCTTATCTGAATCTTCTGCAGGCCTTTGGGTATGGGAAACAGCAAGCGACAGCGTTTATTGCTCTTCTTCTCTTGCGACATTGCTGCATTGCACGGACACTAACACGCCTAAGACAACCCCTGATTGGCATCAACTTGTCCACCCAGACGATGTCGAACGTTTAGCGAATGTCGTTAACTCTTTCGTAAGCAATAGACTGATTGGCTACGAAGCAGAATATCGAATTCTAAGCAATCAAGACGAGTACTCTTGGGTAAAAGAGCGCGGTCGGGCATACAGTCACAGTGCAGACGGAACAATCAGTCGCGTAGTTGGGTTTGTTGAAGACATCAGCTCTCAAAAAGCATTGGAAGAGCATCTACGCGCACAAGCGACTTTTGATGAACTAACTGGCTTATTGACACGTGGCGCAGCGTTGACTCACTTCAAAAAACAGCTTGAATTAGCACGCCGCCAATACACCCCGCTCACTATGGCAAAGATTGATTTAGATGCTAACGACACATTAAAGGAAAAGTCGCAGGATAAACGCAACATGGCGATCCATACTTCTGCACACTATTTCTATAAAAAAATGCGTGACGCCGACATTTTAGCGAGAGTCGCAGATGACAAGCTTTTGGTTCTACTGCCAAACACCAGCGTTAAAGATGCGTCTAAGCTGTTAAATTCGATGCTAGAACCTGATGAGCGAGAAGAGAAAGCCCTTGCGTATTCGGAAACGTCTTACACCAATTTCTGTATCGGTATAGCAACCTTCCCAGAGGACGGTGAATCAATAGAAGAGCTTGCCGACAGTGCAAATAATGCTGTTGAGGAAGGGCGACGCCTTCGTCAAAGTATTGTTGTAAACTGACATTCTATAGTTCGTCAGATACTGGCGTTTAACTACTCACCGTTAAACGTCAGTACTAATCTACGGGAGCCACCGTAGTCGCGGTGCTCACCGAGATAAATACCCTGCCACATCCCCAGATATAAGCTTCCGTCCCTCACAGGAAGAGTAAGAGAGCTTCCTAGCAAGCTTGCTTTGATATGCGCTGGCATATCGTCCGCACCTTCGTATGTATGCTTATAGTAAGGCTGATTTTCAGGCACCATATGGCAAAAATGTTTCTCCATGTCTTCTCTAACCAAAGGATCTGCGTTTTCATTTATGGTTAATGAGGCAGACGTATGGAGAATTTGAATATGCAGTAAGCCAACATGAGCGTGACGAATCTCATTTAACGCAGCTTCAATGTACGCCGTAATTAAGTGAAAACCACGCGATTTTTTCGGGATTTGAATCTCTTTTTGCCACCACATATTCTTAACCTCTCAACCTTAACCTTAACCTTTTAGGCTAATGCTTTGATAAATACAAAAACGATAGTCATAAGGGTTAGGGCCTGACGCTTCAAAACGTTCTTCTGCGATCTGATCGTACTTATCCCATTGCACTTCTGGGAAAAAAGCGTCGCCTTCGACATGCGCATCGACATGTGTAATATATAGACGATCTGCTCGTGGTAAGGCTAGATCGTAAATTTGCGAGCCACCAATGATCATCACTTCCTCGTGACCATTTACTAAACAGATGTCTTCACCTAATTGAATCGCCTCATCCAACGAAGCAACAACGTCTACCCCATCTGCTTTGTAATCTGGGTTACGCGTAATGACAATATTTCGGCGGCCAGGCAAAGGTTTACCAATCGACTCAAATGTATTGCGCCCCATCACGATCGGCTTACCCATCGTCGCTTGCTTGAAATATTTAAGATCATTAGGCAAATGCCAAGGGAGAGCATTATTAATACCAATCACTCGGTTCGTAGACATCGCCACAATCAAAGACAACATAGTTTTACCTTTTTTTAAAATGTGAATAACTTCACGAGGAACACATTTGCTATAATCCGTTTCAGACTATTATACCTGTGGTGAGCACGATTTCATTGTTGAATACCACGCGCATTATTTAACTTAGGTTTTTTCATGAAACAATATCTCGACCTTTGCCAGCGAATCCTAGATGAAGGGGTTTGGGTAGACAACGAACGAACAGGAAAACGCTGTTTAACGGTCATCAATGCCGATCTTACATACAAGGTGGGTGCAGGTGAGTTTCCATTGGTCACTACACGTAAAAGCTATTGGAAATCAGCCATTGCGGAGATTTTAGGCTACCTTCGAGGTTACGACAATGCTGCCGACTTTCGTAAGCTAGGCACTAAAACGTGGGATGCAAATGCCAATGAAAACCAAGTTTGGTTAAACAACCCCTACCGCAAAGGCGAAGACGACATGGGACTATGCTATGGCGCTATTGGCCGCAATTTTCCTAAACCCGATGGCGGTAGTATTGACCTATTGAAGCAAATCGTTGATGACCTTAAACGAGGTGTGGATAACCGTGGGGAAATTTTAACCTTTTATCATCCCGGTGCCTTTCATATGGCCTGTTTGCGCCCTTGTATGTATAGCCATCATTTTTCCCTGCTTGGCGACACTCTTCACCTTAACAGCACACAACGAAGCTGTGATGTGCCATTGGGTCTGAACTTCAACATGGTGCAGGTATATGTATTGCTGGCTCTGATGGCTCAAATTACCGGAAAAAAACCAGGCAACGCTTACCATAAACTGGTTAATGCACATATTTACGAAGATCAGCTTGCACCGATGCGTGATGTTCAACTAAAACGCGAACCTTTCGCTGCACCAACTTTGAAAATCAACCCAGCGATCAAATCACTCGAAGACATTGAAACATGGGTGACTATGGACGACTTTGAAGTAGAAGGTTATGAATGCCACGAGGCGATTCAATACCCTTTTTCAGTATAGTGTTTCATTCGCTTTTCATGAGTCTTTTGCTAAGAGCAAAGACTCATGAAAGTTTCTCTAATTTTTAACCTTTTTCGATTTACCCTTCTTAGACTTCTGCCCGGTTTCTTCAGCCTTCGGCTCTGCCGGTGGAAAGGTATTGAACTTAAACGCCAATACAACTAATCCAGCACCAAGCACGACCATTGGGAAAGAAAGCAACTGCCCTTCTGTTAACCAGCCAAACGCTAAGTAGCCAATGTGTGCATCGGGCTCTCGGAAAAATTCCACAAAGATACGAAACAGACCGTAGAAGATTAGGAACATACCAGATACCGCATATCTCGGCTTTTGTTTGCGACTAAAAAACCAAAGGATTGCGAATAAAGCGACACCTTCTAATGCTAGCTGGTAAAGCTGCGAAGGGTGACGCGTCAGTTGTAACGGATCATGCGGAAAAATCATCGCCCAAGAGACGTCGGTTTCACGTCCCCAAAGTTCGCCACCAATAAAGTTTCCTAAACGTCCAGCACCTAGACCAATCGGCACAAACGGAGCAGCGAAATCTAATACATCAATCATGTGTTTGTTATATCGCTTCGCAAACACAGACATGGCAATAATCACACCAATTAAACCACCATGGAATGACATGCCTCCTTCCCAAATACGAAATAAAACAAGCGGATTGTCGACGAATGAGGAAAATTGATAAAAGAGAATATACCCTACGCGACCACCTAATATGACACCGATAGCACCATAAAAAATCATGTCGCTGACTTTATCCTGATCCCAAAGACCGTTAGATGTTTTTGCACGGTAACAGCCTAGGTAATAAGCAGAGGCAAAGCCGATGAGATACATAATGCCGTACCAATGTACGGAAATAGGGCCGATTGAAATCGCAATCGGATCGATATTAGGGTAGGCAATCATTTTATACTACTGATTCATTGATGAAGATTTAGCCGGACGTACAAAGCGCTCTATATTGGCATTGCGCATTAGGCCTTCCATGGTCTTTTTGACCGCAGAGGCACGTGATAGGTTCAACACTTCGTCCAGCATATTTTGTGCTTGTGCCATGGTAATGTTTCGAATGACTGCTTTCACTTTTGGCAAACTGGTAGAGCTCATTGAAAGCACATCATACCCCATCGCCATAAAGAGAATCGCACCCATCGGATCACCCGCCATTTCACCACATACACTTAGCGTAACATTTTCATCTTTCGCTTCTGTGACAATGCTCTGCAATGCTCTAAGTACCGCTGGGTGGAATGAGTGGTATAAATCTGCAACACGCGGGTTGTTTCGATCTACTGCCAGCAAGTATTGGGTCAAATCGTTGCTACCAACCGACATAAAGTCCACCAGCGCAGCCAGCTCTTTTACCTGATACACGGCAGCTGGAACTTCGATCATAACACCCACTTCAGGCATTACGACGTCATACCCTTCTTCAAGTACTTCGTCATACGCTCGTTGAATTAATACGATTGCTTCTTCTACTTCCGATACATTTGAAATCATCGGAAGCATAATTTTCAGGTTATGAAGACCCGCACTGGCTTTAATCATGGCGCGTATTTGCGCCACGAAGATCTCAAGATGGTCCAAAGTAACACGGATACCGCGCCAGCCTAGAAACGGGTTTTCTTCTTTAATCGGGAAATAAGGTAATGCTTTATCTCCACCGACATCAAGTGTCCGCACTGTAACGGGCGCTGGAGCAAAGCCTTCCAACTGCTGGCGGTAGATGACTTCTTGCTCCGCCTCTGTAGGGAATCGATCTCGAACCATGAACGGAACTTCCGTCCGATAAAGTCCAATCCCTTCGGCACCTCGGTCAAGTGAACGCGCTATGTCAGCAGACAATCCAGTATTAACAAACAAAGACAGGCGTTTTCCATCTTTTGTTTCACACGGAAGGTCTTTTAATGCTTCAAATTCCGTTTCTAACAATCGCTCTTCATCGACGATTTGCTGGTAATTTTCGGTAAGATGGTCAGACGGGTAAGTAAAAATTTGACCTGAATACCCATCCACAATCATGTCAACTTTATCAAGCTGAGTGTAGGGCACATCCAGTGCGCCCATGACGGTTGGAATCCCCATTGCTCGGGCAAGAATCGCAACATGTGAGTTGCTTGATCCCATGACAGACACTAGACCGATAACTTTATCTATAGGAACTTCGCCCAGCATAGAAGCGGTCAACTCTTCTCCGATCAAGATCACTTGTTCTTTGAATGTTTCTGCGGGGCTTGGTGCGGTTTCTTGAAGGTGAGAAAGAATACGGCGTCCGAGATCTTTTATATCGGATGCTCGTTCGCGTAGGTAAGGGTCTTCCATGCGATTAAAGTTCGACACGTGAAACTGAATCACCTGACGCAATGCGCCTTGCGCCCAATTCCCCTCTTTGATCTTATTTTCAACTTCTGCTGCTAGCGCATTGTCATCCAAGATTTTGAGGTAAACATCGAACAGGGCTTTTTCATCTTCACTCAGGTGCTGGCTTAAACGCGAGCTTGCACGCCGAATGTCTTTGCGTACGGCTTTAAGCGCTTCTGAAAAGCTACTTAGCTCAGATTCTGTATCATGCGTCTTTCGATCTGGAATCACATCCAAATCAGCAGGAGGATACACAACCATACCTTTACCAATAGCCACACCGTGGCTACCCGCTATCCCTTTATAGCGAAAATCCTGCCCTGCTGGTTTCGAGGTCTGGCTCAGTGTCGTCATCGCGCCCGTTGCTTCAGCATGCGCAATAACACCTGCTAATTGGGCGGACAAGGTAATCAAAAAGGCTTCTTCACCTTCATCAAATCGACGTTTGTCTTCATGCTGAACAACAAGAACGCCTAATACTTGGCGATGATGAATAATCGGAACCCCAAGAAAAGACTGATATCGTTCTTCTCCGGATCCACTTAAATAATGGAAAGATGGATGAGCATGCGCATCTTCGAGGTTCACAGGCTCAGCTCGACGACCAACCAAACTGACCAAACCTTCATGAGCTTTTAGACTCAATTTGCCCGCGACATCTGCATTCAGTCCACGGGTCGCCATCAAGACATATTCTTCAGTATGAGGGTCAACTAAGTAGATCGAACACACCTCGGAGCGCATTGCCCGACGCACTCGTCGAACAATGATATCCAATGCTGAGGGCAACGTTTGCGCTGCTGTCACCTCTTGTGTGATTCTTCTCAATAAACTTAGCATAACCCTCCTTTTGAATTTCTAGTATGTGAAACAATATGCAAAGCAAGAACTAAGACACTCTCTCATGCTGAGCACAGCAAATCGTATTGCGTCTAATTCAGAGTTTTAACTGTTTTCTTTCTAACCAGCGATGCGCATTAGGAACAAGTTCTTTTAGCGCACGACGGTAGACATCCTTTTTGAATGCCACAACTTGTCCAAGAGGATACCAATAGCTGACCCATCGCCATCCGTCAAATTCTGGGCATTCAGAACTGTCTACACAAACACAGGTATCAGCACAGCGAATGGTTAATAAAAACCATTTTTGCTTTTGACCAATACACAGTGGCTTACTATTATGCCGTAACATTCGTTTTGGCAAACGATAACGTAACCACCCCCGAGTTTTCCCCACGATTTCAACTTGGTGTGGATCCAACCCTACTTCTTCTTTTAGCTCTCGGTATAGAGCTTCTTCAGGGGTTTCATCAGATTTAATGCCACCTTGGGGGAATTGCCAGGCATTTTGCCCTACTCGCCTCGCCCAAAGCAGCTGGCCACGCTCGTTCATCAAAATGATGCCCACATTCGGCCTATATCCGTCTGCGTCAATCACGAGCTATCACCTATACTTTAAAGATAAACTGAATTCATTGTTCCATAAATCGGACTTTTACACAATTCGATATACATTTTGGCACACTTTTAGAAGCGCATTCTGCGATTCAAAATATACGCTATCGTAAGAAGCATTGGATGCGTATAATTTGCCCTTACTCTGTATAAGTGAGGCCAACTCGTGACTCTTGCGATTTTTGATTTAGACGGTACGTTGCTTAGTGGTGACAGTGATTACAACTGGGGACAATTCCTTGTAGAAAAAGGACTTGTTGATATTGATACGTACAAAGAAGCCAACGACCGATTCTTTGAGCAATACCAAAGTGGGACGCTGGATATTCTTGAATATTTAAGTTTCTCTCTTAAACCTCTTACGCGCTTCACTAAAGACGAACTGGACACTCTGCACAACGAGTTCATGATCGAAAAAGTCGCGCCTATGATGCAGCAGAAAGCCGCAGACCTTTTAAAGAAACACAAAGATCAAGGTCATTTTTTACTTCTGATCACTGCAACCAATCAATTTGTAACGGGCCCTATCTCAGAACAACTGGGTATGGATCACATTATTGCCCCCGTTCCTGAGATTATTAATGACGCCTATACCGGTGGCATTGTTGGCGTACCCAGCTTTCAAGAAGGAAAAGTTACGCGATTAAACGACTGGCTTAAAGAGACTGGACACTCGATGGAAGGCAGCTACTTCTATACCGATTCAAGAAACGATCTCGCACTTCTTGAACAAGTCGAACACCCAATCGCAGTTGATGCAGACAATATTCTGACGGAAATTGCCAAAGAGCGTGGCTGGGAACATATCTCACTTAGAGATTAAGAGGGTTTAGCCTTTAGAACCCACCTCCCCTTTTTTAACCGGGGAGGTCTAGGAACTTTATCAGGCAGCACCACAAAAAGTGTGCAGATAACGCTATAAATACGTTTATAGCCCCATATTATTATGCACACGATAGAACAGTGCCTTAAGATATTCCGTCTCGTCAATCGCAGGATGAACAGGATGATCCGGTGCTTGCGTTCCACGGTAAATTAACTGCGAAAAGCGTTCTAGTTGGCGGCTGTTACTGCGAATGATGTCGTGAAGACGATCTGTAGCAAGATGCATTGAGCAGGACCCCGTTACAAGAAGACCGCCTTTTGCGACCAATCGCATAGCCAATTGATTTGCTCGATGATACGCCCCTTCTCCCGCCTTAATGTCTTTACGACGAGCAATAAATGCAGGAGGGTCCATAACGACAATATCAAAACGTTGCTTTTCTTCTATCAAGGATTGCATGGCTTCGAAGGCATCTCCATGCATTAAGTTTGAACCACCTTCGTATTGGTTAAGCGATAGATTGGCTTCAACATGCTCCAGAGCCGATGCAGATGCATCGATAAAAGTCACATCGGTTGCGCCTGCCGCAGCCGCTTGGACGCCCCAGCCACCAACATAAGAGAATACATCTAATACACGTTTACCCGCACTGAATTGCTGCATGGTTTTGCGATTTTCTCTGTGGTCGTAAAACCAACCCGTTTTTTGTCCGTCCCAAACAGGCGCTTGAAAAAGTACATCATTCTCTTGAAGGTAAACCACTTCCGGAACGGTTCCGAGCACTTCTTCCACGTATGTATCCAGACCTTCTACATTACGCATTTTGCCATCGTTTTTCATAAGAATAGCAACAGGTTTGATGACATCTTGCAGCGCTTCAATGATCTCATTTTTGACCCGTTCCATTCCAGCAGTCGAAATTTGCACCACTAAGATATCAGCAAAGCGATCTACAACGAGGCCAGAAAGACCATCAGCATCTCCAAAAACTAGGCGATAGTAAGGCGTGTTATAGCTCGACTCTCGTAATGAAAGAGCTATTTTTAGGCGATGAACCAGCGTAGATTTATTTAAAACCGTATCAACACTTCGGCTAATTAATCGTCCACAAATCAGCGTATTAGGGTTTATCGTAGCAATGCCGAGCGCTTTACCTTGGGCATTCTCAACCACTACCTGATCACCGGGTTCAAATTGCTTCAAAGGTGTAGCATCGGTGTTTACCTCGTTACTGTAAATCCAATGATGTCCTGCACGAAGACGACGATCTGATTGACCTTTAAGTCGAATTACACTCAATTTATTCACCCAATAGCATTAAAAAAGCGATATTATAGTGACTATACTCTTCGATTGCTAAACGAGTATTATATTAGTGTGAAAAGATGTAATGACAATACGACAGTGAGGCAAGCCGATGTCAACTGAGCTCTCTGATTCTCAAATAAAACGCGTCCTACAAGGTATTACGATCCCTCCCCAACCCCAAGTCATGGTCGACTTGCATATGGAACAAGCAATGCCTGAACCTGATATGGGACGCATCGCTCAAATTGTTTCTCAGGATGTGGGTCTATCCGCTGCGGTTTTAAAATTTGTAAACTCAGCATTTTATGGTTTGCCAAGGAAAATTGCGTCTATTCAGCAAGCGGTCATGATGCTGGGGATCAACAGCATAGCCAACATCGTAAACGGAATTTCGGTAAAAAGTGAGTTATCAGACCAAAGCATTGAATCCATGCACCAGTTTTGGGATAACGCAATGGATGTCGCAGCGGTGAGTTCGAGTATCGCAACTCAAGTTGGATTTAAATATCAGGACGAATGCTACGCCTTAGGGTTATTTCACAATGCAGGCGTACCAATGATGATGACTCGCTTTGATGGCTACCCTGAAGTAATGAAAGAAGGGTATCAGGACGAGAGCTTTAATTTGACCGACAGAGAGAATAAAGCGTTTAAAACGAATCACTCGGTTGTTGGTTATTACCTTGCCAAATCATGGGCTCTTCCTAAGACTTGCTGCCATGTCGTCGCTCATCACCACAGAGCAGAGCAACTTTACCAAAATAGAATAGCGGGAGACGCAAAGCATCTCACTTTTATGTCCATCTTAAAAATGGCTGAACATATTAGTAAGACCCACGATATTTTGGGTGGAAGCCGTATCGACCACGAGTGGACGAAAATTGGGCATTATGCTTTGGAACACCTAGAACTCACAGACTACGACTTCGAAGGCATAATCGACGCATGTCGAGAGCAAGGCATCGGTGCAATGTAATTTAGATCCTAGAACATCAACGGCATTAAGAATAGAGCAATAGAAAACCTCTATTTCTCTATTCATGCTCGAACATCACCAAGTGATCAAGTTCAACGGTAATGCCTATTTCTTGTCCAATAAAGTGATTGTGATGCGACGAAGCGAAACAATATACAACATGGCCTGAACCCAATTTCACTCGATATAAAAAGTGAGACCCTCGAAACCATTTACTCACTATAAGGCCTTTTGACGGGCTGTCGTCATCGTGAATAATATCGTCTGGTCGTACCAATAGATCCACTTTTACATCATTTTCAAAACCGTGGTGCAGCTCACCTTGAATACGCCCTAAATCCGAATGGACACAGTTTGGACCGCAAACAACCGCAGGTAAGAAATCTCCCTGACCAATAAACGTCGCTACGAAACGCGTTTTAGGACGGTGATAAATTTGATAAGCCGTACCATATTGATGCACTCGACCCGCATCCATCACAGCAATCATGTCGGCCATTGCAAAGGCTTCCATTTGATCATGCGTTACCAATATGGCACTCATTTTTTCATGCAAAAGTATGCTTCTGATGTCTGGAACAAGCTCTTCACGTAGCTTGGCGTCCAACCCAGAAAACGGCTCATCCATTAGGAGTAATTTTGGTTTTGGCGCGATGGCTCTGGCTAACGCAATACGTTGCTGCTGCCCGCCAGAGAGTGAATGAGGATAACGCTCTTGATACCCCGATAAGCCGACTAGATTCAACAACTCCTCCACTCGCGCTTTCTTATCGGATTTGGACAGGTGACTGAGCCCAAAAGCGATGTTCTCTGCGATAGTAAGATGTGGAAACAGTGCAATATCTTGAAATACCATACCGATTTCACGCTGTTCAGGCGGTAAAACGTTCGCCTCATTTGAAAGAGTCTTATCATTCAAACAAATTTCGCCAGACATAACGGGTTCAAAACCCGCAATAGCTCTTAACAGGGTGGATTTCCCGCAACCACTTGGCCCTAACAAGCAGCCGATCTGACCTTCTAACAGTTTAAATGTAACGCCTTCCACTACGGCATTCCCTTGATAACCCACAGCAAGGTCAATTACATCCAATTCTTTTAAGATTTTATTAGGAGGGAAGGAAGTCATGGAATGTCCTGAATCATCAGTGGTTATTTGAAATAGATCGATTTAACAGTATCACAGGTAATAGACCCACCAATACGATCATTAAAGACGCAGGAGCTGCATCCACCAGCCGCTCGTCTGAGGCCAACTCAAATGCCCGCACGGCCAACGTGTTGAAGTTAAATGGGCGCAATATTAGAGTGGCAGGTAATTCTTTTAATACATCGACAAAGACAATCAGAATCGCCGTTAATATTGAGCTTTTTAATAAAGGAAAATGAATTCGCCTCAAGACCGCCATAGGCTTCAAGCCTAAAGAGCGCCCTGCCATGTCCATACTCGGTTTTACTTTCCCTAAGCCACTTTGTACTGCGCCCAATGACACAGCCATAAAACGAACCGTATAAGCGAATAATAGCGCAACCAAAGTACCTGACAGCAGCAAACCGATTTTCACATCAAACGTATGTTTAACAAAAGTGATAATTTTATGGTCCAGCCACGCCAGCGGAATAATCACACCAATAGCAATAATAGTTCCTGGAAGAGCGTACCCCATTCCCGCACTGGTCACGGCGTATGAAACACTTTTACTTTTATGAAGTCGCATTGCGTAAGATAAAACAAGAGCCAGAAAGACGGCAATAATGGCCGCATACAATGCAAGAGAAAATGAATTCCACGCCAGTTGGATAAAATCCCATGTAATAGGTTCAGCCTCAAACACAGCCCAATACAATAGAACCGATGCGGGTAAGATAAATCCAAGCAACACAGGTACAGCACATACAAGTGTCGCTGCGACGCCCTTCCAGCCAGATAAAGGAATTTTTCTTTGACTGGTTTTACTTAATCCAGAGGAATGATATTGAATCTTGCGACGCGAATAGCGCTCGGTTAACACCAATACACACACAAATAAAAGCAAAACACCCGCCAGTTGAGAAGCCCCCGCTAAGTCGCCGAAACCATAAAATGTTCGCATGATCCCAGTCGTAAACGTCGTAACACTAAAATACTGCACCGTGCCGTAATCTGCCAGCACCTCCATCATTGCCAGTGTTAAACCTGCAATAATGGCGGGTCTTGCGAGAGGCAGCGCCAATTTGAAAAAAGATTTGATATTGGAATGGCCGAGAGTGCGACTGACTTCTAAAGTGTTTGCAGATTGCTCGAGAAAAGCCGCTCGACTCATTAGATAGACATATGGGTACAAAACGAGGCTTAGCATAGCAACCGCACCACCGATCGACCTCATTTCAAAAAACCAATACTCGCCATAGCCCAAACCAGTGATATCACGAATAAAAGTCTGTATGGGGCCTGCAAAATCAAACAGCCCTGTATAGGTATAAGCGATAATATAGGCAGGCATGGACAGAGGAAGTAAAAGCGCCCAAGTTAACACCTTCCTTCCTGGAAAGTCGCAAACGCTTGTTAACCAAGCGGCAGGAACACCGAGGAGCAATACCCCCATTGCGACACTCAGCATCAATATTAGCGAATTAGAAACATAATCCGCTAATACTGTATTAACCAAGTGCACCCAAACCTCAGTTCCACTAAAGAGGTTTGAAACAATAACCAACACAGGCAGAAACAAGAGCACAGCGATCATAACGCTTGCCCATTTTAAATAAGGGAAAGAGCTCATAGAGACTGCTTTGCTAACAGACCCACCGGCACTCGCTCTTTCTAACTTCTTATTCATTCACTCTGCCTACTCTACTCACTCGCTATAAAGGTCATTCAAAAACGCTACTTCCAGCCCGCTTCATCCATCAGCTCAACCGCTAAACGGTTATTATCACCTAACACGCTGAGAGACAGTTTATCTGCTTTAAATTCACCAAATGGTTGTAAGCTTTTAGGCGGAAGAACACCTTCAACAACCGGGTATTCATTATTAACATCTGCGTACCACATTTGAGACTCATGGTTCGTCAGATAACGCATGAGTTTCACAGCATTATCAACGTTGCTTGCTGATGCTGTCACAGCTGCGCCGCTGACATTAACATGTGCACCTCGTTCATTCGCTTGTTGATTTGGCCAGAAGAGAGCCAATTTGTTATATACCTCATTGTCTTTTGGATTGCTGCTTTGGCCTAAGCGCCCAAAATAGTAGGTATTCGCAAGCGTTAGATCGCATACTCCAGCGGCAACAGCTTTTAATAAGTCAGTGTCTCCACCAAAAGGTGGGCGAGCAAGATTTCCGATATACCCTTCTATCCATTCGAGCGTGGCTTCTTTTCCATCTGCGTCGATCATAGAAGCGACTAAAGACTGGTTGTAAATATTCGTCGACGAGCGAGTGCATATCCGTCCCTTCCATTTCGGGTTTGCTAGGTCTTCATAAGTTGAAAACTCAGATGCATCCACTTTTTTAGGGTTGTAGAAAACAACACGTGCTCGTTGGGATAAACCAAACCAATAATCGTCACTGTCACGCAGGTTTTCAGGTATCGCGCTTTCCAGTTCAGCATCCTTAATAGGTTGCAACACACCCGCGTCTTTTGCTCTGAATAATCGCCCAGCATCGACTGTGATAAACATATCCGCAGGACTGGCATCACCTTCTACTTGTAAACGGCGTAGCAATGCGTCGGCTGAACCTGTAATTAAATTTACAGTAATGCCCGTTTCATCGGAAAATCGATCCAAGGCAGGTTTGATTAATGCTTCTTTACGAGCGGAATATACGTTCACTTCATCGCTCGCAGCAGCGTAAAAGGGGGTAGATGAAATGACGGTGGCTAAGGTTAGGCTGGAAAAACGAATGTGATTTAAAAAACGAGAAATAAAAGAAGTTTGCAAGCGCATCGGTATTAGTCTCTTTACTTTAATTCTTCAATCATCAAAACCTTATCCTAAAGAGCAATCGTACTCAGATTTTGACAAAAAACAGGTCACGTTGATTACGTTCAAAATGATAAATGAAAAGCGTTTTTATTAATATGTATATTTTGTAGCTCATCTTAAAGATTCAAATTATTTGTCCGCTCCTTGTCTTTTATCGACTTTTTTCACCAAATAATGACGTTTTTTCTCGAAAAAATCGAAAAACACGTTTTTGCAGGACGCAAATCAGTCCTCTCATACGACTTCACAGGTTAGCGATGCTTTATCAAACGACGCAATGAGGAAACACCTGATCGAGCTAAGCTGATAAAGGGTTCAACGTACAGCATTACAACATGAGATTGATCCAATGAAGTTCCCGTACCATAAAGTAACTTTTGCGAGTCACTCCCTTTCGCCCATGAAGAAAACAGCCGATCCCAAATGGCTAAAACCACACCAAAGTTACAATCGTAATGCGCCTTATCACGAGAATGATGCAACTGATGTTGGGCCGGAGAAATGATCCATTTTTCAATTTTAGAACCATAGCTGAGTGGTATCGGAGAGTGCCTTAAATTCGCCCCTAAAAGATTGAATACGAACGTACTCGCAAACACACCCATCACCATGAAAAGCGATACCTGCCCCGGAAACAAAATAATGAATGTCGAAACAAGCACGGACTGTACCGCCAAAGAGCGTAAGTAAAACAGTACGCCTTCAATAGGATGGGTTCTCAGAACTGTGAACGGAGTCAACACAGTCGCACTGTGGTGAACTCGATGAAATTGCCACAAAAACGGCCACCAATGCATAAGCCGATGCGTATAAAATCGTGAAAAATCATCCAATAAGAAATAGCTCACGGAGAAAAGAGTCATCACTTGCCAATCACTGAGCGCTAACGACACTTCGAATAATTCCACTCTGCCTAGTTGATACATCAAAAAGGTAATCAGCGTGAGCTTGGTAATAAGCTTTGGATAAATAAACGGTAAGATTAGGCGATTCAAAATCCAAAGACCGTAATCGGATCGAGCGGACCGATTCGTCCACAGAGTAAGGGTAAACAGTGGTTTAAGTCTTTCTATGGCTGTCGCGCGGTAACGCAAATAAAAAATCACGTACGTAAAGAGAATGCCCGTCAATAAATACGGAAGGGACACTCTCTTCTTTAAGTTAGTTAGATCAGAGAAAATTCCACTCAATTCGATCACAAGCCACTCGCTATAGCCTGCGATCATACTGCTTAGAACTCCACCTAACTCAATCGACATGCGAAACGAACACCTTAGTCGTTCTCTGCACTAGAGCCTGTGTTTAACTGATTCAATACTTTGTCCAACCCTGCTGTTTTGTCTTTGAGTCTTGCGGACAAACCAAACTGGGACGCCAATACATTTTGTACTTTAATCATATTAACTTTGTATTCTTGCATTGTGATGGTCGGCGCTTGGACATAGCCGCCTTTACCGTTTGCTGCGACGACTTGGGCATCACCGAAGAGTACCGGACTGAATCCAATAAGACGATCCAACTGCACTTGCGCTTCACCTAACTCACGTCCTGCCGCTTCCAAAGCCAGTGCGAAGCCTTTCAGCTCACCCCAGTGCTTGATATAAGATCGGTATGCTTTTTTAACGTCGCCATGGGATTCTTCAATAATCGCAATTTTCTCAAGATCTGAATAGACACTGCCGGCATACTTAAATGCAGCTTCTGCGATGACTTTTTGCCACTCTTCAGCAATGATATTCGCATAATTTTTCAATGCTTCACGCTCTGAAGAGGACAGTTTCTCTGCGTTTGCGTTTGAAATTAGCTCACGACCATCAAGAAACGCTTGTACGATAGTATGGAAGTAATTTGTATCGCTGCTCGCATCAATGCTTGCGGCATAATAAGCATACGCAAAGGCCATTTCAGATTTTAAATCGACGACTCCGTCACCGTTTACATCTGCTTTGGTGAAATATTCTGGATTACGTTTCGTAATCTGCACCACGTCTTTCGCCGTTAAATTCATGGAGTGAGCAGGCGCTCCGAAATAACCGAACGCTTCGTCCCAGACATGTTCTTTTCCGGTATAAGCCACGCCATCTTTATAAGCTTTATCGTTTGGCTTCACGTCCGCTTCTAACAATTCATCCAAATAGTGGTTAACCGCTTTGTTATAAAATACGGCTCCCATTGTGAACTTGGAAATCAGCTGAATGTAGTCGTAGCCGTTTACCGGGTCATAACCGGATTTGGTCTTAGCGGCCATTGCAACCATTTGTTCAAGCGTTTCTTTACCCGTCAGGTTGCCCGGCCAACCAGTGATTACACCTTTGTATGCACTTGAAGCTAAATTTTTACCAGAAGAAAGCTGGTCGATTTTCGTTTGTTTAATCGCGAAACCGTCTTTACTCACAGGGTCAATAATCAGTCGTCCGGCGTCACTTCCAGAAAAGTACGCCTGCATTTTTTCAGCATCCGGTTTTTTAGTGAGGACTTTTAAAGAATTGTGGAGTGCATGACGTGCAATTTGGCCTCCGTATGATACGGATGAATTTGAATCCCCTTCATATTTTTTCAACGTAACGCCAAATTCATACGTTTGTGCTTGTAGCGAAACGGCGGACAGCCCAATGAATGCAGCGATTATTGTTTTTTTCATCAAATGCTCCAGTGTCAACTTTAAGTAAATAAAATGCAAAAACTGGAGTCAATGTACCCGTCAAGAAACAATAATGCAATTCATTATCATTAGTGTCTTATAACTTTTTGTATCTGACCAAAAAGACAACAAGAGCCGTTAGGAGCGATCGCGCTCATTATTACTCCTCAACCCTGCTGCATGCGCAACAAGCTGCTTTTTTATGAACGAAGAGTTTTGACAGAAAGACATTCCAATATTTCTTAGCTGAACAATGGCGGGTTGGCGAGTTGTAAATACACGTTTAAATGTTTCCATAGAGGCCGACATTGCGATGTTATCAAGCATACGCGCTCTCTGATAACGTCGTAACGTTTTCATTTTCCCAAGCTTTTCGCCACGTTTGAATGCATTGGAAAGCACTTTTACCAAGGCGCCTGCATCTGAGAATCCTAGGTTTGCACCCTGTCCTGCTAATGGATGAATCGTATGGGCAGCGTCTCCAATCAATACAATGCCAGGTTTGACATATTGCTTCGCATGACGCTGTCGCAAAGGAATGGCCACTCGGGGAACCGTTAAATTTAAAGCGGTAAACTTACGATTAATCGCATAGGTCAAACGACGACAAAATGCGTCTTCTTCTATAGACATAAGTGCGTCTGCTTCTTGTGGAGGAACAGACCAAACAATTGAAATGTAATGACGGCCTTCAACACTAGGAAGCGGTAAAAATGCAAGAATGCCCTCTTCACCAAATGCTTGCCAAGCTGTATCTTGATGTGGCGCATCCACTTCTACCGTTGTCACTATGGCGTGGTGTCCATAATCCCATTCTACGGTTTCAAAGGCACTTTGTTGTCTCAACTGAGACAAAGCACCGTCGGCAGCAATTATCAGTTGCGCATCCAATTGACGTGCGGAATTTAACTCGACACTTACGCCGCTTTCCGTGCAAGTATATTCTGAAATCACATCATCAAAATACGTATCGATTTCACGCATTTCGCCTACTTTCGACATCAGACCATCACATAGAACGGTATTTTCAATTAGGTGTCCAAGTTCTCCCAAACCATTTGAATAGCTTTCGAACTCCACCGAGCCACTTCCTAAACCGTCCCAAACTTTCATATTTCGATAAGGAGCAAGGCGACTGGCATTTAGTTTTTGCCAAACATCAGCCTCTTCAAACAAACTCTGGGAATGCCTCGAAATGGCACTGACACGAGCATCATAAGCAGGTGGTACGGACAAAGGATAATGGCCATGGCTTTTATCTACGAGAGCAATGGACATACCTTTGTTAGCTAATAGAATAGCGGTCAGGCTTCCAACCATACCGGCACCGACAACAATGACATCATATTTTTTCGCCATTACTTATTTTCCTGCTTATGCGTCTTAATTTTAAAGTGGGCTATGAATACAAGGAACGGTAACGAGCCTACCGCTCCTATGAGACTCATTTAATTCGCCATTAAAGCTTCGATTTCATCGATTTCTTTTGCCAACCCGTGTGTCAATACATAGGGACCAGATGCCTGAATCAATACATCGTCTTCTATCCGAATACCAATACCACGCCACTTTTCGTCTACGTTATGATTGTCTTTTGATACATATAACCCAGGCTCAATGGTAAGCACCATACCTTCTTCTAAAAGACGAGACTTGCCATCTACTTTGTAGCGCCCGCAATCGTGAACATCTAACCCTAACCAATGCCCTGTATTATGCATATAGAAGTCTCTATAGGCCTTGCTTTCAATCAATTCATCAACAGATCCCTCTAACAAACCTAACTCTACCAACCCCTCTGTAAGGGTTAAGACAGCCGCGTTGTGACACGCTTCATATGGGCGATCGACTTGAAGTTCCTTTAGCCCTGCATAGTATGCATCCAATACGAGTTGATACAGCTTTGCTTGAGGCTCTGAGAATTTTCCGTTGGCAGGGAATGTTCGCGTAATATCCGACGCATAACAGCCTAGTTCGCAACCTGCATCGATTAAGATAAGATCGCCATCTTCGATGCGTTCGTCATTCTTAATGTAATGTAAAACACAGGCGTTAGAACCAGAAGCAACAATGTTGTTGTATGCAGGAGTTCGTGCTCCATTTTTCATAAACACGTAATTCAGTTCGGCTTCGAGCTCACCTTCAGTCATGCCCGGAGTCACCGTTTTCATTGCTTGTATGTGTGCCTTAACACTGATCTGAGCAGCGGCTTCCATAACAGCCACTTCTTCCTGATCTTTGCGTAAGCGAAGCTCGTTAATGGAATCGGTCACATCGATGATATTGCTCGGCGCAACCACGCCCATTCTAGCTTTACCACGCAACGTATCTATCCATGAATAAGCTTGGTCTCGTAAAAACTCATCTTCAAATAAAAACGCAATATTCTCTTTGCCATCGAGCTTTAGAGCGACAAACTCTTCAAGCTCATCTAATTCAATGGCATTTTCCACGCCGAACGATTCTATTGCTCCTTGCACACCGTATCTAAACCCGTCCCATTGCTCTTTCTCTGGGTCTTTAGGCAGTGTAGCTAATGTCGCCTCGCCAGAAGAATCGATAATTAGATAGGCCTCAGGTTCAGGGAAACCTGTGAGGTAGTAAAAGCTCGAATGAGGACGAAATTCATAATCACAATCGTTGTTTCGAGTACAAAGGCTGCCCGTACGTACAATCAGTAGGGTATTGTCAGGCAACGACGACATTAGCGTTTGTCGACGCGCTCGGTAAGTTCCTTTTGATATATTCATTTCGACCTCAATATAAAGTTAATGCTTAACATAACGGCTTCGATCCTACCGCTGTTTCCTTAATGTAATGGATTCGATTTCGTATGATCCACATCTGGGTTCACTTCATGGTGTTCTGAATACAACATCATGGCAGACAGCCTTACATACTCAATCAGTTCCGTTAAGTCTGCTTCGTTATCATTGTTGTCTTCTAGGTCTTTCATTTCAGATTGCATTGCAGAAATGTTCGCGAAATCCTGAAGCACTTGCTTAACATCATCGGATAGATTGTCTTTCTTACCTGATAAGCCGTAACCCGCTAGAAAACCGTGCGCCCATTGTGACAAGGTCATTCCTCGAACACTTAGCTCTGAATCATCGTCCGCAATACTCGGCTCAAATGCGTATTCGCCATTTTGCAGTAGCGTTAATGTTGCATTGTACAACGTCACAATTGCTTCTCGGCTAGCGGTATCTTTCCACGCTTCAATGTCACAAAACTCCACAACCATTGCCAACCATTGCTCTAGCGGCAAAGACACGCCAGAAGCAAGATAACCACATAACTGGCCATGTAATTCTGCTGGAGATGCCGAAATAGATTCTGTAACAAACACATCCGCGATTGAATCAAAATCCAATGCATCTTTTAGCACTTCTGTTGGAGTTGTCATTAATAAAACCTTTGTTAGTACATATACGTTTAAATCATTGGGGCTGATGACTAAATTTCCATAAAATTTAGCAACAAACACCTAATATATAATGCAAGAAGCCGCGCGTCTGCGCGGCTTCTAAAACCTTGTAACATATTCAGCTGAAATTATATCGCTAGAATTAGCTGAGCTGCTTCAAGCCTGATTCAAGAGTTTGAAGAATCAAAGTATTGATTGTCATGGGGCCAACACCACCCGGTACAGGTGTATAAGCAGCAACGCGATCCGTCAAAGGCCCAAGCTCAATATCACCTACACCACCTGGGTGATAGCCTGCGTCAACAACAATTGCGCCATCTTTAATCCATTCTGCTTTGATAAACTCAGGTTTACCCACTGCGCCTACGATCACATCCGCTTGCTTAATAAATTCAGAAAGATTCTGTGTACGGGAGTGACAAATTGTCACTGTCGCATTGCCGTTAAGCATCATCATCGACATGGGTTTACCCAAAATTGGGCTTCGACCAACGACAACCGCATGCTTACCCGTTAAATCTACATCGTAAGCTTCTAAAAGACGCATGATTCCAGCTGGCGTTGCTGCACCGTAAGCAGGCTCTTGCATTGCCATTCGACCAAAGCCTAAGCAAGTTACGCCATCAACATCTTTATGTGCAGCGATTGCATCAAAACAGACGCGCTCATCAATTTGTGCTGGAACAGGGTGTTGGAGCAAAATTCCATGCACGTCTGAGTTTGCATTCAGCTCATCAATCTTGGCTAATAGCTCTTCTGTCGTAGTAGTGTCTGGTAGCTCAATTGCTAGTGAATCCATGCCGACACGACGGCAGGCATTGCCTTTCATTTTCACATACGTTGCAGATGCTGGATCTGCACCTACCAAAATAGTAGCCAGAATGGGGGTTCCGCCTGTACGCTCTTTTAGTTCTGCAACTTGCGTTTTCAGGCGTTCTTCGGTTTCTTTGGCACACTGCTTGCCATCAAGAACCAATGCTGTCATCGATTACTCCGCGAATACATTTGTGGTGGTGTTTGGGGGGCACCATTATAACGCATATCGAGAACTTTTTGTGCACTTTGAAACGTGTGTTTTCAGCGTGGTTCAATATGATCTACCATCAGCTGCAAGTTTCTTTGCCCTCTGAACTCATTAATATCAAGCTTAAAAACCAAATGCGCTCTTTCACACTCACTTGGCCATGTATTTAGATCTGCGAAAAAATGTATCGCATCCAACAAGATACCAGAACGAGGTTCACGAACCGTGAGCTTTAGATGTTTCTCGCCCACAATTCGCTGTTGTAATAACTCAAATTCACCATCAAAACATGGCTCAGGAAACGCTTGCCCCCAAGGCCCTAAAAGCCTAACTTGCTCTGCGAACCCTAAACTGAAATCTTCACATGCTAGTTCGCCATCGGTATATATGGTGGCTTCCAATTGTTCGGGTGTTACCCATTCGGTGATAATCTCATCGAAAGCTTGAGCAAATGCACTGTAGTCATTTTCTTTTATAGACATGCCCGCGGCCATGGCGTGACCACCGAATTTACTGAGTAAATGCGGATGACGCTTTGCTAAAAGATCTAAAGCATCGCGAATATGCACACCAGGGATTGAGCGAGCAGACCCTTTTAACGTTCCGTCATCTGCTTGCGCAAACGCAATCACTGGCCGGTAGCACTTTTCCTTCATGCGAGACGCAAGAATACCAATCACACCTTGATGCCAGCACTCGTCGTAAAAACACAGTCCATTTGGCATATCGTCGCCAACTGTTAACTTATCGAGTTCAGATTCTGCCTGCTGCTTCATCTCACTTTCGATAACTTTGCGCTCACGATTAAACTGATCGAGTTGCTGTGCATACTCTCGGGCGATGTGTGTGTGAGTCGCAAGTAAGCATTCAATGCCGATAGACATGTCATCTAAACGACCCGCAGCATTAAGGCGCGGCCCGACAACAAACCCCAGATCAGAGGCTTTTAAGCGTCCATACTCTCTTCCTCCCAATTCAATCAATGCAAGTATCCCCGGACGAGCGTAACCACTTTGAATTCGCTGGATGCCTTGCTGCACAAGGATTCGGTTATTTGCATCTAACGGGACAACATCAGCAACCGTTCCAAGCGCTACCAGGTCCAAATAATCCGCCATTTTCGGAGGACGAATATGTTGTTCTTCAAACCATCGTCGAGAAGTCAGCTCGGCTCTTAACGCACTCATGACATAGAAAATAACACCCACACCCGCCAACGATTTACTTTCAAATTCACACTGAGGGTGGTTTGGATTCACAATGGCATCAGCATCCGGCAACTCATCGCCCGGCAAGTGATGATCTGTCACGATCACCTTCATTCCAGCCGCTTTTGCGGCGGCGACTCCCTCAATACTGGCGATCCCGTTGTCCACTGTCACCAAAACATTTGGCTTGGACTCACATGCGACGGCGACAATTTCTGGCGTCAGCCCGTACCCGAACTCAAAGCGATTAGGCACGAGATACTCAGGTGAAACTGCACCCATTGCCTCCATAGCCAGTATCCCTAATGTCGTCGAAGTTGCGCCATCGGCATCAAAATCTCCCACGATCAGAATTTTATCACCCTTCTCAATCGCGTCAGCAAGTATGTTCGCCGCATTTTGAATATCATAAAAGCGTTTAGGATGAAGCAAATAAGGGAGCCGGTAGTCAATTTGCTCGGCATTGGTGACACCACGACAGGCCAGTACCCGCTGCAATGTTAAAGATAAGTGAGATGGGAGCTGTATTTCTTGATTATTAGGGGGCGTTCGAGGCTGAATATGCATTTGCGGTTTCTAAATTTCGAATCTTAAGTTGCCCTATTCTACCACGCCTTTGATTGCTGAACGAACGGAGCTCAACTAAAGTGAAATTAGCAGTATCGCTTTTCGCACAAAGTTGTATTGCTAAATCCCGCTCGGGGTTCGGTTTATTGCCGGATTCCGAGCTTCTTATTCCTTACTACCACGGACGTCTTGATTCATCTTGACCGGTAGCAACAACATAACGATTTCGCCCTTCTCTTTTCGCCTTATACAAAGCAGCATCGGCATAGGAAATCGAGTCATGCACCATATCGTCAGGTTCAAGTTTGCTAATTCCAATACTGATCGATGCTTGAAGTAAATCACGCTTATGAGGAACATTGAGTTTACAGACGTCTGAGCACACTCTTCTGGCCCAATGCTTTGCTTCGTCAATACTGCTCGTAGAAAGCAGTACCAAAAACTCTTCTCCTCCCCAGCGAGCGACAACCCCTTCAGGTCCGATCGTGGAGGTTAATACCTGTGCCACTTTTTCAAGATATACGTCACCCGCATCATGACCATAGATATCATTAATTTGCTTAAAATGATCAATATCCATCAATAATATATGGCGTCGTCCACTCACCGATGTTTCCAGTTTTTCATACATGCCATATCTATTTAAAAGTTTTGTTAACTCGTCCGTAATGGCTTTCTTTTCCAATAGATAACTCGATTCTCTCAACATCTTATTATAGTGAGACATGCTGTATTCATAGATAGTGGACAAGGCAACAACAACTAAGAATGAATACATTATCCGACTAGCAATTACGTCATCGTAATCATGCCCGCCTCGAAAATCATCGGCAAAAAAGAGAATCACGCCCAACAACAAGGAGAAAACACACAGCTCTTTTACTCCTCTTCTTAATCCTTGAAGAAAGAGCGATACGGCAGGCACGCAAAAGATCCACACATGGCCGGTTCCAGATACTCCGCCTGTGTATACCAAATAGAGCATAAGCGCATATAAAGGATAGATGAAAAGCTTACCAGCTAATTGATAATTGGTGGCCCAACGAATAAATAACACGGCAAAAAAATACAAACAGCTGATAAAAAGCAGTATAAAAGAAAGCAACCAATCACCCTTAATAAGCGCGACGATGCCGAGCAAGCCAGTAAAAAAGATACCAACTAGGCAGAATAAACTGGTAATCAACATTCGACGTACGTTGTTGTTTAATAAGTCAGAATTCGCTTCGCCATAAACAAGTCGTCGAACCTTTTTCTTGAACGAATTAAAAATGTTGCTTTCCTTTCTATTGAAATGGATCACTGGCACTCAAAACTTCTAGGGATATCCATTAAAAATAGACTTTATATGATAAAAGTATATTGCCTTTTGTTGAGTTCTGTAATTAAAGCGGCAAAGTAACACTGCTACCACTTGAACTCCAACCGTATTGACTGAGCCGTAAACAGCCATCATAAATTGCTGTTTACATCGTCTGTGCGGGGTTATATTTTTCCCAAATTACGCAGGATATAAACGAGAAAGCAATACAGGCACAGCCGTCTCGACTTTAAGAATCCGATCCCCCATCTGAACCGTTTCGACTCCTGCTTCTTGCCACTTTCCTACTTCATATTCACTCCAACCACCTTCGGGGCCGATAGCCAATATAGAAGGCTGTTTAAGATCAATAGGGCAAGCCTTGGCATTATATGGATGAGCGAGCAAGCCAAGCACATCAGGCGTCATCAAGGTTGGAAAAATATCTTCGACAAACGGTTTAAAACGAGGGCAAAACGTAATGGTTGGTATTACCGTATCTTTCGCCTGTTCCAAACCTTCAAAAACAAAGTTTTCAATACTCTCAGGCTTCAATACAGGACTTTGCCAATAACTTTTTTCAACCTTTGAGGAGTGAATTAAGTAAACGTTCTTAACGCCCATTGCCGTAATATTCGTCAGCGTGCGCTTCAACATGTTAGGCCGTGGTAACGCTAATACCAAAGTAAGCGGTAAGCTTTTAGGTGGCAAAGCATCTAGATGCACAATATTTACCAAGCCAGAAGGCAAATCAAATATCGCATCTCCTATATTGCCATTAACCACACCGACACGAATTCGCTCTCCATCAGCCTTCCTCAAAACTTGCGTAACATGCTTCATCTGACTTTCTGTCAGTTTGTATTGAGTTGGAGTTTGTTTCTGTTCTTCACGTAATAAAATTAGGTTCATATCTTAAAAAAAAGGAGCCATTGGCTCCTTTTTTGATTTCCTTAACTATCAATATTTCTGCTCATGCAGCAGCAAAACTAGATGTTCGCAGCAACAAACTGCTGAATGTCAGACAACTCGTTCTCCAGCACTTCATAAGACTCTTTTCGTTCAAACAAGTCTTTCATGTGTTCTGGTAACTTAGGTGATTCACATCCTGCTTTTTCGACCGCTTCTGGAAACTTAACTGGATGCGCTGTCGCCAATGTAATCATTGGAACAGACTTATCCTTCCAGCACTTGCGCGCAGCCTCAAGACCAATTGCTGTGTGAGGGTCTAAAAGATACTGAGTGTCGGCAAAGACATCTGCAATCACCTGACATGTCACTTCGTCATCAACTTTATAACTGTCAAAGTTATCTTTAACAAACGCCCATGCTTCATCGTTTAAAGTCACGTCGCCTTCGTTAAAACGCGCCATCAACTCAGATATTTTTTCACCATCACGACCATGAGCATCAAACAACAAACGTTCGAAGTTACTGGATACCATGATATCCATACTTGGTGATAACGTTACATTCAGCGATTGACGGCTCATATCGTTTTCAGAAATAGTACGGTGCAGAATATCGTTTTGGTTTGTCGCAACAACCAACTGATCAATGGGTAATCCCATTTTTTTCGCTAGGTAGCCGGCAAAAATGTCACCAAAATTCCCAGTCGGTACAGAGAAAGACACCTTACGATGTGGACCACCGACCGCCAAGGCAGACGAGAAGTAGTAAACAACTTGAGCCATAATACGAGCCCAGTTAATGGAGTTTACTGCCCCAAGTTTTGCACCCTTTAGAAACGATTGGTCGGCAAAGCTTGCTTTAACCATACCCTGACAATCGTCAAAGTTACCTTTTACCGCAATATTGAACACATTATCATCAACAATGGTCGTCATTTGTCGACGTTGCACTTCAGATACGCGCTGATAAGGGTGAAGAATAAATATATCCAAATGCTCTGAATGGCGGCAACCTTCGATCGCAGCAGAACCAGTATCGCCAGACGTCGCACCAATAATAACCAGTTTTTCTTCGCGTTTCACCAATACAAAGTCCATCAATCGACCTAACAATTGAAGAGCGAAATCTTTAAACGCAAGCGTTGGGCCTCTAAACAGCTCTAGCACCCATTCATTGTTACCCGTTTGAACCATCGGCGCGACCGACGTATGGTTGAAGCTAGAGTAAGCTTCATCAATCATACGTTTGAAATCGTCAGCAGGGATTTCCCCTTCGACAAATGGCCACATAATTTTAAATGCCAATTCTTGATAACTCAGAGACGCCCAAGATGCAATTTCTTCTTTTGTATAACTTGGAAGAGTTTCTGGAATGTAAAGACCGCCATCATTAGCAAGTCCAGCAAGCAGAACATCTCCAAAACCCAGTGCAGGAGCTTGTCCGCGAGTAGAAATATATTTCATTACTTTATCTTCTCAATCAAATATCGGCGTTAGGCCAAATGTTCAACACGAATTCGTTGTATTTTTCCAGCAACATCTGGTAACTCTTCGATCGCTGTAATCGCCGCATTCATATTTTGTTCTTTGACTGTGTGAGTCATAACCACTAGTGGAACCAAATCGCCACCGTTACGCTCTCGTTGAATAACAGATTCGATACTGATTCCGTTTTCAGACAAAATTTGTGTGATATTCGCAAGAACACCAGCACGATCCTGAATTCGCATATTTAGAAAGAAACCACTTTCGATTTCTTCAACTGGCAGAATCGTCGTCGCCGCTAGAGAACCTTCCTGAAAAGCCAAATGCGGAACGCGATTGGTTGGGTCTGCTGTAAGCGTACGTGCGACATCAACAACATCAGCAATAACAGAAGATCCCGTAGGCAATGCACCAGCACCTGCTCCATAAGTCAATGTAGGACCAACCGCATCGCCTTTCACCATTACAGCGTTCATCACACCGTTTACATTAGCAAGCAACTGCTTATATGAAATCAATGTTGGATGAACACGCAACTCAATCCCATCGTGAGTACGGCGAGCAATACCTAGGTGTTTGATTGCATAACCCAACTCATGTGCAAAAGAAACGTCTTCTGATGTAATTTGGCTAATACCTTCCGTGTATGTTTTTTCAAACTGAAGCGGTATACCGAAAGCAATTGACGCTAATATAGTTAACTTATGGGCCGCATCGATGCCTTCGACATCAAATGTTGGATCTGCTTCTGCGTATCCAAGCTCTTGTGCCTCAGCCAACACGTCTGAGAAATCACGACCTTTTTCAGACATTTCGGTCATGATGAAGTTGCCTGTACCATTTATGATACCGGCCAACCATTCAATTTTGTTTGCTGAAAGTCCTTCGCGAATCGATTTAATGATTGGAATGCCACCTGCAACTGCAGCTTCAAACGCAACCATAACGCCTTTTTCTTCGGCGCGAGCAAAGATTTCATTACCGTGCTCAGCAATAAGGGCTTTGTTTGCTGTAACAACGTGCTTACCATTTTCAATTGCCGTCAATACAAGCTCTTTTGCAATGCTTGTGCCCCCGATCAATTCCAATACGATATCGATCTCTGGGTTGTTAACAACGTCGAAAATGTCTCTGGTAATGTTTACACCGGTCAGATCGCACGCTGGGTTATCTCTGCGAGCACCCACCTGTTCAACCACAATGCTACGCCCTACGCGTCGAGTAATCTCTTCTGCATTATTTAGAAGAATGTTTACACTTCCAGAACCTACGGTTCCAAGCCCACATATTCCGACTTTTACCGGTTTCAAAACAGTACCCCACACCTGACGGTTATTAAATGACGACGCTGGAACATTCTCCAATGCGATTTGCATACGTCGATTGGCCTAATATCTGTATTTTATTTGGCCCAAGAGACCCGATTATAGCGCTTGTCTGAGCTAAACCCAATGCGGAAAAACGCTAAAATCAAGCTATATGAATATTTCTAATTAAGGAAAGAGAATTAAGAAGTTGCTGAGTGCTGTAATCAAAAACGACACTCAGCAACTTAAAGCAGATTAGAGGCCTAATTCAGCAGCCAGTCTGTTAGCTTCAATGTAGCCCGGCATAAATTTACCATTACTTAAGACAATACTTGGCGTTCCGCGAACACCTACTGTATTGCCAAGTTTAAATTGATCGGCCACTGGGTTTTTACATTTATTTTGTGGCACCTCTTCGCCTTTTTTAGCTTGGGTCATCCAGTATTTTGGATCATCGGAACACCATATACTCACCATAGTATTGTAGGCTGGAGAGCCGACGCCAGCACGAGGGTAAGCCATATAACGTACAGTGATTCCCAATTCGTTTAGCTGATCTATCTCTCGGTGTAACATCCGACAATAACCACAATCAACATCAGTGAATACGGTAATATGCGCTTTTTCATCTTCAGCCTTAAAGACGATCATTTGATCTTCAGGCACGGTTTCCACTTTTGCCATTTTGGCAATTTCAGTCTCATTGACTAGTGACGTACTTTCTACCCGATACAAATCCCCAAGCACAAAATACTTACCGTCTTTAGTAACATGCAAAGTTGGCCCATTTTCTATGGATACAACATAAAGACCAGCCGCATCATGTTCTGCAATAGAGGTGATTTTTGCTCCTGGAATTGCCTTTTGTAGCGCTTTTTCTATGTCTTCCTGATCGGCAAATACAGGTTGAACCAAAAAAGTTAAAGACAGTGAAAGCAAACCAAGTATGTAACGAATCTTCATTTATTGTTCCTAGTATCGAATATGCTATTGCCATTAGGCCACAATATATTAATGAAGTTCCACGATAAACCAAAGAAAAGTTACGTCATCTTATTATTCAAGAAGTGTGAACAGCAGGAATTCATCGTTGGTATGTAAAAAGTTGGCCATAAAAAAAGGCGACCTGTGGTCGCCTTTTTTACATCTCTTACGAAAAGAGAAAAGAAATTAACGCTTAGCCAATTTCTCTTTGATACGTGCAGATTTACCTGAACGTTCACGTAGGTAGTAGATCTTAGCTTGACGCACGTCACCGCGGCGTTTCACTTCAACACTTTCTACTAGAGGGCTGTATGTCTGGAACGCACGTTCAACACCTACACCACTAGAAATTTTACGTACAGTGAATGCAGAGTTAAGACCACGGTTGCGTTTCGCGATTACAACACCTTCAAAAGCCTGTAGACGCTCACGTGAACCTTCTTTAACTTTAACCTGAACAATAACAGTATCACCCGCGCCAAACGCAGGGATCTCTTTTGTCATTTGTTCTGCTTCTAGCTGTTGAATCAGCTTAGTTTTGTTGCTCATGGATTTGACTCCTAACAAATTGGTTTCCTATCAGGACGAAAGTTAGCGTTCCGATAGGCTCATGAATCTTACTCTGCCGAGGTTGGAGCTTCAGTTTCACGAATAAACTCTTCTAATAACTTCTGCTGTTCCTTGTCCAACTCGAGGTTCTGCAGAAGGTCTGGCCGACGTTGCCAAGTTCTTGCGAGCTTTTGCTTTAAACGCCAGCGTCTTATCGCCTCATGGTTTCCGCTAAGCAGTACCGGCGGTACAGGTTCGCCGTCTAATACTTCAGGTCGAGTATAATGCGGGCAATCTAACAACCCATCTGCAAATGAATCTTCATCCGCTGATGCTTGTTTACCCAACACCCCAGGTACCATACGAAAGACTGAGTCCATCAATACCATTGCGGGTAACTCTCCACCGCTTAACACAAAGTCGCCAATCGACCATTCTTCATCAACCTGAGATTGAATCAAACGCTCATCAACGCCTTCATAGCGACCTGCTACCAGAATAATTTCTGCTTCATTAGCAAGCTGCTGCACACCTTCCTGTGTGAGTGTGCGCCCCTGAGGGGATAAAAAAATTACTTTTGCATTAGGCGTCTTTTGTTTCGCACACGCTATTGCATCTGTGAGAGGCTGAACTTTCATCAGCATCCCTGGACCACCGCCGTAAGGTCGATCATCTACAGTTCGATGTTTATCGTGAGTAAAATCTCGCGGATTAAAAAAATCCACACTGATCAATCCAGATTTAATGGCTCTGCCTGTTACTCCAAATTGAGTAATAGACTGAAACATCTCTGGGAACAGAGAAATCACTCCGAATTTCACTTAAACGCCCCTTAATTTAGCTTCAAACTAGTGTTTTTAAACTATCGAGCTTAAACTTTCGTTTAAAACTCAGGGTCCCAATCAACGACCATTTCTTTACTTTCTAGATTTACATCTAAAATGTAAGTCTCTGGTACATAAGGGATTAAGCGTTCTTCGCGATCATAGCTACCTTCGCAAGCACGCACTACGACAACGTCGTTTGCACCCGTTTCCATTAGCTGTGACACCTTACCTAAGAGAACACCCTCTTTAGTAGTCACGGTAAGACCTTCAAGTTGGCTCCAGTAAAAATCACCTTCATCCAATTCCGGAAGATCTTTTACATCGATATAAATATCTTGACCACAAATCTCGCGAACAATGTCTCGATCAGTGTAGCCTTTAATCGATGCGACCAAACCACGACCTTGAGTACGGCCTTGATCTAGTTCAATTTGCTTCCAACCCGTTGAGGTTTTCAGCCACCAATGAGGGTAATCAAAGATTCCTAACATTGGTTCGGTGTGTGAATAAAGCTTCACCCACCCTTTAACACCATATACTGATGTAATGCGTCCTACTACAAGCGCTTGCTCAGGAGCGGTCGCCTGTTTTAATGCAGACATAGCACTACCTCAAATATTAAGCGCTTTTACCAGCTTCTTTAATAAGCTGTGCAACACGATCAGAAAGCTGTGCGCCTTGACCTACCCAGTGATTAACACGGTCTAGATCAACACGTAGACGTTCTTCTTGACCACGAGCAACAGGGTTAAAGAAACCAACACGCTCGATGTAACGACCATCACGAGCACGACGACTGTCAGCCACGTTCAAGTGATAGAATGGGCGCTTCTTAGAGCCACCACGAGAAAGACGAATAGTTACCATATTATTGGTTCCTTATTGCTTAACAAAACGCTTCTTGTCACCCGTTATTGGGCATCTAGTACAAGAAGGCGGCATATTCTAGTCGATTTGACTAAAAAACAAAAGGGCGAATCATCGCCCTTTTGAATAATTTCGCTAGTTTTTTAACCACAGATACAATTAATGCATCAAGGTTTCAATACTGCGTTAAAACTTTGGCGGAAATCCGCCACCTGGGAAATTGCCACCGCCGCCAGGCATACCGCCCGGCATCATTCCACCTAGGCCGCGCATCATTTTTTTCATGCCGCCTTTGGAACTCATTTTTTTCATCATTTTCTGCATTTGCTTATGCTGTTTAAGCAGACGATTTAAATCTTGAATCTGAAGGCCAGCACCCGTAGAAATACGTTTTTTACGAGAGCCATTAATCTTATCAGGGAAACGACGCTCATCGGGTGTCATAGAATTGATCAACGCTTCCATTTGAACGAACATCTTGTCGTTAACTTTATCTTGGATATCGCCAAGTTTTCCCATTCCCGGAAGCTTGTCTAACATAGAGGTCATTCCCCCCATGTTTTTCATTTGCTGCAACTGCTCCTTGAAATCTTCCAGATCAAAGCCCTTGCCTTTTTGTAACTTACCAGCAAGTTTTTCCGCTTTTTCTTTATCGATTTTTTGCTCTGCTTCCTCAATAAGAGAAAGCATATCGCCCATACCAAGAATACGAGATGCCAAACGATCAGGGTGGAAAGGTTCTAACGCATCCGTTTTTTCGCCGACACCTAAGAACTTAATGGGTTTCCCTGTGATATGACGAACAGACAAGGCCGCACCACCGCGCGCATCACCATCTGTCTTCGTTAAGATCACACCCGTTAGAGGAAGAACATCACCGAAGGCTTTCGCCGTATTCGCAGCATCTTGCCCTGTCATGGCATCAACCACAAACAGTGTTTCTACTGGGTTAATAGCACCATGAAGCGATTTGATCTCCGCCATCATGTCTTCGTCGATCGCTAAACGACCTGCCGTATCGACAATCAATACGTCTTTATGTGCTTTCTTTGCTACATCAATCGCATTGTTCGCGATGTCGATAGGCTTTTGAGAGATGTCGCTTGGAATAAAATCGACGCCGATGTCTGTTGCCAGTGTCTCCAACTGTTTAATCGCGGCAGGGCGATAAACGTCCGCACTGACGACTGCAACCGATTTTTTATGGCGCTCTTTAAGAAACTTCGCAAGTTTACCCGCAGAGGTGGTCTTACCAGCACCTTGAAGACCCGCTAAAAGAATGACCGCTGGTGGCGTTGCTCGTAAATCAAGCTCATCGTTCGCCTGTCCCATCACCGCTTCAAGCTCTTGCTTCACGATTTTCAGGAACACTTGCCCAGGGCTAAGACTTTTAGTGACTTCAGTACCAACTGCTCGCTCTTTTACAGCAGCGATAAAGTCTTTAACAACGGGTAATGCAACATCAGCTTCGAGTAATGCCATACGCACTTCACGCAAGACATCCTTGATATTGTCTTCTGTCAATTTGGCGCGGCCGCGGATTTTATCCAACGACGACGTCAAGCGATTCGATAAATTGTCGAACATGGAGCCCTCAAAATTTTGCTTTAATTGGAAAAAACCTACGTCTATGGTTTAACCAAGGTTAAATTGACCTTATTATAGCGAATAATCAACAAGGGAAGCTATGAATAACTCCTTCACAGTGGGTCGGATTCACTCATATCTTCTTATTGACACGAAATCTTTAACTGTGGACTGGTTAATTTCATGACCCAACTAACCCTTTGGCTAGCGTGCGTTACCTCTTTACTTGCTGGAGGAACTTACTTCAAACGCCCTGGCAATCAAATAACTCAAATATTTGGGTCTCTTGCCATTGGCGTGCACATGTTGGCACTGATCCAATTGCTTCGAAGCCAAGATGGCTTTAATTTCCTGACGATTGGCCTATTGATCGCATTGATCGGTAACACCTTCCTCTGGTTTAGTAATCGCAACAAAGATTTGTCATTGCTTTTAGTCTTCTCTTACCCTCTTGCTGCATTCATCATCGCACTTAATGCAATAGAACCGTGGCAACTAGAGCAGCTACACAGTCAGTCGTTCGGCACTTCGATTCATATTCTCATTGCTTCAGTTGCGTATAGCTTATTCATGGCCGCCTGTGGCGTTGGTATCCTACTTTCAATACAAGAGCACCAATTAAAACATCACAGACTGAAACAATTACTACGTGTCCCTCCGTTACAAGTTTTAGAACGACTCATGTTTGAATTTTTATGGGCGGCTTTTATTTTGCTGACAGCGACCATTGCAACGGGTTTTTACTTTATCGAAGACATGTTTGCACAACATCTGGTTCACAAAACATTCTTTACCCTAAGCTCGTGGCTTGTCTTCGCGAGCCTTTTAATCGGCAGACATTTTCTAGGTTGGCGCGGCCAGCTGTCCGTAAAATGGACTCTGAGCGGCTTCATTCTTTTAATGCTTGCGTACTTTGGAAGCAAGATCGCATTGCAGATTATTTCGATGTAAGCGGACACTTTTCCCAACAAGATACTGTCAACTTACAGAAGCGTGTAAATTGTCGTTTGACACGAACTTCTAATACGCTAATAATCCCAATAATATAATCAATGAGGCGAACCTTTTTTGAACGATGTCCCCTTAGGTATTCTCGGTGGAATACTCTTCTTTTTAATCCTTTTCTCTGGCTTTTTTTCCAGCTCAGAAACAAGCATGCTTTCGATCAACAAATATCGACTTAAGCACCTTGTAAAAAATGGTCATAAATCTGCGTCAAAAGCATCCAAATTACTAGAACGCCCAGATCGTTTAATAGGCGTCATATTAATTGGTAACAACTTTGTTAATATATTGGCCTCCGCTATCGCGACAATAATTGCGGTAAGAATATGGGGAGATGCAGGCGTTGCTATCGCGACAGCAGCATTGACTCTGATCATACTTATCTTTGCTGAAGTCACCCCAAAAACCATCGCGACCATACACCCCGAAAAAATCGCTTTTCCTGCGTCTTGGGGCCTGACTATTTTACTTAAGATACTTTATCCGCTTGTTGTCATCGTCAACACTCTATCAAACGGATTAATTCGTCTTATTGGCGTAAAGCCTGCTAACTCTGAGCAAAACACACTCAGCACAGAAGAGCTACGAACCATTGTTAACGAAGCAAACGGGCTTATCCCAGCGGCTCACCAAGAAATGCTCGTTTCCATTCTTGACTTAGAAAAAGTCTCTGTCGACGATATTATGGTTCCTCGTAACGAGGTCGTTGGCGTAGACATTGAAGACTCTATCGAAGAAATTATCGAGCAAATTTGCCAAAGCCGTCATACTCGTATGCCGGTTTACAACGGCGAAATAAACAAAGTAATCGGCGTTCTTCACGCGCGTAATGCCGCGCTTTTCTTACGAGAAGAAAACCCAACTAAGGCTGCACTCCTTAAAGCCACTCTACCGCCTTACTTCATCCCTGAAAGCACACCACTTAATACCGTGCTATTGAACTTCCAAAAAGACCACCAGCAAATGGGCATTGTGGTTGACGAATACGGCGATGTTCAAGGCATTGCAGCATTAGAAGATGTTCTAGAAGAAATTGTTGGGGAATTCACACCTCCCACTCAGGATGAAGAAGAAGAGATTCAACCACTTGATGATGGCGCTTTCAGAATAGACGGCTCAACTCATATACGAGACATTAATAAGACATTAGCGTGGCACCTGCCTACTGACGGTCCAAAAACACTAAATGGCCTTATTATCGAAACCTTGGAGTTTATCCCTGAGCGTCCAACCAGCCTGTGGGTCGACAACTACTTAATCGAAATTCAAGAAATTGAAGACAAAGTAGTAAAGTATGCAAAGCTACACTTGAGGCATTGATCCTCAGATTAAGAGGTTATAAAGAATGAGATATTGCCCGAAATGCGGACATCAGGTTGTCATGAGCATCCCAGCGGGAGACAACCGTGAACGCGCTGTCTGCCCTCAATGCCATCACATAGATTATGACAACCCGAGACTTATAACGGGTACTATCCCTTTGTTTGACGGTAAAATACTGCTCTGCCGACGCAATATTGAACCTCGCTTGGGTTATTGGACTCTGCCAGCAGGGTTCATGGAAAATCAGGAAACCACCAGCGAAGGCGCACTCCGAGAGACAGTAGAAGAATGTGGCTCTAACGCGATATGCAAGCAAGCATTCAGCATGATCAGCATCCCCAAAATCAACCAAATACACCTTTTCTATATTGCTGAGTTACCCAAGCCAGACTTCCATGTGACAGAAGAAAGCTCAGAAGTACAACTGTTTGCTTTTGATGAGATCCCTTGGGATGATTTAGCGTTTAGCAGCGTTGAAATCACATTGAAGCTGTTTATAGAAGACCACAGCAAAGGCTCGTACGGTTTCCACGAAGATACGATACGAATCAATAGCATTCCAAGCTAAGCGCACTTCAGACTGAGGCTCAGCCACGGCGGGTTGAGCAACCACTCAGAATATGATCTCTAAGTTTCTACAGCAATCAGGTGGTAGGCAACTTCTTCATAAGGATGAGCCGACTTTAACGCCGTAACAACTTGCGCCTTAAATTCAGGTTTTAAAACCAGCTCGACACGGTACTCATCGACGTATTCAAGATCCCCTCCCGCCTCGCCGATAAATGGATTCGCACTGGAAGACGGTTTAAATTGCCCTCTGCCTAACGTTTGCCAACAGCATTTTTCATAATCACCGATTTGACCGCCACCTGCAGCAAAAACAGCACTTTTAACCGCCTCTAAGTGCGTTTCTGGCACATAAAACACAAGCGAATACATCTATGTCTACTCCTAAAAAAGTATGCCAAAATCCACAATAACACTCTCAATTCTAACCACCCAACACACTACCACAACGCAATCTGCTCTTGGGTCTCCGGCAAGTTGACCATCTTGGATGAAAGCGCGCCATTTCCCACCAGTTTATCATCTAGCCAAGAAGCCAGCGTTGGTGCCGCTATATTATCCGAAGAATGCACAAAGACAGTGGGCTTGAGCCCGCCCTCTAACCAAGATTTTATTTTTTCAGCCCATTGATCCAACCAAACATGATTTAAAGCTAAATCTGGATGACCAATAAAACGAACAACTGGGTTTTGCGCTGTTGCGACAACATGGCAAGGTACTCTGGGCTTTTTTCTCTGGGCGTCTTGCAAGGTTTCGTTATAGGCATCTGTTGAGAAGACTGGACGAGAGTCCATAATAACTTTATTGACTTTTTGACTTGATAAACTTCGCAGCAACTCCGACTCGATCACGCCTTTATCAAAATAATTTAAATGACGGACTTCAACACTAAGGGGCGAACTAAGCTCCCATGTTTCAATTAAAGAAAGGATTGCAGGCAATAAAGATTCATCTAAATGACTAGGAAACTGCAACATCGTCGGCCCAAGCTTGCCATCCAGAGATGACAGTTTTGCTTGAAATCGCTGCCAATCGGCATTGCGCTCTTCTTCAGGGCGCTCAGCAATACGATGTGTGACGAGCTGAGGTGCCTTAAAACAAAACCTAAATGCGTCGTCAACTTGATCGTACCAGCGCCTCAACTGCTTCTCTTCTACTTCGGTGTAAAAAGTGCTTCCTACTTCAACACTCTGAAACACTTTCGAATACTCTCTCAATCGCTCTGCATTGGGTACAGTTGACGAATACAACCAATTAACCCACGCAGAATGCTGCCATTGCGCCATTCCGTAACGAAGAGGGTTATTTTGGCTTAACGCAGTCATACAGATCGATATTCCACAGAGTCGATGTAATATAGTTTTTCGCCTTCCGCCCTGCGAATAGTGACTTCATCACCCTCTTCCTTTTTCAGCAGAGCCTTTGCAACAGGCGAATCGATACTGATGTAATCTGAATGGTGGTACAGTTCATCTGGACCGACTATTCGGAATGTTTCCAAATAACGAACACGACAACCTATCTCCCTGAACTGCTTCTTACCGTATATATAAGAATACCAGCATATATACTATTTTATAGTTCAGGTGGCTTAAATTGATTATCATATAAAAAAATTAACACAAAATATGAGGGTGTTGCTAGTAATATCAGTTACTAGCTTCCTGCCCTTATAACTGAAAATGGCATTATTATTTCTCACTTGCGCTATCTTGCTTGGCTCAACACCAAAAGCGCCTCATGGCGTTAATGAACAAAATTTTTTCTTTAACGCATTTTTACCTTCACTATCTTCAGATTTAGTAATAGTCATACTGCTTTTCTAGCCGAACGGTGGGTTAGCCAATACATAATCAACTCTGTCTTCGCCGTCTATCGAAATTAGCAAAGCATCGGCACACTCAACTTCAGGCTCGCCATTTATAAAATGATGCGGACTCATCCCATGTTCAAGGCAAAGCTCGGAGACGGGCTCTCCAGCTTCAACTTATTTTAAAATCGCCATTATTTGGCTGCATGTATGGCGTGACTTTTTCAAGCAGAGCCTCCTGCGTTTAGATTACGAGAAAATTCTACTTTTGGCGGCTGTTAATTTCCGGGGAAATTACCGCAAAGCAAACATGATTATGAGAGTACTTACCATGTAATAGCTTCAGACTTAAAATGCTGACTCCTTAATAAAGACACCATAGAGATGACGCAATCCTTTCATCAGATAACTCTCAGGCTTAACAAAGAGATTCACCTTACCCAGCGCTTGCGTTGTTAGTTGAGTTTCTCCTTTTAATTTAAGATGCACTTCATAAATCGCCTCATTCGGAATAATACTCTCTTCTAATTGCTGGGAAGCAATAGCACCACCATAAAGAGAGGATAAACCTAAAATATTTAACTGGGTAATGGAAGTTGGAATTATTTTATCAATAACTAACGCACTCTCTAAAACAGTTCCATCATTAGCAATAAACCTAGACACCTTATCGGTTTGAACTTTAGTCACTAGCTGACCACTGATATAAGCTTTAATCAGCACACTTTGATCATCATAAAGTGTGGCTAGAGACATGTGAGGCGTCACATAATCCCCCCTTTCTAATGGCAGCCACTCCCCTATCACACCATTAAAAGGAGCCTTAACAGAAAGTTTTGCTTGCTGTGCTTCCAATGCCTGTAAACGGGAAGCCTCCCTAGCGATTTCAGTTTTCAGCACCAGTCCAGAAGAACGCTCATTTGCATCTACACCAGAACGCTGCCATTTAAGATTAAGGTGATCAAGCTTAGTTCGAGTAAGCGCCATCTCCTTTTCCAACTCGGCAACACTTAATTCAACCAAACCCTGACCTTTTTCGATCCTTGCATTCGGTGTTATCTGCCAAGATATTATCTCACTTTCCTCACTAGGATAGAGGCTAATATAACGTTCGAATGTCATCACCGCAGGTACACTCACGGTCGTTCTCCAAGGTATAACCAGTAAAGCGATAAGAGCAAGCATAATGCTTAAGGTAATGAAGCTCGCGCGATTTAAAGACATTTGACTCCTTAATTTATGCCAAACAAAAACCTCTTTTATTATGGGTAGCAATACAAACCAAAGAACCTCAACCACAAACAAGACCACACCCAGCAATTTAAAGGTGAAGAAGTAGACGAGAAAAGCAATACCGATAAAAATAAACAATCGATAGAGCCACGTACACCAAGCATATACCACCATTAACAAGCACTTTTGACGATTTAAAGGCTCAGGCGGGACAAAACCAAAACCAAATAAGCACTCTCTTAAAAACCATTTCCCCACCAAAAAAGAACGGATCTGCAGGTTCTCCATACCTAAAAAATCTGAAAAGGCATAATAACCATCGAAGCGCATAAAGGGACTGATATTAATTAATAGGGATGAGACCCAGCTGGTCGTTGCCACGAAAAATACCATATTTCGAAAAGAGCCATCGGGCAGAATACCCCACAAAAAAGTAGCCACACAGGCAATATATATCTCAACTCGTACTCCTGCGGTGACTATACTTAAACGCTGAAATCGGGATCGTAATCGCCAAGCATCGGTTGTATCTGTATATAAAATGGGGGTCATTAGTAAAAAGGCGATGCCCATAGAACTCACTCGACAAGCATAACGCTTTGCTACCAGAGCATGGCCTAGTTCATGAGCGGATTTAACAAACACCAAGGCGATAATATAATAGCCAATTGAAGGGGCATTGAGCATATTAGAGAAGGTAGAAGTAAAAACCTGCCACTGCCTCATAACCATTACCACTCCTAATATCCCAATCACAAAAATAGGCCAATGGAGCTGCAAGTTAAACAAGGACTTTATGCTTGGATATAAGCGTGTTAAAAACAAATCTGGACGAATTAAAGGGATTTTAATAAACAGATAATTATGCAACACCCATAACAACAAACTTTTTTTTTGCTGAGCTAGATCTTGATTAAATAGATCCGTTTCTTGCTGAGAACTTACTTCCAACAGGTGATTGAGCTTTAAAAACTGAATAAAGTTATCTAGCTCTTCTTTCTCAATTTGAACCTGTTTCGTGGCTACCCGCTTAATTAAGTCGTGAGTATCTAAAGCATAACGCCATTGGGTAAACAAATAAAAAGCAGAAACAGACAAGTAAAAAAATTTGTTGCGAGTTGCATCAAATATTTGCCATCTAACCTCACCCTGCTCATCTGGCGGAGCAGAAAATAAATGCAGATTTTGACGAAGCTTGGGCAGTGGCTGTTTGTCTAGATGAGAAAACATTTACCAACCTAGTGTCTGACGAACATAGGTAATCGGACGACGCAGTACATAATAGGCTAAAGAGACCTCTTCACCGTATAATTTTGCCACTCCACGAAGACCTATTCTTGGAGCAATCGCTAGCCCATCTCTCTTAGCAATAATACGATAAGCCAAGGTTTGACTCGGTGTTAAACTAGACTTAAAAGACGAATAATTAACCTTAAATGAAATAGGCTCAAGTGGATCGGTATCCAGATAAAATTTCACCTCATCCCCCTTTTTTAAGGGAATAGAATCCTGTACCGCAACCCTGATTTCTAGCTCTATTTTCTTTGGGTCAGCAATAGATAAAATGCGCTCTCCTACTACAACAGAGCGGCCTTTCCATTTTTCAGGGTCATCCAAAACAGCAACCCCTTGCTGCTTAGAAAAAATCGTTGTTTGTGCTAGCTTGCCTTTAATATAATTGAGTTCAATCGCCTTTAGAGCCACTTGAGAGGCTAGCTCGACTCGCTGTGATTTGGCTTTTTTATCCACATAACCGGCTTGCTCTGCGGTTCTTAATTCGGCCTTGGCTCTTTCCAGCTCCCTTAGCGCAATATCATAGGAGCCTTGCAAGGCTGTTTTATCCATAGTAACAAGTGGCTGCCCTTGAGTTACCAGGTCTCCTGGTTTAACCAAGACTTCTGAGACGGCTCCCGCTATCGATGACATAACAAGATTAGGTTCTTTTGCAATGACTTCAGAAGGGGCTAAAACCGTTAACCGAACAGGAACAAAGCTCAGACCGATCAACAAAGATAAAGACACTAATTGAGTTTTTTTAGACAGCAGTTTTTTAACCAGGGTTTTAATCGCCGATTTTTGTCTGAATAATTGCATCGCATGGGCATAAGATGAGGCAAGATGTTGTAATAAAGCTCTCTCTTTTTCGCTCCAAGGTTCCGATTTAGCCATCACTAGAACACCTGCCCGTTCGCTTGGCTTGGCAGGAATCAATAGAGGAAGCCATAATAAATAGGGAGGACTGAATTCTTTTAACTCTGCTTTTAGTTCTAAAGGCCAGCGCTCCGGTTTTACTGAATGAACTTCTGTTCCTTGCTCAGACCCTTCAACTAAGCTTGCAACTTGCTCGATCCAAGCACTATAAGGCGTGCTTCGATCAACCAGAGGAATATCACTTAAGGCAAATAACTTAAGTTTTTCAAGCTCATTGCCATCCAGATATGTTGCCTGCTCATACGCCACCAAATTGCGTGACGTATTCACCATTAAAAAACTAAGCTCGGTCGCTGTTTCACAGCGACGAACCTGTTGCTCTATTTGAAACAGCTTAGCAATTGCAGTATCAGACATAGCTTAAGACGCTAATAATTTCATTAAATCACTGCCATAGTTATCTTGTTCATTACTCGCCAGTTCAAGTTGTTGCTCAAAGGTCATGTGGCCTTCCTTCGCATCCGTTATCACGTCCGAGTGAATTGTATCTGTACCAACTGACTCTGATAGACTTTCTAAATCTATTTCAACTTCCAAAATCCGAGTAATACCATCAAATCCTCTGGCATTTATTTTCAATGTGATTTTTTCTTGACCTTCTGGAGGATCTATAAAAACATCACCAGTATTTGGGTCAACTTCAACCCAACTAGGTAAATCGGTTCCATCAGATAAAGTAGCACTAAAATATGAGCCAATACCAATATCAGTTAACTTGATATCAACACCGACCTCTTGAGGAACAATATCCTCTACAGAAAGGCTCACCCCCTGATCAAGACTATCACTTTGGGTAATTTGAACTTGACCATTAGCATCAACATTAACAGATACCTGAGATTCAAATACCTGTGTACTACCTTGATCGACCACAACACCACTCGCATCAGCATTAATACTCGAAGACGCTACAGCCTCTGCTGATCCATTGCTTGAATCGCTACCTTCAGAGGAAAAACCTCTTGAATCAACACCATCTCCCAAAGTACCAGACGGTAAAGCATCAATATTTAAATTAATATCGGGGGCAGTAAAGCTCGTTATCGACACATCTGTTGCGGAACCCGTATCAGGGCTGACATCAATTGTGACAGGGGCAGACTCTAAGGTTAAAAGAATCGGGATTTTTGCTTGAGCACCATGAATATCCGTTGCGACTAGATGTAAAAGATTAGCGCCTTCAAAACCACTGACTGCCACCCCAGATATAGTCAAGCTATTTGCGTTAAATATCAGCCCATCAGGCAAGCCATCAAGACTATAAGTCAGTGTTTGGTTTTCACCAAAATCAGCATCTTCAAATAAGTTGCTCGCTAATGTAACAGGACCAAAAACGAGGCTTGAGGTTCCCGCTATATTTGGTAAGTTGGCAAGTGCTATAGGGGTATCATTGTCTCCCACCAACGTGATGGTGACATTTTGGGTTTCCATTACCCCTTCATCATCGGTCACAGTAATGCTAAATACCGCAGTTACTACTTGACCTTGACCTAAGAAATCCAGGTTAGCTTCGCTAATGTTATAGGCCCAGTTGACCGTGCCATCATTGCCATTGGTCTTGACATTTTCAATGCTAAAGGCCGCTTCAATGGCCGCCCGTTGTTCTGCCGTCAGCGTCAGAGCGGTGGTGCCATCTTGCCCGATAGCACTGACAGATGAGGTGGATTTAGTCGCCGTTGGTGTATCAGTTAGATCCACATCAGTAAAGG
>NZ_SNXC01000004.1 GCF_004362145.1 Marinomonas balearica
GTAGTGTGGGGGATCCCATGTGAGAGTAGGTCGTCGTCAAGCTTCTAATACAGAAAGCCCTGATCAGAAATGGTCAGGGCTTTTCTCGTTTCTGAACGCGTAATCCAGAATAAAAAAGAATAGCCTACTCTGCTCCCTGAGCCTGCCGAAGGGAATTTGAAAGGGGTTACAAAGAGGTTATAAAGTGTCCATGGCTTCGACAAGCTCAGCCAACGGTAACACTATAGCTATCTTATCCTACCTTCACAAATACACCGCTGTCACCTAGATAAGTTCCAGCATGTTCCCTGAGCTTGTCGAAGGGAAAAAGACCATACCGTCCCAATAAGTGTGTCTAACGAGGTATTGTAAAAGAGAGACTATGAATAATCTAAAGCTAAATCAAACTCAGATACAAGCCGTTGTTGATCAACTCACATCACAACCTGACGGTGTGAACTGGTTGTTAGAGATAGCAATGAACAGTCTGTAGTGGTCAACTAAACAGGGTTGTACTGCTCAACTAAGCGTTCAATATAGTTTTTGAACTCCTTCATTCTAAAGTACATAACTAAGTTGAAAGCAGCCAAAATTAGCATAATCACAGGTACTACAATTGGAGGGTTGTCCGAATCGATAGTTTGTACGACTACTAGCAAAAGGCATGCTATTAAGAATGAAATACCAATACCGATGGGAGTAAGTGAGGGATTATTTGAGGTGACGGAAAGTTGGCCGTTTTCATACGACTTTTCTACTTCTATTTTTGAAAAAGTACGTTTGATGCTAATTCGGTTAACGTAAATAGGCTCTATTTTATATCCCTTGGTTTTACATAGAGTCGAGAGTTTGTCTAAGTCCATGAATTCTTCCTTGAAAATCTGCGAACATGCTAGAGTATAAACTATGTACCTTCCCTTCCAAAAATTCGCATTATTCGTCATCTATCTCGCAAATATACCGTTTGTCTATTGGACTCTCGGCGCTCTCAAAACATCTTTAAATTTTATCGATTCTTTCAAAACTCGACATTAAGTGGCGAAATTTCTCGCCTTGAATAGCGACGTGACCACGTAGTAATTGAGCTGCCTGATCAGCGTCTCCCTGTGTGAGAGCTTCTACAATGTCTTCATGTTCAGACATAGATTGTGGCATACGCCCTCTCACATGGAGTTGAAGGCGGCGATAAGGTTTTAACCTTTGATGGAGGCGTTTTGTTTCCTGTTCTAAAATACTGTTGCCTGATTGCTTGTAGATGATCATATGAAACACTTCATTGGCGTAATAGTACGTATCTGCTTCTCCCGCGAGCATGGCTGCCTTACATTTACTATTTGCTTCTTTTAATTGTTCCAAAGCCTCGTCAGATATTCTTAACGCCGCCAACCTTCCGCAGGATGCTTCTAGTTCTGCCATTACTTCAAACAGCTCGATTAGCTCAACAGGGCTGTGTCTTCTAACGAAAACACCTCGTCTATGGATTTGTTCTACGAGGCCTGATTTGCTGAGTTTTTGTAGAGCTTCGCGAATAGGTGTTCGGGAAACCTTAAACTGTGCCGCAAGATTAACTTCGTTAAGTCTTTCTCCGACTTGGTAGTCTCCACGTAGGATAGATTCTTCTAAAGCGCTTGCAATAATGTCTGAATTCTTCATGAGCTTAAGTGTATCACAATGATCAAGGAGTGAATAAATTGTATACAATAACTTGTTTTTGTGTATTTTTATTTATAGTCTGTATTATAAATGAACAGTGATGTGTTGTTATGTTTGCAAATAAGCCCATTCTTTATGACACATAATGCAGTGGGTAACTCTCTAAAATAAAAATAAATCAGTTGGAGAAAACAATGAAAACGATCCTATCAAGCAGCCTTCTTGCGATGACTTTGCTCGGCAGTAGTGTTATTGCCAGTGCGGAAGAACTTAGGCTATCGCATCAATGGTCAAATAAAGACATTCGCCATAAGGTCGCGCAAATGGTGGCCGACGAGGTGAAAGCGGCGAATGTTGATCTCAGCATTCGAATTTTTAGCTCGAAATCTCTTTTTAAACCACGTGAACAGTACCGCCCCGTTAGTCGCGGTCAGCTGGATATGACTTTGGTTCCTCTCAGCTACGCCGGTGGTCAGCAACCTGCGTACAATCTAACGTTAATGCCGGGGTTGGTTAAAAATCACGATCATGCCGCACGTTTAAGTGATTCTGCTTTTATGCAAGAAATTGAAAAGAAGATGGCAGAAGACGATGTGATGGTGTTGGTGCATGGTTATTTAGCCGGTGGTTTTGTAGGAAAGGATCGATGCATTACCAAACCCTCGGATGTGAAAGGTTTACAGATGCGCGCCGCGGGAAAATCTTTTGAGCAAATGCTAGCAGGTGCAGGTGCCTCTATTGCTTCTATGGCGTCGTCTGAAATATATAACGCGATGCAAACAGGCGTTCTAAACGGCGCGAATACATCATCCTCTTCTTTCGTTTCTTACCGTATTTATGAGCAAGCCAAATGTTACACACCAGCGGCGGATGTTGCATTGTGGTTTATGTATCAGCCTTTGTTGATGAATAAAACGACGTTTGAAGACCTTAATGACGATCAACAAAAAGCGCTAAAGCTGGCTTCGAAAAAGGCTCAAGACTTTTATTTGATGGAGGCGAAAAAACAAGATTCTGCTTCAGCGGAGGTTTTTCGTAAAGCGGGTGTCGATGTTGTAGAAATGACGCCGGAAGATTTCTCTGAGTGGCGAGAATTAGCCAAAACCACGTCTTACAGGAAGTTTGTCGAGGATGTGTCTGATGGTCAAAGGTTATTGGATTTAGCGTTAGCGGTTGAATAGGGATAAGTTCATGACGTTACCAAAGAAGCTTTCGAATGGAGGTCAAGGGATACCACATAAGTTTATATATGCGGTTTCTTGGCTTTCTACCGTGTCGGGTTGGTTAGCCGCGCTGATGATTGTTGCCGCTGTGGTTATTACGTGTCAGATGATCTATGTTCGAGCAGTGCTTAATCTTTCAACCATTTGGCAAACAGAAGCGGTTGTTTACTTGATGATCTCTGCCACTCTGATGGGGCTGCCGTATGTGCAGCTTTTAAGAGGTCATGTGAATGTTGATCTTATTCCCCTTTTGTTATCTGCTGCGAAGCGTAAATACTTGTACTTTTTTACCTTGCTGCTTTCCATAACAATTGTATTCGTAATGGTCTTTTACGCATTCGAGCATTGGCATTTAGCATTCGAGCGTAATTGGCGATCCGATACAGTTTGGGGGGTTCGGTTGTGGATTCCGTATTTGTCACTTCCTGTCGGGTTTTTCTTACTGTTGCTGCAATTAACTGCTGATTTTTCAGCTGTGTTGATCCGCAAAGATACCCCTTTTGGCTTGGAGGAAAACTGATGGATCCTTTGATTTTAGGCGCAATTGTCGCCGCCATGACAATATTAGTATTATTTTCAGGGGTATCTGTCGCACTGGGTTTGTTGATTGTGTCAGGTGGTTTTTTATTAGTATTTGATGGCTTGCGGTCATTGGAGCTATTGCCTGAAATATTTTTCGGCAAACTTGATAGTTTTGCTCTGCTGTCGATTCCCATGTTTATTATTATGGGATCTTCTATTGCATCAACCCGTGCAGGCGCTGACTTGTATGAAGCGCTTGAGCGCTGGCTCACGCGTATGCCAGGCGGCTTGGTTATCTCAAATTTGGGAGCCTGTGCTTTATTTGCGGCTATGTCGGGTTCTTCTCCTGCAACCTGTGCAGCAATAGGTAAGATGGGAATACCTGAAATGCGTAAGAGAGGTTACCCTGATGGCGTTGCGGCGGGATCAATTGCGGCAGGGGGGACGCTTGGAATCTTGATTCCACCGTCTGTCACAATGATTGTTTATGGCATCGCAACAGAGACCTCTATTGGTCGCTTGTTCTTAGCGGGAGTCGTTCCCGGGTTTATGTTAGTTGTTTTGTTTATGGCTTGGTCTTTGTACTCAACGAAGAGGTCTGGGAATAAAGAGCTTCTCGCAACAGTTCGCTACAGCTGGCGTCAGCGCTTTGAAATCCTGCCTCGTGTTGTGCCATTTTTATTGATTATTGTTGGTGTTTTATACGCTATGTATGGCGGAGTAGCGACTCCCTCAGAAACGGCAGCTGTGGGAGCCTTGCTGTGTTTGGTCATAGCGATGATTATCTACCGTTTATGGCATCCAAAAGATCTATGGGTGGTTCTTCGAGACAGTACTCGTGAAAGTGTGATGATTCTCTTCATCATTGCGGCTGCGGGTGTGTTTAGCTACATGCTTTCTAGCTTGTTTATTACTCAGTCAATTGCTGAATGGATCGGTACATTAGATGTAAACCGTTGGGTATTAATGATTGCGGTTAATATCTTTCTATTAATTGCTGGGTTCTTTTTGCCCCCTGTTGCCGTCATATTAATGTCCGCGCCAATTTTGCTTCCCATTATTACCTCTGTTGGTTTTGATCCTATTTGGTTTGCGGTGGTGTTGACGATTAACATGGAAATTGGACTGATCAGTCCACCTGTTGGGCTGAATTTATATGTCATAAATGGCATTGCTCCTGACATATCTCTAAAAACCATTCTGTTGGGGTCGTTGCCCTACGTCGCTTGCATGATCATTGCGATTGTCCTTTTGTGTTTGTTTCCAAGTATTGCAACTTGGTTACCCGATCTAGTCATGGGAGTAAGTCTATGAGCATGATGATGGAACTATTGAGTAACATATTTGATCGACGTTATCGGCCTCTCGCGAAAAGTAAATTAGAGGAAGATAGCTCAATCATTACGCTAGTTGATCAGTTAATTGGTACGGCGGGTGAATCGTCTGGTATAACACTGGCAACTCAAGTGTTAGATCGATTTGATATGTTGGATGATGAGGAGAAACTTATTTTCTTCCATCACTTAGCCGATAACATGGACATTGATCCGGTTGCCGTTGGAAAGGCTTTACAGGCGTATCAAGAACAGCCGTCTAAAAAGACATATTTAAGGTATATGGCGGCGGTGGAGCCAAGGCGGCAAGAACTAGTAAGACGTTTAAATCAAGTTTCTGGAGCGACCCGAAAGCTCGTTAATATGCGCGCAGATTTGCTAAGGCTAAAAGGAACGTCTGATACGCTTGCGGCATTAGATTTGGATTTTAGACATTTATTTGTCTCTTGGTTTAATCGTGGTTTTTTAGTTCTTCGCCCAATTAATTGGGAAACCCCTGCGTATATATTAGAAAAAATAATCGCTTATGAGGCTGTTCATGCGATAGACAGCTGGGATGATTTGCGCCGTCGGATGCAGCCAGAGGATCGTTGTTGTTTTGCGTTTTTTCATCTATCCATGCCGGACGAGCCGCTAATTTTTGTAGAAGTTGCGCTAACTCAAGGAATTGCGAATTCGGTACAAGATGTTTTGTCTGATAATCGGCAAGAAATATCAGTGGATGATGCAGATACGGCCGTGTTTTACTCCATCTCAAATTGTCAGCAAGGTCTGAATAGTATTTCCTTTGGTAACTCGCTTATTAAACAGGTTGTTGCAGACTTATCTTCAACATTTAGTAACCTAAAGAACTTCGTTACTTTGTCTCCCATTCCTAGCTTGATTTCGTGGGCGCAAGAGCGTGGGATTAATACAGAAGAACCGCCATTTAATGATATGAAATCGTTAGCCGCACACTACTTACTCAATGAAAAAGCGGCAAATGGTAAACCACGAGATCCTGTAGCGCGCTTTCATTTAGGCAATGGTGCGAAAATACATGCGATTCACAATGATTCAGATGTGTCCTCAAAAGGGCTGCTTCAATCGGGCGGAGCAATGGTGAATTACCTCTATGAGTTAAATACAGTGTCCGAAAATCATGAAAAATTTGCTGCAACAGGGTATATCTCTGCTGTTCAAGATGTCCATAAACTCAGTGAACACCTATCTCCATTATTAAGGGGGAACAATGTCCAATCCACTTTATGAGGGTTTATTTGCCGCTCATCAAGGTAAGCAAACCACGTTTATTATTGATTCTCAAAACAATACAGAAGTGTCTTACGATGCTTTTTTAAAGCAAGCATCACAATACGCAAATGCGATTACTCAGCAAGGTTTACAGCCGGGAGATCGTTTAGTTGCGCAGGTTGGTAAGTCTGTTTCAACACTGACGCTTTATGCCGCCTGTGTTCAAGCTGGGGTTGTTTACTTACCCCTTAATACGGCTTATACCCTGTCTGAAGTAGAATACTTTGTCCAAGATTCAGGCGCTAAGTTAATTGTCTGTGCGCCTGAATCCGAGCCCGGTATGGCAGAGATTGCGAAACAGCATAATGCCGCATTAATGACCCAATCCAATGATGGCTTATCAGGTAGCTTGCCTGATATGGCACAACAGCTCGCCACTGAGTTTTCTGCAGTAGAACGTTCCGTCGATGATATCGCCTCATTTTTATATACCTCAGGTACCACGGGGCGTTCAAAAGGCGCTATGTTAACGCAGCAAAACCTATTGTCGAACTGTAATGTACTGAAAGAGGTTTGGGAGTTTACAGAAGACGATGTGCTGCTTCATGCACTGCCGATATTTCACATACATGGCTTATTTGTCGCAGTTAATGTGGCGTTGAAGTCTGGCGCTAAGTTGCTTTTAGAACCGAGTTTTAATCTTGATCGGGTCATTGAGAAGCTCCCTGAAGTAACAACGCTGATGGGCGTTCCTACTTTTTATACGCGGCTTCTAGGTGATGAAAGGTTCAATCGTGACCTGACAAAACAAATGCGATTGTTTGTCTCTGGCTCAGCTCCTTTGTTGTCTGAGACGCATGTTCAGTTTGAGCAACGAACAGGCCACCGGATTTTAGAGCGGTACGGCATGACAGAGACGAACATGAATACGTCTAATCCTTATCATGGCGAGCGTCGAGCAGGAACGGTTGGTCTTCCGTTGCCCAATGTGGAATTAAAAATTACTGACCCCGTTACAGGAGAGACGTTACCAACTGGCGAAATAGGGCAAATTGAAGTCCGTGGGTCTAATGTATTTAAAGGCTATTGGAATATGCCTGAGAAGACCGCTGAAGAACTTCGTAGTAACGGATACTTTATTACGGGAGACCTAGGAATGATTGACGGAGATGGATACGTCAGCATTGTTGGCCGAAATAAGGATTTGATTATATCCGGTGGCTACAACATTTATCCGAAGGAGATTGAACTCATACTGGATGAACAGCTGGGTGTCGTTGAAAGTGCTGTTATTGGAGTTCCTCATCCTGATTTCGGAGAAACGGTCGTCGGTGTTTTGGTTGCGAATGCAGAGTCAGTGGATCTGGAAAAAATCCAGCTAGCAGTAAAAGAGAAGCTCGCTCGTTTTAAGCACCCTCGGAAACTTGTCATAATCGATGAATTACCGAGAAATACGATGGGTAAGGTGCAAAAAAATATATTGAGGGAAGAGTATAAGTCGTTGTTTGTATAAAGCTAAATATGAGGCTTAGTGAACATAGCTACACCTTAACTTATCAAATTAAGGTGTAGCGTAAAAAACGAAACGTATTAGGTTTTGTTTTTGGGTAAACGAGTGTCTTGTACGCTCGTTTTTAGTTTCTTAAGGTGAGTATTAAACTCTGGACCACGCTTCAGAAGTACGCCCGTTGCTAATGCATCAATTAACGTCAAGTAGACGATACGTGAGCTCATAGGTGTATAAATATCGGTATCTTCTGTTTCTTCAATCGGCAGTATGATTGAACAATGCTCAGTAAGCGGAGAATTTGGGTTAGTAATACCGATAACAGAAGCGCCGGCTTCACGTGCAACACGAGCCGTTTCGATCAAAGGCAAAGTGCGGCCAGTATAAGATATCAATACCACAGCATCGCCGGGATGAGTGCCCGCAGCAGCCATTCGCTGTACTAAAATATCCGTATAAGCGACGACAGGTACATTTAAGCGGAAAAACTTATGGTGCGCATCTTTTGCTACAGGGCCTGAAGCACCTAGACCATAAAACTCGATACGACGAGCACCAGCAAGCACATCCACTGCACGACTGATAAGAGATTCAGGCAAAAGTTCTTGAGCACGAGTAAGATTATTTTTGGCTGCTTCAAAAATTTTGTTTGTTACGGCACCGGGTGCATCATCGGGTTCGACATTGAGGTTCACATAAGGTGTTCCTGTTGCCAAGCTTTGTGCGAGAGCCACTTTAAAATCCGGAAAGCCGCTGCCGATTAAGCTTCGACAGAAACGGTTCACTGTAGGTTCGCTGACTTCTGCACGAGCAGCCAGTTTCGCGATACTTGAATGTATAGTCGTCTTCGGATCAACTAAGATCGCTTCCGCAACTTTTCGCTCAGACTTACTTAACGTACTGAGCTTTTCCTGGATTTTACGAATAATATCGTCATGTTTGTTCATTAATTTACTTCAACGGTAACTATTGACTGTAGGTGTTGTAACTATCATTCTGACAGCGACTTTGCCAGTTGACAACAAAAGGATGAAAAATGACCACATTATCAGCGCTTTTTGAGCAAATGAAGGGGTATTTGCCTCCTCAAGAGGCGGTAAAAGTGGAAAATATCGAAGATGGGTTCTCAAATCATGTAATGAAATTACATTGGTGTAATGCGCCCAGAGCGGTATTGAGGGTGCCAATCTTGGATACAACAGTCTTTTTGATAGATCGTAAAGCAGAGTTGAATGCGCTAAAAGCCGCGCAAAAGGAAGGTATTTCTCCCGCTCTAATATGGGAGAACGATCAAGGTGCAATACTCTGTGAGCACATTAATGCTCCTGCATTGAGCTGGGAGGTCAAACATCAAGACAATGATATTAAACGAATTGGGCGTGTTTTTTCTCGTGTACACCAGCTCGATGTACAGGCTAAGTCACAAAATATTTATCAGGTTATCGATCACTATATACAAAGCATTCGGCTTAATGATGCACACGGTAAGCACAGTGAAGAAGTAACCTATCTCCGACATTGTTGCCAGCGTATGAATCGAGTGGATTACCACGCAAGGCAAGAGGTGCTGTGTCATAACGATTTAAACCCTAAAAATATTTTGTTAAATGAAAAGGAGGTTTGGTTTATCGATTGGGAATACGCCGCGTTGGGTGACCCGTTATTTGACCTAGCTGTCGTGTCGCGATCGCATAATTTAAACATTGATCAGCAAAAAGTACTTATCAATGCGTATGACGAGACATTGGAGATAGAGGACACTCTTGATATTATTCGCGATTACAGTATCGCATATGGATTGAGAGAAATGGCATGGTTGCTTCTGAAGCACTTAGTAACGCCCAACGATATTCAGTCGCTAGACTACTATCGAGAATTCAAAGAATCGAAAACGTTGAACCCTTTCATCTAAATTACATTAAAAAGCCGAGGATTAAATCGTAGGCTTCTTAATCCGTTTTATAAACCGGAATTTAACCAAGAAAACACTATGTGGAATTTAGCGCAAGATTGGCAGGAAAAACTTTCTCCAGAATTTGATAAAGAGTATATGCAGTCTTTGCAGGCCTTCTTAGCCTCGCAGACAGAACAAGAAAAAACCGTATACCCTCATTCACAAGAATGCTTTTCTGCTTTAAACCACACACCGTTTAAGCACGTTAAGGTTGTCATTCTAGGGCAAGACCCTTACCACGGACCGGATCAGGCTCACGGGTTGTCGTTTTCGGTGAAACCGGGTGTCAAAACGCCTCCTTCGTTGGTGAATATTTACAAAGAACTTGAATCCGATTTAGGGATACCAAAGGCGAATCATGGTTATCTGGAAAGTTGGGCTGATCAGGGCGTTTTATTGCTCAACAGTGTGCTCACGGTAGAAGCCAGCAAAGCTGGGTCTCATCAGGGTAAAGGTTGGGAAACCTTTACGGATAAGATCATTGCAATACTAAATGAAGAGCGTAAACACATCGTCTTTCTTCTTTGGGGATCGTACGCTCAAAAAAAGGGGAGAATGATCGATCGATCGAAACATTTGGTGTTGGATAGTGTCCATCCTTCGCCGTTATCAGCGTACCGCGGTTTTTTCGGGTGTCGACATTTTTCACAAACAAATGCCTATCTAGAGCAAGTTAATCAGGCTCCTATAAATTGGGCGTCGCATTTGTAAAAAGGGGCGCTTCTTTAACTCGGTCAATCTAAGGGGCTTTTCCTGTTTTCTATTGATGACATTTTAGCTATATAGTCAGATTTACACGGGCGAAGCTTACAAGCAGACTCTTTTGTAAATATCGCCCGTTTTAGATCAACCCTCAGTGGTAACAAATGGCGCTTTGCTTATCCAATCTTTGGAATGAATGTTATCGAGCATAAAATCCGTTAAGTGTTCAACATCTACTTTATTTCCTTTGAGAAATTCAGAGCTGACCTGCAAAGAGCCTTTCACATTTTCTTGTATCAATGGTGGTCGAATGGTTGTCCACTCCAAGGCTGAATTTTGTAAAATTGCCAGTTCCTTCTCTTTTGCTGGAATCACAACAGGCGCTGTGATCGAGAAAAATAGCCTTATCAAGCCTCTAATGAACACGACTTTTTCGCCTTCGAATCTTGTTCCTGCACTGGCTAAATTAATGAACCTTTTCACGTTTGCATGTGTCATTGAGTCAATTAATTGAGTCATTGCATCTGCGAAGTTATCGGCATTTAAAGATGTTTTTCTCGTCGCGGGAGCGCCAATGGTCGATAACACAACATCGATACCTTCTACGACTTGATTGAGCGCCTGTTCGTCAAAGTAGTCGCCCTCGATTATTTCTATCGCGTCTCCAAAAGATGCCAGTTTGTTCGGATCTCTTGCTAACACTCTTACAGAATAGTGGCGTTCTAGAGCTTTTTTAACCAGCACTTTACCTGTGAAGCCTGTCGCACCTAAAATCGCAATCTTCATTCCTCTTCTCCTGTAAATATTAGGTTTTACCCATACTCGCATTGACTCTCCTCTTTAGCAATGAGGAGAAAACAGCAGACAAATGTTTGAAGAGCGCAGCGTTGTTTGTAGCAGTAACTACAAGGCTTTAATCATCATTATTGCGCTCTTTCGGTCAGTCCGATAAATATTGAACGAACTCCGGCTGCATTGGTTGTGGTTGTCTTTCCCTGACGAACCGCCCAATTTATAACGACTAAGACAAACGTTCAGGAGAAGGCAGTGGGCCGATACTTCTAGATCGAAAAGTGCAATTGGAATAACGGAATGAAGAGAGACATCGGATTGTATAGGTCGAAGGTGTTCTTGTAGGTTGTGAGTCGAAGGCATTTCTGAGCTTGTCGAAGAGCACATGGCTTCACAAGCTCAAAATGCTGCGAATAGGTCATTTTCAATATAAGAAAATGACCTAACTTTGTTTGTTTTTGAATCTAACTCACGTCTTTTGCCAATATCTCTTCCAAGGCATTTTTAAAGACGTCAACGGGCTGGCCGCCAGAGATGGCGTATTTGTTATTGATGATTACAGTTGGCACGGAGCTGATGCCATTTTGTTTCCAGAATTGCACTTGTTCTCGAACATCATCTGCATACTGTTGAGTTTCTAATATTGTTTTCGCTTCCACTGAATTCAGATCCACACTGGCGGCGAGATTAGCTAACACAGAATAATCACTTATGTCTTGGTTGTGAGTAAAGTGTGCTTTGAACAAGGCTGCTTTCAATTCGGCTTGTTTGCCTTGAATACCTGCCCAGTGCAATAAGCGATGTGCGCCAAAGGAATTACGCATTCGGCTGTCAGCGGTAAAATTAAAATCGAAGTCGACTTCTTTTCCTCGACTTTGAATCATGGTGCGGTTTTGATCTGACTCTTGCTCGGTAATTCCGTACTTCTCGATGACGTGCTCACGCACATTTTGCCCTTCCGAAGGCATATTCGGGTTTAGTTCAAAAGGTTGAAAAGATAAATCGACTGAAATGGTCTCATCTAGCTGACCAAGGGCTTTGTTTAAATTACCTAATCCCACTACGCACCAAGGGCACATAACGTCGGATACAAATTGGATGTTAAGTGATGAACTCATGGTTAGAAACCTAAAATATGAATGTTAGAAGCTTGTTATGGGCAAATCATGAAAATAAAAGCAGATAACGGGGAGGGCAGTGAAAATGCCTCTAATTTGCACAATGCAAAGAGGTTAAGAAGTCGTTGTCTGGGATAAAGCTTATATGTTTCTTAAGCTTTCGAGATTGAAGTGGCTTCGATTTACTCACGGAGTGGTTCTGATACAATTCGACTTTTGGTCGCTGTTAATTTTCTGTGAAACGGGCTAAGAATTTGGGGATAGCGATACCGATCAATTTACAGCGCCTTTTCTCAATGTACTAAAAGTGAGTGAATGCCTAATACAGTTAACAAAAGATTAAGCTGGGTTAACAAAAAATCACTTAGATAAAAACTCTCTGTGGGAAATGTACCGTAAAAGTAATACCTCTGGTTAATGTTTTTTTATTTAAATTATGGTGTTCATCATAATTTTATTGAGTTTTTTATATATCTATTTGTAATATCTTCTTTCTAAATAATATAACGAAAAAAACACTTGGAACTGAATGTGCCTTCATAAAAGCAATGAGTGTTAATAAAATACTTTATCGGCATCTCTGCATCGATAATATTGCAACATACGTTAGACTAGGGAAGTAAAAAAGCGAGACAAATCTTTCAATACGAATTTTTTCATCCCCAAAGGCCCCAGAGTAGGAGCCTGATACTCTCGCTCTAAAACTAGCCTATTTTGAGATTATAAACCGTCGAGGGAAATGCCAATCGTAATAGCGCCAATCGCTGCCCCCGTATTTGGGTCTACAATCGTACTATTAAGCTGAGACTGGAATGCGCCAGTTGATTCATCTTCTTCTAATTCTCCGATGTTAACTGCTCCAGGCCCCATAGAGTATGTTTTTTGCCACTTGGCCTCATCGCCTTGCCAATAATCCGAAGTAATGTCAGATTGCCCAACGTTTAAACCTTTGTTGTCCATAATGAAAATTTCAGTATAAAGGTCTTCATGCTCAGCTTTAACGCCTTCGAGATAGCTTGAAACAGGCCTACTCAATACAGAGTCAATTAAACTGGTGTCTCCCCCGTTCACACCTGCTCGCCATTCTTTATCCAATGCATCGATTTCGGCATTCGAAATATTAATGTGTTTTCTGTTCTGAGCTTTTATAGCATCGATGATCATTGGGTTATTGATCCATGCCATAGCAGTATCTTCTAGATGAGCTTTAATCTCTGGGGCGAACTCATTTGCTTGAGCGGAGTAAGACAAGAAAACCAAACAAACGGATGCAATAGGCGTGAAAGTGTATTTCATATTTTACCTCTTATTTGCTGTAGTTGATCATATTTTTTGAAGTATAGACAATAAAATAAAAATGCAAAACTGTTTCGTTTTTGTTTCTCACGCTATTAGATCTCTCTCTTTGGCTGGCGTCATATTAATAAATATTTATAAATTTCTCCTTATCTGAAATTTTATTCTACACTTTCTAAAAACTTTTTAGGAAAGGACTGTATTGTGGAAAGATTGTCTATTTTACAACGCATTGTTCTATTTATGGTGGTGACATTTTCTATTGCTGCGATTGTTAATGTTGTTTCTGTTAGTAGTGTATTGAACGAAAAGTTTCTCGAACAATCCTTGAATGGAAACCGTTCAATTACAATGAACATGGCAGATCAAATGGCAAGTGGCGTTCGTTTTAAAAAAAGCAGCATTTTAATGAAGCCGATAACTGCATTAATACATACGAAAAACATGGCTTATTCAGGTGCGTCAGTGACTGATATGAAACAAGAAATACTGTTGACTCATGTTGCTCATGAAGAGGCGCCACCAATGGAAAGTATGAAACAAGGGCTCCGTTTCGAAGAAACGAAAACCGAACATCGCCTTGTCGAACATCAACTTCTGATCGCAACCCCGATAATTAACCTAAAAAATGAGAAGCAAGTGGGTTGGTTAATCGTTTACTGGAATCTAGATAGTGTTTTTGAGTCCATCAATGTGGTAGTGATGAGCCTCGTTATTAATACAGCCGTGTCATTACTCATCGCTATATTTTTGATTAGTATTATTATTTCAAAACAAATAACGACCCCGCTAAAGACATTGCGAACCCTTCTTAAAGAATTAAACAATGGTAATGGGGATTTGACGTCTAGGTTGCAGCAAGTGGGAACACCAGAGTTAAAAGCAGTGTCTCGCTCTATCAACAGTTTTGTTGAGACGCTACAAACTTTAATTAAGGATGTGGACATTCAGAGCAGTAATCAATGGAACATCGTCAAAAAAACACGAGAATCTGCCGATAACGTTCAATCTCGCTTATTAGAAAAAGATAAAAAAATGGACATTGTTCTGACTTCTATGAACGAATTGGGTGACAAGGCCATGGAAAGCAGCTCCTATGTCACCCAGATAACAGATAGCCTAAATGAAGCGAGTGAAATTACGAAGGATGGCCGAAACCAAGTAGAAGAAAACAAAAATGTTATTCACGGTGTTTCCAAAGAAGTAGACGCGGCTGCATTAGTGGTTGAAAATTTATCAGAGCTTAGCCTTCAAGTAAGCACGGTTATGGATGTGATTAGAAATATCGCAGAACAAACCAACTTATTAGCCTTAAACGCTGCCATTGAAGCAGCTAGAGCTGGAGAGCAAGGGCGGGGATTCGCTGTTGTAGCCGATGAGGTGAGAGAATTAGCAGGAAAAACCCAAAAATCAACAGATCAAATTAAAGAGCAAATCGACAACCTAATCCAAGGCACAGAAGAAGCCGTGACATCGATAAAGCTTAGCAGTGAGCAAACCAAAAGCGCAGTGGCTCAGGCCGACAGTTTACTCTCCATGTTCACAAACCTAGCCAACAAAGTTCAACATATTAATCAGTTAAATCAGAACATATTAAGTGTCACCGGGGTCCAAAAAGACATTACCAATTCGGCCAATGCTGAAATCTCTATCATTCGTGATATAAGTAAAGATTCCTACGACTTGTCTACAGAAAGCATCATGTTTTGTGACAACCTCGCCAAACAGTCTGAGAAAATAAAACACTCTTTATCTAAGTTTCAGGTATGACAGGACAGGTTCTCTAGGCAAAAAAAACAATACGGTTGGGTGTCTAACAATACGACCCTTGAGTCAGAATATATCTCAACATAGAGGAACCATACCTAAAATTAGAAAGCGCAGGATGGTACCTCTTTTAATAAGGACGCTGTATTTATGAATTTATATCATAGGTCAAACAGACAATTAGTTTCTTTATTCAGAGACAAATTATTGAACTCGCGATCAATCCAACCCATAAGGCAGCGCTAGAAGCTCGGCTGCCTTACCATCAAGCATTACCAACTCTAGCTCTTCTTGATCCACATTGAGAATGGCTTGTGCTACATAGCTGCTTTCGAAGGAGGCTACGTCATGCAGTGTGCCGATGGTTTTCCCTTCTTGATTGGTTACGTCCATTCCTGCCGTTAATTCAGATTCTGAACTGACAAGCGCCATGTGCTTTTTGGACTTGCCTCGGTATTTCATACGGGCGACGATTTCTTGGCCTGTGTAGCAACCTTTGGTGAAACTAATGGAACCGTTGCGTTGCATGTTGAACCATTGCGGTAAGATTTCTTCGCTGTCTTTGAGTTCTATAAATGGGCGCGTTGCAAGCAAGGAGATAACACGGTGTGCTTCCTCATTGGTCGCTGCTTGGTCTTGTAAATGCTCCGTTGCGGCAATCGAAAGCGTCTCATTGAAGTAGGTGTTGTTCAATTGGATTGAAAGAACATCTCCTATTTTTTGTGTCGGGTGGAGCAGGGCGTATTCATCCTGAGGCGTCTCGTCGTTATCAAGAGAGCGAGCGTATTCAGAAAAGGCTGCGTAGGTATCTGAAGCATCAGTCAGAGTAGCTTTAAAGAACACGGCGTACTTCTTAAAGTGAGCCAGCGTCTTTTCGACCAATGACGAGTGTAAGGTTAAAAGGTACTGCTCATCTGCGACCTGACAAATAAGAAAGTTCGAGATCACTCGACCTTTGGGCGTACAGGTCGCGCCAAAGCTGCTGGCTTCGTTTGTTACCTTGGAGACATCTGCGGTGACTTGCCCTTGAAGAAACTTCTGTGCGTCTTTGCCCTCAACGTGGATAAAGCCCAGTTCTGTCAGTGAGCGAGCAGCGTTAGTGGGTAAAACAGTGTTTAACAGGTCAGCAAGTTGCATGGTGTCTCCGAAGCGCAATGGACGTGGTTCTATCTAGATGGGGTAAATGAGGTTGTTTTTCAATAACAGGCAGTAGAAAAAGATTAAGACGATTAAATTGATCAATATCATAGCAGGCGGTTTTCGCGTCGAGGTTCGCCAGCTATAATGTGCGCTATCGATAGAGAGAGTATTTGCTATGAGTGAAACTAAAGAGTCCATTGGCTTCAAACGACTTAAGTGGCATTGCCGTCGAGGCATGCTTGAGTTGGATTTATTGCTTGAACCCTTTTTGGACGAGGTCTTTCTTACTCTGGATGAAGAAGATCAAAAGCGCTTTTATAAACTGATTCAATGTGAAGATCAGGAAATCTTCCCTTGGTTTATGCAGAAAGAAGTACCGGAAGATCCAGACTTAGCTCGTATCGTGGATATTATTGTGACGCGAGTTCAACCTGAAAACTATCAAGCTTAAGTTTTCCCACTTTGACGTTGCGATCTGGCTGCTTGTTCTGATTTGCCTGATCGTGACGCTCGATTCCCTCCTTGTTCCTATTTGGATCTTTGCAATCGTTGGTGTGACGGCGGTAAGCGCGGGTATTTTTTGTCTTTTCTCTCGCTCGAAAAATCAGTGTAAGCTTGAGTTTGGGCAGGGGGAGCAACAAGGGAAGCTGCTGTATTGGTCATCCACAAAAACGCCTATCCCACTCAAAATAGATCAAGTGACTTGGTTTGGTGTTGTTTGCTCGGTAAACGATGGTGAGATACAAACGGATAGCTCAGAGCGATCGATCAAACGACGATTGATGGATACGGTAAATGCTTACTGTTTGTCGCTAAAACCGAGAAAGAAGATCGTGCTGTTTCGAGATCAGATGCGCTACACCGATTTTAGGTGTTTGTGCTCCATTGCCGCAGTGCAGAGTATGAATAAGCGATATAACTAATCGATATTCCTAGTCGATAGAGTGCAATCTATCGACTAGGAATGAGAACAGTAGGCTCAGCCTGATCAAGTTTCTCTGGGTAATCTAATGTGTAATGTAAGCCGCGGCTTTCTTTGCGAGACATGGCGGATTGAATGATTAAATCTGCCACAACTGCGAGGTTTCGCAACTCAAGTAAATCGCTTGATACCTTGTAATTACTGTAGAACTCATTGATTTCGGATTGCAGCATATCCACACGGTGTTTAGCACGCAAAAGGCGTTTATTTGTTCTTACTATACCAACATAATCCCACATAAAGCGTCGTAACTCAGCCCAGTTGTGAGTGATTACTACGGCTTCATCTGAGTCTGTTACTTGGCTGTCGTCCCAATCTGGAATATCCAACGTTGCGTCATTCGAATCGCTTTTACGGATGTGTTTTGCCGCAGATCGAGCAAAGACAATGCATTCGAGTAAAGAATTGCTTGCAAGTCGATTGGCGCCGTGGAGTCCTGTATACGCAGTTTCACCGATTGCGTAGAGATTGGTGATATTCGTTGCACTGTGTTCGTCCACCACAACACCGCCACAGGTATAGTGCGCAGCAGGTACGACTGGAATCGGCTCTTTAGTAATGTCATAGCCGCAGTCGAGACAGCGTTGATAAATCGTTGGAAAGTGTTCTTTTATAAAGTCTGGATCTTTGTGCGAAATGTCGAGGTAAACGTGCTTTTCTCCAAGACGTTTCATTTCATGGTCAATGGCACGTGCAACGATGTCACGTGGAGCGAGTTCGCCTCTTTCATCAAACTCGAACATAAAGCGTGTCCCGTCGGACAATAATAGACGTCCGCCTTCGCCACGAACCGCTTCAGATATTAAAAATGTTTTGGCTTTTGCATCGTATAAACACGTAGGGTGAAACTGATTAAATTCCATATTTCCGACATGGCAACCTGCACGCCAAGCCATAGCAATGCCATCACCCGAAGCTGTGTCAGGGTTACTAGTATATAGATACACCTTACTTGCGCCGCCACATGCCAAGGCAACTCGACCGGCGTGGAACACTTCAATCGAATCGTTTTCAAGATTAAGAGCGTAAAGACCGACGACTTTATTGTCTTGATCAGAGACCGATGACGAGAGCTTTTGGGTGGTAATGAGGTCAATGGCGACTCTGTCGGCAAAGAAATGGATGTTAGGGTGGTTCTTAGCGTTTCGAATCAGAGTTTTAGAGATCGCTAATCCTGTCGCATCGGCACTGTGGATGATGCGTCGATGACTGTGACCACCTTCTTTTGTTAGATGGTAATGATCCCCTTCGCCGTTGCGCGTAAATGGAACCCCTTGATCTATCAGCCAATCTATACTTTCTTTTGAATGCTCGACAGTGAACCTTACTGCGTCTTGATTACCTAGTTCTGCACCCGCATTGATCGTATCTTGAATATGAGATTCAACAGTATCTTTTTCTGATAAAACCGCTGCAACACCTCCTTGCGCATACAAAGTTGAGCCTTCCTTGATGTCGCCTTTTGTTAATACGGCGACGGTATGTTTGTCCGCAAGTTCCAATGCTAATGTTAAGCCGGCTGCTCCTGCGCCTATTATCACAATATCAAAATGGTGGTGTTGACTCATATTTTTGTTCTAGCTCCAATTAAGGGGATTAATGTTACTATTTATTGCGCTGTGGAGTGAATACTTACAAGCAGTATTTGCACATTACACAGGCTATTTATCTTGTATTGTGCGGTTATGTCGCCATATTGATAGGCGTAAAAGACTAAATCGAATGGCAATAGGTCAAAATTGAGCATCAAAATAGCTAACGCTCGGGAACTTAATGAAACACGGCTTGTCCATTATTGTAAGTTGAGTGTGGGCACATAGAAGAGGTTGGGGTACGAGGTGCCTATGCAGGAAGAGACGTCAAATGATAAGGCGTTGGTTGAGAGAGTGCAGCAAGGCGATAAAAGAGCTTTCGATTTGTTGGTTGCCAAATATCAACATAAAGTTGCCGCGTTAATAGGGCGCTACATACAGGATAAGCATGAAGTATTAGATGTCGCTCAGGATAGCTTTATTAAAGCGTATCGAGCAATTGACAGCTTTAGAGGTGAAAGCGCTTTTTACACCTGGTTGTATCGAATTGCAGTAAACACTGCGAAGAATCACCTCGTCGCTCGATCACGACGTCCTCCGAGCTCTGATATTGAGCTTGACGACGAAGAAGTGTTCAGTGATTACGACGGTTTAAAAGACATAAGCACACCAGATGCTAACCTTAATAGAGACCGTCTTGAGGCAATTATTCACGATGCAATCAAGCAATTGCCAGAAGAACTTCGTGGTGCACTGACACTAAGGGAGTTCGACGGTTTAAATTACGAAGAAATCGCTCAGATAATGAACTGCCCTATAGGAACAGTGAGATCGAGAATATTTCGTGCGCGAGATGCTGTAGAAAAGAAAATTCGCCCTTTACTTGGGGCAGGAGACTGATTGTATGAAAGATCAATCTAAACATACAGGAATGCAAAACACAGATCTAAAAAATAACGAGCTGCAAAGTACGGAGCTGCCTGAAGTTCTCTCTGCTTTTATGGATTCAGAACTGTCAGCAGATGAACTCGATAGATTATTAGAAAAAGACGCGTCTCAATGGGCGTCCGATTTTGATCGATTGCACCGTGTTAATCATGCGATCCATCATGAAGCGAGCCCATTGGAGATAGATACTCAGTCTTTTTTGCAGAGTATGCATAACAAAATGGCGCAGGAAGAGGCGTCTGTTGCTCATGCTGAGAATGTTGTTCCGATTCCAGAGGCTTCAAAAGTTCGCAATTTATCGGAGCCATCGACAAAGAATACTGGCGCGCGTAAGCCAACATGGCTTTTTGGTGGTGCTGTGTTTGGCGGTGCCTTGGCGGCAAGTGTTGCGTTTGTCGTAGTATTGGGCGGTAACCTATTATTGGATAATGGCGTTGGGAAAGATCAAGGGGTTGAGCAAGTCGCTAATAACCTTGATGTAAATTCGCAAATAGCGCCGATTGAGAGTTTAAAAAATAATTCAGGGTTGGAAAATAACGAACGTTTGCAGGAGTATCTGAAACGTCATGCTGAACAATCTGCATTGACGTCCGGACAAGGCATGATGCCAATGGCACGGGTAGTGAGTTACCCAGCCCCAAGTTCTACGCAAGAGAAGTAGTAAAGTATGTTTCGTTCATTGGTTTATTCGTTTGTGTGTATGTGCTTACTCGCGTCATCCGCTTTGTATGCTGAATCACTGGATCATGCAGACACGGATCACGCAAAAATGGATAAACATGGAGCGCAGTCTAGCGGAGAAATGACATCTGTCATGCCGTTCGATTGGTTGAAGAAAATGACGCTCTCTTTTTCTACGTTAGATTATGACGGTATTTTTGTTCATTCGGGGCAAAATCGTTTAAACAGTATGCGTATTCGCCATGGATTGATTGGTGGTGTGGAATACGAAAGCCTTGAAGATCTTGATGGCGCAGATGTTACCTTAATTCGTGTCGACGACAGTCTAATTTGTATTTCACCTGACGAAGCGGCGCTAAATACCTCTGCGTTTTGGAACCAGCCATTCAATCGATTTAAAGAATTAGACGAAGAGCGGATAAAAGAAGGCTATACGTTAAAGTTAAGCCGTAAAAATACGCGTATTGCTGGACGTGCCGCACGAGTCATTAAGTTGATTCCAAAAGACGAACATAGATTTGGACATGCGTTTTGGCTGGACAATGAAAGCGGTTTTCTTTTGAAGCATGATATGTACGATCGTAAAGGTCGTCTTTTAGAGCGAACTCAGTTTGTATCCTTAAGCCTGAATCCAGACTTGAAAGTAAAAGACTTCACCCCTAACAAGGATTCGTACAAAGTTTCGTTTGAATCTGAATCTCCCCAAGAGGTAGAAAACGGTTGGGAATTTGAATGGCTTCCCAAAGGTTTCGGTATGGTTTGGAAGCAAGCGCATTTAATTCGTAACGATGCGAATATGTTGCTGCTGTCGGACGGTATGGCCACTGTGTCGGTGTTTATCGAACCATCGATAAAAAAAGTACCGCTTCATGTGATGTCTAGGGGGGCGACACATGCCGCAGAACGAACGGTTACGATGCGCGGAGAGCGTTACTTATTAACACTGGTGGGCGAAGTGCCACCGGCTACCATTGAAACCCTAATGTCTGTATTTATGCCAAAGGCAACACAATGATCGAAGAGAGTGGCACTGTATTGGCCGTTGAAGATGGCTTTGCGGACGTTGAAACGATTCGCACAAGCTCCTGTGAGTCCTGTCGTGCTCGTCACGGATGCGGTCATCATACGATCGCTAAAGTAACGAACTCGAATCGTATGCAAATGAAAGCGATTGCTCCAATACCTGTTCAAGTAGGGCAAAAAGTTGTTGTTGGCATTCCAGAGGATACATTGTTACAAGCTTCAATGTGGATGTATGCCATTCCGCTACTGGGTTTGATGCTTGGCGCAACGATACCGTCGTTGTTTACTGATAATACGTTTTTTCCTATTTTCCTAGCGTGTATAGGGTTTGCTGGTGGCCTGTATTTGGCTAAACGTAAATCCCAAAAAGAAACAGACAATCCGAATTTTTACCCCAAAATTTTACGTATAGATTCAACTCATAAGCAAACTATCAACATAGTTCAGAGCTTTTGAATTCACCTTTCTTCACCTGGCACTGTAATGATATTGGTATATCTAAGGAGACCAAATTAATGAACAGATTGCTTAAAACCATGAGCGTAGCTGCCGTCAGTTTTGCTCTAATGTTCTCTGTGTATGCAAATGCTGCGGCTAACCTGCCCGATTTTACCGAGTTGGTAGAAAAAGCCTCTCCAGCGGTTGTTAACATCAGTACTGAACAAACATCGTCGAGCGCCTCTGGGCAGCAACTCAACCCGGATGCCAAAGAGTTGAACGAGTTCTTTCGTCATTTCTTTGGTCAACAGCCTTTTGGCCAAGGTCAACAACAGACACCCAAAAGACAGCAGCGACAACGCAGTTCTTTAGGATCCGGTTTCATTATATCTGAAGACGGATATGTATTAACAAATAACCATGTTATTGATGGCGCAGATGTGATTCATGTTCGTCTTAACGACCGACGTGAGTACGAGGCGAAGTTAGTAGGAACCGATGCGCGTACCGATCTCGCGTTGCTTAAAATTGATGCCGAAGATCTCCCTACCGTTAAAATGGGGCGCTCAGACGATCTAAAAGCCGGACAGTGGGTTGTGGCAATTGGGTCTCCGTTTGGTTTTGATTATACGGTCACAGCAGGCATTGTCAGTGCGCTAGGTCGTAACCTTCCTAGCGACAACTACGTACCGTTTATCCAAACCGATGTAGCGATTAATCCAGGAAACTCAGGCGGTCCTTTATTTAACCTAGAAGGCGAAGTTGTAGGGATAAACTCTCAAATCTACACTCGCTCTGGTGGTTTTATGGGCGTATCGTTTGCTATCCCGTCTAAAGTGGCCATGTCTGTTGTGGATCAATTGAAAGCAGACGGTAAGGTATCTCGCGCTTGGTTGGGTGTGATCATTCAAGATGTAAATAATGATTTGGCTGAGTCGTTTGGTTTAGACCGTCCTCATGGCGCATTGGTAAGTCGTGTCATGCCGGATTCGCCTGCTGAGAAAGCGGGACTCCAGGCAGGTGATATTATAATGTCTTTTGAAGGTCAAACGATCGAGCATTCATCTGAGTTGCCGTATATTGTTGGACGTATGAAGGCTGACAGCGAAGTCACGGCGACGGTATTCCGTAACGGTAAAGATAAAGTTATCGATTTCACATTAGAAAAACGACCAGAAGATTCGAAACTGGCCAGCCAAAGCGAACAACAGCAAAACCGCTTAGGTATGGTTGTCGGTGAGGTTCCAGAGAAACTTGCGACGCGTTTAGGCATCCAAGGTGGTGTCGTAGTGGAGCAGGTGCTAGGTGGCACGGCCGCGCGCAATGGCCTGCAACAAGGTGACGTGATCACCATGCTAAACGGTCAACGTATTAGTGATGTTGAGGGCTTCAATGGTATTGCGGAAGTCATACCAAATAATCGCTCAGTACCGATGCGAGTCATTCGAGATGGCTATCCTATGTTTATACCCTTTAAAATTGTGGATTAACGAACGGTAGATCATTCGTATAAATGTAAAAGCCCAGACGTTTGATTACGTCTGGGCTTTTTTGTATTTGTTTAGAACAAGAGATGTTTAGAACTGTTTTATCGAGTCAGTTAAGAATGGGCTTCGACAAGCTCAGCCAACGTCTTTTGACTGTCAATTCACAATGATTTCGCAAAAATTTTCGAGTTACGTTGATAGTTATAAAGCGCTTGCTTTTGAGTCGGTAAGTCGTCAATGTCGGTTTCTTTAAAGCCGTGTTCTATAAACCAGTGAGCGGTGCGTGTGGTTAGCAGAAATAAGGTTTTTAGACCCTGTTTTCTCGCTTCCGCTTCTATTCCTTTTAGCAGCAGTTCACCGCGGTTTGAACCTCTATAATTGGGAGACACGGCCAAACAGGCGAGTTCGCCCGATAGCTCTTTCTCAAACGGATACAGAGCCGCGCAAGCGACAATAGCACCGTCTCGTTCGATGACGATGAAACGGTAAATTTCGTTTTCTAATAGTTCTCTAGAGCGTCTGACTAAAGCGCCTTTTTCTTCCAGTGGTGCCAATAAGGCCATCATGCCGCCGACATCGTCAATGTTTGCTGCGCGCAGTTGCTCGTAGCTGTCTTCGTCGATCATTGTGCCTGCGCCTTCTCGGGTGAAAAGCTCTCTTAGCAGGCCGCCATTTTCATTAAAAGAGATCATGTGCGCACGGGGAACATCAGCTCGAACCGTTTGTACACATGCTTCTAACGCTGCATGTGTTGAAGGGCTTAAACGTCTACCATGTAGAATGGTCTCGGCATCACGAGCGAGCAATTCTGACATGATAGAACCCTCGTTGTTGAAGACGCCGCCTTCTTCTGAGTAAATAATAAGCTTGTCGGCTTTGAGTTGAATAGCGGCTTGCGTCGCGACGTCTTCGGCTTTTAGGTTAAAGACTTCTCCTGTCGGAGAAAAACCCAAATGAGGCAGCAAAACCATGTTGTCGTCTTTTAATAGGCGAAAAATCGCTTCGGAATCGATACGACGCACTTCGCCAGAAAAACCATAATCGATGCCGTCAACTACGCCTAAAGGGCGCGCAATAACGAAATTACCGCTGCATACTTTTAAGCGAGCATTTGCCATTGGGGTGTTCGCGAGCCCCATGGAAAGTTGAGCTTCTAGTTGAACTCGAACCGCTGCAGAGGCTTGGATAATATCCAATAGCTGGTCATGTGGCGTTACTCTATAGCCATCTTCAAGTTGACTGCTTAGTCGTCGATTATTAAGAACTCGGTCTATTTGTGGGCGAGCGCCTTGAACCAGAACCAATCGAATGCCAAGCGAATCCAAAAGCGCAAGGTCATGAATGATGCCGGAAAACATCGGGCTTTCTAACGCCTCTCCTGGGATCTGGATGACGAAAGTTTTGCCCCGGTGGGCATTGATGTAAGGTGAGGAATGGCGAAACCATTCAACATAATTTAGCTCGTCAGACACGATGAAATTTTATTCCTAGTCATTTGTACGGTTTTTCTGTTGGGCAATCCTGTCTTTACTCAAAACGGATACGCTCCCATATTACTATCTCTGTGCGTTAAATTTGCTAATGAGAAATGCAAAAACGCTCAACTAACCCTTTTATTACATGTTGCATTGGGCCTATTTGATCCAAAGCTAAATATTCATTTGGCTGGTGGGCCTGATCTATCGAGCCTGGACCAAGTACTAAGGTTTCCATCCCGAGTTTATTTAGAAAAGGACCTTCCGTTGCAAATGCGACGGTTTCAGCGTCATGTTGGGTAAGTTCTTCGCAGGCTTTTATAATAGCCGATTCTTTTGGTGTAGAGAACGAAGGCACATCTGGAAATAGGCTTGAAAGCTCAATTTCGGTGTTGGTTTGTTCTGCGATGGCAGGTAATCGTTTTTTCACTTCGTTAAATAGCGCATCATTGCTCATACCGGGCAGCGCACGCATATCGAACTCTATTTCACATTTTCCACAGATCCGGTTTGGATTGTCGCCGCCGTGTATACAGCCTAGGTTCAATGTAGGGTAGTCGATAACGAAATTTGCATCTCGATAGGTTTGCTTAAGTTCATTTCGAAAGCGCATCAGTTCGCTCATCACTTCGTGCATGGCATCCATTGCGCTGCGACCAAGATTTGGATTCGAGGAATGGCCTGCCTGACCCGTCACACGAATTTTGTCCATCATAATGCCTTTATGAGCGTGGATCGGTGTTAATGATGTTGGTTCACCGATAAGTGCATAACGAGCATTCCACTTTGTTTGTTGCGACAGTGCGCGTGCGCCAGCCATTGAACTTTCTTCGTCCGCTGTCGCAAGGATAATGAGAGGTTCTTTTAGATTGCTCAGATCCATGTCTTTAAGCGTGTCTATGACGATGGCGAAAAAACCTTTCATGTCGCAGGTTCCTAAACCAAAGAGCTTGTGATCTCGTTCGGTAAGCTTAAACGGATCGGATTCCCAGCGTCCTTCATCATACGGCACGGTATCAGTATGACCCGATAGAACCAAACCGCCGTTGCCTTTTCCTATTGTGGCAATCAAATTAAATTTCTCTGGTTGATTTGGCAGTGGCAAGACTTTGCACTCAAACCCTATGGTTGATAGCCAGCTTTCTAATAGCTGAATCACCTCTTTATTTGACTGATCCCAACTTACTTGACTACAACTGATAGAAGGTGAGCCAATTAGCTGTGACATCATTTGAACAAGTGATGGAACCTGTGACATAAATTTCTCCTGAAAAGTTGCCATTCAATATGTGAGCGACCACTGATTAATTTGTTACACTTGCACCTCGGTTGCTTTGATGCTTTTTAGGTCGTTTCGAACGCCTCAAAGTAACAAAGAATAAAAGACGTAAATTCTGTGTCGAATTCAAAGAGGTTAGAACACATATGGCCACTGAGCTTGAACTAAAATTAATGGTTCAACCTGAGCATCAAACAAAAGTATGCCTATTTCTAGACGAGTTTTGCAGTGACGGCGCTGAAAATCAACACTTTCGTAGGCCAACTTTGTCATTAATGAATGCCTACTATGATACACCTGAAGCGACATTACTGAATGCGGGCATCGCTTTGCGCATTCGCGCGGTCGATGGACGGTTCATTCAAACGGTTAAAACACGTGGAAGTAGCCGTGTTGGAATGCATGAGCGAGGTGAGTGGGAATGGGATGTTCCTACTGACTCATTAGATCTTTCGCTTCTTAAAGAGGTTCCACTGCCTGAAGAATTAAAAGACCTTTCATGGTCAAAAGACATTGTGGAAGTGTTTAGAACAGATTTTGAACGTCAGATTTGGGACATTCAATATAATGGCACAGAGATCGAAGTAGCTTGTGACAATGGTGATGTAACCTCTCCATACGGAAGAGATCAAATTAGCGAAGTGGAATTGGAGCTAAAAACGGGAAACGGCGAAGACCTATATAGTTTTGCATTGGTTCTTTGTGACAAGTTACCGCTTCAAGTGAATTTGGTCTCCAAAGCGCAGAAAGGCGCTCGCCTGAAAAATAGGAAAATTGAATTTCCTGACACGCCATCTGCCAATAGCACAAACCTAGAATTTGCCGTGTACTGGTATGAAACGTGGATCACTTACTGGGAAGCCATGTTTTATCTGCAAGACGAAATATTAATTCAGCCAGTTCGAAATTCGATGTTACAACTTAAAAAATGTTTATCTGATGAGTTGCACAATGAACTTGATGAACTGGATCGTTCGCTGTCTGATGCAATGAATGCGGACAATGACAATGTGTTAGAAGCGCTGGCCAAAGTGGAACATACGGGCAAAGTGATGCTGCATATTGGGTTGTGGCTGAATCAGCAAATTCAGTTCTAAAAATAAAAATAAAAGGGTGTTTGTTTGTCTTTATCTCATCTTACTCAAGCCTCAATCCTTGTATCCGAGGATGTTAAAGCACTTAAATTTGAACATGTTTCTGATGCGCTAGAACGTAGTCAATTGTCCTTATTAACGGACGAAGAAAATACTCGATACAAACAACTCTGGTTGCTAAGTGATTACTTACATACCCAATGGGTTAAAAATATCAAATGGATGAGGCTTGAAACTGATTTGGATGTGTTATCTCCAAGTTTGTCTCATTTGTTCTGCGGTCATCTGAAATGGAATACCGATGACCCAGAAGCGGATTTGCCTGATTGGGATGAAGCAACCTTTATGCGTCAGTTGCGTTTATATCGTCACTGGTGGATGACGCAATTGATCGTAGCAGACATCGAACAAAGAATATCCCTTGAACGTCTGACTTTGATATTGAGCCAGTTGGCCGATGTGGCGGTCAACGCCAGTTTGTATTGGAGCGAAAAAAACTACCAAAGTCTCTATGGAGAAGCGCTCGACATTGAAGGAAACAAACAATCACTCGTTGTTATCGGGATGGGAAAATTAGGCGGAAAAGAACTCAATCTATCGTCCGATATCGATTTGATTTTTGCCTTTCGAGAACACGGCGAAACTCAAAATGGCCGCAAAAGCATCAGCCACCAAGAGTACTTCACTAAGATCGGTCAAAAACTTATTCAGCATCTTGATCAGGTGACAGCAGAAGGTTTTGTTTTCCGCGTAGATATGCGATTGCGGCCTTTTGGGCAATCAGGTGCGCTGGTTTTGAACATGGATTCTTTAGAGAACTATTATCAGGATCAAGGGCGGGATTGGGAGCGCTACGCCATGATCAAGGCACGTGTGATGTCTGGATCAGAGCAAGATGTTGCGGATTTCGAAGCGATTCGTAAACCGTTTGTCTATCGCAAGTATTTGGATTTTGGTGCGATCGGTGCGCTGCGCGATCTCAAAGGGATGATCGCAAAAGAAGTTCGTCGTAAAGGCATTGAGCATAATATCAAATTGGGCGAAGGCGGTATCCGAGAAATTGAATTTGTCGTGCAAGCACTGCAAATTTTACACGGCGGGCGTAATACAAGCCTGCAAACACCGTCTATTTATACCGTCTTACCCTATCTTAAAAAAGCCAAATACTTGCCCGAAAATGAAGTAGATGAACTGCTCGAAGCGTATCGTTATTTACGTCGTACTGAACACGCATTGCAGTCAGTGAAAGATGAGCAAACTCAACTTTTACCAAACGATGACCTTGAACGTCAGCGTTTGGCGCTAAGAGTAGGGGAACCTGATTGGAGTTCGCTTGAGACGACTCTTTGGAAACATCGGAACAATGCACACAAATACTTCGTTGAGCTGATCGACGCGCCTGAAGAAGAGAGCGCCTGTGATACCTCAGAAACTTGGCGGCTGATTCTCAAAAGACCCGATAAATCCCATTTGTTAGATCTCGCGTTAGAGCAGGTTAACTGGATAGACCAACAAAGCATTGAATCGAAAATGCGATCGTTTATTTCGTCTAAAATCGTGACCTATATGCAACCCATTGGTCATGAACGCCTCGCTACTTTTATGGGGATGTTTATGACGTTGCTGGCAGAGGAAAACGAGAGCGATCAAAAACCAGATCTTGTCTTGGAGCGGGTTCTGCCCATCCTTGAAGCGATAGCTCGACGCACTGCCTACCTTGTTTTGTTGTGTGAAAACAAAGCAGCTATCCAACATTTAATTAGACTGTGCCAAGAAAGTGCTTGGTTTTCAGAATCCATCACAACGACTCCAGCTCTTTTAGATGAATTACTGGATGCCACCACGTTATTCTCGCCGCCTAACAAAGCCAAGTTAGAAGAAGAGCTTTCTCAAATACTGCTTCGATTGCCAGAAGAAGACGAAGAGGCTCAAATGGATGCACTGCGCCGCTTCCGTCGCTCGATCATTCTTCGAATCGCAGCCTGTGATATAACGGGTGTCTTGCCTGTCATGAAAGTAAGTGATCACTTAACGTGGCTTGCTGAAGTGATTTTAGATGTGGTGCTTCGTCAAAGTTGGCATCATTTAGTTCACAAACACGGTTATCCTTCAAAGAATGGTGAGCCTGTATCTGAACCTGAAATGATTGTTGTCGGGTATGGAAAATCTGGTGGTTTAGAGTTGGGCTACGATTCAGACCTCGACCTTGTGTTCATTCATAACAGCGACATCAACGGTTCGACCAATGGAAATCGCAGTGTGGATAATTTGACCTTCTATACCCGATTTGGTCAAAGAGTCATCCACATGTTAACGAGTTTTACGTCAGCTGGCCGTTTGTATGAAGTCGACATGCGTCTTCGCCCTTCGGGGAACTCTGGACTGCTAGTAAGCAGTTTGGAAGCCTTTACGAACTACCAAGAAAAAGAAGCGTGGGTTTGGGAACATCAGGCACTTACGAGGGCGCGCGTTTTAGCGGGTCCGCATGCTCTCGCGATGGCGTTCGAAAAGGCTCGACATAGCACGCTTAGCAACGAAAGAAATCAGGGCGAACTAAAGCAAGAAGTTATCAAGATGCGCGAAAAAATGCGCGGGCATCTGGATAAAGGCAGTGACTCAAAGGGCTTTGACTTAAAACAAGGGCAAGGCGGCATCATAGACATCGAATTTATGGTGCAGTACTTAGTATTGGCTTGGTCGTATAAACATCCAGAACTTATGACGTACTCTGACAATGTTCGTCAAATTGAAGCGGCGAATAAGCTCGGATTACTTGAGGACGATATAGCGCAAAAAATGACAGACACTTATACCTTGTATCGCTCGCTGACTCATAGGCAGAGCCTCCAGAAGCAGGGGCGAGTGGTACAACTTGAAGAACTGGAAGAGAGTCAGGGTGTGATTCGAGGGTATTGGAAATCGTTTTCAGGGGAGTGATGATTTCATTTTGTAAAGTATTGTTTTTTTTAACAGTGCTTTGTACGGATAATTTCGTTTATCTATTTTTGTTTTTATTTATATAATTGAATTATAAAGTCTTTTATTAATATGAGCGGTGTTCATTTTTGTCTTTTTGCATATTAAAGGTTTTGTAAAAACGGCCGTAAAGAGTCGTTAGAGTCGCTGTTCATTGCAACTCTGTTCAGACTTTTCTTCTAAGGGGGATGTATGTCAGAAGTAGGAAGTGTTGCTCAGTCGTACGGGATGGAAGCGTTAAGTGCCAACCTTGCGAAAAAGCAACAAGTACAAGAGGGGTCGCAAACGCTTCAGCTGTTAGACAGCACAGCGAAGAGCGCACCTCAAGCGAGTGCATCTTCTGCGCCAGTCGGAAACGTTGGTCAGAATATTAATATTCGCGTATAAACAAAAAACCAAGCTATCGTCCATAAAGTGCATACTTTTAAGTTCGATAGTTTGGTTTTTTTATGCCTGTTTATCCTGTATCTGTTTAACGCTTAGAACGAAGCGTCCACTGCAGCCCAGTATTCGCGGCCATGATCTACATAACCGTATTCTTCGTCAGTAAATTCTTCGTCAAGAGTATTATTGATTCCCAGACTCAGTTTTAGATTTTTGTTAAATTTGTAGTTCGCACCAACATCAATAAGCTTGTATGACGGTGTTGGATCGTCCTCTTCATTGGATTTTCCGTAGTACGTGTAATCTGTCCACAGGTTGAGCTTGTCTGTTGCAGTCCAGTTTACAGAAAGTGACGCTAGGTGTTTTGGAGAATCTAATAATGGCACTCCGTCGCGTCGCTCGTTGTCTGACTTAACTTCAGAATCACTGTACGTGTAATTGAGGCTAGTCGAAAGAGTGTGTGTCAATTGGTATTTAGTGCTTAGTTCCACCCCTTTTGTTTCAACTTTGTCGATATTTACCCATATTCTATCTCGACTGCCTGCGCTGCTGGAACAAATAGTGGTATCGCGGCAGTTCATTCTATCTAGTTTGTCGTCGAAGTCGGTCTTGTAGATTGCAACTGTCGTAACAAAACTGGTGCCACTGTATGTGGCACTTAATTCAGAACTAACGGAGGATTCTGGTTTCAATTCAGAGTTTCCATAGGTAACAGCTCGATTTGATCCAATTGCCCAATCATCGCTAAGGCGTCTTAAGGTTGGTGCTTTGTAGCCTGTTGAAACGCCGCCTTTTAGTGTCCATGTGTCTGTGACGTTCCATACACCATAAACTTTAGGACTTAAATGATTGTCAAAGTTTTCGTTTTTGTCTGCGCGAAGTCCGGTCACTAAAGCAAAGTCATCAAACAGATACCATTCGTCTTCAGCAAATAGCGATATTTGATCACTGGAAAGCTTAGTTAAGCCACTGTCTGCTAGATTGGAATTGTCTTTAAGTTCGGCATCAATATAGCTCCCACCGACTGTAAATGTATGATTATCGGTTGGAACGATCCACTTAGTATCGAATTGAGTATTGGTTATCTCTGAATCATCTGTTGTGTTATTTGTTACTTCTTGCTGAATAAAGCTATTTTCGGTCAGGTCACCGTATCGACCGCTATGAGTGATAGCAATCGATTCTTTTTTATTCTCTTGCAAGCTATCGTTCTCATCTGTCACTCCAGCTGTTCGAGTTCTTTCTTGAGACGCTTTACTTATGTCTAAGCCGATCTCATGATTTTCGTTAATTGATAGATCAAACTTCGCAAAGTAGGTATCGATTTCTTTCTCAGGATAACCACCATCAATGTTGTCTTCTTCTTGGTCTAAAAACTCTGCGCCAAATTGAACGCTTAAGGTGTCTTCGATTATTGGGCCGCCAAGATATAGGCTACTCTTTTGGGTGTCATTAAAGTTGCTACCTTCTGAAACGATTATTTCAGAATGCAAGTTACCGCGCCAATTACTTGGATGTTTCTTGGTTATAATGTTTATTGCCCCGCCCATTGCGCTCGATCCGTATAGTGTGGACATCGGTCCTTGCACAACTTCAATACGTTCAACCATTGATAGAGGAGGGAGCCACTCTTGCTCATAGCCTTCAGCTATTCCTGATCTTGCTTCACGTGAACTTTGCGTTCTTCCGTCAACCATTATCATCGTATAATCGCCAGAAAGCCCACGCATACCTAAATTTGTTCCTCCTCCTGAGCGTGTTAATTTCACACTAGGGATATTCTCTAATACTTCACCAATGTTTCGATAAGCGCCTTTTTCTATTTCTTCTGCTGTAACAACGCTGATAGAAGCCGGCGCTTCCGTTGTATCTTGCTCAAACCCTGATGCCGTCACAACCAGTGTGTCGAGTTGCTCTTCTGCATAGGTTGTATTGGCGGCTGAAACAGCAAGCGCTGTCATTGTGATGATTGATGCTTTTTTCATTGAAAAAGTCTCCAGTATACAAAGTCGTAGACGTAGTGAGAGCACCCCTAAAAAGGGGAATAGGGGTTCTCGTTCGTCTTTTAATTTAAAATTTAGTTAGAAGCGGTTTTGTTTAGTGCTTTATGTAGTTTTATTGCGTGGGCGAGGCTGCAATCTCTAAGCAGATCGAATGCGGCGAGCGCGTTGTCATCTACAAATGGATGAGGGGCATCGGCTTGTCGTTCTTTTAGTTGAGCGATTCTTTTCGTTGAGTTATCACGTGTAGGGTGGTTTGACAGGAACACATCCACCCCTTTTTTCTCGCCGATTTCTTTCATGCGCTGAGCGGAAGCTGAATATTGTCGGATGCGAGGTTCATTTGGGCCAAAATTAAGTCCAGTTCCTCCCCAAAGTGCTGCCCAATGCGTATTGTTCCCTTCTTTTAAGGGGATAATCATAGAAAGCGTTCCAAGCGTATGTCCGGGTGTGACGTACAATTCTATACTGGTGTCGCCTAGCGTTAATTCATAACCATCATGGGCCGAAATATCGCGCGTTGGTTTTTTGCCCCAACGTGGGTTATTGATTTCTTGAACAGGTTTCTCTAATTCGGTCCAATCTTCGTCGCTCATAATGACCCGCGGGTGGAAGTTGTTTACCAGATATTCCTGACCCCCGTAGTGATCTCCATGAGCGTGTGCAATGACGAGATATTTGATGTCGTTTGGATCTAGCCCCAGCTTTTTAAGCCCTGCAACAATGATGTTTTCTGCTTGCCCATTACTGTTCATAGCATCAATCAGGATAATACCTTCTGATGTCGTCACCGCCCAGCTGGCCACTTTTCTATTGCCTACAAAGTATAAGTTATCGAACACTTGAGTCGGTTCGATCACCGCTTTCGCAGAGCGACGCTTACGCTCCTCATCGGTTAATGTTCTTTTTTTGCCGCTTTTTCGTTTCATCCCCGCAAATGCAAGTGGCTTGTCGATATTGCATAAGCTGTGAAGACCAGAGTAATTAGCGCCAGCTTTTAAACCTTGTTCTGCCAGTTCAGTGGGCGTGAGTTCTGTACTTGCAAATGAAAGTGTTGAAAAGAGGGATAAAGAGCTGATTGTAGCCATCGATAATAATGATTTTTTCAATAAGCTTTGTTTTGTAGAGTGGCGTACTGACGGTTTCGCTGGCATTATGGGATCTCAAATTAGTTTATTCAAACGAAAATGTTAACTGTTCTCATTTTTACATAGATTCTTGTTAATTTCATGGAACATGCTGTTGCGATCTTTGCAATGCTTGTTTGAGCTTTGGCATTTTCTTTAACACTAACTGCTATTAAGCCTGTGAGGGGGACCGTTGCGCGATGTATGATCTAAATGATCTCCAGAGTTTTGCTATGGTAATGGAGACGGAAAACCTGACCGAAAGCGCTCGATTGCTGGGGGTGTCTAAATCCACACTGAGTCGACGCATATCCAATTTAGAAGGGATTTTGGGGCAGCCTCTTTTGCTGCGCCATGCAAATAAGATGTCTGCAAACGACGCTGGGCGAGCTTTCTTTCCGTTTGCTAAAAAAATATTAGATACGGCAAAGCAAGGTAAGAAAACCCTAGACCATTTACAAGATGAAGTGGTTGGTGAGGTTGATGTTACGGTCTTTTCAAGCTTCGCTCGATCTTGGTTCCCTAATGAAGTGTTGTCGTTTCTCGATAAGTATCCAGATGTGAGCATCAATCTCAGAACGGATTCAATACTCAGTCATGATATAAAATCCGACATTACTCTTTGGTTAGGTGAAATAAAAGATACACATCTGAAAGCAGAGCTGTTGGGTCAAGTGTCGTGTGGTTTGTATATATCGAGCGGTTTTTCTTCGCGCTATAAAAATCCAGAAACGATCAAAGAGCTTGAAGATTTGCCGTGGGTGAATCTACACAATTTGTATACGCCCAGCGACGAGTTAGAGCTTTGCCATAATGAACAAGGAATGGAAGCGATATCGATTCCAAGATCCAGATTACTGTCAGATCAAATAGGCATGCAAATGGAAGCCATTGTATCGGGAAACGGTGTGGGTATTTTGCCAGACTATATGGCAGAGCGTCGCGAAAAGCATCATCCAGGGGATCTGATTCGAGTGTTCCCTGATTGGCAATTGCCGTCGCTACCAATGTACTTGATATATCCGTATGGACACTTGCCAAAGCGCATACAGGCTTTTTTGCAGCATTTGCGTACTGGCGCGGTCGACGTTTTAGTTTGATAACTTGTTTGCCAATATGCGCAATATTGGAAAGTGGAACTGCGCAATATTGGACAATGGAACTTGCCTCGGATAACGAAGCGTTGTCCACAAGCTGAAGCCAGTGGACATGTTCATACCTTTCTTAACTTGCGCGTTGAACATTTAGCAATATGGGAGTCCCCGTTTTGGGGTCTTCGAAGAGATCGCATTGGATTCCATACAGCTCTTTTAATAACGGTTGCGTAATCACGTCTTTTGGGCTGCCCGTCGCAATGATATTGCCGCCTTTCATCGCGATAAGGTGATCAGAATATCGGGCGGCCATTGTAATATCGTGTACAACCATCACGACACTTTTACCCTCGGATGACAGATCACGAATGAGATCAAACACTTCAATTTGATGCCCTAGATCCAATGCGGATGTCGGCTCATCTAGAAGCAATAGCGGTGTTTCTTGCGCAATACACATCGCTATCCAAGCACGTTGGCGTTGTCCTCCAGATAACGTATCTAATGGTCGGTCTGCTAAATCGCTTAAATTTGCTGAATTTAAGGCAAACTTAATAGCATCCGCGTCATTCATTCCCCATTGTTTTAATAGCCCTTGATGAGGGTGTCGTCCAAATCGAATGAGTTCTTTTACCGTGATGCCATCGGGTGCTAGTGTTTCTTGGGGCAGTAATGCCAACTTCTGAGCTACTTTTTTGGAAGCAATAGAGTGAATGTCTTTTCCGTCGATCTTCACATCACCAGCAGTCGGTTTGTGTATACGTGCTAAGCCATTTAGCAAAGTGGATTTGCCACACCCATTTGGTCCAACAATGGAGGTCACTTTGCCTTCTGGGAAATGTACCGTGAGATCGTGAACAATATCGCGCGCCCCGTGAGCGAGCTTTAAATGCTCGGTACTTAAACTGGATAATGGTTGAACTCTTGAAGAGTGATGAGTAGAAGAACGTGTCATAGAGAGCTCTGTTTAGGCTTACGAATAAGAATCCAAATGAGGTAGGGACCACCAACTACAGCGGTGACAATGCCAACGGGCAATTCGATTGGAGATAAAATCGTTCGACCGACAAGGTCGGCTAACACCATCAAAATCGCGCCACAAATCGCACTTGAAACGAGCGGAAGACCTTTGTGTTTTGCAAAAGTGCGTGCCATTTCTGGGCCGACAAGGGCAATGAGCCCAATAGGGCCGGACATAGCCACGGCAAACCCCGTCAAAGTAACCGAGATGACGACTGCAAGGAACCGTATCTGGTTGGGTTTTTGTCCCAATGTGATGATAACGGAATCCGCAAAAGACAACAGCCTGAAATATCGCGTAAGGATTATGCAGGCAATGACCGCCAAAAGCGTGATGAACCCCATCCAAGGGACTTGTTCTTCATCGCGTCCAGAAAGGCTGCCAACGGTCCAAGGGTACGCTGCATTGGCAACATCAATATGTACTTGGGACAATAGCAGTTGTGAAACCGCGCCCGATACGGCACCGATTCCAAGCCCAGCAACAATAAAGCGATAGCCACGTGTTCCACTGCCACCTCCAATCGCAAAGGCGAGCGCGGTTGCAGTGGCCGCACCGACCAGCGCCATATGAGAGGGGGACAGGCTGATGCCAATTCCCACAACAGAGGCAACCGCAAACGCCATAGCGGCGTTATCAATACCAATAATACCGGGCGTAGCCAGACGATTACGAGCTACATTCTGCATTAAGCACCCAGCGAGAGAGAATGCGGCGCCCGTGTAAATACCCGCAAGAATTCGATTAAGCCTTAAGTCATTGATTAAAAACTGGGTCATCGAATCGCCTTCGCCAAGAAGCGCCTTAATGACCTGATCCGGCGAAACGTAAACAGTTCCAATCGATAATGACAAGATGCCTGAGCCAAGCAACAACACAGTAAGAATGAGGTTTCTGATGACAGCATCGGATTCGATGACGACATTAAGCTGGCGAGAGCCAATTTTCCATGCTGTGGTCTGATAGTGAGGGAAAAAATGATTCATAGTTCCCTATGCCTAAGATAAGGTCGGCAGGCGTTTTGCCCGGACGATCATAAGTAAAATGGGTGCACCGATGATGGCGGTTAGAACGCCTAGCGGCATTTCTGATGGTCTTGCAATAAGTCGTGTAAAAATATCCGCAAACAATAAAAGGCTAGGACCAATAGGGATGCAGATGATCATTGTTCTACGAATATCGGCGCCCACTATCGCTCTGGCGGCAAATGGCACCACCAGTCCGACAAACACAATAGGGCCTGCGACAGCCGTAGCTGACCCGACCAAGAGAGCGACCGCTAGAATGACAAGATAACGAATGACCTTGGGGTTATGTCCTAGACCCAGCGCCACTTTCTCTCCCAACGCCATGGATGCCAATGGTTTTGATACATACAGAGTAATAATAAGGGCGACAAGCCCATAAGGTAATACCAGCAAGAGGTTGTCCATTGAGCGGCCAGCAATGCTGCCAGTTACCCAGAAACGAATTTCATCTGCGGCGCGTTCGTCAAACATCAATAATATCGACGTCAACGCAGTCAACAAGCTGGAAAGCGCCGCGCCGGCCAATACCAATCGAACAGGATCTTTGAACTGACCTTGCATACGCGCCGCTGCGGTCACAAAAAGGCAACCGAGCAAGGCGCCCAGCTGTGCCATTCCTATGGTAAGAGTGGCAATGCTAGCGCCAAAAATCAGTGCGACAGCAACGGAAAACGAAGCACCTGCACTGACGCCAAGCAGTCCGGGTTCTGCGAGTGGATTTCGGGCGAGGGATTGCATGAGTGCTCCAGAAAGCCCCAATGCAATGCCGACAAAAATTCCGGTGAGTGTTCTAGGGATGCGCAGTTCAAACAATATGAAATTGGCTTCATCATTGCCAAGTCCTACTAACGCTGACAACGCATCGGTAGCTCCAACTTCGCCTGCGCCAATGAGCATCGAAGATAAGGTAACAAGCACAAACAAGCCAGAGCACACGATAAAACACGGTAAAAGTGCGCGCTGACTTGGGGCTTGTTCCCTAAAAATATCGTTAATAAATCTCTGCATTTATAGTGTTAAACAGTGACGTTATTTAGCTAAGAGAGCATCGGCTACGTTATTGATGATCTCTGTAGCGGCAATTGGCCCTGAAGCACTGGTCCAAGTTTGGCCATCAACTAACGTCACATGATCTTGTTTGATGACATTCAATCGAGAAAATGCTGGAGAAGATTTCGCAGCTTCCAACGCATCAACACCGTCTTTATTCAGCGTCGCTAGGAACAACCAGTCCGTATCGATGACAGAAAGGTTCTCCAAACTTAATGGGCTGGAATGTGGACGTTTGCCTCTTAATAAATTTTTATGTGTGGGTTCTAGACCTACGGAAGAAAGTAATCCATTCGCGAACAGGTAATCAGCCATCACAATAGGTCCTTGAGGCATCCAGCGAGCGAGCATCGCTTCACGCTTCTCAGCCGGTATGCTTGATTCTAATTGCGATTTTGTTTTTTCAGCTAGTTGATGGACATCTTCGATGGCGCGTTGGGCTTGTGCAGTTTTACCAATTGCTTTGGCGAAGAAGAGGGTTTCTTCTTCCCAAACTGAAGACTTTGAACGATCGAAGTTAGGTGCGATCGTCGGCGCAATTTTAGATAAAATTTTGTATTGAGACTCTGATAAGTAATACGGCGCCATGATAACGTCAGGTCGTAAACCTAATACCGCTTCAATGTTCGTTTCTTTTGTTGTTCCAACGATTTGAATATTAGGTACTTGATCTGAAATATATTGCGCAACTCCGTCACCGCCTCGGGTGCTGATACTGCCTAAGACCTCAACATCCATTGCTGTTAGTGCATCCAATGCGCCTTCGTACAGCGTAACGATGCGTTCGGCATTGTCGTCAACCGTGACTGCTCCAAACTTGGTTTGCAGTGTTACATCGGCAAATACACTGGATGAAACAAGGACGCTGACGGTAGAAAGTGTGCTTAACGCAATTGAACGAAATGAGAACATAACCACGGATCTCCATGAAAAAGTCGATAGCTGACGAGTCGGCAGCCTAAATAATTCCGAGAATGATAATACTTCCCATTATTTATTCAAAACTCTTTTTATGGAACGCTGTGTTTATGTTTTCGGAACACGTCCATTTCGTTCTGGCTTAGAGTGGCGCAAATACCGTTTTTGACGCTCGCCCTGGTATTTCTTTGGCTAATCTTGGAACCAAATATCCCGGCAATTTTTTCGCTACCTCTCCCATTAACAGTTGCGCCTCTTCAATGGCGATATCGAAGTGTGCTGCGCCTTCCACTGGATCAAAGGTAAACATATAGTAGGGGAGTAATCCCACTTCGAATAAGCGATCACTCAAATTGACTTGCGCGTCAACTGAATCGTTCACGCCTTTTAAAATGACGCCTTGGTTTAACAAGGTGACACCCACGTTTTTAAGTTTTTGCATTGCGAGCGCAACGTCATGATCTATTTCATTTGCATGATTAATGTGAGTGACAAGGACAATGGACAATCTACTACGAGTGACCCAACTAATGAATTCATCGTCGATTCGCGAAGGAATAACGACGGGCAAGCGTGTGTGAATCCGCAAGCGTTTGACGTGTTTGATGCTTTCTAAGCTTTTGACTCGTTCAGACAAAATTTTGTCTTTAAGCATCAAAGGATCACCACCGCTCAAAATAACCTCATTGATGTTTGGATCGTTTGCAACGTAATCCAAAACATTTTGCCATTCATGTTGCGCTAGCTGATTATCGCCGTAGGGGAAATGACGACGGAAGCAATATCGACAATTCACTGCACAGGTGCCCGTAGTGATAACGAGTACACGGCTCTCGTATTTGTGTACGAGTGCTTTTTGCGGGTTATGCTCTGCTTCGTTTAAAGGGTCTTTTACATAGCCTTCAACGTCACTAAGTTCTTGATATTGAGGTAACACTTGCAATAAAAGAGGGTCCGTTAAATTGCCCTTTTCTATTCGAGATAAATAAGGCCGCGGCACCAAAAGTCGAAATGCTTGAGTCGCACCGATGTGCGTTGCTGCAAGGTCAGGCGGCAGGTCCAATGCTTCCAGTAGTTCAGGCAATCGGGTGATAGCACGCCTTAGTTCATGGCTCCAAGGCGTTTGTTCGTTATGAGTTTGAATCTGGATCACGTCAAATATCTGCAAAATTCGATTTATTTAGGGTATTATTGCGCGCAACTTTTTGGATTTAATGGCTCAGTTTGATTTTTACGTTGGCCTTGAAGGTTGCAATAGTCGGAATCATAAACCATACAGGCGGTATCGCTAAAGCACTTTAGCAATAGAGCACTGAATGGTGTGAGCCTTTTACTAACTCTTAATAAGAGATTGTGAGGAATTATGGGTAGTTATTCAGCCAGCGATATTCGTAATGGTAACAAATTAATGATTGATGGTGACCCATGCGCGGTGCTGGACAACGAGCACGTTAGGCCAGGTAAAGGTCAGGCATTCAATCGTATCAAATTGCGTAACCTTAAAACGGGTCGTGTTTGGGAACGTACATTCAAATCAGGTGATAGCATCGAAGGTGCGGATGTTATGGATACGGATATGGAATATCTGTATACGGACGGCGAGTTCTATCACTTCATGGCAACCGACGGTTCTTTTGAGCAGCATGGCGCAGATGAAACCGCTGTAGGCGACACTGTTAAGTGGCTTAAAGACCAAGAAACTTACATTGTTACCTTATACAACGGCGCACCATTGGCAGTGACTCCTCCAAACTTTATTGAGTTGGAAGTGACTGAAACAGATCCTGGTTTAAAAGGTGATACTGCTAACGGCGGTTCAAAACCTGCGACGTTAGCTACTGGCGCAATAGTACGTGTTCCTTTGTTTATTAACATCGGTGAAGTACTGCGAATTGATACTCGTACGGGCGAATACGTATCCCGCGCGACTGGTAAATAATACTGGATCATTGCTGTTGGATTAAACCAATGGCGTGATTTGTGATAAAAGCCCTCACAGGATGGTTAATTGCGACTATTCTCCTGCGAGGGCTTTTTTATGACCATCTTTATGATCAATAGTAATCTGTCTTACCGAGATTTCGATATATGTACCATCCTGATAATTGGCAACCTACTGCGGACATCCATACATTAAAAGTAAGAGCAACGCTCTTTCGACTTATTCGTTCCTACTTCGCCAGTGAGAATGTATTGGAAGTAGACACACCGTGCCTTTCTCTTGGCAGTATCAGTGATCCTCACATTGAAGTATTGAGCTCGACGACAAAAACAGGGGGTAACGAGGTTACCTATTATCTGCAAACATCCCCCGAATTCGCGATGAAGCGCTTACTCTGTTCCGATGCGCCCAGTATTTATCAGTTAGGAAAAGTCTTTCGAGCAGAAGATTTGGGACGTCGCCACAGTATTGAGTTCACTATGCTGGAATGGTATCGCTTAGCGTTTGATCACCGGCGACTGATGAAAGATATCGAGCGTTTATTCCGTTTTGTATTCAATAAAATGGCGCAAGATTTATCTTTGGAGCTTCATTCTAGTGTTCGCTCTTGTTTGGATTCTCATGATGGGTTTAGCTGTGAAAAACTGTCATATCGTGACGCTTTTTTACGCCACCTGAACATTGATCCATTTGTGGTGGATATCAAAGTACTTCAACTGGAGGCTCATCGAATAACGGAATATGGATTGGAAGAGTCGGACAGAGATACCTTGTTAGAATTATTATTTTCAACAGCAATTGAGCCTCATATCGGCTTGACGGTGCCTTGCTTTGTGTATGAATACCCTGAATCTCAGGCAGCGCTGGCTAAGAAATACAAGGATCAAGACGGCAATGCGGTCAGTGCTCGATTTGAGCTTTATTGGCGTGGCATGGAGCTTGCGAATGGCTACAATGAGCTAACGAATGCGGCGGAACAAGAGTTTCGTATCGACCAAGATATGGACGAACGTGAGCGTAACAAACAGCCAGAAAGAACCGTTGATAAGCGACTTGTGAGTGCCTTGCATTCAGGTATGCCGGATTGTGCCGGGGTTGCGCTTGGAGTTGATCGGCTTTTGATGTTGTTGTTGGATAAACCACATATTGATCAGGTGATGTCATTTGCAGGTAATCGTGCTTAGGTTTTCATTGCCCGCAATTTATTCACGTTAAAAGTGAATATAATGACAAAACACAGAATGTCTTTTTTGTTACATTCTCATTTCTTTGTTATCCCTCTTTTTTCTTTCTTTTTAATGTTGATAAGGTTCGTTTTTCGTATGGTGCTGAAGAAGCTAAGTCGTACTGTTGCTATTGGTGTTGTAGCACTTTCTTTTAATGTAAATGCGAAAACGGATTATCCCGTTACCATCGAAAATTGTGGTACTACTCAGGTTTATGAGAGAGCGCCAACTTCAGTCGTTACGATTGGACAAGCCGCGACAGAAATTTTGTATTCGTTGGGCTTGGCTGAGACGGTAAAGGGAACGTCTGTGTGGTTCAATGATGTGTTGCCTGAATACGCAACCGTTGATGCCGACATCCCGCGTCTGGCAGACAATGATCCAAGCTTTGAGGCAGTGCTGGGCCAGCGCCCCGAATTCGTTGCGGCGCAATATGAATGGCATGTTGGCAAGCAAGGCACGGTTGCGACTCGTGAGCAATTCCATGATATTGGCATATCCACCTATAACCTGCCGATGGATTGTGACAACAAAGACAATTCCGTAGGGCCTGAAGGGACTCGATTGGATCTGTTTTCTACCTCTTCGTTGTATAAATCGGTCACTCAGCTCTCGACTATTTTTAATGTACCTGAAAAAGGCAATGAACTGGTTCGCTCTTTAAAGTCTCGCGAACGCAATGCGATTGAACGAGCTAAAAAAGCGGGAGCAGACGGGCGTTCCGCCGTGTTCTGGTTTTCTAGTGCTGCCATGGAAATCGACCCTTTTGTCGCAGGTCAAAAAGGGGCAGCAGGCTACATTATGAAAACGCTAGGGATCAAAAACGTAGTGCAATCTGATGAAGAATGGCCAACCGTTGGGTGGGAAACCATCGCAAAAGCAAACCCTGATATTATTGTCATTGCTAAAATGAAGCGCCGTCGTTTCCCAGCAGATGACTACCATAAAAAACTGGAATTTTTACGCAGTGACCCTGTCACAAAAGAAATGAAAGCCGTGAAAAATGGCAATATCATCGTGATGGATGCGCTTGAAATGGATTCCAGTATTCGCGTGATTAGAGGCCTAGAGCAACTCACTCAAGCGGTCGAAGATATAAATTAAATGCCATTGATCCCATTACGAGGAGCGTTATATACACGCTCCTTTTTACTGCTTGCTAGCTTCGCTCTTATTGCGTTTGCTTTGTTATTTGGTGTCGCTATTGGCGAAACGAATATTCAATTGTCGATCGTGGTTAAGGCGTTGCTTAATGGATTGTTTGGTCTGGATTGGGCCGTTAGCCCCATTGATCAGGGTATTGTCTGGAATTATCGATTTACACGAACGATTGTAGCGGGTTGCTGTGGTGCTGCCTTGGCAATCACGGGGTTAGTACTGCAATCCTTATTACGAAATGCCTTAGCCGATCCTTACTTGTTAGGAATTTCAGCAGGTGCGTCAACGGGTGCCGTTATGGTGACGATAGCTGGGGTTGGCGCAGGCGTATTAAGTATGTCATTTGGCGCTTTAATAGGGGCGCTATTGGCGTTCGCGTTTGTGGTGATGCTAGCCGTTTTCGCAACTGGGCGATTTGCTTCTGATATTTCATCTCAAGTGATTCTTGCTGGGATTGCAGGGTCTCAGCTTTTTAACGCTCTGACCGCATTTATCATCGCCAAGTCGGCCAATGCTGAACAAGCGAGGGGCATTATGTTTTGGTTGCTTGGCAACCTTTCTGGAGTCCGTTGGAATGAAGTCGCATTGGCTGTTCCAGTTCTTGTGATTGGAGTGGCACTGGTTCTTTGGCACGGGCGTGCGTTAGATGCTTTTTTATTTGGCAGTGATGCAGCGGCCTCTGTGGGAGTGCCAGTACGAAGAGTACAGGTCGTTTTAATTGGCGCTACGGCTATGATGACCGCTGTAATGGTATCCATGGTGGGCGCTATTGGCTTTGTCGGGCTGGTGGTTCCTCATGTAGCGCGTTTTCTTTTTGGTAGCAAACACCTTGTCCTCATACCTGCTAGCGCGATTATTGGCGCTGTATTTTTAATTATTTGTGATATTGGAGCAAGGACGATCTTGTCTGGTCAGATATTGCCTATTGGTGTGGTAACGGCATTGATTGGAGCACCCTGTTTTGCGGTCATATTGGTCAAAGGCTCTCGAAAATGACAATAAAAGTGCGCGATATTTCATACCACGTCTCGGGAAGGCCACTTCTTAGCAACGTATCATTTGATGTGAAAGCAAACGAGCGAGTCGCGCTCATGGGGCCAAACGGTTCTGGAAAATCGACCCTGCTTCGACAGATATGTGGGCTTGCTCAAATTCAAGCGGGGCGAGTGTTACTTCTAGATAAGCCCGTGTCGGACTTTAAACGACGTGAACTTGCGCAAACCTTGTCGTTTGTTCAGCAAAAGGCGCATACCGATGACAGCATTCAGGCATTTGATGCCGTCTCTCTGGGAAGAACGCCTTGGTTAAATCCATTTGCACGCTGGACAAATCAACACCAACAGCACGTAGATGATGCCCTTCGACAAGTTGGGATGTGGGAAAAGCGTGCGCAAGGTTGGCAAACGTTATCCGGTGGGGAACAACAGCGTCTTCATATTGCACGTGCGCTGGCTCAGGACACGTCCATTATTGTTATGGATGAGCCAACCAATCATCTCGATGTTAGGCATCAGCTTGTTGTGTTGTCCTTGATTAAGAAAATCCAAAGCACCTTATTGGTCGCCGTGCATGACCTCAACCATGCGCTGCATTTTGATCGCGTGATTGTGATGAGTCATGGACAAGTCGTCGCGCAGGGAAAACCGAGCGAAGTGTTAGTGCCTGATTTTATACAGGATGTGTTTGGTATTAACGCTCGTGTGATTAATGATTCAGAGTTCCCGTCACATATTCAGATAATTCCCTAGAATGCTTTATACTGTGATCCATATTGGAACAAAGTATTTGGGTTCAAATGACGCAGTCTGTAAAACAATTCAATTCAAATAATAAACGTACTGCTTGGCTTTATGTCGTGATCGCATTTATGTGTCTCATTGCCGTGTGGCGAGTCAGTGAAGTCTATCGTCAGCAACAGCTTACAAGTTTAAAAAGTAATTCCGAAATACAGCTCAATCAGCTCGCTAACGTTTTAGAAAGCGCGATTGCGAAATATCAGCATATGCCGATTCTATTAGCCTCGAATGACCGTGTAAGAAGAGCGTTATTTAGAGGTATTCCGACGGATATTAACTTACTGAATCGCGAGCTGGCTCAGATTAATCGTATAACGGAATCGTCTGATATCTATATTATGGATCGTGATGGGTTAACCATCGCAGCCTCAAATTACGATGAAGAAGCAACCTTCGTCGGCAAGAACTTTTCATTCCGTCCTTATTTTCAAGAAGCCATAAAGGGAAGAGAGGGGCGCTACTATGCCTTGGGAACAACCTCAAACCGTCGCGGTTACTTCTTTTCATACCCTGTTTATTTTAATCAAACGATCGTGGGTGTCGCCGTCGTAAAAGTCGACCTAAGGCAATTTGAAAAACGCTTTGATACTCAATCCTATGAGTTTCTATTGCTGGATCCAGACAATGTGGTGTTCAGTTCGTCTCGCTCTGATTGGCTTTATAAAGTAATGGGAGAGTTGTCGCACGATGAATTGACAAGAATTGCAGACAGCCGACGATATAAAGACAGAGTCATTGAAACGCTACCTATTGTCAGTGTAAGGCCAGTTGATCAAATTGCTTCCATCGTGGAGTTACTGCAAGCGTATTCAGACGACAGTGGAAGAGAAAGCTTCGAACGACGATCTTATCTGAAAATGAGTCAGCCCATTCAGTTATTTGGTTTTAAAGTGGTGCTATTAAAGCCTTTGCAGTCACTGAACGATGAGATCGTCTTATGGCGTGCGATATTTGCGGGTGGCGTCATAATTACCGCTTTGTTAGCGGGCTTAGCATTGCTTCGTAAACGTATGTTGCAAGAACGCTCAGATGCCATTGAAATGGCCCGACATAATCAGGCTTATATTCGGGAAGTAATACAAAATACGCAAGCTGGTTTGGTGACATTAGACGATAAATTTTGCATCGAATCGTTTAACCCAGCCGTCGAGCAAATCGTCGGTAAACCGCTTTCAGATTTAATCGGCCAACCGTTAGAAATGCTCTTTTTCTGTACACCCAGTTATTTGCATTTTTGGGGTCAAATGACTGATAAAGCCGACAGCGAAATTGAAGCTGGAGGTCGTTTTATCACGATAGAGGGGGAGCTAATAGCCAACTCATCGTATGCGGTGCCGGTCGAAATGACGTTGTGTGAGCTTCAACTCCCTAAGCGACGAGGCTACTTGGTGACGTTCCACGATATGACTGAACGTAAACGCTATGAAAAAGAAATCACCTTAGCGCGTCAGGCATTAGAAGAGCGTGTTCGAGACCGAACGGGGGCGTTAGAAGAAGCCAATGATCGACTTCGACAAGAAGTGATAGAACACAAAGAAACTCAGGAAGAGCTTATTCAGACAGCCAAGATGGCGGTATTAGGTCAATTAAGCGCTGGTTTAAATCATGAGTTAAACCAACCGCTCACAGCAATTCGAGCGTTTTCAGACAACAGTTTGAAGTTTCTTGAAAAAGGCCGAATTGATCAGGTTGAGATGAATTTACAACAAATTAGCCAGCTTGGTCATCACATGGGCGATATTATCGCTCGGTTTAAAGTGTTTGCGAGAAAGGGCGATGTTGCGCCGCGACCGATCAGTATTCAATCTGCACTCAATGGTGCAATACGCATCATGTCATCGAGAATGAAAGAAGGACAAATTGAGTTGTCAGGGCTCAATGATTGCCCGCTTATGGTGATGGGCGATATGGTGTTTTTAGAACAGGTTATAGTAAACATTCTGGCGAACTCTGTAGACGCGATTGAAGACGCTAAACCCCAGCGACGTATAATCGATATATCGGCGTGTACCGTAGAAGGCTCGAAAGTTCAGCTTGCCATTCATGATACCGGCCCTGGTTTTTCACAATCGGATTTATCCCGTCTGTTTGAACCGTTTTTCACGACGAAGTCACTCGGTGTTGGGTTAGGATTAGGGCTTTCAATTAGTCAACGGATCGTTGAATCCATGGGGGGAGAAATTGCTGCACAAAATCACCCTCAAGGCGGAGCAGAGTTTTATGTTACTCTACCCGCTTTTTTCGAGCATGAATTTGTAGAGGTAAGAGATGTCGCTGGATAAAGTGCTGCTCATAGATGACGAACAAGCGGTTAGAATGGCTATAGCACAAACGCTTCAACTGGAAGATTTTGATGTAACGGCACTGGCGAATGCTCAATCTGCAATCGATCTCATCTCCATAGATTGGCATGGCGTGATCGTTTGCGACATAAACTTACCGGGTAAAAGTGGTTTGGATTTCTTTAACGAAGTAAAGAAAATCGATCCGGAAATTCCTTTTATCTTAATTACTGGGCATGGAGATATATCCATGGCAGTAACAGCAATTCGAGAAGGTGCGTACGATTTCATTGAGAAGCCCTTTTCTAATGAAGATTTCATTGAAGTGGTCAAAAGAGCCAGTGAAAAACGTCAGCTGACGCTCGAAAACCGTAATCTTCGTCTTGAACTTGCCGCACAAAATGCGCCGGGTCCGCGAATCATTGGTAATACTCCTGGAATGCATCGTTTACGTCAGGCGCTTTTGCATGTTGCAGATACTGGAGCGGATATCTTGATTCAGGGCGAAACCGGAACGGGCAAAGAAATGGTTGCTCGTTATATTCATGAACACAGTTCTCGTCGCTCCAATCCATTTGTCGCAATAAACTGTGGTGCGGTGCCGGATTCTATTATGGAATCCGAGCTGTTTGGCCATGAAAAAGGCGCCTTTACTGATGCAAAAGCCCAGCGTATTGGCAAATTGGAGCATGCAAATGGCGGTACTTTGTTTCTTGATGAAATTGAAAGCATGCCTATGTCGATGCAAATTCGACTGCTACGCGTATTAGAAGAGCGTCGTGTTGAACGACTTGGCTCGAATAAAGCCATTGATCTGGATTTGCGCATTCTTGCTGCGACCAAAGTGGATCTAAAAGACCTAAGTGACGAAGGCGTTTTCCGTCAAGATTTATATTATCGGCTGAATGTTGTGCGGGTCGATATTCCTTCGCTAAGAGAGCGTAAAGATGATATTCCGCTACTCTGGCAGCACTTTGGTCTTGTAGCGACTGCGCAATATAAGCGAGAATCTCAGCCTCTTTCAGCAGCAAGAATGCACAGCCTATTGAATTATGATTGGCCGGGGAACGTACGTGAGCTGCGTAACCTTGCTGAACGTTATGTGTTAATGGGTGAAGCAGGCTCGTTTGAGTTCGATCAAATTATCATTAACGAGAATAACCCCGGCGTAATGACGTTACCCGAGCAAGTAGAGCGTTTTGAAAAAACGCTTTTAGAGCAGGAGCTGATGCGTAAAAAAGGCTCAATAAAAGGAACGATGGATGCTCTGGGTTTACCGCGAAAAACCCTATACGACAAAATGCGTAAGTACGGCTTAGACAAAGACGTCTACAAGCAGTAACGAGTGAATCTTAAGCGTTTGGCGATTTATGTTTCTCTGAGCATGTCATATTAATTGGACTCTACATACAGCTCAGCACGTTTTTGAATCGCCGCGACCGTTATCATGGCCGAAAAAATGAATGGAATCATCATTAGGTTCAAAAGCTGCCAGCCAAAAATATTTTGCCAATAGCCCGCCAACAGACTTGCCGCCGCACTGCATGTAAATACAATTAAGTCGTTTAGACCTTGTACCTTTGCTTTTTCTGCGGGTTGATAAGTGCCTGTTAAAAGACTAGTCGCGCCGATGAAAGTGAAGTTCCACCCAATTCCTAACAGCGCCAATGCGATACTGAAATGCCAATAAGTGATTCCAAATTGCGTCAACGCGATACAACCGACGAGCATCAGACAACCTGTTTGAATAACTTTACTGCATCCAAATCGACTAATGAGCTTTCCGGTAAAGAAGGAGGGTGCGAACATGCCAAGCACATGCCATTGGATGGTCGAAGCTGTATCACTAAAATTGTGGCCTGAATGCATCATAGCCAGTGGCGTTGCCGTCATGATCAAGACCATAACGCCATACCCAATAGCACCTGCAACAATAGCTCCCAACAGATCGTTTTGTTTAAGCAGTTCTTTGTAGGATCTTGTATGGCCTTGCTGTTCTTCTATTGAAGGTTTTTTTAAAGGTAAGAGTTGAATAATGACCATAGTGAGAAGATAGACAATGATCAGTGCTAAAAAAGCACCTTGATACTGTACATCTGGGAACCAATGTTCGAACCAAACTGCGACATTAGGGCCCAATATCGCTGCGATAATCCCAGCGGCCATAATCAAGCTGATAGATTGTGGGATTTTGTTCTTAGGCGCGTTTTCTGCTGCCGCATATCGATACTGCTGACCTACACCAATTGACATTCCGAGCGTAAAAGTCCCACAACAAAAAATATAAAAATTGTCGACTGACAGTGCCATATAGGCCAAACATGCCCCAACGACGCCGAACACATTTCCGATTAAAAAGCCTTTCTTCCGACCTACCCATTTCATCACGTGTGCGGCGGGGAGGGTGATACACATTAGCCCAATATACTGGAGAGCGATCGGAACCGTGGCGTAATCAGGATCAGGTGCGAGATGCTGGCCGACTAATGCAGCGACTGAGATAAGCAGTATATTGCCAGTGATAAGTAATGCTTGCCCAAGAGCGAGGCCCCAAACAGTCGTTCCAAACATAATCAGTCCAATGGTGTTAAGCAAGGCGAAATGTAAATAAGACAAGTGTTTAAATAGTATACAGTCCAGATGTCGTTACTGGAACCAGCTATTCGTATCTATTCGCGTGTCTATGGGATGTTTTTGTGATTTAGATGCAAGAGTGTTGCGAGCATGATGTTCCTCGCAACACTCAAAAATAATCATTAAGAGGCAGGTTGTTGGCTTTGATCTGTTGACGATGCATCGCCATTTGCAATTTCTTTCTCGAACGCTTTGAGTCGTTTATGTATCGAAAGCAACTCTACGATCGTTGTCCATGAGCTCACCAGAAACTGAAAGGAGCCTTCAACTTGGTTAAATGCAGAAATGATTCTTTGCATGATACCCAACGTAAACACACCTGCAACGATAGACGGCCCGAGTGCGATAAAAGGTATGAACTGGCCGAAACCTAGATAAGAATATCGAACGACATTGAAGTACAAATAATGGAAATAGAGTTTGAAATAGTTTTGTCTGACTCCGCTGAAGAGTTCTTTTAAATGCTCCGGCTCCGCCCGATCAACATGATCTTCTCCGTAGACTAGCTCTTTGCGGTAAGCAGCTTCAACTTTTTGATTGTTGAACTCAAGGCCAGGCAATTTTATACCTGAAATGGCAAGTAATGCTGTACCAAATGCAGACCAAAGAATGGCAACAAATACTAGTGCTTGTGGTACTTCTCCTATTAATGGAAGCTCTTTTACATAACTGGAAAGCGTCCATAGAATTGGGAGGAAAGCGATAAGAGTCATGATTGAATCTAGAAAACGTACCCCTAATCCTTCGACAATAGAAGCGAAGCGCATAGTGTCTTCTTGAATACGTTGGGAAGCCCCTTCAATATGTCGCACGTTTCCCCATTTTTTCGTGTACGCATTGTTCATTGCAGTACGCCAGCGGAAAACATAATGGCTGATAAAGAAGCTTTTAAATATAGATACAGTCATGGATATCAGAACGATTACTGTGACGGAAGACAGTTGGAAGAAGTACTCTTGTAAAGTGACTTCTCCAGGAGTTGTTAGACTCTTTTGAATAAGGTCGTAGAAAGTGCCATACCATTCATTGATCCAAACACCAACCTGAACGTGGAACCAGGTGATAAACATAATTAGTGCCGAACCGGCAACTGACCATTTTCCCCACTGTTGTCCACCGTAAAGCATCCAAGCGCCAACGAAAATGCCGTAGCAAACAAGCATAAATTGATAAAGCCAAGCATCAATAGCAGAACTCTGAGCACTCTGGAATGCAGCGTTAGCGCTTGCATCAGCATCTGGAGTCAAGGCTAGAGGAAATTCAATACCGACTATATGCGCCAAGCTTAAGGTTGATCCGAGGTCTTGTACAACTGTATACCAACCAACGACGCACAACAGTGCCCATATCGCAAAACTGAGAAAGAATAATTTGGGTTTTGGAAAAAAAGAATCGAACACTTTTAGGCTCTCTATTCAAAAAATTGCATAATTGATCAGCTTAAACCACTTATTCAATGAGGACAATGAAGTAAGTGCATTACCAATAAGCTATGACTGTATGGAAGTATTTAAGTTTCATAGTTGTTTATTCATATTGAACGCTCTAAGCTGAGTTTTTGAGAAACATTGCTTACAGAGGATGCCGGTTAGATGCCAGATAAAATGGTTTACTTAGTCAATGCATTTACATTTCAGGGAGCGGGTGGAAACCCTGCGGGGGTGGTACTTAATGCGGATTTTATGACTCGGCAGGAAAGACAACGAATAGCGACAAAAATAGGTGTTTCAGAAACGGCCTTTGTGAGTCAAAGTGATGTTGCGGATTTTAAAATAGAATTTTATACGCCGACAGATGAAATTGATTTTTGTGGCCATGCGACCGTCGCAGTATTTTGGTTAATGAAAGAACTAGGGATACTAAGCGACGAGCATTACACCCAAGAAACTAAAGTTGGTGTGTTAGAGGTGTCGGTTGATGCGCAAGGATACGTCGTTCAAGAACAAAGCAAACCCATCCTAAAAGGAAATGTGCCGGACATAGATATTGAGCGCATGTTTGGCATTCCTCACGCAGTGTTGCACGATAATGTACCTCCCCCTGAAATCATTTCAACGGGAATAGCAGATGTATTGATACAGGTGCCAAACGGTGTACTTGATCAAATAAAGCCTAATTTCGAACTGATCAAACAATTTTCTCAAGAAAACTCTGTTATCGGCTTCCATGTTTTTGAGATGAACCCTGCCGTTGAACATTTCACCGCAAGTACTCGAAATTTTGCGCCTTTATTTGGCATTAATGAAGAATCGGCAACAGGCAGTGCCAGCGGTGCTTTGGCTGCGTATTTATTTAGGCACTATGGCATTGACGAAGCAAAATTTGAGCAAGGTCGTGTGATGGGCAGCCCTTCTGAAATACAAACATTACTGGATATTAAGAGCGATGAAATTCAAAAGGTTTGTGTAAAAGGTACGGCGTCTTTGGGTAAAAAATGGAGCCTAGAAGGATTTTAGTAAAGAAAAAAGGTGTTTGTTGCCAAACACCTTTTGAGTTTTATCGTTTGTCTTCTTAAAGATTATTGAAAATCTAAATTACTCAGACTTCAATTTTTCCATAACGTTTTGAACCGCAAGTTCAAAACGCTTAAGACCTTCGTTAATATCTTCTTCTGGGATGATTAACGACGGAGCCAATCGAATAACATTAGGACCTGCAACCAAAATAAGGAGGCCTTGGTTTGCACTTTCGGCGAAGAAGTCTTTACCATGTCCAGCGAGTTCATCAACCAGTTCTGCACCGATTAATAACCCCATACCCCTAATGTCTTTGAATAGGTTGTATTTGGCATTAATGGCTTTCAATCCGTCAATATATAACTCGTGACGTGCATTTACGCCTTCTAACACCTCGTCTGTCCCAATGATGTCAATCACGGCTTCTGCGATAACACACGCCATAGGGTTGCCGCCATAGGTGCTACCGTGAGTACCGAACGCTAAGCTGGCTGCGATTTTGGCCGTTGTCAGCATCGCGCCAACTGGGAAACCGTTACCGAGAGCTTTTGCTGATGTAAGGATATCAGGCGTTACACCAAGTTGTTCGTAAGCGAACAATGTACCCGTACGACCCACTCCAGATTGCACTTCATCGAAAACGAGCAGTGCATTGTGTGCATCACATAATTCACGAACCTGTTTAGCAAATTCAAGGTTGGCTGGAATCACGCCGCCTTCTCCTTGAATTGGTTCCATCACAACAGCACATGTTTTATCTGAGATTAGCCCCTTAAGTTGCTCAATATCATTGTAGTCACAATGCTTGATGCCTCCCGGAGCCGGTTCAAAGCCTTCAGTGTATTTTGGTTGTCCGCCGACTGTTACGGTAAATAAGGTTCGGCCATGGAACGACTGGTAGAACGAAATAATCTCGTTCTTCTCAGGACCTACATGGTCATATGCGTAGCGTCGAGCAAGTTTGAATGCCGCTTCGTTTGCTTCACCACCGCTGTTTGCGAAAAACACGCGTTCAGCGAAGGTTTTTTCAGTTAGCTTTTTAGCTAATCGAAGCGCCGGTTCATTGGTCATTACATTGGACAAATGCCACAGTTGATCTGCCTGATCTCGCATTGCTTTTACCAATGTGGGATGGGAGTGGCCTAATGCTGTCACGGCAATGCCGCCCGCAAAATCCACATACTCTTTTCCATTTTTATCCCAAACTCGAGAGCCTTCACCGCGCACTGGAATAATATCCGAAGGTGCGTAATTTGGAACCATTACTTCGTCAAAGGTTGCTCTCGTTACTTGCTCTGCCACTTTATTTACCTCTTAAAAATTCAGGCGGCCAATCGTTTGACCGCCTTAGATTTATATCAGATTTCTGAGTTCGCGAATAGCAACAGAGACCATAGCGAGACTTAAATCTGTTTCTGTTTTTATCTCGTTGAACGTTGCACGATAATGTTTGATGTTATCGCTGTTGAGTTCACGCCAGTGACTTAAGCGTTCTTCGAGTTCGTTAATTTCTGCGCTGGTTTGAATGACTTCCTGAGTTAATGTCCTAAGTCCATTATCCACTTCATCACCTAAGCCCGCTTTCGCTCTGCGTGACCACATATCTTCTGCTGGTAATTCGTTTACGCTGTGGCGTAACCAGTGAAGATCAAGATCGGTTTCAAGCGTGAAATATGTTTGAGCGACGTCGAGAACTTCACGCTCAGTGTTAGACGCGACACGAATGATATCCAACCCATAGAACAGATAGTGGTTTGATGTCATTGCTCTTGCGACTTCTGCAGGGACTCCTTGCTCAGTGAGTGAAGAAGTTAAGTCTTCTAGGTGCTCCAAGCTTGGGTCGGTCAAGATGGCCTGCATATTAGTGCGAATGGCTGCGATACCCGGTTTATAAGTTTCTATTAAACGTTGAATAGACAAGCTTTCACGTGTATTGCGCAGTAACCACAACGTCGCACGTTCAACCAATACTTGAATTCGGATCAGCAGTTTATTAAGAATGCTGTTATCCACTTCAAATTCGAGAGCGTTGATCGCGTCCCACAATGCAGGAATACCGAATATTTCTTCGGCCGCCATGTAAGCACGAACAATGTTGAGTGCAGACGCACTTGTCTCTTCTTGAACATGAGTGCCGAATGTTGGCCCCATGCGATTGCCGACATTATTCGTTACATGCGCAGCGACAATTTCTTGCGCCAGCGGATGAGTGTTCATGTCGTCGCCAAAGCGCTCGGTCAAAGGTTTAGGGAAGTAATCTTTAATTTGTTCAATTAAATCCGCGTCATTGCCAATGCCGTCTTCCACTAACTGGGTATAGAATTTGATTTTCGCGTAAGCGAGCAGAACGGAGATTTCAGGTCGAGTTAATCCCGCGCCTTTGTTCATGCGCTTGCGGATTTGGCCGTCGGTAGGTAAGAATTCAATCTGACGGTGTAAGCGTCCTTCTCGTACTAGAGACAGCATTAAGCGCCAGTGATCCGCCAGTTTTTCAGAAGCTTGAGAGTTTTCTAGAGACAATACGTGGCTTTGGCCAACGTTATGGCTAAGAACGAGCTTGCCGACTTCGTCTGTCATTTCAGCTAACAATACATTACGCTGCTTTTCTGTCATGTCGCCATTTTCGACAACACGATTAAGCAAGATTTTAATGTTAACTTCGTGGTCTGAACTGTCTACACCTGCTGAGTTGTCAATCGCATCGGTACTCATTAAGCCGCCTGTTTGAGCAAACTCAATACGCGCGCGCTGAGTCAAACCAAGGTTGCCCCCTTCACCGACAATTTTACACCTTAGCTCGTTACCGTTGACTCGAAGTGAATCGTTTCCACTGTCCCCAACGTCTGAGTGACTTTCAGATTCGGATTTTGCATACGTACCGATACCGCCGTTCCAGAGAAGGTCGACTGGCGCTTTCAAGATCGCGGAGATTAAATCGGTCGGTGCCATTGATTTAACATTACCTTCAATGCCGAGTGCTTTGCGGATATCGGCATTTATGGGAATGGATTTCGCACTGCGGCTAAATATACCACCGCCTTTTGAAATCAACTCTTTATTGTAATCTTCCCAAGATGAACGTGGTAATTCGAACAAACGTTTGCGCTCGACAAACGATGTTTCAGCGTTCGGAATAGGGTCGATGAATATGTGCATATGGTTAAATGCTGCAACAAGACGCGTATGTTCAGAAAGAAGCATGCCGTTACCAAATACATCGCCGGCCATGTCACCGATACCCACGGCGGTGAAGTCCGTCGTTTGGCAGTTAATACCGATTTCTGTAAATTGACGTTTTACCGATTCCCAAGCACCGCGTGCTGTGATCCCCATTTTCTTGTGGTCGTAACCGTTTGAACCACCAGACGCAAACGCATCACCCAACCAGAAACCGTATTTCTCGGAAATGCTATTGGCGATGTCGGAGAAAGTCGCCGTTCCTTTGTCTGCTGCCACCACGAGATAAGGGTCATCTTCGTCATAGCGAACAACCGATTTTGGCTGAACAACTTTGTTCTGCATTAAGTTGTCTGTGATGTCCAATAAACCAGAAATGAATGTGGTGTAACAATGAATAACTTCCGCTTGTACTTGCTCACGAGATGCGTTTTTCTTGAGTTGCTTAGCAACAAATCCACCTTTCGCCCCTGCGGGTACGATAACGGCGTTCTTAACCATCTGTGCTTTAACCAAGCCAAGTACTTCGGTACGAAAATCTTCCATTCGATCAGACCAGCGTAAGCCACCACGAGCCACTTTACCGCCGCGCATGTGTACACCTTCAACCCAAGGCGCATAGACAAATATTTCAAATTGCGGTCTTGGCAGTGGCACAGCAGGAATTTGCGTCGGGTCTAGCTTGAAAGACACATAATCTTTTACATCACCCAGCTCTGTATTCTGATAGAAGTTCGTACGAAGCATTGCCTGAATAACAGACAAATAATGCTTAAGTATCCGATCCTCGTCCAAATTAGCGACCTGATCAAAAGCGGCCTCAAGCTTTTCTTCTAGTTTGGCTACTTTGTCTCCACGCTTATTTTCCATCTCTGGATGGAAGCGTTGCTCAAAGAGTTGAACCAACAAACGTGCAATGTTGGCGTTCTTCTCTAAGGTCTGCTGCATATATGGGCGTGAGAATGGGATTTGTAACTGATTTAAGTACTTAGTGACAGCACGAAGCATAGTAACCTGACGCCAAGTCAAGGACGCGTCGAGTACCAAAGAGTTAAAGCGATCATTTTCAACTCGGCGAAGGAATACTTGATTAAATGCGTCTTGGAAGGCTTCTCGCTGTGCTTTCTTTTCAAGGTTGACACCATCGTTAACGCTAATCGCGAATTCAACGACCCAAGTGTTTGCTCTTCCGTCCCCATTTTGGTCTAGCTCGTAAGGGCGTGCTTCGAGTACTCGAAGACCCATGCATTCCAAAATTGGAAGTACGTCGGACAGCACAAGGGTTGTTCCCGAACCGTATACTTTAAAGAAATAGTTATTCTTTGATTGGCCGACTTGACGGTATAGATGAGTGGAAATCTCTCTCTCACTGGCAAGTTCATTTAAGCGTTCAATATCAAGTACTGCGGTATTTGGCGCAAAGTCTTCTCTGTACGCAGCTGGAAGGAATGGCGCGTACGCTTCGAAAAGGTGATTGCCTTTTTCTTCGCCTGTACTGGTATGCAACGCTTCAAGAAGCTTGTCGTCCCAAGATGCCATGGCTTCTTGCATTTTTGCTTGGATGTCTTGAGCGTTAATAACGCGATTCGTTTGAGGATCGGCTATTTGAATCGTGAAGTTAACGCGCGCGAGTACGAGCTGCGAGAATTGAACATTGAACTCTGAACTTGTGCCATTGCAAGCATCCATAAGGATCTCTTGCATCTTCATACGTAATTCTGTGTTGTAGCGATCACGAGGTACATACACGAGCGCGTTGAGAAAACGTCCGTAAATGTCTTTACGCAAAAATACGCGCAATTGGCGACGTTCTTGTATGGCAAGGATGCTTTCAATTGTGTGAGTTAGATCCAACGCGGGTGCTTGTAGCATTTCGTCGCGTGGGTAACTGTTCAGAATGTGCTTAAGGTTCTTGCCCTTATGGCTGTTGTTGTCGACATTGATGTTTTCAACAATATGCTCAAGCTTCTTGCGCAGCAAAGGAACATCTTGCAGGCGTGCCACATAAGCCGCTGAAGAATACAGACCAAAGAAGCGCCACTCACCAACGACCTTGCCGTTTTTGTCGAATCGTTTTACGCCAAGGTAATCTAAGTGAACAGGGCGATGTACGGTGGAAATGGCCGTCGACTTCGTAATGACCAACATGTTGTTGGGGTTAACGGCGAGTTCGGCGATTCGATCGTTTAATGTGATATCTCGTTTTACTTTGCGTTTGTCGAGATCACGGAATGTCCCCATACCTGAACCTTCAACAAGTTTCAGGTGGGTCTCTTTATTACCTTGAACAAGGTCGTATTCGCGGAACCCAATAAAAGTAAAATGATCGTTTTCGACCCAACGTAAAAAGTCCAAATTTTCCAGATGTGTCGGATCATTTTGCAGATGCTCAAGGCTGGAGGACTCGTTTATTATGTCGTTGAGCTTGGCTTTCATTCCCGACCAATCTTGGACGGAATTCGCAACATCGTCTAGGGTTGATAACAGCTCCTGTTTGATTTGCTCCATAACGTTGATATCTGACAAGTGGTCTACTTCAAACCGAATAAGGGCTTCGTTGAAGTGGTTATGGATATCAAGCTCTATCGTTGTGAGTTCGCCTTTCTTAGAGCGGGTAACAGGCACCATTGGATGCGCAGTAAAGTGAATGGTATGACCAAGACGAACCAATGCCATGTTAAAAGACGAAACAAGAAATGGCATATCGTCCGTCAGAATTTCAATAACGGTATGCGTCGATTGCCAGCTGTGTTCTTCATAGTTTGGGTTGTAAACACGAACTTTAGGTGTGCCGGGCGAACGCTGTTTCATGAAATCCCACTGACAGACTATATTGCCATATAGGTTATCAATGGATTCGCTTTCCATGTCCTCAACTAAAAGGTCATGGAAATAAAGCTGAGTTAGATTGATCAGTTGTGCGGCTTCGTTAGCAGAGAAATTGCTGTGAATGTCTGCTTCGATTCTGGCGATTATTTCGCCTTTTTTGTTGTCAGTCATATTAACTCATCCTCATGAGTGGGGGTGGTGGTCTAAACTTATATTTTAATTATGTTTTTTTAGAGCATCTTCAAAACCGCACTTACGATTATTATGAAAAATCGAGTGCTTTTGAAGTTGATTACTTTTTCAATAGCGACATTTTGTTATATCTTTGTGTCTCAACAACAAAATATAGCTGAAAAAAAGAAAGCTGAGCCCTTAATATTCATTTTAAACGAAATTACATGGGTTTATGTTGGCTTGTCGCAGGAAAAAAAATTGGACAAAATTAAATATGCATCAAGAGAAATCATGAAGTTAGGTAAAAAACCGCAAAAATACGGTTTTTTACTGCTGCCTGAGTTCTCTATGCTCGCATTTTCGTCAGCAATAGAAACGCTTCATATGGCGAATTGGGTGAGCGGTAAAGAGCTATATCGATTTTGTACTATCGGGAAAAATACGAAAGAGGTACTTTCGAATTCTGGTACCTTGTCCGTTGCTCAGTATTTAACAGATGAAGCGCCGAATGATCTCGATGCCGTTTTTATTTGTGGCTCTTCCCCCGTTACCCAGATTGATGATCCGAGCATGGAAACATGGTTGAAGCTAATGGCATCAAAAGGCGTTTCACTGGGCGGCGTGTGTACGGGCAGCTATCTTTTAGCGAAAGCCGGTCTCTTAAACGGTTATCGAGCAACAATTCATTGGTGGAGTATTTCAAATTTAAGAGATGAGTTTCCTAACACCATTGTTTCCAACCACTTGTTCGAAGTGGATCGTGATCGTTATACGTGCAGCGGTGGTACGGCTGCGATGGACATGATGCTATTTTTGATCGGAAAAGAGCATGGAATGGAGCTCGCGAGTACCATCTCAGAACAATTCGTGTGTGAACGCATCCGTACCCATGAAGACCCTCAACGAATTCCGTTGCAGGCAAGAATTGGAACCGGCCAACCTAAATTAGTCGATGCGGTTCAGTTGATGGAAGCGAACATTCGTGAGCCTTTGTCGTCGGACGATATTGCCTTTCATGTCGGTGTTTCAAGACGCCATTTAGAACGGCTTTTTAAGCAAAACTTGGATACCGTTCCCTCACGTTATTATCTAGGAATTCGACTTAACCATGCTAAGCAGCTGATTACGCAAACAGATCGGTCAATATTAGAGATAGGTCAGGAGTGTGGATTTGCTTCAGCCCCGCACTTTAGCACGACTTACAAAGGCTTTTTTAACGTGACACCGAGCGAAGAACGCAAGTTATTGTCAGTTGCGATGAGCAGTAGTGAGCCCGTTGGCCGTAAAAAACGTCAGCTTTGGAAAAAAAGTTATTAATGTGAAGCGGTCGTATCCATTTTAAGGGCTGACTAATACGAAAGTAATACAGGCCTCCCATCACTTTTCGCTAGTAACCGACGGGAACACTCAATACCTCGGTCTAACTCCTCTCCCTTACTTAAGGGGGAGGCCGGGAGGGTCTATATCCAGCCTATTTTTGCCTCATCTCAAAAATGGCACACTATTTCTAAGGTGAACGATATTCACCTTCTCGCTTCGTCTTCTACGCTTTCTCAAAGTGTATTAGTATCAAGTTTATAGCGAACGGTCGGCCGAAATAGTGTGCCATACCGATAAATACATATGCGCATGCTCGTTTTCAATGCTCGCTTTTTCGGGAGGGTTGAAAAATTATTTTAATTCAAAGGGTTAGAAATAAATGTGAAATAACCCGACTGGATAAATGAGCATGCCTATTAATAAAATGTTAAGTCTCTTATGAATATCGAGTATTACGAAAGTTTTGAGAAAGAACTAGAAGCTGGCTTAAAAAAGCAAGCGACTGCATCTGTTAAAAAATTTGTCGACTCGTTTAAGAGTCGTGAAGAAATTAAAGATTGGGTTTGGTCGTATTTACCAAACCTTGAAAAGAACCGTCATAGCTGTATCAGATATGAAATATTTATTAATTTGGTATACCCGATACTAAAAGAAGGCTTTGAGTCTAAAGACTACAACTCTACTTTATGGCTTGGTAAGCTAATTCAAAATGTATATCAAACCAAAGGCGTTTTCGAAGAACTAGGTTCCTTGGTTGAGATGGATTTCTATCGTAAATGTTACGAAATCGATTCTTCAAACTCTAAAGGTCGAACTCTACTTTTAGAAAGCATTTTAAATTGGCTTTCACATTGCGAGCATGAGTGGCCCACAGGTATTTTATATGCAATGGACGGTGCAACATTAGAACAATGCGAAATAATAAGAAAAGAGACTGATTTTGCGTTCACTTTAGCATCAAGCGAAAGAGATATAGCTTTTATCGAACAGTTTTTAAGTAAGCTTAGTTTGTACGAAGAGAGACTTAACAAGTCACTAAAGCAGGACTCGTAACAGTTGGCTCGGTTCCGCTTCGCTTCACATTTTAGCCAACAATTACTCGCCTCTTAGTGAGGCGTTGTTAATGGTCATGAGTGAAAAATACCTAGTCGATACTATTTCTAATATTCCTGAGATTATGGAATTACTGAAGATTCTGAATGATGTAGAGCTT
>NZ_SNXC01000005.1 GCF_004362145.1 Marinomonas balearica
TCAGAAACGAGAAAAGCCCTGACCATTTCTGATCAGGGCTTTCTGTATTAGAAGCTTGACGACGACCTACTCTCACATGGGATCCCCCACACTACCATCGGCGATGGCGCTTTTCACTTCTGAGTTCGGGATGGGATCAGGTGGTTCAACGCCTCTGTGATCGTCAAGCAAACTGGGATGTGTTCGTTCTGGGTGACCGATTATTTCTCCGATCTCTTCCCAAAACACACAAGTTCGTTACTTGGCTTATCTTACTGATTCTGCTGGCTTTTTCAATCTAATTCATAGATTGAATCACTCAACGCAATCAGTTGCTTTAACAATGCTTTTTGAAATAACTCTAATCAAACTTCAAACCCACTCTCTTATCAAGAGCGTCGTAAATTCATATGCACTTCGCAGTCTTTCTCAAAACCACTTTGGTGTTATATGGTCAAGCCTCACGAGCAATTAGTATTGGTTAGCTCAAGGCCTCACAACCCTTACACACCCAACCTATCAACGTCCTAGTCTCGAACGGCTCTTTAGGGAACTTAAAGTTCCAGTGAGATCTCATCTTGAGGGAGGCTTCCCGCTTAGATGCTTTCAGCGGTTATCCCGTCCGAACATAGCTACCCGGCAATGCCACTGGCGTGACAACCGGAACACCAGAGGTTCGTCCACTCCGGTCCTCTCGTACTAGGAGCAGCTCCTCTCAAATCTCAAACGTCCACGGCAGATAGGGACCGAACTGTCTCACGACGTTCTAAACCCAGCTCGCGTACCACTTTAAATGGCGAACAGCCATACCCTTGGGACCGGCTTCAGCCCCAGGATGTGATGAGCCGACATCGAGGTGCCAAACACCGCCGTCGATGTGAACTCTTGGGCGGTATCAGCCTGTTATCCCCGGAGTACCTTTTATCCGTTGAGCGATGGCCCTTCCATACAGAACCACCGGATCACTAAGACCTACTTTCGTACCTGCTCGACGTGTCTGTCTCGCAGTTAAGCGCGCTTTTGCCTTTACACTCTATGCATGATTTCCGACCATGCTGAGCGCACCTTCGTGCTCCTCCGTTACTCTTTGGGAGGAGACCGCCCCAGTCAAACTACCCACCACACAGTGTCCTCGATCCCGATAAGGGACCTGAGTTAGAACCTCAAACATACCAGGGTGGTATTTCAAGATTGGCTCCGCTTGAACTGGCGTCCAAGTTTCAAAGCCTCCCACCTATCCTACACAAGTAGGTTCAAAGTTCACTGTGAAGCTATAGTAAAGGTTCACGGGGTCTTTCCGTCTAGCCGCGGATACACAGCATCTTCACTGCGATTTCAATTTCACTGAGTCTCGGGTGGAGACAGTGTGGCCATCGTTACGCCATTCGTGCAGGTCGGAACTTACCCGACAAGGAATTTCGCTACCTTAGGACCGTTATAGTTACGGCCGCCGTTTACTTGGGCTTCGATCAAGAGCTTCGCTTACGCTAACCCCATCAATTAACCTTCAAGCACCGGGCAGGCGTCACACCCTATACGTCCACTTTCGTGTTTGCAGAGTGCTGTGTTTTTAATAAACAGTCGCAGCCACCTGGTATCTTCGACCGATCAAGGCTTAGAGAGCAAGTCTCATCACCCTAACCGGCGCACCTTCTCCCGAAGTTACGGTGCCATTTTGCCTAGTTCCTTCACCCGAGTTCTCTCAAGCGCCTTGGTATTCTCTACCTGACCACCTGTGTCGGTTTGGGGTACGGTCTATGTATATCTGAAGCTTAGAAGTTTTTCCTGGAAGCATGGCATCAACCACTTCACCCAAAAGAGGGTTCGTCATCAATTCTCAGCCTTAAGAGGGTCCGGATTTACCTAAACCCTCAGCCTACAACCTTAAACGCGGACAACCATCGCCGCGCTGGCCTAGCCTTCTCCGTCTCTCCATCGCAATATACATCGGTACAGGAATATTAACCTGTTTCCCATCGACTACGCTTTTCAGCCTCGCCTTAGGGGCCGACTCACCCTGCCCTGATTAGCATGGGACAGGAACCCTTGGTCTTCCGGCGAGGGGGTTTTTCACCCCCTTTATCGTTACTCATGTCAACATTCGCACTTCTGATACCTCCACGGTGCCTTACAGCTTCCGCTTCAACGGCTTACAGAACGCTCCTCTACCATACTAGTAAACTAGTATCCGTAGCTTCGGTGTACAGTTTAGCCCCGTTATATCTTCCGCGCAGGCCGACTCGACTAGTGAGCTATTACGCTTTCTTTAAAGGGTGGCTGCTTCTAAGCCAACCTCCTAGCTGTCTAAGCCTTCCCACATCGTTTCCCACTTAACTGTAACTTTGGGACCTTAGCTGACGGTCTGGGTTGTTTCCCTTTCCACGACGGACGTTAGCACCCGCCGTGTGTCTCCCGCGCTCATACTCATTGGTATTCGGAGTTTGCATGGGGTTGGTAAGTCGGGATGACCCCCTAGCCCAAACAGTGCTCTACCCCCAACGGCAATACGCGAGGCGCTACCTAAATAGCTTTCGAGGAGAACCAGCTATCTCCGGGCTTGATTAGCCTTTCACTCCTATCCACAAGTCATCTCCAAACTTTTCAACGTGTGTGAGTTCGGTCCTCCAGTTGATGTTACTCAACCTTCAACCTGCTCATGGATAGATCGCCCGGTTTCGGGTCTATTCCCAGCAACTAAACGCCCTATTAAGACTCGGTTTCCCTACGGCTCCACTAAATGCTTAACCTTGCTACTGAAAATAAGTCGTTGACCCATTATACAAAAGGTACGCAGTCACCGAACTAAGTCGGCTCCCACTGCTTGTACGTACACGGTTTCAGGATCTATTTCACTCCCCTCACAGGGGTTCTTTTCGCCTTTCCCTCACGGTACTGGTTCACTATCGGTCAGTCAGGAGTATTTAGCCTTGGAGGATGGTCCCCCCATATTCAAACAGGATATCACGTGTCCCGTCTTACTCGATTTCATTGATAAGGCATTTTCGTATACGGGGCTATCACCCACTATGGCGACCCTTTCCAGAGTCTTCTACTAACACCAAATCAACTTAAGGGCTAATCCCCTTTCGCTCGCCGCTACTAAGGGAATCTCAATTGATTTCTTTTCCTAAGGGTACTTAGATGTTTCAGTTCCCCTCGTTCGCCTCGTAACGCTATGTATTCACGTTACGATACCCGCAAGCGGGTGGGTTTCCCCATTCGGAAATCTCGGGATCAAAGTCTGTTTATCGACTCCCCCAAGCTTATCGCAGATTACCACGTCCTTCATCGCCTCTGACTGCCAAGGCATCCACCGTGCACGCTTGGTCACTTGACCATATAACCCAAAATGATCTCATTCAGTAAACTGAATCAGAAAAATTGAACTACATACCAAAGAGCTTTTGTACCTCTTTGGATTTACGATTGTTAGATTGTTTATTCAAATCTCAGAAGGAATTAAGAGATTCAAATATCAATCCACCGGTTTGACGCTTGATTATCGTCTATTTCAAAAAGTCATATTGTTAAAGAGCAAGTTTAGTGCAAAGCACTAAGTCAGATGCTTGATGAGTAAATCAGTCAAACTTCTTGCTTAGAACTCTGTCTATAACGCTTTTAAGATAGGGTGCTATGAGAACTCATAGCCATCAGATAATTTGTGTGAACGCTCACCAGAGCCTCTTATCGTTTAAGGAGGTGATCCAGCCCCAGGTTCCCCTAGGGCTACCTTGTTACGACTTCACCCCAGTCATTGACCACTCCGTGGTAACCGCCATCCCCGAAGGGTTAAGCTAGCTACTTCTGGAGCAATCAACTCCCATGGTGTGACGGGCGGTGTGTACAAGGCCCGGGAACGTATTCACCGTGGCATTCTGATCCACGATTACTAGCGATTCCGACTTCATGGAGTCGAGTTGCAGACTCCAATCCGGACTACGACGCACTTTTTGGGATTTGCTTACTATCGCTAGTTCGCTGCCCTCTGTATGCGCCATTGTAGCACGTGTGTAGCCCTACTCGTAAGGGCCATGATGACTTGACGTCGTCCCCACCTTCCTCCGGTTTGTCACCGGCAGTCTCCTTAGAGTTCCCACCCGAAGTGCTGGCAAATAAGGATAAGGGTTGCGCTCGTTACGGGACTTAACCCAACATTTCACAACACGAGCTGACGACAGCCATGCAGCACCTGTCTCAGAGTTCCCGAAGGCACCAAAGCATCTCTGCTAAGTTCTCTGGATGTCAAGAGTAGGTAAGGTTCTTCGCGTTGCTTCGAATTAAACCACATGCTCCACCGCTTGTGCGGGCCCCCGTCAATTCATTTGAGTTTTAACCTTGCGGCCGTACTCCCCAGGCGGTCTACTTATCGCGTTAGCTGCGCCACTAATCTAAAATCGACCAACGGCTAGTAGACATCGTTTACGGCGTGGACTACCAGGGTATCTAATCCTGTTTGCTCCCCACGCTTTCGCACCTCAGTGTCAGTATCAGTCCAGGATGTCGCCTTCGCCACTGATGTTCCTTCCTATATCTACGCATTTCACCGCTACACAGGAAATTCCACATCCCTCTACCGTACTCTAGCCTGCCAGTATCAGGTGCAATTCCAAGGTTGAGCCCTGGGCTTTCACATCTGACTTAACAAACCACCTACGCGCGCTTTACGCCCAGTAATTCCGATTAACGCTTGCACCCTCTGTATTACCGCGGCTGCTGGCACAGAGTTAGCCGGTGCTTCTTCTGGAGCTAACGTCAAGATACTTGAGTATTAATCAAGCATCCTTCCTCACTCCTGAAAGTGCTTTACAACCCTAAGGCCTTCTTCACACACGCGGCATGGCTGGATCAGGGTTGCCCCCATTGTCCAATATTCCCCACTGCTGCCTCCCGTAGGAGTCTGGGCCGTGTCTCAGTCCCAGTGTGGCTGATCATCCTCTCAGACCAGCTAGAGATCGTCGCCTTGGTAGGCCTTTACCCCACCAACTAGCTAATCTCACGCAGGCTCATCTGATAGCGGAAGGTCCGAAGATCCCCTCCTTTCCCCAAAAGGGCGTATGCGGTATTAGCATGCGTTTCCACATGTTGTCCCCCACTACCAGGCAGATTCCTACGCGTTACTCACCCGTCCGCCGCTCGTCAGCATCTAGCAAGCTAGATCTGTTACCGCTCGACTTGCATGTGTTAAGCCTGCCGCCAGCGTTCAATCTGAGCCATGATCAAACTCTTCAGTTAAAAGAATTTGCTCTAACTCATGAATAACGTCTGACTTTAACTATTGCCTTCCAACCTAAGTTGAAAGACTGTAAAGCGAATTGACGTGTTCACTCATCAAAGACTTTAATTTTTTAGAAGTCTCCAGCGAGCGCCCACACAAATTATCTGATTATCTATTTTAAAGAGCGTACC
>NZ_SNXC01000006.1:0-1955 GCF_004362145.1 Marinomonas balearica
ATAACAAGTCAAATCACTCGGACTTGGTAAAGCTGTCACCTTTTTCGCTTGCGCAAAAAAGCCGCCAACTTCACCAAGCCGGTGTTTGAGGCGTTGAACTAAGCCGCTTCGCGGAGCGTTCTTTGAAAACCGAAACAATGCAGGCCACCCATAACTTTGCTCGAACGTCAGCGAAAATAGAATCAGGTCAAAGACCCTGAGAGGTTAGGCTTGCCAGTCGCCTAGGATCTGGGTAAAACTATAGAGATAGACGATAAAAAAACGATCATAAAGAGTCTTCTTAGCCTGATTTAAGGACAAGAGCACTCGAAAATACACCGCAAAGACACAGGGAGGTCGCATCATGAAAAAAGCAAATTCCCTATATAAAGACGCGGCAGTTCAACAGACGGTTATAACTGCGGCTGCGCCGCCGTATAACCCTTAATTGTTATATGCTCAGAAGAAAACAATGCAGGCCACCCATAACTTTGCTCGAACGTCAGCGAGAATAGAATCAGGTCAAAGACCCTGAGAGGTTAGGGTTGCCAATTGCCTAGGATCTGGGTAAAACTATAGAGATAGACGATAAAAAAACGATCAAAAAGAGTATTTTGAGCCTGATTTAAGGACAAGAGCACTCGAAAACACACCGCAGAGACACAGGGAGGTCGCATCATGAAAAAAGCAAATCCCCTATATAAAGACGCGGCAGTTCAACAGACGGTTATAACTGCGGCTGCGCCGCCGTATAACCCTTAATTGTTATACGAAAGGAGGGATATATGGAAGTAGCACACATTTGGAATTCTCTTGAAATTATCAAATTATTTGTTTCAATGTCGACTCCAATGATTGTATTAGTGTTTGGATATTTAATTAACAGAAATATAAAATCTATAGAGCAGAAGCAATGGGAGAATCAAACAATAATTCAATGGCGTATTAAAGTTTTCGATGAAGTTTCTCCAAAAATCAATGATATTTATTGCTTCATGCTGCATATCGGAAATTGGAAAGAGTTAAACCCACTCGACGTAGTTGCTAGAAAAAGAGAATTAGATAAAAAAATTCATACATCGGCAGCACTTTTTTCTTCTGAACTTTCAGCTTGCTATGAAGAGCTTATGAAAGTGTGTTTTCTCTCCTATAGAGGCTGGGGTAAAGATGCAGCTATTCGAGTTGAATCAACTCAACATAAGGCAGCTTATGGAGCAGATTGGGATAATAAGTGGGATGATTTATTTGTAGAAGATCATGAATGCCCACTTCAATGTGACATCGATAAAAGCTACAGTGCCTTGATGGATAAATTTTCACAAGAAATAGGGATAGGCCTAAACGGTAAAAATCACGAATTGCCCAAACATAGGCTTAATAATTGGTGGTCATAAATTGTTTTCGTATAACAAGTGCAATCAGGTTCAGCCACGTTGTGGCTTGGACTCGCAACAAGTTGCTCGCCCCTGTTGCAAGCGTTAATGCTCATGAGTGAAAAATACCTAGTCGATACTATTTCTAATATTCCTGAGATAAATAATTAGGGTCAGAGTTAAATTAAATTCTAACTGACCCATGATCCCAAAGTATTATGCGTAAATCCGATAAGAAACTCGATAATAAAATCCGTTTAGCCCTGACTGATGTGTGTGAATCAGAGCCAACAATGCAGGCCACCCATAACTTTGCTCGAACGTCAGCGAGAATAGAGTCAGGTCAAAGACCCTGAGGGGTTAGGCTTGCCAATCGCCTAGGATCTGGGTAAAACTATAGAGATAGACGATAAAAAAACGATCAAAAAGAGTATTTTGAGCCTGATTTAAGGACAAGAGCACTCGAAAATACACCGCAAAGACACAGGGAAGTCGCATCATGAAAAAAGCAAATTCCCTATATAAAGACGCGGCAGTTCAACAGACGGTTATAACTGCGGCTGCGCCGCCGTATAACCCTTAATTGTTATATGCTCAGAAGGA
>NZ_SNXC01000006.1:2052-4131 GCF_004362145.1 Marinomonas balearica
AAAGCAAATTCCCTATATAAAGACGCGGCAGTTCAACAGACGGTTATAACTGCGGCTGCGCCGCCGTATAACCCTTAATTGTTATATGCTCAGAAGGAAAATAGCATTGATTAGAGAAATGGATATCTCAGATTACTCTCAAGTAATTGAATTATGGTCTCAAACAGAAGCCATGTTGTTGCGTGACGCAGATTCTAGAGAGAACATTGGCAAATACTTAGAACGCAACCCAAACCTCAGCTTTGTTGCTTTAGATGGTGACATTATTGTTGGTGCAATCTTAGTGGGTACAGACGGTCGTCGAGGTTACGTGCAACACTTGGCGGTCGACTCGATCTGTCGAGGTAAAGGTATTGGTGCCAAACTGATATCATCTGCAGTAGATGCTCTTGAAAAAATGGGTATAGCGAAAACTCATCTGTTTGTAGCCAATGAAAACCTTAATGCTCAATCATTCTATGAAAAATTGGGTTGGTTTCCTCGTGATGAAGTGCGGATGTTTTCCTTTAATTCGTCTGACAGTGGTAATGTCTAGCACGCATATAACAAAGCATTTAAGAGTGATTCGCAACGCTTGGTAGTTTCGCTTCGCTCAAGTATAGCCAAGCGCTGCTCACATCTTAATGCGGCGTATGTTGCGGTTCGAATATATCGTATTTAAAGGGTTGATATGATTGTACTTAGAGAAATGCGGCAAGATGAATATCCAGATTATTGTCAGTATTTTATTGACGATTACAGTCAGGAAATTGCCGCAAATTATGGTCATTCTTTAGATCTTGCTATCGAGTTGGCAAAGAAAGACTTGCACCGTTGTTTTCCAGACGGGCTTGAAAGTAGTGAGCATTCTCTACTGTGTATTGATGCTGAAATCGACGATAAAATGAAGATTGTAGGTTATCTCTGGCATTCAGTGAAAATTGAAGATAAATCTACATTTATTTATGATTTTTATATTTCAAATGAGTATCGAGGCTTCGGCTATGGGACTCAATCAATCTCAGAGCTTGAAAATCAGTTGAAATCTAGTGGTATTAATCAAATTAAACTGAGAGTGGCTTATCATAATGAGCGTGCACTTAAGTTGTATAAAGACGTTGGTTTTGAAATTACAGGTTTCAATATGTCAAAGAAGATAGGCGAGTAGCCTCAACATAACAAACAACCTAAGCGTGATTCCCAATGCAATGCAGGCCACCCATAACTTTGCTCGAATGTCAGCGAGAATAGAATCAGGTCAAAGACCCTGAGAGGTTAGGCTTGCCAATTGCCTAGGATCTGGGTAAAACTATAGAGATGGACGATCAAAAAATGATCAAAAAGAGTCTTATTAGCCTGATTTAAGGACAAGAGCACTCGATAGTACACCGCAAAGACACAGGGAGGTCGCATCATGAAAAAAGCAAATTTCCTATATAAAGACGCGGCAGTTCAACAGACGGTTATAACTGCGGCTGCGCCGCCGTATAACCCTTAAGGAACCTGCGAATAACTCAGTCTATTAGTCACTCAGGGTTGAAGTTTTACATTTGCGCTCTATAAACATAAATTTCGAGCGCTTTTAACGCCATTTTGGGATTTTTACTCCCATTTTTGGAGTCGCTAGATGGACTAACCCCGTGCAGATCGTATCATTTGGTCGACTCGCAGTAAGTTTCCAAGTGCAAATAAGACGGCAAGCTTATTGTCATTCTTAGACAAGCCTTTGTAGACGACTTTTCGGAAGCCAAACTGGCATTTTAGTATTCTAAACGGGTACTCGACTTTGGCTCTGATACTGGCCTTTAAATACTCTGTTCGGATGGGATTCTTATTTATACGAGGACGTTTCTTCCAAGCTCGTATCTTACTGGGCATTTCAGCAATCAACCAATCCAGCTTCTTTCCGTTAGTTTCCTCTCGTTTTTCTACACCACGGTAGCCTGAGTCGGCTGACACAAATGACTCTTCGCCATGTATGAGATTATGGATTTGGTTTAGATCGTGATCATTGGCGGGTGTAGTAGTAAAGCTATGCACTAAGCCGCGTTTTGCATCGACACCAATATGTGCTTTTAGTCCAAAGAACCATTGATTTCC
>NZ_SNXC01000007.1 GCF_004362145.1 Marinomonas balearica
TTGCATTTTCGATAATGACAACATTGAATCTTTATCAGATTCCGAAGCTTCGATAATTCTCATTTCACATAACATTTTATTAATAGGCATGCTCAACCGCACAGGTATGATTTTTACCCTACCTCTAACACTCTGACCTAAATAGAGTTTTAGCCTTTCGGAAAAACCGTGCCATGTCGACGGGCATGCGTCTATGTATTTTTCGGTATGGCACACTATTTCGGCCATTCATTCACTATATGCCTGATATTAGTACACTTTCTAACAGCATGGTATACGAACCGAGAAAGTGAATTTAATTCACCTCGGAAATAGTGTGCCATTTTTGAGATAAGGCAAAAATAGACTGCATATAAGCGCAGTTTTTTGATTTTAATAGAGGTTTTGAAAGCTCTTCCTAGGTTGCAAGATGCGATCTATGAGTCACATTAAAAAGAGTACAATGTAAACCAAGGTGAGATATCTGCACCCCAGTTTAAGAAGCAGTACATTTATGAACTTTCGATTCATTTTGTTTCTACACTGAAAGACCTCCTTTTAATCTCCCCCGCTAATTTTCTTTTTGATAGCGGGGGAGAGACAGTTCCAGTTACCCTCCTATCGCGGTGCCTTCGCGCCTTGGGTCGGCAGCGCCTTCGAGTTGGCCATCATCGGTTATGCGAATAGCATGTAGGCCGGAGTTGAGGTCTCGTATGTTGACTTTAAAGCCCATTGTTTCCAATGCCGCTTTATGACGTTCTGCATCCGTGCCTTTTTCTAAGTCCATTGTTCCGAAGCGGTTCAATATGTGCGGTAAGTTGATCGCCGACTGGATATCCATTCCCCATTGCGTATGCGCGATGATGGATTGCGCAACGTAGCCAATAATACGGCTGCCACCCGGCGACCCAATCGCCATGTAAGGTTTTCCATTCTTCATGATAATGGTCGGTGACATGGAAGAACGCGGACGCTTTCCGGGTTCTAAACGGTTAGCAATAGGGCGGCCTTCTTTATCATGACTTTTAAACGAAAAGTCGGTTAGTTCGTTATTTAGTAGAAAACCATTGGTCATTAAACGCGACCCAAAGCCATTTTCGATTGTGGTAGTGATTGAGACGACGTTACCGTCTTTGTCCACGACATTAAAATGACTGGTAGACGGAAGCTCAATGGCAATGTCGTCACCGAGTGTCGTGGCGTATTGCCAAGGTGGTGAACCTGCGGCGACTGAATCCAAGGCGGTTTTGGGTGTAATTTGATTGGCACGGCTCGCTAAGTAGTTTGTGTCGAGCAAGCCTGCGGTTGGCATGGGTACATAGTCTTCATCTGCCATATAACGACCTCGGTCAGCGAATGCGAGGCGCGATGCATCCCCCAATACTTGCCAAGATTCCGCGGCATCTGGCCCCCATTCATTTAAGGGAAACGCAGAAGTTAAGCCTAAAATTTGTCCGATGGTGAGCGCGCCAGAACTCGGAGGTCCCATGCCGCACACATCGTATTGCTGATAGGCAACGCACACAGGGGAGCGCTCTTTTATTTGATAGCTGTCGAAATCGATTTGAGACAATACGCCAGGATTCCCCGGTGCGCTCTGAACGGTCTCTATAATATCTTGTGCAATTTTGCCTTTATAAAACGCATCGGCTCCGTCCGCCGCGATGCGCCTTAAGGTCGCCGCGTAGTCAGGATTCTTAAGTAGCGTGCCTTGTTGTTTTGGCTCGCCCTTTTCATCGAAGAAGTAGGCTTTGGTTTCAGGGAAGCGAGATAGGCGCTTACTATCTTTAGTAATGAGCGTCGCGAGTCTAGGGCTGATTTCGAATCCCGATTCCGCACGTTTCGCAATGGGTTCAATGAGATCCGACCACGCGAGTTTTCCGTACTTTTGGTGAGTGTCCCACAATAACTTTAAGGTACCGGGCGTACCGACTGAACGCCCCCCAACCACTGCATCGTAAAATTTCAGTGGTTCGCCATTTTCATTTTGAAAAAGGCGTGGCGTCGCCGCATTAGGTGCGGTTTCCCGTCCATCAAAGGTTGTCAATTTGTTGGCGTTTGCATCCCAGTAGACTAAAAAGGCGCCACCACCAATACCAGAAGATTGCGGCTCCACAAGGCCGAGCATCAATTGAATTGCCACCATGGCGTCAATCGCACTGCCACCTTTTTGAATAACGTCAGCCCCAGCTTGACTCGCTATTGGGTTAGCCGCTGTGACCATCCAGTCATTTGAGATATTAAGTTGCGTTGAATGAACGCCACTGCTGTGTTCTGGTGCGACAGCATCAGCGGCTTGATTTGCCCATGTGTAATGACTTACGGATAATGCAGCACAAATGATGGAAAGTGATCGCGAAAGGGTTTGTTGGCTCATCTTCTACTCCCTGATTCAAACCTGTCAGTTAAAAATTTCTATCAGCCATAGAAGCAAGCTCCAAGCCAACTGTGAAATTTGGTTATGATAGATTGTACATACCGTCCCAATAAGTGTGTCTAACGAAGGGTTATAGGCCTTTTCAATCCCCTTTAAACCAGCCTTCGACAGGCTCTGGGAGCGAATTAGTCTCTTGTTTCTTGTCTCAAACTAAGGATTCAGGACTTCAGTCAGGATTGCGTATCTCAGAAACGAGAAAAGCCCTGACCATTTCTGATCAGGGCTTTCTGTATTAGAAGCTTGACGACGACCTACTCTCACATGGGATCCCCCACACTAC
>NZ_SNXC01000008.1 GCF_004362145.1 Marinomonas balearica
ATTGACGTGTTCACTCATCAAAGACTTTAATTTTTTAGAAGTCTCCAGCGAGCGCCCACACAAATTATCTGATTATCTATTTTAAAGAGCGTACCGATTCGGTTACTTAGAAGTGTTCTTCTTAGTGTCTCACTCGTTGTTCTGAGTGGTTGTCCGTGTCAGCGAGGGCGTATATTAAGGATCTACAGATTTAGTGCAAGTCTTTTTTTAGTTAATTCTATTTAAAACACAAATAACTGAGTAACGACTGGAACAACAGCTATATTTACCATTTTTTTATCAGTTATAGACCATATTATAAGCAATCACCGCACCGAGACCTTGTTCGACCATCTTTGCCATCTCATATAAATGCTCATAGACACAGTAAGTTACAGTATCAGGAGTATACTCTTTTCCACCCTTTATCATTCGCAAAGCAATATTTTATCGTCCTCATCGCTAAACAACCAATTCTCTTGACTGTTTTAGGTATATTTCTCTTATGCTCAACACAACCAGACAACTCTTTAAGTACACCAAATGCTTTTCATCTACTTCAATAAACCCTCAACTATGCACGATTTCTATAGAAACTTGCCCACTAAATTCAAGTAACAAGCACTGCACACCTAAAACAAAAGATGTCACTGCCCGATATCACCAATACCTTTAAATGTCATAACGCCAAAGTGCATCATGAAAAAGTAATAGCCCTTAGTAAGCACATACTTTATATATAAAAGAACAGATTTAGAGGACATTAAAGGTGACGGAGCTCGCTGAACAATAAAAGAATAATTGCCGCACAGAAGAGTCTTTAGTGCTTGAACGGCCAGTGGTCGTATTTAAAAAGGCGGGTCAAGCTGTTTGAAATGAAAAATGGTGCTCTTAGAATTCAAATTCTATCGAAGCTATAAATTTTTATAAGTCTTTTTAATCCCTTTAAACCAGCCTTCGACAGGCTCTGGGAGCGAATTAGTCTCTCGTTTCTGATCTCAATTCAGGATTCAGGACTTCTGTCAGGATTGCGTATCTCAGAAACGAGAAAAGCCCTGACCATTTCTGATCAGGGCTTTCTGTATTAGAAGCTTGACGACGACCTACTCTCACATGGGATCCCCCACACTAC